>CAVPQB010000004.1:0-1438271 GCA_963707505.1 uncultured Gemmatimonadales bacterium
CCTGGAGTACTTGGAGCGCGCTTTCGAAGCTCAGAAGGTAAGCGCCAGCGAGATCAAGAACAAATGTCCGAATACCGTTCGGAGCGCGTGCGACATGGGCGAGCCATTCAAAATGGTCCAGTCTACGCTCGACTTCTTCTGCCTTGGACCAGGCTCTGAGGCGGTGCTGCTTACTCGAAAGGATGTATAAAGACGTCGAGATGATCGAATGCCGGTAGTGGCACATCTTCGTAGCGCCCCACGTTGGATGGAAGATGCATGATCTCTCGGGATGTTCATGCCCATCAGGCATTAGCCATTTGTAGGCTTCGCTGACCGGCTTTCCAGCTCATCGAGCAATTGTTCGCGCGTCGTGCGGACCACTTCGTCCTCGTCGACAATGTAGTTCATGCTGCCGGAAATAACGCCAACATGCCAACGCCAAGGAGCTTCGAATGCTTCCGGGTCCTCAGGCCGGTGGAACTTGAATCGTCCTTTCAGGTGCCCCGTTAAGTACACGAAGGAAGCCCGCAACATTATTGAGCGAGCAAGAGATCAGCTGAAGAGCCTGCACCATTGATTCGGCCCTCCAGTTCTGGCGGTGGTGGGTAAGACGTATTTGCGCGCTCTTCGGGTCCGTCGTTGGTATCGGTTCGATCGTGGAGAAACTGACACCATGTGGACTTGCGCCAACGGTCTGCATCTCCAACTCCGGCGATGGAACGCCATACAATGACTCAAGCCCGACCCGGAGAACAGAGGGACCGGATAATACCCGAAAGCCGTGCTTGATGCTGTTGTACTCCGAAATGTGAAGGTCGTCCGAGAAGTCGTCGGCAAAGCGAGACCACAGACGAGCATATCTCCGGGCAGTGGCCCACTGGGGTTGCTCGTCGACCCAAACGTGCGAATGAACCAGCTCCGCCAATATCTGCCAAGACAGTTGCTGACGCCCTCCCGCGGTTAGAATCGGCCGATTCGCAGACACCTCTCTAACAAAGGTACGGAGACGCGCATTTGAACATCGGGGGATCCATGCGGTTACAGCTGCCAGCGCCCTGCTGACAATGCTCCTAGCAGCGAGAAGAGAGCCTCGATACCATGATGGTAGGCCGCGCGGAGCGAAACAGCGGCCCGGCCCGCATCGTCACCTTCCAGATGCTCCAGATGGACTCGCGCGATGTACTCGAAGTACGTGGCGTCGAAGGAACGTAGGAATGAATCGTTCTCTAGCGCTAAATCATAACCCCAGAGGCAGAAGGGCTCATCGCCAACCGCAAAAACGTACCGTTCCAATGACACCTCTTTTATTGGCCTAACATATTCGCCAGCTATTCGATCATGGTCGCAACGGATACAGCCCGCGCGTTCGGGTACCTTCCGGTAAGTATCGCGGCTGAAACTCTCAGCAGGCTAATGTCTGACGTAGCCAGTACTCTTCGCCGAGCACCCGCCAAGTAGATCAGCTGAAAGAGATCCATACGCTGTACCACTTTCGGCTGCTTGCGCGCCGCGGCGCGTTCGTAGGTGGCGACGCCTTCAGCGTCGAGGAGCAGCCGCCACGCTTCGCTTTTTTCCAGTGTGTCAATTGGCGCTACGCCCGGAAGTTCGAGAGCCGACCAAGTCACCTCGGCGTAGATGCGGCGCAATTCACTGCCTACCCAGTACCGATCGAGGAACTCCCTCGCAGATCGGACATCGTTCCGACTGCTCGATCGGCGCATGTGATCCCGCACCTTCTGCCTATTCTCATTGTGCAGTTCACTAAAGGCCGCCTCCAAGTTCCTGTTGAATCCTACAACATCTTCGTGAATCTCGCGGAGCGCGTCCGGATCATTTAAGTACCACTCGCTGCCGCTCGGTTTAGCGCGATAGGCCGGTTGGCCGCTCACGATGGCCTGGCCGATTTCCTGAAGCAGCTTAACGGGCCAGGGAAGCAGAGCCATTCCCGGTGCGACTTGGCGCAGCGCAGCGATGAGACGCGTCCGAACGTGCTCAGGTGCCGCCGTGATCTCGAGAAGGTTAACCTCTGTAGGCTGAACGATGAGGTCGACGGTACGAATGTTCTTTTGGAGCCGCACGACAGCTTCCGGCTGTGCGAGTTGTTTAAATGCGTTATTGTCAAGAATCAGAAGGCCGCTGGACATAGCGCAATCCGTAAACCGTGGTCAGTCGGTTCGGTCGAGATGCAACAGCCCGGCTTGCGTGCCATGAAAACCGGCAGCCGCGTAGAATGGCATCAATCCTGGTTGCTAGTCAACATGGACCCACTCACACCCCTGTACCCGCACGGCCGAAATCGCACGCTCGACCAAGCCTAAACCGATGCCGCGTTGGCGATATTCGGGATCGACCGTGGGATCAAGCAAAAATGCGTGCGCGCCGCCATCGCTGACGATATTGACGAATCCGACAAGCCGCGGGCCATCGAATGCCCCAATAAACGCCGTGCTACGCGCGAGCACCGGAGTGAAAGCTCGATCAGTGTGTTGAGGCCAGCTGCGGCGAAACAATGCGTTCAACGTGGCGTCGTCGAGCGGTGGATTGGTGACGTACGTTGGGCTGCTCAAAGCTGAACCCTATGCATCGGCATAACCGCTCAAACTCCCTTGTTAGGTGCAGAGCACATCAGATGTCGTGCGCGTGAACGCCCAAAAAGGTGCGCGACTGCAACCGCGAACGGAAGTCGTTCAGGATCATCACGCGATCTCCGTGTGTATATCGGGGTCAGGTCTCGCACCGTGCGTCAAGATAGTGTCGACGCGCAAGATCGTCATCATCTCTGCCCAATGCTCATTGAAAGGGGGGTCAGAGTGTAGTTTCCGGGACCCACGGGTGGAACCGACTGAAAGAAGCACGCCCCGACCCCTGTTTTTCTGGGAAACCGCACGCACCGCACCTGTTAGCCCAAGTCTATACCGGCACTGAATACCACGACGGGATTCATGCTGCCAAACCAGCCAGAGAAAGGCTCGCCGCCTGACGCGCGTTTCCACACAATCTGACAAGAGCTCCGGACCCAGTCCGATCCGTGTGTGGCGATGAGCCGCGCTGTTACGTACGCCGCCGTCGGCGGAATGCGAACAATAAAAATTCGTGCTGCGGATCGCCATGCCGTCGATCTCTCGTCACAACGTGCTGTACCGTGGGTACAGACGATCGTTAGCCGACAGCACTATGACCGTGTGGTGTGAGGCGCCACGCGGCCTTATTCCCAAGTTTGCCGGGTACCTGTTCGAGCAGTTCGCGATCACGCAACCGATAAAACACTTCCTTCATCGTATTCTCGGACTTGATGCCGGAGAGGTCTCGGCCGATTGCGTTGGTAATCTCTTCATTATCTCGCAAGAACGCTAAAACGAGCTGCTCAGGTGATCCCAGGCTTTCGTGCCTCAAAATGACGACCACAGAATTGTCGCGTTCTTCGATCGCGGTGGCTTGAGGCGCAACTTCTCCATAGCCTCAAACGCGGTGTTGAGGCCTTCGCCGACATCCTTGTTCGGCGGATCTGGGAAACGGTTGATCAGCCGAACAAGCTTTGGTACAGAGCGAATTGTTCGCGAAGTATATTCGCTCGCGTGATATGGCCGGGGAGACGACCAGGACTCTCGATTTCTACCCTATTGTCGAATATGCGAACCTGCACGTCAGCCGGAATACTGTAGTCTCTATGTAGGACGGCGTTTGTAATTACTTCATGAAGCGCTTCGTCAGGATAAGCGACCGGTTCCATACCCGCTGGACCGAGCTTCTCAATGCCTTCAAGAATTCTCTTGGATTCACTAACCGCTTCGTAGATTAAGTTGTACGCTGGTCCTTCGACCGTCACGGGATCGCCGACGAGGAAGTCGCGCTCGCCTGCCTCGGCCTTCGTCTTGTAGCGAAATACTTTGATTGCTGAGCGTTTCGGAAGAATGGCCTGCGGCTCGTCGGAGAAGAGCATTACGCCAGCGACTGTGGGTCGATCCTTAACTATAAGGCGTTGCTTTGCCAACCATACCTCTGGTTCAGCCGTCGGCACTACTCGGATCAGAAAGTCAATGACAACTTCAGAGTTGGTTATGTCATTGATTCTCGGCATCGAGTAGTTCATCTTCGAACGAACTGATGCCTTTGTCGTACTTGAGCCGTTGGATCGCCTCGGCGCCTTCGACGGGCAGTTTTTGTGCGCTGTGCCGAATGTAAACTTTGCCATTAGAGGCGTGTGCGATCTCTCGTGTCTTCAGTATCACTAAATGCAGAACAACGCCGGGTTCGCGCTCAGCCTTCAGAAACTCAGCCTCGTAGTGATTGCCGAGTGGGGACATGCCCTCAACAACTTGAAGAATCGCGTTCGCTTCCTCTGGATTCGCGAAGCCGCGCCAGACTCGCTCTTTGCCTTTCTTGCCGACGATCTCTTCTAAACCAAGATAGACCTCGCCACCGCTTGTGTTCGCAAATGCTGCAACTGTCTTGCTCAGACTTGCCGGCGTTATTTCCACAGACTTGAGATCCATAAAATGACTCTCTTCTGTGGTTAGAAGTTCCGCCACTTGATCGGGCGAAACGTTGAAAGTCTCGATATCCATAGGAAGGTGGGTGTGCTCGACTAACCCAAGCAGATTGTGCTGGAGTCTGCTTCAAAAAATCATGCAGCATAAGATGCCGAGCCGGCGCGCCTCTGCAAGGCCAGAGCTTTTGCAGTGTACCGGTTGTTCGACCCACTGGCGCCAATCGTGAGTCCCGATCCTACCACTGTGGTCTCAGAACCGTAAGAGAGTAAGAATGATCTGCGTACCAAACTTCCGATGCGCTGGTCACTCACTGGCGGCCGTGCACTCCGACAGCGTCATAGTGAGCCGATGGACGAAAGCATCGTGTATTCGTGCTACCGCGTACCAGTCCTTCCACGATCCAAGGCCTAACATTCGGCGGGTTATATTGCGCTGAGTCATGAACCGCCGCGTCCTCCGCTCACCGCCGCGATCCTCGCCCTCGCCGCCTGCTCCGGCGAGGCCATCACCGGCCTCGACCAGGCCCTCTACAACGCCACCTACTCCGGCCCCGCAACCTTCCATCGCGGCCGCCTTCCCGACCGTCCCGCTGTTCCACGCCTCGCCGGTCGTCCGCTTCACCATGACCACCTCCCAGCTCGGCCAGACCTTCAGCGGCACCTTCGCCCTGACCGACTCGACGACAGGCCAGCAACTCTACTCCGGCAGTCTCACCGGCAAAACCACCAACACCGGTGCCGACTTACGCTGGTAGTCCCGTCCCCGTGCCCCGGCACCCTCTACGGCTCCTTCACCGTCTCGGGCAACGGCAACCTCACCGGCTCCGCCACCGGCCGCGACTGCAACGCGACCTCCGGCTCGACAGCCAGTAACGTCCAGATCACCTTCACCAACTTGGTCCGACAGTAAGGATCGAGATATTTTCAATCGATGACCACCAGACGCATCAGTACTCTCGCGGCCCTCGCGGCCTGCACCTCGCTTGTCGCTCTCGCCGCCTGTGGCGGTGCCGACAGCCGCGACACGGACCGCACCTCGGTCGCCGCCAATGAGCCGACCAGCGTCATGTACTTCGACTCGACCCAGGCCGTCATTCCCGGCGCTGCGGTCGCAGCCGGCGGTGCAGCAGCGGCGCCCAACGGCGCTGAGCTGTTCACCCGATGCGCTGCCTGTCACCAGGCGACCGGACTCGGCGTTCCCGGCGCGTATCCGCCGCTCGCTGGATCCGAATGGCTGCTCAACAACCCCGAAGTGCCGATCCGCATAGTGCTCCACGGCCTCCAGGGTGACATCACGGTCAAGAACACCAAGTTCAACAACGCGATGACGCCCTTCGGCGACCAGCTGTCCGACGCCGAGATCGCGGCGATCATCAGCTACGAGCGCTCCAGCTGGGGTAACGCTGCGTCCAAGATCACCGCCGAGCAGGTGGCGTCGGTACGCGCGGCCACAAAATCGCAGACGACGCCCTGGAACCCCGCCGACCTCCAAGGTCTGATCCATAAATAGGTAGGGCGCGGATATATCCGCGCCTTCTTTACGTGCGCGCGGATCTCCAGATGGCGTGGGACGCGACCGACCCATGGTTCGCCATTTCGGGAACCAATCCGCGCCCCCGCGTGACCAACCCGGCATGGTAGCAGCTGCACTGCTGATCTTCGCACAGGTCACCGTCTCGATCACGAACGACAAGACTTCCCACGCCGACAGCGTCAGGCGTGCGAAGCAGCTTGCGCGCCAGGACTCCATGGCGGTGCGCATGGATTCCATTCAGGCAGTTCGCGACTCATTCCACGTAAAACGTCGCGAAACCCGCCACATCGACGTCACGCCGCAACTGCTCGCGACTGCATTCAAGGATCCCGCCGCACGCACCCTGCTCGATCGCGCACGCGCTGCGAGATTCACGCAGGACTCCGCGCTCAAATCATACGACGCCACCACATACGAGCGTCTTTCTGTAGAATCCAAGATCACGAGCCTCGGCCGCGATCGTCTCCTGTTCCGCACCGAGCGCGCAACACACATCAAATGGGAGCGCGGCAACGGTGCGCTCGTCGACATAACAGGCGCGCGATCCGCACTTCCAATGTTCAAGGGCGCAGGCAAGGCCGACGTCGACCTCGGCGCAGGCAGTGTTCCGATTCCATACTATCCCGGCCGCGAAACTCTCTGGATCGGCTCCGAAGTGGCGAAGGCCGACGCCGATGCCAACGCGATGATCCATCCACTCGGCAACGGCGCCGAGGCGTACTACACATATGAGAGTGGCGATTCTGTTTCGTTCCAGCTGCCGGGCGGGAAGAGCGATTCTCGTGCGCGAGCTGCGCGTGCAACCGCGCACGTCGAGCTGGAATCTCGTTGTGGGTTCGCTATGGTTCGACGTTGCAACTGGACAACTCGTGCGCGGCGTGTATCGCATGGCCGAGCCGATGGACATGATGGCCGTCGCGAAGGAAGAAGACGGCGAGGATCCGAAGAAGGACATCCCCGGCTGGATCAAGCCGATGATTCTTCCGATGACCGGCGGCATCGATGTGATGACCGTCGATTACGGCCTGTACGAAGGCCGCTTCTGGCTGCCGCGCATGCAGACTGCAGAGGGAAAGGCGCGCGCCGGAATCATGCGCTTCCCGTTCGAGCTGCGCCAGCGCTTCGATTACGAGAGCGTCAACGCAGATCTCAAGATTCCATCGATCCAGTTGAGCGCGCTCGACACCGCGCACGGCATCGATGCGCGCAGGGCGCGTCGCGCGATGCGCGATAGCGCGTGCACGAACGGCGCAACGTATCGCGAGACCACGCGCACGTCGCACGAGAATTCGGTCGACATGCTGGTTCGCATTCCGTGCGACACCGCATCGCTTGCGAGTTCGCCAACGCTTCCGAAATCCATCTACGACAAACCCGATTCGCTGTTCGGCGACGGTGACATCGACGCACTCGTCGCCAACGCACTGTCGTTGAAGCGTCAGGCCGGAAGCGCGGGCTTCGCGCCACCGGTCGTGCAGTACGGTCTTCCGTTCACGCGCTACAACCGCATCGAAGGCTTGTCCACAGGTCTGCGCGTGGACGACGACATGGGCAGCGGCTACTCCAGCCACGCGATCGCACAGCTGGGTTTCGATCTCTCGCCCAACGGCGAGCTCGGCATCTCGCGCACCAACGGTCGCGAGACTTACGGTGTGAATGCCTATCGCCGTCTCAACTCCGCCAACGATCTCGGCCGCGATCCATTCAGTCTGAGCTCGTCTCTGTCTGCGCTGATGTTCGGCCGAGACGACGGCGTGTATTACAGATCGTGGGGCGCGGAGATGGTGCACGACCAGGAAGGCGGACTGCTCAGCAGCTGGCGCCTCTTCGGCGAGCAGGAGTTCGGTGCGCGCACAAAAACCCACTTCTCACTCGGCGGCAAGCTCGGCGGCGGCTACTTCCCGAACAACATCGACGTGGAGAAGGGAAGCGTCGTCGGACTGTCGCTCGTGAAGCACGGATCGCACGGTGAGGATCCGGACGGACTCCGGCTGTTCTCCAACATGCGTATAGACGGCGCGGCCGGCACTTTCGACTACACCCGCGCGATGGCCGACGTAACGGTGATGCATCCGCTCGCAGGTCCCGTCACCGCAGCGCTCACGCTGAGCGGCGGCACCTCCGGCGGACACGTCCCCGTCCAGCGGCTCTGGTACCTCGGCGGCACCTCCACCGTTCGCGGCCAGGACGTCGGCGCCGCGGTCGGCGACGCCTACTGGCTCTCGCGCCTCGAGCTCGGACTGGGCAGCGTCTTCGCCAAACCCGTCATTTTCGGCGACCTCGGCTGGGCCGGCGACCGGCACAGCTGGAACGAGGGCGTGGTCCCCGTGAGCGGGGCCGGCATAGGGGGATCCTTCATGGACGGGCTGATCAGGCTGGATCTGGCCAAGGGAATCCGCCCGCGGGGCGGGGTCCAGGCCAGTCTGTATCTGGACGCCCGCTTCTAGATAGGTTAACCTCCATAGCTGTATTGGAAGTGCCGCAGCTCACACCAAGAGGACCGTATCTCCAAAGAAGACCTGATCGAACTCGAAGGGACCGTCACCGAAGTCCTTCCGAGCACGTCGTTCCGCGTGACCCTCGACAACGGGGCAGCTGTGCTCGCGACCATCGCCGGCAAGCTCCGCCGCTTTCGCATTCGCATCCTCGAAGGCGACCGCGTGACGGTCGAGGTGTCGCCCTATGATCTCACGCGCGGACGCATAACGTACCGTCACAAGGCCTGAGATTCGCGGTTCGGCGGAACCGGCCTTAGGGCATCGTCATTCCCGCGAAAGCGGGAATCCATCTGCTGCCGCGAAACTTCCTGCTGTCATCCCGCTTCAAGATCGATAACATGGATTCCCGCTTTCGCGGGAATGACGAGGGGGCACATGGATTCCCGCTTTCGCGGGAATGACGAGCTACGACGAGCGCGCTCTATTCCGCCCGCAGTGCCCGATTCGGATCCAGCCTCGCCGCGCGCCATGCCGGTACACCACACGCGATCATCGCCACCGCACTCAGCGTAACAACCACTACCAGATACGTCGTCGCATCGAGCCGCGATACGCCGAACAGCATCGACACGATTGCGCGAGTCGCTGCGGCGGAAGCTACCAGTCCAATTGCGATTCCCAGCGCAGTGAGTCTCATCCCCTGACCGAGTACCAGCGTGAGAATACTCTCCGGTGACGCGCCCAGCGCCGCTCGAATCCCGATCTCACGCACCTTTTCCGTTACGCTGGATGACAGAACGCCGTAGATACCGACAGCGGCCAGCACCAACGCAACCATTCCAAATGCCTCGAACAGGATGAGAGCGAAGCGGCGATCGGCGATGGATTTGTCGACGAGATCATTCATCGTCGCGACGCGAACTACGGGCTGGTTCCTGTCGACAGAATGGATTGCACTTCGCACCGCAGGTGTCAGCGCTGCTGCGTTTCCGTGCGTGCGCACCACCAGCGACATGCGACCCTCCACCCAGTGCCACTGTGTAGGAGTGACGTATATCTCGGCGGTCTCTCCGTCTGCCAGCGATGACTGCTTCACGTCGCCGACTACTCCGACAATCGTGTAGGGATGTCCATCGGTGGGGCCGAAGTCGAACCGCTTCCCGACAGGATCATCGTGAGGGAATTGCCGTTTCGCAAACGACTCGTTGATGAGCGCGGCGCGTGGCGCACCGGCACGGTCCTGCGCCCCGAGCAATCGTCCGTGCCGCAACGGGATGCGCATTGCCGCGAAGTACGACGGCGTCACGGCGTATCTGAGCGCAGCGCCGGTGGCGTTCGCGTTGGGATCGTTCTCGAAGTGCACGCCGTAGGCGTCGAAGTCGCCGCTCAGCGGCAACTGGCTCGTGAATGCGGCAGCAGTCACACCGGGTACCTGCTGTACGGCGCCGAGCGCCTCTGCGAAGAAATCGTATCTGGCACTGTCCTGATTGGCGCTGTCCAGCTGGAAGCGATGACCCGACTCCTGTACCTGCATCGTGAGCACGTGCGACGGATCGAAGCCGACGTTTACTGCCAGGAGACTCCTGATGCTCCGAAGCAGCAATCCGGCGCCGATCAACAGCACGACCGCGAGCGCGACTTCCGTGACGACGAGTGCCTTGCGCGTAGTTTGATGTCCGCCAGTCGTACGCTGCGACGCCTGCTGCATTCCGAGGTTGAGCTCCTCACGCGATGCGCGCACTGCGGGTATCACACCAACAGACAGACCGACGAGTGTCGTTACCACCAGACCGAACGCGAACACCGCCGCATCCAGTCGAATCACGCCCACGCGTGGAAGTCCGGCTGGACTGAGGGCGACCAGCGCTCGCACGCCGAGCTCTGCGACGATCATTCCCAATGCACCACCGATCAGTGCAAGCAGGAGACTCTCTGTCAGCAATTGCTGAGTCAGTCGCGTTCGTCTCGCGCCAAGCGCGGAACGCATCGCAAACTCGCCGCGCCGTCGCGCGCTGCTTGCGAGCAGCAGGTTGGTGACGTTGGCGCACGCTATCAGCAGCACGAGGATCACCGCTCCCAGTACGGCAAGGAGCACAGGTCTCACGCCACTGGTCACGTCGTCCTGCAGCGAGTGGACCAGCAATCCACTCTTGAGCGATGCCCATGGAACGCGCGGGAAGTCACTTCGTGGAGTCCGCGCGATCGAGCTCAGCTCGTCTCTCGCCTGCGCGAGCCCGACACCAGCACGCATGCGTCCTACCATGCGCAGGTGGTGTCCCCACTCTCGGCTATCCGGTCCGAAGACCGTGGCGTACTGAAGTGGTGCCCATATCTGCACCGACGGTGCAAGCACATTCTCGAATGTCGCCGGCATCACGCCGATCACCACGTAGTCATCGTCGTCCAGCTTTACCGATCGGCCGATGATGTTCGGGTCGCCCGAAAAGCGCCGATGCCACAGCGAGTTGCTCAGGATCGCCACACGGGGGCCGCCGGCTCTGTCGTCGGCGGACGTGAAAGTCCGTCCGAGCAGTGGCGACATGCCGAGTACGCGGAAGTAGTCTCCGCCGACACGCTGGCCGTCGAGTCGTTCCGGCTCAGCGCGGCCGACCATTGTCGGTTGCCATGTATTCACGACCGCCATCGCATCGAACGAGTGGCTTCGTTGAACGAGCTCGCGATACGTGCCGAACGTTACATCCTGCGGCGCGCCGTCGGATCCGAAATCCGATATCATCGCGATACGCTTTGCGTTGGGATAGGGCAGCGACTCGAAGAGAATGGGATTCACCGCGCTGAAGATCGCCGTGCTCGCACCGATGCCAATCGCGAGTGTGACGACCGTGACGATGGTGACGCCCGGATTGCCGCGGAACCTCCGGAATGCGTAGCGCACGTCGGCGAGCATGGTCTCGACGGCGTTCTCCCAGCCGTACCGGCGAACCTGTTCCCTCACATTGGTAACGCCGCCCACCTCGATCCGCGCGGCGCGCAGCGCTTCGTCCGGCGACAGCCCACGGGCGAGATGCGCGGCGCGCGCGTTCTCCAGGTAGTCGTCTACCTCGTCCGCGACATTCCGGTCGGTGACTGCGCGATTGGTGAGTGCGTGCAGGCCGCGAGTGAGCTGACGCAAAAGGGACATGCTCTCAACCGTCGGCTTTCAGAAGGCGTGCGACGGCTGATGCGCGCCGCGTCCAGTCTTCCGTCTCCACGCCCAGCTGCTTGTGACCAGCTCGCGTCAGCGAATAGAACTTCGCCCGCCGCGAATTTTCGGTCTGTCGCCACTCCGCGTCGAGCGCTCCACTGCGCTCGAGTCGTTGCAGCGCCGTGAGCAGTGACCCCGGATTGACCTTGAACGTGTCTCTGGAAATCTGCTCGATCCGGCGCGCGATCCCGTAACCGTGCATCGGCTGCAGGCTGAGTGTCTTGAGGATCAGCATGTCCAGGGTACCCTGGATCACATCGGTATTCGGCTCCTGCACGGCTGGCTCCTGTAGCGAGTCATGTCCAGGATATGTGAGTATGGTATGATTGTCAAGATGTGACGGTCAGAGGATGACGGTCAGAGGATGATCGTCAGGAGATGGCCATCAGGGTAAACAGTCGTCATCCCCGCGAAAGCGGGGATCCATGGCCGACGCATGAGGCATAGCATCCAGCTTTGCAGGTGTCGCCTTAGGCGGATGAAAGGCCGGACTATGGTCGTTACTCGAGGTCGATGATTCCTGCAAACATGGGCAACGTCGTCCAAGCGTCCGCCATGGACCCCCGCTTTCGCGGGGGCGACGGGCTTTCGCGGGGATGACGATGGGCGGTAATGAGGACTCTCTACATCTCCTGTTCCGTCGGACGGATCAGCATCTCGTTCACCGCCATCCGCCGCGGCCGCGTCACGATGTAGGTGATCGCATCAGCTATGTCATCCGCGTGCAGTCGCTCGATGTTCGCCAACCGCTGTGCAGTCTGTTCGCGGATTTCCGGACGCAGGTGGCTCGTCAGCTCCGTAGTGACAGCGCCCGGCTCGACCAGTGCGACGCGCACGTGACGACCCGTAACTTCCTGCCGCAGCGATTCGCTGAACGCACCGACTCCGAACTTCGTGAGGTTGTAAACGCCGGAGCCGCGGCGCGGCACGCGCCCCGCGACCGAGCTGATATTGATGATATCCGCAACGCGCCGCGGTCCAATCTCCGCGGCCTTCAGCAGATGCGGCAGCGCCGCGTGCGCAGTGTAGAGCAGGCCGAGCACGTTGAGGTGCACCATGCGCTCCCACTCCTCCATCGGTGCATTCTCGATGGGGCCGAGCAGCATGACGCCCGCGTTGTTGATGACGATGTCGAGCCGCCCGAGGTCCCGCACGGTCGTCTCGACCATCGCTCGCGCCTGTATCGGGTCGGTGATGTCCGTCTGGTGAATGAGTGCGCGTCCACCCGCTTTCGTGATTTCGTCCGCCAACTCGGCGAGGCGATCGGCGCGACGTGCGGCGAGGGTGACGGCGGCTCCCTCGCGCGCGAGGAAGCGTGCAGTGGCTGCGCCGATTCCGCTGCTCGCACCAGTGACGAGAGCTACGGTTCCATCGAGGTTTCTGGGCATCGGACTTCTCTTGATTGGGATCGTGACGGGCCGGGTCGGCTGCGGGCCCCTGCTTGAACGTAGTCCCGCATTTAACGCATCGCGATGCCGGGCCGGAAAGTGACTATCGACGTGTGCTGATGCTGCACCAGCTTATTCGAAAATTTAGGTTCGAATCATCGCGACCGACCGGAGTTGGCACCAGACTTGTACGCCCGAAGCCGTCTCGTCCCGCTCCGTTTTTCGAACGATGCAAGGGAGGCTGCGATGCCGGAAATCACCAGTGCTTTTCGTCGTGTTCCGAAGGCCACCTACGTTCCTCTCGCCATAGAGCAACAACCCGCTCCGCAAACCCCGAAGCAACAGCCCGGACAGTCCGGAAAGGGTACGAGCGCCAGGCAGCAGCCGCGTACGACCGCCGGCGAGAGTGCCGCAGTCGAGAGTGCCGCAGTCGTGAAGTTTGGCTTCCTCCGTCAACTTGCACTGCAACCCGGTGAGGTTGACGCAGCGATCCATGCCGCATCGTCGGCTGGTAACAGGCCGCAGGGTCAACAGCTGCCCGCTGACATGGCAGCGGCGGCTGGCGTGTTGCGCGCCTTCGAGGGTTCCCCGATGCCGTCGCTGCTTCCGCCGCCGAGCGCGCTTGCAGGAATTCCTTCGGCAACACTGCTGGCTTTCGGGAACGGGTTGGTCAAGCTTCGCACCGATGCGGTGAACGCTCCCCCCAAGCCCGGTGCGACTGTCGAGGCGTACACGGCCACGCCCGGTGCTCACGAGTTGTATCAGCTCAATGCGGGCATCACGGCCACCAGAAATTTTCAGGCAAATGCCGCCGCCACACGTATCGGCATGCTGAACCTGGAGCGGCTCGAGATGACGCCGGCCGGCCTGGAACGCGGCGAGCTCATTGCGACCATTCCGCTCGCGCCGATGGAGAAGACATCGGTCGTGCAGAAGGAATGGTCGCTGACGAGCCAGGAATTCACCTCGGTCGTGACCGATTCGCTCGAGAACTACAGCGAAACAGGCGTCACCGACAATACCGAGCTGGCACAGTCGACGACGTCGCAGTCGTCCCATGACAATCAGTTCAATGCGACGGGGTCCGTGCGTGGCTCGTTTGGGAATTTCGTGACGGCGTCCGCCCAGTCCGGTTTTACCATGCAGGACAAGAATTCGACGTCGGCGACCGACAGTCGCAAGGACGCTGTATCCGTTACGCGCAAGGCTTCATCGCGATCCAAGCAGTCGCACAAGGTGACCATATCGACCACGACAACGACCGGAAAGTCGGAGACGTCCACGCGAACGCTGCACAATCCCAGTCCCACCGACCCGATGCGCATCGACTACTTCAGTCTGATGCGCAAGTGGCACGTTGGGCTCTACCGATATGGTTTGCGACTGACGTACGACATCGTGGTTCCGGAACCCGGTGCTGCGATGCGCAAGACGTTCGCGGAGCTGAGTCAGATTCAGGCGCAGATCACGAATGGCTTTGTGTTCCTCCTGAAGGTCGAGGACGTCCTGCCGGATCAGAACACCGTGAACGGTCTTGCCGACACGTACGGCGTGTCGCTGCCATCGCCGCCGCAGACACCAGCATTCCCGCTCACCATCGGCGGTCCGGTTGGCGCACCCGGCAACACGCTCGGCAACGATTCTGGATGGAGATTCTTCCAGGTTCCGTTCACCATTCCCGATGGATTCGAAGTTCAGAAGATCACGATGGTCGCAATGCTGGGTAATCAGGCACAGGTTTCACGGCAGCTCAACCTGCTTGACTTCGGCGCGCCGTGGGGTAGTGCTGTCACTGGCGGTGAGGTGTTTCTCAACCAGGATCTTCAGTTCTCAGGCGGCGACTACTTCATGCAGGGGGCGACCGGACAGCAGACGCTCACGTACGAGATCGTCTGGATCGATGCCGCGGCGATCATCTTCTACGTGCATCTGCAGCCAACAGCGCAGGCCATCTCCCAGTGGCAGATGGC
This sequence comes from uncultured Gemmatimonadales bacterium, assembly GCA_963707505.1. Classification (GTDB taxonomy): domain Bacteria; phylum Gemmatimonadota; class Gemmatimonadetes; order Gemmatimonadales; family Gemmatimonadaceae; genus Fen-1247. The sequence continues at coordinate 15,007 of CAVPQB010000004.1, forward strand.
GGTGTGGAACAGCTGCTTCAACGGCGCCCAGACCAAGTATTACGCGGAACAGCAGACGCTCAACGCACGACTCGCAGCACTCAAGGATCAGATCGACAACGTCGATACGTTGACGCTGCGCCGAGAGGAGAACGACGAGATCATGAAGTGCGTGCTGCAGTGGTTGCTGGGAGTCGGATTCGACTTCATGCCTGCAAGCGTCGCCAATCTCTTTGCGGCCAATACCGACGCGTCACTGGGTCCCTCGCCATCGGATTCTCTCCAGTACGGAGTGGCATTCACGGGCAACGACACGTCGCTGCCAGCGTCGGGCTGGTCCACGATGTTCCAGTACGAGCAGATGGTTCGCTTCATCAACGACGCCATCGAGTGGGAGAACGTCGTCTATTTTCTGTACTCGTATTTCTGGGATGTGCCGGCCAGTTGGGAGTTCATCAAATCGATCCGGCATCCGGATTCCACGCGCCAGGGATTCCTGCGCTCCGGAAGTGCGCGGGTCGTGCTCACCGTGCGGGAGGGTTTCGAGGAAGCGTGGGTGAAATTCGCAGAGGCCGGTGCAGTGGACGCCATCTACGATGGTCCATATCTCACCATCGCGCAGCAGATTGCCGACTACAACGCCACCAATTATCCGGGCATTCCCCCGACAGCACCCGGCGGCGGCCCACTGCCGGATGATGGTGGCCAGGTCGCCACGACTTCGAGTGGTGTGTTTGCGGCAAGCGCAGCACGGGTCACCATCGCTGTGGCTTCGAGTGCCGGATTTCTCATCGGATATTCGGCTGTCCTCGATACGTTCGACTCTGGCGTGCAGGAAGCGCAACCCATTGTCGACGTGCCGGATGCCACTCACATCACGCTGCAGATGTTGAACAATGCGCACGACGGATCGAAGATCCCGTTCGTCGTGATGCAGGCGGGAGAAAAGGGTGTGTTGATCGCCGAGTGGTTCGAGTACACACCGTCGTCGGGAACCGATATCGCAGTTACCAGCAATCTTGCCACGATCGCATGAGCGCGGCACGGTAGCCGGATGGACGTCGGCGACTACTTCCTGAAGAAGACACCAGGGTCGTACGGCTTCGACGCCGAACAGGATAACGACGTCGTGGTCTACGACAACAACAAGGTGTTCTTCGCGGACGTCCGCGCTGATATGGAGCTGGCTACGGCGCCGGACCACTTCATCTATTTCTGCGGATGGTGGTCCGACACGTATCTACCACTCGGCGACCCCGCGTCGAAAGCGCCGACACTGCGCCAGACACTCAGCAAGCTTGCGGCAGGCCTGCCGACGCCGGCCGGTCCAATGACTCCCGCTGGGCCGCTGGAGAACCAGCTCGGACCCGAGGTGTGCTGCATGGTGTGGCAGCAGAAGGCGCAGGCCGATCTGATGGCGGTTGTGCTGAGTGCGAACATACTGAACGTAGCTACGTGGATGCTGCCGGACTCGATCTTCGGAGCACAGGTGCTAGCGCCGATAAATACTGAGACTGTACGCTTCCTCAATTTTCTGCGAGGAATGAACAGGGGAATTCTGGACAAGGCGCATCGTATATTCGGCAGCCACCATCAGAAATTCATCGTCATCCACAATCAGCGCGGCCTTGTTGCATACGTCGGCAGCAGCGATTTCAACGCCGACCGTCTGTACGTCAAGGGTGACACTACGGCGACGAACCCGCCCGCCACACTCGGCGCTCCGCTGAACGACGTCAACGTCAGAGTCGAAGGGCCTGCGGCTTCGGACGTGCTGTCCAGCTTCGTCGATCGCTGGAGTCTGCATGACGAAGGAAAGAACTGGACGCTGAAAGGAGCGAGCTACGCCCAGGCCAACAAGGCCGCAGGCACCGTGTGGGCGCAGGTCACGCACACGTACGGCAAGGGATATCCATTCCCCGATGCAGTCCGAAGTGCTGCGGACGCGCAGATCCAGATCATTCGCGCCGCCGCGCAGTACGTCTACTACGAAGATCAGTATCTCATCGGCACCTACGAGCTTGGCGCGGAGCTGGACAAAAAGCTGGCCGCCAGCACGAGCCTCGTCGTGATTGGTGTGATGGCGGCAGCAGCAATCGTCAGCGATCTGAAATACGTGACGCAGCGCCGGTCGGATTTCTGGCTGCCCCTGACGTCAAGGTATGGCAATCGTGTCCTGCTGTATGAGATGCTCGACGATCACCACTCGGACACCGGACCGGGCGCGTATCTGCACAACAAGATGACGATAGCCGACGACGCGATCGCGACCGTCGGCTCGGTCAACTTCAGTAACCGGTCCTGGTATCACGACTCCGAGTTGATGTTGAGTATCGGAGGACCCGGCGGCAGGGTATCAGGCGCCGGCCCGTCGAGCGGTGACGTAGCGCTCAAGGTGAGAATGATGCGCTGGTGTCGGCACCTCGGTCAGTCGCCGAGTCAGATACCACACTTCCAGGACGCGCTGGTGCGCTGGCGAAGTCTCCCTTCCGGGTCCTTTGTCAGGCCATGGTATCCGTTCGCGAACAACATGAACGCCAATCAGATGTCACTCTATGACACGATCTATGCCGTAGCAGATCCGACCTAGCGTATCGAGACTCGCGCAATTGATCCAGCCCGCGGGCAGGCGCGTCGCCGTCATTTAATCGCGCCGGGTTTGCCAGCGATTCTACGAAGGACGCCCGTCTGGCCAGAATGATATGCCTGATGCCAACATACCGTGCTGAGAAGCGAGCCGATGGTTTCGTCCGGGTTGCCAGTCGGGCTCATCGGTGCCGGCTCTGCAAGTACGTTATCCGAGAGGCCGGCGAGTCCAGCATCCACACGCGTGCAACATTCGTCCCATGCCTTCATCAGTTCGGAGATGTCCAGCGCATCGTCGCCGTTCCGTAGCGGCGGTGATCCGCGGTCGTAGCGCTTGAGTACGCTGGCCTCGAGCACCGGCTCCTGACCCAGCAGTGGCAGCACGTTGTGGTAGACCGCGAGCAGGTGCCCGACTACCCAGTTGAGGCAGTTTCCAGCAGGGTGCGGCTGCACGAGTGATTCGGTCTGGGTGACCCCGTCGACGTTGATCTGAACGACCCGGTGAACCATGCGCGCCTGATGGCGCAGAACGTCGATCGTGCTGGTGAGATTGGAGGCGGATGCTGTCATGACTGTGTCTGCGATGGCTTGGATGGTTGTGTCGTCAGGTCCGCGAGATAGCCGGCGAGGCGATCGAAAGTGCTGTTCCAGCCGTGGTCGTGGCCGTCGCGCGAAGCAACGGTGTCGAAGCCCGTCTGATGAAGCGTGAGCTCCGTCCTGTTCCCACGATCGACGAATGTGAGCGTGACGTGAGTTTCCACGCCGGGTGTGCCGTCAGCGCGCAGCCAGGTGTGAGTGAACGACAGTCGCTCGGGAGGAGTCACATCCGTGTACACTCCCTGCAACCAGTGATCGACTCCTTCGGGCGAGCGCATGCAGACCTTGTACTCGCCGCCAGGACGTATGTCTGATTTCACAGTTGTCACCGTGAATCCAACCGGTGCGTTCTCCCATCGCTTGAGATGCTCGGGATCGGTCCAGGCCTGGAACACGAGCTCGCGCGGTGCCTCGAAGAAACGCGTGATGCGCAATTCCGGGCCGGGTGTCGGCGACGCGCTCAGTCGGGAGCTATTTGCGCTTGCGGACATGTCTCTTCCCCTTGTGTTGTATGGTCTTGAGGTAGTTATCCAGCGCGTCGAAGCGCGCGTCCCAGAAGTGGCGATACTGCTCGACCCAATCCGCTATTTCCTCGAGCGGCCCCGCTTCGATTCGCGCGGGGCGCCACTGCGCGTCGCGGCCGCGCGAGATCAGTCCGGCGCCTTCCAGCACCTTGAGATGCCGCGAGACCGCAGGCTGGCTGATGGCGAACGGTCGCGCCAGCTCGGTGACTGACGCCTCCCCGGTCGCGAGACGGGCGAGGATGGCGCGCCTGGTGGGGTCTGCGAGGGCCGCGAAGGTTGCGTCGAGGGTGACTGAGCTTTCAAGCATATAAAGAGGTCGTTATATAATCTTATAGTTATATACCCCCAGTCCTGAACCACGTCAAGGGGAGAAAGGAAGGTGGGCTCGGCTCCCGCGTTCAAGGCCGGTTGTGCAAGATCGGCCGCGGCCGGCGTCTCCATGCAGCGACACCTTCGACTGGAGACCGATCCGATGCGTACCCGATCAATTCTGGGCCTCGTTCCCGCCAGCGCCGTGCTGGTGGCCGCCGTCTGCTACTCCGCGGGCGCGCAGGGTGTGCTCGTCCCACGGTGCGGGAATGGTGGCGAGTGCATTCCACTGCCGTGTCCGAGTGACCTGCCATGCGCTCGTCCGCTTCCATGGAATGCGGCGATCACGAGAAGCGCATCGCATGTAACGGCCACACTCGGCGACGGCGTGCTGCACTATGAAGTCGACGAGACCTTCGTCAATCATGGCGGACGCATCGGTGAAGCCGATTACGTATTCCCGTTGCCGCACAACGCCGCGTTCAGTGATCTCGAGCTTTCGATAAACGGAGAGCTCGTGAGCGGCGAGACGATGGACGCGCAACACGCGCGATCGATATACGAAGAGATTGTACGCCGCCAGCGCGATCCCGCACTGGTGGAATGGATGGGCTATGGCATGCTTCGCACGCGGATATTTCCCATTCTGCCAGGTGAATCGAAGCGTGTAGTGGTGCGCTTCGATCAGGTCGCCGAGCGTGAGGGCGATGCGCTGCGAATCGATTACGTGATGGGCGGACCGCTCGGTCGCGGACCCATTGTGCGCAACGTTCGAATGGATGACAGTGATGACAGTGGTGACAGTGCCGCATCCACTTTCACGTTGAGATATGCGGTGAAAGGCAATTATGGAAGACCGTACTCTCCGACTCACGAGCTCCGGCTCGATTCGCGCGATGGCATGAACGTCGTAAGCGCGCGTGGCGATGCACCGGCGCTCACTCTGCTCGTGCCTGCGGCGCACGGAAATGGACGACCAGCGATCACACTGCTGGCAAGCGCCGACGGCCGCCAGGACGGCTTCGCGCTGATCAATGTGGTTCCTCCGGCGGCATCGACCGACGTCACACCGCGTGACATCACGTTTGTTCTGGATGTGAGTGGGTCGATGGCGGGCAGCAAGATGGAACAGGCGCGCGCCGCAGGCCGACAGTTGCTCTCTTCGCTAGCCCCGCGCGACCGTTTCCGGCTCATTGATTTCTCGACGGATGTGCGAAGCTTCCGGGATGGCTTTACTCAAGCCACTCCAGCCAATGTTCGCGCGGCGCTGTCGTACCTGGCATCGCTCTCGGCGCAGGGTTCGACGAACATTTCCGGCGCGCTGTCGGAAGCATTGCGACGTGGCAACGAGGAGCATGGCGACCGACTTCAGATCGTGCTCTTTCTCACGGATGGCCAGCCGACGATCGGGGAGACGAGTGCCGATGCGATCGCCTCGGAAGCGGAACGTCTGCGTGGGAGTGCTCGCGTATTCACGTTCGGCCTTGGCGGCGACGTGAACGTGTCGCTCCTGGAACAGCTTGCATTGCAGGGCCGCGGCACCGCGCAATTCGTGCGGCCGTCTGAAGACGTCGAGCGTGCCGTGGCTGTAGTATCGCAACGGCTCACGAACCCGATCGCCACCAACGTCCGCGTCTCCGCCGACGGTGTACGATTGAGCAGGATCCTGCCGGGCTCGCCGATCGATGTCTTCGCAGGCCAGAACATCGTCATTCTCGCTCGTTATGCAGGCGACGGCGCTGCGACGTTGCACTTCGATGGCGACTCGCCACACGGACCCGTTCACTGGACCCAACGTGTAACCTTCCCGCGGGACCAGCGCGACAATCAGTTCATCGGCCGACTGTGGGCAACGCAGCGCATAGGTTATCTGAGCGCGGAGCGTCGCCGTGTCGGAGCGAATCCGGAGCTGGATAACGAGATCCGCTCGCTGGGCGAGCAGTTCGGCATTCCCACGGAATTCACCTCGTATCTGGTACAGGAGCATCGTCCAACGCTTGCTTCGGCCATAATGGCACGCGGTACGGCGAGCGTAGGGATGAGTCTCAGCCAGGCGGTCGTGAGCGGCGTGAGCGCGTCCGCGCCGAGCGCGTTCGAAGTCGCGCGGAAGGCAACCGCGCAGCGTGCGGCGACGACACTGACTGCGGCAGATGAAGCGGCAGACGGTGCAACGCGCCACGTTGGCGATCGCACCTTCCTTCTCGCAAACGGCGTCTGGGCCGATACACGCGCCGCCGCGCTGCAGCGGGACAGCAGTGTAACGAGCGTGCGCGTCCAGGCCTTTTCGGCGGCATATTTCAGAGTGCTGGACATCGTCCCTTCGATCAAGCCAATGCTCGCGCTCGGCGACCACGTGATCGTCGCGGGACGCGGGATCGTGCTCGAAGTCGGCCCCCAGGGCATTACAGACCTTGGTGCACGTGACATTGCAGCGCTGCGCGCAGGTTGGTGAGATGCACGATTGTGTCGATGCGTGCGAGCCGCGATTGAGAAGTCGCTCATGACAGACGTCGAGCGGTTATTCCGGAGCTATCACGCGACTCTCGTTCGGTACCTCACGCGCCGTCTTGGCGATCGTGACTGGGCGGAGGAGATTGCACAGGAGACATTCGTGCGTGCACTGCGGCAGGATACGCTCACGAACGAGCGCGCATGGCTCTTCGCAGTCGCGACGAATCTCGTACGTGACGATGCGCGTCGCAGTGAGCGGCAGCGGCGTCATCTCGTTCTTCTTCGCGAGGAGCAGGAAGCGGAAGCAGTTGCGAACGAGGACTCTGTGGAAGCGGACGACGGCTCGTCCGCGCAGCAGGCTCTCGAAACTGCCATGGCTCGGCGGGCGGTCGATGCGCTCGCGGAGCGTGACAGAATGGCATTGCTGCTGCGTGAGGAAGGGCTCGATTACGGAGAGATCGCCGAGGCGTTGAATCTGTCGGTGGGGTCGGTTGGAACGACGCTGTCACGCGCGCGGCGAAGACTGGTCGAGACATACGAGGAGATGCAACGCGGAGCAGCGGGGAGAGAGCACAATGGTTGATAACGGATCTTCGAACGTGTCTCACGTGGATGAAGGAACGATGCACGCGTGGCTGGACGGCGCCCTGTCGACGGCTGAGAGCAAGGCCGTCGCGGAGCACGTCGCGACGTGTGAGACATGTGCCGCCGCTGCAGCGGAAGCTCGTGGACTGATTGCGGCATCGACACGGATACTTTCGGCGCTGGACAATGTCGCGGGAGACGTAGTTCCTGCAACCGCTCGTCCGGTTCCTGTCGCGTTGCGTACAGAATCGTTCCGTCATGCACGATCGACGCGGACGGTGCGGAACTATGCATCGGTCGCATCGGTCGCAGCAGTCGTGGCGGTTGCGGTCGGCCTGACGCTGGTGGCGCGGGAGAGATCGACGCCGGTGGCGCCTCGAGCAGTGCATCAGATGCCAGCGGTTACGGCGAGGACGACTGATGCACGCACCAGTGCTGGTGCAACACCACAGCAGCCGGAGACTTCCGTGGCGGTGGCGTCGGGCGCGCCTGCACATGCGGGTCATACCGAAGCGAGAAAGCCTCGTGCGTCATCGTCGCCTGCACTCGAGGCGCCCACCGCCGAGACTATCGTGCAGGGTGCGGCAGCGGGGGTCGCGGCTGCGCCATCGACGGATTCACTCACTGCTGCGGATCGTATGACGGCGAAGGTCGCAGCTAACGAATCGACTCGACCCATGCAGGGATTCGCCAAATCAACGCCGGAGATTGCCGGCGCGCGTGTGGTGGCGAGCACAGTTAACGACGCCGGCGCATCGCGTATCCGACGTACCACATTTCAACTCGACTCCGGCGCTACCGTTACACTCGTGGAGATACGATCAATCGGCTTGGTGCCGGGTGCGGAAAATCGTTCCGATACTTCGGTCCGTGCTGATACGCATCCGCATGTTGCGCAGCTCATGTTGCGGGCGCCAGCGAGGGCCGCGACGCCATCGGTTTCGTGGATTTCCGCCGACGGCACGCTGATGATTCTCACGGGCACGCTGCCGCTGAAGGAGCTCGAAGAGCTCAAGAAGCGAATCGTCCCGTAAAGCGATTCGGGCCGGGGTGAAATCACCCCGGCCCGAATTTGCTGCCTGACTCCTGCTCCATTGCTACTCTTCCGTTCCTACTCTTCCGCCATGTACGGATAACGGAAATCATGCGGTGGCGAGAACGTCTCCTTCACCGACCGTGCCGATACCCAGCGCACGAGATTGAGCTGTGATCCCGCCTTGTCGTTGGTGCCCGATCCACGCGCGCCGCCGAACGGTTGCTGTCCCACCACCGCGCCGGTCGGCTTGTCGTTGATGTAGAAGTTTCCGGCACTGTCGCGCAGGATGCTCATCGCCGTGCGCACAGCTGAGCGATCCTGCGAGAAGATCGCACCCGTCAGCGCGTACGGTGATGTGCGATCGACCGTGCGCAGCATCTCCTCGTACTCGCTGTCGCGATACACGTGCGCAGTCACGACCGGTCCAAAGATTTCTTCGCAAAGCAGCTTGTACGACGGATCACGAGTCTCGACGAGCGTTGGCTCGATGAAGTAGCCCGTGTCGCCTTTCGCAACGCCGCCCTGCACGATGCTCGCGTTCGCGCGTCCGTGCTCTACATAGTCGCTGATCTTCTTGAACGCACGGTTGTCGATCACCGCACCCATGAAATTGCGGAAGTCCGTAGGATCGCCCATGCGGAGCTGTTGCATGATTCCCACAACGCGCTCCTTCACCTTTGGCCAGATGCTCTCGGGGACGTACACTCTGCTCGCCGCCGAGCATTTCTGTCCCTGGAATTCGAACCCGCCGCGCGCGATCGCAACCGCGAGTGCGTCGACGTCCGCCGAGGCGTGCGCGACGATGAAATCCTTGCCGCCAGTCTCGCCTACGATGCGCGGATAGGAGCGGAACGACGACATGTTCGCACCGATCGTCTTCCACATGCTGTTGAACACGCTCGTGCTGCCGGTGAAGTGCACGCCCGCGAGATCCCTGTGCGACAGCAGCGCATCCGACACCATCACCGGGTCGCCGGGAACGAAGTTGATCACACCGGGCGGGAGGCCGGCTTCTTCCAGCAGCTTGTAGATGTACCACGCGCTCAGGATCGCCGTTGCGGCAGGCTTCCAGATGACCGTGTTGCCCATCAGCGCCGGCGCGGTCGGAAGATTTCCGGCGATCGACGTGAAGTTGAACGGCGTGACCGCGTACACAAAACCTTCGAGTCCGCGGTAGTCCAGCTGATTCCACATCGTGTGATCGCTGAGCGGCTGCTGGTCATACAGCTGCTCGGCGTAATACGGATTGAAGCGCCAGAAGTCGATCAGCTCGCATGCCGCATCGATCTCGGCCTGAAACGGCGTTTTGGACTGGCCGAGCATCGTCGCAGCGTTGAGCGTCTGACGATGCGTCGTGGTGAGCAGCTCTGCCGCCTTGAGAAAGACCGCCGCGCGGTCGCCCCAGGACCAGCTGCTCCATTCCTTGCGGGCCTCGGCTGATGCCGTAACCGCCTGCTGCAGCATCTCGGGCGTCGCCATGTGCCAGTCTGCGAGGACGTGCGAGTGATCGTGCGGCATCACAGCCTGCGCGAGCTTGCCGCTGCGAAATTCCTTGCCGCCAATGACGACCGGTATCTCGATGCGCTCCGCTGCCATCGATGCGAGGCGCGACTTGAGCTCGGTGCGCTCCGGCGTTCCGGGCGCGTATGTTTTCACCGGCTCGTTGGCCGGAGGAGGGACTCGTCTGTTACCGTTGAATGCTGACATGCTTGTAAATTAGCAAACATGTACAGTCGGGAAGTATTGTTACGCGGGCGGCGGCTAGTTCGGCGCTTCGCACGGAGCTGCGCACGGAGCTTCGTACGTACCGGGACAGCGGCGATTGCGGTACTTCTGACCGTTGCGTGCTCTTCATCACCGGTGACGCTGGGTGATGTGAGCTACCCGGCTTCATCCCCCATAACGTTGCATCCTCCAGCCGCCGCGACGCCCAACGGCGCGTGCCCGGGGTCTCTCCGGACGGTGCAATCCGGCCCCGACGTGTACGGCGCCTGGTGGGAAGTGCGCGATGATAGCAGCTCCGTCCTCATGGTGGGCCGGTCGACGGATCACGGGAAATCATGGGGCATCGTGCAGCCCGCTGATACTGCGGATGTTTCCCGCCGTGGCTGCAGCAGGCCAGCGCCGGCAATCGCGGCCGATAGCAGTACCAACTACGTCGACATCGCGTACTTCCTCGTAGCGAAGGAAGGTCCGGGAGTCTTTTTCACCCACAGCATGGACGCCCGGACGCTTGGAACCGGCGACGGAATATTTCACGCGCCGGTGCCGGTGGTGTATGGGGGCGATCAACCGGCTCATGTGTCGGTAGCCGCGCGGGGAGACGATCTCGTCGTCGCGTATGAAGACCCCAATGGTGATCTCTCACAGGTCGGACTCGCGCTATCCCGCACCATGGGACACATCTTCGAGCAGCGGTTGGTAGTGTCTTTGCCGGGCCTTCCCGCGCACTCTCCCATGGTCGCGCTCCATGGAGATTCGGTGCTGGTTCAGTGGTTGGAGCGCCCCGATTCCCTGGCGACTGGCGGTCGTGTAGCGGTGCGTTCTGCACGCTGGTAAGGGAAAAGCGCTACTTTCATGGGAGAAATTCGCAGTTTCCCTATTGCGCGTTGCTCTCTAGGATATAGCTTGCTCCCCGTCCGGAATTTCCGCACTCACAGGAGATTGTATGCCAGCGAAGAAGAAGAGCACGGCCAAGAAGTCGTCAGCGAAGAAGGCGCCGGCCAAGAAGGCCGCTGCTAAAAAGGCACCAGCCAAGAAGGCCGCTGCCAAGAAGGCGCCTGCCAAGAAGAAGGCGGCAGCTCGCAAGCCGAATGCAGCTTTCATGAAGGCGATGACGCCTTCGCCAGAGCTCGCAGCGGTCGTCGGTAGCAAGCCGATGCCGCGCACTGAGATCACCAAGAAGCTGTGGGTGTACATCAAGAAGAACAATCTGCAGGACCCCAAGGAGCGTCGCATGATCAATGCTGACGACAACCTGAAGGCCGTGTTCAACGGAAAGAAGCAGGTGTCGATGTTCGACATGACGAAGCTTGTCAACAAGCACCTCAAGGATTGATTAGGCGGTAATTAAGTGTCGAACGAAGTACAGAAGGGGCGCGCCGGTAAAGCGCGCCCCTTTGCGCAACAGTCGCCGGGCCATGTGATTTGGGAGAACGTGAAGGGATTCGCGATAGTCATCGTGGTCTTTCTCGCGTTCCGTGCATTCATCGCAGAGGCGTATCGCATCCCCTCCGGCAGCATGATTCCAACGCTGCTCGTGGGTGATTGGTTGTTCGTCAACAAGATGACGTACGGCGCGCACGTCCCTTTCACCGATAGCCGCCTGCCGGGTTATCGGACTCCCACAAAGGGAGACGTTGTTGTATTCGTGTCGCCGTATCAGGCAGACAATGGCGACGACCCGACGCCGACGCTCGTCAAGCGTCTCGTCGGAAGCGGCGGCGATACTCTCTACATGCGCCACGCGGTGCTGTACGTGAACGGCGTCGAGTCGGACCGTCCTGCGTCAGCGATCGACCCGTCGCGCCAGGTACCAGCGCAGCCGGACTATCCCGATCCGGAGCATTTCGGCTGGCAGAAGCGATACGCGCTCACAGCGTCGCGCTTTGGAGCCGCGCCCGCGGAACCGACCCATGACAACTGGGGTCCAATCGTCGTGCCGGCCAACCATTTCTTCATGATGGGCGACAACCGGTATGATTCGAAGGACAGCCGGTACTGGGGTTTCGTCCCACGGGAGAATGTGCGCGGACGTCCGATGTTCGTGTACTACTCCTACAACGCGGATGACTCGGACCGGCCGTTGCCGTTCATCACCGACATCCGCTGGTCACGACTGGGACATTGGATCAAGTAGGGACAGGCACAGCGTATCATCCCGCTCCCCGGAGCGTATGGCATCGGATCGCCGCCTCGTTGATCGAGATGGCGATCATCGCTGGAGTCGTCGTGCGAGTGCTTCACGTGATCGCGAACGCGCACGGTGAAGAGCTGGACTGGCACTCGTTCGTAGGCACGTTCATAGCGATCCCGGTAATACTTCTCGCGCTCGCGACGATTCATCTCGCGAGCTACCCGCTGCATCAGTGGGTCTGGCGCGCGCCGGCCTTCGCGCTGCTGGAATCGGCGGTCGAATCAGCACTCAGCCTGGTGCTGATATTTGCGGGCCGCGAGCGATGGGGCACCGGCCGCGCAGTATTCGGCGACTGGCCCGCAATGGCGGCGACCACCTTCCTCAGTCGCTTCGCGATGGTCTGTCTGTTCGCCCTGGTGCTTGGCGGCGTCGCGCAATTCGTGCGTCGGCGAGAGATCCGCGCCGAGCGAAAGCGGGGAGCTCATGCTCGTTCTCCCGAGCGGCCCACCGGGGATGTGGAACCTTGAGTGGGTGACTAGCTTATCTTTAGTAATCACCACTGAGGGCCAATCATGTACGACGAACGACTAGTTACTCCGATGCGCGCCGAGCTGACGCGTCTTGGCGTTGAAGAGATGCGGACCGCCGCTGAGGTGGACGCGAAGTTGAAGGATTCGAAGGGAACGACCCTCGTGGTCGTCAATTCCGTCTGCGGCTGTGCCGCCCGCAATGCTCGGCCGGCGGTCGCCAAGGCGATCACCAACGCGAAAAAGCCTGACACCCTGACGACGGTATTCGCCGGACAGGACGTCGATGCAGTGCAGCGCGCACGCAGCTATTTCCTGGGCTACCCACCCTCGTCACCACAGATCGGGCTGCTCAAGGACGGCAAGATCGTCTACATGCTCGAGCGTCACCAGATCGAAGGGCGCTCCGCGGACGATATCGCAACTGATCTGACGCATGCGTTCGATCAGTACTGTGCGTAGAGGATCGCAGGGGTAGCGACGCCCTTGTAGATAATCGTCATTCCCGCTTTCGCGGGAATGACGGACGGAGTGGGGACGGAGTAGGGACGGACTCCGTCTCCACTCCGTCCCCCTATTCGTTCACGACGTGAAGATCCATCTCCGCACTTCAGCCAGCGTCGGCCGTTTTCCATACATGAGCAACCCGACTCGATAAATCCGTCCGGCGAGCCAGATCGCGCCGAGGCAGCTCAGGATGAGAATCGCGAGACTCGCAACCACCTGAATGGTCGGAACGTTCGTGATCGCCATTCGTATCGGCAGAATGATCGGCGACGAGAATGGCAGCATCGACATCGTGACGCGCGAGCTGACTCGTCGGGTTCTGAACTGTCGGCGAGATCAACACGGCTGTTAGGACGAGCAGCAGTACTACGGGGAATGCCGCCTGTCGCGCATCCTGTTCGCTACCGACTGTCGCGCCGACTGCGGCGTACAGCGCGCCGTAGAAGAGCAGGCCGAGCAGGAAGAAGACCAGCACGAGAATTACCCAGCTGAATGGTGTGGCGACGAGCGCTGCAAGCATGTCGTTCGAGCCGAACCCTCCGGCCGCGCCTGCAGCCTGCGCCTTGGCGAGCGCCGGCGCACCGAACAGCATCGTGCGCGCAGAGATAAGCGCGATCGTGCCGCCGACCCAGACGATCTGCTGCGTGAGACCGACCGCCGTCACGCCGATCACCTTGCCGGCGAGCAGGGTTTCCGGCTTGACGCTCGATATGACGATCTCGGACACGCGCGACATCTTTTCCTCGATAACGCCGCTCAGCATGTTCTGCCCGTAGATCAGGATCGACATGTACAGGAAGAATGCGACGATGGTGGCGATGATCGCCTTGGCCGGCGTGGCGACATCGCGTCCCGCGTCGTTGATCGACGTCGCGTGAACGGTGGGGATCGGCGCTGATACGACGCTGTCGATCGCAGGCGCAGACAGTCCGCCTCGCTCGAGGCGTAGCGCGATCAGTCCGGACCGAACCGCATTCGCAATGGTGAGACGATCGCTTTTCGAGTCTGCCTGTCGTCCGGAGTATGAGACCGTGTCGCCCCGGAGTGTCGCCGAGTCGAGTACGACGAAGGCATTGGCGAGCCGACGCGCAACTTCGGATGTCGCGTCGTCGCGCGCATGCGCGAGCGAGTCCGATGACACGATCCGGACGTCGGCAGTCGTCGCATCTTCCGCGCTGCTGCGCAGGACTGCCAGCGACCGTGCAACGTACTTGCCGAGCCCCTGTTGCGTTGCGTCGATGATCAGCACGCGCGGCGCGACAGATTTCGCGTCCTTGTTCATGAGCAGCAACGGCAGGAATGCGATCGCCGCGAACAGTATCGGTGCGAAGACAGTGGATATGAAAAACCACCTCGTGCGCACGCGTTCTATGTACTCACGTCGCACGATCGCCCAGAGCTTCGAGCCTGTATCAGCCATGTCCGTGCATTCCCGGCTCGACGCCTGTTGCACCAACCCGTTGCAGGAAGATGTCGTAGAGCGATGGCTGCACCATCACCGTTTTCTCGACCGCTGGCCCACCGTATTCGGTTTTCACGTCGGCGACTGTTCCATCGAGCACCTTCTCGCCGCGCGCGATGATGCACACCGAATCGCACATCGACTCTGCATTCTCGATGATGTGCGTGCTGAAGATGACAGTCTTGCCGCGACTCCTGAGATCCATCACTGAATCCTTGAGTGCCTGCGCGTTCACGGGATCGAGTCCGCTGAACGGCTCGTCCAGGATCATGAGATCGGGGTCATGCACCAGCGCACCGATGAACTGCGCCTTCTGCTGCATGCCGCGGGACAGCTCCTCGATCTTCGCCGATCCCCAGTCACGCTCGTCGGTGCGGAGCGACAGCTTGTCCAGCCACCAGTCGATGCGCCGATCCGCGTCGTGCGCATGAACTCCCTTTAGCGCGGCGAGAAACTTCAGAACGTCGCGTACCTTCATCTTGCGATAAAGGCCGCGCTCTTCAGGGAGATAGCCGATGCGATCGGAAATCCCACCCGAAGTGGCCGGAACCCCGAGAACGTCGATCGCCCCCGAGTCCGGCTCGATTATGTTGAGGACCATCCTGATCGTCGTCGTCTTTCCGGCGCCGTTGGGGCCGAGCAGCCCGTAGACTGCGCCGGTCGGGACCGAAAGGGACAGATCGCGCACAGCGACGTGCCCGGCGTACTGCTTGTTCACGTGGCGTGCTTCGATTGCGTTTTGGGTCATTATCGCCAAATATAGGGTCGAACGTGCTGCACCGCAGTCGGTGAGGGGCTTGCCAAGGTGACTACGGAATGCAGGTTGGATGGCCGGTTCCCATGATTGGCGGGACGCGCCGACGCAATTTTCGCGGCAAGTAACGATCGAGGGGCCACGCTTCTGAGCGTGGCCCCTCAATGATCGAATCGAACGCCGATCCTCCGGATCGTCCAGTGCCGGAGCACTTCAGCGAGGCGGTCGCGCGTTGCAACCACCCCGCCTACTCACTTCGTGACATTCGTAGCTACCGTCCGCTCGCCAACTGTAAGCACACCGCGCATGCCGAGCAGCTCGTGCGGATCGCAAACGAAATCGTACTTGCCTACCGTGAAGCGACCGTCGATGACCACATCGTATGTCTGACCCTTGTTCGTCAGATATGGGCCCACCGTGATACCACCGAGCTTCGTGCCGCCGGGGTGACTCGTGAAGTGAACGTCGTGCGGGACCGCTTCCTCATCAATGAAGCGCACGGTGTCGCCGTGTACGGCAGTGACGCTCGACGGTTCAAAAGTGTAGGGCGTGCTGCCCGGCTTCACCACGAGCTTGACGACGATTACGTGAGCGCCGTCCGACGTAGTGCTCTGAGCAACTGCTGCAGGCGACGTGGCAAACAGCGCTGCGACGGATGCTACGATCAGAAATGATGTGTGAGACATGATCGCTACCTCGGGTTACGTGTGAGCATTGCAGCACTGAAAGTCCATGCACCTGAACGTTAAGTCTCGCGAAGTCACGCGCACATCGGCGTTTGCCTGAACTTTTGTCGGGCAAATCACTCGCGTGACGCACGTAAAGAATGCGTAAAGTCGCGGTGTGTCAGTGTTTCCTTTACGTCCTTGTAGGTGGACGGGGAAGTGACGATTCCAGATTCAACATCGCCGAATTTCTTCATTGCGGATGTGCACTGACAGCCGTACTGTTAGCAATCTCTCAAGGGAGCCTTACCCATGATCGGCGTGCGCTTGCTTGAAATGTTTTCGTGTAGTCACCAACGTTCATCGCATTGCTGCGTGTACTTCATGAGCGCTGCAGTGAGTCTCGCCGCGATCGGCGCGCCGTTCGCATCCGCGTCGGCACGAACAGTATCGGCACGAACAGCATCGGCACGAACAGCGTCGACACGCTCGCATAGATTCGACGTTGTGCCTGGAATGAGTGCGACGCGGATCGTTGCACCGCGCGGCTTTTTCGCGGCGCTCGACAAGGCGCAGGGTGCAGCCTTCGTTCACACTTCGGCGATGGTGCCCAGCTTCTCGCGTCAGACAAAGCTTGCGTGCAGCGCGTGTCATTATGCGTTCCCGCAGCTCACGCCATTCGGAAGGCGGTTCAAGCTCAATGGGTATACGCTGACGGGTATCTCGACCATCGGGGAGCCCGCCGACACGTCGGGTGGATTGAAGCTTGCGTCGATTCCGCCAGTTGCTGCGATGGTGGTGGCGTCCGTGACCCGCACGAATACCGCGCAGCCCGGCGCGCAGAACAATACGGCGGCATTCCCGGACCAGGCGAGCATATTCGTCGCCGGTCAATTGACTGCCAATCTCGGCGCATTCACACAGTTCACCTATGCGTCGCCGGACGGCTCGTTCGGTATCGACAACGTGGATATCCGCTACGCGCGTCATGCGACGATGGCGAGTCGGGATGTGCTTCTCGGTCTGACCCTTCACAACAATCCCACGGTCCAGGACGTCTGGAACACGACTCCTGCGTGGAGCTATCCATTCATGTCCTCCTCGGTGGCGCCATCGCCGATGGCCAGTACTCTCATCGATGGAGCCCTCGCGCAACAGGTGGTCGGATTGGGCGTGTATTCGCTGTTCGACAACATCCTGTACGCCGAAGCGACCGCCTATCGCTCCGCGCCGCAGGGCGGCGCAATGCCCCTCGACTCGACCGCCTCGAATACGACAAGTGGAGTGGTGCGCTACTGGCGTCTCGCACTGCAGCACCAGTATGGCCCGACCTACATGATGCTTGGTACGTATGGCTTCGCTGCGAATCTCTATCCGCAGGGCGTGACCGGCCCGACCAATCGGTACACGGACATCGGGGTGGATGCGCAGGTGGAGCACGGCATGGGTACGACGATGGTCATCGGCCGGGCGACGTACATCCATGAGCAGCAACGGCTCGACGCGTTCCTCTCCAATGGTGCGCAGGCAGCAGTGCAATTGAAGCCGACACTGGCGACACTGCGCGCGAACGTGAGCGTGCTCGCCAATCAGCGCTACGGAGCTACGGTCGGATTCTTCCAGACCACCGGTACGAGAGATACTCTTCTTTTCGCTCCAGCTGCATTCAGCGGCAGCCGCACTGGCAGCCCCAACACGACCGGCGAGACTGCGGAGCTGACCTACAACGCCTGGGAGAACACACGGGTGGGTCTGCAGTACGTGTACTACAGCAAGTTCAACGGTGCATCTACCGCTTATGATATCGCTGGCGGGCGGAGGGCGTCGGACAACAACACCCTCTACCTGTACACGTGGCTGGCGTTCTAGTACTGGTCTTCTCGTACTGTAGTTGCACGGTATATCTTCAGCTCGGGCGGTGTCGTTACCGACACCGCCTTTGCTAAAGATGCCGCCGCCAGCTATCTATATCGCGAACGCGGCGAAAGTGTGCCCCTAAAACGCGAAGGCTGAGAATGAGCTGGCCATATCTACACACACTCGTCAATCACTTTCCGATCGTACTGACCGTGATTGGCGCGCTGGCGGTCCTGGTTGCGGCGATGGTACCGCGCAGAGCGACGTGGGTCTATGCCCTATCGACGCTTACTCTGGCTGGCATAACCATCTATCCGGCGTGGTGGAGTGGTCACAGGGCTGCTCATGCCGTGCACGACGCGTGGTACATCCAGCGCGGCGCCATTCCAACGCACTCGCAGGCCGCTGACATAACTGTGTGGATCGTCGGTGTCGTCGGTTTGCTGGCACTCCTCGCACTCATCACGATGGTACGAACGCGTGAGGCCGTTTCGCCGGCGCGCGCTTTACGCATTCTCGTAGGACTCGGCGCTATCGTATCCATCTGCGCCGTTTCTTACACTGGCTACCTGGGCGGAAAGATTGTCGTCGAATCTCCGATCCTGGCCAGTCCGACGCCGCCGGTGATCACCGTGCCCGTTCCAACTACCAATTCGACACCAGCAACAACACCAGCAACAACACCAGCAACACCAACTCCTCAGCCTGCAACTCCGGACTCGGCGCACCCGCCTGCACATCCGACTCCGCAACCGACCGCCGCACCTCAACCGCACGTACCGTAACACGTCAGTGCGCACCGCCGCGTCCCGACTCACGATCGCGCATGTCAGTGCGTGGGTGCTGGGCGCGTTGTTACTGCTGTTCCTTGCGGTCCCGATAATACTTCTCGTCGTACTGGGTGGCGCAGGGATAGGAAGCGCTCTGCGCGATCGCGACATGATCGCGGCTCTGGAGACCACGTTCGTAACTGCGACCGTAGCGACATTTCTCGCGGCGTTGTGCGGATCGCCAATCGCGTACGCGCTGTCGCGGGCGAAATTCCGCGGCCGCGCTTTCATCGCGGCGATAGTCGATCTACCGCTGCTGATCCCGCATCCGGTCGCGGGAATAGCGATCCTGCTGTTGGTCAGTCGAGATACAGTGTTAGGCAGCACGCTGCTGGATCTCGGATTGCGTGTGGTTGGCACTCCGGCGGGAATCGTCGCGGCGATGCTTTTTGTCTCCGCGCCGCTGTACGTCAGCGCGGCGCGAGAGGCGTTCGCGCGCGTGGACAGGCGCTACGAATTCGTCGCGCGGACGCTTGGCGATACGTCATGGGCTGCGTTTCGCAGGGTGACATTCCCCATGGCGCGTCGCGGGCTGGCGTCGGCGGCGATTGTAACATGGGCGCGTGCCGTGAGTGAATTCGGCGCAGTTGTCGTGCTGGCCTACAACCCAAAGGTTGTAAGCGTGCTGAGCTACGACCGCTTCACGACCGGGGGACTGCGAGACGCTCTGCCGATCGCGGCGACGCTCGTGTTGGTGTCACTCGTGCCGCTGCTCCTGCTGCGGGCATTGCGGTACGACCGAAGCAGCGAGGCAGTGTGACGATCGAATGCCGCGCAATCTGCACACGCGTCGGCGGCTTCCAGCTGCGTGACGTCTCGCTCGCTGTTCCGACGGGCGGTCATGCGGTCATCACGGGGCCGACGGCGTCCGGAAAGACCACACTGCTCGAGGTGATAGCGGGTGCAGACATGCCGATCTCGGGGCACGTGATAGCGGGCGATGTCGACGTTACGTTCGCACCACCGGAATCGCGCGGAATCGGCCTCGTGCCACAACATGGCTATCTCTTTCCGCATCTCGATGCTCGGCGGAACATCGAGTACGGTGCGGTCGGAGAGAGAACCGCGGGCGATCTCGCACGACGCTTCGGCGTGAATCATCTGATGCAGCGATTCGTGTCGTCGTTGAGCGGCGGCGAGCGCCAGCTCGTTGCGCTGTGTCGCGCTCTTGCGGCGCGCCCTTCCGTCCTGTTGCTGGATGAGCCCTTCTCGGCCCTCGATGCGACCCGCCGCGCAGCGGCGCTCAGCGAGTTTGCCTCGCTCCAGATCGAGTGGGCATTCACCGTCCTTCACGTAACTCACGTGGAATCAGACGCGATAGGCGCAACGCAACGGTTCGAAATGAACGATGGTGAACTGCGCGCGGCCTCTACCGCAACCTGATCTCGCGCGCTATCTGAGTCCGGTGCGCGTCATCGACACCGACCGCGACCGACACCTGATAGGTTCCCGCTGGCAACTGCGCCAGATCCACCACGACTGAATGCGAGGCGATGCCACTGCTCGCGTACGTGTCATGCCACCGGACAGCGAGTGGAGAATCGCGTCCCACTATGTGAAGAGCCTGGCCGAGCCATCTCAGCACTCCCCCGTCGGTGCGCACAACTGTCACGAGTACCGATGATGAATCCGGCGTAGCACCCGAAGTGGCACCCGAAGTAGCACCCGAAGTAGCAACAGAAGTAGCAACAGACTGTGAGTCCGTATCGGCAGTCAATGCGTGAGGTTCACCGGATGAATCCGGTTTTGTCGCGCCGTACTCTTCCCAGTACAAGCCCAGTCGTCGCGCTCCGTGAAGGTCGCTGGAAGTGAGCGCGTGCGTCAGCGCATCGTCAAGCGATTCGACAGTTGCGCTGGAATCGGCTGCGAACAGCAGCAGCGTCGAGAGATCGGGCGCGCCGATGGCATGATGCGGCGGCGCCAGCCATTCGCGCGCTCGGGCATCGCGCAGCCGGACGGGATCGAACGCCTCCATCGCAACCATCTCGCCCTTCCACCCGCTGTGTGCGCGACGCACACGGCCATGGTGCGCGCCCGGCACGCCGGTGTCGTTCGGTGCACCGGATACGCCAAGCAGCGCCGTGCCCAGCGTCGTGTCTGAATAGACTGCGACCACAAGCGCTGAATCGCCGCGTTTCATCATCGCGAATTGTGCATCGAGCGGTGCGAGCGTGTCGATGTATGGCGGAGCATAGGTCTCCCTCGCGACCGGCGCGTAGGCGTCCCAGGATGCACTATCTCCGTGAATCTCTGCGGCGAAGTGAAAGCTCGGAAGTCGGTCGTGGCCAATTGGAGTCTCGAATGTTGTGTATGGCCCCGGCCACGAAACACTGTACCAGAGCGGCTCGCCATATCTGATGAGCATCTCCCGCATATCCTGACCCCACGGGAGTCCGTATGCGTTTGTCGCGGTCTCGGAGAGGTCCGCGATCAACATGCGCGAGAAATGCTCGGTTCGCCGGTCGTTCCCACGAACCGCAAACGACGGCTGCGCCAGATCCCAGAAGCGCTTCTCCACGGAATCACGCTGCCCGCAAGGCAACGCATCGTAACTGGCGCGCTCGTCGTCATCGAGCAGCACCGAGATGTCATTCCACCTGCAGCGCTCGTCCGCTGGCATCTTCGCAAGCGCGCTGTCGAATGCAGCCGCCGCGTCGCCGTATCGCTCCGACGCATGAAGCGCATAGCCCAGCAGCGCTTTACAATACCAGCGCGGCGGCGCGCACGACCGCGCGACCGACACCGCAGCCGAATCCTCGCCGGCTTCGACCATGTACCGCACACGCTCACCGGCGATCCAGTCGTCGCCAGGCGATACCGCGTTGAGACTGGCGAGCGTCGCGATCAGCGACTGCCGTGCTCTCAGAATCGAGCTTGCCTCAGGACGCGGTTCCTCCGAACCATCATCCCGCCAGTGGCACATGCGGCCGATCACCGCATCGCACGGATGGTTGTCCGGCTCTCCAATACGCGGAAGCGACTCGCGCCGGCCGCGCTCGAAACGGCTCTGCGCGGAATGCGCTTCGCTCAGTACACGAAGAGAGTCTCCGCGCTGTAGTTGTGATCGCGCGGTTGCCGGAACAATGAGACAGCAAATGCTGATAACCCATCGAGCGCCAGGCATCGTTGCACCCTATAGCCGGTCTAGCTTCTCCAATCCAGTGGACCCGATGCAAGCAATGTTCCGCTCTCGTACAACGTTCGCAGGTAGGCGCGGTGCTCGTCGGTCCGAGTGAACACTTCATCCAGTGCTCGGCGATACCTGATGATCGCAATCGCGTACATCAGTCCGCCTCCGGCCCGTCGCCGGCCTGCTGCTCCGACGCGGACCTGGCCAGACCCTGTTCCAGCGCGTTCCACGCGAGCAGCGCACATTTTACCCGCGCCGGAAAACGCGCGACACCCGCAAGTGCCCGGGCTCTGCCGAGTGTGGCATCGCTCGCCGCGTCAGTATCGCCCATAACCATTGCGCGAAAACGCTCGCCGAGCTGGCCGATCTCGCTGGCACGCTTGCCCTTGACCATCTCGGTCATCATGCTCGTGGACGCCTGGGAGATGGAACAACCGCGGCCGGTGAAGCGAACGTCGGCAACCTCGTCGCCATTCATCTCCAGCTCGAGCGTTATCTCGTCGCCGCAGAGCGGATTCCGCATTGGTACCGAGATGCTCGCGTGCTCCAGCGTTCCCTTGTTCCGGGGACGCCGATAGTGATCCAGGATGATGTCCTGGTAAAGCGCGGTCAGCGATGCGTCTGCCATTCCATCTCAAATATACTCGGCGCCCTTCCAGCCATCCGATGGCGGCCGCGTCGCTCGCATCTAAGGAAAGGCATCACAAAATCTTTTCTGGCGCGTGGCGGCAGCACCGTTCGAGCCACACATTTCCTGCGACTGCTCACCCAATGATGCCATGCTAACCGCGCCGTTGAAACGTCGCACCAGTTCCAGCCACACCAGTTCCAGCCACACCAGTTCCAGCCATGCCAGCGCCAGCTTGCGAAACAATCGATTTACAACGTTGGCGGCGATTCCGATTCTCGTTGCGGTGATGCTCTCGTCGCCGGCGACGTCCCGAGCGTCCACCGCGGGCCGAGCTCGCTTTACGCGCTCCATGCGACAACGCTCCGACACCGGCGAAACGGCGAGCCTGACAGGCACTGTGTACGATAGCGTAACCAACGCTCCGCTGGCGGAAGCTCAGGTGCAGCTCGTGGATGTCGATCACCGCACGAGAGCGTACACCGTTCGCTCCGACTCACTCGGACGATTCCGCATTCCAGCGATGGCGCCGGGCCGCTACACAGCCGGCTTCTTTCACCCATCCGTCGACGCGCTCGGCATCGAGCCCCCACTCAGATCGGCGACGATTCACGCCGGCGACAACGTGCTCGAACTGGTGATTCCGGGCCCCGCGCGGATCATGGCGGCGGTGTGCGGTGAGCAGCCGGCGAGTGACTCGTCCGGCGCGATCGCCGGTGTCGTGCGAGACGCTGCGTCCGGCCTGCCGATCGGCAACGCCAAGGTCGTCGTCACGTGGCGCGAAATAGTGATCGACAAACGCGGCCTCGTTTCAGAGACGCGACGAGTGCCCGTGCAAACGGGAGAGGATGGCGGCTATCGCATATGCAAGCTGCCCGGCGCCGACACCGTGCTGGCAAGCGCCGAGCTGGGCGCAAGACGATCCGGACTCGTGGAGGTTGGAATCCCGATCGGCGGCATAACGCGACGCGATTTCTCGCTCGGCGATTCCAGTTCCGCCGTCGCAGTGCGCACCGACTCCAACTCGAGCGTGAGCGCCGATGTACAACGCGCGACCACGCTCCTGCGCGGCTCGGCGGCTCTATCAGGTCTCGTACATGGCGCCGACGGAAAGCCGATGCAGGGCGCCACGATAATGGTGTGGGGAACCGGCCTCGAAACCAGGAGCAGGGCCGACGGTCGCTTCGCGCTCACCGGTCTTCCCGCAGGCACCTTCAGCGTCGAGGCTCGTATGCTCGGTTACGAGCCCAGGCGCGTCGCCGTCGATCTGTCGCCGCAAACGCCGGCAACCGTCAATCTCGAGTTCAGGGATCGCGTGCAACAACTGTCACGCGTGGTGGTCATGGGCAAGCCGTCACGCACGGCCGGTGACATCGTGGGCTTTCTGGAGCGATCGCGCAACGGAATGGGGCATTACATCACTGCGTCCGATAACGTGCTCAAGAATGCACTCAACGCCACCGACGCGCTCCGCATGACGCCCGGAGTTCAGGTGGTGCCCGGTAGCGGCTTCGGTCACGTAATCCTTATGCGCGGAGGATGTGTCCCAGTTGTGTACGTGGATGGCATGCAGATGCAGGACGGTTACTCGACCCTGGATGACATAGTGCCACCGCAACAGGTTGCGGGAATGGAGATCTACGCCGGACTCGGCGAGGCGCCCGTGCAGTACCAGTCCAACGGATGCGGAGTACTTTTGGTCTGGACCAAACGTTGATCCACGGAGGATGGAATCGTGAATTTCGATTTGATGCGTCAGTACCTCGGCGTCTGTGCCGTGATCGCATTCGCGACTCCTTCGGTATCCGGTGCGCAGATGAGTCTGCGAGGAACGCCGCGCATGGAAGCGGGGGCTGCGTTCGAATTCGCGCAGCCAACCGGTGATTTTCGCCAGAACGTCCGCCAGGGATTCGGAGGCGCCGGACATTTCGTTCTCGGACTCGACCCTCAGGCGATCGTCGGAATTCGTGTCGACGCCGGCTTCATCAACTACGGCAACGATACCCACTACGTGCCGTTCAGCTCCAGCGTGCGCCGGATCATCGTGCGCGAAGAAACCTCCAACAACATCTTCGTTGCGAGCGTCGGTCCACAGTTGACGCTCCCGATCGGTCGCGTGCGGCCGTACGTGAACGCCGGTATCGGCCTGGCGTATTTCTTTACACAGACCTCGCTCACGACGGACGACAATTCCCAGCAGATCGCGCAGACCACCAACTACAGCGACAACTCGCTCGCCTACACCGGCGGCGCTGGCTTCAACGTCCCACTGACATCCGGCAGTTCGCCGATGTCACTCAACGTCGGCGCGCGCTACAACTCGATCTCGAGCGCCAGATATCTGACTAAGGGCGACATAATGGATGATCCGAACAGCCAGTACGGAATCATCATCACGCCGCACGAGTCAGCCGCGGATTTCATCACGTACCAGCTCGGGATTTCGTTCCGGTTCTAGAGCGGAGCGCCTGGAAAGCGAATGTGGGGCACGGATGCATCCCTGCCTGTCGCTATGCCGTCCCGCTCTCCGCGAACATCGTCATCGCCTCGCTCACCCCCGCAACCAGCGCATCCACGTCGCTCTCGTCGTTGTAGATGTAAAACGACGCGCGTGCGGTCGAGCTCACGCCGAGCCGACGCATCAGCGGTTGTGCGCAGTGGTGACCGGAGCGTATGCAGACGCCAGTGCTGTCCAGAATCGTAGCAAGGTCGTGCGCGTGAACGTCGGCGACGTTGAACGAGATCACACCGCTGCGTTGCGCCGGCGGTGGACCGTAGATCGTGACGTCGCCCAGCTCTTCTAGACGCTGCTGAGCCAGTGCGACCAGCTTCTGCTCGTGCGCCTGGACGTTTTCCATCCCGATCGCGTCGAGATATTCCACCGCCGCGGCGAGGCCGACCGCACCTGCGGAATTGGGTGTTCCCGCCTCGAACTTGTGCGGCAACGGCGCCCACGTAGTCGTCTCGTCGTACACGAATTCGATCATGTCTCCGCCGAACTGGTACGGCGGGATTCGCTCCAGAAGCTCGCGTTTCGCGATCAGGCCGCCCAGTCCCATGGGTCCGCCCATCTTGTGGCCGCTGAAGGCATAGGCGTCCACCCCGAGCTCGTCGAACCCGACGCGGATGTGTGGCGCCCCCTGGGCACCGTCGCACACGATCATCGCGTCGCAGCGGCTGCGCACCATCGCAGCTATCTGGCTCACCGGGTTCACCGTGCCCAAGGCGTTGGAGACGTGGCCAAATGCGACCACCCGCGTTCGAGGCCCGAGCATCGAGGCAAGCATGTCGAGATCGATCTGGCCGTCCGGCGTCAGCTCGCAGATCCGGAACCTCGCACCCGTCGCCAGCGCCGCCTGTTGCCAGGTGACGAAGTTGGAGTGGTGTTCCATCGCCGTGACCACTATCTCGCCAGTCGAACGGTTGTTCGGTAATGTATTCGAACGACTGTACGAGGATGCAAGCAGGTTCAGCGCTTCGGTTGTCCCGCGGGTGAAGATCAGCGTATCGGGATCCTTCGCGCCCAGAAATCTGGCGATCCCGGTGCGGGCACGATGATACCGCTCCGTAGCATCCACCGAGAGCGAATAGGCGCCCCGGTGCGGATTGGCGTAGCTGTGCTCGTAATAATCACGGATCGCGTCCAGCACGACCTTCGGTTTCTGCGCCGAAGCAGCCGAATCGAGATAGTGCAGCGCCGGATTGGCGGCCAGCAGGGGGAAGTCGGAGCGGTATGCCATGGTTTATCTACAAAAAGCCGACAAAATCACTTACCTTTACATCAATCTACGCGAAAGTGTAGTAACGCCAAGGAGTTAGACGCAGTAATGAGCACCGCAATCGAGTCACTCGTCAACCGTGAGTACCAGTACGGCTTCGTAAGCGACATCGAGTCCGACACCGTCGCGCCGGGTCTGAGCGAGGAAGTGGTCCGCATAATCTCCGCGAAGAAGCACGAGCCCGAGTGGTTGCTCGACTGGCGTCTCAAGGCTTATCGCCGCTGGCTCACGATGAAGGAGCCGCACTGGCCCAACGTGAAGTATCCGCCGATCGACTACCAGGCGGCTCGCTACTACTCGGCGCCGACCAGCGTCAAGCCGCTGCAATCGCTCGATGAGGTCGACCCCGAGCTGGTGCGCACGTACGAGAAGCTGGGGATCTCGCTCAACGAGCAGAAGTTCCTCTCCGGCGTCGCGGTGGACGCAATCTTCGATTCGGTCTCCGTCGGCACGACGATGAAGGAAGAGCTCGCCGCGCACGGCGTGATCTTCTGCTCGTTCGGTGAAGCGGTGCAGGAGCATCCCGAGCTCGTTCGCAAGTATCTGGGCTCGGTCGTTCCGTACAGCGACAACTTCTTCGCGGCGCTCAATAGCGCTGTGTTCAGCGACGGATCGTTCTGCTACGTCCCCAAGGGCGTGAAGTGCCCGATGGAGCTGTCCACGTATTTCCGCATCAACGCGGCGGATACCGGTCAGTTCGAGCGCACGCTCATCATCGCTGATGAAGCCGCATCGGTGAGCTATCTCGAAGGATGCACCGCACCCAAGCGGTCGACCAACCAGCTGCACGCCGCGGTAGTCGAGCTGGTCGCGCTGGACAACGCGACCGTCAAGTACAGCACGGTGCAGAACTGGTACGCTGGCGACGCTGAGGGCAGGGGCGGCATCTACAACTTCGTCACCAAGCGCGGCAAGGCTGCGGGCGTCAATTCAAAAATTTCGTGGACGCAGGTCGAAACGGGATCGGCGATCACGTGGAAGTATCCGAGCGTGCTGCTCGTTGGTGACAATTCGGTCGGCGAGTTCTATTCCGTCGCCGTGGTGAACAATCATCAGCAGGCGGATACGGGCACCAAGATGATCCACATCGGCCGGAATACGAAGTCGACGATCGTCTCCAAGGGAATCTCTGCAGGTCACGGCAACAACAGTTATCGTGGACGCGTACAGGTGATGCCGCGTGCGGACAATGCGCGCAACTACACGCAGTGCGATTCGATGCTCATCGGCAATCGCTGCGGTGCGCATACCTTTCCGTACATCGAAGTCGCCAATCGCACTGCAACCGTCGAGCACGAAGCAAGCACGTCCAAGATTGGCGAGGATCAGATCTTCTACTGCAAGCAGCGCGGAATAAGCGCGGAGCAGGCGGTATCGATGATCGTGAGCGGATTCTGCCGAGAAGTTTTTCAGGAGCTGCCGATGGAATTCGCGCTCGAAGCGCAGCAGCTGCTCGGAATCACGCTCGAAGGGAGCGTTGGTTGATGGGCAGGCACGGTGGCCTGCACGTACGGGCGCGGATGCATCCGCGCCGCGCGGATTCACTCTCATCCGGGATGAGTGTTTCGTTCATCCCCTGGACGCGTCAAAGCGGGGATCCATTTTCATCAGACCTGAATACATGCTCGATATAACGTCCCTCCGTGCCGGAATCGCCGAACGCGAGATCCTCAAGGGAATTGATCTCAACATCAAGCCCGGCGAAGTGCACGCAGTCATGGGGCCCAACGGCTCCGGAAAATCCACGCTCGCGCAGGTGCTCGCCGGCAACCCGGCATACGAAGTGCTCGGCGGCTCGGCGATCTACAGCGGCGAGCAGTTGCTGGAGATGGAACCCGAGGTGCGCGCACAGAAGGGAATATTTCTCGCGTTCCAGTATCCGGTCGAGATTCCCGGCGTCACCAACGCTTACTTCCTTCGCTCGGCGTACAACGAGATTCGCAAGGCGCGGGGTGAGGAAGAGATCGATCCACTCGAGTTCCTCGACCTGATCGAGGAGCGCATGAAGCTCGTAGAGATGGACGCATCGATGCTCAATCGATCGGTGAATGCCGGCTTCTCCGGCGGCGAGAAGAAGCGCAACGAGATTTTGCAGATGGCTGTGCTGCAGCCGAAGCTCGCGATTCTCGACGAGACCGATTCCGGCCTCGACATCGATGCGCTGCGCATCGTGGCTGGCGGTGTGAACGCGTTGCGCCGCCCCGATAACGCGACGATCGTAGTGACGCACTATCAGAGGTTGTTGAACTACATCGTGCCCGACTTCGTGCACGTCCTCGCCAACGGCCGCATCGTCCGGTCCGGTGGCAAGGAGCTCGCGCTGGAGCTGGAAGAGCGCGGTTACGACTGGCTGCTCGACGCGGCATGACCCAGGTCATGACTGACGCCGTTCTGACGCAGGCCCCCGACTCGCCGGAAGTCGGACGCGCAGGCGCACCGATGCCCGTCGCGACGCGCGACGCGCGCGCCGCCGAATATGTGACGCTCTTCGATGAGATCGAGCGCGGTAGCGAGCCACAATGGCTCGGCGCACAACGTCGCGCGTCGATCGAGAGCTTCGCGACGCTCGGATTCCCCACTACCAGGAACGAGGACTGGCACTTTACCAGCGTGGCCTCGCTCATCGAGCGGACCTACGCACCCGTCGCACGGGCATCGTCGGCACTGAGCGCGCGCGACATCGAGCCGTTCCGCTTCGAAGGTGAGTGGCAGACGCTGGTATTCCTGAACGGGAACTTCGTCGCTCATCTGTCAGACATCGAGGCGAGCGCCATGCTGTACTCCGGTCCGCTGCGCGATGTGTTGTCCGACGATCGCTACGCACGCGTGATCGAGCAGCATTTTGGCGCACTCGCTGACACGCGCACGCACGCATTCACCGCGCTCAATTCGGCGTTCTCCGGCGACGGCGCATTCGTGCACGTCGCAGCGAACACCATAGCACCGCGCAGCGTGCACCTCATCTTCGTGTCGGATGATTCCGCGGAAGGTGCGCTGGTATCGCCGCGCAACCTGATAGTGATGGAGCATCACGCCGAGGCGACCGTGGTGGAGAGTTATGTCTCGCTCGGGAATGCGAATTATCTCACCAATGCGGCGACCGAAGCGTATGTCGCCGACGGTGCGCGGCTCAGGCACTACAAGATCCAGCGCGAGAGTCTTCGCGCATATCACATCGGGTCGTGGTATGCCAATCAGGGTCGCGATTGCGCTTACGAGGCATTCTCGTTCGCGGTCGGCGCAGATCTCTCGCGCACGAACATCGCGACGCTGCTCGACGGCGAAGGCTCGCACGTTTCGCTGGATGGTCTGTATCTCGTGAATGGCGAGCAGACCGTGGATCACCAGACCAGCGTCATTCACGCGAAGGAGAGCTGCACCAGCCATGAGCTGTACAAGGGCGTCATGGATGGCGAGTCGCACGCAGTCTTCAATGGCAAGGTGTACGTTCGGCCCGAAGCACAGAAGACCGATGGCAAGCAGAGCAACAACAATCTGCTTCTGTCGGAAGGTGCGCGCGTCGATACCAAGCCGCAGCTCGAGATCTACGCCGACGACGTCAAGTGCACGCACGGCGCGACGATCGGACCGGTTGATTCGACAGCCTTGTTCTATCTCAAGAGTCGCGGCATTGGTCCGGAGATAGCCCTGCGGTTACTTACCTACGCGTTCGCAGCTGAAGTTCTGGAAGAGTTGACGATTCCCGCCGTGCGCGACGAGCTGGAGAAGCTGGCGTTCGAGCGATTCGCTGTGGGTGTGTAGCGACCGCCGTCATCCCTGCGAAAGCGGGGATGACGACTTCCAACCCGCGACCTCGCGTTACCTGAGGTTCAACACCCAGTACGCCGCGCCGCCGACTATCACGACGGCGGCCAGTAAAACGAGCGGCATCATCTTCATGCCGTTCTGGGGCGGCTGAAGCTCCGGCGCGTTCGGCTGGCCGGGAAATGTCAGCGTCGGACGCTTGCCATCCACCGTGGCCGGACGCTCCACCGGGGTCGCGATCTTCATCGCGACTGGTAGCCGCTCTCGTGTGAAGATGAACTTCATCGACCCGACCAGAAACGTCGAGCCTTCGTGGAGAGGCTGCGGAGCGAGAACCGGCATCGAGTTCATCACCGTAGTGGTCGACCCCACGGGATGCAGAACGAACGCGTCACCCTCCTGCCGGATCTCCGCGTGATGGCGCGAGACAGCCACCTCGTTCACGGTGATGTCGCACGCTGTCTCCCGCCCGATCGAGAGCGGACGATCCGCAGGGATCGGGTACGCCTTGTGCTCGTAGGCGTGAATCAGATAGGGCGTGCCCGCCGCGTTCGCTTCCGACATTGTCAGTTCTGACGATTCTGGTTCTGCAAAGGGCACACCGCAGCCGGTCGGTCCGGTCTTTCTGTCGCCCTTCGCAAGTATCGTCACACGGTGACCGACCTGTCAGAATGCGATCACGCAGCCGCGATTACGGCACCCCCAGGAGCGTCATCACGATGCGAACGGATTGTCCGACAGATGCTCATCGACGATGTACCAGTGTTCGCCTCGCAGCACGAAAACGGCGGTCCAGGCGCCCCCTATCACGTGCGGCAGTCCACTCGGCTGTCTGTGCGGGATTCTGTACGTCGCGGTCATTACCGCCACGCCGGGGGCAAGTACGTCGATGTGCATGGCCGTCCACTCCACGTGCGCATCGCGCATATTTTGCCCGACATTGGTCCAGAATGCCTGGATGCCCGCCCTGAGCGAATCTCGTGATGTTGTGATCCGCCCGCCGCTGGCCGACAGGATCGGTCCGGTGGGGGCGTACAGGGCCATGAGGTTCCCGGGAACGTCCCGGCGCGTGAAGTCATAGGCCGCCTCGACCTCGGACCGGATCGCCCGCTGGGCCGAAATGCGCTGGAGTGCGGTCACACCCGACGCGGCCCCGGAGCATCCCAGTCCGGCGAGTCCCGCGAGGGCCGCGAGGGCCGCGATCAGCACCAGATTTCGGGTCATGAGGATGGAACCTTGGAATACACCGGGGGTTGAGTACGCGGGTAGAAATATGGTCGAAGGACGTCCGCTGGAGGACACATGCGTTACGGGTCGCTGTTTGCTTCCGCCGCGGTGCTGTTGAGCGTTGCCGCGTGCAAGGGAAAGGACGCCAGAATGAGCGATGATCTGGCGAAGGACCTGGCTACTGCCAAGACTAACGATGCTCTCGCACTCGCACCCCACGCGGGCCTGCAGACCGTCGTGTCTCCCGAGGAGCTATCGCCCCAGGGTCGCGCGAAACTTCGATCGTCCAGCAAATCGACGCGACTGGTCAGTAGTCGCGCCACGCATCGTGATGTGACGCCGTCGCCAGCTGCCGCGCTTCCACCGCTGCCTGTGGCCACAACCACATCCGAGCCTGCGGCGACCAGTGCCGATGTCGCGTCCGCGACTCCAGCCCCGGTCGATCAGCCAGCTGTCGCCACACCGCGTCCGCAACCCGTCGACGTCTCCTATCCCTCGGGTGAGTCGGGATCGACACACAGCGGCGGAGGACTCGGCGGAATCCTCGGCGCGATCGGCGGTGCAATATTACGTGGCGGCGTGGTCGATGGCGATCACTGCGATCCTCGCGGACGTCACGGCCGCGGTGGAACTATCTTGATCAATCAGCGCGGTCCAATCCTTCGTGGCAATTACTAGGCGAACTTAAAAACTCAATGAGATCAATCCGTCCCGCGGCGATCTGTGCAATAGCGCTACTCGCCGCCGCTGCATGCAACAAGGGCGACAGCAAATCCGGCCAGGATCCTCTGGCGCAGGACTCGTCACTCTCGCGCGATCTCCAGCTCGCGAACAACGATACGGCCGCGCAGCCGCAGCTCAAGGACGTTCCCACAACACCGCCGCCAGCGCCGCCTCGCGCCGCGGTAGTCGAGAAAAAGCGTGTCGCCGTCGCCCCGCCGCCACGTAAGCGCACGCCTGCGCCGGAGCCAAAGGCCCCAGCCGTTGCTCAGGCGGCCGCGCCGGTGACCACACCTTCTGGTAATACAGTCGTCAGGGCGCCTTCGACGGGCGGCAATAGCGAGGGAACGGTGGGCGTCGTCTCAGCCGGCACCAATCTCTCGCTCAGCTCGGGGCAACGCGTCTGCACCAACACCAACAGCGTCGGCGACCGCATAACGGCGACCCTCTCCGAAGCCGTTTCCGGATCCAACGGCGTCGTGATCCCAGCGGGCGCTACTGCTGTTCTCGAGGTCACGTCGCTCGGCCGAAGCAACCAGGCTGGTGAGAACATGAACATCGGGCTCGTGGTCCGCTCGATCACATACGGTGGCAAGACCTATCCGGTGAACGGCCAGATAGTCAGCGCCGGCGTCGAAAAGGTGAAGGCGGCCGATAACAACGACGCAACCAAGGTCGCCGGCGGTGCGGTCGTGGGTGCGATTCTCGGACACATACTGGGCGGCCGGTCCAAGACGAAGGGGACGATCATCGGCGCCGCCGGTGGTGCCGCTGCGGGCGCGGTACTGGCACACCAGACCGAGAAGTACGACGCGTGCCTGCCCAGTGGCGGACAGGTCGTCGTGAAGCTGGATTCGCCAATGTCGATTCAGAACGGCAGCGGGACGACAAGCGGCGTGATCTAGCTGCGCGTCGTCAATCCGGAAATCGGCGACACGGCGCAGCGACATGCAAATTGATCCGCTCACGGCCGATCATTCACGCATCAAGGGCCCCGACTGTGGGGCAGGGACGCATCCCCGCCTGCCACTCGTGCAATCGGACCTGAATGAGCGCATGTAAGCCAGTCACCACCCCGATGCACGGAAAGATCTGTGTCATCAGCGGAGCAAACGCGGGCATCGGCAAGGCTGCAGCCGAGGCGCTCGCTGGACTCGGCGCGCCGGATCGTGATGATCTGCCGTGACAGAGCGAAGGGCGAGCGCGCTCTTGCGGAGATCGTGACAGCTGCGGCCAAGGGCGGACACGGAGGTAGCGCAGAGCTCACCATCGCCGATCTCTCGTCGCAATCGGACGTACGCTCCATTGCAGCGGGAATTCTGGCCGCGCATCCCAGGATCGACGTGCTGGTGAACAATGCTGGCGTCGCACTCAAGCGTCGCGAGTTGACGGTCGACGGCATCGAGCGCACATTCGCGGTGAATTATCTCGCGTATTTCATGCTTGCCAATCTTTTGCTTCCAGGATTGCGTGCTGCTGGTAGCGCCCGGATCGTCAATGTCTCATCCGGTGCGCATCAGCGTGGCAGGCTCGACTTCGACAATCTCCAGGGCGAGCGCAGCTACAGCAACATTCGCATGTATTCCGCGAGCAAGCTGGAGGACGTGATGTTCACATACGCACTTGCGCGGAGGCTCGCAGGAAGCGGCGTCACGGTGAACGCGCTGCATCCGGGGGTCGTTGCGACGGAGATATGGCGACAGGCTCCCGTTCTCGAGTTTCTGAGTCGATGGTTCATGCTCACACCGGAGAAGGGTGCGCGCCCTACGGTCTATCTCGCTGCGTCGCCTGATGTGGAAGGCGTGACGGGGCAGTACTTTGACAAGTGTGAGCCGGCGAGGACAATTGCATTGAGTCACG
Organism: uncultured Gemmatimonadales bacterium; assembly: GCA_963707505.1. Taxonomy (GTDB): domain Bacteria; phylum Gemmatimonadota; class Gemmatimonadetes; order Gemmatimonadales; family Gemmatimonadaceae; genus Fen-1247. The sequence goes on from CAVPQB010000004.1 coordinate 48,641, forward strand.
ACGTCGCGTTGCAGGAGAGGCTGTGGACGACGAGTGTGACCCTCACGGGCGTTGGCGCAGATATCTGATCGCAAATGAGCAGTCGGCTTGAAGTTGCGCGCAGAAATGCGATGATGGTTGCACTCGTCGCGATGGCTGGGTGCGGTGCGAGCATACGTCCACTGCCACCGCTGCCCGCTCCGGCACCGGAGTCATATCCATCCGGCGGAACGGCCCGGGTGCCGGCGGACGCGGACGATACATCGTACTTCGATGCCAATCCGCTGATGGTTCCCGTGGACGGCGTTCAGCCGAGCGGTGTTTCGGACAGCTTCAATGAGCGGCGCGACAACGGCAGGACTCACCGCGCGAGCGATATTCTGGTTCCGAAAGGGTACGCGTGTCGTGGCCGCCGAATCGGGCACCATCATGCGGTTGAGCAGGAACGCGCTGGGCGGCATCACCATCTACATGATGGATGAATCGGGCCGGTTCATATTCTATTATGCGCATCTGGAAGGATACGCCGACGGACTCGTACCGAACGAGCATGTCCTGCAGGGCGAACTGCTCGGTTATGTTGGTATGACGGGAAACGCGCCAGTGCCGCATCTGCACTTTCAGGCCATGCGGCGCGATCCCGACCGGCGCGACTACTGGAACAGTCCAGCGGTCGACGTCAGAACGTTCTTTACAATTCCTGGAAAGGTGCGCGCGAGCAATGAACAGTAAGGAGCGAGCGAATCTGCGCGCCGAAGCGCAGCGATTGAGTCCGCTGGTTCACGTCGGACACGGCGGCATCACCGACGCAATCGTCAAAACGATGGACGACGTGCTTCGAACTCACGAGCTCGTGAAGGTGGATATCAGCCGCAATCTGAGTGCGCCGATCAAGGAAGTCGCGGGCGCGCTCGCCGACGCGACCGGGGCTGAAGTGGTGCAGGTGATCGGCCGGAAGGCGACGTTCTTCAGGGACAATCCAGAGCTGGAATGGAAGGGGAACGTCCCGCCCTGGCGTTGAAATCTGGTCCCACCGGCCTATCTTTCTTAAGATCGTCCGATCGCTCCATCGAAGGCCGAACCAACCTGAGAAATGCCCTACGTAATTACTGAAGCCTGCATCGGCGTAAAGGACCGTGCTTGCGTCGACGTCTGCCCCGTGGATTGCATCTACGAGGGCGAGAAGCAGCTATATATCCATCCGGATGAATGCATCGATTGTGGTGCATGCGAACCGGAATGCCCCGTGACGGCCATTTTCCCGGAAGAAGACGTTCCGCAGAACATGCGGCCGTACATCGCGCTCAACGCGGAAGTGTTCAAGGGGCCCAATCCACCCGGAAAGCCTCAACGCTAGAGTTGCCTTTTTTCGTATTTGCAGGGCGCCTTCGGGCGCCTTTGCTGTTCCCGGGCTCGCCGCACCATCCTCATTGCACTCCCCAATCGGAAGCCAGATGAAATCGTTGCACCGCTCGGTCGCCGCTTCAGTCGTCGCTACGCTGGCAATCGTCGTCTCCGCATGCGCGACCGCGCCGGTGCGACCAGTCACGGGTGTATCGGCAGCCGGTGCCCCGCCACAGGTCGTACTCGTCTCGATGGACGGATTCCGCCGCAGCTATCTCGATACTGACTCCGTCCCGACGCTCCACGCACTCGGCCGCGATGGCGTCACGGCCCAGGCGATGATCCCATCGTTTCCGACTCTCACCTTCCCGAATCACTACACCATCGTCACCGGTCTGTATCCCGAGCATCATGGAATAGTTGGGAATAGCATTTACGATCCCGAGTTCCGCGCGCTGTTCACGATGAGCAACGCTGCTTCCAGGGAGAGCCGCTGGTGGGGTGGCCAGCCGATCTGGGTCACGGCGGAGAAGCAGGGCGAGCGCGCCGCGTCGATGTTCTGGGTGGGATCGGAAGTAGAGATCGACAGCGTTCGACCGACGAGATGGAAACCGTTCGACGCGAAGGTTCCGTTCGATGCGCGAGTGGATACGGTGCTTTCGTGGCTCGATCTCACCGGCGCGCAGCGTCTGTCGCTCATCACGCTGTACTTCGACGAGCCGGATCACACCGGGCATGAGGTAGGACCGGATTCGCCGAAGACTGCCGAGGCTGCGGCGCGCGCCGATAGCGCGCTGGGCAGACTGGTGCAGGGACTACGCGCGCGTGGGATGTACGACAAGGTGAATCTGATAGTCGTCTCCGATCACGGCATGTCGCAGCTATCACCGGATCGCGTGGTGTATCTCGACGACGTTGTGGACACGGCGTCGATCAGAATCACTTCTCTGTCACCGGATCTCATGATCACGCCGCGTGACGGCGATGCGCCCGCGCTGCTCGCCAGAATCAGGAAACTGCCGCATGTGAGCGCGTGGCTCAAGGCCGACGTTCCGGAGCGTCTGCACTACAACGAGGGTCGCCGCATCACGCCAGTCGTCGCGGTCGCGGATGACGGATGGACGATCGCGACGCACGGATCTCGGCGCGGTCCTCCGGGCGGTGCGCACGGTTACGACAACGCGAACGCGTCGATGAATGCGATATTCGTAGCGCACGGCCCTGCGTTCAGGCAGGGAGTGACGATGCAATCATTCCCGAATGTGGACGTGTACGATCTGCTTGCGAAGCTGCTTCGCTTGCAACCGGCGCCTAACGACGGATCACTGCAGCCGTTTGCCGAGGTGTTGCGCTGATTCGCTGATCGCGAATCAGGGCATCGGCTTTCCGCCGATTCCGTAGCGGCTCTTGATCACGAAGGCGATGATGAGCACCGCGTATTGCAGAAAGGTGCTCACTTCGCTGCGCCATGCCTGCGGCCAATCGAAGTCGCCAGCTACACGCGACGCTGGCGGACGTGGAAGCCAGCGCGGCGTCGCCGACTTGTAGTCGAGATACTCGCCATCGAACGTGCTCTCCAGCACGCCTTCCTCGAATCGTACAATCAGGGAGTACTCGATCGCGAAGAGGACGATCGCTACCGGCAGAAACCAGAACACGCCGGAGATCACGGCGAAGCCCATCCAGATCAGAAAGTTTCCGTTGTAGAGCGGATTGCGGCTCCACGCGAACGGACCGTACGTGACGAGCCTGTTGACGTTACGCGAGCGCCGCCGCGTCGAAGTGCCGGCCGCAGCCACGCCCCATAGCCGCCACGCTTCACCGACCACCACGAGAGCGAGACCGATCACCCAGAGCTGCGGCGACATCGAGCCCGGCGCCACCAGGGGAATACCGAGGAAGAGGATCGGCAACCAGCCGCGATGACGGAACAATACAGCGCCGGCGCGCGCGGCCGGCGTACGTTCCGCAGCCGAGAGCGACACCGCCGGTGCCGCCGCCTTGGTCACTACCTCTTTCTGGGGCTCGTTCATCGGCTCAATTTGCAACAAGGTCGCGCGATGCTCAACCGAGGATTTGCCAAAAATCCTGCGGCCTCCCAGTGGTGGCCGCGCCAACCGCCGGAAATCAAAGGGAGGCCGTTCGCACGGCCTCCCTTTGATTCTTCGTCATCTCCATGAAAGCGGGAATGACGATTTACCGCGACGACTTCCTGCCTGACGACTTCCTGCTGATGATTTCCTGGTAGTGGATTTCCGGCCTGAAGATTTGCGACCGGTCGATTTCTTCCTGCCGCTGGTCCGCGCAGCCGACTTGCGTGAGGCCGATTTGCGTGAGCTCGACTTGCGTGCGCTCGACTTGCGGGACGACGTCTTGGACGCGCGCTTGCGCGGCGTCTTCTCACCCTTCTCTCGCGCCTCGTTTATTCCGATCGCGATTGCCTGCTTGCGGCTCGTCACCTTGCGTCCGCCGCGTGTCTTGAGCGTGCCGTGCTTGCGCCGACGCATCGCGCTGCCGACGGTCGAGCTCGCCTTCCTGCTGTACTTCCTGCCGGATGACTTCCGGCTCGACTTGCGTCCTGATGTCTTGTGAGCCGAAGACTTTCGCCCCGACCGTGATGCCTTGCGTGCTGCCATCTGAACCTCCCCGGAAAGGTTGATCTGTGACGCACGTAATGTTTTGCAAGAGACGCGCCCATTCGGCGCATGTGCGCTGAACGTACGAGCGGTGAAATATCAGAGCAAACGCGAATCGAACGTGTTCCAGAACAGCGTTGTACCGCTTGCAGTGCGCGCAAGCGACAGTGCGACGACGAACGCTTTTGCGGAATAGGTGTCATCGAGATGAATTCCCGTACTCGCGGCGAGAGATGCGCGCAGCCGCGGTTGCAGCGGGGAGCGGTCTGCCGTACGCGCCGCCGTACGCGTCGCGCACGACGCCGAGCAGATGTACCGGAACGCGCGGAATGCGCTCTCCGGTCACTCGTTCGATCAGGCGCGCGGTTCGCGATATCAGCCGCCGCACGTGCAGTCGGTTGGCGACGATGGCTGGAGTTACCTGCACGCAGATCGTCGCGATGTCGAGTCCTGCAATTGCGAATCCGAGTGACAGGCCGGCAACGGTGCCACCGCTTCCAAGCGGCACTACTACGCGCGCTGGCATGCGGCAACTCTCCCGCGCGGATCTGTTCCGCAAGCTCCAGCGCCGCATTGACGTGCGCGAGAACGCCGAGCGGTGTGGATCCGCCAAGCGGCACGTAACGGCATTGCTGAGTGAGTCGAGTCAGCTGCGCGGCGAGCAGCGCTCGCGTCGCGCCGCCATACACGCGCGACGACACGCATTCATCGGAGATCATGTCGGCAACGCGGTACGCCGAGTGATTCATGTCATGTCGCCATCGTATGCCGATTACGCGAGCGCCAAGTCTGCGTGCGTGCATCGCGGTGGCCAGCACGTGCGTGGATCCCTCACCGCCGGCCGTGATGACGGTGTCGCCGCTGCCGACACCGGCCAGCAGGAACTCGAGCGCGCGAGCCTTGTTGCCGCCGCAGACCGCGGAGTTGAGGCCGTCCGATTTGATCCATATCTCGGCGCCGTCGACAGTGACACGATCGACAGGCGACGGCAGCACGCACAATGAGACGCGTGGAATCGACGCGAAGAGCGCGGGAATCGCTCGTATAACGGAAGCGGCGATCCTCTGTGTTCTCCCCGGGTCTGCGGCGTCTCGTCCGTCATGCTATCCTGTCATCCGTCCGGATGCGGTGGCGGCTCTGCAACGAATGGCAACGGAGTCGGATCGCCGACCACGTCCTCGACGTACAGCATCTTGACGAGGATCATTACCAGCACCAGCAGTGGAACCGCGACGAACAATCCCATGACACCGAACGCGAGTGCCATTCCTGCCTGGGTAAGTACCGTGAGAACCGGCGGCAGATTCACTCCCTCTTTCATGAGGAGTGGGATCAGCAGATGGCTTTCGAGGAAGTGGATGATGTAGAACGCCACCAGCACGGCCGCGGCCTTTTCAGGCGAATCCACGAAGCCCATAGCGATCGCCGGCACGGCGCTGATGATGGGTCCCGCCATGGGGACGAACTGCAGCAGGCCGGACAGAATCCCGAGCGGCACTGCAGCGCGCACCTGCAGCGCGGTGAGCACCGCGGTCGCGACTACCCCCATGACCAGCATGGCGACGAGCTGAGTGACGAGCCAGCGGCGCAGGGCGAGCGTTATCGCCTCCAGCACCTGCTCGCCGCGCGCTCGCTTGCGGTGCGGAATCAGGGAGATGATGCCGCTTCGATAAAGCTTGGGGTCGGCTCCTATGTAGACAGCCAGGAAAAAGATGATGACTATGCTCGCCGCGACCTCCACGGTCGAGTGTAGTACCGGCAGAACGTAGCCGGAAGCCCCGGGACTGCGGGCCAGGATCTGCTCTTTGAGGGCCTTGAGGTGAACCAGGGAATCACCGACTACTGGCTCATTTGGCGCTAGACTGTCACGTTGTTGTTGCGATAATGGCGCTACTTGTACGGAGTCCGGTTCGCCCGTGAGCAACGAGCCGACCACGCCGCCCTGGCGCTGGCCGACCCATCTGTCCAGCTTCACGAATGCCTCCGGGAGCCGCTGCTTGAGCTCGCGGTACTGGGTTCGGACCGTTGGGCCCGTCCAGGCGCCAAAGCCTATCAAAAGCGCGACCGAGGCTGCGACTATCAGAGCCGCGCCCAGTCCCTGGCCGATTCCGAATCGCCGCAATCTCGCCGCACCTGCCGAGATCGCGATGCCGAGCAGCATTCCGATGTAGGCGACGAAGATGAGATTGTGAGCGCGAAAGATCACGAAACCGCCGACCGCGACGAGCAGGATTACAATTGCGGCTCGTGCTATGTCACGGGTAAACCAGCCTGGGTGACGCTCTGTGGGACGCGGGAATCGCTCTGAGGTCATGATAGATTGAGGGATGGCAGATCCGTACCAGCCAGTTTACCTGGACACCGCAGAAAAAGCCGCACTATTCGTCGACTCCATTGCGGACGTCCGCGAAATTGCGCTCGATACCGAAGGGGCGAGCTTCCATCGCTACGTCGATCGGATATATCTACTGCAGCTCTCCACGCAGCATCATAGTGCCATCATCGATCCGCTGCATGCTGGTCTGCTGCCCAAGCTTGGCGCGTTGATGGAGAATCGGGAAGTGGAGGTCATCTTCCACGACGCCGACTACGATCTCCGCCTGCTTCGTCAGGACTACGGCTGGCATACGACGCATGTCTTTGACACCCGTATCGCGGCACAGTTGCTTGGGATTCCCGCTTTCGGCCTCGCGGCGCTGCTGGAGAAGTTCTTCAATGTGAAGCTGGACAAGCAGCACCAGCGGGCCGACTGGTCGATGCGTCCCCTCACAGCGAGCATGCTCGACTATGCGGCGCAGGATACGCGCTACTTGCTGGACTTGAGGGACGAATTGCGTACCGGACTGGAATCGGCGGGTCGCATGTCATGGGCGGAAGAGGAATTCGAGCGACTGGAGTCGATCCAGTTCGCTCCGGACGATCCGGCGACGAGCTTCATGCGCACCAAGGGGGCGCGCGACCTCAAGCGACGCGAGCTTGCGGTGCTCCGGGAGCTGGTTGCCTGGCGTGACGAGCGCGCCGCGGCTCTCGATCGCGCGACCTTTCGTGTAATGGGCAGCGAGGCAATGTTCGAGATTGCGCGCGTGCATCCCGGGACTCGCGATGCGCTCGCCGCGATCAAGGGCGTCCCACGCGGCGTGGTAGAGCGCCACGCGCAGGATCTGCTGGATGCGGTTCAGCGCGGGCTCGCGGTTCCCGAGGCCGACCTTCCGCGCTTTCCGCGAGCAGCGCGCTGGGATCGCGACCCCGACTTCGATTCCAACGTAGCGAAGCTCAAGTCGGTAAGAGACGCCGCGGCCGCCCGGCTCAAGCTGGACCCGGGGGTCCTGTGCGCGCGGGATCGCATGGAAGCAGTCGCGCGCCGGAAGCCGAAGACCATCGAGGAGCTTGCGGAGATTCCGGAGCTCAGGCGTTGGCAGGCGGAGGTGTTGGGTTCGGAGTTCGTCGCGGCGTTGCGAACGTAACGTCGGCGTGCGATCGTCGTGACGACGCTGGCGACTCGATCGATCACGACGCCGTAGCCCTTACGATCGATCCCATATTCAAACCTTCCTTCGCCCCGGTCCGTCTTATTGCCAGGACCGATGCAGACAGCCATTGCCACCTCGCCTGAGACCATGAGTCCGACCATGAGTCCCACCGCCGCCGAGCCGGATGTACGGCTCGCCGCCAGCGGGGACAGGCACGCCTTTGAGCGACTGTACCGGGACAATTTGAACCGTGTTTATGCGGTGTGTGTGCGGATGTGTGGTGACCGTACGCGCGCCGAGGAGCTGGCGCAGGATGCGTTCGTGCGAGCGTGGGAGCGGCTGCCGCAGTTTCGTGGCGAATCCGCGTTCTCGACATGGCTTCATCGATTGACGGTGAACGTCGTGCTGGAGGCTCAACGCAGCGAACGACGCAATCGCGCTCGAACCGAGAGCGACGAGGTACTGGATGAGGCACCGCCGATAATGAGGCGCGAGCATCATGCGGAGAAGATGGATCTGGCGGTTGCGATAGCGGCGTTACCACCCGGTGCCCGCGCGGTGTTCGCACTGCACGACGTTGAAGGATACAAGCACGAGGAGATCGCGGAGATGCTCGACATCACTGCAGGTGGAAGCAAGGCTCAACTGCATCGCGCTCGGCGACTTCTCAGGGAGGCACTCGTATGACGAACGAAGAACCGCTCATGGACGACGAGCAGGCTGGCGACGCGGTGGCGAAGTATCTCGAAGAGAACCCGGATCTGTTGCAGGGCATCGTGCCGGAGCACGATCTGTGGCCGGCGATCGAGAGCCGCATATCGGCGCGCGTGATTCCGATGTCGGCACGTCCGGCGCGAGCTGCACACAGGCGTTCGGCAAGTCGTTCGGCAAGTCGTTCGGATGGGTGCCAATGCTGGTAGCCGCCTCGGCGCTGGTCGCCGCGAGCGCGGGGATCACGTACGTATTGACCACCCGCTCCGCCGTGCAGAATGGCGCGGTGGCGAGCAACGGTACGAGCATACCTGCAAATACACCGGCGGTTACACCTGCAAATTCGCGTGCGATCGCCGACACGCAATCGCAGGTCGTGAAGAAGAGCGAGGTTCCGACAACTCAATCGCAGGTCGGTAGCGTTGCCACGCACGTCGTGGAAGATTCGCCGAAAATCGCGCAGCACACTCGCCCGGCGGTGCAGCTCGCATCGCGCAACGGCGACAGCGAAGGCGATGTCATGCGGCAGACGTACGATTCTGAAATCACGACACTGCGCGCTGCACTGGATGCTCGCCGCGGGCAGTTGAATCCATCGACAGTTGCAGTGATCGAGCAGAATTTACGCGTCATCGACGAAGCAATCGGCCAGTCCAGAGCCGCGCTCGCGAAGGACCCGAACAGCAGTCTCCTGAATGATCAGCTGGACCGCACGCTCGCCAAGAAGACAGGGTTGTTGCGCGCAGCGGCACTACTTCCGTCAGCGTGATGACGCGAGAGGATATGAGTATATGAGTGACAGGCACATCAGGATCCGAATGCAGCGACTCGTCCTGCCTGCCGTGATAGCAGTGCTGGCGATCGGCGCAGTTCCGTGCTGGGCGCAGGTGCCAACGCCGCCATCGCCGCCGAATCCCCCGAGTCCGGCTCGTCCGGGGAATGCGCCCGCGGCTCCGCGTTCGCCCCGGCCACCGCGTCCGCCGCGGACGTGGTTCAGCGGTGATCACGGCGTCGCGAAGATCGACACGGTGCTTCCGTTCTCGTCGAACGGTACTGTCGACCTGTCGCTGGTCTCCGGGGCGATGAAGGTCTCTACGTGGGACAGGAACCAGGTGCGCGTGGTCGCGAGTACCACGGGAGAACCTTCGTTGCAGCTCGATGCGAGCAGCTCGCATCTCACTCTGGAGCAGACAAGGTCCGGGAGTCGGCGCGGACGCGGCGATGACATTGGAACTGCCACGTACGATGTCACCGTTCCAAGCGGGACGCGCGCGTCGCTGGCGGCGGTATCCGGAAGCATCAACGCCGCAGGTCTGCGCGGCGCCGTCGACGCGAGCAACGTCAGCGGCTCGGTGGACCTGCGCGACCTCGGCTCATCCCTGAATGTCGAAGGTGTATCGGGCCGCATTACCGTTGCCAACGTAGCAAGTGATGCGCATGTCGAGAACGTCAGCGGCCGCGTCTCGGTCACGGGTGTCGGAGGGTCGGTCACGGCGGAGACCGTGAGTGGAGGTATCAGCGTGGCTGGCGTGCGGGGCGATCGGGTCCATGTCACGACCGTGAGCGGCGATATCGACTTTACGGGATCCGTAACGAGCTCCGGACGGTATGACTTCGAGACGCACTCGGGGGACGCCAATCTGAAGCTGGCAAGCAACACCCAGGCGACGCTGAGTGTCGAAACATTCAGCGGCTCGGTATCGAATGACTTTCCCGGAGCCGTAAGACGAAAGAATAGCGATCCGGATGACGACAGCACCAATTATGAGTTCATAATCAACCGCGGTGGCGGACGGGTGCGAGTAGAAACTTTCAGCGGCAGCGTACACATCTCAAAGGTGAACCAATGATCAGGACTTCCCGGTACGTCATGGCAGCCGTGTGTGCTGCCACGGTTGGCGCCGCGCCGCTCATGGCGCAACAGGATCTCGGACGTGACGGAACTACGTGGAAGTGGGACGGCGCGCTCGCGAGCGGCGGATCACTCAAGCTGTTCAACATCAACGGAGCGCTGCGCTTCACGCGCAAGCTCGGACGGCAACGTGCACGTGCAGGCGGTGAAGCACGTTCATTCCGGCGGCGATCCCCGCACCGTGCACTATGCTGTGGTGCGTGATGGGAACAACCTCACGATCTGCGCCATGTGGAACGACGATGCGCGGTGCGACATCGATGGCATGAGTGGAAACCGGAATAACGACAACGACGGCAATCGCAGGCGCAACGTCACGGCGGAGATTTCGGTGCAGGTACCAGCCGGTGTGCGCACGGGTGCCAACACGGTCAATGGTGATGTTTCCATCGAGCGCATCAGCTCCGATGTCCGGGCAAATACGGTCAACGGTGCCGTTCGCGTCACGCAGGTAACGGGTGATGTGAATGCTCACACGGTGAACGGCGATGTGAACGTCGATACGCGAGGCGGAACCGTGTCCGGTGAGACTGTAAACGGGTCGGTCACCGCATCCATGGGAAGCTCCGGCACCGGCGACATGCGCTTCAGTACCGTCAACGGTGGCATCGATATCACGACACCGTCCGCGTTCAATGCTGACGTCAGGCTGAGCACGCTCAACGGCTCGATCGACAGCAAGTTCCCGCTGGATTTCGACAGGCGCCGGAGGCATGCGGAGGGAACTGTGGGAAGCGGTGGGCGGCAACTGCGTGCGAGCACCGTCAATGGATCGATAACGTTGCAGTAGGCCATATCGCGAGACAATCGACGCGGACGGGCATCTCTGCCCGTCCGCGTTTTCTTTTACTGTGACGTACTGATCAACGTTGCAAGCTCGCGCTCGAAGCGACCCGTCGATGCGCAGCGTACCAGTGGTGAGTTCGCCATGGGATCCTTCGCACTTGCCTCGACCAGTGTGTGCAGCGTCGAGCCGCCTGTGCGTGGCGTGACGTAGGTGCTCGCCGAGAAGATCACGTCATATGTGTCAGCTGGCGACGACATCGTGCCACTGCCGCAGTCGACGTACGACGACAGGTGCGTCCCGCCCAGTGTTCCGTGGAGACGGAGGTTGCGCGCGCCGACGGTATATACGCCCGCGGTGGTATCGAGCACTGCGGCGTTCTTGATGCCAAGCTTCGCGTATGCGGCCGGTAGCGCGTCGAAGGCCTGGACCACCGTTACGCCTATATCCCGATCGGCGGTCGATTCGACGTGGTGCAGGTTCACGTCGACGACTGTCCGGTCCACGCTCGCTACTCTGGTACGGTCGTCAATCACGTGTGTACTGCCAGACGACGCGCATGCGTCCGCGCAGATCACCAACAGCGCCTCCAGCAGGGTCGTGCTCCGCATCGACAGCGTCATTGCGTTACCCTCGTCAGATGTGCTCCGGCCTGCCGGAGCGTCTCCTGTCCATCCTGCGTACCTTTAGCTCTGGTAGAAACTACGGTCCCGGTGCCCGCTGTGCAGTCCGTGTACGTGGCGCCATCCTGAAAGAGGAGAAACATGATGAGTGGTGTGCGTCTTCGGCCAGCGCTGCCGGCTGACATCCCGACGATTCTGGACCTGATCCGCGAGCTGGCAGAATACGAGCGCGATCCGGCTGCCGCAGTGGCGACGCCGGAGCTGATGTACGACGCGCTATTCGGACCCAGGGCAGTCGCTCACGTGCTGATGGCGGACGATGACGACGCGACGTACGGTTTCGCACTCTACTTCTTCAATTTCTCGACATGGACTGGCAGGCGCGGCCTTTATCTGGAAGATTTTTTCGTACGGCCCGCTGCGCGCGCTCGCGGGATCGGGCTGCAGCTCTTCAGGCGTCTGGCGACAATCGCACACGAATCCGGCTGCGGACGTATGGAGCTGTCGGTGCTCAACTGGAACGTCAACGCGATCCGGTTTTATGAGAAGCAGGGTGGATTCGCCATGAACGACTGGACGCATTACCGGTTCGGGGCCGACACGATCGCGAAAATCGCATCGCAGGGTGGCGACACGGAGGTCACATGAAGGAATCGGCGCAACAGGGCTCTCATCTCGCATTCGACGTGAGCGTGTCGGATCACATCGCCCGCGTAGTGCTGAAAGGACCCGGCAAGGGCAACGCACTCGGCCCCGATTTCTGGCGCGAGGCGCCCGGTGTGTTCGACGAGCTCGATGCAGATCCTGAAGTTCGTGCGGTGGTGCTGAGCGGCGCTGGTGGCAATTTCACGTTCGGGCTCGACCTCGTTTCGATGACATCCGAGCTTCGATACGCGCTCGCAGCCCCGGCAATGGCGGCGGAACGCACACGCTTTCTGGATCAGCTCACGACGATGCAGCGTGCAATCATCTCGCTCATGTCATGCAGGAAACCAGTGGTAGCGAGTATTTCCGGATGGTGCGTCGGTGCTGGTATCGACGTCATCTGCGCGGCAGACGTACGTGTGTGCTCCAGCGAGGCGACGTTCTCCGTGCGCGCGGTGCGTATCGGCATCGTCGAGGACATGGGAAGCCTGCAACGTCTCCCAGCAATGATCGGAGAAGGCGCGGCGCGCGAGCTCTGTCTCACAGGCGAGGATTTCGGCGCCGCGAAAGCTGCGGCACTCGGCCTCGTCAATCACGTCGATGACACGCCGGAAGCGGCGCTGCAGCACGCACTGGAAATCGCGACGCGGATCGCTACCAATCCGCCGCTCACGGTGCAGGGCGTCAAACGCGTGATGAACGAGCGCGCGCACGCAGGGTTGCGCGAGAATCTCCATTACACCGCTCTCTGGAACGCGACGTTCATGCAATCGCGTGATTTTGCGGAAGCGATCAGCGCATTCACCGAGAAACGCGAACCGAAATTCGAGGGCCGTTGACATGACTACTTTCGTACCGCGCATGTTCGAGGGAAGGACCGCGCTCGTTACGGGCGGAGGATCGGGCATCGGTCAGCGCATCGCCGAGCGGCTCGCGGAGCAGGGTGCGAGCGTGGCACTCGTGGGACGAACGCAATCGAAGCTGGACGCTGTCGCTCAAGGCATCATTGCAGCCGGCGGAAGGGCCGCCGGTTTCGCAGCGGACGTTCGCGATTACGACGCGTTGGCGCGCGCGACAGCGGCAGCGCACGAGATGTTCGGTGCGCTCGGAATCGTCCTCTGCGGTGCGGCGGGAAACTTTCCGGCACTCGCGAGTGCAATGTCCGCCAATGCTTTCAAGTCGGTGATCGACATCGATCTGCTTGGAACATTCAACACGTGCAGGGCGGCATTCGAGCATCTCGAGCGTCCGGGTGCATCGATCGTCACCATATCTGCACCCCAGGCGATTCAGGCGATGGTGATGCAGGCGCACGTGTGCGCAGCCAAGGCCGGTGTCGACATGGTCACCCGCACGCTCGCGCTCGAGTGGGGACCGCTGGGTATTCGCGTGAATGGCGTGTTACCCGGAGCCGTCGCGGACACCGAGGGCATGGATCGGCTCGCGCCGGCTGGGCCTGTACGTGATGCACTTGCGAAGCAGGTCCCGCTCCGACGCGTTGCAACCAAGGACGACATCGCTGATACAGTGATATTCCTGTGCAGTGACGCAGCGAAATATGTGACCGGCGTCATAATCCCGTGTGACGGTGGGATGACGACGGCAGGAATGACGATCCAGACGCCATCCACATCCGCGAGACCAGTTTAGGGCATCCCTGCCAACCGGCGGCGGTCGCGGCACCGGACTTGAAGAGTCAGCCTTTGACTCCAACCAGACTCCGATGCCACAACAATCAGATTTCGACGACTCGATCAGGCGCGAAGAGCAGGCTTCACTCCACGAAGAGCTGATCGCGCGCCTGGATCAGAAAGGCGTTCAAACAGCTGACGGCGCTTCGGATGCGGACCTGGCCGATCTCCTCTCCGCGATCGACGAATTCGAGACCGCCGTGGAAAGGGCGGGTGGCGATCTGATGGTGGATTCGCCCGATTCGTCCGAGCCCGAGCGGCCGGAGTTCGTCCTGCCGCATCCGCATGACGACGAGTCCGTCGCGACATACACCAGACGCGTCAAAACCGCGACCGCGCGCCTTGGACCGATGGCTGGCCCCTGAGCCAGCCATCACTGCCGTCAACAATCAGCTCATTATCGAGCTGGGCTTATTGCGGTGGCGCAGGTAATCGATCGAAAAGATCCCCGCGCCGGTCGCCGCGATGTAGAGAAAGGCGAAGCAGAGCAGCACAGGCACTTCGCCGTGGTTCTCCACCGGCCAGAAGGCGCGGGGGGAGTGCATGAGGAAATAGGCGACCGCCATCTCCCCCGAGAGGATGAATGCTACTGGGCGCGTAAACAGCCCAGTGATGATGAGCAACCCGCCGATGAACTCCAGCGGGCCGGCGATACCCGGCAGTGTGAAGCCGATCCCGGAGGCGTGAGCGCCAAACATTCCGAAGAGCTTTTGTGCGCCATGCTGCCACAGCACGGCACCGGCGAAGATTCTCAAGAGAACATGCGCCCACCTTGCAGAAGCAGAAGCGGACTGGTGCGCGTACAGGTCTGGCATTTCGGAAACGTTATGAGAGTGTAAGGAGTGAAGCATCGATCGCGCCGCAATGAATCATGATGTATCAGAGCATGACAGCGATCAACCTCACCAACCTCACTTCATACACGCCAGGCGTCTACGGAGTGCCGCTCCAGCCGTTGTTGCTCCTGTACCCCTCGACGCACGGCATGCCGATCAGTAGTGCGACCTGACGGATGCGGTGTCGTTCGGCAGCGGGCCGGAGCCCGGTGCGCGGATCGAGAACATCCCATTGGTAATGTCCATGCGCAACGTAGCATGCGCCAGTACGTCGGAACCAAGTACACCATCCAGCGCAACGAACGTCTGTCGTCGCTCCTGCACGATCGGAACGCTGCGCAGATGGAGAATGTATTCACCATCGCCCACTGTAACGTTGCGCAACACGGGGAGATCGCTGGCTTGCGTTGCGCCGAGTGCGTCGATGCGTCCCTTCGCTACTGACAGTCCGGGGTCGGGGGTTTTATCCATCCAAGCATCTGTAACTATCGTCGAGTCTGCGCCGGTATCCAGGCCGAACAACACGGGCTCTCCGTTCCGCGTGAGGAGACGTACCACTGGAAAACCAATCCAGATCAGCGAGCGTTGTTTGGGCGCGCGTGTGGCCGGACGCGCGAGCGAGATCGTACCCGCGCCCATGTCGAGCACGACACTGAGTCTGCGTAGCACGTCAGACCCGATCACCCCGTCGAGCTTCACGGTTACGAGGTGCCCGTACGCGAGTCGCTTGGCAAGTCGCAGCGCGGAGGGATCGAGCAACGCAACTGGCAGATTCCTTACCGTGATTTTGCCGATCCGCACGACACTCGCTATCGCCGGACGGGCGTCGATGCGGCCCTGAGCAGCCGCAATCGCAAGCGTATCCTTCGTTATCGGCACCACACCGCACTCGGCGGCAACGTCGCTCGCAAGCAGCGACATCGTGGCGCCGGTGTCGAGCCAGAAGTAGCGCTCGTGACCGTTGATGTAGACCTTGATGATCGGCGTGCCGACGCTGCTGCCGAGCACTGGCAGAACATCCGGTACCGCAGGTGCGTCGATGATGACGGGCGGTACGTCGCGCAATACACCGGCCCATGAATCAACAGCGGCGCGATCGACCACGTCGCCAACAGTGTCACCACCGGTACGAATCTCCGGTGGCAGCGCGGCGAGCTCCTGCCACTTGCCCTGCGCGTTGAGCGAGACGGTGAGCCCGATCCGCGCGCGCCCGCGCACCAGCGGATCAGGATCGGCGAGCAGCGAATGAAACAGAACCTCGGCGCCGACCACGTTGCCGTCGACCAGTGAGCTCAGCGCGTCGGTGAAGAATCGCTCCGACATGGTGCTCGCCTGAACGCGCGCAGCGGCGACATCGAGCTCACTCACGGAGTTCCAGAACGTGGGGCCGGGCGGAATACCGTGCTGCGCCAGTCGCATCCGTCTGACGCTGATCTCAGGTCCGATGTCCGAGATCAGGTCGGACTGGCTCCTGTGCGCGCACCCGAACGACATCAAGAGGCAACCAGATAGCGCCCAACCGAAGCCGTCCAAACGCATGCGGAGATAATGCACGCGGGGACGTAACCGCGCCATTGAATTATGGTTTACAAATTGTGTACGAATCGATGGGGCGATGTGTCCTGGATTCGATCGCGCCTACAGGGGCCAGGCGCGGATATATCCGCGCCCTACAGCCCTAAATACGCCCTGACTCTTGGCTCGATTCTGTCGGGCGACCAGAACGGTGCCCACACCAGATTGATCTTCACATCCTCGACACCCGGCAACGTGCGCAGTTGTCGCTCGGCGTCGCCCATGATTTCGGGGCCGGAGGGGCAGCCAGGTGAGGTGAGAGTCATGTCCACCGATACCACGGCGCCGTCGACGCGGACTCCGTAGACCAGGCCGAGGTCCACGATGTTGAGCTGGAGATCCGGGTCCTTCACACGCCGGAGTCCGAGCTTCACCTGATCCTCACTCACGACGCCCCGGGTCGGCTCGGACGTCGGGGCAGCGTCGGCTGCTTGTGCGGCTGGCGGCGTTGGCTCAGCGCTTGTGCTTTGACTTGCTGCTGCTGCTGGTGTGCTTGGATTTGGCGCTGCTTGCGTGGTTGGACTTTGCTGACTTTTTGGAGACGTGGCTTGAGGCACGCTTTGTGGTGTGCCTGGCGCTCGAGCCTCGCTCGTGTTTTGCAGCTGATCTGGTGCGGCTTCCATGTATTGAAGATAACGACTTCGCGTGGCGTGCCCGTCCACCGCGCTTCGCTCGCACACGCTCATGCCAACCGATCTCGCGGTCCGCGCGGAACGATGCTGGCATTACGAGTGCGCCAGCTCCCATGTCGGTGACTGACAACGACGCCGCATCGCTCAGATCTGAGCGCACGTCAGCAATTACGCGCACCGGGTGTGGTGAGCGTGACGCATACACGCGATTGGTGAGCAGGATGACGAACATGTCGCGATCCGGATCGATCCAGAGCGACGTGCCGGTGAAACCAGTATGACCGAACGAGTGTTCGGAAAGGTAGTTTCCTGATCCGAACGAGCCGGTTGGAGTGTCCCAGCCGAGCGCCCGGTGGCCCGCTGCGCGGGTGGTGAAGAGCTGGACAGTGGAATCGGCGATGATGCGGACGCCATTGTAGGTGCCGCCGTTCAGCATCATCTGGGCGAAGACGGAAAGGTCAGCAGCAGTCGAAAACAGTCCAGCGTGGCCGGCTACGCCGCCGAGCGCGTAGGCATTCTCATCGTTGACCTCGCCGCGCTCCCTGCGGCCTCCGCCTGAGGTTCCGGTCGGTGCGATGCGCGCGTCGAGGGAGTCGGCCGGCCGGAATTCCGTCTGGTACATGCCGAGCGGGTGGAAGACGTAATCGGCCAGGAATTCATCGAGCGGCTGTTGCGATACTGCTTCGACGACCATGCCGAGCACGTCGGCGCCGAGGTCGGAGTACTCGTAGTACTGGCCCGGGTGCGCGATGAGGGGCGTCGCCAGGACCAGCTTTCTCGCCTCGACCGGATCGTGGGTGAGCTTGAAGATCTCGCGTCCCGCGGGGAGGCCCGACCGGTGGGTTAATAATTGTCTAATTGTTACTAAATCCTTCTCGCCGCCGGTAAATTCGGGGAGGTAGCGCGAGACGGGGGCATCGAGCGAGATCCGGCCCTGGTCGAACAGAACCATTACCGCGGTGGTCGTTCCTATCACCTTGGTAAGGGAGGCCAGATCATATATGGTAGAAGTCGGGCTTACTTCTGGACTAGATTCGTCCCAGGCGAGTCGGCCGAAGCCACGCTGAAGAACGGCCTTGCCTTTTCGCCCGACAATTACAGCTGCACCGGGGTATCCACCTGCTTCGATCCCTCGTTCGACTACGCGGTCAATGGCTTCGAGCCGTTCGGCCGACATGCCGACCGAGGCTGGGGAGGCTACGGGCAGGCCAACGGCACCGGCCAGACCGGCGGCAGGCGAGATGGGAGCGACAGGGCCGGATCCTCCGGCGAGGGCAATGAGAAGAGCAGCAGCCAGCATCAGAAAGACCTACAGCATGAAGACCGACGAGTGAGAACCGAACGCAGGGAAGCCCAATTTGTCATATTTGACGATTCCGGCAACCCTTGAGATACAACCTGAGTCAAACAAAAGCACACACTGGATGACGACGCACCAGACAATCGTGCAGCGGGCGGTGGAGGGCGATGAAAGAGCCCTCCGTCAGCTCTGGATGGAGAACGCCCCGCACATAGATGCCGTGGTGCTGCGACTTTGCGGCGACCGCGATCTGGCAGCCGATGTCGCCCAGGAAGTGTGGATTCAGATTTTCCGTGCGCTTCCAAGCTATCGTGGTGATTCGCAGTTCGGAACATGGGCGCACAGAATAGCCGTAAACCGCACGCTCAACGCATTACGCAAGGTGCGGCGTATCGCAAAGGTGGAGATCGATGTCGAGGATGATACCGCAACAGCTCCGGACAATCCGGAATCCGAAACCGAGAGGGGGATCGTGGCCGAGTCGATAGACCAGGCCGTGCGCCAGCTCTCGCCGGGCGCGAGAACGGTATTCCTTCTGCATGACGTGGAAGGGTACACGCACGAGGAGATTGCGCGCGAGTTGGGTATCACTACAGGTGGTTCGAAGTCTCAGTTGTTCAAGGCACGCGCGAAGCTACGCCGGCTACTCGCGCATTTAGCTGAAGGATTCTCCGCTGGCGTTGGTCAAGAGCATGGCACTCCCATCTAAGGAACTCTCGGAACAGGCGCTCGACGCGCTCATCACGCGCGAGCAGACGCGCGTCGTGGCGCCGTTGACGGAATGGCGCGCTCTGTCCGTGTCCTTGCGACAGGAAGGGTTGATCCATGACGACTCGACTGCGCGGACGTCGGCTCCGCGGGAGTACGTTGCGGAGCCGGTTGTACCAGGATCAGGCTGGTTTCGCAGCACCGCACGGTGGACGATGCGGCTCGCCGCCAGCGCCGCGCTGGTCGGCGTCGGTGTCGTCGCGGGCCGCGGAATGACGTTCGGGCAGGATTTCATAACGCAGATGCAGCTGGCGATATCCGACAGCACGGGAAGCCACGGCAACTCCGTCCGCGTTGGCGGCAAGGAATTCTCGTCGCTGACCGATGCTCGGAGGACGCTGCTGCGTGCCCAGACGGATTATCAGCGCGCCGCTGCATTCCTCGCCGCGACCGATACGGGACCACGAATCACCGCCGAGCCGGATCTGTATCGCGATCGGCTCGCGGGACTGGACGAGATGACGGCTGCATCGCTCGCCGCCATCAAGGATGCGCCGCAGGATCCGTTGCTCAACCAGTATTACCTGTCGGCGTCGGCTGCGCGCGATGCGACGCTGCAGCAACTTGGCAACGCACTGCCTGTCGGCTCAACCATGGTGAGTTTCTAAATGCGCCGCGCCTTTTTAGCAACTGCCGCTGTGACAGCCGTGATGACGGTATCGACTGTCGCATCCGCGCAGAAAGCGTCGCAGAAAGCGCTGCAGAAAGCGTCGCAGAAAGCGTCGCAAAAAGCACCGGAGAAAAACGCGACACCGTCCGGCTGGGTGGGACTGTCGGTTATTCAGAAGGGCAGCGGTAACGAGGATTCCGCCGTCAAGGTTGGATACCCGGTCGTTGCGTCTGTCGACCCGGGCTCGCCGGCGCAGGCTGCTGGTCTCGTCGCCGGCGATACGATCCTCGCATACAACGACGTGGACGCGAGCTCGGACCCGATCGCAGTGCGTCCCTTTCTTGTCGCGGGCCGCGAGCTCGTGGTCAAGGTTCGGCGCAATGGAGTTCGCAGGCTCACGCTGACGGTCGCGAAGCGTTCGGCGCGCAACGCGTATCGTGAGGGCGTTACAGTCAGCACGACCAGCGGTGCGGCGCTTCCACTCATGTACGGCCTTCCGTCAGGACCGATAGCGATCGCCGCACCCGTCGCCTCCGATCGCGAGGCAGCACCGTTCGCGGGGGCGTATCTTGCCCGCCTGAACGCGGGGCTCGCCCATGCGCTCAACGTTCGCAATTCCGGCGTGCTTGTCGTCGACGTCAGCAATGGATCGGATGCGGCGAAGGCTGGACTGCAATCTGGCGACGTGATCACGCGCGCCGATTCGATTTCGGTCGAGAGCCCGCTCGGAATAATGACTGCATTGCGTCTCGCATCCGATAGCAGCGTGACGCTCGACGTGTCCCGTCGCGGCAAGACTCAGAAGATCACGATTCGCTGGTAGCGCCACTGGCATGGTACATACCGCTACAGCTTCCGATCTTCCGGCAGTAGCGAATGATGGATTGCGATTGCCGCAACTGCACCGATTCCCGCGGCGGCTATCGCGAGCTGCGGGCCGTGAATTATGTCGCCGGCCGCGTACACGTTTCTGACAGACGTGTGAAAGTGCATATCGGTGACGACGCGTCCGATCTCGTCGCGCTTGCACCCGAGCTGAGTGCCGAGGTCGTCAGACGGCTCCTGACCGATGGAGAAGAATATCTGATCGCAATCGAGTGACATTCCGCCGCTGAGATCTATGGCGCGCGCCTCGCCTTCGGACGACCGCACGCGCTCGATCGGCGCTTCGATTATCGGAATGTTGAGCGCGTCGAGCTTCGTCATTATCTCCGCGCTCATGTCTGCGGGTTCACCGTTGGTGCATATCACGATCTCGCGTGTCCATGTCGTGAGCGCGAGCGCGAGTCCGGCTGCCTTGCGTCCGCTTGCGATGACGGCTGTTTTCTTGTTCAGAGCTCCGTAACCATCGCAATCGGGACACACGTGCGCCGTCTCCCCATAGCATCTGTCGAGTCCAGGTACGTTGGGCCACACGTCGCGCACTCCGATTGCGAGCAGAAGCCGCGCGGCGGTTAGCGTTCCGCCTGACTCGAGTGCCACGGTGAACAGGTCGTCGTCCACGCGATCGACTTGGGAGACTGTCGCGTCCAGCAGGGTCGCACCGAAATGGCGGCACTCGTCGCGCCCGCGCCCGCGCAATTCACCCGGTGTTATTCCTTCCAGTCCGAGGTATCCATGTATGCCGCGCGTCTCCCAGTTGCGTGGGTCGCCAGCGTCGATGACGATGACGCGATGCAGGTAGCGACCGAGCCAGAGTGCGGCCGTGAGGCCAGCAGGACCGCCGCCTATTATGGCGACGTCATACGTCTCGGAATATGTGGAGTCAGGCATCGATGTGATTGTCGTGAATGCGCGACCGCGTATAGGCGCAAGTCGGATGCCGGGCACCAATCAGATCCCGATTGCGTTCATAGCGACGGACGCGGATGCATCCGCCCCGCACATTCGCACACCAATGGTGCTAGACTGTACGCATGAAACGGCCGCTCATTGACCACGTAACGACGCCGCTCGGTCGCATGATGCAGGCCGCGCCAGCAGGTGGCCTGGTGCTTCTTGCGTGCGCGGCAATCGCGCTCGTGTGGGCGAACTCCCCGTGGGCGCATGGATACCACGCGCTCTGGGAGACACAGATATCCATCGGCGTCGCCGCGACGCATGCGACCCTCACACTCCATGAAGTAGTGAACGATGGCCTCATGGCCGTCTTTTTCTTTCTCGTGGGGCTGGAGATCAAACGCGAAATTCTCGTGGGCGAGCTCGCCACGATGCGGCAGGCTGCACTTCCGGTGGCAGCGGCACTCGGCGGCATGATCGTTCCCGCGCTGCTGTTCGTCGCGTTCAATGCATCGACGCACGCCACGCGCGGTTGGGGAATTCCGATGGCGACCGACATCGCGTTCGCACTCGGCGTGCTCGCGCTCCTGGGCGACAGGATTCCGTCCTCGCTCCGGGTGTTTCTCTCCGCGCTCGCGATCGCCGATGATCTTGGCGCGGTGCTTGTCATCGCACTGTTCTACACCGCGACGATATCGTGGGGCGCTCTTCTCGCGGCTGCTGCACTGTTGCTGCTATCGATAATCGCCAATGCAGTTGGTGTGCGCGCGACATGGGCGTACGCGTTGATCGGGCTGGCGCTCTGGGTAGCGGTACTGCTGTCGGGCGTTCACGCGACAGTAGCGGGGGTTCTGCTCGCATTCACGATTCCGACACGCACGCGCATCGACGAGAGTGCGTTTCTCTCCGGTGCTCGCGATGCGCTCGCGGACTTCCACGATGCGCACAAGCCGGAAGCCACCGTACTATCGAGCCGCGCGCATCAGGTTGCACTCGAACAGCTCAATACGTTGGCCGACCACGCGCAGGCGCCACTCGTGCGACTGGAACATGGATTGAGCGGAATTGTCAATTTTGGAATCATGCCGGTATTCGCGCTCGCGAATGCAGGGGTGCCATTGAGTGGTAGTGGCCATCTCATTACGAGCCCGGTCGCACTTGGCGTGCTCGCCGGACTGTTCCTTGGCAAGCCGATCGGAATTTCGCTCGCGACCTGGATGTCGGTGCGTAGTGGGATCGCATCGATTCCGGCAGACGTGACACGTCGCATGTTGTTCGGCGTTGCACTGCTCGGCGGGATAGGCTTCACAATGTCGTTGTTCATCGCCGGACTTGCGTTCGGCGGATCGGACGAGTTGCTCACAGCGGCGAAGCTCGGGACTTTTACCGCGTCGTTGCTGGCTGGTTTTGCGGGATGGATGGTGCTACGGGCGGCGAAAGCGGCGCGTTAACTCGTCATTCCCGCGAAAGCATTCAGCGATTCGTCATTCCCGCTTTCGCGGGAATGACGATCACCGGGGCAGATGGATTCCCGCTTTCGCGGGAATGACGAATCCTATAGTGCCGCGATGCTCTTAGAGATGTACGCGAACATCTCGGGCGTTGGCACGTTTCCGAGCTTTTCCTGCAGTGCCGGTCCTTCGTTGTCGTACATCGTCTTCACGGCGTTCGCGATAGCTGGATCACCGCCCGTGAATTCCTCGACGAGCGCCTTCCATCGCCGTGCGAGCGCGAGCATCTCCGAGCTCGTGGGATCGGTGCCATTCTCCATCGCCGACCGCACTTTGGGAATAATCTCGTTCCAGTCGTCACGCACCGTGTGCATGCGCTCGTCGCCGACGCTGATTCTTCGCTCCTCCAGCACTTCCAGCTGCTCGGGAGTGAAATATTTCTCGACTTGCATCATTTCCTCGATTGTTTGGCAAAGCTCTTCGAGTGAGACGGGCTTCGCGGTGTCCATATGATGGGCAAGCGCCTTCAGGCGTCTGACCAGCTGTTTCTGAATGACCATCTGCTCGTGCAGTCTGGCCAGGTGCAGGTCGATGACCTGCCGAGGAGACGCGGCAGCCCCGTCGAGCAGTCGCTTCGTCTCGTCCAGCGATATCCCCATCAGTCGCAGGGAGTGGATCTGTTGCAGCCGCTCGATGTCGGTCCGGTCATACAGCCGATGACCAGCCGCGGTCCGGAGCGATGGCCGGAGTAGTCCGATCTCGTCGTAATGGTGCAGGGCGCGAACGGACATCCCCGTGTTGCGAGCCAGCTCACCGACCTTCCATGGCGGTTCCTTCATATCCCCTTCCTCCCTGCTGTTAACGGGTCCAGTGTGGCCACGCAGCTAGTCTAAACCCTACCGTAACGTGAGGTGCAAGGGTCAATTTTCCACTATATGGCCCGATCGCCCCGGACCGTGCTAGACTACAGGGACGAAGTGCCCAGGCACCCCTTCAGGCACCCCACGAACCGAGCACATCAAGGAATGAGCGAATCCACCCAGGCTGCCCCAGCGGCTCCGGCTGCTCCGGCCCCGACATCAATTGAGGAGTCACAGTTGCGCATCCGCGCGGCGCTGCTCGCCGCGACTCGCGTTGCGGTCGGTACCCACGCAGGCGATGAGGTGCGCGTCCGAATGATGCATCCCGGTCCGTGGCTGCCGGAGGATCCAACTGCGCGCCCCATCGTGTATCTGGCTTCGATGAAGACCGATCCCAAGATTCGCGAGATGAGCGCGCGGCCGGAAGTTGCGCTGCTGCTGCACGAATCGCCAACTGGTGAAGAGCACACGAGCTGGGAGATGGAGCTCACCGGTCGCGCGGAAATCGTGCGTGATCCCGCCGAGCGCGAGCGCGCCAAGCAGGCCACGATGCGAACATCGTCGATCGTGCGCTATCTCGACTCGGTTGGACAGACGGATCTTCTGTCATTCGTGCGAGTCACGCCGCGCTTCATGAAGCATCGCGTGTTCGGCGAGATCGTCGCGGGACGACCGCCATCAATCCTCGATTTTGGCAGCGATGCGGCGGACAGGCCGAGTGATCGTGCGCTGATGGCTCGCCGGCTCGGCACATGGAAGGAGATCGTGCGCTGGCCCACACTCACGGCGAGCGCCGCGTCAGTGGTCGTTGGAGTTGCGGCGGCGTTCGCGGTGACTGGCGCCGTGCACTGGGGATGGGCATTTCTCACGCTCGTCGCAGCGGTTGCACTGCAAGCCTGCACCAACATCAAGAACGATCTGGACGATCAGTTGAGCGGTGCCGATGACAGAAACCGCACAGCCATCCTGGGCTTCACCGGCGGGTCGCGAGTGTTGCAACGTGGTCTTGCAACGCGCGGCGAGCTGCTGGTCGCGATGCTCGGGTTCGGCGTGCTGAGTACAGCGATCGGTGCCTACTTCGCGATCGCAGGACGCGCCGGCGTGCTGTTGTTCGGACTTGCTGGACTACTCATCGGATTCATCTACACGGGCCCGCCACTCCGGCTCGCGAATCGTGGACTCGGCGAGCTCGCAGTCGCGCTTGCATTCGGAGTCGGAGTCGTGTGCGGCACCGCGTACGTGCAGGTCGGAAGCATTCCGATGCTCGCGCTCGCTGCGTCGATTCCGGTTTCGATACTTGTGGCGCTGATCCTGTTCATCAATGGGTTCCAGGATGCGGCGAGTGACGACGAGGTATCAAAGCGTACGATGGTCGTGCGACTCGGGCTGTTGCGCGCGAGTCGTGTGTATCCCGTGATCGCGGCGATCGCGGGACTCACGCTCGTCGCATTCGTGATCGCGGGCACACTTCCGCGGCTGGCGCTGCTCGGACTTGCAGGATTCCCGCTGTTCGCGAAGGCGACGATGGTCGCGCGCAGGAGCTTCGACCATCCAGTCGAGCTGGTGCCGGCGAATGCGTACACGGTCGTGGGGCATCTGGCCAGCGCTCTCGCACTTGCGGTCGGACTCGTGTGGGCTGGCCTCGGCGGTGGGATGAACGCCGAAGTACTGATAGTCGCCGCGTTCGGAGTGCTGCTGATTCTGTACTACAATCACTCGATCGGCAGGCTCGCCAGTGCGTTTTACGGGGTGAGGGACGCCGTAGCGAAGACTTAGATCAATTCGGCAACTTCATCATCAAGCGCTTGACCTCCGGATCCGCATCCGCCCAGCCGCGCGCGCGATCATTGCCGCTCAGTCGCGACGTTCGATGAATCGGGCGATGCCACAGCTGACAGCGCCGCTGCCGATGCTTCGTTTACGTCTGACACCGCGATGTCGGGTGCGAGCAGCATCCGCTCGCGAAATCCTGCGGCCAGCAGGGTCACACGCGGATCGGGTGGTGATTCATAGTCGAGCTCGAGTCGTCGCACGAGCACGTCGTACGCATTGAGCGCGGTATGGAGAGCTTCCATGGTACCGGGCGCGGCGAGCGAGGAGAGCATCATGATCGCAGCTGCCCGCGACGGCGGCAGTATATCCAACCATCGTGCCGCGAGCGCCGCACATTCGTCCCACCGTCTCGCACGCGAGAGCATTCTGCAGTGCGCCTCGCACGCGTGCAGAAACCGCCGCTCGAGCCGCGCCCTCTCACGCGCAACCCAACCGTCGAACCGGGACGAATTGGGAACGCAGACGCCGTCCAGAAACGGGCCGGTGTATAGCGCGACCGCACGCTCGTGGTCCAGTTCGTCACACGCCGCGTTGAATTCCAGCGCGTCCACGCGGAGCCGCGCATCGGCCGAGAGACCGACCTCTGATTGCCGGGTTGCGATCGCGGTCGCGCCGAGAAGTTTGCGAAGGCTCGAGAGCGCATTGCTGAGCGAATGCCGAGCGCGATCCTCGTCTTCATCTCCCCAGAACATCTCAACCAACTGCTCTCGGCTTACCGGATGCGGCGTTCAGCGCGAGCACCGCCAGGACAACAAGCTGCCTGCGGCGCTTGGATAGGGACTCGTCATCACCTGAAGCCGAGACGAGCGCCAGGCGACCGAGTGTAATCAACCGTAAGTGATTGACGCGCAAGTTCTTGATGTGGTGATAACCAGTGGGGGGCGACTCCGCTAACCTGGGCCCGGTAGGAACAAGCTACGCCTGCCAGAAGATTCCGCAAACGGCCGAACCCGGCCGATCAGCTGATGTGCAGGAAGTGAATCAGTGCGAGGCCGAGTACGATGAGGACGCAGAGTGAGCCCGTGACTGTAGTAATGACGCGCGGGCCCACCTTGCTTATGGCCTTGAGATCGACACCGAGTCCGAGCGCCGCCATCGCTGCGACGGTGAACCAGGTCGATACAGCGCGTGTCGGCGCCACCCATGTTGGTGGTATCGCGTTGGTCGAGCGCAGCACCGCGAGCAGCAGGAACCCTATGATGAACCACGGTACGAATCGCGTCAGTTGAAACCGCGTCGCGTTTGCGCCGCTTCCGTGACTTTCATTCGGATGAGTGAGAGCAAAGAATATCACTACAGGGCCGAGCATCAGAACGCGCACCAGTTTCACGAGCGTTCCAACCTGACCGGAGAGGATACTCACCGGGAATGCTGCCGCGAGAACCTGCGGGACTGCATAGACAGTGAGTCCGGCCAGCACACCGTACTGATAGTTGTTGAGTCCGAGTGGATGGATCAGGAGCGGTAGTCCGAGCACGACGACTACACCGAGAATCGCCGTGAATGCGATGGACGACACGACATGTTCCTTCTTCGCTCCGATCACGGGCGCAATTGCGGCGATCGCGGAATTACCGCATATCGAGTTGCCGCACGCGACGAGCACTGCAAGCTTGTGCGGCAGTCCCATCATTCTGCCGATCGAATAGCTGCCGCAAATTCCGAGGATCACGAGCAACACTATCCCGATCGCGAGCGACGGTCCTGCGCGCAGGAGGAGCGGCAGATCTACGGATGCGCCGAGCAGGAATATCGCGACTTCGAGCACCTGCTTGGCGGTGAAGGAGACACCGGCATCCATGGTTGCAGGTGGCGTCCAGAGAGTGCGGACGATCATCCCGACCAGAATGGCGACGACGAGACCCTCGATGATCGCATGTCCGAAGACGCGCTCCTCGACGTTTGCGATGGCGAGGGATGCAAGGCTGACGATCGTCGCCAGAACGATTCCCGGCAGGAGAGCGAGAAGCCGGTTTTTTGTCATCCTCGCCGAAGGCGGGGGATGACGAAGACATTCGGCTTTCTTTGCATTCCGAATCCTAGACCTCGGCGATCCATAAGACAAAGACATTATTTACATGTTAGTATTCCAATACATTATGGCTCTCAACCTCCATCATCTACGTGTCTTTGCAGCGGTCGCTCAGGAGCGCAGCTTCTCTCGTGCCGCGCTTGCTCTGCGGTTGAGTCAGCCCGCCGTCTCAAAAACGGTGCAGGAGCTGGAACGGCAGACGCAGCTATCGCTATTCGATCGGTCCGGTCGCGCTCCCCGGCTCACAGACGCGGGCACTGCACTCTTCGCGCGCGCACGCGAGTTGTTCGGTGTAGAGCGAATTGCGGAAGAGGAACTTGGCGCGCTGCGTGGCCTCGAGCGTGGAGTCCTGCGCGTCGGTGCCAGCACCACCGTCGCGACTTACTTTCTCCCGCCGCTGCTCGCGCGCTTTCATCAGGAACACCCTGGCGTCACGTTGAGGGTGGTGAGCGCCAACACGCGTGCGATCGCGCGCCGATTGCTCGAAGGGCGGCTCGACATCGCGCTGGTGGAAGGGCCGGTGTCTCACGAGCGGATCTCCGTGATCCCGTGGCGCGAGGACGAGCTCGTCGTGATTGCGCCTGCATCCCATCCCCTGGTGCACAAACGCCGCGTGCGCCCAGCCGACCTCATCGACGAGCCGTTCATTCTGCGCGAGCCAGGTTCGGGTACCCGCGTCGTGGCAGAAGCGGCACTGGCCGAGCAGGGCATTCATCCGGGCACCACCGTCCAGCTCGGGAGCACGGAGGCGATCAAGCAGGCGGTCGCGGCTGGACTTGGCCTCGCGGTCGTATCGCGTGCCGCGGCCGCAGACCAGCTCGCGCTGGGTTACATCGCCGTCATTCCTTTGCGGAGCGCCGCGTTCAGGCGCGATCTCAGGCGTGTGCTCACGGAATTGCGACTGACCGGGCGAGCACCCAGTGCCGCCGCCGCGGCGTTCAGGACAGCAATGTCAACGTCGCGCGCGTAAGCAGTGTGAGTGAGTAACCGACAAGGCTTGCTCGTCCAGTCTTCACCTCGACCCACATCGCATGTCCACCTCGTTGAATCGCCTACTGATGCTCGGCGCTCTCGCAGGCGTCGTCACGGTGCCTGTTGCCGCGCAGACGACCGCTCGTACCGCTGCCGCATCTGATACCGCCTTCGACCCGATCAGGGAGATGGTGTCGCGGCTGTCGCTCGATCAGTACAAGGCTACTGTAAAGGGACTCACCAAGTTCGGCGATCGCCGTCAGGGAACCGAGCGCAATCGCCAGGCGGTGGACTGGATCGAGGCGCAGCTCAAGAGCTACGGTTGCACCAACACCGAACGCATCACGTATGACTTTCAGCCACCACCGCCCCGTCAGCCGCTGACGCCGGAACAGCTCGCTCGCTTTCGCGCACGGGCCGCTGAGACGGGAACGAAGCGGCCGGGCTCGGGCGGATCTGTCATGCGCGGCAAGATCATGCCGACCGGCGTGAATACCGATTCGCTGCGTCAGCCCGATCTCGCACTGCGCAAGCTCAACACGCCGCAGTCTGTTGGCGGAGAGCGTCAGGAAGTGTACTGCACCAAGATCGGCACCACGCATCCGGACGAGATGTACATCGTGAGTGGACACATGGACGGAATCGGTTGGGGTGAAGCCGCGAACGACGACGGCTCCGGCACGGCGCTCGTCATGCAGCTCGCGCGCGTATTCAGCTCGCCGGATGTGAAGACCGATCGCTCCATTCGATTCATCCTCTGGAACAATGAAGAGACCGGCCTCAACGGCGCGAAGGCGTACGTCGAGCAGCGCGAGGCGCTGCAGGGCAAGGAAGATCCCGCCGGCTCGGGCAAGTACCCCGAACCCAGGTGGCTCGGCGTCATACAGCACGACATGATGATGTTCGATCATGGAATGCCAAGAGCCGACGGCAGCATGAGCCCGGTGCAGCGCCCGGAAGCGGACGTGAACATCGAGTTCCAGTCCAACTCGAAGATGGCCGACGCATCTCAGAAGCTCGCGTGGACTCTGTCGACCGCAAATGACAAGTACGCGACGGACTATCCCGCAAAGGTCGGTCAGCACATGACCAACACGGATTCGCAGCCTTTCCAGGATCTGGTTCCGTCGATAAGTCTTCGCGAGAACGAGCGCGGAGCACAGATCGGCGCCGGCTGGGATCCGCAGTGGCACCAGCCGACGGATCTCTACAAGACTTACAGCGATGCCGACTTCCGGCTCGGTCTAAATGCAGCTCAGACAACGCTCAGCGCGGTCGCCGAGCTGACCGGGGCGAAGATCGTCAAGTGACGATCATCAGGTAATGCGTGGGCGGTGTGTGAGCGGTGTGTGAGCGGTGTGTGAGCGGTGCGTGAGATGCGATTGCTGCATCTCGCGCACCGCCTGCTTCCGCGAGTCAGTGTGTCGAGCGCGTGATCGCCGCTACAATGTCCGCTTCTCCGTGATGTTCCGTACGTCGTAGCTTCGTATTGCACCCAACGCTACTTCCCACCGTCCCTCGCCGCAGAGTCCGGATAATCCGGCCTCTTCATAAGCTTGCAGTGCGACCGCGACGAGCGCGCGTTGGGTCGCTTCGGCGATCTCGCGCCTGATATCTCCGCTCTGATCGGGCATGTCTGAAGCATATCGCCAATGCGACGGCGCTGCCATGTCTGCGCTCGAACACCGTTGAGTGGTCACCGATGGCTGGCACCGTCGTCATTCATCTGGACGCCGCAATCGCGTGGATTCACACACCAGGTCAAATACCGGGCAGGAGTCACGTATGAGATCACCGATGTCTCGCTACCGAATCGCTCGTGCGATGATTCTGGTGCCAGCAGTTCTCCTCTCCGCCGCCTGCGGTGGCCACAATCATCTCTCCGAATACAACTTCACCAGCCGATCGCTCGCGCTGGTGTATATCGCGCCGCCGAGGCCGGAGCTGGTGACTGGTTGGTACAACGTGCCGGACGTGAATGACCCGGTCGCTGCGGTCGTTGCGGCTGGCTCCGGGGTCGCGAAGGAAGTTGAAGGCCGGCGCGCGCGCACGAGACTTGACAGCGCCGTGGCACTGGTCGACCTCACCGCGATCATGTCGCAGCGGACTCTGGAGCGAACGAGCCGGTATCTCGGTGCGACCCCAGCCACGAACCGGCAGAACGCCGATTTCGTGCTCGAGGTGAACATGCACAATTCCGGCATCGATCTTCGTCGGCAGAGCACTGCGTATCTGTTCATGAATGCAACTGCGGTGCTGCTGGATGCACGCACCGGGCGCGAGATATGGAGCTTCGACGTCGATGGCCAGAACCGGCTCACGCCGTTTCTGTATGGGGGGAATCGCGTCGGCACGGGCGCGATTACGGCGGCTGCGCTGAGTACGGTTTCGGTGGCGGATTTCCAGCGCGCGCTGGAAGATCTGGCCGACTTCTCGTCGAACGAGATAAGCGACGGATTACGTCAGGCATTGCGCGAAGCGCGGCAATGAAAAGCGCTCCGGTTCATCGGTTGATGAACCGGAGCGCTGACTTGCTGCGTGCCTCCAGCTAATGGTGCCGAAACGCGCAGCTAATTTCTGCGTCGCCGCATGGCGGGAACGAGTCCGACGAGTCCAGTCGCGAGCAGGGCCATCGAGCTGGGCTCAGGAACGGTCGACGATGGCGGTCCATTGCAGGTGCTGGCGTGAATCGGCGACGCGCTGCCGGATAGCGGGGTTCCGTTGCTGCTGAATGCCGCCTTGTTGGAACCGCAAGCCTCGGTGAGGCCACCCAGATCGTGAACTGCGAACTGGAAGCCGTTCAGAAACTGGTTCGCGTCGGTCGAATTGGCGAAGGCGAGGAAGAAGCCCACTGACTCACCGTCGTGCAGACCGTTGGTTGGCGGCGGTGCGTTCGGAGTCGAGGCCGAAGAAGTTGTTCGCCGTGAAACCGACACCATTGAACGAATTCGGATTGGTGCTGGCAACGCTGAATCGCGAGCTGAGTGCGCCATTAGCGGTGACGGTCGGAGCGGTTCCGGTGAAGGCTCCGTTGCCAACTCCGAACTCCTTGAACACGCTGTTCGGGTTGTTCGCCAGCCCCGTGTTCGAGGTGTTCGTTACGGTGAACAGCAGTGTCGAGGTCCCCTGTCCGCTTACCGCCAGGGTTACGCAGGAAAAGAAATCGGACCCACCGCATGCGTTGGTGAACTGTGCGTTTGCAGTCGGTGCGGCGACGGTGGCTCCGATCGCGAGCAGGGCGGCTGCGTGTAACTGACGAATCATGGGACGATGCCTCTGGTGAGAGTGCGGACATGTGCACTGAGCACCGCACGTGCCACGGCCGGGTGGTCTCCGAGGTTGATCGCCGCCGTTTAATCGGCTAGTCGCAACACCTGATCCGGCTTGGGCTTAGCAAATTGTCAGATGAGGGTGTCTTGGTACGCCTGCATACCGTGCACGGTCGCCACACGTTAGTGGCGACCATGCATGCGGTGAGTTATGCGCCGAGCTTTGCCTCGAGAGCCTTCGCCGCTGCCAGGTGGGCCTGGAAGTTCGGGGCGACCTTGACCTCGAGGTCCTTCAGCTCCGCGTTCTTGGTTGCGGGGAGCAGCGTATTGGTCACGGCATCGATCACTGCCTGGTGATACCAGGCCTCGTGTGCGATGTAGGCCTTATCGAAAGCGGCGCCGGAGAGACCGTTCAGTTTCGCCAGAGTTGCAACGTGATCCTTGTACAGTGCGAAGTCCTTACCAGGAGGTGTCGGTGTCACATGAAGCTTCCTGGCGAGGTCCCGGCCGAGCTTGCGGGCGGCGCTGTGGTCGCGGACCATCATGTCGGCGAAGGTACGGACGTCGGCGTTGCTGCTCTTTTTGAGGGCGAGATTGCCGAGGTCGATGTCCCAGGTGTTGGCGGCATCGAAGATGGCGACGATGGTGGGGTCATCGAGCGCCGCGGCAGGTTGCGCAACAGCGTGTGACGTGGCGAGTAGTACCTGGGGTGTAGCATGGATTGTCTGTGCGCCTACTGGCGCCACTGCGAGCGAAGCTGCTGCGAAGGACGCTACGACTCCAACCGCTATTCGGGATTTTTGCATGGTGAGACTCCTGTGATTGTGGACAGAGGGCTGGGACGGACACCCACGGCTGCAATTCGGCAACGCCGTGATTGACATATGGCAGCATTCCGATGATTTGTCAAGGAAGTCATTGACTTATTGCATATACGCATGTTTGTCGATACTGTACATCACGGCCGTGCACGGTCAGAAAGGAGGATGAATGCGGTGGTGGGAACGGCACTTCGGAGATAGCACCCGCGGCCGTATAGTCGCGATTCTGCGGCGCGGCTGGCATAGCGTTGACGAGATTGCGGCGGCTCTGGGTCTCACGGACAACGCCGTCCGTGCGCACATAGCCACACTCGAGCGCGATGGTGTGGTTGCGGCGGCTGGCGCTCGGCGCGATGGAACGGTCGGCAAGCCGGCGACCCTCTACGGCGTCGCGGAAGGGGCGGACACGCTCTTCTCCAGTGCGTACGCACCGGCACTGTCGGCGGTGATCGCGGAGTTGGAGACCAGGCATCCGGCCGAGGTCGAATCGATACTGCGCGGAGCGGGCTCGAGACTTGGGCCGCGGGCGCCGGGCACGTTTGCGGAGCGGGTGGGTAATGCGGCGACGCTGCTAACCGAGCTCGGCGCGGACGCGGATGTGGTTCAGACGGCGGAAGGGTACGAGATCCATGGCAATGGCTGCGCGCTGTCGCAGGCGGTTTCGTCACATCCGGAAGCGTGCTGCATGGTGGAACAGCTGCTCGCGGAAGTGACTGGGGGGAAGGTGTGCGAGCGATGCGAGCGCGGGCAAAATCCACCACGATGCTCGTTTTTGATAAGCGAACAGCCTGCGAGCTGAGCTTCAGCCGGAGATCGATGCTGGAAGCGTGAACGCAAATGAACTATCACGAGCCCTGGATATTGCGCTTCGCGCCTTGACATCGCGTGTCGCTGGTGCAGACTATGCCAGTCAGTTTTCGGCACCGAATTTCCAGCTCGATGGCATAGGGCGGCCCGGTCCAATCCCCCAAGCATACGGAGTAGCGGCATGTACGCAGTGATACGGCGTTATAGTGGCGTGGCGAAGTTGATCAACGAGCTAGACAAGCGGCAGGATGAGGTCAAGAAGCTGATCGGTGATGGGCCGGGCTTCATTGCCTACTACGCGATCCGGGATGGCGAGGCACTCGCGACGATAACGGTATGCGAGGGTCGCGAGGGCGCAGACGAGAGCTCTCGCCGCACGGCGGCCTGGGTACGCGAGAACATGGCGGGCGTGAGAGTTACGGCGCCTGAGGCCTACGGCGGAGAAGTGTTCATTCACATGGCCGAGTGAGCGAAAGGCGGGGATGACGCCTTTCTCATCCCCGCATCTCGCCCGTCATCTCCCGCGGTCTGGTTGAATCCGCGCCGGTCCGCGCGCCGGATGGCGAGGCGAGCGCGGCCACTCGGGGGACGGTGGTTACCGTTCTTCACCGCCGCTAGTAGCTTTTCATGCTCGCCGAACGTTTCCCCCGGAATCATCGAGGGACGCGTACTATTTGCGTCCAGTGAATACATCTCCCGGGAGACGGCCATCGTGCCACCCGAAATCGCAGTCGGTACCGCGAAGGCGTGATCACTAATCACGCGTCGATGGGTGAACGCTGTGCGCATGGCAGCTCGCAGTGACGGATCGTACGATTTCTGATCGCGAGCTGGCGCAAGCGCTACTGCGTGAGATGTCGCTGCATGGCGGTGATTACGCCGGAAAGCATTCTGACAGACATGTCTGTGAGTCTGCGACCGGTCCCGTTGGCGAGCGCGGCGAAAGTTCCGGAAACGCGTCGGACGCACATGCTGTCCTTATCAGCGCTGAGCTGGTGCTGGAGCGATTGCAGAAGCATCTCCTCGGCTGGTTTGGGCCTGACGGACTGGATGCGCTGCTGATGCGCGCGCTCGAGCGGGCGCGCATATCGCATCCGATACTCGCTCGCGCCCAGCGTACTGCGCCCGGCACCCTTCGCCTGGCCGACATCACTGCTGCGGTTGCAGCGGAGCCCGGTCTGGACGCAACGCTCGACAGCAATGAAGTCATCGAAGGAGCCGTGGCTTTGCTGGCTGCGATTCTTGCGTTGATAGGTCGTCTCATCGGCGATGACATGATGCAGCATCTTGTAAGGCAGATCTGGCCAACGCTACCTGATGATGTGTCATCTACGGGTGATAGCACCAACAACAACGAGAGGTCGGGCAAGTGAGTGAGCCGAACGGGGTGCACCCACCCATCCAACGGGATGCTCCGAAGCGCGTAACGATCCGACAGCTTGCGACGGGAGTACCGGGTCTGGACGAGGTTCTGGGCGGCGGGATACCCGAATTTTCGTTCAACATGATCGCTGGCGCGCCGGGCACGGGCAAGACTACACTGGCGCAGCAGATCATGTTCGCCAATGCAACACCGGAGCGACCGGCATTGCACTTCACTGTGCTTGGCGAGCCACCGATAAAGATGCTGCGATACCAGCAGCAGTTCGATTTCTTCGACATGTCGCGCGTGGGCACGGAGGTTCGCTTCCTGAACATGAGCGAGGAAGTACTGGAGCGCAATCTCGACGTCGTATTCGATCGCGTGGTGAGCGAGGTGGAGCGCGCGAATCCCGGAATCGTCGTGGTCGATTCGTTCCGCACGGTAATACGCAGCAGTGAGCGTGGGTCGACCGAGCTGGATCTGCAACACTTCGTGCAGCGTCTCGCGCTCCGGCTGACCAGCTGGGAAGCGACGACGTTCCTGCTCGGCGAATACGGCGAAGCGGAATCGCGGAGTCCGGTATTCACGGTCGCCGACGGCGTGTACTGGTTGTCGAACGAGGTCGAGCGCAACGCCACGGTTCGCAAGATGCGCGTGACGAAGATCCGCGGGCAGGCTGGGCTGCCGGGACTGCACACGCTGCGAATCACGAGTGCTGGTGTCGAAGTCTATCCGCGGCTGACGCGGCCCGCTCCGAACGGGGGGCGTCGCGAGCTGGGAAAGCGACTCTCGACCGGAATCGGGGAGCTGGACGCAATGACGGGCGGCGGAATTCCGGCCGGCGATTCGGTCCTCGTTTCGGGCCCGACGGGTTCCGGCAAGACGGTCATCGGAACCCAGTTTGTCGCGGCAGGTGTCGACAAGGGCGAACGGGCAGTGATAGCGATTTTCGAAGAGCATCCCGATACATACATCGCTCGGGCACAGAACCTTGGCTTCGATTTGCAATCCATGATCGACAAACGGATGCTCGACGTCATGTACCTGCGTCCGCTCGATCTCTCGGTCGACGAGACCCTGCGCGAGATCGAGGAGCGTGTACGCCGAATCGGGGCGACGCGAGTCGTGGTCGACTCTCTGTCCGGATTCGAGATCGCACTTTCTCCAGGATTTCGCCGGGATTTCCGCGAGTCGTTCTACAGGTTGCTGCAGTCTCTGACGGAGCTCAACATCACTGTATTGTCCACGATGGAGACTTCGGGCGGAACCGATTATCTGCACTTTTCGCCGTACAACATCTCGTTCCTGTCCGACGACATCCTCGCGATGCGCTACATAGAGCTGGATGGCCAGTTGCGGACAGTGCTCGGTGTCATAAAGATGCGCGGGAGCGAGCACAGTAATGATCTCAGGCTTGCCGAAGTGACGTCGCACGGCCTGCGTATTGGCGAGGCATTGACGGGCTATCGAGGGATCATCACGGGAGTTCCGGAGCCGCGCTCCGATGGCACGAAGGGCGGGAGGCTCACGAGCATGCAGGAGGCCACGCTCGAAGCGCTGCTGCGGCGGGGCGAGACATCCGCCGAGGGGCTCGCCGACGCCAGTGGCCTGAGTCTTGACGACGTGAGATTGGCAATCGAGTACCTGGAGAATGCGAGGTACGTGATAGTTTCCAACCGGGATGGAGTTCCAGTCTATCGGGCGGCGCAGGAATCACTGAAGCAGTAAAAGAGAGAGCAGAAGTGGCAGCTGGGGGAATGGCGAACCGCGATGAGTCGACTGCGGGGGTCAAATCCGAGACCGAGGTGAGCATCGGACGGAGCGGCCTGGGCGACACGCCAGCGCGTGTGCCGTCGGCTGGAAGCGTGCCGGACTGCTCCGCTGCTGCGGCCGCGAGCCTTGGCACCTCTGAGGATGTGGCCGCCGGCATAAGCCAGCACGCGGACAGCTGCCCGCTCGGGATCGTCGTAACGTCGGGAGACGACGGCGTAGTAAGCTACGCCAACAGATCGTTCCGGCGGCTTGCAGGCGCCGAGGATCGTGTTGTACTCGGCGTAAAATTCTTCGATGCGTTCCCGTTGCTCGGCAGCGGATATGTTCGAAACGTGATTTCAGACGCGTTGAAGAACGGATGTGCGCAGCCTACGGAAATCGACTTGGAGTCGCCGCTGCACGCGCCGACGAACGACTCTGCGCCGCACTGTCTCCTGCGGATATCCTCGGTCGAAGCACATACGAATGCACTCCTTGTGCAGATTCGCGAGGCGAAGGAAGACAACACACACGACGCAACGCATGCGGCTCTGAACAGCGAGCTGGTGAACGTCAATCAGCGACTGATAGTGGCGGCACTGCGCGAGCAGGAGCTCAAGGAGCGCGCCGAGGCCGCGAGCAACGCCAAGTCGGCGTTCATGGCGACGATGTCACACGAGTTGCGCACACCGCTGAATGCGATCATCGGATACGCCAGCCTGCTCGACGAAGAAATCTGGGGACCGATTCAGGCCGAGCAGCACGCTCATCTCGAGCGACTCAAGATGAGTGCACGACACCTTCTTGGGTTGATCAATGACGTGCTCACGCTAGCGCGCGTCGAGGCCGACAAGGAAATCGTTCGCACGGAGGACGTCTACGCCGGCTCGCTGCTGGATGAGACGCTCGCGCTCACGATGCCGCTCATCGCTGAGAAGCACCTCGGGGTCTCGGTAAAGCTCGACAGTCAGTTCACCGTTCATACCGATCACGGCAAGCTGCTTCAGATACTCGTCAATCTGATAAGCAACGCGGCGAAGTTTACGAGCCGCGGCGAGATCACGCTAATGGCAGGTGTTCGCGGACGGGAGGCAGAGTTCAGCGTTAAGGACACCGGCATGGGTATTTCGGAGGAGCATCTGTCACACGTCTTCGACATGTTCTGGCAGGCGGACCAGAATCTCACGCGTCGCGAGGGCGGATCCGGTCTCGGTCTGAACGTCGCGCGGAGACTCGCGTGGCTACTAGGCGGTCAGCTCGTCGCGAAGAGCACACTCGGCGAGGGGAGCACATTTTCTGTCTGCATTCCCCTCGAGCCACGCGGCGATGGGGACGAATCCGCAATCCCCTACCAGTCGGTCGGCAGGTAGTCTTTCAGGAATTTCCCCCACACATGCTCGCCGGTGTTGATGCCTGCGATGATCGGATCGACGATACGCGCGGCGCCGTCCACGATATCCAGCGGCGGATGAAACCCGTGCTCGGCGGTCTTTCGTGCGGCGATGTCGGCTGGATCTTCGTCGGTCACCCAACCCGTATCTACTGCGTTCATGTGGATGCCGTCACGGTGATAATCTGCAGCAGCGGTACGCGTCATCATGTTGAGCGCCGCCTTGGCCATGTTGGTATGCGGATGGCGTGTCGTCTTGAACGTTCTGTAAAATTGTCCTTCGACTGCGGACACGTTGACGATGTGCTTGTCGCGGTCCGGAGTGCGCATCATCAGTGGTTTCAGGCGCGCGTTGATGATGAACGGCGCGACTGCGTTGACCAGATGCACTTCGAGCAATTCGACGGACGGCACTTCGGCCATCAACATGCGCCACGAGTTGCGCTCGCGGAGATCGATCTGCTGCATGTCCTGGTCCAGTCTTCCATCGGGGAATAGCGCGCGCTGAGCTGCCTCCTCATCGGGGAGAAGTTTGATCTGCGACAGCTCCGCGGCGTGAGTGAGGCCGGCGAACTCCGACGTGCGCGCACCGATTACGGCGGGCACGGTAGCGCCGGGCTCGATAGCGCCGGGCTCCGCCTCGGGTAGCATGTGATACCCGCGCAGTCCCTGGTATTCACCGAGCAGCCTGCGGGATTTTTCCGGCAGAGTATGGAGCGCCGCGGTTTCGCCTTCCATCATGTGCTCGTAGAACGCGGGCGGCCGGCGCACTGTCTGGCAGGCGTTGTTGATTATGAAATCCAGCCGATCGCGCGTGCGCAGCATCTCGGCGCAGAATGCCTCGACGCTCGGCGTGTGGCGCAGGTCGAGTCCGTAGATCGTGAGCCGATCGCTCCACGTTGCAAAGTCCCGCTCCTGTGCGTAGCGCGCTGCAGAGTCTCGCGGGAAGCGCGTGGTGACTATGAGATGCGCGCCTGCACGCAGCAGCTTGATGCCGGCCTGATATCCGATCTTGACCCGTCCGCCGGTGAGCAGCGCGACGCGGCCGCGCAGATCGGCCGACTCCGTACGTTTCGCAAAATTCAGCGCGGCGCACGATGGACAGAGCTGATCGTAGAAATGGTGCATCGTCGAGAAATCGTTCTTGCAGACGTAGCAATTCTGCGGCTCGACCGCTTCGCGGAAATCGGGATCGTCTTCGATGTCGTGTTGCTCGAACGGTGCTGGCGGAAAGACATTCGGTGTCATGAACACCGTTTCGCGGCGGAGCTTGCGAATGCCGGTGTTGGACAGGACCGTCTCCGCGCGATTCGCCTTCGCGATTTTGCGCTCGCGCTTGGTCGCCTGTACGAGCCGGCGGCGGTCGATGGCATCAGGGCGGGAGACGCGGCCGGCGGCGTGTAACAGCCGCGTTCTGTCAGCTTCTGGTAGGCCGGCGAGCAACGAGCGGTCGCTGGCTATCGATTCGAGCAACTCGGCGGCATCGCGGAGACGGTCGGCGAGATTGGGTTCACGTGGGGTGT
Organism: uncultured Gemmatimonadales bacterium; assembly: GCA_963707505.1. Taxonomy (GTDB): domain Bacteria; phylum Gemmatimonadota; class Gemmatimonadetes; order Gemmatimonadales; family Gemmatimonadaceae; genus Fen-1247. The sequence continues at coordinate 88,009 of CAVPQB010000004.1, forward strand.
CGGACACAGTGTAAAGTTAACGGCGCGTACGCACCGCCGGCTGCATTCCCGACACGCGTTCTTCAACCCTGCAACCATCCGCCCGCGAACTTTGCGCGACGCAACCCGGTAACTATGTACGGGCAGTTGCGCATCAGTTTCCAGATCAGCTCCGTCCGATAGTTCTCGATCATCAACACGATCGGGCCCTGGTTGATTCCGCAGTGGCCCGCGGAGATCCATCCTGCCGTTTCAGCGTTCTTGATGGGGTAGGTCCGGTTGAACGACGTCTTGAAGCCGTACGGATTGGGATCCATCAATTTTAATTGATCGAATTGCTGGATCGCCGGCAGCACGATGTCGGGTGCGAAGGGAAGCGACGCGACGACGGCCCAAGGGGCGATCGTACCGTCGTCCGGGCCGTAGGGCGCACCGCGCGAGAGGTAGTCGTAGAAGCGTCGCTCGACGCCATCGACCTCGCATTTGATCCAGCCGGGTCCATCGCTCGCAGTGAAACCCCAGCAGTTCTCGCCATAGCCTGTGAATCCCATGGGATTGCGGGTAGCGTATTCGCGTTGGACGTGTGTAGCTCGACCGCTATTCTCGAAGTAATCGGATTGCTTGCTCTGCATGTACGCATCGCGGATACCACGAAAGTCGACCCAGATGTGTGACAGCTGATGCGTGAACAACGGACCGGAATACAACAATTCCGTTCCGTAGATCTTCTTCCACTTGTAGGTAGATGCCCACGCCGTGTAGGTCTCTTCCGGCAGCGGGTGCGTCGGCGAGCCAAGACCGAGTATGTAGAGCAGGAGTGCCTCGCTGTAGCCTTGCCAGCGATAGCGTATGAAGCCGCGCTCGGGCGTCCATCCGTGCGATACCGTAGGCGCCGCCGTTGAGCATCCACTGCCAGTCGGCACGCTCGTTGAGTTCTTTCGCGAGCGCACGGATCTCATTCTCCTCGGGCGTGTCGAGCGTGAAATATTCCGCGGAAGTCAGCATACCGGCGAGGAGAAACGCGGAGTCGACTGACGACAACTCGGAGTTCCAGGCACGACGTCCGGTCTGCATGTCAAGAAAGTGGTAGAAGAATCCCTTGTATCCGGTCGCGCTCCTTTCGGTGCTCTGGGTGCTGTTCGCGAAAAAACGCAAGCATGCGAGCGTTCGCCGGATGGCGTCGTCCCGCTCGATGTATCCCCGCTCGACGCCGACGGGATAGGATGCAAGGGCGAGCCCCGTTCCTGCGATGCTCGATGGGCCGCCTGTGTCCGTCCGGTCACGTACAAGACCGTTGGCGAGGTTGGCCTCGTTGACGAAATACATGAATGTCTTTCGCTGCAACCTGTCGAGCAGCCTGTCGTGATCGGGTGTGGACATGGCGTTACGTTGAAGTTTGGATCAGCGGCAACCATGAGCCGCGGCTCATGCCGGATCGTGTGCGGATAACGTCTTAGAATTCCACTCGAGAGCATGTAATCGAAGATGCGACAGCCGAACTGCGGTGTGTTGAGTGCCGCCATCGGCACCATCGTCATGCAATGATGAACGAGAGCAACGCCGCAGTGAGGCATAATGTGCACCACGCAGGAAATACCGCCATTGGAGTGCTACGAGCCGAGCGCGGCGTCCGACACGGGCAGCGAACACGCGAGGGACTGCACATCGTTCACTTTGTAAAACTGCCGCTCGACGAGGAGGCGAAACGGCATAATTGATGCACCCTGCTCGACCGTTGTACTCCACACACCGCGTAGGCGATGACTGCCCTCTTTCCTTCATGGGCCACGCGAGCGGCGCGTATCGTTCTGGCTGTCGGGATCACTGCGCTCGTCGTGACACCACTGTTCGCCATGGTATGGGTTCGTACGCCGTTTGCGCGCGGTGAGGATCTGCACATCACCCAGCCGGTTCCGTTCGATCATCGTGTTCACGTGAATGGACTGAAAATCGATTGCCGTTATTGCCACGCCGGCGCCGACCGTGGCGCGTGGGCGGGGTTGCCGGCGACGTCGCAGTGTGTGTCCTGTCACACGCAGACGTGGATCGCGAGCAGTGCGTTCGCGCCGGTGCGAAAGAGCCTTGCAACAGGCCGTCCGATTCCGTGGCGTCGCGTGAACGAGCTGCCAGACTTCGTTTACTTCAATCACGCGATTCACGTCAACAAGGGCGTGGGTTGCGAGACGTGTCACGGCCGGATCGATCAGATGGCACAGGTGAGGCAGGCGGTGCCGCTCACCATGGGATGGTGTCTCGGCTGTCATGTCGATCCGCAGCCGAATCTCAGGCCGCTCAACGCGGTCACGACAATGGGATGGACCGCTACCAGGTCGGATAGCGCGACGATGCGAACGCTGGTCGCCGACTACCGCGTGAAGCGGTTGACGAACTGCACCACCTGTCACCGCTAGGCGAATGCGCGAGAACGATCGGAACGCTGAATCCGCTTCGGCCGAATTTCCAAACTCCGCGCTGAGTGCGCCGGACGGTATGACTCGCCGCGACTTCGTCACGCTACTCGGTGCGAGTGTCGCGCTGGCCGGACTTGGTGCATGCGTGCGTGAGCCAGCTGAGAAGATCCTGCCGTACGTACACGGATCGCCGGACGTGATTCCCGGTGCCGCCCTTCATTTCGCTACGTCGATGACGCTCGACGGCTATGCGACCGGCCTGCTCGTGACGAGCCATGGTGGGCGCCCGACCAAAATCGAGGGAAACCCGGACCACCCTGCAAGTCTCGGCGCCGCGGGGGTTTTCGAGCAGGCTTCCGTACTCCAGCTGTACGATCCACACAGAGCGCGCTACGTGCAAAACGGGAATCGGCGTGGCTCATGGCGGGCGCTGGCCGAGGTACTTTCACCAGCGTCGCTGAGAAAGCGCGCAGGCGAGCGGGGCGCCGGACTGGCCCTGCTGCTCGAGCCGACGGCATCGCCTCTGATCGCAGCAAGGATCGCGCGAGTGCGCGATGTGTTTCCGGACGTACGCACGTACTTTCACTCTCCACTGGCGAATGCCGGAGCAACGCGCGCCGCCGTCGAGGTGCTCGGCGGACCGCTCGTAGCGCAGCACGATTTTCGGAACGCGGACGTCGTAGTGTCGCTCGGTGCGGATTTCTGCGCGTCGGGTCCGTTCAATCTTCGCTATGCGCGAGAGTTCGGCGAACGGCGTCGCGAGACTTCGCGAGGCGCGAGCGCGCTGTACGTCGCGGAATGCTCGCCATCGCCGACCGGCACGCTTGCTGACCGTCGCATCGCTGCGTCACCCGCTGCGATGGATCGCGTGGCAGCGGCTCTTCTCGCGACACGTCGCGCGCGACTCGCGATTCGCGGCGCGTGTTCCCCCGAGAATGGTGGAGAGCAACGCCGAATCAAACGATCTCACGCAGTCGGAACGCGCGTGGGTGATTGCCGCGGCGGACGACCTTGCCGCGCATCGGGGGCGTGGCATCGTGATCGCGGGGGCGCAGCAATCCGCGGAGACACATGCGATTGCTCACGCAATCAACGCAGTCGTTGGAAACGCCGGAAGCACGATCAGATATACCCGGTCGCCAATACTCGATGCAGGTGAGCGAAGTCACGATGTCGCGGCACTCAGTTCCGATCTGAGAGGCGGCGGGATCGACACGTTGCTCATTCTGGAAGGCAATCCGGCATACTCGGCGCCGGCCGACGTCGCATTCGTGACCGCAGTGCGCGGCGTTCGCAATTCGGTGTATCTGGGATTGTACGACAACGAGACCGCGCGCGAAACTACGTGGTTCGTGCCGAGCGCGCACTACCTCGAGTCGTGGGGCGACGGGCGTGCATACGACGGGACAGCGTCGCTGGTACAACCGCTCATAGCGCCGCTGTATGACGGGCATACGGTTGCCGAAGTGCTCGCGCTCGTGGCAGGTGAGACTGGTGCGAGTGCGTACGATCTGGTGCGTCGCTCGTGGAGCGCGAATCCTGGCGCGCCGTCAGCGTTCGATTCATGGTGGAGCGAGTCGCTCGTGCGCGGTACCATTGCCGGTACGGCCTGGCCGGAAAGCACGGCGGTGATTCGATGGGACGCCGTCCGTGCCGCGCACGCGAAGCTCGGAACGCAGAAGACGCGCGAGCAGATCGCGATCAATTTCGTCGCGAGTCCCGCGGTACATGACGGACGATTCGCTGACAACGGCTGGCTGCAGGAGCTACCCGATCCAGTTACGAAACTCACCTGGGACAACGCGGCACTGATGGCTCCGGCACTCGCGACGCGGCTCGGTATTTCGCGCGGAGACGAAGTCGAGCTCAGGCTGCGCGAGCGCGCGCTCAAAGTTCCGGCGCTGATCGTTCCCGGTCACGCGGATTATACGGTAACTCTCGCGCTGGGATACGGCAGGAGCGGCGCCGAGGCGGTTGCACGTGACGTGGGCGTCAATGCAAACATGATTCGTACATCCGCGGCACCGTTCGCGGATGCCGATGTCGTCGTCACGCGAACGGGTGTGCATCGCAATCTTGCGATCACTCAGGAACACTGGTCGTTGGAAGGTCGTGGTGGGGACATACTTGGCGTTGTCACCGCGTCGCCGCCATCAAAGCCACAGCCGGCACAGAGCTCCAGGGCCGCAGAGGCGACGGCGCCGCCGCGAAAGCGCCGCCCGCTCACGTTGTATGAGCCGCCTGCGCCCTCCGCGAATGGCTTCGGAGCCGATCAGTGGGCGATGGTGATCGATCTCAATACGTGCACTGGATGCGGGGCATGCGTGGTTGCATGCCAGGCCGAGAACAACATTCCCGTCGTCGGTCGTGACGGAGTGCTCAAGAGCCGCGAGATGCAGTGGCTGCGGATCGATCGCTATGTGGAAGGGCCGCCGGAGGAGCCGCAGGTATCGGTCCAACCGATGCTGTGCCAGCAGTGCGAGAAGGCCCCGTGCGAGTACGTATGTCCGGTGGATGCCACAGTGCACAGCGATGACGGACTCAACGAGATGGTTTACAACCGCTGCGTTGGGACGCGCTTCTGCTCCAATAATTGTCCGTACAAGGTACGGCGGTTCAACTGGTTCGACTACAACGGGGAGATCGCGGAAACCGAACGAATGGTGAAGAACCCTGAAGTGACTGTTCGGGCTCGCGGAGTGATGGAGAAGTGCACCTTTTGCGTTCAGCGAATTCGCACGGCGCAGATCGACGCGCAGCTGGCGGACGAGCCGCGCACGGGGCCTGTCATGACCGCGTGCCAGCAGACCTGTCCAACCGGTGCAATCATATTCGGCTCGCTCACCGATCCGTCGAGCGAGGTTTTGCGGCTGCGCGACGATCCGCGTTGTTTCTCCGCCCTGGATCAGCTGGGCACGGTGCCGCGGGTGAGATATCTGGCGCGCGTTCGCACTGGCGAGGCTGTGGCGTTCGACGAGTCTGGCGAATCCGGCGAGTCCGGCGATGACCGAAATGACGGGTGACGCGGCGGGGTTGCCTGCTGCTCGCGGCAGAGGTGTGCTCGTTCGTTCGGTAACGGAGCGTGCGACTGAGCGCGCGACTGAGCGTGCGGCGATCGAGGAATATCCTGTAGCGTATAAATTGCCGGGCGATGGTGCGCTCACGGATCAGCTGCTGTCACCGATGTGGACCGGCTCGCGTATCTGGTGGCCGTTGTTCATCGTGTCGGGGTTGCTCGTCGTTCTGTTCCTGTACGCGATGGCGGTGACTTTCGTGCGCGGGATCGGTGCGTGGGGCAACAACATCCCGGTGGCATGGGCATACGGGATCACCGATTTCGTATGGTGGATTGGAATCGGGCACGCGGGGACGTTCATCTCCGCCTTTCTCATTCTGCTGAACCAGCGTTGGAGGGCATCGATCAACCGGTTCGCCGAGACGATGACGTTGTTCGCGCTCGTAAATGCGTCGCTGTTTCCGATCCTGCATCTCGGGCGGCCGTGGTTCTTCTACTGGCTCGTGCCCTATCCGGCGACGACAGGCGTGTGGCCCAACTTCAAGAGCTCGCTGCCGTGGGACGTCGCTGCGATCTCGACGTACTTCACCGTGTCGCTGTTGTTCTGGTATCTCGGGCTGGTACCGGATCTCGCAGCGGCACGGGATCGTGCGCCGGGCCTGTGGCGCAAACGTATCTATGGAATCTTCGCGCTGGGCTGGCGTGGTAGCTCGAACGAATGGCGGCACTATCGCGTTGCGTACACGTTGCTCGCGGGTCTTGCGACGCCGCTGGTGATTTCAGTGCACAGCATCGTGAGTCTTGATTTCGCCATCACGCAATTGCCGGGATGGCACTCGACGATATTCCCGCCGTATTTCGTAGTCGGCGCGATCTACTCGGGACTGGCGATGGTGCTGTTGCTGATTCTTCCCGCGCGACGGGTGTTCCGGCTCGACAACATCATCACTGCTGCGCATCTCAGCAACATCGCGAAGTTGATGCTTGCCACAGGATCGATGCTCGCATACAGCTACATGTGCGAGGCGTTCATGGCGTGGTACAGCGGGGATCCATACGAACACTACACCATGCTGGTGGCGAGGCCACTGGGGCCGTACGCCGTGGTGTTCTGGCTCATGCTCCTGGCGAACGTCGTGACTCCGCAATTGTTCTGGTGGAAACGCATGCGGACGAGCGTCGTTGCGCTGTTCATCGTCTCGCTGTTCGTATTTGCTGGAATGTGGTGCGAGCGATTCATAATCATCGTGGGATCGCTCAATCGCGACTTCCTGCCGAGCAGCTGGCACTTCTATGCGCCGACATGGGTGGATCTGAGTCTGCTGTTTGGCAGTATCGGACTGTTCTGCTTTCTGTTCCTTGCCTTCCTGCGCTGGGTGCCGATGGTTCCCGTGAGCGAGGTCAAGCGACTGCGCTTCGAGCTGTCGCGTGGCGGAGCAGCATTGCGCAAGGGCGAAGGCAGGGTACAATGAGCACCGCAATGGCGCTCGTACGTGACGGTCCCGGGCGCGTTCTCGGCGAATTCACGACCGCAGATTCGATGCTCGCTGGAATCGACGCGCTCATGCGTGAAGGATATCGCACGCTGGAGACATTCACACCATTCGACATGCCCGAGCTGGACGCGCGACTCGGTTTGCGGCGATCGCGGATCGGGTGGCTCGTTGCAGCCGGCGGATTCGTGGGGATGGTGCTGGCGTACGGCATCCAGTGGTGGGCGAACGTGCATGATTATCCGCTCAACAGCGGCGGCCGGCCGGTGCACGCCGTGCCCGCATTTCTGCTGGCGACGTTCGAAGGAACCGTCTTGTTCGCTGCATTTGCGGCATTCTTCGGACTGATGATATGGTTACGGCTACCCAGGCTGTGGGCTCCGGTCGATGAGGTGGACGGTTTTGGCCGCGCATCGGTGGATCGTTTCTGGATTGCAGTGGGCATTCCAGCAGGTGAAAGCGGAGCCAGCAATGGTGGAGCGCGTGCAGCGGAGCTGATGCGTGGCGCTGGCGCGTTGCGTACCGTCGGGCCGGTCGGGATATGACTGGAACGTTCCGCGCGGGTATTGTATGCGTCTCCGTGTTGGTCGCTGCGAGCGGCTGTTCCGAGCGCATGGGGAAGGGCTGGGACTGGAATCGCATGCGCACGCAGCCCAAGTACCAGCCGTATCGCGGCAGCGCGTTCTTTTCCGATGGGAAGGCGATGCAGCTGCCTCCGGCTGGCACGATGTCACGGGAGAGTGGGGCAATGGTCACGACGCCGATCGCGATCAGCGCTCGAGTCATCGCGCGTGGCGCGTCGCAGTTTCACATCTATTGCGCCGTATGTCATGGCGAGCGGGGCGATGGCGCAAGCATCGTAGCGAGCAACATGGAGCAGCCAAAGCCGCCGTCTCTCATCACGCCTCCGGTCAGCCTCATGCCGGCGAGCGTCGTCGCAACGGTGATAACCAATGGAGTGGGGACGATGCCACCGTTCGCGGCTGAGCTATCACCGGCTGACCGACAGGCAGTTGCCGCATACGTCGCGACACTGCAACGCAAGGCGGGCGTGGGTATCGTCCGTACGCCGCCCGGACAATGAGCGGAAGCGTCGAAGGGCGTGCGGCGCACTGGCACAGCTCGGCGATCGCGACGAGAGCGCTGATTGCTGGACTCGTAGGACTCGTACTGTGTATCGTTGCGCTACTCGTGAATCCGCGGCGTGCATTTGCAGCATATCTGTTCGCGTACGTGACCGTGCTCACGTTGGTCCTCGGCGCACTGATACAGGTGATGATCAGTCACGTTACCGCAGCCAGGTGGTTCACCGTGCTGCGCAGGCTGACTCTCACCGTGACGACATCGCTCCCGTTGCTGGCAGTGCTCGTACTGCCGGTTCTGTTTGGCGTGCAGCGCCTGTATCCGTGGGCGCGCGCAGCATCGTTGTCACCCGACATGCGCAAGCTGGTGGTACACCGACAGGCCTGGCTCAACGTTCCATTTTTCGCGGTGCGCGCGATCATCTACGTTGTCGTGTTCGCCGCTTGCGGCGAGATGTTACGCCGCTGGGCAGCGCGAGAGAATCATGTGTCACGCACAGGCGATGTAGTGATGGTGCTGCGACGACAGCGGCGTGCAAGTGCGATAGGACTGGTCGTAGTTGGCCTGACTCTCACGCTCGTGGCCTTCGACTGGCTCATGCCACTGGATACGGAATGGTATTCAACGGTGTACGGCGTTTACGTGTTCGCGGGAGGATTCGTCGCGGCGCTGGGATTCATAGCGTTGCTTGCATATGCCGCTTCACGCAATGGGGGCGCGCTGGACGGATCTGTGAGCGACGAACACTTCGGCGCCCTCGGAAAGCTGATGCTTACCTTCGTGATATTCTGGGCATATATCGCCTTTTCGCAATTTCTGATAATCTGGATCGGTGACATCCCGGCGGATTCCTCATGGTACGTCGTGCGGGGGTCGGGAAGTTGGGGTACGCTCGGACTGATTGTAGTGATCGGGCAATTCGCGATTCCATTCGTCCTGCTACTGTCGCGTACGCTCAAGCGCCGGCCACCAGCGCTTGCGGCGATCGGCACCTGGCTCGTCATCATGCACGTGCTGGACGTGTACTGGCTGGTATTACCTGCATTCGATCCATCAGGGATGAAGTTGAGCTGGATGGACCTGTCGGCGCTTCTCATGGTCGGTGGCCTTGCTACGGCGTCGGCGGCGCGCAGAGTTCGCGGACGTGCAGCGATTCCGGTGAACGATCCCTACATCGCGCAGGCCGTGTACTATGTCGAGCCGTGACCTCCAGGTCGTAGCGGCGCTGATTGCTGTGGGGAGTGTCGTGATGCTCTGTGCCTGCGGTGACACAATCACGCGCGATTCAGTTGCATTGAGCGGAGGTGACGCCGAGCATGGAAAGGCGGTGATCCAGCGCTATGGTTGCAACACATGTCACGCGATTGCAGGATTCCCGGATCCACTGGCGGCGGTGGCGGCGCCGGTCACCGGAATCGCAGATCGCGCCTACATTGCTGGAATGTTGCCGACCACCCCCGAAAATCTCGTGCTGTGGATTCGATTCCCGCGCAACGTAAAGCCGGGGACCGCGATGCCGGATCTCGGTGTGTCCGAGCGCGAAGCACGGGACGTAGCAACGTATCTGTACTCACTGCGGTAGAGCTTCGCGCTGTGCTAATACGCCAGCGTCACAATTGAGGTGCCGGAAACCCCATCACAGGTTGCAGTGATCGTTATGCCGGATGCGTTGCCATGTCTGACGGCGGTTACCTTGGCAGTGGTTGCACCTGTGCTGGTGACTGAAACGCGGCTGCTGTCGCTGGAGCTCCAGGTGATCGTGTGACCGTTGATCACCTGGTTGTTCGCATCGACAGCTTTCGCCGTCAGCGTCTTTGGATGGTTGTTGTCGAGCGTAAGCGCACCCGGGTTCACAGTCACGCTGGCAACGGTGACGGGTCCTGATACCGTCACTGATGCAGTGCCGCTTTTCCCTTCGCTGGTCGCGGTGATGGTTGCATTGCCAGCGGCGACCGCCGTGACATCGCCGCTGTTCGATACCGTCGCGACGTTCGGGGCGCTGGACGACCATGTGACCGTGCGTCCGGTGAGCGTTGCGCCGTTGGCCTGCTTCACGGTCGCTGTAAGGGTTGCCGTTCCGCCGATCGCGAGCGCTGTTGTGGGCGGACTGACAGTAACGGAAGCGACCGGTGTCGGCGGTGGAGTAGTTGCCGTCACAACGACCTGAGCCGTTCCGGTCTTCCCCTCGGAGGTCGCATTGATGGTCGTGCTACCTGCGCCGATCCCCTTCACCAGACCAGCCGTGGTCACCGTAGCTATCGATGTATTCGCTGACGACCAGGTGATCGTCCGGCCGGTCAGTGTGTTTCCGTTCGCATCGGTGGTGACCGCTGTCAGCGATGCCGACTGGCCGACATCCAGGGCTGCCGATCCCGGACTTACCGCGACCGACGCGACAGGAATCACTGTCACCGTTATGGCCGACGATCCCGCTTTGCCTTCGACAGTTCCGGTGACGGTTGCCGTTCCGGCGGCAACGCCCGTCACCTGACCCGAGGAATTGACCGTCGCAACCTGTGGCGCCGAGCTCGCCCAGACCACGGTACGCCCGGACAGTGTGTTCCCACTCGCGTCATACGCAATGCCCTGCAGCGTCACCGTTCCGCCAATGGTGATTGTAGCAGTTGCCGGAGCTATGGCGACGGAGGCGACGCCGATCGGGAGCACAGTTACCGGGACCACGGCCGACTGACCGCTCGAGCTCGCGGCGATCTGGGTCGTTCCGACGCTGTTCCCGGTCACGACACCGGCCGACGATACTGAGACGATGCTCGTGTCGTTGCTGGACCAGAAGACGGTCGCACCAGGCACGAGCTGACCGCTGGCGTCGTGCACCTGCGCCTGCAAGGCGATCTGTGCCCCGACCGCGACCGCGGGCGCGTTGGGGCTTATCGCTATCTGAGCGGGAGACGGACCTGGCGGCGCAACGGAGTCCGACCCACTCCCGCCACACGCGAGAAATCCGGCGACGAGGACGAGAGCGAGGAATGCACCAGCGCAGCGATCTGCCTGGAAAAATTGAGGCTGACGGCGATGTAGCATCGATCTACCCAACCCAATGCGTTCTGAGGCAGGCTCCGTAAGGAACGAACGAATGTGCTGTGGCGGCAGGAGTTGTCATCCGGGGCCAGTGATGGAGACGGGACTCCTATACGCACAAGTCGCGCCGACGTCGCTGGAACCAGGGGTGCGAATGCCTTCGCACCGTACTGCAGAAATGGGCCCTAGCGGATGGTCAGCCCAAAGCCAACGGATCTCGGCCCGAAGGCCAGCAGAGGTGCCGCAGACATTCCCCGCGCGGCTTCCTGCGCGGCTGTGGCGCTACGGGCAGCGTGTGCGTGGGTGGCCGCCTCGATTGCCGCGATGACGGCGATGCCAGCTGCCGCTCCGATGCCGACAGCGGAGTTCGGGCGTTCGCTGCGCGTCTCGGTCGTTTGATAGGTGTAGCTGTGGCCGAGCGGATCGATGGCAGTGTGAGTTACCTGTACCGTCTTGTTCTGGGACTGCAGTCCGTACGCAATCGCGCCGCCCGAGACGGCCAGCACCAGCACTCCCGCGAACGGGCGATGCGTCGTCATCTGGCCGAGTCCGGGAATGATAAGGCCACCCAGGAACACACCTGCTGGAGCCGGCATGCTGGCGACAGACGCAGCGACTGGTATTCGAACGACCGTGGTGTCGGGTGGAAGTGCGAGCGCGAGCTCTGCAATTCGCTGGCGCACGTCGCCAGCTTCGGCGGCACCGGGGTTGATCGCCAGAAAACGGCAATACTCGCGCATCGCGCGCTGGTCGTGCGTGGCTTCGTATTCGCGGCCGAGCGCGTATGCGATACTGGGATCGGTCGGATTGATATCCGCAGCCTGTTGGTACAGCGAGGTCGCGGCCGCGTTATCACCGACGATCGACGCTGCCTGCGCGCGTCCGGCGATGAGCCGTGCGGCGGATTTCGCGCTGTCAGATACCGGAGCGAGCGGACCCACGATACTGACGCAGCGACCTGGCAAGGTCGATCGCGCCACGTCGGACGGCGTTGACTGTGCGCGACCAGTGGAAGCGGAGATGGAGGATCCGATCAGCAAAAGCGCTACGGTGCGCAGTCCAGGGAATGGTGCGTTAGTCATGGTATCAAGAAAGTAATCGACCCGGTTGTTCCGTCTATCAGCGCGTTGATTGTCACGCTTCCAGAGTTAAGTATGGTGACAAGGCCATTGGTATCTACGGTCGCCAGCGTAGGATCTGTCGACGCCCATGTGACGGCGCGTCCGGTGAGCACGTTACCTCCTGCGTCCGTTGGCGTCGCTGTGAGTTGAGCGGTCTGCCCGATCATCGGGTTGGGGCGCGAAGAGGTAACCGATACCGCTGCAACCGGTACCAGCGAAACTGTAACCGTCGCGCTTCCGCTCATGCCTTCACTCGTCGCGGTTATTATCGCGGTTCCCGAATCTACCGCAGTGACGAGGCCTGTCGTTTGGTTGACGGTTGCGACGGCCGGCTTGTTGGACGTCCATGTTGTGACACGTCCGGTAAGCACGAAGCCAGGCGCATCCTTGGTCGTGTCGGTGAATGTCTGTGTGCCCCCGACGATCAGTGCCGCGCTCTGCGGCGCGACGGTAACGGTGGCGACGGGTGCAGCCGTTACCGTGAGCGTTGCTGTGCCGGAGACTGCTCCGCTCGGCTGAGTAAACGTTGCGGTAACGGTGGCACTGCCGGGACTTACTCCCGTGACGACACCCGTGCTCGCGTTTATTGTCGCAATCGAAGCTGGCGCGACCGACCACGTGACCGTGCGACCCGTCAGCGTGTTGCCATTCGCATCTTTGGTGACCGCTGTCAGGTTTGTCGTCAGGTGCTCAACTACCGATGGACTCGGCGGAGAGATTGTAACAGTTGCGACCGGTATTGGAATCACTGTGATCGCTGCGGTGCCAGCCTTCCCCTCGCTTGCCCCCGTAATCGTTGCGCTGCCGGCCGTGAGGCCCTTCACGAGTTCCACTCGCATCTACAGAGGCAACTGCCGGGGCACTTGATGACCATGTGACTGCGCGATTCGCCAGCACTATTCCCGAATGCATCTTTTGTGGTGCCGGTCAGAGTCACCGTTGCGGCAACCTGTATGGTCGCGCTCGTCGGAGCCACTAACGGACCGATGCAACCGGCACCCGAGGACGGTAACAATAACAGAAGCGCTCGCCGTATCACTTCTGGCCGTAATGGGTGCGGATCCAACAAACTTACCGGTGACCAATCCGTTCGCTGACACTGTTGCGACCGACGACCCGTTGTTGGACCAGGTTACGGGGCGTCCGCTCAGGGCGTTACCTGCTGAATCGCGTACGGTGGCGACCAATGTCACAGTTTGTCCGGAATCAATCGTTGCGCCATTCGGAAGGATTGTCACCGATGCAACGGACGGGGGTGCGGGCGGCAGAACGGTTATCGTCGCACTTCCATTCTTGCCTTCGCTGGTCGCCGTAATCGTTGCCGAGCCGGGCGTCTTCGCGTCGACGACACCCGTGTTCGATACGGTTGCAATCGCCGTCGCACTGCTCGACCATGTAATCACGCGCCCGGACAGCGCAGCACCGCTCGCGTCGCGCAATGTTGCGGAAAGCGTGACCGATCCGCCGATGTTGAGGCTGGTAGTTCCCGGAGTCACCACGACCGACGCAACCGGAATCGGTGGTGGCGGTGTCGTCGCGGTGATAACTACCTGCGCTGATCCCGTCTTGCCTTCCGCCGTCGCGCTGATGTTGGTAGTGCCGGCGCCCACGCCGGTCACGAGGCCGGACGTGCTCACAGTTGCAATCGACGTATTCGCAGACGCCCACGCGATGGGACGACCGGTCAGGGGGTTACCGTTGCCGTCCGTCACCACTGCGTTGAACGCCTTGGATGCTCCCACATCGAGTGCAGCGGATCCGGGCGTCACTGCAACCGCTGCGACGGGGATTACTGTAACCGTGATCGCGGACGATGCGGTTTTTCCCTCGACAGTTCCGCTCACCGTTGCCGTGCCGGCGGCGAGGGCGGTGACCTTGCCCGACGCGTCCACCGTCGCAACCTGGGACGCCGAGCTGGCCCAGACGATCGCTCGTCCGCTGAGCGGATTGGCATTTGCGTCGTATGCTACGGTTTGCAAGGTGACAGTGCCACCTATCACAAGCGTCGCCGCGGATGGAAGCACAGCCACCGATGCAACCGGAACCTGCTGCACTGTAACCGTTGTTACGGCCGACGCACCGCTCGAGCTCGCTGCGATCTGTGTATTCCCGACGGACTTTCCGGTAATGACTCCCGCCGATGACACTGTGACAACATTCGTGTCAGCGCTGGACCAGAATACTGTCGCGCCGGAGATCACCTGTCCATTCGCACCGCGTACCTCGGCCTGCAACGTAGCCTGCGCGCCGACCGTGATCGACGGCGCATTCGGCGTTATGGCGATCTGAACTCCACCACCGCCACCACCCGGGGAGACCGAATCCGTCGAGCCGCCGCACGCGAGCAGCGCAGCGACTGCCACGATCGGACGGCAGTCGATCCAGAAACGGTGGACTCGCGACGCGAGCGATTCACACCGGCTACGCATGCGGCTCTTACGCTGGTTTTTCGATGTAGGTTGGGCGCAGACGATGCTCGCGTGTGCCGTCACCCAACTGTCCATCCAGGTTGTAACCCCAACAGAAGAGATCGCCCGGCTCCGTCGTGCCGCATGTGTGTGATCCAAAGGAATTCACGGTCCTGAATTCGTGACCACCGGAAACCGGCACTGGTATCGTGCGAGTGATTGTTGAACCGTCGCCAAGCTGGCCGTAAGTGTTGCGGCCCCAGCACCATGCATCGCCGCCCCGCGTCAATGCGCAGGTGTGTACGCTTCCCGCCGACAACGCAACGAAGCGCGCATTGCCGCTCACTTCGGTCGGAGTAAAGTGCGTGCCGTGCGTGCCATCGCCCAGCTGGCCGTACTGATTGTCGCCCCAGCAATACGCGGCGCCGCTGCTCGTGGTGCCGCAGGTGTGCGCGCTTCCCGCGCTCAGAGTCGTGAACCGCACGTCGCTTCGCACCGGCGTCGGAGTGGAGTGGTCGCCGATCGTGCCGTCACCCAGTTGTCCGGAGTCGTTCGCGCCCCAGCAGTACGCGCGTCCGGCATCTGTCAATCCGCAGACGTGGTTCCATCCAGCCGCGAGCATCGCGAACGAAACGTTCGTGGAAACCTTCTCGGGCGTGATTCGCTCGCTCGCCGCTCCATCGCCGATCTGACCGCGGTTTCCCGCGCCCCAGCAATATGCAGTGCCATCGCTCGCCAGACCGCAGCTGAATCCCGATCCACTCACGACCGACGTCAGCGAACGCGCCAGTGCGACCCGCATCGGTGTGTCATGCGACGCGTGGGTGCCGTCGCCGAGTTGCCCGTGGTCGTTGTTACCCCAGCAGTAAACCGTGCCGCGTGCAAGCGCGCACGTGTGCGACAGACCGGCGGAGATGCTGGAGAAGTGCATGCTGCCAGTAACCGCAGTCGGCGTTGGTGCTGCGCCCTGTGACGTACCCGTGCCAAGCTGACCGCTGCTGTTGGCGCCCCAGCAGTATGTACCACCCGCCAACGCAATGAGACAGGTGTGTGCACCACCAGCGGCGATCGTCGAGCGGCCACTCGCCACTACCATCAGCGGCGCGGGGGCCGCGGGAAGCGGCATCGTCGTCGGTACGTTCGTCTGCGCCGCGGATTCCGGCAGTGTTGCGCCTGTTATTGCGCCTGCCGCTCCGCCCTTTGGTGCAGCAAGCGGTTTAGTCGATTTGAGCGCGCTCGAGTCGTGCGCAGCCGTGGCTGCAGGCGCGGCTGCAAGCGCGGCTGCGGCTGTGCCTGAATCGGCGCTGGTTGCAGATGGATCGGTCGTCGATTGTGCTGCGCCGGCCGCAGGTACGATTCCGGCGCCGGCGGAGTCGTACCTGCCGTAGTTGCTCACCGGTGAATGAGGCACGGCAGCGACGGCAGCACGCTTCACGTTCGGCGTGGTGTGCGTCGTAGCGTTACTTCCACCGCTGATGAGCGGCCCCCAGTTCGACACGGGCCACGCAAACAGCAACGTCGCGCTCACGAGTGCCGCGCCGATCGCCGCAAATGGTGCAACGCGACGGATCCTGCTGCGAACCTGACGGGCCGGCGAGATCGCCATGGCGATGGTCTCGTCCGGTGCGGGTCCGGCGAATTCACGCCTGCGCCGAATCGGTGCATCGGATATCAGCTCGTGCCGGAACTGCTCGGCGGACTGCCACCGGTCGGCCGGAGACTTCTCGAGCAGCCGCTCGATCGCTGCGACCAGCCGCACAGGCGTTTCTGGTCGCAGCGCGTCGATCGCCGCGAGCTGGTCGTGCTTCTGATGATAGATGACGTTGTACAACGTCTCGCCGTCCCACGGTCTCCGGCCAGTCAGTATCTCCCAGCCGACAAGTCCGAGACTGTAGAGATCGCTGCGCGCATCGGCGAGCGATCCGTCGATCTGCTCCGGCGCCATGTAGGTCGGCGTTCCGATCGCCACGCCGGCGAGCGTCAGTTGCTGCGTGTCGTTGCTGACCGAGCGCGCGATGCCGAAATCGGCGAGCAGCGCGCGGCCCGATGATTCGTCGATGAAGATGTTCTCGGGCTTGACGTCGCGGTGCACGATGCCACGCTCGTGCGCGAAGCTCAGTGCAGCGGCAATGTCGCTGAGTATGCACGTCGCCTGATCGAATGCGATCTTCGGCCCATCGCGCAACATCTGCTTGAGCGTTCGGCCCGGCACGTGATCCATCACCAGTCCGAACCCCACGGCTTCGATCCATCGCACGGAGTGTGTCGCAACGATGTTGGGATGTTGCAGCTGCGCAACGAGACGCGCCTCGCGATCGAAGCGCGCAAGCGCCTCCTCATCGTCGAGGTGTTTCGTGTGAATCACCTTGACTGCGCGCTCGATTCCTGTTGCACGCTCGCGCATCAGATAGACGATCGCCATGCCGCCGCGGCCGATCTCACGAATCAGCTCGTACGAATCGCTGAACGGAGCCGCACCAGCCAGCTCCGGCGGCGGATTCAGCGGCGGATGCAGCGGTGACTGCGCGAGGCTATCTGAGAACGTCATGTCCATCGTGCGTGACCGTCAGCTCGCGAGGAAGCGCAGAGCCACTTCACCGAGCTCGATGCAGTCACCGTTGGAGAGTTTCCGCGCGGTGCCTCCATTGAGCAGGGCCCGATTGTTCACAAGTACAGGATTGGTCGTCGACAGGTTCGTTATCGTCCAGTGCCCATCCACGAAATCCATGCGTGCATGGCGACGGCTGACGGTAGGTGCCTCGAGCGTGATGTGGCGGTACGGCGGACCCGTCTCGCGTCCTACCACGATGTGCGGCGCCTCACCGATCCTGCTCACCAGCCGAAAATCCTTTCCGGCAGCCTCGCCGGAGAGGACGTGGAGCCGGCCGGGCAGGATCTGGACAGCCTCATCCATTGGTCTGTGGAAGACGACCGTAGCGTCGGGTGACGGCTCGTCCATCTCATCGGCTTGCTCGATGCCACCCCGCACGTCGGCCAACGGCGCGACGCGAATCGGCTCTACGGGAAGTTCGAAAGCAGGCGCCGGGGGCCGTTCGTCGGCCGTCCTCTCACCCACCGTCGGGTAGTCGACGTAGTTGTCGAACGATCGTTCGAATGATTCCTCGTCCATTTCAGCCGGTTCTTCGACTGGCGGACGCATGGGGGCGCGGGCCCGCCGCGGAGCGGCACCAGCAGGCTGGATGTCGGACGCGCCCGGCGAGGTCGGAATTATCAAGAATGGAAGGGGCGGCTCGCTATACTGCCTGCGCTTCGCGACAGAGCGGTGGAATAGAAGATCGCGGTTCACCACGACCACCGGTCCGACAACGAAGAGAAGGAGAGCTACAATTACCAGTGCGATGTCCATCTGAGCAGTAGTGGAAATCAGAACCCGGACTTCGCCGGCTGCGTGCCAGCCAGCGCCACCTGCAATCCGATCGACCCGATTCCTGGGTCCAACATCGGATCACACTACGTCGCCGCAAGGTACGCCAGCCTCTCCGCGGTGATAACCTCACGCGGCGGCCCGATCTCTCTGTATACCGCACAAGCCGGGCCTATGTTGCCTCCCTGGAAGATAAGGGTTGGCCGGCGGGACCGTGAGGACTTCCATTCAGCAAGGGGGGGCTGGCCGGTCGCAAAACGCCGGCAAATCGCCGCCAGGGCCCTGTAGCGCGAGGGGCTCGTCGCCCCGCGGGTGTTGTCACGCACCGGCTGCCGACATCGTAATCCACCGCGGAAGCGGGGATTCACGGATGGTGGCTGATTCAACAGTCGCGTTGCAGGTGTCACCGCTGGTGGGTGAACGACCGGTCTCCTGATTTTTCAGTAACCGGTGACACCTGCAAAACTCACACGCCAATGCCTTTGCGCCTCGGCCAGTACCACCGCGCGCGGGGGTACTGGCCGAGGCGTTAGCTCCTGCGTTATCTCCTGCGTTATCTCCTGCGCGCCGCTCCCGCCGCCGGCGTAGCTATCTCGTATTCCTTCGGCGGCTCGGCGCCCATCAGATAGCGCACGAAGTAATCCCAGCGACGACGCATCATGTAATCCGACGCCGCACCGTAGCCGTGGTGGGCGTTCGGGATGATTATCTCGTCGAAGTCCTTGTTCGCCTTGATGAGCGCATCCACCACGAGCATGGTGTTGGACGGCGGAACGTTGTCGTCCATCGATCCGTGCGCGAGCAGCAGATGTCCCTTCAGATTCTTCGCTACGCTCTCGTTCGATTCGGCGGTGTAGTTATCGGTGCCATCGGCATTCTTCACCAACAGGCCCTGATAACGCTCGCCCCAATCGTCTTCGTAATTACGCTGATCGTGATTGCCCGACTCGGAGATCCCGACCTTGAAGAAATCCGGATAGCGGAACATCGCATCGGCGGTGGCGAAGCCGCCGCCAGAGTGACCGTAGATTCCTGCACGATCGATGTCGATCCACGAATAACGTGATGCAAGCTCCTTCATCGCCGCGACCTGATCGGGCAGCGTGTTGTCGCGCCCCATCGCACCGTAGTAGGCGTCGTGGAAGCTCTTCGATCTGTCCGGCGTTCCCATTCCATCCACGGTTACCACGACGAAGCCAAGCTCCGCGAGCGCCTGTCGGTCGCTGCGCGCGGGCGAGAAGCTGCGCGATCCCACGCTGCCCGACTGCGGACCGGGATACGGGTTGTTGATGATGGGATATTTCCTCGTCGAATCGAAGTTGGTGGGACGGAACATCAGCCCATACAACTTTGTCTTGCCATCGTGTGCCGTTACCGAGAATGGAATCGGTGGCTTCCATCCGCTCGCGACGAGCTTCGAGATGTCCATGTGTCCGAGCTGCATCACGACGCGACCTGTTGCATCGCGCAGCACGACGGTTGGCGGAACGTCAGGCTTGGAGTACGTATCGACGAAGTAGCGTCCGTCGGATGATACCTGAATCGTATGGTCGCCACTCTCGGGCGTCAGCTCCTTCCATCCCTTTCCGTCGAGCCCGACGCGATAGTAGTGCCTGAAGTACGGATCTTCCGCTGGATTGCGACCCAGCGCACCGACGATGAGCGAGCGGCCCGTTTCGTCGACGTGCGCGATCTGCGTCACGGGACCTTCGCCGGTCGTGATCTTGTTGATGAGCTTGCCGGTATTGAGATCGTACAGATACAGTTGCGCCCAGTTGTCGCGCTCGGACGACCAGATGATCTGATGCGCCGGCCAGATGATGCGCCATCCTGCAATCGACTCGAACTGCGTCGGTGAGCTTTCCTCGAACAGCGTGCGAACAGTGCCGGTGTTCGCGTCGGCCAGCTTGACCGTTTCATGCTTGTGGTCGCGCGATGTGTTCACGTACGCGAGCTGTGATCCATCCGGACTCCAGATGAGATCGGCCATGTTTATGTTGTCGCCCAGCATTGCGCGGTGATAGGCCGGCGCATCCTGGAGACGAATCACTTTCGCGTTGTCGACGTCGATTACCACGCGCGAGATCATCGAGATGACGCTGTCGCCTGGATACGCACCCTTCCAGTGCTCGAGGTGCGAGTGACCGACGCGCGTATCGATGAGATACATATCACCGACCGGGCGATCGTCCTGTTGTTGTGTTGCGATCTTTTTCGAGTCGGGCGACCACAGCACGATCGGGCGATCGCTGTGGACCCATCCCGCGTTGTCAGTTGCGTA
The DNA here is from genome assembly GCA_963707505.1 of uncultured Gemmatimonadales bacterium. Taxonomy (GTDB): domain Bacteria; phylum Gemmatimonadota; class Gemmatimonadetes; order Gemmatimonadales; family Gemmatimonadaceae; genus Fen-1247. The sequence goes on from CAVPQB010000004.1 coordinate 108,225, forward strand.
GCCGAAGTTTTCCTTGCCGTCGGTGGTCAACTGCTTCTCGCGGCCGGTTGCGACGTCGCGAACCCAGAGGTTCCAGTCGCGAATGAACGCGACGCTCTTTCCGTCCGGTGACATTCCCGGCGGTGGCCCGAATGGACCGGGCCGCGGAGTGGTGTCGTTCACAGGGTTGCAGGTGCCGCCTCCCACATCGCAGCTCCAGCGTCGCCGTCCGATGTCGAGGACCACGTGCTTTCCGTCGGCGGAGAGCTCAGCGCGTTGCGCGGGGATGTTGCGCGGGTCGATCGTGCCTGCACCAGCGTGGGTCAGTGCCTGCGCGACTTCCGGAGCCTTGAAGAGCGGAGTGCTGGTCTTCCTTGCCGGATCGACGACTACCCATTCGGCGCCAGTTGGAGTGGTGTTCTGATAGTAGAACCGATCGCCAGGCAACCAGGTGGCGCGGACGGCGCCGCCGCTCACGAGCGGATTCAGGTTTGGCGCGAGCATCTTGACGGCGCGGTCATAGTCGGCCGTGGTGAGCACGCGCTGTTGAGCGTGGATCGCAGGCGCGGCCGCGATGAGGGCGCCAGCGAGGGCGACGCCGAGGTGGCCGCGGTAGTTGGTGCGGGAGCTGGTTGGAACGTGGGTGCTTCGGGTGTGCATTGTCGTACGGGTAAGTGGGAGTCCGCCAGTGCAGCGTTTGGTGCGGCGAGTGCGGTACAAGGAGTACGGGCTGCTACGCAAGCAGGTTGTAAGAATCACGTGGATATACAGGCATCGGGCGATGTCTGCCAGTGCCTTCATCTGTACGTTGTCCGACAGACGCCGCGAGCGCGGCGGCCGGCAGGGCGGAGAAGGCGTGCTTGACAATGCATGTTATAACATGTATTATGCGTCATGACTCGCACGCTGCAGGAGGAGATTCGCCAGACCAGGCCGTTTCCGTCAAAGACGGCCGAGGCTCTCCTGTCCATACTCCGAACGGCGACCGTTATCGACCACGAGCAGAACGAGGCTCTCCGGCCGCATGGGATAACACACACGCAGTACAACGTTCTTCGCATTCTTCAGGGTGCTGGCAAGGATGGGCTGTGCGGACGGGAGATAGCGGACCGGCTCATTTCGAAGGTCCCTGACGTTTCGCGCCTGCTCGACAGGATGGACGACATGGAGCTTGTGAGCCGAGTGCGCGATGCGGCTGACCGCCGGCACGTGACGGCGCGGATCACGCAGAAAGGCCGCCGTCTGCTCGTGCAGGCAACGCCCGACCTCGAGCTGATCGAGCGCAAGCGGTGCAGGCATCTGGACCCGCGCGCGGTTGCGTCGCTGGTCAGCACGCTTGCCGAGATAAGAGAGCAGGTCTGAGTTTTTTTTGCAATAATAGATGTTATAACAACTACTGTCATACCACGCACTTCGGAATACACCTCACAAACATTTTACCAACTACTCAAATGACAACACCATTCATTGACATCGCGACTGCCAGCCTGGGGCTGCTGATCGTACGTATCACGCTCGGACTGCTGATGGCGGCGCACGGCAGCCAGAAGCTGCTCGGCTGGTTCGGCGGACATGGACTCGCAGGGACTGCGGGATTCTTCGATTCCCTCGGCTTCCGTCCGGGCAGGTTCTTCGCGACCCTTGCATCGGCTACTGAGGTGACAAGCGGACTTCTGCTCGCTCTTGGATTTCTCGGACCGGTTGGTCCGGCTCTCATGATATCGGTGATGATCGTCGCCGCGGTGAGCATGCACTGGAAGAACGGTGTGTTCGCGGCGAACGGCGGCATCGAGGTGCCGTTGCTTTATGGCGTGGTCGCTGCCGGTTTGTTGCTTACAGGGCCGGGTCAGTACTCGCTCGATGCAGCGCTGGGGCTTGGGGTATTGGCGACGCCGATGCTGGCGTGGGCCGCGCTCGCGGTCGGTGTAATCGGCGGAGTCATGAATCTGTTCGCGCGCAGGCCGGTGGCGGCGTAGGTCGCCGATGGCCCGTCACCCCCAGCGATAGCGGGGGTGACGGGCCTTCACCGGGATGAATCGTCGCCTATCTTCCCAATTCGGCGGTCGCTTTCGTCACCAGCGCTGCTTCGGCGTTCAAGGCGGCTGACACGCGGGCCATTTCACTGGTTGCGAGCGGCCAGTCCTTCGCTTCGATCGCTTCGCGCACGCCTGGGATGGTCTTCACTCCGTAACCTGTGTTCACTCCGGGTGCGTAGAGCAGGTGCTTGAACCATGGACGGCCCGGCAGTCCGGCATCGGACGTCAGCATGTGCTCGCTCTTTATCAACTGAGTGTTGAGCGCGGCGAAGTTCTCCGACGTGGTCGCCGCGTCCAGTGCGTGCGTGAACGTCGTGTTGTACGCGGCTGCTGCGCGCGTCAGTGCCGCGGTGGCGCTGTCGAGTGCCGAGAAGTCGAGCTTTGGAACGTCGGGTTCGATGGTCGGCGCGGCCATGGGATTGCGCGGATCTGTCGTGAGGATGAACGTGCTGTCGCGCACTTCCCGGTTGTGCTCCACCGCGTCGGCGGCCATGCCGCTCGCCAGACGCTTCAACTCGCCCACATAGCCCTGCACGGTTTCCGCGAGATCCGTATAGTCGTACGGAATCACATCCGCGTCCGCGAGCCGCATCATCGCCGTGCCGGTGGTCTGCGCAAGCGCGCGCCCGTACACGAAGCTGGTATCGGAGAAGTGCGTGTACCAGTAGAAATCGTCGTACGCGGAGTGATACGACCCGCGCCCGCCTTCTCCGTAAAAGCCCAGGTCCATCGATGGAATGCCGAGGTGCTGCAGGAACGTCGTGTAATCGGAGCCGGAGCCGAGTGCGCCGATCGGAAGGTCTGCGCGCTTGCGGGTCGCCTCGCGCCGTGCGGCAGGGGCGCGCATTTCTTCGGCTGCACGCATTCTCCGTTCGAGTGTCGCGCCGGTTTCTGGATCTGTCACGTCGCGCGCTACACCATTGATGAACTTCTCGAGTATGTGTGAGCCGCTGACGCTCAGATATCCGCGACCGCTGTTGTCGCTGTTCAGATACGCAACTGCATGCTCGCTCAGATCCGCCGCATGCGTCTCGGCCCATTCTGCCGAGCCGAGCACAGCGGGCTCTTCACCGTCCCAGGCTGCATAGATGATCGTGCGCTTGGGACTCCATCCCTGCTTCTTGAGCGCGCCGAGTGCGCGCATCTCCTCGAGCTCGGCGGCGAGACCAGAGACAGGATCGTCCGCGCCGTTGACCCACGCGTCGTGGTGATTCGCGCGGATCACCAGCTGATCCGGTTGCGTGCTGCCTGTGAGACGTCCGATGACATCGTAAACCGGCTTGATGTCCCAGTTGGATTTCACCACGAGATGAACGCGCGCGGCGCCGGGTCCGATCTTGTACGTGATTGGCAGCGCACCACGCCAGTCGCGCGGTGCGACGTCGCCGGTGATCGCAGCGAGCAGCGGTTTCGCGTCGGCGTAGCCGATGGGAAGGACGGGAATTTTGGTGAATACCTTGACGTCCTTGAGCGCGAGACGCTTCGCATCTTTCGTCGCACCCACGCCCGGCGTCAACGGATCACCCTGATAGAGAGTCATCTCCATCACGCTGCCGCGTTGCACACTGTACGGTGCGCGAGCAGGTCCGACGGGGAAGGTGTCGTCGTCGGTGTAACCATCGTCCGCCGGATCTGAATAGATGATGCAACCAACGGCACCATGCTCACCGGCGATCTTCGGCTTCACCCCGCGCCACGATCTGCCGTAGCGCGCGATGACTATTGCACCTTTCACGGAGATTCCGCGTCGCGCGAGCTCATCGTAGTCGGACGGGAGCCCATAGTTGACGTACACGAGCGGACCCGTGACGTCACCGTCGATCGAGTATGCGTTGTATGGTGGAAGCTGTTGCGACGTCTGGTATGACGTTGGATCGCGGGGCACCGGCGGCTCTGCGAGCTTCGCGACGAAACGTGTTGGCGAGATCATCTCCAGCTTGCGTTCCTTCGGAGTCGGAAAGAGCACGTCGAACTGCTCGATGTGGGCATCCCATCCGGCATCCTGGAACTGCTTCAGCAACCACTCGGCGTTGTTCTTATCATACGGCGAGCCGACGTGATGCGGATATGCGGTCAGGCGTTTCATGTCGGCGCGCATTCTCGCGGGACTCGGCAGTGCGCGAAACTTCGTCTCCCATTCCTGCTCGACGCGCGACGACGCTGGCGTGAAGCCCAGTATGTCGCCGGATGGTGCGAGTGAGACCGGCGTAGCAGGAACGGCCGCGATCGCGCCGAGTGAGATGACGAGTGGAAGGGAAATGAATCGCATCGAGGCCGTGGTAGCTGTGGGCGGAGTGCTGGGAACTGGTGCCACGCCTAATATACGGTTGCTGACGACGAGTGCTGCGCATGCAGCACTCGCGGATTTCAGCGGGTGCGGCCGGGCTATGCGTCAGCTCAGCTCGCGCGCGAGCCATGCCTGCGCGAAGCGCAGATCGCGAAGGACCGTGGGAGCGGAAGTCGATAACACGCCGGCTGCTTCCTCCAGCGTCAGCCCCGCGAAGTAGCGTAGCTCGACCGCCTTTGCCTGTCTTGGATGAACTTGCTCGAGTCTGGCGAGCGCGTCGTCGAGCGCAAGCAACGATTCCGGGTCTGAATCCGCACTGGCGGCGGCGTCGGCGAGCTGGGACAGGTCCATGTCGACACGGACAGGCGCGCCGCCGCGTTTCTGCGCCTGACGGTGTTTCGCGTGATCTATCAACACGCGGCGCATTGCAGTGGACGCAACGGCAAAAAAATGATTGCGGTCCTGCCAGTCAGTGGTTGCGCCTTCCGTCAGACGAAGATAGGCCTCGTGGACGAGCGCGGACGTATCGAGCGTGTGGTCGACGCGCTCCGCGCGCAGGCGTGCACGGGCGATGTCGCGCAACTGATTATACACGCGTGGCAACAGATCTTCGAGCGCACCCTGATCACCGTCGCGCCAGCGACGGAGAAACTGCGTGACTTCTGATGGGTCCGGCGGATTCTGCATCTGGAGTCTCGTAGGTCGCGCGCGGGTCAACACGTTCGATGAAAATCCCGGGTGTAATTCTCGCTTATTCCAGCGATGCTCATGAAGGAATCTTACATCTGTGGACAGAACAAGAGGCATATGCACCAAATTCCCGGTACCGATAAATCAGAATCGTCCAAGCCCGTATATCCTGGCCGGCCGGCTGGATCAACGGCGAACGCCGACGCCGATGTGGGCCGTTACTATGTATTCGTCGATCAGGTACTGCAGCGCGGCATGATGGAAGGCGTGGATGAATTTCTGGCCGACGACTTCATCGAACATGGCATCGGCGGGGATCACCCGCAGGGACGAATTTCTCTCACGCGTCCGCGGTCAGCGTGCACGATTTCCGGATGCCGTTTGGACGATCGAGCTGCTGGTAGCGGTGAACGGACTGGTTCTCTGTCATGCGACGATGACGGGATCCGAACAGGCGGCTGCCACGACACATACGTGGGAAAGTGTCGTCGTACGATTCGCTGCCGGAAAGATGGCCGAGTGCTGGCGCATGCGCGACGAGACGCCGGTCACGAATGGGAATGAAGCGCGAGCGTGATCGCATCGTCGACAGAAGTTGTGGCGCCTGACTGCCAGGCGCGAGCGAACGCGTCGTCTCCCATCATGGATGACAATGACACTCGCGATCGTTCGTGCGCTGCTTCGTAGCGTGGCGGCCGGCGAGCGCCGAGCATTTCGCGACCATGGCCAGCCGCCGCGAGTAGCGTCGCTGCAAGCTCGGGGCGACCGGGAGCGAGTGTGAGAATCGCGATCGCTTCGATACAATCGATGGCGACGGGAATTGCGCCGAAATCGCGTGCGGTAGCGAGCGCGCGGGCGAGCTCATCCCACGCCTGAACTTCATTGCCCAGCGCGTGAAGTACCGTGCCGAGTAGCAGACGGGCCTCTGCAACACCGTGCAATCCTCCGGTCTGACGACGGACGTCGAGTGCCTCGTCGAGGATCTGGTGGGCGTGATCGAGGCGACCGTCATCACGCAACATTGCGCCGAGCTCCGTGAGCGTGTATGCGATGGGCCATAGACGTCCACCCTGCTCGCGCAATTCCGGCAGATACTTCACCTCGATCGCAGTGACATGGTCACCCGGCTCACCGGCCGCATGCCGCGCAGCGGCGAGCCGGACGAAGCTCAGCACCCGGTAGCCGTGATCGGCCACCGGTTCCAGCATGTCTATTGCACGTGTGTGCAGCTCGATCGCGCGTGTGAAATCGCCGCGCCGGGCGGCCAGCACGCCGGTCCATCCCAGCGTGAAAGCAGCCGCCCTGCGATCGCCGCGCTGTTGTTGTGACGCAACAGCATTCGCGAAGCAGGTTTCGGCGCGAGAATACTGTCCACGCTCCATCGCGATCCAGCCAAGCGTATTGAGCGACAGCGTAGCGCCAAGCGCATCGCCAGCCTTATCGTGCATCTCCATGGCTGTGGTGGCCATCTGCTCACCTGCGTTCATGTCGCCAATTATCCACGCCGACCATGCGAGATTGTTCAACGTCGTCGCGACGCCGGCCTCATCACCTGCCTCGCGGTGCAGTGCAAGGCTTCGCGCAAAGAGGTCGTGTGCCTCGGGAAATACGCTGCGCGTATTCGCGAGCTGACCGGCACTGCTCAGCAGTCCCGCACGCAGTTTGATGTCGAGCGCGTTGCTCCCAGTGTCGCGCAGTGCAGCATCGTCCGCGGCTTCGATCACTCGACGCAGGTACTCCACGCCCTCCAAGAGCGGCCCGCGTGTAAGCCACAGCCGATGCAATGCGATCGTAAGTCGCGCGGCGGTTACAAGCCGTTCGGGCGATTGCGCGCGCGCTTCGCCGAGCGCGGTGTCGATCGCAATGCGGCAGTTCGCGTATTCCCGCTCCAGTCGATCCAGCCATTCAGCCTGTGCCGGACCGCGGAGCTGAGTCGCGGCGCGCTCCGCCAGAGACAGGTAATATGCGCCATGTGCGCGCCGTGCCTCGGCCTCGCCGTCAGCCGCGCGCAGCCGATCCAGTGCAAACTCGCGCACAGTCTCCAGCATGATGAAGCGCGGCTCTCCGTCTGACTGCTCTTCGTGACGTAGCAGGCTCTTGTTGCATAGAGATCCAAGCAGGTCGAGTACTGCGAAGGATGAGTGCGTCCCTCCATGCGGGAGATGCGTTGCATCATACATCGCTTCTGCTGCTTCGATCGAAACACCGGCAGCAAATACCGACAGCGTGTTGAAGAGCGTCCGCTCGGCATCGGTGAGCAGCACGTAGCTCCAGTCGATGACGTTACGCATCGTGCTGTGACGTGCCGGACGGTCATGGGAACCTGCCTGTAGCAGATCGAATCTGCTCTCCAGTCGCGCGAGCATCGCGCGGGGCGATAGCAGCTTCGCTCGCGCCGCCGCGAGCTCGAGTGCAAGGGGAAGCCCGTCGAGTCGCCTGCAGATCTCCGCTACAGCCAACAGGCCGTCGTCGTTCAGAGTGAAGTCCGGCCGAACTGCGCGTGCACGCTGCACGAAAAGGCGGACTGCTTCGCTGCTTGCTGCGTCGGAATCTGTCGACGATGGCGTCGTTAGTGGCGGCACGGGGAGTTCCTGCTCTCCCTGCACGCCGAGTGGGATTCTGCTCGTGACCAGTACCGAGACCCGAGGGCACTCCGCGAGGAGCGCGGATACGAACGTCGCGGCCTGAATTACATGCTCGAAGTTGTCGAGCACTACGAGGGCGCGTCGCTTACGCAGCGCGGCGATCACCCGGTCGCGCGGATTGCTGCCCCCGAGATCGCGCAGACCCATGGTCTGCGCGAGAATCGACGGAACCAGGGCAGGATCCGAGATCTCCCCGAGCGGCACGAACCAGATTCCGTCGATATCCTCGTCGTGCAGGTTGGCGGCAAGTTGTAGTGCGAGACGAGTCTTGCCGGTACCGCCCGGACCGGTGAGCGTGAGCAGGCGGGTTTGCGACAGGAGATCGCGTGCAAGCTCGATTTCCCGCTCGCGGCCTACGAAACTCGTCACGGGGCTCGGCAGCGCGACGCTCGCCGATGCGCGTGTCATGGCCGCGCTCTCATCCTCGTTCATGCAGTTGGCGAGCGCGCGACTCACGATTGCTGCGCTCCTTACACGTCGTGCGGCGTCGTTTGTCAGGAGATTCGCAAGCAACTCGCGGATTTCCGGCGGTGCATGAACATCGTCCGGCAGCGGCGGCGCCGGGTCGTCGTTGGCGAGCGCTCGTAACAGTGTCTCCGCGTTCGATGCCGTGAATGGACGAACGCCTGCGAGCATCTCGTACAACAGCACACCCAGCGCCCACAGGTCGGTACGGTGGTCCACCGGCTCTCCGCGCGCCTGCTCCGGCGACATGTAGGCGATGGTCCCGATCGTGATTTCATCCTTCGTCGACATGCTTCCCGTCATCAGCTTCGCCGCACCGAAGTCTGCGAGCTTGACGGCGCCGTCGGCGTCGAACAACACATTTGCCGGCTTGACGTCTCGATGAACGATTCCCGCCGAATGCGCGGCGTCAAGAGCGCTCGCGATCTGCGCGGCGATGCGAAGGGCGTCGGCCAGCGGCAGTGCACCATTCGCGATGCGGTCACGGAGCGTTTCGCCGGGATAGTAAGACATCGCGATGAACGCTCGTCGATGTCCGTCCTCGCCGACGTCGTGCACCGTTGCGACGTGCCGATGGTCCAGCTTCGCCGCAGCGCGTGCCTCCGCCAGGAATCGTGCCCGTCCTGAAGAATCATCGCTTGCGGAGCCGCGAAGAAATTTGAGCGCCACCGGCCGCTCGAGCTGAGTATCCCATGCGAGATGGACGTCGCCTGTCGCACCCTGGCCAAGACGGCTCTGTAACTGGTACCGTCCAGCGATGACGTCGCCTGCCTCGCAATCGACGCCACGGTCAGCGGCTGTGTGTGTGAGAACCCCGAGGAAGTCACCAGCACGGTCTGCGGCGGCGAGCAGCGATGTTACTTCGTTAGCGACAGCGGCAGAAACATCGGGTGTGGACGCCAGCTGTCTCACACGCGTCTCGCGCGCGGCGGGTCCGAGCTCCATGAGCTCGTCGAAGAGGCGCTCCACCTCTGCATTCCGCTCCTGCGACACGCCCAATCATACCACCGGAACCGGTCGTGAGACAGCGCCGGCAGGTCGTTTTCAGGCGGGTCCGAAATCTTGCCGGCGAGTTGCGTGAAATATCCCGCACCCGATTTTCGCTATTGGAGTGTCAGGCAGCAACAGGCGCTGCAGCATGTGCGGCAGCATGTGCTGCAGCATGCCCGGCTTGGGGCGAACACTCAGGAGTGAGACCATGAACACGAAACGATTCATCGGCATCGCCGCAGTAGTGGCGACCGCGACCGCGGCCATCGCGATTGCCTGCTCCAACACCGAGGCGCCGGACTCGAAAGCGGGTACGTTCTACGGGCCGTCGCAGAGCTTCGCGCAGGGAACCGCGCGCGCGTGGGTGCAGACCGACGCGGCCGGCGACGCGACTGCACTGGGTATTGCCATGACCGAACAGGCTCTCAACGGCCTGCCTGCGACGGCGACCGGTCCGAGCCCCACCGCGCTGATGGTCACGCTGCCGCTACCAGCACAGGCGCAGGGTCACGGCTTCGACCACGCCGAGCTGGGGTGGAATCCAAATGGGCACGAGCCACCGCAGCTGTATGGCGTGCCGCACTTCGACCTGCACTTCTACATGGTGAGTAGTGCAGCGCAGAACGCCATTCTCCCGAGTGATCCGCAGTACGGCGCCAAGGCGGCGAATTATCCGTCGGCGAATATGATACCGACGGGTTACGTTCCCCCTCCGGGCGTCGCAGCCACCAACGCCGTGCCGCAGATGGGTCTTCACTGGACCGACACCAAGGCGCCCGAGCTGAACGGGCAGGGATTCACCAACACGTTCATCTTTGGGTCGTGGGATGGAAAGTTCATCTTCCTCGAGCCGATGATCACCAAGGCGTATCTCGAGACGCATCCCAATGCAACTCACGCCATTCCGCAGCCTGCTGACTGGGGCACGTCGGGTCGTTTCCCAACGAGTTACACGGTCAGCTACGATCAATCGGCGAAGGAGTATCGCTTCACGCTCGGCGGGTTGACGCAGCACTGACGCAGCACTGACGCCGATCGACCTGGCGGGTGACGCTGGCTGTACTTGCTGTGGCTGTACTTGTGGCTGTACTTGTGGCGCGCATCGGGGTAACCTCACGATTACTCGCGCATGCGCGCCGGTTTGCCGGCCTTTGCCACTTCCAGTCGCGCGACCATGCATCCTTATTTCGAATGGATGACGTACCGTCATCACAACGAACGAGGAACGCCAGGCATGATCGCTCAACGAAAGCTCGGAACACAAGGCCTTACCGTCTCTGCAATCGGACTCGGTTGCATGGGGATGACTGCATCATACGGATCGCCGGAGGAGCGTGATGAGCGGGAAGCCATCGCGACGCTGCACCGTGCGCTCGAGATCGGCGTCACCTTCCTGGATACCGCCGAGGTGTACGGTCCGTTCACCAACGAGGAGCTGCTCGGACGCGCGCTCAAGGGGAAACGGGACCAGGCGACGATCGCGACGAAGTTTGGCTGGCGCATCGGAAAGCCTGGCGAGGAGAGCGGTCTGGACAGCAGGCCGTTGCACATCCGTGAAGCAGTAGAGGGCTCGCTGCGCCGGCTACAGACGGATCACATCGATCTGTTGTATCAGCATCGCGTCGATCCCGCCGTGCCGATCGAGGATGTCGCGGGTGCAATGGCCGATCTCGTGCACGCGGGGAAGGTTCGTTTTCTCGGACTGTCGGAAGCAGGCGAGGAGACGATAAGGCGCGCTCATACTGTACACCCGATATCTGCTCTGCAGAGCGAGTATTCATTGTGGGAGCGCAACCTCGAGCCGCGCATAATCCCGCTGCTGCGTCATCTCGGCATTGGCCTGGTTCCATTCAGCCCGCTCGGCCGCGGATTTCTCACTGGCGCAGTGAAGCGCGCGGACGAGTATCCGGCGGGCGACTTTCGGCGGGGCGATCCACGCTTTCAGGGCGCAAATTTCGATGCGAACGTGCGGGCGGTATCAATCGTGAAGGAGATCGCAGTGCAGCACAAGGCGACTGCGGCACAGATCGCGCTCGCATGGCTGCTGCACAAGGGTGATGACATCGTGCCGATTCCGGGAACCAAGCATCTGGCGCGCTTGGAAGAGAATGCGGGTGCCGTTGATGTGACGCTCAGCGACGCTGACATGACGCGACTTGACGACGCACTCGCACCCGACAACGTGGCGGGCGAGCGCTACAACGAAGAACGCATGGCGACTGTGGACAGGTAAATCAAATGCAGAAACGACATCTTGGACGTGACCGGCTGGAAGTATCTGCACTCGGACTCGGGTGTATGGGGATGAGCGACTTCTACGGTGCGCACGATGACAACGAATCGATTGCGACGATCCATCGTGCGATCGAGCTTGGAGTAACGCTGCTCGATACCGCGGACATGTATGGGCCGTTCACGAACGAACGGCTAGTCGGGAAGGCGATTCATGATCGTCGCGACAGGGTCATGATCGCGACCAAATTCGGGAACATGCGCTCGGAGTCGGGCGCCTATCTCGGCATCAATGGGTCGCCGGACTACGTGCGCAAGGCATGCGATGCATCGCTCGGACGGCTCGGCGTGGATCACATCGATCTCTACTATCAGCATCGTGTCGATCCCAAGGTGCCCATCGAGGATACGGTGGGAGCGATGGCAGATCTCGTGCGCGCTGGAAAGGTGCGGCATATCGGAATGAGCGAGGCCGCGCCGGCTACACTGCGGCGTGCCAATGCGGTGCATCCCATCACTGCATTGCAGACCGAGTATTCACTCTGGAGTCGCGACGTGGAGGATGAGATCCTTCCAACGTGCCGTGAGCTTGGCGTCGGCTTCGTCGCCTACAGTCCACTCGGCCGTGGCTTTCTCACCGGCAAATTCAAGAGTGAGAGCGACCTTCCCGCTGACGACTGGCGTCGCAACAATCCGCGCTTTCAGGGTGAGAACTTCGACAGGAATCTGGATCTCGTGCGGCACGTCGAGCAGTTGGCGAAGTCGAAAGGCTGCACGCCATCGCAGATCGCGCTCGCGTGGCTGCTCAATCGGGGCGACGATATCGTGCCGATTCCGGGGACCAGGCACGAGAAGTACCTGGAGGAGAACGTCGGTGCGCTTGACGTCACACTCACGGCCGCGGACATGTCGCGCATCGATGAGATCGCACCGCACGGAGTCGCGGCGGGAGAGCGGTATGCCGAGGGCGGGATGAGGTCAGTGGGTTTGTAAACACTCCAGATGGCGTCGTTCCCGCGAAAGCGGGAACCGATGTTATCGATCTCTGAGTGAGATGACGGGTGAAGTGGGTCGGCAGCAGATGGATTCCCGCGTTCGCGGGAATGACGAGTCTCGCTTTCTCTCTCTCTCTCCTCTCCTTCGGCCCCTTGCCAGCCTGACATCGGGTCTTTTACATTATCCATTATTAATCACCTACTTAAACTAACTGATTAATAATGGCTGCAGATAAAGACGGCGAAACCGAGGCGCGGATTCTTCGAGCGGCGCGCACCGTCTTCGTGCGGCACGGAACCGCCGGCGCGCGAATGCAGGAGATCGCCGAGGAGGCCGGCGTCAACCAGGCGCTGCTGCACTATTACTTCCGGTCCAAGGACCGCCTGGCGCAGGCTGTCTTCCGCGATGTTGCGGGGCGGATGGTGCCGTCGATCGTCGCCGTGTTCGGCTCCGAGAGCAGCATCGAGCAGAAGGTCGAGCAGTTCGTGCACCTCTACATCGACGTGGTGCGGCAGAGTCCGTTCATCCCGGGTTATATCGTCGCGGAGCTGCACTTCAATCCGGAGCGGCTAACGGCACTGGCGTCGGAAATCGCGGGTACACATCCAGCCAGTGTGATGCAGGCATTCCTGCCACGACTCGGCGCACAGATCGACGAGCAGGTGAAGATCGGCGCGATGCGCTCGATCGCGCCTGACCAGTTTCTCGTGAATCTGGTCGCGTTGTGCGTCTTTCCGTTCGTCGCGAGGCCGGTGCTGCGCATCGTATTCGGCCAGGACGACGCTGCATTCTCGCGATTCCTCGACGAGCGGAGACGAGAGCTTCCTGACTTCATCCTCAACGCGCTGAGGCCGTGATGAAGTGTGGTCAACCAATCAATGCCGTTGTGTGTGCGGTGATTTCGATGTGTGCCGGTCCCGTTGATGCTGCACGCACAACAGTCCGCCGCGCGTGACTCGCTTCGGCTCGGGGACCTGCAGAACCGCGCTGTGCAACACGACCCGCGCACCCGGCAGCTCGATCTGCTGTCGTCACAGTCGGCGCTCCGGATGCAGGACATCGATGCGTCACGGCTTCCCACAATCGGCGCGAATGCGCAGGCGCAGTATCAATCGCAAGTGGTGACTCTCCCACTCCAGCTTCCGAACGGACTGTCGTTTCCCGTTCCGCCGCACGACACGTACGACGCGCACGTCGGAGCGCAGCAGCCGATCTACGACCCGACAGTGAGCGCCCGACGCGGCGTCGAGCGCGCGCAGCTTGCAGCGTCGGAGGCGGGTGTTCAGGCATCCACGTTCGCCCTGCGACAGAACGTCAACGACGCGTACTTCTCTGCGTTGCTGCAACAGGCTCAACGCGCGGAGCAGGAGACCGCGATCACGGACCTGCAGGCCAGGCGAAAGGTCGCCGCCAGCCGCGTAGCGCAGGGATCGGCGTTGCCCAGTGAGACGGACATGCTCGATGCGGAGATCCTGCGTCGCCGTCAGGCGGTTGCGCAGCTTGCCGCCAGCCGCGATGCTGCACTCGTCGTGCTCGGCGATCTCACCGGCCAGGAGATAACGAGCGCGGATGCACTCGTCCTGCCGGATCTGGGCGCGGAGGTTGCGCGAGCACGACAGGGCGTCGACACGTTGCGTGCGCGGCCGGAATACGAGCAGTTCGCGCGCACACGTGACGTTTTGGCGCAGCAGCAGGTATCGCTCGGCGCGGCAGATCTGCCGCGCGTGTCCGCATTCGGACGCGCTGGATACGGTCGACCCGGGTTGAATCCGCTGGCGCAGGAATTCAGCAACTACTGGCTCGCCGGCGTTCAGGTCGAGTGGACACCATGGAACTGGGGCGCGACGAGACGCGATCACGAGGTGTTGGCGCTGCAGCGAGAGATCGTTGCCACCAATGAGGCAGCATTCACGCAGAGTGTTCGACGAGCGATCGCGCATGACGTCGCCTCGATCGATCAGCTGGCGCAAACGCTCGCGGATGACGATGCGATCGTCGCTCTGCGCGAGAAGATTCTGCGCGAGACCGGATTTCGATTTTCGGAAGGCGTGATCACGTCGGCGGAATACGTGGATCGCGAAACCGACCTGCTGGACGCGCGGCTGTCGCGCGCCACGCATCGCGTGCAACTCGCACAGGCGCGCGCGAACTTTCTGACATCACTCGGCTTGGGGGTTCACTGATGATTCGCTCTGGTGTTACCGGCATCGGCGGAACGCGCTGCGGGGCGCTGGCGCTGGCCGTCAGTTTCACTTTCGCCGGTTGCGGGGGTGGAAACAAGCCTGATGCGTACGGCAACTTCGAGGCGACGGAGGTCGTGGTATCGGCGCAAACAGCGGGACAGATTCAGCGCTTTACTCCCGTTGAAGGAATGCAGCTCGTGCGCGGCGCCGAGGTAGCGCTTGTCGATACGACACAGCTTGCGCTGCAGCGGCGACAGGTAGACGAGCAGCGCAACGCGGCGAACGAGCGCAGTACGGAAGCTGCGAGACAGTTGAAGGTGTTGCTGGTGCAACGGGACGTATCGCAGCGGGCATACGAGCGCACTCAGCGGCTTCACGCGGAGCAGGCGGCCACGGCCCAGCAGTTGGATCAGTCCGAGCGGGATTATCGCACGTTGCTGGCGCAGATAGAAGCTGCGCGCGCACAGAGCAGGAGCGTCGGGATGGAGGCTGCGTCGGCGGATGCGCAGGTGGCGCAGATCCGCGACCGGATCGGCAAGAGCCTGGTGACGAATCCGCAGACCGGGACGGTGCTGACTACGTACGCGCGCGCGGGCGAGGTGGTGCAGGCCGGAACACCACTCTACCGGATCGCGGATCTCGACACTCTGGTACTGCGCGCGTACGTGAGCGAGCCGCAACTGACGTCATTCAGGGTTGGGCAGATTGTCGACGTGCATGTCGATCGAGGCGGTCATGTAATGACGCTGCCCGGCACTGTAAGCTGGGTATCATCGACGTCGGAATTCACACCGACGCCGGTGCAGACGCGCGATGAGCGCGCGGATCTCGTGTACGCTGTCAAGGTGCGAGTCGTCAATCGCGATGGCGCGCTCAAGATCGGGATGCCGGCGGACATGTCCATTCGAGCGACGAGTGCAAATCCCAATGCAAATCCCGCCGCAAACACGGATTCACCCGCGCCGCCACACAGCTCGTGACGGACCAGGGAGTGCCGAGTTCGCAAGCGCCGCTGGAAGTTCGCGGCGTATCCAGGCGCTTCGGGGAAACTGTCGCGCTGTCGGACGTCTCGTTCGACGTGAAGGCTGGCGAGCTGTTTGGACTTGTGGGGCCGGACGGTGCTGGGAAGACCACGCTGTTTCGCATTCTGACGACGCTGCTCGTCCCGGATTCCGGCTCCGCGACCGTGTTGGGACTGGACGTGGTGCGCGATCTGTGGGCGATTCGCTCTCGCGTCGGCTACATGCCAGGACGATTCTCACTCTACGCCGATCTGAGCGTCGAGGAAAACCTGAGCTTTTTCGCTTCGGTGTTTGGTACGAGCATCGATGAAGGACGTGCCATCATCGCACCGATCTACGAGCAGATAGAGTCCTTCAAGGATCGTCGCGCTGGCGCTCTATCCGGTGGAATGAAGCAGAAGCTGGCGCTTTGCTGCGCACTGGTCCACCGTCCCGAGATTCTTTTTCTCGACGAGCCGACGACTGGTGTTGACGCGGTCTCGCGACGGGAATTCTGGGATCTGCTTGGCGCGCTCAAAAAATCGGGTCTGCCAATTCTGGTATCGACCGCTTACATGGACGAGGCGACGCGTTGCGACCGGGTCGGGCTTATCCAGCAAGGGCGTATTCTTGCCGTCGACGCGCCTGCGGCGATCGCGGCGCGATACCCGCATCCGCTGATCGCCGTGCATGCAAACGAGCGACACAGGCTGATCCAGTTGCTGCGGGATTACCAGCACGCGAAATCCGTCTACCCGTTCGGAGACGAAGTCCATTACAGCGATGCGCGGACAGGGATGGCGACGGCTGATATCGGGGCGGAGCTGCGCGAGTATCTCCTCGGCAAAGGATTCACGGGTATTCGCGTGGCACCGATCTCCGCTGGCGTCGAGGACGCGTTCATGGAGTTGATGGGGCAGCCAGAGCCGGTCGTCAGGGCGGCTGCATGACGGTGGCGATCGACGTCAGGCAACTGACGCGTCGCTTCGGCAGCTTCACCGCTGTCGATTCGATCAGCTTCGACGTGCGCGAGGGTGAAGTGTTCGGCTTTCTGGGCGCCAACGGAGCGGGGAAGACGACGGCGATAAAAATGTTGATCGGTCTGCTCGCGCCCACGTCTGGCCAGGCGAGCGTGGCCGGATTCGACGTGTCCACCCATGCGGACGACGTGCGGCGACACATTGGGTACATGAGTCAGCGCTTCTCGTTGTACGAGGATCTCACAGTTAGGGAGAACATCACGCTGTACGGTGGAATCTACGGGCTGACCGACTCGGAGATCCGCGACCGTGGCGAGGCACTGATCCGGACACTGAAGCTCGAGAGCACGAGTGATGATCGCGTGGAGTCGCTACCGCTGGGATGGAAGCAGAAGCTGGCGTTCTCGGTCGCAATGCTGCACGAACCCGCAGTAGTCTTTCTGGACGAGCCAACCGGCGGTGTCGATCCGATCACGCGCAGACAGTTCTGGGAGATGATTTATACTGTCGCCGAGCGTGGTACGACGGTGTTCGTCACGACTCACTATCTGGATGAGGCGGAATATTGCGACCGCATCTCCATCATGGTGGACGGCCGCATCGCGGCGATGGGAACGCCGACCGAAGTGAAGCAGAAGTTCGGCGCGGCTACGCTGGACGAGGTCTTTCTGCGGTTGGTGCGTCCCACCGGCGTACAAACTCCACAGCGAGCCTGAAGGCAGAATGGCCGACCGCAGATCCGCGCTGCACGCATTCATCATCAAGGAGATGCGGCACATCCTTCGTGATCGGCAGACGTTGACGATTCTGTTGTTGCTCCCCCTGGCAATGGTGGTGTTGTTTGGTTACGCGTTGCGGGATGACATAAGTGACGTGCGGGTCGTCGTGGTCGATCCGACGCCCGACTATGCGACTATCGCCTTGCGCAACCGGTTCGCGGGCAATCCGCGGTTTGAAATCGTGGCAACATCGCAGACACCGAATCTGCTGGAGCCGTTGTTTCGTCGCGGAGACGCCGACCTTGCGCTGGTATTTCCACCGCGGTTCGCAGAATCGCTATCCGAAGGAGTGCCAACTCGCCTGCTGTTGATCGGCGATGCGTCCGACCCGAATACCGGAAGCACCATGGCCGCGTACGCGAGCGCAGTGATTGCCGGCTACCAGTCCGAGATCGGTGCCACGGGGCAGACGGTCCGGATAGTTCCACAGCTTCGAATGCGATTCAACCCCACGCTGGAGAGCGTGAATCTGTTCGTACCCGGGCTCATCGCCCTGGTACTGACGCTCATCACGGCGCTCATGACGGCCATATCCCTGTCGCGTGAGAAGGAGCGTGGCACGCTTGAAATATTGCTGGTATCACCGCTTCACCCATGGCAGATCATACTCGGCAAGGTAATGCCGTATCTGCTGCTGGCGCTTGGCAACGTCGCGACAGCGCTGCTCGCGGCGTGGGCGGTGTTCCATGTGCCGTTCCGGGGAAGTCTGACACTGCTGTTGTTATCCAGCCTTCTCTATTCGATGGTGGGGCTCGCTCTTGGAGTACTGATCGCCGCGGTGACGTCGTCCCAGCGCGCGGCGATGCTTGGAGCGCTCGTTGGAACCATGCTGCCGAGCGCGTTGCTGTCGGGAATGATATTCCCGATAGCGAGTCTTCCGGTGTGGCTGCGCGTCGTGACGTATGTCGTTCCAGCGCGCTGGTTCATCGTGATCTCGCGTGGGATCATGCTCAAGGGTGTGGGCCTGACGTATCTGTGGAAAGAACTGGCGGTACTCGCCGTGATGCTCACGGTGCTGTTGATCGCTGCTGTGCGAAGTTTCAAGCCGAGGCTCGCGTGAAGCTGCGGGTATTGCGATTTCTGTTGCGCAAGGAATTCCTGCAGATCGTGCGCGATCGCACGTTGCTCGGCATGCTGTTCATCATGCCGGTGATCCAGCTGCTGGTGCTCGCGAATGCCGTGACGTTCGAGGTGAAGAGCGCGCGCATGTACGTCATCGACAAGGATCACAGCAACATGTCTCGCGGCGTTGCGACGCGGCTGGCTGCGTCCGGGCGATTTGTGCCGACGGAATCATCTCCGTCGATGATCGAGGGTGACGGAGCGATGCTGGACCGACGAGTCGACATGATCCTCGTGATTCCGGAGGGGTTCGAGCGCGGAATCGTGCGCGATCATCATGCGCCACTGCAGCTCGTGTTCAACGCTGAGGATGGTGCGGCGGCCGGTGTGATGCAGTCGTATGCCAATACGATTCTTACGAGCTATGCCGGAGAGCTCGGCGCAGAAGTGAGCCCGATGCTGACTACGAAAGTGAGCGTGGCTGATGGTGCCGCGCCGACGCGAGGTCATCCCGTGATCGAGCTGCGTCGGCGTGGATGGTACAACTCCGAGCTGGACTATCGTCAGTACATGGTTCCCGGAATCCTCGTCGTGCTGGTGACGATGATCGGTACGCTGTTGACGGCGATGAACATAGTCCGTGAGAAGGAAGCGGGGACGCTCGACCAGCTCAACGTGACCCCGATCAACCGGTCGACCTTCATCGCCGCCAAGCTGATACCGCTCTGGACCTTCGCGATGATCGACCTCGCGATAGGGCTCGTGGTCGCGCGGTTCGTGTTTCACGTACCGATGCTCGGCAGCCTCTTCCTGGTATTCTTCGCCGCGACGATCTATCTCGTTGGTGCGCTCGGCATCGGACTCTGGATCTCGACAGTTGCAGAGACACAGCAGCAGGCGATGTTCGTGACATTCTCGCTGTTGATGGTATACCTCCTTATGAGTGGGCTGTTCACACCCATCCGGGGTATGCCGGCATGGGCGCAGTGGACCACCGAGATCAACCCGATCGCGCACTTCGTGGCGCTGATGCGCGCCGTGCTGCTCAAGGGTGCCCGGATGCGCGACGTCGCATCGCATCTCGCTGCCCTCGCCGCGATCAGCTCGGTGGTGCTCAGCATCGCCATACGCCAGTATCACAAGCGCTCGGCGTGACTTCCAGCGGGCGCGCGTCTTGCTCCAATTCGAGCCGCCAGGCGGTATATTCCGCAGGTATTATCCGTGACCGAGGTCGTTCCAATGGCTTCTCAGACCTGCACCCATCTCGACCAGGTACGCGACGTCGAGCCGCGCACGCCGAACGGGTGCGAAGAATGTCTCAAGATGCACAGCGGGTGGGTGCACCTGCGTCTGTGTCTCGAGTGCGGGCACGTGGGCTGTTGCGATAGCTCGCCGAACAAGCACGCCACAAAGCACTTCCACGCGACCGGACATCCGATCGTACGCTCCTTCGAGCCGGATGAGGATTGGGGGTGGTGTTACGTCGACGATGTAACGTTCGAGCCTGCGCCACAAGCGCGGTGAATTTGTGACCGCGCAGCAGGTAGCGGTGGCAGCAGAGGGGGACGCTGTCTGGCCCGAGCTGACGCTCGCATCGTGGCAGGATAGCTATGCGACGCTGCACATGCTTACACAGATCGTCGGCAAGACACGACTCGCGCTGGCGCCAATGCAGAATCACTGGTGGCAGGTGACGCTTTACGTAACGGAGCGCGGACTCACGACCACCTCCATGCCGTACGGCAGGCATACCGCTACGGTTGATTTTGATTTTATCTATCACAACGTCGCGATACGGACGAGCGCGGGCCAGACTCGCACGATTCCTCTAGTCCAGCGTCCCGTGCGGGAATTCTACATCGAATATCTCGATGTTCTTGCTTCGCTCGGTATTGGTGCGAAGATCAGAGGCGTTCCAGTCGAGGTCGAAACCGCGATTCCATTCGCGGAAGATACGCAGCACGCGTCGTACGACGCGGAGTCCGTGAACCGATGGTGGCGTGTGATGGTTCAGGTGGACCGCGTGCTCAAGCAATTCCGTGGGCGTTTCGAGGGAAAGGCGAGCCCCGTACACTTCTTCTGGGGCAGCTTCGACATCGCCGCGACCCGGTTTTCGGGACGTGGAGCACCGCCGCATCCCGGCGGTGCTCCCAACTGTCCCGATTACGTCATGCAGGAGGCCTACTCGAGAGAGTGCAGCAGCGTCGGATTCTGGCCCGGCAGCGGTACCCAGGAAGCGGCGTTCTATTCGTACGCGTACCCTGAGCCGGACGGTTACAGGGAATATCCTCCAAGACCGGGGAGTGCGTACTATGATGCGAACATGCGAGAGTTCATCCTGCCTTACGAGGCGGTTCGCACTGCCCCATCCCCCGACGAAACGTTGCTCGAGTTTCTCGAGAGTACCTACGAAGCCGCAGCAAGTCGTGCGGCCTGGGATCGCGACTCACTGGAGCGGAAGGTCAGCCAATGAAAGAAGCTATGCCTGGCTCGACGGGTAAGTCTCCGCAACCCGGTGCGAGTCACGACGGTGACGTCGCGCATGCGCAGGACGCCGGGGACTTGAACGTCACCGTTCGCGAGCTGTCGCACGATGAGTCGATCGCGATACTCGCGAAGCACCATCTGGGCCGTGTGGGTATCACCTTTCAGGACCGGTTTCACCTCAAGATATGCAACTATCTGTATTCTGAAAACTGGATATACACGCGCGCGGAGCTTGGCAACGACCTGGTTATGGCGGAACATCATCCGTGGGCGGCGTTTGAGGTGGACGAGGTCGAGGGCATCCTGGATTGGCGCTCCGTCGAGGTCTGGGGTGCGATCGAGTTTCTCTCGTCCGACATGCGGTCGCAGGACTGGTTCGAATTTGAGAATGCGGTTCGCCTCCTCAGGAACGCTGTTCCAGAGATACTCAGGGCGGACGATCCGACGCCGAAGCGCATTCATCTGGTCCGGATACACGTGGACAACGTCATGGGCCGCGAGTCGCGGGTCGGCAATCCAAGACCGCTACCCCAACCCTGAATGTCATGAAGTGCATCGCCGTCGTTGCACGTTCGTGAGACGCTAGCCATGCACACCGACCTCTCGCTCCAAAGCCAGGCGCGATCGCACGTCCGCCATGACGCAAACACTGGCCGGTCGATCATGGACCAGGCGATCTCGCGCGCAGCGGGTGCGCGGCGAATCGATGGCAACAGCGTTCGGCTTCTGCGCGATGCCGCCGAGAATTATCCGGCGTGGCTCGATGCGATAGCATCCGCCGAGCGGTATGTGTATTTCGAGGCGTACATCATGCGAGATGACGTCTCGGGCCGACGGTTCGCCGATGCGCTCATCGAAAAGGCGCGTGCTGGTGTAACTGTGCGACTGCTGTACGACTGGATGGGTGCGTTCGCCAAGACTCCGTCGCGCTTCTGGGAATCGCTGCGAGCGGCTGGTATCGAAGTTCGCTGCTTCAATCCGTTCACTCTTGCAAGTCCGCTCGGCTGGGTCCATCGCGACCACAGGAAGAGCGTCGTCGTCGACGGTCGCATCGGATTCATCACTGGTCTATGCGTTGGCGATGCGTGGGTGGGCAATCCGGAGCGCGGCCTTGCGCCGTGGCGAGACACCGGCGTGGAAGTGCGCGGTCCGGCGGTCGCCGAAATCGAGCGTGCGTTCAGCCGCGTGTGGGCGGTAGTTGGTGCGCCGATCCCCACTGATGAGCTCACCGCTCGCGAGAGTATTGCGGTTGCTGGCGATACATCGGTGCGCGTCGTCGCGAGCGAGCCATGGCGAGCCCGATTGCTGCGTCTCGACGAGCTGGTCGCCGGAGCGGCGCGCGAGACACTCTGGCTGACCGATGCCTACTATGCCGGAATGCCGACGCACGTGCAGGCGCTTCGCGCGGCCGCGAAGGATGGAGTCGATGTGCGATTGCTCGTTCCTGGTGGTACCGACATTCCACTCCTGCGCCCACTCTCGCAGGCCGGTTACAGGCCGTTGCTCGAGGCGGGAGTGCGCGTGTTCGAGTGGAATGGTCCAATGATGCATGCCAAGACGTCGGTCGCCGATGGTCGCCTCGCTCGCGTAGGCTCGAGCAACCTCAACATTGCGAGCTGGCTCGGCAATTATGAGCTCGACGCAGTGATTGAAGACGCCGCATTCGCCGAGTGCATGGTGGAGTCGTATCTGGACGATCTTGCGCATGCGACCGAAGTAGTGCTGCACGGACGGCGCCGCAGACAGCTTTCACACGATGCGTTGCCGGGGCTTCCGCCCAAGCGCCACCGGCGGGAAAGGAGGAGAGGTGCGGGCAGCGCGGGCCGCGGCGTCGCCGGCGCGATTCGACTCAGCAACACTGTCACCGCAGCGGTAACAGACAGGCGCGTGCTCGCATCAGCCGACTCGCGCGCGATCGCGGTTGCAGGTGCGGTACTGGTCGCACTCGCAATCGTCGCCGTACTCTGGCCACGCGTGTTCGCAATCCCGATCGCGGTATTGAGCCTCTGGTTCGGCGGCGCGATGCTGCTGCAGAGCTATCGGCTTCGCACCCACGGGTCGATCAGAACGGCCGCTGTGCCGGATGTAAACGGCGAACCGGTCACAGCGGGTAGTCCGGCGTCGGACGCTTCTCCGGCCATTGTCACGCCATAGTCATCGCAGCCCGTATACCAATATTCGACTTTGTTTCGCCGCACCGGGCCACACGGACGATTTCATCCCCGATGCGACGCCGACGAGCTGGCGTCCACCCGCGGAGTAGCTGACGATGCCTCCGCCGGTCGACTGACCCGTGTTGGTTTTCCAGAGAACGTGCCCGCTGTCCGCGCCGAACGCGTACAGCTCGCCCGACATGTCCGCTGCAAAAACGATCCCCCCGGCTGTTGGCGTCACACCGGCGAGCATGGGATGCGGCGCGTGGAATTTCCACCGTACCGTGCCACTGTCCGCATCGAATGAAGTGAGCCAGCCGCTCGCTTCACTCGCCGGCCCGAATGGATTTGTGTTTTCATTGCCAAGCCAGGTCGTACCCGCGGGCGGAATGGTAGTGGTATCGCGCTTGAGCTGCACGCTCGCGCACCAATCCACCGCGCCCACGTACAGCGAATTTGTATTCGGGCTGTAAGCCGCGCCGTTCCACTCCGATCCACCGGTGATGCCCGGGCAAAAGCGCGTCGTGTGATCACGCGAGAGCGGTGTGTCGACATTTTCTCTGGTCGTGGTCGGCATGATGTACAGCATCGGTAGCGCGGTGCCGAGGTCGCCGGTCACCGTCTTGCCGCGCGCGATCTGTGACCGGTCCAGCACTGCCAGCTGACCATCCTTGTTTGCCGACGCAACAATCTGCGTCCCGGCATGCGTCGTGACGAGCGTTGGCGGACTGTCCACATCCCAGTCGTGCATGTCGCGCTTCACGAGATGGTTGTAGCCGAGCATCTTACCGGTGGTGCCGTCGATCGCGATTACCGCGTTGGTATAGAGATTGTCACCAGTGCGGAGCTCGGTCTCGAAATCCGGCGCCGGATTGCCAGCGGGTACGTAGAGCACCTTGCTGGCGGTGTCGAATGTGAACGACGTCCAGAATCCACCGCCGGTGACTGGAATGCGCGTATTGGTCCACGTCGCCCGTGCCGGTCCGGAATCAGGCACGACATCGAATTGCCAGACGACGTGTCCGTCGCGCGCATCGAGGGCGTAGACGTGTCCCGTCACACCCACCTGATCGCCTCCGGCATTGCCGACGAAGACCTTGCCGTCCGCGGCGATAGGTGCCATCGGTATCGACATGCCTGGCGCGGCCTCGCTGACGACATGATCCCACAGCACCTTGCCGTCCGTGGTGTCCATGGCCAGTACGTGCGAATCCGAAGTCCCACGGAAGAGACGGCCATCCATGTACGCGAAGCCGCGGTTCACCAGCAGCGCGCTCGGCCGGGCGCTATGACGCGCCTGTTTCCACCGCTCCGCGCACGTGCTCGCGTTGATGGCGTAGGAGATCGTGTCGCTGGTGAAGTACATCGTTCCCCGAACGACGATCGGTCCGGTCTGAAGTGAAGTGACTTCGGGGAGATTGTAGGTGCATACCGTCTTCATCTCCGTGACGTTCTTGCGCGTGATCTCGGATAGGGGAGAGAACCGATCTCCGGCGAGCGTGCGATTGTAGCTGGGCCAATCCTCGGGGTTGATCATTGGCGCGCTCGGCGCAGCCGCGATCGACGGCGCGTGAGTGGTGTCGGGAGCCTTTTCGGTTTTCGAGCCGGAACACGCGGACATGGCGACAAGCGCCGCGGCTATGGCCACTGCGAGTACGGGAGCGCGGGCGGGCATCGAACCTCCTCCGTTTGGGTGGTGCGTCGTGCATCCAACTGCATCTTGGATGCCGACCTGCGAGAGCCTCAGCCCGTCGTCCTCGCCTCCGCCGTACTGCGTTCACGCTCGAGGTCGGATTTCATGACCTTCTGGAGCTGGCTGCGGGCCCGTCCGCGAATGTTCAGGAAACCGCCAGGCAGAGCGTCGAACCGGTACCTGCGCACACTTACCAGATAGATGCCAGCTCCGCCATTCAACGCCGGTGCATCATAGATCGTCGAGAGCTCCAGCGCCGCTTCGAAGTAGTGATCCGCATAGATCTGTTTCCGCACGATCAACGGGTTGCCGGACGGCGGTGTGTAAACCAGCATCTGGTTGAGCGTGAAAGTCGCGCGGAGATGTGGAATCTTGTCGACTGACCAGTACATCACATCAAGGGCATTCTCCGGTCGATCCGCGGGAAAGTTCACGAGATAGTTGCGAAGCGCCGGTTCGTATTGCTGGATGTAGGACGATTGCTCGAGCAGAGCGGCGAATGCGTCGCTTGCCTGAACGCCATTGGTGTCGTCGTAACGCGGCATCGCCGCATTGCCACGAGCACGATATGCTGTGACAAGGTTCTCCACCTGAAGTCTCATCACAGAATCAGCCTGCTGTTCGGCGTTTGGTCCATCCCAGTTCACCGATTGCGCGAACTGCTTCATATCGGACTCCGACAGCTTGAAATCGCAGTCGCGCACGCGGCAACCCTTGAGATCCTTCCATTCCGACGGATCCAGCGCGACGTTCTGCAAGTCTGCCGGAGTGAGGGGATCGCTGATGATTCCGAATCGTTGTGACCGTGCTGCGATGAGCGACTGAACGTCACGCAGATGCGCGAGATACGCATCCCGGGTGGTGTGCAGTCCGATTATTCCGAACACCGTCACGTCGCGGCCGACGTCGGTGTGCAGCAGCTTCACCACCGCCGCGCCATTCTGCGCATCGGCGATCTGGCCTGCGTTGAGGCCAACGCTGGCTCGTAGATATTCACCCAAGGGTGGTGCCGCGCTCTGGGCGCGCGCCGTGCCGGCGATGCTTACGCACGCCAGCGTCGCGCAGGCCGCGATGATGTGTCTCTCCTTCAGGCTCTTCATCGCGGCCGTTGCGAGGTGCTCAGCGGTCGCTCAGTGGTTACTTGAATCCCCGCTTCGCGCGGACTCGAAGAGGAACCAGGTGCGACGCTCCGTCTCGTCGATCCATACTTCGATGAGACTCGCACTCGCCACATCATGATGCTCATCGCACACGTTGTGAACCTGCCGGAGGCTCGCGGTAAGGGCCTCGTTATCGTCGCGTAATTCCGCCAGCATGTCGGACGGCTCGACGTAGCTGGCATCATTGTCGCGAATCCGCTGCGTGCGCGCGATCTGGCCGATCGATCTCACCGTAATCTCGCCCAGCTTTCTCACACGCTCGGCGATCGGATCCGTCATCGCGAATATCTGGTCCGCCTGCTCGTCCAGCAGTAGATGATAATCGCGGAAGTGTGGGCCGCTCATGTGCCAGTGAAAATTCTTTGTCTTGAGATACAGCGCGAAAACATCCGCAAGAACGCCGTTCAGCCCGGCGGCGATATCTCGCACCGCGGACGCACCGAGATCGGTGGGTGTGGCGAGCGGAGCCTGCCGCAAGCGCACGGTGTTGTTGGTTTTCTTTACGGTCGACGCTTTCATTGCCGCTCCAGGATGGATTCTACTGGAACTTATCACCCGTGCATGGCTCACGGGATACGCCGTCTGCCAACCGTCTGTCAGCCATCCCATCCCGTCAGGAGCGACTGTTCCAGGTCCAGGTCCCGCTCCACCCTGTGAAGCACGCCGTCACTGATGTCGCCGTCGTCACGCATCTGAATCAACCGCTGGCGCTCGGCGTCCAGTGCCGCCAGGCGCAGCAGACGATATGAGCCAGCTCGACGCCCATCCAGGTCAGCCTCCACGGCATCGTCGTCAGGGACGTCCGGATCACCATTGGGGTCCGGCGGCGGGATCGACCTGGTGCGTACCTCATTCGAGTAACGATGAACGCGGTGCGTGTATTCGTTTCGAAGAGCGTCTACCACGCCGCGCGCGTCGGCGTCGCCGAGCTCCGAAGACAAGCCAGTCTCGCTGGCGCCAATCTGGTCCAGCCGCGCGAGTGCTGCCTGCGCGATCTGCAATCGCGCATTTGTCTCCTCGAATGCATCGGCGCGATCCGGCTCGAGGCCGAGCTTCCAGATCAACGGCCGCAACGTCAGTCCCTGCCCGACGAGAGTTACGAGGATGACGACGAACGTTACGAAGATCACCACGTCGCGCCCCGGAAATGGTGCGCCTGATGAAGTGACGAACGGAACCGACAGTGCGAGCACCAGCGATACCGCGCCACGGAGTCCCGCCCATCCCACGAAGAAAACATTCCGCCATGGCGGGTACGGAGGCTGCCGGTCCATGAATCTGCGTCTCAGGTACCGTGGCGCGTATGCAGCCGGAAACACCCACGCAAGACGCAGCACTATCACGACGGCGCTCACCGCGGCCGCCGTGGCGATCAATCTGGATAGCGTCTCCTCTCCGCCGGCACGGACTGCACCAAGTGCCAGCGGAAGTCCGAGCCCGACGAAGATGAAGAGCAGACCTTCGAGCAGAAAGTCGACGATCTCCCACATGTTGATGGCCTGAATCCGTGATGCCGCGGTCAACAGGCGCGCCGATGCGTGGCCCAGGTAGAGGCCTGCGACGACGACCGCGAGAACCCCGGATACTCCAGCACGGTCCGCGGCAAGGAATGCGACATATGGCGTGAGTAGCGATATGCTGCTCTCGAGCACCGGACTCCGCTCCGAGGTTCGCCCGATCCAGCGCCGTAGCGACGCGATGCACCATCCAGCGGCCAGACCGAAGATTATTCCGCCGCCTGCCGCCCACAGAAAGCTCAGCAACGCGGGCCCGAGCGAGAACGTGCCAGTGTTGCCCGCCGCGAGCGCCATCTCGAAGATCACCAGCGACGTCGCATCGTTGACGAGGCTCTCGCCTTCGAGAATCGAGACAAGCGTGCGAGGCACGCCGAACCGTCGCATCACCGCCGTTGCCGCGACCGCGTCGGTCGGCCCCACCGCTGCGCCCAGTGCGAACGCTGCTGGCCACGATAGCGACGCGAACATCACATGCGCAACGGCCGCGACGACCCCGGCGGTCGCCACCACCAGTCCAATCGCGAGGAGCATGATGTCCACGCCGTTTCGCCGAAACTCGCGATACGACGTGTTTATCGCCGCCCAGTACAGTAGCGGCGGCAGGAAGATGAAGAAGATGAGATCCGGGTCCACGCGGACGGTGGGGGCCGCGGGCACCAGGGCGAGCAGCGTGCCGGCGATGACGAGCAGGATGGGACGCGGCACTCCTATTCGCCGGGACAACATCTCCAGTCCCGCCGCGACGATCAGGAGGAAGATGACGGTCTCTACCAACGCTGCTCCGTGGCTCGGCGTATGCGCAGATCATACTGCTCCACTACAACAATGTACGGTATTCCATTTAATGACAGATATGCGCAGAATCGGATCGCTCACGGTCTCCGCTGTCGGACTGGGGTGCAATAATTTCGGGGGCCGGCTGGATGAGCAGGCAACTGGACGGGTCGTGCACGCCGCGCTCGATGCCGGCATCAACTTCTTCGACACGGCCGATATCTACGGCGGCGGTGGAAAGAGTGAGGAGTTTCTGGGCCGCGCGCTCGGGAGCCGCCGCACCGAAGTCATCGTCGCGACCAAATTCGGCATGCGAATGGACGACGATCATCGCGGCGCGCGCCCCGAATACGTGCGCAGCGCCGCCGAGGACAGCCTCCGGCGACTCGGCACCGATTACATCGATCTGTATCAGCTTCACACTCCCGACTCCGACGTGCCGATCGCCGACACGCTGGGTGCAATGAACGAGTTGGTGCAGGCCGGCAAGGTGCGCGAGATCGGATGCTCCAATTTTTCCGCTAACGAGATTCGTGACGCGGAGCAGAACTCACGGGATCGTGGCATCGCACGCTTCGTGAGCGTGCAGAATGAATACAGTCTTCTGCATCGTGATCCGGAAGTGGAAGTGCTCGCCGAATGCGAGCGCGTACACGTCGCATTCGTACCGTTCTTTCCTCTGGCCAGCGGGCTGCTGACAGGCAAGTACCACCTGGGTCAACCGGCGCCAGAAGGAAGCCGGCTGGCGAGCGGACCGCGCGCTGCGCAACTGACTGATGACAGGCTCGAGCTCGTCGAAGAGTTGCGCGCGTTTGCGCAATCACGCGGACATACACTTCTCGAGCTCGCGTTTTCATGGCTTCTTGCACGTCCCGTAGTGGCTTCCGTAATCGCGGGCGCAACGAAGCCCGAACAGGTGACGTCGAACGTCGCTGCGGCGAGGTGGCAGTTGAGCAACGCTGATCTCGACGCGATCGACACAATCGTGCCGCCTCCCCGCTCAGATCACTGAGCGATGCTCTGTGTTCGTGCGCGCCACGCGCGGATCGCGCTGGTGTGTACTGGATAGTGGCCGTAGGTATCGAAGCGCAGACGGCGGCGGAATCGAGTTTCGCGCGTGAAGAGCTCTTCCGGTGCCGCGGCGACGTAATCGATGAGCCGGCCGTGCACTTCACCATGTTGCCGTAGCACTTCGGCGAGTGAAAGTCCGCTTCGTTGTTCCGTCATCATGGCGTTGAATGCGTCGATGCCACCGTACGTCACTGAGTAACGCGGCGATGCACCGCCGGACCGGATCACAGGCAGATACTTGAGCGCTTCCTCTTCCCACCAGGTCACGTGTGCGATGATGTCACGCACTGACCACTCGCCGGTGACGCGTGGAATCATCAGCTGGGATTCTGACAACCCGGCGTACGATTCCTCGAAATCCTTC
Organism: uncultured Gemmatimonadales bacterium; assembly: GCA_963707505.1. Classification (GTDB taxonomy): domain Bacteria; phylum Gemmatimonadota; class Gemmatimonadetes; order Gemmatimonadales; family Gemmatimonadaceae; genus Fen-1247. The sequence continues at coordinate 137,769 of CAVPQB010000004.1, forward strand.
CAGGCTGAATCCAGCCGCCCGAGCAGCTGCTGTCTCTTCATGATGCGCTTCCGTTATGATGATGGATACCAGCCAGTTTCGGACAGCCGGGTGTCGGTCCTCACGGATCATACCACCTCGTTCAGCTCCCGACCAGCGATCGCAAGTTATATGTCCGAAAATGGCTAGTCGTTCTGCCGAAATCGTGCTATGATATGGCATGACAACGGACCCGGCGGCACTCTACAACGCCTTCACATCCCGCGATCCCCGCTTCGACGGCGTGTTCTACGTAGGCGTTACGTCGACTGGGATCTATTGCCGCCCCGTGTGCACGGCGCGGACCCCGAGAGCCGCCAACTGCCGTTTCTTCGACAGCGCCGAAGCTGCGGAGAAGGCATCGTTCAGACCGTGTCTGCGTTGCCGGCCGGAGCTGGCGCCCGGGAACGCGCCCGTCGACGACGCGCATCGGATCGCCAACCTCGTTGCGTATCGTATCGAGGAAGGGATGCTCGATAACGGTGCGGGTCTCGAACAGGTGGCCGCGAAGTTTGGCTGGAGCTCACGCCAGATTCGGCGCATCCTTCACAAGGAACTCGGCGTATCGCCGATGGAGCTCGTGATGACGCGCCGCCTCCTGCTTGCGAAGCAATTGTTGACCGAGACCGCACTTCCCGTAAGCGAAGTGGCGTTCGCGAGCGGGTTCTCGAGCCTTCGCCGGTTCAACGACGCGTTCAGTGGTCGTTACGGAATTCCACCGACGCGCCTGCGCAAGGTCGCGAGCGAGTCATCTGTAAGCGCGGTGCCGACCGACACTTTCGCGCTGCAGTTAGCCTATCGCCCCCCGTTCGACTGGACGGGGATGCTCGACTTCCTGCGCCTGAGAGCGTCGAAAGGGGTTGAGCGCGTGGATGACGATTCCTACTCGCGCACCATACGACTCGGAAATCACACGGGTTGGATTCAGGTGCGCCACATACCCACCAGACGCGTGCTGCTGGTCGAGCTCACGCGCTCATTGATGCCCGTGCTCCCCGCACTGTTGACCAGGTTGCGCAGCATGTTCGACCTGAGCGCTCGCCCCGACATCATCTCCGCGCAGCTGATGCTCGATCCGTTGTTGACGGACGTCGTCGCAGCAAATCCAGGTATGCGCGTGCCCGGGGCGTTCGACGGATTCGAGCTTGCGGTGCGCGCGATACTTGGCCAGCAGATCACGGTGAAAGCAGCGACGACGCTGGCGGGTCGCTACGTCAACGCGTTCGGTGATAGCATCGTCACGCCGCACGATGGTCTCACGCATCTCGCGCCAACCGCGCAACGCGTCGCAGATCTTGCCGTGGACGACATCGCGTCACTCGGCATCATCCAATCGCGCGCCCGCGGGATCATCGGGCTCGCGACGGAGGTCGCGTCCGGCCGTCTCGAGCTCGACGCCGGCGCCGATCCGGACTCAACCATGAAGCAGCTCATCGCGCTCCCCGGCATAGGACGCTGGACTGCTCATTACATCGCCATGCGCGCACTTCGCTGGCCAGACGCGTTCCCCAAGGAAGACGTCATCCTCCGCAACAACCTTGGCGGGGTTACCGCCGCCCGGGCGGATGAGATGTCTCAGGCGTGGCGCCCGTGGCGCAGCTACGCTACACTGCACTTGTGGAGAGGGGCGGTGCGGTAAAATTTCGAGAGGTCGTAGATTCATATGCGTGTCCTGAGCCTGCTTCCGGCATCGACGGAGATCATCGCCGCCCTTCGCGCTGGCGATTCCATCGTCGGCATCACGCACGAGTGCGACTTTCCAGCGGACGTCGTGCGCACGCTCCCACGCGTGACGCGCTCGACGATGAATGCGAGCCTGACGACTCCACGCGAGATCGACGAGGCGGTGCGCAGTCTGTCGCATGCGGGCGAGCCGCTCTACCTGCTCGACGAGGAGGCGATCACCTCACTCGCACCGGATCTGATCGTCACGCAGGCGCTGTGCGAAGTGTGCGCCGTGAGCGAGACCGACGTGCGCGCGATCGCAGCGCGACTGCCGAGCAATCCGGAGGTGGTGACTCTCTCCGGCTCAACCTGGAACGGCGTTGCGGAGGACATGCGCCGCGTCGGTGCAGCGCTCGGCTGTGTGGATACGGCCGCGGAAGTCGTCGAGTCACTCGAGGCACGTATTCGCGACGTGCACGAGGCACTGCGCGCCGCCCGCGCGCCGCGTCCTAACGTCGCTGTGATCGAATGGACCGATCCGATATTCGCGGCCGGCCACTGGGTCCCGGAGCTGGTGCGGCGCGCCGGTGGCCACGAGCTGATGTCAGCTGCAGGCGAACATTCCACCGTTCGCTCAGTTGAAGCAATCAAATCTGCTCGACCCGAGCTGCTCATAGTCGCGCCTTGCGGTTACGACGCGGAGCGCGCGGCGTGGGCCGCGCGCGAATTGCTCACACTGGACGAATGGGCGTGGGCTGGTGGGATTCCGGTCTGGGCGGTCGATGCCAACTCCTTGCTCAGCCGCCCGGGCCCGCGTCTCGTGAACGGAATCGAGACTCTCGCCTCGATCATGCATCCGGATCTGTTCCCGGTATCGGCTGAGTCGAACGCGATACGGGTTGCGTAGCCCTCCGGCAATTACCCTCTCGGGCAATTACCCGAGAGGGATACACAGAATTACCGATTCACCCTGTACGGTGCCAGTTGCGGATCCACAGTTTTCTTGTCGCCGACCACCACGAGCGTCATGTGCTCGGGCTTGAGGTACGTCTGCGCCATGTGCTGCACTTCCGCCGGGGTGACAGCGAGAACCCGCTGGACGTAGTTGGCGAGATATGAGTTACCCAATCCCTGCTCGTCGACGAATGAGAGCTGGTTCACGATCCCTCCGCGCGATGCGTTTCGAAGCGTGAAGAGGCCGATCATGTTGTTCTTGATACCGCTCAGCTCGGGCTCGCCCGGCGCCGCGCCCTGCAACCGCGCGATCTCACCAAAGATTTCCTTGAGCGACGCACCCGTCACGGCAGTTGTCACGTCAGCCTGCTCGGCCCAGTTCGCTTCGTGATAGTGCGTGCTCACAGAGCTGTACGGTGAATACGTGTAACCCTTCTGCTCGCGGATGTTGGTAGTGATTCGTGAGCCGAAAGTGCCGCCGAGCAGTGCATCCATCACGTTTAGCTGCATGTAGTCGGCGGAGGTCGGGCCGGGAACGGGCACGCCGAGAATCAACGTCGACTGCACCGAGCCAGGTCGGTCAATCAGCGTTACTGTTCGCTTCGTGCTTGGCGCTGGCGGCTTGATCGTTGGACGCGCACCAGCATTCCATCCCGAAAACACATCGCGCGCCGCACGCTCGACCGAAGCAGGATCAAAAACGCCAACAACGTACAGATGGGCGCGCGCTGCACCGAAGTTCCTGGCGTAGAAGTCGCGCACCTGCGTGATCGTGTATCCGCCCAGCATCGCGGCTGTCGGAAACGTGCGGCCGTATGGATGATCACCGTAGACCTGTCGCGCATAAGCTTCCTGCGCGACGGGCTGCGGCTGACTCAGTGCGATTGCAAGGTTGCGGGCCTCGTTCGCCTTGATGCGCGCGAGCTCGCTTTCGGGGAACAACGGATGCTGTGCGACATCGGCGACGAGTTTCACCATATCTGCGGCTCGCTCACCGAGCACTGCGCCGCCGATCTGCGACATGTCGTCCCCCGCGGATGTGGTCAGCTCGCCTCCCATGCCGGCGACGTCATCGGCGATCTGGGTTGCGCTCCGTGTCGTTGTTCCCTCGCGCATGAGATCGGTCGTCACGTCGGCCAGCCACGTCCGTGTCGCGGGTTCGTCGATGTGGCCGGTGCGAAGCTCCAGATAGATCGACGCCTTGGGAATCTTACCGAACTGGACGAGCGTGACCTTCATTCCATTCGCGAGCGTGATGTCCTGTCGCGGCGGAATGTGGAACGCTTTTGGTGTTCCCAGTGGTGGGGGCGGCTCGCGTGTGGTCGAGGTCTGTTGTCCATTCACCGTGGCCGCAGCGCCGAGTGTGATGAGCGCGGCTGATATGATGTTTTTCATCTGTCTGATCTCCGCGCTATCATGGGTTTGCGCCGCTCTTGGCGGCAGGTACGATGAACTCGACCGTACGATTGGTCGGAGCGAGATATTCCTGCGCAGTCCTGAGCAGCAACTCCGGCGTCACGCTCGCGAAGCCGGCTTCGAGCTTGTTGATCTCTGCGGGATCGTTGTCGAACAATGCGAAGGATGCGAGCAGGTTTGCGCGGCCGAAGCCAGCAGACTGCTCCAGCTCCTGGTACAGGCTCGACCGCAGCTTGACGAGCGCAAGGTCGAGCACCGCCTGACTCACCGGAGTCGTACGCAGCGGCGCGATCGCGGTGTCCATCGCTGCCAGTAGTGTCTCGCCGGACTTTCCGGAGTCGTGAAATGCCTGTATCTCCCAGAGCATCGGTCCCTGATAGTCGAACATGTCGCCGAGTCCAAAGTTGATACCGGCATCGACGCTTCCTGTAAGGCCGCGTTTCTGCACCAGCTCCTGATAGAAGCGCGAGTTCTGTCCTTGCGCCAGAATCTGATCCAGCAACCCGAACGCATACCACTCTGGCGTCAGGCGCTGCGGTACGTGATACGCAACTCCGATTGCGGGGCGTGTGGCAAGCGAGTCAATTCTCGTGAAGCGCTTCTCGGCCGTTTGCGGAGGCTCTGAGAGGTCGGGCCTGGGTGGGAGCGCGGCGGCGGGGATGGAACCGAAATATTCGGTTATCCAGCTACGCACATCGTTACGGTCGTAGTCGCCGGTCACGACGAGCACCGCGTTGCCGGGCGAATAATACGTGTGAAAGAAGCTCTGAACGTCGCTCAGGTTCGCTGCGTCGAGGTCATGCATGTCGCCGTAGAAGTTGTGCGCGTTGTACCAGTTGGTGTTCGCGTGCATCGGCAGATCGATCCACGGAAAGCCGCCGTACGGCTGGTTCAACACGTTGACGCGAACCTCGTTCTTGACCACGTCGCGTTGGTTATTGAGATTGGCGGTGTCGATCACGAGTCCACGCATTCGATCGGCCTCGGCCCACAGAATCCTGCGCACCGCGTGGGTTGGTACGACCTCGAAGTAATTGGTGAAGTCGAATCGAGTGGAGCCATTCAGGATACCACCGTTCTGCTCCACCAGCTTTACGAACTGAAGCTTGCCGAGGTTGCGCGAACCCTGGAACATGAGATGCTCGAAGAGATGCGCGAAGCCGGTTCGGTCACGCGGCTCGGTGCGGAATCCTATGTTGTAATACACAGCGACCACCGCAGTCGGTGTGGTCGAGTCCGGAGACAGCACCACACGAAGTCCGTTATCGAGCTTGTAGAACTCGACGGGAATGTGCAGCGCAGCTGCAGCGCTTGTTGGAGCTCTGGAAGGAGCCTGAGCCCGGACAGCCACTCCGGCTGGACTGAGTACAGCGGCTCCCAGGATGAAGATGTGACGCAGGCGATACACGGGCACCATGGTCGTCTCTTTGGGTGAGTGGTAAGGGAACATGGAGGACAGTACGGCGTCCGGCAAGTCGCCAGGTCCGGGATGTAGCGGGTACTGCGGGCGCGGTTCAGCAGGTCTCGATGCATGCGGCTTCCTCGCGAGCCACGAGTAGATGATTCGCCCCGCGGTCGGTCGAGGTTGATGTGAGATAGCGGAGGCAGCAGAGAACCCTCGGGGTTCGTAAGTTTTTCACATCCCTTCCAAGGACTCTTCGTGCGTCTTTCGCTCGTTATTGCCGCCGGTGCTTCGGTGCTGGTACTCGCGTCAGGGGCGGCGGCACAGAATGCGCCTCGCCCATCAGGCGATCCCGCATCGGTCTCCGCAGTTGCTTCCTGGCTCGCTTACGACGCCCCGCCGGGTGAGGAATCCCGCATCACCGATGCGGTGATGGCTGCGGACAGTCACTGGCGCCGCGACGCACTCGGCAATCTCGTCATGACGGTCGGAAGTGGTCGTCCCCGGCGGTTGATCGCGTGCGGGCTCGATCACGCAGGGTTCATCGTGAGCCAGATAACGGACGAGGGCTATCTGCGATTGCATCGCGCCGGAAATGGTGCGACGCATCCACTCTGGGATCAGTTCCATCAGGCGCAGCAGGTGCGGGTGTTGACGACGAACGGATCTGTTCCGGGTGTAGTCGCCGTCGACAATCTTCACTTCGCGCAGGAGCATCGCGGCGATACGTCTGTCGTAAACGTGGATCAGCTGTGGGTGGACGTCGGCGTCCGATCTCGCGACGAAGCAACTGCGCTGGGCGTCACCCTGATCGATCCCGTAGTACGTGACGTACCACCCTGGATATACGCTGACCATGTAGCAGGCGCCGACGCGAGTGGCCGCGCAGGATGTGCCGCTGTGGCATCGGTTGCGCGCGCAGCCCAGCGCAATACGCGCACCACTGGGGAAACAGTATTCGTGTTGTCCACGCAGAGCAGCTTTCGATGGAGCGGACTGGAAGGTGCAGCGGCGCGTCTTGGTAAATTCGATGAGGCCATGATCGTTGCCGCTGCGAGCGTGTCGGGTGATGACACTGCAGCGGTGTCACACGCACCCTTCGCTCCACGCGCGAGATCGGCTCCAGCGGTGAACACCGATGCGGTGTCGCGTATCGCAGTGCGCGCGCGGTTCGCCGGCTCGCTCGTGGAGAGCGTCCGCGCAAGTGATCTGGACTCGTTGCTCGTCGCGTTGCGCGCAGCCGCCCACGTATCGTCACAAGCACCGTGGGTTGTGTTGTCGCAGCCTTCTACGAAGGGGACAACCCGCGCGCGCGACAGTCTTTCCCTGGCTGCAGACGTGCTCACACGCCTCGTCGAGCTACCAGCGGTCGGCGAGCGCGAGGCTCCGGTGCGCGATGCAATTCGCAGTGCATTGCCGGAATGGGCGCGCAAGCAGATAGTCCAGGACTCCGCCGGCAATCTCATTCTGTCGATGGGCCCGGATCGCGATACGAGTGTCTTTCTCGCACACATGGACGAAGTGGGATACATCGTCCGATCCATCGATCGCGATGGAACTGTAACGCTGACGTCGCAGGGTGGTCTCAATGGCGCAGCATGGGAGGGCCAACCCGCTCTGTTGTATCTGGACCGGCCGACGACCAACGGCTCACGCGGCTCGGCGGCACCCGCATCACTCGCCGGAGTCTTCGTGCCGCGCGAACAGGCGAAGTTGCGTCGCCCCGATGTCATGCGCGCGTGGTTCGGAATGGATTCGGCTGCACTCGTCACGCACGGAGTACGTGCCGGGCTGGTTGTTACCGCGTACAAGCGCGGCGAGCGTCTCGCTGCAACACGGTTCACCGCACGGGCGCTGGATGACAGGGCCGGTGACACGGCGCTGTTGCTGGCACTTGCAGAAATGGATCCGGCGAGACTGACTCACAAGGTGATCTTCGTCTGGTCTGTCGAGGAGGAAGTCGGACTCTTCGGCGCCGCCGCTGCTGCGCGCAGCATCGGGACGTCGGTGCATCACGCATACGCGATCGATACTTTCGTTTCCTCCGATACACCACTGGAGTCGCCACTCTTCGCATTCGCCCCGCTCGGCGACGGGCCTGTATTGCGAGCTTCGGATGATGGCATGATCGTGCTGCCGAGCGAGCGTGACCGCATAATCGCACTTGCTCAAAGCAATCGTATTCCGTTGCAGGTTGGCACAACCAAGGGATCGACCGACGCCGTTCCGTTCGTGGCACAAGGCGCGATCGGTGCCCAGCTCGGCTGGCCGGGACGGTACAGTCACTCGCCAGCGGAGGTATTGGATCTCAATGATTTGAAATCGCTGGCGCGGCTGGTGCGGGTGCTGGCGCAGTGACGCAGCGGTAATCCGACCGCAACTAGATCCGTTTACGACAGATCATTCGCGCATCGATGGTGCCACGATCACAGCCGCCACCATATCCGCCGTAACATTCGTAACAGTTCTGAACATGTCCGGAATCACATCCACGGCGAGAAGAATTCCCACACCTTCCGCCGGTATCCCGACGCTCGCCAGCACCGGTACCATGACGAGCAGCACACCGCCTGGAATGCCCGGCACACTGAAACTCAGCAATACCGCCGACATGGCGATCGACGCGACCTCGGCGGGCGTTATCGTCACACCATAGATCCGCGCCAGGAACAGACTGCTGGTCGTGATCGCGATGGTTGCACCGAGCTTGAACGTCGATACTGCGAGCGGAAGCACGAAGCCTGTCGCCGCCGCCGGAAGACCAAGCTGCATCTTGCCCGCTTCGATCATCGCGGGAAGTGTCGCGAGTGACGATCGTGAGCTGAATCCGACCACCTGCGCAGGGGCGATGGCACGCGCGAACCTGACCAGCGGAACTCGGCCCACCACGACGGCAACCACATACAACGCGCACGTGTAGATGAGACACGCAATCGCGACGAGTATCAGCAGCGCGATGATTGCGTGCGCGCCGCCGAACCCTGTTCGCGCGCCGAGTGCGTATGCCAGACCGTACACACCGATCGGCGCGACCCAGAGCACCCAGCGCACGAGCTCGAGCATCACGTCCGCAACTGCGCGAAAGAAGCCGACAAGATGTGCGCGCGATTCCGGCGTGAGCCTGGTAACACCGACGCCGAATGCAACCGTGAAGATCACCAGCGGTAGCAGCGCGCCGTTGGCCGCCGCGGCGACAGGATTCGCCGGAATCAGTGCGCCGATCCAGTCCCAGAAACCGGGCACTGCGTGTGGGACTCCTGCAACTACGGGCGCGGCTTCGCGGGTCCCGGCGAGCGCTCCCGTCGATCCGGCGGTGACGCGCAACAACGTCAGCAGCCATGGCGTCACGATCGCGATCAGCACCGCACCGCTGACGAGGAGCGCAAGAAAAACTCCAATCACCCGCACGCCGAGCCGTCCGACTGCGCCGGCGTCGGCAAGTGACGCGATGCTCGTGATGAGCAGCGCAACCACCAGTGGCACTACCAGTGCGCTGATAGCCTTGACCCAGATCGTTCCCACGGGACCGATCGCACCCGCAAACTGCGGAAAGATCGCGCCGCACACTCCGCCGGCGACGAAGGCTAGAAGTATCGTTGCCGCTGGTGATACACGTCGTCTCGTGTGTCTATCCGGTGGAAGCCCACCGCGCTCCGCGTGATCCGTTGCGTGTTCTGGCACAGCGCTGGAATCTACGCCCTGGCCGCACCGCTGCTGGGGCTTTCGCAACCTGCCGGGTTACGCCAATTCTCCGAAACAACGATTGACGTCCGACGAGTGTCGAATTGACATGAGCACGCGTCATGAATGACTCCGGTCCCGGCAATGGCCGGACCCTCGCGCACGCCGAGTTCTTCGGTGATCAGAGCCGCCGGCACACCGTCGCTGGATTCACGATCGCAAGCATGGTGGCGGACCCGACCCTCCAGATCGAGCGCCACACCCATGAGACAGCCCACTTCATCGTACTGCTCAGCGGGCAGTATGTCACGACCGCACGCGGTGCCGACGCAGTGTGCGTCAGGCCGGCACTGATCTACAACCCTCCGGGTACCACTCATCGCGATCGCTTCCGTCGGGTGCATGGGCGTGTGGATGGGCGCTTCATCTCCGTGGCTGTGGACTCAGCGCGAATGGGCGATATCGCCCGATCCTTCGCGCTCGTGCAGGACGCCTTGTACACGCATGAACGGAGCGCCGTGCAAATCGGAATGCGGTTGGCCAGAGAGCTTGCGGATTACCGGGATTCATCATCTCTCGCCGTCGAAGCGATCTGTCTCGAGCTCTTCACACTTGCGATCGCGGAGCGTGTACCGCAGCGCTCTTCCGTGCCCCCATGGCTTCGCGTCGCGCGCGATCTCATTCAGGATTACTGCGCCGAAGGCACGTGCATCGCGGATATCGCGAGTGCCTGCGACGTGCATCCGGTGTACCTTGCGCGCGTTTTCCGCAAATGTTTCGGATGCTCGCCCGGTGAATATCTTCGCCGGTGCCGGATAGAGCGCGCTGCAGCTCTCCTCGCTCACACCCCCACCTCGCTCAGCCTCGTCGCGTTGCAGTGTGGCTATGCAGATCAGAGTCATCTCAACGCCTCGTTCCGACGCGCTTACGGCTCGACGCCGGCTGAGTATCGCCGCATGTCAAAGCCCTGACGCCGTCGGCGTCCATCGAAAGGTTGCAAAAATACAAGACAGATTCAGATCATCGTTGCTACCTTCTCCGATGAAAAGTGGACTCACTCCCTTGCAGCTCACTCTGAGGCATTCTTGCGAATCACCACATTTCTGTTTTCGGTTGCCACGCTGATGCCACACGCTCGGATACAAGCTCAAGCCACACACGTTGGCACGGTGCAGCCCGACTCCGATATCGTCGGATTGTGGGGCCATGAATCTATCTCGGGTCCGCAGATTCGCGGCGAGATCAGTCTCCGTAATTCTCGCAGGGGTTGGATCGGCAGCGTCGGCGGATTCGAGACAACTGCGCATGCCTCGCACGATACACTTTCATTCACATTGCCTGGCGGCCAGGGGGAATTCAGGAGTCCCGTTCCCTCGCCGCATGATCTGACGGTACGCGGTTTCTGGATCCAGCCAGAGGGGCAGCTCTCAGTCCGATACGCGTCGCTCGTCACGCTTACCCGTATAACGAGCAGCCTGTGGCGTGGCACCGTAGAGCCGCTCGATGAGAGATGGTCGTTGTATCTGTTGATCCAGAAGCAACCAGATGGATCGCTCGTGGGGTATTTCCGCAATCCTGACACGAACTGGCGGGGCGGAGCATCCGCGTTTCGCGTCGTGCACGATCGCGACACGATCCGCTTTCTCGACGTCGCCAGTGGTACGCAACGCAACAGTGTCGCATACGACTCTGCGCAACACCAGATAGTCATGGACTTCGGCCGCCAGGTAATTCTCACGCCACGCACACGGGCGCAGGCAGTTGGATTCTTCCCTCGAACACCGGAGGCATCGCCCTACAGCTATCGTGTCCCCGAGCCTCGTCACGATGACGGTTGGCCGACTGCACGCGGTCATGACGTCGGCCTGAGCGAGGTGAAGCTTGCGGCCCTGGTGCGCGAGATCGAGGAAACCAACCCCACCGCACCGAATGCGCCTGCGATTCACTCACTACTCGTTGCTCGGCACGGAAAACTTGTACTGGAGGAGTACTTCGCCGGTTACGACGCAACGCGCGTGCACGATCTTCGCTCCGCGTCCAAGACGTTCACATCCGTGATGCTGGGCGTTGCAATGCATCAAAAGAAATTGATCGATCCGAACACGCGCGTCTACGCGTCGTTTCCCAATACCGAGGAACTGGTTGCGGCGGATCCCCGTCGCGCGCAGGTTACGCTGGGAAATCTGCTGACTCATAGCTCCGGTCTCGCATGCGATGACAACGATGACGCATCTCCCGGGAACGAAGATCGCATGCAGTCGCAAACGAAGCAGCCGGATTGGTATCGCTACACGCTCGAGTTGCCGGTGCTGCATCAGCCCGGCACGTTGTACGCATATTGTTCTGCAGGTCTAAATCTCGCTGCAGGGGTAATTGCGCACGCCACGCAAAGCTGGCTCCCAGCGTTCTTCGATCACACCATTGCGCAACCCCTGGAGATCGATCACTACTCGATAAATCTCACTCCAACGGGCCAGATGTATGGTGGCGGGGGAGTGCAGATGCGCCCGCGTGACCTGCTAAAGTTCGGACAGCTGTACCTCAACGGCGGCACCTGGAACGGGCATCGGATCGTCGACAAATCGTGGGTCGAAACATCCACGTCGCACCAGATCGACAATCCGAATGGATCGGATGGCTTCGCATGGCACCGTTTCACGCTCGACGCAAACGGCCACCACTACCAGGAATACGAAGCGAGTGGCAACGGCGGACAGTTTCTGATCGTGGTGCCCGGGCTGGACCTCACTGTGGTGATAACAGCCGGCAATTACGGCCAGTACGGAATCTGGCGAACGTTCCGGGAACAGCTGGTCCCGCGCTACGTCCTCGCAGCTGCCGACGGTGCCTGAATGCAAAGTCGGTGAGAGGTAGCATGTCCGGCTACCTCTCTCCCCGACTTTGCTCATGTGATCAAGGCGACGTGTGCTGGCGTCGAACCGGTCACACAACAGCATCCGCGTAAGCCTGCAGCAGCGCACCCCAACCGCCTTCCGACGAGATCGCCTGGCGTACTTTCTCCGCAGCATCTCCGAAAGCGTCGAGCTTGCCATGCTCCAGTCTCACCAACGTCGTATCAGTCCCCTGAGCCTTGAACAGCACTTCCACTTCGCTGATCAGCGCAGGATTGAACTTCCACTCGGCGTCGATCTGCCACGCGAGCACGAGTCGGTTCGGCGGCTCCCACGCTATCACGTGGCCCCAGCCGCATTCCGTTCCGTCCGTTCCGCGCTCATACCAGCGGCCACCCACGCGTGGCTCCAGCACGACTTCGGCGATCGGCGCTTCACTTGCGCGGATCGTATGCGTGATCGGCCACCACCGGGTCATGTTGGCGGTGAATACCTCGAACGCGCGCGCTGGTGTGGCTTTCACGGTGATCGTCTTCACAACTGGTGCAACTGCTGGCGCTGTCGCTGTGGTGCGTGGGGCTGTCATCGTGGTTTCTTCCTTTTCGTCGGTTGGGGTTTGCCTTCGACTTCAGCCTTGAACGCGTCGAGCGCCTGGTCCCAGAAGCGGTCCAGCCACGCGCGCAATTCTGCGATGCCACGCGGATCGACGGCATAGAGCCGGCGCGCCCCAACGGCCTGGTCCCGCACCAGCCCGGCATCCTTGAGCACCCTGAGGTGCTGTGAGACGGCCGGTCTGCTGACGGGAAGACCTGCGGCGATCACGCCAACCGGCACCGGTCCTCGGCGCAAGCGCTCGAACACCGCGCGGCGAGTTGGATCGGCGAGGGCGGTCAGGGCTGAAGCGTAAGCCATGACTTACGGTAAGCGAAGGCTTACGGAATGTCAAGCGCCGACTACCCCCCGCCGCTCCCCCCTCTCGAATTTCGCGATTCCGGCAGAGCTTTTGCCATGTACCGACGATGCCATGAAGAAATGGGGCGAAATAGCGCTCGGAATCATCACCGGAATCGGCGGCTTTCTCGAGGTCGGATCCATCGGCACATCGGCGCAGGCCGGGAGCGAGTTTCGGTACCAGCTCACGTGGGCTCTGGTACTTGGCGTCGTCAGCCTCGCCTTTCTGATGGAGATGACCGGACGGCTCGCCGCTGTGAGCAAGCGCACGTACGTCGATCTGCTGCGCGAGCACTTCGGAATGCGATTCTTTCTCGTCGCGTTCATCGCGGTGTTCGTGGTCAGCTTGATGGTGCTCATGGCGGAGATCGATGGTGTGAGTACCGCGCTGCAAATGGCCACTGGAATCGCTTTTGCATGGTGGGCGATACCCGTTGCAGTCGTCGGCTGGATGGTGCTGTGGCGCGGAACGTTCGGAATCGTGGAGCAGGGAACGGCGATCCTTGGATTACTCGCAGTCTCGTTCGCTGTCGGTGCGGTGAAGGCGCACCCGGACTGGGGCGCGCTCGGTGGCGCGCTCATTCCATCTCGTCCAACGGAGAACCCCGCGCGCTACTGGTACCTGGCCGTCAGCATACTCGGTGCTTCGATCAGCCCGTATCTCTATCTCTTCTACTCAGCCGGCGCAGTCGAAGACGGTTGGACTCGGGAATATCTGGGCGTGAACCGGGTCACGGCAGGCCTCGGCAATCTGTTCGGTGGCACGCTTGCGCTCGCTGTGATTGTAACGGCAGCACTCGTGTTCGCGCCGGCGCACATCCAGGTCGAAAAATTCGAGCAGCTGGGCTCCCTGTTCGTCTCGCCGCTCGGTCGTGCGGGCTTCTGGCTATTCGTCGCAACGTTGTGCATCACCTGCTTCGGTGCAACGCTGGAGATTGCGCTATCGCTTGCATATCTCATGGCGCAGGGATTGGGATGGGAATGGAGCGAGAATCTGCGGCCCGGTCGCGACTCGCGCTTCAGCACCGTTTACACGATTGCTATACTCATCGCGGCAATACCGGCGGCGCTCGGAATCAGTGCTCTCTCGCTCACCAACATGTCGATGGTGCTCTCCGCGGCGAGTCTTCCGTTCACCGTGATCCCGCTCATCGCGCTGATGAACGACGGCAAGGTGATGGGTCGTCACTGCAACGGCTGGATCAGCAACATCGCCCTGATCTGCATCTCGGCGCTCTCGATCGTGTTGTTCTTCGTTTCACTGCCGCTGCAGATAAAGGGAGGCGGATGACATGGAGCCGGTCGATGGATTACAGCTCGTTCACGACGTGTTGGACGCATGCCTGTGCGATCGCAATGGTCGCAAGATAGGACGTGTCGACGCGCTGACTCTGACACTAACGGAGGGCAAGCCGCTGCGCGTATCGACCATACTCATTGGCGGACAGGTGCGCGCCGCGCGCGTCGGGAACTGGATGGTCGGGCTGCGCGGGGCGATATCCGCGATGTTACATCGTGACCGCGACTTTGGAGTCAGCCGCGTGCCATTCTCTGCGGTGCGTGGGATCGCAGATACGATCGAACTCGATGTCGACGGCGCGACGCTTCCGTCGAGTCATCTGGAGCGCTGGCTCGGCGATCACATCATCGCTCACATTCCCGGATCGCAGGGAGAGAAGAAGTAATGTCTCGCGAATTGCTCCTCAGTCATCTGATCGGCTGCGTGGTGCGCGACGTGGATGGACACAAGGTGGGAAGGATCGAGGAGCTGCTCGCAAGGATCGAGCTGCACGAGCATGGCAATGATTATGTAGTCGCCGAGTTTCATGTCGGTGCGTACGGACTCCTGGAAGCACTGACGGGTGGTACGTTCGCGCAGAGTCTTGTTCAGAGGATGGGGTCCGTCGTTGGTTATCGTCAATTCCGGATTCCATGGGAGTGGATGGATCTTTCCGACCCCGTCCATCCGCGTCTCAACCACACGCGCGCCGAGCTGGAAGCGCGTGCAGAGTCCTGACCGCGATCGCAACCGAGTGCAGAGCCCCTGCCGACGCCGGCTCGTCGCTGTTGTCAGGTCTCGACAACAACTACACGAGCATCACTGAGCGACCGTAGTCTACTCTTGCGAACTTCTGCGCACACTCGTGACGTAGCGGTCATACACAGCGGCGCTGTCTCGCATCCCCGCCTGCCGGAACGCCATGGCCATGAGCATGTCCAGCTCGCTGCGCGGCTCATAGCGACCCATCGCGTCTAACGGTCCCTGGTATCCCTGGCGCAGCGTGGCGATCGCATCACGCGACTTGTTCTGTGCCATCTGTGCGCGGGCCTGCCACGCGACTGTCTCGGTCCAACCAGCGACGCCCCATCGGGCGGCCTGAAATTCGCCCTCGGCTTCCGCGTACCGCTTTCCCTGCATGGCGATGAGGCCGAGCACGTGATGATACAGGTGCCTGTCGCGATCCAGATAGCTCAGTGCGCCAGTGATGCGTATCGAGTCGGCGATTGCGTGCAGGCGCACGGTATCACCCGACCCGGCGATGGCATTTGCTTCCAGCGCGCGCGTCCAGCTGAAGGCGCGAGCGGCATCGCCACGCGGACGTTGCGGCGTGGATCCGATCGGTGGCGCAAGTCGCGGTGCGATGCGCGTATCGAACAATCGCGCTGCGGCCGCGTACTCGCCCAGTCTTCCGAGCGCGTCCATCTCCTCGAGCAGAAACGCATCGTCATTCGGCTGTGTGACAAGGTGCGCTTCGATGAGTCTGTTGGACTTGCCCCATTCACCACGCTCGCGTAGCGCCAGCATCCTGACGTCGCTGATACTGTTCCGGATCTCCTTGCTGGTGGACTGAATTTGCGACAGGACCGAATCCGCCGCTGCGATTCTGCGCTCGGCGATGAGCGCGCGTGCTGTGCGGATCTCGTATGACGGATCGTTGCCGCTAAGCATCACGGCCCGACGGTTGGCGCCGAGACCGGCGTCATAACGACCGGCGTAATGGAGGACGTCTCCCATGGTGGCCCAGGCCACCGGCAGGTCTGGCTGCAGCTGCACCCAGCGCCGCGCGGTACGCTCGGCGGCGGCGAGATTCCCACGCAACAGCTCGATCTGGATGAGCGTGCCGTACGCATCGCACAGTACGCATGGTCCGTCTCCAGCTTCGTTGGCAAGCGAGTCGAGTGCGAGCTCCTGTTGCGCCGTTGATTGCGCCCGCGACCAGTCTCCCTGATTGGTGTAGATCGATGTGAGCACCGCATACGCCCGCGGATCGTGCGGATAGCGCGCTACAAGATCCACTGCCAACTCGGTCGCACGACTGTTCTCTCCATTGTGAATTGCTGAGTCGATCGCGTCACCCATGATGTTCCACGGAGTGAGACGTGCACGTGTCATTGCGCGGTTCAGGCGGCCAAGCGTCGCGGTGTCGCCATCGGCGGCCGCGATGCGCAACCTTGCGGACAGCGCAGTTGCGAAACCCGAATCGATCGCGATCGACGCATCCAGCTCTCGTCTGCTATCCGCGAAGCGTCCTTCGCTCTCCGCGTGAAGTGAGCGGACGAAGTGTTGATATGCAGCGACGTCGTTGGTCTCCACATCCGCGAAACGCGGCTTGTTTCCGTTGATCCCCGCGAGATCGAGCAGTCGTCCAGCAGCCCAGCCGGCGACAGTCATGGGATCTCTTCCGGTCACGGTGAAGTGGCTGTCCGAGCGGCCGCTCGCAACGTCGTGTGTAGTGATATCCAGCACGTACGTCCCATTACCGTGCGTGAATTCCCCACGCACGATCGTCGACGCTCCGAGCCGTCGTCCCAGATCCAGCGCCTGTGCCGTGCTCAGTCCTCCGCGAAGAGGGAACCGTGCGCGTGCACGCGTGGTGCGCACGCGCGCGGGGCCGACCATCTCGACCGCGGAGGTGCTCGACAGGTCGGCGGTGATCATCTGCGGCAGGCCATCCTCGAGCCATTCGGACGCCGTGTCGCCCTGCACGTTTACGATGTCCGTAACCGCGATCAGTGGTCGCGTGACGACGACAGGATTGTATCGCAGCAAGGCGTACGCCGCGATCGTTACGATCGTCGCGAGACACGCGACCGCTATAAGGACGCGTCTGGTGCGAGGAAAGCGCTGCGGATTGTCGTCTCTTTGCGCTTGCGCGCCGGCAGTGGGAAACCGCAGGCTCCGTTGCTCCCGCGTTGGTGGTAGCTGCGCGACTGCGCTGACGGCGGCGTCTCGAGCTGTGCCGCGCGTATTGGTGATCGCTCCTATTGGCGCAACCTTTGGGGTATCTTTCGCGCGAAACACAGCGCGCTCGATGGCCGCGCGCTGCGTTTCGACCCAACTGTCGAAGCGCGCCGATCCGGTGACGGAAACCCCGTCCAGGAAGCGTCCCTCGTACAGCTCCATGACGCGTACGTGATCGTTGGCCCGCGCGGCGGAAAGAAGCGCTACCGCATCGACTTCGACGGCTTCCGGCGCGAGCGTGACATCCGCGCGGTGCGTTGCGATGGAGTCCGCGCCAATCACGCTGCGTAGAAACGAAAGCGAGTTGCTCAGCGAATGCCGTCGTGACCGCTCATCCTTGTCGTCGGCCCAGAACATCGCCATCAGCTCTTCTCGGCTCACGGCGCCGGGAGTGAGGGCGAGCACCGCCAGGAGGGCCAGCTTACGCTTGTGTCCAAGCAGGGGCAACTCTTCGCCGGAAGGCTGGAAGAGAGCAAGGCGTCCGAGTGTAACCAGCCGCACAGTGGCGCCGTGCGGAAGTGCGGCCTGGGTCGGGGTGCTATTCTGCTCCACGTCCATGCGTCAGAGCTTCCTATTGATGTCCCCATGACTTCCGGCTACATCTGACTCAAGGTGCGTGGCCCTAAAGTAGCGCCGTGCACCAGATCACGCACGCGTGGCTGTCGCGCGGCTTACGGGTCGGGAAACTGTTGTTTACAAGGATCGGCCACACGCGTTGGCCAGGCTCATCACTCCGCTACGTAGTCCATGGCGACGGTCTGGTCCGCGCCGCCCGCCACGCCCAGCGCGTTGAACACCACGCTTAGCACGATTGTAACGATGACGTTCGCGATGAACGCGTAGAACGCCGTGTAGCCAGGCACCAGCGATCCGCCGACGTGTAGCGGGAAGATCGCCGTGAAGTGTTGCGACGCGGCCATCATCGTCCCGCTCACCATGCCGACGGCCCATCCGATGAGTAGAGCCCAGCGGTGGAACCAGCGTGTATACAGTCCAAACACGATTGCGGGAAAGGTTTGCAATATCCAGACGCCGCCGAGCAGCTGAAAGTTGATCGCCTCCTGTCTCGCGTTCTCCAGCAGCAGAATGAACGCAAGCGCGCCGAATTTGACGACCAGCGACGCGAGCTTTGCCATGCGCGCTTCCTGGCGCGGCGTTGCGTCAGGCCGGAAGTACTCGCGATAGATGTTGCGCGTGAACAGGTTCGCTGTGGCGATGGACATGATCGCTGCCGGAACGAGTGCGCCGATCGCGATTGCCGAAAATGCAACACCGACGAACCACGGCGGGAACATCATGTTGAACAGCGCCGGCACTGCGTACTGTGCGCCGTAGATTGCATCGGGCTTGATGCCCGCTGCGAGCGCCATGAAGCCGAGCAGGGCGATGAGTCCGAGAAGGAAACTGTAGATGGGAAGAAACGCAGCGTTGCGCTTGATCACCTTGCGGCTGTCGCTGCTGAGCACTCCTGTGATTGAATGCGGATACAGAAACAGCGCGAGCGCGGATCCGAAGGCGAGCGTGGCGTACGAGCCGTACTGCGACGGAGACAGGATCAGCTTCTGTCTCGGTACCGCTGCGAATATGTGCCCGTATCCGCCAAGCCTGGCGGGAATCATGATCACGGCCGCGATCACCACGATGAAGATGAGCGCATCCTTGACGAGTGCGATCATCGCCGGCGCGCGCAGCCCGCTCGAGTATGTGTACGCCGCCAGAATCACGAACGCGATGATGAGCGGCAGATCCCCCATGAATCCGGCTCCGCCGATTCCGACGGCGCCGAGCACGACCTGAATACCAACCAGCTGCAGCGCGATGTACGGCATGGTGGCGAGGATGCCCGACGTAGCTACTGCGAGCGCGAGCGTACTGCTGTCATACCGGCCACGAACGAAATCCGCCGGTGTCACGTAGCCGTGCGTGCGACACACCGACCACAGTCGGGGCATCACGAGAAAGACGAGCGGATATACGATGACGGTGTACGGTACCGCGAAGAACCCGATCGCACCAGCGCTGAATACGAGCGCAGGAACCGCGATGAATGTGTACGCCGTGTACAGATCGCCGCCGAGCAGGAACCATGTTACGACGGTTCCAAACCGTCCGCCTGCGAGCCCCCACTCGTGCAGGAGATCCATGTCTCCGCTGCGCCAGCGTGCGGAGAAGAAGCCAAGTCCCGTAACCAGCACGAACAGCGCAATCATCACCGCCAGTGCAGGTACGTTCACGCGTACGCTCGTTGATCACACGACGTTGGCTGAAACCCGGTCGGCAAATTCTTCATCGCCCACCGCCGTTGTTGCGTGACATATCGGTGCGATCTTCAGCCAGATAGACGACGATGGTGATTGCTGCGCCGATTCCTATCCAGAGAAACTGATACCAGTAGAAGAACGGGATTCCCCATAACTCTGGCTTGACGGACGCGTACGTCGAGACCCAGAGAGTGCCGACGTAGGGGATGATGAGCAGCAGCGGCATCGCGCGTCGCCAACCGCGCGCCCGGCTCTTGCCTGGGCGTTCTCTGTCATTCATGTCGGCCTCCGTTTCGGTGGGAACAGCGGTAAACATAGGCCGTCGCGGCGGAGCGGCAAGCGCGCCGGCTGCGTTTAACGCCGCGCGATCACGTCCGCGAGAATCTCGTACGAGTGCACTCTTGCTGCGTGATCGTAAATCATCGACGCGACGATGATCTCCTCGACACCGGTCATCTCGGTGAACTCCGCCAGTCCACGTGCGACCGTGTTGCGCGATCCCACAAAGGACATCGCCAGCCGGGCCGACGCCTGCGCCCTCTCCATCGGACTCCAGTAGCTCTCGATGTCGTCTATCGGAGGCGGCAACCGACCGGGCGTACCACGCAACAGATTGGTGAACTGCTGCTGCGCCGACGTGAAGATTCTGCGCGCTTCAGCGTCGGTATCCGCGGCGAAGACGTTGATACCTGCCATCGCATATGGCCGCTCGAGTTGATCCGACGGTTTGAATGCTGTGCGATACACGTCGAGCGCGTCCATCAAGGCGTCGGGCATGAAATGCGACGCGAACGCATATGGAAGGCCGAGCTCCGCGGCGAGCTGCGCACCGAACAGACTCGATCCCAGAATCCAGAGCGGTACGTCGAGGCCAGCGCCCGGCACGGCCTGGATGCGTTGTCCCTGCTGCACGGGCGAGAGGAATGCCCGCAGTTCCAGCACATCCTGCGGAAAGCTGTCGGCGCTCGCCGGATCGCGTCGCAGCGCGCGCATCGTCCGCTGGTCCGCGCCGGGCGCGCGGCCAAGTCCGAGGTCGATCCGCCCTGGATAGAGCGATTCCAGCGTGCCGAAGGCCTCTGCGACCATGAGTGGCGCGTGGTTCGGAAGCATGATACCGCCAGCGCCGACGCGAATCGTGCGCGTCCCACCGGCGACGTATCCAATCACGACCGCAGTTGCCGCGCTCGCGATACCTGTCATGTTATGGTGCTCGGCGAGCCAGAACCGGTGATAACCCAGTCGCTCTGCGTGCTGCGCCAGATCGAGCGTGTTTCTCAGCGCATCGACCGGAGTCGAGCCCGCGGGTACGGGGGCGAGATCGAGGACGGAAAAGAGGGTCGGCCTCATCTGTTACAGCCTAGCGGGAAGGCGCCGGTAACGCGAGGTCTCCTCAAGCTCACGGGCGCACGCCCGACAACCGATATGCCGTTATCGCATTATCGCGCAGAACCATTCGCGCCAGTGTCTCCGCGCGATTTCTGCTTATCTCACCGTCGCGCATCATTCCTGTGAGTGCGATCCCCAGCGCGCGACGCGTGGTCATGCTGCCAACCCAGGCAACCTGCTCCCATCCCTGCTCGGTGCCGCCGTCGAAAGCGTCACTCCCGTAAAGCACCTTGTCCGGGAACTCGCCCAGCCACTGCCGCAGCACTCGCGCGAGTTCGGTCGGCGATAGAATGAGATCCATCGCCGAGATATCCGTATAGACGTTTGGCTTGGCAAGAAGTGCTTGCGTCTCATTCACCAATGGCCATCCGCCGTGGATCACGACGAAGTTGGTGCCGCGTAGCGTCGCATCATTGAATGCGGGCTCGAGCAGATGCGGTGCGGCGCCCGCCGACTTGTAGTAGCTCCCGAACGTCTCGAGCGAGTGGATCTGTACCGACATGCCGAGTCGTCCTGCCTCGTGTGCGATCACACGGAAGAGGTAATCCTCCAATGTCTTGTATTCGGCGTGCGCTGGTACACCTCCGGCGGAGTAGCGTCCGTACACACGTGCTGCCAGCGCTGAGTCGGGGTCGGCGAAGTCGAGCGGACGCAGATATGCGGCTTCGAATTTGACCGCTATCGCACCGGCTGCTCGTTGTCTCTCAAGTGTTGGGACGACGACGCGCCGAACGTACTCCGCGAGTGTGCTCGGTGTGCGCGTTATGCCGAGATCGCGAAAGTATCGTCGCAGCAGTCTGGTCTCCCGCGGGTAAAGCACGCGTGTATCGGGCGTGGTTCCCTCTGCGCGTGTATCGAGTGGAAGCATGAGCGCATCGACGAATGCAATCCACCGAAAGCGTGGCGTATCGAGACCCGGCCCCATGGCGACGCGATTCGCGAACATCACGTCGACTCCGGCCTGGTCGAGCGCCCATTCCGGGAAGCGCAGGCTGCGCTTCGTAATGTTGCTCGTCACCGCCGCGTCGAGTGCGAGCTTGCGAGCACTGTCCGGCATCGCGAGGGAAATGCCGTATAGGGCAAACTGAGCATGTTGCCAGATCGGATCTTCCTGAGTGAGGCGATGCGGGAATCCGAACGGCGGAATCCCATCCAGGGGAAGCGCGTCGTACTCGCTGTCCGCCGGCGCACCGCTGGCTACAGGTCGCATGGGATGGGCGTGCGTGTCGATCGCGCGAATCGAGGCGATGTATGCACCGAGCGCGGAATCGACGGCGGCCTGCGCCATGACTGGGTTTGGCGCGAGCAACGCAAGAGACAATGGAAGCGACAGCGCGAGCGACAATCTCATGAGCGACCCGGTCAGGAGGGAGAAACGGGGCGAGCGAAGCAAATAACCGCTTCCGGTGGCATGGGGCAAGAGAAGCATGCTGATGCTGATCCCGATGCCGATCCTGATGCCGAGCATGATGCCGATCCTGGTGCTGAGCTGATGCTGATGCGGAGTAGCCCGCGGCTCGCACTTGCGCCCCGATGCCGCGCCCCATCAATTAGCGTCGCACGCCAGTGCACCGGCGATTTGCGGACCCTGCATCCCTGACCCATGTCGAGCGATCCGAGCACCTTTGCGCTAGCCCTGCCGTCCACGCTTGCCACGCTCACCGGTGCAGGCGCGGCGATTCTCGGAGGTTGGGCGTCGGCGCACTTCACTGCGCGCCAGGCGCGACGCAGGGAGGCGCAGGCGCGTGACGAGCGACGGCGCGTGCTTGCCAGCCTTCTCATCGACGAGCTCACCAACATCGAGGTCGCATTAGGCTCGTTTCCCATCGCGATCACGCGCCGCCGATTTCGACCGCTTCCCGACACACCGGTGCTCGACCGCATGCTCGCGATCGCGGATGCATTCGATGCTCCGACGGTGATAACCCTTCTCAGTGTGCGCGAAATGGTCCGCGCGCACCGCCGTGTGTCCAAGGATTGTCACGCACTGTTCCGGCGTTATCACCGGCAGCCTGAAACCGAGGATCGTGCAGACGCGGAGCGCAATCTGCTGGACGTCGTGGCCGGTGCGACCGAGACTGCCGCCGCGGTGCAACGTACCGCGGTCGCGGCACTGCTCGATCTGGGTGGTATCGCGATCTCCGGGGACGACGGCACGGCGACACGTCGCTACACGTCGGGCGCGGTGGAGGATACGCTTCGCTGGACTGCCGTCCACCCTGCGGCGAACGCCGAGGCGATACTTGCGGCTCGGGCATCGTTGCGCGCTGCGGGGCCGGCCGGCGAAGATCGCGTGGAGTAGATTGGCGGGGTCCGACTGTCCACCGGATCGTTCCGCATCCCGAGACGCTATCGCGCGCGCGGCGGCGCGACGAACCTGCGCGACTGTCGCTCGTATGCATGAGCCAGTGCCAACACACGAGCGTCATCACCCGGCAGGCCAACGATCGACACGTTGAGCGCTGGCATGCCGTCGGCGCCGAGTCCCGCGGGCACTGAGACTTCCGGCAGGCCGAGCCAGTTACCGTAGCCGAGTGCGGTGCGAATGTCTGGCCACGGATCGACCGCACGCGGTGCATTGAACGGCATTGTCGGATAGACCATCGCACTTACGCCGGTCATGCGCATCGAGGCAGCGAGCGTCGCGACGACTGTAGCACGCGAGCGCGCGAACGACTGCCCTGCAGCATCTTTCTCCATCGGTTGCTCGAGCAACGGCTCACACTCGGCGAACGTCGCCGGTAGCACGTCGTAGAATGCACGATACGCAGCGTAGCCGCGGCCGCACCGCTGCACGCGGATCATCCGTGCGGCCGGCGAAGTAACGGAAGAGCGCGTTCGCGGTGGGCGCCGGAGAGCGTGCATCCACAGCGACATCGCCACGATCGTGCGCTGCCGCGACGAACGCGTTGCGATAGTTCGCAAGCGTGACTGGTGGATCGTATGCCTCGACCGTCGCGCCGGCTGCGCGCAGGTCGCTGACTGCGCGATCCCATGTTGCGAGCGCTTCGGCTGTCATCTGCGTGCGTGGAACGTGCGCGCTCACAAGTCCAAGTCGCACACCCGCGAGGGCATCATCGCGCAGTGCGGCTAGCGGTGCGCCGTTCCATGCGTTGGTAAGCGCGAGCGGATCTGATGCATCCGCACCAGCGATGGCTGCAAGGAGCAATGCTGCATCGGCGACAGTGCGCGCAAGTGGCCCGTGTGTGTCGAGATACGGCCACGTCGGAATCACGCCGGTGCGCGGAACGAGCCCGAAGGTCGGCTTCATCCCCACGACGCCGGTGAACTGCGCTGGAATGCGATTGGATCCGCCGTCATCGGTGCCGACCGCTGCGAATGCAAGTCCCCCGGCGACTGATACTGCAGAGCCCGCGCTGGAGCCGCCGGGAGTGCGCGTTCCCGTGGGATCGTGCGGATTCAGCACCTGTCCCGTGTGACTGCTGGTACCGTTGCCGCGGTAAGCGAAGTCGTCGGCAGCGGTCTTGCCGAGCACTATCGCACCTGCCGCCCGCATCCGTGTTATCTCGAGTGCATCACGAGATACGGGATCGGGAAACAGTCGCGCCCACTCCGCGTTGGATCCCGTAGTTGGCAGTCCGGCCATGTCGTAGATGGCCTTTGCGAAAATGGGAACGCCATCGAGCGGGCCGCGCATGCGTCCGGCGCGTCGACGCTCGTCTGCGCCGCGTGCATCGGCCAGCGCCGTGTCAGCCAGCGCATCGATTGCGTGCCACGCCGTGCCATCACTGCGGCAGCGTGCGAGTGCACGCGCGGTGATCTCCGTTGCGGTCCACTCACCGCGACGACGTCCCGCCTGATAGTCGGCGATGGTACCGTCCAGCGGATCTCGTGCGGTGAACTTCCAGCGCGAGAGCGGAATCGGGAGTGCAACGAGTGCTGCGAGCTGTGCGAGTGCTTCGCGTCTGGTTGGAGACATGGCGTGACGGCGAAAGTGAATGGCGGGTATCGCAGGTGGTCGCTACGACCGGTGACCGCGGTGGAATTGGCATCCCGAACACCGATCGGTCAATGGTCGACCGGTGTCGTGCTTCACTATCGTAGCGCGGAGTATCCCAGGATGCTCTGGCCGATCGCCATGATTCCGGCCACGATCAGGATCAGGGCTAATGTGATGCCGCCGAGTCGGATGCCGAGCTCGCGTCGATCGCTGCTCGATTGCTGTCCGATTATGAATGAACCGTGCGTGACGATCGCCGCGAGCACCATCAGCATGAGATGACCCGTTACCGCGTCGGGAAAGATGCCGCCCATGACGAGGCCGATGCCGAGTACGATCTGGAGATCGAGCACGCCGGCGAACGAGTTGGCGAGAATTCGAGCGGAGCGCACCGATCGACCGGTCGCGACACCATACGCTAGCGCGATCAGAGCAGCAAGCGCGACAAGCAGAACGAGATAACGAAGCCAGGAGTGGGCGAAGAAGAGGATGTTCATGTGCCGGCCGTCAGCTCGATCGCCTATCGGCATCGCTGATGTTCTCCAGCACTGCTTCCGCATTCCTTACCAACCGACTCCTCTTCGCCCGCTTCACCGCTGACTTCTTGAACGCCACTCTTAACTCCTCGTCGTCTATCGCGAGAACCTCCACCGCCAAGGTGCGCGCATCCGTCTCCCTTACCACTTCACGCGCCGCGAATGCGGGTTTTGTAGCGTCACGTGAGAACTTGATGTTCCAGGAACATACAGATTGGGACGTGTGCCGGTATACCCATTTTGAGATCTCGCTCTCGACCGGCGGGCGAACGCTTGCTGCGAAGATCCGCGTCGGAGCTCGAGTCGTGCACACGAGTCAAGCCGTCGACCCCGATTACCATCGGATGCTACTTCGAGTTCGCGCCGGGAGCGCAGGTCCGTGCTCCGATCAGCACTTGTGCGAACTGTGGCTTGTCGGCTGGTGGGAAGGGAACCTTCCCGGCCCCTGCGGGCTTGATGCAATCGTACGCGAGCATGTACGCCATGACGTTGGCGTACGAGGCGGGAGAGAGCGATCCTGGAGCGGTGAGTGGCATCCGTTGCACCACCGCCGCGCGGAATTGCGACGCATTGAGGTGCGCGCGCGCGATGCCGGCTCCGGTGAGCGCAGGCGCGGACACACCCTGAAGTTGCGCGCCATGGCACGACGCGCAGTTGGTCGTGTACACCGTCGCGCCACTCGCGACCTGCTGCGCGGTGTACGGGAGCGAGTCCGATGCGGCGAGACCGGACTCCGTCGCGCCGCCGCGTACTGATGCCGCGAGCGCGGGCTGTCCAGTTGTGTCGTTCACGGTCGCGTGTGTCGGACCGAGTTGGTACACGATGACGCGACTGCCGTGCGGGGCCGGAAGATTGGGTGTCTGCTGGTTTCCCGCGCGGCCCACCATCAGCGCGAGCTGTTCCTTGCCGTCGAGCATGAACGCGGAGATTGGGGCGACGATCGCGGAGCCCGTGTTCGTTTTCCAGAGCTGCTTGCCCGTCGCGACGTCGAGCGCGTAGACATTTCCGCCGAGATCGCTGGTGAAGACCAGCCCCGTCGCGGTGACGAGCGCGCCGCCCTCAGCGGGGTATGGCAGCGTGATGCGCCACCGGACGTGCCCCGTCGCCACGTCTACCGCGGTCACCACGCCCGTGCCATTCTCTCGCTTCGGGAGCGGTCCGCCGGCGTAGTTCTGTCCCGGGATGTATTCCGGCGTCTCGGTCTGCAGCTTCCAGATCCCGCATTCCTGCGTGCTGGGAACCACGAACAGATTGG
Source organism: uncultured Gemmatimonadales bacterium (assembly GCA_963707505.1). Classification (GTDB taxonomy): domain Bacteria; phylum Gemmatimonadota; class Gemmatimonadetes; order Gemmatimonadales; family Gemmatimonadaceae; genus Fen-1247. Next base: position 164,350 of record CAVPQB010000004.1, read on the forward strand.
ATGACGGATCGTACGCACCGCCGTTCCACTCGACGCCACCGCCATGATTCGGACACGCGCGTGTTCCTTTCAGCGTCGGCACGGTTGTGGCCAGCCCAGTCTGGTCGCTGACCGCGAGCTGGTGTACCACCGTGCCAGTGCTCTGATCGAGGATGAGGAAGTTCCCGGCCTTGTCACCAACCGCGACCAACGCGCGCGGCGCACCGGAGACCTTTCCGCTGAATAGCACCGGGATCATGGCCGGATCGGCGTCGTGCGTGTCGTTTGCGATGATCTGGTGATACCATTTCACCTTCGGTACCGAGCCACTGATGTCGAGGGCGACGATCGAGTTGGAGTAGAGATCCGCGCCCTCGCGTCCCTTGAGCACCATGTCGGGCCCGGGATTGCCGGGCGCGACGAAGAGCGTGTTCGTTACCGGATTGATTGCGACTCCCGACCACACCGCCGCCGCGCCGTGAACCCAGGAGCTGTCCTTCCACGTATCACGCTTGAGCGTTTCCCAGTTCCACAGCCTCTTCCCGTCGCTGGTGCTGAACGCGCTCACGAGTCCCCGATTCCCATTGTCGCCGCCGGCTGTGCCGACAATGACGGCGCCTCGGTAGACGTACGACGCCATGGAGTACCAGCTGTTGGTCGTGTCGCGACATCCGACGACGTTCCACACGGGCTTGCCCGTGGCCACGTCGAGCGCGATGACGTGACAGTCCTGCGTCGCGACGATCACACGCCCGCCATCGACGCCAACGCCCCGATTGGCGGCGAATGCGAACACGAACGGACTGTATGGAAACGCCCACTTCAGCTGTCCTGTGTGCGCATCCAGCGCAAGCACATTGTCGTGTGGCGTCGCCACGTACATCGTGCCGCCGGTGATGATCGGCGACGCTTCCTGTTCACCGTCGTCGCGAATTCGAGTCTCCCATCCTTCGCCGAGCGACGCGACATTCGCGGACGTGATCTGTGTCAGCGGTGTGTAGCGATTGCCCTCGTACGTCCGCGCGGGGAGAACCCATTCATTGGCGTTCTGACTGGCGCGAAGGAGTTGATCATTCGTCGTACCTGCACGTTGCCGTGCCTCGTTGCATGACGGGAACGATACGGCTGCCAGTGCGGTGGGTGCGATGAGCGTGATTGCGCGCCGCGTCCACCAGCGGTGGGGAGCAGGGCTCGTTAGAGGCGGTTGCGTGTGCTTCGACGATGTCGACACCATAGGGAGTGTTCGAACTCAGGTGGCCTGTGACCGGTCGTCCGCCGCTGTCCCCCCGCGCCGACGCGCCGTCGGGAGCTGCCAGTGGTTCCGCATCGCCATGACGCGCAACCCGATGCAGAGCGCGGCGCCAGCGATGCTGACGATCCCGGATGGGAGCTGGAGCCCGCGGCCGATCACGACGACGGCTGCGCCCGCGAGCGCCGCGACGGCGTAAAGATCCGCCCTCAGAATTACAGGAACTTCCGACACGAGAATGTCGCGCGCCACTCCGCCGCCGACGCCGGTCACGACGCCGAGCAGCACCGCAGTGAGCGGCGCGAGATGAAAGGCAAGCGCCTTCGATGCACCGGTGACGGCGAACAGTCCGAGTCCCATGGCATCGAAGAGCAGTACCGAATTCCAGAGCCGGTCGACGAACGCCCCCCAGTAGAACGTGACCAGGCCTGCGACGAGCGCCGCGGTGATGTAGCGCCAGTCCGCGATGCCTGGCGGCGGCACGGCGCCGATCAGGAGATCACGCGTGATTCCGCCCACGTTCGCCGCGGCGAACGACAGCACGAGCACGCCGAAGATGTCGAGCCGGTGCTTGACGCCGGACATTGCACCACTCAGCGCGAAGACAAACGTGCCGAGCAGATCCAGCACCAGGGTGAGGGTGCTGATTGTGATCGGCGGAATGAGTGGCTGCATGCGTTCAGGAATGCAGCCAGGCCTGTGCCGCCGTCACCATGGTCTCCACACCAGTGTGCAGCGTGGGATCCAGCACCGGGGCAAAGCGCGGGTTGTGATTGGTCGGGATCTCGTTGGTCTTGCCTGCCGCTTTGGCTTTCGCATAAAGCTCCGGGTCGGTTCCGCCAACGAACCAGAACACCGATGGAACGTGCCACTCGGTGCCGAAGGATCCGAAATCTTCGCTTGCGGTTGATGGCTTGGTTTCCACGACCTCACTTGCGGGAAAGTACGCCCGAAGCGCATCGACGACACGTTTCGTCGCGGTCGCATCGTTCACGAGGAGGGGATAGCGGTCCAGCGGTGTGATGTCAGGCGTTTTGGGTGCGCCGGATGCCTCCGCTTCTGCGTTCACGATCCGCTTGATGGCAGCGAGCACACGCGTGCGCACGTTCTCGTCGAAGGTGCGCACGTTCAATTTGATGGTCGCATTGTCGGGGATGACATTCTCTTTCGTACCGGCCTGCAGCGCGCCGACGGTGACCACGGCGGCATCTGTCGGAGCGACCTCACGCGACACGATCGTCTGAAGACGCATCACCAGAGCGGCCGCCATCACCACGGGATCGATGCTGGCCTGCGGCATGGACCCATGGCCGCCGCGACCGAACAGCGTGATCTGCAGGCTGTCGCCAGCCGACGTCATGACGCCGCTGCGCCAGCCGATGGTACCGGCGGGAATGCTCATCACGTGTTGGCCGAGAATTACATCTGGTTTCGGGAATCGCGCGAGGAGTCCGTCATCGATCATCGCCCGCGATCCTTCGGCGGTCTCCTCCGCTGGCTGGAAGACCGCCATGAGCGTCCCCTTCCAACCCGTGCGAACCTGTGAGAACAACGTGGTCGTGCCGATCAGCCATGTCACGTGCATGTCGTGACCGCACATGTGACCAACGGGCGTCGTGTTCCCATCCCGGTCCTTCGCGACGACGGCACTTGCGTACGGAAGTCCGGTCGCTTCCTTGATTGGCAGCGCGTCCATGTCGGCGCGCAGCATCACGGTGGGGCCGTCGCCATTTCGCAGCAGTCCGACGACGCCGGTCTTACCGACGCCGGTCGTCACATCGAAGCCCACCTTGCGGAGCCTGTCCGCCGCGATGCCCGCTGTGCGAGTCTCCTGCATCGAGAGCTCGGGGTGCGAGTGAATGTCGGTGTAGATCGACTTCAGGTCGGGGAGCAGTGCCGCGAGCCCGGCAAGGACAGGCTCCGCCGGGCGTTGAACAGGTGTTGTCATGATCGATAACCTCGCGGGCGCCACGGCGCCCAGAGTGTCATGGTGAGAGCAACCGAAGGCGTGCACGATATGTGCCCGTAAAGGGCGCGCCGACGCTGTTCGATCCTTTGCGCCTTCCCCACGACTACGTAGAGCAGTCGCGCTCTTTCAAGGGCGATGCCCGGCGGGAACAGTGATGGGTCACGTGCACCTCCACGTTGGTGACGTAGCGACAGCGTTGAGGTTCTTTGCCGAAGGCTTGGGTTTCGATCGCACTGTGGGCGGATTCATGCGCCAATCGGATTCCACCAAGGGACAGATGGTTTGTCCCGGATTGACAACGCGCCACGTGCCGGAGCATGGCGCGCAAGCGAAAACGGTGAAGACATGACGACAACGGTTGGCAGCACCGAGGAGCGAGCGGCTGATTGCGAGACCAGGATGCAGCTCAGGATTTTGGTTTTGCGTGCGGCGCTGCGAAAAGATTCGCTAAATGTGCGGTTGGCTCGCCTTGCCGCGCAGGTCGCGACCTCGCAAGGCGCGATCGCGCGGCTAGCGGCGATGGGAGAGTTCAACTGCCCACCATACGATCATTACAACAGCGCTTCGAAGATACGACTCGCTGTTTCATGCATCTCGTGGAAGCGGCGAAACACCATCGTGGTCTCAAGAAGCAGTGGATCGAGTTTCTCGGCGAACAGCCCAATTCGGCCGTCGATCTGGTCGAGACGAGCGATGTCGAAGGCGAGCCTGCGGCGGCCTGAACTGAACTCCAGTGCAGCTCGTCGGCTAGGGAAGGTCTGAAGAACTTCGGAATGGATACTCATGCTGTGATCTTCGCGCTGTCGCCCGCAGTGACTTCGTAAGTAGAGCCGGATACCATGGTCGCCGCATCGGAGGCAAGAAAGACAACTACAGGAGCGATGTCGTTCGGATCGATCCACGGCACGCCCAACGGGCTCGATTTTGCGAGTTCTTCACGCGCTGACTGTTCGTCCTTTGTGACATCACCGGTTGGCGTTTTGCCGCTCGTTTGCAAGGCTTGCGCATAGCGCTCCTCATGACGCGTGAGAGGCGTATCAACCAGTCCCGGAACCAGGCAGTTCACGGTAATGCCACTTTTGCCCAGCTCGAGCGCGGCGGACTTCATCAGACCAATGAGTCCCCACTTCGACGCAGAGTACGCGCTGGCGTTGAAAGTCCCGTGCTGCCCCTGTGTGGACGTGGTGATGATCATGCGGCCCCTCTTGCGCCGCACCATTGCGGGCCCGAAGGCGCGCAAGACATTAGCTGTGCCGGTGAGGTTGGTGTCGATGGTGATGTGCCAGTCGGCGTCCTCCATCTCCATCAGGGGGTGGAACTGCTGAATTCCGGCGTTGGCGAACAGGATGTCGACCGCGCCAAACGAGGACTCGATACGCTCCGCAGCCGCGCGCAGCGCCGGAAGGTTTCGCTGGTCGACAATATGCGACTGCCACTTGACCCCAAGCGTCTCGACCAGTCTGCCGGTCTCCGCAAGGTCCTGCGGTGTCGAAGGCGTGACACCGGAGCGGGGATCGACGACTGCGCAGATGTCGAGCCCCGCTACGTTTGCCCCTGCGCCGGCGAGGGCAAGCGCGGCTGCACGGCCGATGCCACGCGCCGCACCGGTGACGACGGCGGTCTTGCCTTTCAGCGCGGTTGAAAGAAAGGTGTTGGTGGAGGGCTTATTGGCGGGACTGCCTGGCATCGGGTTCTCCGGGGACAACGACTGGAATGCGTGCGCCACAGTCGAGTTGCTGGATAGGAGCAGGGCCGCTGAGGCCTGCGTGACAAAAGCTCGACGAGTAAGCTCCGGTTCTTGGAGGGGTCTCGCATTTTGACCTACCGACGTCGGGTGAACTACAAGATGGGAACAGCCTTATCTGGAATGGTGTTGATCTCAGCTTCAGACACGTGGGCGTGGGCCACGGCGACCTGCATCGGCACCGCGCGCATTGGTGAGGAAGTCCATAGTCCGCGCATCTTCTGTACCGTTGAAGACGATCATGCGGACTTGTCGTGAGATCCAGAACTGCCGCTCGCTTGCGTTTGAGTGCCAGTGCAGCTCGCGAATCGCTTCCGGCTTCAACGTGACGATGCCGCCCGAAGTCTTTGGCGAAGCGGGGAAGTTCTTCACGTCGATGATCTTCACGTTGCATTTTCCGCTGGAACGTGCGTCGCATCGTGCTTGTGTGGAATGTGTGTGGTGACCTGGTGGGTCCGCGGAGGATCACCACCGAGCGCTCGGCGCGGCGATATCTGCGTGACGGTACTCGACATTCCATGTGGCGCTCGCCGCGCTGGCGTGGTGCGGTCGAATACCGGACGCGGCCGTTCACACATTCCCGCATTCACATCTTTGGCTTATCCGCCGCGAGCGCTTCCGTATTTATCCCCAGCCAGACATCGGGCGCCGCGGATTGCGTGGGCACGACCTTGCTTACACCGCGAATCGTGAGCACCCCCCCAGCCGCGGCAGGCGCGGGAAATGCAGGCGGTCGTTTGACAGTGCATCCGTCACTTCATCAACGGAAGGAAACCGTGGCGAACGAAGAACGCAACATGCAGCTCATGCAGACCCTGGACGATGCTTGGAACGCGCAGGACATGGGTACCTTCGACAAGCGCCATCGTAAGGAAGTTGTGGTGCGCTGGCCGGGAAAAACGCCCACCAACGGAATCGATGCGCACCACCAGGAGGCGATCGATTTCTTCAAGACATTTCCGGATCAGCACCTCGTCAATCGCCCGTATCGTGTCTTTTTCGCGAACGGCGACTGGACTTGTTCGATCGCTCACTTCACCGGCACCATGACGGGCCCAATGCAAGGGGCCGACGGCAAAGTGATTCCACCAACCGGCAAGGGATTCGACGTGGACTTCTGCACCGTGGCTCACTGGGACAAGGATGGTCAGATCATCGAAGAGAACCTCTTCTACGACCTCGTCACCTTCATGCATCAGATCGGACTCGGATAAGAATCCGATCGCGCAAGGGCGCGGTAACCGGGGGATTGCACAACATGACATCGCGTCCAGAATCCGTAGCTGTGGTACCACGCACAATGCCGCGGATCGCCACCGTCGACGAGCGTTACGAATCTTACAACGTCGAGGTCGCGGAAGTCATCGCCGGCTAATGGGCACGACGTTGTTCACGCTGGTCCGTCTCGGGAGGGGCTGCATCTCCATGCACCGTGCGTGCGCGGGCACCCGGGCGGCGTAACACTGCTGGCGATTAACAACAGCCAAACGCAGGCCTCGTCGCTTCAGATCCCAAGCGCTGCGGAGCGTTATACCTTGAGCGCGCAGCAGCTCGAGGCCACCGACATCGAACTCAATGGACATGAACTGACGTTGGGAGCTAACGATGCGTTGCCGGAGCTTCAAGGGACGAGTGTTCCGGCCGGAACCGTAACGCTCGCACCGGCTACCAGCACGTTCCTCACGATTGCGGATGCACGAGACGCGAGTTGCCGATGACACTGCAGAGTGACGTCCCGGTTCCATGCAGGTTTCGATGCTCGACGTGAACATCGAGAATTCAGGCCTGCGTCTTGGTTCCCTTGGGCACTGTGAGCATGATCGAGACTATGGACACCACGACCATCAGCACGTTGAAGCCGAGCGCAATGATGGCGGCCTCCCGGACGGCAAGGTTGTCCTGGCGGCCGAGGAAGGTGATTACGCCGTCGAGCCAGTTCGCGCTCGCATTGTTGCCGCTCAGCGCAGTGAAGATCGCAGCGGAAATCGCCACGCCGAAGGCGGCGCCAAGCGACGACGCCATCTTGTAGATGCCCGAACCAGAACCCGTCTGTGTAGCTGGCAGGTTCGATAACGCGGCATCGGTTGAAGGGGTCGCGTAGAACGCCAGACCGACACCGAACAGCGTATAACCGACGCTCGCGAGGATCTTGTAGTCCGACAGCCGCAGGTTGGCGGGTGACACCAACAGGATTGCCAGGCCCGTGATCAGGCAGCCCCAGATCATCGGTTTGCGCGGCCCGAAGCGTTGCAGAAGTTTCTCGCCCACTCGAATGAAGGCGATGATGGCGATCGCGTAACCGAGCGTCAAAAAGCCGGCCTGTTGGGCGTTCATGTTGCCGCCGAGCTGCACCAGTTGTAGCGACACGATCTGCGTACCGGCGGTCCCGTTGATCAGGAAGTTGGAGATCGTCGCGCCGGTGAATGTTGTGTTCCTGAACAGGCTGAAGTCGAAGAACGCATTGGACGCTCTGTTCTCGATGCGGAAAAACAGCCAGCCGAACACTACCGTTACCGCGAGGAGAACCAGACCAGTCGGACTGCTCCAGCCCAGCTTGTTGCCCTGCGTCACAAGTACTTCCAGTGCGACCATCGTGATCATGAACGCAAGCACGCCGGACAAATCGAACTTGTACGCGCCCGTTGTTTCCGCCTTGCTCTCGGGGGTGCCACGCATCATCCACAGTCCGAGCACGCTCACAGCGATGGCGACCCAGAAGATGGAGCGCCAGCCAAAGTTCTGCGACATCAGGCCACCGACCAGCGAGCACAGGCCCGAACCGCCCCAGGAGCCGATCGACCACATGCTGATGGCGCGCTGGCGCTCGGGACCGTCCCAAAAAGCTTTTACCAGCGCCAGACTGGCCGGCATGATGCAGGCGGCTGACAGCCCTTGCAACGCACGGCCCACAAGCAGGACTGCTGTTGCCAACTGACCCTGCGGCGTGATGGCCACAAGCAGCGAGCCGGCGATGCTCAAGTAAAAGCCAATGCGAGTGACCTTCACCCGACCAACCCGATCGGCCAACCCACCCATCACGACGATGAAGATGCCCGAGAACAGCGAGGTAATGGCCACCGCAACGTTCATCATGCTCGCATTCACGCCAAGGTCGCGGCTCATGTCAGGCGCGATGTTGAGCGTCGTCTGGGCAAACAGCCAGAACGCGACGACACCCATGATGATGCCGAACAGCAGTCGATCGTTGCCCTTGTATGGCATCGTCGATTGAGCAACGGTATTCATACGGGTCTCCATTGCGACGGCGCTGGCTTGACAGCTCCGTCGCCGAGAAAACAACCGGCGATGTGAGCTGCTTCCTGGCCTGACGGAGTATCTACAATCGCTGCGCGCCCAGCAAGTGTATGGATGGGACGACGACCGCTTTTGCGCCGGCAGCAGCAAGTGGGATCACCTCTTGCAGTGACGTGCGCCAGGCGAGTACCGCGCACTGTGATTTTGCCTTTGAGTCCGGTCGCCGCCCATCTCTGGAAGGGAATTGATGATGGTGCGCAACAACAGGCCCGTCGCACTTGGTGCGGTAGCGGTCGCGGTAGCGGTAGTACTAGTAGTAGTGTCGTTGGCCGCTGCGATGCGCAGCACGGCGCGAACTTCCGCGGTGCCAGTTGCGGTATCCGTCTCGCTGACACCACGCACCATGCCACGCATTGCGACGGTCGATGAGCGTTATCAATCGTACAACGTTGAGATGGCCGAGGTGATCGGCGGCAACTTCTGGAAGCCGTACGACGCGCAGCGCACGACCTCGAAGGCCAGTGGACCTCCGGCAGAAGCCATGTCGGGTAGCACTGCGCCTCAGGTGGTAGGCGAGGATACGAGCATGTTCCAGGCGCGCGCACCGATCGACCTGTCGAACGCGCGGTTGCGTAAGCTGACAGCGGCGCTCGGGCCAGCCTACATGCGCACGAGCGGAACGTGGGCGAACTCCGTCTACTTCGACGATGCCGACAGTCCCGCACCGAAGACCGCACCGAAGACCGCACCGAAAGGGTTCATGGGCGTCCTGACACGCCCGGAATGGAAGGGCGTCGTCGACTTCACGCACGCCGTGAATGCCAACCTCGTCACGTCCTTCACGATCAGCGCGGGCGTCCGCGACACGGCAGGCGTGTGGACGCCGATAGAGGCCCGGAAGTTCGTCGCGTACACGACAGCCATCGGCGGACGGATTGCCGGAGCAGAATTCTTCAATGAGCCTGACATGCCGGTGTACGGCGGCGCGCCGGCTGGCTACACCGCCGCGGATTATGCGCGGGACTTCGCCATCTTCCGCCGATTCGCGACGCAGGCCGCTCCCGACATGCGGATCGCCGGTCCGGGCTCCGTTGGCGAAGGCGTGTTGATGCCTCTGATGGGTGGAGACACGGCGGCCATAGGAGTGGTAAAGACAGCGGATATGCTCTCCGCGTCACCGCGGCCCATCTTCGACATCTTTTCCTATCATTTCTACGGTGCGGCGTCTATCCGATGCGCCTCGATGGGCGCGGGTGCGCAGACCACTCCTGATTCCGCGCTGTCGGAAAGCTGGCTCGCGCGCACCGACCGGAGCTACGCCTATTACGTGTCAGGTATCCGAGATCGATTCGAGCCGAACAGCAAACGCGTGTGGATCACCGAGACCGCGGATGCCGCGTGTGGCGGTAATCCGTGGGCGAAGACGTTCCTGGATTCGTTCCGTTATGTAGACCAGATGGGGCGCCTGGCCAGGAAGGGTGTCACGGTCATTTTCCACAACACGCTCGCCTCCAGCGAATACGGGCTGCTCGATCAGAAGACCTTTGAGCCGCGTCCCAATTACTGGGCGGGGTTACTGTGGCGTAGACTGATGGGCACCACAGTGCTCGAATCAGGCGTCCCGATCACATTGGGGCATCACGTCTACGCCCAGTGCATGCGCGGTCATCCCGGTGGCGTTACGCTGCTCGCGATCAACAACAGTCGGACGCAATCCGCGTCGATTGAGCTTCCGATCGCGGCGAGCCGTTACACACTTACCGCCGCGACGCTGCAGGATACGCACGTCCAACTGAATGGGCGTGAGCTCGCGCTGGGACCCAATGATGCGCTGCCAGGTTTGCAAGGCGTGCGTATCGCCGCGGGACGCGCGGTGCTCGCGCCGGTGAGCATCACCTTTCTCACAATGGCAGACGCTGGCAATGCAAGCTGTCGTTGACCTCAGCCGCTCCGCGCAGTCGAGCGTGCGTATCAAATCCGTGTTGCGGGCCTCGCGAGACGATTTTCCCGCCGGAGTTGCGCCTGCATCTGCTGCGCTCTTTTTGCTCTCGCGTTACGATGAGATGTTCGTGCCCGCCGCATCGGTCGTGCGCGGCAATGCGGTGTAGACGCGCGTGATGTATCCCAGAAACTCGTTCATGTAGTTTGCGAGGAACTCGGCAGTGGACTCGACCGTGACCTCTCCATCGTCAGTTATGAGGCCCGGCGTGAACGGGATGTACGCCTCGATGGCGTTCATCAGTGGCGAGTTGCAAAAGGCGAGGATGCTCCGGAGGTGCTGCTGGGCGACCGCCGTACCAATCTTGCCCGGTGACGTGCCGATGATCGCCGACGGCTTGCGCGCGAAGGAGTTGGTGCCCCAGGGGCGGCTCGCCCAGTCAATGGCGTTCTTGAGACCGCCGGGGATCGACCGATTGTACTCCGGCGTCACGAAGAGCACGGCGTCCACGGAGGCTATCGCGTCCTTCAATGCGCGACCGGCGGGCGGGTAGTCCTTGTCGTAGTCGTACGAGTAAAGTGGCAGCTCGCCGATCGGAATCTCCCTCAGTTGCAGCTCCGGCGGCGCGAGGCGCCTGAGGGCAAGGGCGAGCTTCCGGTTGATCGATTCCTTCGCGAGGCTGCCGACGAAATACCCAACCGTGAATGTGGTCACGTGCAGTCCTCGAATAGGGGGCGTCGTCGGTGGCGGACGACCCGCGTAACGTTGCAAGAATGACACCGCGTCCGTATCTGCTGTTCGTCACGATCGACCCCGCGTTCTGTTTCGCGACCGATCGGCACCGTCACGGCCGCGGGCCCATCTTTAGCATTAAGCGGAGCGTCGGCAAGCCGCCGAGTTTCCACCCGCAGGGTCAGGGTACACAGTCGTCTCCAATGGCCGGAGGGCCATTATGACCGCCGATCACCTCACACCGCCGCAGAGCGACTCCCAGTTCGCACGTCACCATCCCACTGAATACTTGACCGCGTACGCGATTGCAGGTGCCATTGGCGTCATCGTTCTGATCGTGCTTTTCCTCTTCATCGGGCACGAGATCCCGACGCATGACGCGCTCACGCGCGGCGATGCAGCCGTCAACGCGTGGATGGAGTCGCACAACACGGAGCCGGGCGAGACGATCTTCACGTGGGTGAGCTACATCGGCGCACCCGTGCTCGCGGCGACGGTCGCGATCAGTCTCATCGTGTTCGCGCGGCGGCATGACTGGTTCCACGTGTGGGCCGTGGCACTCGTGACCGGCGGCGGCCTTCTGCTGAGCACGATCCTCAAGTTCGTCTTCCATCGTGCGCGGCCGCTTACCGCCGCTGAGTTCATGACGCACCCGACTTACAGCTTTCCAAGTGGGCATGCGATGAACTCCATGATCACGTACGGCTTCCTGCTACTGCTGCTGCTCGACCACGTGCACGAGCGCGGCAAGCGCGTCGCACTCGTTCTTGGCGGCCTCGTGATCATCGGGGCGATTGGCTTCAGCCGCGTGTATTTGGGTGTGCATTTCGTTACCGACGTGATCGGCGGCTGGATTGCGGGCGCGGCGTGGCTGACGGTGGGGATCGGCGGTTATCGTTTCGCGCAGCGCCGCTTCGCGCGGCGGCAGCTGATGTGACAGGGACGGCGCTTGCCGGAGTTGCGCCGCTTGCATTCACGAGCACGGCTGACGCAATTGCGCTGCAGTCCTGCGAGCTTCGCGCGCTTCACCGGTGACTTCTTGAACACCGTGCGAAATTGTCCACTGTGCGGCAAACTCTAATGGTCCCAGCTACTTAGAGTTCGTTGTCGCGTCCCCGCGCGACCGTTTAAACATCAGCCCCTGCGTTCAAGCAAGGGGCACCGGGCATTCGGTAATGTGCAGCTGCGATAACACATGTCGCGTCACGCACACCCAGGATACCGCCATGCCGTTCGCCCTCCGACACCGTAGCGACCCGACTCCGCGTCTTGAGTCGCTACCGACATTTTCCGTCCGCCGCGAGGAGGACGCGTCCGTCATGGCCGCGCTGCAGCAACGCGATGAAGCTGACATGGTGCGCCGCTTGGATACCGGACACCGCGCCTATGTCGCGATGTGCGATGGTCAACGCGCCGCGTGGGGATGGGTTGCGACCCGCTTCGCCGAAATTGGCGAGGTCGGTGCCTCGTTCACTCTCCCTGCCGGCGAACAATACCTGTGGAACTTCGTTACGCTCGCCGACTATCGCGGGCGAGGTATCTACCCACGGCTGCTCGATGCGATCGTGCGTGCGGAGTCGCGCGAAGCCGCGCGATTCTGGATCGCATATGCGCCGGAGAACCACGCGTCGGGAGCGGGCATCCGGAAGGCGGGCTTCGTCGATCTCGCCGAGTTGTCGTTCGATGCAAGCGGCCGGCCCGCGCTCACACCGCTATTGCCTGGTGGTGCCCGGGTCGCGTCGCGAGTGCTCGGACTGCCCGAGAAGCGGGAGTCGCTCGCGCCGTGCTGGCGCTGCGTGCGCGCGGGTCGCGGGAGTATGTCCTGCGCACCTGGGCAGTGCCGATGCGACTATCAGCGGCCTGCATCGGGATGTGCATCGTGACATACATCGGGACATACATCGGAGCATGCCGCGTGAGCGCCCACGTACCGCGCATTGGAAGCCACACATGGACACGCACGCCGACACGTACATGGAGTCACACATGCAGATGATGAGCGAAGTTTCGACGGCAACCGCGTACGCAACCGCGGTGACGACAATACTGCTCGGCACAGCGGCTGGCGGGACCTTTACCGTTCTGGCGTACAGTGTTCCCAAGTACGCGAAGCCGTTCCTCTCGGCCGCCCTTTTCGTCACGGCGATGCTCTACGTCGGTCTGGCGCTCGCCGGTGGCGCTGGTCCCGCGTGGCTCACGGTGGAGATCGTCGGCGTTCTCGTGTACGGCAGTGCATCGCTCCGCGGACTGCGCGGGTCGGCGTGGTGGATCGTCGCCGGCTGGGCGCTCCATCCCATCTGGGACATCGCACATCACGTCGCACACACTGGTCACGCCTTCGTTCCCTCGTGGTACGCGATGGCATGTCTGGGCTTTGACATAGCCGTTGCAGCCGTGATCGCGTCACGAACGTGGCATGGCGCCACCGCACTGTCGCAGTCTCTTCCGCGATGGGTCCCGCAGTCACTTCTACAGTCTCTTCCACAATGGGTTCGGCTATGACCGCGATGCGTCCGACGGTGCTATCCACAGACGCGCGTGCAATGCGTGTCGAGCGGTACGACACCGTTGTCATCGGCGGAAGCCAGGCCGGCCTCGCCGTCGGGTATCATCTCGCGCGCCGTGATGTCGACTTCGTGATTCTCGATGCCGAGCGACGCGTGGGCGACGCATGGCGCAAACGATGGGACTCGCTCCGCCTATTCACGCCGGCCGCGTACAGCGGGCTCCCTGGCATGGCGTTCCCAGCGCCGCCATCGCATTTGCCCGACAAGGATGAGGTGGCCGACTACCTCGAGCGCTACGCCGAGCGGTTCGATCTGCCGATCCGGTGCGCGATGCGCGTTGATTCGCTCGCCTCCGATGGCGAGTGGTATACCGTCCACGCCGGCGACGTACGAATCGAGGCCGCAAATGTTATCGTCGCGACCGGTCCGCTTCGGTCGCCGCGTATTCCCTCGATCGGCGCCTCGCTCGCGCCCGATATTCTTCAGATCCACTCGAGCGAATACCGCAATCCGTTCGAACTTCCTGACGGGCCCGTGCTGGTCGTGGGAGCCGGGAACTCGGGCGCGCAGGTCGCCCTCGAGCTTGCGAGGTTCCGGAAGGTGTGGCTCGCTGGCTCGTCCACCGGCTACATCCCGCGCAGAATTCTCGGCCGCGATGTGTTCTCGTGGATCTGGCCCTTGATGTCGCGCGCGACGGCCGATACGCGGATTGGAAGACGATTGCGCCAACGCGCCACACGCGGCGGCGACGCGCTAATCGGAATTCCGGAGCGTACGCTCGTCGATGCGGGCATCGTCCGCCTAGGTCGCGTCACGGAACAGCGCGGTGGTCTCCCGCTCTGCAATGGCACCGTCGTGCAACCGAGCGTCATCGTCTGGTGCACAGGATTCGCGTCGGACTACAGATGGATCGCGCTCCCCGTCACCGACGAGCGCGGGCTTCCGCTCCACCATCGCGGCGCCGCGACCGGGCTGCCGGGTCTCTATTTCGTCGGCCTTCGCTTCCAGCATCGCATGACGTCCTCCCTGCTCGGCGGCGTCGGCGAGGACGCGGCATACATCGCGGACATCGTGGCCCGCCGTGCGGAAGGGGTGCGGTTCGCCTGAGGTAGCTCCGCGTTTTGCGAGAATCGCCTTCTGGCGGTAAACTCCGGGTGACTGCCACCATCGGGTGACCATGAGTAGCAAGGATAGCAAGAGCACCACCAGCGTGACCGGCGGCATCGGGCATTTCGTGTCGTGGGATGGCGGCTGCGTCTTGATCGGACGCAACGTCGGCGTCATCCCGCCGCACGCACACTACGCGATTCAGATCGCGTTCGGCACGGAGCACGGCGTGCGCTTTCGCTCGCAGGAGAGTGATGCGTGGACCGAGTACGGCGGTGCGATCATTCCCTCGCGCCACCCGCACTCCATGGACGCGACGCACGTGCGCGCGAACGCCGTGTTGTTCGTCGAGCCGGAGACGCGCGAGGGACGCGCGTTGCGAGAGCGCTACCTGCAGGGCGGCATCGCTGCGCTACCGGACGACCTGCTCGCCGATACCCGTCGGGCATTGTTCTCCGCGTGGGAAGAGCAGCGGAGCAGGCACGCTGTCGCTGACGTGGCGCAGCATGTGATTCGTACACTCGCGGGAGGCGTCGGTCCGACCGTCACATCGGACAAACGCATTCTGCGCGCGATTACTTACATCAAAGCCCATATCAACGGTCCGATCACGCTCGACGAAGTAGCGCGCGAGGCGTGCCTGTCGCCGAGCCGCTTCCGTCATCTCTTTGTCGAAGAGACGGGGACGGCATTCCGCCCGTACGTCCTCTGGCGCCGCTTTCTGCGTGTGTGGGAGTTGTTGACGGCTGGAAGCTCGCTGTCGACCGCAGCGCATGCGGCGGGCTTCGCCGACGCCGCGCATCTCGCGCGGACGTCGCGGACCATGTTCGGTTTTCCGCCGTCGGCCATTCAGCTCGCAGCGCCACTCGATTAGCCTCGCACCGTCGAGAGAGGCTTGAGAACGGACGGATGGAACATCTTGTTGTGCACACCGCGGCATCCGCGCGTCGATTCAGCCCTTTCGTTCAATCCCGTGAGGCACATGAGGAGATAACGTGAAGCTTACGACGACCGCTGTCCGCAACTCCGCGGGCCGGTACCCGGTTCAACGGGACGTCGCGACGCAAACACTGAATTCTCCGAGGAATCTCTCATGACTCGCTCTGCCACCACCCGCTGCTCCTGCTCGCCATGTTCCGCAGGTGCCTGCACTTGTACCTCCTGCCACACGACGGCCGAACGCGCCGACGCGGCAAGCACCGATGTTGCACGCACCGGTGTTGCACGCTGCTGCTGCGGCAGTGCGTGCGGCTGCGATGTTTGCGTGTGCCCGCCGAACTGCGGCTGCGCGAAGTAAGGAAGTAACATCGCGTCAGCATTGCGTCGGGAAGTCTGTACCACACGGGGCGCGGTTCTTGAGAACCGCGCCCCGTTGTGCATTCACTACGCGTCAAGGAACGCACCGTAGGTGGAATGATAGCCGGCGCCAATCGAGCATTCGCCGCGCTTCAGCCCTTTCGTTCAACAGCACAGCCGCTCCGTTCAATTCCGAGCCTCCGAGGCGGGATAATCTTGAATCACGACCGCGCCGCGTGGCGCTTGTCGATTCGACCATCCCTAATCGAGATCCTCCAATGCGCTTCTCCGTCGCAAAGTTTCGCCGCCGTACGCTCTTCACGCGAGCGTTCGCCTCGATTGTCGCAGCCAGTGCCGTTGCTGTGCTCGCGGCTGCATGCTCTTCGCCCGCGCCCCGCAGGATCTGGATTACTCGCGCACGCGCACCAGCGAGGGCGGCCACTACGTCGCTACGATTCACCCGCAGGGCGATTCGATCCCGCAGGGCCGGCTGCATCGCTGGACGCTCCACCTCGAGACTGCGGCGGGCGTACCGGTGGACAGCGCGGTGCTCACCGTCGATGGCGGGATGCCGCAGCACGGCCACGGCCTGCCGACGAAGCCCCGCGTCACGCGTGCGCTCGGCAACGGCGACCACCTCGTCGAAGGAATGAAGTTCAACATGGGCGGCTGGTGGGTCGTGAAGTTCCGCGTCGCCGCGGCTCAGGGCACCGACTCCGTCGTATTCAACCTCAAGCTCTGATGGACGCACGTCGCATCGCTCGCAAGCTGAGCACGCGTTCGAGGACGGTTGTTTGGCCGGTCGCCATCGGCGCTGCGTTCGGGCTGACGTCGACGGCGGCGCTGAGCGGTATCGTTGCCGTTCGCCCGCAGTGGACGCCGACAGAGCGCGCGACACTGCGCTCGCTCGCTCTCTCGAGCCTCGGCCCGCTGCCGCCGGATCCGTCGAACGCGGCGGGTGACGACCCCCGCGCCGCGGCGCTCGGACGCGCGCTCTTCTTCGACACACGGCTGAGCGGCAACGGCAAGGTGTCGTGCGCGACGTGCCATGTACCGACGCAGGACTTCCAGGACGGCAAGCCACTCGCTCACGGCGTCGGCACCACGGCGCGCCGCACGATGCCGATCGCCGGCACCGCACACAGTGCGTGGTTCTTCTGGGACGGCCGCGCCGACAGCCAGTGGGCGCAGGCGCTCGGCCCGCTGGAGAGTGCGGTCGAGCACGGCGGCACGCGTGCGCAGTACGCGCACGTGATCGCGAAGCATTACCGCGCCGAGTACGAAGCCGTGTTCGGCCGGCTGCCATCACTCGACGACGTTCCGGCACAGGCCGGACCGGTTGCCGACGAGTCGGCGCGCGTGGCTGGCGTGGCATCGCGCCGGCGCGGCAGCAGGACGTCAGCCGCGTGTACGCCAACATCGGCAAGGCCATCGCCGCGTACGAGCGGCGCATCACGTTCGCGCCGTCGCGGTTCGACCGTTACGTCGACGCCGAGCTCGCCGGTCGACCGAACACGCCTGCATCGGCTCTCACTGATGACGAAGCGGCCGGACTGCGGCTCTTCATCGGCAAGGCGAACTGCGTCAACTGTCACAACGGGCCCCGTTCACCGATGACCACTTTCACAACACCGGCGTACCCGTCTCACGGGTCGTTCTCGCCACCGACAGCGGCCGCGCGACGGGCGTTCGGCAGGCGCTCGCCGGCGAGTTCAGCTGCACGAGCCGGTACAGCGACGCGAAGCCCGAGGACTGCGACGAGCTGCGCTTCGCGGTCACCGAGGGCACTGAGCTCGTGCGCGCATACAAGACGCCGTCGCTGCGCAACGTCGCGGAGCGCGCACCGTACATGCACGCCGGCCAGCTCGCGACGCTCACGACGTGGTATCGCACTACGACCGCGCCGCCCCCGCACCGTTCGGCCACAGCGAGTTGAAGCCGCTGCATCTCTCGTCGAAGGAACGACGTCAGATCGAAGCGTTCCTGCGCACACTATCGGCGCCTGTGGTGCGCCCCTGAGCACGCACGCGAGTGATGTGATAGCGACGTGCACCGCGAGTACGAACGGCATGCGCGCGAACGATTCCCGTACCACTTCGCCACGGTCGCGTTGCCATGGAGAAGATTTAGCGGCTGGTGTCTTCCTCGTCAGCTCAGCCAAGCACCACGGCTGCGTTCCGTTTGAGTCAGGCAAGCTTCGCGCGCTCCACCGGTGACTTCCGGAACGCCGTGCTGAACTCCTCCTGCGACATCGCAAGCACCTCGCTCGCCAACGTCCGCGCATCCTTCCCAGCGATCACCTCACGCTGAGCAAGAGCCGCCTCGGTCGCATCTCCCGAAGACTTCACGTTCCACGGACACACACTTTGGGGCGTGTATCCACTCACCCATTTCGAGATCCCGCTTTCGACGGGTGGCCGAACTATACGAACCATCAAAGGTGAGCCTCGCGGGCCAGTGTATGGCAGCTCGTCGAGTGCGAGAGCTCAGCGATGATCGAGGAGGAGCCGGTGAGGCGCAAACGATGGCTCTGAACTCAACGCCGTGGGCGATTCGGCAGAAGTGTACTACGCACACCGCGTGGGAACCATCACGGTGCGTGTCCGTCGCTAATAATTCGGCGTGCTTGGCCGGGAGGGCATCTCGCGACCCAACGTTGGATACATGGAGGTCCACCCCTACACTTGCAGTTGCAGTATAGAAAGAGCGATATCAAGCAGGCGTTCACGATACCATGCGCGCTGAATATTCCTGAATATGCGCGCGCGCCATCCTGGAAGGGACAGAATGGCCGTATAGTGGTCGCGCGCCGCTGATTGCGCCCCATGCTTTTTGAAAGGGATCGCATCTTGCTCTATGCGACAGTGGCGTTGCGGCCGCTCTCTTCTTCACTGTCATTGCGTGAGCTAGCTCTCCCGTTTCTCAGTGCAGGCAGGAAGTCTTGGATCCAGCGCGCGATCTGATAGACGAACTCTTACTGTGGGAGCACTAGGAATGTCGAGCACTGAACCGAAGCACTTCGCTCTTGGAAGAGATCATTGCGGCCGGGCACTCAGCATCATCAAGTCGAGGCGTACCGTGCGACTGGCAGCGTCGTTCGCTGCTCTCGCAGCGGCATTCCTCGGCACCTCGCAGCTCACGGCTCAGGGAACCCTTGGCACGGCCCAGGCGTTCGGCGTCCTCGGGGCGTCGACGGTTACGAACACGGGCCCAACAACGATCACTGGCGACCTCGGAGTCTCGCCGGGAACCGCGATAACGGGACAGGGAAGCATCACGCTCAACGGTGCGCTGCATGATGCTGATGCTGTTGCGCTGCAGGCGCAGCACGACGCGCGCACCGCGTACAACAACCTTGCTGCTCAAACGCCTACTCAAGACCTGACGGGTCATGACCTTGGCGGAATGACGCTGACGCCTGGCGTGTATTTCTTCTCGTCGTCGGCACAGCTGACCGGAAATCTATTTCTCAATTTTCTGGGCAATCCGAACTCGACGTTCGTGTTCCAGATCGGGAGCGCACTCACAACCGCCAGCGGATCCTCAGTGTCGGAGACGACGGGTGCGCCGGGCGCAAACGTGTTCTGGCAGGTCGGGAGTTCCGCGACCCTGGGGACAGGCACACAATTTCAGGGGACTATCATAGCAGACCAGAGTGTCACACTGACCACCGGCGCTTCCATCTCATGCGGCAGAGCGATCGCGTTGACCGGTGCGGTGACAATGGACAACAACGTCATCTCGAATGAATGCGGTGGCGCAACCAGCACCGTCCCCGAGCCGAGCTCGATGGCGTTACTCGGAACCGGGATGCTGGGACTGTTCCCAATGCTTCGCCGCCGCAGGAACGGCTAGTATCCAGAAAGAGTCTCGGACTCACGCGCCGGGCGGACAGTTGCCCGCAACCAATCCTCGCAATCGTGCGATGCTTGGTTGCGCCACCGTGCCGAGCCCGGTGATCGATGTTCCGGGCGAGATACCCAGGTCGCCAATTGATCATCGCTGCGAGCTTCATTTCGCATCGTTCCACCGGCGATAACCACTGCGCGTACAACCGCGAGTTACCAGGAGTCTGCTTTTCTTGTTGCAATCTGCACGGGGCAGAGTCCACATCATGACGGGGATCACACTCACGCATCCGTTGAAGAATACAGCGTGAAGATCACCGCGAGCCGGGGCGCATCGGCACTTTCTCGCGTTCACTTGCACAACGGCTCCAACACATGAAGAAGATTTTAGTTAGTAGCCGCGGAACGCGGCTGCTGGTTCGCAGTGCGCGCATCGCACGAACAGTCGCGGCAATTGGTTTCGCCGGGCTATTTGCTACAGCGTGCGACGTCCACGGCATCAGCAATCCGGGCACGCTCTCATCCATCAGCGTCGCGCCCAACCCCCAGACGCTTGCAGCCGGCAGCACGCAGCAATTCACGGCGGTCGGTAGGGACTATTCTGGCGCGAAGGTAGCAATTACGCCTACCTGGTCCGTCGTCACTGGTGGTGGTACCATCAGCAGCACCGGGGTGTTTACGGCATCCGCAACGCCCGGTACCTACACCAACACTGTGATGGCGACCAGCGGAAACATGACCAGCACTGCGACGATCATCGTCACCGCTGGTCCGCTGGCAACAATCGTCGTCTCGCCAAATCCGCAGACGATGAC
The DNA here is from genome assembly GCA_963707505.1 of uncultured Gemmatimonadales bacterium. Taxonomy (GTDB): domain Bacteria; phylum Gemmatimonadota; class Gemmatimonadetes; order Gemmatimonadales; family Gemmatimonadaceae; genus Fen-1247. The sequence goes on from CAVPQB010000004.1 coordinate 184,790, forward strand.
AGTGCGCGGCACGCAGCAGTTCACCGCCGTTGGCAGAGATTCAGCCGGCAACTCAGTTGCACTCACGCCGACCTGGTCAGTAGCCGCAGGTGGCGGGGCGATAAGCGCGACCGGTCTCTTCACTGCCGGCTCGACGCCGGGCACCTACACCAACACGATCAAGGCGACGAGCGGTACGGTTTCGGCGACGGCCACTGTCGTGGTAATGTCGACGCCGCCGGCCCCACCGCCACTTGCGACGATCACGGTAACACCGAATCCTGATACCACGCAGGTCGGCGCCACGCAGCAGTTCACGGCAGTTGGCCGCGACGGCAACGGAAACATCTCTGCAATTACGCCGATATGGTCTGTAGTGAATGGCGGCGGCAGCATTGATTCGACCGGTCGCTTCACCGCGGGCTCCACGGCGGGGACGTTCACCAACACAGTGAAGGCGACGAGCGGTACAATTTCGGGAACGGCGACTGTAACAGTACTGGCGACAGTCCCACCTCCGTCGCCATCGCTCATCAATCTTGGCACAGCCGCGCCGAATGGAATCATGGCCGGCACCGCGGTGACATGCGTCAGCCTCGGTACCATCAACGCTGACGTGAGCATCAGCCCGGGTAACACGATCACCGGCTTCGGACCATGCGTCATCACCGGCGTACAACATCTTGGTGATGCAGTTGCTGCGCAGGCGCAGATCGACCTGACAAGGGCATACAACACGCTTGCCGGCCTCCCGTGCCCACCCGCCAACGCAATCGTGGCGAACCTCGGTGGCACGACCAAATCGGCCGGTGTCTACTGCACGGCCAGCGGGATCGGCGTAACCGGCACACTGATACTCGATGGCGGCGGCGATCCGAACGCGACCTTCGTCTTCCAGGCAGGTAGCGGACTTACCACTGCCGGTGACGTAGTGCTCATCAACGGTGCTCAGGCCAAGAACGTGTACTGGCAGGTCGGTACCTCGGCTACCATCGGTACCGCATCGCACTGGCAGGGCAACATCGTCGCCTACACGAGCATCACACTAGTGGATAACGCGACGCTGCTCGGCCGTGCTCTGGCACGCAACGGCGCAGTATCGCTCGGAACCAACAACGTCATCACGCTTCCGTAATGCCGACGACGGGTCGAGGCCGGACGGCTGTCCGGTCTCGACATCTGTCACGGTCAGGAAGTGCTCATTGAAGTATCTACAGGAGAATTGGATGTCGATCAAAGTCTTGATTGCTGGTATGGCAACGCTGGTGTGCGCCGTACCCGCGGCAGCGCAGGAACGGGGAACAGTGGAATTCGGGGCGTTCGGGAGCGCTGCAACGTTCGACAATAGCCTCAGTCTCACGTCGGGCTACGGTGGAGGTGGCCGGGTTGGCATCTTCCTCGATCCCCGGCTGTCGATGGAATTCGAAGACGCCGAGATGCGGGCAAGCCGTCCGAATGGCCTGGCGAATGTGAACGTCGGCATTCTCTCGGGCCGGCTCGTGGCCAGTCCGCTCAAGGTGGGTGCAGTGTCGTTCCTGGTGGGCGCTGGAGCCGGTGTCTCCACGGAGACGAACTTCATGCACAGCTACGGCGTGGACGGACTGGTCGGTGCCAAGATTGCGCTGACCAACAACGCCGCTCTGCGAGTTGACGGTGTCTGGGACTGGCTCGCGAATCAGAACTGGAAGACCTACAAGAGCGTTCGCGTGGGAGTGAGCCTGTACCGTCACCCTGCGCGGCGAGTGCAGTCTGTGACCGTCGTGACACCCGCGCCGGCGCCGGTGGTGGTAGCGCATGAGGATTCAGTCAGCGCTTCCGAAACCAGGCGGCTGCGCGACAACGATGCGGCCCTGAGCGCGCTGCGCGATTCGTTGCGCAATTCAATTGGCAAGGCACCAGTTCCGGTATCTGCCGCGAATGTTACGACGATGCAGGCCACCATCCACTTTGCCTTCGACAAGTCCGAGCTCACGGATTCGGCGAGAGCAACGCTGGATGAGAAGGTGGAGCTGTTCCGTGCCAATCCGCAGATGTCGGTCATGATCGTGGGATACACTGATCATTTTGGAACCAGCGCGTACAACCTCGCGCTTGGCGAGCAGCGCGCCAGCGCAGCAAAGTCCTACATCGTGAGTCACGGTGTCGACGCCAGCCGCGTGATCGTGGAATCCAGGGGTGAACGCCAGCCGGTCACCGACGCTTCAGGTGTAGCTGGCCAGGCGCCCAACCGTCGGGCTGTATTTCGGTTGCAGGTAGCCCCGGACGTCGGTCCGAGAGAGTAACCCGCCGCGGGAAAGCGGTCAGGGTGTAACTGAATGTGCCTGGTGCGGATAACGCACCAGGCACATTCGTATTCTTCCCCCCCGTCCCAGCAAACCAGCTCCCAAGCTCCTGCTCACCACCCCGACTTGTCCGCGCGATCGGCCAGCCACACGTCCGGCACGAACCGCCGCACCGTACACGCAGCGAGCGTACCACCCGCGCCGACGGTCACGCCCCCGAGCCCTACCCAGCAACCGTTCGGGAGCGTCGCCACGCGCACTAGCGCCGAGCCGCCGGGAGGGAGGCGCTCCAGCACCAGATCTCGCCGGGGTGCACTCCCCACCGGCAACGTCGTCTGCCCCGCGGCCTCCCCGGTGACGAACAGCGATCCATCCTTCCCCCAGCCGACTGGCTGTACCGGCGACTTCGAGCTCACCAGTCGCGAGAGCTTGCCGCTCGCCATGTCGCCACCGATGATCGCGCTCGCGACGGCTGACCAGTACGCCACTCGCTGCGTGGCGGCGTCCGTGATCACCCGTGCGAAGCCGCTCAGGGAGTCGGGGATCGCAATCCGGCGGCCGATGCGGCCGGTCGTGTCCACGACCACCAGCGCACCCGGCTGCGCGAGCACGATGGCATCATTTCCCAGCCATCCGCTGGTGACCCCAAGTCCGGACTCGCGCCGGATGACGCGCTCGCGTCCACCCGCCGCGTCCGTGAACATCGCGCCTATTGGCGTTGCATCGGTGGTGGTCGCATCAAATGCGATGTGCTGTCCGTCAGCCGACCAGAACGGATAGTCACGCAGTCCGTGTTGTGCGGAGAGGGGGCGCGGCGGAGCGCCCGACAACGGGAAGACATAGACGTTGTCACCGATGTTGTCGGTCGCCGACCCTGCGAGTGAGAGGCCATCGGGCGAGAACTGTTCCCCCACACCCAGCTCGTGCGGTGGGTCAGTGGAGTCCATTTCGCGGTCGGATCGCCGAGCTTCAGGGTGAGAATCTCGAACGACACCGGACCGTCGATGATCGACGCCCGCCCGGACGGCGCCACGTCCATGGTCCCATTGGTCCCGATCCCGTCGCTCACCTGGCCGAGCACCAGCTGCGTCTGATCGGCTCTGAGCTTGCCGTGAGACACCGGGATGCGGAGGAGGTTGTCCGCGGTGCCTGGTGACGGGTTGAGTATCAGGATTCCCGTGTGCGTTGCATCCCAGCGGACATCAGAGCGGATGTAGAACGTCGTGGTGCTGTCGAGCAACCGTCCCCGGTGGTCGAGGAGTGCCAGCATGTTCGCGCCATGGCTCGTGCCACTGGCGGCGAACGTCCCGTTCTCCGGGTTCGCGGCCAGATCGGCGAATTCCAATCCGCGCGGCAGCGTCGCGCTGTCCGTACGCGCGAGGGTATGCGGATCGAGCCATACGAGCGCGTGATTGCCGGGTGCGCCAGCGACTTCCACCAGCTTGCCGTCCGGCGCGAACGTCCAGGCGGCCGCGGCGTCGCTCACTCGCTGCGGCGTGCCGCCGAGCCGAGGGATGAGATACAGCGCAGGCGCCGTGGAGTCCGGCGATCCGGCGAAGCCCACCGTTTCGCCGTCGGGCGACCAGCGCAGGTCGCTGCAGACCGCTGGCCACGTGACGAGCTTCACCGATTGCGTGCCGTCCACCTCGCGCACCTGCAGCGTGCGTGTGCAGGTGTACGTCTGGCCGAAGCAATCGTCGCTCACGTAAGCGAGCCACGAGCCATCGGGAGAGATCGCCGCGCCGACGACATCGCCCTCGAACGTGAGCTGTCGCACGAGCTGCAGCTCCGGTGACGGCGGATGCGGCCGGAACGCGAGCCAGGCGAGGAGCGCCGCCGCGGCGAGCAACGCACTGGCGGCGATGCGCCACGCCGTCATCGACCGTGTCATGCGTCGCGCGCGCCGGGCGAGCAGCGCGAGCGCGCCGTGCCCCTCGCGAATCGTAATCGTCGCGCTTCCGCGCAGTGCCTCGGCGAACTCCTGCGCCGTGCTCCAGCGGTCAGCGGGAAGTTTGGCGAGCGCCTTCATCGTCGCCGCGTCCACCGGCTCCGACACCGTGTCGCGCGTCGACCGCATGCTGCGCGGACGCTCGGTCAGGAGCTTCGCGATGATCGCCTGCACGCTCGCGCCCGTGTGCGGCGGCTCGCCCGTGAGCATCTCGTACAGCACCGCGCCGATCGAGTAGATGTCGCTGCGCGCGTCGATCACGCGATCGCCCGTCGCCTGCTCCGGCGACATGTATTGCGGCGTGCCGAGCGAGAGCCCCGTCTGCGTGACGCGCTGTCCGCCGGCCTTCGAGACCGCCAGCGCGATCCCGAAGTCGGCGACGACGGGCTCGCCGTCCTGCAGCAGGATGTTCTCCGGCTTGAGGTCGCGGTGAATGACTCCGTGCTCGTGCGCGTAGTCGAGCGCGGACAGAACGGCGATCGCGAGGCGCAGCGCCTCGTCGACCGGGAGCTGCCGTTCGCGCTCGAGCCGTGCGCGCAGAGTCTCGCCCTCGACGTACGGCATCACGTAGAACAGCAGCCCGTCGGCGCTCCCGCAGTCGAAGAGCGGGAGCAGATGCGGATGCTGCAGGTTGGCGGTGACGCGAATCTCGCTCAGGAATCGCTCGACGCCGAGCACGGCGCCGAGCTCGGGATCGAGCACCTTGAGCGCGACGCGACGGTCGTGCTTGAGGTCACGCGCGAGGTAGACCGTGGCCATGCCGCCGCGACCGATCTCGCGCTCGATCGTGTAGCGGCCCACCAGCGCGTCGCCGAGAGATGCGGGCACGTTCACGCGCAGAACTTGCAGCCACGCCAGCTCGCGCGGAAGGGTGAGCGTCTGCGCCGCGCCGGGCTCGGAGTCCGTCCCACTCCGCCCCGGCCCCCGCAACGCTGGTAACTCCAGCATCGGATGGACCGCGCTCACAACGTTCGAGTGCAATACATCACCGAACACCGAGGCCATCGTCAAGCATCTTCACACCTGGCATTCGCTCACTTTGCTTCGCTCGCTTGATCGCAAACTGGCCTTGATCCGACTCAACGAACGCCGGATTTATACTGCTTCGACGTCCGACAAGCGCTTTTGACGTCCCACACGTGCTCCCGTACATTCTCCAGCCCGTACTGCACAGGATTATTGCAGTCGTCAAGTGTCGCCCGCTAACTGACAGGAGTACATGGCGCGATGGAGATCCACAAACCACATCCCATTCACAGTTGGCGCGAGTTGCTGAAAGAGGTGGGGATCATCGTGCTCGGCGTCTTGATCGCGCTCGGCGCGGAACAGAGCGTCGTTGCGCTGCGCGAGCGCCATGCAGCTGACGAAGCGCGCCGAAACGTTCTCGCAGAGGTGCAACTCAATCTCGGATTCATCCGCGATCGAGTGAGCAATGAGCCCTGCATTGACCGGCGGATCGACGAGCTGGCCGCTCTGCTCGCCCGCGCGCGCGACGGAGCGCTCGATCCCGCGCCGACCTGGATTGGACGTCCTAGCATCGACCCCGTCTTCAGCGAGCGCTGGCAGTCCGCCACCGCAAGTGGCCGCTCCAGCCTCTTCGATCCCGCGGAGCAGGGCAATTTCGACCTTCTGTACAGCCTCTTGGCCCGCGTCAACGCGCACGAAACGCACGAACAGGTGGCGTGGACGCAACTGCGCACGCTCGAAACGTGGCCCGGCCCACTCGGCCCGGCCGCACGCCTCGCATTCGCCCAAGCCCTTCAGGAGGCCAGGTACGAAGCGTGGGACCTGAAGCAGGATGCCGCGTTCGCACTCGGGACTGGCAAATCGCTGGGGATCGAGCTGCCGAAAGCTAGCCATGTGACGACTTCGATCTGCCTTCCGCTCAACACGACGCGGGCGGATGCAGTTCGCCGCCTCGGGACTCCGTGGGGCGAGCCCTGAAGCGTAGTGACCGTGTAACGCCTTGCGTCGTCCGCGGCTGCCGCGGATATTCTGCCCGGCGGTGCCACTCATCCTCCTGAGCCGAGCGCACACATAGCCACGTCCGCTGAACCAGGATCTGTATGACGCTCCACGAACTCTTCGAGAAGGCTCGCGCTCGTTGAGTACGTCGGTGACGCGAGTACTGGACTTCTCACATAGTCATCCCTTAATGGCGTGCAGTTACAAGGCCGGTCTATTGCTCCGCGCGCACCCCGCATGAACGCGGACGCCGTCAACCTCGAGCGTCTGATGGGCGCCCTCGCCGACCGTTACGCGATCGAGCGCGAGCTTGGGCAGGGTGGAATGGCCACGGTCTACCTGGCACGCGACCTGAAGCACGACCGGCATGTCGCGGTGAAGGTGCTTCACCCGGATCTGGCTGCTGTCGTGGGTGCTGCCCGTTTCCTCGCCGAGATTCGGACGACGGCAAATCTGCAGCATCCACACATCCTCCCACTTCACGATTCGGGTGACGCCGATGGATATCTCTTCTACGTCATGCCGTACGTGGACGGGGAAACGCTTCGCACCCGGCTCACCCGCGAACGTCAGCTTCCGATCGCCGATGCGGTGAGGATCGCACGCGAGGTGGCAAGCGCGCTCGATTACGCACATCGTCATGGTGTTATCCACCGCGACGTGAAGCCTGAGAACGTGCTGCTTCACGACGGCAGTGCACTCGTAGCTGATTTCGGTATCGCACTCGCAGTGCAGCAGGCTGGTGGCGTTCGCATGACACAGACCGGCCTGTCGCTCGGCACTCCGCAGTACATGTCGCCCGAGCAGGCCATGGGTGAGAAGACCATCGATGCGCGCACCGACATCTACGCCCTCGGCGCCGTGACATACGAAATGCTCTGCGGCGACCCGCCGTTCACCGGTTCGAGCGTGCAGGCGATAGTCGCGAAAATGATGACTGAGCGTCCCACACCGCTCAGCACTCTGCGCGACACCGTGCCGGCGAATGTTGAGGATGCTGTACTGACCGCACTCGCAAAGTTGCCCGCCGATCGCTTCACCAGCGCGGCACACTTCGCGGACGCGCTCGTCGTCGTGGAGGCGCGCGGCTCAACGGGAGTATCACGCGCGCAATCGCCAAGCGCAACGCGCTCGCGGAGGCTGGTGGGTGGCCATCGCAGCCGCGCTCATGCTCGGAGCCGCGGCCGGAGTCTGGGGATCATGGCTGCGGCGTCCGAGTGCTGACGATGCTGTGCTCCGAACGATGATTGCCTTTCCATCGGGACAGGCGGTCGAGGCCGCGCCTCAGGGGAACAGCTTTGTCCTCTCCCGCGATGGAACCGTCCTCGTCTACTGGGGACCGTCGACCGGCGATAGCCATCATGCTCTGGTCGCGTCGGCTCGACCAGCTTAACGCGACCCCGATTCGCGGCACCGAAGGCGGTGTGCTGCCTGTTCTCTCGCCCGACGCGCGACAGGTGGCGTTCGAGAAGTTGACCGACCGCAAGATACGAGTCGTTCCGATCGAAGGAGGCGTGCCACGGATCGTCGTCGACTCGGCCCGTCGCGGCGGACTCGATTGGGCGGCGGATGGGAAACTGTATTATCGGGCGACGAGCGACGGCCTGAACCGCGTTCCCGCCGCGGGCGGAGTTTCGGAAACGCTGATTCAACCACCAACCGACGCGGGTGTCGGCATGGGCTACTTCTGGCCGCAGGTGCTCCCCGGTGGCGATGCGCTCATCGCGTCGTTTCGCCCGTCGAGCGGCGACAATGAAGCGTCGCGCATTGTCGCGATCCCGCCGGGCAGCCAAAAGTCCGTCGACATCGTCGCCGGCGTCTACGCTCGATACGCGCCGACGGGCCAGCTGGTGTGGGCCACTGCCGACGGAGCGGTCTACTCGGCGCCATTCAACACGCGTACCTTCGCGATCGGTGCGCCGACGCGAGTGCTCGAGCACGTCCGGGTCGAGAGCGCATTCGGATCTGCGGATTTCAGTTTCTCGGATCGTGGCCGGCTCTTGTATCAGCTCGGCGACGCGAGCGGTGGTGATCTGGTCTGGGTCTCGCGTGCGGGGACGATCACGCCGCTGGGCGTCGACGGGATGCAGGCGGGACTGGGGGGTGGCATGGGAATCTCTCCCGATGGCCGGTCGCTCGGTGTAAGCCGCGTGTCGGGCGGGGAGGAGGACATCTGGGTAAAGGCTCTTCCGGATGGAGCGCTCACACGCCTCACGACATCCGACTCGCCGGACATTTGGAGCGGCTGGACCCCCGATGGCCGCTACATCGCATTCATTCGGCGCGGAGTACTCTACCAGCGGGCAGCGGATGGAACCGGTAACGACAGTTTAGTCTTGCGTCGCCCCACGCCGATCATGGATGCGTCCTGGAGTCCGGACGGGCAGTGGATCGCAATCGTTGAAGCACCGACTCACATCGCGCTTGTGCGGCGCGGCGACTCGACGGCTCGCGTACTCTCGGAAGGCGCACGGTTCGCGGAGGATGGGCCAACCTTCTCGCCCGATTCGCGCTGGCTCGCGTACGCGTCGACCGAATCCGGGCAGTCGGAAGTGTACGTCCGACCGTTCCCCGATGTGAACGCGGGCAAGTGGCAGGTCTCGATCGGTGGAGGTGGCGCGCCGCGCTGGTCACACTCAGGACATGAGCTCTTCTATCGGACCAAGGGCTCTCGTCTCATGTCCGCCGCGGTCCGAACGTCGCCCGAGTTCGGCGTCATCCGTCGCGACTCGCTTACGCCGGCTGCGACCCAAGCGGTTGGCATCAGCGCCGACCCATTCGCGGTCGGTATGAACGATCAGCAATTCCTCGTCATTCGCTCGCGCGACCAGGGTCAGGGTCTGGTGCTCGTCGAGCATTGGTTCGACGATCTCGCGCACCAGTCTGGTCCGTAGCTGTGTGCACATCACGTGACGTGGGGTGTGACTATGCCTCAAACAGCGCTCACTTTGCGCGCACAGAGTTGATCTGCGTGTCGCGGCATGACCACGACTCTGACGTGGCTTGCAGTCGTGTGGGGCCGCTGCTGGTCACAACTGTCCGGTTGCCGCACCAGCCACGAAATCGTACGTTGGTGTCTCGATGACATCCACCGCCGATCCGCTCGACACGCTGCGCAGCGCGCTCGCGGACCGCTACACGATCGAGCGCGAGCTTGGCGCGGGTGGCATGGCGACGGTGTATCTCGCGGAAGACATCAAGCACCATCGCAAGGTTGCGATCAAGGTGCTGCACGCGATCTCCTTTTCTCCGGACGGACGCTATCTACTTGTCGAACTCGCGTTGACGCAACCAGATGCGTCGCGCGTTCGGGCATACGCGGTCCCACTCAGCAAAACCGGAGGCGCCGCGACCCAGCCGATCCCGGTTCTCGAAGGGCCGGCGATGTTCACGCCCACCGTCTCACCGAACGGCAAGTGGCTCGCGTACACGACCACGGCGGGCAATCGGCTGGAGGTGTCAGTGCGTTCCTTCCCGGCCGGCAACTCTTCTACCGAATCCACAGCACGTTCAGGGTCGCGACGCTCGACCTTCGCGGCGCCATGCCGCGTGTCGTTCGCACCGACTCGCTCTTCACGAGCGATGCAGCAGAGCAGCTTGTCAACCGCAACTATGACGTGCAGGGTGACGGCAAGCGCTTCGTCGTGGCGCGAGACGCGGGCGACGGTGCCAAGCTCATCGTGGTGACTAACGGTCCCGGTGAAGTTCTGACGAAAATCCGTGAACAGTCGCACGGCGTCGAGCATGCCCGGTGAGCGACTCTGCATCTCAACTCGAGAGCGTGAGGCGCCGATGGAAATCCACAAGCCAAACCCGATCCACAACTTCCGCGAGTTTCTGAAGGAAGTCGGCATCATCGTGCTCGGCGTGCTCATCGCGCTCGGCGCAGAGCAGACGGTCGAGGCACTGCACTGGCGCGCCAAGGTGCACGAGTCAGAACAGGCGATGCGAATCGAGCTCCGTGACGACGATGGACCGCAGGCGTTCACCCGCGCGGCGATCGAAGCATGCCTCGACCATCAACTCGATACCATTCAGGCCGCGGTGGAAGGTGGACGCGACCGCCGCGCGATCGCCGCTCTCGCAGACGCGTACACGCCGCCGACGCGCACGTGGGATGCGGAAGCTTGGCGCACCGCCGTCGCGTCAGATGCAGCGTCGCACACGTCGGCTGATCGCATGGTGACGTGGTCCAAGCCTTATCGGCTGCTGCCGGTGCTCGAAGCGACGAACCTCGCGGAGAACTCGGAGCGAATAGAGCTTCAGCCGACGCGCCGAGCTGGAGGACCGCTCTCAGGTGCCGAGCAGGACCGGATGCTGTCCGCCGTCGCGAGACTTCGCGAGGCGAACCACATGATGGCCAGCTGGTCCCGGGCCACCCTGCTCGGCCTTTCTAGAAACAAAATCGCCGTTGCGCGGGACAATCAGGCGCGCATCCTTGCCGGCTTTCGCAATCGATACGGCAGCTGCGTCGTCGCGCCGTCATTCAGCGGCGTCGACCCCACCGACCAGCTGCGGGATGCGGCGGGTGACAGGCCAGCAACTTCACTCAGTCGCTGAATCTCGTGAGCGCCGATCGGCTTTGAGCATGCGGGCACCCTTGTTCGCGAGAAACTCGCGCGCTGTGAACGCGGGCTCCTTCAGCTCGTGTTCTGATCCTGCTCTCGGACGTGTGGCCACGCTGGCGGTGACGTGCCCGCCCGGTATATTCGCCCGACTACGTTTCCCTCCCGGCCACTCCAGACGCAGTCATGCCCGACCTCCTCCGCGACCAGCTCCAGACCGCGCTCGGACTGGCCTACACGCTCGAGCGCGAGCTCGGCGGTGGCGGGATGTCGCGCGTGTTCGTCGCGCGCGACGAAGCATTGGGTCGTGATGTCGTGGTCAAGGTCATCGCACCGGGGAAGGCGGAGGGGCTCAGTGCTGAGCGGTTCGCGCTCGAGCCGGCGCGCGTTGCACCGCGCACTGCTGTGATCGCTCGATGATCTCGATTCCGGACCGCCTGAGTGCCGCGCTTTCAGATCGCTACACCATCGAGCGCGAGCTTGGCGCGGGCGGCATGGCGACTGTGTATCTCGCGGAAGACGTCAAGCATCATCGCAAGGTCGCGATCAAGGTGCTGCACGCGGAACTCTCCGCCATTCTCGGACCCGAGCGCTTCCTCAAGGAGATCGAGCTCACGGCGAACCTGCAGCATCCGCACATTCTGCCTTTGTTCGACTCAGGATCCGCTGACGGACTGCTCTACTACGTGATGCCGTACGTGGAGGGTGAAACGCTCCGGCGCCGGCTCGAGCGCGAGCACCAGCTCCCGATTGCCGACGCGCTACGCATCGCGACCGAGGTCGCCGACGCACTGGAGTACGCGCACAAGCGCGGTGTCGTGCATCGCGACATCAAGCCCGAGAACATTCTCCTGCACGACGGCCGCGCACTCGTCGCGGATTTCGGGATAGCGCTCGCTGTGGAGCAGGCTGGCGGACAGCGGATGACGCAGACGGGTCTCTCGCTGGGCACGCCGCAATACATGTCGCCCGAGCAGGCCATGGGCGAGCGGAATGTCGATGCTCGCACCGACATGTACGCGTTGGGAGCAGTCACGTATGAGATGCTGGTCGGTGAGCCGCCGTTCACCGGACCGACGACGCAGGCAATCGTCGCGCGCGTCATCACGGAAGAGCCGCGCGCGCTCGTCCCGCAGCGGCGCAGCATTCCGGAATCTGTAGAGGCCGCGGTACTCACCGCGCTGGAAAAGCTACCGGCGGATCGGTTCGGGAGCGCGGCCGAATTCGCCAGGAACCTGCAAGCCGATGGACCGGTGCAGCGTACTGGCTCAAGGCTGCGTCAGGCACCGGGCCGCGCTATTCGCGTCCCGTTCATCCTCGCACTGCTCGCCGCATCAATTGTCGTCGCTGTCGTCGCGTTCTTCGCGGGACGCCGTACCGCGACAGGAGCGCTGCCCGTCACGAGCTTTGGTCGTGCAACAAAGGTGACGTGGGATCCCGGGCTCGAGATCGCACCAGCGCTCTCGCCCGACGGACGCAGCGTGGCATATGCATCGGGCAACATGGCAAGCATGCGGATCTTCGTGCGGCAGGTGAGCGGCGGCCGCGCTCTCGCGCTCACAGACGATTCGCTGGATGTCCAGACGGACCCGCAATGGTCGCCGGATGGCACACGGATCCTCTTCCTTGCCCAGGGTGGCGTGTTCAGCGCACCGGCGTCGGGCGGAAGCGCGCGACCGGAGCTGCCCGCGACACCAGGTGAAATCGTTGTCTCGGCTGCGTGGTCGCCAGATGGACAGGGGATCGTGTACACGATTGCCGACTCCGTGTTCACGCGTACTGCAGCGGCACGGTCGCATCTGCTCGCGCACTTGCCCGAGCCCGCACTCTGCCGCTGGGCACCCGGCGGTGCGCTCATCGCGTGCGCTTCCGGCAACGCGTTCTACTCGCGCGTGGGCCGCTTCTTCGGCAATATGTCACCGAGTCGCGTGATGGTCATCCGCGTGCGCGACGGCGCGGTGGTCCCTGTGACCGACAGCACGTCGATCAATCAGAGTCCGGCCTGGTCGCGCGACGGCCGCTGGCTGTACTACCTCTCCAATCGGCTCGGTCCGCGCGACATCTACGCACTCCGAATCAACAGCGACGGCCACGCCGAAGGCGCACCCGTGCGTCTTACTACCGGACTGGACGCGCACTCGATCTCGACATCGGCGGATGGGACGCACTTCGCATACGACCGCCTGGTGGAGACGTCGAACGTCTGGTCGCTGCCATTTCCGCCGCGTGGCGCGAGCGAGGCTAGCGCCACGCAGGTGACCAGCGGGACACAGGTGGTGGAGGAAGCCGAGCCGTCAGTGGACGGCAGGTGGCTGTACTACGACTCCAATGTGAGCGGGACGTCCGAGCTCTACCGGATGCGTCTTCCGCGCGGCGTGCCGGAGCAGCTCACGTTCGATAGCACCGACGATTTCTCGCCTATGCCATCGCCAGACGGCACAAAGGTGGCCTTTCATTCCTGGCGCTCGGGATCGCGCGACATCTACGTGCTCCCGCTCGACGGCGGTCCCGTGCAGACGGTCACGAGGTCGCCCGCACAGGAGTCGAAGCCGCAGTGGTCCCCGGACGGCAAGTCGATCACGTACACACTGTACGGCGGCGGCGGCGTCTACATCGTGCACCAGAATCCGAACGGCACGTGGGGAACACCGACCAATCGCACGAAGCTCGCCGCTACGTCCTACCTCACATCGTGGCCAACCTGGTCTCCCGACGGTCACTGGATCGCGTACAGCAATGCTCTGCTGGGCGGATCGTTGTTCATGATCGACCCCGACTCCGGTGCGCAACACACCATGCTCGACTCAGCGAAGAGCCGGATGGACGCAGAGTACCCCGTTTGGAGTGCCGACAGCCGCACGCTGTATTTCAAGTCGCACGACGCGAAAGGAAACGCGGAATTCTGGTCCATGCCGATCAACGGCGGCGCGCCGACGCTGCTTGCGCATTTCGATGACCCCGACCGTCCGTCGTATCGCCCCGAATGGAGCATCGGCGCTGGTCGCATGTACTTCACGATCGCCGACCTTCAGAGCGACGTCTGGGTAATGCAGACGTCGCCGCAGTGAGCAGAAAGCGATCAGTTGATTCGCGAAGCCTCCGAAAAAAATAAGCGATATCTGAGTGCCACGATTGTGCTCGTCGCTGGACTCGCAACAGTCGGCACGAGAACGGCTCACGCGGCGCCCGCTCCTCAGCCAGTTGCTGCTCAGCTGTCGTTTGATCTCGCTTTGAAGTGTTCCAATACCACTCGCGCATTCCGCTGCAAACCCGCGAGTTTCGCGCGCTTCACCGGCGACTTGCGGAACGCGGCGCTGAACTCTTCCTGCGACATCGCGAGCAGCTCTGTCGCGAGCGTCCGCGCATCCTTCCCGGCGATCACCTCACGCGCCGCGAACGCCACCTCCGTCGCATCCCTCGAAAACTTCACGTTCCACGGACACACGTCCTGACAAACATCGCACCCATACAGATGCTCGCCAATCGCCTCGCGTAACGTTTCCGCAATCGGTCCCTTCTGCTCGATCGTCTGATACGAAATGCACCTCGTCGCATCCAGCACCCGCGGCGCGACGAACGCGTTCGTCGGACACGCATCGAGACATCGTGTGCAACTTCCGCATCGGTCCATCTCGAATGGATCGTCAGCACGCAGCTCGAGATCCAGCAGCAGCTCACCGAGGAAGAAGAACGAGCCAAGCTCTGGATTGATCAGATTGGTGTTCTTTCCGAACCAGCCGAGTCCCGCGCGTCGCGCGAGATCGCGCTCCAGTATCGGACCGGTATCGACGTACGGCTTGCCGCGCACCGAATGGCCTGTCTCACTCTCGATCCACTGGTGCAGCTCGTTCAGCCTGTCGATCATCAGATCGTGGTAATCATCACCACGCGCATAACGCGCTACGGGTCCGGGCGGTTGCGTGCCGCCGTAATTCATCGCGACGACGACTGCGCTCCGTACTCCCTCGAATGGTCTCCGCGTGTCGCGACGCTTCTCGGCGCCGCGCTCCAGATATCCCATCTCGCCGGCGTAACCGGCGCTGATCCATTCGTCGAACCGATCGGCAGTTTCGACTTCACCCAGCGTTGCGATGCCGCAGAGATCGAAGCCGAGCTCGCGGGCGCGCACCTTGATGCGGCTTTCGATATCCATCGGCGTTTCCATCCCATGCTCGGTCACATGTGGAATTTACTTACGACGCGCTGCCTGCTGCCTCACCACGTGAAAGTTGGCGTCCACTTCCGTCATTCGGTACGGATACATCCAGTGGGAGTAATACATCGTGTTCGGGAGCGGCTTGAGATCGGTGTTGAAGTAGTAATCGAACACATACCGCAACACGTTCACGATGCTGGTCGAATCCGGAATCACGCCAGCAGGACTGCCGGGAAGATAGTACGCCCCGAACGGTCTGAACCGTTCTCTGGCCTGGTCCGTGTTCGGAAGCGCCGTATAGCTCACGAACTGCTTCAGTGATTGTGACCCGTGGTCGCCCTGAAGAATGATGATCGGCTGCACTGACGACCTGGCGATCAGCGCATGCACCATCCTGAGCGTCTGGTTGTTGAGACAGTTCAGCTCCCCCGAGAGCCCGGTAGTGCCAGGAGACCTGACCAGCGGCGCGCACGCGGAATCGACCTTGAAGCCCAGGTGCGGCATCAGCACGTGCACAAAGGTAAAAGTAGGACGTGGGTCCGCAGCGATCGACGGGACGCCGGCAAAGTCACGCATTTCGTGTTCGGCGTCCACCGCGTTCTCGGTCGCCATCCGTGGCAGGAGCTTGCTGAATATCGTCATGTTGGCGAAATATTGCGCGATCCACGAACGGTGCACCGCGCGCGCCACGCTGAAGTGCTTGTACGGATCGTACTGCTCGTCCGCATCGCTGTTCGTCAGAGTCGGCGAGTACCATGCGGAAGGAAAGAACACGAACCTGTAGCCCTGCGACTTGAGGAATCGCTCTGCCCGGTTGTGCTCCATCAGGTATGCTACTGGCGTGAAGTCCTTCGAACCGGGGCTCATGACCCTGGCGATCGGTTGCATCTGCGCGAAGTTCAGGAGCGACGCGATGGACAGAAGCGTATTGGCGTAGTTGCTGCGCAGATCGCGCGGAATCTGGAATCCCAGTGCGCGCAGGCTATCCTCGAACGGCCTGTTATCGTAGCCATATCGCTCGCGATATACGTCGGTCGCCGCATATTCATCTAGCAGAATGACGTAGATGTCACGCTTCGGCGCGCGAGCCGCGTTGCTCGACCGTCCATCCGACCCCACGTCGGCCACACGCATCGGAACGGGACGCGCGAGGTTCTGGACCAGCTCGCTGCGGTGAAGCGCGACGATGTCACTGATCTCGTCGTACGCCAATCGCCCGACCGAGACGCAAGCCAGAATTCCGCCCGTCAGCACAAGGAAGCGACTGACGGTGTCCATCGACGGAAGCTTGCGTTGCATGCCACGCTTCTTCGCGAAGTAGCACGCGGCGGCGATCGCGACAACGACCGCCAGAAAGTACACGGGATGTGCAGCAGCCCAACCCTTCGTGGCGCCGAGCGGCAGCGGCTTGTAGAAATAGAACAACGCGATCGCAACCAGAGTTACAAGCGCAGCTACGTCGGGGCCTGACTCCGAGCGCGTCAGCATGCGAATGATCGCGTACGTGATGCCGTACAGCAGCGCGACCGCTACCATCGCAGCCGCACACAGCACGACCACGTCGATCAATCTGTAATACCCGGGATTGTTGGCCGCGACCCCGATAATCGGGAAGATCGCGAACAGGATCGGATATGCCCGGCGCAACCACCTCATGTCAAAAGCTCCCTTCGACCCCTCATCGAGTACAGCCATCTGCGCGCATCGCCCACCTGCTCGCATTCGCCGATGTCGAAGTACGCCGCGAACGCCGTCTCGAACCCGTCCTTCGTGTAGTCATCGAAGATGTCGGCGCGATTGCGAAGAAGGCGCACAACCTGTGAGTCATTCTTGTCAACGAACTCGATGATGAGATTGCGTCCGAGTCGGGCCAGGAATGCGGCGACGTGACCGAGGGGCACGTTGTTGCCGATTGCCAGATGATGCACAAGAGCGAGCGCCATCACGACGTCGGCAGGTCCTCGCTCCTCGAGCGACATTCGCTCCGCGTGCGCCCAGCCCAGAGCGGGCGATGGATTGGTGAGATCGATGAGAAGCGGCAGAATCCCCGTCTCGCTTTGCAGCCGCACGGTTCGGTAGTTTCGCTCCACGGCAGCGGGGTCGATGTCGAACGATATGACGAGCGGTGCAATCTCTCGCGCGACACGCGAGTACACACCGGTATTGGCGCCGATGTCCCACACCACCGCAGGGTTGGATTCGCGAAGGTAACGACGGATGGTGTCCTGCTTGCTCGCGACCGCTGCGTCACTGTAGTTCGTGTCCTGGACGTAGTTCGCCCACTGCGTGCCGTCAGGCTGCCACGTGAGCCGCTCGATCGCCTCGCTCAGGTTCTCGCTAAGCGCGACGAGTGCTGGCTTCGCCATCCTGCGCGTGCCGACAGCCGATGAGACCTTGGTCTCCGAATACTTTCGCTGCGCGCGAGCGTGCATGTGGATGTGCAGCAACGCCCGTATGTCCCCCCAACTTCTCCGCGGCAACATCTCGCTCCCAAAATCGAGCGGGATCCCGTCAAGGTATTCGCGCAGCAGCAACCCGAAGCGTATGTCGCGACGGGCCATGAGCATTAGCGGTACCAGAAAGTGCTGGCAGAATTGCTTGTACGCGATCCACGGCTCCCCGTCGCGATAGCGCTCGAACGACAGCGTGTCCATGAACACTGGGCGCCCATCGACGAACTGGACGTTGTATGCACTGGCATCGCGCAGAACGAAGCCCCGCTCGAGCGCACGCGAATGGACGGCGAGCGTCAACAGTGCGGCGTCCTTCAGCTCTCCGAAGCACCATTCGTAGGGATATGATATGAATGGGAGGCGCTCCGGCTCGAGCACCGCGTACGCATCCGTCGTGAGCGCCAGCGCTACGTCAACCGATGCATGCCGGACCAGCAGCCGATCGGCCACGAGCTCGTCGTACAGGCCGGATGACGAGCATGCATCGAATTCATCCGCGAAGACCCGGTTGACCTGCCGGTACAGCACACCATTCCGGTCGAAAACAAATCCACTAGGGTCTCGGAATGACGCCCCGAGTCGCGTCAAGCTACCGGTGGTGTCTGTTGAAGAGCGACACGAAGAAAGCCTTGGTTGCTCTGCGCGCACGACGCATGGAGGCAAGCGCCGAGATGACTCCAGCGATTACTATCTGGAGGACGAGACTGCCTGCTGCGGGATCGATATACATCAGAACTCCCGATTGGTGGTAAAGCTTCGAGGTCCGAGTGGGAAGATAACGTACGATGATCCAGCCAGGATCACAACGTCGTTACCGTACCCTTCAATTTCGCGACGCCCACCGTACGTATCGTTCCGCATCGTCTGCCGACGGGAGCGAATCGGGCGATCCGTACGCCGTGTCCATGCGCCAGCGTACATACTCCCGATCCGGAATCGGGAGAAATGGCGGGCGCCGGTACCAGTGCCGATTCCGGAAGCGCCAACTCACTCGCGCGAGATCGACTGCCAACGTCGGGCGACGCAGTGAGCGTGCGCCGAGCGCGAGGGCCAGTCTCAATATGGACATGCCCCAATTTAGACATGCAGCGCACGCGGTGAGGCGACTGCTACGCCGGCTGCGGCGGCGACTGGTACGCCGGCTGCACTTCTCGTTAGCGTACACTTCCGCCTAGCTTTGGACGATGTACCGCTACTTGGTCCCCCAGTGATCAGACTGGGGCTCATCTCTGACACGCACGGCCTTCTGAGGCCGGCGGTCCATTCGGCCTTCGCCGGCGTCGACCTGATCCTTCATGCCGGCGACGTCTGCGGTGACGATATCCTGCATGAGCTGAGGACCATCGCCCCGGTCCACGCAGTCGCTGGAAATTGCGATCCCCTCGGCGATCCGAATCTCCCGTTGTCTTTCGAACAAACGTTCGAAAACCTCCGCCTGCACATGAGTCATGGCAATGAGCTCGGTCGCCCCAAGCCGGAGCAACTGCTCAGGGCCTACCCGAACGCGGACATCATAGTATACGGCCACACCCACAAACAGCTGATCTTCGACCTTGCCGGCCGCATGGCGGTGAATCCGGGCGCCGCAGGTGCTCGACGATTCGACCTCGCTCCCAGCGTCGCCGTCATGACGATCTCCGAGGGTCGAATCGCCGTGGAACTGGTCGAGCTCGAGTGATCGCGGAGTGATCGCGAGTGATCGCGCGAGTGATTGCGCGCATGATTGCGCGGGCGATTGCGTGAACGATGCGGTCCGGCCGTTGGGCGGCGATGAGGTGCGCGTTCTCACGCTCGACAGTGGAGACAGCGCAACGGCTCGCGACGCGACGCGACGCGTGCTCGCCGTACTGCTCGGTACGTCATCGGAAAAAATAGAATTGTACGATGCGCCCAAGGGAAAGCCGTTGCTGCGCAACGATCCAGCGCTGCACTTCTCGATCTCACACTCGCACGACGTATCGATGATCGCGGTGACACGCGTGGCTCCGGTCGGTGTCGACATCGAACAGCTGCGTGCTGTGCCGAATGCCGAGACGATTCTGCGGCGGTTTTTCACGCACGAAGAAATCGAGACGATTCTCACCGACGACAATCGTGAGCTGCGCTTTATGGAAGCGTGGACCCGATCCGAGGCCCGCGTCAAGGTGCGCGGCGCAAGTGTCTGGGAAGCAGCGACTCCTGATCCAAATGCGACAGTCCGCGCACTGCACGCGCCTGATGGATTTGCTGCTTCCGTAGCCGTGGCGAATCCTGCGTGGACAATCACACAGTACAACATTTCGGTGACGGACATCGTAGCTCTCTAGACCGATCAGCATGGACAGGGCGTGCGTTGTGTTCCATACTTCCCGACGCAAACCGTGTGCAAACTGTTCATGTTCCACCCGTCAGCGAGATCTCATGCCCCGTCTCACGTCATTCTGTATCGCTGCTCTTGCAGCAGCGGCGCTCAGCACTACCGTTGGCGCCCAGTCACCCACGATATTCGACAACGCCCACTCCGATCTGCGCTATCGCATGGTTGGACCGGATCGCGGTGGACGCGTAACCGCCGTAACGGGCGTTGCCTCCGAGCCGCGCACTTTCTACATGGGCGTCGCGAGCGGCGGCCTGTGGAAGACCACTGATGCAGGCGCAACGTGGATTCCGATCTCCGACGGAAAGATTCCGGTCGGCTCGATGGGATCGATCGATGTTTCGCAATCGAATCCGAACATCATCTACGTTGGTACCGGATCGGACGACATCCGCAGCAACGTCTCGACAGGACGGGGCGTGTACAAATCGACCGACGCCGGCGCGACATGGAGCTTCGCTGGGCTGCGTGATGCGGGACAGATCGGCGGTGTGCGCATCGATCCATCCAATCCGGACATCGTGTACGTCGCAGCAATCGGCAACGCGTTCACGTCCAATGCGGAGCGCGGCGTCTTTCGCACGAGGAATGGCGGCAAGACGTGGGACAAGGTGCTCTTCATCTCCGACAGCACAGGCGCAGCGGACATAGAGTTTCAACCTGGTAATTCCAGGGTCATCTATGCGTCGATGTGGCAGGGAGTGCGCAAGCCCTGGGCAATTCTGAGCGGAGGGCACGAGGGTGGTCTCTACAAGAGCACCGATGGTGGAGATCACTGGACCAAAATGGCAGGAGGTCTTCCGTCTGATCTGTTCGGCAAGAGCAATATCGCCGTCACGGCGGCGAATCCGAATCGCGTATACGCGCTGATCGAGGCAAAGCCAGGCGGCGGTCTGTATCGCTCCGACGACGCGGGCGAGCACTGGTCCCTGACCAGCTCCAATCCGCAGCTGATCACGCGCCCGTTCTACTACGTCACGCTCGCGGCAGATCCTACCAACGCAGACGTCGTGTACGGAGGCGCCGAGAATTTTTACAAGTCGACCGACGGCGGCAGGAATTTCAAGTCAGTGCGCGTTCCTCACGGTGACAACCACGACATGTGGATCAGCCCGAAGGACGGCAACGTGATGATCCAGGCGAACGACGGCGGCGCGAATGTGTCGCTCGATGGCGGACTCACCTGGTCCACGCAATTCAATCAACCGACCGCTGAGATTTATGCGGTGTCGATCGACAACCAGTTTCCGTATCGGCTGTACGGCGCACAACAGGACAACACGACGTTGATCGTGCCCGGTCTGCCGCTCAACAGTGGACAGGAAGAGGAGTGGCGCGGCGGACCCGGTTGCGAGACCGGACCGATCATGCCGCACATCACCAACCCCGATACGGTTTACGGATCGTGCAAGGGACAGTTCAGCCGCATGTCGCTGCGGACCGGTCAGGAAAAGCAATACTGGGTCGGAGCACAGTCACTGTATGGAAGCGTGCCGGGCGATCTCATCTACCGTTTTCAGCGCGTGTCGCCGCTGGAGCTGTCCCCGCACGATTCGCACGTGATCTATTACGGATCGCAGTACGTGCATCGCACGCGCGACGAGGGTGTGACGTGGGAGCGGATCAGTCCGGATCTCACGGCGCACGATCCGCGCTATCTCAACGCAGTGAGCGGCGGTCCGATCACTCGCGACGTTACAGGCGAGGAAGTGTACGCCACACTGTACGTGATCCGCGAATCCCCGCTGCAGAAGGGCCTGATCTGGACCGGATCCAACGATGGTCCGGTCTACGTAACCCGCGACGATGGGAAGACGTGGACCAACGTCACGCCGAAGGATCTGCCACCTGGCGGTCGCGTACAGACGATCGATCCGTCGCCGCATCGCCCGGGCTCGGCGTACATCGCCGTCTATCGTTACCTGCTCGGCGATTTCGCACCGTACATCTATCGTACCGATGACTACGGCAAGTCGTGGACGCGCCTCACCGACGGAACCAACGGAATAGCGAAGGACGAGCCGACACGCGTGGTGCGTGAAGATCCGTCGCGCGCCGGTCTGCTGTACGCAGGCACGGAGTTCGGCATGTATGTGTCGCTCGACAACGGAGGCCACTGGCTGCCGTTCCAGTTCAATCTTCCGGCGACTCCGATCACAGACATCAACGTGCACCAGAAGGATCTGGTGTTGTCCACGCAGGGCAGGTCGTTCTGGATCATGGATGATCTGACTCCATTGCATCAGTGGAGTGATGCGATTGCATCATCCAGCGCGCATCTCTTCAAGCCGCGTGATGCGTATCGCATGCATTACAGGGCAAATCCCGTTTCGATATCCGCGCGCGGGAACAGTGCGTCTGCGCCGCAGTATCCGCAGCCGGGCGCAATGATCGACTATTACTTCGCGAAGGAGCCCCAGGGCGAAGTGAAGCTCGACATACTCGACGCGAGCGGGAAGGTCGTGCGCACGTTCACGACCGCCGCCGCCAACGAGCGGACGCGTGAACCGCAGGGCAACGAAGATCAGGACGAGGACGCGCCGCGTCGGCGCTCCGGTCCCGTCAACATCACGAAGCACCAGGGGATGAACCGCTTCACGTGGGATCTTGGCTATCCTGGTCCGCGCCAGAGTGCTTCGCGTCCAGCCGGCGGTGGCGGCCCCACTGCCGTACCGGGTGCGTACAGGGTTCGTCTCACCGTCGCCGCGTCGGGAAGCGATGCCGCGTGGACGGCGACACAGCCTCTCGTCGTGAAGCCGGATCCGCGTATCACGCGTGACGGCGTGACGGTCGCCGACATGCAACAGCAGTTCGATCACAACATGCGCGTACGTGATCTTGTGACGGACGTAAATCTTGCGGTCGCGCGCGTTCGCGAAGCACGTACGCGGCTCAAGGGCGCCACGGGCGCTGCAGCCGATACACTGCAACAGCTCGACGCCATCGCAGCGAAGCTCGAAACGCCTCCTATCCGTTACAGCAAGCCGGAGCTGCAGGGCAACATCACCTACCTGTACGGCATGACCAATGGCGCCGATCAGAAGATCGGGCGTGACGCGGTCGACCGGTATCGCACGCTCCGCTCGGCGCTCGATGTCCAGCTCGCGGGCCTTAACAGACTGCTCGGTCCGGCGCCCGTTGGAGGTGCCGGCCGATAGTTCATGCATTAAATCTTTATATAATCTTGCCCTTCTGTGGTACCCTGGTGAAGTTTGAGCGCTGAGTCCCGCCGGTCGTCGAGAGCGGGAGGAACAACATCTGTTTCCTCCCGCTCCGCGATCCGGTCCCGAACCAGCCATAGCCAGGAGCAGGTCCATGAGGTTGTATCGTCGAGCGTGGTATTCCGGTCTCGCGATGTCGCTATTCGCCGCACTCGCTCCCGGCCTGGCCGGCGCGCAGGGGGCAACCAATCCCGCATCACGCATCACGGGCGTCGTCACTGATTCGGTAGGAAATCATCCCGTTGCTGGAGTTCAGGTGACGGTGACTGGTGGGCGCCTGGGTGCGATAACCGACGCCGAAGGCCGCTACACCATCAACGGTGTGGCACCCGGAACGCACACGATCGACGCGCGTCGGCTTGGTTTCAAGCCACTGACTCGTCCTGGCATCGTCGTAAACGAGGGCGCCGCGACAACGCTGAATCTTCACATCGTATCAGTGCCTCTGATGCTCGAAGCGGTCGTGAGCACAGGCGTCGTCGATCCGACGAGCGGCACGCGCGTTCCGTTCACGGTCGGACGCGTGGACGCGGAGAACGCACCGGTACCATCGGCCAATGCGGTCGAAACGATTCAGGGCAAGATCGCCGGCGTCACGGTGGTGCCGAGTGGTCAGCCTGGTACGGGGACGAACATCGTTCTGCGTTCGCCGACGAGCATCAACAAGTCCAACTCACCGCTCATCGTGGTCGACGGCGTGATTCTCAGCCAGGCATTCGACGGATCGACTGCTGATCTCGAGTCGCTCGACATCGAAAGCGTCGAAGTCGTGAAGGGCGCCGCGGCGGCATCGCTGTACGGTTCGCGCGCATCCTCCGGCGTGATTCAGATTCGGACCAAGCGCGGTGCGAGCCTGCCCGAAGGACCCACACACATCACGGTGCGCTCCGAGATCGGAACGAGCTCGATCGCGAACAAGAAGCACTGGGCCAAGTACCACTACTACATGGTCGATTCTGCGGCGACGACGTATCTCAACGCCGCGGGTGCACCGGTGGATCGCGCGGCACGCGTCCCGAAGCCGATCTTCTCGCGATTCCAGGACAGTCGCTACCCGGACCCCACGTACGACCAGATCCAGCGCTTTTTCGATCCCGGTCAGACGTACAAGAACTCCGTGACGATGGCGCAGAATGGCGGCCGCACCAACTGGCTGTTGTCGCTCGTCAACTCCAGTCAGGACGGCGTGGTGCTGAACGCAGGCACGTATGGCCAGAACGACGTGCGATTGAACCTCGATCACCAGCTCCGTGATGATCTGGCGCATATCGTTCAGCGGATTTCGGAAGCAGATCCAAGCGCCGCGACCTCAACGGCAACACGTTCTTCCAGCTGATCAATCAGGCGCCGGACGTGAATCTGCTTCAGCCGGATCCGGATGGAACGCCGTACATCTTCCAGCCGGACCCGCGAGGGCCGTGAGCCGAATCCGCTCTACGTGCTCGCAACGCAAGATCAGAGAGCGCGAGCGCACGCACACTCGGGCAGCATCGAGGCGCGCTACAGGCCGCTGTCATGGCTCAGCTTCGACGCCAACGTGAGCTACGACCGGTCCGATCGTCGCATCACCTACTTCCTCGATCAGGGGCTCAAGACGCGAACGTTCGGACGCGGGCGACCCGGGTCAGATCACACAGACGCACGGCACGACCGACGCGCTCAACGCCTCGATCAGCGCGAACCTGCTCGGCCACTTCGGCGCTGACACTGCGCAGCACGTTGCGCGCGCTGATCGAGCGCGAGAGCAACTCGGTCGACCACCGCCGACGGAACCAACTTCTCGGCACCGGGCGTGCGCAGCCTGGACAACGCGCAGAACCGATTCGTGTCCTCGACGCTCGAGAGCGTCCGCTCGACCGGCTACTTCGGCACGCTCGGCGCCAACTACGGCGACCACTACATCTTCGACGGCCTCGTTCGTCGCGACGGCAGCTCGCTGTTCGGCCCGAAGAGCGCTGGAACACGTACTACCGCTGGAGCGGCTCGTACCGCATGGCGCCGGAGTCGTGGTGGCCGTTCAAGGGGATGATCAACGAGTTCAAGCTGCGCGTCTCGCGCGGCACGGCCGGCGGCCGCCCGAGCTTCGACGACCAGTTCGAGACGTACGACTTCACCGCTGGCGGCGGTCGTCGCGAAGACCACGCTCGGCAACAGGCGCTCAAGCCGGAGCTGTCGACGGAGACCGAGTTCGGCTCGACATGATCATGAAGGATCGCTTCTCGGTGCAGCTGTCGTACGCGAAGAACAAAGTCACGGATCAGCTGCATCCAGATCCCGCTACCCGGTGTCTACGGCTACACCACGCAGTGGCAGAACGCCGGTACCGTGGAAGGGCAACACGATCGAGGCAACGTTCGAGGCGCAGATGTTCGCGGCGCCCAAGCTCACGTGGCGCTGGGCCTCGTCGCCGATCGCTCGCGCAACAAGATCACCGAGTTCGATCGTGTCCTGCTTCACGACCAAGACGATCGCGTATCGCTGCGCCGGCGAGACGCTCGGCACGATGTACGGTTTCGCATTCGCTCAAGCAGGCCGCGGCGACTTCCAGCCGGCTGCGCAGGCGCGCGCCTCGGAGTTCCAGGTCAACGACGACGGCCTGCTCGTCTGGGTCGGCCCCGGCAACACGTACACGGAAGGCGAGACAAAGAAGCTGTGGGGAACCAGCACGACGATCGGCACGACCAACTACGGCTGGGGCATGCCGATTCTGGCCGCAGGATCCGACGGGCAACACCGCAGTCCGGAAAATCGGCGACGGCAACGCCGCGCTTCCACTACGGCGTCTCGAACAACGTCACCTGGCACGATCTGCAGTTCTACGCGCTTCTGGACGTCAATGTCGGCGGCAACGTCTACAACCAGACCAACCAGCGCATGTACCAGTACGGACGTAGCAGCGACGTCGATCAGGCGGGCAAGCCGCAGGAAGACTGAAGAAGATCGTCGGACTACTACGTCGAACCTGTATTCGGCGAACAATCCGATCGATTACTTCGTCGAGGACGCCGGCTTCGTGAAGCTGCGCGAGGTCTCGTGCGCTATCAGCTGCCACGGCAGCTTTGTCGGGAGCATTGTCGAAGCGTCGGCGCCTCGGGCGCATCGCTGTCGCTCATCGGCCGTAACGTGCTCACCTGGACCAACTACAAGGGCTACGACCCCGAGGTTGGTACTCCGAACGTCCGCCTCGACAGCTACGACTATCCGCGCTACCGAACGTTCACCAGCAGCGTCGAGATCAACTTCTGATGGCGACCCGGAGATACGACATGAGAACACTCGATTCCAGCGTTCGCGCTGTTGATCGCCGGCTGTCAGGACCTCGCGGTCACTGATCCAAACGCACCTGACCGCGCGCGCGCAACAAAGGCTCCGGTATCGGCCGAGACGTTCGTCTCGAGCTCGTTCCGCACCTGGTGGCCTGTTGCTGGCCACGGGAACTATCCGTCGTGGGCATTTTCCACGGTTGCTCACGACGTTACTTCGGGCTTCGCGGACTTCGGCCAGCTGGAGATTTCCACGGAGCCGCGCGCGGCGTGGAATAACAGTCCGGTCAACACGCAGAACAGCGTCAATCAGAGGCCGTGGTACGATCTGTACAGCACGATCTCCACGGTGAACGACGCGCTCATCGCGATTGATTCGGGCCTCGTTATCGGTGATGCGGCGCGTACGACGCGTACGCGTGCCGTCGGCAAGTTCATGCAGGGCATGTCGCACGGATACCTCGGTCTCTACTTCGACTCGGCGTTCGTCGCCAACGAGAAGCTCGCGCTCGACACGATCACGACGCCGCAATTCCAGCCGTATCCGGAAGTGATCAAGGCAGCGATCAGTCAGCTCGATACTGCGATTGCGATTTCCAAAACCGCCAACTTCACGTTGCCGGGTGATTCTTGGCTGTTCGCAGCGATGGACCAGAACGGTTTTGCAAGTCTGGCGAATTCGTTCGCAGCGCGACTGCTGGCATATTCGCCGCGCACGAGTGCTGACCGCGCTGCGGTGGACTGGAACGAGGTGATCCGTCGAATCGACGCCGGCATCACGACTGACTTCGCGCCCACGGCGCAGCCGAACATGCTGTGGGATGACTGGCAGCGTCTCGCTGCCCGCGTTCGCAGTGGACCGCCGAGCGACTACGGACGTCCGAGCTACTGGCTACTCGGTCCGGCCGACTCGAGCGGTGGATATCAAAACTGGATCAACACGCCGCTGACGAGCCGCCAGCCATTCCAGATGCGTACGCAGGGATCGTCGCATACAGGGGGCAGCCGGTCCGACAGCCACCGGCAAGTACATCGGTTACAATGCGTCGTCGATTGGAGCCGCGAGCCGCGGCTCGTATCGGTATTCGTACTACTACTACATCCGAAATGGTACCGGCACGAGCTGGCAGAGCGGTCCGATTCCGGACATGACGCGCACCGAGATGGACTTGCTGAAGGCAGAGGCGTTGATCCGGCTCGGTCGCGCCAGCGAGGCTGTACCGCTCATCAACAAGACACGCGTCGCAAACGGACAACTTCCCCCGGTGACCGTCGATGGGCCGCCAGACGAACCAGGCTGTGTGCCGCGAAAGCTGAGCGGAGCGTGCGGCAGTCTTTGGGACGCTCTTCGTTATGAGAAGGGAATCGAGAACTACGGTGTGAACGGAGTCATCGCATTCTTTGACGCGCGCGGATGGCAGACGTTGCCGGAGAACAGCATTGTTCAGCTGCCGGTTCCCGGCGCGGAGTTGGCGACGCTGCGTCGTCCGCTCTACACCTACGGAGGTGCGGGTAATCCGGGTAGTGCACCAGCGCCGGCACCGGAGAAGTGCCCAGTCCCGCTGGCGCGATGCCAGTAAGGCTTTGCAGAGCGCGGCGATTGTTGCTGGCCGGCACGCTTGTTTCGGGTGCCGGTCTGCTATCACCGCGCACCGCGCGCGCTCAGGCGACTTCGCCCGACCAGGCAGCGTCTGTGCTTGCAGACTATCAGTGGCGCAACATCGGTCCCGGCTCGCCAGGCGGACGCATCACCGACGTCGAGGCGCTGGATACGGACTTCCGTTTCGTGATCGCGGCCGCTGCCTCCGGCGGAGTCTGGAAGAGCACCAACGCAGGCACGACATGGACGCCGATCTTCGATCATTATGGATCGTCGTCGATCGGCGACATCAAGATATACCAGCCTGATCCACGCATCCTGTGGGTCGGCACCGGTGAGGCGAACAACCGCAACAGCGTTGCGTGGGGCGACGGAATTTACAAGTCTACCGATGGTGGTGAAACGTTCACCAACGTCGGACTGCGCAACACGTTCCAGATTGCGCGCATCGTCACGCATCCCAGAAGTCCGGATACGGTGTACGTTGCGGCAATCGGAAATCTCTGGGCGTCGACTGGTGATCGTGGCGTGTTCAAGACCACCGACGGCGGCAAGAGCTGGGAGAAGCTCGCCGGTGGACTGCCGAGCGATCCCAAAATCGGCGCTACCGACGTGGTGATGGATCCAGGCGATCCAAACATTCTGTACGCCGCATTCTATCAGCGCCAGCGTCTTCCGTGGCGATACAACGCCGGCAGCACTGACGGTGGAATCTTCAAGACGACCGACGGTGGAAAGACGTGGGCAAAGCTCACGACCGGACTGCCAACGGGTGAGACCGGCCGTATTGGACTCGACATATACCACAAGAATCCAAAGATTCTCATGGCGATCGTCGAGGCCACGCCCGGCTCGGAGAATCTTGCGACAGCTGGCTCCGGCATCTATCGCAGCGAGGACGGCGGTGCGAAGTGGACGTACCTCAATCGCTACAACAACAGACCATTCTATTACAGCCAGATTCGCATCAACCCGTCCGACGATCAGCTCGTGTACGTGCTCACGACGAGCTTCCAGTGGTCGACGGACGGCGGCAGGACGTTCGAGGCGGCGCGCGCGCCGTTCGGCCCCAACTACGATCATCACGCGATGTGGATCGATCCGGCACACAAGGATCGCTTCTACCTTGGCAAGGACAAGGGCCTGACGCTCACGCACGATAACGGATCCAGTTTCATCTTCTTCGACAATCTGCCGATCATGCAGGCGTATAAGGTCGCTGTCGACATGCGCACGCCATACGCCATCTATGCGGGACTGCAGGACAACGGCACTATCGGGACTATGAGCTTCACGCGCGACGCACTCGGCGTTCGCAACGACGCTGCGTGGAAGCTGCACTGGGACGATGGTCAGTACGTCGCAGTCGATCCGCGCGACTGGCGCACCGTGTACTCGGAAGGCACACAGGCATCTTTTCGTGTCGTCGATCCGGTCGGGCACACTGATACCGATCGGCGAATCACGCGAAGCGAGAATTGTCAATTTCAAGGACGTAGCTCCACCTGTAAGAAAAGGCGATCCGCTTCCGCGACTTCGCTTCAACTGGTCTTCGCCGTACATCCTCTCGCCGCACGATCCCGACGTCCTGTACTACGGATCCAACTATCTGCTCAAGTCAACCGACAAGGGCGTGACGTGGAAGGCGATCAGCAAGGATCTGTCGAAACACGATCCATCGAAGAACGGAGTCGGAACGGGCGGCCTCACTCCTGAAGAAACAGGCGCAGAGGGTTACGCGACGATCTTCTCCGTTTCCGAATCTCCAGTTGCGAAGGGAACGATTTGGGCCGGCACAGACGATGGAAATGTGTGGTTGACGCGCAATGACGGTGCCACGTGGACCGAAGTCGACGTGAACATCCCCGATGTACCGAAGGGAACGTGGGTGAGTCGGATAGTCGCGTCTGCGACGGATGCGAATACTGCGTACGTATCATTCGATGGCCATCGCAGCGACAACCGCGCTCCGTGGTTGTTCAGAACGACTGACGGCGGCAAGACATGGAAGAACCTGTCTGCCGGACTCGCGCAGAATTCGCCGGTATACGTGATCGAGGAAGATTCGAAAAATACGAATCTACTCTTCGTCGGGACCGAGCACGGTGTGCAGGTTTCTCTCGATCGCGGCAACACGTGGCGGCCGATGCAGAATGGCCTGCCGGTTGTTGCCGTCTATGACATAGTCATTCATCCACGCGATCGCGACGTCATACTCGGCACGCACGGCCGCGGCATCTACATTCTGGACGACATCACGGCGCTCGAAGAATGGAACCCAGCGTTGGCCACGACAGCCGCGCATCTGTTCGCGCAGCATCCCGCCACGATATGGGTGGACCAGAGTCGCAGCGGGCAGCTCGGTGAGAACACGTACGCAGGCGAGAATCCTCCGTACATCGAGCCGATCAACTACCAGATGCGCGACCGCTCGCACATCGTGAACACGCCGCTGATCACGTTCAGCCTTGGCGCCGGCGCATCGGGAACCGCTACACTCGATATTACGAGCCCGGATGGACACACGCGCACGCTATCGATGCCGGCCAAAGCTGGGATCACGCGGTACGCGTGGGATGGTCGGATGGAAGCACCGATGACTGGCGGAGCGGGTGCGCGCGCGCGTCGTGGGCCGGCACCAGTCATCGCCCCCGGCGTGTACAAGCTCAGGCTCACGTACGGCGGTAGTACGTCAAGCGGGAGCATCGTGGTACGGCCCGATCCGTTGTTGAATCGGTAATTGGAGCGGGTAGAATAGTAGAAAGAGTCGTCATTCCCACGAAAGCGGGAATGACGACTCTTTTCGTTCCCCTACTGTGAATCCGTGCTCACGATCACTGCCCGCTTGATGTAATCCAGCTTCGGGAACGCGCGCTCCAGGTACGCGTTTCCGCCGGCTTCGATGAGACCCTGCTTGCCGGCCGGCACTC
Organism: uncultured Gemmatimonadales bacterium; assembly: GCA_963707505.1. Taxonomy (GTDB): domain Bacteria; phylum Gemmatimonadota; class Gemmatimonadetes; order Gemmatimonadales; family Gemmatimonadaceae; genus Fen-1247. The sequence goes on from CAVPQB010000004.1 coordinate 215,508, forward strand.
GGCCGCCGGCGCCTTAGTCATAGCCCGAATAGATGCGCAGCACCGCATCCATCTCGCTCGGCACCTCGGCACGGGGACGTCCGGTGCTTCCAGGCTGCAATGACTGCGGGGTAGCCGTCGAGCGCGAACTGCGCCAGGCTTGGGGGCGACGGAATTGGTGCTGCTCGGAGGTCCTTTTGAGCAGGAATACGCCGCTCACCCCTCATATGTGACCGTTCACGGGTTCCGGCTTGTCAGTAACCGCATCCGGGATACTTTATCCGTGGGAAAGAAATCTGTGTTACATTCGTACCATTTCCCAATACCGGGTCGCCAAGGAGGAAAAAGGATGGGACGTCTCGTTCGACTCACCACCGTGCTCATGGGTGCGCTGGCGCTAATGCCGAGCTGGTCACACGCTCAGGGTAGTGCCCAGGTCACCGGACGCGTGACAGCCGAGGGCGGTGCGCCGCTGCCGGGTGCCAGCGTCTTTGTCACTGGAATGAACATCGGGTCCACGACCGGGGAGGACGGGCGTTACGCGTTCACCGTCTCCGCGGACCGGATCACCGGCAAGGCCGTCACGCTCACGGCGCGACGCATCGGATACAAGATCGGAACCGCATCGATCGTTCTCACCTCGGGGACGAACACTCACGACTTCACGCTCACCGCGACGACTACTGCACTCGAAGGCGTGGTCGTCACCGCGCTCGGTATCCAGCGCGACAAGCGATCGCTCGGTGTGGCCCAGACCAGCGTCAGCGCGAGTGAGCTCACCGCAGCACGCGAGCCCAACATCGTCAATGCGCTCGCGGGCAAGGTGCCCGGCGTCGAGATCACCAACGACGGACCGCCAGGCGGATCTTCCCGCATCGTGATCCGCGGCGAGAACTCGATTACAGGCAACAACCAGCCGCTCTTCGTGGTGGATGGTATTCCGATCGACAACTCGTCCAGCACCAATAGCGGATTTGGCGGATTCGACTTCGGCAACGCGGCTTCGGACATCAATCCTGACGACATCGAGTCGATCAGCGTTCTGGCCGGTGCCAATGCAGCCGCACTGTACGGCGCGCGCGCCGCGAACGGCGCGATCGTGATCACGACGAAGACCGGCAAGGGCACGCAAGGTATGGGTGTCAAGGTGAGCCAGAATCTCACCTTCGAGACGCCGCTCCGACTGCCCGAGTTTCAGAACGTGTACGGTCAGGGCTCTGGCGGGAACTTCGCGTACAAGGACGGTAAGGGTGGCGGAATAAGCGACAACGTCAACCGCAGCTGGGGTCCCAAGATGGACGGCCGGCCGATCGTTCAGTGGTGGAGCAACGGAGTGCCCGAGCCCTGGGTGCCCGCGCCGAACAACGTCTCGGACTTCTTCAATACCGGCCGCACTTCAACGACGAACGTCGCGGTTACCGCAGCCGGTCCGCGCTCGGATGTCCGCATCAGCGCGACCAATCTGGACGTGAAGTCGATCTATCCAACCAACACGCTCCAGCGCCTCAACCTCAGCATGAACGGCGGTGCGCAGATAACGTCCAAGCTGAGCACGCGCGCGAACGTTCAGTACATCCAGGATCGGAATCAGAACCGCCCGCAGACGGGTTACAACGCCAACAGCGCGATCTTCAATCTCATGATCTGGGGCGGCCGCCAGCGCGACCTCCCGCACATGAAGAATTACATCAATCCTGACGGCACCCAGAACGGACCGAACCACACGACCACCAACAATCCATACTGGGACGTGTACGCGGACCCCAACGCTGACACGCGCGATCGCGTGATCGGCTCCGGCGACGTGACGTACAAGTTCAACGACTGGTTGACTGGTATGGCCAGAACTGGAACCGACTGGCACCGCGACTGGCGCAAGCAGGAATATGCCAACGGTAACATCGGTGTCGATTACGCCGGCGGCGCGTTCTTCGAGCAGAATCTCTTCGTTCGCGAGACGAACAGCGACTTTCTGCTCACCGCTGATAAGAAGCCCATTGGCAAGCTCGGGATGACGTTCAATTTCGGCGGTAACCGCCGCGACAACGCCTCCAGCAATTACAACGACGGTACACCGCACCTCGTAATTCCCGGCACGTTCAACATCGGGAACTCCGCAGTCACGCCGCAGGTCTCGTCGTTCGCGTCAGCTCGCCAGACCAACAGCTTGTACGGCCAGGCCCAGTTCTCGTGGGACAATTACCTGTTCCTCGACGCGACCGGCCGCAACGATTGGTCGTCCACGCTCCCCCAGGGAAACAACTCGTACTTCTATCCCTCGGTGTCGGGCAGCTTCGTCTTCACCGACGCGGTTCCGGCGCTTCACCTCGGCGGATTGCTCTCATACGGAAAACTGCGCGCAAGCTGGGCGCAGGTCGGCAACGACGCCGATCCATATCAGCTTGCGGTGACGTATTCGCCCGGCACTCCGTTCGGATCGATTCCGCGCTTCACCGTGCCGGATCAGATTCCGAACTCGAATCTCAAGCCTGAGCGCACACGCTCATGGGAGACTGGCGCCGAGCTGCGTTTCCTCGACGATCGCGTTTCGTTCGACGGATCGTACTACAACAAGCTCACGAGCGATCAGATCATTCCCGCTCAGATCACGTCGACGATCGGATACACATCGGCCGTCGTCAATGCTGGCTCGCTGCGTAACCACGGTATCGAAGGCCAGCTCAACGTCACACCGATCAAGCACGGCAGCTTCCAGTGGGATGTCACGGGGAACTATGCGAGAAACCGGAGCGAGGTCGTAAGTCTGTACAAGGGACTGCAGACCGTCGTGCTCGGCACCTACTGGGGACTCAGCGTCGAGGCTCGCGCGAATCAGCCGTACGGAACCTTGTACGGCAATCCATATCTGCGCAACGCCCAGGGCCAGCTGGTCACGCTCAATGGCCTTCCGCAGATCGATCCGACACAGCGTGTGCTCGGACACTATTCGCCGAACTGGATCGGTGGCCTGCAGAACAAGTTCCACTATGGCCACTGGGATTTCAGCTTCCTCTTCGACACCAAGCAGGGTGGTCAGATCTTCAGCACCACCAAGATGTTCGGCGAGGAGTCGGGAGTGCTCAAGTCTTCGTTGCTCGGCCGCGAGACGGCTGAGTCGCTCACCGATGGCGGCGGACTGATCGTCAGCGGTGTGAATGCGGATGGAAGTCCGAACACGACGAAGGTTACATCACAGGCGTATTTCAACTCCCTGTTCCAGAACCACGAAGCCAACATAGTGAGTGCAACCTTCACCAAGCTGCGTGAAGTGAGACTCAACTATGAGGTGCCGCAATCGGTGGCCAACCGATTCCGTGTCTCGGCGATGAACGTCGCGTTCGTTGGACGGAATCTGTGGCTGCATGCCGCGGCTCCGGACATCGACCCGGAGACTGCGTTCGATAACAGCAACGTTCAGGGAATCGAGTTCATCGGTGTCCCATCCACGAAGAGCCTCGGCTTTTCCGTCAACGTCACGCCGTGACCGCCACCCAATACTCACAGAATGAGATGAGCATATGAGACTCTCAACAACAATCGGCGTGACGTCCGCGCTTGCTCTTGCACTACTGGCAAGCGGATGCGACAACAGCGGCCTTACCGGAATCAACAAGAATCCGAACGCGCCAGGCAGTGTAACTCCTCAGTTCCTGTTTCCGACGGCCATTACAGACGTCGTCGGGCGCGCGCGCGGCGGGAGCTTCGATCTGACGCTCACGTCGCTCTGGGCGCAGCACATCGCAATGGACCGTTTCACGGACGAGGACACGTATTCGATTCGGCCCGACAACATCAACGGATACTGGTCGGGTTTCTACGCCGGAGGTCTGCAGGATCTGGCGACGATTCTCGCGAGCACGAGTCAGACCGACAGCGCGAACATCGTCGCACCAGCGCTCGTGATGAAGTCGTGGACGTTCGGCATCATGACCGACATATGGGGTGACATCCCATACTCGCAGGCCAACAAATCCGATCCTTCATCGCCGCCGCAATACGACCCGCAGAAGACCATCTATGCGGGAATACTCGCCGACCTCAAGACGGCCAGCGACATCAGCGCGCCCGGCGGTGCGAATTATGGAACCGCAGATCTGATCTACAACGGCGACGCGACGAAGTGGAAGAAGTTCGCCAACTCGCTTCGCCTCCGTTATGCGCTGCGCCTGTCCAAGGTCGATCCGACCACGGCACAGACACAGGTCGCGGCAGCGATCGCAGCTGGTGTGTTCACCTCGAACGCTGACAACGCGCTGCTCAAGTGGCCCGGTGACGGCACGAACAACAATCCGATCTACGCCAACTTCGTGACGCGCGACGACCAGCACATGAGCCAGACGCTGGTGAATATCTTGAAGAGCCTGTATATCTCGATCGGACCGACGCCGGCAGATACGGTGTTCGATCCGCGCCTTGCGGTGTACGCCGACCCGATAATCTCGAGCCCGAGCAAGCCGCTCTACGTCGGTGCACCGAACGGATTGCAGGACGATGCCGCAATCGCAATCGGGATCAACAACACATCACGCGTTGGCATTGCATATCGCGGCAAGGCGACTCCGTCGATCCTGATGGCGTATTCCGAAGTGCTGTTCGATGAAGCAGAAGCCGCCGCGCGTGGCTGGGCACCGGGCGATGCCGCTGCGCTGTACAACGCCGGTATTCAGGCGTCGATGCAGTACAACGGAATCGCGGACAACGTGACAGCGGCGTACATCGCCTCGCCTCGCGTTGCGTACTCGCCGGCAACCGGTCTGCAGCAGATCGCGCTGCAACGCTGGATCGCGCTGTTCTCTGAGGGAACGGAAGCATACAGTTCCTGGCGCCGCACTGGCGTGCCGGATCTCAAACCCGGTCCGGCCGCGATCACGTCGCCGCAGGTGGTGCCGCGCCGCCTTACCTACCCGGTGTCGGAGCAGTCATTCAACGATGCCGCACTGCAGGCCGCTAGCGCCGCGCAGGGCGGAGCAACGCTGAACGGCCGCGTCTGGTGGGACAAGCCGTAGTATTGATCATGACAGCAAACCGGGGACGGTGTTTCACCGTCCCCGGTTTGCGTAATGGAGAACTATCCGCATGAAAGCACGTATCTGGCTGGGCGCGGGAGCCGTTGTCGCTGGATTGACGGCGCTCGTATCGATCGGAAATGCCCGTCCGCAAGGGCCCGGTCATTCTGACCCGAGCCGCTACGGCCACTCGGATCGTGTCGAACGTCACATGCTTCCCGCGGTCTCCACTGGACCGATGGCCCCCGTGTGGAGTCCGGACGGACGCTGGATCGCGTTCTCCATGCGCGGTGACATCTGGAAGATTCCGGCCGAGGGCGGCGAAGCGATTGCACTCACGTCCGGCCCCGGTGATTACTTCGAGCCGGCGTGGAGTCCTGATAGCAAGCGCATCGCGCTGTCGATGGACACTGGCAATTCCAATCTCGACATCGGTATCGTGAGTGCCAACGGCGGCGCCGTGCAGCGCATCACTACCGATTCGGCAGTGGATGTCGAGCCCGTCTGGAGTCACGACGGAAAGAGTATCTACTTTGTAAGTCCGCGCGGGCCGGGTCGTGGCGAGTCGTTCCACATATATCGTCACGATCTTGCGAGCAATACAGACGAGCAGATCGTTGCAGGAATTCAGCCCGCTGTCTCTCCCGATGGGAATCAGCTTGCTTACGTCGCGCCCGAGCGCGGACGGCTTGGCAGCGGCGGAATCTGGGTGAAGCAACTTCCATCCGGCGAGCCGCGTCTCGTGCAGTACGAGGAGAGCGAGTATCGCATGCGGCCGGTCTGGACTCCTGACGCTACTTCGTTGATGTACGTGTCCGACGAAGGCGGGAGTAACGATGTGATGATCGTCCCGGTCACTGGTGGAAATCCAGAGCGTCTCACGGCCGATGCGCGCGATGAGTACGAGCCTTCGCCAAGTCCGGATGGTAGCAGGTTTGCGTTCGTGTCGAATCGCGCTGGCGCAACGGTGCTCTACACTGCCAGCATCGGCGGCGGCCCCTTCTCGTCCTGGTCGGCGGTGCCTATCCGCAGCCGTAAGCCGGTAGTACCGAACGGGCGAGTTCATGTCACTGTCCTTGGACCCGATGGCAAACCGACCCCTGCACGCATCTACATAACGGCAAGCGACGGACGCGGCTACGCACCCGAGGGCGGGTTCCATCGTGCGATCGCGGCGACGGGAACGCAGTACTTCCAGACTACCGGCGCGTTCGACGTCAACGTCCCCGAGGGACAGACGCGGATCGAAGCTCTCAAGGGCTACGAATATCGTCCGTCGTCCGTGAAGATCGATGTGACGGCCGGAGGAACCAGGAGTGTGACGATCCGGCTGGCACGCCTCGTCGACCTTCCGGCGCGCGGCTGGTACTCCGGCGACACACACATCCACGATCTGCATCAGGGGCGTTTCGGCCTCACACATCAGGCATTCTTCGACGAGCTGCGCGCGGAAGATCTGCACGTTACCAATGCGCTGATCCACATGGACGGCACGCGACTCATGGGTCGATGGGACGACCTGACGGGAAAGCCAAGCCCGCTGTCGACGCCGCAGTACATCCTGCAATACGCTGAGGAGTTTCGCGGTTTGCTGGGACACATCTCGATACTCGGCATCAAGCGGTTCATCATGCCGCTAACGGGTGGAGTGCCCAATACGTCCTATGCGCAGCCGACCCTCGACGCGATGTACATCGATTCGGCGCACGCGCAGGGCGGCATCGCCGGATTTCCCCATCCGTATTACTCGCTCGTCAAGACACCAGCGCAGGCCGCAAGCACGCTGATCCCCGTCGACGCAGCACTCGGCAAGGGTGACTACTACGACATAGGCGCCGTGTGGTCCGACGAGTACTCGTCCGCGGAGATGTACTACCGTTTGCTCAATTGCGGATTCCGAATTCCCGCAACGTCAGGTACGGATAACTTCTCCGACGTCTGGCGTGATCCGCCGCCAGGCACCGACCGCACGTACGTGCACGTGAAGGGACCCCTCACCCTCGCCAGCTGGTTTGCCGGGATCAAGGCGGGCCATACGTTCGGCTCTACAGGACCGCTCGTATTTCTCGATGTCGCTGGGCGCGAGCCTGGTGACGAAATCGCGCTCGCATCCAGCGCGCCAGGCACGCTCAAGGTAAGCGCCAATGCAGTATCGATCGCTCCGATGTCGCAACTGGACATTCTTGTTAACGGCAAGGTCGTGCGCAGCATCACCCCATCGAGCGCAGCGGACTCATTGAAGCTGGTATTCAGTGACACTGTTGCAATCCCCGAGGGGGGATGGATCGCGGCACGAGTCATCGGCCCGTCGTCGCGCTACATCGGAGACGGTTACTCGTTCGCGCAGACGAGTCCGGTGTACGTCGTTCGCGGCGGACACCAGTACATCTCGGCTGAAGATGCGCACTTCCTCGGACAGGCCGTCGATGCCGTCTGGACGAAAGAGGAGCACGCACCCTGGCGCACGAATGCGGAACGAGACCGTTTTCATGATGAGATCCTGCGCGCGCGAGCCGTGTATCAGCGACTCGAGGATCAGGCGAAACGGTAGGCTTGTACGGTAGGCTTGTGCAGTACAGGTACGATTGATCATATGTCGTCATCCCATCGAAGGCTGGGATGACGACATTCACCGTGCGCGCTATCCTGTTAGATGAACGACAATCCTTCCATCTTCGCCGGCGTGACACCCAACACCGCGCACGCCGACGCCATCACATCTACAGTGCGGCGCGCCGGTCCCTGAGTGGGTCGATTGGTAATGAGCGGCACCAGCATGTGCTCCCGATGCAACGCACCGTGGGACGAGACGTGCGGAATCGGCTCGTAGTGCGCGCGGAAATCCCAATCCGGAGCCGCTGACAGTATCATGTCGCCGCTTCGCGAGCACGACGAGATGCGCGCTATCTGTACTATCGCGTCAGGATAGAAACTGCCAACGGTTACATCGAATGCATCGCTCTCGCTCATGTCATCGTGCTCGCCGATTCCGAGCGGATCTCCCGTCACAGGGCGGTACGCGTATCGCGCGTCGTCCCATGTGACAACCGCGCAGCCCCGGTCGCTCGTGCGCACCTCGCACGACGTGGGCGACAGCGGAAGCAACATCACGTCGACGGATTCTCGGCTCACGAGCATGTTTGCGACACAATCCCACTCGCTGGCGAGCGACGGCCAGAACATTCGTGTTCTGCTCTTGAGCTCCGCGTAGATGTGAGCCATCGCGTTTCCACTTACAGCTACCGCGATCTGTGCTCCGCGCCGCACGGTCCACGGATGCGCTACCACCTTGAAACCAAGCGAAGCTGTAACACCCGCAAGATCTTCGTGTGCTCTGACGGGCGAGTGCCCGTGATCGCTCACGATCCAGAGATGCGTCGAATCCCAATTGCCGGCGCGCTCCGCGTCTGCTCGAATTCGCCGGCACACATCGTCCACCACCCGCATTGCGTCGTGCACCATCGGCGAGTCGTGTCCGAACGCGTGTGACGCCTTGTCTATTCCCGTGAATGCGGCAAATGCGAACTCCGGTCGCTCATCCCGGACACGTTCCACGAATCTGTCGCCAATGTTGCGATCGATGTCCAGCCAGCCGGAAACCTTCCCCCGATAGTGTGTGATCGCAGTGCGCGCGACGAATGCGGCGCCGCTCCCGATCTGTCTGGACGACGGCAGTCCGCGTCGAATGACACTCAGCGCGCCGATGCTCGAGTCGGCAAGCTCGAACATTGTTTCGGCGTCCTCATTCAGATCGCGATCCAGAAAGCGACACTGCGGCCCGATATAGCTGCGCGCATAGCTCGGCCATCTGCACGCCGAGTGCGCGCGATCGTACCATCTGAGACCCGGCAGGCCGACGGAACCGGGATGCTGCCCGGTGAGAAACGGAGTATATGCCGGCCCGGTTACCGAAGGGAATGCGGTAGTGATCGTGTGGAATCCACCATCCTCGGCAAGTTGCGCGAGTGCGGGAAGCTCGCGGGACTGCAGCGCGGCGCCCAGTACGTCCGGGCGTGCGCCGTCGGCCAGCAGGATTATTACAGAGGGGGAAGGGGGCACTAGATTCGGTTATGGCAAAAACCGCAGCCAGACAATCTAAGAAGACCAAGAAGCGCGCCACACCGACGCTTGTTCGTGATCCCGTCTCTACCGAGCCAGTTCCAACGAAGGCCGCCAAGGCACCAAGGACCGCTTCCGGTAAACGGGTAAACCCGCAACTGCTCAAGCAGGCGAGCAAGACTGCACTGGAGGGAACCAGGGAGCGCACCGAGGCCGGCCACATGATGGCGGGCCGGACCCCTCCATCTCAGGTGAATCCACAGCGTCAGTCCGGTGCCACGCGCAAGGTCGACGAGTCGATCCGCGATACGCCAGAGTACGTCTCGGCTTCCAGCGTAACCGAGGATGAGAAGCTGCTCCAGGCGCCACGCTCCGCGGAGGAGGACTATACCAAGACGGATCCGTGGCGCGTCATGCGCATCACCGCAGAGTTCGTCGAGGGGATGGATGCGCTCGCGGACGTTCGGCGCGGGGTTTCGGTATTCGGTTCCGCGCGCACTGCACCGGATGATCCCATGTATCAGGCCGCCGAGGAGACTGGCCGATTGCTTGCCGCCGCCGGTTTCACCGTTGTCACCGGTGCGGGACCCGGCGTGATGGAGGCCGCGAACAAGGGCGCCAAGGAAGGAGGCGGACACTCGGTCGGCTGCAACATCGAGCTTCCATTCGAGCAGGGTGCGAACCCGTACGTCGATACGCTTGTGAACTTCCGCTATTTCTTCGTGCGCAAGACGATGTTCGTGAAATACTCCAACGCGTTCGTCATCTTTCCGGGCGGATTCGGCACGCTCGATGAAATGTTCGAGGCGATCACGCTGATACAGACCGGCAAGATCTATCAGTTCCCGGTCATTCTGTTCGGCCGGGCGTACTGGGCAGGACTCGTGCGCTGGCTCCAGTCTAAAGTGCTGGTCGAGCGGAAGATTTCGCCCACCGATCTGGATCTGCTGATAATGACCGACGATCCGCGCGAAGTCGTGGACACCATATCGCAGGCGTATGTCGCCGAAACGCGTACCGTCGAGCGCCGCAAGATCGGGCCGGCCCACTCGGCGGGCAAGTAGATTTGGCAATCAATTCCAACGTGACTACGATGACAGATAACTCTTCCAAAGCACCGATCACCGCATTCATTCGCGAGCATTTCCGCCATTTCAATGCCGCGACGGTTATCGACGCCGCGGATGCGTACAGCAAGCATCTCGATAACGGTGGCAAGATGCTCGTGACGCTTGCCGGCGCGATGAGTACTGCAGAGATCGGGAGATCACTCGCAGACATGATCCGTCAGGACAAGGTCCACGCAATCAGCTGCACGGGCGCCAATCTGGAAGAGGACATCTTCAATCTTGTGGCGCACGATTACTACGAGCGTGTTCCGCATTACCGCGATCTTACTCCGTCTGATGAGCAGGCGCTGCTGAATCGTCACATGAATCGTGTTACCGACACCTGCATCCCCGAGATGGAAGCCATGCGCCGCATCGAGAGCGTCGTGCTCGATGAGTGGGTTGCGGCAGATCGGAAGAAGGAACGCTTTTTCCCGCATGAATTCATGTACAAGATTCTTCGCGGCGGAAAGCTCAAGGGCGAATATCAGATCGATCCAAAAAACTCCTGGATGCTCGCGGCGATGGAGAAGAATCTTCCAATGTTCGTGCCAGGCTGGGAGGATTCCACGCTCGGCAACATGTATTCCGGCCACGTGATAACGGGCGACGTGAAGAATGTGCATACCGTTCGTACCGGCATCGAGTACATGATCGAGCTCGCAGACTTCTACACAACGCTGACCAGATCCACCTCGCTCGGATTCTTCCAGATCGGTGGAGGGATCGCCGGTGATTTCCCGATCTGCGTCGTCCCGATGTTGCATCAGGATCTGCAGCGTCCGGAAGTTCCGCTGTGGGGCTATTTCTGCCAGATCAGCGACTCGACCACGAGCTACGGATCGTATTCCGGCGCCGTCCCGAACGAGAAGATCACGTGGGGCAAGCTGGGCATCGATACTCCCAGGTACATCATCGAGAGCGATGCATCGATCGTCGCACCGTTGATGTTCGCGATGATCATGGGTCAGTAGGCGATGCAGCCCGTCGCGCGTACGTTCATCGCACTCGGTAGTATCAACGCCGCGCTAGCCGTAATCCTCGGCGCATTCGGAGCGCATGCGCTCAAGGCGCGGATCTCGCCGGAGATGTTGTCCGTGTATCACACGGCGTCGCAGTACCATTTCTATCACGCACTCGGCATGTTGCTCATTGGCGCGCTCGCAAGCCAGTTTCGGACTCCTGGAGCGCTGCAACTTTCCGGCTTCCTGATGCTCGCGGGCATCGTACTGTTTTCCGGCAGCCTTTACATCCTCGCGGTAACCGGTGTTACGTGGCTCGGCGCCATCACACCATTGGGCGGTGTGGCATTCATCGCGGCGTGGGTCGTGCTGGGCTACGCGGCGCTGCGGGCGACCACCTAACCGGACTTCCGCCCCGCACCATCTCCGGCAGCGAGCGTCTGCTCCAGACGAGTCAGCAACTCCCCCTGCGCCGCGTTGATTCGCCCGCGCGCTGCCGCCGAATCGAACCAGCCGCAGCGATCCACTTCCGGAAAGGTGATCATACGACCCGATCCGCGCGGCCATTCGGTTGTCATGCTGTTACTGACAATCGTGTCTGGATCGGCGTCCCCCTCGAACGCCCATGCATGCACGATCTTGCCGGCGCGCTGCCGGATGCTGCCCAGATCGATGAACGGACCCGCAGGTGCGATCCCGGTCTCTTCCTGAAATTCTCTGCGCGCCGCATCCAGGATTGCCTCGCCGGCTTCCACGCCACCCTTGGGTATCGTCCACGCGCCGTCCTCCCGGTTCGCCCAGAACGGACCGCCCGGGTGCGCCAGGAAGAATTCGAGCGCGGCCGACCCCGCACCGCGGCGAAACAGAAGTAGTCCCGCACTGAGGTTGGGGCGGCGAGCCTGTGGACTCATGAGGGGTTGGATGGTTTGATAGGTGCGTAGGATGAACAGCAGTTCGAATGCGAAGCCACGCCGCGATCCGTGGTAATCTATATCTACGTCCGAGCGTATTCATTTGGTCCGTGTTTCTGACCTTTCGCACTTCACAGTACTACACATTCACTTCATGTTACTGCGCTCTCGGGACGAACAGCAACTGCATGGCGTCGCCGTCCGCCAGGAATCCGTGCCTCTCGTACATCGCGCGCGTGCGGATCGTCGGCCAGAGAAACACGGCATGGACCTGCCTTCGCGCACTCCACTCGAGAACCCTGGACAGCATGTCGGACCCGATACCGCGCCCGCGAGCCGGCTCCAGCACAAAAAAGTTCGTGAGATACGCATGTTCTTCGGGCTCGTCGGTCGGGGTCGGGATCTTCTCAACGAGCTGAATCCAGACGTTTCCGATCAGCCGGTCACCATCTTCAGCGACCCAGCAATACCAGCGACCGTCACCCAACCGCTCGATCATCCATGACCGGCAGCGCTCGATAAAATCCCGCGCATCTTCGATGGGCGCCGAGAGATTGGAGCGAAAGTCGTAGCGAAGCTGGGCTAGCCGTGCGACGTCGTCGCGGCTTGCGTGTCTTATCTGGTAAGCCATCCGATCAGTCGAATACGAATAGATGAGTGGCGGATCGGGCTGGCGCTCAACGCCGGCTTGCCAGCGCGATCCGAAGTCCGAGTCCGATGAATATCATGCCGGTGATCTTGTGCAGTATATCGACCGACTTGCTATTCGCGCGCACGCGTTCGGCCGCGCGACTCGCACCGAGCGCGACGATCGTGTTCACCGCAGTGCCGGACGTGTCGAAGATCAGGCCGAGCACGACGATCTGCGCAGCCGCACTTCCGCGTGCGGGATCGACGAACTGTGGCAGGAATGCGAGGAAGAAAAGCGCGACCTTTGGATTCAGAATATTGGTGATTGCACCCTGGCGAAAGATCGTCGCGAGAGATGCGTGCGCGACTTCTCGTGTCGCGATCGGTGAGTGCTTCGCGAATGCTCGCACGCCCAGATACATGAGATAGATCGCGCCGCCAATGCGCACGACTGTATACGCGATTGGCACAGCCGCGAGCAGTGCGGCCAGGCCGAGCGCCACCGCGGTAATGTGAAACAGTGTGCCCGTCGCGATGCCGAGCGAGGAAACAATGCCGGCGGCGCGCCCCTCGCTGGTGCTGCGTGCCGCGACGTAAAGCATGTCGGGTCCAGGTGTCACATTGAGAGCGAGGCCGGCCGCCATGAAGAGCAGCAGCGAATGTAGCGGAGGAATCACGAGGTGGATGACTGGTTCCCCTCACCTCGCCCCCGCGATATCGCGCGCGCATCCACCTCCGCGATCGCTTGTTGGGCCTGTTGCCAGTCGATGACAGGGGCGACGTCCTCGTCATCGAGCTGCAGCGATTCGGTCGCGCGCTGCACAATCGCTTCGCCATTCGGAATCGCCAATCCGAATTCGAGCTCGGCTTGTCTGCACAGCCTTTCTTCGTCCGGTCGTTCAGTCGGATCGGATTTTCCCATCGCGAACACGTGCGCGTGCATTCCCTCGTGCACGATTGACGACGCGATCTGCGCTTCGGTGAATTCCGGATTCACGCTGAACGTGAGCTCGACCAGACATGTGCGCGAATCGGGATAGAACGCCGCGCGGCATGGATAACGCACGACGTGGATGCGGGAAAAATCCTGCGTCAGCTGCGCGAAAGTGGCGGGCCGGTATTGCTGGATGAGTCCAAGCGCCGTATCGAGGCGCCTGAACACGAGCTCGGAGTTTATGTCGGGGCGCGTGTTGATCAGCGTAACCGGGAGCCCGCGCAGGGTGCGCTTCTCGGTGGCCCAACCCTGCAACGCGCGCATCGCCTGTACGCGCCATCTTTCAACGAGGTCGCCCAGCATGATCGTAACTTCGCTGGCGACGCTGGGGCTGTCTAGTTGGGACGCAGTGCGGCGAAGTGCCGCGTTAGTCGGAAGCAGTCATCCCGCCCTGCATCGTCATCCCAGCCTTCGGGGGGATGACGATGGAAGCGTGAGGTCGTGCCTCCTACTTGCCGCCCCCGTGCGGCGCCGCCTTGTTGATCAGCGTGCCGATCGTCATTCCGGCGGCGATTCCGAGCGCGACGGCGACCGGGAGATGGTGCGTATTGGCGGCGAAGGTGGCGCCCATGGCACCTCCTATGATGATCCAGCGGCCGCGATTGTCATTGGCGTTGACCTGCATCGGCTTCTCCGTGCAAAGGTTCTGTCGCTCGATCGGGCTCTGGAGGCAGCCCAGTTATAGACGTGCCTCGGGCGGCGACGTCACCGGCCCGGGGGGGGCGGTTATCCCTTCGTATCGGCGGAAGGCCCGTAAACAGATGGTAAGGGGACGTCGTTCAGACGCAGATAGACGCTCAACTGCCCACGGTGGTGGATCATGTGGCTCAGGATGAATGACCTCAATACGGCGGCGCGCGGAAGGGTCCAGACCGTCCTGCCAGCCCTCCGGAGTGTCCAGGGTTCCATCATGTCGGAATCCGACGCCGACTCGATGGCTGCGCGGGCGCGCCGTACATTCTCGTCGAAAGTGCGAATCAGATTCGCCGTGGAATCGAATTCCGGACTTCTTCCGCCGCCCGACTCGCTCAGGTCCAGCTCGTCCGCTTCCATTGCTATGAGACCAAGCCGCGGCAGATTGCCGATGTGCGCCGCGAGCTCGCCCAGAGTCCATGACTTGATGTGCGGTGTCCATTGCGCGCGAGTTTCGGGCACGCGTTCGAGCATCGTGCGAGTTGTCGCCATCTCCTGATCGAACTCTGGAAGCACGCTTGCGGCAATCGACATCTCATTCTCCTGACAGAGTCGCGACGGAGAATTTTCTAACGCTTCTCCGCCGAAGAGTCGAGCTCGAATACAGGAAGCTGCAACCCCCAGAGGATTGCCGCTAGACGTAGCCCGGCAATCAGCACCATTCCGGCGAACGAGGGGATGGGGCGCGGGACGCCCAGTGCCTCCAGCGCGACGCGAACCATGCCACCGGCGGATCTGTGATCGTGCCGAGCACGACGCAGCTCGCTGGCGGAAGCCCCGTCCGCTCGGCGATCTGCGCTCCGCTGACGGCGAACACCGACACGCCAACAAAGTCGAGTACTGCAGGTAGCGTCACGCGTTTCTCGCGCGCTACACCGCCATCCCGTACCGATCCTTTAGTATTCCGATGTGATGCGTGGCGTGGCCGGTGATGATGTACGCCAGAGCGCGTGCACTCACCGTGAATCCGCTGGCTGTCCCGGTTCGGAGCCACGCGTCGGTGTCGATCTCGTTCGCGAGCGCGAGCGTCGCCGCGCGAGTTGCGCGAAACGAATCGACGAGAGTGCCGATCGATAGACGGTCGAAATGCGCGGCATCGACGTACGGCTGCTGATCGAAGCCGGGTAGCGGCGTCTGGTCGCCGCGCGCGATGCGGAGCATGCGGCACGCGAAGATTCGCTCGGCGTCCGTGATGTGGCCGACGACTTCCTTCACGCTCCACTTATCCGGCGCATAGCGGTGCAGCGCCTGAGCGTCGCCAAGCGAGCGGAGTGCGTCCAGAGCCCCGAGCTGCGTGACGAGCGTCTCGAGCGCGTTCTGCCCCGCGACGGGCGCGATGTAGGTGTTGTAATAGGGCGCGTATTCGTCGGCGCCGGGATGGGAGAGCACGTGAGTCGTCATCAGTTCCGTGTCAGTTCCGTGT
This sequence comes from uncultured Gemmatimonadales bacterium, assembly GCA_963707505.1. Classification (GTDB taxonomy): domain Bacteria; phylum Gemmatimonadota; class Gemmatimonadetes; order Gemmatimonadales; family Gemmatimonadaceae; genus Fen-1247. Next base: position 231,274 of record CAVPQB010000004.1, read on the forward strand.
CAGTTCCGTTGGGTTACCAGGCTATCAGCGCCCCGACGCCATACGGCACCGCGGCCGTGCACGCCGGTGCGGTGCCGACGTAGCTCTGGTCCAAGGTAACGACTTCCGATCGCAGCGAGAAATGCATCTCCCACACGCGCCCGCTCGCGAGGTAAGTACGCTCGCCAGCGGTGTAGTCCATCTCGAGCCGGACGCAGCAGATCCGGTCTTCGGAAATTCGCGCGTTGTCGAGCTGCGTGCGCAGCCAGAGCCGAAGACGGTCGACCAGCCCAATTGCGTCCACATCCGCATCGTTGAGCGTGCAGCGGCGCGCGAGGACGTCGAGAACGAGCAGCCCGCCCTGCGGATGATTGAGCCGCACCTCGTTGGGGTAGCGCCGGTCCACCGTAACCATATTGCACAGTGAGTTGGCGACGGTCTGGAGCGCCCTGTGGCGCTGTTTGTCACGTTGGCGCCACGCGTTGCGTCCGAGCTCTGACATGAGCGCAAGCGGCGGCATGTAGTCGGTAAGGGCAGCAAGCCACAGCGTCGGCCTCGCGTTCATACAGCAATCCTGGTGACGACAGTCATTGGCACAATGGGGTAGCTCTGGAGCTATCGTAGAAAACGGTCTGCCAGCTGCACCAGACGGTCGTCGTTTGCGCCTTCCGCTCTGTCGCGAATCCGGCGAACGTGCTCGTGCAACCTGCGCTCACCCCAGTAGTATCCCGTCGCTTCCTCGGCGCTCGCAGTCTCGCCGGCTCGCGCCGCTTCGAGTAGAGCGGCTGCGGCAGCTGCGTCGAACGTGGGATCGTCGCGCTCGGGAAGCGCATAGTTGCGGCGCGGTACGGTTCCACCTGCATCTTCGTTGACAAATGCTCGCGACAAGTCGGGCCGGCTCGGGTTGGGCTGGGTTGAAAACGTCCGTATTGCAAGATCGGTACTAGAGACGGCCGGAAGGCGCGGTGGGAAGCTGGTACACGGGCCATCATCCCCGGCGAATGTCGTCGTCCCGCCGAAGGCTCCGTCGCGTCTAATTCTTCAGGAAATAATCCACGGTCGAAACCACGCGGACCGTTTTCGCGACCTGGCTCTCCTCAGTGATCCCCTGGGCCTGATCGCGCGGGAGGATCTCGAACACTCCCTGACTCGCCTGGCGAATGCCACCGAGGTCGCTCTTGGAGTCGGTGGCGAACCTGGCGGCGGCTTCGCGGGCTCGCGCCGTGGCCTCGCCGATCATCACCGGCTTGAGCTTGTTGAGACCGGTGAAGACAAAGGTCGGGCCACCGTTTCCATACTCGCCGCCCGATGACAGGACCACGCCCGAATTGACCAACTCTGCCACGTGCTGGCTCGCTGCGAGAACAGTCGTCGGGTCGTTCGAGCGAACGACGATCGTTTGATGGATTACGTAGCGCGTCGGCGCGCGATCGCTTCCACCGTACTGATTGGTGAATGCGTCCGAAACCTGGAAATTCGCGAGCGTGGCCTGCGTGGTGTCGATCTTTTGCGCGGCGAGAAACTGCATGATCTTCTGAACGCTCGTCTGAAGCTTGGCATGCGCGACTGTCAGATCGTTATCGGCAGATACCACTCGCAATGGCCAGATCGCGAGGTCGGCCTGGACGTCGCGCTCCGCAACGCCCTTCACTGTCACGAACCGGTCGGCGGAGCGACCGCGCGCGAAGCCGTTTCCGATCAGGAGGCCGCCGATCGCTACTCCGAGTGCCAGGAGGATGGCGGGTACTGTTGACTGCTCCATCTTCATCGCGTTTCTCTCGCTCCGTTATGAATGGAGGGCGCGGCCGCTGGCCGGCCCATTTACGAGCGGCTACCGCGCTCGCCCTTTGTTGCCACCGGGACGCCGCGGAGAACTTCCGGCTTTCGGCCGATTGGTGCCGGGCACTCCGGGCCGTGCCGGCTTGGAAGGCTGGCCCGACCGCCCTCCGGACTGTCCGGACTGTCCGGACTGACCAGCGCCACCCGTCGACCGACGCGCCGCCTTGGCAGCGGCGCGTGCGCGATCCTCGGCTTTTTTTGCGCGGATCGCTGCGATGCGCTCGCCGCGCGGTACCTCGAGCTTCTGCGCGGGGCGCGCGTCGTAATCGAAATCCGGTACGGTCACGCGCGGCAGCCGCTTGCCCACTGCCTTCTCGATCGTGCGAATGTCGCCTTCCTCGTCGGGTGCCACGAAGGTGAATGCTTCACCCGTCGCATCCGCGCGCCCGGTACGGCCGACTCTGTGGATGTAATCTTCCGCAACCAACGGCACGTCGAAATTGACTACATGGCCCAGCTCTTCGACGTCGATCCCGCGCGCAGCGATGTCAGTCGCGACGAGCACCTTGTACGTCCCGTTCTTGAATCCGGCGAGTGCCGCCGTGCGTTGAGTCTGTGACCTGTTGCCATGAATGCGATCAGCCTTGACACCGTTTCTCACGAGAAAGTCCGCGAGGCGGTTGGCGCGATGCTTGGTGCGCGTGAACACCAGCGCCTGTTTCATCTCGCCACGGTTCAGCAGCGCCAAAAACAGCGGAGCCTTGAGCTCCTGCGAAACGGGATACACTGCCTGCGTGATTCCCGTTGGCGGCGCGGCGTTGCGCTCTATGCGCAGCATTGCAGGGTTGGTCAACATCTCGCGCGTGAGCGCCGCGATCGGAGGCGGCATCGTCGCGCTGAAGAACAGTGTCTGCCGCTTGGCCGGAAGGAGGCGCAGAAGCTTCCGGATCTCCGGAAGGAAGCCCATGTCAAGCATGCGATCGGCTTCGTCCAGGACCAGAAACTCGAGCCGGTCCAGCTTCGCGTACGGATGTCGCAGATGATCCAGCAGCCGCCCCGGAGTCGCAACGAGCACGTCCACACCGCTCCGGAATGCGTGCTCCTGTGGCGACATGCCGACGCCGCCAAATATTGCTGCACTCGTTATCGGTGTATGAACGGCGATCTCATTGAGATGCTCGGCGATCTGTGCCGCAAGTTCGCGCGTGGGCGTGACGATGAGTGCGCGCGTAGTTCCGCGCGGCCGCTCCATCAGCTTGTGAAGTATTGGAAGCAGGAACGCCGCCGTCTTTCCGCTTCCGGTCGCGGCGCACGCAAGCACATCGCGCCCCTCCATGGCCGGTGGTATGGCGTCCATCTGAATTGGCGTGGGACGAACGAAGCCCAGTTCCTTAAGGCCTTTGAGAAGATTGGGGTCGAGCTTGAAACTGCTAAATGACACGCGGAGTCCGTTTTTAGGGCAATCCTGAAAGTTAGTGGAATGATGGCCGATCGGGCTAAACGGGTGATTGAAGGCTCGCTGAGCGGCAACGATCGATGCCAGGTGGCTGTCCTCAGCGACCATACGTGATTCTGCCGAATTGGCATCAAGACTGCTTTCTTGTAACTTCCAGTCATGACCACCAATCCAGCATGAACATGTCAGAGGCGGAGACGCTGGCCAAAGTAGAGGTGCTGGCGGATCTCGAGGAAGAGGTACGCCAGCTCATGGTGGCTCATGAGTCCAAGCGGATACTCTGGTTTCCGAGTGAGCTGCTTTCTGCGGCCCCCGACACGGACCCGGACAAGCACGTCCGGGATCTCCGGCGCCGGGCCGAGGGGATCAGTACTCCAGCGCGGGTCGCGCTGGCCCTCAATCTTCTCACTGAAGAGGGGCTCCCGCACTTCCATCGTCTGCTCGCCGCGTACCTCGGCGGCGATACATTCTGGTCCAAGTGGACCAATCTGTGGACCGCTGAAGAAGATCGACACGGCGCAGTACTTCATGACTATTCGCGCGACAGCCTGGTGCTGAACAATCCTGTGCTCGAGAAGATGCAGTTCGAGTATCTCAAGTCCGGCTTCGAGCCAACGTGGGACAAGGATCCGTATCGCGTTTTCGTGTACACCACGCTCCAGGAGCGGGCAACACAGGTCAGTCACGCCAATACCGGCAAGCTGGCAAGCGAATACGAGCCGATGATCGGCACCGTGCTGGCAAACGTGGCGAAGGAGGAAGCTCGTCACTACGTGTTTTACCGCAACGTCTTTCAGGAAGTGCTCGTCCGCGACCCCAATCGTGCGCTCGAGTCGGCCGCGTCGATCATGCCGTCCATCGACATGCCGGGAGTGAACATGCCTCACTTCCGCGAGATGGCGGACGTGATTCGGCGAGCCGGCATCTACGGACCGCGTGATTATCTCAGGATCGTGGAAGAGCAGATCCGCTACTGGGCCATCGACGCGATCGAAGGGCTCAACGATATGGGGAAAAAGGCGCAGGAGAAGATCATGTCGATCCCCGCCCGCCTCGAACGTGTCGCCGACGCGATGGAAACGCGCAGCCGCGCGAAGACGTTCGCATTCGCCGTCGCCTTTGCACGCGAATTCGAGATGGAGTAACGCGCCGGCTCAGCGCTGACGCATGACTACAATCGAATATGGTGGCAACGTCAGCGTCTCACCGGCGCTGACGTTCATTTTTAGCGGCCCGGTATTCGGCTTCGCGAATCCGTTAGCGCCATTCGGGTGCCACTTGTACTCTGCGCCAGACAGTCGCCATACGTCGAATGTCGCGTGTGCGTCGCCGACTCCGCGAACATCGGCGGTCCAGGAATTTGCGGGATCGCGATTCGCGATCAGCACCGCGATCCTTCCATCAGGCCGACGCAACGTGTATGAACCGATCGGAGGCGCAATGCCGGACGCCGCCGTCACCTTTGTCGCAAGCATGCTGTGTGGACCGCCAGCCGAGTCGGCCCAGAGCGTCGTGAGCATGTGCGCCGCGTGGTACGTCGAGTTCTTCGCGAGAATGTGACGGTCGTCGTCCGCGACGAAGAGCGTGTTGTCGCCCCAGCTATCACATGCGGCATCGCGATCGAGACTGCTTGGCTCTGTTCCATAGAAGAATGCCTCTGAGCCTCCCTCAGCGAGGAACTCGGCGACCGCTACCGTATTGAGAATGGCACCAGCGCGATTCATCTCGGACGCCGTCGAGAACGGCGAATAGCCATACTCGGTCATCAACAACGGAACGCTTTTAGGCACGCCATCGCTGCGAAACTGCGCGACAGCGTTGCGTATCTTTCGGGCCACCTCCGCGAGCTGCAGCGCGCTTCCGGAGCACGCGTCATCGAATGGATAGAACTCGAACGAAACGAAGCCGAGGTCGCGCCCATGGCCGCGCGCCGCGAGAGCCGTGACGAAACGAGCCAGCCATGAACGCTCATCCGAGTCGCTTTCCTTCCACGCCATCATGACCTTGGTGCGTGCATCCTGCAGCGACGGACCGCCGAGTATGATATCGGCATCGACGGCACGGAGTGAGTCGGCAACCTGTGCGTAGAGTGCGGCAAAGTCGAGCGGTGATGCGAACTGACCGTCTGGTTCCTCGCCCAGCTCTATGCGCGGGATAGGATAGTGTCGCTTGCGCACATAGCGAAGCAGCGCAGCTGCATTCGCCGGTGTGTCGTACAGCACGCCGACAGGAGTGAGCATTGGTAATCCGCGCGTGATCCCGCTCGCAAACACGAGATCGATGCCAGGCTGCTCAGTCCCTTCATCCCGATCAATTTCGCGATGCCACGGATCCGTGCTGGAAACGTACGTGCGGCTCTGGCCGCCTGGATTCGGAGCGTGTCGAGTAACTTCGCGGAAGCTTCCGTTTTCGATTCGACCCAGAGAGATCTCACGAATCGCAAAGCCCAGCCCATCGCGCACATCGCTCGAGCTGGCCGCTGCGCGGCCCGAGCTCGTGCGCAGCAGAATCCGGATCCAGCGTGTGCTGATGGAACGCCTCGCCAGGCTGAGCGTTACGTCACCACCGTTGCTGCTTCGTATTGATCCGTTGGAGAACGTGCGCCATCCGGTGTCATCGGCATTGTCATCCGGACCTTTAGGCTGCTCGCCTTCCCAGTACTGCACGTCGTAGCTCGTTGCGTACGGCGTTCCCCACATTATTCGCACCGCGTCGATCGGTTCATTGTGCTCGAGATCGACGATCGCCCACTGCGGATGGCTGTTGCTCGGTTCGTGAGTGTAGCGCGAATCCAGATATGGGTTGCTTTTCCAGAATGATGTGGTATCGCCGTCGGTCAGGCGCGAATAGCCCTCGTCGTTGGCCTGATCGATCGTATTGCCGCGTCGAGGCAATACGTAGCCGTACGACACCGTTATCCGGGATCCGATCGTATCGGCTGATGTCCAGTAGCCCTGTCGACGGGCCGGATCGCTCCAGTGCCCGCGCGGATTCCAGTGCCAGGCTTCGATGCCAAGCTCGGTGCGCAGACGGTACGATATCGGATGAAAGTTCACCGACTTCATCGCCGACACATTCGCTCGCGTGAAGATGTAGCGCGTCGCGTCCTCGCCGTGTCCGTCGATGGTCGAGCCGAGCGCTGTTATGGGATCGAAAGCGGCGATCGAATCACGAGGATCGATGGTGATCGTGACGCGGTGCTGCTGTGCGGGTAGCGGTGATGCGCACAGTATCGACAGTAGCAACAGTGGGTTGGTGAACGTCGCGGCGCCCCGATCCGTCATCGGCACGAAAACGGGAATCCATCCGATCGTCATCCCCGCGAAAGCGGGGATCCATTTGTTGCCGACCCGCGTCCCACGGCCATTGCACTCCGAGATTGATGACATGGATTCCCGCTTTCGCGGGAATGACGACTTACAAACGGCCTACTTCTCCACCGCTTGCAGGCCGGTAATAACATCCGCGGTGCTGCGCACTCTGCCGATCGTCGGGAAGAAACGACGAACCGGAAACTCGTGAAGGTCCACCTCACGCGCGGCCATTGCATCCTCGACGAATATCTGATCGTAACCGCGCTCCTGCGCAGCGCGCGCTGTGGACTCGACACCAATATTGGTGGAGATTCCGCCCAGTATGATGGTACGAATGCCGCGGCGCGAAAGGTGAATTTCGAGATCGGTCGCGAAGAATGCGTTCGGCTGATGCTTTGTTACGATGACGTCGCGCTCGCCTGCACCAAGCTCAGGTACGAGATCCGACCAGCCTGCTGACGCGTTGAACGCCGGCCGTGGCACGTCGGAGTTGACGCGCGGAAAGAGTATACCATCCGGGCCAACGTCCACGCGCACGAAAATCACGAGCACGCCCGCATCGCGACACGCCTGCGCCAACCTGGCCCCGTTCTGCACGACGACCGACGCTGCGTGTGGAACCGTGGTGCCGCCGGCGATCCCGCGCTGGAGATCGATGAGGACGAGCGCTGTCGTCGTCGGAGTTATCGATATGGGAGTCATGCTACGCACATCCTATGCACATCCCTCCACCCACTGGACCTGTGGCAGCTGGCCAGCTCTGTAAGATGTGACGCGAGCTCCATCCGTCTCGAAGATCAAACGGAAATTGCTGTCAGTTGGCGGTACGGGAGACACAACGAGATAATGACCGTTCGGCAGGTATTTGTGTGGCTCGACTGAAACGCGCGACCCGTACAGCGCCTTGACGCGCGCTTCCGAGTCGCCGACACGCACCCCGAGTCCCGTCGGCACCGTGCTCGAATCGACCTCGATGCGCGCGACGGTTCCACCGGTGACCATTATTCGCATGCCTTGCGGTGCGGTGCTGAAATGGACGTACGCGCATGCCGTATCGAGACCAACCGTAGATGGAGCAGGTGAGCCGAGTGCGTTTGCGGCGGCAGCGACGGTCATTCCGATTCGGAGTGGACCGTAGCCCGTTGCAGTTACCGTGATGGCGGTGTCGGCCGCTGCGGTGTCGGCGCGACGTTGTGCGACCGAATCCGATCTGGCTGTCCCCGAATCAGGTTTCTGAGACGACTCGAAGCGCGAGCACCCGCCCAGCGCGGCGAGTGCCGCGATCCCGAGTATGAATCTGCTCATGACTTCAGCACTATCACGTCAACCGCCGCGGTGCGCGATGCGCGAGCCGCACGGAGCTCGGCAGCTCGGCTTCGATCTGAACCGAGCCCAAAACAGCACGTCCGCTGATGCGCACCACGCGATCGGCATCGGTGGGATAGCCTGCGATCATCGCCGCCTTGCAGTCAAAATTGCCGAGTAGAGCGTCGCCGGCGCATTCGACGCGGATGCCCAGCGGAAGCGTCAGCTCGACGTTGCCCAACACGGCCGATATCCGAATCTCCGTAACGCCGGATGCGAAGGTGGCGTCCGTCATGTCCATCTCCACGTTACCGAAGATGGAGGCGATCTCGAGTTCGCGCGGGATGGTCATCGGGCCGTTGCGCTCGTAATTGCTGAATTTCGCCGAGATTCTTCCGTGCTCCGGAACGGCTGGCAGCGTCGTTGCCGGCGCAAGGTCGGCCACCAGATCGGCGAGTTCGGTTGCCGTCCTCGTCTGATACGCCACAGCCACGCGGCGCTCGAACTCATCCAACGAGAGATGGTCGTCGGCGAATCGCAGCTGCAGCAGATCCACCACCCGCTCACGCTCGCTCAGCGTCGGGCCGGTACCAGGGGCGGCGATTGCCGCTCCGTTCGATGAAGGAGGAGAGCCAGTCATGACAGCTGGATGAAGATACCCAATCGGATATCACCCGGTGCTGGGCTGTACCTCGGCTCGGCATCGGATTGCGCCTTCCAGTGCGGTCGGATAACTTGCACCAATAATCCGTTCGCCCGACCCCCCGGCCGGGCGTTCATTTTTTTGCCTCCCCCTCTCACATCAGGCATCGTCGCATCGAGGCTCCCATGATCGAAGAGCTCAAGCTCAAGCTCGGCGCAGAGGTCGAGAAGCTGCAGCACGAGTTGAACGTTGTATTACCGAATGAGATCCGTAAGGCCGTCGAGCTCGGCGACCTGCGTGAGAATTCGGAGTACAAGGCCGCCCTCGAGCGTCAGCAATTCGTTCAGGCGCGTCTGGGGCAACTGCGTCAGCGTCTGTCCAAGCTGTCGCAGATCGATGTCTCACAGATCGCGCGCGATGCCGTCGGACTCGGCTCCGAAGTCACGGTGCAGGACGAGAAGAACGGCAAGACCGAGGTTTACAGCCTCGTCTTCGGCGACGGTGACTTCGAGGACGGCCACGTGTCGATGTCATCGCCGATCGGAAAATCTCTGGTAGGGAAAAAATTGGGAGACACCACGATCCTCCGCCTTCCGACCGCCGTGCGACACCTCAAGGTCACCGGGATCAAGACCATCCACGATATGTAAGATCCGTGCGTGCCGCCGATGCTGGCGGCACGGCGCACGACTTGCGCCACGCTCCGGTACAGAAAGGAGCAGATCATTCATATTCGTCATGAGGCCCGTTCCCGCAGCGTGCGACGCACGTGCTCGACCCTGCGCCGGCTTGCGTCGTACGCTGTCGCCGGCACCTTGCTCGGCGCTGCACTCGTAGCATGCGATCGGACGGGATTGCCAACAAAAGTTTCCGTCCCACCCGACAGCGCAGCCAGTGAAGTCGAGTTCCACCTGGCTCCCCGAGGCTCGGCTATCCTCGTCACTGCATTCATCAACGGACACGGACCAATCGACCTGATTCTGGACACGGGCGCCACGCTTACCTGTCTGGATGATTCTCTGACGCACCAGTTGGATCTGCCGGCGCGAAAGGGTGCAGTGGGCGTGGGCGCCGGTGTGGGGCTTAGCGGGCCCCTTCGGCTCCTGCGTGTCGATTCACTGCGAGTGGGATCGGCCGCGGCGACGAACCTTACGGTCTGCTCGCTCGATCTCAGATCGCTGCAGCAGGTGAGCCCCGGCGCTCGCGGCCTGCTCGGCCTCAACTTTCTGAAATCGTTCAGAGTGAACATCGACTTCAATCGAAGGGTACTCCAACTCGCCGCGCCCGGACGGTCCTGATAAGGGCTCGAGCGGCACTCGCATCCGGCATGGCAGCGCTTAGGCTTGCTGCGACGTAATTACCGCGTACAGTGCAGGCCGAGGCATATGACTCTCCGTTCAGCGTGACCATGGTACATGTGCGGCTGGCGGGGCTAGGCGCTGGCATCGCCCTTGTGCTGTTCGGTGGATGCACCCTGCGCAGACTGGAGCACACGGCAACGCGCACGGTGCATGTCCCCGTCGCAGGAGCAACCCTGCTTGTGCTGAATGCCGGCGCGGGCTATCTGCGGGTTCAGGGAACGGGCTCCGCCACGGGAGTCCTTGTCACCGGTATCGCGCACGCCGCGACCGTCGCGACCCTCAACGCGATCCAGATAACGAGCCGAAGGGCGGGCGATACGCTCCTCGTCTCGGCCATTCTCCCGCCATCGCGGCACGAGCCTGGAGCCGCCGCGACACTCGATCTCATGATTCAACTGCCATCGTCGCTTGCCCTCGACGTGACGGACAGCACGGGCGAGTCCACGTTCCGCAACGTCGGGACGATGCGGTTGACACACGGCGACGGCGGGCTGGACATAGATACGGTTGGCGGCAAGCTCGACATTACAGATGGGGACGGCGACATGATCGTCGCCAACGTCAATGGCAACGTCCGTATCGTGGATCGCGGCGGCTCCATTTACTTGAGCAACATCGCCGGCTCCGTCAACATCCCGCAGGACGGGTCCGGAGAGATCCAGCTGTCCAGCGTGGGCGGCGACGTGACTGTTGGATCAAAGTCGTCCGGGGAGGTCGCAGCGCGCGGGGTCGGCGGCAATCTGGTCGTGCGGGCCAACGGGAACGGGTCGATCGAGTACCGTGACGTGAAGGGTCACGTAACGATTCCGGCAGCCAGATATCACTAATATGATGTCGTCTGCGCGATTGTCGGTTTCTTTTCGCGATTGCAGCATCAGGTGCCGATCCTTAGCTTGACCGAGCATGAAAAACAGCCACGGCAAGAGCCGTATCACAAATCTTATGAGCGTCGCGGTTCTTGCCGGCGCTTTATTTGTGTCGCCGGCGGGTGCCCAGGCTGTGACCATCACGCAGCCCAGGGCTGTTCCGGAGCCCAAACCATTCCAGCAGCTGAGCAGCTCGATTCATGCGCTCCGGGATTCGATAGTTGCCTTGTCGCGCGCGCAGCTCGGGATCAGGTACAAGCGCGGCGCCGAATCGCCGTCCTCGGGTTTCGATTGCAGTGGGCTCGTACAGTACGTGATGGAGCATTTCGGGGCCAAGTTGCCGCGGACGTCGCGCGAGCAGGCCCTGGTCGGCAAGAAGATCGAGCGCGACATAGCGTCGCTCAAGCCCGGCGACCTGCTCACCTTTGGCCACGGCAGGCGTATCTCGCACATCGGCATCTATATAGGTGATGGCCGTTACGTGCACGCGCCAACACCGGGATCCCGAGTGAAGGTCGAAACATTGGCAAACACAAAGAGCAACTGGTGGAAGGGCGCAAGGCGCGTATTCGCCTTCGATGATTCGCAGAACCCGGACTCGGTACTGAACTGAGTCGACCCGACCCGCGCTGCGCCGCCCCATGGGCGGCTTTTTTGTACCCAAAATCCGGGACTTGCAGGCGAATCGCGCAAGGTTGCGCGTCAGTGCGTGTTCACATCGGTATTAATAAGGCTGATGACGTTCTGACAGGATCCGGCTACCGGGGCCGCTCGGTAGCACAACGCACGACTGCTGTCTAAGTTCCCGCAATGCCGACCTTTGGAAACGGGCGCCGCGTCGCGATCGTCGCGGGCGTGCGGACGCCGTTCGCAAAAGCCGGCACTGCGTTCAAGGGACTCTCGGCGATCGAGCTCGGCAAGCTGTGCGTCGCGGAGCTGCTCCAGCGCACGAATCTGAGCGGCAAGCGAAGTCGAGGCGCTCGTCTTCGGCACCGTCGTTCCGTCCGTGCTCGCGCCGAACATCGCGCGCGAGGTCTCGCTGATGCCGATGCTGCCAAAGGGCGTGCAGGCGTACAGCGTGAGCCGCGCGTGCGCGTCGGCGAACCAGGCGATCACCGACGCCGCCGATCAGATCGCGCTCGGTCACCACGACGTGGTGATCGCCGGCGGCGCGGAATCGCTCTCGAACGTTCCGATTCTGCACTCGCGTGGATTCGCAGACGCGCTCGTCGCGGCGTCGCGCGCCAAATCCATCACCGGCCGCATCGGTGCACTCTCGCGGATCCGGCCCAGAGATCTCGTTCCGATCACGCCGGCGATCGCCGAGCCGACCACCGGCGAGACGATGGGCCAGAGGGCCGAGAAGATGGCGAAGATCAACGACATCTCGCGCGAGGATCAGGATCAGTTCGCGCTTCGCTCGCACCGGCTCGCGGCCGCCGGGACCGCGGATGGACGACTGACGGCCGAGATCATGCCGGTGCTCGTGCCGCCGAAGTTCGAGACCGTCGTGACGACCGACAACGGCATTCGTGAGGACACATCTACGAGCAGCTCGCGGCGCTCAAGCCGGTGTTCGACAGGCAATACGGCACGGTGACCGCGGGCAATTCGTCGCCGCTCACCGATGGTGGTGCATGCGTCCTGCTCATGAGCGAGGACAAGGCAAAGTCGCTCGGCTACACGCCGCTCGGCTACATCAAATCGTACGCGTACGCCGCGCTCGATCCCGGCGAGCAGCTCTTGATGGGCCCCGTGCTCGCGGCGCCGGTCGCGCTGCAGCGCGCGGGACTCACGCTCGCGGACATGGATCTCGTCGAGATGCACGAGGCGTTCGCCGCGCAGGTGCTGTGCAATCTCAAGGGCTTCGAGTCGCGTGGAATGGGCGGAGCGCGCGGGCTTCGAGGAGCCGGTCGGCGAAGTCGATCGCGCGCGACTCAACGTGATGGGCGGCTCGATCGCGATCGGGCATCCGTTCGGCGCGACAGGTGCGCGCATCACGACGACGCTCCTGAACGAGCTGCGCCGGCGCGAGCGCAGTTCGGTCTGATGACGGTGTGCGCCGCCGGCGGAATGGGCTTCGCGATGGTGGTGGAGCGGACGATGACGGAGCCTCGCATGAACACTCCGGCCGCGAATGGGCGGTCCCAGGCTCCCGTGACGATGGAAGTCGACGACGGCATCGCGATCATCACGTTCGATCTTCCCGGCGAGTCGGTCAACAAGCTCACGCGCGGTATGCGCGACGCGTTCGTCGCACTGTTCGATCGCCTCGAGCGCGACGACACGGTGAAGGGCGCGTGTTGATCAGCGGCAAGCCCGATACCTGGATCGCCGGCGCCGACATCGAGGAGTTCACGCAACTGCGCGACGCGGCGGACGCCGAGCGCTGAGCCGCGACGGACAGGCACTCGTCGAGCATTCGAGAAGCCGCGCATTCCATTCGTCGCGGCGATTCACGGCGCGTGTCTCGGCGGCGGACTCGAAGCGTCGCTCGCCTGTCGATAGCGCATCGCGACCGATCATCCGAAGACGATTCTCGCACTGCCCGAAGTGCAGCTCGGATTGATTCCCGGCGCGGGCGGAACGCAGCGGCTGCCGCGGCTGATCGGAGCCCGTGCCGCGCTCGACATGATTCTCACGGGCAAGAACGTGCGCGCGAAGAAGGCGCTCCAGATCGGGCTCGTCGACGAGATGGTGCATCCCGCGATTCTGCGTCGCATCGCGATCGATCGCGCGCGCAGGGCCTTGGGTGAAGGACGACTCGAGCGCGGCGCGCGCTCCCGCGGCGCATCCGGCTTGCTGCTCGATCGCAATCCGGTCGGCCGCAGCGTCGTGTTCAGGAAGGCGCGCGAGGAGGCGGAGAAGAAGACGCACGGCAATTACCCCGCGCCGCTCGCCGCGATCGACGCCGTCGACGCTGGCTTCGAGCAGGGGAATGCCGCTGGTCTGCGCGAGGAGGCGCGACTGTTCGGCGAGATGGCGGTGACCGATGTGTCGCGGCAGCTGATCTTCCTTTTCTTCGCGACGACGGCGCTCAAGAAGGACAGTGGACTTCCCGCAGGTCACACGGCCGCCGCACTCAACGTCGAGAAGATCGGCATAATCGGCGCGGGATTCATGGGCGCGGGGATCGCGACCGTCGCGGTGCAGCAGGGAACGCTGGTGCGACTGAAGGATGCCGATCAGGCGCGCGTCGGCGAAGGGATTGCGCGCGGTGCAGCGACGTGCTGAAGGAACGGCTCACCAGGCGAGCAGATCACGCGGGTCCAGTACCGCGATACATGTCGCTCGTCGGCGGCACGATCGACTATTCCGGCTTCGCGAACGTCGATCTCGTGATCGAGGCGGTGTTCGAGGATCTCGCGGTCAAGCACCGGTGCTGCGCGAGGTGGAAGCCGTCGTCAAGCCGGACGCGATCTTCGCGACCAACACGAGCACGATTCCCGTCTCGCGAATCGCGGAGGCGTCGCGACGGCCCGAGCGCGTGCTCGGCATGCACTTCTTCTCGCCCGTGCAACAAGATGCCGCTGCTCGAGGTGATCGCGACCGAGCGAACGTCGGACTCGGTGACCGCGACGGCCGTCGCCTACGGCAAGAAGCTGGGCAAGACAGTCATCGTCGTGAACGACGGCCCGGGCTTCTACGCCAACCGGATTCTGGCGCCGTACATGAACGAGGCCGGCCGGCTGCTCGACGAAGGCGCGATCGATCGAGACGATCGACAAGGCGCTCGTCGATTTCGGATTTCCGGTCGGCCCGATCACGCTCATCGATGAGGTCGGACTCGACGTCGCCGGCAAGGTGGGCCAGATCATGTTCGACGCGTTCGGCGCACGTCTCTCGCAGCCCGAATCGCTGCGAAGCGTGATCGACGCGGGACGTTACGGACGAAAGTCGAAGAAGGGCTTCTACCTCTACGACGAAGCCGGAAAGAAGGGTGAGGTCGACCCGTCGGTGTACGCGCTCTTCTCGGCACCCGGTCGCGCGCGCGCGGTCGATTCCCGAAGATGAGATCCAGCGCCGCACAGTTCTCGCGATGCTGAACGAGGCGGCGCGCTGTCTCGAGGAAGGAATCATTCGCTCGCCGCGCGACGGCGACGTCGGCGCGGTATTCGGAATCGGCTTTCCGCCGTTTCGTGGCGGACCATTCCGTTACATGGACAGCGTCGGGATCGAGCACCTCGTGCAACAGCTGGACGATCTGAACGCACGGTTTCCAGGGACGGTTCGAAGCCGCATCCGATCTGTTGCCAAATGGCGCGCTCCAACGCGCGCTTCTACCTGCAGGACTGACCAGCCAACACCACTAGATGAGCCATACTATCACGTCCGCCGCGCGCGGCGTCGTCGCGGTGAGCATCGCATCGTTCGCCGTAGCGTGCGCAGCGCGAATCGATCCATCCCGCGCTGATCTACCCGATGCCTCAGACTCGCGCCGAGGCGACCGACTACACACAAGACGTCCACCTACGGCGATGTGATCTCGTTCCTCAACGGGCTTCGCTCGCGCAACCGCCCGCTCGCGTATCGGCGCGATCGGCAAGACGACCGAAGGGCGCGACATTCCGTATCGTGATCGCGTCGCGTCCGCTCGTCAGGACGCCAGAGGAAGCGCGAAGCGTCGGGCCGGCCGATCGTGTACGTCAAGGCGAACATCCACGCGGGCGAGGTGGAGGGCAAGGAAGCACTGCTGGCGCTCGTGCGCGATCTCGCGTCTCAGCGCGGCCCCAACGTGCTCGACTCGATCGTTCTCATCGCCGTGCCGATCTACAACGCCGACGGCAATGAGAGGTTCGCCGCAGTCGGTCAATCGCACGGAGCAGAACGGACCGGAGACTGGTTGGACCAGCGCGCCAACGCCCAGGGCCTCGACCTCAATCGCGACTACGTGAAGGCCGAGGCGCCGGAGACGCGCGCGTCGCTCGCGATGTTCAACACGTGGGATCCGGACGTGTTCGTCGATCTCCACACGACCGACGGCAGCTTTCACGGCTACGCGCTGACTTATTCGCCGTCGCTGAATCCGGCATCTCGCGCCGGGTTTGCCGGTGGTTCACGCGCGACACGATCCTTCCCGAGCTGCGCGCGCGCATGCACACCCGCGGCTTCGAGGTGTTCGACTACGGCAACTTCGGACGCGAGTACGGGCAGGCGCAACTGACCGACACGGTGAAGGATGGCTGGTACACTTACGAGCACACGCCGCGCTTCGGAACCAACTACTACGGAATTCGTGGGCGTATTTCAATTCTGAGCGAGGCGTACTCGCACGATCCGTTCAAGCGCCGCGTGGCTTCGACCTACGCGTTCGTGCAGGAGATTCTGTCGGCCGCAGCGAGGCATGCAGCGCAGCTCGAGCAGATCAGATCCACCGCCGACAACGTTCAGGAAGCCGACGTTCCGATTCGCTCCCGACTGACCACCAAACCATTCGACGCGCCGATTCCTTTCGAGGTTCTGACGCGGACTGGCGATTCGACGAGGACGCAGGCCGGCGTGCCCAATGGCATACGACGTACCGGCCGCTTCATCACGCAGGTGATGCCGGTGTACGACCGTTTCGAGCCGACACTGGCGGTGCGTCATCCGGATGCGTATCTGGTCCCGAGATGCGAAGATCGTGGCGCTACTCAAGCTTCACGGACTCACCGTCGAACCTTTCTCGTCCGCCGGTACGACCAGTCGGCTTTCAGTATTCACCATCGATTCGGTCATCACGGCGCCGCGAGCGTTCCAGGGACACAACGAAACGCATGTGACTGGCACGTGGAGTACGCCAGCCGCGCGCGACGTTACCGCCGGCGGATACGTGGTCGTATCGGCAACCGGGCGCTTCGGCCCGCTCGCCGCTTATCTTTTGGAGCCGGAGTCCGATGATGGACTCGTCGACTGGAACTTCTTCGACACGTCGATCGCAACTGGCAAACCGTTCCCCGTAATCCGCTTATACAAGTAAGATGCTCCGAAACACACTTCTCTATCTCTCCAACCAGCCGCGCGTCTTCAAGTTCGTCCGGACAAATCGTCTCGCCAAGCGATTCGCCTCGCGCTTCGTCGCTGGCGAGACGCTCGAGACCGCGGTTGCCGCGGTTCGCGAGCTCAACGGTCGCGGAATCACGCGTCGCTCGACCTGCTCGGCGAGAGTGTTCACAACGAAGCCGAGGCACGCGCCGCCGGCGCTGAGTACTTGAAGATCCTCGATCGCATCGCGCGCGAGAAGCTCGATGCGAACGTGTCCGTCAAGCTCACGGCGATGGGGCTCGACATCTCCGAGGAGCTGTGCGTCTCGATCATGCACGACGTACTCGACCGCGCGCGCAAGTACGGCAGCTTCGTGCGGCTCGACATGGAAGCGAGCGACTACACGCAGAAGACGCTCGAGCTGTTCGAGCATCGCCTCTATCCCGACTTTCGCGGCACGTCGGTGTCGTGCTGCAGAGCTATCTGTATCGCACGCAGGCCGACGTCGAGCACATGAACGCGCTCGGTGCTCGCGTGCGCATCTGCAAGGGCGCGTACAAGGAGCCGGCGAGCGTCGCGTTTCCCGAAAAGAACGACGTCGACGCGAATTACGTCAAGTGCATGCAGAGCTGATGCTGCACGGCAACTATCCGGGCATCGCGACGCACGACGAAGTCGATCATCGAGAAGGCGAAGCGGTTCGCGCGCGAGAACGACATCCGCCCGATCGCTTCGAGTTCCAGATGCTGTACGGCGTTCGCCGCGATCTGCAGGAGAAGCTCGTTCGCGAGGGGTGGCGAATGCGGTGCTACGTCCCGTTCGGGACGCAGTGGTATCCGTACCTCATGCGCCGGCTCGCCGAGCGTCCGGCCAACGTCGCGTTCATCACCGGCAACATCATCAAGGAGATGGTGCGCGGCCGACGTTGAGCCGCCACTGAGCCCCGATGGGCCGATTTCTCCCCGCCGACCATGACGCCGGTGATGCCAACACGGTTGGCGGCTACCGTGCGGTACATTCGCGACCGGCCGCATTCGAAGGCAAGGACGGCGCTTCGTACAGCGTGGACATCGTCGTGGACGAAGTGCGCGAGCCGGCTGGGCGCTTCGGCGCCTATCTGCTGTTCGTACACTGGCGTCGTGGCGATCCGTCCGCCGCCGGCCATCTCGAAACCGATTACATCGCCTTCGGCGAGACCGAGGACGCCGCACGCGCCGCGCTCGGTGCAATGCGATTGAGCGACGCGAAGCGCACGCTCGATGACCTGATCACACGTGCAGAGACGCCATCGCGGCCGTGGTACGACGTCATGCGAGATTCGTGACAGGGACACCACGAACCGTGGAGGGACCGTCCCACCTCGGACGCGTCCTGTCAGGTACCGGCGGCGTGTGGCAGGTGCGCACGACCACCGGCGAGATGCATGACGCGTCGTTGCGCGGCCGTCTCAAGCTGGTGAGCGATTCAGGTGTCAAGCTGTCGGTCGGCGACAATGTCAGGGTCATCGAAGGCGAGCGTGGCGACGGATGGATGATCACCGAGATTCTTCCGCGTACGTCGCAGCTCGCTCGACGTGAGCCGGGTGGGCGCGCCGGCGAGCGGGTCGTCGTTGCGAATCTGGATCAGGTAATCGTCGTGTTCGCCGCGGCGAATCCCGAGCCGCACCCGCGAATGCTCGATCGTTTTCTGGTCATCGCCGAAGCGAACTCGCTCACCGCACGCGTAGTGATCAACAAGACTGACCTGTCAGACGAGGAAGAGATCCGCGTGCGTTTCGCCGACTATGACGCCGCTGGTTATCCGGTTCACCTCACGAGTGCGATCGCGAGGAGTGGAATCGCAGAGCTGCATGCTGTGTTCGACGGAAAGACGAGCGCGTTGAGCGGTCCGTCGGGCGTCGGCAAGTCGTCGTTGATGAATTCGCTGTATCCCGGACTCAACTTGCGAGTCGGCGCGATCAGCGAATCGGTGAACAAGGGACGCCACACGACCGTGGGTGCGGTGATGCATCCGCTTCCGGCTGGTGGCTACGTCGCGGACACTCCCGGACTGCGCGAGGTCGGAGTGTGGGGTCTCGACCCTGTGGATCTGCCGGACTGTTTCCCTGAATTTCGGCCTTTCATCCACGAATGCCGCTTCGGAAACTGTTCACATCTATCGGAGCCTGGCTGCGCGGTCATCGCCGCGGTTCAGTCCGGGACGGTGAGCGCAGCCAGATACGATAGCTATTCGAGACTGCGTGTAGAACTCGAGGAGACGGAAAAGCGCTGGAGTAAGTAGCGCTGCAGTATCACCTCGGCGGATGAGTTGGCAGCGCGAATCAATGGCCGTGCCTGCGCGTCTCCCAACCCTTCTTGGCAGCTCTGCTTCTCTCCGCGTGACTCTCGGAGTGGCCGCCAATGCGGCCGCCCTTGCGCTCCGGCTCACGATTCTCGGACGTTCCGCGGCCTGATCCGCCAGCCTTTCTCCCACCGTGACTTATCGCGTTTTCCGTCGCCCACGCGCGCCGCTCCGATTCCTTCTCCGGAACACCGCGTGATTCATATCCCTGTTCGATATGTTCGGCCTGTCTTTTCTGCTTGTCCGTGTATGCAGATTTGTCGCCTCGTGGCATCGCGCCCTCCTGTTGGCGTGTAGAAGTGCCGCTCAGCAATCGTGCATAACACATGCCCCTGTGTGAGTGTCAACGCCGCTTCGTGTCGTTGAGCGAGAGATGCGGACGACTCGCGGGATGTCGCGGGTATGCGCGAGCTGCAACCGGTGCCGCGCGAACACGACGAATCCCGTCATGACCCGTTCAGTGCGACCGCGGCACGTATGAGCGCCTTGAACGCATCCTCATCTATCTCATCACCCTCATGGAAATCGATGGCACGCCTGGTGTTGCCTTCAAGGCTGGAGTTGAACAGCCCGGAAGGGTCCTTGAGCGAAGCACCCCTGGCGAACGTCAGCTTCACGACGCTCTTGTACGTCTCGCCGGTGCAGATCATTCCCTCGTGATACCAAACCGGAACCCCTCTCCACTTCCATTCCTCGACCACTTGAGGGTCGGCCTGCTTGATGAGCGCGCGGACACGGGAGAGAGTTTTGCCCCTCCAGTCGCCCAGCTCCTCGATCCTCGCGTCGATCAAGCGGGAAGGGGATTCGGCCTTGGACGCACTCTTGGTCGTTGAGCTCTTTTTCATTTTGTCTGGCTCCTAGCCCCAGGTGAGCTTCACGAGCTGGATCAGGTTGCCGCAAGTGTCGTCCAGCACCGCAATGATGGAGCCCGTCGTTGAGGTGACCGGCATCGTGAACTTCACACCCTTGGCCACCAATCGATCGTGCTCCGCCTGCACGTCGCTCACCAGGAACTGGGCCGCTGGTCGGCTCTGGGCGCGAACCGCTTCCTGGTAGGCTTTGCCCGCGGGGTTGGCGTTTGACTCCAGCACCAGCTCCGTGCCCTCCGGGTCTTCTGGTGAGACAACCGTGAGCCAACGGTAGGTCCCCTGCGAGAAATCTGCTTTCTTCTGGAAGCCGAGCTTGTCCGTGTAGAACTGCAGCGCTTTATCCTGATCGTCAACGTACAGCGTAGTCCACTTGATGCGCATCGCTTTCTCCCTGTCTTTGGTTTTTGTCGATACTGGCTCAGCGCCGCGGACGACGCGTTCAGATTGTCTCGGCCGACTCCGGGATCCTCGCGAGCAGGTCGACGAGCTTTCCGCCCATCATCTTCCAGCCGTAGCGCGCGCCGCCGAAGTTCTGCTTCTGGTCCGGCTTGAAGCCCGACTGCACGAGCGACAGGCGCGTGCCCGACGCCGTGGGCGTGAGCGTGAAGGTCACGACGGTGTCGCATGTCGCCGACGACCCACGTGTAGCTGAGCTTCCTGTGCGCTTCGATCTCGAGGATCCGGCAGTTCACGGTGCCGTCCCAACCGGGCTGCGGCTGCGTCTTGAACGTGAACGCCGCCCCCGGCTCGAGCTTGAGATCGACGACGGGCAGGAGCCACTCCGCGAGCAGCACGGGGTCGGTGAGCGCGCGCCACACCTTCTCCGGCGGATGATGCAAATCGAATTCGAACGAAATGGATTCGGTCTGCGATGGTGCGGTCTTGTCGATCGGAGTCATTCGTCCATTTTCTCCAGCAGTCGTTCGAGGCGATCGACGTGCTCCGTCCAGAAGGCGCGGTAGTGCGCGATCCAGTCGATGAGCGGCTTCATCCCGCGCGGCTCCACCCGGTAGTAGACGCAGCGCCCCTCGCGCCGGCCGTTCACCAGGCCGGCGTCTTTCAAGCGCGGCGAGATGCTGCGAGACCGCCGGCTGCGAGATGTCGAAGCGCGCCGTGAGGTCCTTCACCGCCGCTTCGCCGCGCGTGAGCGACTCGAAGATCGCCCGGCGGCTGGGGTCCGCCAGCGCCTGGAAGATCTTGTTCTCGACCGCGGCCGCGCTCTGCATGCGCAAACAATAAGCCGATACTTATTGATTGTCAAGCACGGGTCGCAAGATCGGTCGCGCACCGCGGTCAAGGTCACCTGCGTAAGGCGCCTGACTTTCGCGCTTCGCTAACTCTTCGCCGGCACCAGCTTGGTACTGCGTGTGATGAACAGCAGTGTCACCGCGATCGCGACGGCGGCGGTAATGGCGCATGACAACACGACGCCCCATACCAGGCCTGCCTGGGCTGCCTTTACGAGATACGACGTCCACAGTTTTTGAAGTCCGACATCGAGCGCGCCAGCCAGCGCACCGGACATTGCAGCGCCGACGGCAAGCATCCCCTTTCCGGTGAGCCGGCCGCGGACTCTTCCAGAGATCACCAGCGCAAGCCAGCAGGCTACCGCCGCCACCGTCGTGCGCTCCACGAGACGGATCATCGCGTTGCGCCAGATCGCCGGCATGATGCTGGCGCCGAGCAACTTGCGAAACAGCATGTTGAGCGGAACTACGCCAATCGCGAACACGAGCACCGCGTACGCGATCGCGAAGAGCAGTATGACGAGTGATACGCGGATCACCCGTGGAGAAGCCGAGCCGTAGAGGTGGCCTCTGGAGTCTGTTCTAGCCATCATGTCCAAAAGACTGAGAAGCGTGCAGATCGGTCACCGGTGGTCGCTCCGGGACCCCGGTGCAGCCGGGAGTCAGGCTGGGCGCGCGATGGTCGGACTCGCCGACAGCTCGCGCGCCAACGCCATCAGCTGCCGTGGATCTCCGGGCGATTCGACGTATGGAAAGCTCACCACCGGAACTGTGAGCAGCAATTCCTTGA
This sequence comes from uncultured Gemmatimonadales bacterium, assembly GCA_963707505.1. Taxonomy (GTDB): domain Bacteria; phylum Gemmatimonadota; class Gemmatimonadetes; order Gemmatimonadales; family Gemmatimonadaceae; genus Fen-1247. The sequence goes on from CAVPQB010000004.1 coordinate 253,187, forward strand.
GTAATGCCTGATTGGTGCGCTCCGCAGTGCCGCCCCGCCCCCTGGAGAGCGTCGTCAGCACGACAGCGCGAACACGCAGCCCGTGCTCTCGCACGATCTGAAGATTCATGAGAACCTGACTGACTGAACCCACACTATTTGGCGACACGATCACGATGTCGAGTCCCCATCGCCTGAACAGTGTCGCGAAACTCTCGCTCTCAGTGATCGGCGCCAACAATCCGCCTGCTTCCTCCACGACCACCGCATCGCTCATCGTGCAAAGCTCGGCGAAAGCGCGATCCAGCATCTCGACGTCGATCGGTGAATGGCCGCGCCGCGAGGAGACCAGCGGCGAAGCCGCATCCTCGAATGCAACAGGTTCCACGAGCCGGTGGGGACAGTTGATGCCGGACGCCGCTGTCATCTGCTCGATGTCGCCCGATCCACGACGGCCAATCGGCTTCATGGGCGCGACACGAGCTCCCGCCTCGCGCATCGCAGCGATGATCGCGCATGCGACCACCGTTTTCCCGACGCCGCTATCCGTGCCGACGACGCCGATTCGCGTCAACGCGATTTCACTCGCCAGTCAGTGACAGCGTCCAGTCCACCGGAATGTCCTCTCTCAGTGAATCCCGGACCGAACAGTATTTGGTGACGGAGAGATCGATCGCGCGCTCCGCGTGAGCGCGCTCGATCCCGGCTCCGCCAATCTCGAAATTGAGCGTCGCGCGCGCGAGTCTCCGCGGAGTGCCGTCCACGCGTTCCGCCTTGACGTTCACACTGAGCGAGCTGACCGGTGTCCGTCGCTTGGCGAGAATGTCCACCACGTCGACCGACACGCAGCTGGCCAGCGCGCAGAGCAGCGTGTCGACCATGCCAGGCCCCGTCTTCGCCGATGAGTCGAGATGAATGGTTGGACCGCCGGGGCGCCCACCCTCGAACTGTCCCTCGCCAGCCCAGACCACCGTTACTTCCGCCGGTATCGTCCCGCTCACGAGCCGACCGCGATGGGCGCGCGCACAGTGTTGCCCCATTCGGTCCACGATCCGTCATAGTTTCTGACGTTGGGATAGCCGAGGAGGTAGGTGAGGACGAACCAGGTATGCGCGGAGCGCTCGCCGATGCGGCAGTAGGTGATGATTTCGTCCGACGCTCCGAGGCCCTGCTCGCGCTCGTAGATCGCTGCGCAGATCCGCAGCCGACTTGAAGGTTGAATCGCTGTCGGCGGCTCGTGCCCACGGGACCGAGCGAGCGCCGGGAATGTGGCCGCCGCGGAGCGTTCCTTCCTGAGGATAGTCGGCCATGTGTGTGCGCTCGCCCGTGAATTCCTGAGGACTTCGTACGTCGACCAGCGGTTTCGCAGCTTTTGATTGTGCGAGCGCGTCGCCGGAGAATGCGCGAATCTTCTCGTCGGAGCGTGGTGGCGCGTCGTAGGAAGTGCGCGGGAACGACGGACGCTCGCTATTCATCGGACGGCCTTCAGCTTCCCACTTGGCGCGCCCACCATCCAGCAGCCGAATGTTCTCGAAGCCGAACAGCTTGAACACCCACAGCGCATACGCGGCCCACCAGTTGTTCTTGTCGCCGTAGAGCACGACGGTTTTCGACTCGTCGATCCCACGCGAGCGAAGCAGTTCCTGAAACTGTTCGCGGCTCACGTAGTCGCGAATCACGGAATCATTCAGATCGGTGTGCCAGTCGAGCTTCTGCGCGCCTGGAATGTGTGCGACTTCGTACAGCAGCACATCTTCGTCACATTCGAGTATACGGATCGAATCATCACCAAGTCGTTCAGCGAGCCATTCGGTGCTCACGAGAGCTTCGGGATGCGCGTATCTCTTTGCAGCGATTACGGGGTCGACTTCACTCATAAAACATCAGTTTGTGAGGGGCGGTTATTATATGATGAATATGGCACCGTTACCAAGGCCAATGGAACCGTATTCGCGCCACATCATCATCTGCACCGGCGGCTATTGCTCACCGGAGCGCCGCGGCCGCTCGCTGTACACGCTGCTGGCATCGCTGCTTCAGCGCGAGGGATTGCTGTTCGGGCCGAATCGTGTGAAGCGGGGCGAGACTCCGTGTCTTGGAGTTTGCGAGGGCGGGCCGATAGCCGTCGTCTATCCTGAAGGTGTGTGGTACGCCGGCGTGACACCCGAGCTTCTCGAGCGAATAGTGGTCGAGCATCTCAAGGGCGGCCACGTTGTGGAAGAGGCCGTGTTCCACCGCGTAACACCGGGTGGCGATACGACCGGTTTGCGTGGATCGCGTTGATGTAACACACATGGCACGCGCTCTGCCAATGACTGTGCTACATGAAATGCCGAGGTCGCGCGTCGCTCGCAGCAATGCGATTCTGCGCTACCACACTACTTGTCTGCGCCACGATTCCACTAGCCGCATGCAATCGCAAGGCAAGCAGCGCGAGTAGCGCGGGTGGCGCCACAACTGCGCGCGGTACCGTCGACGTTGCGCGTGCCGATCGCGACCTGCGCACAGCGATGGCCGACAGCGCTGACTGGCCCGCTTACGGACGAGACTTCAGCAACCAGCGCTTCTCGCCACTCACCCAGATCAACACGCGCAACGTGGGCCAGCTTGCGCCTGCCTGGGTGTATCACACCGGAATTGTCTCCGGCTTCGAGACGAGTCCGGTAGTCGTTGGCGGCGTGATGTACATCTCGACGCCGCTCAATCACGTCGTCGCGCTGGACGCCGCCACGGGCGCAAAGAAGTGGGAGTACACCCACGAATACAGGACGACCGTTGACTGTTGTGGTCCGATCAATCGCGGCGTCACGGTTTACGGTGGTCGGGTTTACATGGGCACCGTCGACGCCCGACTGGTCGCACTCGACGCCGGCACTGGAAAGAAACTGTGGGACGTTCAGGTCGGTGATAACGAGAAAGGCTACCACATCACGTCGGCGCCGCTCGCGGTGGACGGCAAGATCATCACCGGAATCAGCTGCGGCGAGCAGGGCGGCCGTTGCTACGTCACGGCCTATGACGCAAGCACCGGAAAATTGGTCTGGCGCTTCTACACGATTCCTTCTCCGGCGGAAGGTGGTTGGTGGGGAAAGTGGCGCACGACGGATGATTGGGGCTTGTCGTTCGGACGAGACATCGCGAAGGAAAAGGCGGACAGCGCCAGCTATCCCGATTCATGGGAACGTGGCGGCGCGCCGATGTGGCACATACCGCTCGTCGACACAAAGCTTGGCCTCGTCTATCTGAACGTCGGCAACGCGGCACCGGATCTGGACGGCTCCGAGCGCCCGGGCGACAATCTGTATTCAGATTGCATGGTCGCGCTCGATCTCGAGACCGGCAAGCTGCGCTGGTACTTCCAGGAAGTGTCGCACGACAGGTGGGATTACGATCTTGCATCGCCGCTCGTGATGCTCGACCTGAAGGATTCCAGCGGTGCGACGGTTCCCGCACTCGCGGAAGCCGGCAAGACGGGATTCGTGTACGTGGTGGACCGCAGGAACGGCAAGCCGATTCGCCGGAGCGACGCGTTCGTTCCGCACGAAAACTTCATGAAGTCGCCGACCGACAGTGGCATCATGATCCAACCGGCCACGCTCGGCGGATCTGACTGGTCGCCGCCGGCGTATTCGCCGCAGACAGGCTATCTCTACGTCGACGGGAACTACATCCCGATGCTGTACAAGCTGCATCACGAACAGCTGCAGCCACCCGCGCAGTACTGGGGCGGCGCGGTGCTGGTGCCGACAGTCGGCAGCTACGGGCTCTTCACCGCGATCGATCTGAACACGGGCAAAATCGCGTGGCAAACGCGCACCGCCAAACCGCTGATCAGCGGTGCCGTCGCGACGGCCGGCGGAATAGTGTTCACCGGCCTTACAGATCAGAAATTCGCAGCGTACGACGCTCGGAGTGGTGCGGAGCTGTGGCACTATGCCACCAGGGCCGGAGTGAACGCGCCGCCCATCACGTACATGATCAACGGCCGTCAGTACGTCGCGGTCGCGGCCGGCGGAAATTTGCCGCTTAACAGCGTTCGTGGCGACGAGCTGTTGGTCTTCGCGCTTCCCACGGCAACGCGTATCGCAGGCGCGGCGTCCCAGTGAATACCGCTGCGCGCATAGTCGCCATCGTCACCGTAGCCGCATCCGCGTTGGTCATTGCGCCGCCCACGGCTCATGCGCAGGAAGGCCGCCCCCAGGTCGCACGCCAGCCAGCCAAGAAAACGAGCGGGAAGATCGAAACGAACGAAGATCTCCAACCAACGGTTCTGCCACCGCTCCCGCCAGGAATGACGCTCGACATGATTCGCGCCGGAGACCAGCTCTTCCACACGAAAGCCGGCTGCTTCGTCTGTCACGGATCCGAGGGACAGGGAATGCCGGCCGCTGGTGATGCAATAACAAATTCCCTATCCTACGTGCAGCACGATTGGCGGCAGATAGACTCGCTCATCACCGCTGGCCTTCCCGATGCATACACGCGAAGTCCGATCGCGATGCCGCCGCGCGGAGCGCGGAGCGACCTCAGCGATGCCGAGATCCAGCGCATTGCCGCTTACGTGTGGGCGATAAGCGCGGTCAGGGGTGAGCCATGGCCAGGCGGTCATGCGAACCACGATTCGGTAAGCAGTGTTGCAGCGCCGTCGGGCACCGTACCCAGGCCGGCGCCGCGCAAGTCCAAACTGCCATGAGCTGGTCGCGCCACGGGTCAGCTTTCGATTTCGACGCTGAAATCAGCGTTGAGATCGCCATTGTCCGCGACAGCCCTCTGCATCGCCACCGGAGTTTCGATTGCGTGCGACAACGTCGCGAGTGCGCGCCGCGCGGATCGCATCGACATCTCGGCTGCCAACGCCAGGCTGACGAAGGACATGCGCGACGCCGCCACGTGGCCGTCGTTCGGGCGCGATTACACCAACGATCGCTACTCGCCGCTGTCGCAAGTCAATACCGGTAACGTCAGCGGTCTTCAGCTTGCATGGACATACCACACGGGTATCACGCAGGGATTCGAAACTTCGCCCGTCGTGAGCGGTGGAGTGGTGTACATCTCGACGTCGCTGGGACATGTGGTCGCACTCGACGCGCGGACGGGGCGCCGCCTCTGGGAACACGTTGAGACAACTGGCCGCACGATCCATTGCTGCGGCGTGATAAATCGCGGTGTCGCGCTGTACGGCGGACGCATATACATGTCGACGCTGGACGCGCGACTCGTCGCGCTCGACGCCCGCACCGGCAACGCAATCTGGACTGCCCGGGTCGGCGACAACACGCAGGGCTACAGCCTCACCGCCGCGCCGCTCGCCGTCGACGGGAAGATCATCATCGGGATCAGTGGCGGCGAGTATGGCATCCGCGGCTACGTGAGCGCGTACGACCCCGCGACCGGCAAGATGTTATGGCGCTGGTACACGATTCCGTCACCGAGTGACGGCGGGTGGTGGGGAAAGTGGAATACCGCAGATCCGTTCGGCACTCCATTCAATCGCGACATCGCCGGTGAGAAGCGTGACTCGGCGAAATACGCCGATGCATGGAAGACTGGCGGCGCGCCGATGTGGCAGACTCCGGCATACGACACCGCAACGCACACGCTCATCTTCTCGACAGGGAACCCGTCACCCGATGTGGACGGAAGCATGCGGCCGGGCGACAACCTCTACGCCAACAGCATCGTCGGTCTCGATGTCCGTACGGGCAGGATCAGGTGGTACATGCAGGAGGTCTCGCACGACGTTTGGGATTTCGATGCGGCCAGCCCCGTAATGCTCTTCGACACAAAAGACGCGAGCGGGCAGACCGTTCCGGCCGCCGCCGAAGCAGGCAAGACCGGTTGGCTTTATGTGGTCGATCGAAGGAACGGTCATCCGATTCGCAAGTCGCAGGAGTTCACTCCGCACACCAACATGTTCACGCAGCCAATGCCGCAGGGCATCAAGCAGAAGGCCGGAGCGTTTGGTGGATCGGAGTGGTCGCCGGCTGCATACTCACCGCAAACTGGTTATGCGTACGTGCTCGGCCTGGATCTCGCCATCGAGTACAAGGTCCGACATGAGGATCGTGATCCCGGCGCGTGGTGGGTTGGTGGCGCGTACTATGGCGCGACCGCGAAACCAGCGGGAACGTTCACGGCTATCGACGTCAACACCGGCAACGTTGCGTGGCAGGCAAAATTCGACAAGCCCATGATCGGCGGCGCACTCGCAACGGCCGGCGGCCTCGTATTTACCGGGACCTCGGATAAACGATTCGTCGCATTCGACGCGCGCACCGGACAGACGTTGTGGCAGTACAACGCGAGCGCGGGCGTCAACGCGCCACCCGTCAGCTACGCCATCGGCGATACACAGTTTGTCGCCGTCGCAGCAGGCGGAAACTGGATCGTCGACAGCCCACGTGGCGACGCCCTGCTCGTCTTCCGGCTCGGTGCGGCTCCGGCGGCCAGAGGCGGGCGATGAAGCTCGCTCAGCTCGGCGTCCTCGCGATTGTGATAATCGCGCTGATCCTGCTCGTCGCGCTCGCGCGCACCGGCGGTCCCAGGCAGGACCCCGCGTTCTTCGCGTACGGAAACCAGACTCGCGTGGTCGCTCTTCCGGCACAGGGTCGCAACAGGCTGACGACCGCACGTGTGCTCGATCACGACGATGACACGCAGCCGGACACGCTTCCAACACTTCCGTCGCGCATGACCCTGAGCATGATCGTCGACGGTGATGCGATCTATCACCGCGAAGGCGGCTGCTTCCTGTGCCACGGTGAAGAAGGCACTGGCGTGCAGCAGCGTGGCTCCGCGATTACAAACGCGGTTCTCAAGGTCCCCGTCGCAGACTCTGGTGGTTGGGACGCACTCGATTCGTTGATACTAAACGGCGTTCCCGAATCGGTCACACGCTCCTCCATCGGAATGCCGCCGCGTGGGATCCACTCCTCCCTCAACACCGATGAGAGCCGCCGCGTTGCAGCGTACGTGTGGGCGATATCGCAAACTCGCGGCGAGCCATGGCCCGGTGGACACACGAGTCATTCGAGCTCCAGTTTCGTCACCATTGCCAGAACTACCGGCCCATGAACGAGCTACCCGGCGGAATACCGAACATGCTCGCGCCGCGTGGGATCGCGGCGCAACATCTGGCGACGCTCGGATGGGTCCTGATCGTCATCTCCATCATCGTGCTCATCCTCGTTCTGATAGCGCTGCTCGCGCCACTCGGACGCAACCGGGAGCGCGCAGTGGACCACGAACGCGGGTACAACGCGCGCGAGCACAGTTTCGTCCTGGCGGTCGGCGCAGCAATCCCGGCATTGATACTGCTCGGTGTGTATTTGTACTCGATGAAGGACATCGGCCTGTGGGAGTTTGGCAGCCACTCCACTGCCGACGTCGAGGTGATAGGGCATCAGTTCTGGTGGGAAGTGCGCTATCCCAAACTCGGTATCCACACCGCCAATGAGATCTACATTCCGTCCGGTACACGCGTGAGGATCGCGTTGATGTCGTCCGATGTCATTCACTCGTTCTGGGTGCCGCAGCTGCACGGAAAGCTCGATCTCATTCCTGGACGCGTGAACCGCTTTTGGATCGAAGCTGACAGCGCAGGACAGTATCGCGGCGAATGCGCGGAGTTCTGCGGTCCACAACACGCGCACATGGACTTCACCGTAGTCGCCGTGCCGAAAGGTGAATTCTCGCGCTGGGCGGCGGACCAACAGAAACCTGCCGCGCCACCGGCAGATCCCGCCGCCGTGGAAGGACGACGCGCGTTCCAGTTTGCCGGATGCGCATACTGTCACACGGTCGACGGCAACGGCGCCGCGGGACGCGTTGGCCCGGATCTCACGCACTTCGCCAGCCGACTCACCATCGGTGCCGGCATGATGCCGAACACACGCGGCGATCTTGCTGGCTGGGTGGTTGGAGCACAGCACCTCAAGCCCGGAATCCGCATGCCGGACGTCACCATGTCGGGCGAGGAGCTGCAGGCGGTACTCGCGTATCTCGAAGGACTGAGGTAGGAGAAACAATGGGAGTCACCGCATCGCTGGATGAGAGACTCGGTTTCCTGTGGGAAACGCCGCGCACGTTCATGGGTGCGTTGACGACCGTGGATCACAAGACTCTCGGCAAGCGCTACCTCATAACCGCGTTCGTCTTTCTCTGCCTCGGTGGAATCGAAGCGGCGATGATGCGCGCGCAGCTCGCGCGGCCGGGCGAGCATCTGCTCTCACCGGAAGCGTACAATCAGCTCTTCAGCATGCACGGGACGACGATGATGTTCCTGTATGCCGCACCGGTACTCTCCGGCTTCAGCAACTACTTCGTTCCGCTCCTCGTTGGGTCGCGCGACCTCGCGTACCCTCGCCTCAATGCGTTCAGCTACTGGATATTTCTGTTCGCCGGAATCTTTCTCTACTCCAGCTTTCTCGTTGGCGCGGCGCCGAATGGTGGATGGTTCAACTATGTCCCGCTCACCACACGGCCATTCGATCCCGGCATCAACATCGATTTCTACAATATCGCGCTGATCTTTCTCTCGGTATCGACCACAGTCGGTGCAATCAATTTCATCGTGACGATCCTGCGCATGCGGGCGCCGGGGATGACGCTGGGCCGCATGCCGATCTATCTGTGGAGCACACTCAGCATCTCCGTCGTCATTCTCTTTTCCCTCCCAGCGCTCACCGGTGCGTGCCTCATGCTGGAGCTGGATCGCCGGCTCGGCACACACTTCTTTGATCCCAGTGGCGGCGGAAGCTCGCTCTTGTGGCAACACCTTTTCTGGGCGTTCGGCCACCCGTGGGTGTATGTAGTCGTTCTGCCCGGCTTCGGAATTGTATCGATGGCGTTGCCCGTGTTCGTGCGCAGGCCGCTCGCCGCTTTCGAGTACGTCGCCATGTCCACTGTAGCCATCGCGATAATCGGCTTCGGCGTCTGGGCGCACCACATGTTCGCCGTGGGGCTTCCAACCGTCGGTATGGGATTCTTCAGCGCAGCGAGCATGATAATCGTTCTGCCCAGCGGAGTATCCGTAACCGCATGGTTACTTACTTCCTGGACCGGAAGACCGGTCTACACCACGAGCTACCTGTTCATCCTCGGCTTTCTCGTGATCTTCGTGATCGGCGGCCTCAGTGGCGTCATAACCGGCATCGTGCCGTTCGACTGGCAGATCCACGACACCTACTTCGTGGTCGCACATCTGCATTACGTGTTGATCGGCGCGAACCTGTTCCCCGTCATTGCCGGCGTCTACTACTGGTTTCCAAAGATGACCGGCCGCCTCATGAGCGAGCGCATCGGCAAGTGGAGCTTCTGGTTGATGTTCATCGGCTTCAACATCGGCTTCTTCCCGATGCACATTGCGGGAATTCTCGGGATGCCGCGCCGGGTGTACACGTATTACGAAGGAATGGGCCTCGACACCGTCAACATGGTGGAGACGATCGGCTCGTACATCTTCGCCGTCGGTGTGCTCGTCTTCATCATCAACGTGATCCTGAGCGCGCGCCGCGGTCCGCTGAGCGGACGTGATCCGTGGAACGGTGCCACACTGGAATGGTCCGTTCCGTCGCCGCCACCGCCGTACAACTTCGAAGTGCTTCCGATAGTCACCACGCGCGATCCGATGTGGGATGAGCCGCTCGAGAACATCCGCGGTGGTCAAAACGATCCCTCGCGCACTCTTACCAGCGGCCGCGAGACACTCACCACGACTGTGATGCACGCCCGTCCCGTGGGAATTCTACACATGGCCGAAGATTCGATCTGGCCACTGCTGCTTGCGCTGTCGCTCACGATTCTGGCTTACTCGTCGCTGCTCGACGTGACGATCGTTTCGATAATCGCCGGCATCGCCGCGCTGTTGTCGATCGGCGGCTGGTTCTGGCCCGAGCCGCTGCGTGACCGCGAGGAAGGGCGGGCGACGCCATGACAGCTCCCGAATCCATTCCGGCACCCACCGGCGGAGGCCCACTCGATCGCCACGATCTTTCGTGGTGGGGCATGGTGCTGTTCATTGCAACCGAGGCAACGCTGTTCGTTTATCTCATCGCGAGCTACTTCTACGTAGGTGGTTCGGCGACCACGTGGCCACCGCTCATCCCCGGCATACAGATAACCGGGATCAACACGATTCTCCTGCTGTTGAGCAGTGGCTCGGCGATCATCGCGGACCGCTCGGTGAAACGCGGCCGAATCGGTGCACTGCAGGCTTGGCTCATCGTCACGATCGTACTCGGCGCGGTATTCCTCACGTTGCAGATGCATGAATACACAACGCTCGAGTTTCACCCGCAAACCGACGCATACGGCTCGTTCTTCTATCTGATAACCGGTCTGCACGGTGCGCACGTTGCCGCTGGGCTCATCATGCTCGTGTACGTCCTGGTGCGCGCGCTCGCGGGTCACTTTGATGCCGTCCGAAATTCCGCGGCGAGAAATGCGATCCTCTACTGGCACTTCGTGGATGTGGTGTGGCTTGTAGTGTTCACCTCGCTGTATCTACTACCGAGGCTCCGGTGATGATCGGGCCGGTGATTGGCAGCTTGCTGCTCCACGTCGCCGACGCCGACGTAGTCACGCCTGCCAACATCTGGCAGCACTGGGGCGGCGATCCCGGCGCGCTTCTCTCCGTTGTTATCATCGGAACATTGTACGGCGTTGGAGTGCGGCGCCTGTGGACGAGGGCGGGGCGCGGGCACGTGGTGTCACGCGGCGAGGTCGCGTCGTTCTATCTCGGAATTATCACGCTGCTCCTCGCACTCTGCTCGCCACTCGATGCAGTCGCCGACACACTGTTTTCCGCCCACATGCTGCAGCACGTGCTGCTCATCAGTGTGGCCGCGCCGCTCGCGATCCTTGGCGCGCCGCTGCTTCCGTTTCTGTGGTGCCTGCCGCACGATGCTCGCATAGCCGCCGGACGCACATGGAACGCGAGCGGGATGCGGCGTGGCGCTGCAATACTTGTTCTGCCCCTGTCTGCGTGGGGCCTTCACACCATCGCATTGTGGGGATGGCACCTTCCCGGCCCGTACTCGGCCGCGCTCGCCAGCGCGCCCATCCATGCACTGGAGCACAGCTGCTTCTATCTCACTGCGCTACTCATGTGGTGGGTTGCACTCAAGCCCCTTCGCGGCCACGGCGGAATTGCGGGCTCTCTCTTCGTGCTCGTTGGCACCATGGCGCAGAGCGGTGCACTTGGCGCGATTCTCACGTTTTCCGGCACACCATGGTACTACTCGCAGAGCGCAGGCGCCGCGCTGTGGCACCTGACCGCGCTCGAAGATCAGCAGCTGGCCGGACTCATCATGTGGATTCCGGCCGGATTCGCGTATCTGATCGCACTGCTCGCTGTGCTGCGCCGAGTGTTCGATGTGCCGGAGCCGTCGAAGTTGGCGGGCGGTATCGCCGCTGCGACAGTACTCATCATCACCACATCCATATCTGGCTGCAGGCGCGAGACGAGCGAGACGAACGGCGATCGGGAAGTGGCGGGTGGAGATGTGCATCGCGGGGCGCTGGCCATCCAGCATTACGGATGCGGTTCCTGCCACGCGATTCCTGGTATCCCCCTGGCGACCGGCGCAGTCGGGCCGCCGCTCGCCGGAATTGCCGAACGTGGCATGATAGCCGGAATAGTCCCGAACACACCGGACGAGATGGTCCGGTGGATCGTCATGCCGCAATCCATGTCGCCAGGCAACGCGATGCCCGATCTCGGGGTATCGGACGGGCAGGCGCGCGACATCGCGGCTTACCTCTACACGTTACATTAGAAAGGCTTGACGAACCCCATTGACCCACGACGGCTGGCCCTCGGCGCAGCCCAAAAAATTCTATTCGACGGACGCGACCCCGAGACGATCCTCGACCGGATCGCCAACATGGGAAACGAGCCGTCACAACCTTCCTATCGCCCTATGTCACGTCCCCGCGACAGAATTCTTGCCAACCTCGACGAGATGTATCGCGAGGCATTCGAGCGCGCCAAGGCCACTGGCGACCAGTCCCAGATGGCCACCCTCGACTTTGCGTACCGCAGAGAGCAGCTGTATTTCGAGATCCTGCTCGACGTGCGCGATGCGATGGAGCGCAGATAGGGTTTGACCGGTGGGCGCGGAGATGATCCATTCTCCGCTGATCCCATGGATCGCGTTCAACGCGGTCGTCCTGATCGCACTCGCGATCGACCTGGGTCTGTTCAGCACGAACAAGAAGCTTTCAGTAAAGGAAGCTGCGATTCGAAGCGCCGTGTGGGTCGCTCTCGCCCTTCTCTTCGCTGCTGGGGTCTTTTACTTCCAGGGCCATCTCGCCGGAGTCGAGTTCATCACGGGCTACCTCGTGGAGTATTCGCTCTCGGTCGACAACATATTTGTGATGGTATTGATCTTCTCCTACTTCAACATCAAGGAGGAGTATCAGCATCGCGTGCTGTTCTGGGGCATACTCGGCGCTCTCGTCATGAGGGGACTCATGATCGCGGCCGGTGCGGCCCTGTTCAGCCGGTTCGGTTGGATCACATATGTGTTTGGCCTCTTCCTCGTCATTACGGGGATACGGATGGGCATGGGCGGCGAGAAGCACGTCGATCCCGGCGCCAATCCAGTGCTCAGGTTGGTTCGTCGTCTGATCCCGGTTTACAATGAATACGAGGGCGAGCATTTCTTCGTCCAGGTAAGCGACGAGAAAGGCGCAGCGAAGCGCAGAATGGCGACTCCACTGTTCGTCGTGCTGGTTCTGATCGAGACGATGGATCTCGTTTTCGCGGTCGACAGCATACCAGCGGTGTTCGCCGTGACGCGCGTGCCGTTTCTGGTTTACACGTCGAATGTCGCAGCGATACTCGGGTTGCGATCGCTGTACTTCCTGTTGTCGGGCGTTGTCGGCAAGCTTCGGTATCTCACCATTGGTCTGGCTTTCATACTCGTCTTCGTGGGACTCAAGATGCTGACGGCCGCGTGGTACGAAGTTCCCACAGTCGCATCACTCGGTGTGATAGTCGTCATCCTCGGGACCGCCGCCGGTGCTTCCATCTACGTGGACAGAAGGGAATCCGTGTGACCGGCACCGGGCTGTCGGTCATCGTGACGAACGCCCGCGTCGAGACTGGCAATCCCGCACGTCCCTGGGCGACGGCGCTCGGCATCCGGGACGGAAAGCTTGCAGTTGTGGGTACGGCGGCGGAGATTCTCAAGATGGCGCGCGCAGACACGAGGGTAATCGACGGAGCCGGACGACTCCTGACGCTTCCTCCGGGAGCGGTCGCGGGAAGTCACGTGACGGTGACTGTTGCGCCAGACGGCCGTTTGACTGTCCACTCATCGCAGGAGCCGTAATAAGCGTGGCTCCCAAGTCTCATCCGCTGGATCAGATACTCGGCACACAGGCAGCAGTACGCGTGTTGCGCGTGCTCTCACCAGGAGGAGAGCACGCGCCCCCACGCATCGCGCGCGAAACGAAGATCAGCAGACCCGCGGTGCGCGAGGCGATCATTCGCCTCGAGAAGGAAGGCGTCGTCGAGCGCGTCGGCGATGGCCGAAACGTGTTGTACAGAATCTCGTCGAATCACCCACTAGCAAAACGAATCGTGAAGCTTTTCAAGACCGAGGCGAAGCGGGGAACGCTCGCCGGATTGTTGCTGTTCTGCGCGTCTTCGTTGTTCGCCCAGGGAACCGTGACAGCGCCAGCGCCAGCCGACCTCATAGTGACCGGCGGCCACATCTACACGGTTGACGACACGCGGCCGGCAGCGCAGGCGTTCGCGGTGCGCAACGGCGTCTTCACATTCGTCGGATCGACGAGCGAGGCGATGACGCTCAAGGGCCCGAACACACGCGTTATCGATCTGCATGGTGCGACGGTCCTGCCCGGTCTCGCCGATGCGCATGGGCACCTGACAGAGCTTGGCGAAACGCTGCACGAAGCCGATCTCGCCGGCAGTCTGTCATACGAAGAAGTGATCGACAGGACGAAAAAACACGCCGGCGCCGTTCCCAAGGGCGAGTGGATAATGGGACACGGCTGGGATCAGAATCGCTGGGCATCCAAACAGTTTCCGACGAGCGATGCGCTGACACGCGCGTTCCCCGACAATCCGGTCGTGCTGGAGCGCATTGACGGACACGCACTGCTCGCCAATGCGCGTGCAATGCAGGCGGCGAACATCACCGCGGCCACGAAGGATCCGAGTGGCGGCCGAGTCGTTCGCGACGCCAGCGGCAATCCGACCGGTGTATTCGTCGACAATGCACAGGGCCTGATCGACCGCGCCGTTCCGCCGCCGACCGATGCGCAGCTGGAACAGGCCATTTCTGCAGCCATTGCCGACGTGCACCGCTGGGGCCTCGTCTCGATCCACGATCCGGGCGAGCCGCGCAGGATCATCGACGTCATGGAGTCCATGGCGAAGAAGGGCACCTTCGATCTCCGTGGCTACATACTCATAGCCGACGACAGTGCGGCGATCGCGCACTACTACTCCATCGGTCCGCGTAGCGAGCTGTATGGCGGTCACCTCTGGGTCCGCTCGATCAAGCTCTACGCTGACGGCGCACTCGGCTCGCGTGGTGCAGCACTACTGTCTCCATACTCCGATGATCCTGGCAACACGGGTTTGCTCGTCTCCACCGAAGCGCATCTTCAAAGTGTTGCGACATCGGCGCTACAACACGGTTTCCAGGTTGCCACTCACGCGATCGGCGATCGCGGCAACAGAAACGCGCTCGATGCATACGAGGGCGCGCTCAAGGCTGTGCCGACCGCCGATCATCGCTTTCGAATCGAGCACGCACAGATTCTCGATCCCGCCGACATCCCGCGCTTTGCGCAGCTCGGTGTGATTCCGAGCATGCAGGCGAGTCACCAGACCAGCGATATGCGCTGGGCAGAGGACAGGCTCGGTCCATCGCGCATACGCGGTGCATACGCATGGCGCTCACTGCTCAATACCGGCGTGATCATTCCGAACGGCACCGATTTCCCGGTCGAGAACGTCAATCCACTCATCACGTTTCACAGCGCGGTTACACGCGCCGATTCCACCGGCTGGCCCGACGGCGGCTGGTATCCTGAGCAGAAGATGACGCGGGATGAGGCGCTCAAGTCGATGACGATCTGGCCCGCATATGCCGGATTCCAGGAGCACGTGATGGGCTCCATCACTCCCGGCAAGTACGCGGACTTCACCGTGCTGGATCAGGACATCATGACGATACCTGCGAGCGACATCCTCAAGACGAGCGTCGTCTCGACGTACATCGGTGGCAAGAGCGTTTACGAGCGCAAATAGCGCATGTACTCGACCTGCCTCTTCTGCCACAATAACCTCGGCGCGAACGAAGTAGTCGAGCATTTCCCCATCGGCCGCCGCCTGGCGTTCGATGGGGCGAAAGGCAGGTTGTGGGTCGTCTGTCGCACGTGCGAGAGATGGAACCTCACGCCCATCGAGGAGCGATGGGAAGCCATCGAAGAATGCGAGCGACTGTTTCGCGACACAAAGCTGCGCCTGTCCACGGAGCACATCGGACTCGCGCGTGTGAGCGAGGGTCTGGAACTCGTTCGCGTTGGAGATCCGCAGCGTCCCGAGATGGCTGCATGGAGATACGGTGATCAGTTCGGCAAGCGACGCCAGCGGCATTACATCATGGCCGGAGCTGGCGTCGTCGCTGTTGGCGTGCTCGTGTCTGGGGCTGTTTCGGTTGGACTCTTCGCAGGCGGCGGAGCCAGCCTTTACAGCGTGGCGTTTAACAGCTTCAACGCAGTACGGGGGCGACGCGTCGTCGCGAAAGTTCCTACGCCGAACGGAATTGTGAAAGTCACTCGCGCACAGTTGCCGCACGCAAAGATCATTCGATCGTCCGAATCGGCCTGGCAACTTTCGCTTCCCCAGGGCACCCACAAATGGCGCGGGATGAATTCCCGGCGTATCGACGCCGGGCCCAGAGTGAACCTGGATCCGCACGACGCGATCCCGGCACTTGCCGCCCTCCTTCCCGCAGTGAACGGTCGCGGTGGAACGAAGCGCCATGTCCAGACTGCAGTCGAACTCGTCGAGCAAGCGGGTAATGCAACCCGACTCCTGGATACTGCTGCTTCATTTGCAATGAAGACAAGTCGGAGCGCGACGGCACAGGGCCGCCTTTCCAACATCCCACTCGAAGCCCGTCTCGCACTCGAGATGATGACGCACGAAGACGACGAGCGTCGCGCACTCGAAGGTGAGCTCGCCGCTCTCGAAGAACGATGGAAGGAGGCTGAGGAGATCGCCGAAATCTCCGACAACATGTTCCTCCCATCGTCGATCACAGATTGGATGAGCAAGATACGAGGGTGATGAACACCACCACGTGGGATCGCGCGCAACCGCGTCGGTGTACAAACGTGCTCACTTCATAACGGAGTAACGGTGGCCACACCGCTGCTTGAATTCTTCGGCCTCGTGCCCGGCGCCTCCAAGCGCGGCACTGTGGACGTCGTCGCGCCGGTACGCACCTTCGCCGACGTGATTCTCCCGCCCAAGACGCGCCAGACCCTGGAGCAGGCTCTCGCACAGGTGCGCAACCACGACCTCATCTTCCGGCAGTGGGGACTCGGCGAGCGTCACGCGACGGGACTCGGCCTCGCATTCAACTTTGCAGGCCCCCCGGGCACCGGGAAGACGATCTGCGCCGAGGCCATAGCGCAGGCGTTGGGACGACGTCTTCTGGTCGTCCGCTATTCTGAGATGGAGTCGATGTGGGCCGGCGAGACACCCAAGAACGTCGCTGCGGTGTTCCGTGTCGCAGACGAGCAGGGTGCGGTGCTTTTCTTCGACGAAGCCGACGCGATCGCCGCGCGACGCTCGACATCTGACCTGCAGCCGATGCAGCGCGAGTCGAACACGACTGTGAACGTGCTGTTGCGCGAGCTCGAGAGTTTCAACGGCGTCGTGATATTCGCGACGAACCTTGCCGCGAACTTCGATCCCGCGTTCGAGCGCCGCATCCGCACGCACGTTCTGTTCGAGCGACCTGGTGCCGAAGAGCGCGAGCAGATCTGGCGCGTGCAGATCCATCCCGACAAGACACCGCTCGCCGCGGACGTCGACTTCCACGTGCTTGCGGACCTGTTCGACGCGAGCGGCGGCGAGATCAAGAACGCGGTCCTCAAGGCAGCCGCGATGGCCGCTGCCGAGCCCGCGACAACATCACCGCGTGCGATTCACCAGGCACACTTCGAGGCCGCGATGCGCGACGTGCTCACGGCCAAGAGCATCATGCGGCAATCGCTGTTCGATCCGGATCAGATGCCGGAAGACAGCGCCGAGAAGCGGGTGATGGCGGCATTTCAGGAGGCGCAGGGGCGATGGGCGGCGGCGGTGCGGGTCACCCTGATCGTTGCGGGCGCCGCGCTGGTGCTCGCTGCCATAGCGCTCCTCGTGACTCTGGTTCGTTAGAGTTTCGAACGATCGTCCGATCGAGTTATCACGCACGATTTGCCGACCGTGCAGGTCCCGTCCGGCTTAACGTTCGCCTCGTTTTGACGTCGTATGTTTAGCCGCGCGATCGGGCATGCGCGGCATCAAATCAAGGAGAAGTGAAAGACATGAAGCTACAATTTCTGGCAGTAGCGGCTGCAGCTGGTCTGATGGCCGTTCCCGCACTGCACGCTCAGGCAACGACCCCGCCTCAGGCATCGATTACGGGCCACAATCCCCCGCAGCGCGGGATGATGATGCACCGCGGGATGATGCGGAACCTGAATCTTACCGCAGACCAGCAGGCCAAGATGAAGGCGATCCACGAGAAGTACGCGCCCCAGATGAAGGCCGCGCGTGAGAAATCCAAGCCGGACTTCGACGCCATGAAGAAGGCTCGCGCAAGCCACGACACCGCGGCGATGAAGGCAGCTCGTGCCAGGCTCCAGGCCGACATGGCGCCGACCCAGAACGTCATGAAGCAGCAGATGGCGGAGATGCGTGCGATCCTGACACCTGAGCAACAGCAGAAGATGGACAGCGCGCGCGTGCACATGCAGGGGCGCATGGGCGGACGTGGATTTCATTCGGGAATGGGCGCCAGACAGACGCAGCCGGTAAAGCCAGCCAGCACGTTGTAGTCGCCACCGGCCGGCTTTTTCAACCAAGCTCCTTTGCACCCGACGCGGGCCGTCCTGATTGGATTGCCCGCGTCTTTTTTTCATCGGCCTGATTGCAGAACACCAACAGATATTCTCCCTCGCGCGGAACGCCCGCGCTCACAACCCAAAAAGGGAGATGTCATGACTATCAGCCGGATACTGTTCGCCGCCATCGCATGTTGCGTCACCACCAGCTCGATGAGCGCGCAATCAAACCATACCTATTCGCGCCCGAAGGCCGCCATGTGGACCGCGCTGCAGCTCACCGAACCGCAGAAGGCACAGGTGAAGGTCGTTCACGAGAAGTACGTGCCCGTAATGAAGGCTGCGCGAAAGATCGGCGCTGACAGCGCAGCCACGATCAACGATCACGAGATGCGCGACGTGCGCGTATTGCTCACGTCGTCGCAGCAGCTGACGTTCGATTCGTACATGACGGGCGGGAAGAGGTCGAAGCGGAGTGCGCAGGTGAAAGTGATGCCGGCGAAGATCGCGGTGCCGAGGTGAGGTCGCGACTGGATGATGAGAGTCGTCATCCCCGGAAAGCCCGTCATCCCCGCGAAAGCGGGGAACCACGGACGAGGCCATGAACTTAGATCCCATATTTGCAGGAGTGGTCACTCGATTGAGAGACTCTCATGAGAACACCAACCGTGTACATCCTCGCCAGCAAACCCCGCGGAACTCTCTACATTGGCGTGACATCCAACCTGGTGCGGCGTATCTGGCAACATCGAGAAGGCGCTACCGATGGATTCACCACTCGGCATCGAATCAAGCGTCTGGTGTGGTACGAACAACATCAGACGATGCTCAGCGCAATCGCACGAGAGAAGCTTCTGAAGCGATGGTTGCGGCCATGGAAGTTCGAGCTGATTCAAACGATGAATCCGAGATGGCGCGATCTCTGGCCCGACATAATCGGCCTGTCGAGACCGCACACTCCTGCAAACTAGGATTGGCGATTCGCATCGTCGTCCGTGGTTCCCCGCTTTCGCGGGGATGACAACCGCCACCGGTTGCAAATTTTGTCGCCTAGCGTAAAACCGCGCAGCCGAACAATATTCGGCCCCAACAGAACGACGTCGTCGCGGCCGGCTGTGCTGAAGCCGCGACGACTGATTCAACCATTCAACTCGCGGCCGACATCATGCCGAATTTTCGCCCCGTAACTCTGCTTGCGTCTATAGTCTGCGCGAGCGTCGTCGCCGCTTCCGCTTCGGCAGCGGTCGCGCACGCACAGAAGTCGGACTCGGCCGACCTTCTCATCCGCGGTGGCACAGTTGTGGATGGAACCGGCAGTCCGGGCCGAACCGCGGACGTCGCGGTTCGCGGCGATCGCATTGTCTTTGTCGGTAATGCCGCGACCGCGCACATTCGCGCAGCCCGTACGATCGATGCCCGCGGCCTGATCGTCGCGCCCGGCTTCATCGACTCGCACACTCATGCGGAATCGGATCTGTCCAGCCCGGCAAGACATGGCAACATCAACTACCTCATGCAGGGCGTGACGACTGTCATGACCGGTAACGATGGATCGAGCCCACTCGACGTCGGAAAGACGCTCGACACCTGGCAGCGCCAGGGGATCGGCACCAACGCAGCCA
This sequence comes from uncultured Gemmatimonadales bacterium, assembly GCA_963707505.1. Classification (GTDB taxonomy): domain Bacteria; phylum Gemmatimonadota; class Gemmatimonadetes; order Gemmatimonadales; family Gemmatimonadaceae; genus Fen-1247. The sequence continues at coordinate 272,890 of CAVPQB010000004.1, forward strand.
TGTTCATCGGCGAGGGATCGGTGCGCGGACACGTGCTTGGAATGTCCGACGCCAAGCCCACCGCTGCGCAGATGGACAGCATGCGTGCGCTCGTCGCGCGCGGAATGGACGGCGGCGCACTCGGCATCTCCACCGGTCTTTACTACGCGCCCGGAAGCTATGCCTCGACCGAGGAAGTGATCGAGCTTTCCAGGGTTGCAGCGCAGCACGGTGGAATCTACGACACGCATCTCCGCGACGAGAGCTCCTACACCGTAGGACTCATCGGCGCGGTGAATGAGGCGATCCGCATCGGGCGCGAGGCGCACATGCGCATCCACATCTCGCACATCAAGGCGCTGGGCACCGATGTGTGGGGTGAGAGCGACACGGTGATCGCGCTCATCAACAATGCACGCGCCGCGGGAATCGATGTTGTCGCGTGTCAGTATCCGTACACCGCGTCCGGTACGAGTGTTGGCGCGTCACTTCTGCCACGTTGGGCCGAGGAGGGTGGGCGGGACTCGCTGCTTGCGCGGATTGCGGATGCGCCCACGCACGCGCGGCTTGTCGCGGACATGCAGAACAACCTGCGCCGACGCGGCGGAGCTGCCGCGCTGCTCATCACGACTCAGCACGATACCGGTGCGACCGCTGGCCTGCGTGGCAAGACGCTGGATCAGGCTGCGAAGGCGCACAACCGCTCACCGATCGACGAGGCTATCGAGATAGTGAAGAGCGGTGACGCGAGTGTCGCGTCGTTCAACATGAAGGACGCCGACATCGACAACTTCATGAAGCAGCCGTGGGTGAGCACCTGCTCCGACGGATCGGGCGGTCACCCGAGAAAGTATGGAACGTTTCCGAGGAAGCTGCGTGAGTACGTGTACCAGCGACACGTTCTCACGCTTCCGCAGGCCGTGCATGTGAGCAGCGCGCTCACCGCGCACACGCTCGGAATCAAGGATCGCGGAACGCTCGCGGTTGGTAACTACGCCGACGTCATAGTCTTCGATCCGAAGACAGTCGCGGACAAATCGACATACGAGCAGCCAACGCTTCTGGCAGTGGGCATGCGATACGTGCTGGTGAACGGCGTTCCCGCGGTCGATGGCGGAACGTACACCGGCGCGCTAGCGGGGCGCGCCATCAAGCGTGTGGGGACACCGGCGCCGTAGGTGGATTCACATCGCGTCTTGGGAATCCATGTGGCCCTCGTCATTCCCGCTTGCGCGGGAATGACGAGACTTGAGCACGCTCCCGCGGAATGACGACCTTGCAACTGCACCCTCACATCGTGAATTCGCTGCGGTAGCCCAGCTGTTCCGATAGCGAGTTGGCAGCCTTCAACACCGCCTCGCTGCACAGCTTTAGCCTGTCTGCCGGAACTCTGGAAATCGGCGCGCCGATGGTGAGCGCGCCGACCACCAGTCCCGTGTGATTCCGGACCGGCGCTCCGACGGCAGCGAGGTCGTCCTCCATTTCGGCCCACGCAACGGAATAGCCCTGCTCGCGCACCGTCGCCAGCTCTTCGAGGAAGTCGTCGAGGTTGGTTATGCTTCGCGCGGCAAGCTTTGGAAACTGCGCCGGCAGCAGTCGTCGCAGCTCCGCGGGGGCGTGCCAGGCCAGCAAGGACTTGCCCGCGGCGGTGGCATGCACAGGAAGCCGGCGACCAACCCAACCCGTATGCATGATGGGACGCGGGCTCTCGACCGCCGAAAGGTTCATCGCTTCGGACCCGACCAGCACCGCAAGATTGGAAGTCTCACCCGTGGTAGTCGCGAGCCACTGAAGCTCGGCGATCGCCAGCCGCTGGAGGCTTGTGGCATCGCGTGCCAGCTCGCCGATGACCGCGAGCCGCGCGGATAGCCGGTAGCGCAGCGACACCGGGTCGCGATCGAGAAATCCCGCAGACTCCATCGCGCTCAGCCAGCGTGACAGAGTTCCCTTGGAAAGTCCGAGCTGGTTCGCTGCATCGACCACGCCGACCTCGCGCAAGCTGGGCGAAAACAGCTCCAGCACGCTCATGCTCTTTTTCAGCACAGTCCTTCCCGTGACAGGTGAATGCAACCCGGTTGCAAACTCTAGAACTCTAACGCATTCGCTTATATACGCACGGGAGCGGCCGTTGTGATGAGCGAATCCCTTGCTTTCGCGGGATCGGGGAGAAAATCCATCCTTGCGCTATACGACATGCCGTACGATGTTAATTCCGCGTTAAGACAATTGATGGGACGGAGTTGCAGAATATGCAACTCTTTTTCGATATGTTCTTGACGCCAGGCGATGCACGAAGCGACCCTCTACCGCGGAGAACAGGTGTTAGTTGCCAGCCCTTGTCTGCTCGCTCCCTTTCAACAGGACATCTGACATGATTACTGATCTGCTTCGCGCCCGCTGTCGTGGCGCGATTGGCGCGTTCGTGCTGCTTGTGTCGTTCGCTGGTGTGGCTGCTGCCCAGACGGGAACCATTACGGGACACGTGACGGTGAAGGGCACGACCCAGCCGATTCCCGACGCGCACGTGACCGTCACGGGGACCAATCTTGGCGCGTCGACCAACGCGACCGGCGCCTACAGGATTTCCGGTCTGAAAGCGGGAACGTACAGAGTGCGCGCGCTGCGCATCGGGTATGCAGAGCAACAGCAGTCGATCACCATCACCGACAGTCAGTCGCCAACCCTCGACTTCGCGCTCGAACCAGTTGCGACCAAGCTCGAAGGGGTTGTGACTACGGTGACAGGTCAGCAACGAAAGATCGAGGTCGGTAACGCGATCGCGCAGATCGACGCGGCCAAGGACGTCCAGACCAAAGCAGTGGCGAACGTGGCCGATCTCCTCACGTCGCGAGCGGCCGGCGTTCAGGTGACGCCCGGTCTCAATACCGGCGGCGGATCGCGCATCCGCATTCGCGGAACGAGCTCGCTGTCGCTCTCCAACAATCCGATCTACGTCATTGACGGCGTTCGCGTCGAAGGAACGACCGGGTCATCGACGTTGAGCGTGGGCGGAACGACGCCGGACCGAATCGACGACATCAATCCTGAAGAAATTGCATCCATCGAAGTAGTTCGCGGCCCATCAGCGGCGACGCTGTATGGCACCGACGCGGCAAACGGCGTGATCGTCATTACGACGAAACACGGCATCGCCGGGAAGACTGAGCTGAAGTACTTCACCGAACAGGGCGTACACGTCGACAACAACACCTATCCGGATGCCTACACCGGATGGACGACGGGCAAGACTGCGGCGACGACGTCGAGCGTGTCCAACAGGGTGAATTGTTATCTGACCGCCCAGGCGTACGGCACCTGTACGCAGGACAGCGTGACCAGCTACAATCTCTATAACGACCCTCAATCGACGCCGAACGGCGCCGGTTATCGTCAGGCGCACGGGCTTCAGTTGAGCGGCGGATCACCGGCAGTTCGCTACTTCATGAGTGGCCAGTGGGAGAGCGAGGATGGCGTCCTCAAGGTGCCGGAGTTCGACCAGGCCTATCTCGCGGCGCACAATCTCAAGCTTCGCCCGGAAGCGGCCGACCCGAACCACATGGGCAAGATCTCGACCCGCGCGAACTTCAACATGGCGCTCAGTCCGAAGTTCGACCTCGCGTTCAACACGGGCTACACGTCGCAGAACATGCGACTCCCGACGAGCGACGACTCGGGAACCGAAGGAGTCGCCGGCAACACGTACGGCGGACCGGGATTCAAGTACAACATCATCCGACGACCGGCGACACGTTGTACGGCTGGCGTCAGTTCACGCCACGCGACATCTACCAGGTCTACACCAATCAGGCGATCCAGCGCGTGATCACGGGAGGCAACTCCAACTGGCGGCCGACCGACTGGCTTCACGGTCCGCGCGGATCTCGGCCTCGACTACATCAACCGCACGGACACGCAGCTCTGCCGCTTCGGCAGAGTGCCCGGACCTCGGCGGCGACAGCCGGCTCGGCTTCAAGATCGACAACCGTACCAACTTCTTCACCTACACTGCCAACGTCAGCGGCAGCGCGACACACCAGATCAACGACGATGTCGGATCGACCACGACGATCGGCGTCCAGTTCATTCGCAGTCTGTTCGATCGCAATGGTGCGAGCGGGATTCACCTCTCGCCCGGCGCAACCACGATCAGTCGGCGCTGGCACATCAGCGCCGACGAGTCGACCACGGAGACCCGCACGCTCGGCGCCTTCCTCGAAGAGCGTCTTGCCTTCAGTGACGACCTGTTCCTGACCGGCGCGGTGCGCTCGGATCGCAACAGCGCATTCGGTGCGAACTTCAAGACGGTTCTCTATCCCGAAGGTGTCCGCATCGTGGGTCATCTCGAACCAGTCGTTCTTCCCGAAGTTCAGCTGGGTCAACCAGTTCCGTCTTCGCAGCGCTTACGGCGCATCGGGCGTCGAGCCTGGAACCACCGACGCCGTGCAGTACTACTCGGCGACAACGCACTTACGTCCGAGTGCGGGACGCGCCGGCCGTCGTCTTCAGCGCGCTCGGCAACCAGCAATCTCAAGCCGGAGCGGTCGTCGGAGTTCGAGGTTGGCGTGGACGGAACGTTCTTTGGCAGTCGCATCTCCAGCGAGATTACGTACTACAGCAAACAGTCCAAGGATGCACTCATCAGCCGCGTTCTGCCGCCGTCGCTCGGCACCGGAACCACTGCACGTCTCGAGAATCTTGGGCAGGTGAGCAACAAGGGCTGGGAAGCGTTGCTCACGTTGATACCGATCCAGCACGTTGGATACGGCTGGGACATCACGTTCAACGGATCGACGAACACCAACAAGCTGGTGAGCCTGGGCGGGGTGCCGCCGATCGTCCTGAGCACGACGCAGCAGGATCGCGAGGGATATCCACTCAACGGCTGGTGGACAAAGCCAATTCTGAGCTACAGCGACAAGAATCACGACGGCATCATCGAGTACAACAAGGACCCGCATTGAGCGAGGTTACGGTCGGCGATACTGCGGCGTATCTCGGCAACTCGATGCCGAAGTACGAGGTGGCGATGACGAACGGCATCGACTTCTTCCACCGCCTGTTCCGCGTCGGAAGCGATGCTCGACTACAAGGGCGACTTCAAGATCTACAACAACACCGAGCGCATCCGTTGCGCGAGCCGCAACAACTGCTCCGGTCTGATCAATCCGGCGTCATCGTTGTTCGAGCAGGCACGCACGGTTGCGGTGCGCGAGCATCGCCGAGTCGTACCGTCGCCGGCTTCATCGAGCCTGGCGACTTCATCCGCTTCCGCGAGCTCAACGTTACGTTCACGGCTCCGGACCGCATGGGCGCACAAGGTTCTCCACGGCCGAGCCTGGCCGTCACGCTCGCTGCGCGCAACCTCGGCATTCTCTGGACGAAGTACAGCGGTGTCGATCCCGAAGCGTTTGCGACAACGGGCGACGCGCCGTCGGAATTCCAGGCGTTCGCGCCACCGACGTACTACATGCTCCGCTTCTCCACTCGGCTTCTAGGATGACACCTCCAATGACTTCACAAATGACAATACGTTCGCGCGGCTTCTCTGCTGCGCTGGGCAGCGCCGCTCGCGGCTGCTGGTACGCTCGCGCTTGCCGCCTGTAACGTCTCTGACGTGCTGAAGGTTACAGATCCGGACATCATCAATCCGAGCGACGTACAGTCCGCCGCCGGTGCGTACGGCGGTCCGCGTATGGCGCGATCAGCACGACTCAATGCAGCAACCAGCGGTGGTAGTAGCTGGCTCCGAAGGATTGTTTCTTCTGAGCGGCTTGCTCGCTGACGAGTGGATCAACGGTGATTCCTTCATCGACCGTCAGGCAGTCGACCAGCGCGTGATCAATCACGTCGAACAGCTTCCTCACCGACGTCGACCGGATGCTGCACCGTGCGAGGCTGTCGGCCACGCAGGCAGTACAGTCTGCTGCAGAAGTACAGTCCCAACGGTCCGCCGTCGGACATCGCCGAGATGTACTTCGTTCAGGCGTACGTCGAAAACGTGATCGGCGAGAATTACTGCAATGGTCTCATACTGAGCACCGTCACCAACGGCACGGAAGTGTACGGCTCGCCGATGTCGACGACGGATGCGTTCAACCTCGCACTTGCGCATGCCGACAGTGGACTTGCGCTGATCACCGGCAACGTCTGCCGCCGATCTGAGAGTCGAAGGACGCGCTCATGGTGACGCGCGGCCGCATCCTGCTCAATCTCAACAGGCCGGCGGACGCCGGCCTGGCGGTAGCGGGCGTGCCAACCAGCTTCGTATACCAGAATCTGCATTCGCAGGCTACCACCGACAATCAGATCTGGAGTTACAACAACATCGCGCGGCGCTACAGCGTCAGCACCGGTGAAGGTACGAATGGTCTGAACTTCGCGACGTGCGAACGATCCGCGAATCCCCATCTGCACAGGTGGCGATACAAAGTGCAAGGCGATCGGCGCCACGTTCAGCACGCGAGACGACGGGTCGACTCCGCTATTCGTACAGATCGATCTGGCCGACGCGCGATGCTTCGGTGACGATCGTTGGCGGTGTCGAAGCGCGTATGATCGAAGCCGAGGCGGCGTTCCGCGCAGGCAATCCAGCCGGCGCGATCGCCAAGCTCAATCAGGCACGCAGTGAAGGCGGTGTCGCCGGACTTCCAGCGAACGCTGACCGATCCCGGTACGGACCCGGCACGCGTCGATCTGATTTTCCGTGAGCGTGCATTCTGGCTGTTCTCGACCGGGCATCGTGTTGGCGACATGCGCCGCCTCATCAAGTTCTACAACAGGCCCGCCGAGTCGGTCTTCCCGACGGGCGCCTGGCACAAGGGCGGGCAATTACGGTACGGATGTGAACTTCCCTGTTCCGCAGGCGGAGCAGAACAATCCGAACCTGCCGTCTGCTCAGACATGCACTGACCGCAACGCGTGATGCATTCGGCATTTTCGCAAAGCGCCATGCGGTCGCTCCTTGTAGTTCCGCTTTTCGTCTGTGCCTCCACGATCGTGGAGGCACAGACGGGTCCGCCGGATATCGCGAAACACGTAGAGGTGCGGCGCACGGAACATGGTGTGCCGCACATTCGTGCAGATAACATGGAAGCGGCCGGGTATGGTCTGGGGTACCTTCAGATCGAAGATTACGGTGCCCGTGTCGCGATGGGTTTGCTGCACTCGCGGGGTGAGATGGGTCGCTGGTTCGGACGCGACAGCATCGAAGGTGACTTCAACGCACGTCTGACGTACGAGACAGCGGTCCGCGGATATCCCACGCTCGATACGGATACACGCGCGATCTATGACGGATTCGCCGAGGGCGTGAACCGCTACATCGAGCTGCATCCCGAGGAGTTTCCAACGGGATTCGCGCCGCATTTCACCGGCTATGATGTACTCGCGCATGAGGTGTCGGGCGCATCAGCGCGTGAGGCTGCGCGGTTTCTCAGCAGGGTCGATCCCAAGGCGCGCCGCGCCAGAAACGCGGAGCCGGAAGTTGCAGTTGCGTCCCCGATCGCCGGCGGTCAGGATCCGCCGGACGAAGGTTCCAATGCGTGGGCCTTCGCGCCCAGCCGCACCAAGTCGGGACACGCGATTCTGTTGCGCAATCCACATCTAAACTGGAATTCCGGTTACTACGAGGCGCAGCTCACGGTGCCTGGAGTGATGGATTTTTACGGCGACTTCCGCATAGGCAGTCCGTTCGGAGTGGTCGGAGGCTTCAATCGCGACCTCGGGTGGTCGACGACCAATAATTCGCCGCTGCTTTCCCAGATTTACTCGCTCGACGTCGATTCAACTCAGGTGGATCACTACTTGCTCGATGGTGCGTCGATTCCGTTGCAACGCCAGCTGACGACAGTGGAGTTTCGCAACGGCAACGGTCTGTCGAGTGAGACGCGCGAAACGTTTCGCACCACGCTGGGGCCGGTCATCTATCGTGGCAATGGCAAGATCTACGTTTTGAAGGCAGCTGGTGATGGCGATGTTCGCGGTGGCGAGCAGTTCCTGCGCATGATGCGCTCGCACTCGCTCGCCGAGTGGAAGGACGCGATGCGCATGAGAGCGCGCATCACCTCCAACTTCACCTACGCGGATCGCGCCGGCAACATTCTTTACGTGTGGAACGCATCGATACCGAAACTTCCGCTGCCGAGCGGCGGTGATACGGCCGCGGTACCGATCACGCGCACGTCCGAAGCGTGGACCAGCTACATACCGTTCGACTCGCTGCCGCAGTTGCTCAATCCGAAGGGTGGGTATGTCGAGAATTCGAATGACCCGCCGTACTTCACCAACCTTCAGCAACCGCTTGACCGTTCAAAATATCCCGCGTACTTCCCCGAGCCGCGCCTCGGTCTGCGACAGCAGCTTGCGCTCAGTCTGATCAACAACGATCGCAAGTTGAATCTGCAGGATGTGCTCGCGCTCAAGCATTCGTACAGGATGCTGCTCGCAGATCGCGTACGTGACGATCTGGTGAAGGAAGTGCGCGCGTCCAATCCGTCGCCGGATGTCGCAAAGGCGATCGACATGATTGCCAATTGGGACAAGACTGTCGCACCTGGGAGTCGCGGCGGGGTCCTGTTCGAGATGTGGTGGCGCAAGTACATCGATCACACTCGGCCCGACACGATGTATGCCGTGCAGTGGACCGAGAAGCAGCCAGCATCGACGCCAAGCGGGATTCGTTTTCCAGATCGCTCGGTCGACGCGTTCAAGTGGGCTGTCGAGGAGACTACGCGACGCTTTGGAGCCCCGGACGTCGCCTGGGGTGACGTGCATCGCGTGCGAATCGGAAAGGTCGATGTTCCGGTTGGTGGCTGCAACGGTGACATCGGATGCTTCCGTGTTCTGTGGTACAAGGACGATCCCGACGGCAAGCGCGAAGCAAACGGTGGTGATGGCTGGATTCTCGCGGTGGAGTTCGACAACGAGCCACAGGCCTACTCCGTACTCGCTTACGGAGAGAGCTCAAGGGAGGATTCACCTTTCCACAGTGACCAGGCGGAGATGTTTGCTCGTGGCGAGCTCAAGCGCGTCTACTGGCAGGAGAAGGATGTAGAGACGCACACTATCCGACGCTACCGTCCTGGGGAAAAGCGGTAGCGTGGCCGGCCCGGTTGTGCTCAACACCGGGCCGACGACGCGATGGAGCAGTTCGGGTGGGAAGATCATTTCAAGACACTGGAGATTGGGCAGTAGATGACAGAGCACGTGCGGTACGTCGAGCAGTCCCCCATGCGCGTCGGCCCGGTAACGCTGGAAGGAAGTCGTGTCCGGCTGATACCAATGACGCTGGATCACGTTGAAGCATTGTTCGAGGCGGCTGACTTCCCTGCGATATGGGAGCACACCACGACCCAGCCGATGGAAACGGTCTCCGACATAAAGACATACATAGAAACCGCGCTCGCCGAGCAGGCGGCCGGTCAGACGATTCCCTTCGTGACGACGGACCGTGTTACAGGTGAAGTGCTCGGATCCACGCGTTTTGCCGACATCAGCCCCAACGACAGGCGCCTCGCGGTTGGTTGGACATGGCTGCGCCCCGACCGTCAACGCACCGGAATCAACGGCGAGGCGAAGGCGTTGATGCTCCAGCAGGCGTTCGACGTCTGGGGCGCACTGCGGGTCGAGATCAGGACTGACGTGCGCAACACCAGATCAAGAGCGGCGATCGAGCGGATCGGTGGCACCTATGAGGGGACCCTTCGACAGCACATGATCGTCGACGGCCGCGTGCGCAACACCGCCTATTACAGCGTCATCGACACCGATTGGCGGGATCCTGGTCACCGTGCGTACAAGAACGCGCGTTCCTATGGCATCATCCCCAGGGTCGAGCCACTGGTCTGAGCACCGCCGGTCCTGTCAGCTAGATTTGAAGGCGAAGATGTCCTCCCAGCCGACTTTCAACGTGGGCTCGCCCGAAAGCGCCGGATCCATCACCATCCGCCGTGTCGCCACGCTCCCCGAATACGACGAGTGCGTCGTCATCGAGCGCGAAACGTGGGGCAGTCAATTCGCCGAGGTGGTACCGAGCATCATTCTGCGCATCGCCCAGGAAATGGGCGGCGTTACAGCTGCGGCGTTCGCGGCCGATGGCTCCATGCTCGGCTTCGTTTTCGGCATTACCGGCGTTCGCGACGGCGAGCTTGCTCACTGGTCAGACATGCTGGCGGTGCGTGTTGGCGCGCGTGACATGGGTCTCGGGAAGAAGCTCAAGACATACCAGCGCGATCTCCTGCTCGAGATCGGCGTGCGCAAGATGTACTGGACGTATGACCCTCTCGTGGCGCGCAATGCATATCTCAATCTGATGCAGCTCGGTGCGCGCGCGGTGGAGTATCGCACGAATTTCTATGGCGAGGATACGGGCAGTGTATTGCACAGCTCACTCGGCACGGATCGGTTCATCGTTGCCTGGCAGCTCGACGACACCGCGCCGCGCGGCGGCGGCCTGGACACTGTAGAGTGGGCGAGCACACCCCTCATCGAGGAAGTACTGCCGACTATCCTTCCCGAGGATGCGCGTGTGCGGGTCGCTATACCGAATGATATTTTTGCAATACTCGACGCCGACGCAAAGCGTGCTGCCCGGTGGCGTGAGACAACTCGCACCGCCCTCACGACGTATCTTGACCGCGGATATTCCGTCCTCGGCTTTTTGCGCGGCGATGACGCCGCGCCTGGCACCTATTTGCTGGCACGATGACACGCACCAACGGACTCAATCGATGATTCGAATTCAGGAGATCACCCTTCACGAAATTCGGCTTCCACTCAAGGAGCCATTTCGTATCTCGTCCGGCTTGTGCACCGAGAGGCGAATCATGCTTCTCAAGGTGCGCGATGCCGACGGCGTCACGGTGTGGAGTGAATGCGTCGCCGGCGAGCGCCCCAACTACGCCTCTGAAACGATCGACGCCGCATGGCTCGTGATCAGCGAATACGTCGCGCCGCGCGTGTTCGGAACGGAATTCGAGCAGGCTGCGCACGTTCACCCGGCGCTCGAGGTCAACTTCCGTGGCCACAACATGGCGAAGGCCGCGATCGAAATGGCCTCATGGGCGCTCGTCGCCGAGCGCGATGGCATGCCGCTCGCGCGACTGCTCGGCGGCACGCGTACCGAGATTCCTACAGGAATATCAATCGGTATTCAGGCATCGCCCGATGCGCTGGTCGCACGCGTCGGACGTGCGCTCGCCGACGGATATCGCAAGATCAAGCTCAAGATCGAGCCAGGTCACGACCTGGATTTCATTCGCGCGGTACGCAACGCGTATCCTGATGCACCATTGATGGCGGACGCGAACAACGCCTATACTCTCAAGGACGCCGCGCATCTCAAGCAGCTAGACCCGCTTCACCTCGTGATGATCGAGCAGCCGCTCGCGTATGATGACATCGTGCGTCACGCCGAGCTGCAGCACATGCTCACGACGCCGATCTGCCTGGATGAGTCGATAACGAGCGTGGATCGCGCCGAGGATATGATCACGCTCAAGAGCGGTCGCATCATCAACATCAAACCCGGCCGCGTTGGCGGATTCCAGCAGGCGCGCGCGATCCACGACCTGTGCGCCAAGCATGGAATACCAGTTTGGTGCGGCGGAATGCTGGAGAGCGGAATCGGTCGCTCGTACAACGTTGCGCTCGCATCGCTCCCGAATTTCACCATCCCTGGCGACCTGAGCCCGAGCGCGCGGTACTGGGAGCGTGACGTCATCAAGCCCGAGTGGACGATGAGTCCCGAAGGCATGATGCAAGTGCCGCTGAATCGTGCAGGCATCGGTGTCGCGGTAGACGAAGATCGCATCGACGATCTCACCGTCCGTTCCACCACGCTCAGCGCGAAGTAACACAACAGAGAAACCGAAATGCCGAAACAAACAACAAGCGACAGTTCCGCGCCGCGCGTTCCTGATTCCGTGCGCGCCCTGTTCCCCGACGATCTTGCTCTTCAGCTCTCCGCGCTGCGCCGCGACCTGCATCGCAATCCCGAGCTGTCGTGGCACGAGAAGCGAACGTCGGAGCTGCTCGCGTCGACGCTGGAAGGGTTCGGCGTCACCGACATCAAACGTGTCGCCAATACGGGACTCATCGCACGCGTACCGGGTCGCGACCACTCCGCACCGATAGTCGCGCTGCGCGGAGACATCGATGCGCTACCAATCCACGAAGATACCGGATTGTCGTTTTCGTCGGCAAACGATGGCGTGATGCACGCATGTGGTCACGACGTGCATGCGAGCTGGGCTGTTGCGGCGACGCGCCTGCTGCTCGAATCGCCAGCGCGTGGCGACGTGCTCGTCGTCTTTCAGCCTGCCGAAGAAGTCGGCGAAGGCGCGCGCGCGATCCTTGCAACCGGCGCGCTCGACGCGGTGCGCGCCATATTCGGCGGCCACGTCGATCGCAGATTCGAGGTTGGGCAGATCGTCGCGCAGGAAGGCGCACTCGCTGCATCCACCGATACCTTTCGCATAACGCTCACCGGAGCCGGATCGCACGGTGCACGTCCGCACGAGTCACGCGACCCGATCGTCGGAGCAGGTGCGCTGATAGGCGCGTTGCAGACGATCGTGTCGCGACAGCTGGATCCCGCAAAGCCGGGCGTGGTGACGGTGGGTACGATCAAGGGTGGAAGCGCACCGAACATCATTCCAGACAGCGTCGAGCTGAGCGGCACCATTCGCGCGACAACCACCGAGACGCGCACGCTGCTCACAGGTGAAGTGCAGCGCATGGCCGAGGCAATCGCCGCAACGTACGGACTAACCGCCGCTGTTGTGCTCAAGGGTGGAACTCCGCCAATCGTAAATCCCGCGATCGGCGCCAACTGGGCGCGCCAAGCCGTCACTCAGGTGCTTGGCGCCGATGCGCTCGTGCCGCTTGGCACCACCAACATGGGTGGTGAGGACTTCGCGGAGTACATCCAGAAGATTCCCGGCTGCTTCATGCGAATTGGTGCACGCGAGAAAGGTGGCCGCGTGATCGCTGCGCACTCGCCGTCGTACTATGCATCGGAGGACGCACTGTTCATTGGTGCGGCCGTTCTGGCGGAATGTGCTCGCGTCGCATCGGAGTCGCTGGCGGGGAAGTAGTCTTCCTAGTAGTCCACCGGCCGCAGATACGACTCACCAATCGCTGTCGGACTCAGCATCGCCACCGTCGGAAGCTTGCGCTTCCAGTGAGTCGAGCCGAGCCGCTTGCGCACGATCTCCACGTCGTCGGGAGCGAAGCCGTGCGCAACGATCTCTTCTGGTGTGTATCCGGTCAGCAGCCAGTTGAGAATCGCATCGGCCTTCGCGTACGAGATCCCGAAATCGCTTTCGTCAGTCTGACCCTGAATCAGGTCAGCTGATGCGGGCTTGTTGATGATCGCGTCGGGAACACCGAGGAATCTGGCAAGCTCCCACACCTGCGTCTTGAAGAGATCGCCCAACGGGTTGATCGGCGGCGAATCATCGGCGTGCCAAGTGAAGTAGCCAAAGAGCCGCTCGGTTTTATTGCCAGTGCCGACCGGCAGCGCATGGTACTTCGCCGAGAGGTCGAATAACACGATCATTCGCATCCGCGCCATTACATTGCCGCGACGGGATGCGTCGGCGTCGGCCTCATTTTCGAGATATCCATCCACCGCGGAAGTGATGTCGATCGTGCGCTCCACCAAGCCGAGCGCGTCGGTTACAAGCTTCGCATGCTCGAGTGATTGTCGGTTGCTCGTGCGATATGGCATACGGACTGCGATCGTATTCTCGGCACCGAGCGCGCGGGCGCACAGAAATCCGGTGACCGCAGAGTCGACTCCTCCCGACATGCCGACCACCGCTTTCCTGAAATCACGCCGCTTGAATTCTGCGCGCAGAAAGGCAACCAGCCATTCGGTCGTGAGCTCGCAGTCGAGTGCGAGCGGCGGTGGCGTTGTGCCTGTGATTAGTGGAGCGATGGGTTTCACGAGAGCCTATTCACGCTCGCCGGCGCGTCCAAGCGAGCGCAGCATGTGCGGCAACATCGTTTTGAGATCCGCTAGCAGCGGCGAGGACGCGCGCGCACGCGTGATGTCGCGCAGGTCGAGTGCGACAGCTATCGAAGCCTCGTCCCACAACGGTGCGCGCGCGCGAATGTCGCCGTGCGGGCCCGCGATAACCGATCCGCCGGGAAATGCCTTTCCCCCCTCGTTGCCCGTGAGCTGAATCAGTGCTACGAACACGCCGTGCTCTTCCGCGCGGTCGCGTGCGAGACGCTCCCATCGATGCATGCTCGCGGGTCCGCGTATCTCCTCGTCCGGTTGTGGCCACGCGCCCCGCGCTGGAGATGCGGATGGAACGAAGATGATCTGCGCGCCGTCGAGCGCCGCTGCGGTAGCGGTGAGCGCATGCCACGCATCCTCGCAGATGAGGATTGCAGCGCGTCCCCAGCGCGTGTCGAACGCGCGGACCCCGAGCCCATGTTCGACGAACCTTTCTTCATCGAAGAGACCGTACGTGGGGAGAAAGACCTTGCGGTGCACGTGAGCGATCACCGGCTCGTCGCCGCCGAGCGTGACGTACATCGCGCTGTTGAAGTATGTGTTCTCGTGCAGCTCGTAGAATCCGGCAACTACATCGACGTGCCCGGCACAACGCGCGCGAAACGCACTGTTGAGGTCGGTCGCGAAAGTCGAGGCCGGCAATGCGACATCACGAACACCCCCCTCGACGAAATAGCCGGTAAGCACGGTTTCCGAGAACGCGATGACGTCAGGCCGCGGCTCAGCGCTCATGAACGACTCGAACAGTTGTTCGAATCGCTTGAGATTGCCTGAATAATCGCCCTTCTTCGGCTGGAATTGCGCGATGGTGAGGTTCACAACGTCGGCCATGGTAGAAACTTCACACTGGTCGGAAGGGGGCGGTAGGTGCAGCGGATATATCCACGCCGTGCGCGGGAGCACCAATTCGGTGAGTGGATGGACGTCGTCTTACCGCACCCGCAATATCCCCTCGCTTACCAGCACGGATTCTCCAGCGACTCTGACCGCAGAAATATTCCCGCCGCTCCTTTCCGCCGACAGCGACAGAATACTCGGTCGCCCCATCTCGAATCCCTGCTCGACGGTCCAGCTCAGCACCGCACCATCTGCCGAATGTTTCGCGAGATACGCCGCAAGACACGCAGCTGCAGAACCGGTAGCGGGATCCTCGCCGATCCCAAGGTCCGGTGCGAACATCCGCGCGCGGATGTTCGCACCGCGCCTCGACACGGCGCTCGCGTCGAAGAGATACACTTCCTTCGTCCATCCATTCGCCAGCACTCGCTCCCACGTCGCACGGTCGAGCTTTGCGCGACTGACTGCATCGCGGCTCGTGAGTGGCGCAATGAGGAATGGAACTCCGCACGACACCGCCTCTGCTGTCAGCGATGTCGTCGACACGTCGGATGCATCCAGCGACAGCAGAGCCGCGATGTCGCGTGCCGTGGGCGCGTCGCTCCTGAACTCCGGCGCCTGCGCGGTCGTGAGCTGCGCAGAGACTGGCTTCCCGTTCTCGACGCGGATCGTCACCGGCACCGGTCCCACGCCCTCGCCGAGTACGATGTGCGTCTCGCCTTCGGTCAACGGGATCATTCCAGTCGCAGCAAGCAGGAACGCAGTCCCTACGGTAGGATGTCCCGCGAACGGCAGCTCTCGGCCCGGCGTGAAGATCCGGACGCGCCGGGTGTGCGATGCGTCTTCGGGTGGCAGTATGAATACGGTTTCGGAGAGATTGAACTCTCTGCAGATCTGTTGCATCTGCTCCGTGCTCAGTCCGCGCGCGTCGGTGAGTACCGCGAGCGGATTGCCGCCGAATATCGTATCGGTGAATACGTCGAGCGTGTGAAACGCGTATGAGTCGCTCAAACCACCGGCTCCGGGTTCGGTGTGATGCCGTATGATACAGCGTTCTTGTAGGCGCGATGATTCGGGTCGCGCCAATCGTAGTCCATGATGCTGTAGTAGACCGTATCGCGCACGCGTCCGTCGCGCACCACCATGTGCTGTCGGAAAGTCCCTTCGTACAACCCGCCGATGCGCTCGATCGCTGCACGCGATCTCGTATTGCGCACATCGGTCTTGATCTCCACGCGCAACGCGCCCCATACATCGAAGGCCTGGCGCAACATCATCGCTTTCGCCTCGCCATTCACTCCCGTGCGCTGCCGGTCGGGACGCATCCACGTCCATCCGATCTCGACGCGGTGATCGGCGAGGCTCATGTTCGCGAATCTCGTCGAGCCGATGATCTCGCCAGTTACCGGATCGGTCGTGACGAATGGGACTGCGGTTCCGGTCGCCTGCTCAGCGAGCGCAACATCGACGTAGCGTCGCATGTCGTCGGCGGTATTTATCGGACGTGTTCCGGTGTGCTCCCAGATCGCGGGGAAATCCGCGGCTCTGAACAACGCATCTACGTGATCGCGTGTCATTGGAATGAGACGGGCCCGTAGCCCTTCAAGGGTTACGGGCCCGACATGCATGGGAACCTGCTCGACGTACCGCGTCGCGTCTGTCATCTCAGCCTGAATCTCCGATCGAAGTTATCAGACGAGAAAGATAAGACATACGCGTTAGAGAATCTCCGTCTTGCGCGACTCCTTCGATTCACGACGTGACACGCCAAGCTCGACGGGCAGATCGAAGTGCCGGTGCCGCACAGCTGCCGCATCGCGTCGCGCGATCTCGGTGGGATCCGCGGCGAGGTATTCGGTGGGAACATGCGTGCCGCGGCGCGCCAGCTTCTCCGTCATGATCGTGTAGCGCATCATGAGCGACGAGATGATGAACGCCGCGCTGCAGCCGCCGAGCAACGGCAGAAGGCCGATCGGCTGTCGCGTCGTCTCGAAGGCGAACACGACGGACGTGAGCAGCGCGCGTGATGCGCCGGCGAAGATCGCCGCCATTCCGACCAGTGCCGCGATGCGCGGGTCCACGCCCAGGCCCGGGAACCAGTGAACGCACAGTATGCCGAGCAGCGCGCCGAGGCCGCCGCCGATCGTGAACAACGGTGCGAGCGTTCCGCCCGACGTGCCGCTGCCGAGTGCGATCGACCATGAGACGAACTTGAGCACGACGAGCGCTATCAGCACGACGTTGGTGAAGTTGCCGGCCAGAATGTTCGAGATGTTGTCGTAGCCCACGCCCAGAGTGCGCGGCTCGAAGTATCCGATGACGCCGACCACGACGGCGCCCAGTGGCAGGGAACCACATCCAGTGGATCGGCAGCTTCTCGAAACCTTCCTCGATGTAGTACAGCGACTTGGTCACGCCGACAGCGGCGATTCCGACTATCGCGCCCAGCACCATGTACGTCGTCAATGCCTCGCCACTCGGCTGCGTCAGCTGCGGCATCGCGAAGACGCCGGCGGAGCCCTCGAATACCATGCGAATGCCCGTCGCCGTCGCGGACGCGAGCGCGACTGGGACGAGCGAGCGCGGGCGGTATTCGAACAACAGCAGCTCGATTGCGAGAAGCACCGCGGCAACGGGAGTTCCGAAGATCGCCGCCATTCCGGCGGCCGCGCCGGCCGCGAGCAGTGTCTTGCGCTCGTCGGGCGTGGTGTGAAGCACCTGACCGACGAGCGATCCGAGCGCGCCGCCTGTCGCTATGATCGGGCCCTCCGCGCCGAACGGTCCACCCGAGCCGATCGCGATCGCGGCGGACAACGGCTTGAGCACGGTGATCTTCGGCGAGATCTTGCTCTCGTTGGTGAGGATTTGCTCCATCGCCTCCGGGATTCCGTGACCGCGAATTGCCCCCGATCCGTACCGCGCCATCAGCCCGACGATGACGCCGCCGATCACCGGCATGATCACCACCCAGATGCCGAGGTGATTGTCGGCCGGCGAGACGCTGCGGGCCGTGAACTGGCCGAAGAACGATGATGTTGGTGACGAGAGCGATCGCCGCGATGAGCAGTCTCGCGATTCCCACCGCTCCCACGCCAACGATTATCGCAAGACCGGATATGACCAGCGTTCGGCGTTGTTCGACGTCGTAGAAAGGTGGAGTGTGCTGTGCTTCAACTGCTGCCGGATGCGTCATCTTCGAAGATCAGGGTGGCGGGTTCTTCATCGGCGCCCATCAGGGAGACGAGGCTGTTCAATTCGCTCGATAGCTGGCCGAGCGAGCCGGCGGGCATAGCGGAGAGTGCCCGGGTGAGGCGCTCCTGCACCGTGGGCGGCTTGCGATGCATGAGCGCTGCTCCTTCGGCCGTTATGACGACCTGGGTGCGTCGGGCGTCAGCAGCGGAGCTGAGGCGGGAAACGAGTCCCTTGGCCTCGAGCCGGCTCACTACTACCGACACCGAGCTCTGGTCGGTGGAGGTACGCGCCGCGAGGTCGTTCATCGACTCGGCGGGTGCCTCGAGCAAGAGTTGTAGAACGAACGTTTGAGCGGTACTCAGTCCGGTTTCTCGCTCGACCGACACGGCAGTCGTTCGAAGGGTCCGGACGAGGCGACGGATCGCCACGAGGGCGCTGCCGACCGACTCCGGTGGATTTGTATTGGAACCCATGCGTATGAAGCTAACACACCGTGCTGCAAGGACATAGGAGGCAAAGTGTACCAACGCAGGGTTATCTTCGAAAGCATGACCCTTGCCGCACGGCGGATCGCCCTGACCAGCGCGCTCCTGCTCCTTGCGACGCCTGTGCTGCGCGCGGGCGCCCAGAGCAGTTCGGCCGATCCGTGGCGCATCGACCCTCTGCCGCAGGCGTCGCTCGTTTTCGCGAACGACGGAGCGCTGGTGGGCGAGATCGGCAAAGAGCTGCGCACCAGCATCTCGATTCGCACACTCCCGAAGTACGTCGGTCAGGCCTTCGTGGCGGTCGAGGATCAGCGCTTCTATCAACACAACGGCGTCGATCTCATCGGCATCGCTGGCGCGATAAAGGACGACATCATGGGCGACCGGCGCGGCGCGAGCACCATCACGCAACAGCTGGTCGGCAACATGCATCCGGACATCATCAACCGGAATGACAGGGATCAGTCAGCGCTCGCGCGGCTGGAACGCAAGCGTCGTGAGCAGCAGGCTGCGCGCGAGATGGAGAAGCACTACAACAAGGAACAGATCCTCGAAGGCTATCTCAACGTCATATCGTTCGGGCACGGCTACTACGGAATCGAGAGCGCCGCGCAGCACTACTTCGGAAAATCGGCGAGCAAGCTGACACTTCCCGAAGCGGCGACACTCGCAGCGATGCCGAAGGGTCCCGGCGATATACGATCCGGTGCTGCATGCAGCGCGCACGGTCGAGCGACGCAATACGGTTCTGGCGCTGATGCTGCAGCAGCACTACATCACGCAGTCAGAGTTCAACAGTGCGCGCGCTACTCCGCTCGTCACGGCTCCCAACTGGGGAATGCCGGCGCCGGCCCAGTACTTCGTCGATGTCGTGCGCATCCAGGCAACTCGCGCCGGGATTCCGGTGATGTCCGGCGGCTATCGCATCTATACGAGCATCGATCCGGTGATGCAGACCGCTGCAACCGACGCACTGCGCGATGAAGCAAATGCAATAGAGGCGCGGCCAGGATACAAGCATCCGACAATCGCCTCTGGGAACGACTATTTGCAGGGAGCGGTAGTCGCGCTGGATCCGAACACCGGAGACGTGCGCGCACTCGTCGGCGGGACGGGACTACGCACGCAGCTCGTACGACCGCGCCATCGATGGAATGCGTCAGCCGGGCTCGTCGTTCAAGCCGATCGTCTACGCTACAGCGGTAGCAGACAGTCTCGCACCGACGACGATGCTCGCGGATACTGCAATCGCGATCCTTCTCCCGAACGGTCGCTACTACCGTCCGGACGACGACGATCACCGTTACCTCGGCATGATCACGATGCGCGAGGCGCTCGCGAAGTCGCGCAACATCGTTGCCGTCGAGCTGGGCCAGAAGCTCGGCATGGATTCCGTCATTGCGACCGCGCGGCGGATGGGAATCACGTCGCCGATCGCCCCCGTTCCGGCAAGCGCGATCGGTGCGTCGGCGGTGCAGCCGCTGAATCTCATCAGTGCGTACACGACTTTCGCGAATCTCGGCACGCCAGTGACGCCGAGGTTCATATACAGGGTCGAGGATCCGAGCGGCAAGGTCGTGATGTCGCAACCGGTTCACGCGTTGCCGCCGGCGTTGGATCCGCGTGTTGCGTTCGTCACACGCGACATGATGCGCGACGTGGTAGATCGTGGAACTGCGACTGCCGTGCGCAAGTATGTGCCGTCCAGCATACCAGTCGCTGGAAAGACGGGAACTACGAACGACAATACCGATGCGTGGTTCATCGGAGTTGCACCGGGGATCGTCGCCGGTGTATGGATGGGCTTCGATCGTCCAACGCCGATGGGCAGCGCGTCGGCGGGTGGCGCGATCGCGGCACCGGTGTGGGGCCGCATGGTGTCGGCCTATCTCAATGCGCGCGGCGCTCGCGCAACCGACTGGATGCCACCAATCGGCGTGATAAGCGCGGATCTGGATCGCGCGACGGGGCAGATGGCGAACGCACTCACACCGCCGAACCGACGCTATACGGAGTACTGGGTCGAAGGAACGGAGCCGGATTCACTCAAGCTGGATCCGTGGACTGCGTTCAAGGGCGGCGCGCTGGTTTTCTAGCTGCCGCGAAAAACGTCGCTCTGCCACCGGGCGAGCTTCGCCGCTGTTCGGACGATTCATGATCCAGGGCTCTTCGATCATCGCGTCCCGCAGCTCTACCGCACGAAGTTTATCGCCATCACCGGCGTCACCGACCCGGACGAATTCCTCCCCGGCATGATTCTGCGGACGCCGAAAATCACGCCCAGATTCGGAGTCCAGTTGTATTCCACAGCTGGAATGAAGCCGATCGCGTCGCTCCATCCTGAGCTCGTGGTGAGACCACGCGAGCTCTGTACGTTGGCGGGATTCAGAATGTCGTTTGCGCTTACGATGGTACTCGCATGCTGTCCGTAATTGACGTCAAGGCCCAGCACCCATCGCTTCGTCAGGCTGTACTCGCCGGATGCGTCGGCGAAGAACGAACCTCCCGGCTTCGCGCGGCCGCGAAATCCAGCTTCTGTACCGTACACGCTCACGTCCCGTACGGCAACGTTATTCGAGAACGCCTGCGACAGATCCAGTCGCGTACGCAGTATCCTGCCGTTTGGCATCCAGAAATACGTCTGCGAGTAGATCGACAACGTCGTCGTGTACGCGCCCTGTCCCATCCCATCGCTCGGCCGGTCGCCCAACCGATCGTACTTTCCCGTGGGAAATGTCTCTTCCACCAGGGCGGATACGGTCGGAATCCAGCTGCCTTCGTGAAATTGCGTGAGCCTGTATTGGGCGAGTACGCTCACGTCCCCCAACCCGACATGCGAGCTGCTCGGTCCGCCGTTGGAGTTCCTGCTCTGCTGGTTGTAACCGATGACGGGAATGAATCCGACCGCAACGCGATCTGCGAGTCCGTACACCAGAAACGCACTCGATCCGAAACTGTCCGCGTGGGGGTGCGCACATCATAGACATACGGCTCGAACAGGAAGTGTCCTGGAGGTAACGTTCCCGCACCCGCTGCTGCGATGGGGCCAGTCCACCATGCGTCGCTGGGAGACTGCCGGACGCTGTCGGAGCCGGTCTGCGCCGACATGCGCAGCGACAGCAATGCTACAAGCAGACTGCAGTACCGGAGGTGTCTCCGCACAATCCGTGTCGTCCACTCACGGATCCGCCTGCCCACGCGATGGCTGATCTGGAAGGCCATGTCTCGAGTACGAGAGTGGCAGAGAGCGGGCAGTTCGAGTCAGCCGCCAGCGCTCCACCGGCGCACAGAGCCGCTCCTTCGAGCAACGCGTGCTTCCGTTCGGTCCATTCGCGTAATGCGCAAAGCTTCGCACGGTGACGGTTGTATGCACTGACATCGTCGAACTGCGCGAACCACACGAATGCATGTTCGCCCTCACGCACAGGCAGTCGCGGGAATGTATTTTCGGCCGGCTTCCGTTTCCAACGCTGGCGCGCGGTGGCGCACCGCTCGCGATCATCTCCGGTGCAATCATTCGCTCGAAGAAGTCCGCGAAGCCGGCACTCGCATGTGGTACGATCGTATAGATCGTGACGACCGTCAGTCCGGTTGGAATGCACGTCGCGCGAGTGTCCGCTCGACTCACCTTCTCCACGCTCGAAACCGGATGCGGGGTCGCGGGACAGAAGCAGGCGCACGTTGTCCGAGTCGATCATCGTAGCATTCGCCATATCACGGTGCGTCGTCCACGCCGGCCCATCGTAGAACGCCGCCAGCGCAGTCTTGCGTGAGCCCATGTCCGTGAAGCCACGCAGCCAGGTGAAGACGTCCGGATGGTCGATGTCGCGGAATTGTGCAATGACATCCATGCCACACTCTTCCTGCGTCTCCACGAACTCACGGTCGAACAGCGCGATCAACGTCTCGCGTGTGCCGGGATGCAGCGTGTATCGGCGCAACTCCACGACCGGCCATGACGTGTTCGGCCCCGCCGGGCTTGTCACTCCTGCCTCGAATGCACGTTGAACGATCGTCGCCGAGTCGGCACGCGCGTGAAGCTCATGATCCAATTCGTCTCCCACGTTCTGCCGCCGTCTGCGGAATATGCCTGTTCCCACCGGCACTTCTCTCGCGTGAGGCTCGTCCAGTAAAAGCGGACGAAAATGCTGCGCTCCTGGAACGCCTCCTGATTGTAGAATTCGCCGTAACCGTTCCTGAAATCACCGATCATCATTGGCTGATCGAGTGTCCCGTTGTCGGCGGTGGACCAGTGGATCGCCCACTGCCGAGACAACGGGCTGTAGAGACGCAACGCGAGCCCGCGCAACCTGCCGCCGGGGAGTTTTGCGTCGAGCTCTTCAATGTTTGCCTGACCATCCCACAGCGGCCGCTCCACCGCGGTTCCATCGAACTCGTACCGCTCGCTCGATCCGGACAGCGGGTGGCATAAACGCCGATGATGGACCGCCCATCGACCAAGCAGAAAGTCGAAATCGTGAGATCCGTCGTGTAGCGGAGCAATCGCCGTCGCTGCGAATTCCCGGGCGGTCGTCATGGACGGATGATCGCCAGGAACTGGCCTGTTCACCAGCGCCATTTATTATCTTTTCGGGATGACCACTTTGGCGACACTCCAGCCGTGAAAGCCACCGCGAGTCCGGAGATCCTTTCGCTCCTTCCCATCGACCGGGATTTGAGGATTCCGCTCCAGCAGCAGATCTACGATGGTCTTCGAAATGCGATTCTTACAGGGCTGCTGCGCGCGGGGCAGCGCGTCCCGTCGACTCGCGCGCTCGCGACGGACCTCGGCGTGTCGCGTCTGCCAGTGCTCACGGCCTACGATCAACTGCTGCACGAAGGGTATCTGGAAGGACGTATCGGGTCCGGAACCTTCGTGAGCGTTTCGTTGCCGGATGATGCGCTCCGCTCCGTATCTCCGGGACAGACCCGGCAATCCGCGAAGTATTCGTCACCTCGGTCGGCGCGCAGTGGCCGTCCGTCCGATCGGCTGCCACGCCAGCGAGATGATGGCGGGTTTCGTCCGTTTCGCGTCAGTCTACCCGCGCTCGATCAGTTCCCGCACACGATCTGGTCGCGGCTCGTCGCTCGTCACGCGAGAGCGCTCACGCCAGCGCGAATGGCATACGGTGATCCGGCCGGCGTCGGGTCATTCAGAGCGGCAGTGGCAGAGCACCTGCGCACCGCACGCGCGGTGCGATGCGAAGCCGAGCAGGTACTCATCGTGTCTGGCTCGCAAGCAGCGTTGTGTATCTGCGCAGCGGCGCTACTCGGCCGCGGCGACGTCGTAGCGATGGAGGATCCGGGATATCCCGGTGCGCGCTCCGCACTTGCGACAACGGGAGCAGTCATCGCACCGGTCCCGATCGATCATGAAGGGATTCAGGTAACGTCACTCAGTGCACTCGGTTCGAAAGTACGCGCGGCATACGTGACGCCGTCACATCAGTATCCCATGGGAACGGCGATGACCGCAACGCGTCGCCTGGAGCTCATCGAGTGGGCGACACGACATTCCGCGTGGATCCTCGAAGACGACTACGACAGCGAGTTCCGGTACGTGAGCCGTCCATTGGGTGCGCTGCAGGGAATGGACGCGCACGAGCGCGTGATCTACATAGGCACGTTCAGCAAGGTGCTGTTCCCGTCGATTCGTGTTGGCTACATCGTAGTTCCGCCATCGCTCTGGAATGACTTCCTCGCTGCGCGCGAGGCGCTCGACATATTTTCCCCGACCCTCTATCAGCTCGCGCTCAGGGATTTCATACGCGAGGGTCACTTCGCAAGGCATCTCCGTCGCATGCGCGCACTGTATCTGAACCGGCGCGCTGCTCTACTGGAAGGGCTCGCCAAACACTGCGACGATCGTCTTGTGATCTACAACGCCGATGCGGGGCTGCATATCTCGACTCTGCTGCCAGACGGTGTCGATGATCGCGACGTCATTCGACGCATGACTGAGAGAGGGCTATCAGGGGCCGCGCTGTCGACGTGCTATGCGGCCGATCTGTCGCAGACTGGATTGCTGCTCGGCTTTGGCGGATCCGACGAAACCAGTATCACCAATGCGACGCATGTGCTTGGGAGACTGTTGCGTCAACGTATGTAAATAATGCCTGGACGCTATTGCCCCTGCCGGACCGGAGCCGACTGCGTTCCGATTGCCAGATCACGCTGATCGGTTGTGTCGCAGTCTCCACACTCCGGATCGACCGCATGAAACTCCGCCCCGACGTTCCCAGCCGGACAAACGTGAATCACCGCGTTACTCACATGAGGCACGTGATGAACGAGCTGATGCTCAACCGCCGCGGCAATGGTATGTGCCTCACCAACGCTCAGTGACGACGCAACGACGACGCTTGCTTCCGCATACAGCTGGTGCCCCATCCATCGCGCGCGCAGATCGGTGATGTCCTTCACACCATTCACTTCCAGCGCCGCTGCGCGAAGCTGATCCAGCGTCTCCGGATCCACGCCGTCGAGTATCCGTGTGAAGATCGTCTTCGCGCTGGTCCACACGATTCCGAAAATGGCGATCGTGATCACGACTCCTGCGATCGGATCGGCGATCGGGAATCCTAGATAGACGCCAATTGCACCGGCCAGAACGGCGAGCGCTGTCCAGCCGTCAGCGCGGGCGTGATGGCCATCTGCAATGAGTGCTGCGCTCGCGATCTCGCGGCCAACCTTTATGCGAATTATCGCCACGGTCTCATTGCCGGCGAAACTGACGATCGACGCGATAGCGACGATGGCCAGGTGGCCGATGGGTTGCGGATTCACAATGCGGGAGATTGTCTCGTAGCCCGCGAAAAGCGCATTCATGAACAGGACTGCCACCACCAGTACTCCGGCCAGATCCTCCACACGTCCATAGCCGAACGAGAAACTCCGGCCCGGCTCTCGGCGCATCAACGCGAACGCGACCCAGAGTGGGATTACGGTCGCGAAGTCGCCGAAATTGTGGATCATGTCGGCGAGCAACGCGGTACTATGCGACATCGCGACTACGGCCAGCTCCACGATGCTGATGGCCAGCAGGAGAATCCCCGACCACTTGACCGCCCACAGGCCGCGCTCCGAGCTGGCAATCGACGGATCCACTATCCCGTGGGAGTGGTCATGGTCGCCGTGGCCGTGCCCATGGCCATGCGTGTGGCCGGTCTCGTGCTGATCGTGCGTGTGTTGGGCCGTTCCCATCGCTAGTTTGTCCCGAAGGCGGATGCGTCTTGCCGATGCTACCTGAACCATAGAAATATATGCGCACGCTGTACGTGCTCTCGCGCGTGCTTCCATTCATCCTCTCGTTCCGGCGCGATGTGAGGCGCTGGATCGTGATCGGACGGCCGGCGAAGCGCTCGAAGTCGTTCCATGCGCGCCGCGCGGAACGCCTCGTTGCGACGATCGCCAAACTCGGGCCCAGCTTCGTCAAGATCGGACAGATTTTCGCCGGCCGCGCGGATCTCCTGCCAGAGCCCTACCTGAGCGCTGTGAGTACGCTCACCGACCGCGTTCCGGCCGTCCCGGTCGAGCAGATAGAGCAGGTAATTCTCGAAAGCTATGGCCGTCCGGTAACCGACTTGTTCACCGACTGGCATCGCGTTCCGCTCGCGTCCGCGTCGCTCGGCCAGGTCCATCGCGCACGCTATCTCGACGTCGACGTTGTCGTGAAGGTGCTGCGCCCGCGCATCGAGCGAACCGTCGCATCCGATGTCAAGGCGTCCGACTTCATCCTTCGATGGGCTGAGCACTTCTTCCCAAATCCTCATGTGCTCGGATTGCGCGCAATACTCGCTGAGTTTGCGCGCAGAATCGGCGATGAGATGGACTTTCGCAAGGAAGGAGAATACGCCGAGCGCATCCGCAACAACTTCGCGTTCAATCCGAAAGTTGCGGTGCCGATAGTGTTCGCAGAGATGACGCGGCAACGCGCGCTGGTGCTCGAGTACATGGCCGGAACGCGCATCGACGCACTCGCACCGTTGATCGCGAGCGGCAAGGTCGATACCGAATATCTGGTGCGCACGGTGATGGAGCTGTACGTGCAGATGATGCTCGTCGATGGATTCTTCCACGCGGACCCGCACCCTGGAAATCTTCTGTGGGGCGACGACGGACGCATCGTCCTGCTCGACTTCGGGCTCGTCGTCGACGTTCCGCAATCGACGCGGCTCGCGCTGGTGCGCACTGTCTTCGCCGCAATCAAGAAGGACGCGTCAGGCGTCGTCGATGGCTTCTACGCACTCGGCCTCGTTCAGGAAGGTGTTGACCGGCACGTCATCGTGCGACTCGTGGAAACTCTGCTCGGCATCGCGTTCGAGCGCACCACCGCACAGGAACGGATCGAGTTCGTCGAGCGTGAGCTGCTCGCGGATCAGGTGCTCGAAACGCTGTACGATTTCCCCGTGATACTACCACCCGACATGGTGTACTTCGCGCGCACCGCTGCGCTCATCGAAGGACTCGGCGCTCGCTACGATGCGCGCTTCAATGCGCTGCTCGTCGTCGCACCAATCGCCCTCAAGATGCGTCGCGAGATCCTGACATCGCTCGGTGAGATGGACCGGCTCGACGCCAGAGATCCAGTTCAGGTCTTCTCGGGCTTCCTTCGCGCAGCGGGCGGGATCGTATCGAGAGCCGCGCGCGAGCTCAGCATGGTGGCAATCGAAGCGATCAGCACGATCCAGCCGAGCCAGGAAATACGCTCCGCCCAGTCGAGATCTGCGAGCACGCGCCAGATAACGAGCGGTGCAGTGAATACGGTTGCGAGAGTGGAGGAGCCGGGATCGGGAGAGTCGCGTACGTAAACGCGCACCGCGTGGCGCCGCTCGATTCTGATTCCACGCTGAATTGCCGAATCGAGTTGTGCGGAGTTCATCGCGCGCCAGTCCGGAATCTGCATCACGCTCCAGCCTGCGGCGGTGCTGCCGTAACCGTGATTATCCGATCCAGCGACGACCGCGAGATTCAGCGTATCCGCGAATCGAATGATTGCTGCTCTGCGCTTCTGTATGACGCCGACCCCCTTTGGCGCCGCGTCGCTCAACTCGACAGCGTAGAGTCGCGCGAATCCGTGCTTTTCATTCTCGGGGATCATGTCGATGTTACCGGGAATCGTGAGAATGAGCAGCGGTGCCGCGGCGGTTACGGCAAGTGCCGTGTCGCGTTCCGGATCGTGCCAGTTGCCCTTTGGATCTATCGCGAACGTCGAGTCGATTCCGATTGCGACTATGTGCTCGTACTGGTCGCGCGCTTCGAGCCCGGGGAGCAGGATAGTGCCGTCACCGGCGTGGGCAGGATTGCGCCGCATCCCGGCCAACGCGCCTGCAAGACTCTTGTGGTCAGTCACGTACGCGACATCGAACCCCGCGCCCGTATGCCAGGCGCGATTGCGCTCCGGCGTGAACCATGACCTTCCGTCCCACGAAGAGTTGGTGTGACTGTGAAAGTCGATCACGACGTCGTTGGGGTCGTGCATCATGATCGCTGCCATCGGCCGCGGAATCACGGCCCCGGTCGCGTAAACGATCAGAATCACTCCCAGCGTCGCGAGTGCAATGCCAGCTTCACGAAAAATTGATGTGCGTACGGACCGCGCGCGCAACACTCTCCAGGCGATGACGCAGAGGACCGCGGTCGCGAGCACGGCTGCGTGCTGTTGCAACGACAGCAACGTCAGAGCGTCCAGTACCGTGCAGATCGGTGCGAACATCGTGTACGCTGCCGAGTGGATGAGGGTCGCGTCTGGCGCCGGCAGCCCGGTCTCCGCGTTCAGGATCGGCGTCGCCCCGACTATGGAGGTAGCGAGGACGAGAATGGCTGCGAAAGCAGCTACGATGAAGCCAATCGAGTTTTTTGAGGATCTCACTGCCGGAAATCTATTTTGGCGATCGCGGCGCGGCGATTGCGATAGGGGTATCCGCGTCGCCGTGACAGCGAGTGGGCCGGCCGCCACGTAACTTAGACGCCATACCACAATGAAACGAGGAACCCAATGAGACATCTGTTCGCTTCGCTAGCTGTAGCCGTCGCACTTGCTCCTGCTGCGCTAGCCGCGCAGAGCTTTTCCGCACCCACCGCACTCGTGCCGCCGTCACCGGCGCCGGTCGTTGCATCTGCCCCGGCGACTACCCCGTCGATGGTCCGGCCGGACGTAGCCGGCATCAGCGTCAAGGCCGACGCGAACGCCCCGCTCGCCGTCAACACGGCTGCCGCGGCCGGATTGCACCAGGGCGAGGGCGTCGCACTGATGGCAGTCGGCGGGGCAGGACTTGTCGCAGGTCTCTTGATTGGCGATAGCGCCGGAACGGCGATCGCGATCGGTGGTTTGGCTGTGGGATTGGTCGGACTGTACGAATACGTACGATAAATCGTATCTGTAATTCGTCATTCCCGCTTTCGCGGGAATGACGAATTTTTCTACTACACCGCCACCGCTAACGGCGCCTCTTCCTTCGCCGGCTCCAGTGCGTATTGCAGCACCTCGGTCAGCGTCTCCACCGGATGGAAGGTCAGCTGCGACCTCACTTCATCCGGAATGTCGTCGATGTCCGGCTCGTTTGCCTTGGGCAGGATGATGTGCTTGATGCCGGCGCGGTGAGCACCGAGCACCTTCTCCTTCAAACCGCCGATCGGCAATGCGCGACCACGAAGTGTGATCTCGCCCGTCATCGCAACGTCGCGACGTACCGGACGGTCACTCATCTCGGAGACGAGCGCTGTCGCAATCGCCAGTCCGGCACTCGGTCCGTCCTTCGGAATTGCTCCCGCAGGAACGTGAATGTGCGCTTCAATAGATCCAAGTCTGTCCTTCGGAATTCCAAGTCGTGCTGCGTTGTTGGTTGCGTAAGTAAACGCCGCACGTGCTGACTCCTTCATGACGTCGCCCAGCTGACCCGTGAGGATGAGCGACACCGCGCCGCCCACTCCTGCGGTCTCGACACTGTCGTTCGAGCGGTTTCCGTAGAAGCGCCGTATCGACGCCTCGACGAACATGATGTCCCCGCCCATCGGCGTGTAGTACATACCCGTCGCGACACCAACCTCGTTCTGTGCCTGGATATGCTCCGGATGCACCTTCGGTCTTCCGAGTAGAGTGCGTACCTCGTCGGCATCGACGACCTTCGGCACTTCGTCGTTGCTCGCGATCTTGCGTGCGAGTTTCCGCGCAACCGCGCCGATCTGACGCTCGAGCTGACGAACGCCAGCTTCACGAGTGTAGTTCGACACGACCGACATCACCGCATCATCGGTGAACTCGATTCCCTTGTCGTTCAGTCCGCTTTCCTCGAGCTGCTTCGGAAGCAGATACTTCTTAGCGATCTCCGCCTTCTCACGCTCGGTGTAGCCGGCAAAATCGACGACTTCCATGCGATCGAGCAGCGGACCTGGGATGTTCTGAATGAAGTTCGCTGTCGCGATGAACAGCACCTCGCTCAGATCGAACGGGATGTTGAGATAGTGATCGGTGAACGTGTCGTTCTGCGCTGGATCGAGAACCTCGAGCAGCGCCGACGACGGATCACCCTGATACGACACGCCAAGCTTGTCCACCTCGTCCAGCAGGAAGACAGGATTCCTGGTTCCAGCCTGCTTCATCCCCTGTAGGATTCGGCCGGGCATTGCACCGACGTACGTGCGACGGTGACCGCGGATATCAGCCTCGTCGCGCGCTCCGCCCAAGGCGATGCGCACGTACTCGCGATTGAGCGAGCGGGCGATCGATTTCGCGATCGACGTCTTGCCGACGCCGGGCGGTCCGACGAACAGAAGAATCGGTCCCTTCGCCATCGCACGGGACTTGACCTCCTTCTCATCCGTGATCGACTCGGCCTCAGGCTCCTCGCCGAGTGACGGCGTTGCCTCGTCCTTCTCGACACGCAGCTTTTCCGCAGGTACGGCGCCAGTCTCCTTGACCTCCTCGGCGAGCTGCTGTGCCCTGAGCTGACGAACCGCCAGGAATTCGAGCACGCGATCCTTCACGTCCTGCAGCCCGTAGTGATCCGCGTCCAGAACCTCGGTCGCATGCTTGAGGTCGAGGTCGTCGTTCGAACGATCGTTCCAGGGGAGCTCGGCAATCCATTCCAGATAGGTACGGATGACCTGGGCTTCCATGGACTCGCGTCCGGACCGCTCGAGTCTGCCGAGCTCGCGCTCGACTTCGGCTCGGCCTTCCTTTGGCAGATGGAGCTTGGATAGTTTCTCCCGGAGCTCCTCGACTTCCTTGGACGAGTCTCCGTCGCCCAACTCCTTCTGGATCGCCTTCATCTGCTCGCGGAGGTACATCTCGCGCTGCCGCTCGCCCAGCTCTTCCTGGACCTGTGACTTGATGTCCTCCTGGGCCTCGAGCATCTCGATCTGGCGCTGCACCTGAACCAGCACGCGGCGCAGGCGCTCCTCGACGCTCAGTGTCTCGAGCAGACCCTGCTTTTCCGCGACGGGTAGATCGATGTAGCCGGCCACGAGGTCGGCGAACCGCCCTGGCTCGGTGACCGATTCCAGGACCTGATGGACGACCTCTTCAGGGAGGCCGCGCTTCTCACCCAGCTCGCCGGCCCGCTCCCGGGTTTCCTTTTCCAGCGCTTCGAAGGCGGCGTCATTCTCGTCCACCGGGTTCATCTCCTCGGCGGGAACGACCACGGCGCTCAGGAAGCCCTCGGTCGTGGTGTACTGCAGGGCGGTTGCGCGCTGCTCGCCCTGGAGCAGGAGCTGGACACCGCCCAGGCCGCGCTGGATCTGCCCGATCCGGGCGATGACGCCCATAGAGTAAAGGATGTCCGCCGTGGGCTCATCGCTGTTATCGCGCTGCGCGACGGCGAAAACGAGCCGGTCGGCCTTGAGGGCTGACTCGATTGCTCGCAAGGTTCCCGGGCGACCCGCCGAGATGGGCGAGGTGAGGCCTGGGAACATGACCGTTCCTCTCAAAGGAAGAACGGGAATAGTCTGACGTTGTGCCATGATGGAATTATCGGATTCGTCGTGGACGCCGAGCGGCAGTTGATCGAGTGATCTGATCGAGTCTGCCATTTGGCGCAAACCGTGAGCCGTATCGCGTGTCTAACGCGCAACGGCCCCGATGACGCTAAATTGCATATTCCGCGCACCAAGTTCCACGCCAGCACGGCAGGATTCTTTATGGTAGCATGCCGGTCTGACGTATGACCGAGCCCGAAAGTCTGCCAAACCGGCCTGACGATGCGCTACGCGCACAGTTGGGTCGGGTGCTCGAGGCCAACTACGAGCTCGATCAGGAGATCGGCCGAGGAGGCATGGGCATTGTTTACCGTGCCCGCGATCGCCGACTCAAACGTCTCGTTGCTGTAAAGGTTCTTCCGCCCGACCTCGCGTATCGTGCGGATATTCGTTCGCGCTTTCTGCGCGAGGCGGAAACATCTGCACAACTAAGCCACCCGTCGATCGTTCCCATTTATACGGTCGAAGAAGCGGACAATCTCGTCTTCTTCATCATGGGATACGTCAACGGGGACACGATCGCGCAACGCCTGCGGCAGCGCGGCCCAATGGCTCCGGAAGAAGCGCGCCGGATTCTGTGTGAAGTCGCCGACGCGCTCGCATACGCGCAACGCGCGCAATGTTGTACACCGGGACATCAAGCCGGATAACATCCTGCTCGATTCCGATAGCGGTCGTGCGATGGTGACGGATTTCGGAATCGCGCGCGCGGTGAGCGAAGGCAATGATACGCGTCTCACTACTACCGGTCTCGCGATCGGAACGCCGGCCTACATGTCGCCGGAGCAGTGCGCGGGCGATCGCGGCGTGGATGGCCGGAGCGACATTTATTCCCTGGGTGTCGTTGGTTATCAGATGCTGTCGGGCGATCTCCCGTTCGTCGCATCGAACACGCCCGGCATGTTCGTGAAGCATCTCACGGAACAACCCCGCCCGATCGGCGAGCGCGTGCAGGACCTGCCCGAAGACCTCGGCGCGATCATCATGCGTTGTCTTGCGAAGGAGCCGAGTGATCGGTTCGCGACAGCGACGGCACTCGTGGATGCGCTCAACGGACGGACGCAGACGCTCGGTGTTCCGTCCAATTCCCCATACCAGCCGCGTCCCGCGGCGGAGCCGATCCGCACGCAACAGATGAGCCGGCCGCAAACGCCGGTTCGGCCCACTTACAATCCGTCGCGCGCCGTGGAGATGGCGCGCTGGGAAGCGCAGCCGGTTCGTGCGTATCGCAAGAAAGTCATAACATGGCTCGCCGTCAGCGCCGCGTTCATACCGCTCGGCATTTTCGGTGACCATTCATTCTTCTTCATAGATGCCGTCTGGGGTGCGACGATAGCCGTCGGCTACTCCAAGCTGTGGAATCGCGGCTATGATTGGCGCGACGTGTTTCGCCAGCCGCGCGATGCGCTCTTCGCCGACGTGGTGAACGAGCGGATCGACGATGCGCGCGCGCTGTTCGATCCACAGAAGCGCGAGATCGCGCGCGAGCGTCTGCGTGCGCGCATGCGCGACGGAAGTGGCCTCACGTCCTTTTCGCCGATGCCGTCCGGTCTGGCGCCGGGACCCATGCAGGGAATGACGGGATTTCACTCCACCATTTCTGCAGACGTCGTCGAGCGCTACCCGATCGTGCAGGAAGCAGCCGTTGCACGGGCGGACATTCAGCGAATGATGAACGGGTTGTCGGATGAAGAGCGCAAGCTCGTTCCGGATGTGGCGTCATCCGCGGACTCACTGTACGTCCGCATCGAGCAGCTGGTATCCGCGATCGACAACATGGACCGCGCGAACGTGCCCGGAATGGGTGACGCGATCGAGCGCGAGATCAGCGAGCTGGAAGCGGAAGCAAATCCGCTGGAGGAAGAGGCGAGCGAGGGACGCGTGCGTCGACTGGTACAGCTTCGCCGGCAACGCGTGTCGCTGCGCGAGATGCGCAACCGGCGCGGAGCGGCAGACAACAAGTTGAACCGCGCGATCAGCGCGATGCGGCAGCTTCGCATGGATGTCGGCCGTCTCTCGACCGGCACGCGCTCATACGACAGCGTTACGCAGGTTGCGGAACAGGCGGTGGCGATCGGAAAGGAAGTCGATGCCGTACTGTACGCGCAGGACGAGATGGCGAGAGTCCTCCGGCGTGATAGCTGATCGGCGCACGAGCGCCGTTCTCTCATTGAATGCGCGGACGGGAATTGGGTTGATCGTTGGATTCGCGCTGGTGTCGCTCGCCGCCTGCGGCGAGCCAGCGCGATCTGCAACCACCAGTGAGTCTGCCTCTGCATCGGCGCCAGCCGCTCGCACTCACGATGCTGCGGCCGCGAAGGATTCGGTGCTGCATCCTGATACCGCTCCGACTCCCGTCACATACGTGTCGCATCCGGATACGTTGCGCGGGCTGTATGTCAATCGCTGGGCGGCACTCGGCAACAGCATGTGGAAGTTGATCGACATCGCGAAGCGCACCGAGATCAACGCGCTCGTCATAGACGTAAAGGACGATCGCGGCCTTGTGCTGTACAAGTCGCGCGTGCCGCTCGCGCAGAAGATCGGCGCGGATACCAACCGGCCGATGTCACAGCGCCGCCTGACCGCGCTGTTCGACTCGCTGCGCGCGAACAACATCTATCCGATCGCTCGTATCGTAGTCGCGAAAGATCCGCTACTCGCCGGCCAGAAACTGGAGTGGGCGATCAAGCGCCGCGCCGACGGCAAGCCGTGGCTCGACAAGAACGGACATCCGTGGCTCGATCCGACGCAGCCCGCTGTGTGGCAATATGCGATCGATCTCGCGCGCGAGGCGCACGACGTTGGTTTCAGTGAAGTGCAGTTCGACTATGTGCGTTTTCCCGATGACGATCGCATGGTGCGCGAGGCGTCATTTCCACTCGCACATGGTCGCACGCGCGCGCAGGTGATTCACGATCAGCTCGGCGTCGTGCGCGATTCACTCAAAGCGGATAACATGCCGATGACGATCGATGTCTTCGGACTTACCGCGACCGATACGACCGACATGGGAATCGGGCAACGGTGGGAAATGTTCATCGATCGCGCCGATGTAGTCCTTCCAATGGTCTATCCCTCTCACTTCGCGCCCGGCACATACGGGCTCGGCAGCCCGAATGCGCATCCATACGCGACTATCGATCGCGCGCTCAAGGACATGAAGCGACGAACGGCTGGACTGAAGAGCGCAGCCGCGATAGTGCCCTGGTACCAGGACTTCACACTCGGGCCGCCCGCGTATGGCGCATCGCAAGTCAGAGCCCAGATCAAGGCCGGTTACGACAACGGCTTCCATAGCTGGATCCTCTGGAATCCCGGCAGCAAATATCATACTGACGCGCTCGAGGCGAGGTAGTCTTAAATCTCTAAGTCGTTGTGAATAAAGAACATAGCATGCTACCCCCTGGCATTTGCTGGAAAAGGCGCTATTATTGCCGCGCGGGACGCATATGGGCGCTAACCGGCCGGAACGTTCGAGGCGCGGATGCATCTGCCCCTCAAACCCCAAATCGTGAGCGCGTATGGCCGAGCTGACGTCCGCTGCCCCGGAAGCCGAAACCGGTTCGACTGAACCAACCGAGCCGTCGATCGAGTTTCCACTCGATTGGCTTCTCGATCATGCCGCACCGCCGATCCAGTATCGCGCGTTCGTCGACGTCGCGCGACTTCCCCCAGGGCCAAAGCTCGAAACGCTGTCACTAGCGTCGCCGTACGCCATCAAGGTCGCGGTTACGCAATCGCTGGACGGAACGTGGAGCGAGCGGATGCTCACACTTCCCAAAGCCGGCAAGGATGGGGTGCAGGGACTCGGCACCATCCCGGCGGTCGAGCGCCTGCTGGAATACGGATGGCATCGCGATTCTCCACCACTGGCGCAAGCTCGGCGACCACTCTTTCGTCTTCTGGCAGAAGACACCGATCCGCGCTTTCTGTACGAGCTGCGTGCGAGCGCGAAGGTGCCCGACATAGCGCTGCGTGGTCGCCAGATTCTGCGTGAGGCGTCGTCCGCTGCGCTTGCGCACGCCGGCTACGAAGCAGATCCGCGTCTTCGCGGCTCCGCACGTCGCGCGATGGAGCGCATCGATGCGTACCTCGACTCGGCGCTCGCGGATAAGCCGTGGGTCCGGATCGGAAACCGCCACGTTCTGGCGGAGAGTGCGTCGCCACCTTCGATATATGCGCTGATGATGGTCGCACACATGCCCATCTTCCGAAGCGAGCACTATCCGGAGATGGAGCGGCTCTACGCGTATCTGTCGCAGCCCAAGCCGACGCAGGAAGCTGTGCAGATGTACGGTAAGGAGATCGTCACGCAGCCGCATCTTGTGATGGGTGATCTTCTGCACAACAAGAACGTCGTCGACGCAGACATTCCTTTCGCCCTGACGTGGCTCGAGATCATGGCGCGACTTGGCTTTCTCAAGCGGAACGAAACCTGGCTCAAGCTGTTCGAGCGTTTCGTTGACGACTGCGGGCGGGATCGCGTATGGCGGCCGCACAACAAGGGGACGACTGGACCAACCACTACCAATCCGTACGCGTGGCCCAAGTTCCCACTCGAGACGAATCTCGAGGGAGATGGGCGTTGGACCGACGTGACGTTCCGGATCGGTCTCATCGCACGACTTCTGGGTTGGCAGATCAAGCTGGTCTGATCCCGGGGAGAATCCCGCCGGAGAAAATGTTTCCGGCGGGTGATTCACGCTTCACCACCTCATACCACACGCTCCCACTGAAAACCGGAGCGACGACGGTTCGCGTGATCGAGACTGGCGACGCGAGCGCGGAGCGTGTAGTCGTGTGCGTGCACGGATGGGCATGCTCTGTCTATTCGTTTCGCAGGCTGATGCCACTGTTGGCTGGTGCCGGATTGCGCACAATCGCGATCGATCTGCCGGGGCACGGCCTTTCGGACAAGCCCGGGGACGCGCGTGTGTACACGCTCGACGCGCAGGTCGAATGCGTCCTGTCGGCGATGGATTCGCTGGGAATCGCGCGCGCAATACTTGTCGGGCATTCGATGGGCGGCCCAATCTGCGCGCGAGCGGCAGTGCTCGCGCCGGATCGCGTTACTGGCCTGGCGCTGCTCGCACCGGCCGGATTCGGCACGGAGTGGGAGCTCAGGATTCTCCGCGCAATCACGCCGCGCCTTGTCGCGCCGGCATTACCGCGGCTGTTGCACAGAGGGATGATCGCGGCGGTTTTCGCGGTGGTCTATGGGAGTCTCTATCGGCCGACCGCGCACGATGTCGATGAGTACTGGGCGCCGAGCCAGTTCCCGGGGTTCGTGCCCGCCATGTGGGATCTGCTGCACCGTTTCGAGTGGAGCGCCGGAACCGACTGCGGCTTTGGGACCATTTCTGCACCAACGGCGATAATGGATGGCCGGCGCGACAATCTGGTGATCCGGAGATGGGTACGACGCTACGTGGAGGTGCTGCCGCACGCCTCTCTGACAGTGATCGACGGTTGCGGCCATGTGGTGCCAGAGGAAGCCCCGGACCTGGTAACTCAAGCAATCAAGGGGCTGATTGGTTATATTTAGTATCAAAATGAGTTTAGAGACGAAGTTGGAGGAGACCGCCCTCACATTCGCGGACCTCGGGTTGAACCCCGATGTTCTGCAAGCGGTTCAGGACGCTGGATATGTACATCCGACCCCAATCCAGGCCCAGGCAATCCCGCTGGCGCTAGAAGGCAGAGATCTCATAGGCCTCGCCCAGACGGGAACAGGGAAGACTGCGGCATTCGCGCTCCCAATCTTGAATCAGCTGACGGGTGGCCCGCATCGAGCCAGGGCGCTGATTCTGACCCCGACCCGCGAGCTGTGCGTGCAGGTGGAAGAAAACTTCCGAAAGTACGCCGAGCGCTCGGGCCTCAAGACGCTGGCTGTTTATGGCGGTGTGGCGCTCGAACCCCAGACCAAGGCGTTGAGGAAGGGCATCGACATAGTGATCGCTACACCGGGCCGACTGCTCGACCATCTCGAGCGTCAGAACGTCGTGTTCGACGATCTGGAGATTCTGGTACTGGACGAAGCGGATCGCATGCTGGACATGGGTTTCGCCCCGCAGATCAACCGAGTGGTTGCCGAGATCCCGAAGTACCGGCAGACGATGCTATTCAGCGCGACGATGCCGCCTGAGGTCGAGGCGCTTTCGCGGAAGTATCTGCGCAAGCCGCACGTGATCCAGGTTGGACGGCGCTCGATGGCCGCGATCGGCGTCACGCACGCTGTCTATCCCGTTCCGCGCATACGGAAGACCCAATTGTTGACCGAGCTGCTCAAGAACAAGGAGATGGACTCGGTTCTGATCTTCACGCGCACCAAGCATGGCGCCGACCGCGTCGTGCGTGATCTGCGTCAGGCCGGCATCCAGGCCACCGCGATGCACGGCGACAAGACGCAGAAGGAACGCACGCGTGCGCTGGACGACTTCAAGGACGGTACGATGCGCGTTCTGGTCGCGACCGACGTGGCCCAGCGCGGACTGGATGTATCGGGCATCACCCACGTGATCAACTTCGACGTTCCGCAGGAGCCCGAAGATTACGTGCATCGCATCGGCCGTACCGGCCGCGCCGAGTCGAGTGGCGACGCATATACGTTGATGTCGCCGGACGAGATTGCGATGGTCCGTACCATCGAGCGTGTGATCGGGCAGGAAATCCCCCGCATCTCCGTTCCCGGCTACGACTTCGGTACCACCGCCGCGTAGACTCGTAGCAGGGAAACCACCAGAGCGTCATCTCCGCGAACGTGTCCTGGGATATCCGTCATTCCCGCGAAAGCGGGGATGACGACTCTTTGAGTTTCCGCCTTCGCGGAAGTGCCGCCGGCTCTGCGTCATCGTCGCACGCGTCCGAGCCTCGAGACGGTGACCGTTTCCGCGGCTGAGCCGCGGGTGACTATAAGGGTGAGATTTGAAACACCGAATCCCATCCCGAGCTGCGAATAAACCACAGGCGAGCGGCTTGGCGCGAACCGAACGCCGTGTATCGCCCTTTCGTCTCGTCGGCGAATCGTATCCACGCCTGCCCTCAACGTGAGCCGCGCGGGGGCTGAATCGATGTCGACGCTCACGCGTTCGCCGCGCGTCATGGCGAGATGTCGAGCCAGCTCGAGAAGCGCAGTGGCATCGGAGGCAGCGTTGCTCACCGCGATCCGGTCGAGTGCGTAGCGGGTCCTCGGTATTGCGACACCCGTAAGAACGCCTATAATCGTCACCACCAGAAGCAGCTCGAGAATCGTAAATCCGAATTTCCGGCTCGACGCTCGGTGGGAATGATGCGTGCAGTATGATAAACGGCGCATGAGACACTGTAGCATGAGCAACAGTTTGCGGTTGAATCGTGTCTCAGTGCGTAGTATCAAACCGTTGCGGAGCAACAAATGGCTATCATCCCTCGGCTCGCGATCCTCGCCTGCGCCGCTGCATTCGGCTGCGCGGGGCGCTCGGCGCCCACACCATCACCTGCGCCGGCGGTTCCTGGCGAAGTCCCTCAACCAACCCCGCCGACGATAATTCCGAACGTGCGGCTGGTGAGTGACACCAACGCTGTGCCGCCGTTCTCGGATACTGCGCTGATCAAGTGGGGACCGGAGCCTGAAGGCACGGTACACACACTTCCACCGCACGAATACGATCTACAGCACCAGTCTCTCCGAGTGAGATTCGACTGGTCGCGTCACGCGGTTGTTGGAAGCACGACACTACGCATCGCGGCTCTCGATCATCCCATTACCGACGTACCGCTCAACGCCGTCGGTATGACGATTCGCCGAGTCGCTACGGGATCCGCGCCGCTCAAGTTCGATTACGACGGCGAGATGCTGATCGTTCATCTACGCCGTCCGCTGGCGGCGCGTGCGAGAACGTCCTTCACGATCGACTACGAAGCTCTCAAGCCAAAGAAGGGCGCGTATTTCATCGACAGAAATCACTACATGTGGACCCAGGGCGAGGCGCAGGACAACCGGTACTGGATTCCGACATACGATCATCCTGACGATAAGACGACGTGGGAGATCTCTGTCACCACGGATCCGGGTGAGAGCGCGCTGTCCAATGGCAAGCTCGTGAGCAAGCGCGCAGTGAAGGGCGGCACGTTGTGGAACTGGTCACAGGAGCGGCCCGCATCCACGTATCTGATGAGCGTCGTGACTGGCAAGTACACCGTGGTGCGCGACCACTGGCATGACGTGCCGGTCGAGTACTGGACGTATCCGGATTCGGTCGAGGCGGCGAAGCGCGGATTCGGGAAGACTCCGGATGCGATCGACGTATTCTCGCGCAAGACTGGAATTCCGTATCCGTGGGCAAAATATGCGCAGAGCGTGGTGCCGGATTTCATTTTCGGCGGCATGGAGAACGTGAGCGCGACCACGCAGAATGACGACGGCATGCTGCATCCGGCGTGGGCCGAGCCGCAGTTCAATGCTGACGGGTTGATGTCGCACGAGCTGGGGCACCAGTGGTTCGGCGATCTGCTCACGACGCGGGAATGGTCCCATGCGTGGCTCAATGAGGGGTTCGCGACCTTCATGGAGCAGACGTATCGCGAAGCGTCTCGTGGTGTCGATGAAGGGATGTGGGACAGGATGGAAGCAGAGCAGGAGACCATCGACGCAGATCGCCGAAATCGCCGGCCCATCGTGTACGACAGGTACGTCAAGGATCCGCTCGAGGTCTTCTTCAGCGGCCACATCTATCCCAAGGGTGCGACCGTGCTGCAGATGTTGCGGCACCAGCTCGGCGACTCCGTATTCTGGGCGGCCATGCATCATTACGCGCAGTCGCACATGTATCAGAACGTGGTGACGGACGATCTGAGGCGTGCGTTCGAGGAGAGCACCGGCCGCGATTACAAGACGTTCTTCGACCGGTGGGTGTATGGCGCCGGATTTCCCGTCTTCAAGGTCTCAGCGTCATACGACAGCTCTGCGAGACGATTGTCGCTGCACGCGGACGAGATCCAGCCACGCGACTCGCTGACCGGCTATTTCGATGCCGACGTGGACGTGGAAGTGCTGACTGATGGAGCGCCGGTGCATGGCACGATGTCCGTGCGAAACGGGAAGGGTGATCTCGCGCTGGCGCTATCGTCTGCGCCTCGCGCGATCGAGTGGAACAAGGGCTCGTGGGTTCTCTCGTTGACGGATTTTCCGCGATCCACCGCCATGCTGGACTATCAGCTGGCGCACGGCGACGACGTCGCGGCGCGGGACGAGGCTATCACCTTGCTCTCTGCTCGGAAGGGCGATGCCGCCGCCGCTCGCGCCATCGCAACGGCCGCCGCGGACGATCCGTTCATCGGATTGCGCGGGCGTGCCGTAGCTGGGCTCGCCGCCTTCCCGAACGATTCGGTGGCACGCGCGGCGGTGTTCATCGCGGCACATGATACCGCATCGCGCGTTCGCCAGATTGCGATGGAATCGCTTGCAAGCTTTCCAGGCGCCGACACCGATTCATTGCTGGCGAGTGTGGCGCGTGCCGATGCGTCGCCCATCGTGCGCGGAACCGCATTAGCTTCCTACATAAAGGTCGCTGGTGACGCCGCGCTGCCGTTGGCGCGAGAGGTGATGGCGGAGACCTCGTGGCGCAACGTGTTGCGCGCACCGGCGATGAACGTCTTGAAGGGGACGCACAGCGAAGCGGCGCGCGCGCTTTACCAGAAATACGCTAAGTAGCGAAACGGCGCGCGCGCTCGACAGGCTGATCCCACGCATGATGATATGCACAATCGAGACATCGTGAATCTGCTAGAAAGGCAAAAGTGAGAATCGCTCTTTCCACCGGCGGCGGCGATGCGCCGGGCCTGAACGCGGTCATCCGCGCGGCGGTTCTTGGCGCGCTCGACCGCGGCTGGGATGTGCTCGGCGTCACGAAAGGTTACGCCGGACTGCTCGGCGAGGAGGATGTCGTCCCTCTGACTCGCGCGACTGTCCGCGGCATCGGGCACCTCGGCGGCACCATCCTCCGCACCACCAATCGCGGCAATCCGTTTTCATATCCGGTGCTCCAGAGCGACGGAAGCTACATGATCGTCGACCGATCGGACGAGCTGATCGCGCGCGCATCCGAGCTCGGAATCGAGGCTCTCATCTCGATTGGCGGCGATGGCTCGCTCTCGATTGCACAGCAGCTATCGAGCAAGGGAATGCGAGTGGTCGGCGTCCCCAAGACGATCGATAACGACGTGAGCGGAACAATCACGACGTTCGGCTTCGATACTGCGGTCCAGACCGCGCTGGAAGCGATCGACAAACTGCACACGACGGCCGAATCGCACGACCGGGTTTTCGTGCTGGAAGTAATGGGGCGCGACACCGGATTCATCGCGCTGCACGCCGGTCTGGCAGGATCGGCGGATGTGATTCTGATTC
The DNA here is from genome assembly GCA_963707505.1 of uncultured Gemmatimonadales bacterium. GTDB lineage: Bacteria > Gemmatimonadota > Gemmatimonadetes > Gemmatimonadales > Gemmatimonadaceae > Fen-1247. The sequence continues at coordinate 314,771 of CAVPQB010000004.1, forward strand.
CGGAAATCCCTTATGATCCGGATCGCGTGTGCGAGAAGATCGTGTCACGCAGTCTTGGCGGACGTCATTTCTCGATCGTCGTCATGGCCGAAGGAGCACATGAGGCGGGACGTGAAGCGGGTGTACTCGGTGCTTCAATGCCCGGCCAGGCAGTGCGCGTCGGCGGAGTTGCCGCGCAACTTGCGGAACTGATTCAGGAGCGCACGGGTAAGGAGTCACGCTCGATGGTGCTGGGCCACCTGCAGCGTGGCGGACAACCGACGGGATACGACAGATTGCTCGCTACAAGATTTGGTGGCGCCGCGGTTCGCGCAGTTGCGGATGCAAAGTGGGGCCACATGGTAGCGCTACAATCGCCGCACATCGTTACCATTCCGATTGAAGAGGCGCTACGCGAGCAGAAGCGCGTGGATCCAAATCATGATACAGTGTTGACCGCTCGGGCCACCGGGGTCTCGTTCGGCGACTGAAGCCGCGGCGCGCCATATGGCGCGCCGCGGTGGGGATCGAAGTGCCGGTGCCGCGATCGCGGCGCCACAGCCTGCCATGCAGCGTGGAATCAGGACAGGCTGCCGCGGCCGCTCCCAATCGACCCCTGACCAGCCAAAACCGGCCGCGAAACGCAAGTTTGTAGCCAACCGCGGTATCCCGTCATATATTCCAAGGATGACTCGGCTGAACCTCGCACGGCTGGCTGTGGTGGGTACACTCATCACCTTCGCCCTTCCGCTCGCTTCCCGCGCGGAAGAGCCGGGCCCGGTCACGCTCAAGACGCCGTCCGATACGCTGACCAAACTGGACAAGGCCAAAGGTGACCGCGCAGCCCCGGCACCCAAGAAGAAATTGAAGGGACGCCAGGTGGTTCCAGTTCAGCCGCGCTCGACATACGGCCCCGATCAGCCCTGGGAAACCGAGTTCTACGTCGAGAATGACATCGCAGGCCAGCGTGAGATTCAGCTTGCGCTCGCTTCCTTCGTCCGGCATCGGTAATCCAGCCAGTCGCATCAGCCACGGGGACCCGATAGGGTCCTTTTTTTTGACAGGAATCGCAACATTACCTCGATCGACAGTACCGCGCGCCCAACGCTTCCGTCTCTAGACGAGGCGCTCGCACGCGAGCTGGATACGATCGAGCGTGCGGGACTCAAGCGCGTCATGCGAACGGTGACGCGCGGAGAGGGAGTCGAGATGCTGCAGGACGGCAGGCGCGTCGTCGACTTCTCATCCAACGATTATCTCGGCCTGGCCGGCGATCCACGCATCGCGCGCGCAGCCGCCGAAGCGTTGACCACCGGTAGCACCGGCGCCGCCGCAGCAAGACTCATCTCCGGCACGCAGGCCGCCCACGTCGAGCTCGAACGTGAGATCGCGAGATTCAAGGGCGCTGAAGCGGCACTGCTTTTTCCCAGCGGGTACGCTGCGAACGTCGGAACCATCCAGGCGATCGCAGGACGGCGCGACGTCATCTACGCCGACCAGCTCAACCACGCGTCGCTCATCGATGGCGCGCGTCTCTCCCGAGCCGAAGTGCGTGTCTTTCCGCACATGGACCTCGCTGCATTGCGTACGATGCTCGAGGCCGACGCCGGCAGCTTTCGCCGTAGGTTGATCGTGGTCGATGGCGTGTTCTCGATGGACGGCGACATCTTCCCGCTCGCCGAGCTCGTTCCGATCGCGCGGGAATTCGGAGCGTGGACCTACGTCGATGACGCCCATGCGACGGGCGTACTCGGCGCTAACGGACGAGGCTCGGCGGAGCACTGTGGCGTGGAAGGAGAGATCGACGTGATCATGGGGACGCTCGGGAAGGCGGTCGGTACGATCGGCGCCTTCGTCTGCGGCTCGAGCGTGTTGACAGAATACCTGTTGAATCGCGCGCGCTCATTCATATTCACGACAGCCTCGCCACCAGCGCTCGCGACGGCGACGCTCGAAGCGTTGCGCATCGTCAGCGCGGAGCCGGAGCGGCGGCGTGAGTTGCGACGCAACGCGCGCTATCTGCGTACCAGGCTGCGCGAGATCGGACATTCTCCAAGCGGGGAGGACGACGGCTACATCGTGCCAGTAATGCTCGGTGAATCGGAGCGGACTACGTTTGTAGGTAACGCGATGCGTGAGGCAGGATATCTGGTGGGTGCGGTCCGTCCGCCAACAGTTCCGATGGGCCAATCGCGTCTTCGCATCACAGTGAGTGCCGCACACGACGCTGGTCACATCGATGGGCTGGTCAGCGCGCTTGGCACGGTGTTGAATTGACAGCGCAGCTTTCAGACGTCGTCAGCGCCGATGCACGCCACATCTGGCATCCGTACACGCAGCACCTCGGCGCACTGCCCGCAATTCACGCTACCGGCGCATCCGGCGCATTCATCCACACCGCTGACGGACACAGGATATTCGATGCGATCTCGTCGTGGTGGGTGACGCTTCACGGCCACTCGCATCCGGCGATCGTCGATGCGATCGCGCGCCAGGCTGCAATGCTCGACCAGGTGATCTTCACGTCGTTCACGCACGAGCCAGCCGCGCTGTTCGCGCGCGATCTCGTCGAGATCCTCCCCGACGGGTTGAGCCGCGTTTTCTTTTCGGACGACGGATCGACCGCGGTCGAAGTTGCGGTAAAAATGGCGCTGCAGTATCACGCCAATCGCGGAAGCAAACGCTCGATCATCGTCGCGCTCGAGAATGCGTATCATGGCGATACTTTCGGCGCGATGAGCGTGAGCGGGCGCGGGACCTTCACAGATCCGTTCAGCTCGCTCCTGTTCGACGTTCGCCGCCTCCCCGATCCGACTACGGGTGATACGGTTGCGGCGCTCGATGAGCTACTGGCGCGCGAGGGGGCCGCTATCGCAGCGCTCATCGTCGAGCCGTTGCTGATGGGTGCTGGCGGAATGCTGATGTATGGCGAGGAAACGCTCGCGGCGCTCAGGATGCGCGCGCGCGACAACGATATCCTCTTCATTGCGGATGAAGTGCTGACGGGTTTCGGCCGCACCGGGCCGTTGTTCGCCTGTGAGAGGGCCGCGATTGCGCCGGACATCATCTGTCTGAGCAAGGGTCTGACGGGCGGCACGCTGCCGCTCGGCGCAACGGTCGCCACGGACGAGATATTCGATGCGTTTCTGAGCGAGGACAGACATCGCACGCTGTTTCACGGCCATTCGTATACGGCGAATCCCATAGCGTGCGCGGTAGGCCGAGCTTCGCTCGCGTTGCTGGATGATGAGTGCGCGCGGCGGCGTCAGGCGATTCACGACGCACATCTCGCCGGAATCGCGACTGTCAGATCCCACCCGCTCGTTCGAAATCCGCGGACGATCGGAACTGTAGCGGCTTTCGATCTGGCTGTCGGCAGTGGCTATCTGAGTCCGATTGGGCGAGATCTCGCAGCATTCGCGCTGGAGTGCGACATCCTCTTGCGGCCACTTGGCAATGTGGTGTACGTGCTTCCACCGTTTTGCGCGACTCCGGCAGATCTCGCCGGGGTTTATTCCGTAATCGGTCAATTCCTGGAATCGCTATGATCGGCATAGGGGTAACCGGAACCGATACAGGGATCGGCAAGACCATCGTGTCTCGCTCGATAGTGGCGGCGTTGCGGGGCAGCTTCGCGCGAGTCGCGGCTATGAAGCCGGTAGAAAGCGGCGGTACGGAAGACGCCGAGTCGCTGTGGCGGGCGACCAGCATGACGTATCCGATGGAATGGGTCGGTCCGGTTTCACTCGCGGAGCCACTCGCGCCACTCGTTGCAGCACGGCGCGCGAATACGCCGGTCGATCTCGACGCGATCGACGGCGCATTCCACCGTCTGTGCGCAGATAGCGATGCAATTGTCGTGGAAGGGGCCGGTGGCTTGCTCGTTCCCATCACGGAGGACGAGTCGTTCGCCACGCTGTTCCGGCGCTGGCGTCTCGAGCTGGTGATTGTTGCGCCAAACCGGCTCGGCACCGTGAATCACACGTTGTTGACCGTGCGCGCTGCGAGAGAGTTTGGTATCCGAATTCGCGCAGTCGTGCTCAACACGATGACCGACCAACCGGAAGGTATGCCGGAGCGTACCAATCTGGGGTTGCTCAGGGAATTGTTGCCTAACATTCGCGTCATTCCATTCGCGTTCACGCGAACGCCGGATGATGCGTCGAACATATCACTTACTGATCTCGGACTCGATGATGCACCATGATTGGAACGCCCTCGCCGACGAAGCGCTCGACGGACGAATCATATCGCGCGATTCTGCGCGTGCAGTACTCGCGGCGCATGATGACGAACTGTTGTCTCAGCTTGCCGCTGCGTATCGCGTGCGCCGGCATTTCTGGTCCAACAAGGTGCGTCTCCATTTTCTGTTGAATGCGCAGAGCGGCCTCTGCCCGGAAGATTGCCATTACTGCTCACAATCGAAAATCTCCACGGCGGACATCGAGAAATACCCGTTGCTCGCGCGCGAAAGGATTCTCGACGCCGCCGAGCGTGCTGCGACACTCAAGGCAGGGACGTTCTGTCTCGTGATAAGCGGCAGGGCACCGGGCGAGCGCGTGTTCGGCAAGATTCTCGACGCCGTTGGTGAAATCAAGGCGAATCACAATCTCAGGGTGTGTGCCTGCTTGGGGCTGCTGAACGACGATCAGGCACACCGGCTCAAGGCCGCGGGTGTCGATACGGTGAATCACAATCTCAACACCAGCGAGAGCTACCACGGCGAGATCTGCACGACCCACACGTTCGAGGATCGCAAGGCGACGATCCGGAACGTGCACGAGGCGGGAATATCGAGCTGCTCGGGCGGAATCATCGGCATGGGCGAGAGTGACGACGACATAATCGACCTGGCGTTGTCGCTGCGCGAGATGGACGTGTCCAGCGTCCCGGTGAATTTTCTCATTCCGATCGACGGCACTCCGCTCGCTGGAATCAACGAGCTCAATCCACGTCGCTGCCTGCGCGTGCTGTGTCTCTACCGGTTTCTGTTGCCGAGCAAGAAGATCCGCATTGCTGGCGGCAGAGAGGTGCATCTGAGATCATTGCAGCCACTCGGCCTGTATCCAGCCAATTCGCTGTTCATCGGTGATTACCTGACCACTGCGGGTCAGGAGGCAAGGGCGGACCTGGAAATGATCCGCGACGCTGGCTTTGTACTGGAGGCACCGGACGGCACCCCGCTCGTGGGCGATCCGCTGGAAGGATTGGACGAATATCTCGCCGCGATGCCAGCCGTGGGCTACGCCGCGGTCGAGTCGCCGCACGCATCGTGAACTGACCGGTCGCATTCTGATATCTTCCATGAAGTGACCACTCCACGCGCGGTTCAGGACCGCTACCTTCCGCCGGACCGCGACGCGTTCGTGGCTGCTGAGCCACCCAATGGGCGGGTGATCGTCATCGCACCTACCCGCGCCGCGTGCGAGACGATCGAGCTTGCGCTGGGACTGCATCTGGAGACCGTGCTCGCCCGCGAGCACGGCGCGGAGATCCAGCAGCTGGCCGAGAGCGGCGCTGGGTTCGGAATCGTCGCGGGAACCGGGACTGGCAAGACGCTCTCGATCCGGCCAATCGCCGAAACGATTCTCAAGACGAAAGACCTTCGCGTCGGCGTCGTGAACCGCGAGCGCGAGGCGACTCCCGAAACACCGACGTGGAACGTCATAATCGTCACGACCGGCATCGCGCGTCGCTGGTTCCAGGACGACGACATTCGCGCGACCGACACGCTCATCGTCGACGAGATTCACCAGACTTCCGCCGAGCTCGAGCTGTGCCTCGCGCTCGGCAAGCGCGTCGGATGTCGCTACATCTGGCTGTCCGCGACGGTCGACCCATCGTTTTATTCCGAATATCTGGGTTCCGCTTCGGTGATCGAGAGCAGTGCCTTCGATCCGGCCAAGGCGGCGACGGTCAAGGTAATCAACAAGGACCCGCTGGCGTTTCTGGACGAGAAATTTCTGCGCGCGGTGTTCAAGGACAGGCGGGGCGTTGGTGTGTTTCTGCCCACGCGCGCAGGCGTCGAGCAGGCTGCCGAAACGGTGCACGCAGCCTTTCCGCGCATAAATACAGCGTTCTATCACGGCGGCGAGCCGATCCGGGTAATCAGACCGTTCCTCGAGGGTACGGAGAAGAAACCGTACGTGCTAGCGATGACGGCTGCTGGCCAGAGTGCACTCAACGTGCGCGGGCTCGATACGGTTGTCATCGACGACACGCGCTTCACAAACATCATCGAGCGTGGCAAGAACGTGCTGAGCAAATTGCATCTCGGAAGCAACGAGATATTGCAGATGGCCGGCCGTGTACACGGACGTGTCGATGGCGGACGCGTGTTCATCCTGAGTGATCGCGCGATCGATTTCAAATCGCTGCAACCAACTGCACCTGAGTTTCAGCTCGCCGGTGATTCAGAGCGAGTCGCACTCACCTGCGCTGCACTCGGAGTGCGCGCCGACGCGCTCGATCTCCCGGTGCCACTCGATCGCGTGTCATATCGCAAGGCGCTGGCACTGCTGGATGATCGCGGCATCGTCGAGAATGGCAAGCTCACGAGATACGGAAGAGCGGTCGAGGCGCTGCCGGTAGATCGGCCGTGGGCGGAGCTGCTCGTGAATGCCGACGACGATCTCATTCCATATGTCGCCGTCGTGAGCGGCATCGAGTCGTTGCACCGCATGACTCGCGAGGAGCGCGATCTCGAGGGGCTCATTGTTCCGGGAAGCGACCATCTCACCGCCTACAACGTGTATGCCGAAGCGTTGTCCAAGTGTGGCTTCACCGGCGAGGTGTATGGCCTCCCGCGGCATCAGTTCGACGATTCGGTGCTGGAATGGGCCGAGCGACGCGGTGTGCTCGTCAAGTCGATCGAGGATGCCGCACTCGGCATGGCGAGTGTGTATCGCAGCCTGGGAATGCCGCTTCCGGAGAAGCTGCCTTTCGCGCGCGATCATACGTACAAGCAATTCGCAGAACTGCTCGCGCGCACCATGCCGTTCGATCTCGTGATCGATGAGCAGACTCGCGAAGGCGGGAATGCGCGTGTCTCGAAGACGAGTGTGTGCGGCAGTTGGGGAGCGATTGCCGGATCGTTGCGTTATTTCGCCGGTAAGAACGGCGAGCCGCGTGCTGGAATCGAAGGGACGCAGATCCCCGACAGTCTGATTCGCAAGTACGCGACGCGCAGCAAGCCGCAGCTGATGTACGACGCTCACCGCAAGCACGATCAGCTGGTGTTGTTCAGCCGTGTGGAATATTTCGGGTTCGAGCTCGACCGAGAGATCGAACCCGTGCGCGAGTTTCCCCCAGATCTCGCTGCCGAAGCCCGTCACATTCTCGCGCAGGCGGCCGCGCGCGAGGAGGCTCGTCAGGTCTCCATCAAGCGCAACCACGCGGCAATCAGCGCCGTCCGCGAGGCGTATCGGCGATCGGGCGGCGCAACGCCGCGACTCGGGTTCGACGAGCTGACGGCGCTGTACGAGAGTCAGCTCGCGAACGTGAATTCCGTCGAGGAGTTTCGCAACGCGCGGCTGACGGTCGATCCTGACGACTTCGTGTCGCCGGAAGAACGCGCGCGATTGTCGCTGTTGCCCGATATGGTTCTGGTGCGCGATCGCGAAGCATGGATCGATTACGACGTGGAAGAGCGACCGGACGGATCGCACTTCGGCATCGCGCGGCTCAGGTTGCCGGAAAAGATCGCGCGTACGCTCACCGACACGGAGCTACCTGCGCTCGACCGGCCGGTGAGGTTCGCCGTGGTACGCGGGCAGCGCGGTGCCGTGAAGGCGGATACATTGGACGAGCTTCAGGAGCTTCTCGACCGACCGTGGTCGCAGGACGAGATCGCACAAGAGAGAAAACGTGACGACAGAAAGCCGCAACATGATCGCCGCCCATTTCGCGGAAAACATCCGCACGGTGGAGGCAAGCGCAACGACCCTCGCGGACACGGCCGGCGCGGCAGGTGACGCGCTCGTAGCTGCAGTTCTGGGCGGAAAGAAGATCCTCTGCTTCGGAAACGGCGGCTCCGCAACTCAGGCGAGCCACATGGCCGGCGAGCTGATCGGCCGATTCAAGGAAACGCGCCGCCCGTACGCCGCCATAGCACTCGGCGGCGACGCAGGCTCGGTGACGTGCATAGCCAACGACTTCGGCTATGGCGCGCTGTACGAGCGGCAGATCGAGGGACTTGCGAGCGATGGCGACGTGGCGCTGGGTATCACGACCAGTGGATCATCCGAGAACGTCGTGCGCGGCATCGCGATGGCGGCGAAGAAAGGCGCCGTAACCATCGCGCTAACAGGTGAGCGAGGACTTGTGGGTTGCAGCGCGGACCACGTTCTGGCAGTACCGAGCAGTGTTACGGCGCACATCCAGGAAGTTCATCTGATGCTGCTGCACGCGTGGTGTGTCGAGATCGACGCGGCTGTGTTGGGACGGCGTTAGAGTCGGCTTGGGGAAAGCCGTGTACGTCGGAAGTCGTCATCCCGCCGAAGGCCCGTCACCCCCGCGAAAGCGGGGGTCCATGGCCGAGGGTGTCGGCATAGCAACCAAGTTTGCAGGTGTCGCCTTTGGCCGATGAAAGACCGATCTCCTGCTTTTTTTTTCCGGAGATCGATGACACCTGCAAACATGGGCGACATCATCTGATCCTCAGCCATGGGCCCCCGCTTTCGCGGGAGTGACGGCCCAGGAAGATTCGAACAACTGTTCTGATTCGCCCCAACTACTAAATTTCAACCCATGACCGCCCCTTCCACCCCTCCCACATACTTCCGCAAAGGCTTCGGTCTCAAGGCCGACGTGGAGGAGGAGCTGGCGACCGCCTACGACGGGCGTCTGGTCGACCTGCTCAAGGAGCGCGACTATTCCATCAGCTCGGGCGGCGTGACCGTCCGCCTGGCCCGTGAGTTTGGCTTCTGCTACGGTGTGGAGCGCGCCGTCGAGTACGCCTACCAGACGCGCAAGAAGTTTCCGGACAAGAAGATCTATCTCGCAGGCGAGATCATACACAATCCGCACATCAACCGCCGGCTGAGCGAGGCCGGCGTGATCTTCCTCAAGCACAACGCCAACACCAACGAGGCGTCGTTCGATTTCAGCATCGTAAATCCGGATGACGTGGTCCTGCTTCCGGCATTTGGTGTGACCGTGGCCGATTTCGCCACGCTGCGCGAGCGCGGCTGCGTGATGGTGGACACGACGTGCGGCTCGGTCCTGAACGTGTGGAAGCGCGTGGAGAGCTACGCGCGTGACGGTTTCACCGCGCTCATCCACGGCAAGTACTACCACGAGGAGACGCGCGCCACGGCGTCGCAGGTGATGAAATATCCTGGCGGCCAGTATCTCATCGTCCGGGATATGGACGAGGTACGCATCGTTTGTGATTTCCTGGAAGGAAAGCGCAGTGCCGACGATATCCGCGCCAAATTTTCCCCGCACGCAGCCTCTCCCGAATTCGATCCGGATCGCGATCTCAAGCGCATCGGCGTGGCGAATCAGACCACCATGCTCGCGAGCGAGAGCCTTGCGATCGCCGCCGCGACGCAGGCGGCCATGGCGCGCGGGCACGGCGACGAATACGCGGCCGCGAATTTCCGCACTTTCGACACGATCTGCTCGGCGACGCAGGACCGACAGGACGCCGTTCAGGAGATGTTGCTCGACCCGCCGGACATCATGGTCGTCGTGGGCGGCTACAACTCGAGCAACACGATCTCGCTCGCCGCCATGTGCGCGGACAAGGTGCCGACGTACCACATCGAGGACGCGACGTGCATCGACGTGGACGCCGGCGTCATTCACCATCGTCTGCGCCAGGGCCGCGACGACGTCGCCACGCCGGACTGGCTGCCGGCGACAGGGGATGTGGTGGTGGGGATCACTGCCGGTGCGAGTACGCCGAACAACAAGATCGCCGAAACGGTTGCGAGAGTATTCGCCACGCGCGGCGTGGATACGGCGACGATCAGGTAGGACCGCATCGTCATCCCAGCCTTCGGCGGGATGACGACTTTCGACGACGGCCGCTCGCCTTCGCCGCTCACCCCTTCTTCGACACACAATTCGTGTCGAATCCGCACACCGCTCGCGCCCTGTCACAAATAGTGACAGCTGCCCGCCCCAACATGTGACGGAATCGTACCGGCAGGGTCACTGTTTTGAGGCGCATCTACACAAGCGCGACGCCGGTGCTAAAGTTCCTGGTCAGTGGCGCGAAACTTGTTATTATGCGCCGGTGTACCGACGGTGTGCATGACTGTGCACACCCGATTCTCCCAGGGGGGAAGATGGATTTCGGAGCGTTGCCCGTGTTCGACGGGCGCAGCGCACCGGTCCCGGATCCCACGCTGAATCTGGCGTGGTTCGAACGCAGCAGTGTCGAGGAAGTATCGGCACCGGAAAAGGCGCCCGCCGATGGAAATGGCGCGCTGCTTGACCGCGTTCGTGAAGCCGAGGGGCTGGTGTACAACGGAGAAGGCGATTACGAAAACTGAATCGTCCGAGTGGTGATGGTGATGATGCAGGACCGGCGGGGCCGCGTGACGAGCGCGGCCCCGTTTTTTTCGATTGCCTCAGTGACTTATCTGCATGTTCTGCGGTCCGCCGGATTTCTCGGGCTGGCGCGGCTTGTCGGAGAACGTCACCGCGTTGCCAAAATTCCACTGGCTGTGCTCGCGGTCCTTGGGCGTGACGGCCAGCATGTTCTTGAACATCGGCATCAGCTCACGTTGCGCCGGCGTCACTACCGAGTCGGCGATCTCCGGCTGGCGCCAGAAGATCTTCCAGTACGTTTTGCTCGTATTCTTGACACTGTCGAGCTCCGCCTTGCCTGGATCACGGCCTTCATGCTGCGCGAGGAAGTTTCCCAACTGGATGTAAATCGCGCGCACCTCCGCCGAGTACACCGAATCGTCGTGCTGGAGCGTCGCAATCTGCGGTTTGGTGAGGAATAGTGAATCGCTGTTCACCAACAGCAGTTTGTGGATACTCGATGTGCGCGAGAGATAGAACGCCGCCAGCGAATCCGCTGTCCGTCTCGCGTAGCCGTGCGGTCCCTTCACGGGCTCGATCGCTCGGCGCAGCTCCTGAAGATTGAAGTCTACGGAGAAGTCAAATGAGAAATCGAGGGTGATCCTGAATGGATTCCGCGTCAACGTGTTGATGGGACGTGTATCCGCGAATCTCGGATTCACGGCGTACTTGAAGCTCTTCGACACAGGGTCGAAGCCATGCGGAACGAGCAGAACTGGATCGACAACCGGCTGACCACCCCACCCTCGCAATCCGCTGCTGCCGTGAAGCAGCTGGTCGACTCCGCCAAGGACGTTCTCGAAATAGACATTCGGTGTGACGCGACCGAGCCAGCGACGCGGGAACGGCGGACTCCACTGAAGATTGAGCATGGCGGTCCACGGTCCACGGCAGCCGTTACGCGGTGCGACCTGGCCGAGATTGTCGAGAATGCACTTTCGTGCGCTGGACGAGCCGTTGGCCATGAGAGCTCGCAACTGGCCCGACAGTGCCGTATCGACGCCGAGTGCCGGATTCGGTATGAACGCACGGTCGCCGCTCGATCCATCTCCATTGATGTCGCCCTGCACGATGGGTGTGAAGGGAAGCCCGGACTGCACGCGTGTAAAGAGCGTGATGGCGCCCGCTTTCGGCGCGTAGAATCCCAGCGTGTACACGAAGATGTTGCGCGCGTCGTTGTTCGACGGCGCCCATTCTGTCAGACGCGGATCGCCGAACGCAGCACCGTCGAAACCACGAAATTGCCGACGCGACTCCTGCAGCGTGTACGACAGCGACGTGAAAAACGAGAAGCCCGAGCGGAATCGGAGCTTGAACACGTCGGGAGAAATGGTCGTGGTGAGCTGGCCACCGTAGCCGCGCAGATCGCTCGTGCGCATTCCGACTCGTCCGAACAGGTCCGACTTGCGTGACCCCGCAGGCGACACCGTGCCACTCGGCGCGTCGATCGCGGCAGTGGACACGAACACCGGCCGATTGCCCTCGGCGGGCAGGGTGAACTGCGGAGCACCGGCGAAGTTGACGTCGATGGTGCCGGGCTGTGAGAGGTCATACGAGCCAAGCGCGCCAACCTTGAGCAGCCAGCTACCGATGTTGGACGACCAGTCCAGCGATGCGCGCCAGCTATGCGGCACGTCATATGATGGGCTGATCAACGAGACGGCGGGAGCATAATCTGCGAGTAATCCGGAGCCATCCAGGCAGCGTGTCGGAATCGTGCTTGGATCACTCTCGAACATCGACCAATCCGGCGATGGTACTGCGTTGCCAACGCATGAGAGCTGCGACGTGCCGTTCGGCAGTCCGGTTGCAGCGGACGCGCTCGCGAGAATGTCGGGACGCAGCAGGTCTCTGAAGTCACCAATGCCACCGCGAATCACTCCCGTGGTATTGCGATAGAATGAGCCGATCTCAGATCTGTTCTGTCCATTGCCATTGGCCTTGTCGCGACTGTACGTATAGGAGAATCCCGCTCGCGGACTGAAATGAATGCGTGACGGCGCGACGTTCGTACGCACGCCGAGCGCGTCATCCAGCGCGACGTCCTGCGCCGGCGCTGAGCCGAACCCGTCAGCCTCGACTCGTGCTCCGTACAACACGCTGAACATGCGCGACGGAGCCCACTGATGAGCGAAGGCTGCCGCCGCGTTCCAGACAGTTCCCGAGCTCGCTGGATGTGACAGTGTGCGCGAGAAACTCGCCGCGTTACCAGCTGTGAGATCTGCGAGCGAGTTGAACGTGTAGCTGCCGAGTTGATTCGGGAACGAGCTCTGGCGCAGTCCGTCGACGCGCGCCCAGAGCAGCTCCTTGAAGTGATTTCGCTTGCCGCTGGTGTTCCATGTGGTCTGATTCGAACCCTCGATGGTCCAGCGTGCGTCGTTCATTAGCGATTGCCCGCCGCCGAGTATGAGGTTTCCTACACCAACGCCGTTGGACGCATCGATTGTCGGCGACAGAACGAGGACATTCGCGCCTGGTATGTCTTCGTACGGGTTGAGGTGATTCCTGACCGTGTTCGCTCCCAGACGCGTCTCGGTCAGCACCATTCTATTCTTGCCCACGTAGTTACCGATCGTGAGCTGCGCACCGAGCGCTTCCTGTGTATGCTCTGCGGCAGCAGACGGTGCGCTGAGCGGCGCGAAGCCGATGCCGCCATCGCGTGTGTAGGTCGCGTAGGTGGTGAGCGCGCGGGTTGCGAGCGTGTCGCGAGTGTCGTCGAGACGGCCGAGCCAACTGAACGCGTTGTGCTGCTGCGACGTGGGGATACCGTGGCCTAGGAGCGCGAGGCCAAGCGGCGTCGCGATTCCGAACAGACGTGATACGGAGTCGGGCGAGACCCCGGCGCGAACGAGCAGATCGCCGCCGGCGTCGAGAAGGGTCGCAGGCTGGCTCACGCTGTGCGCGATATCTACGGCGACGTTGTAGGTGAGTGCGTTGCGGATGAGCTCGCCGTCGGCACCGAGGCTGCCACGAACGGTGCCGTTCCGTGCGCCGGCAGCGCGGCCGACTGCGTCAGTGAACTGGAACGCCGATGGACTGAGCGTCAGGAAGCCGCGGCGCTCCTGATAGAATCGGCTGCCAGGGCTGAGCTGTACGTCGATGTTCGCACCTGAAAATCCGCCGCGAGTTGGATCGAAAGTCGCGCCGGTTACCCGGACACTGGTATTCGCGGCGCGTGGAATCGAGCCAGCTGACATACCCATGCCGTTCAGCGTCGTGAGATTAGATTCCGCTCCTGAACCGAGTATGGATGGTCCCGCGCCGGTCATCGTGACGTTCGACATGGTGCCGGCGGTTGCGTTGAGATCGCCTGCGGTTGTCGGTGGTATCTGGCCCTCGACTCCCTGCACCCATTTTTCCGAAGCGCCGGGCTCGAGGGTGAAGGGATTGACGTCGTTCGTCGCTCGGACCGGCTTGGATGCGGTCACGTTGACCGCTGCGAGCTTGGCCAGATCCGGCTTCAGAACGAAATTGGCGACCAGCTCGTGCTCGCTCCCCTCTCGCTGTACTCTGCGGCGCGCCGACGCAAAGCCGGGGGCGGTGATGTAGACGAGATAATCGCCAGTGCCTGGATCGAAACGGATACTGAAGGCGCCGGCGCTGTCGCTGGTCGATTTCTGCACGAGCCGATCGGGGCCCACGGGTTACCATGACGCTGGCGCCGGCGATGGCGCGCGCCGAGTCGTCGGTGACGCGCCCACGGACGACGTCGGCGCCGGTCTGGGCACGGGAGAGTTGAGGGGAGAGCAACAGCGAGAGCACAAGGCAGGCGAAGGTGCCTGCGATTCGTACGCTGTGGAGATGCTGCTCCGGTCGTGAAGAAGTACGTGACATCAGCTGTTTCATGCCAGATGAGGGTCAGGAAATGGTCCGACTCGAGTTCTCCCTATTTGATGTTCGGAACGCGTAAATCGTCTGATTCGAATTGTCCCTTTCTGATAGATTTCCCCAATGAACACTTCTGCGCAGACCGGGGCGATCGAGCGTGTCGGGCAGATCGCGATCAACGTTCACGACGTCGACAGGGCGACCAGCTTCTATCGTGACGTGTTGGGGTTGAAGTTCCTGTTTGCCGCACCACCCGGTCTCGCATTCTTCGACTGCGGTGGCATACGGCTCATGCTCACGATGCCGGAGTCGCCAGAGCACGACCATCGCAGCTCTCTGATCTATTACGTAGTGCCGAACATTGCTGATGCTTACAGCGCGGTATCCGCGCGCGGCGGCAGCTTTGAGGACAAGCCACATGTTGTGGCGCGCCTGGACAAAGTCGAGATCTGGATGGTCCATCTGAAAGATCCCGACGGAAACCTGCTTGCGTTGATGTGTGAAGTGAGCGTGTGACGCTTCCGTCAGACCTTGTGATACAATACGCGTGCGGCCTCGCGCCGGTCATCAGCCTGGTATATCTCGAAATCGCTGAAGAACCCAGGCGCTTCATTCTGCAGTACGCGCATGACGGTCACCGCCCAGCGGCGAATCTCCAGCTCGGCGCCTTCACTCGAGCGTAGCTCGAGGAGTGTGCGCCATGCGCGCGCGTTGGCCGTGACCACGATCTTGGTTTCGGTTGAATTAGGAAGCACGCCTCGCGCGGCCTCGCGCGCCATCTTGCGGCGGTGCACTTTATCTGCGACCCACGCGTAGCGCTGCATGAGCTGCTCGACCAGTGCGACGTACGCGCTCTGTGCTGCATCGATCTGCGTCTGCCATGCATCGCGTAGTGCGTCGTCGCCGATTATCGCGGGTGGCACGACGAAGTTCGCTTCGGACTCGTCCACGTAGCGTTGGGATAGCTGCGAGAACGCCATTCCGGCCCTGTGTCGCACCAGCTCGTGCGTGAGCGACCGGCTCACGCCTTCGACGAGCAACGAATAATTCGCATGCTCCAAGCACGCTGCCGTGGCCCTGCTTCTTGATGTTCTCCAGATATTCGCGGGTGCTGCGCGACGCGGGATTCCGCTGACTCATGTAGCACAGGCGTCCCGCGAACTCGGCAAGCCGCTCGCCATCCGTGCTGTCACCGATCCAGTTGACGGGCAGGCCAACGGGCTCGGTGAATTGAGGGCGCGAGAGAACGGTGATCTTGGGCTCGGTATAGTACACGTGTGCTGAGCGGTCAGGGGTGAGTCGGCGGTGGGGGCGCTCGCCAAAGTTACGCGACGCTATCGATCAAGTCGAGGCGGAACGCAGCGTAGGCACGCTCATCGCTCACGCGTGCGAGCGCGGCCAGTGCTGCAGGTGGATGCTGTGGAAGATCGGGATCGTATTTTATGTTTGTGATCGCGCGTTCTCCTGCGACGGCGACCTTCACTCCGGGATTGAATATCCCCGACGGGTCGAACGCGCGTTTCACCGCCTCGAAGCGGCGAAGAATCTCGGCGCTCCATACCCTGCCCAGCAACGGTGTACGCAGTCTTCCGTCGCCGTGCTCTCCGTCGAGCGTGCCGCCAAGCCGGGCTGTCAGTGCAACGACGTCATCGAGCATTCCGGCGACGGTGTCACGCCATCCCGCGCGATTGACGTCGATGAGCGGGTTGACGTGAACGTGCGAATCGCCGGCGTGTCCGAATATCACGCCCGTGACCCGATATTTGGCGAGAATCGCGCGCACACCGCGCACGTACTCGGGCAACTTCGCCGGTGGAACGGCGCCGTCCTCGACAAATTGCATCGATGTGAGCGATGGTCCAAGCCGCGCGAGAATCGGGCTCGCTGCGTGGCGCAGTTCCCACATTTCACCTTCGGCCTGTCTCGTAAGCGCAAGATCGACTGACGTTGCGCCAGCGGATCGGAATGCCGCGGCGAGTGATTCGGCTGCGTGACGTGCTTCGTCGTCGCTGTCGGCTTCCACTTCGGCAAGAAGCACTGCTTCGGAATCCGACGGAATCCGTGGAAGCGGCGCTGCGCGTGCGGCAACGTCCAGAAATGTGCGATCCAGCAACTCACACGCTGCGGCCCCGGCATCGCGTGCCTGAACAGCGGCCGAAACGGCCGACTCGAGCGTGTGAAAGCTGCCGAGCACCGAGCTCGTTGCACGCGGCGCCGGCGCGAGTCTCAACTCGATGCCGACGACGATTGCGAGCGTCCCTTCACTCCCGATTATCATGTCGATCGGTTCGTCGGATTCGGCGAATGCGTGAATGCCATACCCGGATGAGTCCTTGCGTACTCCTGCATGCATCGATGGAGTGACTGCATCAGCCGTAGTGAGAGCGCCCGCCATGCTCCAGAAGCGCTGCAGCGCGGCAACGTTGTCGGGGATCGGCGCGCCCCGGCGCAGCGTCGCACGCGTGCCGTCGTCAAACACACAGTCGAGCGCTATTACCCACTGACGCGTCGGGCCGTACTTGAGCGAGTGCGCGCCTGATGCATTGGTGGAGACCATCCCTCCAACACTACAGAATGCGCCACTGGACGGATCCGGCGGAAAGCGAAGCCCCACATCGCGCGCGGCGGTTTCGACTTCCTGCCACGTTATTCCGGGTCCGACCGAGATGGTTCGATTCGCGGCATCGACTGCCGACATTCCGCGCATGCGGCTGAGATCGACTATCACACCGTCGCCGATCGCGCCGCCAGCCATTCCGCTGCCAGATCCGCGCGGGATGAGCGGGGTATTCGTCGCGCGTGCCCATCTCACGATTGCCTGCACGTCACCGATGTCAGCCGGCACGGCGACTGCGCGTGGCATGATACGCGCAATTCCCGCACCTTCGGAGTAAACGGCGAGCGCCGCGTCGTCCGCGCGAAATATTCCGCGAAATGACTCCGGTCTCGTTGGAGTGACAGCGCTCACGCTGTCGTAACGCGCGTCATATGCCAAGGTCGCTCGGAACGGGCGGCGTCTTCGAATAGTCGTAGAATCCCATTCCCGATTTCCTGCCGTACATGCCGGCGATCACCATTCGCTTGAGCAGCGGCGGTGGTGCGTAGCGTGATTCGCGATATTCGTCGTACATGATCTCGGCAATCCTGTACGTCGTATCGAGTCCAACGAAATCGAGCAGCGTAAACGGGCCCATCGGATAGCCCGCACCGAGCATCATCCCCTTGTCGATGTCCGCAATGGACGCGACGCCCGATTCCAGCGCGCGAATCGCGTCGATCATGTACGGCACCAGGAGAAGATTTACCACAAACCCTGAATTGTCATGCGCGCGGATCGGCTCCTTGCCGAGCGACTGCACGAACGCGAGTGCACGCTCGACGGTTCCATCGCTGGTCTTGATTGCCCGCACGACCTCCACGAGTTTCATCGCCGGCACGGGATTGAAGAAGTGCATTCCGACGAACCGGTCCGCGCGCGAAGTTGCGGCGGCAATCTCGCCGATGGTCAGGCTCGACGTGTTCGACGCGAAGATGGTATTCGCCCCACAGAGCGCATCCAGCTCCGCGAACATCTGTGACTTGACTGCGAGATCTTCGACCACGGCCTCGATCACGATGTCAGCGCTGGCCAGATCATTGAGCGAAGTCGTAAAGCGAATCAGTTTGAGCGCTGATTCCTTGTCTGCTCCCGTCGCCTTGCCCTTCTCGATTGCCCTGTCAAACGAGCTGAGGATCGCGGCACGTGACCTGTCGCAGAGCTCGTCCGAAACCTCGCGCACCGTCGTGGCGTATCCACTCGCGGCGCACACCTGTGCGATTCCAGATCCCATGAGGCCGCCGCCGAGTACCGCGACGAATTTGATGTCGTTGTGTGCATGGGTCATGAGCACATCACCTGTGCATCTGGCGCTGGGCCGCCAGCGCCTCGAGGAAATTTGCAGGACGACGCGATTCGCCGTACTCCAGTCGATCCAATACCTGCTCGAGAGCGAGCGTAATGCGCTCGGCGAAGCCGTGATGCCGTCGAAGGATGAGGTACGCGCCGCCGCCCGCAATCGCGATCGGGAACGCGGCCATTCCAAGCGCAAGCCCAGCGGCGACGTGCGCGAGAGCCGCAGCGCCAATGATGGTACCACCGGCTACGATTCCGGAAGCCGTGACAGCGCCCCCGACGCGTACGATATTGGTGCGCGAAGGCGCGAGATCGGCATCGAGGCGAACCAATGATCTCTTTTCATCGACGGGAACCACGGTCGCCGCAACCTGACTGGCGCGCGAGAGCTGGTATGACCGGCCGCCGCTGCGCAGTCCGCGCTTGATCGCCGCTACCCAATCGTTGCGGGCTTCCCATGTCACGCGATCCGCGAATCTACGCTGAACCTGCATGCACTCGTCCCGCTGCATATACGCGTCCAGGTATGCGATTATCGCTTCCGGCTCGCCCGGAATCGTCCGCGACGCCGACACTGACGTCGGGCCGGCTACGCGAACGAGCCACCGACTGTCATCGTCCGTATCGTTGCTGACGCGCGTACGCTCCTCGGCCAGCGCCTGCCGAACACTCGTGACCGTAAGTCCGGCTTCCTTGGCGATCTCGAGCAGCTTGGTTTCCGTTATCGCATCCGCGTCCTGTTCACCGCCGCCGATCCCCTGCAGCTCGGCGGCGCGCGCAAGCACACGCTCCACGGCACGACGATCCAGTCCGTGCTCGGGCGCGGTTACCGCCGTGCTGGCCGACGCCTTGTCCGGAAGATCAGATTCCACTGTCGATATTGTCGATCTGGCGCTTCATCGCGTCGCGGATCGCATCAGGAATCGGGAACATCGACGCGAGCTGCGTGCGTGGTGTGGCACTCGGTGTCGCACCCGTCGCGCTCACGTAATAACGAGCGTAGCCGTCAGCCAGCTCAGGGACGAATTTCTCCAATAGCATGAGCCCGGCGCGCACCGTTGCCGTACTCGAGACGCGATCCGCGGCACCACTGCGTTGCTCCGCTGGAGTAGTGTTGTCGGCGATCGCGGCGTTGGCGACAGTACCGACAAGCTCGTGCGCGAGAACATACATCGCTTCCTGCACGTCCGACGGACGATTCGGGAACGTGACAGCGACCGTCGTGCGGAATCCACCGGCGGCGCTGATCGTGCGACCTTCGCCTGCCAGCGGGAGCGACAGAATGATGTCACCGTCGCGCTGCTGCGTGTTGGTGAGGAACCGCTGAATGCGCGGGCGCATGAGATGTTGCCACATGGCAGTCGTGGAATCGATCACGTTGGCGCGCTCGCGCTGCTGCTGCACCCAGTACGAGTGGTAGAACTTGGCGTCCTCATCCCACAACGAGGACGCGAAGAGCGCGAGCCAGGTGCGATCCGCCGGGCTCTGGAAGTAACTCGCGAGTACGGCGAACTGCGCCCCTTCCGTCTGTGATTTCGCGGAGCCCGGGCTCCCGTTCGACGCGACGAAGCGGTCGATGACGGCACGCATCTCTTCCAGTGAGGAGAAGTAGAACGGAACGAACTGCGCGTTGATCAACAGACGACTCGATGTGAGCTGTCTCGCCAGCTTGTCGTGGTTGACATCGAGCTGCGTGAGAACGTTCGCCTTGTTCTTCAGTACGGTCAGATCGTCGCGGTAGCCGCGCCGAAACAGCGGTACCTGCGCCGAGCTGTCGCTCGACAGCAGAGCGAAGCCGTGAAGCCACAGATCGACGTTCTCCCTCGTCTTTACCGGCCACGTCGTATCACGCGCGCGCCCCATGATGATCGGCTCGACAGGCTTCGGCTGGGATGCAGATCCGGACGCACATGCAAATACGCCGGCGATCGATGTCGCTCCGACCGTAGCGGCGGTGAAACGCAGAAGCTTCTTCATTCTTTCGGATTTGCGGGATGATGGCATTGCGATCAAGCGCCGAGCGACTCCACGATGAGCGCGATCCCCTGACCGCCGCCGATGCAGGCGGTGCCGAGTCCGTAGCGCTTGCCGCTGGCACGCAGCGCGTGCAACAGGTGGACGGTGATGCGCGCACCTGATGCCGCAAGCGGATGGCTCAACGCTATCGCGCCGCCGTGTATGTTCAACTTCTCACGTGGAATGCGCAACTCGGCTTGAACCGCGCACGTCTGCGTAGCGAACGCTTCGTTTACCTCGATCATGTCCATGTCGTCGATCGACATGTGAGCGCGCTCGAGCGCGGCCTTTGTCGCCGGCACCGGACCGATTCCCATGATGCGCGGATCGACGCCGGCGAGCCCCCAGGAGACTAACCGCGCGAGCGGCTTGATACCGTGCGCATCTGCGTATTCGCGGCTCGCTACGACCATGGCTGCTGCGCCGTCGCCGATGCCGGATGCGTTGCCCGCCGTAACGACACCGTTTTCGCGAAATGCGGGACGCAGCCTGGCGAGTCCTTCAGCGGTGGAATTGGGGCGCATGTGCTCGTCTCGGCGGAAATCTTCCGTCTCACGTGTCTTGGGATTCGTAACTGGAACGGGGACCACTTCCTCGTCATACACCCCTGAGTCCCAAGCGTCCCGTGTGAGCATCTGCGATCGGAGCGCGAACTCGTCCGAAGCCGCCCGTCCGATTCCGTACTTCTCGTTCAGGTTTTCGGCGGTGTCCGCCATCGATACGCTGGCGAAGGAGTCCTTGAGACCCTCCGTCAGGGTATCTTCCAGCGCGGGAGATTTGCCAAGTGGAACGCCCCATCGGATTCCGCGGACGGCGTGTGGTGCCTGTGACATGGACTCGGCGCCGCCCACGAGGCAGACTTCGGCCTCGCCGGTGATGATCTCGAGGGCTCCGCTCACGACTGCTTGGAACCCTGAGCCACACAAGCGGTTTACAGTTAGTGCTGGCGCTTCGGTCGGGCAACCAGATCGGAGCGCTACATGGCGCGCGAAATAGAGCGAGTCGTTGGTGGTATAGAGTACATTTCCAAAGATGACCTGCTGTATTGATGTTGGCGCTATGCTGGCGCGATCCATCGCACTCTTCGAGGCGATGACGCCAAGCTGGATAGCGGAAACATCGCGGAGCGCGCCGCCGAAGGTACCGAATGGAGTCCGAACGCCGGAGAGAAAGACGACTTCGCGATTCGAGTTTTGAGTCCCCATCTGGAGTAATATACGGGGCAACATGGTCAGAGATCCTATGAGCCGTTCTGCAATTCTGGCAGCAGCTGTCGCGCTGTTTTGCCTGCCGTTTCCGTCTGTCGTTCAGGCACAGCGGATCGTTCCACGTCGCTCGATCATTCAGAAGCCGGCTGACTCGACGGCCAGGAAGGATGTGCCCGACAAGCCGGCGGCGGCAGCGGTCGCGCCAGGAACAGGCAGCATAATGGGCGCCGCCCTCGATTCACTGCACGAGGAGATGCTGGCCCACGCAGGCGTCACGGTAATGGGACTCGCGGGAAGACATGCGGTGACGACGGCCGCGGGCGCGTTCCGCATCGATTCGCTCCCACCGGGCAAGTACGTGCTGGAGGTGACGCACCCGGTCCTCGATTCGCTCGGTATCCGGCTCATCTCAGATTCGATCAATGTCACGGAAGGGCAGGTCCAGACGGTGGAGCTGGCCATTCCGGGGACTCGGACGCTGATCACGTCCATATGCACGCCGGCCAAGCTTCGCTTCGGACCGGGTGTAATACTCGGACGCGTGGTGGATGCCGACACGGACAAGCCGGCGACGGGCGCCGAGGTATCGGTTGCGTGGTCGGAAACGGAAGTGAACACCGTTGTAGGCCTTCGGACGACGCCGCACGTGAGGAAGGCGACGGTCGCGGCGGACGGGACGTACCGCATCTGCGGAGTGCCCGCGAATTTCAACGGGTCGCTGCAGGCGATTCGTGGCACTGCCAAGACGGCTGAAGTCCCGATCGAAGTCGCCGATCATGCGCTTTCGATGCGCATGTTGATGTTGCCGCCGGCCGTCGTCGCCGCCGGCGACACGACCGGGGCGGCGCAGACGCACAGGGTTGGACGCGCGGTGATCACGGGTATGGTCACCAACGCGGGTGGCGTCCCGGTGCCTGGCGCGCGCGTGTCGGTGCAGGGGAGTGAGTCTTCCACTTCCACCGGACCGGACGGCAAGTTCACTCTTACCGGAGTGGTTCCCGGCACGCAATCGGTGTTGGTGCGTCGTGTAGGCTACTCACCTGTAGAACAGCCGATCGATGTAACATCGCTTGCGACCAATCAGCTCACGGTGCGGCTCGGTGCGTACACGCCGGTGCTGTCCAGCGTCGACGTCAAGGCGAAGGCCGATCCGCTGGAGAGCACTGGATTCGAGCGCCGGCGGAAGATGGGGATGGGTCGTTACATGGATCTCGATCAGATCAAGAAGATCAGTCCGACCTACACGTCCGACATTCTCCGGCGCATCCCCGGTCTCTACGTAACCGGGAGTGGATCGAGCGCGAACATCTCCACGACGCGCGGCAATGGTTGTGTAGCGTACCTCATCGACAACAACACAGTGTCGGCGACCGCGGGTCAGTCGATCGACGAGATCGTCGGCGAGCAGGATGTCGCCGCGGTCGAGTTCTACAATCCGGTCGACGTACCGATGGAGCTGTCATCGGGATCGAACAGCGGATGCGCACTGTTGGTGATCTGGACCAAGGGTAAGCTGCAGGCGCCGACGAAGAAGGGGCCTTGACGAGCACGGCCGGAAGCCGTCATTCCCGCGTTCGCGGGAATGACGAATCCGCCGGCCCTACGTGCTCCACGTACCTTTTCGTTCCTTGAACAGCGTCACCCCAATGACGAACGTCGCCGCGGTTACCACGATCGGATACCACAGTCCCGCGTAAGGATTCCCCGTGCGCGCTACGAGCGCGGTCGCAATGAGCGGCAGGAACCCGCCGAACCACCCCGTGCCCATGTGGTGCACGAAGGATACGCCGGTGTAGCGCACACTCGTCGGGAATGCTTCGACGAGAAGCGCGCCGAGCGGCCCGGTGCACATCGCGGCAAGGACGATCTGATAGAATATGAGCGCGGCAAGCGCCGGAACGTTCGGCGTCCCTGCCGCGGCCCGCGCCATCAGATGATAGCACGGATACAGAGTGATTGTGGCGAGTGCGAAGGCGAGCATGATGATTGGCTTTCTGCCCACGCGGTCAGACAGTGCGCCGAAGAGAACGAAGCACGGTGTTCCGAATACGAGCGCAATCGTTACCGCCATATACGCGGCGCCGAACGGCACCTTGAGCACGGTTTGCAGAAAGAACAGCGCGTAGAACTGTCCTGCGTACCACGTCACGGCATGCCCTGAGATGACGCCAAAGAGAAGCGTGAGCATTACCTTCCATCGCGAATTTCCGAACGCGTCGTGAATTGGCGTGGAGGACGTCTCGCCGCGCGCCTTGAGGTCCGCGAACATCGGCGACTCTTCCAGCTTGCGTCGTACGTAATACGATATCGCGACGAGTATCGACGACACGAGAAACGGAACACGCCATCCCCATGCGGCGAACGCAGTCTCGCCGGTCAGTCTGCGTGTGATCAGGATCACGAGCAGTGAAACCAGCAGTCCGACCGTCGCGGTGGTGTAAATGAAGCTCGTGTAGTAGCCGCGCTTTCCCTCGGGGGCGTGCTCGGCCACATAAACTGCGGCGCCTCCGTACTCACCGCCGAGTGCCAGTCCCTGGATGAGGCGGAGAGCGACGAGTGTGATTGGGGCGAGGAAGCCGATCGTCGCGAAGCCCGGCAGGAGGCCGATCGCCGAGGTGGACGCGCCCATGACGACGAGTGTAGTAAGAAATGCCTTCTTTCGGCCGAGCCGGTCACCGATGCGTCCGAAGAAGAGCGCGCCGATGGGTCTCACGGCGAAGCCGACGGCGAAGGTCGCGAGAGTTTCGAGGAAGCTGGCGGTCGGGTTGTTGGGCGGATAGAACTGGTGCGCCAGGATCGCCGCGAGCGAGCCAAAAATGAAGAAGTCGTACCACTCGATCATCGAGCCCGCGCAGGACGCGATGAGGACGGTTCGCATCGAACGCGGGGCGACGGCTGGAGAAGTCATGCCAGAAGTTGCGGCGCCAGCGATTCGCCCGCAACTTTGCCTGCATGAACGCCGCGCCGGACTCCATTCCCGCAGGGCGCCTGGCCGTCGATCTGAACGCCGACATGGGCGAGGGCTTCGGACGCTACAGGCTGAATGATGACGCGCTACTCGCGACGGTAACGTCGGCGAGCATCGCGTGCGGATTCCATGCCGGCGACCCGGTCGTGATGCGCGAGACTGTAACGAACGCGCTGGGGCGGGGTGTGACGATCGGTGCGCATCCGGGTTATCCGGACCTGGTGGGATTTGGCCGCCGTGATCTAGCAGTGACGCCATCCGAGGTCGAGGCGATGGTGGTGTATCAGATCGGTGCCTTGCAGGCGGTATGTGCCGCCGCAGGAGCGCATCTGCGATTTGTCAAACCGCACGGGTCGCTGTACAATCGCGCGGCACGAGATTCTGCTACGGCGGACGCGATCGCGCGTGCGGTGCGCTCCGTGGATGCGTCACTCATTCTGCTGGGGCTCGCGCGAAGCGCGTTGATCGAAGCGGCGGCGCGGGTGGGGATTCGAAGCGTGAGCGAGGCATTTGTGGATCGCGGGTATCGCAGCGACGGAACGCTGGTGCCGCGCGGGGAGCCGGGCGCGATACTGATCGACGTCAGCACGATCGCCGAGCGAGCGTTGCGAATGGTGGAGACGAGTACGGTGCTTTCGGCTGATGGGACTGTCGTGAGTGTCCGTGCGGAATCGCTGTGCACACATGGCGATGGCCCCGACGCGGCTGAAATTGTTCGTGCGGTCCGGATGCGCCTGGAGCAGGCTGGCGTCAGCGTGGCGTCGTTCGCGCGCCCCTGACACTCGCCGACTCGTGACGTTCTGTGGATGAATTCCCGATAATACAGCAGCTCGGTGATGATGCACTGCTCGTAACGTTTGGGCGCACCATATCCTGGGAAATCGGCGTCCGCGTGCGCACCGCTGCTCGGCGCATACGCGACACGCATCTGCCTTCAGTTACGGATGTGGTACCGGCATACACTACACTTGCAGTGTACTTCGACAGTCGAGAGTCGTCGTTCGCGACTGTATCGTCGGCGGTTGCGAGTCTGATCGACGATACGACAGTGGGCGACAGTGGCGGCTCGACGTTGGTCGAGATTCCCGTGCGCTATGACGGGCCCGATCTCGCAGAAGTTGCGGAGCGTACGGGGCTGACGCGGGACGAGTTGATCGAGAAGCACTGTTCGCGGACGTATCGCGCGTACATGACTGGCTTCGCTCCGGGCTTCACCTATCTCGGTGATCTCGACGAGGCACTGGTACTTCCGCGTCGCACGAACCCGCGCGTGCGCGTTCCCGCGGGATCGGTCGCGATAGCTGGCGCGCAGACGGCGGTTTATCCGCTGGTAACGCCGGGAGGATGGCATCTCATCGGAACTACGTCGATTGCGATGTTCGATCCGGAGCGTGATCCACCGGCACTCCTTCGCGCTGGAGATTCCGTTCGGTTCGTCAGGATCGAAACATGAGCGACGTAATTACTGTAATGACAGCACCGCCGTTTGCGACGATACAGGATCTGGGACGAACTGGCTTCCGTGATTCTGGAGTTCCGGTATCGGGGATCGCGGATCGGGAGTCGGGTTTGCTGCTCAATGCGACCCTGGGGAACGATCCCAACGCGGCGATGATCGAGTGGGCAGTGGGCGGCGGTGCGCTTCGCTGTGAGTGCGCGGCGAAGATCGCGATTGGTGGAGCGGATGTCGTAGTGACTATTGATGGAATGCCCGTGGATCACCGGATGCCGATCTCCGTCATCGAGGGGGATGAGTTACAGATCGTGCGCATCGTGCGCGGGCGATTTGTTCTGATCGCGGTTCGCGGGGGGATCGACGTGCCTGTCGTGCTGGGCAGCCGATCGACGCTACTGAGCGCCGGAATCGGAGGGTTTGAAGGGCGCAGGCTGCGCAGTGGCGATCAGTTGCCCATTGGAGGTCACCTGGCCTCCTCGCATGACAACCTCAAATACGCCAGACGACCGCGCCGTCCGAATGTCGACGGGCCAGTGATGGTGATGCGCGGGCCGCAGGCTTCGTTGTTCGACGATGCTGCCTGGGCGACGTTCCTGAGCTCGGAGTTTGTGGTGTCGCTCGCGTCGGACAGAAGCGGTTATCGACTGGACGGGGTCACGATCTCACACAGCGGGTCTGCCGCGTTGCCGTCCGAACCGGCTTGTATTGGTGCGATACAGATTCCGGATGGCGGTACGCCGATAGTGATCATGAACGACGGGCCGACCGTGGGCGGATACCCGAAGATCGCGATAATCAGGGATTCGTGTCTGTCGAGATTCGCGCAGATGGCCCCGGGGGATCGGTTGCGGTTTGCGCTCGACGGGTGACGATGGTTGCGTTTCGCGCAATCCCGCGCCGCGGTCGCGATAGGCGCCCGAGCCGGTCGGCTACGCCGCCGCTGCGTCCTGGATCTGACGGTTTGGATTCCTTGGGTCGTCGATCTTCAATGCGACAAACAGCCCGACCAACACCAGGCCCGAGGATACCAGGAACGGAATCGAGTGGCCGAAGCGGTCGTACGTGTAGCCGGCAAAGAGCGGCACTATCACGCGCGCAAGTCCGCCGAATGTCTGTTGCACGCCCATGTACAGGCCGCGCTCGTTTCTGCTGATGACGCGCGACAACATCGACGTGACGCAGGGGAAGGTGAATGCGGTTCCGAGCGGTATCAATGTCACGGCGAGATACAGCGTGATGTACGTCGGCATGAGCGGGAACGCGCCGAGTCCGGCTGCGAGCATCACAAGGCCGATTCGTGACAGCCTGACCTCGCCCCACCGATCGACCGCCTTGCCGAGTATTCCGGCACGCGTGATGACGGAAATCGTCCCCATGAACGTGAAGATCACCCAGATACGATCGGCGGTGATGCCGAACTTGTCATCGAGGAAGAGCGCGAGGATCGCCGTGATTCCCTGAAATGCGCCGATGCCGATCGCGTACACCCAGATGAGCCGTGGTGCTGCTTCACTGGTGCGCGTGAAGACGTGCTTCACCGCTGCGAACGATGCTCCACGCTTTGGCTCTACGTGTTTCGCCTCGACCATGTCGCGCGATTCGGACAGGTAGCGCCAGGCGAAGACGATATTGAGCACGCATAGAGTGGCGGCGATCAGGCCGGGGCCGTGAACGTCGAACAGCTTGAGAGCAAACGATCCGACGGGTGGGCCAAGTGCGACTCCGACGTTCGTCGCGGCTGAGATCCAGCCGAGTGCCTTGGCGCGCTCCTCCGGCTCGACCGCGTCCGCAACGTACGCCTGCACGACGCCGGTTGTGCCACCGCCAGCGCCCTGCACGACGCGTGACAGGAGCAGCAGCCATATCGTATTCGAGTATGCGAACACGACGTACGCGATCGCCGCGGCACCGAGCCCAAAGAGAAGCGCCGGACGACGCCCGTAGCGATCCGAAACTCTGCCCCAGAATGGCGCGCTGAGCAGCTGCGCGGCCGTGAACGACGACATGAGCAGCGCGACCATGAGCGCACTCGCACCGAACGATCGCGCGTAGTACGGCATGAGCGGGATGATCATGAGCAGCCCCACCATGTCGACGAACGCCGTGATGATGAGTGCTGTCAGGCGTCCAAGCGCCGCGCTTCTGGCCACTAGCGGACGCGTGATGTTGAAGGGCGGCGGTACTGGATCACGCCGGGAGCCGCGGTTGCGAGTCGGTCAGGGTGCGGCTGTGGGATGTCCATGCGTTCATGAGGCTGGAACTGCACCGGACATATTGGGCCGGCGCCGTGCAGCGGATATTGAAGTGACATCGCATCTGGTGGGAATTTAGCCGACGGAACGGCGCCAGGAGTGCGGGGTGACCGTGGCGAGGGGTCTACGATGCGTAAATGAATGAGGTCTGAGCTCCCACCCCGCGGAGACATCCGTTCGCCGCGTCCCGGCTACCGCTGGAGCGGTCGAACCGCGTATGACGTGAACCGTGGCTACGTCTCGGCCCGCCCCAGCGCCGCCGGCGCGATCGCGCGCCCCACTACGCCGGCCAGCGCCACGACCGTCAGCACGTACGGGATCATCTCGATGAACTGAGATGCGATCACATGGTTGCCCTGCAGATGTATCTGCACCGTTTCCGCAGCCGCGAACAGCAGACACGCGGCACCTGCACGCAACGGGCTCCAGCGGCCGAAGATCACCGCCGCAACCGCGATGAATCCCCGACCCGCTGTCATCTGGTCGGTGAACTGATGCTGATCCAGCGCCAGATACACGCCACCCAGCGCCGCGAGCGCACCGGATAGCAGAACTGCCATGTACTGAACGCGGTGCACGGGGACTCCGACGCTCGCCGCGGCCTCCGGCTTCTCGCCGGTGGCTCGTACGCGCAGGCCAAATGTGGTTCTGAACAGAATGAAAGCGACGACCGGCGTCGAGAGCAATCCGAGCCAGAGAAGTGGATCGCCGTATCCCGCGGCGAAACCGGTGACTCGCGGTGAATTGGAAGAGCTGTCGAACAGGAGCTTGAGGAAGAAGCGCGTGATCCCGATCGCGAAGAGATTGATCGCGATGCCGACGATAACCTGATCCGCGCGATATCTGATCGACGCAACTGCATGGATGAGCGCGAGCACCACGCCACCGCCAATACCGCACAACGCGCCAATGACCGGGCTGCCAGAATAGAACGTACCGACGACCGCTGCGAACGCGCCGCCGAGCATGTACCCTTCCAGCGTGAGCGAGATGATGCCGGAACGCTCGGCGATCACTCCGCCCGCAGTGGCGAACAAGTACGGTACCGCGATGCGAAGGATCTGCGTGACGATTGCGAATGTGTTCATCGCGTCAGACCGCCGCGGCCGGCGGCTCGGTCGCGACCGGAGCCGAATCGAGTGGCGGTGTCGTGACTGGACGCCGTCGCGAGCCAAGCAGGATGCGCTGCACCTCGGGAACAGATGCTGCGATCGCTATGATGACGACGCCCTGCAGCACGTCCACCATCTGCTTCGGCACGAATGCGTTGACGGCAAGGCCACCCTGCGACAGCGTCGCGAAGAACAGCGCGGCGAGTAATATGCCGAATGGATTGTTGCGGCCGACGAGGGCAACGGCGATTCCGAGAAACCCCGTGCCGCCAGCGAATCCATCCTCGTAGTAGTACTTGTAGCCGAGCACGAAGTTGATGCCGCCGAGCCCGGCGATGACACCGGACACCGTCATCGCGCTGAAGAGAACGCGACCGACGGAGATCCCTCCGTACTCGGCGGCTTCGGGCTGCAGGCCTACTGCACGAAGCTCGTATCCTCCACGCGTGCGGAACATGTAGTACCACATCGCGATCGCGGTGAGTAGAACAGCTATCACCGACAGATTCGCAGCGGAGCCGTGGAACGCCGGCAGCACCGCGCTGAGGCGCGAGATCGCGCCCGCATGAATCTCGGGCGTGTGCAACGTTTCCGGTACACGCAGCTTCGTTGCAATGAACCAGTTGAGCAGCGCTAGCACGACGAAGTTGAGCATGATGGTCGTGATCACCTCGTGCGCGCCGAAACGAACGCGCAAATATCCTGGCACCGCGCCGACAACCCCACCAGCGGCTGCGGCACCGAGGCAGCCAAGCAGAATCCCGAGCAGAGCGGGGAACCCAACCGGTAGTGCGAAACCAACCAGCGCGGCGGCGAGTCCGCCCGCCGCGAGCTGGCCCTCGCCGCCGATGTTGAACAGACCTGCGCGATACGCGAATGCGACTGCCATTCCGGTGAATGAAAGCGTCGTCGCCTTGTACAGAACCTGACCAAAGCCGTACGCGTTACCCCAGGTTCCCTCCAGCAACAGTCGCCATACGACCAGTGGCGACTGGTTGAAGCTGAGCATCAGGATGTCGCCAGCCACGAACGCGATGAGGATCGCAACGACAGGAGGAAACAGCGCCTCCTCTATCTTTTCGCGCTGTGCCGCCGTCATGCTGCTTCTCTCGCGCCGGTCATGTACTCTCCGAGCACTTCCTCGGTCGCATCCGCCGCAGGCATCACGACGACGAAGCGACCGCCGCACATCACGGCAACGCGGTCAGACAGCGACAACACTTCGTTCAGCTCGGCGGAAACCAGCAGGATCGCCTTGCCGGCATCGCGCGCGGCGATCAGGCGCGCATGGATGAACTCGATCGCGCCGACGTCGACCCCGCGCGTCGGCTGCGACGCGAGCAACACTGAATAGTCGCGACCGCCGCCCATCTCCCGTGCCACAACGACCTTTTGCTGGTTTCCACCTGATAGCGCGCGAGCGGGTAGCGATGCGTCGGTCGGGCGAATGTCGAAGCTACGTATCTGCTCGCTGGCGTAGTCGGCGATCGCCGCGCGATCGAGCGAGCCGTGGTGCGTGAAGCGATGTTGCATGCCCAGTATGAGATTGTCGGCGACTGAATAATTCATTATCAGTCCACGCCGTTGGCGATCTTCGGGAATGTGTGACAGACCCGCATCCGTTCGCTCGCGCGGGGAGGCGGAGGTAAGATCCCGTCCTCCAATTCCAACGTAGCCGCCCGCGATCGCGCGCAATCCCGCGATCGCTTCGATCAATTCACTCTGTCCGTTGCCCTCGACTCCCGCGATCCCGAGAATCTCGCCGGGTCTGACGGTGAACGAGACGTCGTTCACTTCGTACGATTTGCGAAAACCCGTAACCAGAAGGTTACGCACTTCCAGGCCGCTTGATGGCGCGTCGGTCGACGTGTTTGCCGCTCGCGATGCGGTGGCTGCATTCGCGGCCGCTGCGGTCTCTGTAACGATCGCGAACTCACGAGTCGTAAGCCGCACATGGCGGCCCACCATTGCCTGCGCGATCTCGGCGGGATTCGTGTCCGCGGTATGGAAGTGCGCCACCGTTTCACCGGCGCGCATCACGGTGATGTTCTCGGAAAGCGACATCACCTCGTCCAGGCGGTGGGTGATGATGATGACCGTGCCGCCGTTGTCGCGGACGCGCCGCAATACCTGCGCGAGCTCCTTCACTTCCGGCGGTGAGAGCACCGCGGTCGGC
The DNA here is from genome assembly GCA_963707505.1 of uncultured Gemmatimonadales bacterium. Taxonomy (GTDB): domain Bacteria; phylum Gemmatimonadota; class Gemmatimonadetes; order Gemmatimonadales; family Gemmatimonadaceae; genus Fen-1247. The sequence continues at coordinate 346,197 of CAVPQB010000004.1, forward strand.
TCGTCGAGCACGAGGATCTTCGCGCCGCGATAAAGCGTCTTCAGAATCTCCACGCGTTGCGCCTCGCCCACGGAGAGGTCGGCGACGAGTCGCGTTCCGTCGATCACCAGTCCTGTCTCGTCGCCAAGTCGCTTCACGTCCGCGACCGCACGCCTGTAATCCACCTGACCGCCGCGCGTGGGCTCCTTGCCGAGCACGAGGTTCTCGGCGACTGTGAGCGTCGGCACGAGCATGAAGTGCTGATGCACGACGCCGACTCCAGCTGCAATCGCGTCCGGCGTGCTCCATCCCGTGACGTCGCGGCCATTCACTTCGAGAGTGCCGGAATCCGGCGTCAGCAACCCGCCCAGAATGCGCATGAGAGTGGACTTGCCAGCTCCGTTTTCGCCGACGAGTGCATGGATCTCGCCGAGTGCGACTTCGAGAGACGCATCGCGATTGGCGCGCACCGGGCCGAACGACTTGCAGATATCGTGCATCCGCACAGCGAGCGTGCGCGTTTGCGGGGGCTTCTGTGCGGAGGTCTGCGAGGTCGTCATCTGGTCGTCGGCACCTTGATCTTGCCGGCGATGATATCTGCCTTGATCGCCTCGACACGTGCGTGTACGGAATCGGGGATCAATTCCTTGTTGTGCTCATCATACACGTAGCCCACACCGCCCTCCTTGAGGCCGAACGAGTACACGCCGCCGTGGAACTGTCCCCCATGCACCCGTCGTATCACGTCGAACGTCGCTGCATTCACCCCCTTGACCATCGATGTGAGGATGTAGCCGGGTGCGTCCTTGTACTGATCCGCGTCGACCCCGATCGCGAGCTTGTGCATCGCGCGTGCTGCCTCGAATACGCCCTGGCCGGTTGCACCGCTGGCGTGGAAGATTATGTTGACGCCGGATTGATACTGGCTCAAGGCGAGTTCCTTGCCGCGGCTGGGATTCTTGAACGCATCGGGCGTGACACCGGCGTATTGTGCGATAACCGTGCAGTCCGGACAGACGTACTTCACACCCGCGGTATAACCCGCCTCGAACTTGTGAATCAGCGGGATGTCCATACCGCCGATGAAACCGACTTTCTTCGAGTGCCCGACCAGCGCTGCGAGTGATCCCACGAGAAAGGAGCCCTCTTCCTCGCGAAACTTGAGCGCCGCAAGATTTGGCGGCGGCGGAATCAGCTTGCCGGTGGAATCGTAGGCGAGCGACAGGTCGATGCCGGCAAAGTTGATGTTGGGATATTCGCGGGCGAGGTTGGTCAGGTCATCCGTAAAGATGAAGCCGACGCCCATCACCAGATCCATCTTCTCCGCGGCGAGCAAGCGAAGTCCTGACTCGCGATCGGAGCCATCGCCAGGCTCGATGTAGCGCACCGTGACGCCGAGCATTCGGCGCGCACTGTCCGCACCCGCGTATGCACCATCGTTGAACGACTTGTCGCCGCGACCGCCAACGTCGAAAACAATTCCTACGGTAGTGCCGGAGCGGGCGAGGGTCGCGTTGCCGCGCCCTGCGCCAGCGAGCATTAGAGCGGCATGGGCCGCGAGCAGTACCACTACGGCGATTATGATCTTGCGCACGGGTGGTAAATATAGATGTTGGCCCCCGCTGGCGGCTCCCCGGCTCCCCGGGGAGCGCACAGCGCATATCTGCTATTGCTGGAGATCCGGCCAGCCGACGCATCCGTGCACGCATACATTACCACTGGCTAGAAGGTGGCCGGCGAAATCGAGCGCGGTCACGCCGATTCGGTCGATTAGCAATGGTCCAGGAAGCAGATCGATGTTCGCTGTCGGCCCACTGATCGCTCCGTGCAGCGATCCGGTCCGTGCCGACGCGCTGAACAGGGATGCGGTCGCATGCTTTTCGAAGAATGCCCCAACGTATTTATCGGCGCCGGCAAATTCGCCGATCGTAACGTGGTAGTCAGCAGTGCACTGCTTGCTGGCGGTTCCTTCGCGGCCGTTGCTCCTCAACACCGTAAACTCCGCGCAGCTTCCGCCACCCCAGGTGGTTGGCGGAACGACGAAATCCGGAATCGGATCCTGATTACCGGTACTCGGCGGCCACACGAACACCCATTGCGCCGAAAGAGTTTCATTTGCCGAGACGTGAAGTGGCGCTGGATCCACCGTTACGCCGGTGGTGCCGATGACATTACGTGTTACAGCACTGACAGTCGTGCCTCCGACATATCTCGCAGTTGCAACGCCTTCGGACGAAAGGACGACGCCACGCTGCCAATCCGATTGCGCCTCTGCCTTCCATGTGAGTCCGCGGCGACCGTCGAGTGGATCACCGGCCATGTCGCGCAAGGTAGCGCTCAGGCTTCCTGTCTCGCCTGTGTGAAGTCGCATGTCGCCCGGCGCGATTGAGACGTCACCCAGCGCGCAGCCCTTGTACGACGTCACGATCGCGTCCTGTATGCGTCCGCGCATCGGCGGTTGCATTAGATAGCTCTCGATGATGCCGTGCAGACGGAGACCCCATCGAAGTTTCGCGGCAGTCGCGAGCGAAATAATCCGTGCCCGCACCGAGCCACCTGTGGCGCTGGCTGCCGAATCCGACAACGGTGTACGCACGCGCGGGAATTTGTTGTGACCGAGCATGAGGATGGCGTCCCCGTCGACAACGAGCCCGTGCAGATGTCGCGTCGCGATCGGCCACGCCTCGCTTGTCGGTGACGCGAGCGCAACTCCACCGATGCATGTCGTGTCGTGTGATTGCGAATATTTCCCCGTGTGAGCGAGCAGCGCCATCGCCTGCTGGACGATGAGATTTCCCTGCGAGTGCATGACGAACACGACGTGACGCCCCGCATCACGCAGCCGCGTCGTGATCGCGGCGATCGTATCGACGTCGGCGGGGCGCGCTCTGATCGAGTGATCGAGAACGCCGCTTAATTGCTGGCTCACTTCGGCGTAGTCGGCCAGCAGTGCGAGGGCGCGCGGCCTCGTGCTGTTGAGGCATTTGGCAACCTCATCCGGAAGCGAGTTGATGCCGAGCCAGTCGCCCTGGATTCCCAGCGCGAGAACACAGCGATCTTCCGCGCTGCTCTCGCTCGCCATGGCGCTCCGGTTATACAACAGCTTGACGTCGAATGGAACGTTGGCGTACCACTGGGCCTCACGTGCCGCTACCGCGATGTGATGCGCTGCGAACAGCGCGCCGAGCGGCGTGGTGAGAATGCCGTTCACATACGCGATAGTTACCGGTTCGCCGCTTGACGTCGCCTGCAAGACGGGCGACATGATAGTTGCCGTCGGACGTAGCTGTGGCGGTAATTGCGGTAGTAGCTGTGAATGTGAGGAGCTGCCGAGTGGCACGAGCAGCGCTGAGGCCGTACCGCCGCCGCCACCCCCCGTTCCCGGCGCATCGTCGCCCGATCCTGCGCCTGAGCCGGCGTCGAAGGTGTGGCCGGCGAGTGCGGCGTCCAGCGCCGGCATTGCGGTCGCGTCGGCGTCGCGCTGCAGAACGGTCATCTCGACGCGCCTCAACCGCTCCATGATATTGGCAGTGTCCTGCATCTCATCCAGCTTGTCGAGCAGCTTCTGCGCAGATGCGATCTTGTCGTTCGACCTGAGCAGTGCGCGCGCGTCGTGCAGTATCCATTCGTCGCCGGACGCCACACCGGCCTCACGGTCGGCAGATGCGATCAGAACGTGCGAGTCATCCATGATGACGCGTCCGCGTTTCGCGATTGGATTCTGATCCAGTGTAACCAGAACGTTCCGGTAGCCCGAGTCGGCTGTGAAGTTATACTGCACGCGGTCGCCGCGGCGGAAGCTGTACGTCTGGCTGCTGAGGTCGCCGTGGACACCAGCCTCGGAGATTACCGTGAGCGTCACTGGAGGGACGAATATCTGGAATCGAACGTTGAGCCAGTTGCGATCGCTGATGAACGCGAAGCGTGACGTATCCTCGGCCGCTGGTCGATAGTCCGGATCGACCAGTTTGACGTCGGTGAATCCAGCCGCGGTGTCACCGAGTGTCACGACTACCCGGTATGCAGTCGATGGATCTGCCGGCAGATCCTTCAGCTTCCATCGGAAGTGATATGCGCGCTCGTTGAGCTCGATGCGATGCGTCGAGTCGGCGGTAGAATCATACGCGAAGTGCGCCAGTGTGTCTGCGGCGCCGCAATCGTCACCATTCAGACGACAGATCGCGACCGAGGGTGCGAGCGTCGTGTCGAGGATGCCTCGCGGATGTTTCCTGGGCCCGAGTGGTGCGAGGAAGATCGTTTCCGGTGCGCCTTCGTCGCCGGGTGCGTTGATGGCCTCCGAAGCGCCGGTGGGTTTCAGTGTAACTGGCGCAGTTGGTGTGTCGCTGCATCCGTGCTGTGCGATTGCCGCCAGAATCACTGTGACGGCGACCATCGTACGGATGAGCGTGCGGCTGGACTTCACGAGCGACTTCGCCTTCGACTTCATGGCTTGCTCCAATGGGATTGGGCCGCCATGATAGAGTGGACTTGAGTGCGCGGAACAAAGCGCCGGTGTGCGGGCGTCATCAGAACTGCGCCGACTGGCGCGGCTGGCTATCTTTCGCGCATGCCTGAGCGCATTCGCACTCGTTTCCTGGTGGTTGGGAGCGGAGTCGCAGGACTGCACACCGCGTGGCGCGCCGCCGATTCGGGTGAGGTGATCGTTCTCACCAAGCGCTCTCTGTTCGATAGCGCCACCGCGTACGCACAGGGTGGCATCGCAGCCGCACTGGGAGCCGGCGACTCGCCCGAGCTTCATCGGATCGACACCCTTGCAGCGGGCGCCGCACTATGCGACGCTGCCGCGGTGGAAGTGCTGGTCGAGGAAGGTCCCGATCGGGTGCGCGAGCTTGCGACCGCCGGAGCGCAATTCGATCGCGACACCGCGGGGAACCTTCAGCTCGGACGCGAGGCTGCGCATTCGCGTCGACGCATAGTCCATTCGCACGGCGATCAGACCGGCGCCGAGGTGGCGCGCACGCTGATCGAGCGCGTGCGCGCGACGCCCGCGATTCACGTGTCCGAGAAAACGCGTGTTCTGGATCTGATCATCGAGAACGAGGTATGCGTCGGCGTTCGTGCGACCGTAGCAGGCAAGGCGACGGAGTTCATCGCTGACGCCACCGTTCTGGCGACGGGCGGCTGCGGGCAGGTTTATCGCTACACGACCAATCCGGCGGTGGCTACCGGTGACGGATTCGCCATCGCGCACAGGGCTGGCGCCAAGCTGGCCGACATGGAATTCGTACAGTTCCACCCGACCGCGCTGGACACCGCGGAGACCCCGCTGGCGCTCGTTTCGGAGGCCGTCCGCGGTGAAGGGGCATCACTCGTAAACGACCGCGGCGACCGTTTCATGCTCAAGGAGCACAAGCTCGCCGAGCTCGCGCCCAGGGACATCGTGGCGCGAGCCATCTTCAGAGAGCAGCGTGCAGGCCGCAAGGTATTTCTCGATGCGACCCGATTCGAACGTCCGTTCGAAGAGCATTTTCCAGGGATTTTCGCGCTGTGTATCGCGCGGGGAATCAATCCGAATACGGATCTCATTCCGGTTACGCCGGCTGCACATTACATGATGGGCGGAATCGTGACAGACCTCGCCGGGCGAGCGAGCATCCCGAGGCTGTACGCGTGCGGCGAGGTGGCGCGCACGGGGGTGCACGGCGCCAACAGGCTTGCCTCGAACTCGTTGCTCGAAGGGCTGGTTTTCGCCGAGCGCGTGGCGCGCGACATGGTAACAGGCGTTCCGCTCGCGGCCGAGCCTGCGACGACGATGTGGAGCGCGCCGCCGCTACTGGATCGTGGTGCCGCGCAGGTCGCGGCCGACGACGTTCGACGCGTGATGTGGGACAACGCAGGAATCGACCGGACGGCCGATGCACTGCGTGATTGCCTCGCGATTCTCGACGGAATCGAGGCGCGCCTCCCGATCGGCGCGACGGAAGAAGCAAACATGATCGAGACTTCGCGCCTCATCGTGCAGGCAGCGCTGCTTCGCAAGGAGTCGCGCGGCGGCCATTTCAGGCGCGATTTTCCGCGTCCCAAGAGAAAGTGGCGTGATCGCCACATCGAATGGTAGGCGCTCTCATTGCGGCTTCCACACCGCATCTCAGAACCAATATTCATGACTGAATCGATACACAACGCAGCACAGGACGAGGACATCGTCGCGCGTATAAAGTCGCTCGCGCGTCAACGCGACGCCGTCATCCTGGCGCACAATTACGAGCGCCCGGAAGTGCAGGACGCCGCTGATTTCGTCGGCGACTCGCTCGGACTGAGTCGCGAGGCGGCGAAGACGGAAGCGAAGGTCATCGTCTTCTGTGGCGTTCACTTCATGGCGGAGACGGCCGCGATCCTCTCGCCCGAGAAAACGGTGCTGCTGCCGGACATGGCTGCCGGCTGCTCGCTCGCGGCGACGATCGACGGCGCGCAATTGCGCGAATGGAAGAACGAACATCCCGGCGCTATCGTCGTCAGCTACGTGAACACCACAGCAGAGGTAAAGGCGGAGAGCGATTATTGCTGCACCTCTGGCAACGCGGTGGACATCGTCAACTCGATTCCGGCTGACAGGGAGATTCTCTTTCTCCCTGACATGTTCCTCGGCGCACATGTGCGTCGTGTGACGGGACGCGAAAACATTCACGTGTGGATGGGCGAGTGCCATGTGCATGCCGGCATCGATCCTGAGAACATCAACGCGCAGCGCGCGCTGCATCCCGGCGCCGAATTTCTCATTCACCCGGAGTGCGGCTGCGCGACGAGTGCGGTCGAGGCCGTATCGTCGGGTGCGGTGGACGCTGCGGGCGTGCAGATTCTCTCGACCGAGGGAATGATCCGCCGGCCGGCGATCTCGGACTCGGAAGAATTCATCGTGGCGACCGAGGTGGGAATCCTGCACCGTCTCCGCCGCGAGAATCCCACAAAACGATTCATCCCAGCGAATGATCGGGCGGTGTGCGCATTCATGAAGGTCACGACACTCCCGAAGGTCCTGGCCTCGCTGGAGCACATGCAGCACAGGATCACCGTCGATCCGGATACGGCGGCGAAGGCTCGCCGCGCAATCGAGCGGATGGTGGCTGTTGGCGGCACGCCGACGCCACTCTCGCTCGATCCATCGACCGCCGAGGATCCGGGCGAATGACCGAATCCAACTTGCTCACCGATCCCTCGCTGCAACGGCTCGCGGAGTTCGCATTTTCACCGGAAGAGCGAACGCGCTTTCCGCTCGACGCGTCGCATCGCGCGCGCATCGTGCACGCTGCGCTGGAAGAGGATGCAGCAGACGCCGACGTGACGACCAACGCGACGATCGATCCTGCGAGCAACGCGCGTGCGGCACTCGTCGCGCGACGCGCTGGAGTGGTGTGTGGAACATCGTTGGCGATCGAAGCATTCCGGCAGCGCGATCCAACGATCGCGATTCGCGAGGACTCACACGACGCGCGGCCGATCGACCGCGGCGACACGGTTCTTTTTCTGACCGGAAGTGCGCGCGGAATGTTGAGTGCGGAACGGGTTGCGTTGAATTTCATGCAACGTCTCTCCGGCATCGCGACGCTGACCGCACAGTACGTACACGCGGTGCGCGGCACGAACGCACGCATACTCGATACGCGCAAGACGACGCCAGGCTGGCGCAAGCTGGAGCGCTACGCCGTGCGCTGCGGTGGTGGAATGAGCCATCGCAGCGATCTCGAGCAGGCGGTGCTCATCAAGGACAATCACATAGCTGCGCTCGGCGATGACGTCGGTCTCTCGGTGCATCGCGCACGTGCGATTGCTCCATCCGGCACGCGAATCGAGGTCGAATGCGACGATGTCGCGCAGGTTGGCGAGGCGCTTCGCGCTGGCGCGGACATCATCATGCTGGACAACATGGGACTCCAGGACATGCGCGATGCTGTGAAGCTCGTCGCGGGGCGCGCGGTGGTCGAGGCGTCCGGCGGTGTGAATCTTCAGACGGTTCGCGGGATCGCGGAAACGGGGGTCAACTGGATTTCAGTCGGCGCTCTCACCCACTCCGCGCCGGCCCTCGATCTCGCGCTGGATTTCGAGGAGTGATGTGGACCGGGTCCCGAGCGGTACTCGGCCCCCGTTAGAGGCAGCGTCGGCCTCGACGGAGAAGCCGCCGGAAGATCCGTGCGACGTGTGTGGTAGTACACGCGTGCAATGGCGCAAGTGCAAGCTGGTTTGTCTCAATTGCGGCACTATTCTCAAATCGTGCGCGGACCTCTAGCCCTGCAGCCGCCAGGGACGCTCTGGACGGTAGGCCACTCGACTCATCCGATTGTTGAGTTCATGGACCTGCTGACCGCGCACGGGGTGATGCGCATCGCTGACGTGCGACGGTTCGCGGGCTCGCGAAAGTTTCCGCAGTTCAATCCGGCCGAGCTCGAACACTCGCTTGCGGCCGCGGGAATCGCGTATACGCCAATGCCGACGCTTGGCGGGAGACGCAAGGTGCTCCCGGACTCACCGCACTCCGCGTGGCGGAACGAGGCGTTTCGCGGATACGCCGATTACATGGATACGGAAGAGTTTGCAGAAGCTGCAGAGTCGCTGGCAGCGATCGCTCGTGGTGAGAGGGTTGCCATGATGTGTTCCGAAGCGGTGTGGTGGCGTTGCCATCGATCGATGATCGCCGATTATTTCAAGGCGCACGGATGGGAAGTGCTGCACATCATGGGGATGGGTGAGGCGAAGGAGCACCCGTATACGTCGGTAGCGAAGGTGATAGACGGGGTGTTGACCTACTGAGTCGCGTCCAGATTTCCCAACGGAGTCCCATTCGCGCTTCTCACTACCGCCTGGAAAACGATGTCGCCGAGTGCGTTGTAGTTGCCGTCAAAGTGATGCTTGCCCTTGCGCTCGATGACGGTCATCAGACCCGGTGGTGCAGAGCGGCAGAGCGATTCCTTCTCCTCTGCGCCATAGACACAGACCATCGGAACCCCCTTCAGCGCCAGGAGTTGTGGCAGGATCGGCGTGTCGTCCTTGCCCGATGTCGTGCGCCACAGGTCGGAGAAGTGATAGGAGAAGCTTGCGCGCTCCAGCAGGGCCAGCATCGCAATCAGAGTGAGATGCGGTCGGATGTCAGGAGCGAGATTCGTTGCCGCGAACGGTGCCAGGTCGGAGCCGCGCGAGTATCCAACGAGAGCAACGTCGTGCTTCTGCCACAGCGCCATGTAGCGTCGCGCAATGCGGGAAACGTCGCGTCCGATCACCGCCGGCGAGCGGCCGCCGCTGCGCAGATAGTCGCGCATGTCGACACCGACGACGTCGATTCCACGCGATTGCAGTCGCTTCCCGACCTTCTCGTCGATGTCGGCCCAACCGCCGTCACCCGAGAGAATTATCGCGACCGTGTTATTGGTGGAGTGAGCTGCGCGAAGCTCGACGATCGGCAGGTTCCGAACATCCGTGACGGTGTCGCGGGGGAGCTGCGCGGTCGCGGTGAGAAGTGAAACAAATAGGGGTAGGAGCATCTTTCAGGGATGGTCTAGCTTCGCGGGATCCAGCCGGCTGTCGGCGACGGGTACGTTGACGCGAATGTCGGAATATTCCTCGCTCTGCACGAGCTTGCCGGCACGCGTATCAGTTACGAGAGTCGCGAGCCAACCGTTGCCGGCTGGCTGGTACTGATCGAACCTGACGTCTTCCAGCCCTGGGCGCCCCTGTGCCACGGGGCCGATCATCCTCACGAAGACCAGCCGTTCAGCATCGATCCAGAATTGCTTCGACGTCGTGTCACCGGTGCGCCGCGCCGACGATGAATACGCGGCGACCCTGCCAGGTGCCTTCGTGCATCTTGCCCAGATCGAAGCCCTCCTCGCGCAATGCGCTGACGCTGCGCTCGATGGGCTGCGTGTAGATATCGAATCCGAGCAGCAACAGCGGATTCCGGCCCGCCCGTGCGGGAAGGTTCTGCCCACCGCGACGGACGAAGATACTGTCGCGGGCGAATAGAATGATCGGATCACCGTCCGGAGTGCCGACATCGATGCGCAGTCTGCCGGGCAGCTTCATTGCCTCGTACCACGTCTCGTGCACCATCGTGTCGGCAGCGCTGCGTCGCTGGGTTGCCTGCGTAAACGTGAGTGTCGTATACCACTTCGCGACGTACCTGTCGTGCATCAATCGCACGAGCTCGGCGCCGTCCGGCGGTGTCTGCGCCGGAAGTAAAGCAGGTGTCGCGAGAGCTGCAAACGTGATGGATGCCGCGAGCATGGAAGCGCGCATTCGGTTCCTCGATTGTTGTCGTACGGTCCAATCAGTCAAGACTCGTCCAGATGCGTCGCCGTCACAGATCGGGGCGCAATTCTTCTGCTCCGTTGAGGTACACGTGCCGGACTGAAGTGTTCGCGGGCAGCTCGACGTGAAGCAGTACGCGCACTACACGGTCCATCGAACCTGGCACAGGAATTTCCGTCGAACAGAGCATTGCCACATCATCCCATCCCAGCTCACGAGCGGCTCTCGCAGGAAAGTCGCTGACGAGATCCGGTGTAACGGTGAAGAACGCACTGACGATTGCGTCCCGGCTCAGTGAATTGCGCAGCATCATCTCTGTGAGCAATTCACGTGTCGCGGTGCGGATGGATTCCGAGTCGTCGTGTGCCGCGCGCGTCGCTCCGCGAAGGCCGCGGATGCGTATCGCGCTCCTGTCTTCGCTGATCATTTCATCGATGGCGCGGTGCCCCGTTGCCCAGCCACGTCGAGAATCGAATCCGGTAACGCATACCCCTTATCGACTCGCACGTCCGCTGCTACTTCGCGCCGAGCGTCGTCGAGCAGGCCGTCGGAACCGCCAGCAAGCGCGGCACGCGCAGCGCGGAACCGCAGGCCGGCTCCAACGCAGAATATATCGCACAACAGGATCGCGCGCGCATCGTCCTGGCGCCCGAGCAGCGCCTGCGTGTAGGACAACACGCACGCTGTAGCGAAGAGCTCGATTGCCATGTTGGACAGCCGCTCCACCACCATCTGGCGATCCACTATCTCACCACGATACTTCGTCACCGCGGTCTCCGCCGATGACCGAAGCTCGGCGACGTGTTTCTCGAATGATTCCTTGTGCGTCGCGAGGCGGGGGTCCAGCTCGAAATCAAGCGTCGCGCTGGCGCCGAACGCGTTACGGACTTTCGCCGCCGCAAACTCACTGAGCAGTCCGAGATGCTTGATCGGTTCGCGCAGCGCGACGCTGACTTCCTTGAGCTGGCCGGATAGCGTTTGAATGCCGTTCAGCGCGATGAAGAGCCGAAGTATCTCGTTGGCACCCTCGAATATCCTGTTGATTCGGCTGTCGCGAAGAAATCGCTCGTACGGATACGGTTTCACGAATCCGCGGCCTCCGGCGAGCTGCACCATCTCGTCGGTGGTGCGCCAGATCAGCTCACTCGCGAAGACCTTGCCGATCGCGGCCTCGAGCGACCAGTCTGCTTCATTATCTGTGGCAAGATTTGCGATGACTCCGAGCATTGCGTCCGAGGCGTAGATGTCCGATGCGATCGTCGCGAGCTTTCGCTGCGTGATCTCGAAGTCGGCGAGCGGCTTGTCGAACTGGATACGCTGCTCGACGTAGCTCGTCATCTCATGGAAGACATGCTTGGCCGCGCCCGTGCATCCGGCGGCGAGCGTCAGCCGGCCGCCGTTCAGCACGTGCACGGCGACGGCGAATCCTCGACCGACCTCGCCCAGCACGTTTTCGGCGGGGACACGTAGGTCAGTGTATTCCAGCTCGGCCTGGGTGGATCCGCGGATGCCCATCTTCCGCGCTGTTTCGACAACGCGGAAGCCCGGCATGGTAGGCTCGATGAGGAACGCCGTTGGTCTCGTCACGATAATTCCGTCGCGCTCGACTTCCGTCTGCGCAAACGTGACGAGAACAGCGGCGCGATGCGCGTTACCTATCCAGATCTTGTGACCGTTCAGCGTCCAGTGCGATTTGTCCACGCTCAGCTTCGCAGTCGTCTTCACGTGCTGTGCATCCGATCCGATCAGCGGCTCGGTAAGCGCATACGAGACGAGTATCTCACCGCGTGCGAGTCGCGGAAGCCACTGCTGCTTCTGCGCCTCGGTGCCGTACATCACGATGGCCTTGCACCCGAGTCCGCAGTGCACGCCGATGAAGACGCCGATCGAGGAATCGACGCCGCCGATTGCCTCGCATACTCTGGCGTACGCTCGCGGCGACAGCTCCAACCCACCGAATTGTCGCGGAATCGTCATGCCGAGAAATCCGTGCTCGGCGAGCGCGGCGATCACGTCGTCGTGGATCGTTTCCTCCTCGATCGAACTTCACGGAGTCGATGAGGCCGCCCAACCGGTTTTCCATCGCGTGAACCAGTCGGGCGACTGTTGCGGCCTCCGACGAATCGAGCAGGTCGAGCTGTGGCGGATATGGAAAGAGCAGCTCGTCGTTTATCTCACCGGCGAAGATCCCACGCGTGAACGAATATCCGTCTGTCGGCATGGATGGGTTATATGGTGGATTGGTTGTTGACTGTGGGTGTAGCGCGTGCAATATCCAGCGCGTGCGGTGAAGGCATGTCGCAATATTCGCCGTGACATGCGAACGTTTCGGCGTACTCGGCATCGCCCAGCAGGTGACCGAACGCGGATGGATAACGCGTAACCAATCCGGCGAGCGAATTCATTACTTGTGATGCAAGATCACGGTACGATTCGTTGTCGTCGTAATTCGCGAGACGGAGCAGCAGATCGACCGCCAGCGATGTTCCGGATGGTATGGCATTGTCTGTGGGATCGTGCGGTCGCGACACGAGCTTTTCCGCATCGCGCGAAGTATCGTAAAACACCATCGTATCTGCATCCCAGAATTCGTCCAGCATCACCTGCGCCAGCCGGCGTGACGCATTCAGCCATTTCAGGTCGAGTGATTGCTCGAACATCGCGAGGAAGCCCAGTGCAACCGCTGCCTGGTCTTCGAGGAAGCCGGCGATTCGCGCGGTACCATCCTTGTAGCTGCGCATTACGCGACCGTCGACGACCATCCGCGCAAGGAGGAATTCGGCGTTCCGCGTTGCCATCTCGCGGAAATCCGCACGGTCGAACGCGCGCGCGGCTTCAACGATCCCGCGTAGCGCGAGGCCGTTCCAACCGGCGAGGATCTTGTCATCGCGGCCTGGCCGCACGCGTTGGGAGCGTTGTTGCATGAGAGTTTGATTCGCGCGCGCGACGGCTCCCGAGAGTGTTGCCGGATCGACGTCGACGCGGCGCGCGATTTCGGAGGGGTCTGCAGGAACGTGCAGAATGTTGCTTCCCTCGAAATTCCCGCCGGTCGTCGCGCCGTAATACGCTTTCACGAGGGCTGCATCGGCGCCGAGCAGCGAGTCGAGCTCGTCCGAGCTCCAGACGTAGAATTTACCCTCCTCGCCCTCAGAGTCAGCGTCGAGCGACGAATAAAAGCCGCCTTCCGGGGACGTCATCTCGCGCGCGAGCCAATCTCCTGCTTTTTCAGTAGCAACGCGGATCTCGTCATTTTTTGTTGCTTCGTAGAGGTGCGCGCCGAGCCTCAAGAGCAGGGCATTGTCGTAAAGCATCTTCTCGAAATGCGGAACGAGCCACTGCTCATCTACCGAGTAACGCGCGAATCCGCCGGCGATCTGATCGTAGATTCCGCCGCGCGCCATCTTCACGAACGTTGCTGCCGCCATATCCAGCGCGCTATTCTCGCCGGTCCGGGCCCAGTGACGCAACAGAAAATCGAGCACCATCGTCGGTGGAAACTTGGGTGCACCACCGAACCCGCCAAAACGCGGATCGTAGCCGGATGCGATCGCGTGAAATGCCTGCTCCAGAAACGTGGAGTCGATACTGCCCGCGTAGCCGTCGCTTACCGCTGCCGCGTCGTAGATCCGCCGCATCGACTCGGCACTGGCGGCCACGCGGTCGGGATGATTCCTGTACGTCTCGGCGACTGCCTCCAGTACGCGTCTGAAAGACGGCATCCCGTGTCTGTCGGTCGGCGGGAAGTAGGTGCCTCCGTAGAACGGCTCGCCGGCAGGATTCAGGAAGACCGTCATCGGCCAGCCGCCGTGACCGGTCATGGATTGAACCGCCTGCATGTAGATCGCGTCCAGATCGGGACGTTCCTCACGATCGACCTTGATGCACACGAAGTTGTCGTTCATGAGCTCGGCGGTCGCGACGTCCTCGAACGATTCGTGCGCCATGACGTGGCACCAGTGGCACGCGGCGTAACCGATCGAAAGCAGGATGGGGCGGTCAAGCCGGCGCGCCCGGTCCAGCGCGTCGTCGCCCCAGGGATACCAGTCGACGGGATTGTCGGCATGCTGGAGCAGGTAGGGCGATGTCTCGCCTGCCAGACGGTTTGGCATCCCGTAAGATAGCCCGGAGCGGCGCTGCAGGGCCGAAATGCGCCGTTAAATTGAACCCATGCCGAAGATTGCGAACGACCTCGATTCATTCCTCACGCAGCACCAGTCGCGGATCGAGGAAGAGCTTTTTGATTTCCTGCGCATCCCCAGCGTCAGCGCGCAGCCTGCGCATGACGCCGACACTCGCGCCGCCGCTGAATGGGTGAAGCGATCACTGGAGCAGGCCGGCCTGAACGCCGCAATCCACGACACGCCGGGACACCCGGTCGTGGTCGGCGAGTGGCGCGGTGCCGGGCCCGATGCGCCGACGGTACTGATATACGGTCACTACGACGTGCAGCCCGCCGAGCCGCTCGAGCTATGGACGTCGCCGCCGTTCGAGCCGGAAGTGCGCGAGGGTCGGATCTACGCCCGCGGATCAGTCGACGACAAGGGACAACTCTTTCTGCACATCAAGGCGCTCGAGGCGCACCTGAAAACGCGGAGAGCTCTCCCGTGCAACGTTGTCGTCATCGCGGAAGGCGAGGAGGAAGTCGGAAGCGAGAATCTGGAAGCGTTCGTCGAGCGCGAGCGTACGCTTCTCGCGGCCGATGCGGTAGTGATATCGGACTCATCGATGTTCGCTGAAGGGATGCCTTCGATATTATCGTCGCTGCGCGGACTGTCGTACTTCCAGATCGACGTGCAGGGGCCGTCCAGCGATCTTCACTCTGGAATGTACGGCGGCGCAGTAGTCAATCCTGCCGCTGCGCTCGCGCGAATCATCGCATCGATGCACGACGAAAATGGACACGTCGCGATCGACGGTTTCTATGACGACGTGAGTCCGTTCCCGGACAGGGTGATTGAGGAAATGCGCGACCTGCCGCACACCGACGCGCAATTCGAGCGTGAGATCGGAGTGACGAGCCTCGGTGGAGAGAAGGGCTTCACGACGCTCGAGAAGCTGTGGACACGTCCAACGTGTGAAGTGAACGGGATGCTATCCGGCTACACCGGAGACGGAGCGAAAACGGTTCTTCCAGCGAAGGCGATGGCCAAGGTGAGCTGCAGACTGGTGCCGAATCAGGATCCGGCGAAGATAGCTCGGCTATTCGAGGCGCACGTGAAGAAGTTCACACCCGACGGTGTCACGGTAACTGTGAGTTACCTGCACGGAGGACGTCCGTGGCGCGCCGATCTCAGCGGTCCGATCTTCGATGCGGCGCGTGGTGCTCTACATGCTGCGTTCGGACGCGATCCGGTGATCGTTGGAGAAGGCGGATCGATTCCGGTCGTCGGAGACTTTCAGCGAATTCTCGATGCGCCGGTGTTGCTTGTTGGATTTGGTCTGCCGGGCGAGAATGCGCACGCGCCCGACGAGTGGATGAGCGTCGAGAACTTCCGGCTTGGTGCGAAGGCCATGGCTGCGCTGTGGGACGAGTACGCGGGGAAAGGAGCGGTCTGAGGCTATCGGTTGAGCAGGCAGCCGATAGTGGCGCGTAACGTAGTCGCGTCAGAGAATGACGTGAAGGCCTGAGCTGACGCGTCGCACCGGTGGCTGAGCAGGACGGTCGCGCCAGCGAGCGCTGTGATGCGTGTAAGATTGACAGCGATTCGCGTGTGATCGGTGCCGCCCAACAGATCGGTGAAGCCCACCTTGAACCGCGGGTATAGCTGATCGACGCCGACGCCGGCGGAGAACCTGAAGCGCGCCGAAGTTGCGGGATTTGTGGACGCAATCAGTTCCGCGCCGGCCATGTCCGGCTGAAATTCATCGGTGGATGGGCTCGTTCCGTAACATGGTGTCGCGGGATCGGTCTGTTGCAACGCACTGCGTGGGCAGGTGATCGGTCCCTTCACGGTGCCGACCGTGCCGTGCACACGCGCCGTCAATTGCAGAGCTGAACTGACACTGCGCGTGAACCAGAAGGCAGCGCTGCCGAGGTCAGGTGTGGCGTCGGCGACTGTGATCGGTGGCACATAGCTCACCTCCAACCCGAAGCCACCGGGCAGACCGACAGCGAGGCGGGGACGTCCGAAGAAACTTGTAAGGCCGGTGTTTTCGGCCTTCCCGGTGTAGCAGTAATCGGTGTGTTGCAATGCCGCAGACGCCCTCGGCACGTAGGCCGCTTCGCCGGAGAGTCTGACGGCGCCAGGCTGGAGCGAGAGTGAAGCCGGATCGGCGCTGAAGACCAATGGAACAGAGTAAAAGGCGAGCAAGCGCGCCTCGTTGCTTCCGCGCGGAGGACGACACTGAGAGAAGGCCTGCGAGGCACCCAGGCAGGTGAGCGCTCCGAGCAACACGGCTCGCAATATCGGTTGGCTTCGCATGCCGAAACGTACGAAGCAGTCGATGCGCGGAATCACTCTCGCGGCGAGCTGCGTAACAATCACGGTGAGGCGAAGGCTTCGCCGGACGAGCGTTGGGCAGTCTTTTCCCGTCTGGCGCCGTTGGTAAGGCGACATATGTTAGGGCAATGCACATCGCCGTCGACACACAGTCTAGCGTACTCGACGAGGAGCGTGATAGCGCCGAGCGGAAGTTGAATACCGTACGTGGCGTGGTGCTGCTCGTACTGGCGATCGCCGCTGCTGCATATGCTCCGGTTTTGCCACGCAGTCTCAATCTGGTGAATGCCGTGATTCTGACGCCGATGTTGGCGTGGACGGTGGGGCAGGCCTGGTTCTTTTATCGGCGTCCGGTACTGCCATCCTGGCTCTCGGTGCTGAATCCCATTGTGGACGTTGTGGCGGTGACGGTCACCATGGGCTCCTATGGAATAATCGCGACGCCAACGCTTGGTCTCAAGTCTCCGATGGTCCTCGCATACTTCGCGATACTTGCGGCGCGGCCGATTCTCTCTTCTGCGCGGCGCGCGGCGATTGTCGCGGTTTTCATTCTTGTTGCATATGCGTCGCTGGATTTCCTGTTTCTCGTGATCTATGGAGTTGCGATTGGCGATCCCATCTCCGCCAGCGGGACGGCATCGGTAGCCTTGCTGGATGAGGGTGCGAAGCTGGCCTTGCTTGCCGCCGCGGGCGGGATCGCGACGTATGCAACGTGGTGGCACGAGGGGCTCGCGCGTAGGTACGCGGCGCAGGCACAGGAGCAGGCTGTTCTCCAGATGCGGTTTGCTTCATCCCAGCTCGACAGCTTGCGCCAGCAGCTTCGTCCGCATTTTCTATTCAATGCACTAAATGCGATTACGGCGCTCGTGGACGCCGATCCGCCAGCCGCGCAGCGCATGATCTCCGGCCTGGGCGAGCTGATGCGCGTTTCACTGGATGCTGGCGGCGCGGAAGAGGTGCCGTTGCGAGACGAATTGCGCATACTCGACCACTATACAGCGATCCAGCGCATCCGGTTCGAGGATCGGCTCACGATCGTAACCGATATCGACGACTCGATCGGTGACTCGCTCGTTCCGACCCTGATCCTGCAGCCACTGGTAGAGAACTCGATCCACTACGGGCTCGCGCTGTGCTCCACGCGTACTCGAATCGAGATTCGCGCACGGCGCGATGCGGACATTCTGGCGCTGGAGGTGGGCGACGACGGACCCGGTCTCAAGGGACAATCCACCGACGGCATCGTCGAACGCATAGGTATCGGAAACGCCCGGGCGCGGTTGATGTATCTGTACGGTGACGCCCACTCATTTACGGTTGAGAGTCCGGAGCAGGGTGGGTTCCGGGTGTCGATGCGGATTCCGTATCACGTCCGGCAGATGAATCGTGGCGATTCGATGAATGCACACACAAAGTGAGGATCCAGTGAATCGAGCCCCTGTTCAGGTATTGATCGTGGATGATGAGCCGCTTGCGCGCCGTCATCTGCGCACCATTCTGGAATCTGACAACGATGTCGTCATCGTGGGCGATGCGTCGAACGGACGGGAAGCCGTTCAGATGATTTCGCGGCTGGCACCGGATGTCGTCCTCCTGGATGTTCAGATGCCGGAGATCGATGGATTCAGCGTGGTCGCGCAGCTCGATCCGGCGCACATCCCGGTGATCATTTTTGTCACTGCGCATGACTCGTATGCGCTCAAGGCGTTCGACGTGCATGCTGTGGATTATGTGCTCAAGCCGGTCGCGCGCGATCGTCTAATGCAGGCCGTCGCCCGCGCGAAGACGCGTCTGGCGTCATCCGATGGCTCGTCGCACGTCGAGAATCTCAGGAAGTTCGTCGAGGAGATGAAGACGTCGCGTGATGCTGAGCGGCTTGCGATCCGTCTCGATGGGAAGCACGTGCTTCTCCCTACCGACTCCATAGACTGGATCGAGGCGGTGGACGACTACGTGAGAATCCACATGGGCAAGGCGTCCCACCTCGTGCGCGGGACGCTCACATCGTTCCAGGATCGGCTCCCCTCGCTGTTCATGCGCATTCATCGGTCTGCAATCGTGAACACGACGCGCATCAAGGAAGTGTTTCCGAACGAGCAGGGCGATTACCGGATCATTCTCCAGGATGGAACTCGACTCCCGTCGGGGAGAAGTTATCGGACTGCGGTCGCCGAGTTTTTGCGGTCACTGACCGTGTAGCGTCGGCCTCCACCGCTTGAACGCTGCGCTTCGCCGCAAGCGGGCTGTGTGTGCCAGTCGTGCGCGGCGAGGTTCCCTCCATGAACATCATCTCATCTGTTGTGGTCGCGACGGCCATCATGGCGGCAGCTGGCTGCGGTGGCTCGGGCGGGTACGGCACTTCGCCGACCTCTCCGAGCAATCCTGGAACCCCGTCAGCAACGTGCACGCCAGGTAATGGCACTGTCTGCCTCGTATCTAGCAACGCGTTCAATCCATCGCAGGTTACGATCGCCGCCGGAAGCAGCATCACGTTCAACAACACATCCGGCACCACCCACAACGTGACGTTCACTACAGCCGGCGCACCGGCCAACGTTGCCGACTTTGCGTCGGGCACACGCGGCGTGACGTTCCCGACTGCTGGAACCTACAACTATCACTGCACCATTCATGGCTTGAGCATGAGCGGCGTCGTGGTCGTTCAGTGACGCGTTCGCACGGAGGTCGGTGAGTGGAAAGCAAGACCAAGCTACTTGGGCATCCGGCGCACCAGATCGTTGTGTCCTTTCCGATGGGCCTGCTCGCCACGGCCGCGCTGTTCGACGCCGTTTACGTAGTTCATGGTGGACAGACGTGGGCGCTCGTCGCGTTCTACATGATCGGCGCGGGCGTTGTCGGCGGGCTAATCGCAGCCATATTCGGCCTGATCGACTACCTGGCGATACCGTCGGGAACCAGGGCCAAGCGCATTGGCGGATTTCACGGTCTGAGCAGCGTGACGCTGGTCACGCTCTTTCTGGTGAGTTGGCTGTTGCGGCTCGATGGCCCAACTGCGCCGGAGCCACTTGCGCTTCTCTTCTCATTCAGCGGCGTTGCATTCCTCGGCCTGGCGGGCTGGCTCGGCGGCGAGTTGCTCAACCGTATGGGTGTGGGAATCGACGACGGCGCGCATCTCAACGCGCAAAGCTCGCTCAACGGTCCGGCCGCGCTCGGTGCGACGCTACGAGGGCCCGAGTCGGCACACGTGGACCGCTGAGATCAGTAGCGCCACTGACGCACCAGGAACAATCCGAAGGCGCTGGTCGTGTGGGGCGTCTGATCGGGAGAAAGCGATGGTTGGCTTAGCAGATAACGCGGCTCGAAGCTGGCATCGATCTGATATCCGGACCGCGTGTTGAAGCGATGCGTGATCTGGAAGCCCGGCCGCTGTAATGACGCGGGATCGGGCCGGACCTGAAGCTGCAGGAATGTGTTCGTCTGGATGTACTTGGCGAACTCTACCTGCGTCGCGCGAAGAAAGCTGCCCGCGTCGAGCGACACGTCGGCGGGCGTGATGTTGAAGAAGTCGGCGCCGAGTGATCGCGCAGCCGTGCCGGCCGCCTGATCGGTGAGTGCGCCGAGCGCCGCGGCCCCTACCTGTTTGGCGGCAAAGGCGGCGCCTGCACCCACGATGTTGCTGCCGCCACTCCCACCCGTTGTCAGGCCGCCACCCTCCTGCTGAAGCAACGACGAAGAAGAACGCCCGAACGCCAGATAGCTGAGCAAGTCAGTCTGCGAGATCGGCGGCTGCGCATCGCTTTCGAGCGATATCTTCGGAGCGTCCAGTGTCCCCGAGATGACGATCCGGATTGCTATTGCTTCACGGGTCGGAAGCTGGACATCATACTCGCCCGTCACCTGTAGCGTCGGGTTGAGCTTCGGCGAGTTGATGAACGTGGCCGAGCCCTGACGGATCTGGAAACGGCGGCTCTGGAAACGGTACTCGCCCCTGTCGCTCAACAACACACCGTCCACCAGGAAGGTTTGTTTCGCACGGTTGACTCCGATCCGGAGCGGGTTGTCCGTGTACACTTCCACGTTCGCCTCGTTTGAGCGCACGAACACGTCCCGGTCGACCATCAATGCGACGTTCATGCGCAGATTTGCCAGCAGCGGCGACTGGCTTGGAAACAGCTCACGGACGCTTGTGTTGCTCGTATCCGCCACGGCGTACAGTGCAGGGTCGCCTGCTCCAACGAGCGTCTTTCCCGTCGATTCGGGTATGTAGATTACGCCGCGAAGCAGATGTGCGAATCCAGTGACGTCAACGTTGTTGAACGGTCCGTTCACGCTCACGTTGGCATTGGCAAACAGGTTTCCGGTATCGTTGTCGATGACGCGCGCGTCGTTGGCCGTCAGCTTGAGCGCGAACGATGGCTGAGTCAGCGTCTTGATGCCGATCCCGCCGGTAAGTCGGATCACACCGTTGCTGTGTGCGACGAGCGAGTCGACGATCACGGTGTCCTGCACGAGCCGGATATTGCCCGCGACGTAGCTGGCCGTCACACCGAGCGGCGCGAGGCGTGCGCTGCCATTCCACAGCGTGACCCGACCGTTCACGTTTGGGTGGTCGACGGTGCCTGTGACCGTGAATTTCGCGAGCGCGCGTCCTTTGAGATTCGTCACCGCGTCGCTCAGTGACGGAATCGAATCAAGTGGCAGCGAGTCGGCGTCGATGGTTGCGTCGATCGCACGATCGTGAGGTATGCGCGAACCGGTCACACCAGCAAGTGCGAGATTGATCGGTACCGTTCCGCGCGCAACCAGCATCGGTGCCTTGCCTTCACGGCCTGCGGTGATGTTCGTCTGCAACGTTGCATCAGCGTACTTGACGCGACCGTGTACTTCCGGTGTCGCGCGGCCCTTGTATACGAGGCGCTCGAGACCGAATGCACCGTCGATCGCCGGCGATGCACGAGTTCCTCGCATGCGTGCGTCGACCGACACGAGGCCGCGCGCATCAACGTCGCTCTGCAGCAGGGCTGCGATGTTGCCGATCTCGAATTGCGTTACGTGCAGCTCCAGATCCATGTCGCCGTGTACCGGGATCCTGCCATTGACGTACACGCGTCCGCCAGAGGCGCTCTTGACCTCGAAGTGCTCGATCGATGTTTCCGTCGAATCGAAATGGATCTTTGCGGGTCCCGTACTGGCATATACAGTGGTATCGAACTTGAGACGCAGCTGGTCGAGCATCAGGTCATCGCGGTCGTTGTCGAGTGTGAACTGGGCATTAGCGTTGT
Source organism: uncultured Gemmatimonadales bacterium (assembly GCA_963707505.1). Taxonomy (GTDB): domain Bacteria; phylum Gemmatimonadota; class Gemmatimonadetes; order Gemmatimonadales; family Gemmatimonadaceae; genus Fen-1247. The sequence continues at coordinate 368,119 of CAVPQB010000004.1, forward strand.
AAACCCGGTTCGAATCCTGACGAATGTCGAGGGTAAGGTTTCCGTTGGGCCTGGCATACGAGCTGGTGAGCGCAACAGTGTCGAGTGCGAACCCGAGCGCCAGAACGTCGACCGCACTGGCCTGGGCACTCACGCGAGAGTGCGGTGTGAGCGCACCGTTCCATGTGTAGTTTGCGCGAATCGCGTGTGCAGCGCTTCCGAACGCGACGAGGTCGGTTCCGGTCGCCGAGCCTGCCATGTCGAATGTGTGGATGTTGCCGGTGGCTGTGCCTTTCGCCACGATCGACCCCCGTAGAGCGTTGCGCGGGATGGCCTTTGGCGTATCGACAGGAAATGCCGGAACCGTCTTCCCCGTGACGGCTCGCTCGGTGAGCGTCGCTCTGACGATCTTCGCACGCGCCGAGTCGGCGCGCGCGATTCGTTGCGCGAGGATGGCAGGCCTCGGTGCCACGGCGCCGGTATCGGCTGGAGGTAGAAGCCGCGACAGCGCGCCGAGGGAGTCGATCGACACACCGTAGCTGAGCTTTCCGGTAGAGCCTGCAACGAGACCGAACTGACCCGACGCGTTCGCGTAGCCGTGCGGGACGTGAACGGTGAGGGTATCGACGGTCAGGAGGCCATTCGCAGCTGCTACTCGTACAGTCGCGGAATCAACTGTGACGCTGTCATATGTGGATGTCTGCACGTTCGCAGTTGCCGTCGCATTCAAGGTTGCCGGATCGAAGCCGGCGCCGCGAGCCGCAACGTTGGCTGTGAGCAAGGATGCGGGTGCCTTGCTGCTGATCTGGCTGGCGTCGAACAGGTGAGCGGTGAGGTTTAGATCGTAACCCTGCGGGCGAGACGCGAGATCTACCGTGCCATGTGCGACGACCGTTCCCCCGTCGGGCGTCGTCAGATCCGCGGCGACAGCGAGATTCTGCATCGGTCCCGTCGCGGAAATCGGACCGGTGACCGTGCCGCGGAGCCCAGCCGCCGGCACGAACTTGCCGGCCGTGGCGAGCGAGAGCGGTAGAAGCTGCAGATTCGCATTGATGAGCGGCACCCGATTGCCGCGGGCGTAGGTCCCGCTGCCGGTAACGTGCGATTCGCCAGTCACGTCGTTGTGGATGAGGTCGCCAGTTGCAGTGAGGCGTGTTGCGCTCGAGCCGTTCAGCACCGCCTTGCCGGTAATCGTGCCGCCGATCGGAAGAGTCGGGTCGACTGCACGCGCGAGTGCCACGTTCAGTGGCGCGAACGTCAGATGCAGATCGGTCGCTCGCACGACGCCCTTGCTCGCGCCAACGGTGCCGATCGCGACGACGCGGCTCGTGCCGGTGCGCGGATCCTGGAATGCAACATCCCCGTCGATGCGCATTGCACCGAAGCCGCCGCGCGCAGCCATGCGGCCAGTGAGATAGCCCTGGCGTGGTGATACGATCGTCGGAAACAGTTGCTGGATGGTGCGCGTGTCGAGATGGTTGAAGCGCAGGTTGGTATCGTGAAACGCGATCGTATCGGTAACGAAAGTGCCGAGACTTCCAGACATGGTAGCGCCAGCAACCGCGAGTGAAGCATTCGTCGCGAGATAGTCGCTCGTTGGTCCTACCCAGTCGAGCGCGAAGTCCAGCTTGCCCGATCCGTCCTTGGGTATGCTCGGGTCGATCCACAAAAGGTCGTTCGTGGCCACGGTGTCCGCGTGCAACCGAAGTCTCAGGTCGTTGCTGTCGAAATTGTAGCGTCCTGTGCCGTTCGAGAGCGCGGAGCTCGCGAGCGTTGCGTTGATACCGTGGAAGTACAACGAATCGGCAAGCAGAATAAAACGTCCCTTTACGTCGGTCACCCGTACCGGCGGCGGCCGGAGCGGCTCCGCGGTCATGCGCAGTGACGACACATCGACGATCTGACGACGATCGGTCGGGTCTTCGAGTCGCATCAACGGAAACGTTCCGTAGATGTTCCTGAACTGCGATGTCTTCTGGAATCCGCCGGCGACGCGCTGCACATTGAGCCGCGCGAGCGGGCTGAGCGTGAACCGTATGACGCTGTCTCTTTTGGTTCCTTTCAGTGTATCGTTCGGCGCCCATGGACTTCGCGCCGTGACTTCGCCATCCACAATCGTCACGTTGCGCAGTGTGATCCATGACAGAAAGCCCGGCGGGCCCGGTGGCAGGGTCGTGTCGCGCGGAAAGATCCTGTCGTAATTCCACTTGCCACCGGGCATCCGGTCCAGCACAATGACGGGATGCACGACACGAACATGGTCCAGGTATATGCGCTTGTTGATCAGATCGCCGATTCCGTAACTGGCGACTACGGTATCGGCCTTGACGAATGGAGCGTGAGCGCTGTCCGTGATGGTAAGACCGACGATAGTCGCGCCATTCAAAAGGTTGCCGTCGATCCGGTCTACGGTCACGTATCCGTGCGCCGCGTGCTTTATGAGGCCGATCACGTAACCGCCAACTTTCTTCCTGCCCCAATCCGTTTGCGTGGCGATAAGCACCGCACCGGCGATCAGCACCGCCAGCCCGACGAGAGCACCCACCGTGGCAGCAGCGACGGTGCGCTTCCGCATCTAGAACGCCTCTCCGATCGACAGGTGCAGCGTCAGGCGTGAGAGTAGCGAGTTGAGACCACCGCTTCCATGTGTCGGTGAATACACGCGCGATTGATCGAGCGTGACGAGCCCTCTTCCGCCGCTTGCCACGTCTTCAGTGACGACGGGTAGCGTCTCGCTCGTTTCCGGATCGAGGCCAACATCGATGCGAACCGGTCCGACCGGTGACAGGTAGCGTACGCCGATACCCGGGGTGATCGCGGCCTTGCTCCTGGGCAATCCCGGACTCGTATTCTGCGCGAGGTACGCCGCGTCGACGAATGTAGCGCCGATGAGCGATGCGAATAGCGGAAAACGGAACTCCAGACTCCCCTCGATGAGGCGATTGCCGCCAAGCGGCCGCGGCACGAAATCGCGATCGCGAAACAGCGCCGCGTTTGGATTGCACTTCGTGATCGTGGCCGCTCTGCACTCTGCGTTGGCGGAGTCATCTGCCAGCAGCTTTGCCGCCGGCACCGTAAGTACGCGCGGGCCGAGCTGTCCTTCAGGATAGCCGCGCACGGATTGCGACCCGCCGGCGTAGAATCTCTTGCGTGGATGCAGGATAGCCGTCGCATCCAGCGCGCCGCTTGCGGCTCCCACGGCTTCCGTGGTGCTTGCCAGCGCGCCGATCATGCCCACCCTCACGTGGCCGGCCAGCACCGAGCGACGAGTGATTGGTAGAAATAGCGCAAAATCACCGCCGCCGCGATTGTATCTGAAATCAGAAGCAGTATACGACGACGCGTGCTCGAGATCGAACTGCGTCCGGTATCCACGCCGCGGCTCGAACGGATTGTCGGTCCTGTCCAGCGAGAAGCTCAACGCGAGTGGAGATAACCGTTGTTTTCTCTCCAGTGCAACGAGCGTTGCCGCGTCACAGACGCCATAGTTGACGCAAAAGTACACGTCGCCGGCCTGCACGGTCGTCTCCTCGAACCGGTAGTTGAGACTGAGCGGCCCGCGCGGCGTGAGTGTGCGCGTGAACGTCGCACTCAGACCGTAACCCTTGTCGATGTATATGCCCGGCGCGCTTCGGCGGTGAGCGAAGACTCCGAACGCAGCCTCGTTGTTCGGCGATCCGAACCACGGATATCTCACATCCGCGCTGGCAGTGTATGTGGGAGCAAGATACTGTGACTCGGAACCTCCGATTACAGTCTTGCCGACGTCGTAGAACACGCCGTTTCCGTTCAACGTGTGAGCGAACAGATTTCCTACGGCCGCATCGATGGTCAGCCGCTTGGCGCCACTCAGCCAGTTGTAATCCGCATAGTGGCCTTCGACCTGCACGAAATCGACGGTGTTGAAGCCCGCGCTGTAGCGTGCGTCGTGCGGCGGTGCTTCCTGAACGTCGATGAGCACATGCTTGAGCGAGTCATCCGTCGTTGGCACCTCGATCGCCGCGCGCCGGAAGAGATTCGACTCGTACAGCGCGCGCTGGCTCGCCAGCACGTCCGACTGCTTGTACAGGCCGCCGGGCTTGAACGACAGCGACTTCTTGATGGTGCGATCGCTGACGCCCTTGCTTCCCTTGATTGTTATGGTCGCGACGCGTGCACGCCATCGTGGATTCGCCTTGATCGTGATGTCGGCCGTCCTGGCGACGGTGTCGAGCACGACCGTGGTATCGATCACTGCATCGGAGTAACCTCGATTCCACAGCCGCGAATCCAGCGCCGCAATCGTCGAATCCAGCTCGATCAGACTGTACGGCCGCCCCTTATTCAGAACGAGAACGCGGCGCAGCTGCCTTCTGGATAGCACATTGGTATCCTGCACTATGCTGATTCCCGACACCATCGTCGGCTTTCCCTCGTTCACCGCGATCGTGACGTGCACCGCATTCCTGCCGGTCCGTAACGACCGTAGTGTCCACCTGCGCTTCGCGATATCCGCGCTTGAAATAGAACACCATCACCCGCAGCATATCCCGCGCGAGCTCGGCGCGATTCAGCGTAACCCGCTTGTAGAACGTCGGCGATTTGCTGAAGATGCAGACCGGCCTCAGCAGGACTGATACGCAGTGCGACTCATCTGTCGCAATATTGAGGCGTAGCTCGTCCGGATCGACCGCATGCACGCCCTTGAGCGTCAGTTCGGTGATTTCGGGATTGCCAGATGACGGCCGCGGAGCCTGTCCCAGGAGCGGAGCGGCCGCGATCACCAGCGACGCGACAGCTGCTGCGGCGACCCGGGTCGATCGCCGCACAAGTGGAGGAACCATGCCCGCGAAAGAGCAAGGCCCGGGCCGCGGGGCGCGTGTGTTTTTCCAGCCGCCATGGCTCCGCATCCCGGGCCGGACGAGCTTACGGGCGCAATTGCGAGATCAGAGTCCGGAGAGCAGCGCGTCGTTGTTCGGCGTCGCTGCAATTCGCTTTATCAGCCACTCCATGGCCGAGCTCGACGGCATCTGCTGCAAGCCCCGGCGGAGTGTGTAAACGTGGTCGAGCTGATCGGGCCGGAAGAGCTTGTCCTCACGTCGCGTACCGCTTATCCCGATGTCGATGGCGGGGAAGATGCGCTTCTCCGCGAGGCTGCGATCCAGCTTTATCTCGCAGTTGCCGGTTCCCTTGAACTCCTCGAAGATCACGTCGTCCATCCGCGACCCCGTTTCGACGAGCGCCGTCGCGATGATGGTGAGCGAGCCGCCGCCGTTTTCTGGGGCGACTGAGCGCGCCGAGCCAAAGAACGCCTTCGGTTTCGCCATGGCCGATGAGTCGAGGCCGCCGCTCATGGTGCGGCCCGTACCACGCTCGATGGTATTGTAGGCACGCGCCAGGCGTGTGATGGAGTCGAGCACGATCACGACGTCCTGCCCGAGCTCGACGAGTCTGCGGGCCCGCTCCAGCGTCATCTCGGCGACGTCCGCGTGGCGCTGAGCCGGCATGTCGAAGCTGGATGCGACTACTTCGCCGTGACCGATCGAGATCATGTCGCTCACTTCCTCAGGGCGCTCGTCCACGAGGAGGACGAACAGCTGCACGTCCGGTTGATTGATGGCGATCCCCTCGATCACCGCCTGCAACAACATCGTCTTGCCTGCGCGTGCGGGAGCCACGATGAGCGCCCGCTGTCCGTAGCCGATTGGCGCGATGAGATCGATCGCGCGTCGAGTCAGCTCCGGCCCCGCCTTGGCTGGACGGCCAGTCTCGAGCGACAGCTTGCGATCCGGATACGACGCGACGAGCGACGCAAATTCCGGCCGGCGCAGCGCCGCCTCGGGATCGCCCCCATTGACGGTCAGTAACTCGGCGGCAGTCAGACGACCGCGCTGATCGCGGCCAACGGTGACGGTCAGGAGATCCCCGCGACGGAGACCTGCCTGACGAACGAGCTGTGCCGGTACGAATGGGTCGTTGGCCTCCGCCAGGTAGCTATGGCTTGCGCTGCGGAGGTATCCTGCGTCGCGCTGCGGATCGAAGAGGCCTGACGTTTCGCCTTCGACGATGATTGGTCCTACCGGGCCGCGGGGTGCGGCGTCTGCCTGCGGGCGGCTGCGGCGGTTATTGCGGCGTCCGCCACCGAATTGCTGATTGTTGTTCTGGTTCTGCCGTTGATGTTGTTGCTGCTGCTGCTGGCTGCTGCTGATTCGCCGCCACCCTGGGCGTTTCGATTGCGGTGTCGGAAGCGGCGAAACCGGCCGCGTCCCTGTCCGCCGCGCTCGTTGCCTCCGTCCTCGTTGGCGCCGGATCCGTCTGACTGGACACCGTCGCCTCCACCGGATGAATCCGGCGGAGCGGATGGACTTTCGCTCCCGATTATCGCGCGGAACCAGAGATACGGCAGGGGCCGGATCCAAATGGGGCCGCGGCTCCGGTGCGGGAGTAGGGGCCGATTGGGCCTGCGGAGCGGAGTCCAGATACGGATTCGCATCTGAAATCGCATCGGTGGACGTTGCATCGTCGGGGCTCTGCCCACGACCGCGACGGGTTGAACGTCGGCGTTCAGTCATGTAAAAGATTTTTCGGGTACAGAGGCGCCGGCGACACTCGCCGCAAGCGCATTACGCAACGGGCGCAGGGCGCAATCGTCGCGGTCACTCGATTTGTCGTGTTGATTCGGAAGTGTCTCGGGGAGCGCGGGGCCAACTCACGCGGCGCACCCGGGGACTATGCCCTTCAATCTGCGCGCGATAACGCGCGCCTTGTTCGCACTACTCCCTTTACGCTAGCACCCCCCGCGACTCTTGTCCAGAGGGATACATTTCGGTAAATGGACGATCTATCATACCCCACCGTTGCGGATTTGGAGCAATCGGTGGCAGAAAACCCTGGTGACGCCCAGGCTTTGGTGCGGCTCGCCAACGGATACTGGCTGGAGGGAAGGGGTCCGGACCTCGTCGGCGAGATCGCCGACCGGGCACGGAAACTCGACCCCGCGAGTCGCGGCGCATGGCACATGTGGGCCCTCGCCGAATCGAATCCGCGTGACCGGACGGAACGCTGGCGCCAGGTCACGGTTCAGTTTCCGGACGACGACCTCGCCCGCGCCAATCTTGCTGACAATGCAGCTGCACTGGCAGGTGCCGAGCACGATTACGTGGCGCTCGATCTCGCCATAGACACATACGAACAGCTACTCGCCAACGCGACCGAGCCCGATCAGCGCGAAGCACTCGAAAAGGCGATCGGAATTCTGCGCGAAATGGAAGTTCTGAAGCGTTAGCGTACGAAGCGCGTGTTCGTCTTGTCCAGCTTATCCAGCTCGTTCTTGATGTTGTTTCCGACCGCCTGCACGCGTGTGATGTGGTGCGGATCGAAGGCAGGGTCGTAGGGGCTCCGAGTCGGCCCACCGGCGACTTCCATCACAGCCTCGAAGTGATAGCTGTGAACCTTGCCGGTCTTGGGATCGCGCCACGAGCCCTGCCATGCGAGCTGGCGATTCTTGGGCCAGATACCGTAAGGCAATGCCATCGACCTGATCTTGTACCCCGGGACCGCTGAATCGATGCCCATCGCATTACGCGCGATCTGCTCCTGAACAACTGCGTCAGAGTACTTGTTGAGCATTGCATGCCACACTGTGTGATCGCACAGCTCGAAGCCATTGTCAGCGAGCCACTTCACCTTCTGGAACCGCCACTCCTTTTTCTGACCGGCAAACTTCACATTATCGCCAAAAAAATTGTGACCCGCAGCGCCGCCATTCAGCATGCAGAACACGGCCCGGTTCTTCCATCCCGGATGCGATCTGGCAAAGTCGAGCCAGATTCCCATTCCGCTGGTCGGGTCGATCTCGAGCTTGCCGTTCTTCTCGATGTAGCTGAACTGGCCCGGTGAGGCGTCATCGAACACTACCACCACCGGCGACATTCCCACCGGAACATCAGTGAAATTCTTGTCCAGCACCTGCGCCAGAGTCACCGGCCGGTATCCGCGGCGATAGGCGTCTTCGAGATCGGCGCGAAAATGCTCGCGCGTTCTGCTATATAGAGCGTCGTGATCCCCGATCAGATGGTATTCGAGAACCGGGATGCGCCCCATCCTGTTTGGTGCGCGCGTCGGAGCGGGCGACTGGTTCGGGGACGGGTCCAAGTCCACCGGAGCGACCGTAGCACGGTGTTTCGGTGTATTGAGCGGCGATTTGGCGCTCCGGCGTGACGCGACGGACGCACCTGCGATCGCGGCTCCCGCAACGGTCACCGGCAAGGGCAACTGCTAATGGGCGATACATTCTGATCATGGATCTACGGTTCGGCAAAATCGGGAAGAGGCAATATATAACGGCGGCCATCGCGGTTCTCATCGTCGCGATTTACGGGTCCGACGCGTGGCTTGCGACCTGCGGCGGTGAGGGATGCCCCAGCGCGGCCGACATCCGGTCGTTTCATCCGGACGAAGGCGGACGAGTACTCGACCGGGAAGGAAACTTCATCAGTCGGCTCGCCGTCGTGCGCCGCGTCAACGTACCATTGAGCGCGGTTCCGGTTCCCGTGCGCCAGGCATTCGTCGCGACAGAAGACCGCCGATTCTATGACCATCAGGGGATCGACTGGCACGCACTCGTGCGCGCGACGCTTCGGAACATTCGCGCTGGCGGTGTGCGTGAGGGGTTTTCCACGATCACCATGCAGGTAGTCCGAAACACCTTCGCCGTTCGTCGGTACAGCGGCCGCTCCTTTCGCCAGAAGCTGCTGGAGATGCGCCTCTCTCGGCTGCTCGAGCGCAATCTGACCAAGAATCAGATATTGGAGCTCTACCTCAACGTCATCTACCTGGGCAACGGCGTGTACGGTGTAGAGGCAGCGAGCCGAGATCTGTTCGACAAGAGTGTGGGCGATCTCACAGTGCCGGAAGGCGCCATGCTCGCGGCGCTGCCCAAAGGACCGTCAGCGTACACCCCGCGTCGCTCACCGCGCAGAGCCGTCGCGCGTCGCAATCTCGTGCTCGGATTGATGGCGCGCGAAGGATACATCTCAGCTGCCGCGGACAGCCAGTACGTGAAGACTCCACTTCGTGTGGCTAAGAACGAATGGCGGCCGGACATGTCCGGTGACTCGTACGCCATCGACGCGGTGCGTGATGTCGTTGATTCCGTCCTCAAGGGCGGATCGCGCGACGTGAACGATCTCACGGTGTACACGACGCTCGATGAGCGAGCGCAGATCGCCGCCGATCGCGCGGTCCGGCGCCAGGCGGCGGTGATCCAGCAGGAGTCCGACCGCCGCGGTCCGCACGTCGAGGGAGCAATGGTGGCACTCGATCCGCGCACGGGTGACATCCGCGCACTCGTCGGCGGACGGACATTCGAACGCGGCGGATTCGATCGTGCGTTGCTCGCGCACCGCCAGCCGGGCTCTGCATTCAAACCGTTCGTGTACGCTACTGCACTCGCGGCAGGCTACACACCGGCGAGCGAAGTGGATGATGCACCCATCTCGGTCAAGGTGGGCAACACGATATGGTCTCCGAAGAACGACGGCGGCGAATATGGCGGACATGTGACGTTCCGTCGCGCGCTCATGCGATCCGAGAATACTGCGGCGGTTCGCGTCAGCCAGCTCGTCGGCATTCCAGCGATTATCGCGACGGCGCACCGCTTCGGCATCCGCAGCGATCTACCCAACGTTCCATCCGCGGCACTCGGCGCGCTCGAAGTCACGCCAATGGAGCTCGCGACGGCGTACGCACCATTTGCGAACGGAGGCTTTCGCGTGACGCCGCGACTCGTGCGACGCATTCAGACTGCGGACGGCCAGGTTCTATGGAGCAGCGACAACCAGCGCGTGCGCGTCATGACTCCGCAGGACGCGTATCAGATCACGTCGATGCTTCAATCAGTCGTCAACTACGGCACGGGCTACGTCATTCGCGACCTCGGCGTCGACGGCCTCGTTGGAGGCAAGACCGGCACGACCAATGACGGCGCCGACGTCTGGTTCATGGGCTTCACGCCGACGATCGTCGCCGGATTCTGGTTCGGCTACGATACGCCGCGGCCCGTCGGATACAACGCGTCGGGCGGCCGCCTCGCAGCACCGGCGTGGGCGGATTTCATCACGAATGGATGGGATGAACCCGATCCCCCGAATTCATGGGCGCCACCGGCGGGAATGGTTCCGGCGACGATCGACGCGCGAACAGGATATCTCGCGACAGAATGGTGTCCGATCAGGCAGCGAGAGTACTTCAAGCCGGGAACGCTGCCCACGACACCGTGTCCCGTGCACTCCGGCCCACCGGAGATCCAGCTCGACAGCACGCTGATACAGGTGCCGAACGCGGTGGAGAAGATCGGGAAGGGAATTGGTGGATTCTTGCACAGGATCTTTCACTGACGCGTAACTCCATCCGCTCAACGCGGATTCAACGCGTCCTGGCCGTGTACGTCATCGGGTGCGGCCAGCAGGCGGTTCGCTGGATATGGCAACATTCGTAGCTGCAGCTTGTCCAGAATTGAGGGCAGGACGCGCCGGATGCTGACATGGCCGAGCTCCGTCGTGAGATCGAACGCCGCGAGTTGCCGTTTCGTCGCTTCCTTTATGTTGTAATCGTCGCCCTGACTCGCGAGATACGTCGCGAACTCGAGAAATACGGAGTCGCGCGCCGCCATGTAGGATCTCTCGGCGCTGCGAAGACTGTCGACCTGCACCCGATTGAGCAGCAGCGAGTCCGACTCGGCGAGTATCTCCCGGTAAGGATCTGGAATTACTCTGTCGTAATTCCGCTTGATCTGCGCGGCCGTCAGACGCGGTCCGGGAAAGCCATGCCGCCCGCGCCGAACCCACCGCTTCACGAAGCTCTCGTACGGGTCAGGTGCAAGATCGACAGTGATATCGAGGGTGACGCGGAACGGTGCGCGAATCGTCGTTGCGTTCGAGCGTGTGTCACCGAATCGCGAATTCACTCCATAGTCGAAGCGATGGGTTACCGGGTCGAATCCGCGTACGCTGTACAGCACCGGATCGGGAGTCGCGAAGGCTCCCCATCCCCTCAGGTGATCGGCTCCGTGCAGCAGCTGGTCCAGCCCGCCAAGTGCGTTGGAGAAGTGGAGCGCAACCGAGCCACGTCGCGCGTACGGCAGCTTTCCGTAGTACGTCAGCTGCGCATCCAGCATCGCGGTCCACGGACCCTCGCAGCTGTTGCGACCGGCGGCGTCGGCCGAGTTGCCGCTCGAGACAGTCCCGTGTTGCGGGTTGCGCATCGCGCAACAACGTGCGCATTCCACTCGCCAGCGTGACATCGGGTGTGTTGGCTGGGTCGTAGATGAACGCACGATCGTTGCTGAGACCGTCTCCGTTCACGTCCCCATTTATGAGCGGAGTGAATGGCAGACCCGACTGGATCCTGCCGAATATGGTGAAAGTCATGTGGCGCGCGAACAGCCCGCCCTGCGCCATGATCTGGTGCCTTGCGTCGAGGCTGCTGCGCCCCCATTCTCTCGTTGCAGGCGATCCGAACGTGGCGCCGTCGAATCCCGTCGTCCGTTCGCGCGTGCTCGCAAGACTGTAGCTCACAGATGTGAACCAGGATCCCAGATTGCTCAGATCCGGTGACAGCGTGAGTGTCGCGCGCCTGTTGATGGAGCGATTCGTCGATACGTTGTCGAAGACGTGCCCGAAGGTCGTCGTGCGACGTGCATCGGCCGACGCAACGACGCCCACTCGCTGGTACGATGCTTCCCGGGGCGACGAATACGGGACGTCCTTCGTCGGTAGTGAATACCGACACGTCATTGAAGTTGAGATCGACGCGTCCGGGCTGGTCCACATTGAACGCGTAGAATCCATCGAGCACGTAATTCACGTGCCATGTACTCGAGGTGTAACTCAGATTTCCGCGCCAGCTGTGCGGCGTGCGATACGACGGATCGACCAATGCGACACTGGATGCCGTCGAAGCTAATGCACGTGGCGCGGCGTTCGCGCAGCTCGCCGGCGTGGCATTCGGATCGGTGATGTACGAGGACCACGTTGGAATCGGAGTGGCGCTTCCCACGCACGTCAATATCGATTCTCCGTTCGCCAAGCCGGTCTGCGCACTGGTTGCAGCGATCAGATCCGGCGCCATGAAGCTTCGGAACTCGCCGAAACCGCCGCGCAGAGTGCCACTCGCAAACCCTGGAAATTGACCGATTATTCCCAGAAGATCGCGTGTGTAGGTGTTGCCGCGATGACTCCAGGTGAAGCCGAATCGAGGGCTCACTCCGTATCCGTTCGGCGCACGATCGGTGCGCATTCCGAACGCCGATTGCACTGCATCGTTCTCGCCCGGCATGGTCAGAAAGCGGGTTCCCTCGAGACGCATCCCGTACAGCAGCTCAAGGGACTCGCCGACGCGCCACCAGTCGCCCAATGCAACGTACGCGTTGGCAACGCGCCCCGATTGATCCGGTGCGTTCAGAAGGCGAGTAAATGACGACGGACGGTTGCCAGCAAGATCGTCGATCGATTGAAATGTGAAGGCGCCCAGTGACGGTAGTTGATGCATCCGATTCCCATCCACGCGCGCGTCTGCGGATAGCTTGAGCCTGTGGGTCGGATGGTTCGCCGGATACAACTTGACGTCGCCGGACGTCTCCCACGTCCAGCGATCGATCGTCGGTTGCGTTGTCGCGCCGCCGAGCGTAATCGGAACCACACTCGCCGCGCTCGTGTCGGCTGACATTGCGGATGCGAGAAACAGCGTAGCAGCGGGGATGCGCATGGTCGGCACGCTCGCACGATGGCTGAGTGATATCCCTGTCGTTCCCTCTGCAAGCACATTGTCGCGAACGTGGCTGACGATATGTCCCTGCAACGCAAGATCGCGGTTGCGCGGCCGACTGGTCGCGCTTGCAGTGGCCGTGGGAGTGAGAGTTCCGATATTCTGGCGGTCGATGGAGCCGTATCCGAGGATCGTCCATGTCGTTTTGGTATCCTCGAACGTGGCCCAGTTGCTGGGTGCATTCCCGATCTGCCCGATGAATGTGACGCGATCGGAGGTGTGCATTCCGCCGTTGCGATCCGCCTGGTCCGTCAGGCCCACTGATGAGAGAGCGGTCTCGAGTCGCGCGACTGAATCCCGCGAGATTCCGGACTGAGATGCAATGCGTCCCGGCGCAGTGAACAGCGACACGGGCCGATCGAGCTGTCGAGATGCGGTCAGCCCGTAGTTGTACGCAATCTTATCGAGATGCGTCCGGTCCGCGCCGCCGATGTTCGCGATGACGCGTGTGAAGGGTTGGCCAAGCGCTCGCGAGGTCGGATCAGCGTACTGCAACTCCGGGGCGTCGAGCGTGAGGTGCGCGCTGCGGATCGAGGCGATGACGTCGTCTGCCAGCTCGATCTGTTCCTGCGCGCCACCAAACCAGCCGCGCGCCGGTTCGTACGTCGATGTTGCGATTCTGCTGCGTGCAACCGCGCTGCGTGGAAGTTCGGCGCCGGTAAAACCTAGCCCGTTCAGCGTGGCTGCGTTCTGGCCGGGATCGATTCCAGCGAGTGACGTACCGCCCGGCGTCATCACCGTTCCCGGAACTGTAGTGAGCATCGCAGCCAGATTGCCTTGCAGATCGGGTGCTATCGCTCCTGTCACGCCGTCGTATGCGTCATGCTCGACGCCGCCGGGTCCGGGCGTAGCGGCGAAGTCAGCCCCGCCGTAGAGTTGTGGCTTGCGGGTCCGGACGTTCACCGTTGCCAGTTGCCGCGCGCCGGTACGGAGGAGATGAAGGTCGACTACAAAGACCGAGTCACGCCCAGTCCGCGTCACACGTTTGCGCATGGCATCCATACCCGGAGCAACAGCATGCACGAGATAGTCGCCACTTCCCTGCTCGAACACGATCTCGTAATACCCGCTCGAATCGGTTTGCGTCTGGCGATACGATCGGTCTGGCGCCATCGTCACCGTTACTGTCGCACCAGCGACAGCCTTGCCGCTATCTACTGTGATATGACCATGCAGCACATCGCGGCCGAGCGGCGGTGACGTCTGTGCCGCCAACGATTGCGTGATTCCAAGTACCAACGCCAGCGCACAGAACAACGGTCGAGACATCGTACCTCGCCGGAGAGGATTGCACGTGCGCCTGGCGCTGCGCAACGCAGTGGCCTTGCTTGCTGCCGATGGCTACGCAAGCGAACGTACGACTTCCAGGTTACACGGCGATGACGCGCGTATTAAGAATCGGTTAAGCGTTGTGGGATGCGGGCCGGTCCTTCGGCGCGATGAGATTGCGTGCTTCGCTGGTGGGCAGTGCCACGATGTGATCACGCTCGCACATCCTGGATATCTCGGTTGTGGTCGCGCCCGTGACACTTTCGGTACGTGAGCCCATCGCGACGCGGTGCCGTTGGCCGGCATTCGCCGGCCGACTCTGGCACAAACAAAAACGTCCGGCTGGTCTTCCCAGCCGGACGCATCTTTTCTCGTCTCATCTCTCCGCTCACACGAGCCCGAGCCACTCTTGTGGCCCGCCCGTGTATCCGGGAAATATCTTTTCTACTCGCGATGCTCCAAGATGCTTCACGGCTACCTCGCTGAATACCGTGCGAAAGTCCGTGGTCAGCTTGAGATCGCGCCCTTCATTCAGCTGCTCCGGTGCGAGCCCAGGCCACTTGCCGTAGACCTTGCCGCCTTTCACGCCGCCACCCAGGGCGAAGAACGCCGTCGCGTGGCCGTGATCGGTACCGCGATTCCCGTTCTCCCGCGCCGTACGTCCGAACTCCGACATCGTAAGCACGAGCACGTCGTTCATCTGATCGCCCATATCCTGCGTGAACGCTGCGAGTGATTTCGCAAAGTCGTCCAGTCTTCCCGCAAGCTGTCCCGTGCCATTTCCCTGATTCACATGCGTGTCCCATCCACCAACGTCGGCGAACGCAACCTCCAAACCTACATTCGACTTGATGAGTTGCGCAATCTGCATGAGCCGCTGACCAAACTGCGTCTTCGGATAGGCAGCGTTGTTGCGTGGCGCGTACTGCTGAGGATTGGCGTTTTTGAGAAGCTTCACGGCGTCGAACATTTCCTGCCCGGTTCCGTGCACGAGATCCGCGCTCCCTGTACGGTAAAGCGCCTCGAGCCGCTCGGTCTCGCTTCCCGTCGCCCGAACCGAAAATTCACCCAGTGAGCTCATCGCAATCGTCTCGGCGGGACCCTCGAGTATGCGAGGCGTCTGCGGCGTCATCGCAATCGCGCGGAACGGCTCCGCCTGACACTGCTGACACGTGCCCTCCACCGCGAGAAGGCGATTGAGCCATCCGTCCGGTGTTCCCTTCACGTCCGGCGTTCCCGTTTCCATGAAGTCCTGCGCGTCGAAGTGAGAGCGCGACGTGCTCGGACTGCCTACAGCGTGGATCGGTGCAAGCAGTTTCTGATCCCAGAGCGGCTTGAGCGGCGCGAGCGACGGATGCAGGCCGAAGAATCCGTCCAGATCGATCGCGCCCGCGGCCTGTCCGGGTCGCGCAACTGCGATCGTCGGACGCATGTCATAGTACGCCTTCTCCCCGTGCGGAACCACGACGTTCAATCCGTCCGCCGCACCACGTTGAAAGAGACATACAAGCGTCTTCCCCCTGGGGACGTTCTTCAGCTCCATGCCATACGCCATTCTGCGCAGGAAACTGGGACTCAATCCCATTGTAACGAGCGCCAACGCTCCCGACTTCACGAATACTCTGCGGTCCATCTTGATTCGTCCTCCAGTTGCGACGCGCTATGCCTCACGTCTACTTGTATTCTCGTTGTCTTCTCTACCTGCGTTGGAACTCGGGCGATCCGAGAGCAAATCCAACCATCTGCGCCAGCCCGGTAAGCTGCGGCGTGGGACCCACTATCGGATTGCGCGCGAGCGCGCGTCCCAGTCCGGCCAGTCCCGGGGTTCCCTGTAGCTTTCCGGCGCCCCTGACCTTCAGTGTATTCGCCATCGATGTGTCATCCAAAGTCATGTCGCTGCTGGCCGCAGATGCATCCGCTGCGCCCCGAGCAGCGCTGGCCGCATTCGCCGCAAGCGGATGCTCTCCGCTCATCAGGATCTTGCGAGTATCCGGCGATGCCGCACCCTGGAGCAGGGTCGCTACGATTGCGTCGACCTGCGTTGTGCGCGGCGCATTGAACAGCGAATCGATTCCTGGCAGGGTGTGCATGTTCGCGCCGGGCAATCTGTTCGCCGCAACGGCAAGGCCGAAGTTGATTCGATTCAAAATCGCACCGGTATTCATCCATGCATCACCAGTTTCCGGCCACCCATTAGGATCCCGATGTCCAAATACTGGCTCGCCCAGATACGCCACCGCTAGTGCCGTGCGCGCAGTCGAATCAGGCAGTGCTCCCAGAGCGCGCGCGGTGCTCACGACTACCTCGAATGGCGACTTCACTTTCGAATGATAAGCCCGCTCGGAGAAGAACTCCGGCGAAGTGACGATACTTCTCACGACCTCGCGTATATCACCGTCGGTCCTGAGATACGTCTGTGTCGCCTTGTCGACAAGCGCGGTGGATGGCGAGTCGCTTACGAGTCTGCGTGCGAGCTGTTGTGATATGAAGTGCGCAGTCGACGGACTGGCCGCCAGTATGTCGAGCACGTCCTCGCCGTCCTGCTCGCCGCGACCTGCCTCGAGCTTGTGTCCGAGCAATACCTTCGCCCCTGCGTCGTGCCATTCCGGGCGGAAGATGAAGCCGCCGCCCTGTGCCGGCGGTCGAACGCTCCAGCCAGTGAGTGCGCGCGCCGCTTCGATCACGTCCTGCTGCGTATATCCACCGTCGACGCCGAGCGTGTGCAATTCCATCAGCTCGCGTCCGTAATTCTCGTTGAGACCAGCTTTCTTCGCGGCAGCCGCGCGCTGACGAAGCTGTTGCGCCTGCTGCGGGTCGAGATTCCTGCGACGGATTATCGCTTCGACGTCGATCGCTCCGTTCTGCACGCGCACCATGCCACCCGGCCCCGCGCGAATCGCGCGAAGCGTCGGTTGCCCAGGATTGGCTCGGCTCTGCGCATTATCGAGATAAACCAGCATCGCCGGCGAGTGTGCCACCGCACCCAGCAGGTCGCGAAATTTGCCGAGCGAATGCTCCCGTATGGTCCTGTCGTAATCCGCGAGATAGTACGGCTCGATCGCATTCTTCCCGACGAAGACGTTGAAGTGATTCTCCCAGAAATCAGTCATCACTTCGAGCAACTGCCTGTTGCTCGCGACCGCGCGAGCGACCCGCGCCGACTCGATCTCGCCGACCAGCTGAGCGCGCGACCGTCGAATCTCCTTCAAAGCGTTGGTGTCGGTGTCTTGCGGCGCGTTGCGGTCCGCCGTATCCCGCTTGACGAGTCGGAATTGCCGCTGGGCCTCTGCATATCGCCCTGCGAGCGACGCCTGATCCTGCTGCAACATGGGATACCGCGCGAGCATCTGATCCATCGCATCGTCATTGATGCGCTCTGGATGCAGCTGCTGATCGATCCATGCGTCGACACCGATCGATCGTACCGTCGCCACATCGCCCGGTCGCGGGCCGAAGGCGAGGCGGTTGAGCACCTGCATCACCTGTTGATCGGCCGTCTGCTCGCGCACGCTGGACGTCAACGCCACGGGCGCTTGCTTAGCTCCGCGAGGAACGCTCGCACCTGGTCGCTGTGCCAACGCAAGCGACGGAGCGACCGCGGCTATCGCGATCAGGCGCCGTGCCGCCGATGATCGCCAGAGAGATGGGATAATGGTCACATCCCTTTGACGCCCGACCACGCGCGCCGTTAAATCGCGCTATGTGCGAATACGCACGCTAACCCGTCACTCGGGCGAAAGCCGGCAGGTCGTCATTCCCGTTTTCGCGGGAATGACGAGTTCCTATCCGCTTCGACGGACGCTCTAGATGTGAATCGAGCGCCCCGACACCCCTAGCGCAGCTTCCTTCACTGACTCCGACAGCGTCGGATGCGGATGCACCGTGATACCAATGTCGTCACTCGTTCCGCGGAATTCCATCGCAAGCACCACTTCCTGAAGCAGATCCGCCGCGTCCACCGAAACAATGTGGCATCCGAGTATCTCTTCAGTCTCAGCATCGGCGACGAACTTCACGAACCCCTGAGTCTCCGCCATCGTCCGCGCACGGCCATTCGCGGACATCGGGAACTTGCCCGTCTTGTACGCGCGTCCGCTCGCCTTCACCTCGTGCTCGGCGAGACCGCACGTCGCGATCTCCGGATGCGTGTACACGATAGCGGGCATGGATTTGTAGTCCATGTGCACCTTGTGTCCCGCGATGACTTCGACCGCGATCACACCTTCTTCCTCCGCTTTGTGCGCGAGCAATTTCCCGCCGACGACATCGCCGATCGCGTACACGTTCGGCAGATTGGTTCGCATCTGCGCATCGGCTGCTATCTCGCCGCGCTTGCCGAGCGCGAGACCGAGTCCAGCGGCGTCGATTCCGCTCAGGACCGGCTTGCGACCAACGGCGACGAGTACGTAATCGCCTTCCAG
Source organism: uncultured Gemmatimonadales bacterium (assembly GCA_963707505.1). Classification (GTDB taxonomy): domain Bacteria; phylum Gemmatimonadota; class Gemmatimonadetes; order Gemmatimonadales; family Gemmatimonadaceae; genus Fen-1247. The sequence goes on from CAVPQB010000004.1 coordinate 386,592, forward strand.
GGTCTCTTTCGCGCCGTCCTTTTCGATGTCGACGAACACCTTGTTGCCGTCACGCCGTCCGCCCGTGACGCGCGTCGCGGGACGAAGCTCCAGGCCCTGCTTGCGGAAGATCCTGTCAGCTTCCTTCACGACGTCGTCGTCCATCCCGGGCAGAATCGTCGCCGCAAGCTCGACCACCGTCACCTTCGCGCCGAGCCTCCGCCACACCGACCCCAGCTCGAGCCCGATCACGCCGCCACCGATCACGATCAGGTGCTTCGGCACTTCGGGAATCGCGAGTGCGCCGGTGTTCGACAGCACGCGCTCCTCGTCGAACTTGAAGAACGGCAGCTCGATCGGCACCGATCCAGTCGCGATGATCACGTCGCGCGCCTGATACTGCGTGACCGTTCCATCGCTTGCAGTTACATCGACGACATTACCGGCGCGCAGCGTGCCGCGGCCCTTTGCCCACGTCACCTTGTTCTTGCGAAAGAGAAACTCGATCCCCTTGGTATTCTGCGCAACGACATCGAGCTTGCGCTTCATCATCACACCGAGGTCCGCGCTTACACCTTCGATCTTCACACCATGTTCCGCGGCGTGAAGCTTCGCGAATTCCAGGTGCTCGGTCGATGTGAGCAGTGCCTTGGACGGAATGCATCCTACATTGACGCAAGTGCCGCCGAGCGTCTTGTCCATCTCGACGCAGACCGTGTCGAGCCCAAGTTGACCGGCACGGATCGCGGCGACGTAGCCGCCAGGGCCGCCGCCAATTATCAGAACGTCACAGTTATTCATGATTCAGCCAGCGCGGCGCACTTCGGCGCAATGGCCGAAGGGATCACGCGCATTGAGAGAAATTTGAGAAAATCCCCGACTTCCTTATACACCAGAAGCGAGTCCAGTCTTTCCTGCGATAGAAAGTCCGGCCGCGACGCAGTTGCGCAGATGTGCGAGCAGTGGTTGATGGAACCCATCCACGTCCATCAGCGCGATCGGTCTGGAGTGAATGCCGATCTGCGCCCACGTGAACGTCTCGAAAAACTCGTCGAGGGTCCCGATTCCGCCCGGAAGCACCGCGAACGCATCCGACAGGTCGACGATGCGCGCCTTGCGCTCGTGCATCGTATCGACGATGTGGAGCTCGCTGAGATTCTTGTGCGCCAGCTCGCGGTGCCCGAGCGATCGCGGCAGCACGCCGATCACCTCGCCGCCCGCAGCGAGTGCCGCGTCGGCGAGCACTCCCATCAACCCGCGCGACGCGCCACCGTACACGACGCCGATCCCGTTCCGCGCGAGCCCGTCGCCCAACGCTCGCGCAGCCTCCGCGAAGCTCGGCGACATCCCCGCGTTCGCACCGCAATAAACGGCTACGCGGGTCCGGGTAGCGGTGCGCGCCGCAGCGGATCATTCGATCAACATCGTGGCAGGATCTTCCATCAACTCCTTCACGCGTACCAGAAACAGCACCGCCGCCTGCCCGTCGATGATGCGATGATCGTACGATAGCGCGACGTACATCATCGGCCGGATCTCGACCTTGCCGTCTATCGCAACAGGCCGATCCTGAATCTTGTGAAGCCCGAGAATTCCGACCTGCGGATAGTTGATGATCGGAGTCGATACCAGTGAACCGAACACACCGCCATTCGTGATCGTGAAGGACCCGCCCGTGAGATCGTCCATCGTCAGCTTCACGTCGCGCGCCTTCTTCGCAACGGCTGTGATGTCGCGCGAGATCTCGAGCAGTCCTTTCCGGTCCGCGTCCTTGATGTTTGGAACGACCAGTCCCTGCTCGGACGCTACGGCGATTCCCATGTTCACGTAATTCTTGTAGATGATCTCGTCGCCATCCAGCTGTGCGTTGACGACGGGATAATCGCGCAGCGCGATGCAAGCTGCACGCACGAAGAACGGCATGAAAGAGAGGCGAACACCGTGCTGCTTCTCGATCGTCTCCTTCACGCGCTCGCGGAGCGCGCTGACCGCGCTCATGTCGATCTCGTTGAACGTCGTCAGGTGCGCCGTCGCGAGATGCGACTGGAGCAGGTTCTCCGCGATGCGCTTGCGTCGCGTCGACAATTTCTCGCGCGTCTCCCGCTCACCCGGCGCTGATGGAGCAGGTGCCGAGCGGAGCCGCTGGCGGTCCCGATTGTGCCGCCGGAGTTGCGGCGGTCGTCGGCTGTGCCGACGGGTTGAGCTGAGTGGTTGAGCTGCCAGCACATCCGGCTTGCTCACCACACCGCCGCGACCTGTGCCCTGAACGGAGCCGATGTCGACGCCGCGCGCCTCGGCTACCTGACGTGCTGCCGGCGATGACTTCTGCGGCGAGCCGTCGGGGCAGTCGGCGCCGGCTGCCGGCGGCGGCGCCGCTACTGCGGGTGCCGGAGCAGCCTGGGCGACGCGAAGCCGGCTTGGCAGCGGCAGGCGTGCGAAGCCGTCGCCGTCTCATCGATCTCGCCGAGCACATCGTCCACGTGGACGACGTCACCTTCCTTCACGGCCTGTTTCGTCAGGACCCCGGCGCGAAGTGCAGGCACTTCGACGGTGATCTTGTCGGTGTCGAGCTCCACGATGGTGTCGCCGGCGTTCACTGCGTCACCCTGCTGCTTGACCCAGCGCGACACCGTCGCTTCGACGATGGATTCCCCGAGGGGCGGAACTTTCAAAGCGATCATTTCGAGTATCTTGATGTTTGTCCCTAAATATATCCCCTCACGGAGGCCTTGCGGACTCGCTGCGCGCACTGACAATCTCCGCGCACGGCGGTATCGAACAGCTCGAGCTGCGTGACAACCTGCCAGTTCCGGAGCCTGCACCGGGCGAAGTCCGCATTCGCGTTCTTGCGGCGGCGCTGAATCATCTCGACCTCTTCGTTCTGAAGGGCCTGCCCGGCGCCACCATCACGCCCCCCTGGATAATGGGCGCCGATGCGGTCGGTGTCGTCGACGGAACAGATGATCTCGTAGTCGTCAATCCGGGCCTCAGCGACGGAACCTGCGAGTATTGCCGCCGTGGCGAGCAGTCCCTCTGCGTTCGCTTCCGCCTGCTCGGCGAGCACGCGCCAGGTACCATCGCGGACTATATAGTGGTGCCAGAGCGGAACGTCGCACGTATTCCGCGCGACACCCCGATTCCCCAAGCCGCAGCCTTCACGCTCACGACGCTCACCGCGTGGCGCATGCTCGTCACACGCGCGCAGCTGCGTCCGGACGAGCAGGTCCTCATCCAGGGGATCGGAGGTGGTGTTGCGCTTTCCGCGCTCCAGATCGCAAAGCAGATCGGTGCACGCGTCTGGGTCACGTCATCCAGCGACGAGAAGCTTGCGCGCGCACGCGAGCTCGGCGCCGACGAAACCTCAACTATAGTACGACAGATGTCGCGAAGGAGATTCGTGCGCGCACCGGAAAACGCGGCGTGGACGTCGTAGTCGATTCGGTTGGCGCAGCGACGTGGCAATCGTCGCTCGGCGCGCTCGGCAAGCTCGGCACGACTCGTGACGTGCGGTGCGACGTCAGGTCCGACGATCACCACCGACGCGCGCAAGCTGTTCTGGAATCAGTGGACCATACTGGGATCAACGATGGGCAACGACGCCGAGTTTGCAGCGGTCACGGATGAGCTGCGCAACCGTCGTCTGCTCCCGCCGATCGATTCCGTATTCGACATTACACAGGGAAGGGAAGCATTCGCGCGCCTCCAGAGCGGCGCGCGGTTCGGCAAGATCGTCATTCGGGTTCAGAGCGATTCTGCGTCCCACGGATTTACGATCGGAACGTCGTAACCCGAAAAATCCCGCTCATTGCGGGTTACGACCGTGAGCCGATGGACAACAGCGGCGGCGAGGATCAGTCCGTCTGTTGCGGCAAGATTGCGCCGCGAGAGACGTGCCTGAGCGGTGAGGCTGGCCCATGCTTCCGCAGTCTCCAGAGTTACGTCGAGGGTTCTTTCTCGGAACCGCTGTATGACATCACGCGTGAGCCAGTTTCGCAGCTCAGTGCGACGGCGTCCCTCGGACAGGATGTTGATACCATACCTGAGCTCGCCGATCGTCACCACGCATATTGCGCATTCTTCGGCATTGTTTGCGCGCGACCATGCTCTGAGGCTGGGTGGTGGTACAGCCTTCGCCAGATCGGAAAGGAAACAGGTATCGAGCAAGTACCGTAGCGCCGCCATCGGTGTCGACTACCCTTCCGAGAAATTGATATCGCGCATCGGACTACGATCACGTTCGATCTGCAGATCCGCGCCCACGAACCCAGGCGGACGAAGTGCGTCGTAGAGCGACATGAACGGCTTTCGTTCGCGCTCGTAATCGGCGGCACTCACGATGATCACGGTGGCGACGCCGTGCTTTGTGACGGTTTGCGGTCCGACGTCGACGGCGTCGCGCACGACCTCACTGAACCGATTCTTCGCATCCTGCAGCGTCCACACGTTGGGTACCTTTTCAGCCATGTTTCGCCTCCCGCTGGAATCTAGCTAGCCTGTCTAGCTCGATCCAGTAGGATGGGCGAAAGCTGTAGGTCGCGCCAAGATGGCGCCGTCCAGCGCAAGTGGGCGGCTCGCAGCGACCCCCGCCGCATCGATTCCGGCGGCCGGTGTCGCTCAGTGGGCCTCCGGGTTTGCCCCGCGACGATACACCACCTTGCCCCCGACAACCGTCATCAGCACGTGCGCGTCCCGGATCTCAGCAGGCGCGATCTTCGTGATGTCGCGGTCGATCACCGTCAGATCCGCCAGCTTGCCCGGCTCCAGCCTCCCTCGCGTGCTGTCGGCGAACATTGCGTACGCTCCTCCGCTCGTGTACGCCCGCAGCGCGTCCTCCACACCGATCTTCTGCTCCGGAATCCAGCCGCCAGGGTTCTTTCCGTCAGCGGTCGCGCGCGTCGTCGCCGCGTAGATCCCTTCCAGCGGAGTCGGCGGAGCGACGTCCCAGTCGCTGCCGAACGCGAGCAATGCGCCGCTGTCCAGCAGCGACTTCAACGCGTACGACGTCTTCGCCCGCTCGTGGCCGATCACCTTCTCCGCCCATCGGCCGTCGTCGATGGCGTGATACGGCTGCATGCTTGCGATCACGTGCAGCGCTGCGAATCGTGCAATGTCACTCGGCGCGATGTGCTGTGCATGCTCGATGCGAAAGCGCCGGTCACGCGCACCGTTCTCCTGTGCGATTCGCTCGTAGATGTCGAGCTGTGTGCGAATCGCACGATCGCCGATCGCGTGCACGATTATCTGCAATCCCGATTTGTCCGCGCCGGACGCCCACGCGTAAAGACTGTCCGGAGGTGTCACGAGCAGACCGCTGTCCTTCGGCGCGTCGGTGTATGGCTCGAGAATCGCCGCCGTGTGCGAGCCAAGCGATCCGTCGGCGAATCCCTTCAGTCCGCCGATGTGCAGCCAGTCGTCGCCGCGGCCGCGCGCTGCGATCGTGTCTCTCAGCCGCGCCCAGCTCGAGAGCGGGACTGCCGCCGAGATGCGTGTGAGCATCGTGCCCGCCTTGTGCGCTCGCTCGAACACCGCGAGATCACCCCACGTTCCCATGTGCGCGACCGACGTCACGCCCTGCTCGGCGACATACTTCATCGCAGCCATGAGTGCGCGGTCAGCCATCTCCGGACTTGGGTCGGGGATCGCGTTGAAGATGACGTCCTGCGCGTTGTCCTTGAAAATTCCTGTAGGAGCGCGGGAAGCATCGCGCACGATCGTGCCTCCGCTCACGTCGGGAGTCGCAGTTGAAACCTTCGCGTTGCGCATCGCCAGCGCGTTCGCCAGGATCATGTGACCGTCGAGCCTCGTTACAGAAACGGGATTGTTCGGAGTTACGGAATCGATCCATTCGTGCGTCGGTAATTCACCGCCCCAGAGCTGATGATCCCAATCGCCGCCGGTGATCCACGTTCCCGCGGGCACCGTCGCTGCATAGTCCTTTATCCGTTTGATGAACTCCGCCGGCGTCTTCGCGTCGCGTAGTTGCACGGACGACAGTTGCCGCCCGCCATCCAGAAAGTGAACGTGGGAGTCGATGAATCCCGGTGTCACCATCTCGCCGTGCGCGTCGATCGGTTTGACATCGCCGAGCGTCTTTTTCACATCGTCGTTGGATCCGACAACTGCGATGCGATCGCCGCGCAGCGAGATGGCTTCGGCCCACGGTTGCTTCGGGTTGCCGGTCCAGATGCGCGCATTGACGATCGCCATCGTGACTGGAGCGTCGGTAGATGATGCACGGGAACACGACCAGAGCATGAGCGCTGCAACCAGGAAGAGTCCCGGCGCAACGCGCGGGCGGTAAGGCCGAATTCGTGGATGCATGGTTCGGGAGTGGTGAAAGTTCCGTTTATCATACAGCTTGTGGGCTGTACTGGCGAGGCAACAATGCGCCAGACCGGCGCGCTCTGAGCTCACCGCGCCGGTATTAGAATGAAGGCATGGCCGAGTCCGCCCAGTACACCCCCATCCAGCTCGCCGAGATAAAGGACGCCTTTATCGGCGAGCAGCCGGTAATCTGCCCCGTCTGCGGCGGCCGCATGACCTCCAGATCGATAGGCGGCGGCTCTTTCGGTCTGGGCTACTCTCGCCAACGTGAATGGCTCATATGCGGCAGCTGCCATCGAAGCGCCATCTTCGACGTCAAACGCGGCACCCGCAACTAGGTAAGGGCAGGCCTCCGTGCCTGCCCACGGCGCTCGGCGCCATCCCGGATCCTGCGCCCGCCAACGGTCATGACTATGGCACAAGTCTGGCACCTCCGCGCATCATCCTCCCGCACACGCTGAATGCGAAACTCTGACACCGAAAACTTCACAGGCTTCATCAGCGTTCGCGGCGCGCGCGAGCACAATCTCCAGAACGTGGATCTCGACGTTCCACGCGATGCACTCGTGGTTTTCACCGGTGTCTCCGGGTCGGGCAAATCGTCGCTGGCGTTCGGCACGCTCTACGCCGAGGCGCAACGGCGCTATCTGGAATCGGTCGCTCCATACGCGCGGCGTCTCTTTCATCAGATGGGCGTCCCGCAAGTCGATTCCATCGACGGCCTTCCGCCCGCTGTAGCGCTGCAGCAACAGCGCGGCTCGCCGACCACCCGTTCATCAGTAGGAAGCGTCACGACGCTCTCGAATCTGTTGCGTATGCTCTATTCGCGAGCTGGCGAATATCCGCGCAAGCAACCTCTGCTGTACGCGGAATCGTTCTCGCCCAACACTCCGGAAGGCGCCTGCCCCAGGTGCCACGGGCTCGGTCGCATCTACGAAGTGACCGAGCGCTCGATGGTGCCCGACGACACTCTCACGATTCGCGAGCGTGCCGTCGCCGCGTGGCCCACAGCGTGGCAGGGGCAGAATCAGCGCGATATACTCGTCACTCTCGGCTACGACGTCGATCGCCCCTGGCGCGAGTTGCCCAAGAAGGATCGCGACTGGATTCTCTTCACCGACGAGCAACCGGTCGTGCCGGTGTACGCTGGCTTCACACCCGCGGAAACGCGGCGCGCGCTCAAGCGCAAGGAAGAGCCCAGCTACATGGGCACTTTCTCGAGCGCGCGCCGACACGTGCTGCACAGCTTCGCGAACACGCAGAGCGCGCTCATGAAGAAACGCGCGCTCCAGTACATGCTGAGCACCGAGTGCCCCCTCTGTCACGGAAAGCGGCTGCGTCTCGAATCACTGTCCGTCAAATTCGCAGGGCTGGACATCGCCGAAATTTCGCGACTCCCGCTGTCGCGACTCGCCAACATTCTGAAACCGTACGTCGAGGGAACAGCGGCGAACTCCGTCAAGCTGGAGACTGCGCATCCGGAGAAAGTCGTCGTAATGCAGCGTATCGCGGAGGATCTGGAAGGTCGTCTTGATGTGCTGCTCGATCTCGGTCTCGGATATCTGTCCCTCGATCGCAGCACACCCACGCTTTCGCCCGGGGAGTTGCAGCGGCTCCGGCTGGCGACACAGGTACGCTCGAATCTGTTCGGCGTCGCTTACGTTCTGGATGAGCCATCGGCTGGCCTGCATCCGGCCGACACCGAAGCATTGCTGACAGCGCTCGAGCGATTGAAGGCGTCCGGCAATTCGCTGCTCGTAGTGGAACACGACCTCGATGTGATCCGTCACGCAGACTGGATCGTCGACGTCGGCCCGGCGGCCGGCGAGCAGGGCGGGCTCATTCTCTACAGCGGTCCGCCGGCGGGACTCGCGGAGATCGAAGCATCGCAGACGCGTCGTCATCTCTTCGGGCGCGATTTGCTTCCCGAGCGCACGATTCGCGCGCCGCGCGCATGGCTGCGCCTCACCGATGTCACGCGCAACAACCTCGACCACCTCGACGCTGCATTTCCGCTCGGCGTGCTCACGACCGTTACCGGTGTTTCAGGCTCCGGCAAATCCAGTCTCGTCAGTCAGGTGCTCGTCGAGCTCGTAGCCGAAGCACTGGGTCACGAGGCTCCCGCGATCACCGGCGAGATGGAAGATCTGGAGCAGCAGGCGCCGCTTACGCTCGGCGGCAGGATCGCGAGCGGCGTCGAGTACATCAAACGCATGGTGGTCGTCGATCAGAAGCCGATCGGGCGCACGCCGCGCTCGAATCTCGCGACATACACTGGCCTGTTCGACCACGTTCGCAAGCTGTTCGCGGCCACCAAAATGGCGCGTGCGCGACACTACGACGCCGGACGCTTCTCGTTCAATGTCGCAAAGGGCCGCTGCGAGACGTGCGAGGGCGAGGGGTTCGTCTTCGTCGAGCTGCTCTTTCTGCCGAGCGTGTACACCCCGTGCCCGACATGTCACGGCGCGCGTTACAACGCCAAAACACTTGAGGTCAAATACCGCGACCGCAACATCGCCGAAGTTCTCGGCATGACGGTCGATGCGTCGCTGGAATTCTTCGCGGATGACGAGCCGGTGCGTCGATCGCTCGAGGTCCTGCGCGAGGTTGGGCTCGGGTACATCCGCCTCGGCCAGGCCGCAACCGAGCTGTCCGGGGGCGAGGCGCAGCGGATCAAGCTCGCAACCGAATTGCAGCGCATGTCGCGTGGCAACACGCTGTACGTTCTGGATGAGCCCACCACCGGTCTCCACCCATCCGATGTGGAAAGGCTCATGGCGCAGCTCGACAGGCTGGTAAGTGCCGGCAACACTGTAATCCTCGTCGAGCACGACATGCGCGTCGTTTCCGGAAGCGATTGGGTGATAGACATCGGTCCGGGCGCTGGCGAAGAGGGAGGAAAAATTGTCGCGGTGGGCACACCCGCGGACGTGTCGCGCTCGGCTGCGAGCCGCACTGCACCGTATCTCGCCCGCTTCATGGCGTAAAACTCGTTGCGCACGGTTGAGCGGTTGTCCATAGATTTCCCACCCATGGATTCGACCAGCTTCGGCGACCGCCTGCAGGACAGCTTCGACCAGCTCTACCACTACGTTCCTGCGCTCTTCGGCGCTCTCGTAATCCTCTTTGCCGGATACCTTCTCGCCAGGTTGCTGGAGAAGGGAACCGACAAGCTGCTCCGGCGAGTCCATTTCAACCGCATCCTGGAGCGCGGTGGCGTGCTCCAGGCAGTCGAGCGCTCTGGTTCCCACATGAACCCGACGCGCGTGACGGCGAGCGTCGTCTTCTGGTTCGTGATGTTCGCCGTCCTCATGATCGCCGCCAACGCGCTCGGCCTCTCATCGCTCGGCAACATGTTCGGCGAGCTGGTGAGCTACATCCCGAGCCTGATTGCGGCGATCGTCATCGTCATCGTCGGCATCGTGCTCGGCGACTTCGTAGGCGGCCTCATCATGGCCTCCGCCGGCGCAATACACGGCGGCCCGACCCTGTCGCGGTTCGGAAAGGGTGGTGTGATCCTCATCGCCATCTTCATGGCGCTGCAGGAGTTGGGCGTGGCGACCGACATCGTCACGACCGCATTCGCGATACTCTTCGGCGCCATCGCGCTCTCCGCGTCGCTCGCCTTCGGACTCGGCAACCGCGACCTGGCGGGCGAGGTAACTCGCAACTGGTACAACCGCTACAAGTCCGAGCGCGAGACTATCGACCGCGAAAACGCGGCACAGGATGCTGCCGATCGGACCGACGAATTCGAGTCTGAGTCCGGCGGCTTTTAGGCCCCGAATAGATGCCGAAATAGCGCTACCCGGCACGGTCGCGAGGTCGGTGCGCTAAACCGTTGTCCCACAATAACTTACGTTGCGGTGGCAAGGTTGCTAAAAGGCGTCCCGCAGGCTATATTTCAGGGTTCCCCCGAAATTAGCTCAAATCATCAGGTGGGTCCCTATTCGGAGCCCCACCGCAAGTGCGGTATCGACACGTCATGACAGCTCCAAATAACCGCGAGCGAATACTCCCGCGGCTGATCCACGAAGAGGTTCAGGAATCGTTCATCAACTACTCGATGAGCGTCATCGTCTCGCGCGCTCTCCCGGACGTGCGCGACGGGTTAAAGCCCGTGCATCGCCGAGTTCTGTATGCGATGAACGAGCTTGGTCTTGTTCCCGGACGCCCGTACAAGAAGTCTGCGACCGTCGTCGGCGACGTGCTCGGCAAGTATCACCCGCACGGTGATAGCTCCGTGTACGACGCTCTCGTGCGCATGGTGCAGGACTTCTCGCTGCGCTATCCGCTGGTGGACGGTCAGGGAAACTTCGGATCTGTCGATGGCGACAACGCTGCTGCATATCGCTACACCGAAGCGCGTCTCACACGCATCGCCACGGAGATGCTCGGCGACATCGACAAGAACACCGTCGACTTCCAGCCGAACTTCGACGATCGTCTGCAGGAGCCGCGCGTTCTTCCGTCTGCGATGCCGAACCTGCTCGTCAACGGCTCGTCCGGAATCGCGGTTGGAATGGCGACCAACATACCGCCGCACAACCTCCGTGAAGTCACGAGCGCCCTCGTCGCGCTCATCGAAGATCCAGATCTTCCGGCAAGCGCGCTCCGCAAGCACATCAAGGGACCCGATTTCCCGACCGCCGGCTACGTCTACGGCACCGCGGGAATAACCGATTACCAGGAAACCGGCCGCGGTCGTATCGTCATGCGCGCCCGTGCGGTGATCGAGGAGCGCGAGTCGTCCAATCGCGCCCAGATCGTCGTCACCGAGCTTCCGTACCAGGTCAACAAGTCCCGGTTGCTCATCGACATCCGCGATCAGGTCCGCGAGGGCAAGCTCGAAGGCATCAGCGACCTGCGCGACGAAAGCGATCGCGACGGAATGCGCATGGTCATCGAGCTCAAGCGCGATGCGATTCCCCGCGTAGTCCTGAATCAGTTGTACAAGCACACCGCGATGCAGTCCACGTTCGGCGTGATCATGCTCGCGCTCGTCCCCGATTCGGTGACGGGGCAGCTGGTGCCGAAGGTGCTCCCGCTCAAGGATGTGTTGATGCACTTCATCGCGCATCGTCACGAAGTCGTGACGCGGCGCACGCAGTTCGAGCTGGACAAGGCGCTCGAGCGCGAGCACATCCTCGAAGGATTGAAGATCGCCGTCGACAACATCGACGCGGTCATCAAGCTCATCCGCGCGGCCAAGGACACGCCCACCGCGAGCACGCAGCTTCAGGCGCGTTTCAAGCTCAGCGAGCGGCAGGCGGAAGCAATCCTCAACATGCGCCTCGCCAAGCTCACCGGTCTCGAGATCGAAAAGCTGGAAGCCGAGCTCAAGGATCTGCGCGCATTCATCAAGGAGATGCGCGACATCCTGGCGTCGCGTCCGCGCCGCATGCAGATCATTCGTGAGGAGCTGGAGAAGATCAACGCGACCTACGGAGACGAGCGTCGCTCAGAGATCACCAACGACGAGGGCGAGTTCTCGGTCGAGGATCTGATCGCCGAGGAAGACATGGTGATCACGATCTCACATACGGGATACATCAAGAGGACGTCCACCTCGACCTACCGCAAGCAGCGTCGCGGTGGCCGCGGTCTGAACGGGCAGGGGCTCAAGGAAGAGGACTTCATCGAGCATCTGTTCATCGGCTCGACCCACGACTACATCCTCTGCTTCACCGATGACGGGCGCTGTTTCTGGCTCAAGGTCCACGAGATCCCGCAGGCCGGCCGTGCCAGCAGGGGCAAGCCCATCGTTAACCTCATCAACGTCCAGCCCGATACTCAGATTCGAGCTGTGGTTCCCGTGCGCGAGTTCGGGGATACACAGTCGTTGCTGTTTTGCACTCGCCGCGGAACCGTCAAGAAGACCGCACTGTCGGCGTACGCCAATCCGCGCGCCAACGGAATCAAGGCAATCAAGATTGAATCCGGTGACGAGCTGATCGACGTGCAGGTTACAAGTGGAACGAACGATGTCGTGCTGGCAACAAAGCATGGCCTGTCGGTACGATTCCATGAGAAGGATGTGCGTGAGATGGGCCGCGACACAACCGGCGTGAAGGGTATCGAGCTACGCCCGGACGACGCTGTTGTCGGAATGGTCATCATCAAGCGCGAGGCGACTCTTCTCGTCGTAACCGAGAAGGGACTCGGCAAGTGCTCGCACATAGACGATTACAGGGTTCAGAAGCGCGGTGGAAAGGGAATCATCACTGTCAACCGCACCGACAAGACCGGTGACGTGGTGTCACTGATGGAAGTTCTGCCGGAAGATGAGATCATGCTCATTACGAAACACGGCGTTATCATACGCTCGTCGGTTTCGCAGGTGCGCGTGACAGGAAGAATTGCGCAGGGTGTTAAGCTCGTTAATCTGGACGATGGCGATCTTGTGACTGCGGTCGCCCGTGTCATTCCCGAAGACAAGGTCGAGGGTGACGACGGGGCCGTGGATGAGGAGATAGTCGAAACGCTTGCTGACGAAGAGTGACAGGGACCTGACTGAGCCGCCACATCCCACGAGTGCGGATCGGAATCCGACCACGGTGGATCCGAAAGGAAATCCTCCCGAAGCTGATCCCGATCCGGCTCAAGCGGGTGTGACCGGTCCGGATTGCGATCAACCGCCGCAGAATCTCTCCGATGCTGCGGCTCCAGTCGCTACCGCCGAAGCTGGCGATCAACTCGAAGCACTGCGTGCAGCCTTGCGCAAGGCTGAGGGCGAGCTGCTTCGCACGCGGCAGGAAGCTGAGAGCAAGCGTCACCTCGTAGACATCATGCACGAAGTCATGGGGAATCTCTCTACCGAAGAGATCTTCCACATGGTCGCGCGACGCCTCGCCCGCGCACTGCAGCTCTCCCATTCGTCAGTGATTCTTGCAAGACCAGGCGACGCACGCGGAATGGTCGCCACCGCGTTCGAGCAACCCAATCTCGCGAATCTGGAGATCGAGCTCGATCGTTATCCCGAAGTATCTGCCGCGCTGGACCAGAAGCGGCCGGTTCTGATCCAGGATCTGCAGACGAGTCCGTGGTACGCCCGTCTGCGCGAGCAGTGGGCACGCGACGGCACCCGCATGAACGTGCGCTCCGTCATCGCGATCCCGTTCGCGTTCGAGAAGATGCGCACTGGCGTGTTCCTTCTGCGCCGCACGACCGATCAGGATCCGCTTGCGGCCAGCGATGTGGAGTTCGCCGACACGGTGATCAAGAGCGCTGTGAACGCGATCGAGCAGGCCCACACGATCGAGCAGACAAAGGCGGATAACGCGCGGCTCGAAGCGCTGGCGCACACCGACCCGCTCACGCACCTACTCAATCGCCGCGCACTGACAATTCGTCTTGTCGCCGAGCTCGAGCGGGTGCGGCGCTACAACTCGCCGCTGACGATGCTCATGATCGATCTGGATCACTTCAAGCTCGTCAACGACACCTTCGGCCATCTGGTCGGCGACGAAGTGTTGCGCGGCATCGGCATGATCCTTCAGCGAGCGGTGCGTAGCGTGGATATGGTCGCGCGCTACGGCGGCGAGGAATTTGTGGTCGTCCTGCCGGAAACAGGCGAGATGGGCGCCGTGGCGTTCGCAGAGCGGATCCGGCAGCGGGTGGAGCAGCACAACTTCGAGGCTGCCCGCACAGCTTCCGTCAGAGTCACCGTTTCGATCGGAGTCTCATGTTTCCCGTCGCCCCATGTCGACAGCGCGGAAGATCTGTTTGCGCAGGCAGATGCCGCGCTGTACCGCGCCAAGGACCGCGGCCGGAACCAGGTCTGCTCGTAGACGATGCCGGACGCGTCACTCGCGCGAAGCCGGGATGACCTTCTCGGCGGGGATTGGCTGGAACCGCATTTGCGGGCATCATTGTCGACAATGATGCCCGCCTTTTTATTGCTTCTGACCGACGAGAAAATCTCATGAAGGCGATCGTGGTGACAGACCAGGCAGCGGGAACGGCCGGGATGAAACTGGTGGAGCGGCCCGAGCCGCAGGCGGCGATAAACGACGTCGTTGTTCAGGTTCATGCGTCGGGATTCGTCCCGACCGAGTTGACCTGGCCCTCGACCTGGACCGATCGCCGCAACCGTGACCGAACACCGTCGATCCCTGGACACGAGCTGGCGGGAATGGTCACAGCGCTCGGATACGGCACGACCGGCCTGTCGGTCGGGCAGCGAGTGTTCGGCCTCGCCGACTGGTATCGTGACGGCACCCTGGCGGAGTTTATAGCCATCGAGGCACGCAACCTCGCGCCGCTGCCGGGGGACGTCGACTTCACGGTGGGTGCGAGCCTCCCGATCTCGGGTCTCACAGCCTGGCAGGGACTGTTTCAGCACGGTCGCCTCGAGGCGGGCCAGCGCGTCCTTGCGCACGGTGCGGCCGGCGCGGTCGGCTCGATGGTTACGCAACTCGCACAGTTGACCGGCGCTTACGTCATCGGCACCGGCCGCGCGGCCGATCGTCAGAAGGTGCTCGACTTCGGCGCGCAGGAGTTCCTCGACCTCGACAACGATGCGCTTGAAGACGTCGGCGGCGTCGATCTGGTGTTCGATGTTATCGGCGGCGACATCCAGAAGCGGTCCGCAGGCCTGATTCGAGCCGGAGGAACATTGGTGTCCATCGTCGGGCCGGCCGATGTGCGGCCCGCAAACGGCCGGGCGGTCGATTTCGTTGTCGAGTCCGATCGTGCCCAACTGAGCGAGATCGTCCAGCGGGTGCGGGACGGAAGACTGCGGACGAACATCGGCAAGGTCTCGACCCTCGACCAGGCGGTCGCCGCCTTCAACTCGACCGAGCGACACGCGGGCAAGATGATCATCCGCGCTGGTCCGTGACGAGTCGTGAGGGCGAGTAGTAGGGATCGCGTGAGATGATTCCCGTTGTCATGAAGTAGACGCCGCACGGCCGCCTCTACTTCTCCACGTTTACCGTCCGATTCGCTTCAGCTCGACCAGCATGCAATGATCCTGCACGACGTCGATTCCGGCGCGCGCGATCGCCTCGGCGGCTTCGTCATTGCGAATGCCGAGCTGGAACCAGACCGCCCTCGGATGTTTGGCGACGATGTCGTCGACGTGCTTAGGGATGTCTTTCGGACGGCGAAACACGTCGACTATGTCGATGTCGCCGGGAACGGCCGTCAGTGAGCGATACACGGGCTCACCGAGTACTTCCTCGAGATCCGGATAGTAGACCGGAACAGGAATGATTTCGTAGCCCGCGCTTCTGTGTGTATGCGGGAACATAGTACGCGGGCTGCTGCGGGTCCGGCTTGATTCCGAGTACGGCGATGCGTCTGGATCGCTCCAGAAGGTCGCCGATCTGTTCGGGCGTCGTGAGAAGATGGGATTGCCAGGTCATTCTGAACAATAGCAAACATGGGAATGGGTCAGCGGCTCCGCGGTCGGTGAACCGTTACCTTGACTCCCGCTGCGCTTGTCCGTACGATTCAATTCTGATGACAGGCATCCTTACTCCAGCCATGGAACGTCCGAGCCTCTTTGCGGCTCCCAACGCACGCGCCGAGCACTCGCGCGTGGGGATGACCTTTTCGATCCTGTAACAATCGGATTGGTGTCAGGGCCTTGTTGATTTGCCGCCTCCCACGCTGTTCGTGGGAGGTTTTTTTGTTTTCGCTGTATCGTCGTTTCACTTTCGTTTGAGGAATACCAGAATGCGGATGCTCGTCTTGGGCGCAGGACTGCAGGGCTCGGCCTGCGCGTACGATCTCTTGCAGAATCCCGACGTCACCGAGGTTCGGCTGGCCGATCTTCACATCGATCACCTCGCCGATTTCCTCAAGCCATATTCGGGCAAGCGGCTGATCCCGACGCCTGTGGACGTGCGCGACGCCGATGCGGTGCGCGCACTGATGCGCGGCTGCGACGCCGTCATGAGCGCGATTCCGTACTACTTCAATCTCGACATGGCGAAGTACGCAGTCGAAGTCGGAGTCAACTTCTGCGATCTCGGCGGCAACACCGACATCGTCTTCGAGCAGAAGAAGCTCGACAGCCGCGCGAAGGAGCAGAAGTGCACCGTGATTCCTGACTGCGGACTCGCCCCGGGCATGGACACCATTCTCGCACAGTATGGTATCTCACAGTTGGACGAAGTCGACTCGGTCAAGATCTTTGTCGGTGGCCTGCCGCAGCATCCTGAAGGACCGCTCAAGTATCAGATCGTCTATTCGCTGGAAGGTGTCCTCGATTACTACACGACGCTGTCGTGGGTCGTGCGGAACGGCAAGCGCGCGCAGGTGACTGCGCTGAGCGAGATCGAGCCGGTGGAATTTGCGAAGCCCGTGGGCGAGCTCGAGGCATTTCACACTGCCGGCGGCCTCTCGACTCTGCCGTTCCGCTACGAGGGCAAGATCAAGACGATGGAATACAAGACGCTGCGTTATCCCGGCCACGCGAAGATCATGGAAGCGATTCGCGATCTCGGATTACTGGATCTCGATCCGATCAACGTGAAGGGTACGAAGGTCGCGCCGCGGGATGTAGCAGTCGCGGCGATGGGACCGCACCTCACCAAGCCCAAGTCACCCGATCTCGTCGCGCTGCGCGTCGAGGTGAGCGGCCGCAAGAACGGTGTGTCGAAGAAACTCGGCTGGGAGCTCATCGACAATTACGACGCAGAACACGGAATCAGCGCGATGATGCGCACCACCGGTTACTCGCTGAGCATTACGGGTCAGATGCAGGCGCGTGGCGAGATCAAGCCGAACGGAGTTCACACGCCGGACGAATGCATACCAGCCAGGGAGTACATCGAAGAGCTGGCCAAGCGTGGGATCAACATCCGCGCGATTTAGAGCGCCTCACAACAGCGCTGGTCGCAGCGCGGCGCCATGCGCCAGCGACAGTACGACCAGCGCTTTTGTCAGTTGTCAGTGATGCCCACGTATTCGTGCATCGCGGCGACTCGCCGTCGCCCACAACGTTTCAATCGCGCCCGAAACTCGCCAGCGTTTCACCCATGACATCGATCGTCGCCTTTGCGCTCCAGCGATCGCTGCCGTTGTACAGGAATGAAAACGCCAGCACCTCGCCGTTGGTTGCCGTGACGTAACCGGCGAGTGCAATCACGTCGTTCGTGGTTCCCGTCTTCGCATGCAGATTTCCCTGCGCCGGACTGCCCTTCATACGCGTGCGTTGAGTTCCGCTCTCGCCCGCAACTGGCAGCGACGCATGGAATTCGGGGCCCCAGTTCGCGTGGTGTGCGTAATCCAGCAGCTGCACCATCGATCTCGCTGTAACACGGTCGTTCACCGACAACCCGCTCCCATCGGCGTTGTAGATCGTCGCTGTGTCAGCTCCGACGCGCGCGAAAAACTGATGCATCGCGTGGTTGCCGTTCGCAACTGTGCCCTGCATCGTGTGCTGCGGCCCGCGTGCACCGTCGCGGAACAGAAGCTCCGCGTAGTGGTTGATGCTTTCGCGATTCATCGCGCTCACCATCCGCGCGAGCGTTGGCGAGGACAGGCTTGCAACCTTTACGGCCTTCGCTGGAGTCGGCGCAAGTCGCGTCGAGCCGCCGATCGTCACTCCTGCCGCCTGCAGCGCTGCACGGAGCGCGCCGGTCGCGAACATCGCAGGATCATCGACCACGTAAGAGTAGCGGTGTGTACCGGATTGGCGGCCTATCGATCCCGTAACCGTGATCGTTCCGTCGGATTTCTTGCTCATGTGCAGGTTGGCGCCCCTGCCTCCAACCGTGCGCGCCTTGTTGACCACAGTCATCGCTGTGGTCATCGGTTCGAGCGCGACTTCGGCGTGACTGCCTGAGCCGGGCGAGACAGCGACCCACACGATGTTCTCGTTCAGCGAAAGGCCACTCACGCGTGCGGCGTAGCCTGCGCCGAGGTAGCGCGTGAGCCATCCGTCAGGGATGAGGGAATCGTCGAACGCCGTTGCGTCGCCAACCACATCGCCTGTTATGTGTTTGATTCCCGCAGCAACGACACGTTGGGCGAGCATCGCCATCGGCGCGTTGGGACCGCCGTCCATGAATCGTCCGGACAGCGATGGATCACCATCGCCACGCAGAATGATGTTGCCCTGGAGTGTGCCGTCGCTCGAAACAGGACCATCGCGTAGTACGTCCGTGCTGAACTGATACTCCGGTCCGAAACGGTCGAACGCGAGTCCCGTGGTGAAGAGCTTCATCGTTGAGGCAGGTTTCAGCTCCAGCCCGGGGTTGCGCGAAAAGAGCGTGTCACCACGCGAGACGGATGTGATCATCACGCCCCACTGTCCGCTACGCGTGCGCTCGAGGAAGATGCCGAGATCGCTGGCAAGCGCGGACGCGCTTCGCGGCGACGTGTAGTGCGCCACAGCGGCGATTGGCGAGGCCGCCTTGGGAGACCTCGATCTTGACGGCTTGCGTCTGTGGTTCTGAACTACTGCTGCTTTCTTTCGTTTCTTGCTGGTTTTCTGCGCGCTCGCCGCATTTACCGGAAGTGCGATCGCCATCGCGATCAGAACGAGCAGGATATTTCGAGTTCTTTGCACCAAAAAATAGAAGCTATACTTTGAGGAAAATCTTTCGTCGGTAGAGTACCGTGAGGATGCCGAACCAGAATACTACTACGCAGATCGCGAACGCCAGCGACGCATTGCGCGGCTCGAGCCAGCTCAGGAACACCGATTCGTAGATCGCTGTCTCGAGAGAGACGATCCTGCCGCCGTATGGTACCTGAATCAGCGTGTAGATGATCCGCGCCAACACCCCGGATCCCACGAATGCAAGGATCGGGTTCATTCCGTAGATGATGAACGGCTTGGTCCACCACCGTACTTCTTTGACGTCGACCAGCCAGATGCAACCCGCGAGCGTCACCGCCGCCATGCCGCCGGTGAAGATCACGAAGGAGCTGGTCCAGAGGCTCTTGTTGATCGGGAAGACCCAGTTCCACATCAGTCCAACCATCATCGCAAGCGCGCCGACCACGAACATCGCGTTCAGGCGCTCGGCGATCGGCACGTCCTTTCGCGTAATCCAGCGGCCGGCGAAGACGCCCAGAATCACGGTGCCGA
Source organism: uncultured Gemmatimonadales bacterium (assembly GCA_963707505.1). GTDB lineage: Bacteria > Gemmatimonadota > Gemmatimonadetes > Gemmatimonadales > Gemmatimonadaceae > Fen-1247. The sequence goes on from CAVPQB010000004.1 coordinate 405,943, forward strand.
TTGCGGGGATGGTGGACAGGATTCCTTCCGGATCCCAGGTCTTGCTACCAACCCAGAGATGCGGCAGTCCGAGCACGGTCCGATCGAGCCAGGCCGACAGAACCGCATCCGGGCGGTTCAGCAGCAGCGCGCCGATGGCCCCGTGCTGGCCGGGCACGGGAACAAGTGTTTGCAGGAACCAGTAGCCGTACAACAGTACGGCCAGGATCACCACCTGCTGCTTGAGCGTCGTTTTCATCGTCAGCAGCGCGCCGGCAATGTAGCAGACGCCGATTCGTGCCAGGACGCCACCGAATCGTAGCTCGGTGATCCGTGTCAGGGGATAGTACGGGAATCCCGCCATGAGCCAGCCCAGCAGCACGATGATGAGACCGCGGCGTAGGATCTGGAGAATTATGTCGCGATCGGTCGCGCCACGCGCTCGGCGCGAGCTGAGCGAGAGATGCGTGGTGACCCCGACAATGAACAGAAAGAAGGGGAAGATGACATCGGTCGGCGTCCAACCGTTCCACGCGGCGTGCTCGAGCGGCGGGTAGATCGCGCCCCAGCTCCCCGGGTTGTTTACAAGCAGCATACCCGCGATGGTCACACCTCGAAAAACATCGAGGGACAGAAGGCGGGCGGGCGCGGCACGCTCCATGATACAAATATACGAGGCGGCGCCGATTGTCGTTTATACGGATTTGAGCCAATATTACCTGTCGGCGTTCCCTACTTTCGCACAGGAGAATGCATGCCCGTTCGTGAACACAACACGATTCGTGAAGGGATTTATGCAGGTGTGTTGAGCGCGACAGTGATCGCGGTCTGGCTACTGATCGTCGATACGATCGAACACCATCCGTTCTTCACCCCCGACGTTCTGGGCACAGGGCTGCTTCGGTTCCTCGGCGCGCCGCACATGAGCGATACGATGGCGCTGCACGTCACGATCTACACGATATTCCACTACGTCGCGTTCGCAATAATCGGAATCATCGTCGCCTGGACGGTGCACCAGGCGCGCCGCACACCGGCGATTCTCGCCGGATTTCTTATAACGTTCGTGATAGTGGAAGGCGGCTTCTACGGACTGGCCGCGCTATTGAGCGTGACAACCGCGCTGGGCGGCATTGCGTGGTATCAGATCATGGTCGCGAATCTGCTCGCGTCGATCGTCATGTTCACTTTCATGTGGGTGCGTCACCCTGATCTCAAGGGACACTTCGCCGAGGCGCTCGACGGAACTGACGCGTGACGTCAGCGGACTGGGTCAGCTTCGGCGACCCAGTCCACCTGCGCCGCGGCAAGGCTGTCCTCGCCGCGAGCGACCCACTTGAAGAAGACGAACGTCATCAGCCCGTAGAATACAAAGCTGCCGGGCATCCACATGATCAGCCCGCCAGCCTGCTGATCCATCATCGGCGTGATGTGCCACAGACGTGGCGCGGCCGCGTACGCCGGATATAGCACGTGATCGGCCATCGTGATGTAGATCGCGACGACCGACATCGGGAGCGTCGTCAGGAAGCAGTACAGCAGCTGTCCGGGATACGATAGCCGCGGCAGCTCGGGCATCGGGCTGAGAAATGGCCACCACATCAGTACTGCGGCAGCGATGAACATGAGGTGCTCGACCGATGTGGATGTTGTGATTCGCCATCGCCGCATTGTAAAACACCGGCAGATGCCAGCCGATGATCACGAGATTGAAAATCACGTAGCACGATACCGGGCGCGTGACGAATTTCGCGACGGCACGCACTGCTCTCGGCTTGATCAGCGGACGAAGCATCCATCCGGGCGTTCCGGCGATCAGCAGCGGCGGAAGCAACAGTGTGAGCAGCAGGTGCTGCACCATGTGGGCGCTGAACAGGTAGTAGTCGCTCAGATCGTGCAGCGGACCGTTCAGCGAGGCGAACATCACGAACAGGCCGGCGAAGAACGTGAGCTTCTGTCTGCCCGTCGGTGTGCCCGGCTCGGGGGCGCGCGATGCGCGCCAGAGATACAGTGCGGCGAGAGCCGCGATGCCGATTACCGTGCTCCAGTGAACCGACCAGCCCGTCCACCCGACCTGCGCGACCGGGTGGAGGGCCAACAACAACAGCAGGTTATCCACCGTGTCCTAGATGCAGGTGTCCAAAGAGAAACAGAAGTGCCATGAGCGTGCAACACGCAATTATCAACGGACCCGTGAACAGAACTCGGAACAGCTTGGAATCGTAACGAAGATGCATGTAGAAGAGCACGACTATCACGAACTTCACCGCGCTCAGGGTCAGCAGCGTGGGGAGAAACAGTCGTCGATGCAACGAAGGAAGGAATGTAGTAAACCCAGACCTCGCCGACCGTGATGAGGGTCAGGATGACCGCGACCTTCCAGTAAATCGACCAGCCTGGACCCGTGTGCTCATGGCCCGCGGCAGCTTCCTGGGCGGGTGTCAGAGCGGAATGGCCTTGTGAGTGATCCATCTGATTTACCGGATGAGATAGACGAGTGTGAAGATCGCGATCCAGATGACGTCGACGAAGTGCCAGTACAGTGCCATGATGTCGACGCTGAGCGCGTCCGACGGACCGAGGCCGCGCTTGAAGTCGATGAACAGCATCGACAGGATCCAGATCACGCCGGCGGTGACGTGCGCGCCGTGGAATCCGGTGAGCGTGAAGAACGTGGACCCGAACAGGTTCGTCTTGATCGTGAGTCCTTCGTTGACGAACGACGTGAACTCATACGCCTGGCATCCAAGGAAGTCGAGTCCGAGCGAGCGCCGTCATGAAGAGCCACAGCTTGGAATTGCCGAGGATTCGCTCGCCGAGCTTGTGCTGCGGCTTGCCCTTGTTCTCGACCGCGGAAAGCGCGAGCACCATCGCAAGCGACGACATGAGGAGAACGAATGTCGAGGCCGATGTGACCGGGATGTTCAGAATCGCTTGATAGACATGTGCCCGTGGATGGGTCTGTCCACGGGGTCGTGCGGGATACGGCCCGACGACACTCCGATCCTTGTAGATCAGGTATGTCGAGATGAGCGAGACGAAGAGCATGCACTCCGAGCCGATGAAGGCCCAGATCGCGATCTTCCGGTTTTCGAGGCCAGTGCTCGAATAGTGAGTGCGACGCGGGCGCGGGTGTGCAGTAGCGGTATGCTGACATGGTCTAGTGATGCTCCGGCTCGAGCGGGCTCGTGAGCCATCCATAAAGAGCCAACACCGTCGCAGCCGCTCCCGCCAGGATCAGCCAGTGACCGACGATGAGACCGCAGAACATGATGATCATGAACGCTGCGACGAGCAACGGCTTGATCGTGCTGTACGGTATCACGATCCCAAGCTCCTCGGCGGTCTTGCCGCTCTGCTGATTGATCCGTGCGCTCTCGATGTCAGCCTCCTTGCCTTCCCACAGCGGGATAACGTGACGTAACCGTTGGAAGAACTGCGAAGTTGTAGACCGGCGGTGGTGATGGAATCGTCCACTCCAGCGTGCCTGCACCCCACGGATTCGGACCGGCAGCATGCCCGCGACACGCGGCTCTTGAAGAAGTTGTAGATGAAGATCGCGGTCGCGACTGCCAGCAGATACGCGCCGATTGTCGACATCTGGTTGAACACTTCCCAACCCTGGCCGGCGTCGTACGTGTAGATGCGGCGCGGCATTCCGAGCATTCCCGAGAAGTGCATCGGGAAGAACGTCAGGTTCATTCCGATGAACGTCAGCCAGAAGTGGATCTTGCCGAGCTTCTCGTTCAGCAGGCGACCGAAGATCTTCGGGAAGTAATAGTAGATACCGGCGAAGATTCCCATGATCGAGCCGCCGAACAGCACGTAGTGGAAGTGCGCGACGATGAAATACGAGTCAGTCTGCTGCAGATCCGCTGGTGGCGAGGAGTGCATGACGCCCGAGATTCCACCGATCGTGAACAGCGCGACGAGGCCGACGCCGAAGAGCGATGCGGTCGTCGCCTTGAACTGCCCCTGCGCTATCGTCCCGATCCAGTTGAAGATCTTGACGCCGGTCGGAATCGCGATGAGCATCGTCGTCACGCCGAACACCGAGTCGGCGATCGGACCCATTCCGACGGCGAACATGTGGTGAGCCCACACGCCGAAGCCGAGGAAACCGATCAGGATGCCGGAGTAGACCATCACCGGGTAACCGAACAGCGGCTTCTTCGAGAAGGTCGGAAGCACCTCGCTCACCAGACCGAACGCCGGCAGGATGAGGATGTAGACTTCCGGGTGTCCGAAGATCCAGAAGAGATGCTGCCACAGCAGCGGATCTGCGCCTGCCGCGACTTCGTAGAACTTCGTTCCGAAGAAGCGGTCGATCATCAGGAAGAAGAGCGCGATCGTGATGACGGGGAAGGCGAGGACGAGCAGGAACTGCACGACGAACGCCATCCATGTGAACATCGGCATGCGCATCAGCGTCATGCCGGGTGCGCGCAGGTTGATGATCGTCGTGATGAAGTTGAACGCTGCCGCGAGCGACGAGATGCCGAGGATCTGCAGACCGATCACCCAGAAATCGATGTTGATTCCGGCGGAGTAGGCCCTGGTCGTGAGCGGCACGTAACCGAACCAGCCGCCGTTCGGTCCGTGACGCGAAGAGGATCGGGATGCGTGATGAAGAGACCGCCGAACAGATACACCCAGTAGCTGAAGGCGTTGAGTCGCGGGAACGCGACGTCGCGCGCGCCGATCTGAAGCGGAATGAGGAAGTTGAAGAACGCGGCGCTAGAGCGGCATGATCGCGAGGAAGATCATGGTCGTGCCGTGCATCGTGAATATCTGGTTGTACATCTCGGCGCTCACCAGATGCCGATTGGGTGCGCCCAGCTGCGCGCGGATGATCTCCGCCTCGAGACCGCCGACGAGGAAGAAGAAGAGCGCGGTGAAGAGGTAGAGAGTACCGATCTTCTTGTGATCGGTGGTGGTGAGCCAACCCCAGATCGTGCTCTTCTCCGTCGTTACCGTCGCCGGCGTCGGAGAAGGAACGAACGGCTGGAGGTGAGCCGGAGTCGTGTCGATGACAGTCGTTGCCATTTGTCTTCGCGCCTACTTGAGTGCTTGGAGGTATGCCACGAGATCAGCAACCTGCTGGTCGGACAGCCCTGACGGAGTTGTTGCCTTCGTCTGCGGGTCGTACTGACCCTTGCCGAGCGTCGGCATCAGAACGCCGGACTTCATCAAACGCGCGTTCTTGATCCAACGGGAAAGATGCGGCTTGTCGTTGACGTACATGCCAGCCGCGATCGCGATGCGCGATCCGACGTGCGTGAGGTTCGGTCCGATCGTGCCGACCGCGAGCGGGTTCCCGCGATACCGAGTGACACGCGTTGCATGTACCTGCGCCGACGAACAGCTTCTCGCCCGCCGCGGGATCGCCCTGCAGCTTGTCGTCGAACTTGACTGCGTCGGGGAAAGGCGTGTGCGGAATTGCGTAATCCGGTACCTGGGCGCGCGGCAGGATGTAAGCAGCAAGCTGTGCCGGTGTCGCTGTCGGCGGTGCTGGTGTAGCCGCGTGTAGCCGGTGCGTTGGTAGACCCAGCGGTAGTCGTGGCAGCCGTACTCGTAGCGGCGGCAACGGCCGCTGGCGCTCGCGGGAGTTGCGGCGCCGCCGGCGCCGGCGGTGGGCTGAAGAAGCCGGGCGCCTGTTGCCGCGTGACCCAGCTCGCGAACTGATCCGGATTCACAGTCACCACACGGAAGTGCATCTCACCGTGCGAGTCACCGCAGTACTCGGTACAGAAGCCATTCCACACCGTCGTCGCCATGTTGGTGTCGGGTGTGAACCAGATATGGTTGGTGTGATTCGGGATCGCGTCACGCTTGCCTGCCAGCTGCGGCACCCAGAACGAGTGAATGACATCCTGCGAGTGGAGCACGAGATCGACCGTGCGTCCCTTCGGGATGTAGATCTCGTTCGCCGTAGTGAACTTGTACTGCGGGTAGCGGAATTCCCACCACCATTGGTGACCGTAAACCTCGATCACCAGCGAATTTGCCGGCGCGGGTGCTTGCGTCTGAAAGATGGTCCGGACCGTCGGCACCGCGATGAACACGAGAATCGCCGCCGGAATGAGAGTCCAGGTAATCTCCAGCAACACGTGGCCGTGTGTCTGCGGCGGAGTCACATCCTCGCTGCGCCGGCGGTAGCGGATGACCACGTAGAGCAGCGCCCCCTCGACGAGAACGAATACGATCGTTCCGAAGAACATGAGGCGATCCCACAGGAAGTCGATCGAGCGACCGAGATCCGAGTGAGGTGTGAACGTCGTGTTGGGGTAGCTTTGAGCGCAGGCCGCGAGCGCCAACGCGAGCACCGCTGCCACGCCGAGCGGGGCGAGCCGGCGCAGGCGATGAGAGCCTATCATGATAGTGGGTTGAGGGTGGATCTGTTCAGCAGTGGTAAGATAGGGAGTATTGCCGGGGTGGGCTACCCGCGGAGCCTCTCAAAAATTGTCAAACACGGCTTGAGGACCTTGAACGCGCCTTCTACGCGCCGTCTACGCGCCTTCAGCGCGCTTTCAGCGCGCCTTGGGTTTCGTCATCGCTTCCGGATTGAGCAACTGGTCCAGCTCCTCGCGCGTCATCAGTCCGCGCTCCAGCACCAGCTCGAAGACGCCACGCCCGGACTGCAGCGCGACGCGCGCGATGTCGGTCGCAGCCTCGTAGCCAATGACCGGTACCAGCGCAGTGACAATGCCGATCGAGTGTTCAACAAAGTGGCGCATGCGCTCGGGGTTTGCTGTGACGCCTGTCACACATCGCGTGCGCAATACGTCGCATGCATTGCGCAGCATCGACATGCCGCGCAGCAGTCGATAGGCTATCATCGGCTCGAAAACGTTCAGCTGAAGCTGACCGGCTTCTGCCGCCATGGTCACCGTCACGTCGCCCCCGATCACGTCGAAGCAGACCTGATTCACCACTTCAGGAATCACGGGGTTGACCTTGCCAGGCATGATCGACGATCCCGGCTGCATGGGTGGGAGATTGATTTCACCGAATCCGGCACGTGGTCCGGATGACAGCAGTCTGAGATCGTTGCAGATTTTGGAAAGCTTTACGGCGCAACGCTTTAGCACACCGGACAGTTGAACGAAAACACCTGTATCGGCCGTTGCTTCGACTAGATCGGGCGCGGTTATCAACGTCAGCCCTGTGACCCTCGACAGCTCCCGTCGAACCGACTCCGCGTAGCCCTCAGGCGCGTTTATCCCGGTGCCAATGGCCGTCGCGCCCATGTTGATCTCGCAGAATCAGCTTCTGGGCCTCGCCCAGGCGGTCGACGTCTTCGAGGATGGTATGAGCGAAGGCGCTGAACTCCTGGCCGAGCGTCATGGGCACTGCGTCCTGGAGCTGCGTGCGGCCCATCTTGATGAAAGAACTGAACTCCTCGCCTTTTACGAGAAATGCGCCCGCGAGCGCGCCCATCGCCGTCTGCAGCTCGGTGATGCTCGCGTGCAGCGCCAGCTTGACCGCGGTCGGATATACGTCGTTGGTCGACTGGCTCAGATTGACGTGGTTGTTCGGATGAATCACGTCGTACGAGCCGCGCGGAAGACCGAGTGACTCCAGCGCGAGATTGGCGATCACCTCGTTCGCGTTCATGTTGGTCGAGGTTCCGGCGCCCCCCTGGATCATGTCCACCGGGAACTGGTCGCCGTGCTCACCGCGCCGCAGAGTCTCCGCGGCGCCGACTATGGCACGCGCAATTTTCGCGTCCAGCAGGCCGAGCTCCTCATTCGCGAGCGCCGCGGCCTCCTTGACCGAGGCGAGCGCCGCCACGAGGGTCGGAAACTGGCCGACGTAGGTACCGGAAATCGGGAAATTCTCCAGTGCACGGAGCGTCTGCACGCCGTACAGGGCGTCTGCTGGTACGCTGCGCTCGCCGAGTAGATCGTGCTCGATCCGGCTCGACTGATTCGATGACGTGGGGTGTGTGGGTGTTTGCGGCATCGCCAAAAGCTACGCACACGCGACCATTTTCGGGACTTCTGCCGGCTACGGGGCTATGCAGCACCCTTATTTTGAGTGCATGGAATCAGTCGATCGCCAATCCGAAACCGTTCCGCCTTACGATCCAGGCGCGATAGAGGCCAAATGGCGCGCGCGCTGGGCCGCGCGCGGCACCAATGTCGCCAACATACGTGGCGCCGAGCGTCCGTACTACGCGTTGATGATGTTTCCATATCCGTCAGCAGAAGGGTTGCATGTCGGAAACATGTTCGCGTTCACGGGCAATGACATTTTTGCACGTTACCAGCGGATGCAGGGACTCGACGTGTTCGAGCCGCTGGGCTACGACGCGTTCGGAATCCATTCCGAGAACTACGCGCTCAAGGTCGGCGTGCATCCGGCTGAGATGATTCCGCGCAACATCGCCAACTTCCGGCGCCAGCTGGAGAACGGCGGCTTGATGGTGGACTGGACTCGGTCGCTGTCGACCACCGATCCGGAATATTATCGCTGGACGCAGTGGGTATTTCTTCAGCTTTACAAGCAGGGGCTTGTATACAGGAAGGCCGCTGCAGTGAACTGGTGCCCGACCGACAAGACCGTGCTCGCCAACGAGCAGGTCATCGCGGGCGAGTGCGAGCGTTGCGGCAGCAAGGTCGAGCAGCGCTTTCTGGAGCAGTGGTTCTTCGCGATCTCGCGTTATGCGGATCGCCTGCTCAAGAATCTCGACAATCTCGACTGGTCCGAGACAACGAAGACAGCGCAACGCAACTGGATCGGCAAATCCGAAGGGGCGGAGATCTGGTTCGATGGAATCAAGGTCTTCACGACGCGCCCCGACACGATATACGGTGCGACCTACGTCGTGCTCGCGCCGGAGCACCCGCTGGTCGATGCGCACACCACCGATGCGCAGCGCGCTGCAGTCGATGAGTATCGAGAGCGTGCATCGCGTCGCGATCTCGTTTCGCGCAAGACGACCAGGGACAAGACGGGCGTCGCGACCGGGAGCACCGTTACGAATCCCGCAACGGGTGAGCAGATCCCTGTGTGGATTTCGGATTACGTGCTGATGGAGTATGGCACCGGCGCAATAATGGCTGTGCCTGCACACGACGAGCGGGATCTGGAATTTGCGCACGGATTCGAGCTCCCGGTGAAGACAGTCGTGCACGAAGATGAAACGCTGATCGATTCTGGCGAGTTCAGCGGCATGACGGTGCACGCGGCGAAACACGCGATCGTCAAATCGCTCGAGGCCAGAGGCAAGGCCACGCCCGTTACGAATTACCGGCTGCATGACTGGTGCATCTCGCGGCAACGTTACTGGGGTCCGCCGATTCCGATCATCTACTGCGACGAGTGCGGCGTGGTGCCGGTTCCGGAGAAGGATCTCCCGGTGCTGCTACCGATGATCGACGACTTCAAGCCGGACGACTCGGGCATCTCGCCACTCGCCCGTCACGACGAGTGGTATCGCGTGCCGTGTCCGACCTGCGGAAAGATCGCGCGTCGTGAGACCGATGTATCCGACACGTTCCTCGACAGCGCCTGGTACTTCCTGCGCTATCCGAGCGTTGGCGATGATAGCCAACCATTCGATCCTGCGATCACGCGCAAGTGGCTGCCGGTCGATTCGTACATCGGTGGAAACGAGCACGCTGTGCTGCACCTGTTGTATTCCCGCTTCGTGACGATGGTGCTGCACGATGCCGGCTTGCTCGACTTCGAGGAGCCGTTCACCAAGTTCCGCGCGCACGGTCTCATCATTCGCGAAGGCGCGAAGATGTCCAAGAGCAAGGGCAATGTGGTGAATCCGGACGAGTACATCGACACGTGGGGTGCTGACGCGTTTCGTACCTACCTCATGTTTCTCGGGCCGTTTGAAGAGGGCGGGGACTTCCGAGATAAGGGAATCTCCGGCGTGCGCCGTTTTCTCGATCGTCTCTGGGTTTCGGTGCGCGACGGCACGGCTGACGGAACTCCGGACCCGGAAGTCGAGCGCAAGTTGCACGCTACAATCAAAAAGGTCGGCGAGGACATTCCGCGCTTGAGCTACAACACGGCTGTGGCCGCGATGATGGAGTACATGAACGTGCTCCGCAAATCCGATCGTGTTCCGCGCCGCGCCGAGGTCGAGCCGCTGGTGCAGCTGGTCGCGCCATTCGCTCCGCATCTCGCCGAGGAGCTGTGGGAGCAGCTCGGCCACGACGGCAGCGTATTTGATTCACGCTGGCCGGAGTTCGACCAGTCGTTGCTCGTCGACGACGAGATCGACCTGGTGGTTCAGGTGAATGGAAAGGTGCGCGGCAAGATCCGTGTTGCGCGTGATGTCACGCAGGAATCCGCGCTTGCGGCAGCGATGCACAACGCCACGATCGCGAAGTTCATCGCGTCGACGCCGAAGAAGGTAGTGTTCGTGCCGGGGCGATTGCTAAACGTCGTGGTGTAGCCATTCATAGCGGCGCGTTGTGACGGCGCCCACCCACCGGCCGCGATGCCTCGCGGCTGTGGGGCACGGATGCATCCATGCCTGTCAGTGCCTCTGAAACTCCGGCGCACCAAGTGCAAGACCGACTAGCTGCGCCAGTTGATTCTGATTCGCTCGCGCAGCGTTCGGTCCGGGTCCTACCATCGGATTGTTGCCTTCGTTCAGAATGTGTCGCGTTTGCGGCGACACGTCGCCACCGAACAGAATCGACACGAGACTATCTACCTGCACCTGGCGCGGCGCGCTCACAAGTGCCGTCGCGGGTGGCCAGGTCTTGAGTGATGCACCTGGTATCTGACCCGCAGCGACCTGTATCCCGAAATTGATCCGATTGAGAATGGCCCCCGTGTTGAGCCACGCATCTCCAGTCTCGGGATAACCGTCCGGCGCTATGTGTCCCCACAACGGCTCTCCGAGGCGCGCGACTGCCTGCACGTCACGCTGAAGCGTGTCGGGAGTTGCGTCCAGCGCGCGCAGTGTGCCGACGACGACTTCGAACGGTGACTTCACCTTCGCGCGATACGCGGATGTTGCGAAGAACTCCGGCGACCCTATGATTGTGCGCATGACTTCCGCGATGTTGCCGTTCGTTCGCGTGAACGTCGCAGCCGCGCGGTTGACGAGCTCCGTCGACGGAGAATCGCTCACGAATCTACGGCAGAGTTTCAGCGCGATGAAGTGCGCGGTTGCCGGTCGAGCAGCGAGGATGTCAAGCAGCCGCTCGCCTTCGGCCTCTCCAAATCCTGCTGGAAAATCGTAGCCGAGGAACCTCTTCTGGCCGGCGTCATGCATTCCGGCGTTGAAGTAGAAGGTGCCGACATGGTTCGGGTCACGAATTGTCCAGCCAGTCAGAATTCGCGCCGCTTCGATGACGTCTTCCTGCGTGTAGCCGCCGTCGACGCCGAGCGTGTGGAGCTCCATCAACTCGCGTCCGTAGTTCTCGTTGAGTCCTTTGCCGTGCCGGACGCTCGGGCGATACGGAGCAGGGGGACGTGCGTTGGGATTGCCGATCGTGATGCGGCCAGCGCGGTCGATGAACACCGTGCTCCTCTCCTTCTGCGTACTTCGCTGTCGCGACGGCTCGCGTGCGATACGCATCCACCTCGGCGAGAGTGACACGGTCGCTGTCAGCCCTGCTGGTCCAGTTGTCCAGATAGAACAGCATCGCCGGAGAATGCGCAACTGCACCGAGCAACGTGCGGAAGTTGCCGAGCGAATGCGCGCGCACCGAGTCATCGAACTGGACCAGCATGTACCGATCGGCACCCTTGTCCGCGAAGATGGAGAAGTGGTTTTCCCAGAAATCGGTCATCACTTCGCGAAGCTGCCGCTCACTGAGAACGGCGCGTGCAACCTTCGCTTCACGAAGATTCGTAATTACCTGATTCGATGCCCTGTCGGCTGCACGAATCGCCGCGGTATCGGGGGATACGCCTCCTGCCTTGCGCAAATCGCCAGGGGCACCGTAGATGCGCGCCAGGCTCGCTTCGTCCTGGAAGATCGACGGATAACGCGAGAGGAACTGTTCGGCGCGCTCGTCATCGATCGCGTCGGGTGCGAGCTGCTCGCCGACCCATCTGTCAACGCCAATCTCGCGTACATGAGCGTAGTCTCCCGGACGCGCGCCGAATGTGAGCCGGTTCACAACCTGCCGAACCTGTTGCTCGCGCGTCATCTCGCGCGGGCCGTCAGCGAGCGGCCGAATGTCGACATGTATTCCGCTGCTGGTGCAGCCGCACGCCATACACGTAAAGGCAAGCGCCACCCATCGTCCGAACCCCGTGTATGGCACTTGCTGCATCATGTTCTCCCGATTGGATCAACGCACATGTCGAGATTGGACGTGCGCGCTCACAGTCTCGTTAACCCTGACCGGTGATCAGCTTGGCAACTTCTCCTGTACGGTTACCATTCCGGTATGGCAACCGTTCAGCGCGATATCCTCACGAAGAATGGTCGTGTATTATGCGCCACTGTCCGTCACGTCGTCGCATCACGAGACTCGTCGGTCCATGCCCGGTGGTCGAGTCGCCACGACTCAACCTGTAGTACGCGATGACGTTCGCGAGATCCGGCGCGAGCAGATCGACTTCCAGATTCTCGAACGAGAGTGAATCCTGTCGCGCTCCACGAGCGAAGCGTGGTGCGTATCGCGCGCGAATTGCATCGCGACCGTGCACCACACCCGTTGGCGTCACGTAAGTAATTCCGCTGCCGGGTTCGTACGAGTCCATGAAACCATCCAGATCACCCTTCGTCCAGGCGCGCGCGGATGCGTCCATCATACCGGCAATCTCGGACCGCGCCTCGATCCGCTGCGAGTCCGTCGGATACGCCGAAAAACTGCCGCTGTTACCGGCGACAAGGACGCATCCTGTCGCAGCTGTAACGAGTAACGCGAGCGCTGCGTGCGTGATCTTCATCATAGCAGATGTGCCACCCATTCTCCCGCGTAGTAGCCGACAGCCGCGACGCCGAGCCCGACGACGAACATGTCGAACCCGGACCGGAATAACCCGCGACCAGTGAAAATCGATCTCAATCCGCCAACGAAGAAATGGCTCGCCATCGCGATCACGAACGACGTTATTACTGCAGAACGTCCGGTCAGGAAGAAGAACGGCAGTACCGGTATCAACGCACCGATTGCAGTTGCGCCTCCGGTCAGCCACGCCTCGCGGAGTGGCGACATGTTGGGCTCGCCGATCTCGAGCTCTTCCCGAACCTGCTCGCGGAGCATTCGCTCGGGATCGTGCATGATTTCCTGTGCGAGCTGTTCCGCGACACCGCGCTCCATACCCTTCGCTTCATACATGAGCGCGAGCTCGTCGCGCTCCACTTCGGGCATGAGCGCGATCTCGTCGCGCTCCATCTCGATCTCGTGCTGATAGACTTCCTGCTCGCTCTTGGCCGCCAGATAACCGCTCGATCCCATCGACAACGCGTCCGCGATCAGACCGGCGACGCCAGCGACGATCACCATGTGCTGCGGTGATGCAGCAGCTGCTCCGAGCACGCCAGCCACGAGACCGAAGTTGGCCGTGAGACCGTCGTTGAAGCCGTAAACCGTGTTACGCAGGAATCCGCCCGATCCCTTGCGATGCCACGGCTCCTCGCTGGTCCCTGTAATTGCGGAAAGCTCGGTAGCGTGCTCGGCGGATTCGCGCGCGAGCAACAAGGCTTCCGACCCACCCGGTGCACCGCGCGGTGTTGCGCGATGCATGTCCATGTATCCCTTTACCTCGCGTCCTTCTTCGGCGAGCAGCATGGGAAGTAGAAACCCGGGTCCAAGCAGCTTGCCGAGCATTGCGAGCAGTCGAGTGCGCGCGGTGGGTCTGAATTGTTTTGGAGTTCCGCCGTTTTCGCGGATCAGATTGGCCCAGATCTCCAGGTGGCGACTTTCGACCGCCGAGAGGCGGCGGAAGACATCACTTTTGTGACTATCCTTTTCAAGGTCGGCCAGGATGTCGTACAGGTAGGCCGCGTCGGCCTCGTCCTGCCAGTGGTGCTCGAAGGTATGGAGGTCGGGCTTTGCGCCGTTCGACGGTGGAACCTGCCGCTGCGCACTTTGTGTCATGCCGTAATATCGCGCCGGCGTCAATGTTTTTCGACGGGGGCGGCCTGGGAAGCGCGGATATATCCGCGCCCTACTACATCTTCATCCGTCGCGCGCGGCGCTCGGCGTCGTGCTTTCGCATCTCGGCGCGCAGAGCGTCGAGCTTTTTCTGCTGGTCGGGATTGAGGACGCGACGAAGCGCGTCCTGGGTGCTGTCGCTGACGAGGTGCGCCAGTGCATCCACCGAATCCATAGTCGGGCGGAGCGGCTTGTAGATCGCGGAGATCTTCTTCCGCTGAGCGTCCATCAGTGAATCGACGACCGTTCGCTGCGCGGTGGTCAGCCCCCACTCCGTCGCGGTGCGATTCCAGAAGGTGCGGGAGTCGACGGGTCCGCTTGCGTTGTCCGTGCGCAAAGCGCGGTCGCCGGCTACACCGATGGCGCCGCCAGCGACAAATGCGCCAATGATCACCAGAGCCGCGACCAGCTTGGACTGTTGCATCAAGTGCTAGTGAGAGGAGATTACGTCGCGGAACGTAGCGCCGCGCGTATCCGGACCGTCACGCTCGCTCAACGCGCCAGTCGGCACAGTCACCTGTTGCGTGATGCTGGGCTGCGTGGCCGACTCATATGCTGTGCGCAGCTCCTGATCGTGCGCCTGAATCAGCAATGCGCCCACAACCGTCGCCACGATGATCGCGGCCGCAGCAACGAGACCACCGCGCGCCCAGCTCCCGACCACCATCCACCAGCGCCCTGCGGCAGAGTCACCGATGCGCGCCATGATGCGTGATTCGAGCACGCTCCAGTATGCGTCCCCGCCAGGCGGCGCATACATGTCGCGCACAGTCGCGATCACCTTGTTTGGCAGCGGCTCGTCGAGCCTGATCTGGTTATCTGTCATCAGTCGTTCCTCAAGTCGCGCAACATTCCCCGCAGCCGCTGTCGAGCGTGGTGCAGGTCTGATCGCGCCGTTCCTTCCGGTATCCCGAGCGTCTTTCCTATCTCGGAGTGTGCGAACCCTTCTATATCGTGCAAGACCAGCACCGATCTCATCCTTTCAGGCAATTGCGCCAGTGCTTCACCCAACCGGCGCCGCAGCTCGTCCGCTTCACCAGGATCACGAAAGCTTCCCGCGAGCGATTCGTGCAGCTCATCAGTTGTACGTACCTTCCGTCGCCTTGCAAGATCCAGTGCCGCGTTGGCCACGATCCGGTTGAGCCACGGTCCAAACGACTGCTCCAGATTGAATCTGTCCAGCGCCTGATACGCGCGGACGAAAGCTTCCTGAACAGCGTCCTCTGCATCTTCGTGCACAGTTACAATCGCTCGTGCAACCGCATACGCACGTTTTGAATGCAACTGGACGAGCATTCCGAACGCCGCCTGATCGCCCCGCTGGGCAGCGGCGGTCAGTATCCGCTCGTCAGAAGAATTACGCGACGGCTCGTTCACGCGTTGAGTAGAGGGGCTCGGGGGTGGGGACACCGCCGGGAAATCTAAACCCCGGCGGACCGCTCGCCTGCCCAGCGCCACCACTTACCGCGCTGCTGGGTGTCCTTTTGGGTGTCGCTATTGGGTGCGCTATTGGCTGCGCTACGGTGTCTCTACGTGGACGTTTACCGAGAGGCCCGGGCGTAGAGGATGATCGGGGCATCCTTTCGTTACCGCAATGCGAATCGGTACTCGCTGAACGACCTTGGTAAAGTTCCCGGTCGCGTTGTCGGGCGGAAGAAGCGCGAACTTTGCGCCCGTCGCTCCGCTCAGGCTCTCGACCTTCCCCCGTGCCGTGCAGCCACCGTACGCATCGACGTCGAATTCAACCGGCTGGCCGACCTTGATGTCGTTGAGCTGCGTCTCCTTGAAGTTCGCTGTCACCCACACGCCGGTGTCCGCCACGATGCTCATGACAGGCTGGCCGGCTGTCACGAGCTGGCCCACCTCGACCTGCTTGCGCGCAACGAGACCGCTCGCCGGCGCCGTGATGCGCGTGTAGCTCAACTGCAGCTTCGCGTTATCCAGCGCTGCCTGCGCGCCGCTCGACCGTGCTTCGGCGATTCGCACGCCGGCCTGCGCGGTGGATATCTGCGAGCCCGCTGTGGTGACCTGGCGCTGCGCTGCGAGCAGTTGCGCTTCGGCGGCCGCGGCCGCAGCCTGCGCAGCGTCGAGCTGCTGCTTGGATACGATCTGCTTCGCTGCCAGGTCCTTCATTCGCGCCAGATTCGCCTGCGCATTCGTGTTCGCCGCCTGCGCCGCGATCACCTGCGCATCGAGCTGCGACCGCTGCCCTGATGCGGTGGCCACCTGTCCTTCGGCCTGGCCCTCGGTCGTCTTGGTACCAGCAACGCCCTGTGCCGCCGCAAGATCGGCCTGCGCCGACTCGACACGAACGCGATACTCGGCGTCGTCCAGCGTTACGAGAATCTGATTCTCGTTCACGTGCTGGTTCTCGTCCGCCGCGACGCTGGTCACATAACCGCCAACCTTGGCGAGCACCGGAACGATGTGCCCGTCCACCTGTGCGTCGTCAGTGCTCTCGTGACTGCGTGAGTAACTCCACGTCTTGAAGCCCCATATCGCCGCGATTACCGCAACGACTATGACGATGGGGATGATGATCTTGCGCTTACTACCGGATTCGCTTGCCATGTTTACGAGAGAGTGAGTGCTCAGGGAAGGGTCGTGACAACGCCTTGCGCGCGCGCGAGCGCGACGCGAGCCGTCTGGAAATTCGTTTGCGCGTCAATGACTGCGGTACGCGCCGTGGTGAGTCCCAGCAGGGCCGTGATGACATCCGCGTTACCGGCGACGCCAGCGCGGAAACGCTCGCGCGCCTGCGAGACTTCCTGCTCGGCGAGTCTCAGCTGTTCCCGCGTCGCCTGCACTTGCTGCTCGGCGGCGTGCAGGTCCAGAATCGCTGTGCTGACGTCCGCGGCCGCCTGCTGCCGGATGTCCTGCTGCTCCACCTGCGCCTCGCGCACCAGACCTTGCTGCTCCTGAATGCGGCCGGAGCGCCGGAATCCGTCAAGAACCGGCACCGATACCTGGAGGCCGTATTCGTAGGTGTTCAGCATGTGGTGGACTGACAGTCCATTCATTCCATCGTCGGCGACGAGCGATACGGTCGGCAGGTACTCGGCGCGAATAGCGCTTACCGCCTGTTGAGCGGCTGCGATACGTGCCTGCGCCTGGAGCAGATCGGGTCGGTTTTGCAGCGCTCGCTCGGTGGCTGCCGCCTCGTCGGTGGTCACGGCTGTGGTGTCCATCGCGCCGAGTGAATCGGTCAGAACGAGCGGCGTGCGCGCTGGAACGTTGAGCGCACGCGCAAGCGCGATGAGCGTCCTGTCACGCGCAGCGCGCGAGTTGATTAGACCGGCGCGTGTCGATGCGAGTTGCGCCTGTGCGCGTGTCACGTCGAGGGCGATACCGGTTCCGGCGTCGAGCTGAGCCTGCGCAACGTTCACAAGATCCGCGGCGAGTACACTATCCTCGCCGCGAGCACGGAAATCGTCTTCCGCACGCAGCGCCTGGACGTACGCCAGCGCAGCCTGCGAGCCGGCCTGCTCCGATGCGACAGTCGCAGCAGCGCTGCTCGCTTTGACGGCCGCGCCAGCGGCGCGGTACCGCGCGAAGGCACTGAAGTTGAACAACGGCGCCGCCACACTTCCCCGCGCGTCGAGCACGTGAAACGGGCCGAGGATCTGTCCGTTCGGATTGAGGCCCGGAAGCGAGAAACCGAATGACGCGGTGTTGAGCGTTCGAGCGAATTGCGACGCTGACGCGTTCAACGACGGCAACAGGTCCGCGCGGCTCTGGCGCACACGCGCCTGTGCCTCGGTGACACGTATCCGCGCCCCCTGCGCGGGTGCGCTATTGCGAGCCGCAATGCGAGCCGCGTCGCCGATCGACAACGTCGATGGTACCCGCGCCGTGGTCGTGTCCTGTGCCGCCAGCGATTGCACCGCGATGCGCGATGCAACGCCCAAGCTCAACACAAGCGCCAGGCGCGTCGTGAATTTGCCTTTCATTATTGAGGTACCGCGCGGAGCGCGGAGAGGTAGAAGTCGACCAACTCGTTGTATATCTGTTCGTCCGGCCGGTTGCGAAGGTGTGGGAAGAACTTTCGCTTGCAGCACCACATCGCGCTGGTGCTGAAGAGCGAGATCAGCATTCGTCCCGCGACCGCTGGATCCAACGCACGAAACTCTCCAGCGTCGATGCCGCGGCGTATTATGCCGGAGAGCAGCGTCTGAGTGCGGGCGATGACTTCGGTGCTGTAGAACTCCACCAGATCCGGGAAGTGATGCAGCTCGCTCACGACGACCCTGTAGATCACCGAGAACGCCGGCGTTCGCACGAAATCCCAGTAGTGCTCCATGAAAGCGAGCAACTGCTCCCGCGCCGCGCCGGTGCCAGGAATTCCTTCGCCTGCGACGATGGCCTCGACGATGGTGGAGCGCACCATCTCGCGGAAAAGCGCTTCCTTGTTGGGGAAGTAGAGGTATATGGTGCCCTTCGAGACTCCAGCCTGCCTGGCGATGTCTTCCAGGCGTGCGCCGGCAAGGCCGTGCTCCCCGAAAACCTCGAGCGCGGCGTGCAATATCTGTTGGGGGCGTTCTTCGGGAAGCCGCCGCCAGCGCGGTTCCGTAACTTCTGCGGACATAAGTGGTGTTCGGTATGTTACTGACCAGTCAGTAACATACTCAGGCTCTGCGATGGCGTCAACGAGCTCTTGAGCGGCCACGTGGGGACTTTCCGCCGATCCGGAGGATGGCGTTCCATTCTTCCGGGCGGACCGGCTGCACGGAGAGCCGGCTTCCTTTTCGGAGCAGCTCCATCTTCTCCAGCTCCCGGATGTGCCGCAGGCCCGGGAGATCGAGAAAGTTCTCGAATCGGTCGCTGGCCCGAACGTCTACCATGTACCAGATCGGATTGGACTCACTGCTCTTGGGGTCATAATGCTCGTCCGCCGGGTTCCACGCGGAAAAATCCGGATAGCCTTCACGCACGATCTCTGCCGTACCCACTATCCCGGCTGGATCCGCACCAGAGTAATAGAAGAGCACGCCGTCGCCCTTCTTCATATCGTCACGCATGAAGTTGCGGGCCTGATAATTACGTACGCCGCTCCAGTGGGTCGTTTGGCGGGGTGAGGCCAGCAGGTCATCGTATGAGAAGCAGCTTGGTTCGCTCTTGAGAAGCCAGTAGCGGCGGTCCTTCGATTCGGGCATGGTGCGTTCGATTGTTGGTTCGCATTCGGGCCTTGCGTGGCCGTTCAGAAATCTATGGCGTTCGAGGGGGTGCAGAATGCCTGGCGCCGGTGTATCACAGCCCGATAACACGCGACGCGACGCGACGCGACGCGGCAGCGGTTTGCAGTTGGCTGTGGCCCGTCGCACGTTACCGTAGATTCAGACGCAACCAATCCCATCCCATGCATCAACACATTCGCTGGCTGGCCCTCTCCGTTCTGATTGGCGGTTCCTTCCCGACGACGACTGTCGCGGCGCAGAGTACGACGTTGAACGCTGCAGCAATCTCGACTAAAACGGGGCTGACGCCGCCCAGTCTGCTCGCACCGTTCAAGACTGGCAAGCAGTACTTCGACGTTGACGCGTCGGGCGCGTTGCAGGTGCGTAGCGGAGAAGGCGTCGCTCCGCGCATGCTGCTTCCGGGCGGCAGCTTCTCCCTCGTCGCGCCATCTCCGAATGGCCGATACATTGCTTACGGAGTCGGTGCGGCGACGGGCACAGGACCATATCAGGTTCGCGTTCGTGACGTGCAAACCGGCAGAGATCTTCCCGACGTGTTGCACAATGCTCGCATCTCGCCTGCACCGTGGTCGCACGACGAGAAGGGCTTTCTGTACGTGCGTCAGGATTCGGCGAATGGGCGCGAGCGTATCTACTATCATGGAATCGGCCGTGCCGAATCGAATGACGCGCTGATCTTCAGTCAGTTCGATCATCCCGAGTGGCGTTACGCGGCGCGCGTGAGCGACGACGGCCATTACGCGGTGTTCACCATTTCGTATCCCGCGGACCCGCACACACGCATCTATTTCATCGATCTCGACGATCCTGGCAAGCCGAATTTCGGTGCGCCAGTCGTGAAGCTTGTGCAATCGTTCGATTCGCGCTACGAATTCGTGGACAACGCTGGCAGTTATTTTTTCCTGCAGACTGACCGCGACGCGCCGCTCGGAAGAATCATTCTCGCCAACACCGACGTAATCCGCGAGACGCGTTGGCCGTCGCTCATCCCGCAGGCCGACGATACGTTGTTGTTCGCGAGGACGGCCGGTGACGAGTATCTCGTCGCGGTGTATCGGTCGGCGGCCGGCGCGACCAGCGCGCGCCTGTACGGCCCGCAGGATCCGTCGGTGCTGCGCAACGAGATGCGCAGTCGCATGGATTCGCTCAGGAAAGCCCGCGAGAAAGAGGGCGACAGTCGTCGCCCGGACAGGGGACTGGGGCCGCGCGGGCTCATGGGCGCCGGGCCGGCCATACGGCTCGAGCCGCGCAGCGATTTGCCGATTCCGGCCGGAGCCAGCATCATCGCGATGAACTCGGTCGCGGACGACGCGCAACTCTTTTATACCGTAAAGTTGTCTGATGGAAAGGTGCAGTCGTTCGTGTACGACGTGAAGCGATCGACCAACCAGCCCTTTCCGGAACCAGCCGCGAATCCTTCACCTGGTAAATGATGGCCCTGCTTCCTTTTCTTGCTCTTTTCGCCGGCGCCGTCCGCACAGTAGTCGCCGTCGCCGTCGTCATCCTTGCAATCGCCTTTCTGCTCGACTGGCTGGTTCGTACGAGACGGGTAAACCCCTTCCATCCGATGGCACGGGTCATCCGCCGCTTCGTCGATCCGATGGTGACGCCGATCGAGCGGCGCATCGTGCGCGCGGGCGGCAGCCCGAGCTCGGCGCCGATCTGGGCACTCGTCGGCGCGGTGTTCATCGGGATCGTGATCATCAGCGGCCTCGATTTCGTGCTCCAGGGGCTCGTGACGATGATCTTCGCGGCCTCGTCCGGCCCCGCGGGGCTCTTCGTAATGCTCGTGCGGCTCACATTCGACGTCCTGCGGCTCGCGATCATAATCGTGGTTCTCGTCTCCTGGCTGCCGATATCGCCATTTTCGGCATGGGTTCGCTGGGCCTTCGCCCTTACCGAGCCGCTGCTCCGCCCGCTCCGGGACATCGTTCCGCGACTCGGCATGTTCGATATCACTCCGATCGTAGCGTATTTCCTGCTGGGCATCCTGGAGTGGGCCTTCCTGAGGATGGTCGGTATGTGAACTACATCCGTCCATCCGGCTTATCGGATGGACGGCCCTTGTCCCCGGCGGCTTTCGGGGCTATCGTTCGAGACAATCGATACCCGTGGCGATTTCAGGCAAATTGCGACCACGTAAAACTTTCGCTAAAGCGCCCCTCATGGCCCGGCGCTCCCTGCCCGGGCCTCTTTTTGTATTCACGGTGGTATGACTACTTCAAGCTCTCCCGACGGCTCCAGTTCCTCCGCGTATCTCGCCGCGCTTGCCGATCGCGTTCTCGTGTACGACGGCGCGATGGGGACCAACATCCAGCGTTATCATCTCACCCCCGACGACTTCGGTGGCAAGGCGCTCGAAGGGTGCAATGACAACCTGGTGCTCACGCGTCCGGATGTGATTCAGGAAATTCACGAATCGTTCCTCGCGGTGGGATGTGATGTGGTCGAGACGTGCACCTTTCAATCGACGCCGCGTCGGCTGGAAGAGTGGGGGCTCCTGGACAAGGCGCACGATCTGAACGTGAAGGCTGCGCAGCTTGCCCGCGCCGCGTGTGACAAGTTCGCGACGCCGGATCGACCACGATTCGTGGCCGGCTCGATGGGACCGACCGGAATGCTTCCCTCGAGCACGGATCCCGTCCTTTCGAAAGTCACGTTCGAAGAGCTTGCGTCGAACTACTGCGCGCAGGCGAAAGCGCTCATCGAGGGCGGCGTGGATGTGCTTCTCATCGAGACGTCGCAGGACATTCTCGAAGTGAAGGCCGCGGTGGTCGGCATCGAGCGCGCATTCCAGGAGATGGGGAAACGCGTCGCCTTGCAGGCGCAGGTGACGCTCGACGTCAGTGGCCGTATGCTGCTCGGCACGGACATCGCGAGTGCGATGACGACGCTCGAATCGCTACACGTGGACGTGATCGGTCTGAATTGTTCGACCGGTCCCGAACACATGCGCGAGCCGATCCGGTTCCTCGCAGAGAACGCGACGTTGCCGTTGTCGGTCATTCCGAACGCCGGCCTGCCCCTCAATACGGGCACCGGCGACGCGATCTACCCACTCGAGCCTGCGCCGATGGCCGACGCGCTGGGCGAGTTCGTGCGCGACTTCGGCGTGCGCATTGTTGGCGGTTGCTGTGGAACGACGCCTGAGCATCTCGCCGCGATAGTTACACGTGTGAACGAGCTGCGCGCCGCAGATACGAAGAATGCGCCACGCGAGCGCGACGAGCCGCGACTTCCGATGGTATCCTCCGCAATGCGCGCGATGTCGCTGCGCCAGACGCCGCCGCCATTGATCGTTGGCGAGCGCGTCAACGCGCAGGGCTCGCGTCGCGTCAAGCGGTTCCTGCTCGCCGAGGATTACGAGTCGATTGTGGAAGTGGGGCGCGAACAGGTTGATTCCGGCGCCCACGTGCTGGATGTATGCGTCGCAGTGACGGAGCGATCGGACGAAGCGGTGCAGATGTCGCAGGTTGTGAAGCTGCTATCGATGGGCGTCGAAGCACCGCTGATGATCGACTCCACCGAAGCGGACGTCGTGGCGGCTGCGCTGGAACATGTTCCTGGTCGCGCAATTGTGAACTCGATCAACATGGAGAACGGTCGCAAGCGCATCGAGTCCATTGTTCCTCTGGTGAAGAAGCATGGAGCCGCCGTTGTTGCGTTGACGATCGACGAGATCGGCATGGCGAAGACGCGCGAGCGCAAATTGGAAGTCGCGCGCAAGATCTACGACATCGCCGTTGGCGAGTATGGCCTTGCGCCGGAAGATCTGTTGTACGACGCGCTCACGTTCACGCTCGCCACGGGCGACGCGGAATGGATCGATTCAGCGGCCGAGACCATCGAAGGGATCAGACTCATCAAGCGCGAGCTGCCGGGCGTGGGAACGATTCTCGGTGTTTCAAACGTGTCGTTCGGACTGACCACCGAAGCGCGCTCGGTGCTCAATTCGGTGTTCCTGCATCACTGCGTGCAGGCTGGGCTGGACGCCGCGATCGTGAACCCGGCGCACATCCGGCCTTACGCCGAGATCTCCGCGGCGGAGCGCGCGGTCGCCGACGATCTCGTGTTCAATCGCAGGCCGGATGCATTGCAGATGTTCATCGAGTACTTCTCGACGGCGCCGGAATCCAGCACCTCGGGTCCTGCAGCGAAGGAGGATCCAACCGCTGGCATGACGGCGGACGAGAAGATTCACTGGATGGTGTTGCACCGAAAGAAGGAAGGGATCGAGGATGCACTGGATGCTGCGAATGTGCGCGCGGACCCGGTTCGCGTGCTGAACGGCGTTCTGCTTCCTGCGATGAAGGACGTTGGCGACAAGTTCGGCGCTGGTGAGCTGATTCTTCCGTTCGTGTTGCAGTCGGCCGAGGTGATGAAGAAAGCCGTGCAGCATCTCGAGAAGTTCCTGGAGAAGAGCGAGGGTTACACCAAGGGTCGGGTGGTGCTGGCGACCGTGTACGGCGATGTGCACGACATCGGGAAGTCACTCGTCAATACGATCCTTTCGAACAACGGCTACACCGTGTACGACCTGGGCAAGCAGGTTCCCGTTAATACGATCATCGAGAAGGCGATCGAAGTCGATGCCGACGCGATCGGGTTGAGCGCGTTGCTGGTATCGACGTCCAAGCAGATGCCGTTATGCGTTCAGGAGCTGGACAAGCGTGGCATTCACATTCCCGTGATGATCGGCGGAGCCGCAATCAACCGGCGCTTCGGGCGCCGCGCGATGTTCGTGGACGGAGAGCGCCCGTACGACGCCGGGGTATTCTACTGCAAGGACGCGTTCGAAGGTCTCGATACGATGGACGTGCTGCAGGATGACACGCGCAACGCGGACTTCGTGGAGAAGCTGATCGCGGATGCGCGCAAGGACATTTTCCTGCACACACAGGTAGGGAAGGACACCGCGGCCGGAACGGATTCGACGACGCGGAGCGACGTCGCTGCCGACAATCCAATTCCAACACCGCCGTTCTGGGGGCCGCGTGTGCTGCGCGACATTCCACTGGACGACGTGTTCGCGCATCTCGATCTGGATGAGTTGTATCGCCTGCAGTGGGGCGCTCGCGGCTCCGGCGAGCAGTATCAGCGTACCGTGCGCGAGGAGTTCGAGCCTGTTCTGGAGCGACTCAAGGCGGATGCGAAAACCGAGGGATGGCTCAAGCCGGAAGTGGTGTACGGATACTTCCCGGTGCAGTCGTCCGGCAATGAGATCATCGTTTACGACGCCGGCGCATACGCAGCGGACGGAACCAGGCGCGAGACCGCGCGCTTCACATTCCCACGAATGGTCGGTCGCGAGCGGCTGTGTCTTGCGGATTACGTGCGCTCGGTCGAATCAGGCTTGGTCGACGTACTTCCGTTGCAGATCGTGACTGTCGGTCACGCAGCGTCCGAGAAATTCGCAACGCTCCAGGCCGCGAACGAATACGCGGAAGCGTACTACATACACGGGCTTGGCGTGGAGACGGCAGAAGCGTTGGCCGAATGGAGTCACCGCCACGTGAAGGCGGAGCTCGGCATCGAGTCGGGCAAGCGCTATTCCTGGGGTTACGGTGCGTGCCCTGATCTTGAGGACCATGCGGTCGTTTTCAGGTTGCTCCCCGCGAGTGAGGAGATCGGCATGGTGCTGAGCGAGTCGTTCCAACTGATGCCGGAGCAATCGACTGCGGCTGTGATCATGCACCATCCCGAGGCGCGATACTATGCTGTACGCGGCGCCGCGGCGGAAAGGGAGCCCGCGCTTGCGTGACGCGCTGCTGAAGCGGCTGCTCGATCCCGAGGCGCTCGTCGTTTTCGACGGTGCGATGGGAACGATGATCTATGCGCGCGGTGTGTTCATCAATCAGTGCTATGATGAGCTGAGCATTCGTGCGCCCGAGCTCATCAGCTCGATTCACGACGAGTACGTCAGTGCTGGCGCCGAGGTGATCGAGACGAATACCTTTGGCGCCAACAGAATCAAGCTGGAGCAACACGGTCTGTCGGCCGACGTGCACCAGATCAATACTGCGGCGGCGAAACTGGCTCGCGCCTCGGCAGGGGATGCGGTTCTGGTTGCCGGTGCAGTGGGCCCGCTTGGTGTTCGCCTGGAGCCGTACGGACCAACGTCGCGCGATGATGCGCGCGAGATCTTCGCGGAGCAGATGCAGGCGCTGAAGAACGGCGGTGTCGATCTGTTCATTCTGGAAACGTTTTCGGATCTGGACGAGCTGATGCAGGCGATAGTCGCCGCGCGCGAGGTTGACGCGGGAATGCCCGTCATCGCGCAGGTAGCGATCAATGCGGATGGAGTCACTGCGTACGGCGCGACTCCGGAAGATATCGTGCGCACACTCGATGCGGCTGGCGCCGACATAATCGGGCTCAACTGTTCCGTTGGTCCACAGACGATTCTCGAAGCCATCGAGAAGATGGCGCCACTCACTACGCGCAAGCTGAGCGCGCAGCCGAATGCGGGCATGCCGCGCGATGTGGGTGGACGCACGATGTACATGGCGAGTCCGGAATACATGTCGACATATGCGCGCCATCTCGTCGTGGCCGGCGCGAAGCTGATCGGCGGATGCTGCGGGACCACTCCCGCGCACGTTCGGGAGATTGCCGAAGGTGTGCGGCCGCTCGCGCCACGCTCGGGGCGCACCTCGCGCGCTACGGTCACGCATGTACCTTCGGAGAACAAGGCGACCGGTGTCGCGCCCGTTCCGTTCGGTGATCGATCGAGATGGGCGAAGAAGATCGCCGCTGGTGAATTTGTAACGTCGGTCGAACTGGTCCCGCCGCGCGGCGTGGACGCGTCAAAACTGCTGCGCGACGCCGCGTCGTTGCGCGATGCAGGCGTCGATGCGATCAACGTGCCCGACGGTCCGCGCGCGCAGAGTCGGATGGGGGCGGTCCTCACAAGTCTGCTGATCGAGCAGAACGCGCACATCGAAACCGTCACCCACTACTGCTGTCGCGATCGCAACCTGCTGGGCATGCTCAGCGATCTGCTCGGTGCTTCCGCGGTAGGATTGCGAAACGTGTTGCTGATCACGGGCGATCCACCAAAGATGGGGCCGTATCCATCAGCGACTGCCGTATTCGACATCGATTCGATCGGCCTCACGAATCTTGTGAGCAGTCTCAATCGCGGACTGGATCCCGGCGGTAACGCAATCGGCGAGCCGACGCGTTTTGCGGTAGGCGTCGGCGTGAACCCGGCTGCACTCGATGTCGCCAACGAACGGCGACGGTTCGAATGGAAGGTCGAGGCCGGCGCTGAGTATGCGATTACTCAGCCGGTGTTCGATGCGGACCAGCTCGAGACATTTCTGCGCAGCATCGAGCTGCTCCGGATTCCAGTAGTTGCCGGAATCTGGCCGCTGGTGTCGGTTAGAAATGCAGAATTCCTGGCGAACGAAGTGCCGGGTGTCACTGTGCCAGACGAGATTATCGCTCGCATGCGTCGCGCTAATGCTCTGTCCAAGGAACACGCGATACAGGAAGGAATCGCAATTGCGCGCGAGATGCTCGAGCGCGTGCAGCCAATCGTCGCGGGCGTTCAGGTGTCGGCTCCGTTCGGCAAGGCGGAGCTAGCCCTCGAAGTTTTCGCCGACGTCCTCGTGAAGCCGATCGCCGTCGCGAGTTAAAGCCTCGCGGTCACTCCTTACCGACCACGAGTACTACAAATGAACCCGGCACCATGCTCGGGCGCGCGCGCGGCTGTGTCGCCGTGGGGGCCGGAGCTGGATTGAAGCTGGCCGTGATCAGATAGACCCGGTGCGTCTTTGGATCCAGCGCCATCGTGCGCGCCCCTCGCTCGGTCGGGATGTTCTCGCTCGTGAATTTTCCGGGCGCGGTCTGCGTCACGAGTGTGAGTGTTCCCGCGCCGTTCGAGCTGAAGGCGATGCCCGTCACCGGATCGAAGGCGTTGGCGTCGGTGCCGGCATCTGTCGGCGGAGTGGCTACGACCTGGCCGGTGTTGGAGTCGATGATGCCCATCATCTTGTTGCCACATCCCGCGAAGAGCAGGTGATGCGCCTGATCCATCGCCAATCCACTCGGCTCCTCGCAGGGAGCGATGGGATATGTATGAAGCACGGTGAGCTTCGTAGCGTCGAACTCGACTATTGTGCTCTTGTCCTCGATGTTCACGAAGATGTGACCTGCACCGTCTGAAACGGCGGCTTCCGGCTTGCCTCCCAATGCGAGCGTGCCGACGACCGTATCGCCAACCGCGTCTATCGCCGTGGTGTTCTGGCCGCGGCCATTGAAGGTAAATACACGGTTGGTAGCCGAATCGTACAGTATTCCATCAGGATTTGCTCCCGTAACGCGGATCACCTTCTTGGGCGCGAGCGTCACGAAATCGAATACCGTCACCGTCGTGTCGCGACCGTTGCTCGTGTAGCCCTTGCCGAGCGCGTACGCGAGAGCGATTCCATGTACGCCACCAGTGTTAGGGATCTCGGCTACGAGCTGTCCCGAATTTGCGTCGACCACCTGCACGCGCGTGGAGCGCGAGATGAATATTCTGCTGCGCGCGGTGTCGAATGTCACGTAGTCCCAACCACCCTCTCCGGCGACAGCTATGCGACGCGTTACATGAAGACCACTGGGCGCTGTTTGTGCGCCGAGCGGCGCCGCTACCAGGGCCGACCCGAACGCCAGGGTGGCGAGCGAGAGAAAGCGTGCGAACACGAGAGCCTCTTGAGAAGTGTTTGGTATCATCAAATCATAATCAAAGCGGTGCCGATTACTCAGGCGTCCTGCCCCGCGGTGGCGGGGGGAATCGGACTTCGGCGACCGTGCCCTTGCCGTTTTCGGACCGGAATGTGATGCGCGCATGGTGGACGTCGGCAATCCATTGCGCAATGGACAGGCCAAGTCCGGCTCCGTCGCCGCGAACCCGCGCCGTATCACCTCGATAGAACCGCTCGAAAATGTGCGCCATCTGGTCGCTCGGAATCCCGATCCCGGAATCCGCGACTGCCAGCAGCGGCCCCTGGGGGGAACTGGTCACCGATACCGTCACCGATCCGCCCGCCGGCGTGAACTTGATGGCGTTGTCGAGGAGGATCATCGCAAGCTGGCGCACCAGTGCTTCGTCGCCGTCGATCGAGGCTTCCTCGAAGGCATCCAGAGATAGCATGACGCTACTGCGTGAGGCCAACGCGCTGGCAGCACTCACCGCATCGGATATCACGTCATCCAGAAATATCCGCTTCATCGTGACAGGCCAACCGCCGGCGTCGGATCGCGCGAGAAGCAGCAGGTCCTCCACGATCTTGCCAAGCCGGGTGGCCTCGCGCTCGATGGCAACCAGTGCCTCGCGCTCTCGGCTACTATCGTCGCCGGAAGCGAGCGCGACCTCGGCGCGGCTGCGGACCACTGCCAGCGGCGTGCGCAGCTCGTGCGCGGCATCGGCCATGAAGCGCCGCATGTAGTTCATGGTACGCTCTACCGGCTCGATCGATTTTCGCGTAAGAAACGAGCCGCCGACCGCAAATAATACGAGCGCGCCGAGCGCAGCCGCGCCGAATGCTAGAATGAGATTGGCGTACTGATCCTCGAGCTCGAGCTGATCGGCCACCGCGACCGATACGTAGACGTGCCCGCCGCGCGAACGGAACCGCTCCGCGGACACTCGCAGTACATGATCGTTATGAGGATACAGCGTGAGCAGGGCAGTCGAATCCTGCAATGCAGTTTTTGCAGCATCGGTGATCGCCGTCGGCGCGATGGACGGAACAAGTGGTTTCGCGTTGTGGTCGAAGAGATACAGGTCGCGGTCGGGAATGCGAAGCTCACCGACAGCATCCATCACAGCGCCGGATGCCGACGCTTGCTCCGCTTCGCGAATACTCGTGGCGCGCTGAATTGCGTCGGACGCCATCGCGAGTGACGCATCCAACTGCGATGAGATCTGCGATCGTATGGCGAGGAACAAGCCGCCTCCGAGCAGCACGACGATGGTGCCGAGTGTCAAGGCGTACCATATCGTGAGCCGCATGCGAAGGCGCGCGAGATTGTCCGTCAAACGCCCAGCCTGTAACCCGCGCCGCGCAGTGTGTGGATGAGCTTCGGCTCGAAGCCGTCGTCGATCTTGCGGCGGAGCCTCCGCACCAGCACTTCGAGCACGTTCGTGAACGGATCGTGATTGTCGTCCCACACGTGCGCCGTTATCGCGCTGCGCGTCACCACGTTGCCGGCGTTTTGTACCAGAAACTCGAGCAGCGAGAATTCCTTTGCCGTCAGCGTGATCTTCACGCCGCCGCGCGTTACCTCGCGTGTCGGTATATCGACGTGGAGATCGGCGACGTCGTAGTGTTCCGGAGCGATCGCCGGACGGCGTCGCGCGAGTGCCTTGATCCGCGCCGTGAGCTCCATGAACGCGAACGGTTTCGTGAGATAGTCGTCCGCACCGGACTCGAGCCCGTGCACGCGATCTTCGACAGCGTCACGGGCGGTGAGCATCAGGATCGGGGTTGCCATCCCTCGCTCGCGAATCGTGCGGCAGAGATCGAAACCGGTACCGCCCGGCAGTATCACGTCCAGCACGATGACGTCGAAGGTCCCCAACAGGGCGTGCTCGCGGCCCGTCGCAAAATCGTGCGCCGCGTTGACCTCTATGTGATGGTTGCGCAGACCGTCGGTGATGACGGCGGAAAGCTCTGGATCATCTTCTACGAGAAGGACACGCATGTGATCTCGGCTGCGGAAAGGCCCGCGGAATACCGTCGCGGACGACCGGACTTTCACCTATACTATACGGGCGCGTTCTCCAAAAATACCGGAATCGCGCCTGAACCACCCGTACTCACTGCCCGAAGATGCCGACAATGCAAGATATCCGTCCATCACTGACGATGTTATCCGAGGACGAGCTGATGTTCCGCGACGCGGTGGCCGCATTTGCTGCCACCGAAATCGCGCCACGCGTCAGGGCCATGGAAAAGGCCGGAAAAATAGATCCCGCTCTCATCCCGCAATACTTCGACCTGGGCTTGATGGGAATCGAGGTCGATGAAAAGTACGGCGGATCAGGCGGTGCGCTAATGATGGTCACGCTGGCTGTCGAAGAGCTGTCAAAGGTCGATGCGTCTGCCGCAATCGTCTGCGACGTGCAGAACACTCTGGTCAACTACCCCGTCGCGCGCTACGGCACCGAAGCACAGAAGGCCAAATATCTCGGCATGCTCACCAGCGGCACGCTCGGCTCGTATGCGCTTTCCGAAGCCGGCTCCGGCTCGGATGCGTTCGCACTCGCAACCCGCGCCGAGAAGCGCGGCGATTCATATGTGCTGAACGGCCGCAAGCTGTGGATCACCAACGGCGCGGAGGCGGGCCTGTATGTCGTCTTTGCCAATGTCGATCCGAGCGCGGGCTACAAGGGAATCACGGCATTCATCATCGAGCGCGGCTTCCCCGGATTCGGTGTGGGAAAGAAGGAGGACAAGCTCGGCATTCGCGCCTCGTCCACAGTCGAATTGCTGCTCGACAACTGCGAGGTTCCGGCAGCCAACGTACTCGGCCCTGTGGGCCAGGGATACAAAATCGCAATCGAGACGCTCAACGAGGGCCGCATCGGGATTGGCGCACAGATGATCGGGGTCGCGCAAGGCGCGCTCAACGCGGCGATTGCCTACATCAAGGAGCGCCAGCAGTTCGGCAAGCCTCTGGCCGAAATGCAGGCTATCCAGTTTCAGGTGGCGCAGGCGGCGACCGAAATCGAAGCGGCTCGGCTCATGGTATACAATGCGACGAGGCTCAAGGACGCCGGCCACGACATCGCACGAGAGGGCGCCATGGCGAAGCTGTACTCATCGCAGGTTTGCGGGCGCGTTACGTCGCTTTGCGTCGAGCTATTCGGCGGTTATGGCTACACGACCGACTATCCGGCCGAGAAGTTTTTCCGCGATGCCAAGATCGGCACCATCTACGAAGGCACCTCAAACATGCAGCTGCAGACGATCGCAAAGGCGGTGCTTCGCTAGCTCAGCTGCAGTCTGGCATCATCATCTATAAACATCTGGCTGTCTCATCTTTTGAGACTGCGGCCCTAGCTGCCGATCTTTCAAGGATGGACACGTCTCCGACCAACACGCTCCGATCGCTCCGTGCGGCCGGGGCGTGGTAAATTATCCGACCATGTTTACATCAAAATCGATCGAATTTCTCAAGCAGCTTCTTGACACTCCGGGCCCGTCGGGCTTTGAAGGGGCGCCAGCGAAGATCTGGCGCGCTGAGGCTTCCAAGTTCGCGGAAGTGACGGCTGACGTCGCCGGCAATTCGATGGCCGTTGTGAACCCGTCCGGATCGCCGACGATCATGCTTGCCGGGCACATCGACGAGATCGGCGTCATCGTCACGTATGTCGATGACGATGGATACGCCTACATCGCTCCGATCGGCGGCTGGGATCCACAGGTTCTCGTGGGGCAGCGCATTCGATTCAGCGGGCGTCATGGCGACGTAGTCGGCGTCGTGGGGAAGATCCCGATCCACATCATTCGACCCGAGGACCGCGAGAAAGGTGCACGGATGCGCGATCTGTGGGTGGACGTCGGAGCGCGTGACAAGAAAGAATGTCTGACCATGCTCTCGGTCGGCGATCCAGGCGTTATCGATGCGCAGGCAGTCGAGCTGCCAAATTCGCGGATTGCATCGCGGTCTATCGACAACAGGATTGGCGCTTTCACGGTTCTCGAGGCTCTCAGGCGCTACGCCGAGAAGCCCGGCAAGGCGAAGGTAGTTGCCGTCGCGACAGCCCAGGAAGAGATCGCCTACCGCGGCGGCGGGGCGCTCGTCGGCGCTGCGGCGCTCCGACCCCATATGGCGATCGTGGTCGACGTCACGTTCGCGATCGATCATCCCAATATTGAGAAGAAGGAACACGGCGAGGCAAAGCTCGATGGTGGCCCGGTGCTCACACGCGGCGCTGTGGTATCGCCCGTAGTGTTCGGACTGCTTCGCGACGTCGCCGAGAAAAAGAAGATTCCGTTCAGCGTACATGCCGCTGGTCGCGACACGGGAACCGATGCCGATGCGATCCACATCGCTCGCGAGGGCGTTGCAACCGGCCTTGTATCGATCCCGAATCGCTACATGCACTCGCCGAGCGAGATGATATCGCTCAACGACGTGAACAACGTCGCCGAGCTGATAGCAGAGACGTGCCGCGTAGTGACCTCGAAGACGGATTTTACCGCGCGGTGACCTGGGAAAGGGCGAAAGTTGCCGCGGAGTACTCGCCTCGATGAAACCAAAAAGCACCGCAACCCGATGACTGGATTGCGGTGCTTTTTATTGGAACAGCCGCGATTACACCCGCTTGACGCGACGTTTGACGAAGCCTGCGACGCCAACGAAGCCAGTGCCCAAGAGCGCGAGCGAGGATGGCTCCGGCGTAGTTGTGACACCGACGTCCACGTTCATTGCAACGCGGGACTGTTCAGTGTATCCGTAGGGGCCGGTCGGCGTGTACTGGACGAGCAGGAACGAGTATTCGCCGCCTGCATTAGGATCGAACGAGCCGTTCAGAAACGACATGCCCTCGTTCCAGGAGTCCTGGTAGGTCCCGAGGGGAATCTGCTGCATCGCCCACTGATCGGTGCCCGGTGCGGGATCCCGGTCCACAAACAGCTTGAACAGACTATTGGAAGTTCCGGCATCGGTATAGAAGTCGAAGTTCCAGCCTGCATATGCTGCGTTGCCGGCGCTGGGGCCGGCCGCGGCGAAAAACGTACCCGCCCCATCGTTGGTAACGGCCGGAGCGGAATAGCGTGGTGTCGCCGTAAGGCCCATCGTGGCGCCGTTCACTCCTCCTGTCATGACTGCGTTGTTCGGGATTCCAGTACCACCGAAAGTGGCTACGGGGAGGCTCCCGAAGGTGCCGGCAGGGGTGACGGCCTGGGCGTGACCGGTGCCAGCGCCGGCTAGCGTAACGGCGACCGCTGCTGCGACGAGCGAAGTAACCCGATTATTCACGAAGCTGTCTCCAAAAAAAAGTGCCCCAAACCAGGGCGGTCCGGGGGTGTCTCTCCCGTTGCGTGACTCCCGCAGATCCATTGGGAGCAGTGGCCAGTAACGGGCTACGAAGCACCATAAGGATCAGGTCCTTCTTGCAATCATTTGTGTAGCATTGCGGATGCCGTTTTACTCAGAATTTTGTGACGAGTACAACGTGTTGGGCTGCAACGGCTTAGAGCGATCTGAGATATTTGCCAATGCGGGAGTTGTGGGTCATCGTACGTATTTGACTTACCGGCGCTACACACTGTGGTTTGTACGCAACAGACCAAGATGCCCGGGCGGGCGAGATTAAATTTGGATCGTGCCTCTCCCGATCCCCGCCCCGCGCGAAGCCGGCTTCACGCGCTCCACGTCGGTCCCGCTCTACTGGGCTCGATATGGCGAGCCCGGCAGACCGATTCTCATATTGCTTCACGGTGGACCTGGCGCCGATCACCGGTATCTCCTTCCGCAGATGCTGCATCTGGCCGAGAAGTACGATCTGCTGCTCTACGATCAACGTGGCGGTGGCCGATCGAGGGCGTCGGACAACAGCCCGATCGGTTGGCGAGACCATGTCGCGGACCTGGCGGCTATCTGCCATGAATGTGATATTGCGGCGCCGTCCATTCTTGGCTATTCCTGGGGAGGAATGCTCGCGCTGCTCTACGCTATCGCCCAGTATCACGATGGGTCGCTCCCCAAGCCGGCTCGGCTCGTCCTCATGAGCCCTGCGCCGGTAACCAGTGAATATCGTGCGGAGTTCGACGCGAATCTTCGTGCGCGGGGGAACGCGCCGGCCATCGCAGACGAGCGTGCGATTCTCATGGCGTCAGATTTGCGCGAGAGAGATCCGGATGCATATCGCCAGCGGATATTCGAGCTCGGGGTCGCCGGTTATTTCTACAATCCGGCCAACGCTCGCAACCTCACGCCGTTCCGTGTGGTTGGCCGCGTGCAGCAGTCGACCTGGGAGAGTCTTGGCGATTTCGACCTTCGGCCGGAGATCGAGCGCTTGCGGATAACGGCGTGTATCGTTCATGGCCGTGACGATCCTATTCCCCCCGCGTCTTCAATCGACGTGGCACACGCTCTCGAAACCGCACCTGTCTTTCTGGATCGATGTGGCCATGTTCCATATGTCGAGCGTCCCCAGGAACTCTGGGAAGCGATCGATCCGTTCCTCGCGTCAACCGACGCCGCAGCTTCCGGGTGAATGACTGATTTTCGCGCCGAGCACCATCTCGCCACCATCGACGCCGACGGAGCACTCTGCGACGTCATGGTTCGTTTCTCCTACGACGGCCTCGAGCATATTGGGCGTCTGTGGTTCAGCGGTCCAGCCGTCGGCGACAAGCCTTTGCCGGACCACGGCGGAATTCCGGGCCGCACGATCGAAGAGGCGATCCAGCTCTCCGAGCGATTCACTACCGACGATCTGCTGCGCCGTTTTTATCGAGCCCGCGCCGAGAAGCGCAAATACCTGCAGCTGAGGCGTGCGACGGAGCAGATGCTCGACAAGGTGAAGTATATGAATCGCATCGCGCTTTCGATGAAGGGCGGGATGCTCGATCCAGATGGCGCCCGTCAGGAGCTGGACCTGATCGTTAAGCAGATGCACGAGCTTGTGGATACGATGCCCGCGATGGCCGGGGTCGAGGAAACGCACTAGCAGTTCGTCGTAGTCGAGAAAGCGGTCCCGATACTCGTCATCCTCGCGAAAGCGGGGATCCATCTGCTGCCGACCCGCTGTTGGGGCGACGCATGCGTCGCCCCTGCTACAGATCGATCACATGGATTCCCGCTTTCGCGGGAATGACGACTTACTGAGCGCCAGGCGCCCTTAGTTTCACTGACGATGCCGCTACAACCCGCTTCCGCACGCGCGCCGCTCATCTTCAAGCGGCTCAGGCGAGCATATCCCGACGCGCATTGCGAGCTTGACCACGTCAATGCGTATCAGCTTCTTGTCGCGACGATCCTGAGCGCCCAATGCACCGATAAACGGGTGAATATGGTGACGCCGGCGCTATTTGCCCGGTATCCGGACGCGGAGGCTCTGGCGATGGCGGATCCTCGTGAGGTGGAGGAGCTGGTCAAGCCGACCGGATTCTTTCGCAACAAGACGAAGAGCCTGCTCGGAATGGCTGGCGGGTTGCTCGATCAGTTCGGGGGCGCCGTTCCTGACCGGATGGAAGATCTGGTCACGCTGCCAGGCGTGGGTCGGAAGACGGCGAATGTGATCCTCGGCACCGCCTTCGACAAGCCGGCTGGTGTCGTCGTCGACACGCATGTGGGGCGGCTCGGCCGACGGCTTGGCCTCACTCGCCTGTCGGATCCCGTGAAGGTCGAGCGGGTGCTGATGAAGCTATTCCCGCAAAAAGATTGGACTCTGCTGTCTCATCTGCTGATATTTCACGGACGCCGCGTCTGTCTGGCCCGACGCCCGAGGTGCGCAGAGTGCGTGCTGAATGACCTATGTCCATCGAGTGAAGTGTGAAGCAAGCAACATTTGAGACAAACAAGGGAACGATGGTCGCCGAGTTGTATTCCGGTGACGCGCCCAGGACGGTCGAGAACTTCGAGAAGCTCGCGAATGAAGGCTTTTACGACGGGGTGAAATTTCACCGCGTGATTCCCGAGTTCGTGGTGCAGGGGGGAGACCCGCTGTCGCGCGATCTTCCTGCCGGCAATCCGCGGATCGGCACCGGCGGGCCCGGCTACACTATCAAGTGCGAGACCAAGGGCAATCCGCGCACGCACGAGTTCGGCGCGCTGTCCATGGCGCATGCGGGGAAGGATACCGGGGGCAGCCAGTTCTTCATCGTCCTGGACGAGAAGAACACCAAGCACCTCAACGGCGTGCACACGGTGTTCGGCAAGGTGACGCAAGGCGAGGACGTCGTGCGCCAGATCAAGCAGAATGACGTGATGAACAAGGTGCGCGTTACCGACACAGCCACAGCCACGGAGTAGAGACGATGGAAACGAAGCAGCATGGTACGGACTTCCCCGCGGCGCTCACTGGGCTGATCGTCGGCGGATGCTTTGTGTTCGCTATTCTCTTCGGCATCGTTGTTCTCACGAACAATCACTACGCGAGCGAGAAGCCCGCAGCCGCGGCGACAAAGTAGCCATCGCATTGCCCGCACGGGATCGGGACATCAATCCCGTGCGGACCTGCGCCGCAGCGCGATCGTGCGCTGCTAATGTTGCACGCGATGGCTGAGCTGTCTCTCCAGGCGACGGACCTCGTCCGCAACTTCGGCACACGTCGCGCCGTAAACGGAGTCTCGCTCACGCTCGTGCCGGGCGATTGTCTCGCGCTGTTCGGTCCTAACGGCGCCGGAAAGACGACGCTTCTACGGATGCTTGGTGGTTTGTTGCGTCCGACTTCCGGGAGCGCCGCGATCGAGGGTACCCCGCTACCCGGCGGTGCTGATGTGCGCGCACGTGTCGGTCTGGTGTCGCACCAGACGATGCTGTACGATGTACTGACGGCACGCGAGAACGTGGAGTTTTCGGCACGCATGTACGGCGTCCAGGACGTGCGCGGGGCAGCCGACGAAGTGCTGGCGCGACTCGGCGCCGCGTCGTTCGCCGATGTTCGCGTGCGATCGTTGAGTCGTGGTATGCAGCAACGAGTCTCGGTCGCGCGCGCGATTGTGCACGCTCCGTCGATCCTTCTGGCGGACGAGCCATTCACCGGCCTTGATGCGGCCGGCGCCTCGGCGCTCAGCGGCATGTTGGCCGGGTTACGCGATTCCGGCGCGACGATAATCATCGTTACTCACAACCTCGAAGAAGCGCTGGCAATCTGCACGGCGGCAGCGATAATGCGCGAGGGTAGATTCGTGCGTCTGGACCATGCGCCGATTCCCGCACGCGAGGAATACACTGCGCTCTACCGTGAGCTATCGGTCGATGCCGCCTAGCACACACGTGACGCCGGTCCTTCGCCGCGCGCCTGGATTTATTGGATCGACGCTGGCCATCGCGCGCAAGGACACGTTGATCGAGCTGCGCTCGCGCAGCGTGATTCTCTCCGCGCTGGCGTTCGCGGTTCTGGCGATCACGATATTCTTTTTCGCATGGGATCCTACGGCGGTCGCATCGATCGATCTTGCGCCGGGCGTGCTCTGGGTGATCTTCACCTTTTCCGGACTGCTGGGCCTGCACCGCTCATTCGGCGTAGAGCAGCCGACCCGGGCGATGGACGCCTTGTTGGCGGCGCCGGTGGATCGTGAAGCGATCTACCTGGGCAAGCTGGTCGCGAATCTCGCGTTTGTCATTCTGGTGCAGGCCATATCGCTGCCCGCCGTTGCACTACTATATAATGTGCCGATAGGTGGGTACATCTGGCCGTTGATCGGAGTCGTTCTGCTGGCATCAGTGGGCCTGGTCGCGGTGGGGACGCTGTTTTCCTCGATGGCGGTCAGTACCCGGCTCGCCGAGCTGCTCCTGCCACTGTTGGCACTTCCGTTTTTCGTTCCTGTGATTCTTCCCGCCGCGCAGGCTACCGCGCGGCTCATGAACGGGCGTGCGGTGTCGGAAGTGTCCGGTTACATATCGATCCTGGGTGCATTCGACGTCGTGTTTCTGGTTGTCTGTACACTGCTATATCCATATACGTTGGAACAATGAAGTTCTCAAAACTTGGAGTTGTGGCGGTTCTCGCGGTGATCGGCGTGTATATAAGGGCGATCTACTTCACGCCGTTCGACGCTTTGCAGGGTCCGGCGCAGAAGATCCTTTACGTTCACGCGCCGTCGGCGTGGGTTGGACTGTACCTGGCGTTCGGGCTCGTATTCATTACGAGCGTGCTGTACCTCTGGCTCAAGGATCCGAAGCTGGATCGCGTAGCGTCGAGCTCTGCTGAGGTAGGATTCGTCTTCACGTCGGTCGTGCTCACGACCGGTCCGCTCTGGGCGAAACCGATATGGGGCGCGTACTGGACGTGGGACGCGCGCCTGACGCTGACGCTGTTTCTCTGGTTCATCTACGCGGGCTACATAATCCTGCGCGGCGCGATCGATGACTTCGAGATGCGCGCGCGATTTTCTGCTGTACTGGGAATTCTCGGCGCGTTGCTTGTTCCGTTCATACATCTGAGCGTGTACTTCTTCCGCACCATGCACCCAATGCCGGTGCTGCTCAAGCCGAGCGCACCGTCGATGCCGTCGGAGATGGTAATCACGCTCGTGTCGGCGTTCTGCGCGCTGACGCTGTTGTATGCGTGGCTGCTGCATGAACGCTACTTGCTCGCAACCGAGCGTGACGCTGCACTGGAGGGACGGTCCTGATGCCGCCACAGGATGCATTCTGGTACCATCTCGCGTACACCGTGGCAGGTATAGTGTACACGTGCTACGCGGTAAGCTTGCAGTGGAGGAGGCGTAAGTGGCGGCGCAAGGAATAGTTTTCGTTGTCGGAGCGGGGCCGGATCTTCCGGGTTTGCTCACCGTGCGAGGCAGGGAGCTGCTCGGCACTGCTGACGCTGTAGTGTATGACCGCCGCGCGCAGCGAAAGCTCATTCCCGGTGGCGTTGCGGGCGGTCCCGAGCGCTATTACGTCGGATCGCGCTCGAAGGGCGGGCGCCCGGCGTCCTCTGACGTAGCACAACTGCTCGTCACGCTCGCACGTCAGGAAATGCGCGTTGTGTATCTCGTGCATGGTGATCCGCTCGCGCTTGGTCGCGGAAGCGAGCTGGTCACAGCTCTGCACGAT
The DNA here is from genome assembly GCA_963707505.1 of uncultured Gemmatimonadales bacterium. Classification (GTDB taxonomy): domain Bacteria; phylum Gemmatimonadota; class Gemmatimonadetes; order Gemmatimonadales; family Gemmatimonadaceae; genus Fen-1247. Next base: position 444,938 of record CAVPQB010000004.1, read on the forward strand.
GCGAGCGTCGAATTCGAGATCATTCCTGGCGTGCCGGTCGGAAACGCGGTCGCGACGTATTCCGGAATTCCGCTGTTGTCGCCGACGATGACCTCGGCGACGATCTTTGCGAGCGGTCGGAGCGCCGCACGCGGTGGTGCGAATACTGATTGGGCCGCGATTGCAAGAATCGGAGCTACGGTCGTCGTAAGTGATGCGACCGCGGTTCTCCCGGCGCTAATTACGGGCTTTGCAGTAGCTGGCATTCCGGGCGAGATTCCGGCGGCTGCGATCGTTCACGCTGGACGCGCGTCACAGCGTGTCATCATCGCGACACTTGGGACCATCTCGAATGAGATAGTGCGTGCCGGATTATTACGCTCGGTGACCGTCGTGATCGGGTGGACGGTGCTGTTGCGCGACGAGCTTGCGTGGTTCGACAATCGCCCGCTGTTCGGCGTGCGTGTCGTATTTGCACGGTCACGCTACGGCTCGCGTGCGGTCGCGGATCGTTTGAGCGAGCTTGGTGCGGCGGTGATTGAAGTTCCCCTTCCGCGGATCACACGCCTCGACCTGACTCAGCTGCGCGAAGAGATAGAGGCGAATCGCTGAGTACGAATGGCTCGTGTTCTCGAGTCCTGACGCGGTGAACACATTCTGGGAGCATCTCGTTCTGAGCGGCAGGGACACCCGATCTCTATCCAATGCGAAGATCGCGTGCGTCGAGCCGGCGACCGCTGCTGCCTTGCTGGATCGTGGCATAACGGTCGATGTGGTCCAGGATCGTTTCGACCCGGTCGCGCTCACCGACGCACTGTCGGAGCGATCCGACATTCCGGGCGCATCGATGTTGTATCTCGCCGATGATGCTACCGCCGAGCCATTCGCCCGCGACCTGGAACAGACAGGCGCGACTGTCACATCGCTCCCTCTGTATCGCGAAGTGCCAAACGAGAAAGCGTATGCACGTTTGCGCCGAGTGCTTGGCGAGCACCATTCGAGCCTGGTGGTGGCGATGTCGCCCGCAGCTGCAGAGGAGTATGTTCGTGCCGCTGGGGAACACGTGATAGGTTCGGTTCCTGCGGCCGCGTACGACGACGCGACGGCTCAGGTTCTGCGCGATGCTGGGATCGACGTCACGATCATTCCGGCAAAGCCGGGTACAGATTCCTTCGTCGAGGGAATCCGCTCGAAATTCGGGACGGTAAGGCCGGACGTCCTGAGTTAAACCCAAACACGGACGAGAATTTGACGCACACTTTCGCGTTCAACGAAGTCGGCAGCCGTAAGCGGAGCAGCTTTGCGCCTGTGGTCAGGGCCAGCGCACTCGCGTTGGCCTTCGCTTCGTGTCGCTCGCCGAACGCGAGCTCGCCACCGTCGTCGGGTAATGCGGGAGTGCCGGAGGGGCAGGCAGTTCTTCCCACAGGGGTTCGGCTCGATCCCGCAGCCGCATCGGTATCACTCGGCTCCATGCCACTGGCAATGACATTATCGCCAGAGGGCGACAGAGTCGTCGTGCTGCTCAACGGATGGCGGGAGCAGGGATTTCAGATTGTCGATCGGGCTTCCGGCAGGGTCGTGCAGACTGTGTCACAAGCGGCGGCGTTTATCGGCGTGGCGTTTTCGCCTGACGGAAAAACGCTTTACGTATCGGGCGGAAATCAGGACGTGGTGTACCGCTACGCGTGGCACGATGGCACTGTGTCGTTGACTGATAGTCTGGTGCTTGCGGTCAAGTCGCCAAGGAAATCCGGCACGAGATATCCTGCCGGACTTGCGCCGTCACGTGACGGACGATTGTTGTATGTGGCGGAGAACACAGCGGACTCGTTGGCTGTAATCGACCTCGCGAGCGGGCGCGTTGTGCAGCGCCTCGCGACCGAACGCTATCCGTACAGCGTCGTCACCGCCCCTGACGGCACGGTGTACGTGTCGGGCTGGGGCGGGAATACGGTGTCTGTATTTCAGCCGGATGGCTCGACGTCGCTCAAGGACGCCGGACGCATGGTTGTCGATCGGCATCCATCGGCGCTGCAGCTGACTGCGGATGGATCGCGCCTGTTCGTTGCGTCCGGAAGTACAGATCGCATCTCGGTACTCGACACGAAGAGCCGCAAGGTGATAACGCGTCTGCTCGATCCGCCACCGACGGGGCCCGCGGAGGGAAGCACACCGAATGCGCTGGCGCTTTCGAGCGACGGGACACGACTTTTCGCGGCTGAAGCAGATAACAACGCAGTTGCAATATTCGATCTGAGCGCAGAGGTAGCGGGTGTCCCGGGGGCGCATGGTGCGGATCGGCTGGTCGGGCGCATTCCCGTGGACTGGTATCCCACAGCGGTCTATGCGGCGCAGGACACGCTCATCGTGCTGAGTGGGAAGGGTCATGGCACGGCGCCCAATCGCGGACGGGCCGGATCCGCATCATCCAACGCCAAAGGGCTCACATGCCTACACGCTCGGGCAGACGTCTGGATCACTGATGACGTTGACGCTGGCTCGCGCCGATTCGGCAACGCTCGCGCCGCTTTCGGCGCGGGTTGCTCGTGCGCAAGGTTGGGATGCGACCTCACACACCGGCAGCTCAACGACGTATCCGCCGTTCGAGCACGTGATTTACGTAATCAAGGAGAATCGTACCTACGATCAGGTGTTGGGCGATCTGCCGATCGGCGATGGAGATACTTCACTCGTATTCTTCCCGCGAAAGGTGTCGCCCAATCATCACGCGCTGGCGGAGCGGTTCGGAGATTTCGATCGCTTCTTCACCAACGCGGAAGTAAGTGCCGACGGGCATAACTGGTCCACGGCTGCCTACGCGACTGATTATCTGGAGAAGACGGTCCCAAGCCAGTATTCCGGTCGTGGCCGGAGCTACGACTACGAGGGAACGAACGGCGGATACGACAGCGCCGACATTCACGATGACGATGTGAGCGAGCCTGCACGGGGCTACCTGTGGGATCTCGCAGAGCGCGCGCATATCACGCTACGCAACTATGGTGAGTTTGTCGTGCGCGACACCGCCAACGGCCGCATAGTGTACGTCGGTGACAAACCGTTTCTCGCGACCCACACCAACCCAGAGTATCCAGGCTTCGATCTGAACTTGATGGATCAGGCTCGGATCGATATCTGGCTCCGGGAGTTTGCCGGGTATGTGAAAAGTGGAGAGATGCCGCAGTTGGAGATCGTCCGGTTGCCCGACGACCATACCGCCGGGACTCGGGCCGGCTCCCGAACTCCGCGCGCGTTCATGGCCGACAATGATCTCGCACTGGGCCGCATGATCGAGGCACTGTCACGCTCACCGTTCTGGAAGAACACCGTCGTCTTTGTCGTCGAGGATGACGCGCAGAATGGTCCGGATCACGTGGACTCGCACCGTGCGCCCGCATTTGTCGTATCTGCGTACAATCGAGGTGGTGTAATTCACCGCTGGACCAACACCACCGATGTGATCGCGACGATGAGCGAGATTCTGCACACCGGATCGCTGTCGCAGTTCGATTTCTACGGCCGGCCGTTGCACGACATATGGACATCGAAGCCAGATCTGCGCCCGTACATCGCGATCGTACCCGGTGTCGATCTGAATGAGAAAAATACGAAAGCGAGCGTCGGAGCGGCCGCGTCTGCGCGCCTCGATCTCTCGGAGGAAGACAGAGCCGACGAGAACAGCTTCAATCGCATTCTCTGGAAGGCGATCAAGGGAGAGGCCACTCCGTATCCTGGAACCGTGCGCGTCTCCGGTTTGGAATGGCGACGGGCACGATAGCGTGGGAGTTACGGTGGCCGGTGTAATGTCCGTGACAGGTGAATCTGACTAGCTTGACCGCGTGACGACCATTACATGTGCCGTCAGGTCAATGCAGATCGCCCGCGCCATTCGGTGCGCTGGCGCGCTCGCGATCCTGAGCGTCGTTCCTGTCCTTCGGGCCCAACAGCCGCTGAGTCGTTCAGAGGCGATTCAGGCTGCGCTCGGGAAGTCCGTGCTGGTGACCGCGATAAGCGCGGATACTCTTGCGGCGTCGGCGCGGCTGAGATCGGCGCGGGAGTATCCCAATCCTTCTCTGACGATGTCCTACTCCAAGGATGCGCCGCAGAACCATTTCTCATTCGACATCCCGCTGGACCTGCCGGGAATTCGTGGTGCACGTGTTCGGGCGGCTGAAGCGGCTCGCATCAGCGCGCGATTTGGCTTTCTTGCCGCACGCGCAGCAATAGAGCTGAACGCTGATACGATGTACACCACAGCGCAGGGTGCGGAGCTTCGCGCTGCTCTGTCGCACGCGACTGCGGTTGACGCGGCCAGGCTGTTGAGCGACACGAAGACGCGTAGAGATGCCGGCGATGCGAGCGACCTGGACGTGAACCTCGCGGAAGTATCAGCAGCGCAGGCGGCCAACGCCGCAAATGCAGATTCTCTCGAAGCAATCGATACGCGACTCGAGCTGCAGGCGGCAATGGGTCTTCGTGGCGACACGATCGTCGTTACGTTACGCGACTCGCTTGCGGCCCCGTCGATCCAGATCCCACCAGCCGCCTCGGATCTGACTGCGACGCCCACGGTCGCTGCAGCAAGCGCTGCGGTTACGTCCGCGCAGCAGACTCTCACCTTTCAGCGTCGCAGCGTGTTCGGCGTGCCGTCAATTCAGTTTGGAGCGGATGCGAAGGATCCGACCGGTGCAGAGAAGGGACTGCTGCCAACGATAGGCGTTGCTCTTCCAATTCCGTTTTTTAACCGAAACGGAGGCGCGATCGAAGCGGCGCACGCCGATGTTACACGGGCCACGGCGGAGCTCGCGATCGCACGATTAAACGCAGCCACAGAGCTTGCCCGGGCTTACCGTACACAGGCGGTCGCAGAATCGCGCATTGGGCGCGATCGCACGATCATGGATGCAGCTACCCGGAACGTATCGATGGCGGAACGCGCATATACCGCGGGAGAGATGGCGATCGGCAACATTCTCGAGACGAGGCGAGCTCAGCACGACGCGCAGGCACAGTACGTCACCGACCTCGTGGCTGCAAACGTCGCCTCAGCGCTGGTTCGCGTGCTCACTGCAAACGGAGTCACCCAATGATGGATCGTCGACTGCTGCTCGCGCTCGCAGCGTTGTCCGCGCTTTCGGCATGCGGAAAATCCGACACTGCCGGTGAAGCCGATGCGACTCCGGTTGTAACTGTCGAGACCGCGCAGGTAACGACGGCTGCATTCACTCCGATGGTTCGCGCCGTTGGCACCGTAGTATCCAGCCCGACGGGATACGCCGAGCTGAGTGCGCCAGCTCCATCACGGATTGCTCGCGTGCTCGTGACAGCCGGACAGACTGTGAAGTCCGGTGAAGCACTGGTCGAGCTCGACGCTGCAACGTTGCGGGCGGCCTCGACGGGCGCGGATGCGGCGCTGGCCGCGGCGCAGAGCGCTTATGATCGGGCTTCAGAGCTCGCGCAACAGGGGATCGTGGCACGCAAGACGGTTGATCAGGCTAGCTCCGATCTCGCTCAGGCGAAAGCTGCCGCTGTCGGTGCGCATCGCACCTACGCACTGTCCACGCTGCGATCTCCGATCTCCGGTGTGGTAACGAAGATGAATGCCGTCACCGGCGCGTCCGCTGACCCAGCACAGGTACTCGTCGCGATCGCGGATCCCAGCGCGCTGCAGGTTCTTTTGCAACTCTCGCCTGTGGACGCGGGATCGGTACGGCGCGGCGCTTCCGTCAGCTTCGCGGATAATGACACGCCTTCGGCCTCTGTGGTGGCCCGCGGTTCCGTGATCGCAGTGGGCGCCGCAATCGACTCGGCCACGCGCGCCGTGCCGGTGCGAGTACACGTTGCATCGTCGACACGTCCGCTCAGGCTTGGGGAAACTCTCACCGGCAAGATCGCAGTCACCGGTTCCCGGAGCGCGATGTCCATCCCGTCCAACGCACTCGTTCCTGATAGTACGGGGTTCAAGGTTTACGTCGTGAAACAGGGAATCGCATATGCGACGCCGGTCGAGGTCGGCACACGCGGCGATTCGCTCGTACAGATCACCAAGGGGCTTGCGGTAGGCCAGACGGTCGTGACGACAGGCGCGTACGGCCTCGAAGACAGCAGCAAAGTCACCGTTCCCAAGCGGTAGCGGACAGTGCGTCTTTTTGATATCCTCGCAGCGCAGCGACGCGTCATATATCTGGTTGTCGTACTGCTGAGTGTAGGCGGTGTTTGGTTGGCTCGGTCGCTCCCCTCGGCGATCTATCCGGAATTGCTCTTCCCGCGTATCACGATCGTTGCCGAGGGCTCATCGCTGGGCGCCCGGCAGGTGGAGTTCTCGGTCACGCGTCCGTTGGAGGAGGCGGTGAGCACCGTGCCAGGTGTCACCCGCGTGACGTCCAAATCCATTCGCGGCGCCGCTGAGATATCCGTGACGTTCACGCCGGCGACAGACATGCAGTCCGCACTGCAGCTGGCACAGACGCGCGTGAGCCAGATACGCAATACGCTCCCCAGCGATGTGAACGTCGAAGTCGCACGCCTCACCCCGTCACTGTTCCCGATTCTATCGTACAATCTGGAGGGCACCGATCCCTCCACGTTGTACGACATCGCGCGATACCAGATCCGGCCGATCATATCCCGCGTTCCGGGTGTCGGGCGGGTGGATGTGCAGGGAAGCAGCATCCGGGAGATCGAAGTCGTAGCTGATCCATCGACTCTTGCCGCGCAAGGCCTCACGTACAACGACCTTGCGACGGCAATTCAGAATGCAATCTCGCCGGCAGCGGTAGGACGCGCTGCACGCGACTACAAGCAGTATCTGATCGTGACGGATCAGGAAGCCCACTCCGTCGCCGACGTCGGAGCTGTTGTTCTACCAAACGGCTTGCATGTTCGCGACGTGGCAACGGTACAGATGGGCGCCGAGGATCAGGTGCTGCTCGTGCGAGGCGATGGGAGGCCGGCCGCATTGCTGAACATCACGCGACAGCCCGGTGGGAACACGGTCGACATAGCAGATAGCGTTGCTTCTATCGCCGCGACGATCCGGAAGACACTTCCCCCTGGCGTGATTCTCAAGCCTGTATACGATCAGGCCGCACTCGTGCGCGAGGCTGTGACCTCCGTTCGCGACGCGATGATCATCGGTGCCGTTCTGGCCATAATAGTTCTCTTCGCATTCCTTCGACACGGACGCATTACTGCCGTAAGTGCGACCGCCATCCCGCTTACGATGGCGATCACGGTCTTCGTCATGTCCATGATCGGGCAGACGTTCAACCTGATGACGCTGGGAGCGATGGCCATCGCTGTGGGTCTCGTCATCGATGATGCGGTAGTAATCACCGAGAACATAGCGCGACACCTTTCCTTCACACCGGACAGGCACCTCGCCATCCGTGATGCGCTCCAGGAACTGATCCTGCCCGTCACCACATCCACGATCACCACTGTAGTTGTATTCCTGCCACTCGGCTTGCTCACGGGCGTAGTCGGGCAATTCTTCAAGGCGCTTTCGATCACGCTCACGATAGCGGTGATCGTATCGCTGTTTCTCGCCATCACGCTCATACCATTGCTCAGCGAGCAGTTCGTGCGAGCGGAGGACGCCGAGTCTGAGCGACCGGGCGCAAAAAAACGCGGCATACTGCACCACATCGGACGTGGACTGGATTCGCTCGCGGACATCTATGAGCGGTCGCTCGTCAGCGTACTGCGTCATGTCTGGATAATGATCGGAGGCGCGGTCCTGCTCGTGATTCTCGGTGTGGTCGCCGCACGCTTCACAGGAACCGGTTTCCTTCCGGAAATGGATGAGGGCGCCTTCGTACTCGACTATTTCACGCCCGGCGGAACGGCGCTGTCGGAAACCGATCGCGAGGTTCACATCGCTGAGAAGATTCTCGCGCAGACGCCCGAGATATCCGGCACTTCGCGCCGAACCGGCGCTGAGCTCGGCCTCTTCGCGACACAGCAGAATGTAGGCGATCTCGTCGCTCGTCTCGTCCCCGAATCCAAGCGGTCGCGGAGCATCTTCCAGGTGATGGATGACGTCCGCGGCAAGATCGCAACCGCCGTTCCTCGGTTGCATATCGAGTTTGTTCAGATTCTGTCGGATGTCATCAACGATCTCGCCGGTGCCGCGCGTCCCGTTGAGATCAAGCTGTTCGGGGACGACCTGAATCAGCTCGAGGCGTACGCTCGCTCGATCAGCGATCCGCTCAGCAAGGTCGCGGGAGTCGAGGACCTGTTCAATGGCGTGAGCGAGCCCAGCGCCGAGATATTACTGCATGTCGGGTCGGCGGAGTCGGCGCGCGCGGGATTCACTCCTGCGGGCGTCGGTGACGTCGTGCAAGGGGCGTTACTGGGCGTTCCTGCGGGCGAGGTACGAGCTGCTGACCGCGCCATCGGCGTTCGTGTTCGTGCACCGGACGCAGTCCGGTTCGATGCGAACAAGCTTGGAGAGCTCCCACTCGTATCAGCTTCGACGCGTAGCGCTGTCCCGTTGTCCGCGGTCGCAACTCTCACACCGACCGAGACGCGGGCCGAGCTGGATCGGGAAAATCAGCAGCAGATGATAGCGATCACGAGCGACGTGAGCGGCCGCGCGTTGAGTGGCGTGATGACCGATGTCAAGAGCGTGCTCGCGGCACATCCGCCGCCCGCGGGTATCCGCGTTGAACTGGGCGGACAGTACGCGGGTCAGCAGGAGGCCTTTCACGCATTGCTCCTCGTACTGTTGCTCGCCGCACTCAGCGTTACAGCGGTCATGGTGGTGCAGTTTCAGTCTTTTGTGGAGCCACTCGTAGTCCTTGTCGTAGCGCCGATCTCATTCGTGGGTGCGGTGTTCCTGCTGTTGATAACCGGCACACAGCTGAACGTATCCTCGTTCATGGGTCTCATTCTGCTGGTGGGACTGATCGTAAAGAATGGAATCATCCTACTCGACTTCACTCGTTATCGGATGGTCCATGACGATGTTCCGCTCGAGGTCGGATTGCGCGATGCCGCGCGCACACGTCTGCGCCCCATTCTCATGACTACGCTCTGCACGCTGTTCGGGTTGCTTCCGCTCGCACTGGGGCTTGGCGCCGGAAGCGAGCTGCAGCGTCCGCTGGCGCTCGCGGTAATCGGCGGACTGGCACTGTCCACGCCAATCACGCTTGTACATGGTGCCAAGTTTGCTCGTGCTGATTCGGGGTCGCGAGTATCGCATCGCTCGCCCGGCGACTGAGAGGACCGTGGTGGAACCGACGGCGACCGTGTCGTAGCCGGGTACGCGCAGCCGAGAGCCTCCGGCTGCATGTTATCTTTGGTCCATGATTCATTCATGGCACGATCTCCCGCCCGGAAGCAATCCTCCCGTGCAGGTTACCGCGGTCGTAGAAATACCGACTGGAAGCCGCAACAAATACGAGCTTGACAAGGACACCGGACTCTTCCGTCTCGATCGCGTCCTGTACTCGGCGGTTTCATATCCCGGTGAATACGGTCTGATCCCGCGTACGCTGCACGAGGATGGCGATCCGCTGGACGTTCTCGTTCAGGTCGATCAGCCGACTTTTACGGGATGCCTGATCGACGTGCGGCCAATTGGCGTTCTTAAGATGCTGGATCGCGGCGAGCCTGATGACAAGATCTTCGCCGTGCCGTGGCATGACCCACGTTACGAGGAGTATTACGACATCGCACGCTTCCCCCAGGCGTATCTGAAGGAGATCGAGCATTTCTTTCTCATCTACAAGGATCTCGAGGGTCGTCGCGTCGAGATCAAGGGATGGGAAGGAAGCGACTCGGCAAAGCAGGTGATTGTCGATTCCATCGCGCGCTACGACGCGAAGTACATGCACGTCGGACCCTAAGGCGTCTTCGTCATCCCGAAGATGTCCTGCATCCGCGCCGCTTTTATCACGGCAATCGCGTCGTTGCGCACCTCGCGCGCACGCGTGCTATCGCCCTGGTGGTCCAACGCGTCGCTGAGATTGAGCCCGACAAGCGTATAGTCGACAGGCGTCGGCAACGACGGTCTGTCGATCCAGTCGCCACGACGCACTATCGCCGCCGGTCCGCGATAGATTCGCCATAGTGCATCCGTTCCGCGTGTGTCCAGTACCGGTCCGGTGGAATCCGACACTGGAGTCGGCATCAATTTCTGAACGAGCCCCTCTCCGAGTATGTAGCGCTGCAGACCAAACTGCTTCGGATACGGCGAGCCCATCGTGAAATACACCGGCCGCTCGGGAAGCGCGTCGGTAATGAGACGCAGCACGAAGACGTCCTTTCGCTCCAGATAGCCCGCTCCGATGCGTCCCTCGATTGCGCCACTCTTCAGCAACTGAGGCTCGCGCAGCTCCATGAGATCGGGAACGGAATCAGCCTGCGCCTCGGTCATTCGGAATACTGCATGTGTTGGAACTGGCCACGTGCCCGTTCGATACATCGCCGGACCGGCTGCGGCATCGTACTTGTGAATGGGCGCCCGCAGCAACTGCTCGACGAACCAATCCATCTGAAGGTACTGATCGATGACAACGGTAACGTCCGTCCGCACGCCTTCGACGTACTGCGCGTACCAGAGTGGAAACGTATCGTTGTCGCCACCAGTGACGATCACGCCATACGGCTCGACCGAGTTGAGAATGTCGACTGCCCAATCGCGCGCGACGGTATCGTTCCGCCGCGACGCCGCGCTCCAGTTTCCGATGAGCGGGATTGCTGCGACCGCCAGCAATGCACCACCCGAGCGCGCTCGCTGCCAGATCGCGGCAACCGCTACCGCGATCCACACGCCCCACGCGCTGAAGCTCCACAGATAGAAGTAGTCACGATCGCGTACTTCGCGCGGCACGCTGTCACCCAGCCCGGGCGCCTGGGAGTAACCGTACTTGAAGTTCATGTAATAGACGAGCAGCACCGTCAGCGTGAACATGAGGGTCGCCCAGTAGATACACGAAGCGCCGATCCCATCGCCAGTGTACAGTTGCCCCATATATGCCCAGTCCGAACATAAGGAGCGCCATGAGCATTTGCGCGAACGGTGCAGATCCGTGTGGATCTCTCAGCCATTGCCACTTGAAGTACAGCCACCACATGCCGAGCTGCGACCCGAACGAGATCTGGCGATCCATCACTGACGGCTTGCCGTATTGAGTGCGGTTGATGTTGTCGGAGAGCCGGGTGTATGTCTTCTCGCTGAACGTGCACGACCATTCGAGCTTCGTCGTGCAACCAGTCGGTGCGCCTTCGTTCATCTCTGGCGCCTGTGCAGCGCGAATTGGCTCGAAAATGAACGGTGTCAGTCCCAACGCAAAGGCGCCGAACACTGCAAGTACGAGACGTGGCTGCAGGAACTTCCTCCACCGCTGGCTCGCGACGGTCACCACGACTGCGAGTCCGGGAGCAAGCCGGCTGGATGCACGGCGTAGCCCGCGCCCAGCAGAAACGCGATCGCGACCAGCTTCGCATCGTTCCTCGGCTTCCCGTCCCCATCGAGCCAGCTGAGCATCAATAGTGTGATGATCGCGAACAGCGCGAGCGAGATCGTGTACACTTTCTCGTTCACGACCGACTGATTCCAGACCGTGAACGCGCTCGCGCCAACGATCACGCCAGCGGCAGCGCAAAGTCTGCGGCGCAGTGTCGCCACTCCGCCACGTGCCAGCACGAAGTCGATCAGGATAAACCAGGAGCCAGCCGCGATCGCGCTGCAGAGGGCCGCGAGAATGTTGATTCGCGCCGCGTATGAAACTGGTATGGGGATCGACCCGAATGCATGCGCGATCAGAACGAACAATGGATTGCCGGGCGGGTGTGGCAGTCCGAGCACCTTCGCGGCCGCTATGTACTCGCTCGTGTCCCACATCGCCGTCGTCGGTGACAGCGTGATGAGATACAACACGAATACACACAGTGAGGCGAGCGCGCCCCAGGCGTACGGGGGAGTTTGCGGCGCCCCCGTTCTGACCTCTCGCGTCATCAAAATTCCGTTTTTGGCTGTGGGTCGTGAACGCCGCGGAGCCGCTGCTCGGGGACCGGCGCACGTGTATCCTCGCCGCAACGCCCCGGCGGAAGTATCGAATCGCGCGTCGAAGCACCGAGCGTGTCGTGCATTATCGCCCGCAGGGTATCACACGCAACGATCGTAGCGGTCCTCGGTTTTCTATTGTCTCGCGTGTGTGTCACGAAGATCAGTGCGACGGTCGCCAGCGTGATTCCCGCACCGACCAGTGTGCGGCGGAGCTGTGCCGAGCCACGTGCGACGCGCATCTTTAGCGCCGACACCGCAACACCGGTGTCGGCGGAAATTTCTTCGTAGCTCCGGTCTTCGCCGTACTTGCTGAGCACGACGGAGCGGGTGGCGTCGGGCAGGGATTCCAGCGCCTCGCTCAATCGCTGCGCAAGGGCATGGTCTTCCTCGCGCGGGAGCACCGCAGTGTGGCCCGCATCGGAATGAGCCCGCATCCATTCGCCCGCGATGTTTGCGCGACGCCGCGCGGCATCGCTCGCGGACCGGCATCTGTTCGCGACTATGCAGAGCAGCCAGGAACTGAAGCGGTCGCGCTCCTGATAGCTGTCGAGCGACAGATAGGCCCGGATGAACGCGTCCTGCACCGCGTCGGCGGCGTCGTCCGGGTCGCCGAGCAGCCGCATCGCCAATCGGGCGCAACGTTCATGGTACCGCTCGAAGAGGAGCGCGAAGGCGTCACTCTCCCCATCGCGAATCCGGCTGACCACCGCCGCGTCGGAAATCACCATGCTACGTTAACCCACGTGAGCGGCTCACGGTCACATCTTGCAGGCAGGCCGGCGAAAAGTCCACCCCTGGCGTCCCCGCGACCATTAGTGCACTGTAGTGCGGACCTCAACCCCCATGGATCATGACCGCCCCTGACGAACTCAGCACGTCCGCGCCGCCAGTGTCCGCGAAGCCGGCGAGCCTGTGGGAAGACTTCATCGATATTTTCGTGTCACCCAGCGAGGTGTTTGAGCGCAGACGCGACTCGGGCTTTTTCGCGCCCTTGGTGGTCTTCGTAGTCCTGTCCGTTGCCATAGTGGTCGCTGGCCACTCCGCCCTGCAACCGATATTCGACTCCGAGTTCACGCGCGGGATGGCGGCCGCCGCCAAGAAGAACCCGCAGCTGACGGACGCTCAGATCCAGACTTCGCGCGCCTTCGCGGAGAAGCTGACCCCTGTTCTGGTTGGTCTGGGCGCCGCCATCATGCCGCTGCTCGTGGGAGTGATCCTGTGGATCGCGGGCAAGTTCGTCGATGCCAAGGAAGGCGTAGGTGCTGCATGCATGATCGCCTGCTACGCCTTCATCCCGCGCATCCTCGATTCACTGCTCAGAGTGGTGCAGGCATTCGTCATGGACCCGGCTTCTCTCAACGGTCAGTACCGCGTGAGTCTGAGTGCCGCACGTTTTCTGGATCCGGACACGGCGTCGCCAGTGTTGATCGGACTACTGGGCCGGATCGACCTTTTCACGATCTGGGTGACCGTGCTACTCGCGATCGGTCTGTCCGTAGTTGCGCGAATTCCGCGGCAGAAGGCGGCGATCGCCGCGGTCGTCGTCTGGGTCGTCGGCGCGCTTCCGGCGCTCCTGCAGGCACTCAGGGCATCGTAAATTCGTCATCGTCGTCATCCCCCGTGAACGCGAGGGATGACGACGATAGCCACTTTCGGACATCACAAACCTGCTCTCGGACTCCCGCCCTCAGGTCTCGATCGCTCCGTGCTCGATCGGTTCCCGTTCGCGCCTGATGAACAGCGTGTCATAAAGAACGGCCGCGATTATCGATCCCACGATCGGTGCGGTCCAGTAGATGAACTGACCTTCGTAAATCCCTGAAGCAAGCGCCGGCCCGAACGACCGCGCCGGATTCATCGACGCGCCAGTAAGCGGCCCGATCGCCAGAATGTCGACCGTCACCACCAGTCCGATCGCGAATCCGCCTACCTTCGGCGACTTCGGATCTACCGCAGTCGCGAATACCGCGAACGTCAGGAAGAAGGTCGCGATCGCCTCCAGAATCCATGCCTGCGACGCGGTAACGTCCAGTGAAATCGCCTGGCCACCATCACGCGTAGCTGCGACGATTGCGTCGGGGAACGTGCCTTTGAGTATGTACGCGGCCGCTGCCGCGCCGAGGAGCTGCGCTACGATGTAGATACCGGCCATCATAGGGTCGATGCGGCGCGCCGCTACGAATCCAAGTGTGATCGCCGGATTGAAGTGACCCGAGATCCGCATGAGCGCCGTCACGAATATCGACAACACCAGGCCGTGCGCCAGCGCCACCTGCAGCAACGCATACGGAGAGTTCGCCTGCGCAGCAGCCATTATCGCGGCGCTGCCCACGAACACCAGTGCGAACGTACCTATGAACTCCGAGACAAAATGGCGTAGCGGATCACGCATGCGTTACCCCGTTCGAAACAAGGTTGACCGGGCGCCTGCGAAGCGCCCGGATGCGCGTCGCTACACTACCCGGCGGAAGACCAGCGCGGCATTGATACCGCCGAATCCGAATGAGTTGCTGAGCACGTGCTCCACCCGGTCGGAATGCCCTGTCCCCGTGATGTAGTTAAGATCGCACGCCGGGTCGCGCTCGGTAAGGTTCACGGTAGGCGGAAGCCATTCCCGGTCGATTGCGAGAGCGCAGATCGCAGCCTCGATCGCTCCGGATGCACCCAACGCATGGCCGTAATATCCCTTGGTTCCGCTCGCCTGCACAGTCGCGGCCGAATCGCCGAATACCTGCTTGATTGCTACCGTCTCAGTTGGATCGTTGAGCGGAGTCGAGCTGCCGTGCGCATTGATGTATCCGATCTCGGATGGGGACACCGCTGCGTCGCTCAGCGCCATGCGCATCGCGCGCGCGGCCTGCGTTCCGTCAGGCAGGGGCGCTGTCATGTGATGCGCGTCGTTGGTCGTGCCATAACCACAGACTTCGGCGTAGATTCGCGCGCCGCGCGATACTGCCCGATCGTGCTCCTCCAGTATCAGCACCGCCGTTCCCTCGCCCATCACGAATCCATCACGCTCGTGATCGAACGGTCGCGACGCGTGTTCGGGATCGTCGTTGCGGGTGGACATCGCACGTATGAGAGCGAAGGCGCCAAAGCAGAGCGGCGCGAGTGGCGCCTCGGCGCCTCCTGCTATCATGACGTCAGCGTACCCGTCGCGGATCTGGCGGAACGCTTCGCCGATCGCCATCGCACCCGACGCGCAGCTCATCGCGTTGGTCGAGTTCGGGCCCGTCACACCCAGCTCGATCGCGATGTTGCAGCTTGCAGCGCCGCCGAACACCGCGAGCGCGAGTGTTGCATCGACCGCGCGCAACCCCTCGCGAAGAAACACGCTGAGCTGTTCTTCCGCGTAACCCACGCCGCCGAGCGCGGTGCCCATCATGGCGCCGACTCTGTCTCTATCCTCGGTGGCGAGATCGATTTCGGAGTCCTCGATGGCCTGCTTCGCCGCGGCCACGGAAAACTGACCGAACCGGTCCAGCCGTCGCGCGCGCTTGCTCTCGATGAAATCGTTCGGATCGAAGTCCGGAACCTCAGCAGCGTTGTGACTGCGAAAGATCGACGGGTCGAATCGTGTGAGCGAGCGTACTGCCGATCGCTCACGCAGCACGCCCTCCCACATTCCTTCCTTGGTGGAGCCGATTGGTGTTATCGCACCGATCCCGGTTATCACTACTCTTCGTCTGCTACTCATTCGGCCTCCGCCACGCGTGCCAGCCCTGCAAGAGTGCGCGACGCGATGCCGTGCACGAACACTGGTCCAATCACCGTTGTGGCCGCGAATTCTCCGATCAGCGGCCACTCGGGTCCGTTCCACACGTGCAGGACACGAACGTGCGTCCCCGCCGGTGTGGGCTCGAAGCTCCACTCGACGTCCATTCCACTCGTAACACCAGCAACGTGCCGAAACCGAACTGCCGGCGCGCTGTCGATCACCTGCATGTCCGATCGCCACCATGTGGGCCAGTCGAGCAGCCCGAACGGTCTGTTGGCCGACATCTCCACCACCCCGCCACCATCCGCCTCCTGCCTGTTGAACCGAACGAAGCGATAGTGCGGAAGATGCTCCGGCCAGCGACTCACATCCCGCGCGAGCGCGAAGATCCGGCGTAATGGCGCGCGCACCTCGAGCTCGTCCAGGACGTGCATGCGACGGCCAGCTGGCATCGGTCCCAGGTCGATCACGTTGCACACTCGCCCGCAGTCGGAACCCAGCTTGTCGTGATCCTGAAGCCGAGTCGCCGATGCACCGTTGGGTGCACGCCGAGCGCGTCGAATACGGCCGTCGATAATTCTCCCGGTGTGTAACCGCGCATTACCGACAGCACGCCATCGTGCCGCGTAACGCTGTGAAACCGGAGCGGAAACGACGCCACCCAGAACCCCGCAGCCGCGATCCAGCTACGCTGCAGGTCGCTGACAACGACCGCCACACGGGCCACGCGATTCATCTCCCGCAGCAGTGCGCGCTCTTCGTTGTCGCGAAAATGATGCAATGTCTGAGAGCACATCACGACATCCACGCTTCCATCACCGAATGGTAGTGCAAGTCCGCTGCCGCATATCGCGTACGATACTGAACCGGACGCCGATCTTGCGATCACAGGCTCGGCGTCCAACCCCACGGTAGTCAGAGTTACATGGTGAGCTGCGGCGGCAATGACCGCCGCACGCGGAATGTCGCCGCGCCCCGTGCCTACATCCAACAGGGTCGCTGCTTTTGGAAGGCGCGCGAAGTGCAGCGCAAGCTCCGCGATCGCCGAGCGGGTCCCTCTGAAGATGATGTTCGAGCGTCGAAGGTCCTCGACTGTTCGAAGAACGAGTCTCTCGTCTTCCTGACGGGAATCGAGCAGCTCCTTTCCGTATCTGCGCCGCGGTGTCAGCAACCCTCGCATAGTTGAGCCTATCGTTCCAACTGCGCGAATCCACCACGATAGTAGAGTAGCGGCCGCGCATCACGCATCGACGCCGCCACGGTTTCTCCGATGATGACAGTGTGATCGCCAGCCTCAGTCGCGGATACGCGTTTGCATTCGACGAATGCGAGCACGTCGTTGAGGAGCGGCACGCCGTTCTCGCCATTCCGGTAACCGATTCCCTCGAATCGCTGCGCGCCCGTATCCGCGAACCGCCGTGCGATCGCCTCCTGAGTGGATGCGAGGATGTTGACCGCGAAGTACGGCGCCTTCGTCAGTGTGTCGTGCAGCGACGCGGCGTGATCGATGCACATCACCACCAGTGGCGGCTCGAGTGACACCGACGCAAAGGCGCTGACCGTCATCCCGTACGCCGATCCCGCTTCGTCCGTCGCAGTGACGACTGTGACACCGCTCGCGAACCTTCCCATTACTGCCCTGAATGCATCCGGATCGAGGCTCATACACCGAACAGTAACAGCCGTGCGAAATACCCGAGTCTCAACACCTGGCTCGCCGGCACGAATCCCCCCGCCACCCCTACGAGCAGGTCTGCCATTTCCTTGCGCCTGGACAGCGCGCGCGCCGCGTGGTTGATGAGAGCGGGAACGGCTACGGTTCCTGCAATCAGCCTCTCGACTTGCCACTTTCCGTGGAACTCCGCGCGCCGAGCGCGTTCGTACGCGGCCAGCGCGCGATCCGCGCGACCCGTGCCAGCCGCGTTCGTCGCTGCCTCAGCTGCGAACGGCGCCAGCAGCTCGCCGCCGCGCAACGCGCTGTACACACCTTCGCCGGTGAATGGATCGAAGAAATCAGCGGCGTCTCCCACCAAGGCTGCGCCGCGCGCCCAGGCTCGCTTCGTGTACGACGCAAACGGTCCGGTCGCACGCACGGACTCAACGCGCTCGGCGACCGCGAACCGCGCGGCGAGATGTGGATGACCGATCAGCCACTCGTCCAGCATAGTGTCCGGATCCACCGCTGCGTCACGCGCGGCGCGCGCCGGCACCACCAGCGCGACGTTGGTCAGCCCGTTTCCGACGTCGGCGATGCCGACGTATCCGTCCCTCTCGACGTGCATCTCGCCAACTTCCGTGACGCCGGGCACGTTCCGGAAGTGCGCGACAAACGCGACGCGGCGCGGAATGCGCGAGACACGCGTGAGTCCCAATCTGCGTCCAACAACCGAGCGCAGGCCGTCTGCGCCAATGACGAGCGGTGCCCTCATCTCGCGCGTGGCGCCATCGGAATCCAGAATCATCACACCGCACGTGCGACCGCTACCGTCGCGAATCACGTCGGTGACTCGCGCACGTTGCACAAGTGTTGCGCCCGCCGTCTCTGCCCGCCCTGCGAGGATTGCATCCAGTATCGATCTTCGTACAGCGATTCCTCGATCTTGGAATGCGCGGTATCCGTGTTCTGCGATGAAGCTTCCGTGTATCTCGCAGCCGTTCGGCGCACGTACGCGCATGCCTGTGAGCTGTGCCGGACCGGATGCTTCGACCTGTTCCATTGCGCCCATGGCGGCGATGATGCGCGATGCCTGAGGGCTGAGGTATTCGGCGCAGACCTTGTCGCGGGGGAAGGTCGCGCGATCGAGCAGCATCACATCGATTCCCGACTTCGCGAGATGCCATGCTGTGGACGATCCACCGGGTCCCGCTCCGACGACTATCGCTTGCGTCTTTCTCATCGACGTACTGCCGTTACCCAATCGAGCCCCAGTCTCCGAAGTTTCTTGCGATGCAATAAACGATGACTCCGAGTACAAAACCCGCTGCTGTGGAAAGTAGGTTTACTACATCGTTGTCGATCCGAATGATTCCTCCGACTCGGCGGGTGGTAGCCCCGCAGCGGTGAACCGTCCGTTCCGTAGGTTCTGCGCAGTCGTCGCACCAGCGCCGCTCCTGCACGGTCGCGCCGAGCAGCGAGTCGATGATCGATCCGCCAAAGCCTCCGACCAGCGCAGCGAGAAGGACTCCATGTCCTCGAAAGCCCGCCAGCATGGCGCAGAGTGCGACCCATGCGGCACCGGAGACGGAGCCCAGGAGCCCCGCACCCGTCACGCCTCCAGAAGTGCCAGAACGGACGATCGTTCCGGTAGTAATCAATCTCGGTTCGCCTCCCAGCCAAACCCCTATCTCTGTTGCCCATGTGTCCGAAGACGCCGCTGCCAGCGCTCCGACGGCTCCCCAGACCAGAGCTGTGGCAGGAACCGCTGCGCTGAGGGCTGCGGCCAGCGAATAGACCCCTCCGTTCGCCAGAACCTGTATCGCGTCGCGACGCCCGCCCTTGGAAACGACGCTGCCACTGCGCGCTTCCTTGTCGTCCTTGCCGGCCCATGAGAGGACCGTAGCGGCCAGGAAATAGGCAATCAGCAGTACGGCCCATCGCCAGCCGGCGATGACGCACAACGTCCCGCAGGCTGCTGCCGCGACGGCTCCGCTCCCGCTCAGCGACCGTGCTCGCCGCGCGAGCAGCGCTGCCACGATCGCGAGCGCGAGCCCAATGGCAGCCCGGCCCAGCAGACTCAAGCTTCCGTTTTGCGCGAAAATTGTCTCAGTCACTCGTGGGAGTTAACTTGGCGCTCTAATATGTCGCCAGCCTATCCCACGTCAGTCGATCCGCTCGTGCCGCTCTCTCTACTCGAGGCCGTGCGCGAAGCTGACCGCCCGGATGGCGATGGCGAGGCGGAATATGCTCCGGAGTTCCTCAACAAGCGATTGGGAACGACCGACACCATCTACGCTCAGATCAGGCGTTACAACGAGGCCGCGAAGCGCGGCCACCCGATACCGGAAGCCGAAGTCGTCGCGCTCGCGCGGCTCATGGGCAGGCGGCCGGACGCTATCGAATTGTTCCGGAGCGCTGGTGTCACTATCGCGCGTGCTGCGTACGGGCGGCTCTCTCGCCTCAAGCGCGGCAGCGTGAATCTGCTTCCGCGCATCGTCGCGCGGCCCATTGCGCGACGTCAGGCGCAGAAACTGCTCGCCCGGTACTTCGGAGCCAAGCTCAACCGGTCGGGACCGGTACTTCGGATGGATGTTCCCGCGCGCGCGCCTGTATCGGTGGGTGCCGATGAGCCTGGACGCGAGTATTACGACGCTGCGCTCCGTGAGCTGTTGACTCTTCTTACTCTTACCTGACAGAAGGCCCTGAGAAATGTTGCTTGCCTCAAAACTTGATGAGATCCGCAGTGCCATAGCCGATGCCGGCGTGGACGGCTGGCTGTTGTTTGATTTCCGCGGAACCAACCCGATCGCCGCGAGCATTGTCGGTATCTCCGGCATGGTGACGCGCCGGTATTTCTGCTACATACCGCGCAATGGAAATCCGGTCGCGATAACTCACGCGATAGAGCAGGGCCCCTGGGAGACGTGGCCATCCGACTGGACGAAGTACGTCTACAGCAGTTGGCGCGACCTGGAGGCGTTTCTCGCGAAGACGGTATCCGGCAAGCGTGTGGCGATGGAGTATTCCGCGGGCGATGCCGTGCCGTATCTGGATCGCATCCCTGCAGGGGTAGTGGAGATGGTGCGCAATGCCGGTGCCGAAGTCGTGACGTCGGCCGATCTCGTCACACGCATCTATGCGGTGTGGACGCCGGAGCAGCTCGCATCACACAAACGCGCAGCGGAGCACCTCGCGCGGATCGCGCGCAACGCGATGGCACTCGCCGGCGAGAAGGCGCGCTCGGGAAGTCCGATGCGCGAGTACGAGCTGCAGCAGCTCATCCGGCAGGAATTCGACGAAGCGGGTCTGTTCACGGACCACGGCCCGAACGTCTCGACCGGGCTGAGCGCCGCCAATCCACACTACGAGCCAACCGCAGAGCAGTCGGAGCTGATCAACGACGGCGATATCCTGTTGATCGATCTCTGGGCACGCGAGCCCGACGGTGTGTACGCCGACCAGACGTGGATGGGCTCGTTGGGACCCGCCAGCGCGGCGAACGTCACGATCTGGGAGACAGTTCGCGGTGCGCGCGACGCGGCGATCGCAGTGCTTCGCGATCGCATAGAGAATGGCGTTCCTGTCACAGGGGGCGAAGCCGATGACGCCGCACGCAGTTACATCACCGAGCGCGGCTTCGGCGAAAAATTCACGCACCGTACCGGCCATTCCATAGACTCGCGCGACATACACGGCTCCGGTCCGAACATCGACAATCTCGAGAGCCGCGACGTGCGCGTGCTTCTTCCCGGCGTTGCCTTCTCGATCGAGCCGGGCATCTACATAACCGGACAGGTTGGGATGCGGAGCGAGGTCAATGGATATGTTTCGGAGGGCTCGCTGCTCATCACGCCGAGCAGGATTCAGGAAGATCTGTTCATCGTATGATCCGGTCGTGCGCTGACGTCGTGCGCTGACGTCGTGCGGTGATGTTGGAACGCTAGCGCACGACGTCGGTCCATATCCGTGGATCTTCGAGACCAAGTCTCCACAACGCAAACTTGGTGATTCCGGTGCGGCGCGCGCCGCGAACGAGAGAATCGAGCAGCGTCGCATCACTCACCCACACGCTCCACCCGTCCGACTCGGCGTGGAGCGTGTTCGACGCAGGATCGCGCTGCAACGCAACGTGCGCGGCGCGCGCCAGCGCCTCGGCGTCCGCGAACGATACGATCGCTGTCGCACTATCCGAGCGCCACTGGTATCCGTAGGTCGGGAACGCGGCCACCACGCGCGAACTGCCGACGTCGCCGGCACGCATTCCAAGCGCCCGCATCGCCCAGTCCGGCGACGCGATCGGCCCTGGTGGTGATGTGAGCCAGTGCTGGTCGTACAACATCACCACCAGGAAATCCACGGCACTGAGCAGCGGCCGGCCGGGATACGCGGCGGTATCGGTCGCGGGAATCGCCATTCCGGTCGGCGATACGCCGTGCGCGCGCGCGGAGTCTGCGAAGGCGTTGCTCACGCGAATCAGAACGTCGAGATCGTCGGGAGTGAGCCCTTCGAAGTCGAGAATCATCCCGCGATAGCCGGCGCTGCCAAGCAGGGTCGCCGTGCGTCCCGCCGCCTGTCCGAGCACGGTGGAATCGCTGCCGAGGGCGCGAATCGTTTCCGGATGAAACCGCGTGCCATGATATGACGTGACCAGCGCCATGCGCCGGCGGTTGCCGGGATTGTTGCGCACCGACGAGTCCGCGTACAGTGCGGTTGGCCGGAACGTTGCGCTGTCCAGGACTATGAAACCAGAGATGACCACGTCGAGCTGCGCATCGTGCGCCACCGTGCTGGCCTCGCTGCGCGCATCCCACGGCGCGACAAAGCCCCAGAATTCGGCGCCTGCCGCCGGGGGCCGGCCACGCGCGGATGCGCAGGCGGCGACGCTCGCTGCGACGCTCGCGGCGGCGACGAGGCGTAACCCGCGCAGCAACTGGTTTTTGGCCCGTACCAGGAATCTGGTCGTCACCGTTGGTAAATTAGCAGACTCATCCTTGTTCGCACTCGAAGTCGGTCGCATGCACGTTTCCAGACACCCAGTTCTCGTGTTGTTCCTGGCTCTTGTCGCCGCCTGTTCGGGTCGCGACAAGAGCTCCGCCCAGGCCGTCGGTGATACCGTGGGCGCGGCCCATCGCGCGGTAATCGTCGCGCGATCGCCGACTTCCTACAACGGTGGTGCGGTGGCCAGTAGCGGCAAGATCACCGGAGTGGTCACCTTCAACGGGACACCGCCGGGCGACACCGCGATCATCGTCCCGGCGGACCAGAATGGATGCGGCAAGCCGCTCACCGTCCAGCTTCTGGCGCGAAGCAGTGGCAAGGTCGCGAACGCAGTCGTCTGGGTTACCGATGTCCGGCAGGGAAAGGCCCTGCCGAGCCAGCGGCGCTTTCAGTTGACGAATGACAACTGTGCGTGGGATCCACAGGTTCAGACAGTTGTCACGGGTGGCGCGCTCAATGTCGTGAACTACGATCCGCTCGCCGAGACTGTATTCGCGACGAATGTCGCGACCGGTGATACGGTCGCGCTCGCGCCGTTCACCGACGACGGTCAGGTAATCCCGTACGACAAGCTGCTGCGTACACCGGGCGTGGTCGAGTTTTCCGTGGAGAGCAGGCCGATGTCGCGTGCCTGGGTAGTGGTGCTGGATCAGCCGTATTTCGCGACCACCGATGCCGCAGGCGCATTCACCATCGATAGCGTTCCGCCGGGTGTGCACCACATCCGCGCATGGCACCCGATGCTCGGCATCGCGGACGGAACGGTTACCGTCACCGCGGATGGAACTGCAACGGTGAATCTGCAGTTCCATCCGTAACGGTCAGAACTATTTCAGGTATTGGTTGAACCAGGCGACGGATCGGTCGAGCATGTCGCGTTGATGCACCGGATTGGCGAAGTGATGCCCCTCGTCGGGGTACACGACGAGCTGCGTCTTCACGCCGACGTGCTGCAGTCCGCGCCAGAACTCGAACGATTGCGGTGCCGGGCATTCGGCGTCGCGCTCGCCGACGACGATCAGCGTCGGAGTCTTCGCGTGCGTGATGAAATTGATCGGCGAGCTCCTTGCGTAAACGGCCGGATCTTCGTACGCGGTGGCGCCGAAGAACGGAACCATCCATTCGCTGATCTGATTCTCGCCGGTGTAGCTGAGCCAGTTCGAAATACCGGCTCCGGCGACGGCTGCCTTGAAGCGAGTAGTCTGCGTGACGGTCCACATCGTCATGAAGCCACCGTAGCTCCATCCGGTAACGCCAAGTCGGTTGGCATCGACGGGATAACGCGCGATCACCGTGTCGACGCCGGCCATTACGTCACGCAGGTCGCCGTAGCCGAAATCCTTGACGTTGGCCCTCGTGAACGCTTCGCCCTGACCGTAGCTGCCGCGTGGATTTGGCATGAACACGAAATAGCCCGCGCGCGACAGCACCGCCTGCTGGCGGATCCAGCGCATGAACGTCGACGCCAACGCCGACGACGGGTCCGCCGTGGACGTACACGATCATCGGGTAGTGCTTGCTCGCTCGAAAGTCGTCGGGGTAGAGCAGGAGTCCCTGGACGTTGAACTTGTCGCTGTGCCAGTGGACGCTCACGGACTTGCCCCAGGACGGCGTGACGCCGGCGTTGACGTGCGTGATCTGCGACCAATGGCCGATCGGACCGACCCAGATCTCCGGCGGGGTGCTGAACGATTCGCGCACCAGCGCGACCGTGTGTCCGTTGGACGGGGCGGACATGACTGGAAGACCTCGGCCGGAGCGGCGGCGATTGTTTCATCGGCCGTCCAGAACGAAGTCACGGCACCCGTGCGTGCGTTGACGCTGGCGATCTCGGAGCCGCCGTGGGACCACATGGTGGCGAGGATCGACTCCGCGACTCTGCCACCTGAAGGCGCCAGCCGAGACGGTGATGTTGGGAGTGAGGTCGTGCGGCACACCGCCGGCGGCGGGGACTGTGTAGAGGTCGCCGCCGGTGGAGCCTTGGTCGCTCATCAGGCCGCCGATGAACGCGATGTGCGATCCGTCGGGCGACCAGATCGGCTGCGCGATCTGCACGTTGGGTTTCGCGATTTCTCGGTGGGCGCCGGTCGTCGCGTCGATTCCATCGAGACGCGCCACCCACCAGTTGTTGTTGCCCGATCCGTTGGCCACGCTCACGACGAATTCTTTCCCGTTCGGCGACCAGTCGAACTCGTACACGTAGAGGTCGGCTTCGAAATGACTTTGAGTTCGCCGGTCGCGACGTCGACGATGGCCAGGTGCTGTCGGTCGATGTGCGTGTCCATCGCGCCGGTGTCGCGTGGCGTCGCCTGCGTCGGGCCGTTCGCTTCTTCGGACGGTGACGAATACAGTACGGCGATGCGCGACGCATCCGGTGAGAAACGCGCATCATGCACCGACCCCGTCACCGTGGCGACTCGACGCGCCGAGCCACCCGTGGCGCCAACAATGTAGAGCGCCGGAGTCCCATTGCCCGTCGTAGCTCGTACCAGGAGCTGCCTGCTATCAGGCGACCATGCGAGCTCGGACATGCTCCCGCGATCCGCGCTCGGTAGCGCGACGGCTTCCGGTGCATCCCTGCCGCCGTTGGCTGCGAGCTCGACCGCTACGGTCTCGCCCCGGCGCGAGTCCGGTCCGATCCAGGCCAGGTGCTGGCCGTCCGGCGCGATCGCCACGCTCGTGAACTGCCGGAGGTGCGGCGCTGCTGCGCTATTCTGCGCTCGTGCGGAAGTGGTTGCAGCGAGTGCGCAGATAAGTGCGACGCGTACCGCTACGCGAGTGAATTGCGCATTTGATGACGAGCTCTGTCGAAACAACGAAACCTCCATGAGTGGACACAACTACGATTCGATCGTGCGGTAGTGACTGTCAACTCACGTCGCGATCGCTACATGCTCTCCAGCGCTACACGGTCGCCTGCGCGGAACTGACCGCGGTAGAGCTTCGCGTACGTCCCTTCCGCGTCGAGGAGGTCCGCATGGCTACCGGTCTCGACGACGTGTCCATGCTCCAGCACAACGACGCGATCGGCGCGAAGCACTGTCGATAGTCTGTGGGCGATGATCAGCGTTGATCTCCCGCGCAGCAACTCCTCCATCGCCGCCTCGACCAGGCGCTCGCTCTCGGAGTCGAGGCTCGACGTCGCCTCGTCCAGAATGACGAGTGCCGGATCCTTGAGGAATACGCGAGCGATTGCGAGACGTTGCCTCTGCCCACCTGACAACTTCACTCCGCGCTCGCCAACCGCGGTGTCATAACCTTGCGGCAGCCGGACGATGAACTCGTGCGCGTTGGCCGCGCGCGCGGCCGATTCGATCGCAGAATCCGGCACCGCGACGGAATCTCCTGCGAGAGCGTACGCGATGTTGTCTCGCACAGTTCCGCTGAACAACGTCGGTTCCTGCGGAACGACGCCGATCGATTCACGAAGATCGCGGAGCGCGAGGTCGCGAATGTCCATTCCGTCGAACATTATGCGTCCACCGGTGACGTCCCAGAATCGCGGCAGGAGCGACGCAACCGTCGTCTTTCCCGCGCCGCTTGGGCCCACCAGCGCCACGATTTCGCCGGGGCCTATATGCAGCGACACGTCGTGCAGCGCTTCCGGTAGCTCCGGTTGATACTTGAAGTGAACGTGCTCGAGAGCGACGTCGCCTCGTCGCGGCCGCGGCAAGGCGACCGGCGCGACCGGGTCGATCACAGTCGGCCTCATGTCCATCAGCTCGAAGATGCGATGCGCGGCACCAGCCGCTTCCTGATACGCGCCGA
Organism: uncultured Gemmatimonadales bacterium; assembly: GCA_963707505.1. GTDB lineage: Bacteria > Gemmatimonadota > Gemmatimonadetes > Gemmatimonadales > Gemmatimonadaceae > Fen-1247. Next base: position 471,074 of record CAVPQB010000004.1, read on the forward strand.
ACAATGAAGCCAGCGACGCCACTGCTCCCGCGACATACATCGCGTAAAGCAGGAACGACACGAGCGCGCCAGCGGTGAGCTGACCCGCGAGCACGAGTCGTCCGCCTTCCCAGAGTACGACTACGACTCCGCTGAATCCGAAGAACGTGAGCGCGCCGAAGAACACGCCGCGAATCTTTGCGCGATCCACCGCCGCCCGCACCACGTCGAGCAGATGCTTGTCGTACTTGCGAGTCTCCTCGCTCTCGGCGGTGAAGCTCTGCACCATCCGTATCTGCGAGAACGCTTCGTCGGCAGTGCCGGTTGCTTCGGCGATCCTGTCCTGCACCCCGGTACTCGCACGGCGCAACATTCGTCCGAATACGAAAGCCGCACCGACGACCAGAGGCACGACCGCGAGCGTGGTTCCGGTAAGAGCGGGTTGCTTGATGGTGAGCATCACCAGCGCGCCGAGCAGGAAGATCGACTGTCGCGTGAACTCGGATAGATTCGTGCTCAGAACTGTCTGCAGTACACTCGTGTCGGATGACAGCCGGCTCGTAAGCTCGCCCGTGCGCCGGTCGGTGAAGAATCCCGGTGACAGATGCACCATGTGCGCGAACAGATCCGTGCGCAGCTTCGCTATCACGCGCTCGGCGGTCGACGTCAGCAGGTAAACCTGGACCATGTTGAGCGATGCCTGCACCGCGAACAGCAGCAGGAGGCCAGCTGCTATCTCGTTGAGAAACGTTGCGTTCCCGTGCTGGAACGCAGTGTCGAGCAGCACGGCGACGATCGCGGGAAACGCGAGGCCGGCTGCGCTCGCCGCCAGCAGACACACAAGTGCGACAGCGAGTTGGCCGATATACGGCTTTACGCGCGGGAACAGCCGCGCCAGTGCGGTGGGCGATATCGGCTTACGGTCCTTCTTCGCACCGCCTTTCGGTTCGGCGGTCTGAACCGCGGTTGCAGCCACTATCTGAATACGTGCAGGTCCACAACCATCGCGACGTACAGCAGCGCGAGGTACAGAAGCGAATACATGAACACGAACCGCTCGGTTGCTGTTGAATCGTCGCGTCCCTTGCCCCAGCGGATCTTGACGATTCCGTACGCCAGCGGCGCAGCGACCACCAGCGCCGAGACGAGGTAGAACAACCCGAATGCGCCTGTGCAGAACGGAAGCACCGATAATGCGACCATGATGCCCAGATACCACAGCATCTGATCCTTGGTATGCTTCTCCCCCCAGATCAGCGGCGCCATCGGAACTCCAGCAGCGCCGTAATCGCGCTTCTTGAGTAACGCCAGCGCCCAGAAGTGTGGCGGCGTCCAGTAGAACACGATCAGGAACAACGTCCACGCCGTGAGATCCAGCGTGCCCGTCACCGCGGCGTAGCCGACCAGCGGCGGGATTGCTCCAGCCGCGCCGCCGATCACGATGTTCTGTGGCGTTCTCCGCTTGAGCCAGTGCGTGTAGAGAAACACGTAGCCATAAAATCCGAGCAACGCGAGCGCAGCGGTGAGCACATTTGCGTATCGCGCCAGCAGGAACGTCGCCGCCGTCGCGAGCAGAATCCCGAACGCGAGTACGGCGCGCGGTGCCATCCGCCCGCTCGGGATCGGCCGCAGCTTGGTGCGCGGCATGTGCGCGTCGATGTCACGGTCCAGATACATGTTCACCGCGTGCGCTCCGCCAGCCATCAGATAGCCGCCCACCAATACCGTGAGCACGAGCCACCCGCTTGGCGTCCCCGCGACATACATCGCGGCGACGGTCGTAACGAGAAGCAGCGAAATGATCCGCGGCTTGGTGAGCGCGATGAGATCCGACGCGAGCGAATGTTCGCGCTCGTTTGTCACGGAGACCGCTCCGTCGGCATTCATGCCATGACCCGTGGTCACGCCGCTGCCGCCGCGCCACGAAGTGGCGCTTCCTCGTCACTGCGTTCGGCGAGCGAATATTTCGCCAGCGCTGCAAGGGTGAAGATCGATAGCCACACCAGCGTACCCACCGCCTGGTGCAGCGAGCGCCACACTGGCGGAAGGTGCATCTCCACCATTCCTGCGGCAACAACTATTTGTAGCACTATGGCGCCGAGCGCCGCCCATGCTGCAACGCGCACCTGACCTGGCTCACGTCGACGCTGTGCCGATAGTGCCACTCCGATCATGTGGAAGAACAACAGGAACGCGAGCACTCGATGCGTCACCTGGATGTACAACGGTGTTCCTGTCACCGCGATCCTGGTGCACCATGGGAATCCCTGGCACGAAGCGTTGGCGCCGAGCACGTTCGCGGTGAGCGCGCCCATTACCAGTACGATGAACGCAAGGATCACTGCCGCTCGCGCCGCGCGATACGTTCGCGGCGACGCAACTTCGGTCCCGTCGAACCCCCAACCGCCCGCGCGAAGCGCAGCGATGGAGAGTACCGCCAGGAGCGTCATCGCGATCGCGAGGTGCGTGACGATTACATAAGGATTGAGCGAAAGCTTGACTGTTATTCCGCCGAATACCGCGGCGGTGACGACAAGCCCGGTCGCAAGCATCGCCGATCGCAACACACCCCCCCGACCGCCCACGCCCCGTTGCGCGCGGCGCTTGTACGCGGTGATGAGAAGTGCAATGATCGCGATCGTGACCGTCGCCGCTATGTAGCGATGCGTCACCTCGACGATCAGATCCGGGCGCTCGAGCGGTGGAAACAGGTACCCCTGACACGTGGGCCAGTGATCGCCGCACCCCATGCCCGATCCCGTAATGCGCACGATGGCGCCAAAGACGATCTGGGCGAACGCCAGGCCCGTTGCCACATATGCCAGCCGCCGCAGCAGGGGCAGGCCACCGTGTGTTGGGGCAGGCTCCACTGCCTGCGCCAAAGTCCGACGAGACTCGGACCCGCTCACAACGCTCTCCATGCGACCCAGAAAACCACAGCCAGCACCATCGCCGGCAACACGCCCCAGATCATCTCGACGACCCGAGGCGATCGCGGCATGTTGTCAGCCGGTACCATGTCCGTTGGCGGAAAAAACGCCGACCGCAGAATCAGCAGCTCGGCGACGACGGTAATGACGAGGCAGGCCCAGAACAGGGCTCGATGTAGCTCCATTTCAGAGTCTAAAGCTACTCGCCATCCCACGTTCGTTGCAGTACCGTTGTTGATGCCTTCCGCACTGCCGCGCCGAATCGGCCTCTGGAGCGCCGTCGCAGTTCTCGTCGGATCCACCGTTGGGTCCGGAATCTTTCGCTCGCCCGCGGGCATTGCCGATCGGCTTCCCGGGCCGCTCCCCATGCTGGCGCTCTGGGTGTTTGGTGGCCTCGTCGCGCTCTGCGGTGCGCTCACACTCGCCGAAATCGCGAGCGCCTATCCGGAAACCGGCGGCGTTTACGTCTATATCAGGGAAGGGTGGGGACGCGTTCCCGCCTTCCTCTTTGGATGGGCCGAGCTCGTAATCATTCGCGCCGCCGCCCTCGGTGCCATCTCGACCACGTTTGCGGAATACATGTTCCGCTCCACCGGCCACGACCCGCTCACTGCGCCGTACAATCAGTGGGTCCACTACGTCGCCGCGATATCGATCGGCCTGATGGGCATTCTCAACTACGTGGGCGTGAAATGGGGCACGCTCGTCCAGAATACGCTCACCGTTCTCAAGTGCGCCGGTTTGCTCGGCATCGAGATCGTCGCGCTTGCAGCACTGCCACATACGGGCGGTCATTTCACCCCCGTCGCGCCCAGCGGAAGCTTCGGCTTCGTGCCCTTCGCGCTCGCTCTCACGTCGGTGCTTTGGGTGTACGACGGCTGGGCCGATGTCAGCTTCGTAGGCGGTGAGGTCAAGGACCCGGAGCGCAATCTTCCCAAGGTTCTGATCTACGGAACGCTTGCGGTTATCGCCCTCTACCTGCTCGCCAACATCGCATACCTGTCGGTCCTCTCGATCGACGAAATGCGTCACTCCAAGCTGGTCGCGGCCGACGTCGCCCAACGCCTCCTCGGCGAGCCGGGTGTCGCCGCCGTCGGCATCGTTGTAATGCTCTCCGCGCTCGGCACCCTTGCCAGCTCGATGCTCACCGGTCCGCGCATCCTCTTCGCGATGGCTACTGACGGTCTGCTCTTCCGCCGTCTCGGCAGAGTGCAGCCCCGGTTCCAGACTCCCGGCGCCGCGATATTACTGGCCACGGCACTTGGTGTCATATTTGTGATGCTGCGAACCTTCGAACAACTGGCGGACACATTTGTGACGGCGATTATCCCGTTCTACGCGCTCGGGGTGGCAGCGATCTTTCCGCTCCGGAAGAGGAAGGCCGGCTACAAGCCCGCGGTGCGCGCGCGCGTGGTTTCCCGTGGCGCCGGTCGTGTTCGTTCTTGCGATCCTCTACCTGCTGGGCAGCGCGCTCGCCGATCCGGTAGCCCGAATACCTACTCTGGCGATCTTCGCCGTGATCTTCTCTGGTCTGATCTTTTACCCGTTTATCAACCGAACGGCCGTTCAGTAAAAGAGTTGCAAGGACGTTGCAAATTCCCCCTGCCCCAAATGTGCGGGCGACCGTAAAATATATGCTTCCTTAATCCGAGAGGTTGCATGCTCAAGGGTCGTTTGATTACGGCGCTGGGACTGGCGACGGCGTGCTTACTAGTGAAGCACGCGGAGCGCCAATGCACAGAACGTTACATCCGGTGGTGTCAGCGGTACGGTGACCGATCAGTCCGGTGCACCAATTCCGGCTGCACAGATTACAGTCACAAATACCCAAACAGGCGTTTCCGTCAACGCCACTGCACGCGATGGTGGGCGATATTCCGTCCAGGGTCTTGAAGTCGGCGGGCCGTACACCGCCGTCGTTCGCCGGATCGGCTTTGCGCCGATTACGCGAACGGGCATCATGGTTACCCTCAGCCAATCGACTCGCGTCGATGTCCAGATGACGAGCCAGGCGGCCGTGCTCAGCGGCGTCCGCATCGAGGGTGCCATCAATCCGGTGATCTCGCCGAGCAAGACCGGAACGGGAACGACGATCTCCGATTCAGCGCTCCGGCGGTTGCCGACGCTGAACCGGAATTTCACCGACTTCGTTCAGCTCGTTCCGCAGGTGTCCACCAACACCAGCGCGCTCTCGGGCGGCGGTGTCAACATTCGCCAGAACGGCATCCAGATCGACGGTGCCTCGGCGCAGGACATCTTCGGCATCGGCACCACCGGTCAGCCAGGTGCGAGTGCCGGCGCCAAGTCCATCCCGCTCGAGTCGGTCAAGGAATACCAGGTGCTGCTGTCTCCGTTCGACGTTCGTCAGGGCAATTTCGGCGGCGTGCTCATCAATGCAGTGACGCAGAGCGGGACGAACGAGTTCCACGGCTCAGCGTATGGCTTCACGCGCAACCAGAGCTTCACGCGCACGCAGACGTATCTCACCGATTTCTCCAAGCAGCAGTACGGCTTCTCTGTCGGTGGCCCGATCATTCGCAACCGCCTCTTCTTCTTCGTGAACCCGGAGTGGCAGCGCCAGACTGCGCCGACGTCGGGTCTGTACGCGGGCTCGCCGAATCTTCCGGTCGATCAGTCTTACGTCGACCAGTTCGCGACGATCCTCAAGACCCAGTACGGTCTGACCAACCCGGGTGACCTCGGACGGGTGACGCAGAAAAGCCCGAACACGAACTTCTTCGGCCGCATCGACGCGTATCTCCCGTTCAACACGCGGCTCGTTCTACGTCACAACTATGCGTCGGCCGACCAGACGAGCTTCAGTCGCAGCACGGCAGGATCGAACTCGCCGCGTCTCCCGCTCACCTCTTACCAGTACCAGTTCAGCAATACGAGCCACTCGTCGGTTGCCGAGTTCCTGAGCAACTTCTCGAACGGCATCTTCAACGAGCTGCTACTCAACTACACTACGATTCACGATTTCCGCACCGTGCCGGTGCAGTTCCCATCCGTCACAGTTCGCGGCATCCCGCGCAACGACGGTCAGACGGGAACGGTGACGCTCGTCGCGGGCACCGAAGCGTCGTCGCAGGGAAACAAGCTCGACCAGACGACGTTCGAGATCACGGAAAATCTCACGATTCCCCTGGGCGCCCACCATGTCACCATCGGCACGCGCAACCAGTTCTATCACCCGGTCAACCTGTTCGGCCAGAGCTCGCTCGGATCCTGGTCGTTCCTGAGCCTCGACTCCTTGTCGAAGGGTCTGGCGTCCGGTGATACCGTCGGTGTTCCGGCTCTCAGCGATCCGAACCACGGCCTCTCGACGTTCCATGCTCGCCAGTACTCCGTGTACGTGCAGGATGCGTGGCAGGTCACGGAACGGTTCAACGTGACCGGCGGTGTGCGCCTCGAGATTCCCAAGTTCGAGGACGTTCCACCGTTCAATGCTTCGGTCTTCGCCGCGTACGGCCGGAGCACGTCTTCGGTTCCGACGCGCCGCACCGTGTCACCTCGCCTGGCGTTCAATTGGGATGTCACCGGCGATCAGCGCAATCAGCTGCGCGGTGGCATCGGCTACTTCACCGGCTCACCGCCGTACGTGTATCTCTCGAACGCGTTCCAGAACTCCGGGCTGAGCGGATATGCGACACTCGTCTGCAGCGGTACGACGAGCGCGACGACGTCGTTCATGCCGCAGCAGTTCAACGCTGCGAACATCGCAACACCGCCGACGTCCTGCGCTGCATCGGGCGCCAAGCCCGGCGCAACGGCGGCACTCAGCTCGACGATCAACACGATCGATCCGAAGTTCCGCTACCCGCAGTATCAGAAGATCTCGTTGGCTTACGATCACCAGTTCGGCGGCGGATACGTCGGAACGCTCGAGGGACTCTACACGCACGCTCTCTCGAATCCGTTCTACCAGAACCTCGCGCTCGCCGGCCCGCAGTCGGTCGACTCGCACGGGCGCGTCGTGTACGGCACGTTCACGGCGACGCGTGCCAACCCGACGACCACGGGTCCCACGCAGCAGGTGCTGGACATGACGAGCATGGCTGGTGACTACACCTACAGCCTTACGGGTCAGCTCCAGAAGACCTTCACCGAACCAGTTCGAGGGCTCGTTGGCCTACACGTACAGCCAGGCGCGTGACGTGGTGACCGTAACCAGCTCAACTGCCAACTCGAACTACCGCTATCAGCGTGATGTATCCGGCAATGTTACGGACAACAATCTCACGCGCTCCAAGAACGACCAGCCGCACCGCATCATCGCAACAGGCACGTACCACATGCGGACGCGTACGGACGTCTCGTTCATCTACCAGGGCAGCTCTGGCTCACCGTACGATTACGTCTACGGCAGCGGCGATGCAAACGCCGACGGGCAGACTCAGAACGACCTCATCTACGTCCCCAAGGACGTGCGTGATCCGAACGAAATTCTCTTCACGGGTTACAACGACCCGGCGAAGGCGGCTTCAGTCGCGACGCAGCAGGCTGCGTTCGACAAGTTCATCAACAGCGTCCCGTGCCTGCGAGAGAGCCGCGGCAAGATCCTGAGCCGGAATGCCTGCCGGTCGCCGTGGGTCAACGAAGTCGACGTGAGCGTGTCCCAGTCGCTCGCGGCGTTCCACCAGCAGAACCTTGCGCTGCGTCTGGACGTCATCAACTTCGGAAATCTGCTCAATCCCAAGTGGGGTCGTCAGGCATTCGTTTCCAGCGGCGCCGGCCCTTACAGCAGCGCGACGAATCTCCTGACGACGACGGGTTACGTAACGGGGGCAGTCGTCAACGGCATCAACCCGGTACAGGGGATCTACACGTTCGATTCAAGCACGCAGCGCTATAACGCGCAGAACGTGTCATCCAACTACAGCATGCAGCTATCGCTGCGCTATAGCTTCTAAGTTCCTGAAAGTAGTAAACACAAACGCCGCCACGGTTCAGACCGTGGCGGCGTTTGTGTTTTGTTCTCGGTTGGCGTGTTGCCGGGAACCCTAGAACACCTTCACATTTATGTATCGCTTGGGGTTCTTCTTGATATCAGCGACGAGGCTGTCCATCCGCCCCAGCAGCGAGTGTACGTCATTGTAGAGCGCCGGATCGTTGATCAATTTTGCCGCTGACCCGTTGCCACTGTCTACCTTCGCTACGATCTGATTCAGCGCGCGGCCCGTCGAATCCAGTGACGTGGTCAACGAGCTCATGTTACCGCTCGCCGTGCGAAGGTTCGACAGCGTCGAATCTATCTTGGCCGAATCGACCGCCGACGTCGCGCGCCGAAGCGACGTCATGGTAGCGGTAAGCTGGGTCGACTGCACGGCCGCGATGGCGCTCAGCTGCGACATGAGCTTGTTGGTGCCCGCAAGCGTCTGACGCAGATCCGCAAGACCGCCTCCCGCTACGAGCTCCTTGTTCATCGCACTCGTAAGTGCAGCGACTGACGTCGTAATCGAATCAGCCTTCGCCGTCAGCTGCGCAATTCCCGCCGATGCAGGACCACTCACCACGGTATCGCCCTCGACGTACCGCGCGCCCGACGGTTGTGGCGTGAAGTTCACGGCAACGTCTCCGAATATTCCGTTCGGAACCACCGTCGCCGGACTGGGCTTCGGAATCGGTTGCGCGCTTGTTATTCGCAGCTGAGTCAGGAGGCTCCCATCCGGGCGAAACTGCACGTCCGAGACGTAGCCAACCGCTGCGCCACTCACCCATACGGGCGCACCCGTCTTGAGGCCGGCTCCCCACGCGAATCTGGCGTACAGCGGATAGCCCTTGGATAGGCCGCCGCGCGCAAGCCATAGCGAGCCGATGACGGCGATCACGAGCCCCACCACGATCACTACACCGACCAGAATGTCGTCACGAGTCTTTTTCATATTGTCAGCCGGATCAGGCCTGAAGGTATGGCGCCAGGAGCAGCGCGGTAACGGCATCGAGTACAAGTATCGCTACCGACGTTATGACAACCGCAGCAGCTGTGCTTCTTCCAACTCCCTCTGCGCCCGCGTTCGCATTGTAGCCTTCATACGAGCAGAAAAACGATATGGCGGCGCCGAATACCGTCGCCTTGATCAGGGAATAAACAATCTGGAACGGTGCGAACGCGAGCTGCAGTCCCGCCATGAAATCAGATGGAAGGATGTCAGTCGCGACGACCGATGTAAGAAACGCCATCCCGACACCAACCGAGTCTGCGAATACGGTAAGAATCGGCAGCATGACTATCGCAGCGATCACTCGTGGCACCACGAGATACGCGATCGGATCGTACGCCAGCGTCTCGAGCGCGTCGATCTGCTCCGTCACTCGCATCGTACCCAGCTCCGCCGTGATCCGCGCACCGACCCTGCCGGTCAGCACCAGCGCGGTGAGCAACGGTCCCAATTCGAGAATCACCGACTGTCTCGATATCAGCCCCACCACGGACAGCTGCACGCCGCCAAAAAGTTGATAACGTGTCTGAAATGCCGTGACCGCACCGATGAACGCCGCGACGATGATCGTGAGCGGTACCGAGTCCACGCCGATGTTACGCATCTGGCGGATGGTTTCGAGTCCATATGTGCGCCAGTCCGGCAAGGCGCGCACGATGTCAGCCGCGAAATACCCGCGCTCGCCGATCCGCGAGAATGGCCTGCTGGCCCTGTCGAGAAACCGCACTCAGGTACGCACGCGCATGAATAGCGTGAGCCCGATCACGCCAAACAGGATACTGGGCAGCCACGCTGCAAGCTCGGGGGGCAGCAGTCCCTTTCCGCCAACAGCTTTCGTCAACTGAATCAACATCAGGAATATGATTGTCGTGGCGAGGCTCACGCCCACGCCGTAGGCCGCACCGCCTCGCTGCGTGCTCGTTGCGAGCGGTGCGCCGAAAAGAAGGATCACGAGACTCGTAACCGGGATCGCGATCTTGAGCATTCGCTCTACACGCAGCTCGTTCACGTCCGTGCCCGAGCGCTCCATCGCATGAATGAATCGGCCCAGCTCGGCGTAGTCCATCTCCGCCGGCGCCTTGGGCGATGCGGTGAGCTCTTCAGGCCTTTCGGTGAACTGCTTGTCGTACAAGGAATCGTAGGAAAAGGTGATGTTGGTGCTGTTGCTCGTGATGATGTGCATCGTCCCGCGGCCCAGTAGCCAACCCCGCGGCGTGTAAGCAGCGCCCGTCGATGTCGCAATGTACGACGGATAGTCCGATCCACTACCCTTTCGCTCGATCTCGACACCATCCGCCTTCTTACTGGCCAGATGCAGCGCGCTGATCTTGTAGACACGTCCAGCCGTGGATGCATAGGCGAAGTTATAACGGTCGGTGCTCGCCGAGAACCTCTGGGTCTCCAGGAGCTCCAGCCGCCGCTTGTTGGTGTGCGGCGCGACCTCGCCCAGCACGAGCCCGAGCGCGACCGCGAACAGTGCGCCGACAAAGATCGGCGCTATGAATCTGTAAAACGAAACGCCCGAAGCCTTGGCCGCCGTGATCTCCGAATATCGTGTGAGTGATCCGATCGAGAACACGGTCGCGAACAACACAGCCGCCGGCAGGATCATGAACATCGAATCCGGCAGCCAGTACAGATAACTCAGCGCAATCTGCGACTTCGGTAGGTTGCGCTGGAGATACGTGTTGAGGTTGTCCGTGATGTCGATGATGATGACCAGAACCGGAAAGCCGAGCGCCGTCGTGACGAAAATACGCCAGAATTCGCTGAACACGTATCGGTCCAACGGCTTTATCATGTGGCTCAGCTTCATGGCTCCGCCCGGCGCTCGCGAATCAGATGCACCACGCGCATCCGCTGCTTCATCCACGCCGCGCGCATTACCGAGCATCTCCCGCATGTCGCCTCCGCGCGCAGTGGCTCCTTCCTTGCCCATGCGCCAGAGCAGCGCAACCGCCACGGCGGCGAATATCACGTTGGCAGCCCACATCGCTATCACCGGCGGTAACAACCCCTGCGACGCGGCCGCGGCGCCGGCGGTGAGTCCTATGTAGTACAGAGCGAACACGAACAGGCTCACCCCGAGTGTGAGCCCGACTCCGCCGCGCGGAAAACGCAGCGCGATCGGTGCGCCCAGCATCACGAACACGAAGCAGGCCACTGCGAGCGCGAATTTCTTGTGGATCTCGATCTCGTATCCGTCGATCAGCGTCTTCGCATCCGAAAGTCGTACCTTCGACACTGTAATCGTACTCGGCGTCGCGTCCATGCCCACGCTCGGCGGCGGCCTCGTGTAGATGCGCGCGGGTACGGGCGCAGCGGTTGGCGCAGCGGTTGGCGCAGCGGTTGGCGCAGGCGCCTTCTGTGGCAGACTTTGGAGCCGGCTTGAGTCGCCGGGCGTACCGGCGCCGGAACAGTTTTCTGTACTTCTGGTCGCGCCTGTGTCGCGCGCCCCGCTTGAGGCTGCATGGGCACCGGCGGTGCACTTTGCGCTGAGAGGGTAGGGATACGCAGCTGTTTGAGTAGCCAGCAATACGTGGCACCCAGGGATATGTTCGACGGCACGTGTGTATCGGTCGCGTACATGTCGGCGCCGAGCTTGATCTTGTTTTCGCGCGCTTCCTTCATCCCTCTCAGGAAATCCTTGCGAGCTTCCATGTAATCGGCGCGCCCACGACGCACCTCTCTCTGCATCTCGCACACCGACATCTCGCGATTGCCCTTGTTCTGCGCGTCGGTGGACTTCTGGAACTGGTTCGCGACTCCCTTCACCGTCACGAGATCGACGTTGAAGAAGAGCCGTTGCAGCTGCGACGGATTCAACACCGGCACGTCCTGCATCGAGCCGTGGTACAGTGTCAACAGCAGATCGCTCTGGTTCTTGGCGAGTTCCATGTTGCCGCTGTCGGCATAGATCGTTCGGCGTCGCGTCGGGTCGCTCAGATCGTAGATCGTCACGTCGCGCATGAGATTCGACGCTTCGTCCAGATGGTTCGCACGCAGAAACAGCTTTCCCGGACTCACCTCGTTGATGACCTGCTCGCGTAGCGCGAACGTCGGCTTCTTCTGCGCGATGTCCGACTGCAACACTGCCAGCTGGTGATTCGTCCGCGGAAGAATCTGATCGTTGAAGATGATCATGAACAGCGTGACGCCGGCCGCCGCTATCAGCACCGGTGTCATGAGGCTCTTGAGACTCACCCCGCTCGCCTTGAGCGCGGTTATCTCGTTCTCCGCGGCAAGCCGACTGAACGCGTGAAGCGTCGCCACCAGCACCGCCATGGGCAGTGTGAGCGCGACCGTGAATGGAATGGAGAGAAGGAAGAACTCCGCGACCGCCGACCATGGGATCCCCTTTCCGACCAGGTTCCCGAACTGCTTGGCGATGTAGTTGAGCAGCAGGAGCGACGTGAGAGCAGTAAGTGCGAATGTGAGGGGTCCCAGGTGCTCCTTGAGAACGTATCGGGAGAGTATCTTCACGGGGTGAAATTTACAGGGTGGGTCTCCCCCGGGCGCCCTTCGCGAGCGCGCCGGAGAGAGCACGCGTCCCCTGGCTCACGGGGACTGCGCCGGGCCCGCGCATCGGTCCCGTCCTTTGCCGGCCGGATCGCGCTCGCGATCGTGCTTGCAATCGTGCTCGCCGGCGTGGTCGCGTCCCCGCTCCGCGCGCAAGTAAAGGACACAACTGTGCATGCGCCGTCACGGCTGCGCGTACGCATCGGACGGGATACGCTCCCGCTTCAGCTGCCAACGGTCCAGACTCGCACAGACGCCGCCCTCTACCGGGAAGCAGAAGCCCAGATCCAGGCAGCTCGCGCCACAGCCTTCCAGTTGAACAGTCGTTCGATTCTGGAATCGGTCTGGGGGCAGGTTGCGGCGCAGAATTTCGCGACAGGTCGGCTCCAGCCGCTTTCCGCCGAAGACGCCCAGCAGCGTAAGGCCCGCGAGCCCGTCAAGAATGAACAACTGTTCGGCGACTACGCCGATCTGGGCATTCAGGTCGATTCCAGGCTGGAGTTCCGCAACGAGAAGGATGAAACCAACCGCTGCCAGGGCGTCAGCTACTTCCTCGCAGCCAACACCTGCCGTTCCGCCTTCGAGCCTACGCTGGATTTCCAGTATGCTCTCCGGTCCGCCGGCGTCGTCGCCGACCGCGTGCACGTGAACGTCGATTACGACTCGCAGCGCGAGTTCGACGCGTCCAACACCATCTCGATCGCCTTCGAGGGCAAGCCGAACGAGTTCATGCAGAAGCTCGAGGTCGGTAACGTCACCTTCCAGCCGCCGCCGTCACGCTTCATCACTGCGGCCATCCCGAGCGGCAATTACGGCGTACAGGCGGTCGCCAATCTCGGTGAGGGAATCAAGCTGCGCAGCATCGTCGCGCAGCAGAAGGGAAACGTCGTTCGCGATCGTGTGTTCACCGTCGGCGACCACGTTCTGCAGGCGGTCGATCGCACAGTCGAAGACTACCAGTTCGAGCCGCGCCGGTTCTTCTTCACCGTCGATCCAAAGCTGTTCGCTGGCTATCCGAACATCGACATCCTCAATCGGCAGCAGATGACCCGACTGGCTGCTGCACTTCCCGATACGTTGCGTCCGGCGACGATCTATGTATACCGCCTTCTGATCGGCGGTCAGCCGCCCAATCCGAACGGTCCGCAGTTCCGCATTATCGGTGATCCTCGTTCGCAGAAAGGCCAGGTGTACGAGCTGCTGCGCGAGGGAGTCGACTATTACTCCGACCCGTCGCGGCTCTGGATCGCGCTCGTTCGTCCACTGTCACTCAACAACGAGCGGCTCGTAGTTGCATATCGCGTTCGTGTCGGCGGCGTCGTGACGACTCATGCAACCACTGGCGGAACTCCCGACCTCGAATATTCCCCGGCGCACGATCAGTTCGCGAATCTGCTGTGGGATCCGAACGTTCAACCGACCGACGCTGCGTTCCGGCGCGAGATTCGTTCAGTGTATCGACTCGGTGGCAGCGACGTCGTGCGCCAGAGCGTGAGCGTCAAGGTCGTTACCGGAAACGCGACCGATCAGGAAAAACCGGTGACGGGGCGCGCAGCAACCTATCTGCAGCTGTTCGGACTCGCACAGCCGACCAACAGCTCGACCTTCGACGTCGAGAATCGTCTCTGGCCCCGTCCGACCGACCCCAACTTCGCCCTGGGTGTCGGCGCATTTGGCACGCCCACGATTCGCGATCAGTTCCTGGTCTTTCCGTCGGTGCGTCCATTCGCGAGCAACGGCATGGCCGGTGCAGGGAATCCGCACAACGATACCGTTTACACGACGCCCGCCGATTATCTCATATCGTCGCAACGGCCCGGTGCCGTCTACCACATACGCCTGCGCTACCAGGCGCAGGGAAACGGTACCAACGGCACTCTCTCACTCGGCGCTGTGCAGGTGCGGCCGAATTCGGAGCGCATTCTCGTCGACAATGTCCTGCTCGCGCGTGGCAGCGATTACTCGGTCGATTACGATCTCGGTCGAGTGAACTTCGCGCGGCCGGACACGTTATTTCCGCGCCCGCGGCAGGTGACCGTACAGTTCGAGGAGAATCCTCTGTTCGTGGAGACTCCGACATCGATATTTGGATCTTCGCTCGAGATACCGTTGTCGAACGGCCAGATCAACCTCCTGGCGCTGTCGCAATCGCAGAAAAGCACGTATACGCGCCCCACGCTCGGCTTGGAGCCGCAATCGATGCTCATCGCGGGCATCAACGCCACGATGAATTTCGATGCCGACGAGCTCACCAGACTGGTGTCGAAGCTGCCGTACGGTCACACCGACGTTCCCTCCCATGTTTCGCTCGCCGGTGAGTTTGCCGCGAGCAAGCCGCAACCGAGCGCTGGACAGCAGGCGTACCTCGAATCGTTCGAGGAAGCTGGCGGTCTTGATGTGCTGCTCGGTGACCAGTACTGGTATTACAGCAGCCAGCCAGCAGTCGCGCATAATGTGCTCGCGAAATACGGCTCCAATCTGCTCGACATCAATCACGCGACTCAGCTCGCATTTCAGACCAACATTCGAGATTCGCTCGGCAAGCAGATTCAGTTCACGATCGACAAGATCGATCCGGAGGTTGCGTTCTCGGGTGTCGGCGTCGCTGCGCCTGAGCAGATACTCTGGCTCACCATGTATCCGCTGTCACGCGGGTTGCGCGATGACCAGAACAGCAATGCGCACTGGAGCACCGGGGTGACGCAGACGGGTCGCCGATGGCGCTCCATCCGAACATCGCTCAGCCCTTCGGGCGCTGATGTGTCGCGCACTGAAAATGTCGAATTCTGGGCGCTCGTAGATACCTCCGCGGTCGGCCGATCGCGCAATCCTACCCTGGTGTTCGACGTGGGAGAGATCTCCGAGAACTCGGTTGTATTTCAACCCGATACTATTCGCATCCAGGCGGTGAACGCCGTGCTGCGCGATACCGTGATGTCAGGGCGTCGCCTTTCCGGATTCGATAAGCTCAATAGTGAGCGCGATCCATTTTCGCGCGCGTTCAACGCAAACGCGAACGATACGGGATTGCCCGGAGATGTCGCGGACAGCGCAGTCGTCATCGCTGACACGATACCGGGCCAGCTACCGACGCCGCGAATCGTTCCCAAATTCGCGATCTGCAGAAACCAGTATGGCGCGCTCTATCAGGTCGGCGACACGCGCACGAATTGCACCGTTGGCAACGGCCGCCTGGACGAGGAAGATCTCGACGGCGACAACGTGCTCAATCTAAACAGCACCCAGCGCGAGCAGGAGCAGATAAGGCGCTTCGTGGTGGATCTTTCCGACGAGCGGAAGTTCAATCGCGTCGGGAAGTGCATCGAGCGGCCGGTTGCGCGTGGCGAGACTGTCCCGCGCACACCGGTGTGCTGGGTCTTCGTGCGCGTGCCATTCCGCGCGCCCGACGATACGTTGAATTCCCCGTTACTGAGTCGCGCTCGCGCCTTGCGTATTACAATGATTTCGGGAGCAGCTGTCCCGGACACGGCGTTCAGTCAGGTGGCGCTCGATCAACTTCGTCTCACTGGCGCACCATGGCTCAAGCGCAGCGATGCGGCGATTCGTGGTCTGGCTGGTGAGCAGCCCGATCTCGGTTTTGTGACTGTCGGCACCGTCGGCACACAGGATCGCGGCGTATCGGGAGGCGTGAATTACGATTCGCCACCGGGTGTCACCAATCTGCCCGATCTCAAGGCAACTCCGGTTACCTCGTCTCGCGTCCCCATCAACGAGCACTCGCTCCGCGTCGTCGCTGGTGGCTTGAATACGTTCGATCGCGCCGAGGCTTACTACCGGTTTCCAGAAGGGCAGAAGAACTTCATGAGCTACAAGGAGCTGCGAGTATGGGCACGGGGAGTGAGTAATGGCTGGGGCATCAACGGAGAGCTTCAATTCTATGTGAAGCTCGGTCACGATGCATCAAACTTCTACATGTATCACACGCCGCTTGCCGGGAAACGGCGCCGGCCCATCCGCATGGCTCCCCGAAATCCGCGTCGACTTCTCCAGGCTCATCGCGCTCCGTGCGCAGATTCAGAATGCGTATCTCCGAGGGTCGCAGCGCAACACGTGTACCGGTGCCGATTCGGTTCTCATTGCAAATACTCCGTTCCAGCCGACGACATCGACCAGTGCCGTATACGCAGCCTGCTCCGATGGTTACATGGTGTACACAACCGACCCCGGTGTGAACCCGCCCAATCTCGCGGCGATCCAGGAGCTTTCCGTCGGAATGTTCCGCGTGCCCGGCACGTCGGTCGCACGCCCGATATCGCCGAGTGACACGTTGGAGTTGTGGGTCGACGACCTGCGGCTCGGTGGAGTCGTTGACGCAACAGGTTTCGCGGGTCAGGTAGCGCTCGGCGTCACGGCGAGCGATTTCGCCGACGTACGTGTCAACCTGACGCGCCGCGATCCCAATTTCCGCCAGCTCGGTGACCAACCGACGTATCTCACCGACAATACGGTGGACGTGAGTGCCGCGTTCCGGCTGGAGAAGCTGCTACCGCGCTCGTTGGGATACGCAATCCCAGTCACATTCAATTACAGCGGTGCGTCCAGCGATCCAACTTATCTGACACAATCGGACATCGACGCGAGCGCGGTACCCGGTCTCAGATCACCCCACAACGGAGCTACGTCCGTCACCTTCGGCATCAAGCGCGCGACTCCGGTCAAGGGCGGAACGCTCGCACCGGTGTTGAATAATCTGAGCATGCAGGGAACCTACACATCCGCCGACGCCCAGAGTGAATATGAGGACGGTCACGCCCATGATCTCCGTGTGGGCCTGGAGTACAATCTCATTCGTGCCTTCGCCCCTTCGCTCGCCACCGTGCTGCCTACCGAGCTCTATCTCACCTCGACGTACGAGAACGGCAACGATCGGCGATTGACCTATCTCAAGCCCGCCGCGGCGCTGGATGATACCGCGCAGTTCGTTAACGGCCTCACGAATTCGATCAGCAATGGCGGCGCCATCGCGTTTCATCCGCTCCGCAACAGTACCATTCGATTCAACCTGTCCTCGCTGCGCGACATCAGGTCCTACGCGGACATTCCGAACCTCGCGGTGGTCGATGCGCAGGAGCGTAATCGTTTTGCCGGATTCGACACTGGCCTCGAGCGCCAGCGTACCGTGGGAACGCAGCTGAGCTACAGTGTTGCTCCACTGCCGTGGCTTCGCGCACGCTTCAATAGCAGCTCAAACTACAACATGCTGCGTGACCCAAACACGCTCGACTTCATACGTGCAGCCGATTCCCTTGGGGAGTTCCGCATTCCGCGCAATATCGGCAACACTCAGAACGCCAATCTCGGTTTCACGATCGACTTTCGCGCCCTTGCAAGTGCGACGTCATTCATTCCAGGCGTGAAGACGGTCATCAGTGCGTTTCAGCCGCTCGACATATCGCTCGACCGAAACGTGCTTACGGCATACGACGGCGCCGCGGCCTCCGCTCCGCTCATGTATCAACTCGGTTTCGGCAGTGTCAACCAGTTCAGACACATCGGATCGGAGTCGGCGACAAGCGCGGGTGTTAACGATCAGCTCACCCTGTCGCAGACGATCAACCTGCCGTTCGGGGCGACGCTCACCAATCATCTGCAGCGTCTCACTCAACGAAGCTGGACACTGCGAGCCGACAATGGCCAGGATGTTGGAGATGCGACACAGCTCGTCTTTCCTGATGTCGCACTTCGCTGGACCAAACGCATCGCCGATTCCACAGCGTTGATCCGGAATTTCAGCGCGAGCGCGCGGGTTGCTGGCACGACTCAGCGACTCGCCAGCCCCGGTGAGTTCTCGCTCCCCGATGGCGAGAACGGCGAAACGCGCATTCGCAGCTATCCCGTTTCACTGAGCGCAATATGGGCGGGATCGCGTCCGCTCACCACTTCGCTCGGGGTCAATCTCGTTCAACGTCTGGACAACGAACCCGGCCTCAGTGGCCGCGGAACATCGATGGACGTCAACGCCGATCTGGCCCGGGCATTCGCGCTTCCGCCGCAATGGCATCCACATGGTGATCTGCGTACGCGGCTCTCGTTCCAGAACAGCCACGGCAAGAGCTACGTGCTCAATCCGCTCGACATAGTAGGCCGCAGCCGCCTCACCGACAACGGTCGCCGCTCCGCCAGCTTCTCCGCTGATACCGACGTGTCCGATACGATGACATCCACCTTCGTCATCTCCCGCGTCGATAGCTTCGACGCCAATCTCAGCAGAACCTTCACGCAAACCGTGCTGAGCGCGATTCTGCACCTGCAGTTCTATTCCGGCGAGATGCACTGACGTCGTCAGTTGCCCCCCCAACCAACGCCCCACGCACGGGGTATCTTTTCTCCGTCCACCTACACGCTACGTATGAATCGACTGTTCCTCTATCTTGCCATTTTCCCCATTCTCGCCGGTTGTCAGAAGTCCAAAACGGGATTCGATGGCGAAGCGGCCTACCGCTACGCCGGCACTCAGGTATCATTCGGACCGCGAATTCCCGGCTCGCCAGGCTGGCAGAAGGCCGGTGACTGGATCGTCGCCCAGATGCGCACCCGCGCCGACACCGTCATCGAGCAGCGCTGGATGCACACGCTCGCCAACGGCGATAGCATCCCCATGCGAAATATCCTCGCGCGATTCCGCCCGCAGGCTACCGATCGCGTGCTCTATCTCACACACTGGGATACCAGGCCAATCGCCGACAGCGACCCCAACCCGGCCAACCGTACCAAGCCCATCCTCGGCGCAAACGACGGAGCTTCCGGCGTCGGTCTCTTCGTAGCACTTGGCGACCTCCTCAAGAAAACTCCCCCGAACGTCGGCGTCGATCTCCTATTCGTCGATGGCGAGGATTACGGCAGCTTCGGGCCGCCCAAGGATGTCGATGTGCTGATAGGATCGACGTACTTCGCATCGCACCTCCCCTCGCCCGGCTACCAGCCGATCTTCGGCGTTCTCTTCGACATGATCGGCGACAAGGACCTCAACATCTACGAGGAGCAGAACTCCATCGCGCGTGCGCCTGAGGTCGTGTCACGCGTATGGAAGACCGCCGACGATCTCGGTTACTCCCAGTACTTCCTGCCACAGATGGGCCAGGCGGTCACCGACGATCACATCCCCCTCCTCCAGGCCGGCCTTCGTGTGATCGACGTCATCGACATCGACTACGAATCTCCCAGCAACAACTATCACCACACCCTCGCCGACACGATGGACAAGATCTCCGCCAAGTCACTCGGCGTAGTCGGCGACGTCGCAGCCGCCCTCGTGACCAACCGCCCGTAGGGCGCGGATGTGTCCGCGCCTGGCCATCCAGGCGCGATCGGACTCGGAAGCCTTGCCCGATGATGCGTTGCCGTATGCGGTGATATGACGCCACCCGCCGATCCCTGATCACCCGCGGCGCGTCGTTCCGCCCGATGTTGCCTCCATGGCAACTCCCGCTGAACGCAAGGCACTCCTCTTCTTCGGAATCGTCGCGATGCTCGGTGCTGGCGTCCGCGTCTGGCGAGCACGGAATCCGGGCCAACCGCGCCCTTCCGGCCGACACATTTGTGTCCGAGCCACGCGGTTCGGCTCACGGCAGCCCGGGCAAGTCCTCCAGTTCCCCGCGTACAACCGTTCGGACCGGAGCCGCCGGGTCAAGAACAAGTCAGATCATCCGAGACTCCAATTCAATAATCGACCTCGATCGGGCCACGATGTCCGAGATCGATGCTATCGGTGTACTCCCTAAGGGCATGGCTCGTCTTATTGTAGCGGACCGAGATTCCTTCGGACCGTTTGGCTCATTAGGGGAGTTGCAACGTGTTCCGTTCCTTTCAGCAAGTACCTTAAGAAAACTGGCACCCAGAGTGACATTCTCTCGCATTCCACGACCCCGGAATACAGTCATTCAACCGCGCGCGCTTCCGGTGAGTACAGCCGGACGGCGAAAAGCGGCGGCCAACCCGTGACGGCCACCGTCGCGCCAGTCGCGCAGAGCGCGGAGCGCATCGGCGCTCTCCTCGTGTCCGAAGGTCTCATCTCCCGCGAACAGCTCGCGCAGGCGTTGCAGGAGCAGCGCACCAGCGGAGGACGCCTCGGCTACACGCTCGTCAAGCTTGGGATGGTCGAGGAGCTGACGCTCACCCGTCTGCTCGCGCGCCAGTACAAGATCCCAGCCGTCGACCTTACCAAATCCGACATCGATCCCGCGCTCGTTCGGCTCGTGCCCGCCGAAATCGCAATTCAGCATCTGGTGCTTCCGCTCAAGCGCGAAGGCCGCGTGCTGTACGTCGCGATGGCGGACCCGACGAACATTCGCGTCATCGACGATCTGAAGTTCCGCACGCGGTCTGACATATATCCGGTGATCGCCGGCGAGTACACTCTGCGCACGATGATCGAGCGAGTGTATCCGGAAGAATCGATGACCGACATCGGAATGGAGCGTCTTCTCGATGACATCGACCTCGGCGATGACGACGTCGAGATGGTCGAGGAAGAGCAGGAGGAGATGACCGCCGCGGCGCTCACCGTCGCAGTCAACGAAGCGCCAGTCGTCAAGCTCATCAATGCGATTCTCACCGACGCACTGCACAAGGGCGCGTCGGACGTTCACTTCGAGTGCTTCGAGAAGGAGTTGCGCGTTCGCTATCGCGTCGACGGCGTGCTTCGCGAAGTGATGAAACCGCCGTTCAAGATGCGCGCGGCCCTCATCTCGCGCTTCAAGATCATGGCCGGCCTGAACATCGCCGAGCGACGCGTACCGCAGGATGGACGCATCAAGCTCAAGATTGGCCGCAAGGTCATCGATTTCCGCGTCTCGACGCTTCCCACGTTGTTCGGCGAAAAGGTCGTACTGCGTATTCTCGACAAGGGAAATCTCACCCTCGATCTCGAGACGTTCGGTATCGAGCCGCGCGCGGAGCGCGAGTTGATGGAAGCAGTTCAGAATCCATACGGCATGGTGCTGGTCACAGGGCCAACGGGTTCCGGAAAAACGACTACACTGTACTCCGCGCTGTCCAAGGTGAATACGGTCGATGTGAACATCATGACCGCCGAAGATCCCGTCGAGTACAACCTTTACGGCATCAATCAGGTGCAGGTGCGCACCGAGATTGGAATGAGCTTCGCCGCGGCGCTGAAAGCGTTCCTGCGCCAGGATCCGAACATCATCATGGTCGGTGAGGTTCGAGACCTGGAAACCGGCGGCATCGCGATCAAGGCAGCTCTCACGGGTCACCTCGTCATGAGCACCCTGCACACCAACTCCGCGCCTGAGACAGTTACGCGCTTGCTCGACATGGGACTCGAGCCATTCAACGTCGCGAGTGCACTCAATCTCATTCTTGCGCAGCGTCTCGTGCGCCGCATCTGTCCGAACTGCAAGACCCGCTACGTCCCCGACGACATCGAGCTGACCGGAGCCAAGGTCAAGGCGTCGACCACGCTTCGCGAGCTGCGATTCACCGAGATGTCGCTCAACGATGCTCGCTCGCGGGCGACGCCGGAAGCAGCGCCGCATCTGAACGGTCTTTCGCTCTCCACCACCATTGGCGAGTTGCCCTTCTTCAAGGGAAAGGGCTGTGATGCGTGCGGAGGCACGGGACTCAAGGGGCGGCAGGGGCTCTATGAGGTCATGTTTGTGACCTCAGAGTTACGCAAGATCATAATGAAGAACGGCGACGCCGACGACATCAAGGACGCAGCTATCGGCCAGGGAATGTTGACCCTGAGAATGGACGGATGGCTCAAGGTCCTGAAGGGAATCACGACACTTGATCAGGTAATACGCGAAACCGCTGCGTGACCACGCATCGGTTTTCGCAGTCGTATAGGAAGGACATTTCAGGCTCCGCCAGGGGTCGCGCACTCAAACGCAAGAGCACATGACTGCACCAGCCTCGTCATTCAGACCACCAGCTCCCGAGCCGCCCGGCGGCCCGCACGCCGCGCGGTCGATAGAGCAGCCTCTGGCAGGCCCGGGTACGCCACAGCCGAATGCGTCGCGTGCGCCGGAGCTGAGCCTTCGCGGCCTGCTCGAGGAGATGATCGAGCGAGGTGCGTCGGATCTGCACGTCGTGTGCAACACGCGTCCCAAGTTGCGCATCAATGGTGACATCACGGATTCGCGCTTTCCGCTGCCGCTCACGCCCAAGGAGACGCTGCAGCTCGCGTACTCCGTTCTTACGGACCAACAGAAAAAGCGGTTCGAGGTCGAGGACGAGCTCGACTTCTCGTTTGGCCTTGCGAACCTCGCTCGATTCCGCGGAAACGTATTCAAGCAGCGCGGCTCGGTTTCGATCGTCTTCCGTCAGATCCCGTTCACCGTCCGCACGTTCGACGAGCTGAAGCTCCCTGCAGCGGTATCCAAGATGGCCGAGCGTCCGCGTGGCCTTGTGCTCGTTACCGGTCCGACAGGCTCCGGAAAATCGACGACACTCGCTGCGATGATCGACCGAATCAATCGCGAGCGTCGCGGTCACATCATAACAGTCGAAGATCCGATCGAGTTCATCCACCGTCACCAGGGTTGCATCGTCAACCAGCGTGAGGTTGGGACCGACACGAAGTCATTCGCTACGGCTCTCAAGTATGCGTTGCGCGAAGATCCCGACGTGATTCTCATCGGTGAGATGCGCGATCTGGAGACGATCCAGGCCGCGCTGACGATCGCCGAGACAGGTCACCTCGCGTTCGCAACGCTGCACACCAATTCAGCCGCGGAAGCAATCAACCGCATCATCGACGTCTTCCCAAGCCATCAGCAGCCACAGGTACGTGCGCAGCTCGCATTCGTGCTGGAGGGAATCGTCAGCCAGACTCTCGTCCAGACCGTGGGTGGCAAGGCTCGCGCGATGGCCGCCGAGGTTCTGGTGATGAACCAGGCCGTCCGCGCGCTCATTCGTGACGACAAGATCCACCAGATATACTCGACCATGCAGTCCGGAAAGAAATACGGAATGCAGACGCTCAACGATTCGCTGTACGCGCTCTACATGGCACGTGAAGTATCCGCGGAGGAGTGTCTGCGCGTGAGCGGAGACCCTGCGGAATTCATGCGCATGACCGGAGTGAACGCCGACGGTGAGCCAAGCAAGGATGGACCGGTACGGGGCACGGCACAGACGCCGTACTCCACAAGTGGAGGCAGGAGGTAACAGATGCCAACGTTCGCGTACACCGCCCGCGCTGCGAGCGGCGAGCTCAAGTCAGCGACCATCGACGCAGCGTCCAAGGATGACGTCATCGCTCAATTGCGGCGTCAGCGCTTGACACTCGTCAAGATCGAGGACGAGTCAAAGAAGAAGCCCAAGCGTCTCGGGCGCATAAAGACGCGTGATATCGTCATATTCACGCGCCAGTTCTCGACGATGATCAACTCCGGCCTTCCGCTGGTGCAGGCGCTCGACATTCTATCCAAGCAGACCGACAACAAGGCGCTGGCCTCGGTGACGCGCGAGGTGGTGTTCGATGTGGAGAGCGGGCACACACTTGCCGATGCGTTGCGCAAGCATCCCAAGGCGTTCACCGAGCTGTACGTGAACATGGTGGCCGCGGGTGAGGCGGGCGGTATTCTCGATACGATCCTCATGCGTCTCGCAACGTTCATGGAAAAGAACGACGCACTGATTCGCAAGGTGAAGGGCGCGATGATTTATCCAGGCGTCATCATGTCGGTCGCGTTCATCGCCGTTACTACGCTGCTTCTCTTTGTCATTCCGGTCTTCCAGAAGATGTTCGGATCGGTGGGTCTCGCGCTGCCGATGCCGACGCGCATAGTGATCGGCGCATCGAATCTGCTCAAGAGCTACTGGTGGCTGATGGGCGGGGTGGGAGCAGGCGTCGTGATGTTTCTCGCGAAATACTACCGCACGCCTGACGGCAAGCTGCGGATCGATCGCATGCTTCTGCGAGTTCCGATCCTCGGCGACGTGCTAAGAAAGAGCGCGGTCTCTCGCTTCACGCGCACACTCGGTACCTTGATCAGCTCCGGCGTGAGTATTCTTGACGGTCTCGAGATCACGGCCAAGACCGCTGGTAACCGCGTGATTCAGGACGCCATCATGGCCAGCCGCGCAAGCATCGCGGGCGGTGACACGATCGCGCAGCCGCTCGCCAAGAGCAAGGTATTCCCGCCAATGGTCATCTCGATGATCTCCGTTGGTGAGCAGACCGGTGGACTGGACGAGATGCTATCGAAGATCGCCGACTTCTACGATGAAGAAGTGGATGCGGCGGTTACGGGATTACTTGCGGCGTTGGAGCCGTTGATGATCGTGTTTTTGGGTGTGGTGGTTGGCGGCATGGTCGTCGCCATGTACCTGCCGATCTTCGACATGATCAACGCCGTGCAGTAGAGGCGCTGGTTGGCGTTCAGTAGCAACGAAGGGCGACTGTTACGCAGTCGCCCTTCTTCCATCTTGGGTTCAGGACCCCGATTCAGAATCCCGGCGGCCGCTCTCCCACAACCCTCAGCGAACGCTCGAGCGCCAATCCGGCGCGCGCAATCGTTCCCTCATCGAATAAGCGCCCGATGAGCGTAACTCCGTGCGGAACGCGGCGCGGCGGCGAGAACTTTGGGAGTGGGTGCGCTGGGTCGGGCGCCCAGTCGCTGCGTGCTTCCGATACATGTACGAATCCGGTGCGTAACGTGAGCGACGGATGTCCGGTGTTGTTGGATATCACGAGCATCTCGTCACGCAGCGACGGAACCAGCAGCAGATCCACTTGCGACATGAGCCGTGCCATCTCGGCTGCAACCTTGCGCCGCAGTCTGTCAGCCTGAACGAAATCGACAGCGGATAGAAAGCGTGCTTCGCGAAATTGATTGGGCCACGCGTCAGGCACCTGCGCCTTCAGCTCGTCATCGCGATTGCTCAGGGTGAGCTCCTCGAATGCAGCGGCGGCCTCGGCAAACAACATGAGGTTCAGCGAATCATAAGGCCAGTCGGGAAGCGTAACCGGCGTCGGTATCATGCCGAGCTTTCCGATCGCGTCCAACGTTGCACGATCGACGTCGGTCGCGGGTGCTTCCTTCATCCACGCGGCGAAGTATCCCACACGCAGTCCTTTCACCGACGCGCCAGCATCGAAGTCGAGGTGGCTTGGCACGCTCGCAACGTCGCCGGCGTCGGGACCCGTGATTGCATCGAGCACGAGCATCGCATCTTCCACACTTCGTGTCATCGGGCCAAGCTTGTCGAGCGACCAGCAGAGCGTCATCGCGCCGGTGCGTGGCACGCGACCATACGTCGGGCGCAATCCTGTGATGCCGCAACGCATGCTGGGACTTATGATGCTCCCGCCGGTCTCGCTTCCAACGGAGAAGCCAACGAGACCAGCAGAGGTCGCTGCACCCGGTCCGGCGCTGGATCCGGATGCACCTTCTTCGGGCAGCCACGGGTTCATTGTCTGACCGCCGAACCAGATGTCGTTGAGCGCTAGCGCGCCCATGCTCAACTTTGCGACGAGCACTCCGCCCGCCTGACGCAGCCGCGCAACGACCGCGGAATCAGCGGTCGGTACGCGATTCCGAAACGGCTCGGCGCCATACGTTGTCGCGATTCCTGCGGTGTCGAGCAGATCCTTCACGCCATACGGAATGCCGTGCAGCGGTCCGCGATACTTGCCAGCTGCTATCTCGGCATCCGCCTGTTTCGCCTGCGCAAGCGCCGTATCCCGCGTCAACGTGATGACGCAGCGTAGCTGCGGATTGAAGCGCGTGAGCCTGTCGAGATAAATACGCGTCAACCGATCGGAGGTGAGCTTGCGCGTCTCGATCCAGCGAGACAGCTGCGTCACGGGCGCGAAGGCGATGTCTTCGTCGCTCGCTGGCAATGGGCCTGCATCTCCGTTGCTGCGCACGAACCTGTCGCGGGTTGGTCCGGTCGATTGCCCTCCGATGTCCGCATTCCAGACGGTTGCAGGCGCGAGAGTGGGCTCCAACTGTACCTTCCGCGGTCCCACTCGCCGCTCGACCAGTGCGGCCATCGACGTACGCCAACTCTTCGCGGCCATCTGCCGTTCTGCGTCAGTCATCGACACCTGCACCAACTTCTCCGCCTCGGCGAAGGTGGCCGGCGACACTTCAGGTCCAACGGGTGGTGCAGTGTTGAAAGCGGGCGGCGCTCCCGGCGTGGCGACGGCGGGATGTGTGCCCGCTGCCTGTTCGTCGCTACGGCAGGCGACGAGTGCACCGAGGATACCGATTGGAGCCTGGATCAGAAACTGGCGACGGGAATTCACGAGAGACGGGTTGTGGTTGGCTATTGGAAAGGGCTCGAGCCGCACTGCGCGGCAGTCGGCTCGCCGCATTAATTAGCCTCTCGATGTCCCTCTCCGCTAGACGAGCGCACGGTGAACGGTCGCGCGCCAACGGGATACGGCGTATCGCGTGCTGTGATGGGCGCTATTGCGTTCGGGCAGCGCGGTGTCAGGCCGATCGCGAGCGGGCGCTCATGGCGAGGCGGCGTTCCACACGCCGGTGATCGGTCGTGTGCTTGCGGGAAGCAGCGACGGCGTGAGATCGAAATCTTCCTCGACTGTTCGCAGCATGCTGTAGTGTGTGGCAGGGAAATCGGAACTCGCGCCGGCCTTTATCGGGCCGCCTACGAGGACTGTGAAAACTCGATTCGCGCTGCTTCCACGAAATCGGTCAGTCAGGGTGCTTGCCGACTCATCGAACGTGATTGCGATCACCGTCGACCGCATCGCGGCGGAATCCGCAAGGATGGGAGCAAGGAAGGTACGGAGCCACGTCACTGCACTATCGATCGGTGCATCGTGACCATCATGAATCATGTTGGGAGTAATGAGCGTGTACGCGGCGAGCGAATCCTTGTTGAACCATCGCAGATTTCGAACATGGGCGCACATCTGGGGCCGAGTGTGAAATTCAGCGAAGCTGAGGAAAGGTACATGTTTGCGTGCGTAATTGCCTGAAGTGCGGCCGAAGTAACAGGACGTCGGCGCAGAACTCGTGTCGGGATAGTCTTCTGCAAACGCATCCCAGGTCAAGCCTTTCGACTCCAGTCTGTCCGCGATGGTTGGCGCATTGATCAGTAGCTGAGCATCGCCGAAATCGAGTGACCGGTACGCCTCTGGATCACGCGCGACGTTGGAGTCGGCGGTGGAGAATGTTCGGCCCGCGACGAGTGCGAGGTAATTCGGATATGACGGATGTGCGACGGCGAAGTACGCGCGCAGCGTCGCGCCGATCCGTCCGAGCGAGTCCATATATGGGATCCGCTCGATCGTCGCCGCATTCTCGTTCTCCAGAACGATCAGAACGAAGTGATCGAATGGATGCGGTGGAAATGCAGTGGCTGCATTGTCATTGACGATCGGTGCGCCCTTGCTGCAGCAGCACACCGTGACGACTGCACACGCGAGCACCGCGCGGGCCAGCAATCTGTCTGGCAATGTGATATTCTCGCTCTTGGAGGGATGTGAAGAAGGCCAGCAACATGTGTTGCTGGCCCTACCCTCACATCAATGCGCCATTGGCATGTGATGGCTCGTCACACCTTGCGGCGGCGACGGAAGAGAGGAACGATTCCAATCAGGCCTGTGCCCAGCAGCGCCAGCGAGCTTGGCTCCGGTACTGTCGAAGCAGGTCCACGCGCGAAGCCATGTCCTGTGACGGCCACCGTGGATCCGGTAAGTCCTGTGGTTTGATCGTTGATCGACAAGTCGTCCACGCCGAAGCTTAGCGTGGTGCCATCCGCGAACGTAAAGTTGTGAGGCGTGTTGGAGAAGTCGATAAAGACGTTTCCATGCGTGGCATTCGACAGATTACCGGTTATCATCGCGGTGTACAGGCTGTTGCCTACGACACCTGTGGGCTGCGTGAAGTTCACGAAGAGCGCGAAGTTCTGACCGGTGTAATCGTGGGTGCCATCGAGGAGCGTAAACGATCCGAGGTTGTTGAGGTTCGGCGTGGCTGGCGCCGTACCAATGGACACCAGATTATCCGCCGGATTGCTGGTCACGTTGAATGTCGAGCCTGCGTACGACAACTTGCCTGTGTTGTTCAACAGCCCCGTGCAGTCGGTCGGTGCGGTTGCTGAAGTATAGAAGCAACCGAAGGTGTTGCCGGTAAACGTTATCTGCGCTCCTGCCGCACTACCGGCCATCAGGATTGCACCGCCGGCGATTGCTACCGCTCTGACTCCTCTCCCAAGTTGCTTCATGATGTGCTTCTCCGAGCTGAAGTGTTGCGTCAGACCCATGTCAATGGAAGGTGCGAATCGCAGTGCATTCGACCGCGCCGACCACGCCCGACGATGCGCGTAGCGAAAAGCAGAGATCGTGCCGAACGCTAATTGCGGTCGCGAATGCCGAGCCGAAGCTGTACGCAGCATGACATATCATTGCGTGACAGTGATAGTTGCGACTGTCACCGTGTTGTTCTCACTCTTGTAGCTGATGGTTCCAGTGCCGGGCGCAACGCCTGTAATCGTGCCGCCGGACGCCGTAATGATCGACGGACTGTTGTTGAACTCCACGATTGGTCGACCGCCGCTCAGAACATGTCCCTGTGCATCCAGTAGCGTGACTACAAGTGTTTCAGACGTTCCGACCTTTATTGTGCTGACGAGTGGCGACACTGTGATGGTATCGACGACAGGACGAGTCACAGTGACCGAAACCTGTCCGGTCTGACCTCCGCTTGCAGCCGTTATCGATGCAGTGCCCGGTCCTACTGCCGAGACAGCACCCGTACTGCTCACCTTCGCCACACTCTCCGCACTCGACGACCAGGTAACGGTCCGCCCGGATAGTACGTTGCCGCTCGCATCTTTCAACGTTGGCGCGATCACAACTGTGCCAAGCGTTGCGCTATCAACAACGCCAACGAGAAGATTCGCAGTGGCTGGACTTACGGATACCGACGCGACCGGCGCGGGATTTCCGCCGCCGCCGCCGTTGCCGGGGGCGGTCATGTCACTGCTGCCTCCACATGCAACGGCAAAAACCAGGAGCGCGACCCACGCGCATTTCGTCAGTGTGCGCGAATCAGGCCGGGATGGTGCATCAGATGCTTGCATTGTGTAATCCGTGTGAGACATGAAATCGGTGGCACACTCGTACCGCCATACTCATCGCAAGCGATCAGAGCGCGTCTACTCGCGCCTGATCGCTTGCGGTGCTCACACTGGATTGGCAAAAATCGGCCCATCGCGGTCCGGCGGCCGCTGAGCGTCCGGTCAGCGGCCGGTCAGCGGCCGGTCACAGATCTACTTGGCGTCCAGCTTTCGGCCCGCGTTGAGATGATCGAAGTTCAGGATCGTGTTGAACACGAGGGGATAGCTGCCGATCGTCTCGCCGCGATAGATCGGGTTGTTCGCGAACAGGACCACATGTCCCTTCTCGCAGCGGAACGTCGACCACGACCGGGCGTCTGCGCGATGTCGCTGCCGCCGTCGAGCAGGCCGGAGACGAGCAGGTCGCGCTGATCGGTGAAGCGTACCGCAACGCGCGGCCGCTGTCGGGCGGGATGATCGATGAGCGGATTGCGCAGCTGCTCGTCGGTGATCGGTGCCGCCTGCCACGGCTCGACGGTCACGCGAGGCGGCGCCATCGTTGCGCGGTGCAAGCGAGGTCGGCCCTGCGGCACGTCGGGATCGTCCGCCGTGCCGCGGCCCGTCGGCCGCGCACCGCGCTCGCCACCGCCGAAACGACTTCCCCGCCGCGACCGCCGCGGACGTTGCTCACGCTGAAGCTCTCGCCCTCTTCGCTGTACAACGGCGAGGCTGTCCGACACGCCGTACACGATCGGGCTCGCGTCGTCCACGATGCGCGTGCGCAGCAGGGTACCGACGACCTCGCCGCGTCCTGCCTGATTCGCGCTGACGCCGTTCGCGAGTCCGAACTGGATCGCGAAATCTGCGGTGTTCTGGACAGTGACGAGCACGCCGCCGCGCTGCACGAAGCCTTCGAGATTCTCGAACTCCCTGGCAGCCGAGTCCGGGACGGATGTCGTCGGTCTGGCCCAGCGTCCCGATGTTCGGCGTGAGCGGAGTCTTCTTCCACGGCATCGGATTCCGCCACATCGGCATCCCTGGACGATCGCCTGCGCGTTCCGCCGGCCGGCGGAAAAAGAATCACGTCGTACTTCGCGTTCAGATTCGGATTCTTCGCGACGTCCTGACGTCTGATGTAGTCGTACGGGATGTGGAGGACGTCGAACGCCTGGCGCCACCAGCCTTCGGTCTGCGTGCTCGGCCACGTGTGCAGGATCGCGACGCGCGCCGCGCGCGCGGGATGCATTGCAACGATCGGCGCGGCACGGAATCGCGTACGCTTGAGACACCGAGCTCGCGCGCCGCCTTGTCGAGATCGCCGCTGCGACGTTGCCGATGACGAACGAGCCGCGATCGAAGTGCTTGCCCGTCGGCCTCGAACGGCTCTTCGGCGGCCTGGAAATCGGCGTTACGCGAGCCGATAGCGCAGCGTCGCGAGCGCGTTGTCGCCGTTGTGGTTGATCGCGAACACGGTCCCGGTGCCGGTCACGCCGCCCGGCGCCTGTGATCGTCGCCGGTGACGCGCTCCATCGGCACGTCGAGCACCTGTCGGATCCGACGACGCGCACCGCGCTGCACGGCGAAATCCTCCGGGAAAGGTCCAGCCGGTGTCGTCGTACGGAGTCTTCTGCGGATCGTTCGGGCTCCAGTACTGATAGTCGAGCAGCGCGTCGGCGATGCGCGAGTACGGCTGGTCCATGCGGATGATGTAGCTGCCGGCCGGAAACTGCGCGGCGTTTCGGTGCGCGCGTAGTACTGGGTGCCGCGGGCTGCGCGCTGCTGCGACTGCGGTCCGCGCTGTCGCGCCGCGTCTCGCGCGCCCCGCGCTGCGCGAGCCCTCGGCACCTGTGCACCGTGAACGGCGCCGTCGCGCGCGAGATCTCGACGTGCTGCTTCTGGAGGATCGCGCAGCAGCTCGGCCTGCGCGCCGGGACGCGGGTCATCCGCGGGAAGTACGTACGCGGCCGGCCCTTCGGTGTTCGCCTTCAGAATCGAGCGCTTGCTCTTCTCGTAGAAGTTCTCGAGGAACTGCTGGCGATTGTTCGCGAAGTAGCTGAGCGAGACGAGCAAGCCGGTCTGCTCGTAGTTGTTGTTGTTGCGGAGCGACCACTTCACGCGCGGCAGCGGCGGATTCTGGCGGTACCACGTCCGCGCCGTCTCGCTCGGCGACAGCGTGCGCTCCAGCGTCTCGGCCGTGCCGCCGTTGCCGAACGTCTCGTACAGGCGGCTGATGCCGTTGTGCGTCGCGGCCATGAACATCAGGTAGCCCGGCGACCACGTGTCGAAATCGCCGTGCGCGAAGACGCCCGGCATGCCGAGGCGCGTCATCTCCTGCACGTTGTTCCAGCCGATCATCTGCCATTCGTTCGTGAGCAGCGGATCGAGCCACGCGTTGTACGGCCCGTCGCCGATCGTGTTGTCGTACAGGTACGGCACCGACTCGTGCAGATCGTGCAGCACCTGCGCTTTCCAGTCGACGTACGTGTTCAGCACGTTCTGCGAGAGCTTGAGCGTCATCCCCATCGCGTCGCGGTTGTTGTCGTGCGCGACGTAGTGGCCCCAGTAGATGAGATTGCGGAGTACGTCTCGTTCGGGATGCGCCATGTGCCAGCGGAACAGATCGACCATCGCGGTCGCGCCCGTCGACTTCGACGATCGGCGTGATGAGCGTGATGAGGTGGTCGCGGATGTTGCTTGATGTACGGGCTCTCATCCACGGCGAGCCGATAGGCGAGCTCCATCAGCGCCGTCGGCGCGCCGGACTCGGTCGAGTGGATCGTGCCCGTGATGTAGTAGACCGGCGTCGTCGTCGCGCGACGATGCTGCGCGGCCTCCGCGTCGTTCATGTTGATCGTGCGCGGATCGGCGAGCTTCGCGAGCTTCGCCTTGTTCGTCGTCGAGCTTGGCCATCAGCGACTCCGACGCGACCGCGACGGCGATCATCTCGCGCCCTTCTTCCGTCGTGCCGATCGAGTACACTCTGCACGCGCGGACTCGCCTTGGCGAGCAGGCGCATGTACGCGTAGACCTCCTTCGAGTACGGGAGATTGTCGCGCGCGCCGGCGATGTCGCCGAGGACCGCTTTCGGCGTCGGGACGGTCTTCGACGCCGGCAGATAGTCGACGAGCGGCGAGAGGAAGAACGGCTCGGTGGTGTACTCGCGAATCTTGTCGCGTGTACGCGTCATCGATCGGCTGATTCGGATCGCGCCCTGGTGCCGCCGTCGATATTTCGACGCTGCTGGCCTGGGGCGCCTGTGCGCGCATGGCGACTGGTGCGCCGATCAATGGAAGCAGCAGCGCGACGGCGAGTGAGCGACGATCCATGAATATTCTCATCGAATGGGCTGTGGAAATGGCAGGGGAAGCGACGGTGGCAAAGCAGAATCGGTCATCCGGACGTACAGAATGCAGATTATACCGGCGATACGGAAGCACCGCCGCACACTTACCTCTGGAAAAATCTGAATGATTATCGATCGGGTAGCCCGCCGCCTAACGCTGCCACGCCTGCTAGGTCTCGCAACTGCCGCCGGGATCCTGATCGGGTCTCCCGTTCGTGCGCAGGATCGCCTGAGGGCGATGCCGGAGTACGCGCGTTATCACAGACTCAGCGCAGAGATATTGAGCTCGGTCACGAGCGCCGCCATCCGGCCGGTATGGGTCGATAGCGGAAAGGCGTTCGAGTATGAGTTTGGTGGCCAGCGGTACCACTATGACGTCGCCAAACGCGTGGCAACTGTTTCCGGCGCCGTCGATGCGGCCGCCGAGCTGGCAGCGCGGCGCGCGCGACTCGCCGGTGGCCCGGAGCGTGGACGCCAATTCGAGTCTGCGTTGTCTCCGGACGGCAAGCTCAAGGCGTTCTACCGCGACCGCAACATGTGGCTCAGCGATGCCAGCGGAGCCGGCGAGATTGCGCTCACCACCGACGGAAGCGTCCCCAATCGCATCAAGAACGGCACAGCTTCGTGGGTGTATGGCGAGGAGCTGGATCAGCGCACCGCCATGTGGTGGTCGCCGGACGGGTCGAAGATCGCCTATTATCGCTTCGACGAGAGCAAGGTCCCCGATTACTACATCGGGATGAATCAGACCGGGCTGCACACGACGGTCGATGTCGAGGCCTTCCCTCAACCCGGTGTGCCCAATCCGATCGTCGACCTGTTCGTGTATGACGTCGCCAAAAAGACCACGACTCGCATCGATGTGCGCGATGGAAAACCATTCGATAATACCGTCGTCGGCCATTACGTCTATCACGTGGACTGGAGTCCCGACGGACACGAAATCACCTTCAATCGCACGAACCGCCGCCAGAACGTTCTCGAGTTCACCGCGTGCGATCCCTCCAGCGGAAAATGCCGAGTGGTGGTGCGTGATGCATGGCCCGCAAGCTGGGTCGCGAACAATCCGGAGATGACGCTACCTCGCCGACGGCAGGCGCTTTATCTGGGAATCGGAGCGTAACGGTTTCCGTAATTATTATCTGTACGACCTGACGGGCAAGCTGCTCTCGACTCTCACCAGCAACCAGTTCGACGCAGGAGAGATCGCCCGCGTCGACGAGAAGGCGGGCGTCATGTACTACACCGCCCACGATGGTGACAACGCGATGAAGATGCAGCTGCGTCGCGTTGACCTGAACGGCCGTAACGACCGTCGGCTCACCGATCCTGCCTTCGATCATACGATAAGCTTCGCACCGGACGGAAAATACTTTGTCGACGTCGCGCAAACTCACGATCGGCCGCCGATAGCACAGCTCGTTACAGCCGCCGGTAAGGTCGTTGCCCAGATCGCCAGGAGCGACATGACGAAGTTCGACCAGCTCGGTCTCAAGCGCGTGGAAATGTTCAGCTACAAGGCGGGTGACGGAACGACGATGCTGAACGGGATGCTGCACTTTCCTTCCAACTTCGACCCGAACAAGAAGTATCCGCTGCTCGTCAGCGTCTATGGCGGCCCCAATACCAACGGTGCAAGTGAAACCTTCACGCTTCCGAATCGACTCACCGAGCTCGGATTTCTGGTAGCCACCCTCGACTCACGAAGCGCCGACGGCCGCGGCAAGCATTTCCTCGACGCCATCTACGAGAAGCTCGGCATCGTCGAGATCGACGATCAGGCCGCGGGTGTCCGTGCACTCGACGCGCGCCCATACGTCGACCGCAATCGGGTTGGAATTTACGGCACGTCGTACGGCGGATACGCGTCGCTCATGTCACTGCTTCGCTATCCAGATCTCTTCGCAGCGGCATGCAGCATGTCGCCGCCGACGGACTGGCGCAACTACGACACCATCTATACCGAGCGATATATGTGGATCCCGGAGGAAAACGCCGCGGGCTACGATGCAGGAAGCGCGATGACCTACGCATCCCAGCTCAAGGGGCGGCTGATGCTCTACTACGGAACCGCCGACAACAATGTCCACAACTCGAACACCATGCAGATGATCACCGCGCTGCAGAGGGCAGGCAAGAGCTTCGATGTACAGGTCGGGCCGGACCAGGGTCATTCCGCCCTGAATTCCGAGCGGATGATGGAATTTTTCATCGACAATTTGCCGGCCAACACGGACGTATCTGTTGTCACCCACTAGCCCAATCCGCGGTCGCCGTTTTTCTTCATTGGATCAATGGCGACCGCAGCAGCAGTACCCGCGAATGCCTCCGAATCGGAGGAGCTGAACCCCTACCGCTGGATCATCCTGGCCGGGCTCATAACGGCAGCGATAATGGAGGTGCTCGATACCACCATCGTCAACGTCGCACTTCCCCAGATGGCCGGAAACCTGGGCGCCACGCTCGAGGAAATCGGCTGGGTTCTCACAGGCTATATACTATCGAACGTCGTCGTCCTCCCGATGACGGCGTTCCTCACTGAAACCTTCGGCCGGAAAAACTACCTCACGGCGTCGATCATCATCTTCGTCGTTGCGTCGTTTCTCTGCGGCACATCCACCAGCCTCACCGAGATCGTCATCTGGCGAATCGTTCAGGGCGCCGGTGGCGCAGCCCTGCTTTCCACCGCTCAGGCCACGATCCGTCAGATCTTCCCCCGCGATCAGCAGGGCATGGTCCAGGCGATCTTCATACTCGGCATCATCGTCGCCCCAACGCTTGGTCCAACCCTGGGCGGCTGGATAACGGACAACTACAGCTGGAACTGGTGTTTCTTCATCAATATTCCGATAGGAATCATCTCGGCGTTCCTCGTCAGCACGTTTCTCCACGACCCCCCCGGCAAGCGAGGCAGGGAAGGCGGGATCGATTTCGCCGGGATCCTGCTGCTCATGGTCGGCGTGGGATCCTTGCAGTACGTCCTCGAGGAAGGCAACCGCAACGACTGGTTCGCAGATTCACTCATCCTGCGTCTCTCAATCATCTCCGGCATCTGTCTCGTCGTGATGCTCTGGTGGGAGCTGTCGTCGCGGAACAAGCACCCGGTTGTCGACTTCAGAGTCCTCAAGAACCGCCAGCT
Organism: uncultured Gemmatimonadales bacterium; assembly: GCA_963707505.1. GTDB lineage: Bacteria > Gemmatimonadota > Gemmatimonadetes > Gemmatimonadales > Gemmatimonadaceae > Fen-1247. The sequence goes on from CAVPQB010000004.1 coordinate 506,948, forward strand.
GTCGGCGTCGATCTTCCTCTTCATCGCGCTTGGCTTTGGTCTCTATGGCGGTACCTTCATCTTCCCGCTCTTCACCCAGACCATACTCGGCCTGACCCCCCTGGACACCGGTCTAGCGCTGCTGCCGGGAGGAATCGCAACCGCGGTTGCCGCAATCATCTGCGGCAAGCTTCTGAATGGAGCCAAGCCGATGGTGGACGCGCGCATCCTTATAGTGATCGGTATTTCCATCTTCACCGTCGCCATGTGGAAGCTGGGCCACCTCACGCCACAGGCGGGCGAGGGCGACGTTCGATACGCATTGATCTATCGTGGCTTCGCGCTTGGCTTCCTCTTCACGCCTATCAATAACGTCGCCTACGGCGTATTGGAGCCAAGCGAGGCGCAGCAGGCCTCCGGCCTCATCAATCTGTCGCGCCAACTGGGTGGCTCGTTCGGCATCGCGATTCTGAGCACGTATGTGACCACCCACGCCCAGATTCACCGCGCCGATCTGATCACAAATCTATATTCGACCAATCCAGCACTGGTCGCGCGCCAGCAAAGCGTGATCGCTGGTCTCATGGCTCAGGGGATGCCCGCGGTAACCGCCGCCAGAACATGGTACGCCATGCTCGAAGGTACCCTGGAGCGGCAGGCGTCCATGCTCAGCTACAACGATGCGTGGATCATGATCATGCTCACGTTTATTGTCGTCTCTCCAGCCGTGCTCCTCCTCAGGGCTCCCCGCCCGAGGAGCGGCCCAGCGCCGGACATGCACTAGCAGTAAGGGGCGCGGGACACATCCGCGCCCTGTCGTTCGCGGATATATCCACGCATGGCCTCCGTGCGTGCGATCGAACCCCGATTGACGAGATTCCGCACAACCTCCAGCCCGATCCCGCCGTCCAAGGAGAGACAATGACGGCACCCGTAACCGACATCACATCCGCGCGGTCCGAGCGAGAGCTCGTCACCCGCGCCGGCTCTGGAGATCCCGCCGCACAGCGCGATCTCTACGACCGGCACGTGGATCGTGTGTATCGAGTGGCCTTCAGATTGGCCGGCGACGACGACGCCGCACGCGATATAACGCAGGAAACGTTCATTCGCGCATTCGGGAGACTCGGGGAGTTCAGGCATGAATCAACGCTCGGCACGTGGCTGCACAGTATCGCGGTTTCCATCGCACTCGGTGCTCTGCGCAAACAATCACGCATGGACAAACGGCACGCGCCACTCGATGCTGCCGCGGATGTTGGACGCAATGATAACAACGCTGACGTCGATCTCCGAGAGCAATTGCATGCGGCGATCGACGCGCTGCCAGCCGGATACCGCACAGTGTTCGTGATGTATGAGATCGAGGGGTTCAGCCATCAGGAAATTGCACGCACTCTCGGTGTCGCCGAAACGACATCCAAGGGACAGCTATTTCGGGCGCGCGCAAAGCTGCGCGAATCGCTCAAGCATTTCGCGAGGGACAAACAATGAGCCACGACAACTACACCCACGACCAGGATCCGGGCGATTCACTGGAACCGATGGTGAACGATGCCCAGGACGCGGAGCTCGACGCGCTTCTTGCCCGGTTCGGCGCGGATTACAATCGACCACCCGACATCGTGCCGCGCGAAGAGATGTGGCACGAGATACGGAAGCAGGGCGAGCTCCGGCGATCGATTCGTAGGCGGCCAGTATGGGGCGTGCTCGTGGCGGCTGGTCTCCTGCTCGGCGTCGGCATTGGAATCGGTGTGGAAGTGCACTCACGCGTCGGGCCACACGCGAGTCCACTCGCGCAGAGCGCTCCGCAGAGCGTGCAGGCGCGCAGAGTGCGCCTCAGGTAGCGGTCGCGGTGCCGCAGCCGCGCGATTCCACCATCGATACCGGCGACGCGACTGAGACCAGGAGCCTGCAACCACTACCGGCCCATACTCGCATCACAGCGAATCATGGAACGTATGCGACTGTCGACGGCGCGGCGGGATCGAACGCCGCTGCGCGCTCGCAAGCGTATACACTGGCGACGGTTCGCCATTTCACAGCGGTCGAGGCTTTACTTACCTCGTACCAGACCGAGGCGCACGACGCGCGCGGTGACGCCGAAATGGCATCGTGGGCGCGTGCTCTGCTGTCGCAGACGCGTTTGCTGCTCGATTCGCCCGCCGCCGCCGATCCAGCGCGACAGAGACTATTGCAGGACCTCGAGCTCGTGCTCGTTCAGATGACCCAACTATCACCGGCGAACACGCCGATCGATCGAGAGATGATCGACGGATCGGTTCGCCATTCCGATGTCATAACGCGACTTCGTACCGCAGTACCGGCGGGCGTCGCAACGCACCTACAATAAGGAAGGATCGACATGAAGCTCTACATAATCTGCGCGATCGCGGCCTCGCTCTCGATTCCAGCGCCGCGAGCGTTCGCAGCAGCGGCTGCGGCAGATAACTCGGCCACACGCAGTGGTGCTACATCCGCGCTCTTCGGTCCGGCGACCGCCGATCCCGCTGACTCTCTGTATCGCAGCGCTCGCGATGCGCTCACCAAGGGCGACTACGATCGCGCTGCGAAGCTGTTCCACGAAGTCGGCGTACGCTATCCACAGTCGTCGCTGTTGCCGGATGCGATGTACTACGAGGCCTTCGCTCAGTATCGCTCAGGCGGCGCTGCGTCGATGCGCACGGCGCACAACATTCTTGCAACGCTCCAACAGCGTTTCCCTGCCTTTGGCCGTCGCAGCGACGCAGCCACGCTCGCGACGCGAATATGCGGAGAGCTCGCACAACAGGGCGATGCTACCTGCGCTGCAAGTATAGCGGCCCAGGCTTCCGGAACTGCTTCGGGCAGTTCCACTGCGCGCGGTGCTGCGTCGGCCAAGTGCGTCAACGAAGACGACGATGAGCGTGTTGCCGCCCTCAACGCGCTGCTGCAGATGGACGCGGATCGTGCCGAGCCAATCCTCGAAAAGGTGCTCGCGCGCCGGGATGAGTGCTCCGCGTCGCTTCGCAGAAAGGCTGTATTCCTCGTGGCCCAGAAGCAGTCGCCACAAGCCGTGGACGTATTGCTCCACGTAGCACAGACGGACCCCGACGCCGATGTCCGTGGTCAGGCTGTCTTCTGGTTGTCTCAGGTGCACAGTGACCGCGCTGTGAGTGTGCTGTCGGACATACTGCACAAGTCGTCCGATCAGGAACTCCGCGACAAGGCGCTCTTCGCGCTTGGCCAGTCGGACGGCGAACGTGGGACGAGCATTCTTCGCGCATACGCGTCCGATGCGTCGCAGCCGAGCGCACTACGCAGCAAGGCGATCTTCTGGCTCGGCCAGCAGAAGGGTGGAGTGCCGAATGCCCAGTTCCTTCGTGACCTCTATGCAAAGCTCACCGACGATGATCTCAAAAACCAGACGCTTTTCGCAATTTCGCAGGGCTCGTCGCCCGATCGCGCAGAATGGCTGCTGCAGCTGGCGCAGCGCGGTAATGAGAGTGTCGAGAACAGAAAGCGTGCGCTCTTCCTCGCCGGTCAGGCTGGAGCTTCGATCCCGCAGCTAAGCCGTCTCTACGATGCGCTGCCGCCGGGCGAGCTTCGGGAGCAGATGATTTTCGTCTTCTCTCAGAGTCGCGAGCCTGCTGCGCTCGACAAGCTCATTTCCATCGCGCGCACCGACAAGGATACCGAGTCGCGCAAGAAGGCGATCTTCTGGCTCGGACAGTCACACGATCCACGTGCAATCAAGGCCATCACCGAGGTACTCGACAAGTGATAGGAGATTCGATTTTCCCCAGCGCGCGAACAATTCTCGCGCTCGCAGTGCTCGCGGCCACATCCGTCTCTGCCGGTGCGCAGTCAGGCCAATCGATCGCGGACCGCGTGCGTTCGGCGCCGGATGGAACAGTGCGGTTCACATTCCGCGCCCGTCCGGATGTATGTGGCTCCGGCAATTCGGTTTATGTCGGCAACAATGGAAGTCGCAATACGTCCGGACAACGCAACACCGCAGATGTCGAATGGGACGCCGATTGCGGGCGCGGTCCGGTGCGTATCGTGCTCGACGTGCACGATCACACGGTGACGGGCCTCAGATCATATGTCGGCGGACGCTGGCGTCCGGTGACCGGCGTCACCGATCTTGGCGACCTCGCGCCACAGACCGCCGCTGCTTACCTCATTGCACTCGCGAAGCAATCATCTGTCGCGGTTGGGAAAAAAGCCATCTTTCCTGCCACGCTTGGCGACAGTGTGGTCATCTGGCCTCAGCTGATGCAGATCGCGCGTGACGCAAGCATACCCAGCGAGATCAGACGTGACGCCGTCTTCTGGCTCGGCCAGATGGCCGGCGACACTGTTACCGCAAATCTCTCTCAGTTGGTCGCAGAAGACACTGTCGATCGTGCAGTCCGCGAGAGCGCCGTATTCGCACTATCGCAGCAACCCCACGGCGAGGGAGTGCCGGCTCTGATTCACGTCGCCCAGACCAATCGCGATCCGTCCGTACGGAAAAAGGCGCTCTTCTGGCTCGGACAGTCGAACGATCCACGGGCCCTTACATTGTTCGAGAATATCCTGGCCGGTTCGGGCAAGTCCGGGCGACAATAGAACCATTTTGCTCGTCCTGGCGTACATATTCCAGACAGATACGCGGTACGGAATGTGCCCGATCAACCCTACTTCAGGACGCGCACGATGTTCTCGCTCAACAGGTACGTACTCGGGATCACGTTGGGTCTTGCAGTCGCAGCGTCGTCTGCGCCTGCTGCACAGGCACAGCAATACTCGATGAAGAATATGATCCACTACAAAAAACCGTCAGACTCCGAGCTGCACAACAAGCTGACTCGCGAGCAGTTCGACGTTACGCAGAACGCAGCTACAGAGACGCCGTTCCACAACGAGTACTGGAACAATCACAATCCGGGGATTTACGTCGACATAGTTTCCGGCGAGCCGCTGTTCAGCTCTACCGACAAGTTCGATTCTGGAACGGGTTGGCCGAGTTTCACCAAGCCTCTCGTATCTGCGAACATAAAGACCGATACCGACCATCTACTCGGCTACGCCAGAACAGAGGTTCGATCAGCGCACGCGAACTCTCATCTGGGCCATCTGTTCGACGACGGTCCCAAACCAACGGGAAACCGTTACTGCATGAATTCAGCGTCGCTCCGCTTCGTTCCCGTAGATCAGCTCCAGGCGCAGGGCTACGGCGAATATCTGAGTCTATTCAAGAAGTAACGGAGGCGGCCGTTTTCCGCTGGCCGCAGATCGATAGCAACGTCATTTTCCGTACGTTCGGCGATCGCCCACCAACTCGCGCCAGCCCGGAAATGGGAAGTGTGAGATTGAACGGCACCACGGCTCGCGCACGAACATGTACGGAAACATGTACGGAACGCTCCTCTTAAGAAGTTCCAGCCGCGCGGTTCGTCGACCGAATCTTCACAGTGGTATCAAGCTCGTCCAGCGTCTGCAATATCTTCTGCCGTAAATCGGCGCCAAGGTTAGCGTTCGAATTGACGAACGAGCGCACTGTCGCAGCAGCCTCCGGCGTCGTCTGGCCGCCGATGAAGCCGCCAAGCCACGAGCCGATGAAAAATATGCGTCGGTTGCGCTGCAACCATGGCAGCGTATCCAACGCGGGCTTGAGATACTCGAGCGTGAGAGCCTGCTGATCGATCTCGTTGAATGCGCCGAGGCTCGATGTAGCCCATTCCTCGTTGAGATTCGGATCGCTCAGATAGCGTGTGAAGTACTCGCGCTTGACGTTCGAGTCGGGTGTCGCTGCTCTGGCGATGAATGCGTACCGCTTGCCCTCGCTCGTCGAGTCACTCCTTGTTTCCGCCGCCAGCCTGCCCGTCGCGGTCGGTGCACCTGTCGCGACAAGATGAGTAATGATCGCCCATCGCGTCGGCGCCTTGAGTGGTGCGCCGGCTGCAGAAGCGCTGTCGAGAAGATGATCCAGATACTCGAGGCCAGCAGGCGTGTGTGTTACTCGGATCAGTGCGTCCAGATTGGGCTTTCGAATCTCATACGGCCGTGCAGTGTCGCTTTCGACGGATCGAAGTGAGGTCTCCAATCCGGGTAGCAGTGCGGCACGTTCTGTCGGCGACAGGTACGCCTCCGTTGCACGCGTTACATGCCGCAATTGTGCGCCCAGGATCTGCTCGTCCTGCTCTGCCGGCAATGCTCGCTCGGCGATCGAGATGAATTCGGCGGGCGTGAGACCTCGGCGGCGCACCAACTCCCACAGTGCGTCCCATCCCATCGCGCGTGTTAATGGATCCGTCAGTGTTCCAACACTGTCCGCCAGCCAGTGACCGCTCGCCGAGTCGGGAATGACGAGTGCGTACGCGTTGTCACCGGCATTGGCATAGACGAATTCCGGCGCACGCGGGTTGTTGGCGAACTGCGCGACGGTGCTATCGGAGTCCAGATTGATGAGCAGGCGATCGGTTCGACCTCCGGGATATCTCACGAGCACTTGCGTGCGAATCGGCCACGGCCCTGCGCCGGAGATTCGTTGAGCCGGGTGCTGCGCCAGAGACAGACTCTCGAGCACGCCATCGCGCACTTTCAGATGTTGGTCGATCACCGGCATGCCAGGACGCAGAATATACGCCTCGCCCCACTTCTTGAGCGGACGCTTCGCCGCGGCTCCGACCGATGACAGAAGATCCTGCCACGTCGCGTTACCATACGCGTGCTCTACGAGATACGCATGCAGTCCGCGTCTGAACGCGGAATCTCCCACGAGATAGTTCAGCTGCTTGATGACGCCCGGCGCCTTGTTGTACACAATCGCGCCGTAGTTGCTCTTCGCCTGGTCCAGATTCGCCAGCGATTGCCAGATCGGTGTGGTTCCTTCTGTTCGGTCGACACCGTAAGCGCTCGGCTTGTTCTGCAGGTAGAACGTTTCCCATGCATTCGATCGCGGCTCCAGCGATGCGCGCATCTTCGCTGCCATGTACGTTGCGAAGCCTTCCTTCAGCCACAGATCGTCGAACCACTTCATGGTGACGAGGTCACCGAACCACTGGTGCGCAACTTCATGGTAAATCGTCGCCTCGCGCGAGATGCGCTGCGGCCTCGTCGCGCGCTCACGAAATATGAAGCTGTTTTCGTTGTAGAAGATCGCGCCCGGATGCTCCATTCCACCGAACGGAAAGGCTGGTGCCAGCACGAAGTCGAGCTTGGGCCATGGGTACGGAAAGTTGAAATATCCCGCGAGCCACTGCATCGCTCGGCCGTTGGCTGCGATCATCGAATCAGCTTCTGCTTCCCTGGCCCGAGAAGCGCGCACGTACATCGTGATCGGATGGCCATCTACCGAACGTGTCACGCGAGCCCACGGACCGGCTGCGAATGCTATCAGATATGTGCTGATCGGCTTGGTGCGTGCGAAGTGAACTGTCCTGGTCGTCGCTGACGAGTCCGTCTTTTGCACGGTGCCATTGCCGACTGCATTCCACTTATCGGGAATGGTGAGAGTCAGTGCGGTGCGTGCCTTGATGTCCGGCTGGTCGAAGCAGGGAAAGAGTTGATTTGCGTCCGACGGCACCAGTAGCGTGTACAGATAGTCCGCGCCGTCCGTAACGTCGTGGTATCGAATCACGCTTGCACCCGCAGGTGCGATGAGCGCCGAAAAACTCATCGATACGCTGTTCTCTCCGCGCTTGAGTGACGCGGCCGGAAGCCGGATGTGCATTCCGTTGCTGACATCCGGCGGCAGTGTCACGCCGTTCAGAATCAGAGTGCCAAGTTGCGGGCCGCGGAAATCGACTATCGCGTCGCCCGCGCCTGAACGCGTGAATGCAATTGTGACATGACCACGAGCAGTGTCGTGCGCAGTCACATCCAGCGACAGATCGTAGCGTACGTTACTGATTCGCGACGCGCGATAATCCGCAAGCTGCCGCGAGATGCCTGCACCCATCAGAGCTGACATGTTCGACGATGACGCCTGCTGCGCCGACGTCGAGCTCGTGACGAGGAGTGCCGGAGCGGCTACCGCGCCGAAAACAGTCGAGAATCGCATGCAAGACGATGCGGCGACTGGCCATCAATCGCAAGGCTTTCGAACGACCGTTCGATATAACTCGGCTGGCCTAACCGCCAATTGCGGCTCCAAATAGGGGGTTAGCGCGCGTCTTGCACTTTCAGCCTCGGTAGGAATCGGTACCGAACCCATTCAGAGAGGCAAGATGCTCCGCATATCGGCTTTGATCGCAGCAGTGACACTTACGGGCGCTCTGGTCGCGCATCCTGCATCAGCGCAGGACACGACTCACCACGGTGGCGTCAATGGCGCCGCTCGAGCGGTCAGCGGCGCCGCAAAGAGCACCGGACGCGCCGTGAAATCCGGCGTAAAGACCGTCGGAAGCAAAACGCACAAGGTTCTGAAAACAGCGGGCCGGAGCACGAAATCGGCTTTATCGCATGCCGTCGGCGACACGATCCACGATCCGAATCACAAGCCCGGAGGACTCAACAAGGCGGCGCGCGACGTGAGCGCATCCATCAAGCACGTCGGACGGTCGGCGAAGGCGGGCGTGCACGAGGGAGCCAGCGACACCCACAAGGCGTTGCAGAAGACCGGCAACGACGTGAAGAAATCCGTCGGCGATACGTCACACAAGTCGTAACGTGGGGACGGGAGCGGTAGAGCGCGGATGCATCCGCGTCTGCCCCCCTTTAGCGCAATTGAACGCTTGCAGGTGCGCGCCGCCTACGCGGCGCGCACCTGCGCTCTCAGCTTTGCCTCGATCTGATGTCGCTTCTCGTCTGGTGCGCTGCCCGACACGTGCAGTAGCTCTGACAACTTCTCGGTCACAGCCATTGTAGCTGCGCCGATAATCGCATCGATCACGCCGTCCAGAGCGTTGCCCGCCCGGTCATTGATCTTTGTTGCTCCGTGCTTGACCTGATCGCGCACTTCAGTGACCGCACGACCCGTCGCTCCGGTAGTCGATAACAGCACCCCCACTCCGAATGCAACTCCCACCAGCGTGAGCGGATGCTCGTCGACGATGCGATGCGGATCGACCTTGCGCTCTATCGCCGCGATCGTGCTGCCGAGGCGCGCGCGTGTATCGTCTATCTGGCGGCGGATCTCGTGGGATGTTTCAGCCATACTGCCGTCTCCTTGATTGACTTTGTTGTTTCGTGCGGTGCGAGTCCCGAGCCGGATAGCGACCGGCCACTCCGCCATACGCACAACCAACCGATCACGCCCAGTACCGCGGCGACTATCAGTGCCGCGAGCCAGGTGCGGCCGTCGAGCAGGTACTGCGAAACGACCATGATGAGACACGCCACACCTGCGGCTGCGGCGCAAAGCGCGAACCCGATGCCGATCCCAAGCAGAATCGCTCCGCGCCGCAACTTGAGCAGTGACTCCACTGTCTCCACGCGAGCCAATCGGATCTCGTCGCGCACCAGTTCCGCGCCGCCATCGGTCAGCTCGCCCAGCAGCTCGCCGAGCGAGCGGCGGGACGCGATGTCGCGTACCCACGGCGCAGACATTGTTATTTCCTGGCCACGCGGCCGAGCAGAAATCCCGCACCCGCAGCAAACATCAGCGTACGCGCAGGATGCTCCCGCACCTGCTCTTCGAGCTTGGCCGTCAGCTCGTCCACGTTGACCTTGTTGATCAGATTCGATGTGACCTCGCTCGCCTTCGCCTGCAGTTGACTCATCGCATCCTCAGCGTTCGCCATCCCACGCTGCGCCGTGTCCTTCACTTTTTCTGTTGTATCGGACGTCTGATCGACCCCGAGACTCTTGGCGAAGGAAACGTCGTCGGTCGGTCCGGTTGGTGTGTTGCCGGTCGTACTGCCCGTATTTCCTTGCGGCATGCTAGCGCCGTATCCTGCGCTCCCGGGGGTGTTCAGTTCAGGTGTCGTCATCGTACTCTCCGCACAGTGAATACAGTGTGAAAGGAATGTGGATTCGGCACGCTCGCAGCTGTCGCTTCGGACAGCCGCGCGCCGCCGGTGCCTGCCGCGCTGGCGGGCATACCACATGCCATAGGCGCGCCGCGCCTCACCCAAGTGCACGATTGATCCCTCGGATTCTTGCGCCGAATAGCCGTATGTGGCGCAGGAGCTTATTTTCGGTTCACCCTCTTTTAGGAGACATACGCCGACAGCCATGCCGACTCGATTTGTGGTCACATTCACACCGCTTGGTCGCCCTGGCTACAGGGTGGGCGAGTTTCCAACTGAAGATCGCGCCCGCGCCGCCGCCGAGCGCCATGGCGCGCCTCCAAGGGGGGCAACACCGCGCCCTCCGCTCGAATGGGCGCCGGCACCGCAGTTCGGCGCCATCATGGCAATTGCATCGTCGGGAACGTTCGTCATCGCTCCTGCCTGACCCCGCCACCCGGCCGTACGATTTCAACAGACTTCACAGCTTTACCGTAGCACTTCCATGTAGCAGCAGATCGCACTCACCCTCACAAGTGCAATGACCCATTCTCGCCGCGACTTTATCAAGACGGTATCCGCTGTTGCTGCCACGAGCGCCATCGGCACTCGTGGTCCTGGCACAGTCGACCGCCTCATCTCACCGACTGGCTCCTCCATCGGTGATCCAACCTACCGGGAGCTGACGCAGATCGCCCTCGATGCGGCGCGCGCCGCCGGCGCGACCTACGCCGACATTCGTATATCGGCCCGACGCTCGCAGCGCATCAGCACGCGCGAGAATCGGCTGCAGGGCGCGGACGACAGCGACACACTCGGATTCGGCGTCCGCGCATTATCCAATGGCGCATGGGGATTCGCGGCGAGCAACATCCTCACCAGGGACGTCGTCGCGCAGATAGCCCGTGACGCAGTGGCGATCGCCAAGGCGAACAGCGCGGTGCAGCTCAAGCCGATCGTTCTGGCTCCCGCGCCGGCCGCGACTGGTGAGTGGAAGAGCCCCATCAAGATCGATCCGTTCGACGTTCCGATCACAGACAAGGTCGCACTCCTGCTCGAAGCAAATGCAGCCGCGCTCAAGGTTCAGGGTGCCAGGTTCGTAACCTCGAACATGTTCTTCCTGCGTGAGGAGAAGACGCTCGCGACAAGCGACGGGACCTTCGTAGTCCAGACGATCTATCGCGCGCAGCCATCGATGAACGTGACTGCCGTTTCAGCCGACTTTGCCGATTTCCAGAGTCGCCAGTCGAACGATGTCGCACCGATGGGACTCGGTTACGAGTACGTCACCGGCGCGAACATGGTCGAGAACGCGACGCGGTGGGCCAACGAAGCGGTGCAGAAACTTTCAGCGAAATCGGTCGACGTCGGTCGCTACGATCTCGTCTTGCACCCGTCGCATCTCTGGCTCACGATTCACGAATCGGTCGCACACCCGACCGAGCTCGATCGCGCCGAAGGCTTCGAGGCCAACTACGCAGGCACCAGCTTCGTAAGTCCCCCTGAGAAGATGCTCGGCAAGCTCAAGTTCGGCTCGCCGCTCATGAACATCCGCGGTGACCGCACACAACACGGATCGCTCTCCGCCATCGGTTGGGACGACGAGGGAGTCAAGCCTGATGATTTCATGATCATCAGGAACGGGATCCTTCAGGATTATCAGACAACCCGCGAGCAGGCGATGCAGCTCGACTGGTGGTACAAGAGCCAGGGCAAGCCGACGCGCTCACATGGGTGTTCGTACGGCCAGTCATGGCAGGATGTGCAGTTCCAGCGCATGCCCAACGTGTCGCTCTTGCCAGGCGAGAAGGACATCAGCTACGAAGACATCATCGCCGCCACCGATCGCGGCATCGCGATCATCGGCGACGGTTCGTTCTCGATCGACCAGCAGCGCTACAATGCACAGTTCGGCGGACAGGTATTCTACGAGATCAAGGGCGGAAAGATCGTCGGCATGTTGAAGGACGTCGCATACCAGATGCGCACCCCGGACTTCTGGGGTAGCCTCGACATGATCGGCGGACAGAAATCCTACGAGCTCGGCGGTGCATTCAGCGATGGCAAGGGTCAGCCGAGTCAGTCGAACGCGATAAGTCACGGCTGCGTTCCGAGCCGCTTCCGCAACATCAACGTCATCAACACCGGGAGAAAGGCATGAGTCGGCCGAAGTCGCTATTCGGTGCCGTACCAGCCGGCATCCTTACACGCTCCGAAGCAGAAGCGCTTGGCAAGCGCGTCCTGTCATTCGCCAGGGCCGACGAAACGTCGGTCAACATCAACAGCAACGCGCGCGCGAACACGCGCTTCGCGGTGAATCAGGTTTCTACCGCTGGTGATGACACCGACACGACGCTTTCGATCCGCAGCACATTCGGAAAGCGCTCAGCCAGCGTCACGACCAACAAGACCGACGACGCATCACTGGCGGCCGCCGTGAAGGCAGCCGAGGAGCTTGCGCGCCTGAGTGTGGAAGATCCAGAATCCATGCCCGGTCTGGGGCCGCAAACGTATCCGCCGGAGCGGTCGCAGACCGTCTCGTTCCCGGAGGCCGCAGAGCGTGCACGCGCCGTGAAGGCAGTGACCGATCGCGCGCGCGCCGCTGGATTTGTCGCAACGGGCTACATCGAATCTCGCGTGGGCACACGCGCGCTCATCAACTCGCACGGATTGTTCGCCTTCGAGCAGAGCGGCGGTTGCAGCATGACCGCAACCGTCCGTACGCCCGACGGCACCGGTTCGGGTTGGGGAGGTGCCAACGCCAACGACTGGTCAGGAATCGACGCCGATGCGGTCGGTGCGACGGCCACGGAAAAAGCAGGGAAGTCTCGCAATCCGGTCGCGGTCGAGCCGGGGCGCTATACCGTAGTGCTGGAGCCGACAGCTGTCGGAAATCTCATTCCGATCATCGCTTTCTCGGCACAGGCACGCTCGGCCGACGAAGGGCGATCGTTCTTCTCCAAGCCTGGCGGTGGAAACAAGATCGGAATGAAAGTCGCTGACGAGCGCGTCACTCTCGTTTCCGATCCCGCAGACAACATCGGCAGCAGCATCACCGGCGACGGTCGCCCGACGGAGAAGGTGGTGTTCATCGAGAACGGAATTCTCAAGAACCTCAACTACGATCGCTTCTGGGCGCAGAAGCAGGGCAAGCAGCCAACTGGTCTCGCCTTCGGCTGCATGCGTCTCATGGGCGGCGATTCGTCCATCCCGCAGATGATTGCAAGCACCGAGCGCGGAATCCTCGTTACGCGTTTCTGGTACATTCGCCCCGTCGATCAGCGCACGATTCTGTTCACGGGTCTCACGCGCGATGGCACGTTCCTGATCGAGAACGGCAAGGTGACGCACGCGATCAAGAACTTCCGATACAACGAGTCGCCGATCTTCATGCTCAACAACGTCGAAGCATTCGGCGCACCGGTACGAGTGAGCGCAAGTGAAGACAGCAGCCCCGGCGCAGCGATCATCATGCCGCCGCTCAAGATCCGTGATTTCAACTTCACCAGCCTGAGCGACGCAGTGTAGGACATCGTGTGCGGTAGTGCCAGGATGCATCCTGGCACTACCGCTCCGTCACCGGTACACGCGCTCCTCATATCCGAACACACAAACCGCCGCCACTGTAACCCCCGCCAGCAATCCGGCGACTACATCGGTCGTCCAGTGTCGGTCCAGATAAAGCCGCCCCGCTCCTTCGAGCACTGGAATCATGGCGGCGATGGGAAATGCAATTCGTGGATCCGCAATTCCCTCACGCCATAACACGTGCGCCGCCGTCAGTGCCACTGATGCGGTTTCGAGCGTGTGCCCACTCGGGAAACTCTGCTCTCGTCGCGCGTGACGACCAGGAGGCGGCGTGCGATGTTTCAACAGCCAGTCGCAGGATTTGCTGACGCTCGTTGCAAGAGTATTCGCGAGATTGATTGCGCGCGACCCTTCCAGCGACCCGCGATGCTCGATGTAGCTGGCCAGCAGGGCCGTCACAGGACCGTGCACCCACGGTTTGCCGGAATACCCAAGCGCCTGCACAGCCATTTTGGAACGTCGTCCGTGGCGAGTACCGATTTTATCTCGGACGGCACCGTCGAATCGACTTGTCATTCGTCTCGCAACAAGCCCTGAGACAACTGCAAACCCAGCGGCGCCGCCAAGCGCGGTTGCCGCGATGGGCGCTCTTGGAATTCTGTGTCGTGCACGAGGCCGATGCATGATATCGCGTACGCGCAAGAGCTATTCCACACACTTCCGTTGACAACGGTCGTCGCGACTGGTGCTGGTGCTGGTGCTCGTGTAGGTGTCGGCGATGCAGCGCGATGTTTTGCCCCATCCTACGCGCTCGGGCCACAGCCGGTGCTAGCGCATGATGGAAGATTGCTTTCCGACCTCCGGACAGCATCGACGACCACCGTGACGACACTGGCATTCATACTTGCGGCAACGCTCGTCGCCCAGCAATATCAGCCCGAAATTCGATATGACTCGCTACGGGCTGAGCCGGTAATTCTTGAAGTACAGATCGGTACCGTTGCTACGGCAGTCGTCGCCGCGCGTCGCATCGGCGACGTAGCTCTGCTCCCAGTGGCCCCTGTACTCGCGCTGGCAGAGCTTCATCGAGCAGCTATGTCCCACGAATACTTGCCCACCGATTCGTTGGCGGTGATGCTCCACGCACCAATCATCGTCGACTGGGACGATCTCACCGCCACCATCGTCGATGATGGCGGATTGCCAGTAAGCCGCCGTGCTGCACGCGAGCGCAACCGCGCTCTGCTCAACGCTGACAAACAGGATCTACAGATGTCAGAGGCAATCACCAGATCAACGCCGCTGCTGCCGTCCAGCGTGATCGTGGACTACGACGCGGCGACATCCGGCATGAACGCCCTTGCGCAGACGAACATACACCTCGGCATTGGCGCCAACCTCCTCGGTGGTGCGCTCGACGTCGATGTGCTGAGTCCAGTGAATCACCATCCGGGAATTTCAGCCTGGCACTGGGATCGAGAGCTTGCCGGCAGCTCCTTTCTTCGCCATGCCCGCCTTGGACGGGTCGCTCCCGACCACGGCTCCGTGATCGCCGATGGAATATTCCTCTCCAGCCAGCCGGCCATCCACGACGACTCTCCGTCCGTTATACTCGCGGGCGCCCCTGGCCCCGGCTGGGACGTCGAAGCGTACCGCGACGACGTGCTCGTGTACTCCGGCCAGACGGATTCGACTGGCCGATACACCATCTCGATTCCGACCTCGCGTGGCTCCAATCGCCTTGCTGTTTCAGCGTACGGCACAGCAGGCGAACAACGTTCGGTGACTCGCTACGTGTCGGTCGCCGACAATGCGTTGCCCCCGCGCACCGGTGCGTACAACGTTGCGGTTGGTCGCTGTGCGATCACAAGCTGTGACTACGCCGCAGAATCGACGCTTGGATACGCACCGTTCCCGCGCCTTACGACCGGCGCAGGTCTGCGCGTCGCGACAAGATCGCACCAGATGACGATCGAGCCATCGTTACTTCTGGCGACGCATCTGCGTGACGACCTCAACGCATCTTTCAGCTACGCGCGCGCAGCGACGAACGCCGACGTGCGCTATGCACCGTCCCCGATGTTCGACGCATCGATTACATATGCGAATACGCGGCTTACATCCGCGTCAGCGCTATTTCCCATCCGCCATTCCACCGCAACCGCGAGCGTGATCTGGCGCGTACCAGGAGCGCCATATGCCGCGAGCGCGACTCTCGCCGCCGCAGGCTACCGACTGACAGATACGCAGCGGCTGCACCTTTTCATGTCGCTGCCTCTTGGATCGCTGTATTTGCGTCCGTTCGTCGATGTTGGGCGCCAGTTCAACACGGCGTCGACGTCACTCGGGCGAGGTCTGTTGGCGGAATCCCCGATCCCGGCACTGCTCCCGATCGGTAGCCGCGTCCGATCAGGATTTGCAACCGCCGGCGCCGGTGACAATTACATCACGATCTCCGCGCCATTCACCCGCTCGGGGCAACTCGAAATTGGAGTCGAGTGGCCGGCCAGTACGGCCGCGCCGCGCCTCACCGTCGCGCTCAACATGGTGACGCGTGCGGCCAGATATCAGTTGCGATCCACGGACGGATCCGATGCGTCGACCGTACAGTCATTGAGTGGCTCGCTCGTGGTCATGCCGAGCACGCACGTCGCCTCATTGTCGCCATCGCAGCTGCGAGGACGTGCCGGCATCGTCGGACTTCTGTTTCTGGATGAGAACGGCAACGGCGTCCGGGACGCGACTGAGCCCACACTTCCGCATATCTCGATTTCGGCGGGCGACGTGCAGGTCGAAACCGATTCAGTGGGAGAGTATCAATTCAATGACGTGGTCCCTTACGCAACGGTCGTGCTGAGTGTCGATTCGCTTGCCCTTCCATCGCCCGACATGACGGGGCACGCGGTGCGAGTGACGCCACTTCCCAACGGCATCACTCGCGTGGATCTCCCCATCACGACGCGTCAGCGCTCACGCCTTCTGTCGAGTTCCTGCTGCGGAATCGACGGACTCTCCCAGGACACGCAGCGCAGCGACCCGCCGCCCATCCATGGCGACTACCTCGAGCCCGGCGTTCGGGATCCGAACCCTGTCACCGACCCGAGGGAGCCGCCCCAGGCGCGCGAATACATACCCGCCCAGTGTGGACCAGTCTCCGTCGGGGATTTCCAGCTCGTAATCCGACCGTGCATCGATGAGTGACAGCGTACCGGCCAGCTCGAGCACACCGTCCATCTCCAGCGACGTCCGCGCAGCCATGTCGTACTCGTCGGTTATGTCGCCCATCACCTCTTCGACCAGATCTTCGATGGTGATGATGCCGGCGGTCCCACCGTACTCGTCGATGACCACCGCCATGTACGCGCGCGTTCGTCGGAGATCGTCCAGCACCCGCTCAGCTGCTCGGCTGTCGGGAACGTACAGCGCCTCCCGCATCACCTCCGAAAGCTTGAACGGCGAGCTCTCGTCACGAAGCCACAGATCCTTTGCGAGAAACACGCCGACTATGTCATCCAGAGTTTCGCGATACACCGGGTATCGCGAGTACCGCTCAGTGCGCAACACGTGCAGCACTTCCTCGGATGTCGAATCGATGTCTATCGCGACCACATCGGTCCGTGGCCGCATCACGTCGTGCGCGCGCTTCTGCTTGAAGTCGAAGACGCCCGCAAGCATCGCTCGCTCCGATTCGTTGAGCTCACCATGCGCGTGCGAATGCATCACGAGTGTCCTCAGCTCGTCCGGCGAGTGCGCCGGAACCTCGTTCTCGACCACCGCGTGCATTCCGAACGCGCGTGCGACGAGACTGGCGATCGAGTTGACGATTATTACGAAGGGCGTGAGGATCTGGCCGATGAGCCGCACCACCGGTACCGCATATTTGCGGGCGGTATCTGGGTGCTCCCTGGCTACGGCCCTCGGCACCAGCTCGCCAACTACTATATGGAGAAGGACAGCGAGGGCGAACCAGCTTGCCCCGCCCACCACGCCCAGCCCCACGGCGCTGAGCGAGCTTCCTATTCGAGCGGCGGTGGTCGGTGCAGATCGTCCGTCCTCGTCTTCGATCGGAATGCTCAAGGCGGCTTCAGCGGCCGCGAAGATTGCGCTCACCGCGACGAGCACGACGATCCAGATCAGCCTTGTCGCCAAGGTGCCAGCCCAACTATGGTCTTGTAAGTCTGTCGGCATTCCGTCTCTAAATCTACCGGAACAGCGCTCGGTCCGGCCGAAGCCGATACTCGAACGCCCGTTCTAATGGCGTCGGTCCCCCGGAACCGGGAACCAATGTTATCCATGGTCGCACCTACGAAGCCGGACCCTGCCACGGGACGCAACCGCCGCGATTCGTTGCACCAGCCAGTCCCCATCGTCAAACTATTGCAAAATGCAATACCGCACTCCGCAATCCATCGCTGCGATATCGGCCTCGCACCCGACACAGATCCCCGCTCGCCGGATTCTCTGGTGGCTCTATGTCGCGCGCCTGGCTGCGGCGGGCTCTGTTTACGTCGCTGCGGTCTATTCATGGCAGTACGCCTCCCGCGCCGATACACTGTTGGCATCGCTCATCTTCGCGGCCACGATGCTGTTCACGGGGCTGTCCGCCCTCTACACCCATGTCTATCGCCGGTCGATCGCGATCGCTGTCCTCTATTCCCAAGCCATCTTCGACGTCGTGCTCGTCACGGCGATGGTGCACCTGACGTGGCAATCGACCTCGTCTCAATTCGCTCCGCTCTACATCCTGGTCATCGCCATAAGCGCGCTGCTCCTGCCAGCGCGCGGCGTCACACTGATTTCGGCCCTCGCAATCCTGCTGTATGCTGGAGAGGGAGTTCTGGTTCAGGGCGCCACGGTGGGAATCGGCGTCCTTCTTCAGTTGACCATATTTGCCGTCGTGGCGCTTGGGAGCGGGTACATCGCCTCTCGGTTGCGCGCCCAGAGTGCCGGCACTGAAGCTATGGCCGAGGAGCTCGCTCGTTTCCGTCTGCACCAGGGAGAAGTGGAGCGCCTTCATCTGCGCGCGGAGCGTCTCGAAGCGGTCGCCGAGCTCGGCGCCTCGATGGCACATGAGATCAAGAATCCGCTTGCTTCGATCAGAAGCGCCGTCGAGCAGTTGGGATTGTCCGCCAAGACCTCCAGCGACGACCGTGTTCTTACATCGCTCGTCGTGCGCGAGTCCGACCGACTCGCCAGGCTGCTTACCGGCTTCCTCGATTTCGCCCGCGTCGACGTCCCGTTCACTCGCCGCCTCGATCTGCTGAGCGTCGTGCGCAACGCCGCCGAGCTCGCGTCATCTCATCCGTCGCGCCCGCAGGGAACCAGAATCGAGTGCGATTTCCCTCGCACCTCGATGGAAGTAAGCGGTGACGAGGACATGCTGCACCGCGCCTTCTTCAACCTGGTACTGAACGCCCTGCAGGCATCGCCCGCTGATGGAGTGGTGCGTATCGAGGCCGCGACATTGCTTCCCCAGCAGCTCGATTGGCGCGCCGCTGCTTTCGAGAGCGGCGCGATCGCCGTGCGTGTCATCGATTCGGGTCCTGGAATCAGCGAGGTCGCACGTCCCAA
The DNA here is from genome assembly GCA_963707505.1 of uncultured Gemmatimonadales bacterium. GTDB lineage: Bacteria > Gemmatimonadota > Gemmatimonadetes > Gemmatimonadales > Gemmatimonadaceae > Fen-1247. Next base: position 525,946 of record CAVPQB010000004.1, read on the forward strand.
GCTATTCCATCCGTTCTTCACCACCAAGCCGGGCGGAAGCGGGCTCGGACTCGCGATCGTGCATCGCGCCGTTGAGGCGCACCACGGAGTTGTAGTGGTCGATAGTGATACTCGCGGATCACGGTTCACCGTCCTATTCCCACGCACATGACACCTCCTGCGCCAACGAGAGCACCCAGCGTACTGATCATCGACGATGAGCAGGGCATCCTGGACGTCATTCGAATCCTGCTCACCAACAACGGCTTCGCGGCGCACACAGCTCACGGCGGCCGGGCTGGCATCGAGCAGATCCGGGCGATCGAGCCGGACATCGTCATCAGCGACATACGCATGCCCGACGTGAGTGGCGCGGATGTGCTGTCAGCTGCGCGTGCTGCCAATCCCGAAACACCGGTGATTCTCATGACCGCACAGGCGACGTTGCAGTCCGCCATGCACGCGGTGAACGAGGGCGCGTTCTACTATATACAGAAGCCGTTCCGCAACGACGAGCTCCTGGCGATAGTGCATCGAGCCGCCGAGCATCGTGCGCTGCGTGTGGAGAACCGCACGCTGCGCCAGGAGATTCGCAAGCGCGACCGCGAGAATTCGCCCATTGGACAGAGTGCCAACTGGCTATCTGTGCTTCAGCTCGCCGCGACCGTCGCACCCACCGATTCGACGGTGCTGCTGCAAGGTGAATCCGGTACCGGTAAGGAAGTCGTCGCGCGCTACATCCACGAGATGTCGGGCCGCACCGCCAAGCCATTTCTCTCGGTGAACTGCGGCGCGCTTCCGGAGAGTCTGCTGGAAAGCGAGCTGTTCGGACACGTGAAGGGATCCTTCACCGGCGCGGTGAAGGACAAGACAGGTCTCATTGCGGCAGCGATGGGTGGCACTTTCTTTCTCGATGAAGTTGGCGAGATGACCCCCGCTACGCAGGTGAAGCTGTTGCGCACGCTGCAACAGCGCGAAGTGCTCCCCGTCGGCGCAACCGAAGCAATTCCTGTCGATGCGCGCGTAATAGCTGCCACCAATCGCGATCTCGAGCGCGACGTCAAGACGGGACAGTTTCGAAGCGATCTGTATTACCGGCTCAACGTGATAGCGATTCATCTTCCGCCGTTACGTCAGAGAAGGGAAGACATCCCGCTACTGGTCGAAGCCTTTCTCACGCGCGCCAAGGATCGCAACAAGTCTGTAAGCGCGGAAGCGATGAGCGCGATGTGCGAGTACGACTGGCCGGGAAACGTGCGCGAGCTGGAGAATGCATTGGAGCGAGCGTCCATCGTCACGAGCGGTGCTGTGATCACACCGGACGCCTTACCCGAGCGCGTTACGAGCAAGTCCGGCGAGCATCTTGTACGGGATGCGGAGCGACTTGACCCGACTCTGGACGTGATCGAGCGTGCCTATATCAAGTGGGTGCTGGAGACGAACGGCGGCAACAAGACCCGCGCCGCCGAGGTGCTGGGCATCGATCCGTCCACGCTGCACCGGAAGCTGCAGAAGATGGAGGGGTGAGCATAGCCACTGTAAAGGATTGCGACATTGCGAAACGCCAGAGAGATTGCAGAATGCGCCGGCACATTGCCTCGTCAGACGTTTACTAAACTTCGCAACTGCTTTGACGATAATGAGTTACAACGCGGTCACGAGTTGGCGCGACCGTTGCCATTACGCTGCCCGATCACCGCAGCAGCGGCATCCCACGACTCCTTAGGAGATTGATTAATGAAGCGCAACGTGAAAGGATTTACCCTCATCGAGCTTTTGATCGTCGTCGTCATCATCGGCATCCTGGCCGCGATCGCGATCCCGAAGTTCGCAGCAACGAAAGAGCGCGCATACGTCGCGTCGATGAAGACGGACCTCAAGAACCTCGCGACGGCTGAAGAGGGCTTTGCATCCGCCAATAACGGCGCCTACTTCACGCACACGTTCGCCGCACCGAGTGACACGACGAACGGCTTCTCGCCGTCGACCGGTAACACCATCGCCGCGACGCTCGAGGCTGGCCCTCCGACCGCGTGGCATGCACTCGCAACGAGCACCCAGACCAGCCAGCAGTGCGGTATGCACACAGGTAACACACCTGGCCTCGCTGGCGCTGACACCGTCGCCGGCGCACCGGCTTGTAAGTAAAGACGGTTAGCGACTCAGACAAAAGAACGGCGGCCCCAGCGGTCGCCGTTCTTTTGTTGGTGTAGATCGACCACACGCGAAGCCGGGTCGAGGTACCAATGTTTAGTCGGCGGCATGCCATGGCGTCGTGATGTGGTTCTCGTGCAGTGTTTCGGATTAGCGTCCTGATCTGCCATCGGTTGTATCGTCGGGGCATGAAAATCTGCCACGTGCGGGCGCCCCGCGGTTTCGTCCTCATCGAAGCTCTGATAGCTCTTGTCCTGGTTGGCGTCGTCTTCCTTGGACTCGAAGGGTCGCTGACTCTCGTCGTTCGTAGCCTCGCCGACTCTGAACGACAGACCGTCGCGACGCGGATCGCCGAATCGCAACGCGAGCATGCGTTCGCGGCTGGCTGCGTCGCTGGATCTGGCTCGGACTCCGCGAATGCCGTAGCGGCGGATTGGTCCGCATCACCCACAGGATCGCTCGTTCAGGTTACCCAGACTGTTCGCTATCCTCAAAGGTCCGGCGCGCGTGTCGAACACTACACCGCGACCAGCGTCTGCCGGTGACGTTACAGTTGCACGACGTCGCGAGGAAATGACGCCGGCCGGTCTCTTCGGCTTTATCCATCTGCTTGGGCCGGTAGTACTGTATCGGCATGTCGCACCCAGCTCGAGCAGGCCACGCGCACCCAGGCTCGCCATTTCCGCCGGCGTGTACGCCGTTGTCACACGCGCGCCGCGCGGTATCGCTCGTCGAGCTTCTGATAGGGATCGTCGTTGCAACGCTCGTCGTCCTGATGGCTGTCTCACACGTGGTTCGCCATCAACGCGCCTACGACGCCGTGGCAGCCGCCGTCGACTTGCGCACCCGGCTCCGTGACGCATCCGATCTGGTCGCCGCCGACCTGCGCGGCAGCTCGTCAGCGGGCGACAGTATCCTTTTCGCGTCCGACACCGCCGTCGAATTCTATTCCGCGATCGGGTCATCGACGGTTTGCACAGCTCCCACCGCCGCGCGAATTACCTTGCCACCCGACACTCTCGCGAGCGGCCGCACGCTCTCGAGCTGGATCACCACACCCGATACAGGTGACTACGCGGTCATCTTCAGCGACTCGTCATCCGCGTCGCCTGGCGGCTGGACGCGTGCACGCATCGCTTCGTTCGGACCCACGCCGACATTCACAGGATGCCCGCTTTCAGCAGGCCTACTCTCGGCAAGCGACGTCGGGGCAGGCCGCTCATACGAGATATCCTTCACTTCGGCACTAGCCGCTAGCGTGCACCGTGGAGATCCAGTGCGCTTTGTCCGGCGCGTCCGCTACGACGTTTATCGAGGCGGCGACGGTAAGTGGTATCTGGGTTATCGTCGATGCACCGGCGGATGCGCACCGGTCCAACCGGTGAGTGGTCCATACGAAAGCTCTGTGGGGCCACCCATCAGGTTCCGATATTTCGGACGCGGTGGCGCCAGTCTCGCCGGCACCGGCCCTACAACCGATGTCGCGCGAGTCGAGATTGTCTCGCGTGCGAGGTACCAGCGCCCGGTTCGGTTGCCCGGACTTGCTGCGCCACTGGTTGCCGATTCGGCGACTGTCACCGTTGCCATCCGCAATAGATGACGATCAGGAATATCGTGACAGTGAGACCGGATCGGCGCGGGTTCGCTCTCGTCGTCGTACTACTCATGATGATACTCGGCAGCGCGCTCATGTTCGGTGCGATCAACGGTTCACTTTCCGAGACGGAAAGTGCGAGCGCCGGAACGATACGGCGCCAGGTTCTGGTCGGTGCGGAGTCCGAAGCGTGGAACGCGCTGGCCAGCGCCGACGTTCGCACCCTGCGCCACCTCCCGCTCGGACCCGTTGGAGCCGCCAGTCGCAGCGATGGAAACATTGTGCTCAACGCAACAGTGGAAAAGGTCGATACTTCGATCGTGTGGATAGTCGCGACAGCGACAATTCACGGGGGAAGCCTGGTAGCCCGTCATCGGATTGGCATTACCGCGCTGATCCCACACGATACCACCGATCTCTCGCTTCACCCGGTACCGGAACGAGCCTGGGTGGAGCTGTTCTGAAAACGTGACCTTTTGGGCCGACCAGTCGTATTGACCTCGATAAGAGTTGCGTAACGGACTTCCCGTCCGAACTCAAGATGGAGTCGCATGTCCTTTTTCGGCCGCAGTAAGACAACGGTTGGACTCGACATCGGCTCTGGACTCATCAAGGTCGTGGTCATGGATCACGCCCGCGGAGTTCCGGAGCTGGTGAAGGTTGCCGTTGCACCGCTTCTTCCGGACGCAATAGTCGAAGGAGAGGTGATGGATCCACGACTCGTGTCGGATGCGATCCAGGAAGCAATGGAAAGGGCGGGCGTCAAGGCGACTCAAGTCGTCACAGCTGTCGGCGGACGCGACGTCATCATCAAGCGCATCCAGACCGAGCGTGTCAAGGAGCAACAGGCGCGCGAACTGATGCGATGGGAAGCTGAACAGCACGTCCCGGACGTCGAATCGGTTGAGCTTGATTTTCAGGTTCTCGACGATGACGAGGGTTCAAATCCCGAAGAGATGAGCGTGCTGCTCGTCGCGGCCAAGCGGGAGCTGGTGGACGCAAAGCTCCGTATTCTCGCCGAGGCCGGGCTTACCCCAAGTTTGGTGGATGTAGACGCGTTTGCGTTGCATAATGCGTTCGAGCTGAACCATCCCGAAGCGATGCGCGGCGCTGTGGCGCTGGTAAACGTTGGCAACGAAATAACGAACGTCAATGTTCTGGACAACGGCGTGCCGATTCTCACGCGCGACCTCGCTGTCGGGACTCGTCGTTTTCAGGAAGATCTTCAACGCCATCACGGACTCGCAGCGGACGACGCAGAGCGCATGGTGCGTGGCTACGATCGTACCACACAGCTCGACGCCGTTCTCGAAGCTCGCGGCGAAGAAATAGCCGTCGGTGTCGAGCGGGCAGCGGCGTTCCTGGCCGCATCGGCTCGCGGCGCGCCGCAGGTTCGTGCGATCTATATCTGCGGCGGCGGGTCTCGCGTTCCGGGTCTCGCCGACGTGCTGGGGCAGCGGCTTCACCTCAAGGTCGAGTACGCAAACCCACTCGCGAATCTCCACGTGCGCGACGGTGCGCTTTCCGAGTTCACCATGGACGAGATTGCGCCGCTCCTAATGCTTCCCGTGGGGCTCGGCCTCCGCAAGGCATCATGATAGAGATCAATCTTCTACCCGGCGCCAAGCGTACCACTCGCCGTGGTGTCGACTTCGCACCCGGCGCGGCCATCGCGAATCTCGGTGCCAACTTAAAGGACAAGTACCTCATATTTGCCGTCGCTGGCGTCGTACTCGGTCTCGGCGGAATCGCAGGCATGTATCTGTTGCAGGCGAGACAGCAGAGCGCCGTGGACGCACGCGAATCCGCGGCTGCGACCGACTCCGCCCGCTTTGCCGCGGTACTCACTGCGCGCAGTCGCGCAGAGACGACGCGTGACTCGGTGTATCAGCAGCTTGCCATCATCAAGTCGATCGATGATACGCGATACACATGGCCGCACATACTCGAGGCCGTAAACCTCGCGGTCCCGCAGTACACCTGGCTGGTCTCGATAACCCAGACGAGTGCTGTCACCACTACCGCGGCAATGATCGGCGACACGTCCACCGCTGGAAAGGCGAAGGCAGACAGCATCAAGAAGACTGGCGGCATGAAGCAGGCTTCATCCGCGTCGCGCAAGGCTCACGCGGACTCGCTGTTCAGCGGAGTTGCGAACACGATGACGTTCCGTGTCGTCGGGCAGACTGTCGATGTCCAGGCTCTGACGCAATTCATGAAGAACCTCGAGGCGTCTCCGTTCATCAAGAATGTACAGCTGACCCGCTCTGATCTCGTCACGGCCGAAGGCAAGGAAGTGACAGAGTTCCAGCTCGAAGCGCAGGCGGAAGTTCCGCCTGCGCATGTACTGCAGACGGTTCCACTTTCAATAGCGGTGCGCTAGCATGGCAATCGGCGCAAACATGACCCAGCGCGAACAGGCGCTGGTCGGATCCGGAATCATTGCGATTCTGCTCGCTGTGGCGTTCTGGTGGTTCATCTTCACGCCGAAGGCCGTGACGATCGGCTCGCTCAGTGCCCACGTCGATTCCGTCGAAACGAACAATCGCAAGGCGCGTGTCGCCATAGCTCGCGGCACCGTGCAGCAGTTGCAGACCGAAGCTGCGCAATACCAGAAGAATCTGGACATGATGCGCGAGCTCGTACCAACGTCGAACGAAGTTCCTTCGCTCCTCGAGAATGTATCCACGGCGGCACGGCGGGTGGGACTCGACCTCGCGTCGGTCGAGCCGGTCCCTGTGATTCCTGGAGAGCAGTTCGATACGTACCGCTACAAGGTGTCGGTGATGGGCGGCTATCACGAGCTCGCCGAATTCCTCACGAACGTCGGCTCGCTCAACCGCATCATGGCGCCACTGGGGCTGGATCTCAAGATCCACCCGGGCGAGAAAGACAAGTCGCATCAGAAGGCTGGTGAGTCACTGCTCGACGCAAGCTTTCAACTCCAGACCTACGTCGCACGCACAACTCCGCTTGTGCTGAGCAAGGAGACAAAATGACGACGCACAAGCGTAACGGCGTTGTGAATCATCCTCTCGCGATTGCAGCGACGTTGGTGATGGCACTCGCCTTGTTGCTGCTGGTCAAGGGTGATGCACATGCCCAGGCTGATGATGTCGCAGACGCCGGCAGCAGTCGGGACAGCGCGACCACTGTCACGTTCAATCGCGAAGTCTTTCGATACGATCCGGATGGCCGGCGTGATCCGTTCGTATCGCTGGTCAAGAGCAGCGAGATCCGGCCTACGCTATCGGATCTGCGCCTGACAACCATCGCATTCGATCCCCTCGGACGGAACTCTGTCGCAGTTCTCCGTGATCTCGGGACGAAGGAGCAGTACCGCGTCAAGGTCGGCACCGCACTGGGCCGCATGCGCGTCGTTCGAATCGATCCAAAGGTCGTCACGTTTGCGCTCGAGGAATTCGGATTCAGTCGTCAGGAAACGCTCGCGATCGGTGATACCACAATAAAGAGGACACCATGAAGTTGCCCCTGATCACCCTCGCCGCGTTCGCAATCGCGCCGGGTCATTCTCTCACTCCTACCGCGTCACAGTCGTACGCCGCGTGTTCTGGTGTCTGTTCCAGGACAACCGCACCGACCGTAACTGGAGTGAGCGTCGTCCCCGCGACTGGCCACGCTGACGTCGTGATCGGCGTTCAGACTCCGGTCGAGGTCCAGGATTTCACGCTCGACGCCCCGTATCGCGTCGTGGTGGACATCAAGGGAGCTTCGCTTTCCGAGACACCGTCGGCATATGATAAAGTCGCGCGCGGCGGAATCACCGACGTGCGTGTATCACAGTTCTCAGCGACGGTCGTCCGGGTTGTGCTGCAACTCGACGGCTCTCATCCATACGAGGTGCACCGCGGCAACAACGAGGTGCGCATCGCGGTTAGCGGTGGCTCTGGTGGTTTCGCCTCCTGGACCGGCCTCAACGGACGCGCGGCCGACGTCGCGCAGGGTAATGCTCGCTCCGACGATGACGCTTCGCCGTCGATCGCACCGCCGCGCTCCACGATGACCGTCGTGAGTCAGCCGTCATATTTGCCGAGCGTGCAGCAATCGACGCAGCCGCGAATCACGGTCACATATCAGGACGCCGACATTCGCGACGTCATCGCGGCGTTTGCGACCTTCGCCGGGCGCACGATCGTTACGGGTCGCGACGTTACCGGGACGGTTACTGCCGAGATTCGGAATCAACCATGGGACGTCGCGCTTCGCGCGATCCTGCAGGGACAGGGGCTTGCCGCGTCGGAAGATCCGGCGTCCGGAATCATCACGGTCGACAGCTACGCCAACGTACAGGCCCGTCAGGCCTTCGAGCCGTTGGTCACTCAGCTCATTCCGGTCAACTACGCAAAGGCGGATTCGCTGGTACCCGTTGTCACCAAGCTGCTCGCAAAGGATTGCGTTACCGGTGGACCGTCCAGTGCAGCTGGCGCGGCCGGAAGCGGCGCGGCGACCAGCTTCGGCAACCAGACGTGCATCACGCGTGGCGCGGTCGCCTCGAACCCAGGCACCAACACGCTGATCGTGACCGAGACGCCGTCGCGCATCGCCGGCATCATCAATTACGTCGAGGCGCTCGACGTTCGGACGCCGCAGGTTTCGATCAAGGCGAAGATCGTGTTCGTCGATCGCACCAACATCGAGGACCTTGGGCTGTCGTACGACCTGGGCACTCAGAACCAGTTCTTCAGCACGCTCGCGCCGCGCATCGATCCCACCACGCTCAAACCCATCACCAATGCAGACGGCGTACCGACTGGACTTGGCGGCGGCACACCGATTACGGGAAACCGAATCGCGCTGGGTGGCAACACGCTTTCCGGCATCGCAGACGCGAACAATCGGATAGCATCGCCGGCCTTGCAGCTTGTCTACTCCGCTGCGATCGGTCACTTCTCGCTCACGAGTTTCCTGGACGCTCTTCAGGAAGTACGCCTTGCCGATCTGCAGGCGGAGCCGAGCATCGTGACGGTGGATAACAGGCAGGCAAGCATTCAGGTAGGCCAGGACATCCCGGTGCGCGTGCTCGACCTGAGCACACAACAGTCTGGCGCGGCCGGAGCGGTTCAGCCGAAAGCGACAGTGAGCTTCCACTCGGTCGGTATCATCCTCCAGGTCACTCCGCACATCACGAACAACCATCAGGTGCTGTTGGACGTTCACGCGGAGAACTCGGATGCGCAGCTCGCAGGATCCGACATCGGGTACGTATTCAACAAACAGAGCGCGGACAACCGGCTCCTCGTGAACGACGGCGAAACTGCGGTCATCGGTGGTCTCACCGTCACGCAGGTGACGCAGAGCAAGAGTGGCATTCCCGTGCTCGTTGACCTTCCGCTGGTTGGCAAGCTGTTCGGTGTTACGCAGAAGTCCGAAGAGAAGCGCGACCTTCTCATTCTCATCACGCCGCATGTCATCGACGACGGTGAGCGCGTGAGATCGACTCGTGAGCGGTAACATGACAAAGCACATTGGACAATCCGTCGTGGTAATTGCGGCGCTCGCCCTCGGCGCGCTCGCGTGCAGCGATCAGGCCCTGGATGGAACGAGCGATCACACCGCGCCGACCATCGCTATGGCGAAGGTGACGAGCAGTGTGGATTCCGTACTCTCCTTCTCCGCGAGCGTCGGAGACAATCTTGGAATCGCACGCGTGCACGTAGACGCGACAGGCGGCGTGACGGCTGCCTTCGATACCGTCTTTCACTCAGCGGTGACGAGCACGAGCCTTTCATTCTCGCTCTCGGTGCCGCGGAGCGTTCCAGCGGGAACGCCGGTGACCGTGGTTGGAATCGTATACGACGGGGCGGGAAACAGCTCCAGGCCGGATACACTCAAGCTCGGCACCGGAAATCTCGCACCGGCGAATGTTGTGATCACGGCACCGGTAACCGGGTCCACTACCATCGTGGGCAAGTCGACAGTCATCGGGGTCACTGGGACCAGCAAGGTCAAGGTTCAGTGGCTTGGCTACCAGACATCGGGCGCCTTTACATCTTCGGATTCGATCGCGTTCTCGAGTCCGCTCAGCGATTCCATGGCCACACAGCTGACGATGGCGGTTCCTCCGTCGACTGCCGTCGGCGCGGTAACTCTCACGCCATTCATTCGCGACTCACTCGGCAACCGTGGGCTCGGTACGCCAATCACGTTGCAGGTGAAGACGGCGACCGGCGTGAAAGCGCCAGCACTTGTCAACTTCGGATCTGACAAGCGTGTCGAGGTGAATGACACGCTCTCTGTAACCGCGACCGACACCACCGGTTCGGGCATAACCGATATCGGCTACGAGATCAGCGGCAGCGTCGGCGGACCGGTAGTCGTGCAGGGCGATTCGACTTCCGACGGACACCTGACGTCGCTCCCGCGCAAGTTCAATCTGAAGATTCCAAGCAGCATGGTACCCCCGTTCCCGACGACCGTGTACGTCAAGGCGTTCGCGACGACGGCCAGTGGCGCGAAGGGCTACGCGAAGCTAGCCAGCGGAATCGACCGGGTCGACACGCTCGTCGTGGTTGCCGGCGTTACGCGCCAGGTTCCAAACGGCGGCACGATTGCGGACGCGATCTATCATCCACGTTACGACAAGCTTTACCTCACGAACATCGATCGCAACGAGCTCGAAGTATTCAACCTCGGCGATTCCAGCTTCAAGTCACCGATCGCGGTCGGATCCCGCCCGTGGGGCATCGCCCCGTGGCCGCGCAACCCGTCCACGGGTGATTACGGCGACACGCTTCTGGTCGCAAATTCCGGTGGTACTTCAATCGGATATGTAAGCCTCGTCGATCGCTCGATTCCGTTCTCGAGTGAAGGGCGGGAAGTGTATCGATATCCTCTGCCCCACATGCGGGCGCTCACGGTGAAGACCGTTGCAGCCACAGGCACTAACCCGCCCGTGAATATTTCGCAGAAGACGCCGTACGACTTCAGCGACAGGCCGCAATACCTGGCGCCAACGTGCCGCACTTCGTCACCGTTCCCTTCTGGCACGACCTGCGACCAGGTGATTCTCGTGTACTCGACTACGCCAACACCCGGTCAGACGGCACCGTTCGCCAACGAGGGAACCGTACGCTACGAAAACCTGACCACGAAGAGTTCGCACTTCTTCTTCGAGCAGGCGATGGGTCAGACGTCCGGAACAGCGGATTCGCTCGAGATCGACCGGTTTGGCGTCAATTGCGACAGAAACGGCCAGAACTGTGCAGCTGGCTCTGATTCGGTTCTCGTACCGTTCCAGCAGCCCCTCGGGACGACGCCGCATGTGCCGAAATTTGCTGGCGATACCATCACCAAGCTGGATACGACATTCTACTCGATTGTCGTCCAGCTACCGTTGATGGGATTTCGCGACACTACGTTCGCGCGCAGTTCCGGTAACTTCGCTCGCGCCATTCTCGGAGAGGGCGGCGCAGTGCAGGGCAGCAGAATCATCGGATTCAACGCGGCGTTCGGACTGGATTCCACGATCACGCTGTCGAATGGGGTGGTCACCAAAATCCCGATACCGGTCATCGACCTTGGAGTTTCTCCTCCCGAGCGCGTGGCCGATCTCACGGCGAATACGTTCGCTCGCGTGGGCGGTGTCGCCATTAACTTCGACGGTGCGCTCGCCGCAGTTCGGGCGGACTCGATCTATCTCTTCAATCAGGATCTCAGACACCAGGGAACATTCCAGACCGCGACGTCGGGCAACCCAGGTTTTGACTTCGATCCGCGCAACAGCGGAAACGGCATCACGGCGTCGTCGCCGCTCAAGTCGTGCTATTCATTTGCGGCTTCGACAGAGCCATCCATTGAGGTGTACGAGAACAATCACTTCAAGCGTATCGCAGTGATCCCGATCAAAAACCCGATCATCGGACCAATCAAATCCGCCGTGCGTCAGCCCAGCGGTCAGCTGATTCTCGTTGGGGCAACCGCGAAGGGCGTTGTGATCGTGAACGTCGATCCGACACTGTTCGGCGGAGCCAGCTGCCCACCGTAAGCTCGGACGTGCAAGAGAAAAGTCGTTACTAACGGAGCCCGGCGATGAGCCGGGCTTTGTTATATCGCTGACCGATATACCGCGGTATTTTGTCCCCACTCGCCAGAATTCGTTTGCCGGACCGCCCCCGTCCGGGTTTATTATTGTCCCAAATGCTTCGTTTTACTACTGCTGGCGAGTCGCACGGTGCAGCGCTCGTATCGATTCTCGAAGGAATGCCCGCTGGCGTCCCGTTACTCGTCGAAGATGTTGACGCACAGCTCGCACGCCGGCAGGCGGGCTACGGACGCGGCCGCAGAATGCAGATCGAAACGGACCGTGCGGAGATCCTGAGCGGGGTCCGAGCTGGCGAGACGCTTGGATCGCCGATTGCGATGCTCATTCGTAACCACGACTGGCGCAACTGGCAGGAGATCATGAGTCCGGCTCCGCTCCCGGATGAGTCGGAGGATTCCGGTCTGCGAAAGCGGGCTGTCACGCGTCCGCGCCCTGGACACGCAGATCTCGCTGGAATGCTCAAATATGACCGGGCGGACGCACGAGACATACTGGAGCGCGCCTCTGCTCGCGAGACCACGGCGCGCGTTGCAGCGGGCGCTGTCTGCCGCACGTTGTTGAAACAGCTGGATGTGACGATTGGGAGCCATCTGGTCGAGCTGGGGGATGTCGTGGCATGCCGGCCCGAGCACCTGCCAGCCGACCTGAACGCGGCGGCCGACACCTCGCCACTTCGTACGCTCGATAGCGACGCAGAAGCACGCATGATAGCCCTCATCGACGAGGCCAGGCGATCCGGCGACACTCTGGGCGGAATCTGTGAGGTGGTAGTTACCGGCCTCCCCGTCGGCCTCGGATCGCATGTCTCGTGGGATCGCAAGCTCGATGGACGGCTTGCCGCGGCACTCATGTCCATTCCGGCCGTGAAGGGGGTCGAGATCGGTATGGGATTTCAGGCGGCGCGGTTGCACGGCTCACGTGTTCACGATGAGATCGATCCTTCAGAAGAGGCGGTCACCCGCGGCAGGTTGAGCCGGCGCAGCAACAACGCGGGCGGACTGGAAGGCGGTATGACCACCGGCGAACCGCTCGTTCTCCGAGTGGCCATGAAACCGATCAGCACACTGATGCGGCCGCTGGGATCCGTCGAGATGACGACACGCGAGAGCGCCGCATCCACGGTCGAGCGGAGCGATGTGACGGCCGTTCCGGCCATGGGAGTCATCGCGGAGGCAATGGCTGCCTTCATCCTGGCGGATTCGGCGCTCGAGAAGTTCGGCGGCGACTCGCTCAATGAGGTCCGGCGGAACCGTGACGGGTATCTACTGTATCTGGCTGATCGCGACAGCGGTCATGTAACTGGGCATGACGCTGGGTGACGGCTGACGCGACGGTGAAGCATGTGGTGCTCATCGGGCTGCCAGGCGTTGGCAAGAGTACCGTCGGGCGCGGCGTTGCAGCTCGACTCAAGCGTGGCTTCATCGATCTCGACACACATATCGAACGATCGTTCGGAAAGACCGTAAGCAGGATTTTCGAGGAGGATGGCGAGGCTGTCTTCCGGAGAGCGGAAGCCCAGACCAGCGCAGCGGTTGCCCGGATGGCGCCCTCGGTGATCGCGCCGGGCGGTGGCTGGGTATTGAATTCCGACGCTACGGCACATTTGCTCGGCGCGGGACGTATCATATACCTTAGAGTGGCACCGGAGGCCGCCGTTCGTCGTATGGGACGGGGGATCCGGCGAAGGCCGTTACTGTTCAAGTCCGGGGACCCGTACGAAGCCATGCGCGTGATATATGAAGCACGCAAGGCGGCATACGAGGGATGTTCGGAGATGACAGTCGAAACGGGTAATACCGCAAGATCCAACGTGATCGCCAGGGTGGTGGAGCTGGTGCTTTCCGCCGAGCGAGACTTCGAAAACGGGAATGACTGAAGGAATAGACGGGTATAGCGTACCGCGCCCCATGCGCGTTCTGGGACCTCACGAGCGCAGCCGCTTCACGGCGGAAGCGTGGGGCTACCTGGTCGGTCTCAGCCGGTCGGGACTCCTTGACGCGACGGAGCTGGAGCATGTGATCGAGCGCGTACTCACGCATTTCGACGGGCGTGTCGCGTTGACCGACCTCCGACTCGTGCTGGGCGACGGGAGCCCGGATGGCGGCGATGCCTCTCCGATCACCACGCACTGAAAGAATCAGAACGTACTAATTACGCATTGAATCCGGAGCAATCCGGCAACGGTAAAATCATGGCAACTCGAAAGACGGCGGCGAAAAGCGCCGGAACAAAAAAGAAGACCGTGGCAAAGACGGCGGTCCGAAAGACCGCGCGCAAGTCGGCCGCCAAGGGTGTCCGCAAGACTGCGGCTGCCGAAGCGGTCGTGTATGATGACGACGTTTCGATGAATGGCGGGGGCAATGGACAGGCGCTCGTGATCGTCGAGTCGCCGGCAAAGGCCAAGACTATTGGGAAGTATCTCGGGCGCGGTTACAAGGTGCGCGCGACGATCGGTCACATCCGTGATCTTCCTGTGAAGAAGATGGGTATCGACGTCGAAAACAACTTCGAGCCCGAGTACGTCACGATTCCCGGAAAGGAGAAGACGCTCGCGGAGCTCAAGGCCGCCGCAAAGGAGTCGAGCCAGATCTATCTCGCGACTGACCCTGATCGCGAAGGCGAAGCGATCGCGTGGCATGTTGCGTCGCAGATCCAGCGCAAGGGTGGTCCGCCGGTCAGGCGCGTGTTGTTCCACGAGATAACGCGTGATGCGGTACGCGCGGCGATCGACAACGCTGGACACATCAACGAGCGTCTCGTGGAGGCGCAGCTCGCGCGCCGCATGCTCGACCGCCTGGTCGGTTACAAGGCGAGCCCGATGTTGTGGAAGACTGTGAAGAAGGGCGCATCTGCGGGCCGCGTGCAGACTGTCGCATTGCGACTCATCGTCGAGCGCGAGCGCGAGATTCGTGCATTCAAGCCTGTCGAGTACTGGACGATCGCGGCGTTGCTGGAGAAGGACCGTCAGGAGTTCACGGCAAAGTTGCACCACGTCGAAGGAAAGAAGCCGGAGATATCCAACGCGGCGGAAGCTCAGCGCATTCTTGACGACATCGGTGGACTCAAGACGTTCCCCGTAACGGAGGTCAAGCGACGCGAGCGTCGCAAGAACCCGTACGCACCGTTCACGACCAGCACACTGCAACAGGAAGCGGCAAAGCGGCTTGGCTTCGGCTCCAAGCGGACGATGCGACTGGCGCAGGATCTGTACGAAGGCATCGAGATTGGCGCCGAAGGGGCGGTTGGTCTCATCACATACATGCGTACCGATTCGACGCGTGTCGCGGAGTCGGCTGCGACTGCAGCGCGCGATTATCTGAGGACACTGTTCGGGGAGGAGTTCCTCGCGCGCGGTGGTCCGCAGCTCTATGGCGATAGCAAGAGCAAGAACACCCAGGATGCGCACGAAGCCGTGCGTCCCACTGATCCGACACGTCGTCCGGATGCCATCAAGCGTTATCTGAAGGATGACCAGTTCAAGCTTTACGAGCTGGTATGGAAGCGGTTCATGGCGTCGCAGATGGCGCCGGCCGTGTTCGATACGACGACCGTGAATTTCGATCTCGGGCGGTATGTGTTCCGCGCGACCGGGAGCGTCATGAAGTTCGCGGGCTACCAGGCGCTTTACCAGGAAGCACGCGAAGCCGGCGACGGCAAGGCGCTCGAAGACGAGCAGGCGCTGCCGGCGATGTCGGAAGGCGAGAACATTCCGGTCAAGCGCATCGAGCCCACGCAGCACTTCACGGAGCCGCCTCCGCGATTTTCGGAAGCAAGTCTGGTGAAGGAGCTGGAGCGACTCGGCATTGGTCGTCCCTCGACTTACGCATCGATCATCTCGACGCTTGCGGAGCGGCGTTACGTTCTCCTGGAGCAGCGTCGCTTCTTTCCGACGGGTCTCGGAGAGCAGGTAGAGCGCGTGATGGTGAAGAGTCTGCCTGACATATTCAACGTCCAGTTCACGTCGAACATGGAAAGCGACCTCGACAAGGTAGAGGACGGCAGCGTCGATTGGCACGAGATGCTCAGCGCGTTCTACGGACCGTTCGCAGATCAGGTCAAGCATGCGGACGTGGAGGGACTGATCGCGACTGCTCACGACCTGTCGGAGTTCGAAGGGCAAAAGTGTCCTGATTGTGGCGGCAAGCTCGTCCCACGCGGTGGATTCTTTGGCCCGTTCATGGCGTGCGAAAACCACCCCAAGACGTGCAAGTTCACTCGCCCGCTTCGCGGTGAGAAGAAAGTTGCGCGCGCGACGGATGAGGTCTGTCACGAATGCGGTGCCCCGATGGTGGTTCGAACCGGTCGCAGCGGCGAGTTTCTGGGTTGCAGCAAGTTCCCGAAATGTCGCGGCACTCGCTCCATGCCCACGGGCGTCAAGTGCCCAAAGTGTGGTGGTGATGTCGCCGTGCGACGGTCCAAGAAACGTGGCAAGGCGTTCTACGGCTGCGCAACATACCCCGCCTGCGACTTTGTCGTATGGGACAAGCCGGTCGCGGAGACCTGTCCGGAATGTGGTTTCGTGGGGGCCGAAGCGAAGTCGAGCAAGGCTCGCGGTGAATACCGCCGCTGCATGAAGTGTCAGAATGAATGGGAGGCCGCTGCTCCGCTGGTGGAGGCCGTCGTTGCATGACGACGTCGTCACCGTCGTCGGTGGCGGCCTCGCCGGGTCGGAGGCTGCGTGGCAGCTTGCTCAACGCGGACATCGCGTAGAGCTGCATGAGATGCGGCCGGTGCGCCAGACACCGGCGCATCGCACAGACCGATTGGCGGAGCTGGTCTGCTCCAACACGTTCAAAAGCACGGAGCTGTCCACAGCGCATGGCGCCCTCAAGGCGGAGATGCGCGAGCTGGGCTGCCTCGTGCTCGAGTGCGCCGACCTCGCGCGTGTTGCGGCCGGCACGGCGCTCGCGGTCGATCGCGATGTATTCGCGGCCGCGGTGACAGAGCGCATTCAGGCGCATCCCCATATCACGGTGCTGCGCGACGAGATCGGCGAACTACCCGCTTCTCCCGCTGTGATTGCTACCGGACCGCTGACCGGTGATGTGTTGGCCGAATCGCTGCGGCGGAGGCTCGGCAGTGACGCGCTTGCGTTCTACGACGCGATTGCGCCGGTTGTGTCGCGCGAGTCGATCGATGAGTCGGTGGTCTTCACCGCATCGCGATACGGCAAGGAGACGATGGACGGCGCCGACAATGAAGGTGCCTATCTCAACTGCCCGATGAGCGAGGACGAGTACAACGTGTTCGCCGACGCGCTGGCCGCGGCCGATCAGTTCCACGGTCACGAGTTCGACGAAGTTCCGTATTTCTCCGGTTGCATGCCGGTGGAAGAGATGAACTCGCGCGGACGGGAGACGTTGCGCTTTGGCCCGCTCAAGCCGGTCGGACTTGCGGATCCGCGAACGGGAGTGCGACCGCATGCAGTTGTTCAGCTGCGACGCGAGGATCGCGCTGGACGTCTGTGGAACCTGGTTGGATTTCAGACGCGTCTGCGCATACCCGAACAGCAGCGTGTGTTTCGCCTGATACCGGGACTCGCGAATGCGGAGTTCCTGCGTTATGGATCGATCCACCGCAATTCGTACGTCAATTCGCCGAGCGTGCTGACACCTGCGCTGACGTTACGTGATGACCCGCGGATTTTTCTGGCGGGCCAGATCACCGGTGTGGAAGGATACACGGAGAGTACAGCTTCCGGATTGCTCGCCGGAATGAATCTCTCACGCGTCATGAACGGCCTTGACCCGATCGTGCCACCCACCACCACCATGCTCGGCGCGCTTTACCGATATCTCCGCGAGGCGGATCCACGGCATTTCCAGCCGATGAATGCGAACTTCGGTCTGGTAGACGATCTGGATGAGCGCATTCGTGACAAGCGCTTGAAGAAGGAGCGCATGGCGGAACGCGCGGTACGCGAAATGCGCGCCTGGCGGGACGAGATGTCGATCGAGCCGGTGGCGGCGTTGGCGTGAGCGAAGAGATAGATCGGGTCGCGGAGTTTCTCGAGCACATGGAGAAGGAGCGGAACGTATCGCCCAACACCATCAAGGCTTACATGCGCGACCTTGCCGAGTTCACGGCATACCTGGGCAATTATTACGGTATCGAGAGTTGGTCGTGGCAGGGATTGGATCGACTCGCGATCCGCGGGTTTCTGGCGCATCTGGTACGGCGCGGAATCAGCAAGCGCTCTGCGGGGCGGTCGCTATCTGCGGTCCGGTCGTTTTACAAATACCTGCACAGAAACGAAATCGTCGAGGCGAATCCAGCACGTGCTGTTGCAGCGCCCAAGCGGGACAAATACCTGCCTGAATATCTCGACATTACTCAGATGGGTGCTCTGTTCAGCGCCGCGGAAACGCGCTCCCAGAGTGGAAAATTCACCGACGTGCGTAATCTCGCGATGCTGGAGTTGTTCTACTCTGCGGGGTTGCGGTTGTCCGAGCTTCGCGGCATCAATCGCGACTCACTGGATCTGCTGGCCAATCAGGTGAAGGTGCGCGGCAAGGGTCGAAAGGAGCGCATCGTTCCACTCGGTGACCGCGCGACGCTTGCGCTCCGCAATTACGAATCGAAGCGGGATGAGCTGCTACGCGTGATCGGGCCAAAGGGCGATAGAACTGCATTTTTCCTGTCGACACAGGGACGCCGGATCAGTACGCGGGCGCTGCAGAACGCCATCACGACGCTGTTGGACCTGGTGAGTGAGAGTGCGGGTCTATCCACGCACTCGCTGCGCCACACGTTCGCGACGCACATGCTCGATGCTGGAGCCGACCTCCGTGCAGTTCAGGAATTGCTGGGCCATGCGTCGGTGCAGACGACGCAGATCTACACACACACCAGTGTCGAGCGGCTCAAGCAGGCGTACAAGTCGGCCCACCCGCGCGCCTAGCGCGCAAGCGTAGCTGATGGCGTTGTACCTGTTTGTCCAGGGGAAGTCATGGACGGTCGAGCGTCGCCACGAGCGTGTTGATGGCGATACTCGTCCGCGCCACGCGGAAGTGTCCCGACTATTTCTGTTCTTCACAGCGGCCGACGGCGAGATACGGCGAAGCGAGATCGCGGCAGATTTCCCGGAAACTCCGGGCGCTCGATTACTCGAATCGGTGTGGCGCTTCGCGGAAGTGATACGCGTTGCAGATCTGGGCGAGATGACCAGCAGGGGAGAGATAGTCATGCCCCGGATGCGAGACGTCGTGCGCCAATTCGGGCGTGCACTGACGCTGCGCTGTCCGAACTGCGGTGGGGCCAGGGTACTGCGTTCGTGGTTCAAACTGCAGCATCGCTGCGCGAAGTGCGGAATCCGGCTCGATCGTGGCGAAGTCGATGATTATTTCCTCGGCGGAATGTTCTTCAACATCGTGCTGGCCGAAATCATTTTCGCACTGGTGCTTCTGGTAGTGGTGATCGTGATGTGGCCGAACGTGCCCTGGGCCGGCGTCGAGTACTCGTTGATCGTCGCGATGATTGCAGCACCGATCGTTCTCTATCCTGTATCGCGGCTAATGTGGCTGGCGCTCGATCTGTTACTACGGCCGCCGGATGCGGCGGAGATGGCGTGGCACGCGCGTGAGAAGGAGTAGAAACGTCATTCCCGCTTTCGCGGGAATGACGACCTCCGGTCCGCACCTTTACGCCGCGCTTTCCTTGTAGACTGGCTGGCCCACGAGCCGGTCATATACGTCGGCCACGAGCCGATAACACTCGCACGAGACGTTCTCCAGCCCGGCTCTGTCGACGATGGTTATTTCTCCGCGGCGGTATCGAATGAGTCCCGCTTTCTGGAGATTGCCGGCCGCGACAGTGACGCCAGCGCGGCGAACGCCGAGCATTACTGCGAGCGCTTCGTGCGTGAGGTGGAACTGATCGCCTGGAACCCTGTCATGCGTCATGAGAAGCCATCGTGCACAACGCTGCCGGAGCGAATGCCGTTGGTTGCACACTACTGACTGTCCGATCTGGGTGAACATCGCGTGGGCGTAGCGCAGCATCACCGTGCGGAGCTCATTGTCGGACCGGAGCAGCTCGGCAAAGCGGTCGGCAGTCATTACAGCACATCGTCCGCCGATCTGGACGAAGAAGCGCATGTTTGCCATGTCGGTTCCAAAAAGCGTCGGCAAACCGATCATCCCTTCCTGTCCGACCGTCGCAACCTCGCCCTGGGCCGCGCCGACGGGCGCCGTCATTGATATCACCGAATCGAGCGGAAAATAGATCCGGTTCACCAGGTCTCCGGGCCCGTACAGTTCTGCGCGAGTGGGAGTGTTGATGATTACGAGATCTTCAGCCAGCTGCTTTATCGACGCGGACGGCAGCGCGCGGAGGAGCAGATTTTCATCGTAAGTATCCATGGTACGGTTTAGTGCAAACAGCTTGCCGGTACATTATGGTACTGAACGTCACTGTTTAGTATCTATACAGACACTTGGTTACCGAATGCGTAATTTGCCCGATTTTGGCGGTATAGTGTCATCGTTGCGCCTGGCAGCACCACGAAAAGCGAACACTTCGCGAAAATATTTCCGATTCTTTAGTGCACCTATAGCGATACATATGGCGCCGGCGAGTACCGTCACGGTTTCAAAGCGCCAGTCGCTTCCGATCAGCGCCGCACCTAGTAGCACGATTCCTACACCCGCGACGAGCTCGCCCTTGAGGTCGATTGTGGCCCGGGCGCGGCGGCGCCGATCCCGCATCGGGCCGATCGTTTGCGGGCCCCAGGAATCCCAGATGATACCGAGTCCCATCAGGATTACGACCGCGCCCAGCAGTACGGGTACTTCATAGACGCTCACGATAGCTCCGTTCTCTCGTTCTGGTCCGACTGGCTGCGGCCAATCCGGCCGCTCCGTCATGCCAGAGTGCAAAAAGGGGGCGCACGGCTATTTCTTTAGGTATGCACAGCACACTTCCGACCATTCGCGCCACGACGATTCTGGCCGTGCGCCGCAATGGTCAGGTCGCACTCGGCGGCGACGGCCAGGTCACCGTGGGCGACACGGTAATGAAATCGAACGCTCAGAAGGTTCGCACTCTCCAGAACGGCCGCTTGCTCGCCGGCTTCGCTGGCGCGGCGGCTGATGCGTTCACTCTATTCGAGAAGTTCGAGGAAAAGCTGAAACGCTTTCCGGACAACCTTCCGCGGGCGGCGGTCGACCTTGCCAAGGATTGGCGGAGCGACCGGGTTCTCAGGAGACTCGAAGCGTTGCTGGTCGTTGCGTCACGCGAGCATGGCTTCATCATCTCGGGTACCGGCGACATCATCGAGCCGGACGACGGAATTCTCGCGATCGGATCTGGCGGGACGTATGCACTCGCGGCGGCACGCGCGCTGGTCGAGAGCACGGAGCTCGATGCGCGCGACATCGTGCGGCGCTCGTTGACGATCGCTGGTGAGATCTGCGTTTATACGAACACGAACATCACCATCATCGAGCCGGGAGCATAGCCATGGCCTCACCACGCACGCAACAGGCGCTGGCGAAACTGGCCGATCTCACGCCCCGGCAGATAGTTCACGAGCTGGATCGTTACATAGTGGGGCAGGGAGACGCGAAGCGCGCGGTAGCGATCGCGCTGCGGAACCGCTGGCGCAGACAGCGTGCACCGGACGCCATTCGCGACGAGATCTCGCCCAACAACATCATACTTGTCGGCCCTACGGGCGTCGGAAAGACGGAGATCGCGCGTCGCCTCGCAAAGCTCGCCGGCGCTCCGTTCGTGAAGGTCGAGGCGTCCAAGTTCACCGAAGTCGGATACGTCGGTCGTGATGTCGAATCGATGGTTCGGGATCTTGTCGAGGCGGCGATCAGCATGGTCCGCGACGATCGGGAAAGCGAAGTGGAAGAGCTCGCGAACGAGCGTGTCGATGATCGACTGTTGGATCTCCTGCTTCCGATGCCGGAAGAAGCTAAGCCGAGGAACGATGCTCAGACTGCGACAAACGACGAGCAGGTGTTCTTCGTCTCCGAGAGCGGCGGTGTAACCAAGGAAGTGGAAGTGGCGCGCGATCGTCATCAACGGACGCGCGACAAGCTAAAGGCTCTCCTGCTGGCGGGCGAGCTGGATAACCGTGAAGTCGAAATCGAGGTGCACCAGAACGCGCCGGTGATGTTCGACATGATGGTGCCCCAGGGAGCGCCCGAAGGGATGGAGAATTTTTCGGACATGCTGCGCGATATGATGCCCAAGCGCACGCGGAAGCGTACGGTGAAGGTTCCGGAAGCGCGCAGGATCTTGATGGATGAGGAGCTGGAGAAGCTCATCGATCAGGACGAGCTCGTGACCGACGCGCTCGAACGCGTCGAGCAGATGGGGATCATCTTCCTCGACGAGATCGACAAGATCGCGGGCCAGCGGGGCGACAGCGGCGGCCCGGATGTCTCGCGCGAGGGTGTACAGCGTGACTTGTTGCCGATTGTGGAGGGCTCGACTGTATCGACAAAGTACGGCAACGTGAAGACGGACCACGTCCTGTTCGTCGCGGCGGGTGCGTTTCACGTATCCAAGCCAAGCGATCTGATTCCCGAGTTGCAGGGTCGTTTTCCGATTCGCGTCGAGCTCAAGCCGCTCACCGAAGCTGATTTCGTGCGCATAATGACGGAGCCGGAAAACGCTCTCACCAAGCAATACGCGGCGCTCGTCGAGTCCGAAGGTGCGTCATTGACGTTCACGACGGACGGCGTTGCGGAGATTGCGCGGACGGCCGCACACGCAAACGATCGAATGGAGAACATCGGTGCACGACGCCTTCATACGGTCATGACTACGCTGCTCGAGGATGTGCTGTACGAGCTTCCGGACGGCGGTAAGGAGCCAGTGAATGTCGATGCGGCGATGGTGAAGTCGCGGCTCGCGAAGGTGGTTGAGGACGAGGACCTGCGACGCTACATCCTTTGAGGCAATGACATGCTGATGGATTCGGCGGCGATCCTCAACGTTCTGGCCCACAGATACCCGTTCTTGCTCGTCGACTCCATCAACGTGATCGAGCCGGGGCGGCGCGTCGAGGGGATCAAGCGCGTCACGGGCGGCGAGTGGTTCGGGGCAGCGTGGCGCCCGCAGGATTCGGCTATGCCGAACACGTTAGCGATCGAAGCACTGGCGCAGACATCGGCGGCGCTGTTACTCGGTCTGGTGGACGTCCGTGCAGGGGTGGTCGGCTATTTTGCGGCGATCGAGCGGGTGCGGCTCCGTGACCCCGCAGTGGCCGGTGACACCCTCGTGCTGAGCGTCGAATTGGAGAGCTTCCGGCGCGGTATCGCTCATCTGAAGGGTCGTGCCACGGTGAACGGCCGCCGCGTTGCCTCTGCGAGCTTCACAACCATCGTTCGCGCCGCCGCCTGAGTCCGCTAGAATTGATGAGGCAGAACCAGTAGACATTTCCCGCAATTTGGACCGATGACCACAGCACACCGCGACTTTCTCGCCATCCCCGATTTTTCGTCCGCCGAGCTTGAATCGTTATTCGTGCTGGCGGATTCGATGCGCACCGGCACTTACACCAAAAAGCCACTCGCGGGCCAGACGCTCGCGATGATCTTCATGAAGGCGTCCACACGAACGCGAGTATCGTTCGAAGTCGGGACATATCAACTCGGCGGCCACGCGTTGTTTCTGTCGCCGCGGGACGTTCAGCTTGGCCGCGGCGAGCCGATCTCGGACACCGCAAAGGTTCTCTCGCGTTATGTGAACGGCATCATGATCCGCACCTTCGCGCACGCGGACGTCGAGGCACTTGCGAAGGATGCGACGATTCCTGTGATCAACGGTCTCACCGATCTGTTGCACCCGTGTCAGGTACTCGCCGACGTCCTCACGGTGCGTCAGCAACTCGGTGGTATCACGGGGCGCAAGGTTGCATGGATCGGCGACGGCAACAACATGGCGAACTCCTGGATCAATGCGGCATACGTACTCGGCTTCGAGCTGTCACTCGCCTGCCCTGAAGGATACGATCCCGACGCAGCTCTCATCGCACGTGCACGGACGCGCGCGAACGTGAGTGTCGTGCGCGATCCCGCGGAGGCTGCGAACGGCGCTGACGTCGTCACGACTGACGTGTGGGCATCCATGGGACAGGAAGAAGAGCAGGTGATACGTGAAAAAGCCTTCCGCGGATTCTGCGTGGACTCGACGCTCATGGCCCGCGCCGCGAAGAACGCAATCTTTCTGCACTGTCTGCCGGCACACCGAGGCGAGGAAGTTACCGCGGACGTAATCGACGGACCACAGAGCCGCGTATGGGACGAGGCCGAAAACAGACTGCACATTCAGAAGGCGATCATGGCAGTACTCATGGGAGGAGAGAAGCTTTGAGCCAGCGCACTCCATTACACGATGTCCACATCGCACTCGGCGCCAAGATGGTGCCGTTCGCCGGCTTCGAGATGCCGGTCCAGTATCCGGCGGGCATTACCGCCGAGCACAAGTCCGTGCGTGAGAACGTAGGGCTGTTCGACGTGAGCCACATGGGCGAGTTCATGATCCGTGGCGCGCAGGCAATCGACTTCGCGAATTACGTGACGACGAACGACGTGGCAGCTCTGTCTGTCGGCCAGGCACAGTACTCCACGATTCTGAATGAAGGTGGAACGATCGTGGACGATTGCCTCATTTACAGGTTCCCGGATCATCTGATGATGGTCGTCAACGCGTCGAACAAGGACAAGGACCTCGCGCACATCAGTGCGTACATGGATCGCTTTGATTGCAGTATCGAGGACGTGAGCGAGCGTATCGCACTGCTCGCACTTCAGGGGCCGCGTGCGCAGGAGGTCATGGCGCGATTCACGGACGTGAACCTCGACGACATCGCGTACTATCATTTTCAGGTTGCGACAGTTGCCGGCGTGCCGGACGTCATTCTGTCACGCACGGGTTACACCGGCGAGGACGGCTTCGAACTCTACTTCGACGCATCGCGTGCAGTCGAGATTTGGAATGCGCTCATGAGCGACGGTTCTGTCGCCCCGGCTGGACTTGGCGCGCGCGATACGCTGCGTCTCGAGATGGGAATGGCGCTCTATGGCAACGACATCGACGACGGCACCACGCCGTACGAAGCAGGACTCGGCTGGCTGGTCAAGCTGAAGAAGGGTGACTTTGTGGGCAAGGAAGCGCTCGAACGGCAGAAAGCCGCAGGCATTCCCCGCAAGCTCATCGGTTTCACGATGCCGGACCGTGCCTTTCCGCGACACGGATATCCGGTCTCGTGCAACGGCGCGGCGAGTGGCGAGGTGCGGAGCGGCACAATGAGTCCGACGCTCGGTATTGCGATCGGTACGGCGTATCTGCCACTCGCGCTGGCGAAGGAAGGCACGGAGTTCGAAGTCGAGATCAGAGGTAAGCGTCTTCCCGCGGTTGTGCAGAAGATGCCATTTTACAAAAACGCATCGCATCGTTGAACATCGCCATTGTCACTGTTTCGGACTCCGTTGCCCGTGGAACGCGTGCCGATCTGTCGGGCGACGCAATCGCCGAGTGGGCTGTTGCTCGCGGCGACACTGTCATCTCGCGTGTCGTAACAGCTGACGACTCGGTAGAGATCGTGCGCGTCCTGATCGGTGTTTGCGACAGCGGCGCATGTGATCTTGTCGTTACCACCGGCGGTACCGGACTGTCGAAGCGTGACGTAACGCCTGAAGCAACACGTGCCGTGATATCTGCGGAGGCGCCCGGCTTCGGCGAGCGGCTGCGCGATCACGCGACTCGCTTTCCGCGTGCGTCCCTGTCGCGGGGTATCGCCGGCGTGCGCGCACGAACGTTGATCGTGAACCTTCCCGGCTCGCCGGGCGGCGTGCGTGACGGGTTGGCTACACTGGAGCCGGTGGTGTCGCATGCGTGCGACATTCTGAGCGGGCGTTTCACCGAGCACGCGACCGAGCACACGATCGAGCATCGGAGCGACGATGGCGCGTAGCGGCGGCGCGACCGTGGTGATCACGCTCGCCGACGTGGAGCCCGCGGTGCGCCTCAACGCGATGCTCGAAGCCGCCGGCATTACCACGTCGATGGTTTCGGCTGTGGACAATCTCGCGACCGAGATTCGTCGCACGCGGCCGGAGCTGATAGTGCTGACGGGGAACATCGCCGATCCCGCTGTGCGTCAGGTAGTGCGCGACCAGCTGTGGGAAGGAATCGCGGTGATCGGCCTCGCCGACGTCGCCGATCCGCAGCTCATCGAGCGGTTGCGCGCGATCGGGTTTGTCGACGTGTACACCAAGCCCGTCGTTGCGGAAGATCTCTTCGATGCAGTGAAGCGTGTGCTCGAGCGTCGCCGGCTCGCCGAATCTACCGGGCTTGTGGGACAGTCGGACGCGATCCGCGAAGTTCTCGTGCGCGTCGAGCAGATGGCGCCCGTATCCAGCACGGTACTGATCGAAGGAGAGAGTGGCACCGGCAAGGAGCTCGTGGCGCGTGCGATTCACCAATTGAGTCCACGCCGGTCGCGGCCGTTCATCGCCGTGAACGTCGGCGCGCTGCCGGAAACGTTGCTCGAGAGCGAGCTGTTCGGCCATGAGAAGGGGGCGTTCACCGGCGCTGCCGAGCGTCGCATTGGTCGCTTCGAGCTTGCCGATACCGGCACCCTGTTCCTCGACGAGATCGGCGACGTACCGCCCGCGACGCAGGTCAAGCTTCTGCGCGTGATCGAGGAGCGTGAGGTTACGCGGGTAGGAGGAACGACGCCCATCAAAGTCAATGTGCGCGTCGTGACCGCTACGAATCAGCCGCTCCGTCAACTCGTCGAAGAGGGTCGGTTCAGATCGGACCTGTACTACAGGCTCAATGTTCTCAGCATCTATCTACCGCCGCTGCGCGAGCGTCGCGCCGACATTCCCCTACTCGTGCGTCGTTTTGTCCGGCAGTTTTCCGCGCAGCACGACCGGCCTTTCCACGGCATCTCGGCGGACGCCATGCAGATCATGGCCGATTATGCGTGGCCCGGGAACGTGCGGCAGCTCAAGAATCTGATCGAGAGCATGGTGGTGCTGGCACCGGGTCGGGAGATTACCGCGTCCGACATACCGGCAGAGGTGCGGGAAACGTCGAGCTTGCTACCGGTGCGGATAGTACCGCCGGTAATGCGCGGAGGTGAAGGCGGAGCTGGTGGGAGCGCTGGCGCGCGCGAGCTCGAGTTCATCGTCCACAGTCTTGTGGAGCTGAGGCTGCAGCTGGACGAGCTGCGCCGGCGCGTGGATGAGAGCAGCGCAGGCGCCGGGTCGGCTGTTGCCGGAGGTATGGAACCACGCTCGCTCGTCCCTGCGATAGGCGCTCTCGAGCCGGCGGCTCCGCCCGCTCCAAATGTTTTGACGATAACGCCGGGGATGACCATGGCCGAGATCGAGCGGGGGGCGATCGAGGCGGCGTTGCGTGAAACTGATGGGAATCGGCGTCGAGCTGCCGAACTTCTAGGTATAGGTGAGCGGACGCTATACCGGAAGTTACGTGATTACGACATCCCGGATGGCTACGCCACTATTGCCTAAACCGGCATGTGGCCACACTTTGTCATGGCCGCCAAAGGAGGGAGAAAGTTTCCTTTCTTGGCGGGCTTGTGTCTTACGGGTCATCTATCGTCGGGTGGCATCTGCGGGGGCGACTATCGTCTCGCGTAGCCAAACTTTAGTTCCTTAAACGCGTGACTACATTTGTGACGCCCGCACGGCTCGGGGAGCAAGCCGAAGAATTGATCCGCACGTTGCCTGGTGTGGTGTCCGTGCGTGTGGTGGATAATGGGGAGGGCTCGATTCAGGAGGTGCACATCCTGACGACGTCCGAGGTGCCCGCCAAGCAGACCGTTCGCAATGTCGAGAGTGCCTTGTTTGCGCACCTTGGCTTGCGGATCGACCATCGCCGCGTATCGATAGCCGCGGTGAGCGAGGCCCCGCCACCACAGCCGAAACCGGCACCGCCGCCGACGTCGACGCCATCGCCGATCGCGCCTCCGAAAAGCCGGACGCGCTGCCGATACTGAGGGAATGGGTGTTTACACGCCTACACCAGGGTTGGACGGGCCGCGTCGCCGGATCTATTTCGAGGATGTGGAAGTCCGCGGATCCAGAGCGCGCGGTGTGTCGTGTCGCGTGTCGCTCATCAAGGATGGAACGTCGTTCATCGGAGAGGCGCGCGGAGTCGATGGTGACCGTGCGCGTTTGGAGTTGGCGGCTCGTGCAGCATGTCTCGCGATTGGAGACGCTGATTCGAAGGATCGTCAGTTCGGGCTCGAAGGTGTGCGCGTGTTTGAAGCGTTCGACAGGAAGTTCATCTTCGTTGGCGTTGCGGTGCGACACGGACGCGAGGTCCGGTTGCTTGCTGGAACGTGCGAAGTGAGTGATAGCGCAGAGACGGCGTCGGTACTTGCCGTGTTGGATGCAACGAACCGTTGGTTGGAGTACGGCGCGTAACCATGCGCGACCCGATGCTTACCTCGAGAAGAACTATAGACTAATCAAGACAAAACCCCCGTTCCCCGACCTAGCGGAGTTGAGACGGTAGGTTAGGCAGGAACGAGCGGAGCCAACCTTTGCAGTTTGCACGCGCGCAAGCGTCGTGACAAAACGGATGGGAGGTGACGCGGACATGAGTTTCTTTGCAGCTTTTTTTGTCGCTATGTTTTCGGGCGGCGGGTACGCAAGAGTGGTCATAGGGTCGTGGACGGGGGTCCTTGCACATATGATGAAACAGCCAGTTCGCACGTACATTCTCACCATTGCACTGCTAGCCAGTGCATCGCTTGCGCTACTCGTTTGGATTGCGCCCGTACGCGGGCGCGGATCATCTTCGAGCAGTCGCCACGCTGAGCGTCATTGCGCTCGCGACTCACATGATGGGTCACTCGCTGTCACGAAATACGACCGGGACTGTATCCTTCGTTCCGTTTCTCGCGAGCGCGGCCATCTCGCCCGACTGGTTAACCGTTCTGGGCGTAGTGATTGTAGCGGCTGCCGTGCAGGTTGTCAGACGGCAGCCCCCTTGCGAAGGGCCTGTTCAACCTTTGTCAGCAAGGCCTCTCCGTGTCCACCGCGATTCTAGCGTACGATTGTTTGGTGGAACATCGGTCCTTCAGGGCGGCTCGCTCCCGTATGCAGCCTTCGGTGCGCTGTTCCTGACATACTCTGCAGTCAACAGTCTTTCCGTAAGCGGTGTCGTCGCCTTGAGCGAAGGACGCCGTCTTTGGGAGGTTTGGACTGAGAACAGCCTCGGAACTCTAGCCTATGACGTCATTGCGCTTCCAGTAATTGTGTGATTGGCTTGGGTCTACGCGAAGTACGCTGCGCCTGGTGCGTTCGGTGTCGCCGTTTCTCTGTTGGGTTGCGAGAACTGTACATCGTCAACCTCCAGCTTGAAAAGGCGAACCAGGAACTGCTGGAATTGATGGTTGCAGCGATCGAGGCGCGGGATCCATATACGTCGGGCCATTCGAGGCGCGTCTCGGAGCACGCCAAGGTCATAGCGCAGATCGTCGGTCTGCGGTCGTCCGTGGCACGGCGCGTCGAGATCGCCGCACTACTCCACGACGTAGGCAAGATCCACGAGATATTCGCGCCAATTCTGCTGAAACCAGGTCGTTTGACAGAAGAAGAAAACGCGATCATGCAGACGCACCCAATCAAGAGCGAAGAACTGGTTGCGAAGGTCTCACAGTTGAGGGACGTGGTGTCCGCAGTCCGTCACCACCATGAGAATTGGGATGGTACTGGCTACCCGGATGGACTCGCGGGCGACCGCATTCCGCTTGCGTCGCGTATCATAATGTTCGCGGACACGATTGATGCCATGACATCAGACCGGCCATACCGCAAAGCGTTGGACGCGGATGCTGTCAGATCCGAGCTTATGAAGCATCGCGGGCGGCAATTTGATCCAGTGATTTGTGATGCTCTGTTGAGCAGTGGACGGTTTAACGAGCTATTCAAGCATTCGTCACACCAGTCTCTACCGCATACACAGGAAGTCCCCCGACTTCGGCTCGCATCACAAGCCTGAACCGAGACGGGCGAGCTCGACGATTATCTCCGGTGCAACAGGCTTCGTATCTCTGCGCTCGCACCTGACGTACCGATCGAGGAATTCTCGCGCCAATTCCACGTCTCCGAGATAGCGATACCCGAGGTACAATGAATAGCATTCGTAATCTTGGGCGCCGGTGGTCCGGAGCAGAGAACTTGCGTTGGCAAGTTTGAACACCCACTCGGCCAGTTCGCTTTGACCAACGCCTTGGCCAACCCCCAGCCGGACCTTCGTCGCGAGCGCAGCGGTTCGGAACTGAACTACCGAATCCTCCCATAGCGGACGGGATCGGGGCGATTCCAGCAGACGATGTGCCGCGTCCCACTGCCTCCGCCAGATGTGCACACGGGCGATGGCAATGCGTAGGCTGCGGTGCGATCTAAGTTCCTCGTTGGGGCGGCGCAGCCGTCTATACTTGGCGGCCCATTGACTCGCAATGTCGACGCGCCCTGAGTCGCAATGCATTTCGATTAGTCGATTGCATGCTTCTGCCGCTAAGTCGTGGCAGTGAAATTGAACGGCAGATTGAAAGAGCGACTCACAGACGGCTTCACCCTCCCCGGGGAGACCGCCGCGGCGCAGAGCACTGGTGCAATTGAGCATAATTGTCAAACGATGCCGTGGCGGGAGCGTACGCTCTGCAAAGAGCAACAGTTCGCGCGCGGCAAGTGTGCCGGCGTCGGCGCGACCACGAATGGTCTCGTATATCATGTGCAGCATCAGTCTGTGTTGCACGGCGACGTTCGGCTGGAACGACAGGGGTGCTACCTCTCGGTACACTGCATCCATCGTATCGAGATCGCTGATGTTCGACGCAATCTTGAGTGCGTTGATTGCAGCTTGAATGCGGTGTGAAGCATCGGCATCACATGCGTATACGCATCGCAGCGTCATCTGGAGCGTGCTGTTCCAGTCTCGATGCAAGCTGCGCTGCGCGTTTAGCTCCCAGAGCTCGAGATCGTCGTGAATGGTCTTCGCATCGCCACCATACTCCTCGAGCGACCGGACTTGGATAACGGTATTGCAGAACGACCGCCAGTCACGTCCCACATATTGCGAGTGCGCCATTGCGCGCAGTATCAATACTCTGCTGGCGTTACCGCGGCACGTCTGGAGCGCAGTGCTACACCGCTTCACCGCCTCATCCACCAGTCCCATGTCGTGGAGATGACGTGCACATGCTACGGCGGCCAGGGTCGAACGATCGGGTTGGCCGGCGCTCTGCCAGTGGTCGGCGCAGTCCCAGAATAACTCCGCGGAGCGCGTTGTGGTTGCGACCGTTTCGAGGGCGTTGGCTGCGGCGTGGTGTAGCAATGCACGTCCAGGTGCGGACAGCCCACGGGTGGCGGCACGGAGGACTATGTCGTGGCGACACAGTACCGATGCAGTGCCATCGGTGGCGCCCTCTCCAATGGCGAGCATGCTGGCCTCGCCGAGTGCTTCGATCGCGGCGAACAGAACGTGCGTTGGAAACTGGAGCACTTGCTGGAGCAACTCCACGGTGCTGTTTTTGCCGAGTATGGCAGCGGCCTGGAGCACGCGGAGTGCGTCGGGTCTGAGGTTGGCGAGCCTCGTCTCGACGAGCGCGATCAGTGACGGTGGGGCAGTGTACTGCTCGCCGGTCGCGATCCAGAAATTGACGAGCTCCTCGATGAAGTATGGATTGCCGCCCGATGTCTGGACGCACCAATCGATGAAGCTGTCGTCCGCGCTGCGGCCGTGTTTGGCGAGTCGATTGGAGATGTGTGCGCGTGCCGCGGTCGTATCCAGGGCGGAAAGCTCCTCGATGACGAACGTGTCGGGCTCGCCCCACGCGGTATCCCTCCATTTCACACGCGAGGTACAAACGATCATCACGTGTCCGTGCGCGGTAGTTGCAAGCGTTCGCAGCAACGCCCACGATGCCGAGTCGATCCAGTGTACGTCCTCGACAACGAGCAGCAACGGTTGTTCGTCCGCAATCGCTTCGACGAGATCGATAACGGCGGCACGGGTCGACGCCGACTCGTACTGTGTCTCGTCGCGAGCCATGGTCGATGCGTCATCGCCCGATGTGTGCGTGATACGGTTCAGACACGAGAGCGTGCTGGGTGCGCATCCGGCAGCACCCGGCAATGATTGCAGGCGCGGTACCGCCTGCACGAACGCGGACAGCGGCCGCTGCGCATCGTGGTTGCCGCATGATACGGTGCAGGTGACGGCGTTTCTGCTGCGCATCCATGCGGAGAATTCACGGATCAGGCGGCTCTTTCCGACGCCCGCGGGCGCGGAGATGTAGGCGGAACTCACCTTTCCGCGAAACGCGCGCTCAGCCTGTGCTCGCAAGCGCTCCATGGATTCGGTGCGCCCAACGAGCATGGTGTCATCGCTAGCTGTGGCGACCGATCTCCGGTCGGGCCATTTGACAGCGGGCGCAGTCTCACGCAACTGCGCTACGGCGCGATCGGCGGTTTCACGGGGAATGGCAGCGTGTCGAGATTCGCGGTTCCGGCGTGCCAGATGCTCCGCGGCGCGAGCACGCGCGATGAGCGCGGATTGATGTTCCGGGTCCAGCTTCAGCGCCTTGTTGGCAAGCGAGAGAGTAACCGGCCAGTCACTCGATGCACTCGCTCGCGTCATTCCCGCAACGACGATGTCCAACAAACGCAGATGCAAATCGTCACGCCACTCGTCGACCCAATCATTGAATGCGGGCGAGGCTCGGGGTGAGTATCCCGGGAGAATCGACAGGTCGCGTTCTGCGAGCTTCGCGGGCTCTTCCGTGCTCAGCAGATCGATATCGATCGAGGCGGCGTCGCGCGGAACCCAGATGCAGGCGGACTCATCGCGGTGGATGTGCAACCCTTTGCGGCGCAGCTTGTGGATCAGCTCACTGAGCGAGTGCGATGCGTCCGCGGCGCGCATGGCGGGCCAGAAGAGCTTCTCGATCTGTCGGCGCGGAACCCGATTACCTCGCTCGCGGGTGAGGTAGGATCCGAGCGCGAAGCACATGTCCGCGCGCGGGCTGATCGTGGTGATCGCCGTTCGTATCAAGCACTGCCCAAGCGCGTGCAGGACGACCAAGAGTGCCCCTTCTATGGAGGAGGAGCGGGAAAAGTAACGACTCGAATCATCGTTCGAAAACGAACCGATGATTTTCTAACGGTGCGGCTCGGGAAGGGCTTGGACTGGCGCTTACGAATCTGGGTGCCGAGATCGACTGGTCTCGCTCAGCAGGTCCTGGCCCATGGCACGATATCCAGCCGCGCGAATGGGATTTCCTTGCCGGTGTTCTCGCAGATCCCGAATTGATCCGGGTGATTGTACATGCGCTCGAGGGCGGCATCGATCTCCGCGAGCGTCTTCGACTCGCGGTCTACCATCACCGCGTCCATCTCATGCTGCATGGTGTCGGTGCCCTGGTCAGCCATGTGGAGGGGCATCTTGGTGATGTCGCCTGCCTGGTCCTGGTCGTCCTCGTTCTCATTCTGGGCGGCGTACCGGGAGAGGAGCTGATTGACGCGGTCGCGCTCCTGGAGGAGGCGGCTCTCGAGATGTTTGCGTTGGGCTTGGGTCATGATGCGACATGATGCAAGGGTCGGGCTACGGGGGTACAGGGGCACGCGGCGGGGGCCAGCCAACACACAGGGGCCTGCCCCAACAATCAATCCACCCTGGGATGCGCGGCGAAGAAGGTCCACATCACGTCGGTGGCGACGATGTCGGAGTCGTCGCGGCCGGGAAAGGTGTACCACGGGATGTCATCGCCGGGCCAGCGATGTGCGCCGTCCAGAATCGTATAGAGCTCGACGGCGGTTCCCTGGGCGCACGGATGATACGCATCGATGATGACGTTCCTGTCGGCGGAAACGGTGCGCGAGGCTGGTGTCGCGTTGCAATGGTCGGCGTTGAGCCAGAAGCCGATGGTGTTCCTGACCGACACGATGTTGTCGGGTCCGTCGGATTCGGGGCCGCCGCGGTACGGCACGTCCTGGTCCTGCATTCCATGAAAGTGAATCACCGACACGGGATGCGATGGCGGTGCGATGCGCAACGTATCGCCTTTTTCATCAACCATCCCAATCGAGCCGGCGGTCACGCCAACTGCGGCAAGCTTGTCGGACAGCGTCGACGCGAGACGATAGGTCATGATGCCGCCATTGGAATGTCCTGCTGCGTAGATGCGGCGGCGATCGATGCGGTACCTGTGCTCGAGCAAATCGATTATCCCGCGCACGAACCGGATGTCGTCACGCTTGGACGGGCCGTCTATCGCGGTGTGCCAGTCGCTGGGATCGCCGAGTGCCTGGGGGTAGACGGCGATGAAACCTTCGGCGTCTGCCTTGTCGCTCATGCCCGTGTACTTCTCGAAGTTCTCGGCGCTCTCGCCGTGCCCGTGCAACACGATGACGAGGGGTGCTCTACGTATGGTGTCGTAGTGTGCCGGTATGTGCAGCAGGTACGTGCGCAACTCTCCAGCGACGTACATCTTCTGCTCTGATGTAACGCCGGGCGGCTCGCTGCTGATCGTGTTGTGTGTGCACGCCTGCGTTGTGAGCAAGGCGAATGCTGCGGAGAGGAGAACTGCTGGAAGAAGCGCGGCGCGATTGATCAACATCTCAATAGCATCTCGACAGCATCTCGACGTCGCATTTTTTCAGGTCACGGAAGTGTGAACGCTACGCGTCTTTCGATTGGATGCGTGTCGGTGGCGAGCAGTGCGACGGCGGTGTATGCACCGTGTGCGCCGTTGGTGTCCCAACTGTCTTCCATGGTAAGCGTGTCACTCGACTTGACGGTGAGCGCCTGCATCGTCTGAGTGAAGATTCTTCCGGCGCTCGCGCGCCAGATCGTCTTGCCGGTGGAATCAAGAACCGCGATGTCGTGTGTACGCGCATTGGGGAAGCGCAACTCGACGGTCTTCTTGGTGTTGTTGGTTACGCGCAGTGCGAAATCGACGCGTGATCCGTTGCGCGCGAGATCGAGCTCGGTTGCAACTTCTGCTGGCGCTTTATGACCCTGCGATGCGCGAAACGACCTGTTCGAGGGTGTAACCGTGCTCGAGCTTGCAGTTTGTGAGTGCACCCATGGTCCGCACGCGTAAACGAGCGCGGCAGCGCAAAGGGATGTGATGATGAAGCGGTTTTCCATGCTAGAAGCGACGCTGGAAGGCGGTTGTCGGACGGTCGTCGCGAGTGCCAAAGTTATCAACGGATAGACGATGGAGCAAGCGCTCGGCAACAGATAACTGCATGGAGTATCGGCAGTTAGGCTGGGATCACAAATCGGGATTTGGGGAGGGTGGATGTTAAACATCTGGTGAGCGCATATATAGGCCATACCGCTTGAACTTTTTTTCACAAGCGCGTTAAATTTCAGGCACGTGGGGGACAAGGGGAGTGCGCCATCGGCGTCGGATTTCGCCGGAATCGGGCTTCAGTTCGCGGCCTCTGTGCTTCTCTTCGGCTACGCCGGCCAGTGGCTGGACGGGCGCTTCGGGACGGGGCCGTGGCTCCTTATAATCGGTGTTTTCCTGGGCGCGGGCGGGGCTTTCTACAGCATGTATCGCAAGCTCATGGCGTCGCAGGAAGATCGGGGCAACGGAACGCGGGGCGGCGGATCATGAGGCTCGCTTCATGACCGGCGAGATGAGTCGGGCGATCTGGACCTCGGTTGGCGTTGCTGTGGTGGTGCAGGTGCTCGCGGTACTGATTGGACGGTCGTTCGGAAAGGATCGGCTGCTGGTTGGATGGGGGATGGGCGCGCTGCTCCGGCTTCTTGCGGTGCTGGTGTACGGCTTCGCGATAATCCCGGCCCTCGGTCTTCAAATGGCGCCCGCGCTGTTGTCTCTGGTGGTGATTCTGTTCGTCACGACGCTCTTCGAACCCTTCTTGCTTACCAAATAGATGCTGCAAGCCGGTCCTGCAATCGACATCATCACGCCCCACATCACGGACGCACACGCGATCGACTATCCGTGCCTGCATCCGGGCTTCGTGTGTGAGCTGGCGCTGCCGCGTTGGACGCCGATCCATATCGGACCGCTCGTCATCGATATGTCGCCGACCAAGCACGTGGTGTGGCTCGGGATCGCGGCGGTGCTCTGCCTCATCACCATGCTGATGGCGGCGCGGGCACATGCGAGGACGACTTTCGGCGGCACTCGGGCGCCGTCTGGGTTCGGGAATGGGATGGAGGCTTTCGTGCTGTTCCTCCGGAACGAGGTAGTGATCCCGAACGTGGGCCCCAAGGGCGACAAGTTCACGCCGTTCATCCTCACGCTGTTCTTCTTCATCCTGTTCGCGAATCTGTGTGGTCTGATCCCCTATGGCTCCACGGCGACGGGTAACATCGGTGTTACGGCGACGCTCGCGGTGATCACGTTCGTCGTCGTCGAGATCGCGGGAATGCGGGAGCAGGGTGCGGCCTACATCAACACGATCGTGTACTGGCCGCACGACGTGCCGGTGCCGGTCAAGTCGTTCATGACGTTCATCATGACGCCGGTCGAGATCGTCGGGAAGTTCACCAAGCCGTTCGCGCTGGCGATCCGACTTTTCGCGAACATGACCGCGGGTCACGTCGTGTTGCTGGCGCTGATCGGATTGATCTTCACGTTCAAGAGCTACATAGTCGCACCCGCTCCGCTGGCGATGGCGGTTGCGATCTCGTTGCTGGAGATATTCGTGTCGCTGTTGCAGGCGTTCATCTTCGCGCTGTTGTCGGCGGTGTTCATCGGACAGATCCGGACGGCGGCGCATTAAAGGCGCGGACGAATCCGCGCCCTACGATTGGAATGGTTGATAGACGATGGATTCCCGCGTTCGCGGGAATGACGAGATAGTTGTACCGGGCTCGACCCGGGAATCCCGTTGGGACCTGGTCCCGTTGACGGGTTGCGCCATGCCGGAGCGCGTTGAGAATCCGGTCATACGATTCATTCGGAGCTGGTTCAAATGATGTTTCCTCTGCTTCAGGCAGCGGTTGGCGCGACCAAGGAATACGCGGGCGCGTGGGGCATGATGGGTGCTGGTATCGGCGCGGGCCTGGCCGTCATCGGTGCAGGCATCGGTATCGGCAAGGTTGGTGGACAGGCGATGGACGGAATGGCGCGTCAGCCGGAGCGTGCAAGCCAGATCCAGACCGCGGCTCTTATCTTCGCGGCGCTCGTCGAAGGTGTTGCGCTGTTCGCGATCGTTGTCTCGTTCGTGATTCAGCAGAAGTTCACGTTCTAAGCTGATCGAGTAGCTGTTTCCCTCTGCGCGAGTTCCTCGGTGGCGGCCGATTCGAGCCGTCACCGAGTACTCCACTGAATAGTGTCACTCATGCATTTTTTCCTTCTGCAGGAATCCGTTCAACACGCGGCCGAGGCTCCATCGGGCGGCCTGCTCTCGCCCAACGGCGGAGTGATGGTCTGGACGCTTGTGATCTTCATCGTCCTGTTGCTGGTTCTCTCGAAGTACGCGTTCAAGCCGATCACCAAGGCGGTCGAGGAGCGCGAGAAGGCGCTGTCGGACGCCATCGAAGCGGCTCAGCGCGATCGCGACGACGCGAATCGTCTCCTGCAGGATCAGCGTGAGCAGATCGCTGCTGCTCGGGACGAGGCGCAGAAGATCATTGCCGACGCGCGTGCCGCGGCGGAGCAGGTGCGCGGCACGATAATCGAGCATGCGCACGGTGAGACGAACGAGCTGCTGGATCGCGCGCGACGCGAGATCGTCGCTGAGCGTGACCGCGCGATCGCAGATCTGCGTCTCGAGGCGATCGATCTTGCGATTGCGGGCGCATCGCGCGTCATCGGCAAGAACATGGATGACCAGTCCAACCGTCAACTGGTCGAGAGCTTTCTGGCCTCGATCCCGAACTCGAAGATCGCTCCCAAGGCGGGGGTCTGATGCAGGAGCGCTCCAACCCGGTATCGCGTAATTACGCCGAGGCGCTGTTGGCGTTGGCGACGAAGGCGGAGAACCGGGAAGGGTTTGGAGTCATGATCCGCGACGTCGCGAACGCGATCGCTCAGGATGCGACTGTGAAGCTGTTTCTCGAATCACCGCGCGTGTCGTACGAGCGCAAGAACGCGATCCTGTCGCGGGCGTTCGGTGATCGCGTGCCGCGTGTATTCCTGCGCTTTCTTCAGACGATGGTGCACAATCGTCGTCAGATGATGATTCCGGAAATCGCGACCGAGTATGCGAAGCTGCTGGACCAGCAGGAGGGGCGTGTACACGCTGAAGTCACGCTCGCGCGGCCCGTAAGTGACGAGGAGACTGCGAATATCGGTGCGCAGCTTTCGCGCGTTCTGGGCAGCAAGGTCATGCCGCAGCGTATCCGTGGATCCGTCGATCATGGGCGGGATCATCGTCAAGGTCGGCAACACGGTCATGGACGGCTCGGTGAGCCGCCGCCTGAGCAAGCTGGCGACGCGCATGCGCATTTCCTGCATAGTTTGCGATGAGCGGCAAGCGCGAGGTCAGGTATCGTTGAGAAGCCCTGGGGTCACGAGGTGATCTGGGCGCACACACCGCTGTACGTCGGCAAGATCCTGCATATCAAGGCGGGCCAGGCATTATCGGTGCAGTATCATGAGCAGAAGGATGAAACGATCTTTCTGCTGAGCGGTGAGATGATCTATCGTGTCGGAAACAATGCCGATGCGGAATTGAAGGAGATCTCACTCAAGGCGGGGGAGTCGTTCAGGAACGAGCCTGGGACGGTGCATCAGATGGAAGCGGTGACCGATTGCGACGTGCTGGAGGCATCCACACCGCATCTCGATGATGTGGTAAGATTGAAGGATCGGTACGGGCGAGAGGGGACGAAGGCGCCGTAGAAGAGCAGAGGCGGGTCCCGTGCCAGTTGGGGCAGGCCCCCGGGCCTGCCTTTCGTCGTATAGCCCTCGATCTCCGCGTAGTTTGGTTGTGGGAGATGGATCCTAGTCTTACTGAGGGCAGGCACGGTGGCCTGCCCGTACATTGATCGAGGCGGCCCTTAGGAGATGAGTCATTGAAAGTTATCATACCTCTGGCGGGGAAGGGAACGCGGCTTCGTCCGCATACGTATGTGACGCCGAAGCCGATGCTGCGCGTCGCGGGCAAGCCGGTGATGGAATACGTTCTCGACGACGTGAAGACGCTGCCGAACGTCGAGCAGATCATCTACATCACGGGGCATCTCAAGGAAAAGGTCGAGGAGTTCGCGCGCGCATCGACCGACATTCCATCCGCGTTCGTCGAGCAGCGAGTGCAGGACGGCACCGCAGGCGCAGTCGCGCTCGCGCGGGATTACGTGGACCAGCCGGTGCTGATCATCTTTGTCGACACGATCTTCGACGCCGATCTCTCGATCATCGAGTCGTCCGAGGCCGATGGAATAATCTGGACGAAGGAAGTCGAGGATTATCAGCGATTCGGTGTGGTGGTGACGGATGAGTCCGGCTTCATGACGAAGATCGTCGAGAAGCCGACGACGCCGATCTCCAAGCGCGCCAACATCGGGCTTTACTACATCAGGAACTGGCAGCTGCTGTACGAAGGGATCGCGAATGTGCTCGAGCAGCAGCCGCACAAGGGCGAGTGGTATCTCACCGACGCGTTCCAGTACATGATCGATCACGGCGCCAAGATACGTGTGGTCGATGTCGCAGGCTGGTATGATGCCGGGAAGATCGACACGCTGCTCGAGACCAACCGTGCGATGCTCGAGCGCGGTCGTGCGCGGTCGCCGCAATCGGTCGAGAACTCGACTATCCTGGATCCCGTGTATGTCGAAACCGGTGTCACGATTCGCAATTCCATCGTGGGACCGAACGTATCGATCGGCGAGGGAACAACGGTCGATGGGTCGACACTGTCCGATACGATCGTCGAGACGTACTCCAATATAAAGAGCTCGACGCTCACGAATTCGCTGGTGGGGCATCACACCGTCGTCGATGGTGTCTCCGGAGAGATCACGATCGGTGATCACTCGGAGGTAAGGGTGAGCCCGCGAGGCGGCCACACCTAGTCATGATTTTCCTGGCGACGAGGTACGGGGAGAGCGGCTGCTCTCCTCTTGTCGTTCCTGACATGGATGGTGCGAACTGATGGCTGAACGGCAGAAGCTTGGACGCAATGTCATTGCGCTCGGTACGGTGAGTTTCTTCACCGACGTAGCGTCGGAGATGATGTATCCACTACTGCCAGTATTTCTTGCGTCCGTACTCGGAGCGAGCGCGAGCTTCATCGGCGTCATCGAGGGCGCAGCGGAGTCCGTCGCGGCGCTGTTGAAATTGGCGAGCGGCTGGTGGTCTGATCGCGTTCAGTCACGCAAGGGATTGGTGCTCGCCGGCTACGTGATAGCGTCTGTCATACGGCCGTTCACCGCCGCGACGCACACCGCGGCGCAGGTGTTGGGGATCCGCGTTACCGATCGCATCGGCAAGGGAATACGCTCCACTCCGCGTGATGCTCTGATCGCCGAGTCGGTCGATCCGTCGATTCGCGGCCGTGCGTTCGGATTTCACGCGGCTGCCGACAATGCCGGTGCGGTGGTCGGGCCGCTCGTCGCATTCGGCGTGTTGTATGAGTGGCACACGCCGTTGCGTACAGTCTTCTGGCTGACGGCGATTCCGGGCGCGCTCGCGGTGCTGGTGTTGTGGATCTTTGTTCGCGACGTTCCGCATCCGGTCACGCACGCCGATCGGCCGCACATGTTCGGCGCCGATCTTCCGTCGCGATTCTGGGGTTATCTCGCAGTCGTCTTCACCTTCACGCTGGGCAACTCGACCGATGCGTTTCTGCTACTGCGTGCGAGCCAGTTGGGGGTGCCGGTCGCGCTGGCTCCGGTACTCTGGGCGTTGCTCAACTTCATCAAATCGACAACCGGTACGTATGGCGGCGGCCTGTCTGACAGAATCGGGCGCAAGCCACTGATCATCGGAGGATGGCTGCTGTATGCGGCCGTCTATCTCGCGTTTGGCCTTGCACACTCGGCGTGGCAGGCGTGGGTGTTGTTCGCGGTATACGGCGTGTTCTACGGCATGACGGAAGGTACCGAGAAAGCGATGGTGGTGGACATGGTTCCGTCACAGCGAAAAGGCACTGCACTCGGCTGGTACAATCTTGCGATCGGGATCGGGGCGCTTCCCGCGTCGCTGTTATTCGGTGCCGTGTGGGACCGCGCAGGCGCACCCGCGGCATTCGCGCTGGGTGCGGCGCTGGCATTCATTGCATCTCTGGGAATCGTGTTCGTGAATCCGATCGTCAGCGCACCGTCGAAGTAGACGGGTGCGCGATCGTGCGCTCGAACAATTTGAAGATGCGTGTGTATTCGTCGGTCCATGAATCGGGGCGGAGGAATGCGTGGCTCTCGACCGGATACGACGCGAGCTCCCAGTCGGTTTTGCCGAGCTCGATGAGTCGCTGCGTGAGCCGGACGATATCCTCGTAGTTGACGTTCGTGTCGACCATCCCGTGTGCCATGAGCAACGGCGCGCGCAGACCCTCGGCGAAATAAATTGGCGACGACTGACGATACGCGAGCGTGTCGTTTTGTGGGAGATTGAGAATGGCCGAGGTGTAGCCGTTGTTATAATGCGCCCAGTCGGTGACGCTACGGAGTCCCGCGCCGGCACCGAAATAATCCGGTGCGGTGAAGAGCGCCATGAGCGTCATGAACCCGCCGTAGCTTCCGCCGTAGATGCCGATGCGCTTCGCCGGGATGCCGTAGGTTGCAGTGATGTACCTGGAGACATCGACTTCATCCTGGAGATCGCGGCCGCCCATGTGCCGATAGATCGCGGTGCGCCAGTCGCGGCCATACCCGTCTGACGCGCGATAATCGGCGTCCATCACCACATAGCCGTGGCGCGCAAGGAACAGATTGAACAGATATTCGCGCGGGTATTCCGACCAGAAGTTACCGACGTTGTGGAGATAACCTGCGCCGTGCACGAAGATCACTGCCGCGCCGTTGGGCTGCGCGCCGAAATCTTCGGGACGGTAGAGATGTGCGGGGACCCTGATTCCGTCGGATGCAGGAACCATCACGATAGGGGGCGCGAACCACTTCTGCGAGAGAAATTCGGCGCTGGGCGAGACGGTCAGCTGCTGCTCGGTTGCGCCGGCCTTGTTCGACATCAGATACAGATCGGGCGGGCGATTGACGTATGAGTAAACGTCGGCGACGAGTTTACGATCCGGCGATACAACAGCTGCGTGGCGACCTGGTGTCGTCGTTACGCGTGTGAGAGAACCGCCAGTTGTCGGAAGTGAGAAGAGATGCTCGTCGAATGGGGACGGGTCGTTGGTGATGAGATCGAAAGTCCGGCCATCGGGTGCCAGCGAGACGTCACGTACTTCCCACTTGCCGGTGGTGAGCTGATGCACATCACCGCCACGCGCGGCGGCAGTGTACAGGTGTGCATAGCCGGTTGCTTCGGAGATGTACCATACGCGACGGCCGCCGTCATACCAGCCGGCGCACGCACTGCACGGACCGCCCACCCAGGCGGTGTCGTCCAGAGTCTCGATAGCGTGTAAGGTCGTATCCGACGATGAGAGGGTATAGCGAACGCGTTGCTTGTTGTCAGGTCTGAACGCGGAGAACAGGACTTCGGTGCCGCTCGCATTCCATCCGTTGACGACAACGAAACTCGCGAGAGAATCATTGGCGAAGAGATGCAGCTTGCCAAGCTTCGCGTTGGGCAGCGAGAGATACATCATCTCGACGCGCGTCTGGCCGTCGCCGACGACGGTGCGTCCCTTGCGCGGCTCGGTATAGCCGCTTTCGGTAACCCAGTACGGAATTTCGACGGGTCGGCTCTTGGCGGGCGCGCGCAGCATCACCAGCACACCACGTCCATCGGGCGCCACATTCAGTGACTGGATAGAGCGGTCGCTTCCGACATACACCGTTTTCGGGTTTCTCAACGAATCGACGGCGTGACGCTCGGCCTTCGCAATGCTGTCGTCCGCGATCTGGTCGCGAATGACGTTGAACAAGTCACGCTGCTGCTGTGCCAGCCGTACGCGCTGAGGTGTTTTCGGTGCGGTAGTATCCTTGGGCGCGGTGCCGGTTCTGAGATCGGTCAGTTGCGTGGTGAGACCGGACGCCAGATCGATCGAGAATGCGTTGTCATCGCGTACGAAGTACATGTGCTTCGAATCGCTGCTCAGGATCGGATTCGATTCTCGTGCTGGCGTATCTGTCAGTCGCCGGAGAGCGTGGCTGCGGTAGTCCATGAGGTAGATGTCGCCGCCGAATTCTATTGCGCCGTAGTGGCCGTCGGCGGATACGACTGCGTGCGCGGCGTACGGCCCGGCAGAGTCGCGCTGTGCCAGCGTGAGTTTTTCGGGTTTGGCGCCATTGACTGCGCGGACGCGATAGGCGGCAGGCTGCGTGCGCCAACTGCTACCCGGCGCAACCCAGTTGAAGTAGATCCAGCGACTGTCGGCGGACCAACTGACATCGGTTGGTGGTGTTCCGTACAGCTCCGGCCCGCGCATGATGTTCCTGATCGAAAAGTCGAACTGAGTCGCCGGAGACGATGCGGGCGCCGATGCGGGCGCCGATGTGGGCGCCGATGTGGGTGCCTGGCTTGCGAGTGTCGCGGGAATCGCGATTGCGAGGGTGGAGAGCAGTCGGGTGGCGTTGCGCATTTATTGGGCTGATCCAGCGTGAATTGGAGGCGCGGTGAAAATGATCTCAGGTTAACTTTTCTGCAATGAAGCTAGCTCTCACCACGCTTGCGGCGATGCTATGCGCATCGCCGCTGGCTGCTCAGGCAGCGCGGGGCGGCACGCCACCTCCGCAGCAACGTCCGCTGGAGCGACTCGCTGCCGAGCAGATGCTGGTCCTCCCGGTGCAGTATCTGACGTTCGCCGATTCACTGGGCTGGTCTCAACAGGCACCATCGTCGCGGGCATATCTGCATACAGTGGATGACGAGATCGCGTTCGCGCTGACGCAGCGGGGACTCAAGCATCACTGGACGATGGCGCCGGACCTGATCCGATCAGTTACGCGCAACCAGGGGTACGCTCCCGATCCCACGTCGCTCGCCGCCGAGGAGGTTCGCTCGGGGCAGAAGGCAGCTGAGTGGCAGTTACGGGAGCCGTTGGCGTCGCAACTGCGCGCGCTGATCGCATTAACGGACGCTCGTTATGTGCTGTTTCCGGTCGAGATGAGGTTTGTGGGTTCGAAGGGCGTCGGACATGCAATGCTACACCTCGTCATCATCGATGCACGCCGGTCGCAGGTGCAGTGGTCCGGCGATCTTGCTGGAGCGGAGATGACGAAGTTCTCGCCAGCGATCGCGGCCGATATAGCGTCGCGCCTGGCAGATCTGATCGCGTCGCCCGTCAATTAGGTCGGCGGGCCGGAATGACGACCATTCTGCACGTTTCGGATCTGCATTTCGGCCGGCCGGCGGTGCTGGAGCAGATCGATGCGATCGAGCGCGCGATTTCCGAACGTTCGTTCGATGCGGTGGCGGCATCTGGTGACTTCTCGCAGCGGGCGCGGGCCGGAGAATTTCAGCGGGCAGCGGTATTTCTGAGGGACGCGCGGAAATTCTGCCCGGTAATTACCGTCCCGGGGAATCACGATGTGGCGTGGTGGTTTGCCCCGGTGGGGATTGGCGATGAAACAAAGGTTTATGAAAATTACCGTCAGTACATCTCGGGAGATCTCGAGCCCACGCTGAGGGTCGACGGGGCGTACTTCGTTGGCCTGAACACTGCGCACGGGGTGACGGCGCGCACTCTGACGCTCAACCCGCGCGACATCTCGATAATCGGCGACCTTACACCGGCGCAGATCGACAAAGCGCGGGCGAGGTTCGAGCAGGCGCCGCCTGGCGACGCAAAGGTCGTAGTCATGCATCACAACCCGGTCGCGGGCGAGCTATCGCAGCGGTACGGACTCAAGCACACGCCGCGCATATTGAACACGTT
This sequence comes from uncultured Gemmatimonadales bacterium, assembly GCA_963707505.1. GTDB lineage: Bacteria > Gemmatimonadota > Gemmatimonadetes > Gemmatimonadales > Gemmatimonadaceae > Fen-1247. Next base: position 570,671 of record CAVPQB010000004.1, read on the forward strand.
CGCGGAGATGGGCGTGGAGTTGGTGCTGTGCGGCCACGATCATCAGGAAGCGGTGAACTTTATCGAGCATCCACGTAAGGGCGTGGTCGTCTCGACTGCGGGGACGGTATCCAACCGTTCGCGCGGCGGGCGTCCATCGTCGTATAACGTCATCACTATAGAACCTCAAAGCATCACGGTCGTGACATTCATATGGGACGGAGAAGGAGAGTTCATTCCAGGACCGCAGCGCTGCTTCGAACGTTGAGCGGCAGGCTCAGGCTGGAGCGGTTGCGGCAGTTGTGGATGCAGTGCGAGCTGTTCAGTATGGGCGCGGCGGAGGAGCCGCGAATCGAGATCGCGCGTCCCGCGCCGCCGCGTCCGGACGTCGTGCGGATCCATCGCAAGCGGCGGTCGAGCCGATCGCGCGCGGACGACGCAGCGATCATCGGTGCGCTTCAGACCGAGCACGCCGGGTACAACGCGGCGCTGTTCGATGGAGAGCTCGGCCGGGTGAAGATCCGTCTGTCGCGACGGATGAAGAACCGGCTGGGCCACTATATGGTTGAGGGCGGGGGGCAGCCGGCGGAGATCGCGATGTCGCTGCGGCACATCGAGCGGGATTCGTGGGATGATGTGCTTCACACGCTGGTGCACGAGATGGTGCATCAGTGGCAGGATGAGAACGGCATGGCGCTGGATCACGGCCAGGCATTCCGCGAAAAGGCGATCGAAGTCGGCATCAGTGCGAGGGCAACGCGTCCGGCAGGTGGCGGAACGCAACCGCGGCTGGCGGCGCGAGCGGGAAAGCGGCGTAAGCCATAGGCAAGCGGTCGAGTGGGGTCAGGCGCACGCCCCGAAACCGGGTGCGGGAAAGGGGGGTGTCGCGGTATCTTTCGGGATGCCTACGAACCCCCTCGATCTCTGTGACATCGACTCCTTTCTATCAGAAGAGGAACGCGCGGTACGCGACTCTGTCCGCGCGTTCGTTGACGATAAAGTGCTTCCCATCATCGGCGATGCGTACGTAGAAGGACGCTTCCCGAAAGAGCTCATCGCCGGAATGGCGGAGCTCGGCGTCCTTGGCGCCAATCTGCCCGAGCAGTACGGATGCGCCGGACTGAACAACGTCGCGTACGGCCTGATCATGCAGGAGCTCGAGCGCGGCGATTCCGGGGTACGCTCCTTCGCGTCGGTGCAGGGTGCGCTTGTGATGTATCCCGTGTTTGCATTCGGGTCCGACGAGCAGAAGTCGAAACTGCTCCCCTCGATGGCCAGGGCCGAGACGATCGGCTGCTTCGGACTGACCGAGCCGGATTATGGATCGAATCCGGCAGGAATGATAACGCGCGCGCGCGAGCAGGCAGACGGGAGCTGGATCATCAATGGCGCGAAGATGTGGATCACCAACGGATCCACCGCGCATGTCGCGATCATCTGGGCCAAGACTGAAGACGGCGACGACGATGGACATTCGATTCGCGGATTCGTGGTGCCCACATCGACGCCCGGATTCAGCGCGAAGAACCAGAAGGGCAAGCTTTCGTTGCGCGCGTCGGACACGTCGGAGCTGTCGCTGCAGGACGTGCACGTGCCGGCTGACGCCTTGCTTCCCAAGTCGGGTGGTCTGAAGAGTCCGCTCATGTGCCTGACTCAGGCGCGATATGGAATCGCGTGGGGTGCAATTGGCGCGGCGATGTACTGTTTTGAAGAAGCGCTATCGTACGCCGGCAACAGGGTGATGTTCGGTCGCGCGATAGGTGGCTTTCAGTTACAGCAGGCGCGGCTTGCCGAGATGGTGACTGAGATCGCGAAGGGTAGATTGCTCGCGCTTCATCTCGGCCGACTGAAGGATGCTGGACGTCTCACACCGCAACAGGTTTCGCTTGCAAAGCGCAACAACGTGAATGTCGCATGTGACATCGCGCGTGAAGCTCGGCGACTGCTGGGTGGAAACGGGATCCTGGCGGAGTACGGCGCGATGCGACACATGGAGAATCTCGAGAGCGTGTACACGTATGAAGGCACGCACGACATTCACACGCTGATCATTGGACAGGCGGTTACCGGGCTCTCTGCGTTCGAGTAGCGACGCACTAAGAATCCATTAACCCCACGGAAAGGCCCTTTTACCCCGGTAGAAGGGCCTTTTACCGTAACGACATGTACTGGCGCGGGGCGGGAGCGTGGTGCATGTTCCTGCGTACTGCGAGAGTGTGTTTGCGCGCGCATTGGTGTTGCGCGTTGCGCCACGAAATTACCAATGCGGGAGGGCAAATGGGATTGCTTTTCGATACGAGCGATGTGACTTCATGGTCAAGTCGAATCGCCAGAGGCTGGGTGATGCGGGGCTGTATCGCGTTTTGCGCGGTGGTTGCCCCGCAACTTGTTTACGGACAGGCTGGTACGATATCGGGCACAGTGGTTACAGAAGGGAGCGGAACTCCCATATCGGGAGTGCAGGTCTCATCGGGAACCAGTGGCGCATCGACCGATGTTTCGGGACGGTTCCGGATTATGCAACTCAGTGGCGACAGTGCGACGCTGACTCTTCGGCGGATCGGATTTGCGCCGCTGACGCAGCGCGTGCGTGTAGGCGCGACGGACGTGCAGCTGCGGATGCGGGAGCGCGCAGTCGAGCTGAACAGCATGGTGGTTACGGGAACGCCGGGTGCGGTTTCCAAGCGATCCGTTGGTGTATCTGTCGCGCAGATTCAGGCTGCGGACATCGTCAAGACAGCACCTGTTCAGGACATGCAGGGGCTGATCAATGGGCGAGCTCCGGGCGTTACGATACTCGAGAACTCCGGTGCGGTGGGATCTGGCGCGACGGTTCGAATTCGCGGCGGATCGAGTCTATCGCTATCAAATGATCCACTCATCTATGTCGATGGCGTACGAGTCGACAATTCACAGGGCACGGGTCCTGCCAACCAGTCATTCGGCGCGAGCACGACTTCGCGGTGGAACGACATCAACCCAGACGACATACAGAGCATAGAGATTGTTCGCGGTGCAGCGGCGACAGCATTGTACGGAACCGACGCGGTGAACGGCGTCATCCAGATCATCACGAAGCGAGGCGCGCAGGGTAAGCCACGCTGGGATTTCACGACGAAGCAGGGCAAGGCGTTCTTCTCCGACGTGATCGGCCGTTTTCCGACGAATTATGCCGCATGCGACTCAGGCATGGTTGCCGCAGGGAGTGGTAATCCTTTGTGCACGGGACAGTCGGTCGGAACGATCGTGCGCCAGAACATCGCGCAGTTCCGCGCGGATTCCGGCAAGCCGCTTTTCCGTGACGGGCGTATCAACGAGAACTCGCTGGCGGTGAGCGGCGGATCGCAGACCGTGCAGTACTACCTCAGCGGGCAGGCACACAGCGATCAGGGTGTCGAGCCGACCAATTCGCAGATTCAGTATGGCGGGCGCGGAAATGTGCGGATGGTTCCGTCGAGCACACTCGACATCTCCGCAAGCGGCGGCTACGTACGGGGTACTACCAAGCTGAATTGCGAAGCTGGATGCGGCGGCCTGATGTTCTCCGGTTTCTATTCGACGCCTGCAACACTTGGGACGCCGAGTGCCGGGTTCGACAGTGGCCTTCCTGAAGCGTACTACGAGGAATACTACTTCGATCAGATCTACAATCGCTTTACTGGCAGCATTCAGGTCTCACACACTCCGGCAAAGTGGTTCACGCAGCAGCTCACAATCGGTACCGATTACGCACACGAGCAGAACGACAACCTCGCGACGGTCCATCACGACCTGTCGTATTTCTTCGGCACAGATGCTGATTCGGGGTACAAGGCCGTCGATTTCCGTGACAACACCATCACGACGACGAGTTATCACGCGACGTTGAAGGCGCCGATCACATCCTCGTTGATGTCGAACACCACGATCGGTGGCGACATGTACCTTCGTAATGAGCGTTACGCCGGAGGGTCGGGCAGCGATTTCCCCGCTCCGGGCCTCTCGGCGCTAAGCTCGACGACGACGGCGAAGGACTCATACGAATACACGCGCGACAATAACTCGCTCGGTGTTCTCGGCCAGGAGGAGCTCGCGTGGAATGATCGTTTCTTCCTTTCAGCGGGCGTGCGGTCAGATCAGAACAGCTCGTTCGGAAAGAACTTCAAGAACGTCGTCTATCCGCACTTCAGTGCATCTTGGGTGTTGAGTGACGAACCGTTCTTCAAGGTTCCGTTCGTGTCGGCGCTCAAGTTGCGTACTGCATACGGACAGTCTGGCGAGGCGCCGCCGCTGTTCGTCAGCATTCAGTCGTACACGACCACACCTACGGGTGTAACGCCGAGCACGATCGGAAATCCGGACCTGCAGCCGGAGCGCGGGTACGAGACCGAGCTTGGCTTTGACGCAGGGTTCCTGCACGATCGTGCCGGCATAGAGCTCACATACTACACCGGCGGGACCAAGAACGAGATACTGCAGGTTCCAGTGGCGCCGTCGTCTGGTTTCGGGTTGAACTCGGAGTACATCAACGCGGGTCGCATTCTGCGTCACGGTCTCGAGCTATCTGTGCGCGGAACTCCGATTCAGACGACGACTGCGTCGTGGGACATCACGTGGAACATGGCGACGAATGACTCCAAGGTCGATAACCTTGGTGGCAACCAGTTCCTGCAGTCGTCCACCTACATTCAGAATCGACTCGGCTATCCGTTGTTCTCGTGGTTCGCGAGAAACGTCATAAGTTCGACGGTAGATCCAAGTACGGGTAAGGTGTCGAACATTCTATGCTCCGACGGCAAGGGTGGCACTGTGGCGTGCGCAAGTGCTCCAAACGTTTTTCTCGGACGCACGATTCCAAAGGTGGAGGGGTCAGTCAATACCTCCGTTCGCTTCCTGACGAATTTCCGGTTATCTGGGCTTCTGGACTACAAGACTGGATTCAAGAAGCTCAACGGCGACGATCGCGTTCGCTGTCAGATCTTCGGGCTCTGCCGCGCCAACTTCTATCCAGCGGAGTACTCGCCTGCGCTCGTGGGTGCGTACGCGCTCGGCACGAACGCGCCGAGTGCTGTGATTCAGGATGCGAGCTTTGCGAAGTTGCGCGAGCTATCGCTCACCTGGACGCTGCCGCAGTCGCTGGTCAGGGATCTACGCGTAGGCGGAGCTTCGTTGACGTTGGCGGGCCGCAACCTGCATACGTGGACCAAGTACCCGGGGCTCGATCCTGAGGCCTCGTTCCAGGGCGGCTCGCGTGGAGCAGGACAATGGGATCAGGCTGTTCTGCCACAGCTCCGTCAGTACACGACCACCCTCAACCTTACCTTCTGACAATGACGACGATAAATATTCGCCGCTTGCGGCGGGACGCGCGATCGATCGCGGGGTTGTTGGCAGTCGCTGTAGTATCAGCGACGTTCGTTGCCTGCAACTCGATCAATGACGCGCTGCATGTCACCGCGCCGGACAAGATCGACGCGAAGTCCTTGCAGGATCCGGCATTCGCGACGCTGCTTGTGAACAGCACGGTTGGAGATTTCGAGTGCGGCTACGGTGCGTTCGTCGCCGTGGGCGGGCTCCTGAGTGATGAGCTTGTCGACGTATCGATCACGGCTTCGCGCTGGCCGTACGACCGGCGCGACGTGCAGACAAGCGACGGTGCATACTCGACGAACACGTGCGATAACTTCACGCCCGGCGTTTACACGCCGATATCCACCGCCCGTTACACGGCCGACACCGTATCTGCGCTGTTGAAGACATGGACAGATCAACAGGTGCCGGGGCGGCAGGATCTGTTGGCGAAGGCGCTCATTTACGCCGGCTATGATCGGATCATGCTTGGCGAGCTGTTCTGCAGCGCGGCAATCGATCGCGGACCGGAGATGACGTCGCAGCAGATATTTGCGCAGGCCGAGCAAAAATTCACCGACGGACTCGCCGCGGCGCAGGCAGCGAGCGATCCTACGCTGATCTCTCTGGCGTACATGGGTCGTGCGCGAGCGCGGCTGGACCAGGCGAATCTGACTGGCGCAGATGCCGATGCCAAGCAAGTGCCGCCAGGATTCGTTTACAATGCAACTACTGATCTCACCAACAGCATCCGAACGAATCGTGTATACGACCAGTTCAACGGGAAAGCCGCATCGGTGACACCGCAGTTCATTGGTCTGACGGTTCCGACGGCGAGCGGAGGTACGGTGCCTGATACCCGCATCGCCGATTCTGCAACGGGAAAGAATGGGGCGGACAATCATACGCCGTTGATCGTGAGCAACAAGTATCGCACCGGCGATACGCCGATTCGGATCGGTAGCTATGAGGAAGCGCAACTGATCATTGCCGAAGCGGAAGGCGGGCAGGTCGCAGTCAACATCATCAACAAGCTTCGGATTGCCGCCGGGCTGCCTGGCGCATTCCAGAGCACAGATGCAACGGTGATCAAGAACCAGGTGATCGCTGAACGGTCCCGCGAGCTATTCCTGCAGGGAACGCGCGCGTACGATATTCGACGGCTGGGCCTGCCGCAGGTTCCGGCCGCTGGGGTGGCGTACCTGCATGGCGGAACATACGGCACTGAGGCGTGCCTGCCGCTGCCGGATGTCGAGCGGAATAACAACCCGAACATCAACAAAACCGGAGCCTGACCTAATGCCCTTTCACCGGAGAAGGGAACGGTTCCGAGGATGGACAAAGCGTCCCTTTCTCCGGTGAAGGGTCCATAACTGATCTGGACTGGCGTACGAGAGCCCCGCGAATCGGCTGATTCGCGGGGCTCTGGTGCATCTCGCCCGTGCGACGCATGTAACTCGGTTGCGGGGATAACGAGGCTCCCCGACCCCCGTCCACGCCCGTTACATTACGTCAGGTCCGTACGGGGCTACGCAGTCGAAATACCTTCAATACCGATTCATCCAGGAGAATATCCGCGGTGAAAATTGCCGTGTGCATCAAGCGCGTCCCGGACATGGACGTTCGCTTCAAGATCGCCGCCATTGGAAACGCGGTGGACGAGGCCGGCCTCAAGTTCGACATGAACGACTTCGACTCCTGGGCAGTCGAGGCGGCTCTGCAGATCAAGGACCGGGACGCCGCCACCGAAGTGGCCATTGTGTCGCTTGGGACCGACGCGGTTCAGGAGACGATCCGCAAGGCGCTCGCTATGGGTGCCGACCGCGGTGTCGAACTCAAGACCGACCACATTCCGTTCGACGGGCTGGCAATTGCGCGTGCGCTCGCAGCCGAGCTCAAGGACGGCGGTTATGATCTGATTCTGTTCGGTAAGCAGTCGGCGGATTCCTCCAACGGAGTCGTCGGTGCCATGGTTGGTGAGCTATTGGGGCTGCCCCTGGTTACGGCGATCTCCAAACTCGAAATATCGGGACAGACGGGGTCTGCGAAGCGCGAGATCGAGGGTGGTCAGGAGTTCGTCGAGTTTCCACTGCCAGCAGTCTTGACGATCGATCAGGGACTGAACACGGCGCGCTATCCGGCGCTCAAGGGGATCATGGCGGCAAAGAAGAAGCCGCTCGAAGTGAAGCCAGCGCAGCTGGGTGAGCAGACGGTCACAGTAACGCAGATGGAGCTACCGCCGGAGCGTGCGCCTGGGCGCATCATTGGCGAAGGCGTCGCGGCCGTACCGGAGCTCGTGAGACTGCTTCAGACTGAAGCGAAGGTGCTATAATCATGGCGAACGTATTTGCATTCGCGGAGACGCGTAACGGCGAGCTTCGCAAGATAGCCCTCGAAGCTGTAACCGCAGCTCGTTCCCTGGCTGACGCCACTGGCGGTCAGGTACATGCGTTCGTTGCTGGCGCGGCGGGTATCGAGAGCTGCGCAGCGCAACTCGCGAAGTACGGAGCGGACGAGGTCGTTGTCGCCGAGCATGCTGCTTTCGCGAAGTACAATCCAGAAGCGGTTGCAGCGATCGTCGCCGAGCGTGTGCGCACTGGCGGATATCGCGTCGTGATCTTCCCGACCTCTGCGCTCGGAAGCGATCTCGCGCCGCGTGTGGCGGCGAAGCTCGGCGCGGGACTCGTAACCGATGTTACGGGGATAAAGCTGGAGGGCGACGCGGTAATCGTGAAGCATCCGGTGAACATCGGCAAGGTGCTCGCGACGGTGAAGATTGCATCCAATCCCGCACTGGTGGCGATACGCGCGAACATGTTCACTCCAGTGGAGAATCCGCGCGCCGGAACGGTTCAGCATGTGGCACCGGTCGGTGATCCGGGTGCGTCGCGTGTGGTGGTGAAGGAAGTGAAGCTCGGTGGTGGCACCAAGCTGGATCTTGGCGAGGCGCCGGTGATCGTCAGCGGTGGCCGTGGACTCAAGGGGCCGGAGAATTTCCACCTGGTGGAAGAGCTTGCAGCCGCTTTTGGTAACGCTGCGGTCGGTGCGACGCGTGTCGTGACGGACGAGGGTTGGCGTCCACACAGCGATCAGATCGGGCAGACGGGGAGACTGGTAAGTCCGCAGCTGTACGTCGCGGTCGGAATATCGGGCGCTATCCAGCATCTTGCGGGAATGCGCACATCCAGGACGATCGTCGCGATCAACAAGGACAAGGAAGCACCGATCTTCAAGATCGCCGATTACGGAATCGTCGGTGATCTCTTCGAGATCGTTCCCGCACTCACAGCCGCGGTCAGGGAGGCCAAGGCCCGCGGGTGAGCTGTAACAAGCCGCACGCACTGAGGAGGCTCGCGCGATGAGCATTGGACACGGCGTATTCATATTCGTGGTGGTGCTCGCGCTGGCGTTCTTTTCGTACAACGCGCAGCGCCTCGTGCGGTACATGCGCACGGTCGGCGGCCCGGATGACCGTAGCGACAATCCTGTCACAAGAATCCGTAATCTCATCCTGATCGGTTTCGGGCAGACAAAGATCCTGCGCGATCCAGTCGCGGGCGCGCTGCACGCGTCGGTGTTCTGGGGCTTCGTGCGTGCTGACGATCGGCACCGCCGAGATAATAATCAGCGGCCTGTTTCCCGGCTTCAGCTACGCGACGATCCTGCCCGCACCTCTCTACGCGCTGTACACACTGTCGCAGGAATTGTTTGCGCTGCTCGTGCTCGCGGCCGTTGCCGTGCTGCTGTATCGGCGCATAGTCGTCAAGCCGGCGCGGCTTCAGGGTGACAGGGTTCACTCGGGCGACGCGATCCTGATTCTATCCATGATCGGCGCGCTGATGGTGAGTCTGCTGTCGCTGGGTGCGTTCGAATTCGCGATGCATCCGGGCAGCGGCACGATCTTTCAACCGATCTCGCTTGCACTGTCCCACGGACTGACCGGTCTGCCGATGTGGGGCCTGGAAGCCGGTCGCGCGACCAGCTGGTGGTTCCATGCGTTACTGATTCTGATCTTCCTGAATTACCTGCCGTACTCCAAGCATCTTCACGTTCTCACATCGCTGCCTAACACCTACCTGTCCAATACGAGTGGACCCGGGGTGAAGGGAGCGATGAGCTACATGGATCTGGAAGCTGAAGGTGTCGAGCAGTTCGGAGCATCGGACGTGACGCAGCTTGGATGGAAGAATCTGCTGGACAGCTATTCGTGTACGGAGTGTGGACGCTGCACGGCTGCGTGTCCGGCGAACATCACGGGTAAGCTGTTGAGCCCGCGCAAGATCATGATCAACACGCGCCAGCGCCTGATGGAGCTTGCGCCGCTCGCGACGGGTGATTTTGGCGAATTCGAGCATCCGCATCTCGCCGCTGGAGAGGGCGGAGATGCAGGAGATACGACCGTCGCGGCCGCTCTGCAGAATACGCTGCTGGACAACTACATCACGGAAGAGGAGCTGTGGGCGTGCACCAGCTGCCGTGCGTGCGTGCAGGAGTGCCCGGTATCGATCGATCAGCTCGACATCATCAACGAGCTTCGGCGGAACCTGGTGTTGATGGAATCGCGTTTTCCGCCGGAAATCCAGCCGGCGTTCGAGTCACTGGAGCGCAACGGATCGCCATGGGCGTTCAATCCGGGCGACAGAGGCAAGTGGGCGGAAGGAATGGATATTCCGACCATGGCGGAAATGATAGAGCGCGGCGAGCGTCCGGAAGTGTTGTTCTGGGTCGGATGCATGGGGTCGTTCGACGATCGTGCGAAGAAGATCGCGGTTGCATTTGCGCGAGTGCTTCAGGCGGCACACGTGCGCTTCGCGATTCTCGGTCAGGAAGAGAAGTGCAACGGTGATCCGGCGCGCCGCATGGGTAACGAATATCTGTACCAGATGCTGGCGCGTGACAACATCGAAACACTGGACCGCTACGGCGTCGAGACGATCGTTACGAACTGTCCTCACTGCTTCCATCAGATCGGCAACGAGTATCCACAGCTTGGTGGCAATTATGAAGTCATCCACCACTCGACGTACATCGAGAAGCTGCTGGAGGAGAATCGTCTTCCGCTCAACGGCGAGGGCAAGCAGCTAACCGTTGCATATCACGATTCCTGCTACCTCGGCCGCTACAACGACGTGTACGAGGCACCGCGAGAAACGCTGCGACGGTCGCTGCCGATGATGACACTTGTGGAGCCGCCGCGCACGCGTAGCAAGGGACTTTGCTGCGGAGCAGGTGGTGGACGTATGTGGATGGAAGAGACCGTCGGAAAGCGCATCAACGCCGAGCGCACAGAAGAACTTCTCGCGACCGGTGCAGACGTGCTCGCGGTGGCGTGTCCCTTCTGCATGACCATGATCGGCGATGGCGTGAAGGGCCAGAATTCCGACGTCCCGGTGTACGACATCTCCGAGGTTGTTGCCCAGCAACTGGTGTAAAACAACGCGTTACCTTCGCGTTACCTTCGCGTTACCTCATAGACAGTAATAGTCTGCCGCACATCGCCGGCCTGATACGGCCGTGTGGCGCTGGTCCGTATCGCAAGTCCGAGCTCCATGCAGGCGTCGGCAAACGCATTCGCGGCTACGCGGCCAGGGTCGGCCAGGTAGGCGACGCCACGCGCGGCCAACAACCGGTCGACCACACTCGCGACGAGTGGTGCGTAGCGCGATTCGTAAAGCACGTCGGAAGCGAGCACGAAATCGAAGCGCGCGACGTGGGGCGGCACATCGCGCCAGTCAATGAGAGCCGTATCGATCTCCCGGCCAAGATTGCGAAACGCATTCGCGCGCGCGAATGCCAGCGCGTCGTCGTAATAATCGCTCGCGGTGATTTCGTGGCCGGCGATCGCCGCGGCGATGCTCACAAGTCCGACGCCTGCGCCAATCTCGATGGCGCGGCCACGTAGTCTCTTGTCAGCGACGATGAAATTGGCCAGGATGGTAGATGATGGCCACAGCTCGGCCCAGTACGGCAGTCGCTCATCCCGATCGAAATCGCTCTCGCTGATGAGGTCCTCCGCACTGCGCGGCCGCAGGATGTTGATGTCCGTGCCGCCTACCCGGACGTCGTCGTTGACGGTCACGAAGCGCCGCTCGAGATCGGCGACGAGCTCGGCCCCGGCCAGCAGGTGGGTCACGCGGGAAAAATTGCGGACCGAAACACCGAACCGCGCAGCGGCATGGCGCGGAATTGCTCGCCTGGGTGACACTCGCGCTGACCCTCCGGAACTATCAACAGCGCGTTGGCGCGCAGCATCGAAGTCAACGCTCCGGAGCTCTGTGTACCCGTGAGCCGCGCGTGATCCACACCGTCGCACTGGGTTACGACTACGCGCAGATAGTGTGTCAGGTCGGCGGTGAGTGAGATGGGCTCATCGAGTGTCACCATCCGCGTTGCTGGAAAGATCAACGTCTCGCCAAGCATCTTGAGAATCGCCGGCCGCACGAAAAGCTCGAACGTAACCATTGCAGACACGGGATTCCCAGGCAGCCCGATCCAGGGACGGCCATCGATGATACCGAAGACTACAGGGCCACCCGGCCGGATGCGTGCGCGCCAGAACTTGATATCGACACCCATATCCTTCATGACGGTGCGTGTGAAGTCATGATCACCGACGGAAACGCCGCCACTAGTGATCAACAGATCGCACGCCATTGCGCCCTCGATCGCGTTGCGCAATGCAAGCGGATCATCGCGCGTGATGCCGCCATCGCGGGGTCTGCCGCCGGATTCGCGCACCATGGCGGGAAGGGAATAGCTGTTGGATGATACAATGCGGTTGCCGCTCATCACCGCGTCGAAACCGTCGACGCGAACCAGCTCGTCGCCTGACGAAACGATCGATACTGTAGGCTGGCGATACGTCGCAACAGTCGCGATGCCGGAGGACGCGAGGACGCCAATCGCAGCGGGGCTCACATATTCGCCCGCGGCGAGAATCACATCTCCCTTGAGGAAATCCTCGCCGAGTGGACGCACGTTGCGTCCCGCATCGCGCGAATTGCGAATCTCGACGAGCTCCGATCCCGCATCGGTGTCTTCGACGCGCACAACGGTGTCGGCGCCCGGCGGAACGGGGGCACCGGTCATGATCTTGACGGCCTCGCCACTCCTGATTGACGCGTGCGACTCATTGCCAGCGGCAACCTCACCGATGACGCGCAACGTGCACGGTACGCGGGTGATGTCGCTCGCCATCACAGCATATCCGTCCATCGACGACGCGCGCCAGGGAGGAATGCTGGCGCGTGCGGCGACGGGTTCGGCGAGCACGGCGCCGAGCGCGGATGAGAGCGGAACGCCCTCGACCGGCATACGCTCGACGGACGCCAGAATCTCTTCCGATGCCTCGGCGGCGCTGACTGCTCCCCGGCTCAACTGGGACTCACCTGTGGTACGACGCCAGCGCCGCCGCGATCGAGTCGGCCGTCATTGTTACCGCAGACGCTGGTGTAGTCCACTTGTTGGCGAGCACGCTGAATATGAGCCGCTCGCCATCGGCGTCGGTTACGTAGCCGGAGAGCGAGCGGACCCAGTGCAGGGAGCCGGTCTTTGCGTGTACGTTGTTCGCGGCAGGTGTTCCGACCATGCGGTGCGCGATCGTGCCGTCGACTCCGGCGATCGGAAGCGCGTTGTAGAACGTTGCAAAGTTGGGGTTGGCCTGCATTCGATCGAATATTCGCACGATCGTTTCTGGAGAAATGAGATCGGCGCGGGCCATTCCGCTTCCGTCGTGCAGCTGGTAGCCGTCGGGCGGGATTCCCCATGCGGAGAGTTGTCGGCCCGCAACGGCGATTCCGCTGTCTGCGATACCAACGCCCGTCCGCTCGAGGCCGAGCGTGCGCATGAGGACCTCGCCCATCTGGTTCTGCGATGGCTTGAGGAAGTACGGAAGAATCTGACTCAGCGGGACAGACTGGACGACGAACAGAGTGTCGAGCGGCACTGCATCGCGCGGCACGACGCTTTCCCCGACGCCGAGCATCGTGTGCACGCCGCGCCTTTCGAGTGCAAGTTGCAGCTCGCGCAGATAGTCCTGCGTGGGAACTGCTGCAGGCGCCGACTTCACGGTGCTGTCACCCCCGGGCCCGTGCACGACCACGCGTGCCATTCCTTCGTTGAAGAGCAACTCGTCGACGCCGGCTCCGTCGGAAGAATCGAGATCATCCCAATCCCAGCCTGCGCCGACTGCGGGGCCAGGGAAGTTATCGGCACCCGAGTAGATGTGGCCGGTGATCTCGCGAATACCATGCGCGACGATCGAATCCGCGAGCGTGTCCATGGCTGCACGCGCGTTACCGCGCATGTGGTTGCTCAGCGTCGGATCACCGCGGCCGGTCACTACGAGATCGCCATTCAGGACGCCGTTGGCGAGCGTGCCGTGTGTCGCGAACGTCGTGGAGAAACGAAAGTCGGGGCCAAGCTGTGTGAGAGCGACAGACGAGGTGATGATCTTCATGTTTGATGCGGGAACCATGAGCAGCGCCGGGTCGTGCGCGTAGATGGTGTCACCACTCTGCGGATTCACGACGAGAATTGCCCATTCGGCGGTTCGGAAAATCGGATTCCCGATCCACGTGTTGATTCGCGATCGAAGCGCGGCGGCCCCATGTGCCGTCGCAGGTGTTGCGCTGGTGCGGGCCGCCGGTGCACACGCAGATACCGCGGCGAGTGAAATTGGCGCCAGCCACGCTGCAATCGCGCGCATGCGAACACGCGCCGGCTTTGCGATCAGCACGTCGTCAATCCGCTGCATATGTCGCCGACAACGTGTCGTCCTCAGCGATGGTGACCGAAACGACGCGTGCATCGGTATTCAACGAATTCTGCACGCGATCGAGAATGAAGCGTGCGAGATTCTCGCCGGATGGAATCAGTCGTCCGTCGGCGAACTCGGAGATGTCCACGTTGATGTTGCGATGGTCGAATCTCTGGAGAATCTCGCGCCGAAGAATGGCGTCGAGTTTTCCGAGATCCACGATAAATCCGGTGAGTGGGTCGATTTCGCCGGCAACTGTGACGTCACAGATGTAGCTGTGACCGTGATAGCTGGGCCACGCGCAGGCACCGAAAGTCGCTTCGTTTCGCGCGTCGTCCCATTCGGGGCGGCGGTACCGATGTGCCGCGGCAAACTTCACGCGGCGTGTCAGGGTGCAAGTAGGCATACGCCATCAAATTTGCACTCTGTGCGTGATTAAAACGAATCCAGATTCGCGTCGCGCGGTGGGAAGCCTGCTTCGTCTGTGCCTTCCGGCGTCGGGCTCTCAGGCGGTATCCACGGGATACCGTCCTCGATTGCTTCCGTTCTATCCACGGTTCCGAGCATCTCGTCCTCGGCATGCTCCGCCAGGTGGTCGGTACTGTCGGTATGGGAGCGAGGACCGTCGCCGAGCAGCAGGCCTTCGTGCGCCTCCTCATCGTTGATGTTCTCGTCAGCCGCCTCCGGACTCGTGGCGCGGCGGATCGGGTCCACAACGAGCTGGCTTTCAATGTTGGTCAGTCCTATCCGGTCGCCGACCACACGCTCGGCGATCCGCTTCTCTGTATCGGTCCCGACGCGGCCGGCGAGGATGACCTTGCCGTGACGGACATGGACCGTGATGTCCAACGGATCGATGGATCGATTGTCCCGGAGAGTCTCGCGCACGAGGCGCCTGAGCTCTTCCGGGTCCATGTCTTCCGTGTCAAAAATGTCTTCGAAATCGCGTGGCATTGTGAGCCTCCTGAAAGCTCACCGTGCAAGGCGGATGCCCGCGACTCTACCGGAACAGCGGAAGCGACAGGCCGGCGGTGTAATCGATAGCGTGCCTGAAGCCGCTGCGCGCCGTGGCCTTGTCCAACAGCGGAGTACTACCGGCGGGAGTAGCGAAATACTGCGCTGGATAGTGGTTCTGATAGAACGTCGGCTTGGCGTTCAACCTGATTTCCCAGGAGTTGGTTGGGTTTACGCGGATGCCTCCTTCGAATGAAAAGGAGAACTGAGTCCCGAAGTCGTAAGGATCGTTCGTGGTCGTGGTCGGTGCGCTGGTGATACCGAGGCCGAAACCGATCAGCGGTACCAAACCGTGCCATGTCCGGCGTCCCGTAAGATTGAAGTCGAAGCCGAGGTCGGCGACGTACAATCCCAGGTTCTGCGTACCGAGGGAGCGCGTTTCCGCGGGCTTTGTGGGATTGAATGCCTCGCGATGGGAGCTGACGCGCTCGAAGCGGGCGTAGAAATCCGCTGGCCCCGCCACAGGTATGGAGTATCGAAGACCGATGCTGGAGCCACTCTGCGGCGTGGCGCCGACCTCATCCTTCTGCGCGTTGAAATAGCCGCCGAATATCGTTAACCGCTGTGAAGCAGTGATGTCGCGGTAAGGGCTCGTCTCGGGCGTGTGGCCCACCACTACCTGGCCCGCGAGTACCGACGGGCCGGCGGCCAGCGAGAGGAGCGCGATAGCGCGGAGAATCTTTGACATGTACGTAATTTTAGTAGGCTTCACGAGTCGAGGCGGAAAAGATCTACCCCGGTCATTTCTGGTGGTGCCTCGATGCCCAGCATACCGAGGATCGTGGGTCCGACGTCACAGAGCGCACCGCCGCCGCGGAGGGCTGGCTCGTCGCCATCCGGGTTGAAGAATACGATCGGGACCGGATTGCTCGTGTGCGCCGTATGCGGGCCACCGGTCTCGGGGTCGATCATCATCTCCGCGTTGCCGTGGTCAGCGGTTATGACGAGACGCGTTCCTGATTTCCGTGCGCTCCGGATGATGCGCTCGAGACAGTTATCGACGGTCTCGACAGCGGCGATCGTGGCCGCGACGGAGCCGGTGTGCCCGACCATGTCGGCGTTCGCGAAGTTGCACAGAGTGAAATCGTGCTCGCGCTTATCAAGCGAGGCGCAAAGCACGTCGGCTATTCCGCGCGCGCTCATCTCCGGTGCGAGATCGTAGGTTGCGACTTTCTGACTCGGAACCAGGCGTCGCTCCTCACCGGGATATGGCGGTTCCACGCCGCCATTGAAGAAATAGGTCACATGCGGATACTTCTCCGTCTCCGCGGTCTTCAACATCGACTTGCCGGCTTCCGAAACAACTTCGGCGACTATGCGCGACATCGAGAACGGTGCAAACGCGACGTTCACGTCGAACGTCGCATCGTATTGCGTCATGGTCGTGACTGTGAGTGACGGACGGTTCGACACGTCGAACCCGTCGAAGGCGGGGTCGGTCATTGCGCGAACGATCTGGCGCATGCGATCGGACCGGTAGTTGAAGCAGATTACGGCGTCGCCGTCACGCATCGGTGCAACAGGTGCACCGTCGTGCGTGATCACGACCGGCAGGATGAACTCGTCGGTCACGCCGTCGTCGTAGGCGTGTTGCACCGCAGCGACCGGGTCGGTTGCAGACGGGCCAACGCCATCGACGGCAGCGCGATAGAACAGCTCGGTACGTTGCCAGCGCTTGTCCCGATCCATCCCGTAGTACCGCCCGCCAATGCTCGCAACCTGTGCGCGGCCGTTTGCGTACTCGAGTAATTCACGCAGGTATCCCAGCGCGGACCGGGGGAGGGTATCGCGTCCGTCGGTCAACAGGTGAAGTGCAACGCGCGGTACCCGGAGACGCTCCGCCATGTCGATCACGGCATGAAGATGCGCATCGATTGCGTGTACGCCGCCGCCGCCGAGGAGGCCCATGACATGGAGCGTGCCACCGCGCCTCGCCGCGTCGCAGGCGGCGACCAGCGCCGGGTTCCGGAAGAACGACCCATCGCCGATGGCGGCGGAGATGCGAACGAGGTCCTGCATGACGACCCGGCCCGCACCGAGGTTGAGGTGTCCAACCTCGCTGTTACCCATCTGTCCCGCGGGCAGTCCCACTCTTAGGCCGGACGCTTCGAGAAGAGAGCGCGAGCGCATGCTCCAGAGCGCATCCCACGTGGGCGTCTGAGCCAGCGCGATCGCGTTGCCTTCGCGTTGAGCGCGGAAGCCCCAGCCGTCGAGCACAATGAGGGCGACCTGAGCGGCGGATCGTTCAGCTTTTTCAGGCTTTCCGGGCTGCCCGGTCGTTGCCATGTTCGCTCGTTGGGTGTAATGAAGAAAACAACCACGAAACCGTCTAATCTACGCGTCCTCTCCCCATGCGTCACCTGTACGTGAATGTGCACCTGAACGGCGGCGGGTTGGTGCCGCGCGCGTCTGATTTGACGACGGTGCGAAACGAGACGATCGGTCGCACGCTGCGCGCCGCATTTGCGGCGTTGGCGATTGCATCTGCGATTTCACTTGGCGCTCCACTTGGCGCTCCACTTGGCGCCCAGGCCGCTTCGCGCGCGAAATCACCAGCCCCTCCGCCGACGCCCGCGTCTACGTCTGCGTCTGCCGCGGTTGCACCGACAGTCAGCAACGATTCATACAACCTCGCGTTTCCATCGGTGCTGCGCGATGCGCCGTTGTCTGCCGCGATCGGGCAATTGCAGAAGACCGCGAACGTCGAAGTGATAGCTCGCGATCGCGGCTGGTCGCGTGTACGCATCGAGGGATGGGTGCCGGATTCAGTGCTCGTTCCAGCCGACACCACATTTCGCTCCAACCTGAGCGCGGCGGATCTGAGAGCAGATCCCGTGACCACACGTGGAAAGATGGTGATCTGGAATGTAGAGTTCCTTGCGCTTCAGACGGCCGACCCACTGCGTCATGGACTTGCGGATGAGGAGCCGTACATCCTTGCGCGTGGGCCGAATTCGGAGAATGCATTACTATATCTCGTAGTGCCGCCATCGCTCATGGGCACGGCTCGTGCATTGCAGCCTCTCGCAAAGATCACGGTCACGGCAAGAGTGCGCGATGGACGCAGTGATCCTGTCGGTATCCCCATCCTCGACATTCAGACCCTTCGCCGAATTAGATGAACGATTCGCACGATCCGCAAGACTCGGACGACCGCCGTACCACGTCGCGTGGGGGCGACCGGCGACGTGAAGGTTGGCATGGATTCAGGGAAGCATATCCGACATTCCTGAAGGTCATCGCGGTCGTGTTTCTCTTCCTCGTCGCGGGGGATATGTGGTTGTTCTACAGACGCGACGCGTACGGACAGGAGATCGCGCGACTCCGTTCCGGCATGACGGACGCGGAGCGAAAAAAGAGCGATATCGCCGTCCAGCAGGAACAGGATAAGGTGCGGCTCGCAATCGAGCTCGCCAAGCGCCAGGCGCACTTCGATCCGCGATTGCATCTATCGATCGCAGTGGACAGTGGTGTCATGTATCTCGAGCGAGATGGCGCACTGTTGCGTGTGATGCGTGTCGCGCTCGCTCCTGCGAAGGTGCCGGGATTCAAGACGAAGACTGGCGACACCACTACCATGATTCTGCCGCGCGGGCAGCGCACAGTGCAGCAGGTAATCGACGGAGACGCGCCGGCGCTGGTGCTCAACGGTGATGCGCGCATCTATGCCGGCGCGGACTCTGGTGCAGTCGCTGCCGGCAACGTTCGCGTGGACCCCGCGGATCTTCGCGCGATTCTGCCGAACGTCAGCGCCGGAATGAGCGTGTACTTCTACTGATGCTGAAATTCCTGCGACACGGGGTCGCCATCGCGTGGCTGCTCATACTCGGAATCGTCCTCGCCATTTTGCTGAGCGTCAAGCTGCTGCAGGATACCGCGGAGCTGAGATTCGAGCGAGACGTGAACCGTATGGTGTTCAACGACAATCTCGACCTGCTGAGTGCACTGCGCGCGCAGGCCGGCGTTGAAACCGACAGCATGCGTAAGCTGGTCGAAGCGCCCGCGCCGAACGCGAATTCACCGTACATCGTCGTCAGCATCGCCGACCACAGGTTGTGGTACAAACAGGGCGACAGCGTACTGTTCACTGCGCCCGTCGCAACCGCGAGTGGAAAGGAACTCGTCGGCGGTAGCAGCGGGCAACACTGGCGTTTCGAGACGCCCCGTGGCCGCCTGGTGGTGCAGTCAAAGGATTCCAATCCGGCGTGGGTGCCACCCGACTGGCACTACGTCGAGCAGGCGCGCGCACGCGGCGTCGGATTGGTCCATCTGGAGCGTGGCCAGAATTACGCTGGCTACACCGTGCAGGGATCCAATGTCATCATGCCGAACGGCGAGCCCGCGCCGGCACCCCAGGAAGGGCATGAGCTTGTCGCGAAGGGAAACCTCATCGTCCCACCCTTCGGCACCGTCCAGCGGCGTTATCTGGGCACGCTCGGCACCCGCCGGCTCGATCTGGGCGACGGATACGGGATTCATGGAACCGACGAGCCAACCTCGGTGGGCCGTTCCGTAAGTCACGGTTGTGTGCGAATGTTGAACCAGGACGTCGAGACGCTCTATCCGATGGTTGCGATCGGGACGCCCGTTTTTATCTACTGAGCGTACGGCACAGCTCTCGCATCACCGAAGGAACCAATGGAAACGACAACTCCCAGATCGCACCGCCGCCCCCGCCCCCGCCCCAGCTCCAGCACCGCACGGCCTGCCACCGGCCACAAGCGCACTGTTATCGACGCCGTTCGGGAGCTGCCGAACTTTCTTCGGCTTTTATACGGTCTGATAACCGACCCCAGGGTCGAGCTGCTGGACAAGCTGCTCGTTGCCGGAGCCGTCGCTTATGTGATGATTCCCGAGGATGTCTTTCCGGACTTCATTCCGCTGATCGGAGAGGTGGACGACGTTTTCGTTCTGGTCCTGGCGATACGGCAACTGCTGAAGAGCGCTGGCCGCGAGGTGATTCTCGAGCACTGGATGGGCGATCCGGACGAGCTTGACGAGCTCAACCTGGAGCGCGTTCTGGGTGCAGCCTCGTTCTTCCTGCCGCGACGGGTACGCCGGCGTTTGCGGACGATCGGTAGAGTGTGATACATTAGTCCATGGCGCCATACACTTCGCAAAATTCCAGGCCCGCTCGACCGGTTGATGCCGGCGGCGGGCCTTTGTCTATCCGGCAGGATGAAAGGCTGCCGAGCGGGTACGCGCGGATTCGGTCAGAGCCCGCGCTCACATTCGATGACGTTCTGCTGCTCCCCGCGCATTCTCTGGTTCATCCCCGGGACGTCGTAACCTCATCACGCTTTACGCGCGGTATCACGCTCAACGTTCCGCTGGTTTCGGCAGCGATGGATACCGTCACTGAATCCGAAATGGCGATCGTCATGGCGCGCGCCGGCGGTATCGGCGTCGTGCACAAGAACATGTCGATCGATCGCCAGGCAGCCGAGGTCGATCGTGTGAAACGGTCGGAAAGCGGAATGATCCTGGATCCGATAACGCTGTCGCCTTCCGCATCGTTGCGCGAGGCGGTTGCGTTGATGAATCGTTTCAAGATATCGGGCGTCCCGATCGTCGATGGTGGGCGCCTCGTTGGAATCATCACCAATCGCGATCTGCAGTTCGAATCCAATCTCGATCGTCCGTTGCAGGACGCGATGACGAAGAAGAATCTCGTCACGGCGCCCGTGGGCACGACGCTCGATGAAGCCGAGCAGATACTGGGGGCGCATCGTATCGAGAAGCTCCCGGTCGTCGACCAGAATGGAAATCTTCGCGGGCTCATCACCGTGAAGGACATTCACAAGCGCCGCGAATTTCCAAACGCCAACAAGGACCAGCACGGACGGCTCCGCGTGGCCGCGGCAATCGGTGCGACCAACTACGAAGCTCGTGCTGCAGCTCTCGTTGATGCCGGCGTCGACGTTCTCATCATCGATACGGCGCACGGACACTCGGATGGCGTGCTCCAGGCGACGGGCGACGTGCGCCAGCGCTTTCCCGACGTTCAGCTTGTCGCGGGCAACGTCGCGACTCGCGAGGGTGCGCGGGCGCTGGCCGAGCGCGGTGTCGATGCGATCAAGGTCGGCGTTGGGCCGGGATCGATTTGTACTACGCGAGTAGTGACGGGGATAGGTGTTCCGCAGCTCACGGCGGTGCTCGATGCGGTTGACGGGGCCGGGGATGTACCCATTATCGCCGATGGCGGCATCAAATATTCGGGGGACATCGTAAAAGCTCTTGCCGCTGGCGCATCCAGCGTCATGATGGGGTCGATGCTCGCCGGAACCGAGGAGAGTCCGGGCGAATCGATTCTCATGGAAGGACGTCGCTTCAAGATGATTCGCGGCATGGGTAGCCTTGCCGCGATGCAGGATGGAAGTGCAGACAGGTACTTCCAGGAAGGCGAGATGTCTGCCAAGAAGCTGGTGCCGGAGGGGATCGAAGGACGGGTCCCGTACAAGGGGCCGGCTGCTGACGTCCTGTTCCAGATGGTCGGCGGATTACGCGCCGGAATGGGGTATGCTGGCTGCGGGACTATTGACGAACTCCGGACCAAGACCGAATTTGTTCGCATCACTGCGGCCGGATTGCGTGAATCGCACCCACATGACGTGGTAATTACGCGCGAGGCACCAAACTATTCGGTTTGACGGACGACAGCGCTCGGCTGTAGCCTTCGGCATGTGTAACTGAGCGGGGGCGCCGCCAACGCACCGAACCCGTTCACCGTAGTAAGACATCGTAGTTGGAGTTTGTTGCAGGCAGGGCTCGGGATTGTGCCACACACAATCCGGGGTGCCGCCGCGTCTGTTCGCGTGCGGGCCCCGGATGCAGGAACTCGTCGAGGGGATTACATGGGACTTGGGTCGCGGAAGAGCATCGCGCTACTTCAGGCTGAAGCGAGTGGGGAGGGGGAGGAGCGAACGTTGCGACGCGCGCTTGGCGCGCTCAACCTTACAACGCTCGGCATTGGCGCCATCATCGGCGCAGGAATTTTCGTCCTTACCGGAACCGCAGCAGCGCAACACGCCGGTCCGGGAGTCGTCTATTCGTTCATCCTGGCTGGGATAGGCTGTCTCTTCGCCGGTCTCTGCTACGCCGAATTCGCCGCGATGATTCCAATCGCCGGAAGCGCGTACACCTACGGTTATGCAACGCTTGGCGAGTTCATCGCGTGGATCATCGGTTGGGACCTGATTCTCGAGTATCTGTTCGGAGCCGCGACTGTAGCGGTGGGCTGGAGCGGTTACTTCACGGCATTCATGAACGAGATCGGGCTGCACATCCCGTATCAGTATGCCCAGGCTCCGCTGCGAGTGGTTGGAACGCACCATCTCGTGCAGTCGACGTTGTGTATATCTCCAGCGACCAACCAGATCGTGACCGACACGCTCGCCACATGCGCTCCTGGTCTGACCGCGGTGCAGGGTGTCATCAACGTTCCAGCGATCGTGCTCACGCTGCTCATGACCGCCCTGCTTGTTGTGGGCATCAAGGAATCGGCGAACTTCAACAACATCATCGTGATCGTGAAGGTTGCGATCGTACTGCTCGTTATCGCGTTCGGCTTCGCGTACGTGAACAAGGCGAACTGGCATCCGTTCATTCCCGCAAATACAGGCCACTTCGGTGACTTCGGATGGAGCGGCGTTGCGCGCGCAGCGGGCGTGGTGTTCTTCTCCTACATCGGCTTCGACGCGGTATCCACCGCTGCGCAGGAGGCGAAGAATCCGCAACGCGACATGCCTATAGGTATTCTCGCGTCGCTCGCGATCTGCACCGTGCTGTACATCCTGATGTCGCTCGTCATGACGGGTCTTGCCAACTACAAGACACTCGACGTGCCGCATCCGGTGTTCGTTGCGATTGCAGCCGCTGGTCCGGCTCTGGCCTGGATGCGCCCGATCGTCAATATCGGCGCAATTGCAGGTCTGGCATCGGTCGTGCTCGTGATGCTCATGGGACAGCCGCGCATCTTCTTCTCGATGGCACGCGACGGTCTGCTTCCACCCGTGTTCGGCAAGGTTCACCCCAAGTTCCAGACACCATACGTCACGACGATTCTCACCGGCGTCGTCGCTGCGGTCATCGCTGGCTACTTCCCGATCGGTCTCCTCGGAGAGCTCGTCTCGATCGGCACGCTGCTCGCGTTCGTCATCGTCTGCGCTGGCGTGATCGTGTTGCGCTATCGTCAGCCGAACCTCGAGCGTCCGTTCCGTACGCCGCTCGTTCCACTCGTTCCGATCCTCGGTATCATCAGCTGCGGTGCCTTGATGGCATCACTGCCTGTTGACACGTGGATTCGTCTGATCGTATGGATGGCTCTCGGACTCCTGATCTACTTCCTCTACGGGAAGAGTCATTCCAAGCTCGGGCGCGCCGAAAATATTGGTGCGTGATCTTCTAGCTGTTCCGGCTGACCGCCGGACGGCAATCGAGCGTCTCGCGCGCGAACTGCGCGCGGGGCGCTCGATCGTTTTATCCACGCACATCAACTCCGACGGCGATGGCTGCGGCTCGGAGACCGCTCTCGCGCGGATGCTCGCCCAGCGAGGAATGACGGTCACGATCGTCAATCCGACGCCCTGGCCGGAGATGTTTCGCTTTCTGCTTGGCGACGATGTGCGCATGGTCGAACTGAGCGACGGTGGTGCGAACGTCATGCGCGACGCAGATGTCGTCATCGTGCTCGACATCGCCGACCTTCGCAGACTTGGAAGACTCGCTGACGTCGTTCGCGCGCTTCAGGTACCGAAGCTGGTGATCGATCATCATGTTCCGAGCGATGACCCGCCGAGCGAGGAGATACTGTCGGATACGACCGCGTGCGCGACCGGCGAGCTCGTGTACGACGTTGGGCTCGTGCTCGGCTTCGACATAACGCCCGCGATTGCGAATTCGCTGTACGTGGCGCTCGTTACCGATACCGGTGGCTTCCGTTTCAGTAACACGTCGCCGCGGTGTCACGCGGTAGCCGCGCAGCTTCTCGCCGAAGGTGTCGAGCCGGAAGAGATGTACCAACGCATTTACGCGTCGATGCCCGTCGGCCGTCTCACATTGCTGCGCGAGGCGCTTGCAACGCTCGAAGTCGATCCGACCTACGGTCTGACGTGGATATCGGTGCCAGCGGGCGCGACGGAGAAGCACAACGTGCGGCCCGAGGATCTCGAAGGGATCGCGGAGCACGCGCGCTCTATCGCGGGGACGCGCATGGCGATCTTCTTCCGCGACCTCGGCCACAACCGCGTGAAGATTTCATTTCGCACGACGCGCGGTGTGGACGCGAACGAGTTTGCGCATCAGTTCGGCGGGGGCGGCCACGTGAAGGCGTCGGGTGCGATGGTCGAGGGCGGCCTCGACGAGGTGCAGAAGCGCGTGATCGCCGCGGCACGAGTGTATCTGGAGCCAGTTACCGCAACGTAGCGACATCGATCGGCAACGTACCCGCAATACTTTCTTGGTGAGAGGCTCTGTGTTCATCGTTCATCGCATAATCGCCGCGGCAATCGTGGTCTCGGGCACCGTTCAGGCTCAGACATCAGTTGCAACGAGAGTCGGGCCGCCGCGCGGAACAGTGATCGTGGTTGGGGGTGGCGCGCTCGGCCAGGAGATAACTGACGAGTTCATCAAGGCCGCGGGCGGACCGGACGCGCTGATCATCGACGTGCCAAACGCTGGCGGCGCGGCCTCGTACGGACAGGACGCGCCGGGAGCACGCATGTGGAAGAACGCGGGCGCCAGAAACGTGCACGTTCTCTTCACGACGGACCGGAAACTCGCCGACTCCGATTCGTTCGTAGCGCTGCTCAAGCATGCTGGCGGCGTCTGGTTCGAGGGCGGACGACAGTTTCATCTCGTCGACGCATACGCTGGTACGAAGACGGAGCAGGCATTCAGGGACGTACTCGCGCGTGGAGGCGTTGTCGGCGGATCGTCGGCTGGCGCTTCGATACTCGGCGACTTTCTCGTTCGGGGTGCACCGTCGAACGACAACAGCATCATGGCCTATCCCGGTTATGAGAAGGGGTTCGCGTATCTGCGCGGCGTTGGAATCGACCAACACGTCGTCGCACGAGAACGCCTGGCCGATCTCGCGGACTCGATCATGACGACGCACCCGAATCTGCTCGGTATTTCCGAGGACGAAGGTACGGCGTGGGTGGTGCGCGGTGACACGGCGACGATCATCGGCCGCGACAAGGCGTTCGTGTATGGCGGCAGAGACAGCACGGATTCCGGCAAGCCGTTTCTTACGTTGCATCCAGGTGACAGATATGACCTTGGCGCTCGCCACGTCCTGCACCGTGCGGCCGACGATTCGCGCGTGAGTGCCGCGTTCGTTGATTCGCTCTTTCGGAAATACGATGATCCGGCCGCGGGCAGCGCAACGGTACTCGTGGCGCAGAACGGTGAGGTGTTCGTCGACCGGTCCTACGGCGTGCCTCCGCAGGCGAAATACATGCCGACCACGACGCTGCCTCAGTTTCAGCTTGGAGACATATCCGCAGTATTCTCGGCGCTCTGCGCGCAGCTGCCGGCGGCCAACGCCGATCGTGCGCAGGCTGGTGCCGCCGGTGCAGCTGCTCGGCCGACCGCACCCTCGACGCCATTTCAGACTTGCGTCACGCGTCAGTTGGGCGTGCCGATCGGTCTGCATCGAACGGTCGCGGCGCCGGACGGTAGAGTCGAATCGGATGTGGATGAACTTTATCGACTCGCGCTTGGGCTTGAAAACCCACGGACCTACACGGGCGCCGACTACGCGAAGGGCTGGCGACCAGACACGTACCACGGCGTGCAGAGGCTTTCCGTGTTTGGTGCAGCTGATGGCAAGCGCAATGCGTTCGTACGTATTCCGGACAAACGCGCAGTGGTGATCGTTCTGACGAACGACTCGACGGCGGATGCGGCGCGCATGGCGGATGTGATAACCGATCGGTTGTTGAGCAGCGGCGCAACCGCGCGTCGTTAACTGTCGCGGTCGCGGACGTTTGTCCGCGGCCGCCGTTGGCAGAGCGGCGTCTTCCCACTCGCGTCAGGCCAAAAGAAAAGCCCGTGCATCGACTGCACGGGCTTTCCCGTCTGCTGATCGCGATTGGGTATGTGGCTACACGACCGTTGAGATTTCTGCCGCAGCACGCTCCAGAATATCCGAGATGCGCTTGAGCTGCTCCGGAGTCCGCTTCGCGTTCTGAACGTAAACGGCGCGCCCGACGTCCTTCATGGCGCGATGTACCTGCATCATCGGCTCACCAAAGATGCTCTGCGCGAACTCGGTGATCCGCGAGAAGATATCGTCGACCGCCGAGCGATTGTCTTCGAGATACTTGCGACCTTCGTCAGTTATCTCATAAACCTTCTTGCCGCTCTCTTCGGGAGTGACGCGAGCGTAGCCCATGTCTTCCAGCATCGTGAGCGTGGGGTATACAGTCCCCGGGCTCGGCGAGTACGCGCCGCCGAAGCGCTCCTCGATTGCCTTGATGATCTCGTAGCCATGCCGGGGCTTCTCGACCAGCAATTGCAGGATCACGTACTTGAGATCGCCCTGGTCGAATACGCGAGCGCTGCGCGGCCCTCCGCGCGGGCGCCACGGACCGGCTCCCCAGAACTGGGAACCATCGAAGCCCCAGTTTCCCTTCCACATTCCTCTGCGCATCCATCCGGCGCCGCAATCGAATCCTGGCATGACCGAGTTCCTCCCGAAGATATAGTTTGATATATCGCACGATATATCGCTGCGTCTAAGATATATCGATGTTATATCGGGTCAAGGGGGTAGGGATGGGCCCCGCGCCATTCCCGCCTTCCCGGGAATCACGAGTTCCGGCGGTCCCGCGTCCGAGGCGCCGATGCATCCGCGCCGTACAGCGGGGATGGCGACATCAGCATTTACATTTGGGTATGACAGAAGACACTCCCCGGGGCCGCGCGCTTCCGGTAATGGATCAGGCTCCAACCCCGAAAACGGTCGCGCCGCCGACTCCGGTCGCGTTTCCTGACCTCGGCAACATCATTGCCGTTTCGAGCGGAAAGGGCGGCGTGGGCAAGTCCACCGTCGCGGTCAATCTCGCGGTCGCGCTGGCAAGGGATGGCGCCCGTGTAGGAATAATGGACGCTGACATCTACGGTCCAAACGTACCGCGCATGCTGGGGCTCGACGGGCCGCCGCGGCTCGACAATCACGACAGGATGGTGCCGCACGAAGCGTTCGGTGTCCGCGTCGTATCCCTTGGATTTCTCGTTCCCCCGGACCAGCCGGCGATCTGGCGTGGTCCCATCATCATGAAGGTGATCAATCAGTTCCTGCGCGACGTCGCGTGGGGCAAGCTCGATTATCTCATCGTCGATATGCCTCCGGGGACTGGTGACGCACAACTATCTCTCGTGCAGGCGACTCACGTGCACGGCTCGCTGGTCGTTACGACTCCGCAGGATGTGGCTGCCGGCGACGCGTTGCGCGGCGCAAAGATGTTCGAGCGCGTCGGCGTTCCAATACTCGGCATCGTCGAAAACATGTCCTATTTCGAGTGCCCGCACTGCGGAAAGCCAAGCGCGTTATTCGGATCGGGCGGTGGCCAGAGGTTGGCAGACTCGCTCGGACTACCGCTGCTGGTTCAGATCCCGTTGTACCCACGCGTGCTGGAGGGCGGCGATTCGGGACGCCCGATCGTCCTCGCCGAGCCGGAGTCCGGTGCGGCAAAGGCACTCGCGCAGCTTGCAGGACTCGTCCGGCAGTCGTTCGCGAGTTGAAACATCATCCGCTTGCCTGTGTCTGGCGCGGCGGGCAACTTTGGTGACATGACGGCACTGGAAACCGAACGCGCGACCGCGGACGCCGCTGCGACCGGTGCCGCGGTGAAGAGGGGTTATGTCAAGCAGATGTTTTCCGACATAGCCCCGCATTACGACCGCGTAAATCGGATCATCAGCTTCAGGCTGGATCAGTGGTGGCGCCGGAAGGCGATACGCGATCTCAATATCGCGCACGATCCCGGTGCGACATATCTGGATCTCTGTGCTGGAACGCTTGATATCTCATCCCAGATTGCGTCGCTCGCGAACTTCCACGGCTCTGTGGTCGCAGCTGATTTCGCCGAGCCGATGCTGCGCGCCGGACTGGGAAAGGTGGCGCGCGACGTCGTACGACCTGTTACGGCCGATGCGCTGGAGCTCCCGTTCGCCGATGAGTTCGCGGCCGGCGCGATAGTGGTCTTTGGAATCCGCAACGTGGTAGATCTCAACGCGGCGTTGCGTGAGGTTCATCGCGTGCTGCGGCCCGGCTCGCGCTTTGTCATTCTCGAATTTGGCGCTACGCAGAATCCGCTGGTCGGCTGGATCTACCGGCTGTACTTCAATCATCTCTGCCCGCTCATCGGCAACGCCGTGGCGCGGCATCACAGTGCGTACAACTACCTTCCAAAATCCGTTGCACACTTTCCATCGGAAACCGATCTTGCGCAACGCATGCGCGACGCAGGCTTTGAGTCCGTGCGCTGGCGCTCGTACACCTTCGGTGTGGTCGCAATCCACGTCGGTGAGAAACACTAACCGATGACGCTCGACTCGGTCGGAGACTTCATAGCCGAGCTGGAGCGAGCGGGTGAGCTGGTGCGGATCCGTCATGCGGTGAAAGCGAAGCTCGAGCTGTGCGAGATCAGCGACAGAGTGATGAAACATGTCGGTGGCGGAAAGGCACTCCTGTTCGAGAACGTCATTCTGGACGACGGCCGCCGATCGGCGTATCCGGTCGCCATCAATCTCTTCGGATCGATGCGCCGCATGTCGATGGCGCTCGGCGTTACGAACCTGGACGACATCGCGGCGCGTATCACCACATTGATGGATCTCAAGGTTCCCGAAGGGATCGTCGGAAAGTTGTCTCTGCTTCCGCGATTGATGGAGGTGGCCAAGTTTCCTCCACGCATCCGCTCCGGCGCGGCGCACTGTCAGGAAATTGTGCTCGAGGGCGACAGGATAGATCTGCGCGACATTCCGATCATCACCTGTTGGCCGGAAGACGGCGGTCCGTACATCACACTGCCGATGGTCATCTCCAGGGACCCCAAGCGCGGCATACGCAACGTCGGCATGTATCGCGTGCAGTATGACTCGCCCAATACGCTCAAGATGCACTGGCAGCGCCACAAGGTCGGCGCCGCACACTGGCGCGAGATGGCGGAGCGGAGGGAGAGAATGCCGGTGTGCATCGCGGTTGGCGCCGACCCCCCGTCGATCTACTCAGCATCCGCTCCGCTGCCACCGACGGTGGATGAATTCCTCTTTGCAGGATTTCTTCGCAAGGAGCCAGTGTCGCTGGTAAGAGCGGTTACATGCGATCTCGAAGTGCCGGCTGAAGCGGATTTTGTGTTCGAGGGATACATCGATCCGTCGGAAGATCTCGTGATCGAGGGGCCGTTCGGCGACCATACTGGATTCTACAGCGAGGCCGACTACTATCCGCGCGTTCACATCACCGCTGTAACGATGCGCAGAGATGCGGTCTATTCAACGACGATCGTAGGCGTGCCGCCGATGGAGGATTATTACCTCGGCCATGCGACCGAGCGGATCTTCCTTCCACTCCTCAAGCTCACGATCCCGGAAATTGTGGACTATCACATGCCGGCGGAAGGAATATTCCACAATCTCGTTTTCGTCTCGATCGACAAGCAGTACCCGGGACAGGCGTACAAGGTGATGAACGCCATGTGGGGACAGGGACTCATGTCGCTCGCTAAGGTGCTGGTGATCGTGGACAGGGACGTGGACGTTCGCAATCCGTTCGAGGCGTGGTGGGTTGCGCTGAACAACATCGATCCGGAGCGTGATACTCGCTTCACGATGGGACCGATGGACGTTCTGGATCATTCGAGCAGAGCATTCACATATGGATCCAAGATGGGAATAGACGCGACGCGGAAGTTTCCCGAGGAAGGATTCACGCGCAACTGGCCTGGCAGGATCGAGATGGACGGCGCCACGAAAGCAAGGGTGGACGCGATGTGGAGCGAGCTCGGGCTATGACCGCACGTGAGGGACAGACATTTCACGGTGTATCGCGCGTGATAAGGTACGTGAACTTCGTGAAGCTTCCGCACACGCTCTTCGCGTTGCCGTTCGCGCTCGTCGGCGTCGTGCTTGCGAGCTATCACACGCCGGTAACGATAAGCGAGGTCGGTTGGGTCGTGATCGCGTTCACCGCGGCACGCTTTGCCGCAATGGGATTCAACCGCATCGCGGATCGGGAGATCGACGCGTTGAATCCGCGAACGCAGATGCGTGAGCTACCATCAGGCGCCCTTGGCGTAACCGAGGCGATGATCGCTGTCGCAGTCGCGTGCGGCGTTTTTCTGTTCGCCGCGTTCGAGCTCAATCACGTTTGTTTTCTTCTGGCGCCGATCGCGCTGGGCTGGGTTTTCTTCTACAGCTTCACAAAACGATTCACCCGCTGGTCGCACGTGGTGCTCGGCGTCGGGCTCTCGATAGCGCCCGTCGGCGGTTATCTGGCGGTGACGGGGACCTGGGCGAGTCCCTGGTGGATGTTGTGCGTGCTCGCGATCGCCGTCGCCACCTGGGTCGCGGGATTTGACATTCTCTACGCACTGCAGGACGTCGAATTCGATCGCGGCAACGCACTGCACTCGATTCCTGTACGATGGGGTGAGCGCGGATCGCTGCTGGCAGCGCGAGCGCTGCACGCGCTCACGATCATCGCGCTCGCGTCGGTGGGATTCGCCGTCGGTGGTGGCGCGATCTACACGGCGGGTGTCGTCGTGGCGGCCGGTCTTCTCCTGTACGAGCACACGCTGGTGAAGCCCGGTGACATCAGTCGCCTCGACGCGGCATTTTTCACGATGAACGGTATCATCAGCATAGTGTACTTCGGGTTCGTATTTGCAGAGCGGGTGGCGTCGTGAGTGACGTCACGTCGCGACTTCCGTTCACGGTTGCGATCACCGGTGCGTCCGGAGCGCCGTACGCAGTGCGGTTGCTCGAGCAATTATGCATCGCTGGTCAACCCGTCTCGCTGATAGTCTCCAGCCACGGAATGCGGTTGCTGTCGACGGAAACCGGAATCCAATCGCTCGGG
The DNA here is from genome assembly GCA_963707505.1 of uncultured Gemmatimonadales bacterium. Taxonomy (GTDB): domain Bacteria; phylum Gemmatimonadota; class Gemmatimonadetes; order Gemmatimonadales; family Gemmatimonadaceae; genus Fen-1247. Next base: position 601,840 of record CAVPQB010000004.1, read on the forward strand.
GCACTTCGTGACGCGGTCGGTGAACGCGCCTGGGACGATCTCGTCACCGTTTACGACGACGCGGATCGCGGTGCCGCTCCGGCATCCGGATCCGCACGCAGTGCGGGGATGGTGATCTGTCCGTGCTCGATGGGAACGCTGAGCGCGATTGCTGCCGGCTCGTCACGGTCGCTCGTCGAGCGCGCAGCGGACGTGACACTCAAGGAACGACGCAAGCTCATTCTGGTGCCGCGTGAGACGCCGCTCTCGAGCATTCATCTCGATAACATGTTGAAGCTGAGCAGGGAAGGCGTTGTCATTCTCCCTGCGGCGCCGGGTTTCTATCACCAACCCACGTCGATAGCAGAGTTGGTGGATTTCGTCGTAGCCCGTGTCATGGACCAGATGGGTGTCGCGCATTCCCTCGGCCACCGCTGGGGTAGCGAACAAGATACGTAACCAAGTGGTTACGTTATTTTTTCTGCTTCACCTTCATCCCCGCGTTCCCACTTGCGACAGCGCGGACGGCGATTCCCGACGCGGTCACATATATCCCTGCGACGTCGACCGAGTCCACCTGCGCCGATAGCGTCACCGCATCACCGAGTTTGCGGTTGAGTCCGTCGCTGAGAAGTGACCGTCCCTTTGTGATCAGAAGATCGGCGGGTAGCCGAGCCTTTTGTCTGAATAATTCGCGCAGAGCGTCGGACTGGAGCCAGCTGTAAGCGCTGATTAGCTCGCTGTCGGTGTTCAGGTCGTAGTCGAGGTCGGGCACACTCAACTCTCCCGCACGGCGATCGTACGCCGGCTTGCCGGCGAAGACCAGTGTGCCGTTGGCATCACCCGTGAAGGCGACTGCAAGCGCGAGTCGACCCTGAGGCAGCGGAGAGACGCGTGCACTCTGCACTGTGACAGTGCGGCCACCTTCCGTTATTGGCTTTCCCTTTAACGCATCGGTGATCGTCTTCGAGGCGTCGGCGTAACTGATAAGGCCGCCGAGTACGATGTGGAATCCCGTTGCAACGGTGTCGCGTGCGAGCGGCGGGAGTGGTGGAACGTCCGGACGCGGCTCGGTGCCGGTGACGACTCTGGGACGTGCATCGAGACCGGCGTCGACGATCAGGTCATCGCCTGAGCCGCTCACGTCGCCCATGCGGAGCCGTTCGGGTCCGAGCAGCAGCCACACATTATCGGTGAGCCGAATCGGTTTGTTGAGAAGTTCCCACCACTCCTGGAAATGACTGGTAAGATCGACGCGCGAGATCTTGCGGTCGATGTCCGGCAGGTGGGAGTTGAGCGCACCCTGTGCGGCAGCTATCACCCGTTCCGTGACGTCGTATCGAATTACGCTCACCGTACAGCGGTCTCTGTCGGCGCTGGATGCGGGCCCGAGCCGACCGACGCGCGCGTGCGACGACAGGTGCCAGTTGGGTGTCAGCGTCAGCGGAGTGATGAGCTCGACGGTTATGCGCGGACGGTCGGCCAGCGAATCGCCACCACAGCCCGCCCCGATAGTGGGGCCGAAACGCGGCTTGAAATACCCACGGGCGGCATAGGACAGAGTCGCGCGCAGATGCACTTCGTTGTCGCGAACGAACGTCGTGAACGGGCCCCGTACAGCCTCGTACGCGTAGTGTCTGTTCGGATCGGTCCCGACCATGTGGACGCTATCGATCGATCCGAATTTTGTGGGAACTGCTCGCTCGACGACCGCCAGCACAGGCGTATAGTCGTACACCAGCGGAATATCGAAGTGGGATAGTGGGAGCGGCGGCACAGCGGGGAGCGAATCGAGCTGAGCACCCGAGATGGTTGTGGGCTTTTCGCGCCGGCAGGCCTGGGCGAGAGGCATGCAGACGAGCAGGACCAGCGTCGCGCGGCTCCGACCCGGCGTCATCGGCGCTCAGGCTTGTGAGCTGCGATACGCCAGGTACTCAGCGAATGATCTTTCCGGGCACGATGAATGCACATCCACGGATTTCTGATTAGACGGAAACCTTACGGAGGTTGGGATGAACGACAGCGACAAAAGCAAATCTCACGCCGGCGGTCATGACGAGTCGTCCGCGGAAAAAAGAACAGAAAAGTTTGGTAATCGTACGGTAGGCCGTGGCATGGACTCGCCCGATTCTACCGAAGCGGTGCTGGATGCCAGCACCGGCGAGCCTGATCCCCGAGCGAGGGAGAAGAAGGGCAGCGACGGACACCCCGAAAAGAAGTAGCGTCGCTCATGCAACGCGTCTGGCGCGTTGCATCTCTTGAGGAAATTTCCTGAACCAACTCGACAGTAGCAGCAGCTCGTCTATCTCATGAGTCGGGATCGACGAGCCAGCTGTCGGCTTTTCGCCGAATATGTCGTCCACCAGCCGGCGCATGGCGGCCTTGTCGCGGCGTGTTTTGGGACTGTCCAGCTCCGCTCGTACGATGCCGCGGCGAATGACGTACGTCCGATCGCGACCGTCACAGCCCTGCACGTTGTAAACGAAAGACAGCGACTCCACGGCAAAGCGTAGCCGGTCGAACTGCTCGCGCAGCGCTTCGAGGCGCGACAGCTTGTCGCGGAAGATCGCGGCGCGCTCGAATTCCAGTGCATTGCTCGCGGCCTCCATCTGACGACGGAGTGTGTCAGCTGGTCCAGCATCGGAGCCGTCGAGGAAGGCACGAGCAAGCGCAAGCTGGTGATCGTACTCGGCGACCGTGCATCCACCGACACACGGTCCGAGGCACTTTCTGATCTCGTGCCGTATACAGCCAGGCGTACGCCCTAATTGGAAGAGCTCGTGTTGATCGGCGAAGTAGATCGGCATGTCGCTCCGGCAATCGCGAAGTCCCAGCACGTCGTTAAGCTCGCGCACAGCCTCGCTCACGCGCTGTGCGCCGACGAATGGGCCGTAATACACAGCCGCGTCATCGGGGCCGGCGCCGCGAACGACGTTGAGCTTTGGAGCCGCGCCGCGCGAAATCTTGATGAACGAGTAGTGCCTGGCATCGCGCTTCATCGCGACATTGAATCGTGGACGGTATTGCTTGATCAGTCTCAGCTCACGCAACAGTGCGGCGAATTCACTTGGCTCGTAGTCCCACTCGATGCGGGTCGCGTCACGCAGAATGCGCGCGCCCTTGTCTTCCGGATACGCTGCGCGGAAGTAGCTCATCAGACGGGAGCGAATCTGCTTGGACTTGCCGACGTACACGATCTCGCCGTTGTCGGCGATCATGCGATAGACGCCCGGATCGTTGCGCGCGGTCTCGCGAACGACAGCACGCATCGCGGCGAGCTGCTCGTCGCTTGTCGGCTCCTTGAACGTGTATGCGCGTGACTTCCTTGCCATCGGGGTGCGGTCGTCAGTGCTGGCAGTGCGCGCAGAGCACAGTCTGCCGGCCATCGATCGCGTGCGTGCCGATCAGTCTCGCGCCACAGCGGTGACATGGCTCTCCGGCGCGGCCGTACGCCGAAAGAAATTGCACGAACTCGCCAGCCTCACCACTCGCGTTTCGGTAATCGCGGATACTGGAGCCTCCCGCAACGATCGCCTCGCGCAGCACCGACACTATCGCGTTGCGCAGGTCGGCAGCCTCCTCCAGCGTGACGGCGGACGCCGCTCGTGACGGATCGATGCCGGCGCGCCAGAGCGCTTCGTTTGCGTAGATGTTCCCGACGCCAACGACCTTGTACTGATCCATGATCACCTTCTTGACGGGCTGCCGTGACGCCCGAAGAATAGCCGAAAGACGCTCCGCCGTAAATCCCTCTTCCAGCGGCTCCTCACCCAGCTCGCCGAAATATTCCCCGAGTCGCTTCGGATCCATCAGCGCGACAGTTCCGAGCCGCCTGACGTCGCGATACGCCAGAACGAAGCCCGAATCCAGACCCAACATCACGGCGATGTAGGTCCGGTCATAGTCGGTGAGCTCGCTGCCTCTCGTGGCGAGGAGGGCACCGGTGAATCTCGGCTGCACAACGAGCGAGTCCCCGCTATCCAGAGAAATGACGATGTGTTTGGCTCGTCGGCTTGCGCCGGTAATCCGCGTGCCGCGTACACGTTTGGCGAAGGTGCGCGCCGTCGCCTCGCGCAACACGTCCGGGCGTGGTAGTCCAACTGCTTCGATGGTACGGCCGGCGACCGCATCGTTCACGCCTCGCGCGATCGTCTCGACTTCGGGCAGCTCAGGCATTCGTCTCGCGGTCGGACAGGCGCATCTCTCTCGCGAGCTCTCTCCAGGCGATGTCGCGTCGCATCTGCCTGCCCGCGAACCGGATGCGCTCCGCGTAGCGCCGGCTGTGATTGCTCGCCGCGTGGAGTGTCGGTGCGACTGCAGTCACTGACAGCACGCGTCCGCCGTCCGTGACCACTGGTGGCTCATCGGCACGCTGTGCTTTGGTCCCGTCCGCGACTCGCGTACCGGCGTGAAATACATAAACACCGTCCTCGAGGCTCGGGGAAGGAGATCGCGTCACCCTTTCGAACCGCTCCAGGATAGCCGGCGGCCGCGAGAACAGTAGTCACGCTGGAGCCGGCGTTCCACTCGAATTCCGGTGTATCGGCCAGTGATTCGCCGCGAGCCACCGTGAGCAGCGGTTGCAACAGCGAGCTCGACATGAGCGGCAACAATGTCTGCGTTTCCGGATCGCCGAAACGACAGTTGAATTCGACGACCTTCACCCCCGTCGCGGTGAGCATCAATCCCGCGTACAACAGTCCAGAAAATGGTGAGTGCTCGTCGCGCATTGCGGCGAGCACGCGATCGATGATCGTCACCTTCACGAGCGCCTGCAGAGATGCGCTATCCAGTGATACGGGCGCATACGCACCCATTCCGCCCGTATTCGGACCCATGTCTCCGTCTTCGAGACGCTTGTGGTCCTGCGCGCCGATCATCAGTCGCGAATGCTGGCCGTCACAGATGGCGAAGACGGAGACCTCCTCGCCCGACATGAACTCCTCGACCAGAATCTCCTTGCCGGCCTTGCCGAACGCTCCGGTCGCGAGCATTTCCGTGATTGCGCGCTCCGCTTCGGCCATCGTTTCGGCGATGATGACACCCTTGCCAGCGGCAAGTCCCGACGCCTTGATCACTACCGGCGCGCCGATCGCATGCGCTGCTCGCAGCGCGGTGTCGACCGACGTATGATGACTCGCGCGCGCTGTAGGAACGCCGGCGCGCAACATCAACTCCTTCGCGAATCGCTTGGACGTCTCGATACGCGCGGCGGCGCGCGTGGGCCCGAAGATAGGGAGCCCTTCAGCGTGGAATGCGTCCGCGATTCCAGCGTCGAGCGGAGCTTCCGGGCCGACGACGGTGAGATCGGGGCGCTCTGCGCGCGCGAGCGCCAACAACGCGACGATGTCGTCCGCCGGAATCGCGACGCATCTCGCAAGTGTAGCGATCCCGGGATTTCCAGGTGCGGCAATCAGGTCTAGCGTCGGATCATCCTGCAACAGCTTCCATGCGATTGCGTGCTCGCGCGCGCCACCGCCAACTATCAGAACCTTCACTCGTCCTCGTTGCGGAACACATTGTTCATCGTATCGGTCGCACGGCGCGCCGCATCGGCCATCTGATTCATCATGCCCTTCATCTTGTCGCCGTAATATCCGGCAGCATCAGCGTAATCGTCCGTCAGAGGGCGCTCGTTTGGCGCGCCTCGCCTCGCATATTCGCCATTGATTATCGTGTCGTAGCCGCCAGCCTGAATCCAGCGCTGCAGCTCGGCGGCCCGCACGGTATTGAACGGGTGCGTGCGGCCGGAAACGTTGAGAAGCTTGAACAGAAGATCGATCGCGCCGCTATCGCTTTCGTATTCCTGCGCCTGTGCGAGAAACTCGTCGAGATTGGTCTCGTTTGCGTCGCCCTTGCCACCGGCGAACAGGAGGAACATGCGCATGGCCTGAACCGGATCCTGCGATGCCAGCAGCCCAGCGCGATCCGCCGAGAATTCGGCCTTGCGATACCACTCCAGCAATGCAAGCTGAATTGGAAGCGCGATGAGGCCGAGACCTGGAATCGCATTGAAGCCGAACGACAGAAAGAGCAGTGCGAGCGTCGAGTACGTGGAATGCCCGCTCATGACGTGACCGACTTCGTGGCCGAGCAACACTCGCTGCTGCGGCTCGTCCAGTATTCCGAGCGCGCCAGTGTGTACAACTATGAACGGCTTTTCGAAGCCCACCGCCATCGCGTTGACGAACGGAGTCTGCGTAACGAACAGATCCGGACGCTCCGGCCAATCCAGTGTTTCCAGGACTTCCATATACAACGCATGGAGCCTCGGCCGCTGGCGCTCGTTGACGCGCACGGAGTCCGCCGTGAATAACTGACGCACTCCGCGCTCACCGAGGAAGCTCATCACCCTGCGCACGAGCTCGTCGAGTCCGGGGATCGCGCGCAACGTCTGCAGCGCTGCGCGGTCGGCTGGGTGTTCCCACGCTACGGGAGCGATGCCCGTGAGCGTGCGTCGCGGCGACGGAGCGGGAACTGGCAGTTCGCCCGTCATCTGAGAGCCTGATCCAGGTCGGCGATGAGATCGCCGACGTCTTCGACTCCGCACGACAGGCGCACCAGTCCTTCGGTAATTCCTAGCGCGGCGCGGCGCGCCGGTTCGACCGAGGCGTGAGTCATCTCAGCAGGGTGATTGATCAGGCTCTCCACGCCACCGAGGGATTCGGCGAGCGAGAACACGTGCACTCGCCCGAGCACCCGAGCAGCGGCTTCGCGACTCCCGGTTTCGACCGAGATCATTCCGCCGAACCCCTTCATCTGCTTCACTGCCAGCGAGTGCTGCGGATGCGATTCGAGTCCCGGATAGAAAACCTTGTCGTCACCCATGCGCTTCGCCAGCCATGTAGCGATCTCGCGGCCGTTGCTGTCGTGCCGCTCCATGCGCAGGTGCAGCGTCTTGGTGCCGCGCAGGACGAGCCATGCGTCCATCGGTCCGGGGACTGCGCCTGACGCGTTGAGTATGAACTGCATCCGCGTTGCGAGCTCGTCGTTGTCGACGAGGGCGATTCCGCCGATCATGTCGCTGTGACCGTTGAGATACTTGGTCGACGAGTGCCAGACGATGTCGGCGCCGAGTGTGAACGGTTGCTGCAGGTATGGCGACGCGAACGTGTTGTCGACGATGAGCAGCGCCTTGTGCGAATGGGCGATGTCGGCGGCGGCCTGGATATCGGTGAGACGCATGAGCGGGTTAGTCGGCGTCTCGATGATTATTGCGGCGGTTGCGCTGGTGCACGCGTCTGCGATGAGCTGCGGATCGCGCGTGTCCACGTACGAGAATGTCATGCCGTAGTTGCGCAGGATCTTGTCGAACAGTCTGTATGTGCCGCCGTAGACATTCTCGCCCACGACGAAATGATCACCGGACTTGAACAGCTTCATGATGGAATCGAGGCAGCCCATGCCGCTCGAGAAGGCGAAGCCGTATTTCGCGCCTTCGAGTGCGGCGACGTTGCGCTCCAGCGCTTCTCGCGTGGGATTGCGTCCGCGCGCGTATTCGTATCCCTTGTTGACGCCGAGTCCCTCCTGGACATATGTGGAGGTCTGGTAGATGGGCGTCATGATCGCGCCCGAAAGTGGATCGGGGCGCTGGCCGGCGTGGATGGCTCGGGTCCCAAAGGCGGCGGACATGTCCTCGTCGAAGATCTTCGTCATGGCAGGGGGTTGGATCGGAAGCTAGAATACCACTTAGAAATATGAGGGAGGTGATGACGTGACGGCGCCTGAGCCGATGTTTTGTGTCATCGCGGACGATGAACCTCGCCTGCGGCAGGTGCTTGTCCGCCTGATGACCAGCGACGGCTTCACGTGCCTCGAGGCCGCAGATGGCGTCGAGGCGCTGGAGCGGCTGGACTCCGTGCCGGCGGCCCTCCTGCTCAGCGATCTTCGGATGCCGAGGATGGACGGTATCGAACTGCTGCGCCAGTCTCGGGCGAAATACCCCGATCTGGCCGTGATTCTCATCACCGCTGTTGCCGACGTCGAGCTCGCCCTGAGCTGCCTTGCGAGCGGCGCGATGGATTATCTCACCAAGCCGTTCCACCTCGAAGAGGTGCTGGCGCGGGTGGGGCAGGCGATGGAGAAACGCCGGCTGATTCTCGAGAATCGCGATTATCAGAACGGGCTGGAGCGGCTGGTGGCGACCCAGGCCCGCCGGCTGGAGGAATTGTTCCTGGGCGGCGTTCAGGCGCTAGTGCAGGCCCTCGAGGTCAAGGATCAGTACACCCGGGGACATTCGATTCGCGTGAGCCAGTATTCGTCGCTGTTGGCGCGTGAGATCGGGCTTTCGGAGTCGATGGTCCGGCAGATCGAGCTTGGCGGTCAGGTGCACGACATCGGGAAGATCGGAGTGCGCGAGGCGGTGCTGAACAAGGAAGGCCCACTCACGGACGAGGAATACCAGCACATCATGACGCATCCGATGCTGGGGTGGCAGATTCTATCACCGTTGCTTGGCGAGGAGCCCGTCGCACTCAGCATGGTGCGATCGCATCATGAGCGTTTTGATGGCCGTGGCATTCCGGACAAACTTGCCGGAATGGATATTCCGATGGAAGCGCGTATCGCCGGCATTGCCGACGCGTTCGATGCAATGACGAGCGGCCGCGCGTACCGCCGCGGCCGCTACATGTCCGCTGAAGATGCTGTTGCCGAGATCACGCGGTGTTCTGGTACACAATTCGATCCCGAGCTTGCGCCGGCATTTATCAAAGTGATTCGGCGCGAAAAGCTGGCGAGCTAAAGTCACTCCACACGGCAAATATTGCCGTTTTTGGACTGGGCAACCTGGCACCGTTAGTGCCATAGCGTACATCACAACATCGCATCGTATCAGCGTTTTCATGGGAGAAACGCGAAAATGCGCGCGATTGTGAGGACACAAATTGTTGTTCGTGCGCGACACTTCCGTTGCAGCAGCGCTACAGCATGTGTGTGCCACCTGCCTCGGCAGGCGACACAAAAAACCATACTCCAATGGAGCGACCAGATGGGATTTGCCACCAAGATCGCCACCGCTGCAGCCTTTGCTGTCATGACCGCTGCGTCTGCCAGTGCCCAGCAAGCAGTGACGTTCAGCACGACCGGCTGTTTTTCCGGCACCCCGACTAGCGGCTGCACGCATTCGTCGGCAGATGGCTTCTTCAGCTTCACGGGCGCGGGAAGCAGCTCATATAACCTCACCAGCGGGGTTGCCCAGACGGTGAACCTCGGCCTGTTCGCGGTGTCTGGACCAAACACCGGACCTGGTGTCAATGACAACTTCAACCTGTGGCTGGCATTTACCAATCCGACTGGCGTGACGCAGACTGATGCCGCGACGGTTTCGGGCAAGCTTCAGGGCGCCAACAGTGTGACGCTCAACTTCGCCAACAATGGAGTGCAGAACGTGTTCACGTATGCTGATGGCGGCACGTTGAAGCTCTCAGTCGCCGATCACGTGTTCCCGAGCGCAGGGTCGGCCCAGGTGCAGGGCACGCTTCTCTACACTGCAGGCACCATCACGTCCACGCCCGAGCCAGGCTCCATGGCGCTCCTCGCCACCGGCCTCGTCGGCCTCGTGCCAATGGTGCGTCGTCGCAAGTAATTCCATCGCATGAACCGATAACCGCACCGGCTTCGGTTCTTCGCTGTACCACCTAGATTTGACTGATGCCCGTGCTTTCCGCGCGGGCATCAGCTTTTTAAGACATGGCATCCTATCCAGGCTTGATGGTAAGTGTGTCCGGCGTGCGCGGGCGCGTCGGCGAGGCGTTGACTCCGGAGATCGTCTCCAGATTCGCCGCCGGATTCGGAAGTTGGGCGCTTTCGCGCGACTCATCGAAAAAAACGATCGTACTCGGCCGCGATAGCCGGGTGAGCGGACCGATGTTCCATCATGCGGTGATAGCTGCGCTGGAAAGTGTGGGCGCTCAGATCATCGACGTCGGCGTCGTTCCAACCCCTACGATTCAGCTCGCGGTCGAGCATCACCACGCAGCCGGCGGACTAGGCATTACGGCGAGCCACAATCCGATCGAGTGGAACGCACTCAAGTTCATCGGGTCATCCGGGCTGTTTCTCGACGGTGATGAAGCCCGCGAGATGCGCGCAGTTGTCGAGAGCAATTTCCCGCGCGCGACGTGGGATGAACTCGGCACCATCGAGCGCGATGACGCGGCGATAGAGCGACACATCAGCGCGATACTTGCTCTGCCGTTCATCGACGTGGATGGCATCCGTGCACGCAACTTTCACGTCGCGCTCGACTGCGTGCGCGGCGCGGGCGGGCGTTTCATGCCGAACCTGTTCGACAGACTAGGCTGCGAAGTATCGTCGATCAACATGGAAGTCGACGGCCGCTTTCCGCGTCCACCGGAACCGGTTGCCGAGAACCTCGGCGAGCTCGAAGCGCTCGTGCGCAGCAGCGGCGCAGTGGTCGGATTCGCAGTCGATCCGGACGTCGATCGTCTCGCGCTCGTGTCAAATGACGGAAAGGCGATCGGCGAGGACTACACGCTCGCACTCGCGGCGAGCGTCGTGCTCGGCCATCGTGCGGGTCCCGTCGTAACGAATCTCTCGACGAGCAGAATTGTTGATGATGTAGCCGAGCGCGCGGGACGCACGGTAGTGCGCGCTCCCGTTGGGGAAGTGAACGTCGCGACACGCATGCGTAGCGAGAAGGCGGCGATCGGCGGTGAAGGAAATGGCGGCGTCATTCTCACGGAGATGCATCTCGGACGCGACGCACCGGTGGCTATTGCATTGATCCTGCAATTGCTGCATCAGGAAAACCGTCCGCTCTCCGCGATCGTGAGCGACTATCCGCGATACTCCATCGTGAAGGACAAGCTCGATCTTCCATCGGCGCCTCTGGATTCTGTATACAACAGCCTGCGCGCCGCATTTCCAGATGCGACCGTCGATACTCAGGACGGAATGCGACTGTCATGGCGTGATCGATGGGTCCATGTAAGACCATCGGGGACCGAGCCGATCGTGCGCGTCATTGCGGAAGCACCGACGCAGGCCGATGCGCGTGCGCTCATTCGCGCGGGTCGAGAAGCTGTCGAGAAGCTGTCAAATTCGTGAGTTGAAATCCGAGCAGGATTGCGTGTAGCATTTTCACATTTCGCGCGTACTATTCAATGGAAGGGTTACTGCGCGGGGCACGCAGATTGCCCTGAGTTGGGGAGAGATGAATTCACCCACGAGGTGGTTATGAGGATGGCAGCACTTATTGCTTGCGTCCCACTGATGGCCGGCGCGCTCGGTGCGCAGACCACGACCAGCGACCGATTGCCGGGTCAGGGAGGGCAGGGTCTCACGCTGATGCTGCTGCCGCCGTCGCCGGAGACACACCAGCCGATACGTTACGTGCTGAACGAACCTGCATACGTTGCTGCCTTCCTCGTTTACCCAGGCGCAGGCGTGCGTCTGCTCTATCCGCTGGTCAATCAGTCTGAAAAACTGCACAGATCCGGATACAACACCGACGAGCTGATCGGTGCGTCGTTCGACAACGACATCTACAACGTTGTTCTGGGGCCCAACGCTCACGGCGACGGACCGGTGTATCTCTACATGGTCGCATCAAAGCGCCCGCTCGATGTAGCGCGATACGTGCACAAGCCGATGACTCTCGCATCCGCCGTCGGCGAAAAGGAATCGCGGTCATTCTATTCCGACGTCGCATTCGACGCTCTGCTCAACAATGCGGTCTCACTGGGCGACGACGACTCGTGGGATTCCGACGTGTACATCCTGTGGCCGAGCGTCGATGGCAGTGCGCGTGGACGGACGCAACTCGCTCGCGTTCTGTGTGCGGACGGCATGGCTCGCGACGTTCCGATCGACTACCCGTTCTCCGGGTGTCCGGGGCAGCAGCACATTCGTCCGATCGCGCAGGTAGTGCGTCCGGTGCCGCGCACGGCTGTGGCGGGTGCGCAGTTCGCGGCGCCCTCCTTCGCCAATGCGCCGACCGTACTTCCAACGATCGTCGGTGATCGCGCCGCTGCCGCCCAGCAACGCGCTGCACGGGCGCGGGCAGGCGAGGGGCAGGGACCGATGATCATCACCGCCGCCAATGGTGATGAGGCTGTGGCGCAGGCCGCTACGTCGGCCGCGGCGGAGGGCTCTCAGGTGGAGCTGTTCGAGGGATCCGGACGAGCGCATGATCGTGCGCGGCGCGAGGACAACGGTCTGCGCACGCCATATTCGCCGGAGCAAAGACAGGAGTGGCGGCATCAGCACCCGGACGCCCGTATTGGCGGATCGCCGACGCTGGCGCCCAACCCGCGTCTTTCGCCGAACCCCGGACTCTCGCCGAACCCCGGACTCTCGCCGAACCCGGGCATGGGTGACCATCAGCGGTCGGCGCCGAGATTCGAGGCGCCTCGATCGATGGGCTCGAGCCCGCCGCCGATGCGGAGCGCGCCCCCGGTCGGCCAGCTGCCGGCACCAAGCAAGGGAACCAGCATGCCAGCGAAACAGGATCACTAGGAAGGGTGTAATTGAGTGTCAGCGGGCGGGTGATCGGTCCCAATCGATCATCCGCCCGTCCCGCGTCCTGGCGTAGCCACCCATGCGCGCGACCTCTAAATTGGGCAGTACGTGGCAGCCGCCCTAATTCGGGTGGCCTATCCCCAAACAAGAAACAAATATTCATGTGCGGAATAGTCGGTTATATCGGTGACAAGGGCGCTGGCCCCCTGCTCCTCGAGGGCCTCAAGCGGCTCGAGTACCGCGGATACGACTCGGCGGGAGTCGCCGTCATGAACGGCAACGGGGTCGAGACTCGCAAGGCTGCGGGCAAGATCTCGCGGCTCGAGACTGTCATGAACGCCCTTCCGATAGCCGGCAGCGTTGGAATCGCTCACACGCGCTGGGCAACCCACGGCGCGCCGAACGAATGCAATGCGCACCCGCACGTCTCGATGGATGGAACCGTCGCGGTGGTCCATAACGGCATCATCGAGAACTTCTCGCTGCTGCGTAGCAAGCTCCAGGCGCTCGGCTACAAGTTCGTGTCCGAGACAGACACGGAAGTGCTCGCGCACCTGATTCAGGAAGCGTACGAGGACTCGCTCGAGCAGGCTGTGATGGATGCCCTTTCGCAGATCGAGGGCACGTACGGCATCGCCGTCGTGTCCAGTCGCGATCCCAACAAGCTCGTTGCCGCGCGGCAGGGAAGTCCGCTTCTCCTCGGGCTTGGCGAGGGTGAGTATTACGTCGCGAGCGACGTATCCGCGATTCTCGCGCACACGCGCCAGGTCGTGTATCTGGACGACGGCGACATAGCCGTGCTGGACCGCAACGGATATCGCGTGTTCGACAACGACGCGCGCGAGATGCGTCGCAGCGTGAGCAAGGTGGATTGGGATCTGGGGCAGATCGAGCGCGGTGGCTATTCGCATTTCATGCTCAAGGAGATCTTCGAGCAGCCGCAGACGATCGAGAATACGATGCGCGGACGTCTGCTCGCAGATACCGGCACGGCGAAGCTGGGCGGTCTCAATCTCAGCGACGAGGATCTGCTCCGCTTCGACAACATCGTCCTCACCGCATGTGGTACCAGCTGGCACTCTGCGCTGATCGGTGGAATGATGCTCGAAGATCTTGCGCGCATTCCGACCAAGGTGGAGTACGCGTCCGAGTTTCGTTATCGCAATCCCGTCGTGACGGATCGCACCCTGTGCATAGTCATATCCCAATCGGGCGAGACCGCTGACACGCTTGCGGCGATGCGCGAGGCCAAGCACCGTGGCGCGCGCACGATGGGGATCGTCAACGTCGTCGGCTCGACGATCGCGCGCGAGTCCGATGGCGGATCGTACATCCACGCAGGACCGGAGATCGGTGTCGCGTCGACCAAGGCCTTCTCCAGTCAGGTTACGGCGCTGCTGCTGTTCACACTCAAGCTCGCAAGACTACGTGCGCTGTCCACAGTTCGCGGACGCGAGATAGTCGAGGCATTGCAGGCGCTGCCAGGACAGGTTCAGAACGTGCTCGATCGCGCCGAAGAAATCGAAGCGCTGGCGGAAGAGTTCAAGCGCGCGTCGAATTTCCTGTATCTCGGTCGCGGCTACAATTTCCCGACCGCACTGGAAGGCGCACTCAAGCTCAAGGAGATCAGCTACATCCACGCGGAAGGTTATCCTGCCGCGGAGATGAAGCACGGTCCCATCGCGTTGATCGACGAGATGATGCCGGTAGTATTCATCGCGCCGCACGATTCGGTGTTCGAAAAGGTCGTTTCGAACGTGCAGGAAGTGAAGGCACGCAAGGGCAAGGTCATCGCGATCACGAGCCGTCCCGAGCCATCGCTCGCGGGACTGATCGATTACGAGTTCAGGATTCCGGAGACGCTCGATCTCGTAACGCCGATTCTCGCGTCGGTGCCGCTGCAGCTTCTCGCGTACTACATCGCGGTGAAGCGCGGCTCGAACGTCGATCAGCCGCGCAATCTCGCCAAGTCGGTTACTGTCGAGTAGCGGGCATCAGACCGCGCGACACACGAGCTGATCGTGAACGAAGGTGTCGGGCCGGTCGATGAGTCTCGCTCCATTTTCGGAAAGTGTTACCGCGCGACCGGTCGCGCGGCGCACATAACGCAACGCCACCATGCGTTCGAGGATGGCGGCACCCAGCGAGCCGGCGAGGTGGGTGCGTCGCTCACTCCAGTCGAGGCATGGACGACACAGCATTCTTCGCCTAGCGCGCAGGGCGTGGAGATCGATTCCCAGCGCGGTGGCCCATGTCTCCCCGCGTGGACTGAGCGCAAGCGAGTCGTCATCGCCAACCAGCAGCGCGTGCTCCCTGAGCCGCATGAGAAGCCGGACGGCGGTCTCGCCGGCAAGATGATCGTAGCAGACGCGCGCGTGGCGTAGGGCGGGATCCCGCGGTCCCGTCGTGATCCTGGAGCCGCCGGAATTGGCCAGATTGGCCATGCCTTCGAGCATCTCGGCCACTTCTGGACGCGCAATTCTGAAGTAGCGGTGGCGGCCCTGGCGGGCCACCGAGACGAGTCCGGCTTCCATCAGGCGGCCTAGATGGCTGCTGGCAGTTGACGCCGTCACGCCGCCATCCAGGGCCAGTTCCGTGGCAGTGAGGGCCTGGCCGCGCATCAGCGACATCAACATGCGGCCTCGAGTGGGATCCGCGATCGCGCCGGCCACGAAGGCCATGTCGGGGGTGTCGAGCATACTTCGATGGTAACCGAAGCATGGTCGCAGGGGAAGGTTTACGTTCTCGGACGATGACATGGCACTCCCGCGCCGCGGCTTTCCGCGCTCTGCATCACGGTCCGACGATTCTCGTGGTTCCAAACGCATGGGACGCGGTCAGCGCGCGTCTGTTCGAGATGGCGGGATTCGGCTGTGTCGGGACGACGAGCGCGGGGATCGCATGGTCGCTCGGATATCCGGACGGACAGAAAATTCCGCGCGATGAGATGGTTGCGGCGGTCGAGCGAATCGTGTCTGCTACGAATCTGCCTGTAACAGCCGACATCGAAGCGGGTTATGGGGTTTCGCCGGCATCTGTCGCAGAAACGGTGCGGCTGGCGATCGACGCCGGCGCTGTTGGCGTGAACATCGAGGATGCAACTGGCGATGGCGGCGATTCACCGTTGTTCGAGATATCGCTGCAACGGGAGCGGATAGCTGCTGCGCGGGAGGCGGCGGACAGCGGCGCAGGTCGCGGTGAGGGCGCTGTCGTGAACGCACGAACTGACATGTTCTGGCTTTCCGTCGGTCATGAAGAGACGCGGCTGGAGCGTTGTCTCGAGCGGTTGGAGGCGTTTCGTGCTGCCGGTGCGGATTGCGTCTTCGTGCCGCGCGTGCAGAGCCCGGACGTCATACGTGACATTGTGAAACGCGCGGGTTTGCCACTCAATGTGCTTGCGAGTGCCACCGGGCCTGAGGTTCGTGCTCTCGAGAAGTTGGGTGTCGCGCGTGTGAGTGTCGGATCCGGGATCGCCCGAGCGGCTGCTGCTGCGGTGCAGCGCGCCGCTCGGGCGTTATCGTCTGGCAGCTTCGCTGAATTTCTGGCCGATGCAGTCGGCTACGCGGAGATGGACTCGCTCTTCGCTGAGGCACGCACCACCGCGACGCGATAGCGTCACGGAGCTATCGCGTCAGTGCGTAATAAACGACGTAAAACCAGGAGAAGAACCCCTGGATGATGGCCCAGATGATGGAGTGGTGCTCGCTCCATGAGATGACGATCGCCAACGCGGAGCCGAAGCTGGCGCCTGCCTTGGCCGCCTGCATCGTTCGGTTGACCGGTCCGCGGCGGCGCGGCTCGTCGTCGTAAACGTCTCCGCTATAGCTCATCGATCCTCCATGCCGACGGGTACGCGCGCACCATCACTGAGCAGCTTCGTGCTGAAGCGCTGGCCTTCTGCGATTCGCTCAACTTCAACGGCGATCGCATCGAGCGACTGTTGAAGCTGAGCGAATTGCTCGTCATAACGCGGCTGCGGAAGCTGTGCAGGATCCTTTCGACGGAACGCGCGCAACGTCCACGTGCCGATGACTGCAAGGCAGCCGAGCGAGAGCACGCACACGACCATCACGAAAGCAAAGGTTATTGCATCAGGATCCATGGATTCCCTCCGTTGACGGCATCAGTGCCGAATAATACTCCCGGATCCTGAGCGTTCCCTATGCCGGATCAGGTCCCTCGTCGCCGTCCCCATCTTCGTCGGCCTTGGAGTGAGACACCGTAGTGCCGGTGTGGGTTTCCACCGTTCGTTTGTCGTGGGCGGAGAGACCGGCACCACAGGCGGGGATCGACAGTGAGGAAGAAGCCGCGTGCACGGGTGCGACGTGGCTCTTCGCAAGCGTGGCGTTGAGCGCCGGCAGATCCTTGCTGTTTACGGCCTGCCAGTTCTTGAGCACCGTGGCAAGCTGCGCGCAGTCGGCGGCGTATCCGCGAAGCGTGGCAGCCGTGGGCGCCATGTCGCCGTTGTCGAGTGCGCTCAGCTCGCGTCCCATTACTCCGTTCACGCGAACGAAATTTGGCGGGGGCGGCGGGCCGCCACGCGAGAATCCGCGCCCGCCACTCGTCGAGCCGGCAACGGCCTCGAGCTTCGCGTCGAACGCCTTGAGTGCCGACGCCGCTTCGGCTGACGGGTCGGCGCTGGATAGAGCCGCGACGGCGGTACGCATCGCCTCGACCTGATTGTAACCATCCCACGATGCCTTCGCTCCGGCGTCGAGCTTCATCAGGAGCTCATGCTGTGCAACTACCGCGGCGACAGTCGCGGGCGAGCGTGGGTCGTTCTTCACCGTTACAGTCTGCGTGTACGTTTTGCCGTCCACGTTCAGCTTGAGCGTGTAGGTGCCCGGCGGAGCCATCGCGCCTTCGGGAGAGGCGGGGGTGAGGCCAGGATTCGCGTTGATCTCGAAGCTGTGCGAGAAGGCTGGCGGTGCGTCGTGGCGCAGATCCCAGTTGCCGCGGTTGGTGCCGACGTTCGCGGACAGCGCCTGGGGCGGCGCGATCCAGAAGTTGGGCTCTGGCGGCTCAGCGGCCTCCTTCACCGGCTTGTCCGGTACACTCGACATGTGACGAACTACCTTGCCAGACGCGTCGATCACTTCGAGTGTCACCGGCGACGACGGCGTTGACGCGAGCGAGTAGTAGAACACGACACCATCGGGTGGATTCAGAGCGTGGGCGACTTCCGGCGGGAACGGAGTATCCGCATTCACATTGCGGCGAACGCGAATCGTCTCGTCCGGCTTGAAGAAGTGCACCGGCTCGGCGCCGATCGCCGGTGTTATCTGACGCAGCACCGCGTAGTCATCGAGTACCCAGATTCCGCGGCCGTACGTTCCCGCGATGAGATCGTTGCCGTTGAAAGTGATGTCGCGGTACGACGTGTTGGGAAGGTTCAGCATCAGCGACTGCCAGTTGTCGCCGTCATCGAACGAGACGTAGATGGAACTCTCGGTGCCCGCGAAGAGCAGGCCGGGCTTTTTCGGATCGCTGCGAATGACACGTGCGAAGCTGCCGTTGGACTGATCCGTCGCCATTCCATTCACGATCTGCGTCCACGTCTTGCCGTAATCGTGTGTGCGGTAGAAGTATGGCTTGTAGTCGCCGATGGTGTGATAATCGATCGCGACGTACGCGGTCGCCGGATCCTGATGCGACGCGTCGATTCCGGAGATGTCTGCGCGAGCACGATTCGGAAGGTTCGCGATGCTGACGTCGTCCCACGTCGCGCCATGATTGCGAGTCAGCTTGATGAGTCCGTTATTGGTGCCGACCCAGATCATTCCGGCCGTGGCGCCTGATACCGACATGGACTCGATCGCGCTGCGATTTGGCGGTGCGGCGCCTTCGCCACGCGGGGCTGCGCCGGCTACTGGCGGCGACTCTCCCTTTGCGTAGGTCAGATCCGGGCTCAGCTTCTTCCACGTAACGCCTCCATCGGTAGTCGATGCGACGTACTGGAATCCGGCGAAGAGCTCGTGCTGATTGAGCGGCGAGAACATGATCGGTTGCGACGAAGTCGTGCGTGCTTCCGTGCTTGGGTCCGCCGCGGGGCTGACGTTGATCCACTGCTCGCTCGGATAACTGATCTTGACGATGCCGGATCCGCTTGCGTAGACGATCTTTGGATTGAGCGGATCGGGTACGATTGTGCCCCACTCCCAACCTGGCACGGGACTCCAGTCCAGACTGGTGATCTCGCCCAGGTTGCCGCGCGACAGCGTGCGAACGGCGCCTGCATCCTGCTGCGTCGCGTAGACCCAGTACGGATACGAGTTGTCGGTGGAGAGGTGATAAACCTGCTCCGTCGACTGATTGTACCACGGGCTCCACGTGCGACCGCCGTCGAGTGAGACCGTTGCGCCCTGGTCTTCGCCGAAGAAGAGGCGCTGGCCGTTGGTGGGATCGACCCACATCTGCTGCGGATCGTCGCCGCCCGGCGCGCCCTTGAAGCCGGTGAACGTGTTACCGCCATCAGTGGAGATGTAACTCGACGTGCTGACGACGTAGACGACGTCCGGGTTCTGCGAGTTGACGTACACGCCACAGTTGTAGCCGCCCTGTCCATTGGCGATGCGCTTGTCCGTCGAGTCCATCTGGCGCCAGCTCGTGCCGCCGTTGTCCGAGCGGTACAGGCCGGAGTTCTCGACCAGGTACATGCGCTGCGCGTTGGTATGCATCGCGATTGCAACGGAGCTTCGGCCGGACAGCGCGGGAAGTCCGCTGCCCTTGATCTCCTTCCACGTCAGTCCGTCGTCGGTCGACTTGTACAGCGCCGTGCCGCCAGCGGGACGCGGTGTGCTCGCGCTCGGTATTCCGGGAGCGATGTAGTGTCGCACGGTGGTTGCGAGTATCACGTTTGGCTGATCGTACGCGCGCGCCAACTTCTGAATGCCAGTCGAGTCGTCGACGTAGAGTGTCTTCGTCCACGTCTTGCCGCCGTCCGTGCTGCGGAATACGCCGCGCATGTCGGAATGGGCGTGGATGTTTCCTTGCGCCGCGATCATGACGGTATTGGGATCCTGCGGATCGACGATGATCGATGGAATCTGTTTGGTCGCATCGAGCCCGAGGTGCGTCCAGGTCTTGCCGGCATCCGTGGACTTGTAGACCCCGTTACCCTCGTTGATTCCGCCGCCGGTAATCATGTCGCCCATTCCGACGTAGATCACGTTGGTGTCGGATGGAGCGACTTCGATCGCGCCGACCGACGAAGCTTCCTTGACGGCGTCGAAGATCGGAAACCATGTGTGGCCGTCGTTGGTTGTTTTCCAGACTCCGCCAAGTGGATAGCCCGCGTAGAATACGCCGGGCTCACCGATCGCGCCGGAAACTGCGGAGACACGGCCGCCGCGGAAGGGGCCGAGGTTACGCCAGACGAGGCCTGCGAACAGATCGGCCTTTATGGGTGCCGGCGCGAGGTGACGCGGAGGAACCGCGGCCATGGTGACGAGTCCAGTAAGGAGCAGCGAAGCTCCCGAAATCAAAGCAATTGTCAGACGACCCCGTTTCATGCAGCGTTCCTGGCAAGGGTTAGAAATTGTGGCGTGTAAGCATACTTCACGTTATGGATACGCGTCAGGGACGCATATCGTGGTCGCGATCGTAGTGCAAAAATCTTTATCAATTCTTGCCGTCCGATGGATCGGGTCTCAAAAAACGAAGTGCCGCGTCCGATCGGGAAACGCGGCACTTCGTGGTTCGCGATGATGACGGTGGTCGCGAGGATCTATGCGGCTTTCAGCTCTGACGTGCAGTGCGGGCACCGAGTTGCCGCGATCGGAATGTCCATCGCGCAATACGGGCACGGCCTGGTGGTGGCCGCCGCTGCGGGTTTCTTGTAAACCTTGTTTGCCGAGCGCACGACCATGAAGATCGCGAGTGCGACGATGAGGAACGTGATGATGTTATTGACGAACATTCCGTAGTTCAGCGTCACCGCGCCAGCCGCTTTCGCATCAGCTAGCGAGGCGTAAGGCGGAGCTGACTTTACGCCATCCTTGAGTAGCACGTACAGGTTGGAGAAGTCAACGTGGCCAAGCAGGAGGCCAATGGGTGGCATGATCACGTCGTCCACGAGCGATTTTACCACAACGCCGAACGCCGCTCCGATCACTACCGCAACGGCCAGGTCAAGCACGTTGCCGCGCATGATGAATGCTTTGAAGTCATTCCACATCGGCAGATCTCCCGCGAGAGGGTGAACAGGACTGAAAAGAAGATACGCGCCGACGGAGTGTCCGCCAGCGCGTATCGGGGCCGATCCGGCGGTCAGTTGTACAACTGACCGCTCGCATCCTGACAGGATGTTACATGACCGTGATCGTCTTGGTCATGCCGTGCATGAAGTGTGGTTTCCCGTCCTTGACGTCCGGGAGAAAACAGATCAACGCGTACTGTCCGGGGGTGATATCGGCGGTGAAGTAGTTCGTGTCGCCGATGAAACCCGCGACGCCGCCAATCGCGGACGCTGGTGGTGGACCGGCCGGCTTGTTCATCCATCCGAGCAACTGCTCGACAGTCTTGCCGGGTGCGAGCCTGACGAGCTCCACCTCGTGTGGCTGCGATGCGCCATTGGTCACCGCAAACGTGTGTGTCCCCGCTGTCAGCGGCTTTGAAAGATCGAATCCGTAATCAACGAGCTTGATGTTTACATCGGCAACCGGAGCCGTCGCGGGCGCGCCGGCGGGCGCGGCGCCGACAGTGAAGGCCTTGATCATTCCCTTCGCGAAGTGCGGTACGCCGCCTGGAACGTCCACGAAGCAGACCATCGCGTAGTTGCCGGGAGTGAGGTCGAGCGTCGCGTTCGATTCCTTGGTCGGGTCGGGCGCGTTCGGGCCACCCATCGGTACTGCCCACATCGGCGGCGCGGCTGGGAGAGCAAGCGCCGCCTCGAGATTCTGGATAGTCTTGCCGCTGTCCAGTCGAACGATGGTCAGGTGGTGCAGGTCCTTGCCGTCGTTGACGAGCTTGAATGTCGTCAGGCCGGCGGGAATCTCGGATGGACCGTCGTACGAGAAATCCTTGGCGTGAACCGTGACGACATTGGGTGCGGTCGCCGTCGTGGATGCGGTTGTTGCAACTGTAGCAGCGGTCGTCGAATCTTTCTTGGCGACCGACGCGCTTTCCTTAGGTGTACAGGCAGCAATAACGAATACGAACGTTCCAGCCAGGGCTAGCCGGGTGCGCATGATTTTCCTCTCCGTTGTGGACTTGCTGGAGAAGCTAGGGCTGCGCGGTTGCATGTCAAGCACGGAACAATCCGCACGACACTCGGCACGCCACTCTTCACAACACTCCGCTCCGATGTACCCGAGCGAAGGGAATGGCTGCACGCGTTATGTCGTCAGGGCCGGCTGAAGGTGTGGTGCGGACGTACCCGATGGCCACCGCCGCTCTCCGACTTGCTGGCGCCACATGGCGTGGTACAATCCCTTCTCGTCCAACAGATCCGCATGACGGCCCGATTCGACGATACGTCCGCGCTCGAGCACGTAGATCGTGTCTGCGTGCATGATTGTGGAGAGCCTGTGCGCGATGAGTATCGCGATCGTCTCGCGGCGCGTCGCGACGTCGCGGATCGTACGGCTCACCTCTTCTTCGGTGATCGAGTCGAGTGCCGACGTCGCTTCATCGAAGATGAGCAGCGACGGACGTCGCAGCAATGCACGCGCAATCGCGAGGCGCTGGCGCTCGCCGCCGGACACCTTCACGCCGCCCTCGCCAATCATTGTGTCGAGCCCTTTGTCGGCACGTGCGAGAAGACTGTCGGCAGCTGCTTCGTGCAGCACGCGCATGCAATCGGCGTCGGTCGCGTCGGGTCTCACGAATCGCAAATTCTCGGCGATCGTACCGGAAAACAGCTGCGCGTCCTGCGCTACGAGGCCGATGCGCGTTCGCAGTGCATCCAGCTCGACTTCAGTGCCGGACGTACCGTTATATAGTATCCGCCCTTCCAGTGGGTGGTACAGGCCGAGGAGAAGCTTCACGAGCGTCGATTTTCCCGCCCCGGACGGACCGACGAACGCAATCGTCTGCCCGCGCTCCGTCTGGAACGAGACGTCAGTAAGCGCCGGTGCATTTGCCGACCGATGCTGGAAGGTTACGTGATCGAACGCAAGACTGGTGAGCGGGCCGATCTCTACTGGATGCTCCGGGCGCGGATCCGGCGGTATCGCGAACACCGTTTCGAGATTCGCCATGGACGCTTCCGTCTCGCGGTAGGTGTTGATGACGTTCCCAAGCTCCTGCAGCGGACCGAATATGAAGAACGAGTAGATGAGCAGCGCGAAGAACTGTCCGACGGATATCTGTTGTGCAAAAATGAGGTACAGCATCAGGAACAGGATCGACGTTCGCAGCAGATTGACGCACGTTCCCTGAATGAAGCTGAGGCTGCGGAGATAGCGCACCTTCTTCAGCTCGAGCTTCAGGATCTTCTCGGTGGTCGAATTGAGCCGCGTAACCTCCTGTTCGGTGAGGCCGAGACTCTTGACCAGCTCGATGTTTCGGAGCGATTCCGTCGTTGCACCGGCGAGCGCAGTCGTCTCCGCGACGATCACTTCCTGCACGCGCTTGATCCTCCGGCTCAGTACCGAGCTGAGCAGGGCAAGCAGTGGAACCGTGAGCAGAAACGCCGGTGCGATGGACCAGTGAACCTTGTACGCATACACCATCACGAAGACGACACCGACGATCGTCGTGAAGAGAACGTTCACGGCGGCTGTAATGAATCGCTGTGCATCAAGGCGTGCCTGCTGGATCTTTCCGAGCGTCTCGCCGCTGCGTTGATCCTCGAAGAGAGAGTACGGCAGCTCGAGCGAGTATCGAATTCCGTCGGAATACAGATCGACACCGACGCGTTGTGTAACAACGTTGACGAAATAATCCTGGAACGCCTTGGCAACGCGTGATACGAAGGCCACGCCGACCGCCGCGGCCAGCAGGATCGACACACCGCGCACGAATTGCATCGTGCTGTACTGCCGGAATTTCGTTGCGTAGTTGTCGATTACATACCGGAAGATCAATGGGTCTAGTAACGAGAAAACCTGGTTGATGGCCGCGAGAAAAAGTGCGAGCAGGACCAGGCGCCAGTAGCGCTTGAGGTACGTGGCGAGAAGTTTCATGATTCGCCCGTGCGGGGAGGGGTCGCGGCGAGCGGTTTTCCACCCGTTTCGAGAAATTCAGCAAACTCTGCAGGAAGCTTGCTAGCGCGAATGCCGCGCATCGCCACGTCGACCTCGTATGCGACGCGAACTGTCTCGGATCGCACCTCGGTCGCGCTGACATCGAGCAGGACGTACGCGGCTCGCCAGTCACCATCCTTTGGCCGGCCGACGCTTCCGGTATTGATGAAATGCACTCCGCCGGCGGTCCGGTGCCACGGCTTGTGTGTATGTCCGAACGCGAGCACGTCGCCGGCCTTGAGCGCAGCCGCACTTGCCATCCGGGTCAGGAACCCATCAGGCCGGCCCTCGTCCACGTAGATCAGATTGTTGAGTGGTGTTGCGTGCACCAGCGTGACAGTGGGCCCGGCGACATGCCCTCCCGCTGGACGAATGTCGATGCGGAACGGAAGTGCTCCAAGAAATGCCTTCGTAGCTGCGTTGACGTGCGCCCGTGTCCATTCGTAGCTCTGGTGCGCGAGCTCTTCCTGATGGGGATCCTCGGCTCGGCAGCCGCAGTTCTTGTAATCGTTTGCGACGGTCGAATCGTAATTGCCGGCGACGCCGGGAATCCCTTCGCGGGCGATGATCTCGCAGACTTCATTGGGCCAGGGCGCATATCCGACGAGATCACCGAGATGGTACACTCCGTCCACATCGCCGCGGCCGCGAATGCTGGCGAGCACGGATTCGAGCGCTGGCCGGTTCGCATGAATATCGGAAATGAGTGCGTAACGCATGATTCGTCGTCTCTACGTTGTCGTGGGCGACGTTTGGAAATAGCGCCTTCCGGCCCACAGCGACACGTACACCAGACCGACCAATGCCGGTACTTCGATCAGTGGACCCACCACCGCGGCGAGCGCTTCACCCGAGGCAATGCCGAACGTCGCGATAGCCACCGCAATCGCAAGCTCGAAGTTGTTGCCGGCCGCCGTGAAGGACAGAGAAGCTGTCTCGGGGTAGCTGAACCCAAGCTTCATCGAGAGCGCGAATGCGAGCCCGAACATGATGAAGAAGTAGACTACAAGTGGAATCGCAATTCGCAGCACATCCACTGGGAGCTGGAGGATGCGCGTGCCCTGCATCGCGAACATCAACACGATAGTGTATAGCAAGCCGAGCAATGCGGTCGGACCGATGCGCGGAACGAAGCTTTCGTTGTACCATGCCTCGCCGCGTTTTGCGACCATCGTCCGTCGTGTGAGATAGCCGGCGAGAAGCGGAATTCCGAGGAAGATCAGGACGCTCTTTGCGATCTGCCACATGGACACGTGCAGCGCAGTCGTGTCAGCTCCCAACCAGCGTGGGACGACGGTGAGAAAGAGCCATCCGAGTACCGAGTAGGTGAGAATCTGGAAGACCGAATTGAGTGCAACGAGAACAGCGGCGAGCTCCGCGGAGCCGCACGCAAGCGAGTTCCAGATCAGGACCATCGCGATGCAGCGTGCGAGGCCGATCAGCACGAGCCCATCACGATAATGCGGAAGATCAGGCAGGAACAGCCACGCCAGTGCGAACATGACGACGGGCCCGATCACCCAGTTGAGAATCAGCGAGGTGCCCAGCAGTTTGCGATCGGCCACGTGCGCACCGATGCTTTCGTAGCGCACCTTGGCGAGCACCGGGTACATCATCCAGAGGAGTCCGATCCCAATCGGCACTGATACGCCGGCCACCTGCACGCGGTCGAGCACGGCGCCCAATCCCGGAAACGCGCGTCCCAGCGCGATGCCGCTCGCCATCGCCGCAAAGATCCAGAGCGGGAGAAAGCGATCCAGCCTGGACAGCCGCCGGAGGACCTGCGCGTCCATTGCGGACGTCGGCGCCAAGCCTATGGTATTTGCTTCCATCAAATTTGGTTGATATATCGTGCAAAAAAGAGCAGGACGGCAAGTGGATCGCTCAATGATACATCAAGAAATGTTGATGTGTCAAGAACCAGCCAGAAAAGGCGCGAATAGTGTACTCGTCTGAGCGCCCGTCGGATCGCACGCTTCTGCCGGCGCCTCGATCAGCAGATGAATCGCATCGCCGGTCTCATCGATCCTGAAGCGCAGAAACGCGCAGCACTTCTCTTCTCGCCGCACCAGCTCGCGGAGCTGGCCGCCGGCAGTCGGATCGTACACCAGTTCCAAAATCACACCGTCCTGACGATGGGAGCGCAACGACGCTGTGTTCAGTCTGCCGATCCAGTCCAGCCGGTCCGCGTAGTCGTCCGAGGCGAGGGTGCAGGCGATGGGTGGCGTAGTCATGACTTTCCGGGGTTGAGATGCAGACACTTGAAGGCACGGCTCGATCCGGTGACATCGGCGTTGCTCATCTCGTAATGTAGAAGAAGAATGGCGGCGGGAAGACCCATTGCCGCCACCGACGGCGATCGGCCAGATTTGATTAATGCGAGTGGTCGCTCAGAGGGTGTCGCGCGCCTCGGTGCGCGTTGGCGGTAAAGTGGTAGGAGAGATCGGCAACGGGCTCATGCTCCTCGTCGGCTTTACGCACGATGACGCGAGCCGCGAGGTCGGCTGGATGACTGAGAAGCTGATCGGCCTCCGCATCTTCGCGGACGATGATGGGAAGATGAACCGATCGGTCGCCGACGTTGGCGGCTCGATTCTGGTCGTATCGCAGTTCACGTTGTATGGTGACGCCCGCAAGGGCCGTCGGCCATCGTTCGTAGACGCGGCGCGCCCTGAGGTCGCGATTCCGCTGTATCAGAAGTTCATCGTCGCGCTGGCGAACAGTGGAGTAGTGGTCGCCGCAGGCGAATTTGGCGCGGACATGCAGGTCGAGCTGGTGAACGACGGCCCCGTGACGTTGCTGCTGGAGCGGTCTGCCGCCGTAGCTGAGTAACGAGGCGCCTGGACGGCGCGGCAGCAGTCGCTCCGCGGCGTGCTGGTGGACGGCGGTCATATGACAGCGTAATGTCCCTGCATGAAGACTTCGAGATATTCCCCGGTGGCGACGTATGCGCTCGTGCTCGCGCTGACGGCGCGGCTCGTCGCTGCGCCCGACGTGACGGCCGCACAACGTCCTGCACTTTCGCGCAACGTGCGCCAGTACGTGGCCATCGACACATCAGTTGTCGCACTGACTCACGTGCGCGTGATCGACGGGACCGGCGCGCAACCCCGTGACGACCAGACATTGATTCTGCGCGATGGGAAAATCGCCGAGGTCGGGAACAGCGCGACGATCACGCCACCGGCGAACGCGCAGATACTTGACCTCACTGGCAAGTCGGTGATTCCCGGGCTCGTGATGATGCACGAGCATCTGTTCTATCCAACGGGCCCGGGTGTGTACGGCAATGTCGCCGAAAGCTTCACGCGATTGTATCTCGCCGGCGGGGTGACGTCGATGCGTACTGGCGGAAACGTCAACGGCTACGGCGAGATCAACATCGCGCGCGCGATAAAGAACGGTGATAAACCTGGCCCGTGGATCGACGCGAGCGCGCCGTATCTGCAGGGACCCGGGCTCGGCATCGGCCAGATGTACGAGCTCAAGGATGCGAACGACGCGCGCCGCATGGTGAATTTCTGGGCCGACGCGGGGGCGACTTCGTTCAAGGCGTACATGAACATCACGCGCGCGGAGCTGGCGGCTGCAGTGCAGGAGGTGCACAAGCGCGGGTTCAAGATCACCGGACACCTCTGCTCCGTGACGTACCGCGAAGCGATTGCAGCCGGGATCGACGATCTGGAGCACGGCTTCTTCGTATCAACGGATTTTGATACATCGAAGAAGCCGGACGTGTGCCCCGGACAGGCGTCTGGGATGGCGTCGATGGCCGCTGTCGATCCGAGCAGTGCGCAATTCAAGGCGCTGATCGCCGATCTGATCGCGCATCACGTTGCGATAACCTCCACGCTCACGGTGTTCGAAACGTTCACTCCCGGCCAGCCGATGCCGCCCGGTCTGGATGTATTGGACCCAATACTCAAGCAGCGATTCGAGAAGTTCTACGCGACGGTGCAGGGTAACGACCATTCCATCTACTCGGCGCTGTTCGCGAAGGACCGAGCGATGGAGCTTCAGTTCGCGCGGGCGGGCGGTCTGTTGATCGCGGGAACCGATCCTACGGGAGCGGGCGGGGTCGTTCCCGGCTACTCGGACCAGCGGCAGGTGGAGCTGCTCGTAGGGAGCGGGTTCACGCCTCTCGAAGCGATAAAAATCTGCACAATGAACGGCGCGACGTACCTGGGGCGATCGAGCGTGATCGGCTCGATCGCGACCGGCAAACAGGCTGACCTGGTCGTAATTAACGGCGACCCCGCGAGAAACGTCTCTGACATCAGGAAAGTTGAGTTGGTCTTCAAGCAGGGTGTTGGCTACGACCCGGCCAAATTGATCGCGTCGGTGAAAGGGCAAGTGGGGCTTTTCTAGATGAATGAGCCCCGCTTCGTTCTCGCGTCCGCGTCACCGCGCCGGCGTGAGCTCCTGGACCTGATTGGTATCAAGCACACCGTGGATCCGGCCGACATCGACGAATCGATGCACGCCGCCGAGCTGCCGGCGGCGCACGTCGAACGTCTTGCGCGGGAGAAAGCGTCGAAGGTAGCGGCGCGACATCGCGATGCGTTGGTGATCGCCGCGGATACGGTTGTAGTTCTGGATGGACGGGTGATGGGTAAGCCACGTACGGAAGACGAAGCGTGCAGCATGCTTTCGGATCTGAGCGGCGCAACTCACACGGTACTGACAGGGATGGCCTGCACGTTCAACGGCGCATTGGAGTCCTCCGTAGATGATGTGTCAGTGACCTTCCGAAGCTTGTCGAGAGATGAAATTCGCGAATACATCGCGACCGGTGAGCCGATGGACAAGGCTGGGTCGTACGGTATTCAGGGTTACGGTGCAACAATAGTACGACGCATTGACGGCGACTATTTCGCGGTGATGGGGCTGTCGCTGGTACGGTTAGTCGAACTGATGCAAAAATTGCGCGTTCGCTATCACTTCGGCGGAGCGACGCGACACACCTAGATTGCCCCGCCCTGCGGGGCGGGAAATGCGGTCATGCGCAAGTCTTTCGTTCTGTTTGCAGCGCTACTGCTTGGGATCGGGATCAATTCCCGTCCGGCGCAGGCGCAGATAGGTAGCACCACAGACATCGTGACCGGTCGCGTGCTCGGCCCTGACGGAAAGCCACTCGAAAACGTGACCGTGGCTGTGAAGTCTGCAGAGAGCGGGATCACGCGTACCAAGCGTACTGGCGCTGACGGGCGATACACGATTCTCTTTCCCGATGGCGGCGGTCAGTACCGTGTCGAATTTCGCGCGATTGGTTTCGCGCCGATTTCGCGCAACGTCGCGCGGCAGGGCGACGAGGATCGGCTCGTCACCGACGTCCAGATCGGTACGCAGGTCGCCGCGAAGCTGTCCACAGTCGCCGTAACGGCGCGTAACGGTGGGCGCGACCGTGGCGCGGCGCCTACACCTGGCGAAAGCGGACGCACCCTCTCATCTGAGCAGCTCGAGCGACTACCAGTCGACATGAGCGACATCTCCGCGATCGCAGCGATGGCGCCAGGCGTCGTTGGAATCGCCGGGAATGACACGACAGCCGCTGCGTTCTCCGTCGCCGGCCAGCGCTCGACGCTCAACAACACGACACTCGATGGTCTCTCGTTCGGGAGCTTCTCCGTGCCTGCGGAGGGATTGCGCAGCACGCGCGTGGTGACGAACACGTACGATCCATCCAAGGGTCAGTTCAGCGGCGGGGAGATTGCATCTACCACGCGCGGTGGAACGAACGAGCTCACCGGCGGGTTCACGTACTCCCGGCGTGATCCGGTGCTCGAGTTTGAAGGTGCGGACAGCGCGGCAGTCTCACCGACGTATCTGCAGGATCAGATAAGCGCAGGACTGGGCGGTCCGATAATCAAGGACAAGATGTTCGTCTTCGGATCTGCACAGCTGCGCAGACGCAGCGATCCGGTGCAATCGCTGCTCGCGTCATCGCCGGCAACACTATCAACGCTCGGACTCGATCCGGCTTCGGTGCAGGCTTTCGAGTCACAGGTAAACGCGCTCGGGATTCCATCGCCCACGGCGGTACCAGACCGACGCATCGGCGACAACACGGTCGGCCTACTTCGTCTCGACTATTTCCTGAACGACGCGAACAGCCTCACGATTCGCGGTGACTATCGTGGAAGCACGCAGGACCCGACTCGCTCGAATCCGTATGCGCTTCCGTCCAGCGCGGGCGCAAGCACGACGACTGGCGCAGGTCTCGCGGCGACGCTCACATCCAATTTCGAGAGCGGCATCATCAACGAGCTGCGCACCTATTATTCGCGCGACAACAATCATTCCGAAGGATACCTGACGCTTCCAGCGGGGCGTGTGCGGATCAGCTCGCCGCTGGCGGATGGGACTCAGGCTCTCAGCGTCATCAGCTTCGGCGGTAATCCGGGCTTCCCGCAAGCCGGAAGCTCGGCGCTGCTCGAAGCGGCAGACGAGGTTTCATATCTCAGCAAGGATCGCACACACCGCGTGCGGCTCGGAACTTTATTCGATCTGAATACGTTTCGCCAGAACGTCACCAACAACAGACTCGGGACGTTCACTTACAACTCGCTTGGCGCGTTTCTATCCGATACACCCGACAGCTACAGCAGAACTCTTCTGTCTCAGGAGCGGGCTGGCAAGACGGTCGCAGGCGCCGTGTATCTGGGCGACACGTGGCGGCCAAACCGCCAGGTGCAGGTCGTGTATGGCGTTCGCGCGGAAGGAACGAAGGTCGATGATGCGCCGCCGCTCAACTCCGACGTCGAATCGAAATTCGGTCTTCGCACGAACGATTTTCCGACGGAGGTCCACTTCAGTCCGCGTGCGGGATTCTCGATCAATCTGACCAAGCCGAATCCCAACGATCCGTTCTCCCAATTCCAGCCGGCATTTCTGCTTCGCGGCGGAATCGGTGAGTTCCGCGCAAAGACTCCAACGGGATTGTTCACATCCGCTGCAGGCGCAACGGGATTGGTCAACACCGAGCAGCAGGTCTCTTGTATCGGGCCAGCTGTTCCGATGCCGGACTGGCAGAGCTATCTCGGAGATCCGACGACCGCGCCGACGTCATGTGTAGGAAACAGTTCGATACCGCAGAACTTCTCGTCAGTCAGCCCCTCGGTCACGCTGTTCGCGCCTGATTTCGAAGCGCCGCGCTCGTGGCGCGCCTCACTCGGTCTCCAGCACAGGCTGATCGGCAACATCACCCTGTCGGCTGATGCTAGCTACGCCCGAGGTGTCGCGTTGTATGGAGTACAGGATCTCAATCTCAACACGACACCGGCGTTCAAGCTTGCTGACGAGGGCAATCGGCCGGTCTATGCCCCTGCGGCTGCAATCGTAACCGGAACGGGACAGGTAACATCGGGTGGCTCGCGCATTTATCCCGAGTACGGCCAGGTGCTCGAGCTCACGTCGGGACTGCAAAGCGATACCCGTCAACTGACGCTGTCTCTCAACGGCGCAACTGCTGGTGGAACGTTCTTTACATTCGCGTACACGCTGCAACGTACACGCGATCAGTCATCTTTCACCTGCTGCTCGGCAGCGCAGGGATTCGCATCACCGACGACGGCAGGAAATCCGAACATCAGCGAATGGGCCCCAGGCGATCAGGACATTCGCAACACCATTCAGACTTACTTCACGAAGCCCGTCAAGGACTGGCTCGAGATCACCGCGAACGCACGGCTCAGCTCAGGTGCGCCGTTCACGCCGATCGTATCGGGTGACATAAACGGCGACGGATCACACAACGATCGCGCCTTCATATTCAATCCCGCGACCGCAAGCAATCCTGCCATCGCGTCGGCGATGAAGGAGTTGCTCGCGAGCTCACCGGCCAACGTGCGCGACTGCCTCACGTCACAGCTCGGAACCGTGGCTGGGCGCAACAGCTGCCGGGGACCGTGGACTCCGTCGCTCGACATGCAGATGAACTTCCGTCCCGACGGATTCAGTCTTCATCGCAAGATGACGTTCTCGCTCGTTGGATCGAACGTGCTCGCGGGCCTGGATCAGCTGCTGCACGGCAGCAACCTGCGCGGTTGGGGTCAGTTCAATCGCGCCGACCCGACGCTGCTCTATGTACGCGGTTTCGATCCGGTCAAGCAGGAGTTCATCTACGACGTGAACGGGCGCTTCGGCTCCAATAGCTCCGCGCGCGCAGTCTACCGTCAGCCGTTCGTGCTTGCGTTGCAGGCCAAGCTCGCGCTCGGGCCCGACCCACGGGACCGCTTCAGGCAGATCTTCGCAGCGCGCACGGATAGCTCGTCGATTGCGTCGTCAGCGGTACAGAATCCGGTTGCACAGATCATACAGATGCGCGACTCGCTGAATCTGAACGACGCGCAGGTAACGCAGCTCACGACGGTCTCCGATACGCTTGCCGCGCAAGCGCTGGCGCTTGGTGTGCAGATCAGGGCGGAGGTGGCCAAGCAGGGCTCCGGGAATCCGCAGGCGATAATGTCGAAGATTCGTCCGCAGATCGTTGCAGGCCGACAGAATCTCACTGCGGCGATGGCTCAGGTGCAGAAGATTCTGACGCCGGATCAGTGGAAGAAGGTGCCTGAGAACATCAAGAATCCGCCGGCGTTCGGCGGTCCCGGTGGTGGCCGCCGCGGGGGTCGCGGGCCGGGCGAATAACCGTCACGCCGAATATCGTTGCCGCCACACTTCGACGCGTGCCAGCACGTCGTCGACGGTGATGCGCGGCATGCGGCCGGGCCGATTCTCCATGGTGGGCACGTAATTCTCTCCATCATTGGCGTATGCATCGATCATGAGATCGTGAAAGCGCCGATAGGGGCCCGTTCTTTTCGGGTTGGTGTAGCCGAGTAGCGAGATTACTGGGCGGTTCATGGCCACGGCCATGTGAAGCGGACCTGTGTCTGGTGCCAACACGAGCGCAGACGCGTCGAGGATGCTGATGAGCTTGCGCAGACCACTACCAAGCTCGGAGCGAATCGGAGTCGAAGCGCGCTGTCTGATTATTCGTTCCGCATCGAGCTCGCGTGCGGAGCGGCCGCCCACAAGCACGGGCTGCAATCCGTAATCGGAATACAGCGCGTCACACACGGCTGCCCAGCGCTCGGGGAGCCAGTCCTTTTCGGGCTTGCTCGTCGCGACGACGATGGCAGCGACGGGACGCTCGAACTGTGAAATCCAATCCGCCTGCCACGCGCGCTCGCCGGCCCATGGGCCGATGTTCCATTCGAGCGGCGCATAGGGAACTTCCAGATACTCGAGAAATTCGAGGTACTGGTCCTGCACGTGCCTTATGGGACGCGGTGGAATCTTCCTGTTCGTGAACAGCCAGTTGAGATCGCGCGCGCGCGCGCGATCGAAACCGAGCTTGACTGTCGCGTCAGCGAGTGCGGTAACGATACCGGCCTTGAAGTAGACCTGGAGGTCGATCAGCAGATCGAACTCGTGCGTGCGGAGCCGCGGACGCAGATCGGTGAACGAGCGGATGCCGAGCGATCTATCGAACTCGATTATCTCATCGACTGATGGGTGGCCGCGTACCATGGTGGCCGGTACTGCCTGGAGGATCCATGAGATGGTGCATGCCGGCCGGTATCGCTTGAGCGCAGTTACCAAGGGGAGGGCGTGTACCACGTCGCCCGCGGCGGACATCAGCATGATACATATTCTGTCCAAGCGCACGTCGGCTCGGCTCACGCTGGTTGCGCCGCCGCTGCCAGAGCCAGGTATGACATGTCGTCGTCGGACAATGCGTTAGTGCGCGGCGCCAGTCGCGTACGCCACTGGCGCAGAGACCGCATGAGCCGCTCGATGTTGGCGCGCGCGACAAGCGGATCGCCGGGAACGTGGAAGTGCACACGGTCGACATCCAGTACGTGTGCGATGTATCCGTCATCACCGGAAGTGATGAGCACGTTCTTGAGATTGAGGTCCGGATGCTGCGCGCCCGTTGCGGTGAGCCGCGACAGGAGCCGCGCCACCGCATCGAGAATCGGGTGACGCTGTGCGTCGTTGCGCACGTCACCAAACACCGCCGAAAGATCTGCGCTGCCTTCCACGAAGCGCGTGACGACGTCGGCGCGCCGAAAGAAGCCGCCGGCTGGATATGTACCGACCGCCAGTACTTCCGGCGTCGGAACGCCGCCGAGGCGCAGGCGGAACGCCGCGGTCAGCTCGCGGGCCACACGAGTGGGCGGAAGGAACCGGTCGTGCAACAACCGGCCGACGAAGCCGCCGCGCATTACATGACGTACGGCGACGCGGCCTGTCAGGGGCGGAAAGTTTATCGCATACACCGGCGCGCGCCCCTGAAACACCAGCGCGTCCGGCACTTTCGACGCATACGTGTACAGTGTGTCGTGTTCCAGAATCGCGCGCGTCGTCTCCGCCAGCGCGCGCGCCACGAGAATATTCGCGCCGTCGACCGTTATGTGTTCGTAACCGGTGATCGGGATCAGCTCCGAGCTCATCCGCCATCCCGCGCGACTGCCTGCGACGGTGTAATCTTGGTGCGCACCTGTGCGATGGCCGTCAACACAGCGCGCGCCTTGTTCTCGGTCTCGATCCACTCGGATTCCGGAACCGAATCCGCGACGATTCCTGCGCCTGCCTGTGCGGAAGCAACCCCGTTCGCAATCACACACGTGCGAATCGTAATCGCGAGATCTATCCGCTCTCCGCCCCAGCCGATGTATCCTACCGCGCCCGCATACGCTCCGCGACGCTCCGGCTCCAGCTCATCGATGATCTCCATCGCGCGTACTTTCGGTGCGCCGGTCATCGTGCCAGCGGGGAAGGTCGCACGCAACACATCCGCGACGCCGATCTCTGGACGCGCGGTTCCGTCGACCTGGCTCACGATATGAAGAACGTGCGAGTACTTCTCGACGCACATGAAGTCACTCACCGTTACCGTGCCGTACTCGGCGACGCGTCCCACATCGTTGCGCCCCAGATCGACCAGCATGACATGCTCGGCGCGCTCCTTCTCGTCCGCCAGGAGGTCGGTCGTCATGCGGTCGTCCTCTTCTGCGGTCTTGCCGCGCGGGCGCGTGCCTGCGATCGGACGAACCGTGACCTGACGATTGGCGAGACGCACCAGAAGCTCCGGCGAGCTGCCGACAAGCTCTGTGCCGTCCAGGTCGAGATGATACATGTACGGCGACGGGTTCAGCGCGCGCAGTGCGCGGTACAGATCCGAGCTGTCGAAGTCGTGCTCGACATCGATGCGCCGCGCGAGCAGGCACTGGAAGCAATCGCCGGCGCGAATGTACTCCTTGATGCGCTCGACGTCGGCGACAAATCTATCGTGCTCGTAGTTGGATTTGCCGATCAGCTCTTTCGTTGGAGCGCCGAGTGAGAGCGGCTCGAGTGGAGAAGGATCGAGCAGACGCGCGGCGATCGCGTCGAGCTCCGCCTGCGCATCACCGTACAACTCTCGCAGCTCGTATTCACTTGCGTTACGTGGAACGGGCACGGACACGATGAGCCGTCCCTGCGACCGCAGGTTGTCGATCACCACGAGTCCACGCGTGAAGACGAACAGCGCGTCGGGTATGTCGAGCTTTTTACGGGGCGGATTCGGAAGCGATTCGATCGCGCGCACGACATCATAGCCGAGGTAGCCGACTGCGCCGCCCCAGAACACGCCCAGCTCCGGCACTTGCGCCGGTGCATGCTCCTTTACCAGCCGCTCCAGATCAGCCAGAGGGTCGGTAACCTGGCGTTCCGTGTGCCAGCCGTGGGATTGCGACCAGTCCGAGACGACCCCATCCGACAGCGACCATGCCGAGCGCGGCTCCGTACCCATGAACGTGTAGCGTGACCACGTTTCGCTGCCGGCCGGCGCCGACTCCAGAAGGAAGGCGAAACCGCCCCTCCGGAGCTTCGCGAAGGCTGAAACAGGGGTGTCGATATCCAACAGCACGTCGCGCCAGACAGGGACGAGGCCGGCCGTTGCTGCGTGCGCTCGAAAACGGTCGAAATCCATGCGTTAAGTTGAGGGATGAAGCGCACCATGACAACGGGGTTGCTGATTCTTCTCGCTCCCGTCGCCATCGCCGCCCAGGAATGGAACTCGCCTCGCGCCGAGAGCCTCGCGACTCACGCGACCGCGGTTCGCGCCGCTCAGCTCGCCGATAGCGGGTTAAAGAGCTACAAGGCCCAGGCTCGTGGCTACCTGACCTTTCTTGCCCAGTTGGGCAAGGGCTTTCCCGATCCTCCGAAGATAGTCCGTGCCGACCAGATCGCATCGGATATCTACTGGAAGGCGCCCTCACTCAGCAAACAGTTGATCAAGGGGCGCCGCGACACGCTGGTCCTGCCGACCGACATCAATTATCACCGGGACCATCTCGGAATAGTGCAGAACAACTTCCCGAGCTTCATCAGGATTGGCGACGGCGACGAGGTGCAGGACGTTCCCCATCCGCTATCGCCATCCGGACTCAACGATTACGACTTTGCCGTGGGCGACTCGCTGCAGATCCGGCTGGGCGAGCGGACGCTGGATGTCGTGCAGCTGCGATTTCGTCCGAAGGATCAGAATGCTGCGCGTGCAATCGGATCCGTGTATGTGGACAGGGAGAGCGGGTCCGTGGTGCGCATGGCGATCGGGTTCACGCGCGCTGCGTACAGGGACAAGGACCTGGAGGATATCTCCGTCGTGCTCGAGAGCGGCTTGATCGATGGGCGGTTCTGGTTGCCGAGGCGGCAGGAAGTGGAGATACGAAGGACGGGGACGTGGTTGGATTATCCGGCGCGCGGGATAATTCGGGGACGCTGGGAGATTTCGGATTATGACGTCAACGTCCCGGTGGATGCAGTCTTCGATCGTGGTCCTGAGATAGAGACCGCGCCGGGAGCAGTAGTTACGCGTAGCGGCGAGGTTACGACCAGGGGATTCAAGTTCCCGGGGACGGTGCTGGATTCGATTCCACCGGATGTGCAATCGTTCGCGAGCTCGGACGTCGCGAAGCTGCATGGCGAGGTGAGTGATCTCGTGCGGGCTCGATCCGTGGAGCGCGCGCGTACGCTGGCGGTGGCGGGGTCGTCGGTGTCGCAGTTCGTTCATTTCAATCGCGTCGAGGGAATTGCACTGGGCGCGGGGGCCACAGTATATCCGGCTCCGCACGTGTCGCTCAATGCGGGCGCGGGTTACGGATTTTCGGATCGTGACTGGAAGCCGCATGCGGCTCTGTCATACACGTCGAACAGCGGCGCCGGCGTGAGTGTCGCTGCGTATCGTGCGTTGCATGACGTGTCGGTCGTTCCCGAGCGCTCGGGGTTGATCAACAGCTTCGCGGCGCAGGAATATGGAAGCGACTACACCGGGCTTTTCAGTGCACGCGGCGGGTCGGTCACCCTGTCTGCGCCGACCGCAATGGCGTTGCGTCCGACGTTCGAAATCACGGTCGAGCGACAGGCGATGGCGAGTGATCATGGAGAACCCGCGGCACGACACTTTGCTCCACCGCAGCTTGCGACGTCGCTGATCGAAGCTCGAGCGACGCTCAGGCTCGACGCGCCACGCTTCGAGCTGTTCGGGATGGATGCGTCAGCGGCGCTGGCTCTTTCCGCAATGCACGATCGCGAGGATGCGGTCGCGCATTTCGTGACCGAGTCGGGGAAGGGCATCGGCACCATCGCAGCGACTCGTACGTTTTCTGAAGGGCAGTTGGCGATCTCGATGTTGGCGGCGGGTCTCACGAGCGGGACGCGGACTCCGCCACAATCGCTCATCGCGCTCGGCGGACCTGTAACCGCACCCGGATACGATTTCCATTCACTCGTCGGCGAGCGCGCCGGTGCGGTTCATGTCGAGTGGCGAGCGAAGGTGCCGTTCATCCCCGTGCCGCTCGGCAGCTGGGGGCGCGCACCGGCGACGGCGACGCTTGCGCCTTTCGTCCATACCGTGTGGGTCGACGGCAAGGGATGGTATCCCAGCGCGGGCGTGGGATTGCTAAGCATCTTCGATCTACTGCGTTTCGACGTCGCGCGTGGAACGCGAGGCGGACGGTGGAGCTTCTATTTCGACGTGAGTCGGGACTTCTGGCCAATTCTGTAGGAGTGGCCTGAAGCTTCGCGCCGACCCGGGTATTGTCGTTTCGGTGTTCTCGATCATGGTCTCAATGGAAACGCTATCCGTGCTTACGGGCGGCGGGGATCCGCGATTGCTATATTCAACAACGTGCACCGGTCATGGTCGGTTCGTCTCGGGTGGGCGCTGTGTGCCATCGTGTTCGCGGTCGTGTTCCCGATTCAAACGGGAATGCACGCGGCTGCAATGGTCGCAATGTCCGGAATGCCGCAGATGCGCGATATGGCCGCCGATGTGGGCAGCGACTGCGGACATGCTTCGACTGCGCGCCACGACCGAACCGACCGCCGTGGTGGCCAGCACCGTCCTGATGGTTCGTCGCCCGACTGCTGCGGCTTTGCCTGTAGCTGTCCATCAGCGCCCACCTGTGACGGACCTGCGTTTGCGGCTGCGGTTCCATCAGGCATCAGCGCGGATGCTCCAACCCTCGCGCCGCATCGTGCGACGTTTTATGCACCGGCGCGGCCAGGTCATCGTCTTCCCTTCGCGAACGGTCCTCCCAATCCGATAGCCTAGTCGTTCTCACCAGCTATCGCCGAGATCGCCTCGTGCGGCGCCCGCCGTGTCCAGCGCTCGGATTTCCTCGCGAAACAATGATTCATCAATTCACACGTTCGGTTCCGAACCGTCTGTTCGGGCACGCGGGCATCGCTGCTGCGACGCTCTGTATCGCTATCGGTTCGGTCACAACCGCCGCGCAGGCGCAGGTGACCGATTCCACTCGGAAGGACTCCATCGCGCGGGCTGCTCAGCTGCATGCAGTCACGATCACCGCTGCACCAGCCGATCAGGGATCGCCTTCGACCTCGACGCACGTTTCGCAGCGCGTCATCGAGCTGACACCAGCCGCGACTCCGTGGGAGCTGCTGCGGCAAACCGCAGGCGTCGAGGTTCATCAACAAGGTCAGGGACCTGGCTTCGCCTCCGACGCATCACTCCGCGGTTTCAGCTCGGATCATTCGACCGATCTCGCGCTCTGGGTTGACGGCGTGCCGATCAACGAGCCCGTTAACGGGCACGCGGAGGGTTACAATGACTGGAGCGTCCTCTTTCCGCTCGCAATCCAGGACATCGACGTCATCAAAGGCCCGGTGAGCCCACTGTACGGCAACTTCGCCGTCTCGGGCGTTGTCAACGTTCGCACTCTCGAACGCATGACTGGAACGCAGCTAGTCGCGAGTGGCGGCTCCAATGGACTTGCGGATGCGACTGTACTGTCCGGATTCGATCACGGGTCCAGCGGTGGTGTTTTCGGTTTGCGCGCACGCCACGAAGACGGCTTTCGTCCAAATAGCCGCAGCGATCTTACGCAGGCGCACGGTCGCATCGTGCGCGATATCGCGCCGAACGCCACGATCGACGGCGGGGTCGAGCTCTACGGTGCGCGCTGGCGTTCACCGGGCTACCTGAGTGAGAGCGAGTTCGCCGATCATCAGTATGACATCGTGTCAAATCCGACGGACGGCGGATTCAAGCGACGCGCCCAGGAGCGCGTAAGTCTGCGCGTCACTGACGGCGATCTGCTCTGGCGAACGACCGCGTACGCCACGCAAGGCCGCTGGCAGCTATTCCTCACCATTCCGCCTGCTGGCGGGCAGTTCGAGGGCACGGGTAGCCAGACTGAAGAAGAGGATTCGCGGACAGGGTTTGGCCTTACAAGCGCCGTGACATATACCGGAAGCAGCACGGACGTCACTCTTGGTACGGAAGGCAGGTTCGATAACGCACGCTATGAGAACTATTTCACCACTGCGCGCAGCCGCGATTCGGTCAACGCGCTGTTCACTGGACGGCAGCTCTCCGGTGCGTTATTTGTTGCGTCAAACACCATGATCGGCCGCTTGCGGCTCGATCTCGGCGCGCGCTACGACCTGCTCGACACGCGTTCGACTCCCGACATGGCTGGCGGTGTGACAAATTCGCGTGCGCACGGGGTCTTCTCGCCCAAAGTGGGAGCACTTGCGCATCTCACACCTGAGATTGCCTTGTACGCCAATGCGTCGCGCGGATTCCGGTCGACGGATGGTGTGCTCACTGATCCCACCCTTGCCCCGATCACAGTGTGGGCTTACGAGAGCGGCGTGAAGCTCGATATCGAAAACGTCACAGCGTCCGCTGCACTGTTCCGGATGGACGTCAGCAACGAACAGACCTTCAACCCGCTTGCAGCCGGTTCCATGAGCGGCGGTGCGAGCAAGCGACAAGGCATCGAGCTTGGCTTGCACGCGCCCGTGATTTCATTCGCTACGCTGAGCGGCGACTGGACGTTCAATGACGCACGATACACCAATCGAATTGCTCCGTCAGATGATCCGAACGGTCCGGTCGTTGTGCTGAGCGGGCTGCGGGTATACAACACTGCACAGTACGTCGGATCGGCTGCACTCGACATCTCACCGAGCACAAGCACAAACTCACCCTGGACCATACGCGTGAGCGGGAACTGGGTTGGGCCTTACTCGCCGTTCGACGAGCCCGGTGTCGTTCTCGGGGCGTACGGGTTGCTACACGCAGCGGCAAGCGTGCGCCTCGGCCGTGCAGCTACTTTAGACATAGGAGCTCGCAACGTGTTCGACCGCGCGTATCCTGAGCTGGTTGCAGGTCATATCGTTGCACCAGGTGAGCCGCGGTCCGGCTATGTTGCCGTGAAATACACAATCTTGTAATCGTGAGCGGGAAGTGAACGCCGCCCCAATCTATCATCGTGTTCGGTGACCCGGTAACCGCGCCGGAATACGATTTTCATTATGCAATCTGGAGATACAGGCATATGATGCAGCATCAACGCGGCGTGCGCTGTGAGGCAGCGCGTAGCTGCTGGCCACGCTGACAATTGGATTGTGTGCAATCGTTCCGCAGCCCGGAAGCGCTCAGACGGCGACTGGAGATACTTCATCGACGGGAGCCGCTCGCTGGCTCGATACAGTCTCGTCAACCCCTGAGCAGCGCATTGCGTATCTGAGCGCTGCCATTCAGGATTCCGCGGATGAGCATCTCTCGCAGAGCGCCGACCTGTTCGCGCAATCGGTTGCGCAAAGTCTGCGATTGATGCTGGGGATAAAGGGCGACACGCTTCCACCCGCTGAACCGACGATGACCTGGCGAAATATTCAGCCTGGAGCGTCGACCACCGTAACCGCCGACCGAAGTGGCGGCATCGCGGTGCAGCCGCTGGCAACGAACGTCGATCCGGTTGCAGGCGGACTGCTCACGCGAATTGCGCGAGCGGCCGAGGCGAGCGGTGGCTGGTTTTTCTGGCCGCCTGGCGAAAGGAGCGACTCGGTTTCGTTCGAGCTATCGATCGCGTTGGCGCCTCCGCATGACACTACGCTGAGCGGTAATGCCGGATATGCGTTTCCCATCTTTTCGATTGCGGATCCGACCGAGACTGCCGCCGTCCTGACAAGTACGACTCTGCCGCCGCATCCCGACAAATCCTTTGGCGTCAGCGGTGACGGTACAGTTATGCTCGACTTTGTCGTCGGTTCAACAGGTCGTGTAGACACTGCAACCGTTCGCGATCCATTGCTGGACGGCCAGTAGCATCCAACCGG
The DNA here is from genome assembly GCA_963707505.1 of uncultured Gemmatimonadales bacterium. Classification (GTDB taxonomy): domain Bacteria; phylum Gemmatimonadota; class Gemmatimonadetes; order Gemmatimonadales; family Gemmatimonadaceae; genus Fen-1247. The sequence continues at coordinate 643,125 of CAVPQB010000004.1, forward strand.
AAAGGAGGGAGAGATCTACGACGAGTTCATCAAGTCGTTACGAGAGTGGCTCCCGACGTCGACGTACGAGCCGGCCAGGATAGGTGGGTGTCCGGTGAGGCAGTTGGTGCAGCAGCCATTCGCGTTCACCGTGGAATAGCGGGTGTGTAGTGAATCAATCATGGTTTTGAATATCATTATAGTCATATGTTCCTCTGCCTCGTTTGGGCTTGATTCCGTGTCGGGCTAAACTAGCGCCGCGATTTCGCAACGCTTTGCTTATCCATCGTTGTGTAAGCAATTAACGGGGTGGACGAAGCCGATCGTTGTCGTGGCCGAAGCGATTTGATGAGGACGTCAACTTCTGGGCAGCCAACGACGCTGCTACACTCGGTAGTATAGGTGCCGATCGAAGATGCGAGCTTGTACAATTGAATAACGCGTACAATTGCCTGTTCAACGATCTCTGAGTGCTATATCCGAGCATTAAAGCGACCTGTCGAAACGGGACTGTCGAGCATGTAATTGCCGGCAGAGCGCGAAAGATATGCGCGGATGCAATTAGCAAGCGGCTGGATGCAAACCCGGCCTGTGCGAGTCGCCGATCCATGGTACGCCGTGACAGCGTGCTTTGGCGGGCCAGGGCATTTGGAGTCAGTGCGCCCGTTCCTGTTGTAAGCAGGGTGCTAACGCTATTCCTCAACGGCTGCGGCAGGAGTTTGACTTGAGAATGTAGTGCAGCCAACAAATAAACTCCAATTTCGCCGTCTGGAGGGAGCAGCGCTCGCGTCAGAGCTTGTCTCTCGTCGGGAGCGCCTGAAAATACGAACTGCGCGTTAGTCTTCCGCGCCAGTATGACTGATGCTTCCAGGGACCTCGCTGTAATCGAGGCATAAAGAACAAGGTGACAAGGGAATTGAGCGGTACGCTTCGCGACTTCTTCTGCCGCTACGGTCGAGAGAAGTGCCGGGTCAAGTATAACGCAGCTTTCCCGCGGCTCCTTCAACTTGCGGATTAGTTCTGACAGAGTTCGCACTGCACACATCGTCCCGACACCACCAAGCGTCGATTTGACCGTTGCTATCGAAGGAGGGCCTAATAGCGTAACGTATCTCACCGTTCTTCCAAGATTCGAGCAGGGAGTGACAATGATTCGCTGTTTGAATCGCCTCGGAGAAAATAGCATTTTGCGGCATCGATGTTGTGCATTCGAGCGGTCGGCAACTTTCGGCGGTGGCGGATCGACGCGCAAGATGATCCGTGCGCTGTGTTAGGGCCGATTATTATTAAAACTTCATTTATGAATGCGGTACCTCTGCGGTCACCTCAGTTCGCATTCGCCGGACAGGACATTCCGGTGATCGATCGCACTTCGGTCTCGTCCTGAATGGTTCTTCTTGCCCGGTTCTCAGCGTTAAGTTGTTGGCTGGGTTCGCGAGGGCTTTGAGTGAAGTGAATGAGCACTAGGTAAGACGAAATTCTCCATCCCGATGAGACTTTTTTGAGTGCGAAATGTTGTCACCGTACCTCCTGTGGCAACATCCTTCGCGACGATCTTCAGGGGTTGATCCGTAGGTATTCCGCAGATCACGTATGTGCCCCGGTCGTCGGAAAATGCCGTGACGTTATGAGTCGCCGCCGCGAAGTGCTCTTGGCGCGAGTCAGCTATTGCGAACCAAGACACATCGATAATTGCGTCGGAAACTAGGGCGTTGGCGGTATTGCGAACCATCCCATGAAGTAGAGCTTCGCGAGGCCCGAGGCCGTTCCGACACATGTTATGTACTGCGTTCGCAGTTGTCGGGATGATTGTCACGAAGGATTGTTGAGTTGCCGGCTCAACATGTACTGCGCGTTCCGCAATGTCTATTCCCAATGTGTCCAGATGTGCTGATCCCATCTGGATGGAATAAATATCGGGTGTCACGCTGTCAATGGCGAAACTGCCCAAACTGTCGGTGGATGCTGAGTAAATTGTTGCGGAATCTGAAGGTGTGCGCCTCGGGCGTAACGTCACGCGGACGCCATTGACACCTTCCCGAGCGCCGGAAGGAGTCGTGTCAATAACGCTGCCGTGGATGGCTCCATAAGCGGAAACGATTACGGAAGAATCTTGCGGCGATGCTACTGCCAATGCGTTCCGGACGTCCCCGCCGGCCTCCCATATACTCGTGACATGTTGCGCACGATTGCGTGAAAGGGTGATTCCCCCCGCTTCCGACGTAAGGCCACTTGGAGCTGTGACGGTTGTCGTCACTGTTACTACAGGCATGCGAATGAGCCAATGACTCACGATCCATGCGTCACTGGGTAACCGCTCATAATCGAGACGTCCGGTAGCCGCTAGGCCATCGTCAACCCCCCGCCCAGAGTTGCCATGGTACTCAAAATCGAGGGTTCGTAGAGCTAAGCTCCCGCGATCGAACCAAAGCGTACCGGATACGTCGCGAACGGATCGATCCTGGATGCGCTGTTCGGTTGGCGCAAATGCGAGTCCGACTAGATTTGGGTGAGACGTATCTTCGGTCGGGTGAAAACAATGTGTTCTCGCAAATGCGTCAGAGATCAACGTGCGTGCGTCTGGAGCATAGTACACCAGCATTTTCCCATCTGGCACAACAAACCCGTGCGCCGTCAGCGACTCAGCCGGTATACTTGCGTATGGTTCCGACGTTGTCGTTTTAGAGTCCCATGAACGTGACTCCTCGACCTGACCTGTACGTGGATCTACCTGACGCTCAAACCGGTGTAGGAGAAAGGCAGTGCGTACGTCATGCGAAGTGGCAACCGTTGCAGTCAGTGCACTCTGGGCTTCCTGCCATAGCCTGAACACCGTGGCTCCCGCTTCTGGTGCGATTACGCAACGGCGGGCTTCCTCAATACCTACTCGAACGAGTTGAACGGGGAATGCATTTAGCGAAAGATTGATCCGTAACGCTTGTTGTCCGACGTTCAAGGTCAGGTAATTTGAAGAATCGGGAAGAAAGCCGATTCGACGAGCGCGGATACGATATGTGCCGGCCATCGGAGCACGGAGTGTGAAGTCACCTTTGGTGTCGGTGATGGTGACAGCCGCAACTGCGCCCGTCGAGTCTATGAGTGCGACGCTTGTTTCACCTTGTGGGGCAGCGACGTCGTTGACTTGTACGACCCCAGTGACGCGCTGGGCAGAAACCGAGCCAGCCCATACGGGCAGCATCAAGAGTGCGACCGCCTTAAGCAAGTGGCATCTCCAGCAACTGTTCATTAGTGAACACCACTCGGTCGAAGCCGCGAACGAAATGCACGACCAAGCTACCGAGGAAAGTTAATGCTGATTCGGCGCCGTTCAATGGTTTTTTCGTAGGCCGCATAGGACCACACGCACGGTTTACCGACGCGGCGAGTGCGGCTGGCTCTACTCGGCGATGGCTTAATACAATCTTGAGAAGAGCCAGACGCAAACTCATGCCTTGCGCGTAGACCGCGATTGCGGTGTTATCCTCGTCACACCTTGTCGCAGGTATGGCCGTTGAAGCAAGTCTGGGAGCAGCAAATGGTCGCGCAAACGTCGGGATTGCCGGCTTCTCCGCCTCCGGCCATACAACGGAACTGCGATGCTGTTGCGTGACTGTGCGATCGCATGGCATGTGCGGAGGACGCACTCGCAGCAAGAGTAAGGAGCGTCATGGCGTTGATCCAGAGCAGTCGCTTCATTCGGGTTGTCCTCAAGCTTAAGAATAAAGGTTGATGGAAATGCCAGTGATGTGGACGCACGCAGTCTTGACCAGCGATATCGCTGCAGGAGTACGTCGCTCTCTAAGACTGTAAACGTATCCATCACCCCGGCTTCGAAGGCTACGCGTTCCAAGGTCTTGCGGCAAGGAGGTGGCCGGAAGAGGCATTGTTTGGCGGATTTTGGCACTATGCTGGTGATGCGGAGATGTTGTACTGTTTCGTCATTATGTAATCGGATAACATGTGATTCCTCGACAGCAGGTGTTCATGCAGCGCGTGATATCCGACGGCATAGCCACGAGCGCGCCAGGTCGGAACGCATTAGCTAGCGGGTGGGATCTTAACCACTCACCGTTCATTCTGGAGCCGCACGTGGGAGTGGCTGGACAGGCTGGGATGTGACCCCGCAGGGTTGGTTGACTGTATTCCTGTCGTCATGAGGGTCGTTGCGTCAGCTCACGTGGCGGTATCGTTCGTGAAATGTGGCGAGGTGAAGAGCGTTGGCGCATGCTATGCTCAGGTCGTCGCAGCAGTAAAGACTGGCGTCAATATGCAGCTGGTGGCAGCAGGATAGGTGATGATCGCTCGCCGATGGCAGCGTGTTCAGCGCTTTCACATGTCTTGCCGACTTCACAAAGCAATGACGAGGTCTGATAGCCTCGATCCGATCGAGCGAGTTGTGTACTGGCATTAACTCTGAGATGCACCCGCAGGCCTTCGAGGCATCTGTATGCGGCAGTATGCGCAGACAAACAGCCATGTTTTCTCCGAATACCACGATCGTCGTTTCGCTCAGCAAGATTCGATCGGAGTCAAGCCATGGTCTAGTGTTCGCACGAGACGCTTCGGCGTATCGAACGTAGCGCAATCGATGCCTGTGTTAAGAATCCTGCGACGGCGAGCAATCGTAGCTGGCGATACGCTTGCTGCGGCGCAACTTGGTATTCGTGCTACGCCGGCCATACTCGTCGATGGTATATTATTCAGTGGGAGTCCGGGTAAAGACACGCTCGCCGTGTATATAAAACGTGCGCTTGTCGAGAAGTGAGTTGGTAGGCGACTCCTTTGTACAGTATTGTACAGGAAATTATACGTATCGTGCTCGCAATTGCCACGGAGCGTAAATGATAACATTTGTGTCTCTCACGACACTCTCAGAACATCCTCAGCCGGTCCCGCATCTCCACTCCCCAACAACTGTCTTATCTCTCCCAACGCCTGCGTCGCTCGCGGCCATATGAATCGTGCTGCCGCGTCCTCCATGCTCAGCCATGTGTACTCGACGTGCTCCTGTCCGAGCGTTACAACGGCTCCGCTGTCCACGAACGCGCAGAACACGATCGCAACTTCGACGCGCGCCGTCTGATGCAGATAGAACGAATGCACGGTGATGTTGTACAGCCGTCGAATCGCAAGACCAGTCTCCTCCAATACTTCACGCACCGCCGCGTCCTCCGGCGTTTCCTCGGGTTCGATGCGGCCGTGCACCGCCTCCCAGGCGCCAGGACAGCGCGTCCCGGTTCCTCGCCGCAGCGCGAGTACTCGCCATGTCTCGGTCTGCGGGTCGATCAGGTAAACATCCACCACACCAACTTCGATTCGCGTCATCGAGTCCGTCCCCACGCGCCGCTCGGGCATTCCGGGTTGTGTACCATGCTCGGAATATGGCGACCTCGCGGGCGAATCGGCGTTCCGCGAAGGCCAATCGTTTGTTTGCTCGCCATTGGCCTGGTCGCCGTCACCGGCCCTGTTCGCCTCCGAGTCCAGTACTCGTGACACTTCAGCAGCAGTCGTCTCACCGCTCAATACCCGTGCGACGCCGCTGGTCCAGAGCGAGCGCATTCCCTCGGCGCGCGCGGCGGCGGTGATGATGGGCGCTGGAGCGCTGGTCACTATGAGACGCGTGAGAGCGGGCGTCATCGTGAGCAATTCGACGGCGGCCATGCGACCTCTGAACCCCGTGCCCGCGCAGACGTCGCAACCGGCACCGGCCTTGAGCCGCGCGCCGTTCGGAATGCAGTCCCACAGCGAGGGCGGAATCGGCTCGTCGCTGTCGCGCGCGCAGGCGGGACACATCCGGCGTAGCAGCCGCTGCGCGACCACCCCCTTGAGCGCTGTTCCGGTCTTGGCCGGGTCGACGCCCAGATCGCCGAGCCGGGTGATGGAGCTCGCGGCGTCAATTGTATGAAGTGTCGCGAAGACCAGATGTCCCGTGAGCGCGGCCTGAATCGCTATCGCCGCCGTTTCCGCGTCGCGGATCTCGCCGACCAGAATCACATCCGGGTCCTGTCGCAGAATGGATCGCAGCGCGGCGGCGAAGGTGAGACCGGCCTTCTCGTTCACCTGAGACTGGACGATTCCCGGAATCCGATATTCGACCGGATCTTCGACCGTGATGACGTTCAATCCACGTGTCACGAGCGAGTGCAGAGCAGAGTACAATGTGGTCGTCTTGCCGGAGCCCGTCGGTCCGGTCACCAGAATCAATCCCTCACGGGTGTCGAGCAGGCGAGTCAATCTCGCGGCGTCCGTATCGTCGAAGCCGAGCGCGTCGAGTGAGCGAACGCCGCCGCGCGCATCGAGAATCCGGATCACCACTTTCTCGCCGTGCGCGGCTGGAAGCGTCGACACGCGGAGATCGATTCGCTCGCCTTCAACCATCACCAGCGCACGTCCGCCCTGCGGACGCAGCCGATCGGCGATGTCGAGGCGCGACATTATCTTGACGCGCGACACGAGCGGAAGGCCGATCGCGCGCGGAAGAGTCATCGCCGTTCGCAATACGCCATCCACGCGGTACCGAACGGAAATGGCGTCTTCTTCCGATTCGAGATGAATGTCGCTGGCTCTCGCCGCGATCCCCTCTGCGACTATGTGATCGACGAGCTTTGATGATCGGCCGCTCGCGTGCGCCGTCGGCGAGCTGCGTCGCCGTCGCCGGATCCGTCTCCGGCTCGACCTGATGCACGGACACAGGTCCGACCGACGCGAGCAACCGCTCGACGACGGACGCGGGCCTATACACTTCCTCGAGGCGCTCGGTGATCCGTGCCGGAAGCGCGAGGGACATTCTTACGCGCCGGCCGGCAGCAAACGCGATCGCCTGCTCGCAGTGGAGATCGTAGGGGTTCGCGGTCGCGACGTCTATTGTATTTGCAGAGACCGACAGCGGCAGAATCGAATATCGCCGTGCAAGTCGCTCCGGAACACGAGCGACTGCCTGTGGCGATGACGTGAGCGCGCCAGCGACACGCATTCGCGTCCGCCGCGCGATGGCGCGTAGAATCGCGTCGTCAGTGGTGAATCCGTTAGAGACCGCGACGCACCACTTGCTCGCCGTCGTGTCCTTTGCGATCGCTGCAAGCTGCGCCGACGTCAGCATCTCGCGCAATACGGGTAAAATCCATTCGTCGGTCGATTGTGCTGCGCGTTCCATCGAGAGCCTCCGACCGACAAGCTACGCCGAACGGACTGGTCACGCGCAAGCGGGACGCGCCTTACATAAGCTTTCTACGTCGTCCTTCTAAATCATCCTTCTACATCATCCGGTTGCCGCAGTGCGTGCGTCAAGCGCGCTCATCACCATGTCGGCGATCTCGCGCAGCGGCGTCGCGCCGTGGTCGCGCGCGTACCACTGTCGCATGTAGTGGTACTCGCTCCGGCTTGGGCAGCAGGTCGCCCTCGGTCTTGACCCACTTCTGAAGCTCCGTTGGGCGCGGTCCCCACCAACCCAGCTCGCTCCAATCGGCGTCATAAGCAATCACTATTGGGATCGATCGCGTACCGCCCGTGAGATGCGCATTCATCAGATCCGGATTCGCATCGCGGCTGAAGCTCCGAAAGTCGACGAGCGGATTCTCCTGGGCGAGCTTCGAGACGTAGGGCACTACTCCAACGGCGTCGAGACACCAGTCTTCGTTGAGCGCGACGAGACGCACGGGCGTTCGCAGTGTGTCGAACCGCTCGATGACGTCGGCGGGAACCGTTGCGCGTTTCGCGCCGAGTGTCCATAACTCCTGATACTTCATCGCCGTCGTCACGAACTGCTTCGAAAGTCTGACCGCTTCAGAAATCGGTCAGCGTCCATCATCATGATTTTGGCGGCTTGATAGTCGTTAGGTGAAATACGTCGGCCGGCGCATTTGGCTTGACGCGAATACTCTTGGCGGGAATGCCGACGTGCACGTGGTACGGCCGAACGTCCTTGGTGGCGATCGCGCCCGCACCGACCATCCCGTTCTCTCCGACATGAACGCCGGCAAGAACCGTCGCGTGATACGTGATGCGCACGTCGTCGTCGATGCGCGTCACCGCGTCCGTCACGTCGCGCTGGTCGACGATGCTGTGCGTATGGCTGTAGATGTTCGCGTAATCGCTGATCGATACACGGTCGCCGAGCACGATGCCGCCGCGATCGTCCAGCAGCACGTTGCGATGAACGACCACATTGTCGCCGACTTCGAGATTGTAGCCGAACGACACCTCGACGTTCTGAAACGCCTTGAAGTTCTCGCCGCACTTCCGGAAGATCCGCTGGGCCAGAATCCGCCGTAACCTGATACCGAGGTCGACGTTCTGTCCGCCGACGGGAGTGCGATCGAAGGAATACCACAGCCACAGCAGCGGCTTGGTCAGGCCGAACGCGCGCTCCGTCACACTCGGCGTAATATTCCGGCTCGAGCGTGATGTTGCGCGGATCGAGCGCGAGCAGCGCGAGCCGCGTCGCTGAGGCGAAGAGACTCGTCCTCGACCGCCGTTTCCCATCCGTCGGCGTACTCCGGATAGCTGCAGCGAGCAGAGCACCTTCCTGCACAGCTCGTTGCGATCTACGGATGAATCGAGTGCGTCTTCGATCTTCCTCGAGGAAGGCACGCTTCAGCGGTTCCGTGGGAGACTCGGCAAGCTTTCGTAGTGGAAGAATCGCCATGTAGAATGGTAAGCTAATTCGGTTTTCCGGACGCGCGCACGCACCATCGCACGCTCGCGCTCAATCACCTGAAGCGTCTGGTCCCAGCTGTTATCGACTGAACCCTGATATGCGATGGACACGGGCTGGTTCACCTGCACGTCACCATCGTATACATACAATGCGCTCTGCGTCTCGCGCTGTCTCAGGCGGTTCTCGCCGAAGCCGACTGTCAGTGCGAGAATGTCGATATGGACGGAAGTCGCGCCCGCCGCTCGTCAATATGACGTCGCCAGGTGTGAACCGTGCATTCGGCTCCACGCCATAGAACGATATCGAGCCACACGGAGACCGGCCGACCGCCGTAACGGCGCGCGATCGCTTCGATCTGACTGCGGCTTCCTTCCTTGAGATCGTGCAGCGCACGGTAGGAGTCCGGTGTCAGCAACCGAATCAGCGCCTCGTCGAGTGGCAGCGCGCGCACCAGTACGGTGCCAGCGTCGATGTGCAACGACAGATCGTCCTGCCGCAACGATCCGTAACCTGGTGGAAACAGTGTGATGCCCGCCGTGTCGGCCTGCGGTACTCCCGACACCGGCACCGAAGCTTGAGGACCCGAGCCCGCGACAGGGGCGCAGGCGGTGAACGGACTGGCGCCAAGCACCATCAGCAGCGAGAAAACCCGCCGGCTGACCGTCAAGCAGTAGCCTCTGGAGCAAGCAAGCCGGAAATCGCCTCCGCGAGCTCATCACGTCCCACGCCTGTCTGTGCACTGAACGGGATGATGTGATCCTCATCCACCTGCAGCATGATTGCGAGCTCCTGCACACGCCGCGTCGCAGCCGCCTGCGACAATTTGTCGGTCTTGGTAGCCACGAACATGACGGGGACGCTCACGTCGGCAAGAAAATCCAGCATCTGACGGTCGTCTTCCGTTGGATCATGACGCACGTCGAGCAACTGGACCACACCGCGGAGCTGTCTGGTGCTACGTAGATACGCACTCGATCAACGGCCCCCATTCAGCCGATCTCGTCTTGGACACTTTCGCGTACCCGTAGCCGGGGAGATCGGCGAGCAGAAACGTGCCATTCACTTTGAAAAAATTAATCTCGCGAGTGCGGCCCGGCGTCTTGCTGACGCGCGCGAAACTGCGACGCTTGAGCAGCTTGTTCAACAGCGATGATTTGCCGACGTTGGAGCGGCCCGCGAAGGCGATCTCCGGAAGATCGAGATCCGGTCTCCATCCACCTATGCTCGCCAGTCCCCCAACGAACTCGAGCGACCGGATTACCAGCGGGTCAGCGGATGCCATTGCAGACACTAATGCGCGCTCACGGTCGCAACTACCTGACTGCGTGGACGCTTCCGTGTGCGTTTGCGCGGTAACATCAGGCGACGCACCGCGGAGCGCGAGCTTGAGCACCTCATCCATCGTCTTTACCGGATGAAACCGAATCGCGTCGCGTACTTCCTGTGGCAGCTCTTCGAGATCACGCGCGTTGGCGTGCGGAATTATCACGTCCACGACGTGATTGCGATGCGCTGCAACCGACTTCTCCTTGAGACCACCGATCGGAAGCACGCGCCCGCGGAGCGTGATCTCGCCCGTCATCGCAAGATCACCGCGCACTGGGATTCCGGTCAGCGCGCTCGCAACGGCGGTCGCGATGGCGATACCAGCGCTCGGTCCGTCCTTCGGCGTTGCGCCGTCCGGGATGTGAATGTGGATGTCGCGCGTGCGATAGAAATCCGCCGCCACACCAAGCTCGTCGGCACGACCACGCACGTAGCTCATCGCCGCCGATGCGGATTCCTTCATCACGTCGCCGAGCGTGCCCGTGAGCGAGATCTTGCCACGTCCGCGCACTACGCTCACCTCGATCTCGAGCGTCTCACCGCCGGCGGTAGTATATGCGAACCCACGAGCGACGCCGACCTTGTCTTCGAGACTCGCGAGATCCGCGTCGTATCGCTCCACGCCGAGCATGCCGTGGAGATCGGAGGCAGCAGACGTGCTGCGATGCAATCACGTCGTCGCTCGCTTCCGCCTGACGACGCGCGAGCTTGCGCGCGAGCTTCGCGATCTGCCTGTCCAGCTCGCGCACGCCAGCCTCGCGCGTGTACGACCGAAGAATCGCGGGCAACACGTCGGCGTCGAGTTTCACCTCACTCACATCGAGTCCGTTCGCCTCCAACTGGCGTGGAACGAGATACTTGCGTGCGATTGCGAGCTTTTCCTGATCGAGATAGCCCGGCACGCGAATGATCTCCATTCTGTCGCGCAGCGCATCGGGAATCGTCGCGAGCGAATTGGCCGTGGTTACGAACAACAGCCTGCGAGAGATCGTAATCGACTTCGAGATAGTGATCGTTGAACGCCGAGTTCTGCTCCGGATCCAGCACCTCGAGAAGAGCAGCCGCAGGGTCGCCTCGGTAATCCAGTCCGAGCTTGTCGATCTCATCCAGCAGTATCACTGGATTCACAACCTCGGCCTTCCGCATCGCCTGAACCACTCGGCCCGGCATCGACCCTATGTAGGTGCGCCGATGTCCACGGATCTCCGCCTCGTCACGCACGCCGCCGAGCGACATGCGCACGAACTTGCGGCCAAGCGCACGCGCGATCGATCGGCCGAGTGATGTCTTGCCGACGCCCGGCGGCCCCACGAGGCAGAGGATGGGGCCGTCTATACGGCCGACGAGTGACAGTACCGCGATGAAATCGAGAATACGATCCTTGACGTCCTGCAGGCCGTAGTGGTCCTCGTCCAGCACGCGTCGCGCGTGTGCGAGGTCCAGAGTTTCGGTAGTGCGCTCATCCCAGGGCAGAGCACCGATCCAGTCCAGGAAGTTGCGCGACACCGTGTACTCGGGCGACGTCGGCGCCATGCGACGCAGCTTTCGCAATTCACGCTGCACGCGCATTCGCACCGGTTCCGGAAGCGCCTTGGCCTGCAGCGACGATTCCAGCTCGCTCACGTCGTCAGCGTCGTCCTGTCCGAGCTCGCGGTGGATGAGCTTGAGCTGTTCCTGCAGATAGAACTCGCGCTGCGTCTGATACATCGCGCCGCGCGTGTCGTCGTCCAGCTTGCGCTCGATGCGCAGCACTTCGATCTCACCGGCGAGCAGCACCGTGATCGCGCTGAACGCGTCCTCGAGTGTGGCGGATTCCAGAATGCGCTGGCGCACTTCCAGTGCGGCCGGAACGTGCGCGGCAATGCCGTACGCCTGGCGTTCCGGTGTGATCGCGCTCTGCACCAGAGCGATCACCTCGGACGGAATCCGGCGCTGCAGCTCGACGTATTCCTCGAACAGCGCGACTGCGCGCCGCGCCGTCGCGTCGGTGAGTCGCGCATCTTCGTGTCCGGACGCGACGAGAGGATCCAGGCGCACGTCGGCGTGGAGAATTCCGCGCCGTCTGCGGACGAATCTGGTCACGCGGGCGCGCTCGCGTCCTTCCAGGAGGACCTTGCTGCTCCCGTTCGGCAGTCTGCTCAGCTGAATCACGCGAGCGATCACGCCGGTGCGGAAGAGATCCGCCCCGCCTGGCTCCTCGTCCGACGCGTCCCGTTGTGCGACAAGCAGGACGTCACCCGAACCGAGTCCCGCCTCGTCCAGCGCACCGAGCGATGACCTCCGCCCGATGAGGAGCGGCATGATGACGTTCGGGAAGAAGACCACGTCGCGGAGCGCGAGCACGGGAAGCGTGCGAGCGTCGGGTGACGTCTCCACGGCTGGTTGGCTCGGCGCCGGCACAGCGACTCCGGTCCGGGGGGTGCCGCGGGCGCGGCTTTTGGTGGGTGGCATTACAGGAAAGCTAGCAGCCGGAGGGGGAGCCGGTGATGACGGTACGCCATGGGCGCCATCGCATCATCCCCCCTGCGCCGATCCTCCATGGATGACGAGGAGGCCGTAGGGGCAGGCACAGGGGCCTCCCCTACACGATCCACGTACCTACGCCTCTTTCTTCCGCCTCACGGGGCTCAACTCCAACAGCGGGGGCGTCTTGTTCGTGATGCACGACTCCGTGACGCGCACTTCCACCACATCCTCGCGCGCCGGAATGTCGAACATGACGTCCATCAACGCCTCTTCCAGGATGGCGCGAAGACCGCGGGCGCCGGTGCCTCGCTTGAGCGCCTTGGTGGCAACTGCAGTGAGCGCGTTCTCCTCGAACGATATCTTCACGTCTTCCAGAGCGAACAGACGCTGATACTGTTTGGTGAGTGCGTTCTTCGGCTCCTTGAGGATCCGCACGAGCGACTCCTCGTCCAGAGCGTCGAGTGCCACGGTTACCGGAAGACGGCCGACCAGCTCCGGGATGAGCCCGAAGCGCAGCAGGTCATCGGGCTCGACGTTAGCGAAAGCGTTCTTGAACGCGGCCTGCTTTGCGTCACTGTCGCCGAACCCGATCTGACGTCGGCCCATGCGCGATTCGATGATCTTCTCGAGGCCGTCGAAGGCGCCACCGCAGATGAACAGAATGTCCTTCGTATTGATCTGGATGTATTCCTGCTGCGGATGCTTGCGTCCGCCCTGTGGCGGGACCGATGCGACGGTGCCCTCGATGATCTTGAGGAGCGCCTGCTGAACGCCTTCTCCGGACACGTCGCGCGTGATGCTCGGATTCTCCGACTTGCGCGCGATCTTGTCGATCTCGTCGATGTAGACGATGCCGCGCTCGCAGTCGTTGACGTTGAAGTCGCCGGCCTGGAGCAACCGGACCAGAATGTTTTCGACGTCCTCACCGACGTAGCCCGCTTCGGTGAGAGTCGTTGCGTCGGCGATTGTGAATGGAACGTCGAGGATTCGCGCGAGTGTGCGCGCCAGCAAAGTCTTGCCCGTACCGGTGGGACCGATGAGCAGAATGTTCGACTTGTCGAGCTCGACCTCGTCGTCCTTTACAGCAGTTGCGTTGATGCGCTTGTAGTGGTTGTACACCGAGACGGAGAGCGCCTTCTTCGCCTGTTCCTGACCGATTACGTACTGGTCGAGAACGTCCTTGATTTCCTGCGGCGAGGGAACCTGCGTGATCGCATCGGCTACCTCGCGCTCTTCATCCTCCTGCAGGATCTCGTTGCAGAGGGCGATACACTCGTTGCAGATGTAGACCGAGGGTCCGGAGATGAATTTCCGGACCGAGTCCTTGGACTTGCCGCAGAACGAGCAGCGTAGGTGTTTATCGGTGGACATATCTGTTTGAAAGCAAATACCCGGGCGTGGCGCGGTCAACCATTCTTAACGGGTATCGGGCTTGTGAATTAATTCACAAGGCACTGGCCGGCGGCGGGGGCAGCCCATACCTGAATTATCGGCGACCTTTCCAGTTGCGCGGGTTCGCGCAGATGTATTTCCGCACCCGCTGTAGCGACGGGTAATCGCGGATGATGCGTTCGTAGTAATTCCGTTGCCAGACCACACCGTCCCGCGTTCCATGTAATCGATTGATGTGGCGGGACACCGCGGATTTGTACGCACCGATGATCGCGCCGATGGAATCGCGCGGCGGCCCGTGGGGATGGTACGGCGGGGACCGTAGGGGCGACGCATGCGTCGCCCGTACCAATGCCGATGCATCGCCGTGGCCCGATGCCGATGCATCGCCGTGGCCCGATGCCGATGCATCGCCGTGGCCCGATGCCGATGCATCGCCGTGGCCCCCCGGTACATATCCATCGGCGTCGCCCGATACCGATGCGTCCGCGTCGTCCGGCGCCGACATGGCGTCGTCCGTTTCCGGCATCGTGCCGACGATGACAATGACGCCGTGCACGTGATTTGGCATCACGACGAACGCGTCCAATCGCACCCGCGGGAAATGGGCCGGAATCGCGGCCCACGCGGTTTGTGCCGCCATTCCGGCTGCGCTTAAATGCATGCGGCAACGCGCAATTTCGCCGAACAGGCAGGCGCGATCGTGTGTATCTATCGTAATGAAGTACGCCCCAGGCGCCGCGTAATTGTACCCGCGCAGGCGAATCGACTTGCGATGGTGACGTTCACGATCGAACCCGCACGTTAGCGCCCGCACGATCGGAATAGCGAATACAGGGAGACCATACACAATTGTTACAGCATTCGCCGAGTCTGGTCGTATCACTCTCCCGCAGGAATCATCGCTGTAGTGCGTGGCCCGGCTCGGTGTGTGCTGTCCAGCCGTCTCGGCTGCATGTCTCGGTTGCATGTCTCCGGCGCTGTCCGAGCGTTCAGGGCGACGCTACAAGGGGGCGGTCGACAACTCCGCCCCCTCGCTGCTACAACATCCGTGCCTGCTAACGCTATTTACACAGTCACCTGTGGTTGGCTCGACGTCTCGATCATCTCGCCGCGGTGCGTTATCACGGCGTCGATCAGTCCGTAATCCTTTGCCTCTTCGGCGGACAGGAAACGATCGCGATCGGTATCGCGCTCGATGCGCTCCAGCGGCTGGCCTGTATGCTTCGCCATCAGCGAGTTCAGCTTCTCGCGCAGGAATAGAATCTCCTTCGCCTGAATCTCGATGTCGGATGCCGATCCGCCGCCGCCATTCTGCGACGGCTGATGGATCATGATGCGCGAGTGGGGAAGTGCAAAGCGCTTGCCCTTGCGTCCTGCCATGAGCAGAAACGCGCCCATGCTCGCCGCCATTCCCATGCACGTCGTGTTCACGGGACTCTTGAGGTACTGCATCGTGTCGTAGATCGCCATTCCGGCGGAAACGGAGCCGCCCGGCGAGTTGATGTACATGTGGATGTCGCGCTCCTGATTGTCCGATTCCAGGAACAACAGCTGCGCGATGATGACGTTGGCGACGTCGTCAGTGACCGGTGTTCCGAGGAACACGATGCGGTCCATGAGCAGACGCGAGAAGACGTCGTAGGTGCGCTCTCCGCGAGAAGAACGCTCGATTACATATGGTGCGTAAATCGGCATGACTAGGCCTCTGTCACAATGTCGTTTCGTTCAACCAACCACTTGAACACCTTGTCTTCCGTGATGGTCCGTTCGAGGTCCTTCAATCTCCCGCCCTTTTCCAGCGCTGCGTAAAGCTGGCCGGGCTCGACTCCACGCTCCGTGGCCTGCTCGGCGATTCTATCGTCGAGATCACGCTCGGAAGCGGTGAGCTTTTCCTGTTCCGCAATTGCATCGACGATCAGATCGCGTTTGATCTGTCGCTCGGCGACCTGCGCGAATTCCGTATCGAATTGCGCACGCTGGTCCACCGGGACCTGGTAGGTCTCGGCGTAGTTATCGACCAGCTGTCCCACCCAACTGCGCGGAACGTCGAATGGATTTGCTGCGATCACGTGGTCGATGAGGCCCTGGCGCACGTGCGCTTCGGATTCACGTTGCGCGAACTTCTCCATGTCCTGTCGAACCGCTGAACGGAGTGCATCGGCGGAATCGAAATCACCAACCTCGCGCGCAAATGCGTCATCCAGCGTCGGGAGCGACTTGCGCTTCACTTCGTGTACGGTCGCGCGAACGGTCTTGGTCTGCGCGCGCTGCGCTTCTTCGGGGAAATCCTCCGGCCAGCGAACCGGACGCTCGACTGTCTCACCCGGCCCCGCTTCCATTATCAACTCCTCGATCCCGGCGATTGCCTTGCCGTCGCCAAGCACAAGCGATACGTCGCGCGGCTCGCCGAGCTTGCCTTCATCATCAGCGACGGAGAGCCCGACGCTCACCATGTCGCCCTCGATCGGCTTGCCTTCTACGGGAGCCCATGCGGCCCGCTCGTCACGCAGCCGGTCGAGTTGTTCCTGAAGCTGTTCGTCCGTCACGGTCACGGGCTCGCGGCGCACCTTGAATCCGTTGGTTCGCCCGAGCTCGACCGTGGGCCGGACCTCGTAATGGAATTCGAAAGTGAGGGGCGAGCCGTCCTCGAACTTGAGATCGTGGATGTGTGGCTGCGACGCCACCTGGATGTTGTCCTTTTCGACGATCTCCTTGTAGGCCTCGCGCACGACTGATTCGATGGTCTCGTTTCGGATCGCTTCAGCGAACTTCTTGCGCACGACGGCGGCTGGGGCCTTTCCTGGCCTGAAGCCGGGAAGACGCGCCTGAGACGCGTATCGTTTGGTGGTACGCTCTTCAGCGGCCGCCACTTCGGCGGCCGGAACGGTTACTTCTACGGCGCGCTCGACGCCGGTGGTGGTCTTGGGATTTAGTTGGATCTCCATCACGGCAATTTAACCAGGCTACCTACGGATTATGCGCGTCAGGCGTCAGGTATTGCCGGTGCGCTCATGCCACTGCGCGATCGCTCTCCCCGGAGTCCAGCATGATCTCGAACTTGCAGCGCGAGGGCGTGCCGTGCTCACAGCACGCCAAGACCGGCGCCTGCACGATCTCGGCGATCATGCTTTCGGCGGCATTGCAGGTGATGGGATGCGCGCTTACGGCGTCGCCCAGTGGGCAGTACAGGCCGCGGAGGATGATCTTGCCGTTGGCTTCCTCTATATCCACCACGCCGCCAAGATCGCGCAATGCGTCCGCCGCGGCCTCGGCGCGGGCACGGATCGATCCGGTTGTCCGGCCTCGAACTTCGGCAAGCCGCCGACCCACTTCCGAGAGGACGCTCTCCAGTTCGTTCTGTGGCAAACGTTCGCCCAGAACGCCCAGCAGGCCACTGAGCACCGGGCGAGATGCGTCCGAAAGGCCACGGAGTGCATCCGGTGTAAGCTCATACGCGTAGGCAGGCCTGGTCCCTGTTGGACGTGAGCCGCGCCGAGTGACGAGACCGTCGCGCTCGAGCGACATGATGTGGGCGCGGACCGCGTTGTCGGTGATCTGGAGCGCTGTGGCGATCTCGTCCACCGTGCGCGGCTCACGCTGGAGTAGCGCGAGGACCTTACCTCTGGTGGTTTCGAAAAACTTGCGATTCAAGGGAGCCATGCGGCCACCGTGGAATGAGAAACGTGCGCAACGCCTGAACTGAAAGGTATGGTAATCCACCCATTAGTCAATATTGTCAAATAGATTCTTGACAATCTAGCACCATGCCTCTAGAATCTCACTGATGGACGGTGTACGCAGCCAGACCCCCCTTATACGAGCCCGAGAGTTCGACCTATGCGCCAGCCAGCATGAGTGATCAAGACGTGGTACTGAGCGGCCCGGACTTCACCAAGGGTGTTTCCATGTACAGCCTCGGCGAGGGGCAGGCGGTTCAGGGGCACGCGGATGGCAAGCCGGCGATGTTGATTCGCCGCGGAGAGGCCGTCTTCGCCGTTGGAGCGGTTTGCAGCCATTATGGCGGTCCGCTCGCCGAGGGGATCGTGGTTGGCGATACGGTGCGCTGCCCGTGGCATCACGCCTGCTTCAGCCTGAAAACCGGCGAAGCTCTCCGCGCACCGGCATTGCATTCGCTTCCGTGCTGGGCAGTGGAGCAGCGCGACGGCAAGGTCTATGTCACGCACGAAATTGAGACGCCGTCGGCAGTGGTACCCACCGGCAGCGAAGCGCAGAAAGCGCGGTCGGTTGTGATCATCGGTGGAGGGGCTGCTGGCAGCGCTGCCGCAGAAACATTACGGCGCGAGGGATTCGCAGGCAGCATCACCATGGTCAGCGCGGATGATGACGCGCCATACGACCGCCCCAATATCTCAAAGGATTATCTGGCTGGCACCGCGCCAGAGGAGTGGATCCCACTCCGGCCGCTCGCCGTGTATGAGGAACAGGGGATAAGCCTGCGGCTCGGGATCCGCGCGACGGATATCGATGTCGCAAAGCGCGTCGTGCAGTTGAGTGATGGCAGCTCGGTCGCTTATGACGCGCTGTTGCTCGCGACTGGTGCGACGCCGGTGCGGCTGCCACCGCGCATGGATCCATTGCAGCGGGTCATGTATCTGCGGACGCTGACGGACTCGCGCGCGATAGTTGCGGCCTGTGAGCACGCTGGGCACGCCGTCGTGATTGGCGCGAGTTTCATCGGTCTCGAGGTCTCTGCCGCGCTGCGTACGCGCGGCCTCCATGTTGACATCGTTGCACCGGAACATCGCCCGCTCGAACGCATTCTTGGCACTGAGCTGGGTCATATAATTCAGCGGATCCACGAGGACCACGGCGCGACATTCCATCTGGGCAATGCACTGGCGTCGGTCGGCGATGATCACGTACTGCTCGCGAGTGGCGAGCGACTGCAGGCGGATCTTGTAATCGCCGGGATCGGTGTGCGCCCCGATCTTACGCTCGCACGTGAGGCGGGACTGTCGGTGGATCGCGGCGTAGTTGTCGACGAATTCCTCGAAACGAGTACGACGGGAGTGTACGCGGCGGGTGACATCGCGCAATGGACTGACACGGTGAGCGGCCACAGTCGCAGAATAGAGCACTGGGTTGTCGCAGAGCGTCAGGGAGCGGCGGTCGCGCACAACATTGTCGCGCGCTTTGAAGGCACGCCACGCGAGCCGTTCATCGCAGTGCCATTCTTCTGGAGCGCGCATTACGACACTACCATCTCATACGTTGGTCACGCGGATAGCTGGGACGAGACGGAAGTGCTCGGCGACTTCCATGACGGAAAGATCGCGGTGACGTATCGTAGCGGCGGCCAGGACCAGGCAGTTGCCACGATCGGGCACGACATGCTCAGCCTCGATACCGAAGTGATAATGGAGCGCGCCGCCGATACAGCGCTGCAACTTGGAATCGAGAGCGATTCCACGCTCGGACGCCGCAAACATCTACCCGCGTGAGCGGCCTGGTACAACCAATGACGAATGCAATGCAGCGCCGTGCGATTCATCTCGAAACATCTCCGACTGACAACAAGCTGGAGATGGAGCTTCTGGTACATCGTCAACTCGAATTGCTAGGCGAGGACCCAGATCGTGACGGATTGCTCAAGACACCCGAGCGCATTGCCAAGTCGCTCGCGTGGCTGACGCGCGGTTACGACATGAACCTCGCCGATATCGTTGGCGATGCGGTGTTCGAGGAGCGCCAGGAGAACATGGTGATGGTTCGTGACATCGAGCTGTATTCTTTGTGCGAGCACCACATGCTTCCGTTCTTTGGGAGAGCGCACATTGCCTACATCCCCGATGGCAGGATTATCGGACTGTCCAAGCTCGCGCGAATCGTCGATATGTTTGCGCGCCGGCTGCAGGTGCAGGAGCGGCTCACGGAAGAAATCGCCGAAGCGATCTGCGACATATTAAAGCCGCGTGGTGTTGGTGTGGTGATCGAGGCTTCCCACCTCTGCATGATGATGCGCGGAGTGCAGAAGCAGAACTCCACGACGATCACGAGCGCTCTGCGGGGGAATTTCCGTGACGATCCAAAGACGCGTGACGAATTCCTGCGGTTGGCGCAGGGCCGTGGCAGTGGATCGTTCCACGGCGGCATCTGAATACACCGACATCATCCCAACCGTTATCTGGCTGGCACGGAGAATGGCAGGGATAGTCCAACCAACACGCCACCTTCCGGACTCGGCTGGACCATCGCGCACCGCGCGACACGGGCGAGCACGCCGCGCTTGCTGTTGCGGTGCACATGGCTTTCCACCGAGATCCCGCTCCATGTGCCAATCGCGGCGGCCAGTGGCAGATCGCTCACCCAATGCACGTGTTGATAAAGGCGTGCGAATCCAATTGCTGATGCCGTGGCGTACGCGAATGGGCCTACGTAGCGCGCGAGCCCAGGACGCCACGCTGCGGCCTCGCCAGTCAGCGCCGAGGCCATCGCGAATGCAGCGGCGGTGTGACCGGAAGGGAACGACACGAATGGTCCGTTCCCTTTGTGGAACCCACGGGCCCATTCGAAATTTTCTGCTGTCTTTACTCCTGGAAGGGCGCGTCCGGCTATCCCTTTCCCCAAAGCCGTCACTCCAGCCGCAAGCAATACGGCCTCGGTGACGTGCGCACCCGCGCTATTGAGCCCCGGACTTCCAGACAGGCGGCCCGCCGCCATGAATCCCACGCCGAGCAGGAACGGGCCCGGGCCACCAGCGAAGGCGAGCACCTGACTGGCGCTGTGCAACGGCTCGTCCTTTTGCCAGCCGGCTTCCTGGAACTCGGCCGCGACCGGCTTGTCCAGAGGCGCGACGGCAATGGTGGCAAGGAGGGATATTCCGCCGCCAAGCAGCTCGCGCTTCGTGATCCAGGGCGGCGTGGAATCAGTCGGCGCGCTGGTTGTGGGTACGGACGAATTCGAAGAAGTCGCGGGTATGCTGTCGCTGGTCGCCGACTGTGCCTGCGTGCGGGTCAGAGGGAGTACAAGCAGGCTGATCGCAATAAGGACGCGCACGGGCCATTTCACGTCGCGTCGGCGTGCTGGCGATGATGCGCGCACAGAATTGTGCGTTTTCTGGTTTGGTCGATCAGGAACGGGCACACAGAACAACACTACGAGTCGCGTTAGGCGGGTGCAACTAAAGTTGACGCGAAATCCGCAGAGGAGCGACCAGTGCGAGGAGGGGGACTCGAACCCCCATGGTGTTAACCGCCAGCTCCTAAGGCTGGTGCGTCTACCAATTTCGCCATCCTCGCGTGATGCAATACGAAAAATAAGCGGCCGGGATACGATTACGTATCCCGGCCGCTCGTCAATGGTAACGGCCGATCTACTGGCCGAGGCGGATGTTCACCACGCTGTTTATCACGCCACCGCGGCCATCGGGCTGCGCGACGTTTAGGCTGATGTAGTCGCCGGCTTTCATCGAGTTCAGAACTCCCTGCAGATCCGCGACCGAGTTGATAGTCTTGCGCGGCGTCGGATACAACACCTCAGTGATCACTGTACCTGGCTGCAGCTTGCTATATGACGGGCCGAGGCTCACCACGTCTGTGACGAGCACGCCGTGATCCGGGAAACCAGCCGGGCGCTGATCCGGGGGCGGCAGCGGCGCGATCGTCGCACCGAGCTTGGTGCCCGCTACGCCCCTGGTCGAAGTCGGATTGGCGCTTGCCTGCGTCGCAGCTGTCGAGTCAGCCGGACGCGGTGCAAGCTTGACGTCTACCGCCATCTTCTTGCCGTAACGGACATACTCCAGATGCACGGTTTCGCCTGGCGCGTGGTTGCGTATTACGCGCTGCAGCGAACTCACGCGATCCGCAGGCTGGCCGTCGGCGCTGACGATCACGTCGCCTTCCTGCAATCCTGCCTTGCGTGCTGGATTGTCTGGCGTGTCAGGATTGAATCCCTGAACGAGCACACCGTACACGTGATCCAGTTTCGCGACCGCGGCTGCATCTGCATCCACCTCGCTTATCTGGACGCCGAGGATTCCGAAGCGGACGTGGCCGTGCGCTATGAGGTCGTCCATGACCTTCTTCGCGAGTGTGATCGGGACCGCGAATCCGTAGCCTGCGTAGTATCCCGTTTCACTCGCGATCGCGTTGTTGATTCCGATCACTTCGCCGCGCGTGTTGATGAGCGGGCCACCCGAGTTACCGGGATTGATCGCCGCGTCTGTCTGGATGAGATCCGAAATCGCGTAACGGTCGCTGCCGAGCAGTCCCGGAAGCGAGCGATTCTTGGCACTCACGATGCCGGCGGTGACGGTGAAGTCGAGAACGCCAAGCGGGTTTCCGATCGCG
The DNA here is from genome assembly GCA_963707505.1 of uncultured Gemmatimonadales bacterium. Classification (GTDB taxonomy): domain Bacteria; phylum Gemmatimonadota; class Gemmatimonadetes; order Gemmatimonadales; family Gemmatimonadaceae; genus Fen-1247. Next base: position 665,256 of record CAVPQB010000004.1, read on the forward strand.
ACGACCCACTCGCCGACCTTGGCCTTGGTGTCGTCACCGAGCGGGATGGTCGGGAAGTTGTTGCCGTCGATCTTGAGGACCGCAACGTCGGTGGATGGATCGTGTCCGATCACCTTCGCTGCGAAGACGCGTCCATCCATGAGCTTTACGTGAATCTGATCGGCGACCGTCGTGTGATCGGCGCCAGTGATCACGTGGTTGTTTGTAAGGATGTAGCCGTCCTTCGTCACGATGAAGCCCGAGCCGCTGGCTTCCTCGACCGACGGCCGGGCCTGCGGCTGACCGAAGTCGAAGAACTGTTCCATTCCAGGCGGAAGCATTCCGCGCGGGACCTGTTGCCGGATGCGCGTCGGCGCGCGGTTCTTGGTGTCAACCTGAATTGAGACGACGGCCGGCGTGGCGTGGTCTGCGATCGAGGAGAAGCCCGCTGCCGGTGCTCCGCCCGGGGCGATGGCGGTGGCCGTTGCGCCGTCCTGGGCAAAGCCGAGTCGCGTCCATCCCTTGCCGGACGCCAGAAGGACGCCGCCAATGAATGCTGCCGCGACCGCGGTTCCCCAGCGGACACGTGATGATATGGGAGGCATGAAGGTGAAGGGTAAAGAGGAATCTGGAAGGACGGGGCTTGCCCCATCCTTCCATTTAAAACACCGCAAACCGCGTTCGGTTCGTATCGAACATAGCGTGCCACGTTCTCGGCGCGCTCCGTGGTACTCCGCACCGCGACGAAAAGGGGCAGGCACGGAGGCCTGCCCCTTTTCGTCCACGTAACGGTTACTTCTTGTCTTCGTCGACGATCTCGTAGTCGGCTTCGACCACGTTATCGTCGGCCGGCTTCTCGGCCTCTGGGGCCGCTGCCGGCTCGCCCGGCTGCGCGGTCTGGTTCTGGGCCTGGTAGAAGGCCTGCCCAGCCTCGCTGTACAGCTTGCTCAGCTCCTCCGCGGCGGCATTTATGGCCGCTACGTCGTCGCCCCGCAGAGCGGTACGTGCCTTCTCGACACCCTCTTCAAGACGCTTCCGCATGTCGTCGCCGAGCTTGTCGCCCCACTCCTTGGAGTTCTTCTCGACTTCGTAGGCGAGCGAGTCCAGACGGTTGCGAGCGTCGATCTGCTCGCGGCGCGTCTTGTCTTCGGTCGCGTTCTTCTCCGCGTCCTTGACCATGCGATCGATCTCGGCGTCGCTCAATCCGCTGGATGCTTCGATGCGGATCTTCTGCTCCTTGTTCGTCGCCTTGTCCTTCGCGGTGACGTTCAGGATTCCGTTCGCGTCGATGTCGAACGTGACCTCGACCTGAGGCACGCCGCGCGGTGCGGGCGGAATTCCGGTGAGCTGGAATTTGCCGATCGTCTTGTTGTACGTGGCGAGCTCGCGCTCACCCTGCAACACGTGAATCTCTACTGTCGACTGATTGTCGTCAGCAGTCGAGAACGTTTCCGACTTCTTGGTCGGAATGGTTGTATTGCGCGGGATGAGAACCGTCATCACGCCACCGAGCGTCTCGATTCCAAGCGACAGCGGTGTCACGTCGAGCAGCAACACATCCTTCTGCTCGCCGGTGAGAACCGCGCCCTGAACCGCTGCGCCGATCGCGACTACCTCGTCAGGATTCACGCCCTTGTTGGGCTCCTTGCCGAAGAACTTCTTGACCTCGTCCTGAATCTTCGGAATACGCGTCGAGCCACCGACGAGGAGAACCTCGTCGATCTCGTTCGGCTGGATGCCGGCGTCCTTCAAGGCCTGCTGCATCGGCGGAATTACGCGCTTGATGAGATCGTCGACGAGCTGCTCGAACTTGGCGCGCGTCAACGAATAGTTGAGGTGCTTGGGTCCGGTCTGGTCTGCCGTGATGAACGGAAGATTGATGTCGGTCGACTGTGTCGTCGACAGCTCCATCTTGGCCTTCTCGGCTGCTTCCTTCAGACGCTGCAGCGCCATCGGATCCTTGGAGAGATCGATGCCCTGATCGCGCTTGAATTCGGTGACGAGCCAGTCGATCACGCGTTGATCGAAGTCGTCGCCGCCGAGGTGGGTGTCACCATTGGTGGACTTGACCTCGAACTGGCGCGAGCCTTCGACGTCGTAGAGCTCGAGCACGGAGATGTCGTACGTACCACCGCCCAGGTCGAATACCGCGACCTTCTCATCCTTCTTCTTATCGAGACCGTAGGCGAGCGCTGCCGCGGTGGGCTCGTTGATGATGCGGAGCACGTCGAGGCCGGCGATCTTGCCTGCATCCTTGGTGGCCTGGCGCTGCGAATCGTTGAAGTAGGCGGGAACGGTAATGACGGCCTTGGTGACCTTGGTTCCGAGGTAGTCCTCAGCGGTCTGCTTCATCTTCTGAAGAATCATCGCGGAGATCTCGGGCGGGGAGAACTTCTTGCCCTGCACCTCGACGACAACCATTTCGTTCGCGCCTGCTTCGACCTTGTAGGGAACGCGGGTCTTTTCCTCGCTGATTTCGTTCAGCTTGCGACCCATGAACCGCTTGATCGAGAAGACTGTATTAGCTGGGTTGGTGACTGCCTGACGCTTGGCGATCTGGCCTACGAGGCGCTCGCCATCTTTCGCGAATGCAACGACCGACGGCGTTGTCCGTCCGCCTTCCGCATTCGGGATGACGACCGGATCTCCGCCTTCCATCACGGAAACGACGGAGTTGGTGGTGCCGAGGTCGATGCCGATGACTTTTTCTGCCATGACTGTATTATCTGGTTCGGGTGAAAACGACGCCGGAGAGCAGTACTACGAGCCCCGAGCAACTGGGCGCCGTCGCTGACTTCCGCACGGTGCTATCTGCGATCACTTCTAGAGCAACGCAAATGCCGAACTTTCCTGCCAGAATGGCGCAGTCGCGGGCAAACGCATGATTCCAGTCGGAACCAGCCTGCCGACTCGGCGCATCGCGTGGATGAACTACCTCATCATCCTGGTCACGATAGCGGTCTGGATTCAGATCGAAGGGGCCGGCGTGGATCCGATGAGGCTCGCCGCGACGATCTGCAACTACGGAATGGTTCCGGGCGAGATAACGCACGTCGCGCCGATCGGCCTGGCGGTTCCGCTCGGGCGCGGGCTGGCGTGCGTCGTGGACAACGATCCGATCAACATCCTGACGCCGCTATTCTCGATCTTCCTGCACGGGAGCTGGGCCCATCTGCTTGGCAACATGCTCTTTTTGTGGGTGTTCGGCCGCGGGATCGAGGACACGATGGGGCCTGGCCGATACCTGGCTTTCTACCTCATCTGCGGAATCGTCGCGTGTCTGGCGCAGATCGCTTCGAGCCCGGGCTCGCCGGTCCCGACGGTGGGCGCATCCGGCGCGATTTCCGGGGTGATGGGCGCCTTCCTGCTGCTCTATCCAAATGTTCGCGTGAAGATGTTCTTCTTCATCATTCTGGCGGATGTGCGAGCGTGGATCGTACTGATCTACTGGTTTCTGTTGCAGTTGTTCGAAGGGATCGCAACGTCGGGTCAGATGGGCTCGGAGTTCTCGAGCGGGGTGGCCGTATGGGCCCACGTTGGTGGATTTGTGACCGGTCTGCTGCTGATCAAGTTCTTCACTTCACGCGGGGCGGTGGCTGCGCCGTTACGGAGAGGCTAACTTCGTACGGGCGGCGCATGCGGTACGGGCGAGGCATGCGATACGTACGGGCGAGGCATGCCTCGCCCGTACGCTTTATTTGATCTGGAGAGAAGTGTGCGGCTGATACCCCGCGACGAGCAGTTTTACGACCTATTCACGCAGCTCGCCGAACGTCTTTCGCTTGCAGCGCGGCTGCTGAACCAGCTTTTCCGGGAGCCGGAGCGGCGGGCGGAGCACGTTCAGGCCATCAAGTCGGCCGAGCATGAAGCGGACGAGATCACGCGCGAGATAATCGACCGGCTGGACAGGACTTTCATCACCCCGTTCGACCGCGAGGACATCCATCAGCTCGCGTCGGCGCTGGATGAAGTGGTCGATCTGCTGGACGGAGCCGCGCGACGGGTCGAGATATTCAGGATCACGACCGTTCATCAGGCTGCCGTCACGCTATCTGACGTGATGGTGCGCGCAGCCGTGCAGGTCGAGGCCGCTGTCCGTGGGATGAAGGACCCGAAAGTCGTGGGCCTCAAGGCGCAGGAGCTCAAGAAGCTGGAGGAGGAGGGCGACGCCATCTACCACGAATCGATGGGCGCGCTGTTCGACGGCGCCCTCGACGCGATCGAAGTGATCAAGTGGAAGGAGCTGTACGACAAGGTCGAGGATGCACTGGACCAGGCGGAAGATGTCGCGAACGTCCTGCAGTCGATCGCACTCAAGAACGGATAACGTGTGATCGGTTATGTCGTCGCGATAATCATCGTCGCGTTCGTCTTCGACTTCAGTAACGGCTTTCACGATTCTGCAAACTCGATAGCGACAATAGTCGGTACACGAGTGCTGAGTCCGGTTGCTGCAGTGGTGTGGGCGGCGTCGTTCAATTTCCTCGCGCTATTTACTGTCGGCACGGCGGTCGCCAAGACAGTCGGGAGCGGAATGATAGACGTCGCGATCGTCAATCCGAACGTCGTGCTGGCGGCGTTGCTCGGTGCCATCGCGTGGAACATCATCACGTGGAGCTACGGGATTCCATCCAGCTCGTCGCACGCGCTGATCGGCGGGTACGCGGGCGCAGCAATTGCGAAGTCTGGCTGGGCGGCGATCGTGTGGGGCGCCAAGTGGATCGAGACGTTGTCGTTCATCGTGATCTCGCCCGTAGTCGGTCTCGTAGTCGGATTGCTGTTGATGACAGCGATCTACTGGATATTCCGGCGCGCCAATCCTGGCAAGACAGATCGGCTATTTCGCACCCTGCAGCTGGGCAGCTCCGCGCTGTTGTCGCTGGCGCACGGCGGCAACGATGCACAGAAGACGATGGGAATCATTGTCGGCCTGCTTGTCTCGGTTCGGTCGCTTACCGCACATCAGACCGGGCTGCTGGGACACCTGTACGTGGAGAACGCGAATGGAGTCCCGTTCTGGGTCGAGGTCACGGCGTACACCGCGATCTCGCTCGGCACGCTGTTCGGCGGGTGGCGGATTGTCGCAACTATGGGTCGGCGCATCACGAAGCTGCGCCCGGTAGGCGGATTCGCAGCCGAGACTGCGGGCGCGCTCGCGATTCTCGGTGCGACGTCGCTCGGCATTCCGGTGAGTACGACGCACACAATTACAGGCTCGATCGTCGGAGTCGGGGCGACAACGAGGCTGTCGGCTGTGCGCTGGGGGTTGGCGCGGCGGATAGTCTGGGCCTGGATCGTTACAATTCCGGCTGCTGGCATCATGGCTGCAATCGCTTACTGGATACTGGCGTCGATCGTCAAACTCTAGATGGCAATCAATCCCGAGCTGTACATCAACCGAGAGCTGAGCTGGCTCGCGTTCAACGCTCGTGTGCTCAACGAGGCGTTCGACGCGCGCAACCCCTTGCTCGAGCGGCTCAAATTTCTCTCGATCTTCAGCACGAACCTCGACGAGTTCTACATGGTTCGCGTTGCGGGCTTGCGGCGCCAGCTTCTCGCCGGCGTGACAGCGCCGAGCGGACCCGATGGCATGGTGCCGGCAGAGCTGGTGAGCGCCATTCGCGCGCGCATTCTCGAGCTGGTGGGAATGCAACAGCACTGCCTCCACGATATTCTGCTTCCGACGCTCGAAACGCACGGCGTGCGGCTCGTGACGATGAGCGAGCTCAGTGCCGGCGAGTGGCAGACGGTGGATGACTTCTTCGAGTCCGATATCTTCCCGGTTCTGACGCCGCTTGCTGTCGATCCGACGCATCCGTTTCCGTACATCTCGAACCTCTCGTTGTCGCTCGCGGTACAGCTGTATGATCCTGACAACAAGGTCGAGCGCTTTGCGCGCGTCAAGATTCCGAAGAGTCTGCCGCGTTGGGTAGGCATCGGGCGCGCAAGTCATTTCGTCCCGGTGGAGCAGGTGATAAGCGCGAACCTCGGCGCGCTGTTCCCGGGCATGGAGATTCTCGGAAGCTGGGCGTTCCGCGTAACGCGCTACTCCGATCTCGAAGTGAAGGCGTCGGACGAGACCGAGGATTTGCTGACGGCGATCGAGGAGCAGGTATTTCAGCGCAGATTCACCGAAGTCGTGCGCGTCGAAGTGCAGACGGGTGTGCCGGATGAGATCCGCGCCATTCTCGTGGACGAGCTGCGCGAGGAGCAGACCCTGGAGTTCGCGCTCACGCCGGAAGACGTCGTGGATGGCGGCGCGTTACTCGAATTGGGCGACCTGATGGCGCTCGCGACGCTGGACATTCCCGAGCTGCGTGATCCGCCGTTCGCTCCGGTGACACCGGTGCGCCTGCGCGATACCACGCGCTCGATCTTCGACGTGATCAAGGAGCGCGACCTGCTGGTGCATCATCCGTACGAGTCGTTCACCGCCAGCGTGGAACAGTTTGTCCAGGCCGCAGCGGTCGATCCCGACGTGCTCGCGATCAAGATGACGCTGTACCGAACCTCAGGTGACACGCCGATCGTACGTGCATTGACGGATGCCGCCGAGCGGGGGAAGCAGGTAGCGGTCCTGGTCGAGCTTCAGGCACGGTTTGACGAAGCGAACAACATCACCTGGGCGCGCACGCTGGAAGATTATGGGGTGCATGTCGCTTACGGATTGCCGGGACTCAAGACTCACGCCAAGACCACGCTCGTCGTGCGCCGTGAGCCTGACGGCATTCGTAGATACGTGCACGTCGGAACGGGCAACTACAATTCGAAGACCGCGCGGTTGTACACTGATCTGGGACTGTTCACGGTAAGCCGATCGATCGGCGCCGACATCACGGATCTGTTCAATGCACTGACCGGATTTTCCAGACAGCGGTTGTATCGCAAGATCCTGGTCGCACCCGCGAACATGCGCGACCGGCTGTTGGAGATGATCCGCCGAGAGACGGCACTTGCGAGTGCGGGGAAAACGGGACGGATAATCGCGAAGATGAACTCGATCGTAGACGAGCAGATCATCGAGGCGCTGTACGACGCATCGCGCGCCGGCGTCGAGATCGATCTCATCGTCCGCGGCATCTGCTGCCTGCGGCCCGGCATTCCCGGCGCCAGCGACAACATTCGCGTAATGAGCGTGATCGGGCGATTCCTGGAACATTCACGACTGTTCTATTTCGCGAACGACAGCGAGCCGGAGTATTACATCGGGTCAGCGGACTGGATGACGCGGAACTTCGATCGCCGCGTCGAGGCGATTGTTCCGGTCGACGACGTGCTGTTGCACGAAAAGCTGCACTCTCTTCTCACGACTTCGCTGACCGACAACAGGGAGGCGTGGGATCTTGCGCCGGACGGAACGCTACGCGCAGCGAAATCCCGGAGATGCTCCGGTGCGTGCGACGCAGGAGATATTCCTGCGCGATCCGTGGGGCGGAGCCCCGCCGGACGCTCGGCTGGAAGACTCGCGTATGGCGCACGCGTCGCGCAGGAGCTGATCCTCGCTTACGCTCCTATCGGGTGCCAGACTGTCTTGAATTCTACGAAGTTCCGGATCTCGTAAACACCTTCCGTACGATCGGATGACCAGTCGATGTCGGGCTGGCGAACCTTCACACGCTTGACACTGTCTGCCGCGCCGCGGCGCAACGATGTCGCATCATCACCGGTTGCTACTGCGTCGATTCCACGGATGTGCGTGTGCGTGGCGAAGGTCGGAATCAATTCCTTTTTGTAGCCGGTGATGATGTTGACCACGCCGCCGGGTAGATCCGACGTCGCCAGCATCTCGCCGAGTGTGATCGCAGGGTAGGGCGTCGATTCGGAGGCGAGCGCCACGATGGTGTTGCCGCTCACGATAGTCGCTGCGACCTGCGTCACGAGGCCCAACAGCGGCGATGCGTCCGACGCGATGATGCCGATCACGCCGACAGGCTCGGTGATGGTGAAATTGAAGAACGGTGCGGCGACCGGATTGGCGCTGCCGAGCACCTGCTCGTACTTGTCGGCCCAGCCGGCGTAGTGCACCAGCCGATCGATGGATTCGGAGACCTCGCGCTCGGCGGCCGTCGTCCATTCGCGGTGAGAACTGGCGTAGCACGCTCGTCATCTCGTCTGCTCTGGCTTCCAGCATCTCTGCGAGACGGTAGATGATCTGACCGCGATTGTACGGCGTGCGGGCAGACCATCCAGGCCCCGCCTTCGCTGCTGCCTCGACGGCGTTGCGCAGATCCTTGCGAGTGCATTGCGGAACATTCGCGACGAACTGTCCGCCACTATCGTACACTGGAAATGTGCGCCCGCTCTCCGACCGGATGAACGCCCCACCAACGTACACTTTCGGCGTCTTCACTACAGGGATGCGCGCGGTCATGACAGCTCCACGTAGTCGAGCAGGCCCTGACGGCCGCCCTTCGCGTCCGAAACCGGATTCCTTGTAGCCGCCGAACGGCGACGAGGGATCGAACTTGTTGAACGTGTTGGCCCACACGACGCCCGCCTTGAGTTCCGCAGCCATCTTGAAGAATGCGCGAGCCCTTGTCGGTCCAGACGCCGGCGGAGAGTCCGTACATCGTGTTGTTGGCCTTCTCGATCGCTTCGTCGATCGTGCGGAACGTGAGAATGCTGAGCACCGGCCCGAAGATCTCCTCGCGCGCGATGCGATGGCTCTGGGTGACTTCGGTGAACAGCGTCGGGCGGAAGAAGAATCCGCTCGCCGGAAGCGAGCACGCGGGTTGGTACATCTCCGCACCTTCGGTCACGCCGCTTTCCACCAGCTCGCAGATTCTGTCGAGCTGCTCGCGCGAGTTGATCGCACCGATGTCGGTGTTCTTGTCGAGCGGATCGCCGACGCGCAGACTGGCCATCCGCTGTTGCAGCTTGTGCACGAACGAATCCGCGATCGATTCCTGAACGAGCAGGCGACTGCCTGCGCAGCACACGTGGCCCTGATTGAAGAAGATTCCGTTGACGACGCCCTCGACCGCCTGATCGATCGGCGAATCGTCGAAGACGATGTTCGCTGCCTTGCCGCCCAGCTCCATCGTCATGCGCGTGCCGCGCCGGCGAGCTGGCGCATGATGATCTTGCCGACTTCGGTCGATCCGGTGAACGCGATCTTCGCCGCGGCAGGATGCCCGTGACCGCGGCGCCGGTTTCGCCCGCACCGGTGACGATGTTCACGACGCCAGCCGGCAGCTCCGCCTCCTGCAACAGCTCCGCGAACTTCATCGCCGTGACCGACGTCGTCTCTGCCGGCTTGAGCACGACGCAGTTTCCCAGCCAGCGCCGGCGCGATCTTCCACGCGAGCATGAGCAGCGGGAAATTCCACGGGATCACCTGGCCGACGACGCCGAGCGGCGCGACCGTACGACCGGGCGCGACATACTCGAGCTTGTCGGCCCAGCCCGCGTGATAGAAGAAGTGCGCGGCGGCCATCGGCACGTCGAAGTCGCGCGACTCCTTGATCGGCTTGCCGCCATCGATCGATTCGGCGACGGCAAATTCGCGCGCGCGATCCTGCAGCAGGCGCGCGATGCGATAGAGATACTTCCCGCGCTCGCGACCCGGCATCTTGCGCCACGACTGTCTGGTACGCGAGCTGTGCAGCCATGTACGCGGCATCGACGTCGCCGGAGTTGGCGAGCGCGATCTCGGCGAGAGCTGCTCGGTCGCCGGATTGATCGAGTCGAAGTACTTGCCCGATTTCGGCGCGATGAAACTTCCGCCGATGAAGAGATCGTAACGCGACTTGAGCTGCGGATCCGCGGTCTCCGGCGCCGGATCGTATTCCCACAGGTCACCGAAGATCAGCTCGGGCATTCCCTGCTTGCGTCCGTGTTTCTTCTTCGAATCCTTCGATGCGGATTCGTGCTCGGACGGGTCCAGTGTGATCGCCATTTTCAGTAGCTCTCAGCGGCTTCGGTGAAGTAGTACGGCGCCTGGTACGCGCCGTGCTTCTCCTTTTCGATCTGGCGGAGCAGATCGTTGAGCAGCGAGCTTGCTCCGAAACGGTAGCGCGACGAGTTGAGCCACGCGTCGCCGAGCGTCTCCTTGACCGCGACGAGATAGTGCAGCGCCTGCTTCGCGGTGCGGATTCCGCCGGCGGGCTTCATGCCGATCGCGAATGCCGGTCTCGAGATAGAAATCGCGGATCGCTTCGATCATCACCTGCGTGTTGGCGAGCGTCGCGCTGCCGGACGCCTTGCCCGTGCTGGTCTTGATGAAGTCGCCAGCGCGAATCACCTGCATCGCGAGGAACGAGGCGGCGCGGATGTTGTCGTAGGTCTCGAGCTCGCTGACTTCGAGGATCACCTTGAGCTGTCGCGTCGCCGCAGGCCTCGACGACTGCGGCGATCTCGTCCTGCACCGCGTCGAACTCGCCCGAGAGAAAGAGTCCGCGGTTGATCACCATGTCGATCTCGTCGGCGCCAGCAGGTCACGGCCGTACTTCACTTCCTGCAGGCGCATCTTGAGCGAGCTCTGGCCGGACGGAAACGCCGTCGCGACCGACGCGATCTTGATCGGCGGAATCGGCGAGGTGCTTGCGCGCTTCCTTGACCAGCGATGGATAGATGCAGACCGCCGCGACGGGCGGAATGGTGGCGTCGTCGCTTGGCTGGCGAGCCTTCTGACACAGCGACGCGACCTTGCCCGGGGTGTCCTTGCCTTCGAGGGTCGTGAGATCGACCATCGAGACGGCGGTCTTGAGGCCCCAGAGCTTGGATGCCTTCTTGATGCTGCGCGTGGTGAACTTGGCCACGCGCTCCTCGATCCCGACCTGGTCCACGGTGCCGAAATCGTCGACAATTGAATGCTTGGTCACCATTGAAATATAGGACACTGACGATGAGCGGGGACCGCTCGGGGCGGTGGTCTCGCCGTGGGAAGGACCAGTCGTCCACGCCGAGCGAAACTTCCCGGAAGTGATATACTTCTGCTGCAACGGAGGTGCGAATGTCGACGACCCCACTCTTGAATCCCGGCGTGCGCTTTCCTCCGCCGTTCATCTTCCTCATCGGCCTTATTGCTGGATGGGCGCTGGACCGGTACATAATTGCGGTTCCACTCACATACCCCAATGCGACGGCCCTGCTGGCCGTCGGCACGTCGCTCGTGGCAATCGGTGTGGTCCTTGCTGCGTGTGGAATCATCACGTTCCGAATTGCACGCACGAGCGTGATTCCGCATCACAGCGCGAGTCGGCTCGTGACCGCCGGCCCGTACCGGTTCACGCGGAATCCAATGTATACCGGGCTGGTTATCTCGTACATCGGTGCCACGGCGTTGCTTCACACCCTCTGGCCACTGGTGCTGTTGCCGCTCGTGATCGCCATCATGATTCGGTTCGTGATCCTCCGGGAGGAGCGCTACCTGTCCGACGCGTTCGGCGCCGATTATTCCGCCTACCGCAGCCGCGTGCGCCGCTGGGTGTGAGCGCCGTAGCTAGGCAGCCTCGATCCGCACCGGAACGCCGAGCACATCCTCCAGGAGATCGCTTTTCCGTGCGGCACCCCAGAGCTCGAGCCGTAGATCGTAGGAATTCGACGCCGGAGTCGCGCGGATAAGGAATTCAGTTCGCGTGAGCTCGGCGTCCAGGTCCTTCACCGCGCTTGCGTGCCCGCGATCCAGTCCGTCCGCTACCCGCAGGATTGCGGCGAGTCGTTTGATGCGGCGTCTTAGCTGGCGATCGAGGCCGGCGTACGCACGATGCTGGGCCTTTGGCGCCGCGCCCCGATGGTATCGTGCGACGTTCGCGACCATCACGCGCTCTGCCGGCGTCATGCCAAGCAATTCGGCGTGCAGGATCAGGTGATACGAATGCTTGTGATGCGCTTCGAAGTTTATGTGATAGCCGATATCATGCAACAGCGCGGCGTCCGCGAGAACCGCCCGATCACTCGGCCCGAGCTCGAGCTTTGCGGCCACCGCGTCAAAGATCTGCAGCGCCAGGCGTCGGACCTGTTGTGCATGCGGTGCCTCGTAGCGCGAGCGTTCGGCGAGCTGAAGCACCGAGCGACTGCGTGCTTCTCCGGGATCCGCAACGACCGGAGCAATGCTCGCGGCTTCGAGCAACAAACCCTCGCGAATCCCATACGCAGACACGACCATCTCTCTCGCCTCGATGCGCGCCATCACCTCCGCGGCAACAGCGAGCCCCGCCACGATGATGTCGGCGCGAGCGGGGGACAGTCCCGGCACCGTCTGTCGTTCCGACGGCGACATTCCCTGCAACAGATCGAGCACGTGCTCCAGCTCGGCGCGTGTAACAATCGTTCCATGAACGCCAGATGCGCGTCCCATCCCTTGACGCGACAGAATCATCCCAGCGAGATTCGTGAACGTGCCTCCGGAGCCGATCAGCCGCGCTCCGTGCCAGTCACGACGGGATACAGAGGCCCGCAGCTCCTTGCGGACGAACCGGCGTAGCTCCGCCAGTTCCTTGCGCCCACGATTCTTGCCGAAGAACTGCTCCGTCATCGTGATGGCGCCCATCGGGAACGACATCAACCCGTCCAGCAGGCCGTCCGCACTCAGTGCCAGCTCCAGCGATCCACCACCGATGTCCATCACCACCGCCCTGCCGGTCGCAAGGTCGAAGTGCGCCAGGGCGCTTCGGTACGACAGCAGCGCTTCCTCGTCGCCCTCCAGGATGCGGACCGTGAGCCCTGTGGTGTCGCGAACGGCGGCGATGAATTCGGCACCGTTCTCAGCGTCGCGCACGGCGCTGGTGGCGACGGCTTCGGTGCGCACAGCACCCATCTGACGCGTGAGCGTGGCCATGCGGAGCAGCGCGTCGAGCGCGTTACGAATTGCAGCCTCGCCAATGCGCCCGGTTTCGCCTACACCCTCGCCGAGTCGCGGAGCTGCCTTCATCTCATCAATGACGCGGATCTCGCCGTCGGGAGATACGTCAGCGACTATCTGCCGAATGGAATTCGAGCCGATGCCGATCGCGGCAATGCGTACGTCGTCCGCACGCGGTGCCGGACGGCGCGATTGCGCCGAAGGTGGCGTCTGATCAGCTTCGTTCGGCATTCACATCTCCGGCCCAGATCATAACCGGAAATGTAACGCCGTCCGCGTGATCAGTTCTCGCGATCAGTTCTCGCGATTAGTTCTCGCGATCAGTCCTCGAAGTGATGCTTGATCTGTTTTCCTTCTGCGAGATATACTGCGTCCTCGCTGATGTTGGTGGCGAGATCCGCAACGCGCTCGAGGTTTCGGCTTACCAGAAGCAGCTCCAGCGACGGCGTGATGGTGCGGGCGTCACCCATCATATGTGTGAGCAGGATGCGGAAGATGGAATCGTGCAGGGCGTCGACTGCATCATCAGCCTGACAGACTTTTCTACCGAGCGCACCGTCGCTCCGAAGAAACGCATCCAGCGAATCGCTCAACATGAGTCGCGCGCGCCGCGCCATGTCCTCGATCTCAGGATCCGGAACGAGCGTTGCACGCTGCTCGATCAGGCGCTGCGATGACTGCGCAATGTTCACCGCGTGATCACCGATTCGCTCGAGGTCACTGGACACCCGGATCGCACCGACAATGAAACGAAGGTCGCGCGCCATGGGCTGCTGCAATGCCAGGAGTGCCACCGCGCGCTGCTCGATCTCCACCTCCAGCGCGTTGAGCTCGGCGTCGCTGGTAATGACCATCTCGGCGATCGCATGATCGTTATGGAGCAGAGCGTCGACTGCCTGCTCGATCATCTCCTCCGCGCGTGTGGACATGGCGAGCAGGCGCGCCTTGAGCTCGTCCATCTGATCGTGAAAGTGACGGAAGCCGTTCGGCGCGTCCTGAAGGCCGGTCATCCGAATCTCCCGGTTATGTATGCTTCGGTGCGGTCCTCGCGCGGTCGCGTGAACATTCTATCCGTGCTATCCGCCTCGACGAGCTCGCCAAGGAAGAAGAACGCGGTGCGCGTCGAGATGCGTGCCGCTTGTTGCAGGTTGTGGGTAACGATGACGATCGTAAGCTCCGACTTGAGCTCGTGAAGCAGCTGCTCGATCTTGCGCGTGGCGATCGGATCGAGCGCGCTTGCAGGCTCATCCAACAGAAGGACCTCCGGTCGATTTGCGAGTGCGCGCGCGATGCAGAGCCGCTGTTGCTGTCCACCGGATAGTCCAAGCGCGCTTTTGCGCAGGCGATCCTTCACCTCGTCCCAGAGTGCAGCGCGACGCAGAGCATCTTCTGCGAACTCGTCAAGCTGCGATCGCGATGTTACGCCGTTGATGCGTGGGCCGTACGTAACGTTGTCATAAATCGATGCCGGGAACGGATTCCAGCGTTGAAAAACCATGCCAACGCGCTGCCGTAGGGCGACGACATCCGTGCCACGCGCATATACATCTGTTCCGTCCAGGAGTATCGAGCCTTCCTGCCGCGTCCCGGGAATCGTGTCGTTCATCCGGTTGATCGATCGGAGGAATGTCGATTTACCGCAGCCTGACGGACCGATGAGCGCGGTGACGCTGTGTGGCTCGATCGCAAGCGACACATTGAACAATGCCTGCTTCTTTCCATAGAAGAAGGAGAAGTCGACAGCCTCGATCGTCCCTGTTGCGACGGGACTGTGATCGAGCTGGGCGGCCAGTGCACTCATCCGAACCTCCCTGTGATGTATGCTTCGGTGCGCGGATCGCTTGGCGCGGTGAACAGCGTATTTGTTGGCGCTGCTTCGATCAATTCGCCATCGAGCATGAACGCGGTGCGATCCGAGACACGCGCTGCCTGCTGCATGTTGTGCGTAACGATTCCAACCGTGACAGTGGAGCGAAGCTCGTAAACGAGCTCCTCGATCTTCTGGGTACTGGAAGGATCGAGTGACGCCGTCGGCTCATCCAGTAACAGCACACGCGGCTTGGTAGCGAGCGCACGCGCGATGCAGAGTCGTTGTTGCTGCCCGCCGGACAGTGCGATGGCACCAGTGCCAAGGCGATCCTTGACTTCGTGCCAGAGAGCGGCGCGACGGAGTGCGTCCTCGACTACTTCGTCGACGCGCGAGCGCGACGGTACACTGCCGTGAATTCTCAGCCCAGCCGCTACGTTGTCGCGGATCGACATCGTTGGAAACGGCGTGGGCCGCTGAAACACCATGCCTACATGTCGGCGCACCGCGATGGCGCTCGTTCCGTCGCCGTACAGCTGCTCGCCATCGAGTGTCACGCTGCCGCTCGTACGGGCGCCAGGGACAGTCTCATGCATGCGGTTCAGGCAGCGTAACAGCGTGGACTTGCCACAGCCGGACGGGCCTATTATCGCGGTGACGCTGCGCGGATCGAGCGTTAGCGTTACCTCCTTCACGGCGTGCTGTTGTCCGAAGTATGCGTTCAGCCCTGTTGCTTCGAGACGGGCGACGGCCGCGTCCGTGCCGGAGGTTGTGATCCGACGGTCCGCATTGGGGAACACGTGCCTGGCGACCGGTATCTCCAGACGACTGGCGGCGTCTGGCGCAGTCGCCAACAATCGATCATCGAATGCGGCGTCGGCGGGCACTGCGATAATTCCGGGTTCAGTCAACGGCGGCTCCGAATCGCGACCGCGTGGCGAACCGCGCGGCGATGCTTATGATCAGGACGATCCCGATCAGGACGAGCGCTCCCGCCCAGGCGAGAGAATGCCACTCGTCGTACGGGCTGATTGCGTACGTGAAGATCTGCAACGGCAGCGCCGCGATCGGCTGCCGCAGCGACGTCGACCAGAACTGATTGCCGAATGCGGTGAACAGCAGCGGAGCCGTCTCGCCGGCGATTCTTGCGATCGCTACAAGCGCCCCCGTAACGATGCCGGGCATCGCCGTGCGCAGGATCACGCTGAGCGATGTGCGCCAGCGCTGATACCCAAGCGCGAGCGCCGCTTCGCGGAGCGAATTGGGGACGATGCGGATCATCTCCTCCGTAGTCCGCGTCACCAGCGGAATGATCATCGCGCCGAGCGCGATCCCGCCGGAGAGAGCTGAGAAGTGGCCGACGGGTCGGACGAGTAGTTGCCATGCGAAGATGCCCATCACTATTGACGGGATTCCGTTCAACACGTCGGAGAGAAACCGAACGGTATTTGCAAGCGGCGTTCGCTTGTGCTCGGCCAAATACATCCCCGCGCCGATTCCAACCGGCACGCCAACCGCGGCGGCGATGCCGATCAGTATCAGTGTGCCCGAGATCGCATTCGCCATTCCGCCGCCTGCTTCGCCGACAGGCTGGGGCATTTTCGTAAATAGATCGACGCTGATGGCTCCAGCCCCGAGCTTGACGATATGTACGATAATGAAGAGTAGCGGCAGCGTTGCGAGCGCCGCCGCGACATATGTCAGCGCGACCATTATGCCGCTCACACCGCGGCGCTTCGCTCGATTCACGCGCGTCGAGCGCGGAATTACGGCGGTGGTCAAGTTTCGTTCCTCACCGATACGCTCCACACCAGCCAGCGCGCTATCGCGTTGACGACGATGGTGATGACGAACAGCACCGCTCCGACGGCCATGAGCGCCGAGAGATGCAGGTCGCTGGTCGCTTCACTGAACTCGTTGGCAATGAGCGATGCCATGGTGTAGCCGGGCGCCAGCAGCGACGACGATATCTCTGCCCGATTTCCGATCACCATGGTGACCGCCATGGTCTCACCGAGTGCGCGGCCCAAGCCGAGTATGACGCCGCCGATTATGCCCGAGCGTGCGTTTGGGATTACGGCATCTCGTATTACTTCCCAGCGTGTTGCACCGAGTGCGAGAGCCGCCTCGCGCTGCGACCGCGGAACGGCGCGGAGAACCTCGCGCGATACTGCCGAGATGTATGGGAGCGCCATGATGGCGAGAATGATTCCCGCCGCAAGCATGCTCGGACCGTACGCCGGTCCCGCAAAGAATGGCGTCGCGCCGAGATGGAGGGTGTCGCGCAGGAATGGCACGACGTCTTCGCGCAGCAATGGAATCATGACGAAGATTCCCCACAGCCCGTAAACCACGCTGGGAATGGCGGCGAGCAGATCCACGAGGAATGCGACCGGTTGTTGCAGCCAGCGGGGAGCGAACTCGGATAGGAAGATCGCGACACCGAGCGCGAGCGGAGTCGCGATGAGCAGCGCGATGAACGAGGAGACGATCGTGCCGAAAATTGCGGGCGCAGCACCATACTTGCCTGCCGGAACGTCCCATTCGCTCGACGTCAGGAAGCCGAATCCGAACTGATGCAGGGCAGGCCACGCTGCGCGCCCGATCTCGATCGCGATGGCGATCAACAACAGCGGTATGCAGACCGCAAACGCAGTCGTTATGACAGAGTAAGCGCGGTCGCCCAGATCGGAGCCGACGATCGACACGCTCCCGGTAGTCTCACCTCCGAGGCCGCTCATTCCGCGAATTCTGTCGATGCTGTCCATGTGGATACAGAAAGCTAGAACGACCGGCACTATAGAGTGACGAATGCCGTGTAACGGCATTGTCACAAGCGGTGCCGGTCGTTCTGTCCGCGCTACCTGGACTCAGCGCCTCGAATCCGATCGCAACCCCAGCCGGTCATGAGTTCGGCATTCCAGTGATTCGATGTCGCCGCTGCGATTGGCGCAGGATGAGGGCGTACGCCACGATATTGAGCAATAGTGCAAGAGTGCCGAGCGTCCAGCGAATTTGTGGCGTGAGGCCGGAGGGGTAGAGCCGTCGGAGGATGTAATGGTCGATGAACCCACCGGAATATCCGGCAACACCGGCCCGCGCCCGCAGCATGATCTCCAGCGGCGTCAGTGGGCAGATCCAGCCACCGTATTCGATCAGCACGCCCCACGCGGCGGCTGGCAGGTGCAGCCATACAAGCCGGTGCCATCGAAGCGCCATGAATCCGCCGACGATTACGAAGACGACGAAGGCCGCATGGAACAGCACGACAGCGCCGGCAAGCCAGTGATAGATCATTCGGATCGACGGGATCAATTGCGAGTGCGTGCGTCGCCGCCCCGTCACGGGCCAACGGGAGAGCATGCCGGTCGGCATGCTCTCCCGCTCTGAATTACGGAGTGACGCGAATCCTAGTGTCTACGTAGGCGGCTGTGCCACGATCACGCGCTCTGATGGCCAGAACATGCGACCCGCCAAGCGACGGGATCGGGAATGTGTAACTGTCTCGTGCTGCACAGTTGTCGTGCATCACGAACCCGCTGCCGGGATCGTATCCGGCGGCGCCAGTCGGTGTGACGTTCACACCGTCGACGTACGCCTTGAAGTCGTTATCGATGGCGATGCCGACTGTGAGTCCGGCGGTCCACCATGCGGGGAGCGTGAAAGTCTTGCGCAGCAACATGTCGGTCAGTCCGGACGGATTATTCGGCCAGGTCGTTCCGACACTCGCCGACAACGCCGAGCACGCTGTCGCAAGGTTGGCGCTTGCGAAGGCGCCGCCACCCGTGTTCCAGCCGTTTTGCGGTGTCGCAGCGAAGTTCGGCTGCTCGAAGCCCGGCGCGATGCCATCGGCGCCGGAGAGGTACATGTAACCGGTGCCCTCATAGGGAATTACGTCGGTGCTGGTTGCGGTGAACGTCAGCGGGTTACCAGAGACGATCACCGCGGCGCCGGCGCCCACACCAGAGGTTGGGAATCCCGAGATGCTGGTTGGCAGCGTGAAGCTTGCGTTCGCGGTAACGGAGTTGGCAGGTCCAACACCGAGCGTCCAGTTCGGAACGGTTGCGAGTCCGTTGGCGTCGGTGGTGAGCGTAACGGTGGTGGTCCGTGTCGAGCTCGATTCTGGTCCGACGCTTCCCCCCCCAGACGCAACATTGAACGTTACCGACGCACCGCTGAGCGGAGTATGTCCGTTGGTCGTCTGCACCAACGCGGACGGTGCGGAGGCAACCGACGAGCCCGCAGGTGCGGTTTGGGGTTGAGCGGGGAAGTTTGCGGGCAACTTCACCACGACGGCGGTATCGACGCCGCCGAACGGGCTGAATGAGGTAGTTTTTCCGCCCACGCCGCTCGATACGAGTGCGTACGCCGGCGTGGGGGAAAAGAGGCCGAGGGCGACCGAGCCGAGTCGTTTCGCAGCGCGCCCGTACTCTCCATTGCGGGCCAGATCGAACACGCTTGGCTGCGGCGCGAGTGCAGTTGCGCCGCAAACCAGAAATGGCACGGGTACCCGCGGGAGGATCTGGATGCCCGTACCCACGTTGTGCGCGAGATCGACGCTCGACGGCGGTTGATCGCCGGCTGGCGTCTGGAGACATGCTGCGGCAACAACCGGTGCGGAGAACGTTTGCTGCGGAACGACCTTGAATTCAAAGAATGGGCCGTACTGATCCAGTTTGGTATTGAGCGGACCCGCGGGGAAAGTAAATGTCGCAGGGATAATCGAGATGGAAATCGTGACTGGTTGCGACAGTGTGCCGCCGGGGATCATCAATCCCGCGTGTTTCGAGCCGGTGACGATCGTCTGATCTGTCGATGAAGGCAGCACGACAGCGACGACATTATCCGCGTCGAGCGGAGTGGAACCTAGTGTCAGGGCAGACCCATCGAGGCCGACGAGGCAATAGAGCGCGCTTCCGAATGCGAGAGTCTTTTGTTGCGTCTGTAGGGACATGCCACCGCGCAGATCGCCGGCGTAGTAATTGTCGAGCGTGAATTTCCACTCCGCGTACATGTCGCCTATTGCATCGCTATTGCGGCGGTGCAGCAGATCGTTGTCGATTTTGACGAAGCCGACGATCGCCTTCCCGAGGTCCCTGGGCTTGAAGAGCTCGAATATCTGCCACTGTGCAGCCACCTGACATCTTTGGGCGGGGGACTGTACGCCGCGGCTTGCACTTATCGATGGATCGACACTTGTCGGCGCTGTCTGGCGGTCAGTCGAACAAGCCGTCAGCCAGATCACGGCAGGAATGCAGACGCCAAGGAGCGTGGAAAGCCGAGAGCTGCGACGCATTGGATACTCCGCGTGAATCGTTCGGTTGTCCGGACTTCCGAGAAGAGAAGGTTACTTCGTGGGCTTCACGACAAGCGCCTGAAAGCGCGGATCGTCATGGATACTTCGCCACTGCCAGTTGTGCTCGTCGTCAAACCCGATCGCGCGCGCAGGATTGGCGCTAAGGTACAGTGCAAGAGCGCTGATTGCCTTGTCCTTCTTACCGAGCAGCGTCCACACGAACGCTTCGGTTTCCGTAACGTCCTTGGTTGGATCAATGTCGGAAGGATCTTGCAGTTTCGCAAGGACGTGCTCCGCGCTGTCCGCGCGTCCAGCACGAGCGAGCGCCGCGGCCACGAGCGCCTGACCATTGAGTTTGGCGAGAGGCCGGTCGGAGGCCTGCGACACCATGACGAGAGAGTCAGCGAGGCGCCAGGCGCGCGGAATGTCCGGCTTGACCGCGTTTGTCCCCATCATGAGGAGGTTGCACTGTGCGAGAAGGGCATTTGTCGGGAAGCGGACGGTTCCCACGTCGCACCAGTGAATTGCGTCGGGGAATTGCTCCAGATCGAACGAGGAAATGAAGAGCCTCCACACGATGCGGTCAGCGTCACTGAGGTACGCATCCTCTTCGTACGCGCGGCGGGCGGCAAGCTTTGCATTCACCACGTCGTTGTACTGGTAATACAGGTGGCTGAGCACCGACCACGCGGTAGGCCGGTTGGGAGAGATTTCGGTGGCGCTCTCGAGATCCTTGCGTGAATCATCGAGGAGCGCTCGTGCCTTTACGGGATCTGGCTCGATTGCGAGGAGCCATCGCCAGTAGTGCAGGGTACCGCGTAGTTCGAGCGCGTCAGGATCCTTCGGGTGCGATCTGGATCGCTTGCGCCACATGCATGAGCCCCTTGTCGATCCATTGATTTGCACGCAGCTGATCTCTGCCGAAAAAGCGTGAGGCGCGATAATCGATTCGCCCGCGCAGTGTGGGAAGCTGCGCCCAGTCCGGATCGATGGATACCGCTCGCATCAGCGTCGAGTCCGCCCGTGCATAGTCACGCAGTATGCTAGCCGTGTCGTTCGACGTCGCAGCACTGTCGCCGCTTCGCATCTCGAGCTTTGCCTGCTGCAACAACGACCACGCTTGCGGATTGGTGGTGCCCGCGCGCTCATCTCTCAGGCTTATCTCCTGGCCCAGGCGCTGGCGCAGGAACCTCGTAACGCGTTCCGCAAGCGTATCGCGGAGTGCCAGAGGATCGGATGCCGCGGCTTCGAACGTCGCGCGTTGAAAGTCAGTCCCCGTCGCGTCCTTGAGTCTCACGCTGACACTGATCTTGTCGCCGTGTTGCTCGACACTGCCGTCGACGAGCGTTCCGACGGTCAGTGCGCGCGCGATGCTGTCGCGCGGGACGTCCTTGTTCGCGAATAACGCGGAGCCGTTCTTCGACGTGACCTGGAGCTCGGGAATCGCGGAGAGCCGGTCGATCAGCCCCTCTGTCAGACCACTCGCGAGATAACCCAGCTTGTGTCCGTCGCTCTCATCACCGAAATAAAGAACGGCGATTCGTCGTGGATCGGGGCCGCTAACGGCGCCCACGCCACCCGTACTGTGGTTGCTTCGCCACACACCGTAGCCGCCGGCGGCTACAACCGCAACCGTGGCAACTCCGATCGCGACACGTTTCCAGAGCGGTATCCCGCGCGACTCGACGTGCGCCGGTTGCACGGCGCGAAATGTCTGTGTCTCCGGATGCCGCAATGCGCTGATGAACTCTCCCGACGTCAGGTACCGATCGGCCGGGACCTTCGACAGCGCCTTCAACAGGATCCGTTCTATCTGCGGCGGTACCGTGCTTCGTATGATCGTCAGCGATGGCACGGACTCCAGCATGTGCCGCGCGATCACTGCCTGCGCAGTAGGCCCGGTGAACGGTGGCTGACCACCGATCATCTCGTACGCAACGCATGCAAGACTGTACAGGTCGCTCCGGCCATCCAGCGCACGTTCCGCGGACGCCTGCTCGGGGCTCATGTATGTCGGTGTGCCGAGCGAGATGCCGGTCTGCGTCAGACGTTGCTCGCCAACCTGCGCCATTGCGTGCGCGATTCCGAAATCGGCGAGCACCGCGCGATCGCCGTCGAGCAGAATGTTCTCCGGCTTGATGTCGCGATGCACGATCCCGTGTTGGTGCGCGTACTCGAGCGCGTCACCGATCTCACATGTGATACGGATCGCGTCGTCGATCGACAGACTGCGCTCACGGTCGAGACGTGCGCGCAGCGATTCTCCCTCCACGTATGGCATCACATAGTAGAGAGAATTGCCGGCCTGGCCCGAGTCGAGTATCGGGAGAATGTGCGGATGCACCAGCGCGGTCGTAACCTCGATCTCGCGTCTGAAGCGTTCGGCGCCGAGGACGATTGACACGTCAGTACTGAGCACCTTTACCGCTACCTGACGGTCGTGCTCCATGTCGTGGGCGAGATATACGGTGGCCATGCCTCCCTGGCCAATCTCTCGCTCGACAACGTACCGGTCGCTAATCGAGGACCGAACTCTTTCTATCAACGCTGACACGGGCCCGTATTTCTCGCGGGGGGAATCCTCCAACATGCCGCAAAACGCAAGGATGCGCTAGAAGCGGATTGGCTAAGTTCCGCCACAAACGCACCATCAGAATTGCGCTTGGGTGACGCAATCGCCCGCGCCACTCGTGCGCTGCAAGGCTCCGCGGTCCGCGGGAGCGTTCGGTCGAAGAACGCGGGGTTCGGCAGGATCGGCATTTCAGTGTTCCTGGCGCCCGTACGGGCGCGGAGGCAGGGTGCCGAGCCAGGATGCCGGTATTCACGGCGTGAGCCCGCGAGGTCAGCCGGGTTGCGTCTCCGTGGAGTACGCCGTTGGGTCCTGACGATAAAACTCGCGAAGCTCCCGGAACAGCTCCGGATGCCGGGCCTGCAGTGCCAGCGGCCGCTCGAAGAACGCTTCGGTCGCGACAGCGAAGAATTCGGCTGGATTCGTTGCGCCGTAGGTGTCCAGCACGGTCGGAAGGCCGGCGTCGTCCGCATGGCGTAACGCCCGGAGCTCAGCGCTCATCACGCGCGCCCACGCGACGTACGCCCCTTTCGTTTGGAGCTCCGGAGTTCCATCGGCGACGAGATTCTCGAAATCCAGCTGATGCGCGAATTCGTGGAGAACGAGGTTTCTTCCGTCGCTCGGATCAGCCGCGCCCTGCTTCGCGGCGTCCCATGCGAGCACCATCGCGCGGAGCTCCCGCGCCGTGTGCCCAAGGCGGTCCTGGCCGCCTTCCTCCCAGATCCAACCGCCGATGGGATTTTGCTCGTATGCGGTGTATCCCGACGGATACACGATTATCGAAGTGAGCTCGGGATAGTAGTCGGTCTCACGGTGCAGCAGCAGCATGCACGCCTGCGCGGCGATCGTTACGCGGATCTCGTCGGTCATCTCGAGTCCGCCGCTCCCTTCGAAGTGCTTCTCGACGAGAAAGACCTGCACGTGGCCGAGCAGCTCGGTCTGATCCGCAGCCGTAAGACGCCGGAATACCGGGAGATTTCGCTCTACGATGGCGCGCCATGCTTCCGGGAACGGCTGCGTGCGAAGACGCTCCCGCCGCCGCTTCGTGCCAAGGCCAAAGACCATACGCAAAGTTAACCGCGGCGCGGCGAGTGCTATCTCTTTCCGACGCTGTATTTCGCCAGTATCTCACGCACGCGATCCAGTGGTATCGCCTCGACCGTTCTGCCTTCGCTCGTCACCGATGTCGCCATGAACATCGAGTTGTAAACTGCTTCTTCCGTCGATTCTATCACCGCCTCGAACAGTGGCGACATGTCGTCGTTCGATACGTCTTCGGTGCTTCTTGGCACGGGCTTCCGATCCTGCGGCCTTCCACTCGACTGGACTATGCGGCGACGCACTCCTTCCGCAGTGGAGAAGGCGATCACGTAGTCTCCTGATCCGTTCGACGCGCTCGAGCCCGTGCGCGCAATGCCCATCATCGCGCGCGCAGCGAGCCGCTCCAGGTTGCGATCCGAAAGTGGTGCATCGGTTGCGACGACGATCATCACCGATCCGTCGCCACGCTCCTGCTCGACGTAGTCCTTATACGCGTATTTCCCGAGCTCTCGGCCAACCGGCGCGCCCATCACCTGAAGCACGCCGCCGAAGTTGGTCTGAACGAGCACGCCGACGGTCCAGCCGCCGAGCGTGGTAGGCAACACGCGTGACGACGTGCCGATGCCACCCTTCCACTGGAATACGATCGTTCCTGCACCCGCACCGACGCTCCCTTCGGCAACCGGTCCGCTATTCGCGGACGCCAGCGCGTGGTGAACGTCTTCCGGAGAGATCGGGCGCGAGCGGATCGCGTTCAACGTTCCATCGTTCGTCTCGCCGACGACAGGATTGATCGATCTCACGTTCTCCATGCCGGGCATGCTCAGCAGTTCCGCCGTGAGCGCATCTGCCGCGCGCCACACACAGAGCGTGCATGTCAGCAGGATCGGCGTCTCCAGCTCGCCCAACTCCCTGAGCTGCGTCGCGCCGACCAGCTTGCCGAATGCGTTCCCGACGAATACGGCTGCCGGAACTCGATCGAAAAACATGTTGCCGCCATGCGGAAGAATCGCGGTCACGCCGGTGTGCACCGAATCGCCAGCGATCACTGTCGACTGTCCAACAAGGACACCTCTGACGTCGGTAATCGCGTTCTGCTTTCCCGGCGTGAAGATGCCCGGCGCGACGCCGAGCGCTCGTGCGCGCACGCGGGGTTGCTGTGCGTCGAGGATGCCGGTAACTGTCAGGGCTGCCACGCAGATGGCGAGCACTCTGCTGTTTGAACTGATTGGGTGCATGCGTGTGGGAGGTTGGAGTGACCAATCATACTACGGACGGAGCGAGACCGACATCGGACAGGTGTGTTGGGCATACCCAACGCGGTTGCGCCCGCGCGGATCGGGGCTCAGATTTCATTGCGTAACCCAGGTTGCACCCCGTCCGCGGAAAGGGATTATCCCACCTGAGCGCTTGTCGCACCACTGAGCGTCGACCTCACTTCTGCCCGTTGCTGGCGGACCTCGGGCGTTGCAGAAGGAGGAGTGATGTCTCGTGCGCTGCCATCCCGTCCCAATCTGGAGCACCTCAAAAAACAGGCGAAAGCTCTGCTTCGCCACTATCTCGCGGGAGATACGGACGCACTTCGATCGTTCGGTGCGCGCAAGCCTGGCGCACCCTCACCCAAGCTCGCCGACGCGCAGCACGCACTTGCGCGGGAGTACGGTTTCCCGAGCTGGGCCCGGCTCAAGCACAACGTGGAATCGCTGACCGGTACCGACGCGGCCCGCGCACTCGAGGCCGCAGTCCGGCTTAACGACGCGCAGCGTGTTCGCGATGTCATCGCGCGTTTCCCGGGCATCGCGAGCGAGCTCGACAGTGCCATGCCGAATGGCGACTTCGGCGCGACGCCATTGCTCGCCGCCGTGCATCTCTGCAACCGCGAAATGATCGACGTGCTGCTCGCAGCGGGCGCCAACGTTAATCAGCGCAGCCACTGGTGGGCCGGCAGCTTCGGAGTATTGGGCAGCGATGCGGATCTCAACGCCTTCCTCATCGCTCGTGGCGCAGTTGTGGACGCACACGATGCTGCGCAGGCGGGAATGCTGGAACGGTTGAAGGAGCTCGTGGCAATGGATCCGGAAGTCGTGCGCGCACGGTTCGGCGATGGGCAGACGCCGCTGCACGTTGCATCTTCAGTCGAGATCGCGGAGCTGTTGCTCGATACCGGCGCGGATATCGACGCGCTGGACGTGGATCACGAATCCACGCCCGCTCAGTATCTCGTTCGTGATCATCAGGACGTGGTGCGTTATCTCATCTCGCGCGGCTGCAGGACCGACATCCTCATGGCGTGCGCGATCGGTGACGTAGAGCTTGTCCGCCGCCACCTGACGGACGATCCGCACTCGGTCTGGACGACCGTTTCGCCAAAATATTTCCCGATGAAGGACTCACGCGCTGGTGGTTCGATCTACATCTGGACGCTGGGAAACTTGCTGAGCGCACACTCCGTCGCTCGTCAATTCGGACATGAGGACGTTCTGGCGCTGTTGATGGACCATACGCCTGATTCACTCGCGCTCGCCCTGGCATACGAAGCTGGCGACGAGGCCGCGGTAGATGGCATCAAGGCTCGCAATCCGAATATGGACCACCAGCTCACCGACGAGCTTCTCGCAAAACTTCCGGCAGCGGCGCGGTCGAACAACTCTGTCGGCATTCACCTCATGCTTCTCGCTGGATGGCCAGCTTCTGCCCTGAACGACCGGGGTGAGACTGCGCTGCACTGGGCTGCATTTCATGGCAACGGGGACTCCGTCGCCGAACTCATCCGCCACGGTGCAGATGTAACGCTCAAGGACGTCGCCTTCGAGGGCACGCCACTCGGCTGGGGCCAATACGGCGCCGACAATAGCTGGCTTCGCGACGGCGGCGATTATCCATCAGTCATTCGCGCGCTAGAAGCCGCTGGCGCAAGGTGACAAAAAACCATACCGGGAGCGCGACGGTGCGCTGCCGGTATGGTTCAGTTTGTCAATTCATCACAAGGAGCATAAGGAACGGTGCGTCATAAGGTGCGTCGCTAGAAATTCGCAACCCAGTGCATGTAGTAAGTCTTTGTAGGTGCGACGGGGGCGCCATTCGCTGGCGTTGCTTCCTGGTAGTCGAGTGATATCGACGTTCTGGACGTCAGATCCCAGCTGAGTCCACCGATGAACGTGTTGATTTTCGGACTGGTGGACGTGTTGGGGGTCAGCTGATCGTATCTCAGCACGACACCGAGCGGAATCGTCGATTTTGAGTCGACCATCTTGAACGGCCTGGCGACGACGTAGCCTGCAACCAGGCGTCCGGTGCTATCCGCTATTCCGGCGGGAGAGGCAGCCGTGTTCGCACCCGTGTCCATTCCGTCCTGACGTTGCGCGTAGTCGATACCAACTACGAGACGCGGATCACGGATTCCGACGAAACCGCCGTACCGGTTGCGTTCCAGGCCGGTACCTATCGGACCAAGCTGTCCACTCCCTCCATTCACGAACTTGCTGGCGAGATCGCCGCGATACACCCATCCGTCGATCGCGAGTGTGCGGAGATACGACAGATCGCTGTTGCCGAGAGGTGTGATGGTGAGTCGCCCCTGATAATCCTTGAACCTGTCAGTCTCGCGCGATGCGTATCCGGATCCGTTCGTCACGGCGACATATGCTTCGCCCAATTTGTTCGGCAGCGTAACGATGCCGGCGATTCCCGCGTCTGCTGAGGAGAAAAAGCCAGCGCGCTCGACCGGAGTCTGTGACAACCAGCGCGGCCAGAAGTTTTCCTCGTGGTCGATGAACATCGTGTGTATGAGACCGATCCGGCTGGTGAATCCCCAGTCACCGCTCTTCTTTGCCTTGAGAAAATCATACTGCAGGTACGCGTACTTCGCGCGCAGCACCCAGCCCTTGTAGTACGAATCGCTTCCGGATGCCGTCTGCTGATACAGATCCCCAGTTACGCGGATGCTCGCTCGATCGCCGGCCGGCATCTTGAAGGTGAGATAAGCGCGCTCGACGTCGAACTTGTTCTGGTCCTTGTTTGCGCCGGCAGCAGCCTGATACTGGTAATTCCCGAATACGACGCCGGAGAAGTCGATCGGAATTGTTACCTTCGTAACGGTTTTGGTGGTATCGGTCCGAGTCGTGTCCTGAGCCATCAGCGTCGGCGGAAGCAACACGGCGACTGCGAGAAGTGAGGCGGATATTCGCATTGTTACTTGCTCGCTCCGAGCGCGGTGAGACGTGCGTCAAGCCGACTAACCATTGTTGCCGGAAGTGGTGCGTAGTCGAGCGATCCTGCAACCGACTCACCATTCTTATATACCCAACGCAGGAAGTTGGCGAGCGCCTTTCCCTTCACAGCATCCTTGGGATGCTCGTAAACGAGTATCCAGGTGAACGATGAGATCGGATACGCAGCCTTGCCTGGCGCGTTCACGATCGAGATGCGGTAATCGGTATTCGCGGG
Organism: uncultured Gemmatimonadales bacterium; assembly: GCA_963707505.1. Lineage (GTDB taxonomy): Bacteria > Gemmatimonadota > Gemmatimonadetes > Gemmatimonadales > Gemmatimonadaceae > Fen-1247. Next base: position 693,199 of record CAVPQB010000004.1, read on the forward strand.
AATCTTTGCCGCCGCTCCAGCCGCCGCTGCGGTAACCGATTCCAGCGTCGGTGCGACCCACTCGCCAGCCGCATTCTTGATCAGCGCAACCGGAAGCTTGTTCTGCTTCGCGTACGACAGCTCGACGTAGCCGACCGCGCCTGGAAGCTGTTTCACCTGGCCCGTAACACCTTCGCTGCCCTTGCCACCGAGTCCCACTGGCCAGTTGAGGCTCTGTCCTCTACCTACCTTGCCCGCCCATGACGTGCTGATGGTTGCGAGGTAATCGCTGAAGATGAACGTCGTGCCGCTGCCATCAGCGCGGTGTACCACTATCACGTCGGTCGATGGGAGCTTCACGCCCGGGTTGAGCGCCGCGACGCGCGAGTCGTTCCACTTCGTGATGCCGCCCATGAAGATGTCGGCGAGAACGGGACCGGTGAGCTTGAGCGGCTGCGTCACGCCCGGAAGGTTGTACGTTACGGCGACACCACCCAGAACCGTCGGGAAGTGCAGGATCGCGCCACCCTTCGCTTTGGCGAGCTGCTCGTCCGTCATAGGCCCGTCGGTCGCGCCAAAATCGACGATTCCGTCGGATAGCTGACGAATTCCACCGCTCGATCCGATCGATTGGTAGTTGATCTTCACTCCGGTTTTCTGCGCGTACATCGCGGCCCATTTGGAGTAGATCGGATACGCGAAACTCGATCCGGCGCCAGTGAGGTTGGTTGCTTGCGCGCACGCTATCGAGATGAATGCGCCTGACATCACTGCAGTCAGTGCCGCAATACGAACAGGTCGAATCACAGGGTACTCCGTGAGAGGGTTTGAACCAGCACCCAATGATCGCTAACACACATCACGGAATTCACCGCGATTCGGTAACGGCTATGTCACGGCTGATCCATCACGTCTCGCGCGGCGCCGACACGGCGGCCGGAAACGAGGCGCTCACGGTCGTGCCGCGTCCGAGCACACTCTCGGCCCGCACCGTTCCTCCGTGCGCCTCCACCAGATGCTTCACGATCGCGAGCCCGAGCCCGGTCCCGCCCTTGTCGCGCGAGCGCGCGGAGTCGGCGCGATAAAAACGCTCGAAGATGCGCGGCAGATGCGCGGGCGCAATCCCGACCCCGGAGTCTCTCACACCAACCACGGTGTATCCGGCCGCGTCGCGGTGAGCGAATACCGTGACCGTTCCGTGTGAAGTGTGGCGGACGGCATTCTCGACGAGATTCGAGATTACCTGACGCAACGCGGTGCGATCCGCGTACACCCAGCGTGCATCGTTGGATACCTGCGCTTCCGTTATGACGTCGTTGGCCGTAGCAACTTCGGCACTGGACGCGATCGCTTCGGCTGCGACAGCAGCGACGTCCACATTCACCGGCCGCGGAACCCAACCGCCCGACTCGATGCGCGATAGGTCCAGCAGCTCGTCCACGATGCGTTGCATGCGGGCAGTGTTGGATTGTATCAATGCTGCGAATCTGATGCGATCGCCCTCCTCGACGCCGGGCTCGCGGAGTGTCTCGGCGAATCCACCGATCACGGTGAGCGGAGTGCGCAGCTCGTGCGACACATTTGCGACGAAATCCCGCCGCATCGCTTCCAGTCTGCGTGTTCTGGTGAGGTCGGTGAGCGCGAGTACCGCGCCACCATGCGGCAACGGCCGTGCCGCTACGGCCAGCATCCGTCCCGAGATCTCCATGGGGTCGCCGTCAGACGGTACGCCGCTCAGTGCACTCTCGAGTACGGTGTGCAGCTCGCGCTCACGTGGTATGTGATCGGCGGAGAACGGTACCTGCTCATGGATGCCCAGCATGCCGCGTGCGGCAGTATTGATGCGCAGCACGGAACGGCGAGCGCTGATTGCGAGTACGCCTTCACCGAGCGACTCCACAACGGCCGACACCAGCGCCTCGTCATCCTGCAACGCCTTGAGGCGCGCGCCGAGCTGCTCGGACAGACTGTACAGTGCGCGCGCCAGATCGCCGACCTCGCCGGGCGCCGACATCGATGGCCGGCGCGACAGGTCGCCGTCCGCGATCGCGCGCGCAACGTCGCGCAATTCGACTACCGGACGCGACACGGTGCGGGCGAAAACAATTGCGAGTAACAGCGCGATGGCCGCGGCGGCCACACCGGCGAAGGCGACGTCGCCCAGTGCAGTATTGAATATCGTGTCGAACGACGCAGTGCTCTGCGATACGCGAGCAGCGCCCAATTGGGCGGGTACCGCGACGTACACCTCGTCGTCGCCTTCCGATGGACTGAGCCGGCGCGACGTGCCAACCCGGCCGGCGAACGCGGCGATCACCTCCGGTCGTCCCGAGTGATTCTGCAAGCCGGCGACGCCCGCCGAGTCGAACTGCGAGTCTCCGAGCACGACTCCGTCGCGACGGATCAGCGTTACCCTGTGCCCCAGTGTTCTTCCCGCAGCGTGCGCCAGTTGCGGCGCGCTGACAGCTGGCGTCCATTGCGAGGCTACGAACTGAGCCTCGCGCGCGAGCTCGTCAGTGCGCTCGGTAGTGAGACGCCCGTGCAGCTGCCGATCCAGAATGAACGCGACCGTCAACGTCAGCGCGATGATTATTGCGAGTGACGAAAGCAGCAATCGATTGGCGAGCCTCACATACTCCTCGGCGGCGCCGCGTTGATTCGATAGCCAAACCCGCGCACCGTTTCGATCATGTCACCGGATGCGCCGAGCTTGGTCCGAAGTCGCTGCACGTGCATGTCCACGGTGCGTGTCTGGATGTCGGGCGCAGCCTCCCACACTGTCTCCAGCAGCAACGTGCGCGCAAGCACGCGGCCACGGCGCTCCGCCAGTGTCAGCAGCAGCTTGTATTCGGTGGGAGTGAGATCGATCAAATCGCCATCGACTCGCACTTCGTGAGCAGCGCGATCGATCCGCACTGCCCCCACCTTTATCACGTCGCTCTGTACCGTGGCCGGTGCGCGAACCCGCCTGAGGATCGCGCCCACGCGAAGCGTCAGCTCCTGCGGCGAGAATGGCTTGGTCAGATAGTCGTCGGCGCCGAGGACCAGACCGCGCACGCGATCGGGCTCCTCTCGTCGTGCGGTGAGCATCAGAACCGCGATGTTCGCAGTAGCCGGCTCGGCGCGCAGTTTCTCGATGACGTCGAATCCCGACATTCCGGGCAGCATGAGATCGAGCACAATGAGCGCCGGCGACTCGGCGTTGGCTTTTGCCAGGGCCTCCGGCCCCGTGCTGGCCGTCGACACACCATAGCCCGCGCGAGCGAGATGGTAAGCGACAAGAGCGACTATATCCGGCTCGTCGTCGACGACCAGTATTCGCTCCGTGACTGCGCCGTTGTCGTCGTTTCCAGATATCATGATCGTCACCAAAGTTCGCTGCCCGGAGCCATCGACGGGAGCGCGGATCTGTCACGAAGGTGTATCAACCCGGGTCGACCCGCGGTTTCGGGCCATCGCCGCCCCCAATAACTTATTGTGATGTTGGGACTTACCTGTCGCGGCCTGCCGCTTTGGGCTACCGCCGCACTTCTGGCGCCAGTCGCCCTCCGGGGCATCCGTCCGGCTCAGGCCGGATGCCGTCCCGGTACGGACGTCAGTCTGCGCATCGCGGCGACGACGGATGTGCATGGGCACATTCGTGGCTGGGACTACTATGAGAACCGTGCAGATCCCGACCGGGGACTCACCCGGGCAGCGACTATCGTCGATTCCGTCCGCCGCGCCAACCAGGGCAGGGTTATTCTCGTCGATGCCGGAGACATGCTTCAGGGCACGCCGCTCGCATACGTCGCTGCAAGGATCTCCACGACGCGACACAATCCGATCGTCGCTGCAATGAACTCGATGCGCTACGACGCCGCGGCTATCGGCAATCATGAGTTCAACTACGGCGTCTCCTATCTCGACAGCGCGGTTGCCCAGGCGCAGTTTCCGTTGCTTGCGGCGAACGTGAGTCGCGCCGGACAGCCGCATGCGTACAAATCGTTCACCATCGTTGAGCGCGCGGGTGTGCGTGTCGGAATCGTCGGTGCGACGACGCCGGGCTCCAATCTGTGGGATTCGAGCAATCTTGCAGGAGTGAAGCTGCACGTTGGCGACATAGTGCCCGCAGTTCACGCTGCAGTCACGCAAGCACGCAACGCGGGCGCAGACGTCATCGTCGTCGTGCTGCATTCCGGACTCGACGAGCCGTCGAGTTACGACACCGTAAGCACCGGTGTCGCGAGCGAGAACGTCGCGGCGCGCGTTGCCGCCGAGATCCCGGGAATTGCCGCGGTAGTCTACGGGCACTCGCATCGTGAGAATCCTGGTCGGATGATCGGGAATACCCTCGTGATTCAGCCGAAGAACTGGGCCGGCAGCGTCGCGGTCGTGACTCTGCCGATCGCGTGCAGCGCGGGTCGCACGTGGACGAGCGCTTCGGCAACTGGCGTCCTGATCCAGAGCAAAAAGCATCCGGAGGACGCGCGCGTCGTCGCCGCGGTACGACAGGCCCATCGGGCAACAGTGCGGTATGTGAACTCCGCAATCGGCTCGACGCCCGATGCCTGGCGCGCTGATTCCGCCCGCGTAGCCCCGACCGGAACAACGGGCTTCATTCTGGACGTGCAGCGGCGCGCCGCCAATGCCGACATCGCATCTACCGCGGCGTTCGACCTTCGCTCGAGGCTCGGCCCGGGCCGCATCACCGTCGCGCAGCTGGCGCAGTTGTATCCATATGACAACACACTCCGCGCCATCCGCGTAAGTGGTGCGCAGTTGAAACAGTACATCGAGTTCAGCAGCCGCTACTACCGGACCCAAGCGAACCGGGCACTCGTTGTCGACACGTCGGTCGCAGGTTACAACTTCGACGTCGTAAGTGGCGTGAATTACACGATCGACGTGAGTCGGCCGGTCGGGGAGCGCGTTACAACGCTCACCTTTCGCGGCAAGCCAGTCGCCGCGACCGACTCGTTCACCCTGGCACTGAACAACTATCGCCAGACGGGCGGCGGTGGCTACTCTATGCTTCGAGGTGCACCGGTCGTTTATGACAGACAGCAGGACATCCGCCAGCTCCTGATCGATGAGGTGCGACGCAAGCACACGCTTCATGAGTCAGATTACAACGAGCACAACTGGTCATTCGTGAAACCTGGAACGACACATTGATTTCTCCGTTCTTTATCTTCGTCGACGGCGCACCAGTCTCCGCCACCTCGGGCCAGACAACGCTCGACGCGATTGCGGCATGGAAGCCGGAGTTGGCAACGTTGCTCGGAGATACGCGCAATCTTGCCGATAGCCGCGGCCTTCCGATCGATCCCGAGCTGCCCGCCTATGCCGGCGCAATCTTTCGCGTCGTAAGCGCTCGGCGGCCTGCCATCTCGGATGAGGCCTCGCCAGAGTGACGGCGTTCAACACCAACCAACATTTCGTGGACACAGTTACTGTAGACGACCTCCGAGGCATGCCCAAAGCCGAGCTCCACTGTCACCTCGACGGCTCGCTTCGGCCCGAAACGATGCTGGACCTGGCGCGTGAGCACGGCATCACGCTCCCCCGAGAAGACGCGGGAGCGTTGCGCAAGTACATGTGCGCGGACAACGTCACTGACCTGGGCGACTACCTCCATCGCTTCGATACTACGATCTCGATTCTACAGACTGCGTGTGCGCTCGAGCGCGTTGCATACGAGCTGGTGGAAGATGCAAGCAAGGATGGTCTGCGCTACGTCGAGGTCCGCAATGCACCGCATCTCAACATTCGCGCCGGTCTCACGGTCGATGAAGTAATCGAAGCGACTCTGCGCGGACTGCAACGCGGTGAGCGTGATTTCGGAACCGTGGCGCGTTTCATCACCTGTTCGCTACGTCACTGGGATCCGGCTCGGTCACTCGAAGCCGCACAGGCCGCCGTGCGACACATGAAGTCGGGCGTCGTTGGATTCGATCTCGCAGGCGCGGAAGCCGAGTTCTCAGCAGCCGATCATGCAGAGGCATTTGCCTACGCGCGCAGGCACTTCCTCCAGGTAACGTGCCATGCTGGCGAGGCGGCCGGTCCGACGTCTATCGAAAGCGCGCTCTTCGACTGCAACGTCTCCCGCCTCGGCCACGGCGTTCGCGCAGGGGAAGACCCAGCGTTGCTCGACTATATCCGGGACCGCGGCATCACGCTTGAGATGTGTCCCACGAGCAATGAGCAGACGCATGCAGTGCCGAGCTACAGGCAGCATCCGCTCAAGCGCTATCTCGATTCCGGCGTGCGAGTCACGATCAACACCGACAGCCGTCTCATAAGCGGCGTCACCCTCACGGAGGAATACGCCAGAGCTGTGAAGGAGCTCGGCATGACGATTGCGGACCTGTGTCGCTGTGTTCTCAACGCATGCGAGGCGTCGTTTCTGCCGTTCGCCGAGCGTACACTACTCATCACGTCGGTGCGCGCAGAGCTCGCGCGCGACTGGGGATACCAATCGTGAGACCATACGGCGGCGACGCCGCGCGTGAGGCGGCAACGAGCATCAGGCCGCTCATTGGAGACACCACGCCGTCGGTTGCGATAATACTTGGCTCCGGGCTGGGCGGTCTCGTCGACGATGTTCGCGATCACGTGACTGTACCGTACGGCGAGATCCCGGGACTTCCTGGCGTGAGCGTGGCCGGCCACGCCGGCAAGCTTGTGATTGGCGACATCGAAGGCAGAAAGGTAGCGGTGTTCGCGGGACGCTTTCATGCCTACGAGGGCCATCCGCCACAGCTCACGGCCTTTCCAGTTCGTATCGCTCACGCGCTCGGCGCGCGTACGCTATTTGTGTCGAACGCGGCCGGTGGTGTCAACACGAGCCTGGCGGCAGGAGATCTGATGGTCATCGAAGACCATCTCAACCTTACCTTCACGTCACCACTTACAGGTTCTGCAGAGCCGGGTGAGATCCGATTCCCCGACATGTCGGATGCGTATGATCCGGTGCTGCGTGCGCAATTGCATTCTGCCGGATCGCATCTCGGGATCGAGCTGCGCGACGGTGTTTATGCGATGCTGCCGGGCCCTGCATACGAAACGCCGGCGGAAGTACGAATGCTTCGCACGCTCGGTGCCGATGCAGTGGGCATGTCCACAGTTCCAGAAGTCACGATGGCGCGTATGCTGGGCCTGCGTGTGGCAGGCGTGAGCTGCATCACGAATGCTGCAGCTGGCATCGCGCACGCTCCGCTCGCTCACGCCGAAGTCCTCGAGACGACCGCACGCGTTGCCGCGCGATTTCAGGCGCTCGTGCGCGCGTTCGTGCATACGCTCTGACGTCGCGCGGACGCTGAGCGCCCGCGTTTTCGTGCACGATCTTCGCTACTTGGAGATCGGTGCAGCGGGAAGCGTCGCCAGGCGGTCCTTGAATGTGTGAAAGTTCTTCGAGTCCTTGGTTAGCGACGCCAGTTGCTGGGGCGTGAGCGTGTTGATCAGTTTCTGGACGTCGGCGATGCGATCTTCTTCCAGCGGATGTGTCGCAAACCATGCGTCAACCGAGCCCGGACTCCTCTGCCGCTCATCGATCAGCGTCTGGAACATCGTCACGAGGCCTTCCGGTGATATGCCTGCCCGAACCACGTTCCTGAACCCTTCCTCGTCGGCTTCCGCCTCGTCGCCGCGGCTGAATTTCGCGAACAGCGCAGTTGCGCCAACATTGATCGCCGTGCCCGTCGCCTGGTTGTTGCACACACCGGTGAGCACGCACGCGAGCGTGATGCCGATGTTCGCGCCCTGCTCTTGTTGCATCTGCTTCACCGTATGACGCTTCACCACGTGCCCGATCTCGTGGCCCAGCACGCCAGCCAGCTCATCCATGGTTTTCGCGCGCTCGATCAGGCCACGGTTGACGTACACGTACCCCCCCGGCACGGCGAACGCATTGACTTCCGAGCTGTTGACGACAAAGAAGTGCCAGTCGAGATCGCGGCGACTCGTCACGTGCGCGATCGAATCACCCAACACGTTGATGTAGCGTACGATCTCGGGATCGTTGACGAGCGGCAGTTGCTGCGCGATCTGCGCGGAGTACTGCTGGCCCATCTGGACTTCCTGCTGTTGACTGACTGCACAGCCGCATAGCATCACGGCCGCGATCAAAATCACTATTCGTTTCATTCAGGATCTCACTGTAGATTTCCGCTGCCACCGGCAAAAGCTATTCCATGCAGATACACCAACAACCCCCAAGCCGACACTCGTGAAGTCACTCACCGTCGCCCGCGATCTGCAACGCCGGCGCGCGCGTGAGCGCACGAGCCTGTTCACCGCCGAGGGCGTTCGTTGCGTCGAGGAGTTGCTGGCGTCCCCGCTGCGTATCCGCTCGGCCGTGGTCGCCCCGGGCCTCCGCGAAACCGATCGCGGCGCTGCGCTCGAAGCCGCCCTTCGCTCGGCCGCCGCCGGTCGCGGATTCGACGTCGACGAAACGACTGACGCCGAGCTCGCCGCTGCCTCGGCAACAGATACACCGCAGGGTATCATCGTGATCGCCGAACAGCCCGAACGATCGTTCGAAAGCATCGGAAAGCCGGATTTGCTGCTTCTTCTGGATGGAATCCAGGATCCGGGGAATGTGGGGACGATTCTCCGGACCGCCCAGGCTTTCGGCGTGGCGGCGACGGTCGCGTTGCCGGGAACGGTCGACCTGTTCAACCCGAAAGTTGTGCGCGCTGCGATGGGAGCGCTGTTCTCGCACGTCGCCTTTCACGCAACCGTCGAGGGTACATTGGAGTTCCTCAGGGAGAGGGCAGTGCCGATCTGGGCCACGAGCGTCACCGGCGAGCCGGTCGATGCGCCGGTCGCATGTGCCGGGTGGCGACAGTGGTGTGGCGATCGTCGTTGGAAACGAAGGAAACGGCGTGTCGAGCGAGCTCGTCGGCGCTGCGAGTCGCACCGTCGCGATCCCGATTCGCGGCGTCGAATCACTCAACGTTGCAGTCGCGACAGGGATTCTCCTCTATGCCGTTACAAGAGTATGAGTGACGTGGTGATCGGCGCGGTCTTCGCATTTCTGATCGGCGCGTGCATCGGCTCGTTTCTCAACGTCTGCATTGCGCGCTGGCCCGCGGGAATGTCGATAGTAAGGCCGCCCTCGCGTTGCCCGACGTGCGAGCGGCCGATTCGTGCGTACGAGAATGTTCCGATCTTCGGATGGATCGCGCTGCGTGGCCGCTGCGCTGGTTGCAAGTCGGAGATCTCAGCGCAGTACCCGCTGGTCGAGCTGCTGATTGCGCTCGTCTGGCTCGGTGCCGTTCTGTTGTTCGGTCCAACTCTGCTCGCGTTGCGCGTCGCCGTTTTCGCAACGCTCATGACCGGCATCGCGATCACCGACGCGAAGCACTACGTAATTCCCGACGGCTTCACGATCTTCGGCTTGATATGGGTGCTCGTCACCTCGTTTGCGGCCGTGTTCATGCGCTCGCAATCGGCGTTCGCCACGCCCTACGATGCAATGATGGGCGCGCTCGCCGGTGCCGGTGCGATCGCAATCGCCGGCTGGCTGGGCGAGGCCGCGCTCAAGCGCGAGGCGATGGGCTTTGGTGACGTCACTCTGATGGCGGTCGTTGGTGCGGCGCTCGGTCCCCAACGGGCACTGCTCACGATCTTTATCGGCGCGGCAATCGGAGTCATCGTCTTTGTTGGTGTGGTGCTTCCGGTTACGCGATTTTTTGCGCGCTCGGAGAACACCGGCACCGACGGTGACGGCACGGAAGTCGCGACGCTTCCACTCGTTCCATTTGGCGTGTTTCTCGCGCCTGCTGCCATTGTCGCACTTTTCTATGGCAATGCGCTGATCCAGTGGTACTTCACTCATTTCATCGGTCAATGATGCAGCGCATATCGGGCGCCGGCGGGCGTGCAGCGCAGGCAGTCGCAGTGTTACTTCTCGTCGTCGCGAGTGCGTCGTGCCGCAGCCGTCCCGAGAGCGCGGGCGGACCTTACGGCGACATCGTCGCGCAGGCGGTTCCTGCAGTCGAGCAAGCAGTCGGTCTCAAGTTCAAGACGCCGCCCAGGATCGAGGTGCGTAGCAAGGAGCAGGTGCGCGACTACGTGCTCAAGCAGCTTGCGGATACGGGAACCATGCGCGCGATTGCGGGCCAGTCCGCTGCCTACAAGCTGCTCGGCATGATCCCCGACACGCTCGATCTGCCGAAGCTGATGACGCGCCTGCTCGAAGAGCAGATCGTTGGATTCTATGATCCCGAGACGAAGGTGCTTTACATCGTGAAGGGGGCACCGAAGGAATCGGCTCAGCTCATCGTGACGCATGAGCTGGTTCACGCGCTGCAGGATCAGTACGTGAATCTCGATTCGATCCAGAAGCTCACGAGCGACAACGATCGTCAAGCAGCGCAACAGGCTGTGTTCGAGGGCGAAGCGGTGTACGAGCAGATACACGCAATGCTCGGACCCGGTAACATCGCCGTAGCGATGCCCGGTGGATGGGACCGCGTGCGGCAGACCATTCGTAACAATCAGGCGGCGATGCCGGTCTACGCGAGCGCACCGATGGTGATTCAGGAAACGCTGGTGTTTCCATATCTGAGTGGCGCGGAATTCGTAAAGAACTTCCGCGCGCGGGAGCCCGGCAAGGTGCCGTTCATGGATCTGCCGGTATCGACGTCGCAGGTGCTGCATCAGAACGAGTTCTTCGACAAGCGCGTTGCACCAACTCCAGTCTCGTTCGCACGGGTTTCAGCTGTTGCTCCGACCTACGAAAACGATCTCGGCGAGTTCGAAACGCGATTGTATCTCTATCAGCACCTGAACGACGTCGACGAAGCCGCGCGCGGCGCGTCAGGATGGAACGGCGACCGTTACGTCACCTGGAACACGGCGAGCGGGCCGGCCATAGCATGGGCGACCGTGTGGCTGACGCCAGAGCGCGCCGCGGACTTCTACGAGTTGATGCAACGCGCCGCCACAGCAAGAGAGCCGGCGAAGCACGGGCGGGCCGAAAGGGTCACGACGGGCGAGGTCGACGGCCGACCGGTTGTGCTGCTGGTCGATACACCCGCCGGGATCGCCCCGCCGATCAGCGTAAGCGACATCCGTTTGGGGAAACGTCCGTAGCCCGAGCCCGTTTCAAATGTGGAAAACCATCCGTTTGTGATCGCGCCTCGAGATCACCTCGAGTGTGCTTCTACTGCTCCGCGCGAATCTCTGGCGTGGATGAAGGTGTCTGGTTCCTGGCCACATTGTGTTGCACGTCTGCAACAATTCTCTCCGCCAGCGCATCTTCATACGTGCGTGCGAGATCGAGGACGTCGATGTCGGCAATCTGATATTTGCCGATGATGTCGGCGAGCTCTCGAGCATCCAACCCACGGAGCTCCTGACGCAGTGTGTACTCGCCGGAATGTCTGTAAACCGCAAACGGATCCAGCACCGGCTCGTCGCTTCCGGTCGGTGTCGTCTCGAGAACCGACTCACCTTCGGCACCGTCAGCGGCGTCTGCAAGCCGCGCAGTTGCATCGAGGTTCTGCGCTTCCTGTGGGGCCAGTGCGCGGGCTAGAGCGTCTCTCAACTGGTGTCGCGTAATGCCAGCGGCCCAGAAACGAAGGTCGCCTCGGGACAGTTGCTCAGTCTCGCGCTGCGTTCGCACAGGGTCGCCGCCAATTCGCGGTTGAAACTCGATCCACGCTTCCCACAGTCCGGTCGGAAGTCGATTTCCACGCACTTCCGCGGTAAACATTCTGCCGTCTGCGCTTAGCTGAGGCTCGTCGAATTGAACCAGTACGTCCGACATGGCATCGAGGGCGGTGACGGGTCGCGAGTACTGTTGTAGTACCGCAAACATCGTCGATTTGCCGCGGCGTAGTGCAAGCAACCGGCCATATATGCTTTCAAGAAAATGTCATCCTGCTGACAGGAAGTTGCATCAGAGTGGATACGACGAAACGTCCGTTTCTGGCGGAATCGTATCCGGGATCCAATAATTGTGATGCCCCGCGGTGCCCGAATCGCCGAGCTGCGACGTTAACATTCAGCGGTGACGATGCACGAGCCACCAACGATCCAGAAGCCGCAGCCCCGCCTGACCATCGCCGCGCCGCCGATCGCGGACGAGGCGCTCAAGCGCGAGCGGTTGGTCCGCATGAAGCGTTTCGCGCTGCTGCTGCTCATCTTCTCAGGCGTCATTTTCGTCATCGCTCTCGTAATGGAGCGACGTTACGGTTGGCTCTGGCTCGGCTACTTGCGCGCAGCCGCCGAGGCGTCCGTGGTCGGTGGAGTGGCGGACTGGTTTGCCGTGACTGCGCTGTTCCGCCATCCGCTCGGTATTCCGATACCGCACACGGCCATCGTACCGGCGCGCAAGGATCGGATCGGTCGCGCGCTCGGAAATTTCGTCCAGCAGAATTTTCTGGACAGGGAAGTGGTCGCGCGCAAGCTCGCCGCACTCCGGCTGGGCGACCGCACCGCGCAGTGGCTGTCGGAGCCTGCGAATGCGCGCACCGTAACTCGCGCCACCGCGCACGCGCTCACTTCGGCCGCGAACGTCCTGCGCGACGAGGATGTGCAGTCGTTCCTGGAGCGTACCGCCGGCGACCGTCTGCGCAGCGTGCAGGTCGCACCATTACTCGGTCGCGCGTTACGGTTGCTCACGGCGGATGGCCGGCACCAGGAGCTGCTGGATGAAGCGCTTCGCCTCGCCGCACGCGCGACGGAAGCGAACGATACGCTCATTCGTGAGAAGGTGCAGGAGCAGACGCCATGGTGGATTCCCAACGTCGTGGATAGACGCATTTCCGACCGCGTGGTAAGTGGAATCGGCCGGACGTTGGCGGAGGTAAGCGCCGATCCCGATCATCCACTGCGGCACAAGTTCGACGACGCGGTGCGCAATTTCATCGAGCGTCTGCAAACCTCGCCAGAAACCATCGCACGAGCGGAAGCGTTGAAGGAGGAGTTGCTCGCGGATGCGGCGACGCGCGAGTTCATCGGCACGATCTGGTCCGACGTCAAGCGCAAGCTCAAGGATTACGCGCTGCTCACCGAAGATGCGGAGTTTACCGGTGGCAAGCTGGAGGGCGCGATCGCATCGCTTGCCCACAATGCGCTGGAAGATCCCGTGCTGTCGGAGAAACTGAACGGCTGGATCGATCAGGCAGTACTCGCGGCGGTCGACGTGTCACGCACTGAGATCGCGCAGCTCATCTCGGGGACGGTGAGCGCATGGGATCCGCAGGAGACGTCACGCCGCATCGAGCTCCAGATAGGGCGGGACCTGCAGTTTGTGCGAATCAACGGCACCATCGTGGGCGGAATGGTCGGTCTGCTGCTCTATGCTCTCACGCGCGCATTGTAGCGGCGCGCGTGAGAGAGAACGCATGACTGGCGGAATCACGCACTCGCTTCCGCTTCCGCCATCGCGGGAGCGAAGTCAGCGAGTTGCGTCGGCGCGTCCGGCTCTGTAGCAGCATCGACCAGCGGCGGCTCAGGCTGTGGTAACAGCGCGACGCGCAGAACGTCATCCATGTCCGCGGCGAAGGTGAATTTCATCGCCTGCCGCACTTCGTCCGGAATGTCGCGCAGATCCTTCTCGTTCGATGCAGGCATCATCACCTCTCTCAGGCCCGCGCGATACGCGGCCAGCACTTTCTCCTTCACGCCACCGATCTCGAGCACCTTGCCGCGCAGCGTCACTTCGCCGGTCATCGCGAGATCGCGCCGCACGGGACGCCGGCTCAGCACGCTGGCGATCGCGAGTGTCACGGCGGCGCCAGCACTCGGTCCGTCCTTCGGGATCGCGCCGGCGGGGAAGTGGATGTGGACGTCGGTTTCCTTGAAATCTTCGGCCGGGATACCCAGCTCGTTGCCGCGCGCGCGGACGTACGAATACGCCGCGTCCACCGATTCGCGCATCACGTCGCCAAGCTGACCCGTGACGATGAGTCGTCCGCTGCCGGGCATGCGCAGTGCTTCGATCTGCATCAGGTCGCCGCCCGTCGCGGTCCACGCCAACCCGGTCACTGCTCCGATCTCGGGCTCCATCTCGGCTTCTTCCACATTGTAGCGCGGGACGCCGAGTACTTCGTTCACCATCGGGAGGTCGACTATCCACGCCCCCTCCTCACCCTCCGCCTTGCGTCTCGCGCGCTTTCGCATGATCGCGGCAAGATTGCGCTCGAAATTACGCAACCCTGCCTCGCGCGAATAACGGTTCGCGATGAATGCGAGTGTCTCATCGGTGAACTGGATGTCCTTGTCGCTGATGCCGTGATCTTCCAGCAGGCGCGGCAGCAGATAGCGCCACGCGATCTCGACCTTCTCTTCGACGGTGTATCCGGAGATGCGAATTATCTCCATCCTGTCGCGCAGTGCGGGCGGAATGTCGAAGAGATTGTTCGCGGTGCAGATGAAGAGGATCGACGAGAGATCGAACGGCAGATTGAGATAGTGATCTACAAATGTCTTGTTCTGTGATGGATCGAGCACTTCGAGCATCGCCGCGGTGGGATCGCCCGACGGTCCGCCATGCGTCATCTTGTCGATCTCGTCGATCATCATCACGGGATCGCGTACCGCGACGCGCCGCAACGCCTGGATGATCAGTCCCGGCATCGCGCCGACGTACGTGCGCCGGTGTCCGCGAATCTCGGCCTCGTCGCGCACACCGCCGACCGAGATCCGATAGAACTGTCGCCCGATCGACGTCGCGATCGCTTCGCCGAGCGACGTCTTGCCAGTGCCCGGCGGCCCGACAAAGCAGAGGATGGGACCGTGTTGCTCGCCGCCGCGCAGCTTGCGCACGGCGAGATATTCGATGATGCGCTCCTTGGCGTCGCTCAATCCGTAGTGTCGCGAGTCGAGCGCCTCTTCCACTGACTTGAGCTCGATCTGATCAGCGCCGGTGCGCGCGTGCCAGGGCAGCGACAGAATCCAGTCGAGATACGTGCGAATCACCTGATACTCGCTCGACGCCGGCGACAGCATGCGCAACCGTTCGGTCTCACGTTTCGCTTCCGCCAGCGCGCGCTCCGGAAGATTCGCCTCTTCCACGCGACGCAACAGCTGAACCGAATCCTTTTCGCCGGGATCAGCCTCACCAAGCTCCGCCTGAATCGCGCGTAGCTGTTGGCGAAGGTAGAACTCGCGCTGATGTTGCTCGATCTTGATTTCCGTCTGTCGCTTGACGTCCTCGACCACGCGCGCGCGTGCGACCTCGCGCTCGAGCCGGGTGAGTATGAAGCGAAGGCGCTGACCGATGTCGAGGCGCTGGAGAACTTCATCCTTGTCGGCGATCCGGAAGTTCATGTTCGTCGCAGCGAGATCGGCGAACCTCCCCGGATCGGAGATGTTCATCTTGAGAATCGCCGGAACCTCGTCCGGGATTCTGTCGATGAGCTCGGCAAGTGTTTCAGACGCAGATGCAACGCGCGTGACAAGGTCATCGACTTCGAGCGCATCCGGCGCAACCTCGCGCGCGGGCTTGATGTTCGCTTCCGGGTACGGCTCCGTCTGAACGATCTCGCCGATCACGATGCGGCGCAGCCCCTGCATCGTGATCTGTACCGTGTCGCCGGGAAGATTGATGCGCTCATGTATGCGTGCCGCGACGCCGACCCTGCCCACGAAGCGCGCGAGGTCCGCGTCCTGGTCATGATCGCCGGTCGCCACCACGAGCGCCACGATCAGCCCCGGTTCCTCGTGCGCTTTCAATAGCGCCAGATTCTCCGGCGCACCCATCTGCACCGCGATGGTGCCGAGTGGATAGACGATGGTGGATCGGAGCGCCATCAGCGGAAGTGTCGGCGGCAGCTCCGAGCGGAGGATCTCTTCCTTGCGTTGCGGCTTGGGCATGTATGAGAATCTAGGGCGCTAGACCGGCATAGTTAAGCGCCGGGGACGCCGATATGTCCCAGCCTTTCGTGACACCCCCGAAAGCGGGAACCCATCCAACGGTCATCCGCGCGAAAGCGGGGATCCATCCAACCGTCATCCCCGCGGAAGCGGAAATCCATTCTTGACCATGCCATGGCGGTTTGCAACGGTCCCGCACCAATCTGAGGTCGAACCGGAACGGAAGCATGCGTACCACTGTGATTGCACCTTCATCCTGGTGACGCGGATTGATCAGCACATTGGATTCTCCCGGCACGATTGCGGAGGGCACCAGCAGCGCTGCAGTGCCGCCACGAGCGAGCCAGGCGTCGTCCAACGCGCGCGACGCGGGGTGCGATGGCTTGTCTTGCCATTCCGGCGGAAGCACATCATTCGGAACGGTCGTCGTGCGCAAGTTGTCGGGGATCTCCGTCTCGTAACTCATGAGACCTGGTGGCACTGCGTCCGGCTCAACGTGTACCAGCACCTCCAGCACTGCAAGCGACAGCCGCTCGGATGCGTACACGACGGGATTGCCGGGGGAATTCCATCGTCCGCGGTCAGCCGTCCTGCTCGAATCACACTCTCCAGTGCGCTGACGGGCACCAGGGCACCATAGGCGCTGATCCCGTCGGCATCGGTCTACCCCTTATCTTTCACGCATGTTCGAAGAACTATCCGATAAACTCGAGAACACCTTCGCCAAGCTCCGCGGCCGCGGCGTTCTCACCGAAGCCGATATCAAGGAAGGCCTCCGCGAAGTGCGCCGCGTGCTGCTCGAAGCAGACGTGTCGTTCACACTCACGCGCGAATTTCTCGAGCGCGTGGAAGCCAAGGCCGTTGGCATCACGCAGCTCAAGAGTGTCTCACCAGCACAGCAGCTCATCAAGGTCGTTTACGAAGAGCTCACTGCAATGCTCGGCGAGCGCCGCGAAGGGCTCAAGCTGTCATCGATTCCGCCGACGGTGGTGATGTTGGTCGGACTGCAGGGCTCGGGCAAGACGACCACCGCGGGCAAGCTCGCACTGAAGCTCAAGAAGGAAGGTCGTGCAACGCGTCTCGTCGCCGCCGACGTATATCGTCCCGCAGCAATCGACCAGCTCGAGACACTCGGCAAACAGCTCGACGTCCCCGTGTACGCCGATCGTTCCACGCAGGACGTCGTGCGCATCGCTAAGGCCGGCATCGAGGAAGCGAAGCGCGAGCGCGACCGTGTGGTCATCGTCGATACCGCCGGCCGGCTGCAGATCGACGATTCGATGATGCAGGAGCTGCAGCGCCTGAAGAAGGAAATCCAGCCGACTGAAATCCTGCTGGTCGCCGATGGCATGACCGGTCAGGACGCAGTGCGGATCGCCGAAGGATTCGACAAGGCGCTCAACGTCACCGGCGTCATTCTCACCAAGATGGACGGCGACGCGCGCGGTGGTGCGGCGCTCTCGATCTACGGCGTCACCAAAAAGCCAATCAAGTACATCGGTGTCGGCGAGAAGTCCGATGCGCTGGAAGACTTCTATCCCGACCGCATGGCGGGCCGCATTCTGCAGCAGGGTGACGTGCTCACACTGGTCGAGAAGGCCCAGGGTGCGTTCGACGCAGCGGAGGCCAAGAAGCTCGAGAAGAAGGTCCGCAAGGAAGGGATGGACCTGGCCGACTTTCTCACCGCGATGAAGCAGATCGAGAAGCTCGGGCCCCTGGAAGGGATCCTCAAAATGCTGCCCGGCGTCAACACCAAGGCGCTCAAGCAGATGAAGACCGAGCCCAAGCGGCTCAAGCACGTCGAGGCGATGATTCTGTCGATGACCCCTGCTGAGCGACGGGACCCCAGTCTGCTCAACGGATCCCGGAGAGCCCGGGTCGCCCGTGGATCGGGCCGGACGATCCAGGAAGTGAACCGGCTCCTGGAGCAGTTCCGTGACATGCAGAAGATGATGAAGAAAATGGGCACCAAGCCCGGTGGCCGGATGCCGGCACTGCCAGGCATGTTCGGGATGCGTTAAATTTCTCAGGCTATACCGGATGCGCCGCGGAGACACCGCGGACGCGATGAGTCCGGCGTTCGACCCGCTACCTCATAGGGAGTATTCACATGGTTCGTATTCGTCTCCGCCGCATCGGCCGCAAAAAGGCGCCGGTGTATCGTATAGTCGTCGCCGACTCACAGAGTCCGCGCGATGGCAAGTTCATCGAGATCATCGGTCAGTATGCTCCTCGCCAGAGCGAGGGCGGGTTGAACGTCAATGAGGATCGCGCCAACTACTGGATGAACGTCGGCGCTCAGCCGAGCGATACCGTTCGGTCGTTGCTGCGTCGCGCTGGGATTCTCAAGCGCCGTCACGAGCTGCGCACGGGACGCGTGGTTACCTCCAAGGCCGCTCCGGTCGAAGAGCAGCCCGATCTGTCCAACGTCATTCCGATCAACGAAGAGCCAGCTGCCGAAGCTTGATGCTTCAGCGCGCATAAATTGCAAGGCCGGCCCCGTGGCCGGCCTTACTTTTGCCCGTCATCCCCGTTTGTTCGTCATTTTCCGCTTGCGCGTCATCCCCGCAGCCCATCGTCATCCCCGCGAAAGCGGGGATCCATTTTTCAACGATGCCAGATAACGCATTCGCAATCATCGGCCGCATCCGCAAGCCCCAGGGCATTCGCGGTGACGTCACGGTCGAGCTGCTCACCGACGAGCCCGAGCGTTTCTTCGCGCCCGGAAGTCGCGTATTCGCGGGGACGATCACGGGTGACATTGCACAGCATCCGTCCGATCGCCGGAACCCGCTGAGCCGGCAGGAGCTGCGTGTGGAAGAGGCCTCGCCATACAAGGGTGGCCTCGTCGTGAAGTTCGACGCGATGCCGGATCGCACTGCCGCCGAGATGTGGCGTCAACGGTATCTGCTCGTGCCAGCGGATGAGCTTACCCCGCCGAGTGTTGACGAGGTATTCATGCACGATCTCATCGGCATGCACGTGCGCGGCGACGATGGAACCGAGATCGGCGAAGTTACGGGTCTGTATGAATTGCCGCAGGGACTCACACTCGACGTGAAGCGTGTGGGCGGCGATGTGCTGGTTCCGTACCGACCGTCCGTTGTGCGCGAAGTCGATCTGGATGCGCGCGTGGTGCTGGTGGAGATGTCGTCGGGATTGTTCGAGTGATGTCGTGCGTGACGGTGTGCGCCATCGCAACGCGGTCGACATGCTGACGATAAACGTCGTAACGATATTCCCCGATTTCTTCACGACGCCGCTCGCGCTCAGCATTCCGTCACGGGCCGCTGCGGCTGGTTCCGTGAAGTACAATGTCGTCGACCTGCGCGACTTCACGCACGATCGTCACCGCACGGTGGATGATTATCCGTACGGCGGCGGCCCCGGAATGGTGATGAAACCGGACCCGTTCTTCGAAGCCGTCGATGCACTTGGCGCGAGCGCTCCGATTGTGCTGCTGTCGCCGCGCGGGCGCCGCTTCGAACAGGCGGACGCGGTGCGATTCGCGAGCGGTACGGAGCTCACGCTTTTGTGCGGCCATTACAAGGACGTCGATCAGCGAGTAGCGGATCATCTCGCTACCGAAGAGCTCTCACTCGGCGACTTCGTCGTGAGCGGAGGAGAGGTTGCTGCGCTTGCGATCATCGACGCGACGGCGCGGCTGCTGCCCGGCGCGATGTCGGATCTGGAGAGCGCTTACGGCGACTCGTTCTACGATGGCCGCGGAATATCGGCGCCGAGCTACACGCGGCCGCCGGAATTCAGGGGACACGCTGTGCCGGAGATTTTGTTGTCGGGCGATCACGCGAAGATCGCGAAGTGGAAGAAGGAGCAGGAGCGCTCGTCGGCAAGCCGCGAATGACAGGGCAAGTCGAGCTCTCCGAACGCTCCTGGCGCTTCGCGGCGACTGGAATTGCCGTCAGTTTTCGCGGCCAGGCCGGGGGCTTGCCGCCAATACCGCGTGCCACCGCGGAGCCGTGCCAGTGTCAGCTCCGAGTATGGCCACGGGCGGGGTCCGACCTGCCATTGCAGTTCAATTGGTACCCGGCTATTTTCCAAGACTGTCCCCGAAAACGTCGAGAATATCCCCATGCACGCCTTTAGCGAAACCCAGAAAGAGTGGCTCCGTACCGATGTTCCCCCCTTCCGGGCCGGCGACACGGTGCGCGTGAACGTCCGGGTCAAAGAGGGTGACAAGGAGCGGGTTCAGGCTTTCGAGGGCGTCTGCATCGCCCGCCGCGGTGCTGGCGTTTCGGCCAGCTTCACGGTTCGGAAGATCTCGAACGGCATTGGTGTAGAGCGCATTTTCCCGCTCCATTCGCCGATGCTCGCCGATATCGCAGTCGTCCGCCGCGGCCGCGTCCGCCGCGCCAAGCTGTTCTATCTCCGGGCACTGACCGGCAAGGCCACGCGCATCAAGGAGCGTAAGGCCAAGCCAGCGACCGCACAGGCCGGCAACGCCTGATGCGGTGGGGCCCTGTGGAGCGTGAACTGCGCTCCGCTGGCGGGCTCCTTCTGGCTGGAGTTGATGAAGTCGGACGGGGCCCCCTTGCGGGCCCCGTTGTCGCATGTGCGGTCGTCATGGACCCCGATGCCGCGACCATCAATGGAGTCGCCGACTCCAAAACGGTGGGCGCCGCAGAGCGTCGCGAGTTGGTGGTGAAGATCCTGGCACGTGCGATCTGTGTCGGATTGGGTGCTGCCTCCGTTCGTGAGATCGACAGGCTCAATATCTACCACGCGAGCACGCTCGCGATCCGGCGGGCGATCGGGAAGCTTCGCGTCGTACCCAATCACGTGCTGATAGACGGCAATCCCATTCGCGCGCTCGAGGTGGAGCATCGCGCGATCGTGGGCGGCGACGCCAGCTGCTACAGCATCGCCTGCGCTTCGATCATCGCCAAGGTCACCCGCGACAGGCTCATGGTCTCCCTCGCACGACGATATCCAGCGTATCTTTGGGAGCGCAACGTTGGCTACAGCACCAGCGCGCATCTGTCGGCTCTCAATTCCGTGGGACCGACCGTCCATCACCGCAAGAGCTTCGGTCCAGTCGCACAGTGTCAGTTTCAACTCCGCTAATCGGCGTCATCATGGGGTCGCAGTCGGACTGGGAGACGATGTCTCACGCCGCGACGACCCTGGAGCAGCTCAACGTTCCGTTCGAGACGCGTGTGGTGAGCGCTCATCGAACGCCGGATCTGCTGTTCGAGTACGCGTCGACTGCCGCAGAGAGAGGACTCGAGGTCATCATCGCAGGCGCGGGCGGCGCGGCACACCTTCCCGGAATGTGCGCGTCGAAAACTCTGCTGCCGGTGCTCGGCGTTCCCGTCGAGTCGAAAGCGTTGCACGGTATGGATTCGCTGTTGTCCATCGTGCAGATGCCGGCGGGGATTCCGGTTGGCGCGCTCGCGATCGGACGTGCGGGCGCGATCAATGCAGCGTTGCTCGCAACTGCAGTCGTCGCGAACAGGCATCCAGAGTTTCGCGATGCGCTGAGTCGCTTCCGTTCGGAACAGACGCAGAAGGTGCTGGATTCCCCCGAACCGCGGGGCGCAGCTTGATGTACTGGATGGTGCGTCGGTTCCTGCGCTGGCTGGTAGGCTGGCTGATTCCGTGACCGGACCGTCGCAACGCGATGGCATCATCATGCGGGTCGGAATTCTTGGCGCTGGCCAGTTGGGACAGATGCTGGCGCTGGCTGGAATCCCGCTGGGGATGCGTTTCGACTTTTTCTCGCCAACGCCAAGCGCGTCCGCGGAAGCTGTCGGCAACGTAATCATCGGCGAGTACGATGATATCGCGGCGCTGCGCGAGTTTGCGCGAAGTGTCGACGTGGTCACCTACGAGTTCGAGAACGTTTCGTCGGAAGCCGTTGCAGAGATCGAACAGATATGTCCAGTGTGGCCGCCCCGCGCTGCACTCGTGACATCGCAGGACCGCGGGCTCGAGAAGCAGGAATTCACGCGACTCGGAATCCCGATCGCACCGTACCGACTGATCGACTCGCTTGCCGATCTGGAAAGCGCCGTCCGCGATGTCGGCGTGCCGGGCATCCTCAAGACGCGCCGGTTCGGATACGATGGCAAGGGCCAGGTGAGGATTGCCACGCGCGCCGACGCCGAGTCGGCGTGGAACGCACTCGGTCCCGTTCCCTTGATATATGAAGGGTTCGTCCAATTCGAGCGGGAGTTGTCCGTGATCGCAGTGCGTTCCGCCGATGGGACGACGCTGTGCTATCCTGTCGCCGAGAACCATCATCGGGACGGCATCTTGCGAACGTCGTTCGCACCGGCCGACAAGTTGAGCGACGCCAAGCGTCATCAGGCCGAGAGCTATGCGCGCGCGTTGTTGACTGCGTTCGGATATGTAGGCGTCTTCGCGATCGAGATGTTCGACACGGCGTCCGGTCTGGTCGCGAACGAGATGGCGCCGCGGGTGCACAATTCCGGCCACTGGACGATCGAGGGCGCGGAGACGAGTCAGTTCGAGAATCACATACGTGCAGTGTGCAATCTTCCACTCGGCGACTGCGCTCCTGTGGGGCATTCCGCGATGTTCAATCTGATCGCAGAGCACCCGGATACGGCAGGCGTGCTGGCGATCCCGGATGCGCATCTTCACCTGTACGGAAAGAGCGAGCGGAGCGGACGCAAGCTGGGGCATGTTACGATCAGATCGCGGACTCGCGAGGACCTGCAGCGGCACGTCGCATCTCTGCGTGCGATTCCGCGTATCGTCTAGAGGCTGCGCCGTTGATCAATCAGTCGACTGTCGCGTTCACGACGCTCGCGTTCACATCGCTTCTCGCGATCGTGAATCCACTGAGCGCCGTTCCACTTTACGTTACCGCGACTGCCGACCTCGACGACAAGCAACGCGCGTCCACTCTGAGACTCGCCGTAGCGACTGGAATCATCGCGCTGGTCGCGTTCGGACTGGCGGGCACTTACATACTGCGGTTCTTCGGAATAACCACGTACGCGTTCCGCATCGCCGGAGGAATCATCTTCCTCGGAATCGGCAGCGACATGCTCAAGGCGCGACGATCGCGCGATCGAACCAGCCGCGGTGAGCAGGAGGCCGCCGAGCAGAAGGCGGAGGTCGGGATCATTCCGCTGGGAATACCGACGCTGGCGGGGCCGGGCTCCATCACGACTGTGATCACGCTCACGGCACAGGCCGACACGCGCATTGAGCTGGTGGGTTTGTACGGCGCGATCGTTGCGGTGATGGTACTGTCGTGGATGGTGTTGGCTGTGGCGCCATTCATCGTTCAACGAGTCGGGCGTACCGGAATGAATGTGATGACGCGGTTGATGGGTCTCCTTATCATGGTAATTGGTGTGCAGTTCATCATCGAGGGTGTCCGGACCGTTGCGCTCGACATCCTGCGTCACGCGTGACCGACGACTATCTGGAAGACGAGGAGCCTTCCGGGCCCGTATTTCTAGATAGAACCGGGCGCCGCTGGCCGCGCGTGCGTCGCTTTGCGACAGTGATTGGCGTCGTGACCACGCTGCTGTTGCTGTCTCTTGCAGGTATCATGGTTCTCGCGCCGCCTGCGCTACCGGCGTTTCGTCCTGCCACGACAACCGTTACGCCGCGCTTCGTCGGTGCGCGGGAGAACAGACGCCGTCGCACCAAACGCAGCGAGCTCTACGCCGCGCTTCAGGTTCAGAAGACGGCTCGTTCCATCCGCAAGGCGGCTGCCGCGATCGAGCGTGAGTTGGCTGGGGTGCCGAGCGCGCGTCAGATACGGGCCGGCTTCTACGTATGGTGGGCCGACAACTCGTTTGCGTCTTTTCAGCGCAACTATGATGATCTCGACTGGATAATCTCCGAGTGGGGTTATCTGTCGGCTGCTGGCGACAGCGTCGATCTCAGCATGATTCAGAAGGACACCAGCTTCTTCGGGATGTACGACTCGATTCCATCGCCGCCGAAGGTGCTGCTCCTCGTCAACAACGTCGATCGCAAGACGCAGTTGTTCAGCTCGGCGGGAGTTACAGCGATGCTGGCAACGCCGGTCGCGCGGAGCAAGGTGGAGAATCAGATCGTCGGCGCAGTTCTGCACTACAAGTTCGCCGGCGTGACGATCGACTTCGAGAATGTGCCGCCGAGCGCCACCGCCAATCTGGTGCTGTTCCAGAGCGAGCTCGGCGCGATGCTGCACGCGCACAAGTTGTTGCTCACGCAGACGGTCGGTGTCAACACCGGCCCGCGCGATCTGAAGGCTTTCTCTGCCGTCAACGACTATCTCTTTCTGATGCTCTACGACGAGCATTATGGAAAGGGTGACCCCGGGCCAGTTGCGAGCCAGCAGTGGTACGTCGATCGGGCGCGCGAGATGTTGCGAAGCGTGCCGGCGACGAAAGCGATATTCGCGCTTGGCGCCTACGGCTACGACTGGAACGATGCTGGGCCGGCGAATTCCGGTGAGTCGTACACGTTTCAGGAAGTGCTGGCCAAGGGACGCGACAATCCGGGCAGCTCACACATGGGCTTCGACCGGGAAGCGCTCAATCCCTACATGACGTGGACCGACCCCGATTCCACCGACCATCTCGTGTGGTATCTCGATGGTGCGAGTGCATACAATCAGGTGCGCGCGGAGCGCGCGCTGGGCGGAGCGGGTTACGCTGTCTGGCGGCTTGGCGCGGAAGACCCAGCGCTATGGAAGGCGGTCGCTGAAGATCGCGTTGCCGACGCCGCCAGTGTGTTGGCGGACATTCCGGCTGGCTACGAGACCGAGTTCATTGGCGACGGCGAGATACTTCAGATCGTTGCATCACCGCGCACTGGACGGCGCATATTGACGCCCGATACCGCGCGCGGGGTGATCACCAACGAGCGGATCGTCGCCTACCCGTCGCCGTACATCGTTCGAAAGTACGGGAAGTCGGAGCACGAGGTCGCACTGACTTTCGACGATGGCCCCGATGGTACATGGACGCCGCCGATTCTCGATACGCTCAAGTCGCGGCATGTGGTCGGAACGTTCTTCGTGATCGGGCGAAACGTCGAGGCGCACATCCCGTTGATGCGACGGATAGTTCGCGAAGGGCATCTGTTCGGCAATCATACATTCACGCATCCCAATCTCGCGCTGACGTCCGATTTCGTCACCAAGCTCGAGATAGACGCGAACCAGCGATTGCTCGAAGCGATTCTGGATCGTCGCTCGTTCTTCTTCCGGCCGCCCTATTTCGGTGACGCCGAGCCCACGACGACCGACGAGCTGGTTCCGGTGGACATCGCAAGCAAGCGCGGCTACGTGACGGTTGGTCTGCACATCGACGCTGAAGACTGGGAGCCGATATCGGCGAATCAGATCGTCAAGAACGTCATGGATCAGCGCTATTACGGCGGCGTCGTAACCGCTGGCGGACTGCGTGCGGGTGGCAACGTGATACTGCTGCACGATGGCGGCGGCAATCGCGCTCAGACGGTAAAGGCGCTCGGTCCGATCATTGATTCGCTGCGCGCGCATGGGGATACCGTTGTTCCACTCTCACAACTCGCCGGAATCTCGGAGCAGGAGGCGATTCCGGGACTTCCGCCTCGTAGCGCAGTGACGCGCGGGATCGAGCTCGCGACGTTCTCATTCGTCAGCGGGCTCGAATGGACACTGTACTGGCTGTTCTTCATTGCCGTGGTGGTTGGCGCGATACGACTGGTCGTCATCATCGTGCTTGCGACATACCAGCGGTATCACTCGCGCAAGCCGACTCCGAATTACACACCGTCGGTGACGATCATCGTTCCTGCGTACAATGAAGAGCGCGTCATTGTATCGACCGTGAGGAGCCTGCTGAACCAGGAGTATGGCGGCGAGCTCAACATTCTGATAGTTGACGACGGATCCCCGGACGAGACGTTCAACGTCGCGCAGCGCGAGTTTGGCGATGATCCACGCGTTGTCGTATTGCGCAAGGAAAACGGTGGCAAGGCGAGTGCACTGAACTTCGGAATTGCGCGCGCTCGCGGAGAGATCATCGTATGCCTCGATGCTGACACTCAATTCACGCCGACCACGGTTGAGCGACTTGTCGCACCAATGAGCGATCATAAGGTCGGAGCAGTTGCCGGAAATGCGAAGGTTGGCAACCGGCACAACATGGTCACGCGTTGGCAGGCGCTGGAGTACGTCACGAGCCAGAATCTGGAGCGGCGCGCGTTCGCGGTCCTGAACGCGATAACCATAGTTCCTGGTGCCGTGGGGGCGTGGCGCAAGTCGTACGTGCAGGCGGTCGGCGGGTTCAGCGATGACACGCTCGCGGAGGACCAGGATCTGACCTGGGCGCTGGGCGAGGAAGGGGTGCGAGTCACGTACGCTGATGACGCAATCGCATACACGGAGGCACCCGACACTCTCAAGACGCTGATTCGCCAGCGATTCAGATGGTCATTCGGAACGCTTCAGTCGGTTTGGAAGCACAAGAAGATCACCTTCCGGCCAAAATACGGCGCGCTCGGAATGATCGCGATGCCAAACGTCTGGATCTTTCAGCTGTTCTACACCGCGATATCGCCGCTCGCTGACATTCTGTTCGCCTGGAGTCTGTTCTCGGTCCTGATTGCACGATATCAGCATGGTGACCGATATGCGTTGAGCAATCTCGAAGACGTACTGAAGTTGTACGTCATATTTCTTATCGTTGACTGGCTTGCGGCCGTCGTTGCGTTCCTCATGGAGCCTGGTGAGGAAAAGGCGCTCACGTGGCTGGTGCTGATTCAACGCTTCGTGTTCCGGCAGACGATGTATTGGGTCGTGGTGAAGTCGATCGCGGCGGCACTGCGCGGGCATGTCGTGGGTTGGGGCAAACTGGAGCGCAAGGGAATGAATCTCCTACCGACCACGGCGAACGCATCGGGTCATGCACCGACTCTACCACCGGCCCAGCCACCGGCGCAGCCTGCTCCACCCGGTCCAGTCGCGTGAAGCAGCGCGATGTGCTCGAGTGCATGCAGGGGATCTCGGGCTGTCACGTGCCCTGAGCGCACGCTGGATACAGGATACAAAAGCGGAAGTCATCGTCGAACCATTTGTTCAGCTATCGCGAGATCTCGGTCACAACGTCGACGGGATCGTTCTCGCGCCGGCCATCTCTCGCGACCTTGCATGCGCCATGGACGGAGATCTACGTGTGGCGAGCACGGTTGGCCGCGGCTTCGGCTTCACGCTTCCGCTTCCTCGCGCGTAGCATGTGTGTAGGGTATTGACGCTGGGCCGTTAACGCGGGTCTGGGGTATTCGTCTCAGAGTTCGACAAGCTGCGCAACCATTTTCGGTTCGGCGTCGTCTAATCGGAAACCACCTCGATCAAAGACAGCAACCAGTGACCTCCTCAATACCGGAAATCATGCGCGCCGAGCTTGGCGACGCGTATGTCATCGAGCGAGAGCTCGACGGAGGAATGTCATGCGTCTTTGTTGCCGAGGACCGTGAGCTGGCTCGGCGCGTCGTGATCAAGGTACTGCACCCGCATCTCGCCGCGTCTGTTTCGGTCGAGCGGTTCAGGCGGGAGATCCTCACGGTTGCAGGCCTCCAGCACCCGCACATAGTCGGCGTTCTCCGCACAGGTACCGCGGCTGGCCTGCCGTATTTCATAATGCCGTACGTCGATGGTGAATCGCTGGCCAAGCGCATCACCGCGGGTCCAATGGCCGTGCGCGACGCCGTTGCGATTCTCAAGGATGTGGCTCGCGCGCTCGCTTTCGCCCACGAGCGCGGAGTGGTGCATCGCGACATCAAGCCGGGAAACATCCTTCTGGCCGGTGGCTCGGCGATGGTCACGGACTTTGGCGTCGCCAAGGCGCTGTCGTCCGCGCGCCGCACCGGCCCGGACGCGGCTGGACGTGGCTTGACGACCGACGGCGCGTCGATCGGCACGCTCCTCTACATGGCGCCTGAGCAGGCCGCCGCCGATCCGGACATAGACGGGCGTGCTGACATCTACTCGCTCGGGGTCACTGCATATGAGATGTTGACGGGCTCGCCACCATTCGCGGGTCTATCTGCACGCGCAATGCTGGCGGCGCGGATGAGTACGCTGCCTCCGGCGATCTCAACGGTGCGCTCCGATGTTCCGGCGGAGCTGAACGATCTGATCATGCAGTGTCTCGCGACCGATCCAGCCGATCGGACAGCGAGTGCGCAGGATCTCGTCGATGCGCTCGAGCAGCCGGGCGTGGTCAGTGGAGAGTTTCTCAAGGCTGCACATCCCCGAATGCGCCGGCGCGGACTGGCGGGAATTGCGGCGGGCCTCGCGCTCGTCGCCATTGTTGGCGCAGGCGTCGCCACCAGCCGCAGCCATGCAGGCGGCGGTGCGAGCCTGCGCGCGGCTGCACTGGTCACGCCACTGGGTGAGATCGCCGTCGTCCCATTCGTCGACCTCGGCTCGGATGCGGCTGATTCGAGCGTGGCCATCGGTATAACGAACGCCGTTGCCGACAACCTCACGAAGTCTGCGCATCTCAAGGTGATCTCACCGACTGCCTCCGCCGCGCTCGTCCGCGACATACGAGCTGGTACCACTTCGGTCAGCAAGACGCCCCCCAAGCTGCTGCTCGAGGGCACCGTGCAGCGTGAAGGATCCAAGCTGCGGGTCACTGCACGCCTGAGTAACGCGTCGGATGGCGTGATGCGCTGGGCCGATGTGTACGATCGAGATGGTCGCGATCTCTTCAAGGTGACTGACGACATCGCTGCAGCAATCGTTGCCTCGATCAAGCACCCGTCCGCGTAGCGCGTCTTCCTTGCGCTCCACCGCGCGGAAGTTAAGGATCAAAAAATGTTGATGAATTCTTAGCGTCGGTTATCGAAGAACTCCGACTCACTGGCGTGCGCGCTGCCACAGCGACGTTTGCGAGCTGGCGGTGTACGCTTTCTTACCGAATTTGTCGTGCTTCCGTTACAGCGAGTGACGCTGTTCAAACGTACCGATTCGATGCCTCTTCCAAACCGATTGCGAACCTGCGCTGCCTTTATCGCAACCCTCTGCCTCGGCGCTTGCACATATGGGCCGCCGAGTGTGAATGGCGTTCCTGGGGCGCCAGCCTCACCGAGTACCACCTGGACGCGACCCAGCCACGGCCTTGCCACTGAACCAGCGCAGACAGTTTCTGCACTTCCTCCCGACGTTCTCGAGCGAGCGAGCCAGCTCACCCTCGGCGATGTAATCGATGTTGCGTTGCGTAACAATCCCGTGACGCGGGTGTCCTGGGCACAGGCGCGAGCGGCCGCCGCGGAGTATGGATCGACGCGTGGTTCGTTTCTCCCGACAATTACGGGATCCGCGACTGTGTCCAGAACCAAATCGGTCCCCCCAAACGGCGGGGAGCCGATCGAGCGCACGCAGGTCAATCCTGCGCTCACGTTGAGTTATCTGCTGCTCGACTTCGGTGGGCGCAGCGGCACCATCGACGAAGCGCGGCAGAATCTCTTCGCTGCCGATCTCACGCATAACGCCACGCTCCAGAACGTGGTGTTGCAGGTCGAGACGGCATACTTCACATACATGGCGAACAGTGCATTGCTGCGCGCCGAGCGTTCGGCGATCGCTGAAGCGCAGGCGAATCTGTCGTCGGCGCAACAGCGAGACAGCGTCGGCCTCGCGACAATTGCCGACGTGCTTCAGGCGCGGACTGCGCTATCGCAGGAACAGCTCAATCTCGAATCGATACAGGGTAGCCTTCAAACGGCGCGCGGGAATCTCGCGGCCGCGATGGGTATTCCAGCGAACGTGTCGTACGATCTCGGGCCATTGTCTGGCGCCGTTCCCGTACGCGCGGTGTCGGTGACTGTGGATAGTCTCATAGCTGACGCGCTTGCGCGGCGGCCCGACCTCGCCGCTGCTCGTGCGCAGGCCGCAGCGGCGCTGGCAGACGTCAGAGTTGTCAAATCCGCGGCGTTGCCAGCGCTCACATTTGGAAGTACTGCCGGCAGGACCTACGCCGACCCGAGCAAATATGGCGGTGGCTCGTACGGACTCACCCTCGGTGTGTCGGTACCCATCTTCAGCGGCTTTTCGCAGCAGTACAACATCGTCGCTGCACGTGCGCGTGCTGACGCGGCGACGGCGCAGGCCGACATTCTGCGACAGGAAGTGACGACGCAGGTCTTCACGTCGTATTACGGACTCCAGACAGCAGGGCAGAGAGTTATAACCGCGGACGCGCTGCTCGCGAGTGCAGAACAGTCCGAGCAGGTTGCGGCGGGACGATATCGTGAGGGAGTCGGGAGCATCATCGACTTGCTAACGGCGCAGTCCGCCCTGGCCAACGCCCGCGCGCAGCAGGTTCAGTCGCGCTGGCAGTGGTACACAGCGCTGGCACAACTCGCGCACGATGCCGGAGTGCTCGGTACACGTGGCGAAACGCCGTTCCCATTCGTGCCGAGCCCCGACACGACTCCCACGTTGCAGACCGCACCGCATCCATGAGTTATAGACAGAAGTCGTCGTACGCAATTTTCGTATCGATCGTGCTGGCAGCGGGTTGCTCGAAAGCCCCGCCGCAGAAGCAGCCAAAGGTTCCGGTGATCGTGGCCACAGCGCGACGGACAGCGGTGCCTTACACGCTGACCACGAACGGAGTGGTCGAGCCGCTTCAGACTGCGGCCGTCGAAGCGCAGGTTGGCGGAATCCTGACGCGCGTTGCGTTCACGGAAGGCCAGGAAGTCAAGGCTGGCGACGTTCTGTTCCAGATCGATGCGCGGCCCTACGTTGCGGCACTCGACCAGGCCCGCGGTCAGCTCGCGCGCGATCAGGCACAGGCTGCGAGTGCGGCACGCGACTCGGCGCGCTATTCGGCGCTGGTACAGAAAGATTATGTAACTCGCTCGCAGGCCGATCAGATCGTTGCAACTGCAGCCTCAGCGGCCGCGACCGTGGACGCTGACCGCGCCGCGGTCGAGCGCGCACAGGTTGACGTGTCGAACTGCACGATCCGCGCACCGATTTCGGGTCGTACCGGCGCGTTGCTCGTTCGTCAGGGAAACCTGGTGAAGGCGAATGCATCGACTCCAATGGTTGTTATAAATCAGATCGAGCCGATTCTGGTACGATTCTCGGTACCGCAGGGAGATCTGCCGGATATCCAGCGCTACTTCGGCGCCGGCAAGCCACTGGCCGTGCAGGCACTCGCTTCCGAGGGGCCAGGATCGACACTGGACGGCACACTCGCGTTCGTTGATAACACCGTGGACTCGACCACTGGTACAGTTCTTCTCAAGGCCAAGTTCGAGAACAGCAAGTCGACGCTGTGGCCGGGCCAGTTCGTGGACGTGACGCTCCGGCTGTACGTCGACCCGAACGCGCTCACCGTTCCGTCCGCGGCGGTACTCACAGGCCAGAACGGATCCTACGTGTTCACTGTGGATAACGCGGCCAACGCGCATCAACAGCCGGTGCAGGTCGTCAGAACCGCTGATACTCTCTCCGTGATCGGCACCGGCCTCAAGGACGGTGATCGTGTAATAACGGACGGCCAGTCACGTCTGGTCGCGGGGTCCAAGGTCGTCATACGACCGGCTAGCGCTGCCGGAGCGACTCCAAGAATTGCCGATTCCGGCGCAGCCGGTGCAGCCTACCCTCAAGGGCGTTCGGGACCGCCATCGGGAGGGTCGGCCGGAACGCCGTCGGGATCTCCATCGACTACTGCGCAGCCCGCTGGAACTGCCCGACCAGGGAGCGGTACCAGCAAACCGGGGCACGGACAATGACCGCATTATTCATTCGACGGCCGATCATGACGACTCTCGTCATGATCGCCATTCTGTTTTTTGGCGTCGTTTCGTATCAACGACTGCCGGTAAGCGATCTTCCATCGGTCGACTTCCCGACGATCAGCGTGAGCGCGAATCTTCCCGGTGCGAGCCCGGAGACGATGGCATCCTCCGTCGCAACGCCACTCGAGAAACAGTTCTCGACGATCGCCGGCATCGACAACATGACGTCGACGAGCCAGCTCGGATCGACTTCGATCACGATCCAGTTCACGCTGGATCGTGACATCGATGCCGCTGCACAGGACGTGAAGGCCGCGATCTCGCAGACGCTGCGCAGACTGCCGCTCGGCATTCTTCCTCCGTCGTACCGAAAGGTGAATCCGGCCGATTCGCCCATCCTGTATCTCGCGCTCACGTCCAACACGATGCCGCTGTCGCAGCTCGACGAGTACGGCGAGACGGTGATGGCACAGCAAATCTCGATGACGCCGGGCATCGCGCAGGTCGTCGGTGTACGGTGCACAGAAGTACGCAGTCCGCGTCCAGCTCGACCCCACATCACTGGCCAATCGTGGTATCGGAATCGACGAGGTCGCCAGCGCGATCAATTCGCAGAACGTGAGCATGCCGACGGGCACGCTCTGGGGTCCCAATCGCGCACTCGACTGTCGAAACCAACGGCCAGCTGCAGAACGCAGCGCAGTTTCGTCAGATGGTCGTGGCGTACCGCGACGGTGCGCCCGTGCACCTCGAGCGAACTGGGCCAGGTGTTGGACGACGTCGAAAACAACAAGACCGCAAGTTGGTACAACGGAGACCGCGCGGTCGTTCTTGCAGTGCAACGCCAGCCGGGTACCAACACTGTTGCAGTTGCTCAGGGCGTAAAGGATCTGCTTGCATCCCTGCGTACTGAGATTCCGGCAAGTGTCAAGATAAACATTCTCTATGACCGCTCCGCGTCGATCGAGGCGTCGGTCGATGACGTGAAGTTGACACTCATGCTCACGCTGTTCCTCGTGATCATGGTGATCTTCCTGTTCCTGCGAAACATCTCGGCGACCGTCATCCCGAGTCTCGCGCTGCCGATGTCGCTGGTCGGAACGTTCGCGGTGATGTATCTACTCGGCTACTCGCTCGACAACCTGTCGCTGATGGCGCTCACTCTCGCCGTCGGATTCGTCGTCGACGACGCGATCGTCATGCTCGAGAACATCGTGCGACACATGGAGATGGGAAAGACTCCGTTGCAGGCGGCGTTCGACGGATCCGCCGAGATCGGATTCACGATTCTCGTCGATGACACTGTCGCTGACGGCCGTGTTCATTCCGCTGCTGTTCATGGGCGGCATCGTCGGCCGTCTGTTCCACGAATTCGCAGTAACGATCGGCACTGCGATTCTCGTTTCAGGCTTCGTGTCGCTCACGCTGACACCGATGTTGTCGAGCCGGTTCCTCAAGCCGCCGTCGCACGAGCACGGGCGCATGTTCAACGCCACCGAGCGCGTATACGAGAAGCTCGCTGGCGGATACGACTCGCAGCCTCGGCTGGGTGATGCAGCACCGGTTCGGTGCGTTGATGTTCTCGCTGCTGATACTCGTCGGCTACCGGCGTGTTGTCCAAGATCGTTCCGACCGGCTTCATTCCAACGCAGGACACCGGACAGATCGTCCGCGACAACCGAAGCGGCGCAGGGAACATCGTTCGCCGACATGGTCACGCATGAGCAGCAGATCGCGGCGATATCGTCGCCAAGGATACCAACGTGGCTGCGTTCATGTCGTCGGTCGGGTCGGGCGGCGGCAGCGGCAATCAGGGCCGCATTCTCCTCAGTCTCAAGCCATTCGGCCAGCGACTGAGCGCTGACGAGATCGTCAACGAGCTGCGCCCGAAACTCACCGGCGTCCCCGGCATGAACGTGTTCATGCAGGTGCCGCCGGCCATTCAGATCGGCGCCCGCTCGTCCAAGAGCCTGTATCAGTACACGATGCAGGGCCCCGACATCGCGGCGCTCGATTCCGCCGCGGAAAGAATGGAAGCGCGCATGCGGGACTTCCCGAGCTCCAGGATGTGACAAGCGATCTGCAGATCGCCAATCCGCAGGTGAACGTGAACATCGATCGCGATCACGCAGCCTCGCTCGGAGTCACTGCACAGCAGATCGAAAGCGCGCTGTACGACGCGTACGGTTCGCGCCAGGTCTCGAACGATCTACACGCCGAACAACCAGTACTTCGTCATCATGGAGCTGCTGCCGCAATTCCAGCAGGATATCTCCGCGCTTCGCATGCTGTACGTGCAATCGTCGGCGACGGCGTACTCTCGTTCCGTTGAGCGCGGTCGCGACTCTATCGCAGAACGTCGGTCCGCTCGCAATCAACCACTCTGGCCAGCTTCCGTCGGTGACGATTTCGTTCAATACGCGCCCGGGTGTCGGCGCTTGGCGACGCCACGACGGCAATTCAGAGCCGCCGCCGCTACAACCCTTCCGCCTGGCATAACCACGAGCTTCTCCGGTACCGCACAGGCATTCCAAGCAAAGCCAGCAGGGACTCGTTGCACTGCTCATCCTCGCGATCTTCGTGATCTACATGGTGCTTGGCATTCTCTACGAGAGTTTCATCCATCCGCTCACGATTCTCACCGGGTTGCCATTCGCCGCCTTCGGCGCGCTGCTATCGCTGTACATCTTTCACATGCCGCTCGACGTGTACGGCTTCGTCGGACTCATTCTGCTCGTCGGCATCGTGAAGAAGAACGCGATCATGATGATCGACTTTGCGATCGAAGCAGAGCGCAAGGAGCATAAGACGCCGGCGGACGCCATCGTCGAAGCTGCGAGTGTACGATTCCGTCCGATCATGATGACGACGATGGCTGCTCTCATGGCGACGCTTCCGATCGCGCTCGGCACCGGAGCGGGCGCCGAGTCCCGACGTCCGCTCGGCGTCGCGGTGGTCGGCGGTCTTGCGTTTTCACAGCTCGTCACGCTGTACGTGACACCGGTGTTCTACACCTACTTCGACGAGCTTCCAGGCAAGATTCGCGAGATGGCTCACGGCGTCACGTCCAGAATACGCGGAACACGCGGCGCTCCCGCGCCGCGAACGGCACGACCGGAATAGTGATATAATCGTCACTGGCGCGATGCATCGGCGTCGCGCCAGTCACCCTACACTGTACTAACATGCCGCGAATCGTGCTGCTTCTTGGGGGCATCGTGTGCGCATCGGCCAGCGTCGCCGCGCAATCGTCTCCCGTATCACACACGCTGATGCCGAGCCCCACGACAGTCGCGTGGGGATATTACGACGCAGCTGCGAAGCCAGTCCTGCACATCAACTCGGGAGACCAGATCGTCGTTGGCACGCTCATAACGTCGAGCCCCAAGCGACTCGAAGGCGCCGGTGTCAAGCCGGCGGACGTGGAGCAGTCTCTGCGCGACATCTACGACAAGGTTACCGACAAGGGGCCGGGTGGGCACATTCTCACCGGCCCCATCTACGTGAACGGGGCAGACTCCGGCGACGTGCTGGAAGTGCGCATCAAGAAGATCGATCTGGCGATTCCGTACGCGTACAATGCGTTCGGCGGAAAGAGTGGCTTTTTGCCCGAGGATTTCGGCTACTCCAGAATGCGCATCATCCCGCTCGACAAGCGGAAAATGCTCGCGCACTTCGCCGATGGCATCGACATTCCGCTGCGACCCTTCTTCGGCAGCATCGGTGACGCGCCGGATCCAGCACTCGGCCGGCTCAACAGCGCGCCGCCGGGAATGCACGCTGGCAATCTCGACAACAAGGAGCTCGTTGCAGGCACTACGCTATATATCCCGGTGCACACCGCCGGTGCGTTGCTCGAGATAGGTGACGGACACGCAGGTCAGGGAAATGGCGAGGTGGACATCACTGCACTGGAAACCTCGCTCGTCGGCACATTTCAGGTGATTGTCCGCAAGGACATGCACCTCACCTGGCCGCGCGCCGAGACGCCGA
This sequence comes from uncultured Gemmatimonadales bacterium, assembly GCA_963707505.1. GTDB lineage: Bacteria > Gemmatimonadota > Gemmatimonadetes > Gemmatimonadales > Gemmatimonadaceae > Fen-1247. Next base: position 728,719 of record CAVPQB010000004.1, read on the forward strand.
CTCACTGGATCGCCATGGGCACCGACAAGGATCTCGTTACCGCAACCAAGACAGCCATCCGCCAGGCCATCGAATTCCTCATGAGCCGCGGTCTCAGCAAGGACGATGCGTACATGCTCGTGAGTGTGGCCTGCGATGTCGATGACACTCAGCTCGTCGACGGAAACGTCGGTGTTCACGTGATGATTCCCAAGGCGATCTTCACCGGGCAGACCGCCGCCGCCAACCGGTAGTGCGTGGCTTGGTATGATAGAGGTCCGTCATCCCCGCGAAAGCGGGGATGACGATGCATTTACGCCTCCACCAGCAATTCGTTTAAATTCCCTTGCCGTAAGAGGATTGCGGGCGGGTAGCTCAGTTGGTTAGAGCAGGAGCCTTTTAAGCTTCAGGTCGTGGGTTCGATTCCCACCCCGCTCATTGTAGTTCGGCCGCCCCCAGCGCGCGCTCGCGATTTCGTCCTTGCCACGGACCCTTGCCGCCCGTAACGTCATTCTTCCATGAACGACACTGGCGGCCTCGACTCAGATCTACCCCAGCTTCCCGACCCAGGCGTTTCCGCTATTACGGAGCGCGTCGAACATGTGAACGAGCTCGTACGGCATCTCTGGAATGCCCTCCACGGACTCAATCATATGGCGCCGGAAGGCACGCGCGACGAAGTATCTGCAGCACGAATCATGGTTCGCGATCTCAAGCGAGAGATCATGGAAAGCATCGAGCGCCTCCCGGCCGACTATGCCCGCGTCTATAATTCCGCGGTAATAGCTGTCTATTCTCTCCTGCGGTAGGACGGCCCTCCGGCGCGGAAATTCGTGCCTGAATGTCATCGTTGGGTGACAGTTTGCAGTTCGTACTGGCGCCGCTGTGATCGCACGCCTATCGTGGTGCCTATTCGACCCACCATCAGGATCTCCTGCGGCGAGGCTACGATGAGTACGAAAGATCTGCTTTCGTCGTGGATCTGTTGCCATCACCGATACGGCGGCGCCTTCATCACTGAATGCGCACTGGCGCTCGCTCTCGCCGGCTCCCTCAGTGCGCAGCAACAACCCCCCGCTGTACGATCGACGCAACCGCTCGCCCAGGCCATTCAGAGACCATCGTCGGTTCGTGGTCTCGTTCGCGACTCCGCCGATACGCCCATTCCATTTGCGACGGTCGTCTGGGGCGAAGCGCGCCAGGTCATCACCACCAGTGACTCCGGCGCATTCGCGCTCACCGACATACCAGCCGGCAAGACGCGATTCACGATTCGGCGCCTCGGCTACGTTCCGGTCGATTTCGATCTGATCCTCAAGCCTGGAACGATCAAGCCCGTCGTCGTTCATCTTTCACCCACTGCTCCCTCCCTCACGACAGTCGATGTCGAGGCGCCGCGCGCGATGGGGACTGACACGTATCGTGACGATCGATTCCGGGCAACTGGGTTCTTCGACAGAAAGGCACATCTCTCCGGCTACTTCATATCACCGGACGAGGTGGAGCGGCGTCGGCCGATGTACGTAAGCGATCTCATGTACGGGGTGCCAGGCGTGACTTTGACCGGCCGGCCGCATACGCCTTCTGCTCGCTATGTCTCTTCGAGCGAGCATTGCCGTCTGCAGGTCTACCTGGATGGTCATCCCGTACCAGACGGAGATGAGTTCGTCTCCGGAAGCGACATCAAGGCGGTCGAGGTTTACAGCAGTCTCCTTCGCGCATCGGACAGATTTCTTCCGTCGCCGCAGAAGGGTTATTGCGGCAGCATCGTCGTCTGGACCAAGTAGCTCGCATCTGATAAGGCCGTAACGTCGCGGTTCATTGCCTACGCGCTTCCAGTGGATCGCGTCGCCGTGCTGCTGCCGCGTCGCTCCGGGCCAATGTATGTGCGAGACGAAACGTCAGTTGGGTGCGCATCATGTCGCGCAGCGACCTCGATGAACTTCACCGGTATCGAATCGGGATCCAGCTTGAGCAGCAGCGGCATCGCGACGTTGTAGACCGGAACTCCAGCGGCCGTCGCGCCTTCGGGTGTCCCGTTGTGCGCGTGACCATGCAGAACAGCAGCGACAGGATAACGCGACAACGGTTCTTCCAATCTGCCGCATCCGAGAAACGGAAATATTTCCGGCGACTCACCAACGACCGTTCCCCTTATCGGCGAATAGTGCATTATCGCCACACGCGGCTCAGTGCGAATGCGCGCGAGCGCGGTCTCGAGTTTCAACGCTTCGTGTATCGCCTCGTTGACGAAGCTCTTGACCTCCGCCTCGCCCCACGCGCCAAGCGTCCCGCTCCCGAAACCGCCCGCGAATCCCTTTGTGCCCGCGAATCCCACGCCGAGTATCTCCACCGCTTCGCCGTCCAGCACATGGACTCCGGCATCGTTCAGAATGTCGTGCAGCTCCGTGGGCCTCCCGGATTCGTAATCGTGATTGCCGAGAACGGCGACCACCTGCGCGCGAATTCCAGCAAGCTCCTTGACGAGCACACGTGCCTCGTCTGGCAAACCGTAATCCGTGAGGTCACCGCATATCGCGATGACATCGGCACGCTCGGCGGCAGCGGCAAAAATCGGCTGTAGCGTCCCCTGCGAAGTTCGGCTGCAGTGGATGTCGCTCATCGCGGCAATTCGCACGCGGTCGGGATAAATGGGCATCAATGGCGAAATGGACATGGATTCGAACGGTTGTTCAGGATCTGCGAGCCCCACACTTGCAGCAAGCGCCAATTCACCGTTCAACAATCGTTCCCACATGACCTCGACTTCAGCCGCCTTCGTCGATCCGATGATGCCAGCCATCCAACCAATACCCGGTGATTTCGAGCGTCGCGCGGCCCGACGAAAGTCGTCGAGGCGGGACCTCGCCTCGCCCGCTGCTCAGGCGTTCTACGCCCGCGTGATGCGCATTCTGCGTGGCGCCGGCCTGGAATTCCTGGTGGGGGGGACCTACGCATTTACGCCCTACACTGGTATCGAGCGGTCGTCCAAGGATTTCGACATCTTCGTCCGGAGCGACGACATCGAGCGCGTCCTTGCGGTGCTAGCCACCTCGGGGCTCCGCACGGATATGGCTTTTCCGCACTGGCTCGCCAAGGTGTTCCATCGACGCTACTTCGTCGACATCATCTTCAATTCGGGGAACGCAGTAACTCCGGTCGATGAGCAATGGTTCACGCATGGCCCAGCCGGCACGGTACTCGGCGTGCCGGTAAAGCTGGTTCCGGCGGAAGAGATGCTCTGGTCCAAGGCCTTCGTCATGGAGCGCGAGCGATACGACGGCGCCGACGTCGTCCACATTCTCCGGTCTCGCGCGGAGCGGCTGGACTGGGACCGATTGCTCGAGCGCTTCGGCGATAGGTGGCGCGTGCTGCTCTTCAATCTCGTCCTGTTCGGCTTCGTCTATCCAGCCGAGCGGGCGCGCATTCCAGCGCGGGTGATGCGAACTCTCACAGAGAGATTGCGCGACGAGTTGGACAGCGACGCCCCAACCGCACGGGTATGTCAAGGAACGCTGATCTCGCGGGAACAGTACCTTCCGGACACGACCGGCTGGGGTTACGCCGACGCGCGCCAGCTCCCGATTGGCAACATGACGGCGAAACAGGTCAGCGACTGGACGGCGGCTATTGGTCTGTAATATCGGCAATATCGACCTGTAAACGGTCGCGGGATGGCCGCACGGTGAGTACTTTGGGCTCGAATGCCGATCCTTACCTACTGATGCCGTATCGTTTGCCGTCTCGCGCCGTTTACCTTGCTACAGATGAATTGGCTGATTAACGCCGCCGACAAGGCCGGTTGGCATGCCGCCTCCAGGCCAGCCGTCTCGGCAAGCACTACCCTGGAAGCCGCGTGGCGCGCCGTGGCCGATGCTTACGCCGTCTCGGAGGCAGAGCTCGCCTGCCAGGTGGCAGCGCTGTTTCGCATCCAGCTCGCCACACTCGACGCAGTGGAACCGCGCGCGGTCAAGCTCGTTCCCGAGAAGACTGCGCGAAAACACCATGTTCTCCCGCTTCGCGAGTCGCAGAACGAGATAGTCGTCGCGACCAGCGACCCCACCGATTACAACGCGGAGCAGGCTGTACAGTTCACGGCCGGCCGTCGTGTCGTGTTGGAGGTCGCGCCCTATCAGGCGCTGCTGGACGGAATCAATGCGCACTATTCGCCCGAGCGGGCGATGGAGGGGTTGCTGCGCTCGATGGACGTCACGTTGAGTGACGTCAAGGTGGTCGAGACGGAAGTAGCGGACCAGGTCGCGGTAAGTGAGGCAGACGCCGCGCCGGTGATTCAGCTGACCAACATGGTTCTGCACGCGGCGATCGCATGCAATGCAAGCGACATTCATCTCGAGCCCGGCCGGCATCAGGGCGTCGTTCGGTTCAGAGTCGACGGCGTCATGCGACAGTACATGCAGATGCCGTTGATTGCGCTCACGCGCGTCGTATCGCGCATCAAGGTCATCGCCAAGCTCGATATTGCCGACAGGCTGCGTCCGCAGGATGGCCGCACGCGCGTGTCGATCGCAGGCCGCACATTCGACCTGCGCATCTCCACCGTTCCGACGCGCGAGGCGGAGAAGGCTGTCATTCGTATTCTGAATCCTGACGCGTCGCGCTCGCTCGAGGATCTCGGCATCGCGGATCACGAGCTGGCACGGCTCAAGTATCTGCTCTCATTCCGTGAAGGGGTAGTCATCGTCACTGGTCCAACGGGATCAGGGAAGACGACAACGCTCTACGGCGGAGTGCGCGAGCTCGCCGCGCATGCGATCAATATCATGACCGTCGAAGATCCGGTCGAGTACGAGCTGCCGGGTGTCACGCAGATTCAGATCGATCCCAAGCGCGACGTAACGTTCGCATCGGCGTTGCGCGCCATTCTTCGCCAGGATCCCGACGTCGTATTCGTCGGCGAGATTCGCGATGCGGAGACGGCCAGCATCGCGCTCCAGGCGGCCGCGACTGGCCACCTCGTCCTGTCCACGCTTCACACCAACGATGCTGTCGGCGCCATACAGCGCCTGATCGATCTCGGTCTCGATCGCTCCGCAGTCGCTCCGGCGCTCCGTGGTGTGGTGGGCCAGAGATTGATTCGCCGTTTGTGCAGTGTCTGTTCAATCGACCAGCCGGAGCAACGCGATGCTGCGACTGTGCGTCTGGAGCGTGCGTTCGGCGTCCGTCAGGCGCGTCGCGCGGTCGGTTGCAAGGAATGCGGTGAGACCGGCTATCGCGGACGCATTCCACTCGACGAAGTGTTGGTGAGCAACCCCGACTTTCAGGAGAAGCTGACACACAACGCCCCCACGCTCGATCTTCAGCGCGCGGCCGAGAAGGGCGGGATGCGTCCCATTCGCGAAGTCGCGCTTGGCCACGTTGTCGTCGGGAACACGACACTCGACGAAGTGGAACGCGTGCTCGGCGAAGGTGAAGGTCCGCCTGATAGAGGCGATGAACGTCCGCGCATTCTCGTTGTCGACGACGATCCGGTCACCCGCGAGCTCGCTGTCGGAGTGTTGAAGGCGACGGGATTCACCGTTGAGCAGGCAACCGACGGACAGGCGGCTCTGGATCTGCTCGCGCACGATTCACGATTCTCGCTCGTCACGCTAGACCTGAGCATGCCGCGAGTGACCGGCCTCGACGTCCTGCGACAGATGCGCGCGTCCGCAGCGACGTCGGGCGTACCGATTGTCGTGTTGACGAGCACCGATGGTGAGGAAATGGAAATCAGCCTCATGAACGAAGGCGCCGACGATTACCTGCGCAAGCCGCTCGACCCAGCCCGATTCATCGCGCGCATTCGGGCAGTGTTGCGACGGGCGGCAAGCTAGACGGCGAGCTTTCCTCAAGCTCCAGCCGTGTACTCCCCCGATTTACCGCCGCTCTTTCGCAGCAGTCGCACGCCGCCAATGACCATCGATCTGTCCACGCTCTTCGCCATGTCGTAGATCGTTGCGAGCGCGATGGACACTGCCACGATCGCTTCCATCTCCACGCCCGTTGTGCCGGTGCTCACTGCAGTTGCCTCGACGTGAATTCCGCAAATCGAGTCGTCGATCGATAATACGACGTCGACATGTGACAACGCGATCTGATGACACAACGGAATCAGATCAGCGGTTCGTTTCGCCGCCATGATTCCGGCGATCCGCGCAACTCCCAGTACATCGCCCTTCGCAATCATGTTGTCGCGAATCGCGGCGACAGCGACAGCCGACATCGTGATGTTGCCGGCTGCAGTTGCGGTGCGAAGCGTTTCTGCCTTTGCGCTGACATCCACCATGTGCGCTTCACCGGCTGAGTTCGTATGACTCAGACGCGGGTTCTCTGGGCGTTGCGCGGGAATCAAGCCGGCACCCCCTGCAGCGCATCGAGCAACGCCGCGGCAGTCAGCTGTGGACTCACGTTTCCATCAGCGCGCGCCTGTGCTTCGGTCACGGCGACGGTTGCTTTCGCCGCCGCATACGCACCGGCGGTGTCACCACTCGACAGCGAAGACTCCGCGCGCTCACGTAGAAGCACGTTGAGCTCGGCGAGCATGTCGCTGAACGCGCCGCGCGCGCCCGCCGTGCCCTGCGCAAGCGCTGCTGCATAACGCTCCGCGCCGCGCGACGACGACGCCTGCAGCAGTTTGAGTGCAGCCGCGCGCGCGCTCGAAAGCGCAACAGCCGATAGCAGATCGCCCGGCGCGCCATGTGCAAGCGCAACACGCTCTGTGTCGCCACGTGGAAGATCCAGCGAATCGAGCATCGCCTTCACGTTCGGCTCCCGAATGAACGCCAGCACTTCCGCGTCCGCGAGCGGTGCGCAACGAATGCTTATCACGCGCGAGCGAACCGTTGGGAGCAGCGCGCCGGGCTCGCTCGACGTCAACAGAATCGTAGTGTCCGGTGGCGGCTCCTCCAGCAGCTTGAGAAACGCGTTCGCCGCCTGATCGGATCCTTCCTGCGCAACCATGCGCTCGGCATCGCCCACGATGAAGACCTTGCGATGACCCATCGCTGGCGACATCGCGGCCTTGCCGACAATGGTGAGCGTAGTCGCGAGAAAGATCGCCTCGCTGCCAGAAGGGCGCGGATACAATCCGTGACTCTCGACACGCTCGCTGCTCGCCTCTCCCAGATCCTCCATAACGTCGTCGGATGTCGCCGAGGAGTCGGTGAGACGCGGGCGCGGATATACCCAGAACACGTCGGGATGCCGCAACTCCAGCACACTCCTGCACGCGAGGCAGGTTCCGCATGGCTTGTCGGCGTGCTCACAGACGAGCAGCTGTGCGAGCCATAGAGCCAGCCGCTGCTTCCCAATGCCACGTTGCCCTTCGAATAGAATCGAGCCAGGAAGAGTGCCGGCGTCGATCATTCGGCGCAGTCGCCGGCGAATGTTCTCGTGGCCGGTTAGCTGTACGATCGGCATGTCGGAAATATGGCACGGTGTGTGACGTTACAGAGCAGGATAGATTCCTTGAAGAACACGCAAATCGTGAGGTTATACAGATGGCATCAGGCAAACTGGACGGCCGCCGCGTCGCATTTCTCGCGACGAACGGGGTTGACGAGTCGGAATTGGCTGAGCCCTGGGCGGCCATTACCCAGGCGGGAGCGAAAGCGGAGCTGCTCTCTCTGCAGAACGGCGAGATTCAGTCGATCACGAAGGGCGAGAAGGGGCGCAAGTTCAAGGTGGACCGCCTCGTAGCCGATGCATCCGTGCGGGACTACGACGCGCTCGTTCTGCCCGGCGGTGTCAAGAACCCTGATACGCTCCGGATGAATCCGGCTGCGGTGGAATTCGTGCGGTCCTTCATGAATGCCGACAAGCCGGTCGGCGCGATCTGCCATGGGCCGTGGCTGCTGATCGAGGCAGGCTGCGTGCGCGGCCGGACGCTCACCTCATATCCGAGTCTTCGGACCGATATCACGAATGCTGGTGGTGACTGGGTCGATCGAACCGTGATAACGGATCAGAAGCTCGTGACGAGTCGTAATCCTGGTGACCTGCCTGCGTTTGACGCCGCCCTGGTGGATACGATCGCGAGCGCAATTGACGAACGAACGCTCGATCGGACGATAGAACAGAGCTTCCCGGCCAGCGATCCGGCGCCAGGCCCGTCGGCGCTGTAGGAAAATGCCATCCCCGCGTTGGCGGGGGTGACCGCTAGTGAGTTTCACCATGAAATTCTGAATGTACTTTATCGGAAAAAGTACTTGACACCGTGATCGCGCCCCCGCAGACTTCGTCGCCATGACCAAGGTGCTGCCGATACGCGAGGATCCGGCCCCAGAGCCGCCCGCGTTGCACGCGCGCGCGATGGACAATCTCGCTTTCATCAGGTCCACGATGGAGAACGCGGGCGCGTTCACCGCCGTTTCCGGATGGGGAATGGTCATCGTCGGATTCCTGGCTATCGCAGCTTCGTTCATAGCCTCGGCCCAACCGTCGACGGCCCGCTGGCTGGATGTATGGCTCGCACTCGCAGCAGCCGGCATCGTCGTCCAACTCTGGGCAATGCTCGCCAAGGCACGAGCCTCCGGTGTTCCACTTCTATCGGGGCCTGGCCGCAAGTTCGTGCTCGCCGTCTCTCCGCCGCTCCTCGCTGGTGCGGTTCTGACGGTGGTACTGCACCGTGCCGGCATGGCCGCAATACTCCCGGGCCTCTGGCTTCTTCTATATGGCGCCGCCGTTGCTGCCGGCGGCGCATTCTCCGTCGAGATCGTTCCGGTCATGGGACTCTGCTTCCTGGCCGCGGGCGCGCTCGCTCTATTCACACCGCTCGCGTGGAATGACTGGATTCTCGCCATCGCGTTCGGAGGTTTTCACATTGCTTTCGGAATTCCAATCGCGCGGAGGTACGGTGGCTAAGGCAGGACGCGCCAGACCCAAGGCGCACTCACAGGCCGTTGCTCCGGCTTCTGCCGGCCACGTCGCGCCGACACCGCTCGCGCCCATCAACGGGCGCGCTGTCGACGCCGTCCCGGCCGCTCTCGATCGTCTTATCCATGAACGGTTGCGGCTCGGGATCGTCAGCGCCCTGGCCGTCAATGACGTGCTCAGCTTCAACGAGCTCAAGACTCTGATGCAGACCACCGACGGCAACCTGAGTGTGCACGCCAGGAAGCTCGAGGATGCTCGTTACATCACCTGCACCAAGACATTCGAAGGACGCGTGCCTCATACGCAATACTCTCTTACCGCCGTCGGAAGATCGGCGCTTGCTCGATACCTGGATCATATGGAAGCGCTGATTCGCGCAACGAGGGAACGCTAGCCAGTGCATTCACACTCGAAGCCGGCATCGACCGGAACGACGTTACTCACTGGTTCCGATGGTCATCCCAGTGACAAGCTGCACGTGGCGATCATCATGGATGGAAACGGACGCTGGGCAACGGCCCGCGGCCGGCCGCGCACATCGGGGCACGTAGTCGGCGCGCGGGTCGTGCGCACCATCGTCGAAAGTGCCGAGGATGCAGGCATCGGCGCCCTCACGCTCTACGCCTTTTCGGCTGATAACTGGAAGCGTCCCACGCGCGAGGTAAGCATGCTGATGCGCCTGTTCAGGCGCTATCTGCTTTCCGAGATGGATCGCTGCGTCCAGAACGGCGTTCGCATGCGGATCATCGGAAGGCGCGACCGCATACCGGTCGAGCTGCGCCGCACAGCCGAAACGGCAGAGGAAACAACCTGCGGCGGTACCCGGCTCGACCTCCGCATCGCTCTGGACTATTCCGCACGGGATGCGATGGTGATGGCCGCCGAGCGTGCTGGCGGGCGCGCACTCACGCGCGACAGCTTCATGCGGCTCATGAACGAGGTCACCCACTCCGGCCCGGTCCGTGACGTCGACCTTCTGATCCGGACCGGCGGCGAGCAGCGGCTCAGCGACTTTCTGCTCTGGGAATGCGCCTACGCCGAGCTCTACTTCACCGACCTGATGTGGCCGGAATTTTCGCCAGCCGACCTGCTCGCGGCGGTGCGCGAGTTCCACGCGCGTGACCGTAGGTACGGTGGCGTCCAGGAGTCTGTAGCGGCGGCAGGGTGATTCCCTAACAGAATCCTCATGGGCAGGGCGGTGGCATGATCGCGTGTGAAGCGCTAAGATCACGTTCATGCTCCGACTGTCCCTCCGCCCGAACGTGGTGGCAGCCTACCTGTCCGCGCTCATGGTCTGCGTGATGGGATGGCTGGTCTTCCAGCGTGTGGATGGAGCCCGAGCGGTGACGGTGCAGTCACGCAGCGCGCTGGCCGTAATGAACGCTGTACGCGTGCTGGGTGGCCGTATGCGCGACGCCAATCTGGCGGAGCGTGATCTCGTAGTCACCAACGATCCCCGTTACGCTGGCACTTACACCGCCGCATCCGACGGAACGGTGCGCGCACTATCCGGGCTGCGCGATGTTTCCGTACCGTATCCGAGCGTGGCATCCCGCCTCGATTCGCTCGGATATTTCGTCCATCTCCGCCTCGGCGAGCTCGATGAAACGGTCCGGCTCCGCCGCGACGCAGGTGCGAAGGCCGCGGCGGATGTCCTGCGCTCGCAGCGCAGCAACGAATCCGATCGAAAGATCGATGAGTTGCTCGGCTCCATCGCGATGACAGTGGATCGTACTGCTTCCGGGACGGCAGCGGGTCTGCGCGCGGAAGGTCAGCTCCTGCTATTGCTTATCGCGGCCACCGCAGTGCTTGCCGTGCTGCTTGCATTTTTCGTGAACATCATGCACGCGCGCAACGTTCGTGCACAGCGTCGCATGACAGAGGAGCTCGAGAATCAGTCGCTCCAGCTTCAGATTCAGGCAAACGAGCTGACCGCGACAAATCGTGAGCTCGAGACCGCGACGACGGAGATGCTCCGGCAGACGGTTGAGGCCGAGCGCAGCGAGATGCGGCTCGCTGGAATTCTTGGCTCTGCCACGGATGCCGTCGTTTCGTTCGACGATGACGAGCGGATCGTTTACTTCAATGCCGCCGCCCGACGTCTGTTCGGTCTCGAAGAGAATCTGATTCCCGGTGCACGCATCCGCACCGCAATTGCCGATCGCAGCTCGCTTGCATTCGAGGAGCACATGCTGGCAGCGCGTCGCTCGGCGCACCTCGGCGAGGCAAGTCCAGAGGTGTGGGACACCCTGGTCATTCGCCCGAACGAGGACGAGATTCCGGTCGAAGTGTCGATGGCTTATGCACGCACCGGAAAGCAGGGATTGTTCACGGCGGTGTTGCGTGATGTCTCCCGACAGCGGCAATTCGAAGAAGAGTTCCGTCAGGCGCAGAAAATGGAAGCTGTCGGACGGCTTGCCGGCGGAATCGCGCACGACTTCAACAATCTGCTGACTGTAATTGGTGCGTCGAGCGACTTCCTGTTGCACGATCTGCGTGATCAGTCCAGTTCGTTGTCCGCTGACGTGCGCGAGATCAAGGCCGCTACGAACCGCGCCGCGTCGCTCACGCGACAGCTGTTGGCGTTCAGTCGGCGACAACTGGTGCAGCCGCAGATGCTCGATCTCAACGCGGTAGTGCGCGAGATGGAGACCATGCTGCGCCGATTGATCGGTGAGAACATGACGCTCTCGACCGAATACACCGAAGACATCGGGCTCGTGAAGCTCGATCGCGGACAACTCGAGCAGATAATCGTGAACCTCGTGGTGAACGCGCGTGATGCGATGCCAGGAGGCGGAACGGTTCGCGTGTGCACTGGGACTGCCATCGCTGATACGAATGGAATCCCTGGTGAGTGTGTGACGTTGTCGGTCGCGGATTCAGGCGTCGGGATGGATGAACAGACGCGCGCGCGAATCTTCGAGCCATTCTTCACCACCAAGGAGCAGGGCAAGGGGACCGGGCTCGGTCTGTCGACGGTGTACGGAATCGTCAAGGCATCGGGAGGCAATATCGAGGTGCAGAGCGACGTCGATGAAGGGACAGAGTTTCAGCTTCGCTTTCCATGTGTGGATGACGACATTGCCACGGCGTCGGTCGAGCCCCTCGCTCCGGACGCCGGTCGCGGCTCGGAAACTGTGTTGGTCGTCGAGGATGAGGAGCCACTCCGTCGCCTCACTCGTCGTATTCTCGAGTCGCGCGGCTACACGGTGTTCGATGCCGCTGACGGCGAGGAGGCGATTCGCACGCTGGCCTCGGTGTCATCACACGTGGATCTGTTACTCACGGATGTCGTGATGCCGGGAATGAGCGGCCGCGAGCTGGTGGAGTGCCTGCTGCCGGTGTACCCATGGCTTCGGGTGCTGTTCATGTCTGGCTACACGGAGGACATGATGCTGCAGCACAGGGTGGCCGAGCTTGGAATCACGGTCGTCGAGAAGCCCTTTACGCGCGACGATCTTGCACGTGCCGTCAGAAATACCCTGGACCGCGCAGTGGAGACGATCGAGATAGCCTGAGCCGCGACTGGTTGCCGTTCGCTCGCGGCACCGCCGGTAGTTTTGCGCCCACCACAGCGAACGACGCCTGTAGGTCGTACTTTGCGCAGGACGAAACGACGCACTGGCTGGCTGGCTGGTTCGCGCCGTCTCAAGACTATTCTCCCACCCGGCGGACTAATGCCTGTATCGCGATGGCTTCGGTTCATCACTCTTGGTGCTGCCAGTGTTGCGGCGCCGCTCTCTGCCCAGGCTCCAGCTGCACGGGCGTCATCTGCTCCGGCGCTTGACTCGGCGACTCTCGCCGGCTTCAGGTGGCGAAACGTCGGGCCGGCGAACATCGGCGGCCGCGTCACGAGCATCGCGGGCATTCCGTCTCCGTCGCGCACGTTCTTTGTGGCGACCGCCGCGAGCGGCATCTGGAAGACCACTAACGCCGGCACGACCTTCGAGCCGGTGTTCGAGCACGAGCCAGTCAGCTCGATGGGTGAGATCGCGATAGCTCCATCGGATACGAACGTCATCTACGCCGGCACTGGCGAGGAAGACTCGCGAAATTCGATCTCGCCTGGCGGCGGCATGTACAAGAGCACGGACGGCGGCCACAAGTGGACGTTCATCGGACTCAAGGAAACGCAGCAGATCGGACGCATAGTTGTAAGTCCCAAGGATCCGAACACCGTTTACGTCGCGGCACTCGGGCACGCGTGGGGGCCGAACAAGGAACGCGGTCTGTACAAGACCACTGATGGTGGTACGAGCTGGAAGCTGATCAAGTTCATCAGTGACAAGGCTGGTTTTGTCGATGTGGCGATGGACCCGTCCGATCCGAACACGTTGTACGCAGCGAGCTGGGAGCGCGTGCGTGGCCCGTACTTCCTCAAGAGCGGCGGCCCTGGTAGCGCGCTCTGGAAGACGACCGATGCCGGCGCAACGTGGGCGGAGATCAAGGGCGGCGGCTTTCCGGCGACGATGAAGGGTCGCATCGGGCTCGCCATCGCGCCGAGCAATTCGAAGATCGTCTATGCAATAGTCGAAGCGGATTCGCTGCCGAATCCGAAAAAGAGCACCAGCACCAAGGGACGGCAGAAGCTTGAGAGCGGATTGTATCGTTCCGAGGACGCTGGCGCCACGTGGACGAAGATGAACGATCACGACGAGCGGCCGTTCTACTACTCGCAGGTGCGAGTCGATCCCAAGGATCCGAATCGTGTGTACTGGTCATCGACGCCCGTCAATTTCTCTGACGATGGCGGCAAGACTGTTCGCAATGCGACCATCGGCATTCACGTCGATCACCACGCAATGTGGATCGATCCGAATGATCCTGCGCACTTCATCGTCGGCGACGACGGCGGAATCTCGCAGACGTGGGACAGAGGCGGCAACTTCGACTTCATCAACACGATCGCGATCGGCCAGTTCTACGCCGTGAGCTACGACATGGCGATTCCATACCGCGTCTGCGGGGGATTGCAGGACAACGGCTCGATGTGCGGTCCGAGCCGCCGCGCCCGCGGCAACATCACCAACGCGATGTGGTTTGTGACGGGAGGCGGTGACGGCTTTTACACCGCTCAGGATCAGACGAATCCAGATATCATCTACGCCGAGTCGCAGGGTGGGGCAGTGGGACGCCTGAACTACGCGACCGGTGAGCGTTCACAGATTCGCAAGCCGTCGTACCGCGAGCGCTATCAGCAATTCGAGGATTCGCTGGTCATCGCGCGCGGCGATACCACGCAGCCTGAAACGCCATCGATGAAGAAGACGCTCGCAGAGATACGAGCGCGCCAGCGCGCAGACTCGGTAATCTCCGACATGCGCTTCAACTGGGAGTCTCCGTACTTCCTGTCGGCGCACGCGCCGCAGACGCTCTACATGGGCGGCAATCGTGTTCTCAAGTCGCTCGATCGCGGCGACCACATGTTTCCGATCTCGCCGGATCTCTCCACGCAGGATACGGCGAAGATCAACATCAGCATGCACACCACCGGCGGTATCACGCTGGACGCGACCGGGGCCGAGACGTATGGAACGATCACAACGCTCGCCGAGTCGCCGATCCGTGCAGGATTACTGTATGCGGGCACTGACGACGGTAATGTCTGGCTGACTCGCAACGACGGAGCAACGTGGGAAAATCTCACGACGCATTTCTCCGGCGTCCCGAAGAACACCGATGTGAGTCGCATCGAGCCGTCTGCATTCGACTCTGCGACGTTCTACGTAACGTTCGACAATCACGAGCGGAACGATTTCACGCCGTACGTATTCGTGACGACCGATTTCGGCAAGACGTTCCGCTCGATCGCGAACAACATTCCGACCGACGCGCCGAACTGGGTGCGTGTCATTCGCGAGGATCCCGTCAACCGGGATCTGCTGTTCCTCGGTACAGATGTCGCGGCGTATGTGTCCATGGATCGCGGCGCAAACTGGCAGCGCTTCATGACGGGTCTTCCGACCGTGCCGGTGTACGACCTAAAGATTCAGCCGCGCGATCACGAGTTGATAGCGGGCACGCACGGACGCAGCATCTGGATCGTGGACATCGCGCCACTCGAGCAGATGAAGGATGCCGGTGCGCGCGGCAGCGGCACCCACTTCTTCACGCCGTCCACCGCGTTCGAGTACGGCGAGTCGCCTGTGGAGGGTCAGGAGATTGGGCAGAAGGCCTTCCAGGGCACCAGTGTGCCGTACGGCGCACAGTTCACATATCGTCTTGCGTCGGGTGTGCGTGACTCGGTCAAGTTCACGGTTACGAGCGCGAGTGGAGATACGGTTGCGATCGTGAACGGACCACGGGCGTCTGGTGCGGCGATCGAGCGTGCGTACTGGGACTTCCGCACCAGGACCAAGCCGGAGCCGCTGTCGCCTTCGCAGCATCGCGATAGCGTCGAGTACATGCACCGCGTCGACTTCGTGATCGACTCGATGACGAAGGCTGGTGGCAACGCTGCCGAGCTGACGCGCATCAAGGCGCAGCTCGTGAGCGGCGGTGGCGGCTTTGGTGGCTTTGGCCGTGGTGGTGCGCCGAGCGAGCGGTTCGTCGCCCGTCCGGCTGAGTCACCGGCGCCGCGGGCGCCAGGTGCCGCAGGTGCCGCAGGTGCCGCAGGTGCCGCAGGCGCTGGGCGTCCGGGAGCAGCCGGTGCGCGCGGTGGCGCGCGTGGCGGCGCTGGCGGTCCTGGCGGGGAAGCGCCGATCGACCAGACGCTCCTTAGAGAGGTTTTCCAGCTCGTCCGGATTCCCGGTAGCAGCTATCCCGCCGGTCGCGGGTTCGGCGGTCGCTCGGCGCCGTTGGCTGGCAGCGGCGACTACCTGGTAACGATGACGGTGGGCAGCGAGGTACAGCGCCAGACGGTCCACGTCGAGCGCAGCCCGGGCCTCGACGACGACACGTCGTCCGGTTTTGGGGGCGAGGAAGAACAAGACGGCAACCCGTAACGGGCGCTGTTTCGGGCCCTTTACCGGGCCGCGGCGAACGTCGCGGCCCGGTAAGGACGGATCCAAGGACGGGTCTCCGGAATAATACGGAAATTGGGGCTTGCGTATTCTCCCGGGCAGGGTAAATTCGTTAGTGCGACGCGTGCATTCGTGTACGACAAGTTCCCATGTAAATAGGAGCCTGGTATTGCAGGCTCCTTTTTGCTGTCCGGCGTTGCAGTCGGGTTAAAACCCGATCCGGGCTAGGATCCCCATCGTGAGGGCAATGATCACGAACACTACTCATGGTCGTACGGCATACCCATTCCGACCAAAACTGCAAAAGGACAAAGAATGCGTACGACCGGTACTGTTAAGTGGTTCAACGACGCGAAGGGCTTCGGCTTCATTACGCCTGAGAATGGTACGAAGGATTGCTTCGTTCATCATTCCGCGATTGGTGGATCCGGCTTCAAGACTCTCGCCGAAGGCGAGCGCGTCGAGTTCGAGATCGTGCAGGGCCAGAAAGGTCCCGCGGCCGAGAACGTAACGAAGATCGGCTAGTAGTCGAGCCACTTTTCGAATAAAGAGCCAGATCGCGAAAGCGGTCTGGCTCTTTTTTGCGATTCGGCGATCGCCAGCAGCGACGGACGCAACGCCGTATCTTGGGAAACGCCGACGCCGATACGGACCATATCGGACCAACGCCAACGCCACCGCCCGCCAACGCCGCTCACATATGCGCTTGCGATTCTCTCCCGCGGTTCTTACGCTGGTCATGCCGACGAGCGCCGCCGGGGGATCCGTGCGGGCTCGATCCGCAGATATGACTCTACCAACCAATGACTGGAGCGAATCAATGTCCATACTGAAAATTGTCATCGCCGGATTATCAGCGGGTACGCTTGCCGCGTGCGCGTCCGCCGGTGCACCGCTTCGCGCAGCTCCGGCCGCCGCGAGTGCCAATGCGGTTGTCATGAGCTCCGCGGGCGAACGCGTCGGAACCGCGACACTTACGCAGGATGCTGGCGGAACGGTGCACGTCCATATGCAAGTCGCAGGACTCCCGCCCGGTCTACATGGAGTTCACATACATGCGGTTGGCTCATGCGTTGCGCCGGCGTTCAGCTCTGCCGGCGGTCATTTCAATCCCGAATCAAAACATCACGGGTTGAACAACCCTTCCGGACCACATGCGGGCGATCTTCCGAACATGACCGTGGATGCATCGGGCAATGCTGAGTACGATGCGAGAACCAGCCGCGTGTCGCTGACGCCGGGTGCACACAGCCTGTTCGATGCCGACGGAAGCTCGCTGGTGATCCACGCGACGGCAGATGATAACGTGAGCGATCCGGCCGGTAATGCAGGTGCGCGCATAGCGTGCGGGGAGATCAAGTCAGGCACCGCCTGACGATTCGCGACGGATCCTGGCGTGGCGACCGGCCGGGCAAAGCGTAAGATTGTATACGATATCCAGTTCCGGCCGGCCGTCGTTCGCCCGACCTGTCACTCTGCCAACTTCAGATATGCGAAAGATCACTCTTTTCGGTGCGACCACTCTCGCGATGGGCGTGGTTGCACTCGCCCCGATCGTGCCGGTTGCCGCTCAACAAAACGCCCCTCGCGTGTTCACTCATGCCGATACGCTACGCGGCAGCGACACGCCCGAGCGCGCATGGTGGGACGCAACGTTTTACGATCTGCATGTGAAGGTCGATCCATCCGACAGCACGATCAGCGGTTATAACGGCATCACGTACCGCATCGTCAAGCCTGCGCGCGAGATGCAGGTCGATCTTCAGGTCCCGATGGAGGTCGACAGTATGGTGCAGGACGGGCACAAGGTCACGTATCGGCGTGACGGGAACGCCTTCTTCGTCTCGCTCGTAGCGCCGCAGCCCGTCGGGCAGAGCAAGTCGATGACGGTGTTCTACCATGGAAGGCCGCGCGTGGCGAAACGCGCTCCGTGGGATGGCGGCTTCGTATGGGCGCACGACAGTGCGGGCCACTCCTGGATCGCGACGGCATGCGAGGGCTTGGGCGCCAGCGTGTGGTGGCCCAACAAGGATCTGGAGGCCGACGAGCCCGACAGTCAGCGCATCGCCATAACCGTACCGGACTCGATCATCGATGTTTCCAACGGGCGGTTGCGGAAGACCACGCGCAACGCTGATCACACGACCACGTATGACTGGTTCGTCGAGAATCCGATCAACAACTATGATGTCGAAGTCAACGCCGGCAGATACGCACACTTCAGCGATACCTACAAGGGCGAGGACGGTACTCTGACACTCGACTTCTGGCCGCTCGCCTACAACCTCGACAAGGCGAAGAAGCAGTTCCCGCAGGCGAAGTCCATGCTCGCATGCTTCGAGCACTGGTTCGGTCCGTACCCATGGTACAAGGACGGCTACAAGCTCATCGAGGCTCCGCACCTCGGTATGGAGCATCAGAGTGGCGTCGCGTACGGCAACCACTACGAGAACGGATACCTGGGACGAGATCTCTCGAAGACTGGTTGGGGACTCAAGTGGGACTTCATCATCGTGCACGAGAGCGCGCACGAGTGGTGGGGGAACAGCCTGACGGCGAAGGATCACGCCGACATGTGGATCCACGAGAGCTTCGCGAATTATTCGGAGAATCTCTACACTGAGTGTCAGGACGGGAAGGCCGCAGGTGCGGCGTACGTGATCGGCACACGCAAGCTGATCAGGAACGACAAGCCAATCGTCGGGCACTTCAATGTGAACGATGAAGGCTCCGGCGACATGTACTACAAGGGCGGGAACATGCTGCACACGATTCGTCAGATCGTGAACAACGACGAGAAGTGGCGCGGCATACTGCGCGGACTGCAGAAGACCTACCGGCACCAGGTTGTAAGCGGAACTGAAGTGGAGAACTACATCAGCAAGCACGCCGGCATCGATCTCAGCAAGGTGTTCCAGGAATATCTCGATACGACGATGGTGCCAACGCTCGAGTATCGCATCAACGGCTCCGAGTTGTCGTATCGCTGGTCAAACGTCGTTCCCGGCTTCGCGATGCCGGTGAAGGTGTCGCTCACGGATAACGGAACCGCATTCATTTATCCGTCAGAGGCGTGGAAGACGACGCGGCTGTCGCTCAAGTCGCCCGATTCGTTTCATGTCGACGAGAACTTCTATGTCAATTCGCAGAACATGGATAAACCGACCGAGAAGCCGGCGTCGGTCGCTTCGCGGTAAAGTGTGGTGGCAGTCGGTTGCCCCGCATGGGACTGAGGAATCCATTCCTCAGTCCCATGGGTGTGGGGGCGCATCGTTCTCAAGGCCGTGCGGTCGCGCGACAGTCGGTCTGTACGATCGCGAACCGCGGGCCAACCACTATGAACCCGCTGCGCGGTCGTAAATTGCGCGCATGACGCTGCCGCCAAAATTCAGTCCGGCACCGCATAACGGGGTGCTGGCAGAAAGCTCGCCGGATCCAATTCTCACGATCGACGAGGCAAGCACCATCGTCTTCGCGAACGATGCTGCGGAGCGTGCGTTTGGATACAGCGTCTCGGAAATGGTCGGACACTCGCTTCACATGCTGATTCCGACGGATCTCCGGGAGCGGCATGACGTCGGTGTCGCGCATTACGTGCACACGGGTGTGCGACGGATCGCATGGCAGGGGCTGCGGGTGCCGATCCGCACGAAGTCCGGCGCGGAGTTACCTGTCGAGATCTCATTCGGCGAGTTCGAGTGGGAAGGTCGCAGGCTGTTCTCCGGATTCCTGCGCGACATATCACAACAGGTCGAGAGTGAGCGCGTCATTGCCGCAGCCAACGCTCAGCTTGAGGAGCAGGCAAGCGAGCTGGAGCAGCAGGTGGAAGAAGCGCAGATGCTGGCTGAGGAGCTCGAGCAGAGCAACGCCGAGGCCAAGCTGCGCGCGGATGTTGCCGCGTCGTCCGCCGAGCGCGCAAGGCGGCTACTCGCGCTTTCCACGGAGCTGAACAAGGCTAGCACGGCATCGGACGTGGCCGACCTGATACTCGACGCGGGAATGTCGGCAGTGGGCGCCGACGCGGGATCATTCGCGGTGATCTCGCACGACGACCATGGCCGCGCGCAATTCGAAGTAATTCGTATCCGTGGCTTCAGCGCGGAGCTCTCGAACGCGTACCGTCGTTTCGATCTGCAGCCAGGCCGCCCGCTTTCCGACGCGGTGCTTCGCGGCGATCCGGTTCTCGTACGGTCGCGTGAAGATGCGCGACGACGGTATCCCACTGTTGCCGAGGTTGGCTACGAGGGGTTCGTTGCGTTACCGGTGTTCATCGGCGGCCTTGCGGTGGCAACGATCGCGTTCAGCTTCAGTGAGCCGCAGGAATTCGACGAGGCGACAGAGACGTTCCTCCGCACCGTGGGACAACAGTGTGCGCAGGCGCTCGAGCGGGCGCGCCTTTATGATGACCGTGCCGTCCAGGCCGAACGCGGCGGATTTCTGGCCGCGGCCA
The DNA here is from genome assembly GCA_963707505.1 of uncultured Gemmatimonadales bacterium. Taxonomy (GTDB): domain Bacteria; phylum Gemmatimonadota; class Gemmatimonadetes; order Gemmatimonadales; family Gemmatimonadaceae; genus Fen-1247. Next base: position 748,987 of record CAVPQB010000004.1, read on the forward strand.
GCAAGCTGCTGTCATCATCGCTCGACTACGAGGCAACCCTCACATCGCTTGCAGAAGCAGCGGTCCCGACGCTGGGCGATTGGTGCGCCGTGGACATCGTGAGGGAGCCGGGGTTACGAGAATGGCCACCGCGGCTCACCAGACTCGCGGTGGCACACCAGGATCCGGTGAAGCGCGCACTCGGACTTACGCTGGAGGAGCGTTTCCCGATCGACTGGAATTCAGACGGTGGCACACCCGCCGTGATGCGCGACGGTGCAACGCAATTCATTCCGTATCTAACGGATGACATGCTTCGTCGCGTCGCGCGCAGTGCGGAGCACCTGGCCGCGTTGCAGGAGCTGCGCTTCTCATCGGTCATCATGGTGCCGTTACAGGCCCGTGGTCTCACACACGGCGTCCTTACGCTCGTGATGGGCGAGTCCGGGCGCCACTATACGAGGGACGACGTTGCACTGGCCAACGATCTTGCGGCGCGCGCGGCGACCGCGATCGATAATGCGCGCCTGTTCCGTGAGGCGCAGACGGCAAGAGCGGTTGCGGAGGCGGCGACGGTGCGTGCGGCGTCAGCGAACAAGGCGAAGAGCAACTTTCTCGCAACGATGTCGCATGAGATCCGAACGCCGATCAACGCAGTGCTCGGCTATGCCGAGCTTCTTGCGCTGGAGCTGGCAGGCCCGCTGACCGAGGAGCAGCGCGCGCAGCTGGCCCGGATTCGCGCGAGCACCGTACATCTTCTCACGCTTGTAAACGACGTGCTCGATCTCGCGAAGATCGAATCCGGCACGTTGCGAGTGGACACGGGTGAAGTGTTGGCGTCGGATACGATGAACGCCGCGCTCTCACTGGTGGCTCCTCTGGCTGTTGCGAAGGGGGTTCGAATCAGCGAGCGCTGCAGCGGCGCCTGCGACGCGGGTACACCGCGGTACGTAGGCGATCCAGATCGGGTGCGGCAGATACTGGTCAATCTGATAGCCAATGCCGTGAAGTTCACGGACCCGGGCGGCGCCGTGAGCGTCGGTTGCAGCTTGGTCAATCATATGTCAGGCGGCCACTCCATCGCCTTCAGCATTCGCGACACTGGGATCGGCATTCCGCGGGATCAACTGGAGCACATTTTCGAGGCATTCGTGCAGGGAGAGAGTGACCGTGGCAGCCCTTATACGCGCGAGCAGGCCGGCACAGGGCTCGGGCTTGCGATCAGCCAACAGCTCGCGCACAGGATGGGGGGTGAGATAACGGTGGAGAGCGAACCGGGGGCAGGTTCGGTGTTTACGTTGCTGATGCCCGCAGCGGAGCCGCAGGGGGCAGGTCTCGAGTAAAGACGGCGGGCGGTCCGGAGTCCGGCAATAGCGAACGCAGGCCCGAGCAAATTGCGTGCTTGCCCTTTCCGTGCACGGACCGGATATTATATCCGTGCCAGCGGATATTGTATCCATAATCTTACATAGCAGTCGTTCTGCCCCGTACCATTTCGAGCACGCGCCCTAGTCGACGCGTGTCCCGCAGGCCGTTTCACCACGGTCAACGGCGAAAGTGCCAACCGGACTTACGCCCTGTCGCACGGAGCTGACCGTCGGTGGAGTACCTGAAGGCTGGAAAGTGTGCACGTCCCTCTGCCCCCTCTGGAGGACCCAAATGAAGCGATTTGTTTGTTGTTGTGCCGCCTTTGCCGCCATAGCCGGGTCCATACTGGCAATCCCTGCTGTGGCGCAGGCGCAAACGGCCGTGGTATCAGGCCGAGTCACCGCAGAAACCGGTGAAGCAATTCCCGCGGCGACCGTCGCGATCCCCGCACTGAGCGTCGGAGCGGTCACCGATGATCAGGGACGCTATACCTTTGCAATTCCAGCGTCGCGCCTTACGAGTACCTCTGTCACCGTGATGGTGCGGCGAATCGGGTACCGTTCGCAGAGCATCGTCATCTCTCCTCACCTCGGCTCGACGACGACGGCCAATTTCACCCTCGCGGCTCTGGTCAATCAGCTCGAGGGTGTCGTTACAACGGCCCTCGGCCAGCAACGTGAAAAGAGCCAGCTCGGAACCGCACAGCAGGAAATCTCGAGCAAGGAACTCAACGCCACCCACTCGCAGAACTTCGTCGACCAGCTGGCAGGCAAGATTTCCGGCATGGCCGTGACAGGGTCCGGCACGCCCGGTGCCTCGACCAAGATCACGATTCGCGGCTCCAACTCGATCAACGGCGATAACAATCCGCTCTTCGTGGTGGACGGTGTGCCCGTGTCGAACGACAACCGCGGCGGCTCGTTCAATGTGGGCTCGCTCTCGAACGCCGCGAGCTCGGGGCTGGATCTCGGCAGTGTAATCAACGACATCAATCCCGAGGACATCGAGTCCGTCTCCGTGCTCAAGGGGCCGAACGCGGCCGCACTCTACGGGTCACGGGCGGCGAACGGCGTAATCGTCATTACCACGAAGCACGGGGCCAACACCGACGCCAAGCTCCGGACGGCTCTCACCAGTACCTATACGTGGGATACGCCTTCCACTTACATGAACTGGCAGAACCTCTACGGCCAGGGGTCTGGTGGCAACTTCGCATACGTCGACGGAAAGGGCGGCGGCGTCAACGACGGTTACGATCAGAGCTACGGTCCGCGCCTCAATGGTCAGCTGATTCCGCAGTTCGACAGTCCTGTCGTCAACGGAGTCCGCCAGGCAACGCCATTCGTTGCTCACCCCGACAACGCCGATAGCTTCTTCCAGACAGGGCACAACATCTCGAATACCTTCGCTGTGTCCGGCGGAACCGACAACGCAAACGGGCGCTTCTCCGTTGGCAACAACGAGACGCAGGGTGTCATTCCCAACAACACGTTCCGTACTCTGTCGAGCGCCCTTGCGGGCAACTTCCGCATCGGCAAGAAGTTCACTACCTCAGGAACCGTTCAGTACGTTCAGGGAACCGCCCACAATCGTCCTGGTCAGGGCTACAATACCGGCATTCTCGAACAGTTCATCTGGTTCGGTCGCCAGGTCGACATGAACGAGCTGAAGGCACAGCAGTACGATGCGAATGGCAACCTGTACAACTGGAACCTCAACTTCCACAACAACCCGTACTGGCTGCAGTATGACAATCCGGAGTACGACATACGCAACCGCGTCATCGGAAGCGTGAGCGGCACGTACACCGTCAACAACTGGCTTTCGGCAACCCTTCGCGGCGGGCAGGATTACTACAACTGGAAGATCAATCGCGACTTCGCGGCTGGTAACATCCAGTATTCCGATCCGAATTACGCCGGGGCGTTCTCGAACGCGACTCAGGACAACACTGAAAGCAACGTCGATCTGCTGCTCAACGTGAACAAGCAGCTCAGGACGCGTCTCGCATTTACGGGTTTGCTCGGTGGAACCCTGCGTCGCAACACGTTTGGATCCACGAACGTCTCGACGCCCGGTATCTCCGTACCCGGGATCTACAACGTCTCCAACGCTGCCATCACGCCGACGCTTCAGCAGTTCGACTCTGATCAGCGCGTGAACAGTGTATACGAGTCCGGCGCGCTGACGTGGGACAATTGGTGGACTGTCGAGGCAACCGGTAGAACCGACTGGTCGTCGACACTTCCCCAGGGTCAGAACTCGTATTTCTACCCCGGCGTCAATACGTCGCTGGTCCTTACAAACGCACTTCCGCAGCTCAAGTCCAACTTTCTCACGTACGCGAAGCTGCGCGGTGCATTCGCGCGTGTCGGCAGCGATGCCACGCCATACCAGTTGGCCACGGTGTTCAACGGTGCTTCGACCAAGTTCGGATCACTGCCGAAATTCTCGCTTTCCGACAACCTCGCAAACGCCAATCTGAAGCCGGAGCAGACGACAAGTTCCGAAGTTGGCGCGGAGCTCGCGTTCTTCGACAGCCGAGTTACCGTTGACGCGAGTTACTACGACAAGGAAACGAAGAATCAGATCCTGAACCTCGTGATCCCACCGACGTCGGGTTATCTGACGCAGGCGATCAATGCCGGACAGATCTCCAATAAGGGCTTCGAGGCAACATTTGCAGTTACGCCGCTGCGCTCCGACAACGGCCTCAACTGGACAAGCACGTTCAACTACGCGAGCAACAAGAGCAAGGTCGTCGCACTGACTCCCGGACTCACCACTGTCGTGCTCGGCACTCAGCGTAGCGCATCCGTAGTGGCGACGGCTGGTCAGCCGTACGGCCAGCTCACCGGCTACACGTTCCTGCGCGATTCCAGTGGCAATCTGCTCACGCAGAAAGGTTTGCCGATCCGCGGACCGGTGGCGACGCTCGGCAACGTCAATCCAAACTGGATTGGCGGCTGGAATAACGCCTTCAAGATCAGGCGGTTCACGGCGAGCTTCCTGTTCGACTTCCACGAGGGCGGAAAGTTCTTCAGCAACACGAACATGATGTGCGATCAGAGCGGCATGTGCGCGAACACGCTGAAGGGACGCGAGGTTGACTGGAACAATCCAGGAATCGTCGTCAACGGAATCGATAAGGCTTCAGGGAAGCCGAACACGGTCAATGTCACGTCGGAGCAGTACTTCCAGTCGCTCTGGCTGATCAATCAGGCCTACACGTACGACGACAGCTACATCAAGCTGCGCGAGGTACGAGTCGGCTACGACCTGCCAACATCATTCGCAAATCGTTTCAGTGCGCAAACGATAAACGTGGCGCTAGTGGGACGGAATCTCTGGACGCATTCGAACGTCCCGAACATCGATCCGGAGTTCACGTATAACACCGGGAACGCCCAGGGACTTGAATTCGCGCCGATGCCGACGAACCGCAGCATTGGTATCACGCTGCAGGTCACCCCATAATCCGCCACCGCATACCGAGGAGGAATCAATGAACAAGACTTGGCTACGCGGCCTGACACACGGCCTTACGGGGCTCGCTGTGATTGCCGGAGCAGTGGCGTGTAACACCGAAAACATCACGACCGCCAACCGGAATCCAAACAGCCCGACTTCCGCACCGGCGGGCGCGCTCTTCACGAGCGCGACTTCAGCTGCAGTCGGGCGTTGGGTCGGTTTCGGCGGCCCCGCGATCATCATTCAACAGATCGCCAACACGACTTACCCCACGGCAGACTCGTACATCAGTCTTCAGGCCGACGGTACGACTGGGACATTCAACGGTCCCTACAACAACGACCTGCAGGATCTGCGGCAGGTAATCTCGAAGGGACGGACCGCGTCCGAGCCGGGCGTGTACGGTCCGGCGATGGTCTTGCAGACCTGGGATTTCAGCTACCTGACCGATTACTTCGGTGATGTCCCGTACTCGGACGCGCTGAAAGCGGATTCGGGTGTAGTCACTCCGAAGTACGATCCACAGAAGGACATCTACGCTGGCTTCTTCACGACGCTCAAGTCGGCCTCAGATGCAATGGGCGGCGCAGCAGCTGGCTCGGTCGGTCTCGGGACTGCCGATCCGATATACAGCGGCGATCTCGCGAAGTGGCGCAAATTCGCCAACTCGCTCCGTGCACGTTATGCGATGCGTCTCGTAAACGTCGATCCGACGACTGCGGACGCGGAGCTCAAGGCTGCGTTCGCCGACGCGGGGGGCGTGTTTGCCTCCAACGCTGACAACGCTCAGCTCACGTGGCCCGGGGATGGTGTCTCGGACAATCCGTTCGCGGATAACCTGAAGACGCGCGACGACGGCCGTCTTGCTCGCACGATGACGTCGCTCATGACGAACGATCCACGCATCAAGGTTTATGGCCAGCCGGTTGTCGACAGCTCGGCATATCCAGGCGGCTACGGCGGAATGCCGGCGGCACTGCTGCAGGACTCTGCCAACGTATGGTACCGAAAGGCGTCGCGTCCGGGTGTCGTGTTCTATCCCGGCGTCACATCGTACGGCACCTTCGGTAGTTCTGCCGGCCTCTCGTTTCCATCGAAGCTCATGACGTACGCCGAGTTGATGTTCATCCGCGCGGAGGCAGCCGAACGCGGCATCGGCGGAGTCCCGCATGGCGAGGCGGCGGCGGATTACAATGCCGCAATTCAGGCGTCGATGGCGCAGTGGGGAGTGACGGACGCTTCAGCCATCGCCTCGTTCATGGCTCAGCCGAGTATCGCCTATCAGGGCGGCACGGCGGGGCTCAAGCAGATCGCAACACAGAAATACATCGCGCTGTTTGGCGATGACGGCCAGGCATGGGCAGAGTGGCGCCGCACCTGTACGCCGGCCATCGTTCCAGGGCCGAGCACGATAGTCCCGTACATTCCGCGTCGTTACTACTACTCGACCACTGAAGCGTCGGTCAACGCGACGAATCTGAACGCTGCGATCGCACGGCAGGGTCCGGACAACTTCGGCACTCGTGTGTACTGGGATACCAAGCCGACGGCAGCTCCAACCTGCCAGTAGGCCGGTAGCAAAGGCGGGAAGATAAAACGGGAGCCCATCACTGCACCTCTGTGATGGGCTCCCGTTTTTCGTGCGCGCATTCGCTGGCCGAGTAAATAGATGTGCCAGCTACTAGGGTCGATTCATTACTGAATCAACAGGAGAGCGTGGATCGGGGGCGTAAAGAAGCCGGTGTGACTGTAGCCACACCGGCTTCTGCGTGCGTGGAGCGGCGTTACCTGGCTGCTCGAGCCACCGCATTGTGCGTGGCACCGCACGACGGAGCGCTGGGCACTTCGCCGAGTGGGAGTGGCGTCAGCTGAGCGTGCTCCAGTACGCTATTCAGTTGCGGTATTGTCGTTGTGTGGAGTCTGTGCAGCTCTGTCAGAGCGGCGTCGATCTGTCGACAGTTCGCCTGGACCGCGCCCAGATTGCTCTCGGTTGGCAGGAGATCGCCGAAGTCGGCGTCTTCGAGGTGCCTCGTCAGGTCGCGATTGGCGAAACCGAACTCGCCATCCGCAAGCTGTGACAGTTGCCTGGACAACGATCCGATCGCTGCAGTGACCTCGGGTGCATTCGGCTTGCCGGCGATCCTTGCTTCGTTGGCGGTCAGCGCCTTGCGCATCCGATCGACTACGTAGTAACCGTCGTAGCTGGTCGCCATCCCGGCAGTAATCACTTTCTCCGATTCGAATTGCGCCGCGAGCTGTTCCTGAGTGACGGGTACGCGCGGATCGTTCCTGAGTGTGAAGTCCTGCTTGTACGTGTGACCGTCGACTGTCAGCTCGACCGTGTACTTGCCCGGGATGGCCATGATTCCCGGCGGCTGAACGCGCGGCGTATTTCCCCGTACGGCGTGCCACGTGAGCGTGTACTCGGTGTAGGTGAGCATGTTGCCGGAATAGCCGTACGGCAGCGTCTTGGGGTCCGGATAGCGCAGGTCCCAGAGCACGCGATGCAGGCCGGCCGTGGTGGGTAATCCTTCCGGAGGTGAGAACCAGTATGTGGGAACGTTCGGCATGAGACTGGGCGGCGGTGCCGTGTTTGTGTACTGCCGAACCAGGTTCCCGGCCTGGTCCCGAATGGAGATACTTATCGGTCCCGACGCAGCTGTGGCGAGGTGGTAATAAATCATCGCACCTTCTGGCGCGTTCTCGCCCGCCGGAACTTCGGGCGGCCTCGGCGTATCCTGATCGTTGTCCCAGCGGACACGGTAGGTCGTCTGCGGGGCATACAGATACGGCGCACTGCCAGCAGCGATTGCCTGTTCTGCATCGCGGAGAGGCGTGACGTCGTCCATCACCCAGAGGCCGCGGCCGTATGTCGATATCGCTATGTCATTCTCGTGGATCGCGATGTCGCTTACAACGGTGTGGGGAAGGTTGATCTGAAGCGACTGCCAGTGATTTCCGCTGTCGAACGAAACCCACGCGCCTGTGACCGTACCAGCATATAACAAGTTCGGCTTGACTGGATCTTCGCGCACCACGCGAACGAGACCTTCGTCTGGCAGGCCGGTAACGATCTTCGTCCAGCTCTTGCCGTAATCGGTGGTGCGATAGATGTACGGATGGAGGTCGCCCGGCGCGCCGACCGCAGCGTACGCAGTCCCATCGTTGCTGTGCGAAGCGTCGATGATGTTTATGCCGGCGCGCGCGGGAAGGCCAGCCGGCGTGACGTCGGTCCAGCTCTTTCCACCATCGCGAGTGAGCTGGATGACGCCGTTGTTGGTGCCAGCCCATATCTCGCCTTTCGTCAGAGTCGATACGGACAGCGTCTGAATGAAGGCATCGTACCGTCGGAAGCGCGGCGCGGCGGAGCTTGTGTCCAGTGGTGCCCCCGGAGCGGTGAGATCGGGACTGATCTTGCGAAAATGCCGAGCGCTGTCGTCGGATTGCATCACATACTGCGCCGCGAGATACATGACGCGCGGATCCTGCGGCAGGAATACCGTTGGCGGCAGACCACCGAAACGATCTTCCGGCGTCGGAGTGTAAAGCACCGCGACCTGGCCCGTCGTGCGATCGTATCTGCGGAGGGTGTGATACCATCCCTGTGTGAATATCCAGCGCGGATTGAGAGGATCCGGCGCGATTGCGCCGCGCTCGAACCCACCGACAGCATACCAGTCGTTTTCACGGATCCGGCCGTAATCGCTCCGGCTCAGGACACATGCAGTTCCGCTGTCCTGTTGTGATCCACACACCCTGTACGGAAAGTCTCCATCGACGGCGACGTTGTAAAACTGCCCGTTGGGCATGATGTACCAGGGTGTCCATGTCACGCCGTTGTCGACACTTATGGTGGGTCCCTGATCGGCTCCCATCAACATCCGGCGCGGATTGGACGGATCGATCCAGAGGTCTCGATTGTCGTCTCCGCCGGGCGCGCCCTTGTACGAATTGAAAGTGCGTGCGCCATCCAGAGAGCGATACATCGAGGTTCCCATGAGATAAACGACGTCCGGATTTTTGGGATCGACGTAAATCCTGCCGCCGGCACTTCCGAGTTCCTTGGTGCCGAGCGTCCATGAGTTGCCGCCGTCGTCGGAGCGGTAGACTCCACCTGCGTCGCGGCCGGCGCCCTGCGCTTCGGCGTAGACGCGCCTGCCATGGGTTCCGGAAGCAACTGCCATCTCATAGCTCGGGATCCGCTCTGGAAGCCCTTTACCGCTTACCGGAGTCCACGTGACTCCCTGGTCCACCGACTTGTACATCCCGTTTCCGAGCGGGGCGAGCGCCGCAAGCTCCGCCGGCGAGACGCCAGTCATCCCGCGCTGAAGCGACGCGTAGATGATCCGTGGATCGGAAGCGTCGAAAGTCATGTTCTTGACGCCGGTGTAGGGGTCCTTGTACAGCACGCGTTTCCAGGTCGCGCCGCCGTCCGATGTGCGGTAAACGCCACGCGACTCGTTGGCAGGCCCACCGGAAGCGGGCGCTCCGATTGCGCCCACCAGAACTATGTTGGGGTTCCTGGGGTCGACGATTATCGCGTTTATGTAGCGCGTTTTTTCCAGGCCGATATTGCGCCACGTCTTTCCACCGTCCGTCGTTTTGTAAACGCCGTTGCCGGATGAAAAGGACCAGCCCGAGGGATCACCCGTGCCGACATAGACCGTGTTTGGACTCGACGGCGCGGCTGCTACGGCTCCGATCGAAGCGACGTGGGCATCGTCGAACACGGGAGACCAGACCGTGCCGGCACTGGTCGTTTTCCACACACCGCCCTCTGGTGTCCCGACGTAATAGGTGGTGGGATCGCCAGGTATTCCCGTCACTGAGGAGATGTTGCCCGCGCGGTACGGACCAATCGATCTCCATTTGAGACCGGCGAGGTAGTCCGGAGCAACCTTCTGTGCCAGCGACGGCACCGAGAGTGCCGCAAGCGAGAGAGCCGCGAGCGCGGCAACGATCGGTTTGTACTCCATGGGCCAACCTCCCGGCGCCGTGGCGCCGAACGTATTGAAAATGCGACCTCACGAGGTACGGCGCGTTTGGTTGTGCATCGCGTGTAGGCCGGCGCCAGACGCCGCTGCCACAACGTACCCTTACGGGTCGCCGTATTTAACCGTATTGTATACTGTATCCGAGAATTGGTAAGAGGCGATATTCGCGAATTAGTCGCCAGAGCCGTTGAACGCTGGTCCAACCCCAGGCCCGATGACTGTGAAACTGGCATTTGTGGGAATGCTCGCGCTCGCGACAGCATGCTCGCCCAGGAGCGAGACGCGAGCTACTCAACGCACCCAGTATGCGGATCTCGTAGCGCTGTTCCATGACTGGCGCACGTTTCGAGCAGCCAAAAATCGTCGACGGCGCGCCGGATTACTCCGTGGCGGCGATGACTGCGCAGCACGCCGAGCTCGGACGTTACCAGCGTCGCCTCGCCGACATGGATACCACTGGCTGGACCACTCCACAGCAAGTGGATTACAACATCGTCCGCGCGGAGATGAACGGGCTGGACTTCAGTCACCGCGTGCTGAGGCCCTGGGCGAGAAACCCATCCTTCTACGTCTATTACTTCCCGTCACGAAGCGATCAGCCGGCGCGCGAAGGCACCGTAGTATCAGGTGCGATCGAGATGTGGATGTACACGTTCCCGTTGTCGCCGGCGAGCGCTGACAGCCTTGCAGCGCGGTTGCGAACGATTCCGAAACTGCTCAAGGCAGCTCGGGTCAACCTCGACGGCAATGCGAAGGATCTGTGGAATTACGGCATTGCCGACATCAGGGCGCAGAGTCGCGCGCTCGCAGCGCTGTCCGCAAGGGTCGCGACGACCAACCCCGGCGTCGACTCAGCGGCGCAACAGGCTCGCACCGCGACCGACGAATTCGCCACATGGCTGGAACAGCAGGCGCCATCGAAGACGGGTCCGTCCGGAGTCGGAGTCGACAACTACAACTGGTATCTGAAGAACGTCCAGCTCGTGCCGTACACCTGGGACGAGGAAGAAGTCCTGATGCGTAGAGAGCTTGCGCGTTCGCGCGCCTCGCTCAAGCTCGAGGAAGACAGGAACCGCAAGCTTCCGCCCCTTGTTCCCATCTCGGATTCGGCGACCTACGTCAATCGCTTCAACGCCGGCGTAACCGAGTACATGAACTTCCTGCGTGATCACGACATTCTTACGGTCCAGCCTTACATGGATCCGGCACTACGTGCAAGAATCGGTCGCTTTCATCCAGCGGACAAGCCGCGCGAATTCTTCGATGAGGTCTCTTACCGCGATCCAATGATCATGCTCACGCATGACTTTCACTGGTTCGACCTCGCCAGAATGGCGGCACAGCCTCATCCGGATCCGATCAGGCGCGATGCACTGCTCTACAACACATTCGTCACACGCACCGAAGGATTCGCGACTGCATTCGAAGAGATGATGGCGCGAGAGGGCTTCGTCGACACGCATCCCCGGTCGAACGAGCTCATCTACGTGCTGGTCGCCGAGCGCGCAGCACGAGCACTTGGCGATCTGCATCTGCAGAGTAATGACTTCACCATGGATCAGGCCAGGAAGTTCGCTTCCGAGTGGACGCCGCGGGGCTGGCTGCGAGTGGATGGCGAGACGGTCACCGGTGAACAGCACCTGTATCTGCAGCAACCCGCGTATGGAACCAGTTACATCATGGGCAAGATCCAGTTCGATGAGCTACTCGACGAACGCGCCAGGCAGCTTGGCGATGCATACTCGACCAGGCGCTTCATGGACGAGTTCAACGACGCCGGATTGATACCAATGTCGCTCATTCGCTGGGAGCTCACCGGCAACACCGATCAGATCAAGGCAATGACACGGCCTGACTCGGCCCGGTCGCATTAACGTGTCGAGCCGCTGGGTAGCAACGCAATATCTCAACAGAATGGAGATTCGCATGAAATTTGGGACGCATGGACTCGAGCGTATGCGGAACGTGTGCAGCAACACGGCAGTCGCAACACTCGCATTGCTCTGCCTGTCATCGAGCTTGCAGTCACAACCGGTAATCGGCCGCATCTTTCCCGCGAGTGAGTTTGCGGCGCGCCGAGCAGCTGTCATGAAGTCGATCGGGGATGGACTCGCGATCATTCAGGGCACCACGGAGCGCCCCGGCGAGCAACCATTACGCCAGAACAACGAATTCTATTATCTGACCGGAGTCATCGAGCCTCGAGCGATCCTGATGATCGACGGACGCACGAAAAAGTCTACGCTGTTCCTGAGCCCGACCAACGAGAAGCGCGAGCTTTCCATGTTTGGGCCATCGCTCATACCCGGCGATTCCGCGGAGAAGGATAGCGGCATCGAGTCCGTTGTGGAGCGGGACAAGTTCGGACCCGCGCTCATCGCGGCAGGGACTGCGGGAAGGCAGATCTTCACGCCGTTCCGCGCGGAAGTGCTCGGAAGCGCGTCGGCTGCCGACCCGGTTGCACTGGCTCGCGCAACCAAGGCCGATCCGTGGGACGGTCGCGAGTCGCGCGAGGAAGCATTCCAGCAGAAGATGAAGGCGGCGGCACCGTCGATCGAGATCAAGAACCTCGATCCGATCATCGACACTCTCCGGGCGATCAAGAGTCCGCGCGAGATCGAGATCATTCGCGAAGCGACCAACATCGCCGGCCTCGGCATCATGGAAGCCATGCGTGACGCCAAACCTGGCATGCACGAGTACGAGCTACAGGCGGATGCGGAGTTCGTGTTCAAGAAGCACGGTTCCTATGGGCCGGCCTACTTCGCACTCATCGCGACGGGAAAGAACACGTACTACACCCACTACCACAAGGACACCGCCATATTGCGGGATGGCGATCTGGTGCAGTTCGACTACGCGCCGGACTACAACTACTACACGTCGGATGTCACGCGCATCTTTCCGGCGAACGGGAAGTTCACAGCCCGACAGAAGGAGATGTACAACATCTACCTCCGGCTGTATCAGGCGCTCATGACGTCGATCAAGCCGTACGTCTCCGCCAACGACATTGCGCAGGAAGCGGTCGGCAAGATGGAGAAGATCGTCGCCAACTACAAGTTCAGCGACAGCAAGATCAAGGATGCGGCGAACTCGTTCATCGACCTCTACCGCGGAAAAACAGTACGCGCCCTTGGTCATACTGTCGGAATGTCGGTCCACGACACGCCGTATGCGGGCGCGACTCTCCAGCCCGGCGAGATCTTCACCATCGAGCCGGAGATGAGGATTCCCGACGAGCATCTCGGATTCCGTCTCGAAGACATGCTGCTGATCACCAAGACGGGATACGTGAACATGTCCGGATTCGTGCCAGTTGAAGTCGCCGACATCGAGAAGTTGATGGCGCAGCGTGGTCTGAGCGACGTCGCGCTCAAGCTCCCAGCAGCAAAATGAAACGGTAGGATCGCAGAGTTTGGTGCGTTATGAACCCACTTCAATTATCGAGCAAGCCTTGACGCTCACTAAAAGCATTTCAAATCGAATCACCCTTTCGGTCATGACGGCCGGACTGCTGGGCGCAGTCGTTGCAACCGCAGTCGTGCGCCGCCAAAAGCCACACGCCGCGGCCGGCCTGGACACTCACGCAACCGTACATCGCGCGGTAGCGCACGACGTCTCCGGTGTGCTGAGCGCCAACAACTACCGTCCGTCCCGATTGGAAGAGAGCGGTGATCCTGATGACATTCCGCCCAACGCAGTGGCGCCCGACCCGGGCGGCGAGCGTGAGATCGCAGACACGACGATAGTGCCGGCGCCGATCGTGATTCCGAAAGGTGGTGAGAAGGTAGAGCAGCACGGCCAGGGAACGCGATCGGCACCCGTGCTCTTCGCAAGCTTTGGCGGCCTCGGCGCCGACTTCGTCGGACCGCAAGGCAATGCTGTGATGCGGAGTCCTGCTGACAACAGTCTCGCAGTGGGGCGCGATTACATCGTTCAGCTCGTCAATTCACGAATGGCGATCTACACAAAGAAGGGTGCACTGTTCGACACGACCGGCAAGGTGTTGTACGGGCCGGTGGAGACGAACAACATCTTCAAGGGATTTGGCGGTGCTTGCGAGGCGCACAACAACGGCGATGCGGTCGTACGCTACGATCAGCTTGCCGATCGCTGGCTGATAGTGATGCCCATCTTCACCAGGTTGCCGCGCCGCGCGGTCGAACCAGTAGCTCCCAAGGCGGGAGATCCGGCGGATCTGAGCCAGAAGGGACAGGCAGGACAGCCTGGCAAGGCTGTCGAGCTCTATCAGCCACCGCAGGCGCACCCGACTGAACTTCCTGCAGAAGGTCCACAGAGACGTCGTCCAGCCACGCGACCGCCGGCAGACAGCGGTGGTTATGCGATGTGTTACGCCGTGAGCACCACGTCGAGCCCATTCGGTCCTTACTATCGCTACGAGTTCGCGCGTCCGCTCTTTCCCGATTATCCGCGTCCAGCGATCTGGCCGGACGGATATTATGTCCCGACGAGCACCGGCGACGCTGTAATCCAGAAGCACGCATGTGTCGCAGACCGAGCCAGGATGTTGAAGGGCGAGGATGCGACGGAGCAGTGCATGATCGTCGACGATGTGAGCTTCCTCAACAACGCCGACGTGGATGGAACGCAGCTTCCGCCAGCCGGCGCGCCGAATATCGTGATGGCGACGGGTGGAACTCAGCTCAAGAAGATCTTCGAGGACGACGGGATTTACGTCTGGAAGTACCACGTCGACTGGAACGATCCATCACGCACCACGCTCACGGGCCCGGAGAAGATCACGGTCGCGCCTTATCACTTTCTCTGCAACGGACAACTCACGAATTGCGTTCCACAACCGGGAACCGACCATCGCATCGATGCCCAGGGTGACAAGCTCATGACGCGCCTCGTGTATCGGCGCATCGGTAACCAGGAGTCGATCGTCGGCGTTCATTCCATCAACACCGCGCTCCGCGGCGGTGGTGTACGCTGGTATGAATTCCGTCTCGACAAGAGCCGCAACGTCAGCCTGTATCAACAGGGCACGTTCGCGCCGGACTCCCTATATCGATGGATGCCGAGTCCGGCGATGGACAAGAACGGCAACATCGGAATCGGCTACTCATTCGGTGGGAAGACGGACTTCGTCGGTCAGCGTTTCGCAGGGCGATTGGCAGGCGATCCGAAGGGAAAGCTGACGTTGCGCGAGACGACGCTTGTCGATGGCGAGGCGGCGCAGGAATCGACGTTACGCTGGGAAGACTACACCCAGACGGCAATGGATCCGAGCGACGACTGCACGATCTGGTACGTTGGCGACTATCTGCTGAAGGGCGAGACGCGCTACTCGACCAGGATCGGCGCATTCCGCATGCCGGGGTGTGGCGGAGGCAGATAGTAGATTCCGCACATGCGACGTACGCCGTACGAGTTGACTGCGTGCCCGGTGTGTGGATCGACGCAAAGCATTGAAATCGCGGATCACGACGCAATCCAGCGGGAGCGCGAGCGGTTGTGGGAGTTTCACGACCGCCGCCTCCGCGATGGAATCCCGCCCGAGCGTCTGATGGACCGCGTCACGTTCTCGCAGGAGGCACCATTGCGGCTGGTCCGCTGTGCGGCCTGCGCGCACGTGTATCGCAATCCCATCGAGCGCGAGAAAGCGCTTCTCGCGGACTACAAGGGCAACGGCCCGAGCGACGCCGTATTGCGCAAGTTGTTCGACACGCAGCGCGAGACCTACACCGCGCAGGTGCGACGACTCAAGGACGTCGCCGGCGAGAGCGGCCGCGGACTCGAGGTCGGGAGCTATGCAGGCGGCTTTCTTGCCGCAGCACGGGATGGCGGATGGGATTTCGAGGGCGCCGACATCAGCGCGCGCGCAGCCGCGTTCGCGGAGCAAAACGGTCTCGTCGTCACGGTTGGTGGAATCACCGACGTCGTCGCGACGCGCCCCCTCGACGCAATCGCGATCTGGAATACGTTCGAGCAGATGTATGATTGCCGTGCCGCCGTGGCAGCGGCGCACAGCTTACTCCGGAAGGACGGCATCTTCGTCGTGCGCGTTCCGAATGCCCATTTCTACGAACGGTGGCGTGCCAGGCTGGATGGACCGGCCGCGGGACTCGCGGAACGCCTGTTAGTGCACAACAATCTGCTGGCCTTTCCGTATCGACAGGGCTTCAGCCGGCGGTCGCTCACTCGCCTGTTGTCGGAAAACAGCTTTGAGACCGTTCGCATCGTCGGTGATACGCTCGCGGCGATCTCCGATGAATGGACTACGACGCTGGGTCGCACGGAAGAGCGCGTCGTCAAGCGAGCGGAGCGATTGCTTCAGCACGGGTGGCACGCCCCGTGGGTCGAGGTTTACGCCCGCGCGGCGTGACTGGCTACGGATCGATCGTCACGCCGCCACTCCGGCGTCATTGCTGAATTGCATCACCGGAAGCCTGACGGTGAAGCAGGCGCCGTGACCCGAATCATTGGCGGAGATGGTTCCGCCGTGCCTCGTCACGATGTCGGCTACCATCCAGAGTCCGAGGCCGGTGCCCTTGCCACTGGGCTTCGTCGTGAAGAATCGCTCGAAGACACGCTCCGCGGCACCGGGTGCGAATCCAGGTCCGCTGTCCTCGACTGACAGAACTGCTGTAGCGCCTTCTTCCACGACACGAATCCGAATTACGCGGTCACTGCTTTGCGACTCCATCGCCTGCGTCGCGTTGATGATCAGATTGATGAGCATTCGCTCCAGTGCGCTTGCATCGCCGTTCACCGAGATTGCAGGGGTTTCTCGATCCCTCTCGATCGTGACGCGCCGCTCGCGCAACAACGAACGAAGTGTAGCGACGCTTCTCGTGATCACATCTCCCAGCAGCACCGGAGCGGGCTCCGTCTCTCCCTTGCGTGCAAAAGCAAGCAGATCGTGCAGGGCGGTTGCGGTGCGCCGCGCGTCGTCTGCAATCGCTGTTGCTTCCTCGCGATCCGCTGGATCGGCGAGACCGCGGCCGAGCATTTCAGCAGACAGGGCGATCGCTGTGAGCGGGCTGTTCACCTCGTGCGCAACGCACGCGGCAAGGGTTCCGAGTGCGGCAAGCTTGTCAGCTTCCTGCAGGCGAATAGATAGCTCCCGCTGTTCCGTATTGCGCACGATCTGGGCGGCGAGTGCACGTCTGAGAACGTGCTCATGCCACGCGCTGACGTACGTCGCGACAACTCCGGCAGCGGCGAGGAGCACGAGCTTCATGCCCTCGTCGAGGATGGCCACGTTCGCCGATCCCGCTGCGGTGATCGGATCAGACCAGAGCGTAACATGCGCGGATTGCACGAGAATCAACAGCGCGCCAACGTATTCACCGGTGATGCACGCAGCCGTGATTCCGGTGGAGCGTGCCGACCCCATGATTGGGCGCGCCGCCAGGATGGCGAAATACACGAGCGTGATCGGCGCCTTGAGCGCGACGGAAGGGGAGCCGAGCAGTCCGTAGCACAGGATGATCGCTGTAACGGCGCTGGCGTCGATGATCGGGGCGATTGCGGAGAGCCAGTGCGGATAGGTGCCATCGCGCTTGCGGCCCAGTGATGCGAGAACGACGGACCACAACAGCATGGGCGCCAGGACTGCGGCGTTGGCTCCGCGGAGAGGGCGCGGCAGCGCAGTGGAGTAGGCGAGCGCCGCGACGGTCAGTACGACGACTATCACCAGCCGCAGCACATTCAGCAGCCGCTCGGCCCGCGCTCGCTCGGCGCCGAGCAGAAATGCGAGCTCCTCATTGTCGGAGCGGGTCGGTGCGATCATGGGAGCTGGCGCTGTGGCGGGCATTGTCTTTAAGGGTCGGCCAGCCGTATCGGGACTGTAGCCGGCAATTGCTATTTTCATGGCACCATGCTGGAATTTCCGCACAACGTGCTGTTGGAGAGCCCAAGTAACGCCCCACAGGCGCGGCGTGGACAGGTCGGAACTCCGGCACCGCTGTGGGAGGCGAGCGGCGGATAGCCGCCGCGTTATCTTTTAGGTGCTCGCGTCGCCAGCGCAGTGCATGGTTCCGGGATCGATGGCTCGTTTGGGTCTCACATCCAACAGTCATGGTCGGGCGCCAGGCGCACGATATTTGCGACCGCCCCTCAACGCCTTTGCCCGGCCTTGCCGTAACTCAGCCTCGGTGAATACAGACGAAGGAAGCGCGTTAGTCCTTGTTGTCGAGCGCGATCCATACGTGCGCGAGCTCGAATCGTTCTTTTTGAACGAAGCTGGCTATTCGGTCGACTTTGCGGAAGACGGCATCGCCGCGCTTGCGCTCGCACGCGAACTACGTCCGGCCATCATCGTGACGGAGATCATGGTTCCAAAGCTCGATGGCCTGGCATTGTGCCGCGCCATCAGGCAGGATCCCGAACTCGCGGACACCGTAGTGCTGATATTCAGCATTCTCGCCGCGCATGGGCGAGCACGCGATGCCGGTGCTGACGCCTTTCTGATCAAGCCGCTGGTCGAGCAGCGGCTGGTACAAACTGTTCGTGAGCTGTTGGAGAGGAGATCGGCGATGACTCCGCGTACAGTGTCAGGAACGCATTCGGATCAGCGCCCATGAACAACACATTTGCGAATGAGTCAGTGTCATGAACGACTCCGTCGAGTTTCCGCGCATAAGTACGGGCAACCCACAGGCCGACTCGATTCTTGGCGGCGGATTTCCCTCGAATTCCATCAACATCATCATGGGACAACCTGGTACGGGGAAGACCGTTTTCGCCGAGCAGCTGTTGTTTCACAATGCGAATTCGGAACGGCCGCTGCTGTATCTGACAACGCTGTCGGAGCCGATGACGAAAGTCGTGAGCTACGCGCAGCGACTCGGCTTCTTCGACGTTGACCAGATCGGAACCGCGGTGCTTTATGATGACCTTGGTGCGGAGCTGGTCGCAAAGGGGCCCCGCGCGCTGGTTCCACACGTGCTGGACGCCATCAAGCAACTGTCGCCTTCGGTGATCGTAATCGATTCGTTCAAGGCGATCCACGACCTTGCGGAGTCTACACCAGAGATGAGGGGAATCATCTCGGACCTTGCTGGAGTTGTTTCAGCCTACGACATGACTGTGTTTCTCCTGGGGGAGTACACGCAGGAGAACATCGAAGAATATCCGGAATTCGCAGTGGCGGATTCGATCGTTCAGCTCGAGCGGGACGCGCTTGGCGCACGCGACGAGCGGTATTTCCGGGTGTTGAAGTTGCGGGGCAGCGATTATCGGGAGGGCCGGCACGCGTTTCGCATCACGGACACAGGGCTCAAGATATTTCCCCGCCTCGTAACGCCGACGTTCGAAACCTATACGCCACTGCTGGAGCGGACGGGTACCGGGGTTGAAGGCCTGGACGAGATCATGGGCGGCGGCGTGTGGCGGGGCAGCACAACGCTTCTCATCGGACCGACAGGCGCGGGCAAGTCGACCGTCGGCCTCCAGTTCGCACTGGAGGCGCATCGTCGCGGCGAGTCGGTGCTCTTTGTGAACTTTCAGGAGAATCCCGCGCAGGTGCAGCGCATGATCCGGGCGCTTGGTGTGGATCCAGTACGTGCTTACGGAACGGGTTTTCATCACCTCTACACGTCACCTGTAGAGTTGCAGATAGACAGTGTCATCGTCGCGATCTTCGATTTCATCGAGACGGAAAAGGTGCAGCGTGTCGTGATCGATGCGGTCGGTGATCTCTCGACGGCGGCGAGTGATCCACAGCGCCTGCATGATTTCCTGTATTCACTCGTTCAGCATTTTGTGGTCAGGAACGTGACCACACTACTCAACCTCGAGTCGGCACGGGGCGTCTCGGGCGGAAGGGAAGACCAGCAGCGCTGGAGTTACATGTCGGACAACGTGTTGCTGATGGAACGTGCAGACGGCGGCGCTGCGGAGCGGACCATACGAGTAGTCAAGACGCGCAACAGCGATCATGACCAGCTGCCACACCCTGTGGAGATTCGACCCGATGGCGTTCACGTTCTCTGAGTTCTTGAGCGAGCGTACATATCATCTGGAGCGCGCAGGACCGCGGTCCTCGATGCAATGATGGACGACGTTGAGCGTCCTGGTCGCGTCGAGGACCTGCACGAGCTGACTCGACTCAGCCGGGAGTTCACGTACGCCAAGTCGCTGGATGACATTCTCCATCTGGCGGTTGCGCAGGCGGCGCAGCTTTTGAGATCCGAGAAGGCCGTGCTGATGCTGACGGATGAGGACGGACTTCTCCGTGTACGTGCGGCTGTAGGCGTGGATGACCAAGTCGTTGAGCGTTTCGGGCACCCCGCAAATGAAGCGCTGGTGAGTCGCCTGAGTGGACTGCTGGGCGCCAATCTCGCTGGCGGCTTCGTCGGCGTCCCGCTGGTTTCGCAGGGAAAAGTCGTAGGACTTCTGGCGACGGTGCGGCCGGATGGACTTGCGCCCTCGGACGAGGACGAGTGGTTGCTCGCTGCGCTGGCCGACCAGGTTTCCGCCCCGCTCGAGAACGCCCGACTCGCGAAGCAACTCGCGAGCTCTGCGTTGCTCACAGACAACGTACGGCTTTATGAAGCCGAACGCGCGGCGCGTCTCACTGCAGAGGCGGCACTTCGCCAGGCCGAGGCGGCGCGCGACGCGGCATTGCACGCGGATATGAGCAAGACGTCGTTTCTTGCAGCGATGAGCCATGAGCTGCGCACACCATTGAATGCGATCGGCGGCTACGTCGAGCTACTCGAAATGGGACTGCGCGGCCCAATCACCGCGGAACAGGCAGACGACCTCACGCGCATCAAGGCGAGCCAGCGGCACCTGCTTCGCCTCATCACTGAGGTCCTGGATTACGCGCGACTCGGCTCCGGTCACACCGAACTGCGATTCGATGATGTCGATCTCAGCGAGATCCTGCGCGAAGCCGAAGTGATGACCATGCCGCAGATCCAGGCGCGCGAGCTGGAATATGCGTATGACGCGCCCGACTGTAACGTCATCGTCCGCGCCGATCCCCACCGGCTGCAGCAGATCGTGTTGAATCTCCTCAGCAATGCCATCAAGTTCACCGAACCTGGCGGCACGATACGCATGACGTGCGGGATCGGGAGCGATGATGCGTCCGGGAGCGGCAGGAGCGTGCGCGTTTCAGTGAAGGATACGGGAAGGGGGATACCGTCGGATCAGATCGATGGCATCTGGCAGCCATTCGTTCAGGTCGGGCGAAAGCTGAATCAGCCGGGTGAGGGAGTCGGACTGGGGCTGGCCATCAGCCGGGATCTCGCACGGCGACTTGGCGGTGAGCTGAGCGTAACCAGCGAGCCTGGCCGCGGATCTGAGTTCACGCTCACGCTGCCGGTGTTACGCTTCGGTCGGTAGCCCAGTCGGCAGCATCGTGCTCACCGTGCTCGTCGTCAGGACCGTGTGCACAGCTTCGATCGGAGGCTGAAAGATCGAAAACTGATCCGCATCCGCAAACACGGTTGTGAAATCCAGGGGTGTGAATGCACGGGCGAGTCTCTGGGCATACGTCGTGTGCAGCAGCCTCACGTAATAGTCGATCGAATAGTCACGTGGATCTTCTTCAGCACTGTCTTCCTCGTGCGAAGAGAGCAGGCCGTACTCGCCGTTCTGCCTGCGATACACACGAATCCGGTCGCCGACGCTCCACGTCGTGCGACCGGCACCAATCAACGCCTCGTACGGGATCTCGCGGCGCCTCGTTCTGTTGGCGAGATAATCCTGCGGTGACTTGGAGAGACGGAGTCGTGCGGAAACCTCGTGCGTCGATAGCGTCCGCGTCTGAAGCGCGGTGATCGTGGACAGGTAAGCTTTCCTGACTCCCACCACATCGTTGGCGAGGAGTCGCGCGATTGCGTTCCGAAGAAAAGCTTCGCCGAATGGCTCCGAGCGACTCGATCTGAACGCGACCCCGCGAAGCAGCAGAGTCCCGTCGTATCCGAGCAGCGCATAGTTCTTGGGCTCGTGCGATAGCATCGCCGCGTATCGACCCTCGAACTCGAGCTGGACGAGCGGGGGCAGCAGCGTGGCGACCTCAGCGACGACGCGGCGCTCGTCCGCCTCGTCCCATGTTGCAGGCACCGCGAAGTACACGCCATCGGTATCAGCCTCGAGTAGCGTCACGCCGCGTACCGCGAGCTCCCGGCACAGTAGTGCAAGCACGTCACGCCCGCGGCGCGTGACCTCGTTGGCTGCGTGGATGTCGGCGAATCGCGTGAGGCCTCCGGCGGCGAGATAGCCGTATGCGGAATTCACGACGATCTTGAGTGCGGCGGACATCGCCTCGTTGCTGTGCCGCTCAGTCGATTGCGGAGCCGCGATCCGGGCGCGAGCCTTGGCTTCGAGCCTGCGTTCGACGAGACCGTCGACGAGAGCAAGCAGCACGCCGAGCCGGTCGCGCGATGGACCGATGCGATATGCACGCATGAGCGAAGGATACAGGCTCGCGACGTCGGTCTTCACGACGCGGTGCGCGACGCCGGCCGCGAAGAGATGCAGAGCCGCGCCGCTATGCGAAGTCCCGTCGCCCGGCTGATGTGCGGGGAGCGCCGCGCCCGCGCGAATGTACGCGCGCACTATCAACGGATCGATGACACCGGTTGCCGCTCCGGCATCTGCGAGCCGTTCGTAACGACGCGGAACCATCTGAGCCAGCGCATACGCCGCACCGCCGAGCAGGCGTGATAGCTGCGCGACTTCCTCGACGTCGTCCGTCGCGTAGCGTCGAACGCGGTCGGGGTCGGTACGAAATGTCGTGTAGATCTGATCGCCTCGGATGTACTCGCGATCAGGTGCGGCGATCCCGAGATGTTTCGCGACAGCCTTCAATCCATGGCTCGGCAGTTCGCGGGTCGAGAAGTCGTAGCGTCGTACCGCATCGAGCGTGTCGATCAACTCGCGGCCAGGGGCGACGAACCTTACGCGTCTTCGATCGCCAGGGTCGCTCGATCGGACGCCGCGCCGCGCAGCGCGTTGGCGCAACCCCGCGCTCGCGACTCGGCCAAGAGAAAGCGAAACGCCAAGCATGCGCGAGCGCTGGTCGAGGAAGGGAAGATCGAAGCCGTGAAGGTTGTGATTTTCGATCACGTCCGGATCGGCTGTACGAACGCGTTCGACGAGACGGCGGATCAGATCGGCTTCCGCTGCGTTGTCGTCGCCCGCTGCCTCGAGCACTTCCGTATCGCCGGTGTGGTAACGGATCGAGACCATGAAGATGCGATCGCGTCGTGCGTCGAGTCCCGTGGTCTCGAGGTCGAATTGCATGCGATGCAGGCGATCGAACGGAAGGTCGCGAAAGTAATTGCGGCCCGTCGCGACGAGATATTGCTCTTCCGGTGGCAGAGACAGCACACTCTGCTGTCCCAGCTCGCTTACATGATCGATGCGCCGGCCAATTCTTTCCGATGCGCCACGCAGGACAGCCGACGCGAGTGCGCGACCATCGTTCGCGCTTACGAGATGACGGAGTGCGCCGGGCCCATCCAGCTCGCGGTGGCGGAACGCAGCATTCGGGGCGTCACCATGATCGAGCCTGTCGCCAAGATGATTTAGATCCTCGATGTGCGCAAGCAGCATCCACGGGCGAAAGCGCTCCTGCTCGCGTACCAGTGTGTCGTTTTCCGCAACACGGCGCCACACCGTCGCGTGTCCATCCTGATCCGCGTGGATGGATACGATTCCCGGTGTGGCGTCCCAGCCCCACAGCCACTCTGCCGTTGCCGCGTTCATGCGTACGGTGTGAGAGCCGACTTCCGCCCTGACGTGCTAGGGGATCTGTGCGGGATCGAATATCGCGGGCGGGGCGTCGATGTTCGCCTTGATGTCGCGATAGACTTCGCGCTGGAGCAGCTTGCCGCCCTCCTCGATGGAGACGTCGCGCGAGATCCATCCGCCGCCGAGCGGTGCGTAGTCGCCGAACGTCACCGTGGCCGTTTTCGTCGTGTCGCGGATACCGCGCATGATGGAGTGGACGTAGACGAGCCGCTCCTTGTCGATCCAGAATTGCGGAGTCGTCGTATCGCCAGCCTTGGCACCGACGATCCATACCGGCCGCCCATCCCAGCTTCCTTGCGATAGCACGTTCAGATCGTATCCCTGTTCGCGCAGCACCGCGGCGGAAGTATCGACCGGCTGGCGATAGACGTCGAAGCCGAGCACAAGGAGATCATTCCGCAACTTGCGTCCCTGCCACGGGCCACCGTTGCGCCGACTGTAGAGGGAATCCTTGCGGTAGATGCTGACGTTCCTGTCGTCATTCGCGAGACGACGGATGCGCAGATAGCCAGGCACGGACGCCGTTTCCCACCACGTCTGACGTACGACGGAATCGTTGGGGAGATGGACCTCTGTCGATTGCGTGAAGCTGAGCGAGTGATACCAGCTCGTGGCGTACCGGTCGTGCATGCGTTGAAGCAGCTCTACCCCTGAGGATGGAGCCTTCGCTGCATTCTGGGCACCTGCTACGCGAACGCTGGCACCGGTCAGGCACAAGAACGCCAACGCCGTCACCAGGGATAGCGCGCGTAGATGGCGTTGGGCTGGACGACCGCTGGTGGGTAGCATGTCTGTGATCGGTGGGGGTGATTGCCACGATGTCACCGCGGCACGACTCTCGTTCAACTTACGTATCTGGCGACCGGCGCAGCAAGTTGCGATAGACGCGCGTTACTCGCCGATTGTCAACGCAAGAAGGGCCACCTTGTGGGTGGCCCTCGAGTCGATCGGACTGCGATTGTGTGACTAGCTCCCCAGGTAGGACTTGAACCTACGACCCTTCGATTAACAGTCGAATGCTCTAACCAACTGAGCTACTGGGGAATGTCCCACCGGATCTGTTCCGGTGGAGACCTACCAATTTAGCGCGGCACCCGGCCAAGCTCAACTGCAGACGCGATCGAGTTATCCGGCCCGTAACGTCTTTGATCCGCCACGCGTTGTACCCCGCTGAGACGCGGCCGGTGCTTCGCGGATTGGATCTCCTGCCGCCAGCAGCGGTGCGAGCCATCGGCCGGTATGCGACCCCTTCACCTTCACGATCTCCTCGGGCCGGCCCATCGCCACCAGCTGGCCACCTCCATCCCCGCCTTCCGGGCCCATGTCGATGACCCAATCCGCCAGCTTGATCACGTCGAGGTTGTGCTCGATAAGCACCATCGTGTGACCCGCGGAGACGAGACGATCCAGCACGAGCACGAGCTTGCGGATGTCGTCCAGGTGCAGACCTGTGGTCGGCTCGTCCATGATGTAGAGCTTGCGGCCGCCCTTCTTGCTCGCGACCGCAAGCTCGCGCGCGATCTTGATGCGCTGAGCCTCACCGCCGGATAGTGTCGTTGCTGGCTGTCCGAGTCGGAGATAGCCGAGTCCGACTTGTTGCAGATGCCAGAGTGCCTGACCGAGTTTTTCCTCGCGCGCAAAGAACCGTATCGCCTGATCCACTGTAAGCTGCAGCACGTCGTCGATGTTCTTTCCGTTGACGCGCACTTCGAGCACGGGTGCCTTGAAGCGCCGGCCGCCGCATTCGTCGCATGGAACGAACACGTCGGCCATGAACACCATCTCGACTTCCGTGTAACCCGCTCCCTCGCACTTGCTGCAACGCCCGCCTTCGACGTTGAAGCTGAACGTGCCTGGCGTGTACTTGCGTTGACGCGACAGCGGCGCGTCCGCAAAGATCGCTCGAATCTCGTCCATCGCCTTGATGTACGTCACCGGATTCGACCTCGGCGAGCGTCCGATCGGACTCTGATCGATCATCACTACGTCGTCGATTGCCTCGACGCCGCTGATGCTCTCATATGCACCGACGGCCTCACCGAGATGGCGCTTCGCCGAATGCTCACCCTGCGTGTGAGTTTCGAGCGCGTGGTACAGAACGTCGTGCACGAGCGTGCTCTTTCCGGATCCTGATACGCCGGTGACTACGGTCATCGCGCCGACCGGAATCTTCACATCGACGCCGTGAAGGTTGTGCTCGCGCGCACCGTTGAGCGCGATCCAGCGCGGCCCCACCCGTCGTCGCTCTTCCGGTAGTGGAACAGACAGCTCACCACTCAGATATTTTCCGGTGAGTGGACTCTCCGCGATTCGCGACATGGGTCCGGCGAACATCACGGATCCTCCATGCGCACCGCTGCCAGGGCCCAGCTCCACCATGTAGTCTGCGACTTCCATCGCTGCGGGATCGTGCTCGACGACGATCACAGTGTTACCTGCGTCGCGCAGCCTGCGTAGCAATGACAGCAGCCTGTTCATGTCGCGCGGATGCAATCCGACCGACGGCTCATCCAGCACGTACAGTGTATCGACGAGACGCGAGCCGAGCGAATTGGCGAGTCCGATGCGCTGCGCCTCACCGCCCGAAAGTGTACGCGTCGAGCGGTTCAGCGTGAGATAGTCCAGTCCCACGTCTCGCAGAAAACGCACGCGGTCGCGCGACTCGCGGAGAATCATCTCAGCGATCGCAAGCTCGTAATCGCTGAGCTCCAGCGTCTCGAGCCACTCGCTCAACCTGTCTATCGGAAGCTCGGCGACCTGCGCGATGTTTCGGCCGCCGATCAGCACGTTCAGAGACTCCGGCTGAAGCTTGGCACCATGGCATGCAGGGCATTCCTGTGCGGTCTGGTACTGCCTGAGAAAGACGCGTATGTACTGCTTGTACCGCTTCTCTTCCAGCGCGCGAAGGAACGGGAATATGCCGACGTATCCGCGACGCGCTTCGGTGTTCAGAAGCATTTCACGTTGCGGCGACGACAGCTCGGCCCACGGTACATCCATCGGTATGCGATTCTTCTTCGCGAATTCCGCAAGCGTCCTGCGCTTGTTGTCGTAGCGCGGCTTGGTCCACGGCTCGATCGCACCATCACGAAGCGATCGCTCGGGATATGGAATCACGAGCGATTCGTCGTACTCGAGTATCGCGCCGAATCCATTGCAACGCGGACATGCGCCGCGCGGATTGTTGAACGAGAACAACTGCGGAGTCGGAGCCGGAAGACGCGTTCCGTCGTTGGCACACTCGAAGCGATCCGTGAATCGGAGCCGCGTGACCATCTCGCCATTCAATGGGGAACGCACCGGCGTGGTGAACACGATCACTACGTCGCCGTCACCTTCGCGGAACGACGTTCCGATCGATTCCGCGAGGCGACTGCTTGCATCGGGCTTCACCGACAGTCGGTCGACGACGACGAGCAGCTCCTTTGCGCGAGTGAGGTCCTCGTCTGCGCCGATCTCATCCAGCGACTTGATGGTACCATTCACCGACACACGCAGAAATCCCTGCGCGCGCAGATTCTCGATCACGACCGGCGTGGTAACGCGCGCGGAAAGTTTGAGCGGAAATGTCACCGCAAAGCGCGTTTCCGGCGCAAGCGACAACACTGTATCCGTAACTGATGAAACCGAATCGGGTCGCATCTCCCGGCCGCACCTGGGACAGAACGTGCGGCCGATCCGGGCCCACATCAAACGCAGGTAATCGTAGATCTCGGTTGCCGTTCCAACGGTGGACCGCGATGTCTTGGTAGGATTCTTCTGCTCGATCGCTACTGCTGGCGACAGGCCCTCGATCGAATCGACGTCCGGCTTTTCCATGCGCTCGAGGAACTGGCGCGCATACGCGGACAGCGACTCGACGTACCGGCGCTGCCCTTCGGCGTAGATGGTATCGAACGCGAGCGATGACTTCCCGGAACCTGAAGGCCCCGTGATCACCGTATAGCTTCGCCTCGGTATCTCGAGGTCGAACCCTTTCAGATTATGCTGCCGAGCCCCACGGACAACCAGATGATCCTTCACCCTTGAAAGATAGCGAGTAGGGGCGAAGAAAGGCCGTAGGAAGGCGTGGAAGGCTGGTCGATCCGCCTTCCACGCGCCCTCCGATCAGGTCAGACCGTGGTGGTACGCCCGCGGACGCTCATGCGATAGATCCAGAGCAGGATCAGCGCGCCGACGATGGCCAGAACGAGGCTCCACAGCGAAAAGCCGGTGAGGCCTACGCCGGTGATCATACCACCGATCCAGCCGCCGATGAAGGCGCCGATGATCCCGATGATCATCGTTACGACTATCCCACCAGGGTCGGTCCCCGGCGAAATGGCCTTCGCGATGGCACCCGCCAGCAAGCCGAGTATGATCCAGGCAATGATGCTCATACAACCTCCGATATGGTGGAAAGACGACACATATCAGCATGGCAACCACCGTACCACAATCGCGCGCGGTTAGATTGAAAGCCGCATGACCGCGCCCGCCCTGTCATTCCACGAAGAAGAGGCGCTCGGCAAAGCTTACGACAGCAGGTTGATGCGGAGGCTCCTGGCCTTCGCCGCACCGTACCGAGCGCTGATCGCCATCGCGCTGTTCTTCCTCATGATCGAAGGCGCCCTGCAGCTCGTGGGGCCGTTTTTGACGCAACGCGTCATCGACGTCGCAATTCCGCAGCACGATTATGCGACGATAAAGCTCGCGGTTGTGCTGTACGGACTCTCGCTCGTTCTGGAGCTCGGGACGTCGTACGGCCAGACCTGGTTCACGGCGCTGCTGGGCCAGAACGTGATGCGCGACCTCCGGCTGCAGCTCTTCAGTCACCTCCAGCGGCTGCCGATCGCGTTCTTCGACCGAAATCCTGCTGGCCGCCTCATCACGCGCGTGACGTCGGACGTCGAAACGCTGAACGAGCTCTTCACGGCGGGCGTGGTGAGCGGAATGGGCGACCTGTTCACGCTGCTCGCAATCAGCGTCGCGATGCTCGTGACCGACTGGCGGCTGGCGCTCGCGGCCTTCGGCGTGATTCCGCTCGTCGTTCTCGTCTCGCACGTCTTTCGCGTCAAGGTGCGCGAGGCCTATCGCGACATTCGCACTCGACTCGCCCGAATCAATGCCTTCCTGCAGGAACGGCTCGTTGGGATGCGTGTCGTTCAACTGTTCGGAAGAGAGCGAGACGAGGCTCGACGCTTCGACGAGCTGAACAGGAGCCATCTGGATGCACATCTGCGCTCGATTACGGTCTACGCGCTGTACTTCCCCGCGATCGAGATCCTTACGTCGGTTGCCTTGGCAAGTCTCCTGGTCGCCGGCGCTGCGCGAGTCGAGGCGGCGACACTGACGGTCGGAACCGTAGCCGCTTTTCTGCAGCTGGTACGGCGCTTCTTTCAGCCCCTACAGGACCTCTCCGACAAGTACAACACGCTCCAGACCGCGATGGCCAGCTCGGAGCGGATATTCCATCTTCTGGACACGGAGCCCTGGGTGGACGTATCAGGTGACGAGCACCTGACGCGAGAGCGTCCGAAGACAGTCCTCGTGGAATTCCAGAACGTCTGGTTCGCCTATGACCGTCCGCACTCGGCGGCCTCCAGGGCAGCCGCCGAGCCTGAATGGGTGCTCCGCAACGTCAGCTTCACTGCGCGCCCCGGTCAGACACTGGCGATCGTCGGACACACCGGCGCAGGAAAGACGACGATCGTCAGTCTGCTGATGCGATTCTACGATCCGCAGAAGGGACGGATCCTCGTCAACGGAAAGGATGTGCGCGACATGCCCGTGGAGCAACTTCGCGAGCTGATCGGATACGTGCAGCAGGACATCTTTCTATTCGCGGGGGACGTCGCCTCAAACATCCGTCTTTCGGCGCCGCTCTCGGATGAGCAGGTGCAGTCAGCGGCGGAGCAGGTGGGGGCCGACAGAATCATCCGCCGCCTTACAAATGGCTATCATCAGGTGTTGGGCGAGCGTGGCGCGTCGATAAGCGTCGGCGAGCGCCAGTTGTTATCGTTCGCACGGGCGGTCGCCGCCGATCCCGCCTTGTTGATCCTGGACGAGGCGACGAGCGCCGTGGATAGTGAGGTCGAAGCTGAGATCCAGCAGGCGCTGAGCGTCCTTCTGGCCGGACGGACGACGATCGCCATCGCGCACCGTCTGAGCACCATAGTAGATGCGGACGATATTATCGTGATGCACCATGGCGAGGTGGTGGAACATGGGACACATGACGCACTTCTTGCGCTGGATGGCCTGTACGCACGCCTCTGGCGCTTGCAGATTTAACAATCACCTTTGAAACGATCACGCTTGTGAGCCTCTAGTGAGCCTCTAGTGCATTTTGCAGTAGCCGCCGGCTCGGACGTCGGACGAGTTCGGAAAGGGAACGAGGACAGCTTCTTTGCGGACGCCAACGAGTATCGCGGCCTGTTCATGGTCGCGGACGGGATGGGCGGGCACGCGGCCGGTGAGGTCGCGAGCCAGATGGCCGTCGAAGTGGTTTCGGTGGACCTGGAGAAGCTCAAGGACCTCGAGAGTGCGGACGCGCTCGAGATGGTGTCGCTTGCGCTGCGCCACGCCAACCGATCCGTGTTCGAGCGGAGCGCCGCCGAGCGGGACAAGATGGGGATGGGGAGCACCGCATCGGTGCTTGTGCTGGGCGACGAGCGTTTCATCATCGGTCACCTCGGCGACTCCCGGATCTATCTGTTTCGCGACGGCGAGCTGCGCCAGATCACGCACGACCATTCGGTTGTGCAGGAGCAGATCGACGCCGGCCTCATCACGCGCGATGCAGCCAAGAACCACAAGCAGAGCAACGTGATAACGCGCTGCGTTGGAATGGGCTGGGACGTGGAGCCCGACATCACTGACGGTGACGTTCGCCAGGGCGATGTGTTCCTGCTCGCCAGCGACGGTCTCACCGGCATGGTGGACGACTGGCGTCTTCAGCAACTGCTTGGCTCACGCGCGACGCCGGACCGCCTGGTGGACGCGATGATCTCGGAAGCAAATGCGCGCGGCGGGGTAGACAACATTACGGTTGTCGTCGTGCGCGTGCATTCGTCGTCTGCCATGGCGACAGGGGCGCATCCGACAAATCCCGGAGCCGGTTCAATTGGCTGAAGAGCCTTTCGAACAAGTGTCCGAATCGACGCAGGATGTTGGCGAGTTGGCGCGACTCTACCTTGGAAATATTCTGTATGCGCTCGAGCTGGCCTCTCTCTCGCTGGAAGATCAGGGAAAGAGTCCCGACGCGCAGTTCTATCGCGGCATAGCCCGGAAGCTGGCGGAGGCGCACGGCGCTTCCAGAAAGGGTTGACGATCGGGATCGGCATGTACCACAACGGAGGTACTAAATGGCAACGGCGACATTACCAGAGCAGGCAGCGACGGGAGACACGTTCCCGATCAACGGAACTGATTACATCGAGTTCTATGTGGGGAACGCGAAGCAGGCGGCCCATTATTACGTGAGCGCATTCGGTTTCAACGTGGTCGCGTACAGAGGTCCGGAGACAGGCGTTCGCGACCGGGCGAGCTATCTGCTGCAGCAGGACAAGATCCGTTTCGTTCTTACCACCGCGATTCGTCCCGATCTGAGCGATGAGGCCAAGACCATCGCCGATCACGTCTACAAACACGGTGACGGCGTGCGCGATCTTGCGCTCTGGGTGGACGACGCGCGTGACGCGTACGCAAAGGCGGTCGAGCGCGGCGCCGAGTCGGTACACGAGCCGCGTGTGATGCGTGATGACAACGGCGAGATTGTCATCGCTGCGATCAAGACGTACGGTGAGACGATTCACTCGCTGGTGGAGCGAAAGAACTACAAGGGACTGTTCATGCCGGGCTTCCGGCCGGTGACGCAGGCGTACCAACCGCCGTCGGTGGGCCTCAAGTACGTCGACCACTGCGTCGGCAACGTCGAGCTGGGCAAGATGAACGTGTGGGTCGATTTCTACGCGACCGTGATGGGTTTCCGCAATCTCCTCACGTTCGATGACAAGATGATCAGCACGGAATACTCATCCTTGATGTCGAAGGTGATGGCGAACGGGAACGATCGCATCAAGTTCCCGATCAACGAGCCGGCGGCCGGCAAGAAGAAGTCGCAGATCGACGAGTATCTGGAGTTCTACAAGGGGCCCGGCGTACAGCACATGGCGCTGGCGACGGACGACATCATCGGAACGGTGAAGCAATTGGTGGCTCGCGGAGTTCAGTTCCTGAGCGGCGTACCTGGCACTTACTACTCCGACCTGAAGGAGCGCATCGGCAAGATCGACGAGCCGATCGACGAGCTTGCGAAGCTCGGCATTCTGGTCGATCGGGATCCGGACGGATATCTGCTGCAGATCTTCACCAAGCCGGTCGAGGATCGGCCGACGGTGTTCTACGAAATCATTCAGCGCAAGGGAGCGAAGAGCTTCGGCGCAGGCAACTTCAAGGCGCTGTTCGAAGCGATCGAGAGAGAGCAGGAATTGCGCGGGAATACGTAACCCATGCCTATCTATCACACGTTAGGCGAGATTCCGAGAAAGCGGCACATCGCGTTCCGGAAGCCGAATGGCGGTATATACGCCGAAGAGCTGATGGGACACGAAGGGTTCACTGGAACGTCCTCGCTGCTGTATCACACGTATCCGCCGACGACTGTCAAGTCGGTGCGACGCGTCAAGGAAATGAAGTTCGAGGAAGACAAGGACGTGACGCTTCGCCACCGCCACTTCCTCACGTCGCGCATCAAGAAGGGTGGCAGTCCGACGATGGATCGCATTCCGCTGCTGTTCAATCAGGACGTGGCGATGCTGTACGTCGAGCCAAGTGTGGAAGACAGGCACTTCTACAGGAATGCGCAGGCCGATGAGCTGGTGTACGTTAGCAAGGGCAAGGGTGTGCTCGAGTCCATCTTTGGCGAGCTACCGTTTGGCGAGGGTGACTATCTCGTCATCCATCGCGGCATCATGCACAAGTATCGTTTCGACAAAAAGGCCGAACAGCCCAAGCTTCTCATCATGGAGAGCAGGGGACACATACGGTGGCCAAAGAGGTATCGCAACGAGTTTGGCCAGCTCGTGGAAGGCGCGCCGTATTCGGAGCGCGACATTCGGCGTCCCGTGTTCGTTCCACCACACGACGAGATGGGTGATTTTCCGATCTACGTAAAGCAGTACGACGGAATCAACGAGCTGGTGTTGGATCACCATCCGTTCGACGTGGTTGGATGGGACGGATATTTCTACCCGTGGGCGTTCAACATCATGGACTTCGAGCCGATCGTGGGACGCGTGCACCAGCCGCCGCCGGTTCACCAGACGTTTCAGGGCGACGGTTTCGTGGTCTGCTCGTTCTGCCCGCGTCCGTACGACTTTCATCCGGAAGCGATACCGGCTCCGTACAACCACTCGAACGTCGATTCGGACGAGGTGCTGTATTACGCGTCGAGCGAGTTCATGTCGCGCAAGGGAATCGAGTTCGGCTCGATCACGCATCATCCGGATGGTCTGCCGCACGGTCCGCATCCGGGTCGCGCAGAGGCGTCGATCGGCGCCAAATACACCGACGAACTCGCGGTGATGATGGACACGTTCCGTCCGCTCAAGGTGGCGAAGCAGGCGCTCGACATCGAAGATCCGAATTACCACAAGTCATGGATCTCGGCGCAACACGAGCAGGCAGCGTTTTCTCCGCCGACGTCGTGAGTTTGCTCGCCGGTGCGCGTCGCTGAAGCTCGTCGTTACCGCGAATGTGGCTCGGGGACACGTCATACACGCGAACGCCGCTCAGAGACTCGTCATTCCCGCGAAAGCGGGAATCCATCTGCTGCCGACCAGGTTTGTGGTAACATCGCACTCAAAGATCGATAACATGGATTCCCGCTTTCGCGGGAATGACGACGCTTAGCCCGCGAGTGGATTCCGAAGCAGTACAACCCATCTGGCGCCCGTCGCCGGAACAGGTTCGTGACGCGAATCTCACGCGGTTCGTCGCGTCGCTGCGATCGCGCGGCGAGCTCGCCGCGGGCGAGAGCGGTGTCCCGCTACCGTACGGCGTGTTGCACGAGTGGTCCATTCGCAACCGCGAAGAATTCTGGCGCGCGACGGCTGACTTTTGCGGATTGATCGCAGACGGTTTCGATTCGAGCAAGTGCATCGGACTCGATCGCATGGCGCCGCCGGACGCGGAGCTCGGACCGAAATGGTTCGATGGAACGACGCTCAACTTCGCCGAGAATCTGCTGCGGTTCAGAGACGACCGGCCTGCGATCATTTCATGGAATGAGAAGGGACGACAGCATCAGCTGACGTTCGCGGAGCTGGGCGGCGAGGTGAGCCGCATCGCAACCGCGTTGCGCGACATGGGCGTCGGAGTCGGTGACCGCGTCGCAGGCTTCCTGCCGAATATTCCTGAAACCATCATCGCCATGCTTGCGGCGACGACGCTCGGCGCAGTATGGAGCTCGTGCTCGCCGGATTTTGGAGTGCAGGGAGTGCTCGACAGATTCGGGCAGATCGAGCCCAGGGTGCTGGTGTGCGCTGACGGTTACCGCTACGCAGGGAAGGAGATCGACTGCCTTGCACGCGTGCGCGAGGTTGCGTCGCGCATTCCGTCGATTACCAACGTGATCATAGTGCCGTATCTCGACGACCGCGTGGACGCGGCGACAGTTCCGCGTGCCGTGCGGTGGGATTCGCTGCGACGCATCGGACGGTCGCCCGCGTTTGAGAGACTGCCATTCGATCATCCCGTGTACGTGATGTACTCATCCGGCACGACGGGCCTTCCCAAGTGCATGGTGCACGGTGCTGGTGGAACGTTGCTGCAGCATCTCAAGGAACTGGTGCTGCACACCAACCTCACGCGCGACGACAGGATGTTCTACTTCACCACTTGCGGGTGGATGATGTGGAACTGGATGCTGAGCTCCCTCGCTGTCGGCGCGACGGTGGTGCTGTATGACGGCGCACCGCTGCAGCCGCGCGCTGATATCCTGTGGGATCTTATAGAGCGGGAGCGTGTTACGGTGTTCGGAACCAGCGCAAAGTACCTGGCGCTGGCGGAGAAAGCCGGTCTCGTTCCGAAGACGAGTCACAACATAACACGGCTACGCTCGATTCTTTCTACTGGAAGTCCACTCGCGGATCACAGCTACGACTACGTGTATCGGCAGATCTGCGACGACGTTCACCTCGCGAGCATCAGCGGCGGCACCGACATCATCTCATGCTTCGCGCTGGGGAATCCAACGGCCCCGGTGTATCGCGGTGAGCTGCAGTGTCGCGGACTTGGAATGGCCGTCGACGTGTTCGATACTGCGGGGAATGGCGTCGCGCGATCGCCTGGCGAGCTCGTATGCACGCGCGCGTTCCCGAGCATGCCGGTGGGGTTCTGGAACGATCCGGACGGCTCCAGATATCGCGCGGCGTATTTCGAATTCTTCAAGAACGTGTGGCGGCATGGCGATTGGGCGGAGCTCACCGAACATGATGGGATGATCATCTACGGCCGCAGTGACGCGACGCTCAACCCGGGCGGTGTGCGCATCGGGACAGCAGAGATCTACCGGCAGGTGGAGCAGCTTCCAGAAGTGATCGAGAGCGTCGCCGTGGGGCAGGAGATCGGCGACGGCGCGCACGGGGATGTCAGGATCGTGCTGTTCGTGAGGCTGCGGGACGGGGCGACGCTATCGGACGATCTGGTACAGCGGATCAAGCTTCAGATACGGACCAATACGACGCCGTTGCACGTGCCCAAGGTCGTGGTTCAGGTCGCGGATATACCGCGCACCATTAGCGGGAAGATCAGCGAGATCGCGGTGAGGGAAGTGATTCATGGACGGCCGGTCAGGAACGTAGAGGCGCTGGCGAATCCGGCCGCCCTGGAGCTGTTCCGTGACCTCTCGGAGCTGGCCTTAACGCAACCGTAGGCGTTTCCCAGTTGCGATTCCGCCGCGCCTTCGCGAGGTTACGCGGATGCCAATTTTTATCGCCTTGTTCGCCTCCGCCACGATGGCCGTCGCGAGCCCGTCTCCGGTGCAGCACCCGGTGATGCATAGTGTGACAGTTACCGTCGCCGATACGGAGCCAGCCTGGCGGTCGGTGCGCGCCGATACGATCGGCGATCTGCTCTTCACCACCGAGACGCTGAACGGTCGCGTGCGCTTTGTTGCGGGTGGCCGCACTGGTGCCACCGCTGTCACGACCTCGGATTTCACTCCGGATTCCGTTCGGACCTGGACCGCTTCTGCAGCCGAGCTCGCGTCCAGCGCGACACCGAAGATGGGCGAGATGCGCGGACTCGGCCTCGCCCTCACTCTCAACGTCACCACGACGACGACCGGGGAGACGGCATTCGGATTCTACGTCGGCGACGCGGTGAGCGATCAGCAGGTCGCGTTGGCGCTGACAAAGGACAAGGTCATGCAGCTGACGTCCGACGTGAACAAGGCACTGGATGCGATAGGGCACTGACGCAATCCTTTCAACTGCAGCAAAGAGGGCGCCGATCGAGTGAGATCGGCGCCCTCTTTGCTGC
Organism: uncultured Gemmatimonadales bacterium; assembly: GCA_963707505.1. Lineage (GTDB taxonomy): Bacteria > Gemmatimonadota > Gemmatimonadetes > Gemmatimonadales > Gemmatimonadaceae > Fen-1247. Next base: position 785,064 of record CAVPQB010000004.1, read on the forward strand.
CATCTATCGACGCCGTTACTGCTTTGTCACCTTGTGCGTGTCGAGGTTGAGCATGTACGCGGTGCCGTTGATGGTCATCGGTACGTTCACCGTTCCGTTGAACGTAACCACCACCTGTCGTGTCGCTGTGTGCGTCGTGGTGTCACTCGCTTCGCGAGTCCGTACCACTGTGTAGTTCTTCACGAACGTGCCGCTCAGCGGATACGGGTTGATGTCGCGCGGCTGCCGGAACTTGATGGCGGACGCCGTATCGGTCGATGTGAAGGTGTAGTCCTTCGTTATCTGGCCCGTGCGAGTGGAGTGAACTGAACCGGTGCCGCTGCCATTCCAGGTGTGCACTGTATCGCCGAGGAGCGTGGAGACGGTCCGGTTGTGCAACCGGTACGTGGTGTCGGAGAATGTGTTCTGGTTTGCGCTGAAGCTCGTCTGACCAGTGTCGGCAACGATGAAGTTTATCGACGCCGTCGTGGACTTGCTAAACGCAGACTGCGTAGTGCCGTTCGCATCGAACAATGCGTAGCTGACGGTATACGTCTGCGTACCGCGCTTCATCGGTGGGCAGTTGAATCGTCCGGTCGCAGCATTGAACACGCACGACGGACTGATCCATGCGGCCGATCCGCCTGACGGTGGCGTGTTGACTATCGGAGAAACGCCCGCGCCCACGATCGTTGCGCCGGGACTGTTCACGGAGAACGAAGCGCCAGATCCGGTTAGATCAGCGCCGGACATGAATGAATAATCAGTCGCGACATCCTCGCCGGCACTCGGCGCCAGGTCCGGCGTTACCGACGCCTCGAACGCAGCTGAGGATGATGGCGACGATGCGCCCGGTGCAGTCGAGTCGCTGCATGCTACGCCCGCGGCTACCACTAGCGCCGCTGTCAGCGTTGATAACAGGGAACGTGTTTTCATCGTATAAGCTCCGTGCCACGAGGGCCAGGTTCACAATCCGCGCACCAACCGGTGTCTTGCGCGTCGTCGGCGTTTACCGACTTCGCCATCTATGACGCCAAGTCTCGTCAGTGTGTTAAGAGCCCTGCGATGATAGCGCATAAAGGAAGCGCTAACGTTTACGGGGGAGGGGGCTGCGAAATTCCGGTAGCGATAGATAGTTGACTAAGTCAACTAATTTTGACAGGGGCCGTAAGAGTCAGGAAGCCGCGATGCTCCGCATTATCTCGTCGGCTGATGCATCCACTCGGCGCGCGGTGAACACGCGGAGCCAGCGCGCGGAACGATACAGTTCTTCGGACAGTCGCGGAAGATTTATCGCGCCGGAGATTCCGCGATTGGTGAGTGTCTCGACGGTTGCATCGCGTCGCAATACTGCTATGTCCAGTCCGAGCATCTGGGTCTTCTCGGGATAGTCCAGCAACAGCTCGCCGCTCTTCAACCCGAGCATCGAGCCCAGTGCATTCTCCGCGGCACGCGTGCGCTTTCGATCGTTGCCGATCCAGTCGCCGAATCCGTCGTCGAGCTCGGATGCAGGCCATTCGGCCACGCGCTTGAAGAGGTGGCGTGAGCGAAGCGCTGCGAGCAGTGGCGACGGCGCACGATCCTGCAGGAAGTAGAGCAACCCTTCATCGGTGAAGCTGACGAGCTTCTCCTGCGTCAGCGTTCCGCTCCCGCATGCGTCTTCCACCACACGCTTGTACATCGCCGTAGCGCTACGTACTGCGTGATGCCAGTAAACGTTGCGGTACATCTGGTACTTCGCGAACAGCAGTGATTCCAGCGCGGACAAGCCCTTCTCGGCGACTCCGACAGTCTGGAGTCCCGTGACTGGATCGCCGACGAGCACCATCGAGTTGATCAGCCGATCCACATCGATCTCGCCGTATGCGACACCGCACATGTGTGCATCGCGCTTCAAGTATTCGATCTTGTCGAGATCGAGCGATCCCGATACCAGTCCCTGAAGCGGGGAATCTGCCTCACCCCGGATGAGCGCGATGATGCGCTCGGGGGCGTTCTCCCCGATGCGCGAGCGGAGAATCGACGCGACGGGGCCGGTTGTCACGAGCGCTGTCGCTACCTCCTCGTGATTGGTCGCGCCAATCTCTTCCAGAGCGTGCGAGAACGGATAGTGGCCGACGTCGTGCAGCAGCGCCGCAATGGTAGTTATCGTGCATTCTTCTTCGGGGACATCGGCGATCCCGCGCTCGCGCAGCAGGCCGATCGCAATACGACACAGGTGATACGCGCCGAGCGCGTGCTCGAAGCGTGTGTGCGTCGCGCCGGGATAGACGAGATACGCGAGCCCCAACTGCCGGACATAACGAAGGCGCTGGAATACCGGCGTGTCCACCAGTTCCAGCGCCAACGAGTCGAGGCGAATGTTGTTCCAGATAGGGTCGCGGATGATTTCCATGACCCGAAAGCTAACTCCGGCAGAGATGCACGGTGTTAGCCATGCTGTCCGTTCGTTATCCCTTTGGTCCGGCGGCCTTGATCGCCTCCGAGGCTCCCTTGAACTTCGCGAAGTTCTCGTGGAACATGCCGGCGAGCTTGCGTGCCTGCTTGTCGTACGCCTCCTTGTCGGCCCACGTACCGCGTGCGTTCAGGATCTCTTTTGGCACTTCCGGCACAGACTGGGGAACGTTGAGGCCGAAGATAGGATCGGTCGTGGTTGGCACCTTGTCGAGCGCTCCGCTCAGCAATGCATTGACCATCGCGCGCGTGTAGCTCAGCTTCATGCGCTTGCCGACGCCGTACGGGCCGCCGCTCCAGCCGGTGTTTAGGAGCCAGACGTTGGAGCCGTGCTCGCGCAGCAGCTCGCCGAGCATGTCCGCGTATTTCGCTGCTGGCCAGACCAGGAACACCGCGCCGAACGCAGGCGCTGAACGTCGCCTGCGGCTCGGTCACACCGCGCTCGGTGCCTGCTACCTTTGCGGTGTAGCCGGACAGGAAGTAGTACATCGCCTGTTCCGGTGTGAGCTTGGAGATTGGTGGCAGCACGCCGAATGCATCAGCGGTGAGCAGGACTACGTTCTTTGGATGTCCACCGCGTCCGCTTGGCACGTGGTTCGGGATGTACGTGAGGGGATACGATGCGCGCGTGTTCTCCGTGATCGACTGATCGGCGAATTTGATTCGCTTTTCATCGTCGAGTACAACGTTCTCGAGGATGGTGCCGAACATCTGCGTCGTGCGGTAGATGTCGGGCTCGGTATCCGGCGAGAGGTTGATCACCTTGGCGTAGCAGCCGCCCTCGAAATTGAACACGCCCTCTTTCGACCAGCCGTGCTCATCGTCACCGATGAGATCGCGCGACGGATCGGCCGACAGTGTGGTCTTGCCCGTACCCGAGAGTCCGAAGAACAGTGCGGTGTCGCCGGCCTTGCCGATGTTCGCCGAGCAGTGCATGGAGAGAACGCCTTGCTTGGGGAGCATGTAGTTCATCACCGTGAACATCGCCTTCTTGAGCTCGCCTGCGTAGCGTGTGCCGCCGATAAGGATCATGCGCTTGGCGAGATTCAATACTACGAAGGTGCCGCTGCGTGTACCGTGCTTCGCGGGATCGGCCTGCATCTCCGGTGCGTGAAGCACCGTGAAGTTCGGGGCGAACGTTTCGAGCGTCTTGCGATCGGGGCGAATGAACATGTTGCGCACGAATGCCATCTGCCATGCGTTTGGCGAGACGTAGCGAACCGAGAGCTGGTAGTTGGGATCTGCTCCGCAATACAGATCCTGAACGAAGAGCTCCGGCTGCTTGTCGAGATACGCCTGGACGTCCGCAAGGAGAGTGGCGAAGTGCGCGGGATCCATCTTGCGATTCACATCGCCCCAATCGACATCGCCGTCAGTAGCAGGATTGCTGACCAGGAACTTGTCCTTGGGCGAGCGGCCGGTGTGTGGCGCCGTGACAGCGGCGTACGGCCCCATGTCGGCGAACTGGCCTTCCTGACGCCGAGCGGCTGCGTCAAAGAGCTCTGGCGGAACCATGTTGAAATGAACAGTGCCAGTGGGTGCGAGGCCCTGATCCTTGAGTGAATTTGCGGACATCTATGTTCTCTTCAATTGAATGTGAATGTGGTCACAGTTCCGGCTCGGGCCGGTCGCGTTGTTCACGCTGCTGCGCGTCGATCACCGCCACCGCGGCCATGTTGACGATCTCCTGGAGGTCGGCGCCCTGTTCGAGCACATGAACGGCGCGATCCATTCCCACGAGAATGGGACCGATCGCAGTGGCACCTCCGAGATGATTCAGGAGCTTGTAAGCAATGTTGCCGGCGCTGAGATCCGGAAATATCAGCACGTTCGCCGGCTCTGTCAGCGTGCTGAACGGGTATGTCGAGCGGAGGAGTTCTTCATCTACCGCTGTGTTGGCCTGCATCTCGCCGTCTACTATAAGGTCGGGATGACGTTCGCGCAGAATGGCGACCGCATCGCTGACCTTGCGCGCGTCCGGATGGCGGACGGAGCCAAAGTTGGAGAATGAAAGCATGGCGACGCGCGGCTCGATGCCGAGGGTGCGCACGACGCGTGCCGCGGCATACGCAATCTGCGCCAGCTGATCGGACGTCGGATTGATGTTCACGGTCGTATCGGCGCAGAACACAACCTGCTTTTCGAATACCAGCATGTACATGCCGCTGACGAGGCCGGCCTTGGGGTGCGCTCCGATCACTTCGAGCGCGGGACGGATCGTCTCGGGGTAGTGCATGTTGACTCCGGCGAGCAAGGCGTCGGCGTCGCCGCACGCGACCATGCACATGCCGAAGTAATTCGAGTTGTACAGCTGGTGATGTGCTTCGCCGAGGCTCAGGCCCTTGCGCTGGCGCCGCTTCCAGAGATACGCGGCGTACTTGTCGCGGAGTTGCGACGTGGCGGGATCTTCGACCGCGACGTCGGTCATGTTTATGCCGTGCCTGCGCGCGATATCGCGGATGTCGTTCGGATTACCGATGAGAATCGGCTCCGCGATTCCTTCATCCACCAGCTGTTGCGCCGCGCGGATGATCTTGGGCTCGTAGCCTTCGGTGAAGACGACGCGCTTGGGGTCGCGTTGCGCGCGATTGATCAGGCCGCGCACGATTCCACGAGCGCGACCGAGCCTTCCTTCCAGCTGATCGCGGTACTCGTCGAGGTCGATGAATTCGCTGGTTGCGCCACTTGCAACCGCAGCCCACGCAACGGCCGGAGCGACCCACAAGAGAACGCGCGGATCGAACGGGAATGGAATCAGGTAATCCGGCCCGAAGTGAACCGACTGCAAGCCGTAGAGACGCGCCACGCTCTCGGGTACGTCCTCCTTCGCGAGATGTGCAAGCGCGCGAGTCGCCGCCATCTTCATCACCTCGTTCACCTCGGTTGCGCGTACATCCAGCGCGCCACGGAAGATGAATGGGAAGCCGAGAACGTTGTTGACCTGATTGGGATAGTCGCTGCGTCCCGTCGCGATGATTGCATCGGAGCGCACTGAGCGCACCTCGTCCGGAAGAATCTCCGGCATCGGATTGGCCAGTGCGAATATGATCGGACGGGGAGCCATGCGAGAAACCATCTCACCGCTTACGGCGCCCGCGACAGAAAGTCCGACGAAGACATCGGCATCGACCAGCGCGTCCGTCAACGTTCGCGCATCGGTTTCATTAGCGAAGCGGGCCTTGTACGGATCCATCCCGCCCGGCCGCCCGGCGTAGATGACGCCTTCGCGGTCGCACATCAGGATATTTTCGCGCAGTACGCCGAGCCGCACGTAATGTTCGGCGGTCGAAATCGCGGCGGCGCCGGCACCGGAGAAGACAACTCGCACGGTCGAGATCGGTTTTTCGGCGATCTCCAGTGCATTGAGCAACGCGGCGCCGGAGATGATGGCGGTGCCGTGCTGATCGTCATGGAAGACCGGTATCTTCATGGTCTTCCGGAGAGTCTCTTCTATGTAGAAGCAGTCGGGCGACCGAATGTCTTCGAGATTGATGCCGCCGACCGTGGGCTCGAGCAGCTGACAGAAGCGGATCATGTCATCCGGATCTTCCGAGCCGACTTCGAGGTCGAAGACGTCGATGTCCGCGAACTGCTTGAAGAGATTTCCCTTGCCCTCCATGACCGGCTTGCCGGCGAGGGCCCCGATGTTACCGAGGCCAAGGACCGCGGTGCCGTTGGTCACTACGGCGACGAGGTTGCCTCGCGCCGTGTAGCGCCAGGCGTCCTCGGGATTTTTGGCGATTTGCAGGCACGGCTCAGCGACCCCGGGCGTGTAGGCCAGGGAGAGGTCACGCTGGTTGTTTAGCGGCTTGGTAGGTACAACGGCAATTTTGCCGGGCCGGCCCGAGCTGTGATATTCGAGAGCGTCTTGTCTTTTCATCTAAGGCTTCCAAAGATCGCACTCCGAGGGGTCGTGGCGCCACCCTGCGGCCATTTTGCGCGCGGTGACGGTGCCAGGGCGCCCTGGGATGAGGGAGACGGCTCCGCGGCGCGCAGCGAGCGGCGGCGCGGTGTAGCGTTTTGCCCACTGGTGCGTAATACGTGTGCTGGTATACGATTAGACCGGATGCTCAGACCGACCCAAAGCGTACGACGTAATAGCGGGCGGTGGGGATGGCGGCTGGCAGCTGTGCTGGCCATCCTTGCCCAATGCTGGATAGCGGTGGCTCCTCTTTCAGAGAGCCGCGGCTTTGGGCTATCCGCGCACGTCGAGGCGACGGGAAACCATCGGGGTCATTTCACGCACGACGCTGCGTCGTGCGCCGCGTGCTCCGTGCTGTCGCTCCACGCATTGAGCTCGCATCCGGCGGCGGTCCCGGTGCCGCCCGGCCAGCCGGTCTTCCGGGCGGTCACTACCGCTGAAGCGTGGATCGAAGCAGTTCAGCTTAAATCGGTCCAGCCCAGGGCGCCTCCCGCGTCTGTGTAGTCCACGTCCGGTAGTCCGCGTGCATTTCCGCACGCGTGTGCATGCGGGCGTGTCAACACAACGAGAGAGATCGCATGTCCCTAGCACGCTGGACTGCGCTGCTCGCACTCTGTGCAAGCAGCGCGTCTGCCCAACAACGTCCCGATACCCTGCTACTGACTCGCGCGGCCGCGATCCAGCTGGCGCTGGAGCACAATCCGCAGCTCGACGTCGCGCGGGAGCAGATCGCCGAGTTTCGCGCAGCCAGGGTTCAGGCTGTCGCAATCCCCGATCCGGCAGTCACGGCTTCGCTGGATGGGCAGCCAGGCCTGTTCCGCTCTTCAGCCACAGGCCAGAAGAATGTCGGTGCAACGCTGCAGGTTCCCTTTCCTGACAAGTTCCGTTTGCGCGGTAACGTTGCCGGCGCCGACATACGCAACGCGCAGGCGAACTATACGGCGCTTCAGCGTCAGATCGCTGCGCAGACCGCCGAGCAATACGATTCGCTGTTGGTGGCGCTGCGACATCGAACGGATTTTACCGAGGCACAGACGCTCGCGAACGACTTTCTCAAGCGCACCCAGGCGCGGTTCGACGCAGGAACGGCGCCGCGACTCGACGTCATCAAGGCGCAGGTGGACGTTGCGGCGGCGACCAACGATTTGATATCGAACGAGCGCGCGATCGCGAACGCCTCATCAGGATTGAATCGCTTCATGGGGCGCTCGCTTGGCGCTCCAATTGTCGCGACGGATTCGCTGACGGTGCCGCCGTCGCTTCCATCGGTAGATGTGCTCGAGCGCGAGGCGTTGAACGCGCGGCCGGAGCTCGCAGGTCTGATGGCGCAGCGCAAGGGAGCACACTCGGCCACGACTCTCGCGCGTGAATTCTGGCTTCCCGACCTCACCCTCGGCGTTTCGCGCGACGTGTCAGGCAACAGTGGGCCGGGAGTTTTCTCTACCGGCCTCGCATTTCCGCTTCCGTTGCTGTTCTGGCAGCACACTAAGGGTGAGGTGAGCCAGTCCCTGCACTTCGAGCGTGAGTTGGCCGCGTCGTACCGCGATCTCGAAGCGGAAGTTGGCCAGGACGTGCGAAACGCATACGCGGCAGCGAGCACTTCACTACGGCAGGCGATCTACATACGTGATCAGCTGCTTCCATCCGCACGTGAAGCTTACCGGTCGACAGCGGCGAGCTACGCGATCGGCGGATCGTCGGCGTTTGAAGTCATCGACGCGCGCCGCACTCTGCTCGATGCGCAGAGTCAGTATTCCGACGCACTGGCCGCGGCCAACACATCCAGATCCGATCTGGAACGCGCGGTAAGTGTGCCACTCGAAACCATCGCTTCCGGACCGAACCAATGAGCATGAAGTCATTCTGTTTGATTGCTGGCCTCGTTCTCTTGTCGGCTTGTGGAGGGTCGGATGAATCAGCGAATACGGTGACGCCGGCATCGGCCAAGCCATCCAACCTTACACTCACAGCGGAACAACAGGCGCGTATTCATCTGGACACCATTGCTCCGTCGAAGTTTTATCCCAGCGTATCGACGACCGGTACCGTCGCGTTCAACGGCGACAGGTCGACGCAGGTGCTGTCACCGGTTTCGGGTCCCGTGACCAAACTGCTCGTGCAGCCGGGTACTGTAGTCGCGAGCGGCACCGCACTGGCAACGGTTTCGTCTCCCGACTTCGCGGCAGCCGTAGGAAGCTATCGCAAGGCGGTTGTGACGGCGACCAACCTTCAGCGGATCGCCGACCAGGACGTGCAACTCTTCAAGACCGACGCGCTGTCGCGTCGGGATCTCGAGCAGGCCCAGACCGACGCCGCGTCTGCGGTCGCTGACAGAGAAGCGGCGCTGGAGCAGATCAGATCCCTTGGCATCGACCCGGCCGTAATCGCGAACGCGACGAACGGTGGCAGTACTGGAGCAGTGCCGGGTGTAATTCGTGCGCCGATTGCCGGAACGGTCGTCGAGCGACTCATCACACCAGGACAGTTGCTCCAGGCAGGGGGAACGCCAGCGTTTACCATCGCGGACCTGTCGACTGTATGGGTGATGGCGAACGTGTTCGAGTCCGATCTCGCGAGCGTGCACAAGGGCGAGCACGTGACCGTGACTAGCGCAGTGAGTCCAACGCCGTTCGACGGCACTGTCGACTACGTCGGTGCACTGGTCGATTCTTCCACTCGCGCGACATCCGTACGCCTTGTGGTGCGCAATCGCGATGATCTGCTGAAGCGAGACATGTACGTCAATGTCGCGATCAGGGGCGATCGCCAGAAGTCGGGAATTCTTGCACCGGTAGATGCCGTGCTTCGCGACGATCAGAATCTTCCGTTCGTCTTTGTCGCGACCGGCAATTCGCCAAATGTGCAGTACGCGCGGCGCAGCGTCACACTCGGCGCGCGTATCGGCGATGACTACGAGATACTGTCCGGACTGAATCCCGGTGACCGTGTGGTTGCAGAGGGTGCGTTGTTCCTGCAGTTCGCGGAGAGCCTGTGACCCCTCCCGATTCCAATGGTTCGCCGGACGGGTCCGGCGCAAACCATCCACGGAGTGCGCTTCCACAGATAGAGGAGCCCGGTTTGGCGGAGGGCGCGGCACAATCGTTTGTGAATCGTGTCGTCGCGGCGTCGCTGGCACAGCCACTGTTGACCGGCATTCTCGCGATTGTGTTGATAGGCGTCGGTGCGTGGTCGTTTTCCCGCCTTCCTGTGGATGCGTATCCCGATGTTTCGCCGCCGATGGTCGAGATCATATCTCAGTGGCCCGGCCATGCTGCGGAAGAGGTGGAGCGACTGATAACCGTACCCGTCGAAGCTGGTATGAACGGCACGCCGAACCTGAAGGTCATGCGCTCGGTTTCGTTGTACGGACTGTCCGATGTGACGATGACTTTCGAGGATCGGACCGACACGTATTTCGCACGGCAGCAGGTGTTCGAGCGCATACCGGATCTGAGCCTGCCTGACGGTGTGTCGTCGTCCGTCGCGCCGATGTCGTCGCCATCGGGGCTGGTTTATCGATACGTGGTCCAGAGCCCTGACCGCACGCCGATGCAGCTCAAGAACATTCAGGACTGGATCCTGGAAAAGCAGTACAAGGCGGTTCCTGGTGTTGCCGACATGTCGTCGCTTGGCGGCCAGACGATGCAGTATCAGGTGCTCATCGATCCCACCAAGCTTGCCGGCGCCGGACTCAACGTGTCCACGCTGGCGAACGCGCTTGGCAACAACAATGGGAACGCGGGCGGCGGCTTCTACTCTGAGGGCGGGCAGTTCTACTACGTTCGCGGACTCGGCCGAATCAACACTCTTGAGGACATCGCAAACACCGTAGTCGCCGTGCAGAACGGGACACCGGTGCTGGTGAAGGACGTCGGCTCCGTCGAGATCGGTTATGCGCCGCGGCTCGGTCAGTTCGGCTTCAACGACCAGAACGACGCCGTGGAAGGCGTGATCCTGATGCGCACGGGCGAGCAAGCGCAGACGGTGCTCAAGCGCGTCGAACAGAAAACGAACGAGCTCAACACCACAGTTCTTCCGAAGGATGTGAAGGTCGTCCCATTCTACGATCGCAGCGATCTCATACAGCTCACGACCAAGACGGTGGAGGACAATCTCCTCCGCGGTATCATCCTCGTAGTGGTGATTCTGATCTTCTTCCTGTACGACATCCGCTCGGGGCTCATCGTCGCGGTATCGATACCGCTGGCGTTGATGTTCGCGTTCATCTGCCTGGATCTCAAGGGCATTCCGGCGAATCTGCTGTCGATCGGAGCGATCGACTTCGGAATCCTGGTGGATGGCGCCGTAGTGATGGTCGAAAACATCCACCGGCAACTGGCGCGACGACACGGCACCGCGTATGACATAAAGACGGTGATAACGGAAGCCGCCGCGGAAGTGGATCGTCCAATCGTGTACGCGATAGCTGTGATCATTGCAGGTTTCTCGCCGATCTACGTCCTTACTGGACCGTCAGGCAGGCTGTTCAAGCCGATGGCGGATACCACGATCTTTGCTTTGATAGGATCGTTACTGGTGACCATCACGCTTCTTCCGGTGGTGTGTGCGGTGGTGTTGCGCGGCGGTGTGAAGGAACGCCGGAACGCGACCTTCGAATGGATCCTCCTGCAATACAGGCGCGGTCTGGAATGGAGTCTCCGGCACGCGAAGCTCGTACTGTGGGGATCGATTGCGATCGGCGTTGCATGCTTGCTGATTATCACGCGGATCGGTGGCGAGTTCATGCCCAAGCTCGACGAGGGTGCGCTCTGGGTTCGAGCGACTATGCCGTACACGATCTCGTTCGAGGAGTCCTCGAAGATCGTCCCGCAGATAAGGGCGATCATCAAGTCGTTCCCCGAAGTCACACTGGTAGCGTCTGAGCACGGACGTCCGGATGACGGAACCGACGCAACGGGATTCTTCAACGCCGAATTCTACGTTGGGCTCAAGCCGTACGGAGAGTGGCACGGCAAGTATCGCACAAAGCCGGAGCTGATCGCGGCCATCGATCAGAAGTTGCGCGCCTATCCTGGAATCACGTTCAACTATACCCAGCCGGCGGAAGATGCCGTCGACGAAGCCGAGACGGGCCTCAAGAGCTCGCTCGACGCGAAGATATTCGGGACCGATCTGAAAGTGCTGCAGGAGCGGGGAACACAGATCAAGAAGGTGCTTGATCAGGTGCGCGGTATCAATCAGGTTACGCTCGTTCAGGAGCTGGGCCAGCCGGCGCTGACTGTAACCGCGGATCGCGCGAAGATGGCGCGCTACGGTCTCAACGTTTCGGATGTGAATGGGCTGATCGAGGCCGCTGTCGGCGGCGCGGCGGCAACGCAGGTCGTGCAGGGAGAGCAGTTATACGACCTGGTTGTGCGGTTGCAACCGCAGTTCCGTGAGACGGCCGACGAGATCGGCAACATTCTCATCGCGACGCCGAGCGGCGCACAGATCCCGCTTCGCGAGGTAACGACGCTCAAGATCGATAACGGCGCGTCGTTCATCTACCGACAGGACAACTCGCGGTACATCGGTCTGCAGTATTCCGTGACCGGGCGCGATCTGGCCGGTGCAGTGGATGATGCGCGAGCGCAGGTCGCGCGAAAGGTGAAGCTGCCGCCCGGTTACTCGATAGTCTGGGGTGGCGAGTTCGAAGAGTACACGGCCTCGCGTCGTCAGCTGCAGATAGTGTTGCCGCTGACGCTCGCGGTGATTTTCATCCTGCTATTCGCGTTGTATCGGAACTTCAAATTTCCATTCATCACCGTCGCCGGTGTGCTCCTCTCTGCGCCACTCGGCGGACTGGTTGCGTTGTGGATATCCGGGACTCCATTCTCGGTCTCGTCCGGGATCGGCTTTCTCGCGTTATTCGGTGTATCCGTGCAGACGGCCGTGGTCTACATCTCCTACGCCAACGAGCTGCGGATCGGCGGTCTTGGAATCTCGGAGGCGACGCTGGACGCTGCACTGCTGCGATTGAGACCGATCATGATGACGGCACTCGTTGCGGCGCTGGGACTGCTTCCTGCAGCGTTTTCTACGGGAGTGGGATCTGATTCCCAGCGACCATTCGCGATGGTGATCGTGGGCGGCCTCTTTTCGCGTCTTCTGCTGAGTGTGTTCCTGATGCCAGTATTGTACCTGATGGTGTCGCGCGATAACGACGAGCTGCACGTCTAGGGTGCCGTTTCGGATGATGGCAACTGGTGCAGGCGCGCGCGGGCGGCCGCGGGGACTCAGAGTCTTCGCGCTCGCCTTCGCGTTGCTGCAGTTCGGCCTTCAGGGGACGTTTGCGGTCAGCGACGGCTACGAAGAGCAGGCCAGTTCGCACGTCGCGCCCGTTCACGCCGAGATACCGGGCAATCACCACCATCGCCTGCACGACAGCGATTGTGTCGTCTGTCACGTCCTTGCGACTGGCTCGACGGTGCCCCCGCGCGCAGTTCCAGCGTGGCTCGACGCCGAGCGTGTTTCGGTCGCGCCTCCGACCGAGATCGGTGCACGTCCCTACGCCCTCGTTGCCGGCTCCCGGCTCGCTCGCGCACCGCCGGTGAAAGTGTGATCTGAAGGTGGAGGCAGAGCCTCCGCCATGGATTTACGTCGCCGCCACTTTCTGGCGGCGCGATCACACTATCGCATTCAAAATTCATGTCAAATCAACGCGTTTCAGCGCGCGTGGTGGCGTGTGCGCTCTCCCTGGCCGCGTGCGTCGCCGCCGTTCCAGCGCACGCTTTCGCACTGTCATCAGTCGCGGAAGTCACCGATGCCGGCATCGGCCCGATGGCACGTGGCGATCTCACCGGCACAGTAACCGATAGCGCATCCGGTCAACCGCTTCCCAGTGCCGAGGTGAGCGTGATGCAGGGTGGCCGCATCGTGCTCACAGCAAGCACCGATGCTTTCGGCCGGTACATCGCGCACGACCTTCCATCCGGCACGTACACCATCAACGTGCGCCTGATCGGCTTTCGGATTCAATCGCGTGATGTAGCCGTTGGTCCCTCGGGCGACATTCGCGCAGACTTTCGCTTACCGGTGGTAGCGCTGAGTCTCTCTTCAGTTGCTGTAACCGCTGCGATTCCGCTCGCAGTCGATACGAGGTCCGGCGATCAACGCTTCAAGCAGGACTCATATCACGGCGCGCCGACCAACACCACATCGCAGATCCTTCAGCAGTCGATTGCCGGCGCAGCTCGTGCACCGACGGGTGAGGTACACATCCGCGGGCAGCACGCCGAGTACACGTATTATGTCGATGGTGTACCCGTGCCGGCTGGAATATCTGGCAGCCTCAACGAGCTGTTCGATCCCAGTATCGTGAACCAGATCGATTTTCAGACAGGTGGCTGGGACGCAGAGTATGGAAACAAGAATGCCGCCGTTGTGAACGTCCAGACGCGCATTCCTGTCGGCGGATTTCATAGCACCATCTCCGGGTACGGCGGCTCGTTCAACACGAACGGCGAGGGAATCACGGCGAGCACGAACAGCGGCCCGTGGGGATTCTTCGTTTCAGGCAGTCGCAAATCCACTGACATGCGACTGGAACCCGTAGTTTTCGATACCGCGCGCGACAAGGTGGTCAACTTCCACAACCATGGAGAGGATTACTCCGCCTTCGCCAAGGTGCAATACACCCCGAACGCATCCAACGTGTTCGACCTCGACGCGAGCCTCTCGACGACGCGTTTCCAGGTGCCCTATGATTCGACCGGTAACGTCGTGCTGGATGACCATCAGCGCGATCGCAACGCGTTCGTGAACCTCGGCTATCGTCACATCTTCGGCGCTGACACGACCGCCGGAGTCGAAGGCGGTGCGACCACGCAGTCTCGCGTGGCGGAGCTGTTCGTTGGAGGCTTCGTGCGATCCGGTGGGTTGATGTACATGCCGGGCGCTGGCGACTCTGCGCAATTCGTGTTCTTTCCAGATACGCTCAACGCGTACAACCTGCGCGAAAATCGCAATTTCACGACGTACGGCATCAAGGCCGACTACACCGTGCATCCTGCGCGCGAGTTGGAATTCAAGTTCGGAACGCTGAGCCAGTACACGACTGGCCACGAAGATTTCGTCACCACGACGAATTCCGGCGCGTCGGGTCCTGCATCCAATTCGAATCTCAAGGGATACGATGTCGGTGGATACGCCCAGACCTCGTACTCTCCAATTGAGCGGTTCGAGATCAGAGCCGGTGTTCGCTACGACGCGCATAATGCACCATTTGCCGGGACACAGACTCAACTGAGTCCCCGTATTCGACTCAACTTCTTCCCGGACCCTGGCAACACATTCTACCTGTACTACGGGCGACTCTTCGTTCCGACCAACGTCGAGGATCTCCGCGCGATTACGAGCGTCGCACAGCAGGGAGTCACCGCAGCACCAACGCTGCCGGAGCGCGACAACTTCTACGAGGCCGGGTACATTCACCGCTTCCCGTTCGGCCTCGTGTCCAAGTTTGCGGGCTACCACAAGCAGAGTACGCCGGGCATCGATGACAACACGGTCCCAGGCTCAGCTGTCGTCACGTCGGTGAACATTGCGCAGGTACGCATCACTGGACTCGAGACTGTACAGGACTTCCGCCCACCCGGTCCATTCTCGGCGTACCTCAACGTCGCGCTCAACCATGCGTATGGCCAGGGACCCATCACCGGAGGCTTTTTCCCGACTGATACGCCGCAGGGATACTTCGATCTTGATCACGATCAGCGGCTTTCCGGCACGATCAGCGCGACGTATGCACCGGGTCACTTCTACACGAGCTACACCGGTACGTATGGATCGGGTCTTACGAACGGCCTCCAGCCGGCTGATTGCAGCTGCTCGTACGGCACGGCATTGCTCGACTTCAACAAGGGGACCCACGTGAGCCCGAGCTACATCTCGAATGTGAGCGTCGGCTATTCCTTCGCTGTGGGCGGCTCGTTGGTTCGGCCGGAACTGTACGTCGATAACCTCTTCGACAAGAAATATCTGTTGAAGGGTGCATTTTTCAGCGGCGCATCCGTCGGGCGCCCACGCAGTGTTCAGATCCGCGTCAACATCGCGCAGTAGCCCGCACCCGCGATCGCGTGGGGAAGGGCACCGACACGCCCATTCCCCGCTCGATCGCCCTCGTCACCGCAGTGAGCCGATTGTACCACATCCTGGCCATGCAATGCGTACATTGGACGGGTCGATCGCGGACTGGGTGAACGGATGCAAATCCTGCCGCCGCGAGGTGGAATTTTCATTCGGGGCGAACAGTCATGTTACTGACACGAACAGTGTGTGCGGCGAGACGAACGGCGTTTGCGATGGCAGCAGTGTGCGCGATGACGAGTGCGGTCGCGGCGCAGGACAACACGGAGATTCAGGTCTACGGCGCGGAGACCGTCGCCGCCGGCCGTACGATGCTCGAGCTGCACAGCAACTTCACCGATCGCGGGAGATCCACGACCGAGGACGGCGTGCAGCCGACGCTACACGCGATGCACGAGACGGTCGAGGTCACTCACGGCTTCACACCGTGGTTCGAGGTCGGTTTCTACACGTTCACCACCGTCCAGCCCGATGGACAGTTCGAGTACGTCGGCAACCACGTTCGGCCGCGCTTCAGAATACCCGAGTCGTGGGGATTGCCCGTTGGACTCAGTCTGTCGCAGGAAGTCGGCTACCAGCGCAGTCTCTTCTCTGTCGATACATGGAGCTGGGAAATTCGCCCGATCGTCGACCAGACGCTCGGAAGATTCTACTGGGCTCTGAATCCGACCTTCGAGCGCACGCTCAAGGGGCCCGATGTCGTCAAGGGATTCGAATTCACACCGAACGCCAAGATCGCATTCGACGTTACCAAACTCGTCACGGCGGGCTTTGAATATTACGGGGCGATGGGCGACGTGAGGCACTTCGATCCGTGGCAACAGCAGAGCCACGAGATCTATCCCGCGATCGATCTGAATCTCGGCCCTGACTGGGAAGTCAATTTCGGTGTGAGCGTTCCGGTCTCGAAGGGTGTCGAGGACCGGCGGGTAATCAAACTCATCACCGGCCGCCGCTTCTGAGCTCCGGTATCGGATCTCCGTTGGGAAAAACGCGCGCTGGCGGCGACAGGTTGCCTGTTCGACCCACCGCGTAAACCCACACTTCGCGCGGTGACTTATCGCCACGTCCGGCAAGGAAGTGCGTCTGCTCCGAGCCAGGAATTATCTGTGTAGTCCAGCCGGCAGATGTGCGCGCCTGGACGACCCACAGCCACGGAGCTTTTTCGCCGTTGGCTGGATCCATGTCGATCACCATCTCGCCCGATGCAGCGTCGAGCCGCGGCTGCGCGGCGGGACGTCCCGGAGCAATCGAGTCGAGCCACGGTGATGCCGGCACGAGCGCGGGTTGCGCGTAGCTGTCACGCGTCAGACGCTCGTCCAGGCTGTCCGGATCCTGCATCAACACGTTCATGCTGAACAGAACGTCACCACTCGCACCGGTCTGGGCGCGCGTGAGCCGGATCAAATCCAGAATTTCACGGGCACCGCGCCCCTTGGGCGCAGTATCCTTTGCGAGTCCGGCATTGAGACCGGCCCAGACATGACGCCGGTAAGTGTTCTGTGAGACCCACCACGCGAGCAATTGCGAGAAATTCTGCTGCGGCCTGCCAACCGGCCAGTACAGCTGCGGAACGAGATAATCGACCCAGCCATTATTCAGCCACTTGCGCGAGTCAGCAAAAATTTCCTCGTACGAGTCGAGCCCTCGCACCGATGACGGATATCCCGGTCGCCAGATCCCGAACGGGCTGATACCGAAACGCACCCACGGCTTCACCGCATGGATCTCGGCGCCGAGGCGTTGCACGAGAGCGTCGACGTTGTTGCGCCGCCAGTCACTCAGCGACATCGTGCCGCCACCGCTCCTGTACCGCTTGTACGCCGCGGCGTCGGGGAAGGGAATCGTGCGCCCCGACCGGTCGCTCTCACGATACGGATAGAAGTAATCGTCGACGTGAATCGCGTCGACATCGTACCGCCTGGTGACGTCAACGATGGCGCGAACAGTGCGAGCCACCACGGCGGGATCACTCGGATCCATCCATACCTGCGGTCCGTAATGGCGAATTACCTGTGGATCGGTACGCGACACGTGCGATGGCGCAGCGTCACCCGGACTTGCGGGCTGCAGCGCGCGGTATGGATTGAACCATGCATGCACCTCCAATCCACGGGCGTGCGCCTCGCGCACGACGAAAGCGAGCGGATCGTAGTAGGGCTCCGGCGCGCGTCCCATCCGTCCGCTCAGGAACGGTGACCATGGCTCGTGGTCGGACTGGTACAGTGCATCCGCTTCCGGCCGCACCTGAAAGATCACCGCATTCAGGTGCATTTCCACCGCACGATTGAGCAGCGCGATCATCTCGGCCTGCTGCTCCCACGTGCTGAGACCAGTGCGCGAGGGCCAGTCCATGTTGTTGACCGTCGCGATCCACACTCCACGAAACTCGCGCGAGATTGGGGGCGGTAAGCTGTCCGGTCGTGCCGTGACTGGTTGTGCTGCAGAAGTTGCAGCGGCGACGAAAAATGCGGCTGGTGCCGCCGCCTTGCGAAGGAGCGAAAAGAAACTAATTGCCATTACATCTCTATCTCATTCAGGGGCACATGGTGCCCGCCTTGTTTTGTAAATGCCAACGACTATTCGATGTAGCTGCGCAGACGCTCCAGCATCGTTCTGTCTGTGGTCTCGGCGTCGTTCCCCTTTGGAGTCTCGATCACCTTGGCCACGCGCGCGAGGCGCGGATCGTTCATGACGTGCCGGAACGGGATCTCGCCAAGCTCGCCCTCAGCGATCAACGCATGGCGGTCCTTGTGAGTGCCGAGTCCGAACTTGGAGTCGTTGAGATGCATCATGCGCAGGCGTCCGATGTCGAGTGTGTCACCGAACTTCTGCATGACGCCTTCATAATCGCCGACGACGTCGTACCCAGCCGCGTACACGTGACATGTATCCATGCACACTCCGACGCGGCTTCGCACCTCGGGGGCAATTCGCTCGATTATGGTACTCAACTCCTCGAACGTCGCACCGAGCGCCGTGCCGCTGCCGGCTGTCGTCTCGAGGAGCAGAAGAGTGTCGCCAGGCGCCGCGGCCAGGCCGGCGCTTATCGAATCAGCATTCCGCGCGATTCCTGATGCACGATCGTCCATGTAGTTGCCCGGATGCGATACGAGATAGTGCAGTCCGAGCGCATTGCAGCGGCGCAGCTCCGAGATGAACGACTGGAGCGAGCGCTCCCGCAAGTCATCCTTGGGTGATGCAAGATTGATGAGATAGCTGTCGTGCGCACTTATCGCGCGCACTTCGGTTTCAGCGATTCCCGCGCGGAACGCCGAGCACTCTTCCGGCTCGCATTCACGCTCCCGCCACTGATTGGCCATCTTGGTGAAGATCTGCATCGCCGTGGCGCCGACCGCTTTTGCGCGTCCTGGCGACGCGGGGACGCCGCCGGCGGTCGATATGTGTGCGCCCAGCAAGAGTGTTTCGTTATTCACACCGGCCTCCGGTGAAGACGGTTGCATCAGGTGTTGTCAGTGACCGCGCAGCCATGTAGCCGGATCTACCGCCGGCCCGCCGTGCCTGATCTCGAAATGCAGGTGCGGAGGAAGGTCAGGGTCCGACGTGCCGACCTCGCCCACTACCTGTCCCTTGGATATGTGTGCGCCCTTCGCGACGTTGATCTTGCTGAGCGACCCGTACACCGAATAGTCGCCGCCGCCATGCTCGACGATGACGGTTTGCCCGTAAGTGCCGAGTTGCCCTGCGAGCACGACGTCACCCGCAGCTACCGCGCGCACCGACGTGCCCGGCGCCGCCGCGATGCCGATTCCATTCCAGCGGAGCGTCGTGTTGTCGGGACGCACTACACGGCCGAAGTTGTACAGGATGTTGCCGTCCACCGGCCAGTCCAGCTTGCCGTAATCCGACGTCTTGATCGAGCTTGCGCCGCGAGCGATGGCGCTCGCCTTGCTGCTTCCGCGTCGGCGCGCAGCCTCGATGGACGAGATGATGTCGTTCAGCTTGGACTCGCTGCGCTTGACCTGGGCCAGCCGCTGCTGCGTCTTGCGGGAGTCGGCCTGTACCTGCACCAGGCTCTTCTGGCGCTGGCTTTCGAGCGCCTGGAGCCGCGACTCTTCCTGCGCCTTCTCCAGCCGGTTCTGTTGCACGTCGCTCTGCAGGCTCACGAGCTGCCTTCTTCGTCCACGGATCGTGGTTCGAAGGTCGTCCATTCGCTTCACGAGCGCGCGATCGTGAACGGCAATCTCGTGCAGATACTTATATCGCGCGATGAGCTCGCCAAAGGAGTCGGCTGACAACAACGCCTGAAAATCGAATAATGGCCCGCGCTTGTAGATCTCGACGAGTCGGTGATTCAATATCGCGCGCTTCGCCTCCGCCTCGTCCTCGGCGCGGACGAGGCTCGACGTCGTTCCCTTGACCTCGTCCGTGATGAGGCCGAGCTGCTGGTCGAGCGACGTTACCACGCGTTTGGTGGCGTCGTGCTGCTTGTTGATGTTCTTCAGCTCGTCGTTCAGGGAGTGGGCGCTGGACTGCAGCTTGTTCATGCGCTGCTGAAGCTCCGCGCGCTCGCGCTTGATGCGGTCAAGCTCCTCGCGATTGCTCTTGAGACGCGCGTCGGTGTCCTGTCCGGCGAGCGCCATCGGCAACACAGGCAGCAACAGCATCGCGCTCAGCGCGATCACACTGTACTTCACAGCCGGCGCAGCTGCCGTCCCACGGCGAACGTGCTTCCCAGCAGACCGATTATCGCGCCGCCAATCACTCCCGCCGTAGCAAGCGCCGGATCGAAGAATTCAGTCCGCATGAACGAGTGACTGATGGCCGTACTCGTCGCCCACGTGAGACCGAGTGCGAGCAATCCGCCCATCACGCCCTGGATGAATCCCTCCAGTACGAACGGCATTCGGATGAATCCGTTGGTCGCGCCGACGAGTCGCATGATCTCGATCTCCCGGGCACGGGCCATCACCATGATCCGAATCGTCGCGCCGATGATGATCACGGCAACCGCCGCGAACGCGAGACCCAGTCCGGTGCCAACCAGCGTCGCGATCGTGCGCAGTCGGTACAGCTTCGCCACCCAGTCCTCGCCGTAGCGAACGTCATCCACGAAGTCGTAAGACTTGAGACGGTTCGCGACGGCCTGGACAGTGGTTGGGTCGCGATAGCCCGGCTTCAGCTTGATGTCCAGCGATGCAGGCAACACACCCGGCTCGAATACGTCGCTGAACTCACCCAGCTCCTTGCGCGCACGCGCGTATGCGTCGTCCTGTGATACGTACGTCACGGACAGCACTTCCGGAAATGCGTGAATGTCACCCATGGCGGCGCTGGAGGCCTCGACTGGAGTGCCGTCGGCGATGAACGCTCTTATCTCGACGCGATTCTCGATCGCCTGCAACGCGTCGCGGATATTCACGGCAACGAGTCCGAACAGTCCGAATGCGAACAGTGAGAACGCGATGGTGACGACGCCCAGTACGCTCAGGAGCGGTGCGCGCCGAAACGCCGAGAATGCTTCGCGGAGCGCCATCATACGGGATTCCTGCTCATATCGGATTCTCGTCGTGATGGCTCGGTGCTACCACGCTCGGTGCCTTCTCGACCGGTGGCGCTTCCGCGCTGTCGTAAACGAGACGTCCGTGGTTCAACTCGATCGTGCGGTATTCGGTGCGCCTGATCAGATCGAGATCGTGCGTCGCCATGATGACGGCGGTACCGGCGGTGTTGATCTCGCGCAGAAGCTGAAAAACTCCGCGTGTCGCGCGCTCATCCAGATTGCCGGTCGGCTCGTCCGCGATGAGCACGAACGGATCGTTCACGAGTGCGCGCGCGATTGCGACACGCTGCTGCTCGCCGCCGGAAAGCTCCCGCGGCAGGGCGGTTCCCTTGGATGCGAGACCGACCTGCGTCAGTACGCGGCTCACGCGCTGCCTTATCATGTCGGCCGGTGTTCCGGTCACTTCCAGAGCGAACGCGATATTTGCCTCAGCCGAGCGGTCTTCCAGCAAACGGAAATCCTGAAACACGATTCCCAGATGCCGGCGCACCATGGACACTTCCTTCCTCGACGCGTCGCGAGCGCTGACACCGTTGACCCACACGTCGCCAGCGGTTGGCCGCTCTTCCATGTAGATCAGCTTGAGGATCGTGGACTTGCCCGACCCGCTCGGACCCGTGAGAAATGCGAATTCGCCCTTGTGCAACTGAAACGACGCGTGGCTCAGCGCCACCCCGCCGCGCGTGTACTCCTTCGCGACGTTAAGAAACCGTACCAGACTCAACCTTCAGCTACCTCAATGCCTGCTCAAAATCTGCAATCAAGTCGCCCGCATCCTCGAGTCCGACGCTGAAGCGCAGGAATCCGTCAGGAATCCCGATCTCGGCGCGCCCTTCCGGCGTCATCGCGGCGTGAGAAGTGTATCGCGGCTCACTCACCAGCGTATCCACCCCGCCCAGACTCGGCGCGTGCATCACCATCTCGAGCTTTTCAAGGAAACGCGTCGCGGCGTCGCCGCCACCGGCGAGCACGAGCGCCATCATCCCGCCGAAGCCGTCGAGACACTGCTGCGCGATCTCGTGGTCCGGGTGTGATTCGAGGCCGGGATAGAGTACCTGGGCGAACTCGGGACGCGTCTCGCACCACTGCGCCAACTTCATCGCGTTCTCGTTCTGTCGCCGCACGCGAACGTCCAGCGTCTTCATGCCGCGCTCCAGCAGCCACACGGAAAACGGATCCGGCGACTGGCCCCATACGATCATCTTCCTGCGGACCTCTTCGACATAGGACGCAGTGCCGATCACCGCGCCACCCAGTACGTCGTGATGACCGTTGAGGTACTTGGTGGTGGAGTGAATGACGATGTCCGCGCCCTGTTCCAGCGGCCGGAAGTTGATGGGACTCGCAAAGGTGGAGTCGACTGCGAGCGCGACGCCTTCAGCCTTGGCGAGATTGGCGAGCGAGCTCAGGTCGAGCACGCGACAGGTCGGGTTGACCGGCGACTCGACGAATATCGCGCGCGTCGTCTGGCGCAGCGCCTTGCGCCACATGCGCGGTGCAAGCGGATCGATCAGCGTGACTTCGATCCCCATGCCAGCCAGTTCCTGCGTGAAGAGCTTGTGCGTGCCGCCGTAAATCCACGAGCTGGAGAGCAGGTGATCGCCCGGTCGCAGCAGTGCCAGCATCGCGCAACCCGTTGCACCCATTCCACTCGATAGAGCGACCGCTGCCTCGCCGCCATCCAGCATCGCGAGCCTGCGTTCGACGACCTCCACATTCGGCGTGTTGCCGTATCGCCCGTACTTGAGACCTTCGGCGGTACCGAGCTCCTGAATGAAGCTCACCGACTGCGTGATCGGCGTGACAATCGGCGAGCCGGGCGGCAGATGCGTCGAGCCGCCGTGAAGCGGAATGGTTGACCGTCTCATTCTTACGTTCTGTCTGGAGTGTCCAGGTCCGGCTTCACTACCGTCACGGACTCGGAGGGAAGCACACCGGGGATGTCTCGCAGCCCGCAGGTGTGTTGTGGAAACGAATCGTCGATCAGCACTTCCGCCAACTGTTGTCCGCGCCCGCCACGAACCCAGGCCAGCTCACCGTTGGACAGAATGCGAAACCGTGCGTCCACGCCTGACAGTCTAACCTGTGGACCGCGCTCGGGGTCGTCCTTCCTCGTAGCCACGTAATCGATAACGCGCAGCTCCGGTTGGAAACCCTTTATGTCCACGGTCGGACGCGAGCCAAAAAACTTCATCAGTGTGTGACAGCTATATAAGAATTGGAGTCAGCTTCATGTGAGACGAGCGACATCCCGTGGCGCTCGAGGACAACATCGATCGCTTCGATGTGTGACTCGCTGAGCCCCGTGAAGACGAACGTCGGCGTTCCCTTTTCGTGCTGCATGACCAGCTTTGCAACTATCTCGTCGGCGCATGAGAAATCCATCATCCCGACCTGGGAGAAGTCGATCACAGTGACCTCGCAATCGCTCGCGGCCTGGATTTGCGCCTCTATATACACGCGAACCGCCACGCCGGTCGGGCGCGTGACGAGATTCGAGTAGGTCTCGGAAACTGCATGCCGCAGCACGCTGCTCACGTCGATGTGGTTCTTCATCATCGGTCAACGCGCTCTGGAATTGTGATCTGAATCTGGGCACCCGGAAATGCCGGGAGGTTTTCCTGTAGTGGTACGTCATCGTCCCACGTGGGGACGATCGCCAGGCGTGCGGTGCCGCTCCGCACCGAGAACTTGCCGTCCCACCTTCCTATGAATCTCCGGACGCCAGCGAGGCCCTGGCCGCGTCCCGTGTCCCGGAACCGGCTCACGCCACGCATCACCGCCTCCTCGAGCGCCATTCCGTCGTCCCAGCGGTCGGATCTCGGACGGCCCGGTGCAGATTCGAGCGACGCTCTGAATCCGCGCCCGGCGTCGCAGACAGCGATCACCAGCACGCGACGTCCGCCCAGCCGCTTCTGCCAGCGGTAGCTGTTCACCGCGACCCAGCCGCCGTGCTCCGCGTGCTCCACGATGTTCTGGCAGGTCTCCGACAGCGCCATCGTGAATCGCATGGTCGCCGTTGCATCCAGCTTGAGCTCGTTCACGAGGATCGACTGTGCCCGCTGCTGCACCTTGTCCACGACGGTGTGAACGTCCTCGCTCGCGTTCACCGGCGTAACCTCCAGCAGCACAGCCGGCTCGCTCTGCCGTCCGCGTGGCACCGATCCCACTATGTCGTACAGGTCCGCCGCATAGCGAAAGAATCCGGCGCGCGCCCAGTACAACGCGACGTCGTCAGCCTCCGGCACCGCAAGACTGGGGCGCTCCAGTCGCGTTTGTGCGAGCGCGAGCAGGGCGGTGAGGCCGTAAGGTGACGCCCACCGTGCATGACGCGCATCGATGAGAACCTTGTCATCGCGCTGGAGTCGCGACAACGGCTCCAGTATCTGCTCGAACGTGGCGTCATCCAGAGATGGTGGAACAGTGATGACGTTCGTCACGTTAGCGAGAGTTCTCCGCGCAGGTAGCTCGCGAGGCTCGTTGCCCCGCGGTGGGTAAGATTGCGCGACGCCGCAAGCATCGCGGCGTCGATCGCGTCGCCTAACTTATCACCTGCAAGCAGTCGTGCGAAATGGGTTGCGCCCCAGACATCGCCACATCCGGTTGGATCACCTGTTCCGGTCACGATTGCCGGAACCGCCGGCACCCGCGCAGTTCGTATGGCGCCCCCAAGCGCGGCCGATGCCGGAAGTTTTGTCCGTTTGATATCGGACAGTTGTTCGAATTTCGGCGCGGCGAAGTAAATGACCCCCTTGGGTCCCAAGGTCACATTTATGACGGAAACGCCAGAGGCCATTGCAGTCGCCGCCAGTGCCATCGCGTCGGGCGCCAGCAGCGCGAGCTCATCCTCGTTCACCTGGAGCAGATCGAAGCACTGCATCCAGCCTGCGATGTTCGGAACGAGGTGAGGCACGCGAAATCCCTCCGGATCCACTGCCAGCAGCAACGAATGCATGTCGCAGTAGATGACGCCGCCGAAATACTGCCGGATCAACTGAGCGGTCTCGAGTGACAGCTCCCAGCCGCTGATGAGATTGACATACAATGCGTCCAGTCCGACGAGCAGAGGCTTGAGCCCGAGCCAGTGCCAGCCCGGGATGCCGCCGGTGAGCTGTTCGGTGCGCCGCTCGCTGCTCTCGTAGCGCAACGTTACGCGGTTGTTTGGATAAGGCACTTCGATCACCGCCGCATCAGTCGCCAGATGCCGCAGTGTCGCGAGATAATCGCGCGCGCGTTGCGCCAGGTCGCTTCCGACCTTGATGAGTGGAACGATCTCCCATTCTTCGCTCAGCGCCGCATCGAGGCCGGCGAGCGCGTAGGTGATTCCGCCCCACTCGTTGACAGGAGCCTGTGACGGATCTCTGCCGTGTATCTCGTCCCAGACGAACGTGCCGATGACGCCAAGCCGGCGCCGCGCGCGCATCAGAGCGAGCCCAGCACTCGTTCCTTGAACGTCGCTACCGCGCCGACAACGCCGGCCGACATCGGAAGCGAGCCGAGCACGATCTTGCAGGAATCCACTGCGGTCTTGAATGCGCGACGCTTCACCTCGGCCTGCAACGGTAGCATCAGCGCTTCGCCAGCCTGCGTCACGCCGCCGGCGAGCACGACCGTATCCGGATTGAAGATGTTGATGAGGTTCGACAATCCGGTGCCGAGAAAGCGCGCCGTGTCGCGGACAACTTCTCTCGCCACCGTATCACCGCGCCGCGCGGCCTCGTACACGATGTGCGCAGTCAGTCGCGATAGATCTCCATCCACGAGCGTATCGATCGTTGGGCTCGGATCACTCTCCAGCGCCTCGCGTGCGCGCTCCGCAATGGCGGGACCCGAGCAGTACGCTTCCAGGCAACCATAATTACCGCACTTGCACCGTCGCCCGTTCGATTCGATGGAAGTGTGACCGATCTCTCCGGCGGCGTCCGACACGCCGTGATACAATCTCCCATCGAGCACGAGTCCGCCGCCAATTCCGGTGCCGAGCGTCATGCCTATCACATCGCGTCCGCCGCGCGCGGCGCCGCGCCAGAATTCACCGAACGTTGCGCAGTTGGCGTCGTTGTCGAGTGTCGCGCGCATGTTGACGCGGCTCGCGATCTCATCGCGCAGTGGATAGTCGCGCCATCCGAGATTGGGGGTGAATATCACCACGCCGCGCTCGCGATCGAGCGGACCCGGCGATCCGATTCCGACGCCGAGTATGTCGTCGCGGCTGGCACCGGTCTCCGTGTTGAGTGCGATGACCACGCTCTCGATCATCGCTGCGATCCGGTCTGAAACCGCGTTGGCGCCCAGATCCGCACGCGTCGGAAGCGTACGCAACCCGATCTCGCGACTCCCGTCGATCGGCATCGCGCCAACGGACAGATTTGTGCCGCCAAGATCGACGCCAATGATGTATTGCTCACGATTCATCGAACTGTCTCCTCGGAAATGACGGATCGCACAACGCCGGCCACCTCGTCAGCGGTAATTTCGTTCATGCAGCGCCAGTGGCCCAGCGGACACACGCGCGGTCCGTGCCTGTCACACGGCCGGCAGGCGAGCGACTTGTTGCCCACCGTGCGCGAGCCCGGCGCCAACGGACCGAAGCCGAACTCCGGCACGGTGGGTCCGAAGATCGTCACAGTCGGAGTGCCCATCGCCGAAGCGAGGTGCTGAGGCGATGAGTCGTTGGTCGCCAGCACCAGACTCCTCCGGATCAGCTCAGCCGATCCCAGCAAGGACAATTTATCAGTCGCGTCGACAACTCGCTCGCGATCTACGCACCGAGTGATCTCCTCAGCCGCTGCGAGATCGCCCGCTCCTCCGACTATCGCGATGTCATACTGATCGGCAAACATCGCTGCGAGCTCGCCGTATCCCGGCCATTGTTTGGTCGGCCACGCACTGCCCGGTGCGAGCGCGATCATCGGACGATTTCGATGCCGCAACAATTCATCGACGGCGCTGATGTCGTGATCAGTCGGATGGAGTCGCGGCCTGATCGCAGCGTCGCTCGGTCCGGTAGATGCTGCCGCGAGCGGGAGATCGCCGAGCGAGAGCAGGCGGCGCGCATGATGCCAGTCGTCCCGATATTCGACTCGCTCGGTGTATGTCCACCGCCCATCCGACGTTGTGAATCCGGTGCGCTCGCTGCATCCGGCGGCAAATGCGAGTGCGCCGCTGCGCGTTGAGCCCTGACAGAGAAATGCGCGACGCGATCCGCGGACTCGACGCGCCATCCGGAGAAAGCCTGCTATTCCGCTGTCGGATTTGCGTTTGTCGTAGACGAACAGCCGCGATACGGATGGATGCGACGCCAGCAGCGTTGCGCCGGGCGGCGTGGTGACGACGTCCACTTCTCCGTCCTGCGCCAGCCGCGCGATGAGCGGCGTCGTCAGTACGACGTCGCCGATGAAGCTCGTCTGGACAACGAGCGACCGCAACGGTCAGTCTACCTGCAGAACTGCGAGGAACGCCTCCTGCGGGATCTCTACCGAGCCGACCTGCTTCATGCGCTTCTTTCCTTCCTTCTGCTTCTCGAGCAGCTTGCGCTTGCGCGAGATGTCGCCGCCGTAGCACTTGGCGAGAACGTCCTTCCGCAGCGCCTTCACGCTCGTGCGCGCGATGATCTTGCCGCCGAGTGCAGCCTGGATTGCGACCTCGAAAAGCTGGCGCGGAATGAGATCCTTGAGCTTGTCGGCGATCTTCCGGCCCCACTCGTACGCCTTGTCGCGATGTATGATCACCGAGAACGCGTCGACGGGCTCCCCGTTGATCAACATGTCCAGCTTGACGAGATCGCTCTGTCTGTATTCGAGCATCTCGTAATCGAGCGACGCATAGCCGCGACTGATCGTCTTGAGCCGGTCGAAGAAGTCCAGAATTATCTCGGCCAGCGGAAACTCGAAGTCGAACTCGACGCGCGCTGCATCGATGTAGGACATGTTCTTGTAGATGCCGCGTCGCTCGGTCGAGAGCGTCATGATCGGTCCGATGTAATCGCTCGGCGAGACGATGCGCGCCTTGACGTACGGCTCTTCCACGTGCTGCACGACACCAGCCAGTGGCATGAGCGACGGATTTTCTATCAGCTCCATCGTGCCGTCGGTCTTGAACACGCGATACTCGACGCTCGGAACAGTGGTGACGAGATCGAGATTGAACTCGCGCTCCAGCCGCTCCTGCACGATCTCCATGTGCAGCAGTCCGAGAAATCCGCAGCGGAAGCCAAAGCCGAGCGCTGTTGAGGTTTCGGGTTGATAGTTGAGCGACGCGTCGTTGAGCTGAAGCTTGTCGAGAGCGTCGCGCAGATTCTCGTACTGCGTGGTGTCGGTTGGGTAGATGCCTGCGAACACCATCGAGTGCACATCCTGGTATCCAGGCAGTGGCTCGACCTCGGCGCGCGTCGCGTCGAGTACCGTGTCTCCTACGCGTGTCTCCTTCACGTGACGCACGTTCGCGACTACATAACCGACCTCGCCTGGACGCAGCACATCCGTCTTTACCTGGCGCAGCTGATGATATCCGACTTCCTCGACGTCGTACATCTCGCCGACCGCGCTGAACTTGATCTTCATGCCGGCCTTGAGCTCGCCATCGACCACGCGCACGCTCGGAATCGCGCCACGATAGCGGTCATACATCGAGTCGAAGATGAGAGCGCGAAGCGGAGCTTCGGCGTCACCCTCAGGCGGCGGAACGCGCAGCAGGATCTCCTCCAGAAGAGCAGGGACGCCGATTCCTTCCTTCGCGCTCACGCTGAGTACGCGATCCGGCGTGACACCGAGCAGATCTACCAACTCCTGGCGACGCCGCTCCGGCTCGGCGCCGGGAAGATCGATCTTGTTGAGGACCGGAATTATCTCGAGCCCAGCGTCCATTGCAAGGAACAGATTGGAGAGCGTCTGCGCCTGAATTCCCTGCGATGCATCGACAACCAGAATTGCACCCTCGCACGCCGCGAGCGAGCGCGATACTTCGTAGGTGAAGTCCACGTGGCCTGGTGTGTCGATGAGATTGAGCTCGTACTTCCTGCCGTCAGCGCCCGTGTAGCCCATCCGCACAGCATTGAGCTTGATCGTGATCCCACGCTCGCGCTCCAGATCGAGCGTGTCGAGCACCTGGGCCTTCATTTCCCGCCGCTGAAGAGTTCCCGTCGCCTCGATCAGACGGTCTGCGAGCGTGGATTTTCCATGATCGATGTGGGCGACGATACAGAAATTGCGGATGTGCTGGAGCTTCATTCGGGGCTTTGGGGAGATTTTCAGGCCTAGCCCTCAAATATACCGGAAGGGAGGGTGATTCCCCCTACGGGCGCCCCTACGGGCGCCCCTGCGGTTGCATCGGCGGCCTCGGAGACGAATGCGGGCGGGGCAGTACCGGCGCCTGAATCTGCTGCTGGTCCAACCGCTGGCGGCCACGTTGCAGCGAACGCGGCCGCGCAAATGCCGCGCACGGCGTCGTGTACGGAGCGAGCGTGCCGTCCGGACAGTGTCTCAGGGAATGCGTGCGTGGATCGCGGCTGTACCGGCTGTCGGTCCCATAGCCGTACCCGTCACGGTTGTCGTATCCGCGGTTGTAGCTGTAACACTGTAACCACTGTAACCACTGTAGCCGTAGCCGCCCTGATATCGAAAGTCATCGTAGCCGCGGCGATACGGCGACGCACCCCACGGGTCCTCGTAGCCGCCGTAGTAGCCGTAATTGTCGTCGTATCGCACTCCATGCTGATAGGACGCGCGTCCGCCGCCGTCGCGGCCGATCTCATACGGAGCGTAGGCGATCGAATACGTTCCTCGCTGCCCCACGCTCGACCGCGCGAAGCGGTCGACGAGCTCGAATGGGTCGGCGCCGGCACGTTCGCCAAGGGTCCCCACATTCCAGCTGTTTCCGCGCCCACGGTAATTCCTGAAGTCGAACGGCGTGCTGGATGCCACCGCGAACACATAGCCAACGCCCTCCGTCGGATCCGCCTGGAACGGAACCGCCATACCCGAACGAGTCGCAGCGAATCTCGAACGCTCGTTCGGTTGGCGTGGAGACAGCACCGTAAGCCGGCCATCGGTGTCGACGCGGAGCACCGTCACATAGCTGCCGGCATCGCCCGAATACATGACGCGTCCGGGCTGGCCGCGATCGAATTCGTTCCCCTGCTCGAACCAGACGTCCACGTTCGGCGCGCGCTGCGCGGCGAGCAGCGCTGGCGTGGCCGCCGAGGCGCCGATCAGTAGCGGGAGCAGCAGGCGCGACGCGACAGCTTGCGTAAGGTTCATGTGATGCCTCCTCCAGAGACTACCCCAAATTATGTTGCAGTTTCCCGGTTCGGATCAAGTTTCCGGGCGGGGTCCTGTAAATAAGTGGGTTGATGGCCTTACCAACGATTATCGACGCGGTAGAAGCGCTTCCCGCGTTCACGCGGTTGGCGAACACGGTGCCCGGCGCCGGAAAACGTCTTACCGTGGCTGGGTTGCATGGCTCGAGTGCTGCGGCGATGGTCGCGGCGCTGGCCCGAAGGATGGAGCGACGCTTCTTTGTGATCGTCGCCGAGAATGTCGGGGACGCCGAACGCTGGCTCGCCGACCTCGAGTCGTTGGATGGAGGCGACTCGGTAGCCTTCTATCCGCCGCGCGAGAGTTTTGGCGAAGCAGAGCCGCACGCGGAGGTCGCGGGCGAGCGCGTCGAGACGCTCGAGCGCGCAGCCCGCGGCGATGTGCGAGTACTCATCACGACCGCACGCGCGATAATGGAGCGCACGCGGCTCCCTGCGATTCTGCAGCACGGTCGTCTCGAATTGAAGAAGGGTGACGTACGCAAGCTGGGCGAGCTGATCGAGCATCTCGATTCCATAGGATTCGAGCGTGTCGACATGGTCGAGGATGTCGGACAGTTCAGCGTGCGCGGCGGAATCTTCGATGTGTACGGATTCGGAATGGCGAATCCGGTACGCATGGAGTTCTGGGGCGACGAGATCTCCGAGCTGAGACATTTCGATCTCACCACGCAACGCTCGACACGCGATGCGGAAGTCGCACTGATACTTCCGGCGGATGGCGTTGCAGCGAAGCGCGCGAGCGGCCGCAAGCGCGACGTAAAGGCTGCGGAACGCGCCGGTGATCGTGTGGCGATAACCGATCTCTGGGCCGCCGACACTCTCGTCATCGTTCCGTCTGAGTCGCACGTTGCACCCGAGATGCGACGCACCTGGGATGAAGCGCAGCATCATCTACTGCTCGCGATGCGTCGCGGTGAGGATGTCCTGACGCGCGACGAGCTGTACGTCGCTCCGGCCACAGCCGCACGCACGCTCGGCTCGTTCGGCACCATCGCACTCGAGGGAGAAGGCGAGCCGGATGTCGGATTCCCATTCCGTGCGCCCGAAACGATCAATCGCGATCTCAAATTACTGAACCGCATAGTGCGCGACGGCGTGCCGACTCTGATCCTGTGCGACAACGCGGGTCAGATCGAACGCCTTGAAGAATTGCTCACGACGAGCGCGCGCGATCCGATGCCTGCGGGATTGGTACTCGGCGTACTGGCCGGCGGATTCTTTCTTCCCCCACGCGGAACGGATCCGGGTTTTCGCGTCCTCACGGACCACGAGATATTCAGGCGCGAGCGACGCATTCGGCGCGCGCGCAAGTACATCACCGGTGGTGGCATCGACACACTCGGTGCGATCACGCCGGGCGATTACGTAGTGCACCTGGAGCACGGCATCGGTATCTACCGCGGCATCGAGCAGCTTTTCGTCAAGGAAGCGACAGTCGAAGTTGCTGTGATCGAGTACGAAGGCGGCGACAGGCTCAACGTTCCGCTGTATCGCATCGATCAGATCGAGCGGTACCGCGCGGCGTCCGACGTTGGCGACGACGTTCCGCCGCCGCGCCTTCACAAACTCGGTGGACGGCGCTGGGGTCAACAGCGCGACCGCACGCGCGCAGCGATTCAGGAGATGACCGTCGAGCTGCTGGATCTGTATGCGCGTCGAAGCGTCGCGACGCGTTCTCCTGCATTGCCCGATACGACGTGGCAACGCCAGCTCGAATCGTCTTTTCTATTCGAGGACACCAACGATCAGCGCAAGGCGACGGTCGATGTGAAGGGCGACATGGAGCGTCCGCGTCCGATGGATCGCCTCCTTGTGGGTGACGTCGGTTACGGCAAGACGGAGATCGCGGTACGCGCAGCGTTCAAGGCGGTGCAGTCCGGACGGCAGGTCGCTGTGCTCGTTCCGACCACCATTCTCGCCGATCAGCATGCGCGCACTTTCGGCGATCGCTTCGCGGATTTTCCCATCAACGTGAAGGTGATGAGCCGGTTCCAGACGCATAAGGAGCAGCTCGAGACACTCAAGGAAGTCGCGGCAAAAAAGGTGGATGTCGTGATCGGCACGCATCGTCTCTTGAGCCCCGACGTGACATTCGGCGATCTCGGTCTCATCATCATCGATGAGGAGCATCGCTTCGGTGTGAAGCACAAGGAACGCCTCAAGCAGCTGCGACTGGAGACGGACGTGCTCACCCTTACCGCGACGCCGATCCCGCGCACGCTGCACCAGTCGCTGGCGGGGTTGCGCGACATGACGCTGATGCAGACGCCGCCGCGCGACCGCTCACCGGTTCTCACCTACGTCGAGCCGTGGGACGAGGCATTGATAGAGGAGGGAATCTCACGCGAGCTGGATCGCGGCGGACAGGTTTTCTTCGTGCACAATCGCATCGAGACGATCGACGCCATCGCGCAGCACATTGGCAGGCTCGTGCCTCGGGCGCGCATCGCAGTCGGTCACGGTCAGATGCGCGAGCGTGAGCTCGAAGAAGTGATGCGTCGCTTCGTTCAGGGTGAAGTGGATGTGCTCGTCTCGACCATGATCGTCGAGTCGGGTCTCGACGTTCCGAACGCGAATACGATGTTCGTGAATCGCGCCGACATGTTCGGCCTGGCGCAGCTGTATCAGCTGCGCGGACGCGTCGGACGCTCACACAGGCGCGCCTATTGTTATCTGCTTGCCGCCGATGGAATGGACGACGATTCAGAGCGTCGTCTCAAGATTCTCGAGCATCATACAGAGCTCGGATCCGGCTACAGAATCGCGCTCAAGGACATGGAGCTGCGCGGCGCCGGCAACCTGCTCGGTCCCGAACAGTCTGGCTTCGTGCACGCCGTGGGCTTCGATCTGTATCTCAAGATGCTCGAGGAAACCGTCCAGCGAGTGATGCGCGGCGCCGACGGCCCCAAGCTGCAACCCGCCGATATTTCGCTCGACGTCGCAGCGTACATCCCCGACGAGTACATGCCTTCGCAGGATGCCAAGCTCGACGTCTATCGCCGTCTCACCTCGATGACGGAGCCGGAAGAGATAGCCGGACTTCGCGCGGAAGTGCGGGACCGATTTGGGACATTGCCCCCCGAGGCGGCTCATTTTTTCATGGCCGCAACCCTGCGCGTGCTGGGGGGCCGGATCGGGATCGAAACTCTCTCGGTGCGGGGCAACGAGGCCCGTATTACCTTTAGAGGCTCGGCGGTCCCATCCATGAAGGGGATCTCTTCGGCGTTCCACGAGGTACAATTTCAGGCCGAGGTGCGCCGCGCGCATCCATTATCGCTCAAGCTCACCCGGCTCGGCGGCGCGTCCGTGCTGGATGGGCTCGTCCACGCACTCACGTTGATCAAACCCACTCCAACAACAAGATGAAATCAGCTTCGCTCGCCCTTGCCGCTGCCGCGGCTTTCGTTGTAACCGCGACAGCGTGTGCGGGCCTCAAGGAAGCGATGAGCGCGCACGTCGATACGGCAGCAAAGGCCGGATCCCAGGAACTCTCCGTCGATCGTCTCGCCAAGCTGCTTGGTGAAGCGACGGTACCGCCTCGCAAGGACGTCGCGCAGGCGATCGCCAATGCGTGGGTCGATTACGAGCTGCTCGGCCAGACCGCCGCGAAGGGCGACACCGTCGTCACCGACAAGGCGCTCGACTCGGCGCTGTGGGCACCGATCTCATCGCTCAAGGCGAAGAAGTACTACGAGATGGTCTCGAAGGATTGGGGTACGCCGGATACCGCATCTGCACGCAAGATGTTCGAGAACGGCGACATTCTCGCTGCATCGCACATCCTGATCCTCACCAAGGGTGAGCCAGCCGACCAGAAGGCGGCTGCAAAAAAGAAGATCGACGCACTGCGCGCTCAGGCAACGTCGGCGAATTTCGCCGCACTCGCCAAGGCCAACAGCCAGGACACGCCGTCAGCAGCGCGCGGCGGCTCACTCGGCTTGTTCAAAAAGGGTGCAATGGTTCCGCAGTTCGAGCAGGCGTTGCTCGCGCTCAAGCCTGGCGAGATCTCGCCGGTCATCGAAACCGAGTACGGCTACCACATCATTCGCCGCCCGACGTACGACGAAGTGAAGGATGAACTGCTTCAGGCGTCCAAGGGTCGCTCGATGCAGGTCGCCGAGAGCACGTTCGTCGCGAAGCTTCAGTCGGATGGCAAGATCGACATGGAGAAGGATGCCGCCACAACCGCGCGCGTCGTAGTGGCAGACCCGGATGCACATCGCAACGACAAGACGCACGATTGCAAACTCGACAGCGGGCAAGTTCACCGCCGCCGAGCTGGCACGATGGATCGCGACGTTCCCGCCGATGCAACAGTCGCAGCAGCGTGGACAGTTGCAGAACGCGCCGGATTCGATCGTCGTGATGTTCGTCAAGAATTTCATCACCAACGATCTCGTTCTGCGCGCCGCGGACAACGCCAAGATCGGACCGACGCCGGAAGAGATGACCCAGCTTCACAACGCGTTCTTCCAGTCGCGCGATGCGGCGTGGACGCAGCTCGGTATCGATCCCAAGTCGCTTGCGGACAGCGCGAAGACCGAAGCCGATCGCATCAAGCTCGCCTCGTCTCGTGTTGACAAGTACATGGATGCTCTCGTCGGTGGCCAGGCTCAGTTCGTTCAGATTCCGGAGCCTGTCGCGCGCGTGCTGCGTGACCAGACCACGTCCAGCGTCAATTCAGCTGGCATCGATCGCGCAGTGGAGCGCGCGGTGAAGGCGCACGCGACGGCGGATTCCGCTTCTCGCGCCAGTACGCCCGCGACCGCTGTACCAATGCCTAACGGCGCAGCGCCTGGAAGCGCCGCGTCGCCTGCACAGCCAGCCAACCCAACTCCGAAGAAGCCGTAGTCATCATGTCGTTGAAGTCAGTCGTTGCGTTTCTCCTCGCCGCCGCGCCAGTAGTTGGCGCGGCGCAGAGCGTGGTGCCGGTCCCGGCGGCAAGCGCGGCCTCGGCGCCGAACACCCACATGGTGGATACCGTCGATCGCGTGGTCGCGGTCGTCGGTAGCTCTGTCATCACGTGGAGTGATCTTGCCGCGGCTGTCAACGAGCAGCGCGCTGCGGGCCTCAAGCTTCCCGAAGATCCCGCGGGACAGCTTGCTGTAGCGCGCGGCGTCCTGAACGACCTCGTCGATCAGGAAATTCTGGTTCAGAAGGCAAAGGACGTGAAGGTCGATGTCACCGACGCGGAGGTTACACCGCAGGTCGATCGACAGATCAAGGAAGTGCGCTCACACTTCCAGAGTGACATCGAATATCGCAATGAGCTGAAGAACGCGGGTTTCGGATCGCCGGAAGAATATCGGCGCACACTGTTCGACCAGTTTCGCCGTCGCCTGATTCAGCAGAAGACGTTCGCCGAGCTGCAGAAGCGCGCGAAGCCAGCCAGTGTGACGGAAGAGGAGGTGACTGCCGCGTTCGACAAGGTGAAGGATCAGCTGAAGAAGCGGCCGGCGATGGTTTCATTCCGCCAGATCGTCATCGCGCCGCACGCATCCAAGTTCGCCGATTCGGTAGCGCTCGCGAAGGCAGAATCATTGCTGGTGCAGCTCAGAAAAGGCGCGAACTTCGAAGAGATGGCGAAGCGCGAGTCGATGGATCCCGGCACCAAGAACGTCGGCGGGGATCTCGGATGGAACCGTCGTGGTTCCGATCTGGTTCCACAATTCGAGGCGGTGATGTTCTCGCTGCGTCCCGGCGAGCTCAGCCCGATCGTCAAGACGTCGTTTGGATACCACATCATCCGCGTCGATCGCGTGCAGCCGGCCGAAGTGAAGGCACGCCACATTCTCATCGCTCCGGTGATCGATTCGAACGACGTGCACCTCGCGTATCTACGCGCCGACAGCGTCGCAAATCTCTGGCGCAAGGGTGCGAACTTCGATACGCTCGTAGCGAAGTATCACGATCCCGCGGAAGAGAAGGGAATCCTGCAGCCGTATCCGGTGGATTCGCTGCCGGCGTCGTACAAGAGCGTGGTAGCCGATCTCAAGGTGAACGACGTAAGTGCTCCGTTCGCGCTCGTATCGCAGACGGGAAGCACCAAGTACGCGATCATACAGATCGTTGCCAAGACGGCGGAGGGCGAGTACTCGCTTCCCGAAATGCGCGAGAACATCCGGCGGCAGTTGGCGGACGAGAAGCAGGCGCGCGCACTACTCGACGATCTGCGAAAGCAGACCTACGTGTCGCTGAGGCTGTGACCGCGCGCGGTGGCGTCAACCGACCGCGCCTTGCGGTAACGGTCGGCGACCCGCGCGGCATTGGTCCCGAAATAATCCGCGCAGCGCTGGAAGATCCGGCGCTGCGTGACGTATGTGACATCGTAGTGGTCGGTGCCGAAGGCGCCGATGTGCCTGTCGATATTGCCGCCGGATCGTGGACCGTCGGCGACACTACCGCAGCGGCCGGCAAGGCAAGCGGCGACGCAATCGCACTCGCTGTAAAGCTCGCGCTCGCTGGCGAGGTCGATGGAATCGTTACCGCACCGATCGACAAGTTCGCGCTGCTGGCCGGCGGATACGATTATCCCGGTCACACGGAGATGCTCGCCGAGCTGACGGATTCGCGCGTGGCGATGATGCTCGCGTCCGACCGACTGCGCGTGGTGCTCGCTACCACGCACATCGCGCTGCGCGACGTTCCGCGTGCGCTCACGCGGGAGTCGATCGACTCCGCGGCGCGAGTTACGCGGGACGGATTGCGCGACTGGTTCGGGATCGCGTCGCCCCGCATCGCGCTCTGTGCGCTGAATCCGCACGCCGGCGATCACGGCCGCTTCGGCGACGAGGACGATGTTCTGCTCGCGCCAGCTGCAAGGGAATCCGGACTGCTCGGGCCGTTTCCGGCGGATACCGTGTTCGTTCGCGCAATTCGTGGTGAGTTCGACGCTGTGATCGCACCCTATCACGATGTGGGCATGACCGCGATCAAGGTCGCGTCGTTCGGAAGCGCGGTCAACGTGACGCTCGGTCTGCCGTTTCCGCGCACCTCACCGGATCACGGCACCGCCCTCGACATCGCCGGACGCGGCATCGCCGATCCTTCCAGCTTTATCGCGGCGACTCGGCTGTGCGCTGAGATAGTTCAGCGTCGGCGGCGAGCTTCGCAGCAGTAAACTCGACGGCCAGCGAATCGATCTTTCGTCCGTCCATCTCACGCACGACGAAGGTCACATCGCCGCTGGCGAGTCTGTCGCCGGCCACCGGGAGACGACCGAGTGCGCCAAATACATAACCGCCGACCGTCGTGTAATCGTCTTCCGGGATCGACGTTCCGAACTCCTCGTTGAACTCCGAGATGCTCGTTGCTCCGGAGATGATCGTCTCGCCGTTGCTCGTCGTGCGCACGTCGACTTCCTCGCCCACGTCGTACTCGTCCAGAATCTCGCCAACTATCTCTTCCAGCAGATCTTCCATCGTCACGATCCCGGCCGTGCCGCCGTACTCGTCCAGCACGATCGCCATGTGCTCCTTGCGACGCTTGAAGTCGGCAAGAACATCCTCGACTTCGCGCGAGCCCGGTATGAAATACACCGGCCGCATCAGCGGACGTAAGGTGAATTCGGCTGGACGATGTGCAAGAACCGGAATCAGATCCTTGGAAAGGATGATCCCGATGATGTCGTCGATCGTCTCCTCGTAAACCGGGTAGCGCGACAGGCCGCTCTCGCTCACGAGCTCGATGATGTCTTCCAGTGTCGCCGTTGCGTCGATCGCAACGATTTCCGTGCGCGGAGTCATCACCTCGCGCGCATTCTTCTCCGAGAATTCGAACACGGCGTCGAGCAGTGCCGCGTCGTGCTCCTCGATCGCGCCGCCCTCCTCGCTCTGCTCGACCAGCATGCGGAGCTCTTCGGGCGAG
Organism: uncultured Gemmatimonadales bacterium; assembly: GCA_963707505.1. Classification (GTDB taxonomy): domain Bacteria; phylum Gemmatimonadota; class Gemmatimonadetes; order Gemmatimonadales; family Gemmatimonadaceae; genus Fen-1247. The sequence continues at coordinate 823,212 of CAVPQB010000004.1, forward strand.
TGCACCGATTCAGCGGTCGGAACCGGACGCTGGCCGAGTATCCGCATCACGCGAACTGCAGACTTGTTGAGCAGCCAGGTGAACGGACGCATGATCCACGCGAACGCGAGTAGCGGTGGAGTGAGGTAGCGGGCCCAGCGCTCCGGTTGATTGAGCGCGAAGGTCTTGGGCGTGAGCTCACCGAACACGACCGTCAGGTACGTCACGAATGCGAGCGCGATGACCGTCGCGATGGTCACGCGAGTGGCGACGTCGATCCCCAGTGGCAGGCGCGCGAACGACTCCGCGAACGACTGCACCAGGAGCGACTCGGCGATCCATCCGAGCAGGAGACTCGTAAGGGTGACGCCAAGCTGGCTCGCCGAGAGCGCCGCGGAGAGATTGTTGGTGGCTTTGAGCGCAACGCGGGCCAGCCCGTCGCCGCCACGCGCCATCGCCTCCAGGCGCGTCTTTCGGGATCGGACCAGAGCAAACTCCGCGGCCACGAAAAAAGCGTTGATCAGGACCAGCCCGAGAACGGCCGCTATGCGTAGCAACACCCTCGAAAGATAGTCGGCAGGGGCGACGGGGCCGATGCGTCGCCCCAACGGGCGTCGCCCGTACGCCGCGCACATCCGAGCCGTCTGGTCGGCACCCGACCCACGTTTGGATCACCCGACCCGTTAAATTTCAGGGCTATGTCAGAAAGCAGCAAATCCGAAACATCGCCATCATCGCGCACGTCGATCACGGCAAGACTACGCTCGTGGACAAGATGCTCCGGCAGGCCGGCGCATTCCGCGATAATCAGGTCGTCGTCGAGCGCGTGATGGATTCCAATCCGCTCGAGCGCGAGCGCGGAATCACGATCCTGGCCAAGAACACGTCGGTGCGCTGGCACGGGACCAAGATCAACATCGTCGACACGCCCGGCCACGCCGACTTCGGTGGCGAGGTCGAGCGCATTCTGCGCATGGTCGACGGCGTTCTGCTCGTCGTCGATGCGTTCGACGGACCGATGCCGCAGACGCGCTTCGTGCTCGGCAAGGCGCTCGCGCTCGAGCCGCACGCCGATCGTCGTCATCAACAAGATCGATCGGCCCGGCGCCGATCCGATGCGCGTGCACGACGAGGTGCTCGATCTCTTCATCGAGCTCGAGGCCGATGCGGCGCAGCTCGACGCGCCGGTCGTCTATGCGTCCGCGCGCGAAGGCGTCGCGACGATGGACATGGATGTGACGCCCGTCGATCTCTCACCGCTGTTCGAGACGATCGTCGACCACGTTCCGCGCGCCGCCGACGGATGCGAACGGTCCGTTCCAGATGCTCATCTCGACGATCGATCACTCACCGTATCTCGGCCGCCTCGGCGATCGGGCGCATCGAGCGCGGCACGGTGAACGTCGGCGACAGCGTGGCGCTGCTTGCCGATGGATACGACCGCAACGCCGAGCAGTCGCGCGTCACGCAAGCTGTTCACGTACGACGGACTCGATCGCATCGAGGTGAACAGGCGTCGGCTGGCGACATCGTCGCGCTGGCGGGACTCGAAGGCGTCGAGATCGGACTCACCGTCACCGACGTCGAACACTCCCGAGCGACTTGCGGGCATTTCCGTCGAGGAGCCGACCATCTCGGTCGACTTCCTCGTCAACAATTCGCCGTTCGCCGGCAAGGAAGGGAAGTTCGTCACGTCGCGCCAGCTGCGCGAGCGGCTGTACAAGGAGCTCGAGCGCAACGTCGCGCTGCGGGTCGAGGACACCGAGTCCACCGACACGTGGACCGTGTCCGGTCGCGGCGAGCTGCATCTCACGATTCTGATGGAGACGATGCGGCGCGAGGGTTACGAGTTTCAGGTTTCGCGTCCGCGAGTGATCACGCGCGAGGGTCCGAACGGCGAGCGGCTCGAGCCGTACGAGGAGCTTGCCATCGACGTGCCCGAGGAGTTCCTCGGCGCCGTGATCGAGAAGCTCGGACCGCGCCGCGGCGAGATGCTCGAGATGAAGAACCCCGGGCAGGGAATGATGCGTCTGACTGTACCGAATTCCGGCGCGCGGACTGTTCGGCTATCGCTCGGAGTTTCTGACCGACACTCGCGGCACGGGCATCATGCACCATCGGTTTCTGGAGTACGGACCGTGGGCGGGTCCGCTGGCCGGGCGTATGCGTGGAACGCTGGTCTCGATGGAGGGCGGCGTGATCGTTGCATTCGCGCTTGCAAATCTCGCGGAGCGGGCTACCCTATTCGTTTCGCCAGGCGATCCGGTTTACGAGGGGATGATGGTCGGCGAGAATTCACGGCCGGGTGACATGGACGTCAACCCGACCAGGGAAAAGAAGCTGACCAACATGCGATCCAAGTCGACCGACGAGAACATCCAGCTCGAGCCACCGCGGGTAGTTGACGCTGGAAAGTGCGCTGGAGTATATCGAGGAGGACGAGCTGATCGAGGTGACGCCGCGGTCGATCCGTCTGCGGAAGCGTCATCTCAGCGCGAACGATCGAAAGAAGATGTCGCGTGAGGCAAAACGTGAGCGTGCCGCCGGTTGACGTGACCGGCGGAACTCACCCGTTTTCCGGGTTGCACGTTTGTTGCACGACCGCTGCGCTTCTGTGTGACAGGTATTGACTTCGCGAGTGGCTGCTCGATTAACTTCCCGTGAACCCCGTGTAATTCAGATGGAGAAGGAAATGCTGTTGGATGATCTCGACGTGCCCGGCATGATTGGCATGCGCACCGATTTCGCTGGCTATGACCTGGCGAGACCGTTCGAGGAAGACCCGGAGGACGAGGGTCCGCCGAACGCGTTCGACGACGACGAAGACGACGCTGATGACTTCGACGACGACCTGGATGACGACGACGACGATGACGAGGATGATGATGAGCTCGACATCGACGAAGATGATGACGAGGACGAGGTAGACGACGACTTCGATGATGATGACGAAGACGACGATGAAGACCTCGATGATGATCTGGACGAGGACGCTGACATCGACGATGTGGACGACGGCGAGGACGCCGATCTCTAGAGTCGTGCCGGCGTGAGCCGGCGCTTCGCTCCGCTCAATAATTCGCAAAAAGGGCGGCCCGTGACAGGGCCGCCCTTTTTGTCTGCGCGCGATTCGCGCTAGCGTTTCTTCAGTGCGGGTCGCGGAGTGCGTCCGAATACTTCTGCGACCGACCGGCCGATCATGGCAGAGATGGCCTCTTCCAGCCGCGCACTGCCGACGCGCTCACCGCCGATGACGAGGGTGAGGTGGTTGTAGGAGACCCCAAGTTCCGCGGCGGCCTCCGCCATGGTCAGCTCGCGGAGCGTCACCGCGGCCCTCAACGCCGCCTTGCGTTCGAGTGGCGTCATAGCCATTCTTGGCTACCAATACGTTGCATTTCTAACGGTTAGAAGTATCACGCCTCATGCGGTGTGGAATATGATACGCGGGCGTAGCAAGTCAAGCAATCTATGATACGCAGTCGGATCAGGCGCAGGGTCTCGCTCGGGGATCGGGTGAAATCTGCGAGGGAAGGCCTTCGCGTCGGCGGTCAGAAGGTGACGCAGGGCGATCTGGCGAAGGCTGTGGGCGTAAACCGGAACACCGTTAGCCGGTGGGAGAACGGAGCGATGGCGCCGAGCGATCCGGCGGTGCTCGCGTCATTGGCGGGCGCGCTGGAGGTATCGGTCGAGTGGCTGATCAGTGGCGACGCTGCGGCGGTTCCGGCCGGCAAGGCGGAGCTGCACGAGAGCTCGGGACGCCGGTACCTGGATCCGGCGACCGCCGAGCTTCCTGAGCGGGCAAGGTCGGTCGCGCTGGGCTACCTTGACCGGTTGCGGGCATGTGGTTGCACGCAGGATCAGCGGCGAGGCGCAGAATCCCTGTTGTTGGCCGGTGCGCGCAATGCGGTTTCGTCGACTCCATTCCACGAGCGCGATGATGCGGACGTATGCGCAGACGTCGATGCCGCGTGGGACGGGGTGGTGCGAATCCTGAGGCGCGAGGGGAAGCGTCCGTAGCGGATTACGGAGTGCGGATGCGGCGCAGTCGCTTGCTCGGGGGTGTGGGCTCTTTTATCTTCAAGGGCTCCCGGTCGCTTTCCGCGTCGCTGTTCGAGGCGGAAGATGGATCGAGGGCCTGTAGCTCAGGTGGTTAGAGCGCACGCCTGATAAGCGTGAGGTCGGAGGTTCAACTCCTCCCAGGCCCATGTACACAACCATGGCCATGTCGACAGTACGACATGGCCATGGTTTTTTTGTTTTCGCGGCGCGGCGACTTGGCGCGGCGACTTATGGAACAACGCGCTGTCGCAAACGTCTTAACAGATCCACAATCCGGCCAGTCAACCCAATTCATGACAAGACTCCTCACTGCAGTTCTTTTCCTCGCAGGCGCAGCCACACCCGGACTTGCGATGGCGCAAGGCAGTCGCGGCGGATTCGGTGGTGGACGAGGACGCGGCGGGCGCAGCCAGGGTGACACCACTGCGACCGGCGCACCACGACCTCAAATGAGTTTCGCGGAGATCGTCTTCGCGCATCGGTCCGATCTTCAGCTCGCGGATTCGCAGACAACCAGGGTGAGCGAGATCCGCATGCGGGCGATGAGCAGGCGCGTCACGCTCTCCGCTACGCTGGACTCCGTGAAGGCGATCATGGCGATGAATCCATCCAACATCGCGACTCCAACCTCCGACTCGTCACGCAAGGAGATGGCAGCCCAGCGCCGCGAGCTTGCATCGGTACTCGGCGATCTTCACGATGTGGATGTGACCGCGCGCAACGCGACGCTGCTTGTACTCAATCCCGATCAACAGAAGAAGGCCGAGCAATTGGAAGAGCAGGCAGATGCGCCAGTTGCGCCAGGCAACGGGGCCGGACGCGGAGCGGGTGGCGGCGGCCGCCGTGGCGGGGGACGGCCCGGCGGCGGAATGGGCGGAATGGGTAATCCGTGACCGCTCGCGCGACAGCACTGGCAAACCCCGCCGTCTGACACGGTGAACGCAGGGCTATGGGTTCGCGGATGTGCCAAACGCCCGCGCTTTGCGGCCGGATGCCTTTTCACGCCGCGCCGACGGGATGACACCGATTCCACAAATGGCAAACCCATGCCATACGTGAACGATTGCAGCAATTTGGTGGCGACGTTACCGAGGTAATGATGCCGCGCAGTAATTCACGGAATCCATAAGTTCGCGTCGTAGTCCAACCGTAACGCGATCTACACGCGTCCCAGCCGCAACAACGCAATTGCGAGCACAACAGCGAGCATCGTGCAGCTGGCTGCTATTCTGCGACCGGCGGGTGCAGCATCGTTACGAGCTCGCGCACAGTTGCCGGCGTGCGCGGTCCGAAGTACAGCAGCTCCTGCTCGCTGATTCGATAGATGCGCTTGTTCTTGCCGGCGGGTGTGAGATTCACACCCGGCAGCGCCGCGAACTTGTCGGCACTGCCCATGCGGTCGAACCCGACATCCGTCGCGATGATGACATCGGGCGCGAGCTGGGCGATGAGTTCCGGGGTGAGCCGCGTCATGGACCGCGTCGAGTCGATCGCATTCGCGGCGCCGGCCCAGCGCAGCATCTGAGTCGCAGGGCCTTCTCCGCCCACGGCGAGATAACTGTTACCGATCTGGCCGAAGTGCATGATGAGTACGCGCGGATGTGGCTTGCCGGTCCACTGCGCCGTGTCCTTCCAGACCGAATCCATTCCGACGCGCCACTGCGCGATGACGCTGTCCGCAGCCTTCTCACGATGGAACTGCTTGCCGAGTTGCGTCATCAGTATCTGCGCGCTGTCGAGCGATTCGCCCGGCTTGATGACGAGCATCGGTATGCCGACCTTCTTCAGCTGATCGAGCACGGCGTCAGGTCCCACATTTCCGTCCGTAAGAAACAGCGTTGGCTTCATCGATATGATGCCCTCGGCGCTCAACGCGCGATGGTAACCGACCGACGGAAGCGACCTGATTGCGGGAGGATAGATCGACGTGAGATCTCTGGCTACGAGATTGTCCTGCGCCCCGATCTCGTACATGAACTCGTTGATCTGTTTGGAGACGCCGACAACGCGATTGGGATTGCCGCTACTGTCGGATCTTCCGCATGCGGCGATCGCGAGCGCGATGGCCGCCGCGGTTGCGATTCGCCCGGGATTGAACGAGGGAGCTGTCCGAAACATGTATGTGACGCATTGGCGTGTACTTGAGGATTGGCGACATCCCCGTCTGTCGCGGTGGCGGCCGGAGTCGCGCAACTAAGATTACGCTAAGGCCGATTACTCCGTTGCGCGCCGACTTGGCTCTTAGCAACTTCTTGCTAGGAGTACCAATTCCCTTCATGGAGAATGGCTATGCGGCTCATATCACGCTCGTTCGCGATGGCGGCGGCAATCGCGATGGCATCGGCACTCAGTGTCGGTGCGGCAGGTGCACAGGGAACGGCTACAACGTGCAAGGACGGAACCACGAGCGCGACGTCTGGTCGCGGTGCATGTTCCGGACACGGCGGCGTGGCAAAGGCCGCCAGCGCGGCAAAGGCGCCGAAGGCTAGCAAGGCTGCAGGCGGCAACGGCGGCAGCGCCGGCCAAGGCTGCGACGAGCGCCGCCATGGTTACATGCACTGATGGAACGATGTCGAAGGGCGGCCGCGGCGCATGCTCTGGTCATGGCGGTGTAAAGACGTCGGCAGCAGCAGCGGCTGCGGTTACCCCTGCGGCAGCGGCAACAGCCAAGCCCGCCAAGGCGGCCAAGGCTTCGACCGCGTCCAAGGCAACGGTCGGATCGGGCGCCAAGGAAGACAACAATCCGGTCGGTGCGATCGCCAAGTGCAAGGATGGTCTCTACTCGCACGCTACTCATCGCCAGGGCGCTTGCAGCCGGTCACGGCGGGGTCGCCAGCTGGACCTGACGGTAGCAATCGATTCATAGTGCTCGGGGGCGATCGACAAACATCGATCGCCCCCGATTGCTTTCCGGGAACACGCCACGCCGCGGTTTTGCGGGGTATCTTTCACGGTGCGACTGCCGGTTTTGTCAGGCGCTCCAGGTCGCTGGCTAACGCGGGAGGGGAAGCCCATGTCCGACTTCTATCGACGCCGACGCGTAGTAATCAAGGACGCGACTGCGCTGCTCACGTTCTTCCTCGGCTTCGTCTGGTCGGGCGCGTTCGCGTGGCCGTTTCTGGCCGACCAGGTGGATCAGGGCGACATGATCCGCGGACTCGCGTACTTCCTCTCGCTCGTGCTGGGCACCGGCATCGTCATGGGACTCATCGGCCTCGAGGCTGGTAATCTCCTTGGCGGAGTGTGGGAGCGATATCACAAACATCATCGCGACCATCGTGAATTTGCGGTCGCCGCCGGAACTCCAGCGCTCGCGTGGGCTGGGCCGATGGGAATCGCGCCAGTGCGCAGGGCTTCGACAGCTGGCGCACCCGCGCCGCGCGACCTCAGCAACGTTTACTACGACGAAGCAGGCGTGTACGCCGCTTCGTTCATACCGCTGGCGGAACGCGTGCGCCCGGTTCGCTACGAAATGGCGAAAGCGCGCGAGGCGCTCGCCAGGACGACAAACATCGGTGCGTGGGACGGCGGCCGCCTTGTTGGAGCCGTGCGCCTGCTCAGCGACGGCTACACGTTCAGCGTGATCGCCGATATCCTGGTCGATCCCGACTACCAGCGTCTCGGCATCGGGCGTGATCTCATGGCGCGCGCGCTCGCCGTCGCGCCCGACGCGCGCGTGTTGATCGAGGCACAGCCGGATTGCATCGGCTTTTTCGAGCGCATAGGATGCGTGCGCGGACCGACCGGGTTCACTCTTACCGCGTCCGCATCGCGATGAGCGGGCGCGTACGAAAGGACTTCGCTGCATCGTTCCTGACCGGGCGGTTTCTGGTTCCGTCGGGGATAGCGATCCTGCTGATCGCGATCGTCGTCTGGCTGCTACGAGGCCGCTGATCGAAGCTGGATTTCCGGTCTGGGCGGCTCGTTTCCGCCCGAACGCTCGCGGCAACGCCGGAGCAGCCGAAACTGGGGATAGTGCGACTCGCCGACTGCGGTGATACTATACGTGCTCGGTGGCTCTCCACTGGAAGGTGCTTCCTCCCACCTGATCGGGACAACTGTGAACGAGTCAATTCAATTGACAGAGATTGACGAGGAGACGTACGGGTTGCGAGAAGTCGATCCGGAGCATGAACCGGAGGGTCCGCCGGCGCGCAAGCGTGCGGACTCCAGCGTCAAATTGTACGTCGCGTTGTGGTTGCCCGGCGCGGGCGCACTTCTCGCGTACGCGGTGACGCGTGGCAGCTTCTGGGCTGGATTCGTCGGAATAGAGTTGTTGCTGGTTGGACTGTACACTCTCGCAAAATTGTAAGTGCTCAAAGCCCGGGTACGTCAGGGATGAACACCGGCTCCTATCCTGTCCAGGAAGCGCCGACGGAGATGACCGAAGACGAGCCGCGTCGTGACGACCCCGCTCTCACCGGTGCCTCCGGCCGCCCCAGTGCGCCGGATCGAGCGCGGGCTAGCGACGCGTACGCTCAGCGAGTCATCGCCGCGCAGCGATCCGAAGCGCTCAATCGCCTGCTCAACGTCTTCATTGCTGTACTTGCGCTGATAGTGCTCGGGCCGGTCATGCTGCTCATCGCGCTCGCGGTGAAGCTCACATCGCGCGGACCTGTCTTCTACGTTCAGGACCGTGTCGGCGTGGATCGTCGTCGTCGATCCGTTTCACCGGGCGAGGACAGGCGCACATCGAACGTCGGTGGCCGCCCGTTTCGCATCCTCAAATTCCGGTCGATGCGGCAGGACGCCGAGGCGGGAACTGGCGCAGTGTGGGCAGCCCAGCACGATCCGCGCGTGACGCCGGTCGGAAATTTTCTCCGCAAGACGCGTCTGGACGAGCTTCCTCAGCTCATCAACGTCGTGCTGGGAGACATGAACATCGTCGGACCGCGGCCCGAGCGGCCCAGCATATTCGCGGAGCTGCGTGAGAACATCGACGGGTATCAATTGCGTCAGCAGGCGCGGCCGGGCATTACGGGGTGGGCGCAGATAAATCAATCATACGACACGTCGATCGACGACGTGCGCGTGAAGATTCAGCTCGACCTCGAGTATCTCGCGCGGCAATCACTGGCGGAGGATCTCAAGATCATGATGCGGACACTCCCGGTCATGATCTTCAAGCGCGGCTCACGGTAACTGCGCCGCCGATAACCGTTTCATTGTGGTATCGCGTTCGTAACGAGAAAGAAGTACCGCACCGTGCGGTACTTCTTTCTCGTTACGATGTGTTGACGGAGTGCTACGGCTGTGGCCGACTCATGCGGGCCTTGTCCATGTCCGCCACGTTCTTGTCGAAAACAGTCTGCTGGTCGGGCGTGAGGATTGCCCGGAGCTGAGTGCGCTGATTGGTGCGCATCTCGGTCATCTTGGCGCGCATGTCGCCGCCCGTCTCGGCCTTCGCGGCCGTCGCCAGACGATCGTTGATTGCCTTGACCGAGTCGGTCTCAGCTGCGGTAAGGGTGATGCCCGTTAGAAGGCGGGTGGTCGAGCGCTCTACCATCTGCGAAGGATCCATCCGTCCACCCATGTTCCCCTGCGCCATCACCGGGGCACTCGCCGCGGCAAGGAGCACCAGGGAGCACGCCGCAATGTTGATTCGCCGCATGTCGATTCCTCTTTAAGGTGTGGTGTTGTGTACGTCGCTGACATTCGGCAGCGAAAGTCGTACCCTGCGACCCATAGATGTACGGTCAGCCTTGCAGGACGTTGTAACGTGAAATGCGCGAGATCAGGCCGACCCGCCTTCCACCACCACCGCGACGGCAGTACAGTTCGGGATGGCCCCTTCCTGCGTCCCACGGGCGGCATGACCATTCGTCAGGCGGCAGTTGCGATCGTGCTTTCGGCGGGAGCGACGGGCGACGATTTGCTGCTTATCAGGCGCGCAACCGTGGATGGCGATCCCTGGAGCGGTCACCTGGCGCTGCCCGGCGGTGGCCGCGAGCCGGGCGATGCGACGCTCGAGGACACCGCAAGGCGCGAGACGCTGGAGGAGACTGGTATCGACCTGTCTCAAACTGCGAGCGCCGCACCGCTCACCCCCGTGACGCCGAGCTTCATGGCGGCGCCGGCCATAACGATCGCGCCTTTCGTGTTTCGATACGGCGGCGACAGACGCGTCACCATGTCACGCGAGATAGTGGAATCGTGGTGGATTCCGCTCGAACAACTTCAGCGTGAAGACGCGTGGGTGACGACCCCGGTCACGATACGCGACGGCTCCGCGATTCACGTACGCGGTCTTCTCTGGCACGGGCACGTGCTGTGGGGTTTGACGGAGAGGATTCTTGACGAATTTCTCGGAAGGGTGAAACAGGGGCCGCGGTTGTAAGAGTCGCGCGTCAATGCGATAGTGCGCCGATGCCGTTGGCACCATACTCCACAACGACGTCGTCCAACACCGGCCGTGGCCGATCTCCAGGACGTTCGGTTGCCGTACCGATGTGCACGAAACCAGCAATGCGCTCGTCATCCCTGACGCCAAGCTCGCGCATGATCCGCCGATCGTACGCGTACCACTCGGTGTGCCAGTTCGCTCCGTATCCCATTGCGTTGGCCGCGATGACGAGGCTCATCGCTGCTGCGCCGGCCGAAAGAACCTGCTCCCACTCGGGCGCCTTGGGGTGCTCGCGTGTGCTTGAAATGACTGCAATGACCAGCGGCGCACGCACCAGGCGGCCGCGCTCGATCGCCAGGGCCTCGGGCGTCGCGTCCGGATGATCGGCGCGGAACGTGTCCGCGATCAGGTCGCCCATCCGCGCTCCGCCCTCCGGTCCGATCACCACGAAACGCCAGGGTACGACTCGCCCATGATCGGGCACCCGTCCGGCGATGGTGATCAACGTACGGATTTCCGCGGGAGTCGGAGCCGGTGTGGCGAGCAGACGCGGTGGAACGGATCTGCGGGTGAGCAGCAGGTCTATGGTCGAATTCATTTATTGGCTCGAGGTTTCCCAAAGTTAGTTGAGGAAACCATTTCGTCGCGCGGACCATCCTACTCGCTGGGAGCCGGTCACAACGCGTCCTGCCTCTTGCCTGCGCATCCAGGCCGAAGGTTTACCCATAGCCAGTATCACAATGTCCTCCGCACACACTCGTACGACCGCTCGCCGGGTCACCCGATTCTCAGGCGCGCTCGCAGTCATGCTGACGACGCTCACGGTCTCGAGCGCGCGGGCACAGGAAAGTGGCTATTCCGTGCCTCTCCACGCCGTCGTGTCCACGTCAGGCGCGACGCGTATCCGCGTCGAGAACGGATCGGGCCATCTTGTGATCAATGGCACGGAGGGTACTTCGCAGGTATCCGCAACGGCTACGGTGCGCGGCTCGTCGCAGCGCGCCGTGGATGCCGTGAAGCTCATCGCACGTCGCGAAGGCGACGCCATTGTCGTGAGGGCGGATCGGCCGGACAACGACTGGTTCGGAGACGACAACGTCAGCATCAACCTCACGGTCGAAGTGCCCTCCAGCCTAAGCCTCGACGTCAACAACGGCAGCGGGGGCGCCCAGATCGACAATGTAGGCCCGATCACCGTCCACGCGGGGTCCGGCGGTGTGCAGGTCACGAACGTCAAAGGTGCGGCGGACGTGAAGAGCGGCTCGGGCGCCGCACGGTTGCGCAACGTTCACGGGGACGTGACGGTTTCCACTGGTTCAGGCGGCATCACCATCGCGGGTGTGACCGGCTCGGTGGAGGTACGCGACGCCGGCTCCGGCGGGGTCAATGTGAGCGACGTCACCGGCTCTCTCCACATGGGCTCGATCGGCTCCGGCAGCGTCGATGCCGACAGGATCGGTGGCGACCTCACAGTCGACCGCAAGGGGAGCGGCTCGGTCTCATACACCAACGTCAAGGGTCACGTGAGCGTGCCCAGGCGCGGGCGCGACTGGTGAGCGCAAGGAGTCGATAGATGAGTTGAAAGATGAGTTGAAAGATGTGTTGCGAGATGTATTGAGAGATGTGTTGATAGATTGATCGGATGACGGATCCGATCCTCGAAACACTGGAGAGCGACACTCAGGCGGAATCTGGCGCCGAGGTTGTCGCTCTCGTTGCAGAATACTTCGACTCCACGCGAGATGGCACCGGCGCCGTCTCGACCGATCTCACGCCGGAAGAGATATCGGTGCGGTTCGATGAGCCGCTACCGCGCGGCGGACAGTCGCTCGGACACGTCGCGCAGCGTTTGCGCACAGACGTGATGGCGGACGCCAATCGGCTATACCATCCGATGTACATGGGCCATCAGGTCGCGCCGCCCCTGCCCGCGGCCGTGTGGACGGAGCCGCTCATAAGCGTGATGAACCAGTCAGTCGCCGTCTGGGAGATGTCTCCGACCGCGACGGTCATCGAGCATCGCGTGATTCGCTGGATGACGGATCTCGTCGGTTGGGACGAGGCCAGTGGTGGGACTCTTACCTCGGGCGGTACCGAGGCAACCTTCACGGCTCTGCTGGCGGCACGCAATGCGATCATTCCCGACGCCTGGACGGACGGAGTCGGTGCGAATCCTCCCATCGTACTCTGTGGCGAGCATGCGCACTACGCAGTCTCCCGCGCGCTCGGCGAGCTTGGACTGGGTGTGCGCAGTCTCATCACCATTCCGTCGCGTGATTTCAGGATGGATCCCGACGCGCTCGAACGCGCACTCGTTGACGCGCGCGCCTCCGGAAAGGCAGTGATGGCCGTTGTCGCGACCGTGGGATCGACCGCGACGGGATCGTTCGACGATCTCGGTCGCTATCGGCGAGATTTGTGACGCGCACGGAGTGTGGCTGCACGTGGATGGCGCACACGGCGCGTCAGCACTGCTCTCGGAGTCCCGCGCGGCGGCACTTCGCGGGTTGGCTCGCGCCCGCTCGCTTGCGTGGGACCCGCACAAGGGAATGCTGTTGCCGATCGCGACCGGCATGTTGTTGATGCGCGATGATCGGGATCTGCAGCGAGCCTTCGCGCAGCGTGCGCCGTATCTGTTTCACGAGCGCGCCGGCGCGCGTGCGTGGGACCTCGGGAAGGAGAGCTTTCAGTGCTCTCGTCGTGCAGATGTGTTGAAGCTTTGGGTTGTGTTGCAACGCTACGGCGCCGACGGAATCGGCCGTGTTTATGACCATCTATGCAACGTGACGTGCGACCTGTACGATGCGATCATGGCGCGCAATGACTTCGAAGCACTGCATGCGCCGGAATCGAACATCCTGTGCTTTCGCTACCTCGGCCCGGGGAACCTGAGCGCCGACTCGATAGATACGTTGAATCGTAATTTGCGCGCGGCCTACAACCGCTCTGGAAAGGGATGGATCACTCTTACGGTCCTGGAAGGACGGCCCGTGCTGCGCGTGACGTTGATGAATCACCGCACGCGCACGCATCACACAAGAGCTCTGCTCGACGGACTTGCGACAGAAGCCGCAACGCTGATCTCAGAGTAGCGAGCGAATCCACCCTCCGTCGACGGGTATCGACGCTCCGGTGGTGTAACTCGCGCGCTCCGACGCCAGGAATGCGACCATCGCCGCGAATTCCCTCGGCGTGCCAAGTCGGCGCATGGGAATCTGCGCTTCCATTCCGGCGATCTCCGCTTCGGCAGTCGTGCCGCGTCGCGTCGCGTTGCTCTCGGCGAGGTGCGCGATTCGATCGGTGAGTGTATACCCGGGCATCACATTGTTCACCGTCACACCGTAGGTTGCGACTTCGTTCGCCAGAGTGCGCGCGAAACCTGTAACCGCCGCTCGCACACTGTTCGAGAGAATGAGGCTATCCACAGGCTGCTTGACGGCAATCGATGTGATGTTGATGATGCGCCCCCAGAGACGCTGCTTCATTCCCGGAAGCACGGAGCGCGTCATGTTGACCGCGCTCTCGAATGTAAGTCGCCATGCATCGGTCCATGCTGACGGGGGATGCGCCTCGAACGGGCCCGCCGGCGGACCGCCTGCGTTGTTGACGAGAATGTCCACCCGACCGAATTCCTCGCGCGCACACGTCCAGACGCGCTCGACTGCCGCGGGATCGGAAATGTCTGCCACGACTGAAATGACTCTCACGCCAGTCGAGGTGGTAATTGCGCGTACGGTTTCATCCAGCGAGGACTCGCTGCGTGCACACAGCACGAGGTTCGCGCCTTCAGCCGCGAGCTCTTCTGCAACCGCGCGGCCCAGTCCACGACTGGAAGCCGTGACGAGCGCGACCTTGTCTCTGATCCCGAGATCCATCGCTATTTGTTGTGGAAGTAGCTGTCGGTCCCGTTCAGCCAGTCTTCGCGCGGGGGACTGAAGATGTCGACGTCGAGCGTGTCCTCCAGCGCTTCCGCACGATGCGGCACGTTGGATGGGATGTGCAGAACCTCGCCCGCCTTGACGATCACTTCTTCCTTTCCGTCGGCGCCGATCCAGAAGTGCAGAGCGCCTTCGACGATATAGGTAAGCTGCTCGTTGTGGTGCGAGTGCTGTGGCACAATCGCGCCCTTGTCGAGATATACGTGGGCGAGCATCATGTCGTCACCCGTGATCAGCCTGCGGGAGATGGTGTCCGTTACGACCTCCTTTGGCATGTTGTCCCAGCGGAAATGCCGCACCTTGGTGTTCATCGTGGCTTCGGTTGAGGGGTACAGGTAGGGTAGTCCCGACGTAAAAAACATACGTCGGCTCGGGGCGCAGTCCTTTGCCAGCGGCTACGTTCTGGGAACATACGTCCGGGCAAGCGATTTGCGAATACCGGTGCCTGTAGCAGAGATTCGCCGGACATCGCCCCCGACTCATCGCCCCTCCGATGCTCTTTCACGATACGCAGGTCGCACCGCTAATCGAGATATTCGAGCTCTACATGTTGCGGGACGCAACCCTGGCTGACCTTCGCGAGCCGACCGTAGTCGCGACCCGTGCGATGCTGGACTCCGGTCTGGCGCCAGAGTTGATTCTCTCCGTGCTGGATGGGGCGGTGCAGGTCGCTGCTGATGAGACCGTCAGCGCCCATACCGCCGATCACGCACGTGCGCTGCGGGAGAATATCGTGCCGTGGCTGATGGGTGAGTGCTTCGACCCGATCGTGGCGAACGGACCGGTGTTGCCGCTGGCCTGAGCTGAAGGCGGGACTGGCGCGTGCCTGCGGCGTTCCACATTTTCAGTGCGTGATTACTCGCAAGGCAAACCCGGCAGACGCTGCTTCGATCAGCGCGTTGATCGACCTCTACGTTCCCAGTGGCACGCTCTTGCCACGATCGGAACAATTCGTCGCGATGTACGCGCACGAGTTCGTCGTCGTGGAGAGGGACGGTGAAGTCGTCGGCTGCGTGCACCTGGACGAATATTCGCCCAGTCTGGCGGAGCTTCGCTCGCTTGCCGTTGCGCCGGGCGCGCAGGGCGTCGGAATCGGAAAGGCACTCGTCGCGGCCACCGAGCGGTTCGCGCGCGCGCGCGACTACGCAACGCTGTTCGCCGTAAGCAACGATACCGAGTTCTTTGCGCGATTCGGATTCACGCGCCGCAATATCCCGGAGCTCGATCTCGAACGAAGCGAGGTCAGCAAGTACAAGGGAGTCTTCGCGAAAGATCTGACTGCCGCGAATATCGATTCGTCCGGCGTGTCGGCGTAGCGACTGCGGTTACCGCTGGTGCAACCCCGTCCGATGCGCACGTGTCGTATATTCAGCCAGTGGCTCCCACTGGCCGACACCCGGTAATTACGAAATGGATCCAGGAACAGCGCTGGTCGCAATAATCGGAACACTCGGGGCCTTCGGTGCGCCGGTCGCGCTGATGTACATGTGGCTGCATCGCCCGGCGGCAAAAAAGGAGTTTGGCCAGCGCCCGGCTGACGCGGCACTGGAGGCGCGGCTCGAGCGCATCGAGGTTGCGGTACAGGCAATCGCACTCGAAACGGAGCGAATCGCCGAGGGCCAGCGATTCACGACCAAATTGTTGACCGCGGCGCCGGATCGTACTCCAGCGAACGTTGCCATGAACGCCGATCGCTTTGGCGCGTAGGGCAAGGCGATAGGTGGCAAACCGCCCAGAACTCGTATGCGTTCGCGACGTGGCAGTTCGGTACTTCCACCGGCGCGCGCCGGCGGAAGAGGTGGAGGAGACGGTTCTGTCGGCCGGGCGGTCAATGAAGGCCGATGGGCTGACGATGGAGGACATTCTCGTAGTCCTCAAAGGCGCGGTGCGGCTCGCCGCCGACCACGTGAACCAGCCCGCTACAGCGGAACGTGCGGTATGGCTCCGGTCCCAGCTCACGCCGTGGCTCGTCTCGCTCTACATCGCCGATATTGCGGAGTCGGACGAGGACCTCTAGGCACAGGAAGCAGGACCGTATCCCGCTCGTCCCAGCGGAGTTGTAGATTCGCGCGTCCGCACCAACTTTCTTCACATGAAAGACCTCGCAGCGCCTCCTCCGCGTTGGACCCATGACAGTATAAAGCACTTCCTCGTCTGTCTGGGCGCAGCGCTCGTTCCAGCTGTCGCACCGCAGCTCTCCGCCCAGGTTACGCCATCCGACACGTTGCCGGCGGTTCATGTCACCGTGCTTCGCACTCCATTCGATGTCACGAGAGCACCGCTCGACGTCGCTTCCGTTGGCGCGCGCGACATCGCTGTTGCGCGACCCGGCTTTTCACTCGACGAAGCTCTGGGGCAGGTCGCGGGGATTCAGGTCGACGATAGATTGAACTTCGCGATCGGTGAGCGACTCTCCGTGCGCGGGATCGGTGTACGATCCCAGTTCGGCACACGCGGAGTTCGGGTATTGGTCGATGACATTCCAGCGACGCTCGCCGACGGTCAATCCGCGCTCAACAACATCGACATGGGTTCGCTCGGCCTGGCGGAGGCGATTCGCGGTCCGGCATCCGCGTTGTACGGCAATGCATCGGCTGGCGTCATCTCATTTCGAACGCTGCCGCCGCCGCAGGTCCCGTTTGCACCAACCGCGCGCGTCATGTCAGGCAGCAATGGGCTCGCGCGATTCCAGCTTGGCTTCGGCGGAATGAAGGGTAGAGGAAGCTACGTCGTAAACGCCGACAGACTCGACTATTCCGGCTACCGCTCGTACAGCCACGCACGAAATGCGCACGTCAACGCAGTCGGAACGTGGGACTGGGATAGAATCTCGCTCAAGCTTGTCGCCAACGGCGTGCAGTACGCCGCCGAGAATCCCGGAAGCCTTTCGGATTCGCTGCTGAAGATCGATCGGCGGCAGGCTTATTTCAACAATTTCAATCAACGCACCGGTGAGCGCGGCCGTCAGAATCAGGTTGGCGCGAGTGCGCGCGCGCAACTCGGCGTTGGCGAGCTGCGACTGTCCGCATATGGATTGACGCGCTCGATCAACAACCCGATTCCTACAAGCATAATCGGCATTCACAGAGCGGCAGGCGGAGTGCGCGCTGCCTACGCAGTGACCGAGGGCAATGCCGATCGCAACGTGACAGCGATGATAGGCGGCGAGTCCGACTTGCAACGGGACGACAGGCGCAACTGGGTGAACACACGCGGTGTGGCCCGCGCAGTCACGCTGGACCAGCGCGAGCGCGTGACGAGCGCGTCGCCTTTTCTGCAGCTGAGCGCAACCGCCGGCAAGCTGACCTTTCTGGGCGGTGCGCGATACGACCAGTTTCGCTTTGAAGCGCAGGACCATCTCATCAACGCGACCAATCCGGATGATTCCGGCGTGCGCAAGATGACGTCCACGAGTCCGACGCTGGGTGTCACATATGCCGTGACGCCGCTGCTGTCCCTGTATAGCAACGTGTCCAACGGTTTCCAGACACCGACGACGACCGAGCTCGCCAATCGTCCAAGTGGCGCGGGCGGTTTCAATCCAACGCTCCAGCCGGAACGCACCCATTCGCACGAGGCTGGCATCAAGGGTCGCGCGAGCTTCCTGTCATACGACCTGGCTGCATATGACATGCGCATCGACGACGAGTTGATCCCGTTCGAGGTAGCGTCGGCTGCAGGACGGCAGTTCTATCGCAATGCCGGCACCGCTCGGCACCGCGGCATCGATGCGAGCGCGAGTGCGATGCTTGCGCCCGACGTGCAGCTGCATGGCACATACTCGTTCACCAACGCGCGTTACGTGACCTACACAGTCGCGTCCGGCGCAACGACGACGTCCTATGCGACCAACCGCGTTCCCGGCGTGGCGCCGAATCTTGCCTCGCTGTCGTTGGACGTTGGCACTCCCGAGGCGCGCTTCATCTCCGTAGAGGAGCGGTATCGCTCCAATATTCCGGTCAATGACGCGAACACCGCGTCGGCACCTGCGTCGATCATTACTAACCTGCGTGGCTCCATGCGTGTCGGGCCAACGTCGCTGTTTGGAGGAGTCGCCAACCTGTTCGACGAGGTGTACGACACTTCGGTATCGATCAACGCATTCGGCGGCCGTTACTTCGATCCAGCCGCCGGAAGAACTTTTTACGTCGGCATCGATCTTCTCGCCCTCAAGAGATGACCGAGCGAGGATGACGGGACGCGGTCAAAAAATCGACCGAGAAATGACGGCAGGATGTAATCAGGCGATGACGCGCGTCATTCCGGGCGCGTCGGCGGATGCAGTGCTTCCCAATCGATCAGCGGCGCATCCATCACAGCCTCCTCGACTGCATCCGCAACCGCGCGGCGCAGCGGGCCCGCCTTCTGATTGTTACGCGTGGGATAGACCCGATTCGTCAGCAGCACTACCCACACGCCGCGCTCCGGGTCTGTCCAGATGGATGTGCCGGTAAACCCGGTGTGGCCGTAGCTGCGCGGCGAGAAGTAACGACCTGCACTTGAATGCGGCGCGGGTGTATCCCAACCCAATGCACGGCTGGAACCTGGATCCTGCGCCGCAGTCCAGCGTGCAATGGTCGTGGGAGCCAGAAGGCGAACGGATCCCACGCTTCCACCATTCAACAGCATCCGCGCGAAGATCGCCATGTCATGCGCGGTCGAGAAGAGGCCGGCGTGGCCGGACACACCTCCCATCGCGTTTGCGTTCTCATCGTGCACCTTGCCCCACACGAGGCCCCGCAACGTATCAATTTCCGTTGGTGCGATGTGGCGCCTGTCGACTGTATCCGGACGGTACCCCGTCTCGCTCATGCCGAGCGGTCCGAAGATGTGCTGTGCAGTGTACGTGTCGAGTGACTGACCGGTGATTCGCTCCACGATGAATCCCATCAACACGTAATCCCAGTCGCTGTAGATCGACTTGGTACCGGGTGGATACGCCAACGGCCGCGAGTTGATTGCAGCGAGAAACTGCTGCTTCCCTCTGAGCGTTGCCCACAACGGCGCGAAGGCTTCCAACCCGCCGCGATGCGTTATCAGCTGACGCACGGTTATGTCCTTCTTGTCCGGCGCGTTGAATTCCGGCAGGTACGACGCCACTGTCCTGCTTATGTCGAGCTTTCCCTGTTCCTCCAACATCATCGCTGCCGTGGTGGTTGCCACCACCTTGGTGAGCGACGCCATGTCGAAGCGTGTGTGCTCATCCACCGCCGGTGCGGTATCGGCGTATGTGAGACGGCCGTAAGAGTGCAGATAAATGAGATTGTCGTAGCGCCCGATTGCCACCGCCATCGCAGGGGCCGCGTGGTCTGCAATCGCCGCATTTATGATCGAGTCGATGCGTGCCGGCAATGTCGGATTCAAGCCTGCGACGGCTCTTGCGTTGGTTGCAGTACTTGCAACTGGATTGCTTCGCGTCACCGGATGAACCGTGGTGCTACACGCGATGCCAATTGTCGCAACTACCGCAACCGTGACGATCCCGAACTTGCTTGCTCGATTCATGGCTTTACTGATTAGAGAATAGTATGTCAGCGTACACTTGGAATTACCCATGACACTGCCTCACTGAGTCACACCGGCGGAACCGTTCCTCAACGCTCAGGTGCGTCGCCCATCGCGCTCGTCGGAACTGCAGGCGCATCGATCGGCTTGCCGTTCTTTCTCACCACGTACGCCTCCATCGCGAAGTACTCCGGGAGCCCGAGCCGGTCGACAGCGCGGCCGTGCTGCGGTTCCGATCCTCGACGCGCTGCCAGAACTCGCGATCGTCCTGGCCAGGGAAGGGAGCGCGATCCTTCTGACTTTGGTGCTTGAAGATCGCGACATCTTCTCGCGCAGCTCGTCCTCCGACAGCGGGACGAGCACGTCGGCCTCGGCGATCTCCCACTCCTGCCACGCGCCGCGGTAGTACCACATCTCCGGACGCTCACCGGAGTACTGGGCGAGCGCGCCCTCCACCGCCTCGAGGCACATCCGGTGAGTGCCGTGCGGGTCGGAGAGGTCGCCGGCGACGAAGACCAGCTCCGGTCGGTGCTACTCGAGCAGCTCGAGAGCGATGCGGACGTCTTCAGGACCGATCGGATCCTTGTGCACTTTTCCGGTCTGATAGAACGGAAGATTGAGAAAGCGCGCCTGCTCGCGCTTCATTCCGAAACGTCTCGATGCCGAGACGGCCTCCGCTTCGCGGATCGCGCGCTTCATCACCTGCACTGGGAACGCATCGACCTCCCCTTGCTTCTTGAGGCAAGGAGTTCCTCGACGGCACTGATCAGCGCCCCGCATCGGTGCGTCGTTGAGATCGAAGTCGGTCCGAAGCGGCGCAAGGAAATCGGCGTAGCGGCGCACCTCGTGATCGAAGACGGCGATGTTGCCCGACGTCTGATACGCGACGACAATCTCGTTCTCGTTCTGGTGCAGCTTGTTGAGCATGCCGCCCATTGAGATGACGTCGTCGTCCGGGTGCGGCGAGAACACGATGATACGCGCCCGTGCGGCAGCTTGCTGCGACCGCGAATCTTGGCGATCAGCGCGTTGAATACCTCGCCGTTGAGCGGACCGGCCTTTCCGTACCGCGCAAGCAGCGAGCTCAGGTGGTGCTCGCGGTAATCGTTCTCGTCGAGCTTGAGCACCGATTTTCTTGGTAATCTCGCTCAGCCAGATCACCGCATCGATCGCCTTCTCGCGCGTCCACTTCACCTCGCCGACCACCCACGGCGTCGCGAATGCGCGTGAGATCGGCGGCCGCCGCAGGATCGACGTAGAACACCGCGTTCGGATGCTGCTGGAGATAGGTCGCCGCGACGTCCGGGTTCGGCTCGCCTTCCACCGCGCGCTCGATGATCGCGGCCTTGTGCTCGCCCGTTGCGACGAGCGCGATCTCTCGCGCCTCCATGATCGTCGCTACACCCATCGTGATCGCTTCGGTCGGCACGTTGTCCTCGCCGAAGAAATCGGCGGCGGCGTCGCGGCGCGTGACGGTGTCGAGCGAGATGCCGCGGGTGCGCGACTCGGCGCCGGATCCCGGCTCGTTGAAGCCGATGTGCCCGGTCTTGCCGATGCCGAGAATCTGAAGATCGATTCCGCCAGCGTCTCGGATCGCGGCCTCGTACGCGTCGCACTCGTCGTCGACGTCGTCGCGCGGAACGTCGCCGCGCGGAATGTGGATGTTCCCGCGCGCACGTTGATGTGGTTGAACAGATTCTCCCGCATGTAACCGGTGGTAGCTGTGGATGCTCGTCCGGCTTCATCGGGTAGTACTCGTCGAGATTGAAGGTCACGACGTCGGAGAAATCCAGACCTTCGTCGCGGTGCATCTTGATCAGCTCGCGATAGATACCGATCGGCGTGCTTCCGGTCGCGAGGCCGAGCACCGCATGCTCACCCGATTTCTGCCGCGCGCGAATCATGTCGCGCATCCGGCCCGCGATCAGGCGTGCAATCTCGTCATCTTCTGCAACGACTACCCTTATCCGTTCCCGGGGCGAAGACAACGGTGCGATCCGCCCTTACTCCGACGCTTCGATAAAGCTGCGGACATCGACTTCCGACAGACTCGGCTCGCCCGGGGAGACGTTGTCCAGCTTGCCCTGCTTCATCCAGTCTTCCAGCATGCCCACCAGCTCGAACAGATGTTCGAACGATTCCACGATGAAAAGCAGCGGCTGGTAGTGATCGATCTCGAAGTACTGGTTGATCACCCACTCCAGCTGGATCGGATAGCGCTGCACCTTCGGCGACTCGATGCTGTGCTGCATCTCGCCGTACGAGCAGAGCAGGCCGCTGCCGTAGGCCTTGAGCCCTTGCCGTCCGGCGCGCGCATCAGTCCGAACTCGACTGTGAACCAGAAGAACCGCGCCATCGCCTTGATGATGCTCGTGGTGCGGCGAACCTGCTCGTCCGGGTCCTTGATACGCTGTCACGATCTGAACGGCGGTCTGTGCCGCACTCGCCGAAGCGTACCAGCGCGTCGGCGAACGCCGGGTCGGTGTGCATCGGCACGTGGCCGGCGATGTCGTGGAAGATGTCCGGCTCGGGCAGGTAGTCCAGGCGCCCGTGCATCGCGGATGGTGATGGTCGTCGGGAACTCGCGCTTGCGCAAGGCAATCGAAGAACAGATAGGCCGGAACGTACCCGCTCACCGCCTTCGCCTTGAAGCCGGTGCGGGGGGCCATGAACTTGTTCACGTCTTCCAGCCGCGGCACCGCGCTGGGATCGAGGCAGAGCGTCTCAACGCCCTGCAGGAAACGCGGATTCGCGTAGCGCTGCCACCGATCGCCCATACGCGCGAACAGTTGCCTCCACGCCTCGTGGTTCTCGGCGTTATATAGCTCGTACGGCTGTTCGATATAAAGCTCGCCGTGCTCGCGTGCTGCCTCTATGAACGGGGAGCGCGTAGTCGTGAGCCCGGGAATATCTTCCGTCGTGTCCTGTCCCAACGTCGTCGCCATTTAGAGCTCCATGTGCCGGATGCAACCAGTGTATGTTACCCGCCCAGCGATGAATCGGCTACTATCCGCGCGGTCAACAACGCACCCGATCATCGCTGCGGCGGCAGTCGTGCTGATCAGCGCATGCAGCGCGTGCAGCGGGTCACCACGGCCGGATCACCCGCCTCTCATCGTCTTCAATGCCGGTGCGCTCGCGCTGCCGCTACGCGCGGCGCTCGACTCGTTCGCGCCGAGTCATGGTTACGGAGTGAGCCAGGAAAACGCCGGGTCGGTGGAGACGATCCGCAAGATCAGTGATCTCGGTCGCGTACCCGACGTGGTCGCGGTCGCCGATACGGCGCTGTTCGCTCGCCTGATTCCCGGACGGCTCACGGGACCGATCGCGCTTCTGGGCACCAGTCGCCTGGTTCTGGCATACACCGGCCGGTCCCGCTTCGCGGATGAGGTGACTGCCCGGAATTGGGCCGACATCACGACCAGGCCGGGCGTCGAGGTGGGGCGGAGCGATCCCACTTTGGATCCTGCGGGCTATCGCGCACTCATGGCAATGCAGCTGGCGGAACGGTACTACAAGCGGCCCGGACTTGCGGCGAAACTCGAGGCGGCGGCATCCACGGCGAACGTGCGTCCAAAATCCGCAGATCTTGTCGCATTGCTGCAAACCGGGAACCTGGACTACGCCTGGGAGTACGAGTCAGTCGCCCGGAAGCTGGGCCTTCGATTCGTCAACCTCCCACACGAGGTCGACCTCGGCGATCCAACGCTCGCCACGACGTATTCCGTGGCGAGCGTTGACATTTCACCGCCGAGCTCGGGGAGCAAGTCGGGCGGCACCCCGCGGGTGTCGCTCGTGATGCGCGGCGCGCCGATCGTATTCGGTGCGGGCGTCCCCAGGGATGCTCCGCACGCTCGCGCCGGACACCAGTTTATCACATTTTTGATGTCACCTGAAGGCCGTTCGATCCTTGCCGCATCTGGGCTGCAACCCGTTGGCACCGCTGCAGCCGATACCAGATAGTGCGGGAAAAAGCTCCGGCAAACGCCGTTTCGTTTCGCCGAGCATTCTGACGCGTCATATGGTTTTTCTCCTCAACACCCGTTTGGACCGCACAAAATGGATGAGATAGTTCAATTTTTTACACGCCGCCCGCTGGCTCAGCGCGCATTTCTTGCATTCACGGTAGCTATGTTTCTGGCCTGCGCAGCACAGGTCGCCGCGCATTCCTAGCAGCCCGGTGAGAATCTTCGGTCCGTAACGCCGTGTGATTCGCACCGTCCAACATCTCGATGACGCCGCCATGCGCGGCTGCTGCACTTAACCTGGAATCGCGTGTGAAATCACTGTACGGTGTCTTTGGCGCTGCTCTTCTGGTTGTCGCGTGTAGCGACTCGACTGTCGCGCCGATTCCTGGGACCCCCGACCCGACGCTGTCGGATCTCGGGACGATGAATGTCGGTGACGTTCGTGCCATGACTTTCTCATCGGCGTCGGGTGGGCTGTCCATTCCGGCGTCGGCTGGTTCGGCGCAATTCGCCGTGATCCTCGGCAATTCGAACGTGAATGCCGGCACGATCGGCAACTACGGCGTTCATGGCGACTGGCTGACGCCGTCGGTCAGCACACCGGTGTCGGATGTATTCCCGCCGACTCAGCGTCCGCTCGAGGTACCGGCAACGATATCGCGCGGCGAGCAATTCGAGGCCCAACTGCGAGACTTCGAGCGCACACACCTTCCGCGTCCCGGTGGACGGCGGAGCGTGGGTACGGGCACCGCTGCGAGCGCGAACGTGCTGACGCCGTCGCGCGCTGTGAACGCCCCACCGGCCGTTGGATCCACGATGTCACTCAAGGTTCTGACGTCCGCCGGCTTCGGCGGCGTGTCTACGAAAGCGTGCGACGCGGGCGGTTACACGACGACACTCGGCATGGTGCGATACGTGTCGACGCACGCGATAGTCGTGAGCGACGTCAACTCGCCGGCTGGCGGATTCACCGATGCTGATTTCAAGTCCATCGGCGACGAATTCGACCAGATGATCTACCCGACCGACGTCGGGTACTTCGGCACGCCGACCGACATCGACAACAACGGCCACATCATCATCTACTACACGCCGGCAGTGGACAAGCTGACGCCGGCGGGGACGGCGAGCAAGTCGGGATACGTTGGCGGGTTCTTCTTCGCCGGCGATCTGTATCCGCCGACCTCTGCTGGTTGTCTGTCCAGCAATCAGGGCGAGATCTTTTACCTTCTCGCTCCGGATCCAAGCGGCGTGAACGGCAATTCGTTCAGCACGGCGTTTGTGCGGCAGATAACGCGCGGCACGGTTGCGCACGAATTCCAGCACATGATCAACTCCGGCAACCGGTACATCTCGCCATCCGTCGTGAACTTCGAGGCGACCTGGCTGGACGAGGGGCTCGCGCACTTCGCGGAAGAAGCTGTGGGTCGAGTCGAGGCGGGCTTCGCTGACAACACGACGGTCGGCCTGTCCGACATCAATAACCTCGACACGACGATAACGCAGGCGTTCTTCCTCCAGAATCTGGCGCGCGCGAAGTATTATGTGGAGCGTCCCGACACGACGGCTGCGATCGTGAGCCACACCAAGGCAGCCGCCAACCTTGCGTCACGCGGCGCGGAGTGGGCGCTCGTGAGATACGTCGCCGACTGGTTCAATACCGGCGGCGATCCGCGCACTCTCACGCGCAAGCTCGTCGCAGGTCCGGACACGGGTACCGCGAATATCGTCAAGGCGACAGGCGCGCCGATGGATACGATCCTCGCGCATTTCCTCGTCACGCTCTACGCCGACCATCGAGCCGCCACGCCCGCAGCGTCACCGTACAATTTCAAGAGTTACAACTTCCGTCAGCTCGTCTCGGGAGTGCTGATCGGCACCGAGACATCCGCGTCATACCTCCCAGTAACATCGATCGGCACCGGCGGGTCAGTCACCGCGAACGTGCCAGCATCGTCCGCCGCTTATTTCTGTTACGTCGGGATCGGGCGCGCGAACGATCCGAATAACAAATTCAGGCGGGACGACGTCCTCGGACCCGAACGGGCGCGTGTACGTGATGCGGGTGCAATAAACGACGCTATCGGCGCGCCGATAGCGTCGCCGGCCTAGCCCTCCCGCAGGGCCGTCATCGCCGTCTCCTTGAACACATCGCGGCCGGCGATCACCCCGATTGATATCGCAATCACCATCATCACGGCAGTGATCGTGATCGCCGGCCCGAACTGCGGCGTGTATTTCACATCGAAGACGAAGTGCACCAGCGCCCAGCTACCGGCCACCGCGAGCACCAGCCCGGTGAGACTGCCCAGTATCCCGAGCAGTGCATACTCGGTAAGCAATATCCGCATGATCTGCGCGCGCGTCGCGCCGAGTGTCTTGAGCAACACGCTCTCTCGAATGCGCTCGCGTCTCGTCGACGATACCGCGCTGAACAGAACCGGAATTCCTATGATGACACTGAACAGCGCCATGAACCGCACAGCGGTCGACACGCGCGCAACGATCTTTCCGATTGTCTCGGTGAGCAGCGACAGATCGATGCTGCTTACATTCGGAAACCTGCGCACGACGTCGCGCTGGACCGTCGCGACATCCAGCGCGCCGGGCACGTTCGCGAGCACCGTGAACTGGTGCGGAGCGTCGCGCAGAACCCGACTCGGAAATACAGCGAAGAAATTTGGCTCGAACCGCGTCCACTTCACGTCGCGCAGGCTCGTGACTCTGGTAGGTATGTCGATCCCCTGAACGTTCCAGGTGATCCGGTCGCCGAGCTTGACCTTGAGCTCGCCCGCCACACCGGCGTCGAGTGACACCTCACCCGTGTCCCCAGGGACGAACTGCGTGCCGCCAGCGTGCTCGGCCGCGAACCACTTACCCTCGGTCAGCGTTTCACCGGCAGTGATCGAGTCGCGGTACGTCGAACGGTATTCTCGTCGCACCGCCCAGCCCGCACGCCGGTTCTTCGTCGAGTCACCGACGATCGACTCTGTGGTTCTTCCGTTAATCGATGCGATGCGCATCGGCACTACGGGTGATTGCTGCGTTACCTTGAATCCCCGCGCGCGGATGATCGAGTCTATCGGTGCGGCCTGATCCTGTTGCACGTCGAACAGCAACAGGTTGGCACCGGACGACGATGCGTTGAGCGCGAGATCTCGCACTATGCTGTTCTGGACGAGATACAGCGTGGTGACGAGGAAGGCACCGAAACCGAGTGAGAGCATCACCGCGCGCGTCTGGTTCGCTGGTCTGTACACGTTAGCAAGACCCTGGCGTACGACGTAAGGCCATCCCGCGCGCACCGATCGTCTCGCGCCCCACGAGAGCGCGCTCGCGACCAGAGAGAGCACGAGAAGAACACCGCCAGTAGCAGCTGCGATCCAGAGACCCTGGCGTACGGACTGCGCGCGCACGACCGCAACGGCGACGACACTCAGCACCAGCGCTGCATTGACAAGCAGTCGCGGCAGATCGTTCCAGTGCATTCGCAGCACCTCGGAATCGGCATCGCGCCTGAGTGTCTGCAATGGCGAAACGTTCCGCAGTGCGAGCAGCGGGCGCAGCGCGAACACGAGCGCGATCCAGCCGCCGATCAATACCCCTGTAAGTATTGCCGCAGGCTCCGCCGTAACATGCACGTCGACAGGCAGCAACCCGACGAAGGCGAGCGGAAGCAGAAACTGGATCGCTACGCCGGCGACCGCGCCGAGCAGGGCGCCCAGCAGCCCCATGACCGCCGCCTGCACCACATACATCGCCAGCACCTGATTGCCAGAAGCGCCGAGGCAGCGGAAGATCGCGACAGTGTCGATCTTTCGCGCGACGAAGGCCCGCACACCGCTCGCGACGCCGATACCGCCGAGCAGCAGCGCGACCATTCCGACGATGCCGATGAAATTCGCGAGACTCTCAGTTGCTCTTGCGGCTGACTCTTCCGTCTGCGTGACTGTTCGCACGTTGACGTCCTGCTTGGTGAGCGGCGCTCGGAACGGCGCTGCGAAGGCCTTTGGGTCCTGGTCGGAAGGCAGCTTCAGAAGCGCTGCATATTCCGCGGTGCTGCCAAATACCAGCAGTCGCGTCTCCGGCAGGTACCGGGCCGGAATGTAGATGCGCGGCGCGAACGCCGATGACAGGCCCGACGTTCCCGGCACATCCTTTAGCGTACCCGTGATTACGAACTCGCCATATCCGACCTTGAGTGTGTCACCGATGCGGGCGTCGAGCACGATGAGCAGCGACGGATCGACCAGCGCATTCGGTCCCGATTGCAGCGTCGCGTATCTGCCCGCAGGCTGTGTGGTGATCGCGCCGTAAAGCGGATATCCGGCGCTGACGCCATGGATCTGCGCAAGTCGCGTGTTGCCGTTGCGCGGAATGACGGCCATCGACGGAAATGTCGTCGAGCGCACATTTGGAATCCCGGCGTGCTGCAGCGAATCCAGTAACTGCTCCGTCTCCTTCGCAAAGGGCCGTCTGCCGGAAAACTGGACGTCGCCGCCGAGCAGAGAGCGGGATTGTTCGCGCACCGAGCGTGTGACATTGCGCGCGAAGGAATCGATCGATACCAGCGCCGCCACTCCCACCGCGATCGTCGACATGTAGAGAAACAGCTTTCGTCGGGTGGTGCGGCTCTCCCGCCACGCGAGTCGCGCGAGCTGCATTGGTGAAGCGCTCAATCTTGTTGTCCCGGAGAGCCGGTGTCTTCGATCACTGCGCCGTCAGCCAGACGGATCTGCCGTCGCGCGCGTGCAGCGAGAGTAGCATCGTGCGTGACGATCACGACCGTCGAGCCGGACTCGTGGTTCAGCTCTTCGAGCAATGCAATGACTCGCTCGCCGCTCGCCGCGTCGAGGTTTCCAGTCGGCTCGTCGGCAAAGAGAATCGATGGTTGATTGGAAAACGCGCGCGCGATCGCGACGCGCTGCTGCTCGCCGCCTGACAGTTGGGTAGGGAAGTGCGTGGCCCGCTCGGCGAGTCCAACACGCTCGAGCAGGTCCGACGCGCGTCGCTCAGCGCCGCTATCACCGCGCAGCTCGAGCGGAACCTGCACATTTTCCGCGGCGGTGAGAGTCGAGATCAGCTGAAAACTCTGGAAGACGAATCCGACCTTTGCCGATCGTATGCGTGCCCGATCGTCTTCGCTCATGCTCGACATCTCGGCGCCGTCCAGGATCACGCGGCCTCCGCTCGGTGTATCCAGACCCGCGAGCAGGCCGAGGAGAGTAGTTTTGCCGCTTCCAGATGGCCCCGTTATGGCGACGAACTCGCCCGGCTGCACGGAGAACGATACGTTCCGGAGCACCGCGAGCGTGCGCTCGCCACTCCGGTATTCCTTGGTCAACGATTCAGCGATGAGCATGAAGAAAGACGTCGGTTATGTGAGTCTCTACGCTACGACGAGCCTGATGGCGACTCTAATAGTGGCCGGATGCGAGCCGGCGGCGAAAGATAAGACACCGCAAGCTGTGCAGACGGCTGAAGCCACTCCAGCCGACAGCGTCTCCTCGCCCAAAGCCGCCGCGGCGGGCCCGACTGTGCTGTTCATCGGTACCAGCCTCACCGCCGGCCTCGGCCTTCGGCCGGAGCAGGCATATCCCGCACTGATTCAGGCCATGGCCGACTCCGCCGGCACACCGCTTACAGCGGTGAACGCGGGCGTGAGCGGCGAAACGTCGGCGGGTGCGCTGAACAGGATCGACTGGGTGCTCCGCAGCCCGGCCGACGTCGTGGTCCTGGAAACAGGGGCAAACGACGCTCTTCGGGCGCTCCCGGTTTCCGAGGCTCGATCAAACATCGCGCAGATTCTGGATCGAATAAAGGCTGCAAAGCCGCGCGCGAAGATATTCCTCGTTCAGATGGAAGCACCGCCCAATCTCGGCCAGCAGTACACCACCGCGTTTCACAACATGTACGGCGATCTCGCGCGAGAGAAGGGCGCGACACTCATTCCGTTTTTGCTGGGTGGAGTTGCGGGACATGCGGAGCTGAATCAGGCGGATGGATTGCATCCGAATGTGACGGGCGAGAAGATCGTCGCGACGAATGTGTGGAATTCGTTGAAAGGGACGCTGTAGGGGTCAGGTGAGGCAAAGTAGCGAGAAGTCCGTAGAGGGCACTCGTCAAGATCGCCCGAGCACTCGCGCCGCCTTCATGTTCAGATAATCGCGCTCCGGAATACTCGCCGTTCCATCGGAAGCGGCGCGATAGTGAAGGATCGCGCGCGCATGATCACCAGTCATTTCGTACAGATGCGCGCGAACCGCATCGAGCCTGTAATGTCCGCGCAGCTTCTCCTCGGTATCGAGCTCGTTCACCAATACCAGACCAGCTTCCGGGCCATCCACCATCGCAACCGCAATTGCGTGGTTCAACGCGACCATCGGATTATCCGACATTCGCTTCAACACTCCGTACAACGCCGTTATCTGCGGCCAGTCCGTGTCCTCCACACGGGTCGATCCGTCGTGTATTGCCGCGATCGCGGCCTGCAACAGATATGGTCCAACCGATCCCGCTGCGAACGCGCTCGACACGAGCTCGGTTCCCTCGCGTATCAGCTGGTGATCCCATAACGTGCGATTCTGCTCGTCCAGCGAAATCAGCTCACCGCGAGATCCCGCTCGCGCAGCGCGGCGCGCATCTGTCAGCAGCATGAGCGCCAGCAATCCCGTGACTTCTCCATTGCTCGGTATCGACGCGCGCAGCATGCGCGTGAGTCTGATCGCCTCGCTGGAGAGATCCACACGATGCAGTACGGGCCCGTTGCTGCTCGCGTAACCCTCGTTGAATATCAGATACAGCACGTGCATCACTCCGCCCAATCGCTCCGCCCGCTCCTCGTCCGTCGGCATGTGGAATGCGACTCCTGACGACTTGATGCTCTGCTTCGCCCTGCTGATACGCTGTGCCATAGTCGCTTCGGGAACCAGAAACGCGCTGGCTATCTCGGCCGTCGTGAGTCCACCGACGGCGCGCAGCGTGAGTGCAACCGCCGACGACGGCGAGAGTGCGAAATGGCAACACATGAAGAGAAGCACCAGCGTGTCGTCAGTCATCACTCCAGGATCCGCGTCAGCCGGTGACACGAATGGCTGGTCATGCGCGTGCTCGTTTGCGACCTCATCCTCGCGCCGCCGTCTCGCGCTCTCGCTGCGCATGTGATCCTTGAGACGTCTCATCGCGACGCTGAACAGCCAGCCGCGTGGATTCGTGGGAATGCCGGCAGAAGGCCATTGCGCCGCTGCTGCGATCAGCGCTTCCTGAACCGCATCCTCGGCGTCGGCGAAATCACCGCATTTCCGCGCGACGCCGCCGAGCACCTGTGGCGCAAGCTCGCGCAACAGATGCTCAGCGGACTCATGCAGGGGGTACGTCACGCATCCGTCGCGGGCGCACTCATGACCGGCCGGAGCTCGATCGGCATGTAGAGCGGAGCGCCGCCAGGTCCAGGCGCCGCCGACGCCTCGGCCGCCAGTTCATAAGCACGCTCTGGACTATCGACATCGATGATCCAGAAGCCCGCGAGGAACTCCTTTGTTTCAGGAAACGGGCCGTCCGTAATCGGCCTGCGGTCCTTGCCAGCGCGGACCAGCTTTGCCTGGCGCGGTGGCGTAAGTCCCTCGCCCTGAACGAATTCGCCGACGTCCATCAGGCGCTTGTTGAAGCTGTGCATGAACTGCATGTGTGCCTCGATGTCTCCTGGCGACCAGTTGTTGATCTGATAGTCCCCGGTTCCGGCTGGCACATTCATCATCATCATGTATTTCATCTGTCTATTTCCTCTGCAGGTAGGTGCCCCAGGTGGCGCGTTCATAGAGAAGTCGGAGCCGACGCGGGATTCTCTACATCCTGGCTAAAAGTTGCCGGAATCCCGCCGTCCCACCAGTGCCAGGTTGCCTGTACCAGCCCTTACTTGCTACCTTTAAAGGCTATGTACGTTTTTCCGAGGATTTGACGAATGGCGATGCCAGCCACGCAGATTCGGCGGGGGATGGTTCTCGTGTTCGAGGGTGAGCCATGCCGCGTCGTTGAGTTCCGCCACCACACGCCGGGAAATCTCCGGGCGATGGTGCAGGCCAAGCTCAAGAATATTCGCACCGGCAACAGCTTCGAGCACCGGTTCCGCGCAGCGGATTCCATCGAGAAGGCCGCGATGGAAACGCACGACCTGGAGTTCATGTATCAGGGTGGCGACACCTATCACTTCATGAACACCGAGAACTACGATCAGATCGAGATGGACGAGGAAGCGCTGGGCGATTCCGCTCAGTGGATGCAGCCGGGCATGAAGATCCAGGCCGAGTATTACAACGGCAACCCGATCGGCATCCAGCTTCCCAACTCGCTCAATCTGGAGATCGTGGATACCGCTCCGGTCATGAAAACAGCGACGAAGACCGCCTCGACCAAGCCAGCAAAGCTGAGCAACGGCGTGACGATCAACGTCCCGGAGTTCATCGCGCAGGGTGAGCGGGTTCGCGTGAATCCGACGACCGGCGAATACATGGATCGCGCGAAGGACTGATTGGGGCCGGAGGGCCGGCGGAGTTAGTTGCTGGCTCTCGATTGCGGGATTAGAATGAAATGCTTGGGGCCGCGCGGCCCCGAACATGGTGGCTGTAGCTCAATTGGTTAGAGCACCGGATTGTGGTTCCGGGGGTTGCGGGTTCAATTCCCGTCAGCCACCCCTCGTTCGGCTTGAGGGGTCTGGAAGATCAGTGTAGGTCCGTAGCTCAATTGGTAGAGCACCGGTCTCCAAAACCGGGGGTTGCAGGTTCGATTCCTGCCGGGCCTGTGAGAAACGATAATTAAGAAAGCCACCTGACTACGATCCGGTGGCTTTTTGCTATTCCGGCGTCGGCAACCCACCGCGCGCGGCACCCCGCTCTGCAACCAGCTTCGCCATCTCTTCCGCCGTCGTCCCTTTCTCACGATATCCCGCGACGACGCCAAGCCGATCCGCTTCCGGCCGATTCTGACTCATTTTCCATTTGCCTTCGATCCTCGTGATCGGAATCTCGATCCCGACGATCCCCTTCATCTGACCGACGATGAAGTCACCCGGCGCATCATCCACCTTCCACGGCGCCCGGCGGTCGCTCTCGCACAGATGCGTCAGGTCGTCCAGTTGCCGTCGAAGCCAGACATCATCGTCGATCACCCGCGGCTTTCCCCATACGTGGACGGTCGCGTAGTTCCACGTCGGGACCACCTTGCCAGTTTCGCGTTTCGTCGCGTACCAGGACGGCGTCACGTAGGCCTGCGGGCCCTGGAACACGACCATGCACTCGTCGACCGCGGCCAGCTCGCCCCACTGACTGTTCCCACGCGCGAGGTGGCACCGGATGGTTCCAAGCCCGGCGGTGTCCGAATCGACCAGACATGGAATTGGGTTGGCCATGAGGCCTCCAGGACCGGCGGTGATGATCAGACCAAGCGGATGGGCACGCATCAAGCCGTGCTGAACGTCGAGCCGATCTTCACGGAAGTTCGGTGGCTGGTACATGGCGATACCGGTGAGGTTGATTGACCACGAATATACGGATTTTTCATATTTTGCCCCTGATTTCAGGTCATCCGGGCCTAATCTGTCGCGCCAAATACCCGGGGAAGATTTCCCCGATCCCGGAATTACCGTGACAGGCGAATATTGGTGGAGCCGCGTAAGTCTCTGCGTAACAACGACTTACGGAGTCGCGAAGCGCGGCACACCCATTGCTTTTACGACCGTCTGAAGCCGGCCGCCTTTTGCGGCTCAGTCAGGCAAGCACCACTGATGGTGGTTGTCGGGAACTCACCAACAGGAGTATCTAGATGAAGAAGAATTCCAACACCATGCGTGCGATTGCACTCGGCCTGAGTGTCGCCACGGCGGGAACCGCTGTTGCCCTGTACGCAACTCCAGTGATCGCCCAGCAGACCCAGATCGCTGCGACCGTCGCTGACACGATCCCGACCAAGCCGGATACGGCCCGTCCGAAGCCCGACACGACGATGCCGCCAATGCCGACCAAGCCGGATACGACCAAGCCAAAGCCGGACACGACCAAGCCGGCTCCAGCAGTCAAGCCGCTCTAATTTTCAGCAGTTCAGAGCGGTGAGTGCGGGCGCGGTGTCACGACGGTGATATCGCGCCCGCAGCACGTCCGCCCATTTGAACCGCGCAACGCCTCTCTACGGCTTGCGCGGTTTTTTTAGCGCCGAGTCGCCACTCGGCGTTCGGATGGTCGACCGCAGGTCGATCGCCTTGAGATGATTCAGCTCGTCACGCAAAACGTTGAGCTGGTTTTCGCGGTCCTGAAGGTCGCTCTCCAAACGCGTGCCGACCTTTCTGAGCAACGCACTCTGGTCCTGTTCGGCCTGCAATCGAACCGAGATCGAGTCGATGCTGCTGCGCAGCTTCAGTGTATCCGAGGTCAGCTGCGCGATCTGCGCCAGCAGGCTTTGCCGCTTCGCAACAGCGTTGTTGTTTGCCTTCTGCAGCTCGTACAGCAGCGATAACTGATCCATCGCTGCCTGGCGCCGCGATGTGTTGGGGTAGTCCCGCAGCAGGCGCTCGAACAGATCGCGCGCGCGCGCCGGATCATACGTGGGCCTGTCCGGGAAGCTGTACAGCATCGCGGCCTGGAACAGAGTCGATTCGTTTTGCAGGAGCGACGTATCGGCAGCAAGAGCAGTCGCTGCGTCGGACCAGTTGCGAGCGTCGATTGCGCTGTCGAACTGCGACGTACGCGCAGTTGCGCACGCGATGACAACGAGCATCGCGGAAGAGGCAACGGCGACGATGGTGCGACGCGCGACTGGACGACCGGCGATCACGCGACCACCGACTTACTGCTGGAAGGCAGCGTAGGGGAGGCTGGCACTGTGGCTTCCGGGGACGCACGAAATGCGCCCGGAAGAAGGACGTTGAACACGGTGCCATTGCCGGTCGGGTTGTCGGCGACCCACATGACACCGGAGTGTGCTTTCACGATTTCCCGGCAGATGGTGAGTCCAAGTCCCACGCCTCTGTGCCGGACTGCGCGTCCGGACGGCGTCTGGTAGAATCGTTCGAAGATGCGTTCCTTCTCCGAATCGGGAATGCCGGGGCCGCTATCGGTCACGGTGATCCACATGACGCTGGATTCCGGTCGCTGCGACCGAACGGCGGACCAACGTGCAGGCGGAATCTGATCCGGTCGCGCCGCGAGCAGCTGCATCTCCGCACGCACCTCGCCGCCATCGGGCGAGAACTTGATTGCGTTCTCCAGCAGGTTGTCAAGCACTTGAAGAATTCGATCCTGATCGCACTCCACGAGCACCCTGTGATCCGGCTCGATCACTTCGATGTGCAGGGCATGTTCCCTCGCCGCGCTCTCGGCCTGTGCGACTGCGCGACGCACCAGCTGCGCACCATCCGTCACCTGCATCTCGGGCTCGAGTCCGCCTTCCAGCCGCGACAGATTCAACAGCTTCGCCAGCATTCCGGACAAACGCTCGCCGCTCTGCTGATTGAGCACGAGCAGTCTGCGCTGCTTCTCCGTCAGTGGCCCCGGGAACTTCGTCGAGTAGTATGCTGATGGTTTCCTGCATGGAAGTCAGCGGCGTCTTGAGATCGTGCGACACGCCGGTGACGAAATCGCGCTTCATGCGGTCGAGTACGGCGAGTCGCTCAGTCATCGAGTTGAACGCTCTCGCAACCTGCGCGAATTCATCGTCGCGCGCGGTGTCGAGTCTGTAGTCGAACTGTCCCTGCGCGACCTTGCGCGTTCCTTCCGTAAGCCGGTGCAGTGGCTCTGAAATCGATCGTGCCATCAGCGCCGAGAGGACGAGACTGAGGAACAGAATGCCCAGAGCCGCGATCCATGATATGCGCTCGGCGAGAGTCGCCGCGCTGGAGGACTGCGCGAGTCGCGCTTCCATCTCCGACTGCGATGCCTCACCAACGCGTTGAGTGAGGGCTTGCAGGGCGTCCAACTGACCCTGCAGCGCTCCCAGGGAGTCCTGCACGGCGTCCAGCGAGCCGAGTCGCGCGAATGATGCAAGTCGTTGCGTCGGCGAGTCAAGTGCGTGCCACTGGTTGGCGACTACGTCGATCTCCCTGCGCTCGCGATCGCTGAGCGGCATCTCCTCGAGCGTCTGAAACTCCGACGCATACGCCGTCGCGAGCTGATCGAACTTGTCCAGATAGCCACGATCGCGCGTGATTGAATACTTGGCTGCGTTCTCGCCCAGTTGGGCGATACGCATGTACTGCTCAGTGGATGTCGCGCGCACGCGCTCGGACAGCTCCGACAGCTCATGCCCCGTAGCGACGACGCGACGGATTGTGGTGACATGATATATGAGCAGCACGCCGAGCAACGTGATGTACAGAGCGAATGCAGCACGAAGCTTTGTCGCGACCTTCATTTGTCGAGTCCGTAACTCCGCAACCGATTTCGAATCGTCTTGACGTCCAGTCCCAGCTGTCGCGCGGCCTCGGCCTTGTTCTGGCCAGTGCGATCGAGCGTATTGAGTATCAACAGTCGCTCGGCGTCTGCCAGCGTCATCCCCGCCGGTACCTGTATTGTCGGCGGACCGCCGGCCTTGATTGCCTGAATGTGTGGCGAGAGATGACGAGGCTCGATCCAGCCGCTACGCGCCACGATCACTGCGCGCTCGATGACATTGCGCAGCTCGCGCACGTTGCCCGGCCACGAATACGCCTCGAGCAGCGCCCGCGATGCGTCGTTCACACCTTCGACAGGCATGTTGTGCTTCCTGCTGAATTCGCGAACGAAGTGCCGTGCCAGCAGCGGGATGTCGTCGGGTCGCTCGCGAAGTGGCGACAGTGCGATCTCGAACACGTTGAGCCGGTAGAACAGATCCTCGCGAAGAAGCCCGTCGCGGACCGCGGCGGCAACTGACCGATTCGTCGCTGCCAGCACGCGAACATCGAAGTGGATTTCCTTGCTACCGCCGAGGCGGCGTGCGTAGCTGTCTTCAAGAATGCGCAGCAGCTTTGGCTGGAGCGCCATCGGCATTTCCGCGATCTCGTCCAGAAAGAGCGTTCCACGATTTGCAAGCTCGAAAGCGCCCGGCCGCGCGCGGTTGGCCCCAGTGAACGCGCCCTGCTCGTGTCCGAACAGCTCGCTCTCGATGAGACCTTCGGGAATCGCGGCGGCGTTCAGCGCGATGAATGGCCTGTCGTGCCGATTGCTGAGCGTGTGGATGGCGTGGGCGACCACTTCCTTTCCGGTGCCGCTCTCGCCCGTGATGATCGCAGACGCGTCGCTCGACGCGATCACTTGAATGAGCTTCTGGAGCTCACGAATGGAGCGGCTCTTTCCGACGAGGCCGCCGATGCTTGCCGAGCCTTCGAGATTCGCGTCCAGCTCGTGATCCAGCTCACGTTGAGTGCGTTCAGCGGCCACGGCGTCGAGCAGCCCGCGCAACACGCCATGGTCGAGTGGCTTCGTCAGAAAATCCCGCGCACCCGCTTTCATGGCGTCGACCGCCGCATCGATGTTTCCGTGCGCGGTCATCATGATTACCGGGATACTCTCATCGTTACGCTTGAGCCAGCGCAACAGCTCCACGCCTGAGATTCCGGGCAGAACTACATCCGAGAGAATCACGTCAGGGCGGCCCTGGTGCAGCGCGCGCTCCGCCTCAGCGGCGTCCACCGCTGTCGTCACGTCGTAGCCCCAGTCCTGGATTCGAAGCGTTAGGACTTCACGGAGCGCCGGCTCGTCGTCCACGACCAGGACGGAGATTCGGGTCGGTTCCATACTGTTTCAATGTAAACATCGAATGCTGGCAGTCCGGCACCGCGTGAAAATTCCTGGGGCCGGACCGGGGAACGGCGGGCTATGCCGTTTCGCGCCCGCCGAGTCGCTTGTCCTCGTACAGATCCCTGTCTGCAATTGCCAGGAGACCTTCCAGCGTCCGCGGTGCGTCGGGCATGAAGCGAGCGATGCCGACGGCGGACGAGAGTGTGTAGCCAAGCCCAGCCAATCCATTGCGCGCATTCTGCTGTGCGAGCTCGGACCGGAGCCGCGCCAGCACCGTATTGGCGACCTCACCGCAATTGAGCGCAAGAG
This sequence comes from uncultured Gemmatimonadales bacterium, assembly GCA_963707505.1. Classification (GTDB taxonomy): domain Bacteria; phylum Gemmatimonadota; class Gemmatimonadetes; order Gemmatimonadales; family Gemmatimonadaceae; genus Fen-1247. Next base: position 861,073 of record CAVPQB010000004.1, read on the forward strand.
CCACGAACTCATCGCCCCCCATTCGCGCGATCACGTCAGTCTCACGAAACGTCTGCCTGAGGACTCCGGCCATCTTGACGAGAGCATCGTCACCGGCGGCGTGGCCCCACGTATCGTTGATCACCTTGAAGTCGTTCATGTCGAAGTAAAACAGGAACGACGCCTTGGTAGTGTGCTCGGCGTTCTTGAGTTGCTGCGCCGCGACTGCTTCGAAGCCACGACGGTTGAACAGACCGGTGAGGGAATCGACGAGCGACAGCGCGCGCAGCTCGTCCTCCGCGCGACGTCTGTCGGTGACGTCGCGCGCCGTGATCGCGACACCGCGGCCGAGCGGGACTATCTGGCACGAGAGCCACTTGTCAGCAAGCGGGCCGACGCGTGGCTGAATCTCGGTCTCTGTTGCTTCACCAGTCTCGGCGACGGCAACGAGGCTCTTCAGAAGTGCGCCGTTTGCCGCGTATGGCAGTAGCTCACCGAAGCTGCGTCCGATCATGCGTGAGACATCGACGCCGAGCACAGTGCCAGCCCGCGCGTTCACCTCGACGACGCGGAAGTCGATGATCACGCCGTCGGCGTCGCGAAGCGTGTCCAGTACCGTGAAGATGTCGAGGCTGCTGTCGAGGGCGTTGCGAAAGCGAGCCTCGGAATCGCGCAACGCTTCCTCCGCACGCACTCTGGCGCTCACGTCGTGGACGATCGAGTGAAAGACGTGCCGGTCGCCAAGCATGAACTCGCCAGCGAAAATCTCCACCGTACGCTTTTCACCCGACGCCAGCTTGTGAATGCGCACCGCCGACGTATTCTCGCCACGTGAAATGCCAAGTGCGTACGTCTTCCACTCGTCAATCGTCATCTCGGCGATGTCGGATGCGTTCATTGTGCGCATCTGTTCGCGTGTCCAGCCGTAGAAACGTTCAGCCGCCGGGTTGGCATCGAGGATGTGCGACGTCGTCACATCCACCAGAAACTGCACCGAGCCGTTGCTCTCGAACAGCTGGCGATATCGTGCCTCGCTTTCCTGAAGCGCCTCCTCCGCAATTTTCCGCGCGGTTATATCGCGGAGTGCGCCCAGCAGATGCGTACACTCTCCCCTGGCGTCCATGATCGGCGTCAGTATCGTCTCGAACACCACGCGCCCCGCCGGAAGCATGATGTCTTCCGAGTAGATGAGGGGGGCGCGCAACTCGACAGCGGCCATGTAACGTCCAAGCGCGAACGCGGCAGCGGCGGGAGGCAGGATGTCTTGCGGACGATGACCGACGACCTGGTCCTCTCGCAAGCCCGTTACCGTGGTGTAGGCCCGATTCACCGATTCACAGCGGAACTGCCCAATACCTTCGACTCGCATGAGGAACATGCAGTCGTGCGTACTGTTGTAGATCAACTTCAGCCGTTCTTCGCGTTCGGCGAGCTCACGCGCGTGATCAGCGTCGGTCAACGTCGTCGTGTGTTGAGGTTCCGTCGGTTGGTCCTGCAACTTCATCTATGTATGCCGCGACGGTTAATCGGGGAGAAAGCGCTTCCAGGGTCATTTGAGAGACGATCATGCTAACATAAAGTTACCGCATCGCTCGACCGCTGTGCGCGGGATTATTGGGGTGTTGACCAGTCGTAAAAGCCGCGGCCACTCTTCTTTCCGAGCCGTCCTGCGGCCACCATCTCGCGCAGAATTGCGGGCGCGGCGTAGGTATCGCCGCCGAGTGAAGCATGCAGATGATCGGCGACCGCCAGGCGGACATCGAGACCGACGATGTCGGTAAGCTTGAGCGGACCCACCGGGTGGTTGTACCCAAGCTCCATGGCGGTATCGATGTCCGCTGCGCTGGCAACGCCCTGTTCCAGCATCCGCATCGCCTCGAGCCCGAGGACGATTCCCAGCCGGCTGGTCGCGAAGCCTGGCGAGTCGCGGACTACGATCGCCTTTTTGCCCAGCGATTCGGCGAACGCGCGCGCCTTGACAGCCGATTCGTCGCTGGTTTTCACACCGCGGATGACTTCCACGAGTTTCATCGCCGCAACAGGATTGAAGAAATGCATGCCGACGACGCGTTCAGGGCAGTGCGTCGCATGAGCGATATCCGAGACAGACAGCGACGATGTGTTCGTCGTGAGCAACGCGTCTTGCTGCGCCGCGACGCAAATCCGTCTGAAGAGATCCTGTTTGAGCACGAGCTTCTCCGGGGCGGCCTCGATGACGATTTGCGCGTCCTCGATCGCACCGTCGAGATTCGTCGAGAGGGATATGCGATCCATTGCGTCGCGTCGCGTCTCCTCGCTCACCTTGCCGCGCATCACGCCGGAATCGAGTGCCAGCCCGATATGCGCGCGAGCACGCTCCAGGGCGTCCTCATCCACATCTGTCAATGTTACCGTATAACCTGCTATGACGGTAACATATGCAATTCCGTGTCCCATCGTCCCGGCGCCGATTATCGCGACGTTTGTCATGCGCGCTCCAGAATCATCGCTATGCCCTGACCGACGCCGATGCACATCGTTGCCAGTCCATGCTGCACGTCACGCCGTTGCATCTCGTGGATGAGCGTGGTTACGATTCGCGCTCCGCTTGCGCCGAGTGGATGACCGAGGGCGATGGCGCCGCCGTTCACGTTGACGCGATCGGCAGGCATGTGCAGCTCTCGCATGCACGCTAGCGCCTGTGATGCGAATGCTTCGTTCAGCTCTATGAGATCCATATCGTCGATCGTAAGTCCTGCGCGTTTGAGCGCGAGTCGCACCGCAGGGACAGGCCCGATGCCCATCACGTCCGGCGCAACACCGGCGACTGCGCTCGCGACGACTCGCACGACGGGTCTGTAATTTCTTGCCGCAGCGGCGCGTTCACTCATTACCAGCAGCGCTGCCGCCCCATCGTTGATGCCGCTCGACGATCCCGCGGTGACCGTGCCGCCGGACTCGCGGAACGCGGGACGGAGCTTGCGCAATGCCTCCGCGCTGACGTCGGGTCGCGGATGCTCGTCGCGATCGACGACGACGGGCTGCGCTCCGTGGCGCGGCGCCGTGACCGGAACCAGCTCGGCGTCGAACCGTCCGTGCGCGATGGCATCCGCGGTACGTCTCTGGCTCTCCAGCGCGAATGCATCCTGGTCATCGCGCGAGATCTGATACCGCTCCGCGACGACTTCGGCGGTCTGGCCCATCGATATCGTCCACTCGTGGGGAAGTGCTGCATTGGTGAAGCGCCAGCCGATAGTGCTATCCGCCGTTTCGGGAACGGAGCGGGCGAACGGCTCATCCGGCCGAAGTGTGACCCACGGCGCTCGTGTCATGCTCTCCACCCCGCCGGCGATGAAGCAGTCGCCCTCATCCGAACGTATTGCGTGCGCGGCGCTGACGATCGCCTGGAGGCCGGAGCCGCAGAGTCGATTCACCGTCTGGCCCGGGACCTCGACTGGAAGTCCCGCAATCAGCGCAGCGAGACGGCCGATATTGCGACTGTCTTCACCAGCCTGATTGGTGCACCCGAAGATCACGTCGTCGATGGATGACGCGATCCAGGTTGGTGCGCTCCACCAGCGCGCGGATCACCGTAGCGGCCAGGTCGTCCGGGCGAACGGTCGCAAGCGCGCCACGGTGTCTCCCGATGGGAGTGCGAACGGCGTCCACGATCACCGCGTCGCGCCCATCTCCTGTGGTGCTCATTCGGGCACAACCGCAGTAGCTTCGATTTCGACGAGTGCATCGGCTTCGACGAGGCCACAGACAATTATGACGGACATGGCGGGGAAGTACCGCCCGATTATCTCGCGATACGCATCACCGATGGCGACGCGTGCATCGACATATTCCTGGCGATCGGTGACGAACCAGGTCATGCGAACGAGGTGTTCAGGTCGCGCGTCGGCGCGTGCCAGTACGGCGACGATGTTTCGGAGTGCCTGTGCCGTCTGCGTTGCGAAATCGGAACTCTCGAACACGCCGGTCGCCGGATTCCAGCCGATCTGGCCCGCTATCGAAATGACACGACCACGCGCGCTGATGCCATTTGCATATCCCCGCGGCGCAAGCCAACCGTCGGGCTGAATCACATTGGTATCGCTCATTTTGTTGTTTCCCTCAAACGAAACCGTTGCAGCTTTCCCGTATCGGTGCGGGGGAGGGTATCGACGAACTCGATCGCGCGTGGATATTTGTACGGCGCGATCTCGCCCTTGACGTAGTCCTGGAGGGCCTTGATCGCAGGTGGGTTGTCGCGCGCGTGCGGGTGCAGTACGACGAATGCCTTGACGATGCTGCCGCGCTCGGCGTCAGGAAGCCCAATGACGGCGCACTCGTGTACGTCGGGGTGCGTCAGCAGTGCATTCTCCACTTCTGGCGCCGCAATGTTATAGCCGGACGAGACGATCATGTCGTCGCTGCGCGCCTGATACCAGAAATAGCCTTCCTCGTCCATGCGGTAGGAATCGCCGGTAAGGTTCCAGCCGTCGCGCACGTAAGCCCGCTGGCGTTCCGTGTCGTCGAGATATCGACAGCCCGTCGGGCCACGAACCTCGAGAAGGCCGATCTGGCCCGTTGGAACCGGTGTACCGGATTCATCGACGATGCGCGCCTCATAACCTGGTATCGCGCGCCCTGTGGAGCCTGCGCGGATGTCATCTCCGCAAGCGCTGATGAAGATGTGCAGCATCTCCGTCGCGCCGATCCCGTCGATGATCCGGACTCCAGTCGCAGCTTCCCACGCGTCGAAAGTTGCCGCGGGCAGGGTTTCGCCCGCAGACACGCATTTGCGAAGGCTCGATACGTCGAAGTCGTGCAACATTCCGAGCATCGCGCGGTACGCGGTGGGCGCGGTGAAGCAAACTGTCGGGCGGTGCTCCTGAATCGCCCGGATGAGATTGGGCGGGGATGCCTGCTCCAGCATCAACGTCGATGCTCCGAACCGCATTGGGAAGAGAAGCAGTCCGCCCAGCGCATACGTGAACGCCAGCGGCGGAGAGCCGCAGAACACGTCGGAGGCATCCGGTTTGAGAATGTGGCGCGCGAAGCAATCGGTAATCGCAAGCACGTCACGATGCGTGTGCATCGTTCCCTTGGCGCGGCCCGTCGTTCCCGACGTGAATGCGATGAGTGCGACGTCTTCAGCGCTCGTATCGCAATTATCGAAGGTCGTCGGTTTCGACCGCATCAACGATTCGAGGCAGTTGCGATTGTCGCTGTTGAAGTGAACCACCCGCGCACCTTTACGAGCGTCGCCAAACGCATCGGTGAGCATCGCACGCTCACAGTCATCCGCGACCCTTGCGTCGGTGAGTGCAAGCGAGATGCGCGCTCTGTCGGCCGTGTATGCGATCTCACGCGGGCGCAGCAGCGGCATGGTCGAGACGACCACGCCTCCCGCCTTGAGCACCGCGAACCAGCAGGCCGCCAGCATCGGTGTATTCGGAGCGCGAAGCAGGACTCGGTTCCCCGGGACGACGCCGAGATCCTCGACCAGCACGTGCGCGATCTGATTGGCAATCTCGAAAAGGTCGCGGTACGTCCAGCGCGAGCCTTCGTACAGAAATACGGTCGCGTCTCCGCGACCCGATTTGATCGCACTGTCCAGTAGATCCGCGGCACAATTCAGTCGCGCGGGATACGCGAGATCGGGAAGCGAGCCGTAGTCCATGTCCGGCCACAGCTCGCGTGGTGGAAGATTGTCGGCGCAGAACGTGTCGACATGTCCGCTGCGCTCACTCATGTCTCCCCCTGCGTCGATGTGGCCCTGGAAGTCGCGGAGTACGGCGCGAGTAGCTGGCTTGCGATCACGAGCTGCTGAATCTCGCTCGTGCCCTCATATATCCGGAGCGCGCGTACTTCGCGATACAGCCGTTCGACCGTCGCGCCCGCAACAACGCCGCGGCCGCCGAGCAACTGGACAGCGCTGTCCACAGTGCGTTGTGCGGCCTCTGTCGCGAACCACTTGGCCATCGCCGCTTCCCGTGTCACGCGTTGCGTGCGGCAGTCGTGCGCCCAGGCCGCCCGATAGACCAGAAGTGCGCTCGCATCGATGTCTGTCGCCATTGTGGCGATCCTCGCCTGCGTCAGTTGCATGTCTGCGAGGCGGGCGCCGAACACCTTGCGATCAGTCACATGGCTCAGAGCTTCGTCCAGTGCTCGTCGCGCGAAGCCTAGCGCCGCGGCGCCAACGGTCGCACGAAATACGTCGAGCGTTCCAAGTGCGACACTCATGCCCTTGCCTGGAACGCCGACCACAGCGGTCGCCGGAACTCTGCAACCGGTGAACGATATTGTGCCGATCGAATGCGGAGCTGTGATGTCAGCGCGTGCGGTGACGGTCAGACCGGCTGTCGATGCGTCGACGGCAAGGGCGACATGTCTGCCGTTCTCCGGCTCCTGAAGGCGACAGAATACGATGTAAAAGTCTGCGATCCCGGCGTTGGAGATCCAGCTCTTCTCGCCATCGATAACATACGAGTCCCCTTCGCGCCGTGCCGACGTGCGCATCGAGCCCACGTCCGAGCCGGCATCGGCTTCTGATATCGCGAATGCGGCGATCGCCTCACCAGCCGCGATGCGGGGCAGGTAGCGTCGTTTGAGCGCGTCCGATCCGAATAGCGTGATCGGTCCGGCGCCCAACCCCTGCAGCGCGAAGACGAAGTCGGCTATCCCCGAATATGAGGCGAGGGTCTCGCGGATTATACAGAGACTTCGGACGTCGAGCGTTGCCGAAACGCCGCCGTACGGGGAAGTGACCGCGCGGCGCAACCATCCCGCGCTCCCGAGCTCGCGTACGAGAGTGATGCAAACGCGATCGAGCTCGGCGCCGCGCGGCTCATCCTTCTCCATCGGCGCGATCTCGCGCTCCGCCCATACTCTGGCCTCGGCGGCGAGCGTGCGATGGTGTTCCTCGAAGAATGGCCAGTCCAGATATGACGTGTCTGTCATCAATCGCCCTCGAATACCGGAGTCTGCTTCGCGGCGAACGCACGATACGCGCGTGCAAAGTCCTCGCTTTGCATGCACAGTGCCTGTGCTTCCGCTTCGAGCGTGAGTGCGTCATCGATTGCCATCGCCCACTCGTGATGCAGGCACCGCTTGGTCAGTGCGTGCGCAAAGGTCGGCCCGTGCGCGAGTGAGCGCGCCATCGCCTGAGCTTCCAGCAGTACAGCATCGGCTTCGATCACACGATTGTAGAAACCCCATCGCTCGGCTTCATCGGCGCTCATGAATCGTCCGGTATACAGCAGTTCCGTAGCGCGGCCGTGACCGATGATGCGCGGAAGTATCGCACATGCGCCCATGTCCGCACCGCTCAACCCGACGCGCACGAACAGAAAGGCGACTCTGCTTTCCGGCGTCCCGTACCGCAGATCGCTCGCCATCGCGAGAATTGCACCGGCACCGGCGCACACGCCATCGATGGCTGCAACAACAGGTTGTGGACAGTCGCGCATCGCGCTGACGAGTGAGCCCGTCATGCGGGTGAAGCTGAGAAGTCCATCGAGATCGCCGTCTTCACGCAGTTCCACGAGCGGTCCAATGATTTCATGGACGTCGCCGCCAGACGAGAAGTTGCCCCCCGCCCCCGTCAACACCACGGCCTTCACGTCGTCCATCTTCTGCAGTGCGCGAAAGGTCGCGATCAGCTCGCGATATGATTCGAACGTGAGCGGATTCTTCCGCTCCGGCCGGTCGAGCGTGATGGTCGCCACGCGATCCTCGACGCTCCATCCAAAATGCCGCGCCTTGAACTCGGCGCCATGCATGTCGTCGGTCATTGCGCCTGTCCCGCCGCGGTCTGTGCAGACCGCTTGAGTTTGCCAAGCAGCGTATACAACTGCCGCCGCTCGGCGTCGGTCAGTCCGGCGAACATTTCACCGACCCACATGGCGTGATCCGGCGTCATCGCGCCGAGTGCTTCCTTGCCCGCGGCCGTGAGTGAGATCATCTGCGTGCGCCGGTCCGGCGGCGAGACTGCGCGCGCGACCAATCCTTCGCGTGCCAGGCGATCGACAAGGCCCGTGAGATTGCCATTCGTGACCATCAAGCGGCGCGACAGCTCGCTCATCGTGAGACCGCGTGGCGCTTCGGCGGAGGCGGCGTCCAGTTGCGCAAGTAGATCGAAGCGCGGGAGTGTGGTGTCAAATTTCTCGCGCAGCTCACCACGAATGTGTCCCTCGATGATGTTGCTGCACGCCAGCAGGCGAAGCCACGTGCGAAGGATCGCACGAGTTGCAGAGCCGCGCTGCGCTTCAGCGTGCGATGGTTCGGCGCGAAGTGACGCAGTCACATTACCTCCCCGCCGGCGACAGCTATCGCCTGACCCGTGATCGCGGATGCGTCCGGCGAACAGAGCCACGCGACAGTAGCGGCAACTTCATTCTGAGTCGTAAGGCGTTTCTGCGGATTGCGGCGGGTGAGCATCGCGAGAGCTTCATCGGCACTCACGCCGCGCAGCGCCATTATTGCGCCGACAGCCTGATCGGACATTCCGCCCTCCGTGTATCCGGGGCACACCGCATTGACGGTGATGCCGGACTGTGCCACCTCGGCAGCAAGTGAGCGCGTCATTCCGAGCAAGCCGTGCTTCGATGCGCAGTATGCGGCAAGCGTTGCGTAGCCGCGGAGCGCCGCCGTGGAAGCGATGTTGACGATTCGTCCGGCCTGGTTGTGTAGCATTGATGGGAGCACCTGCTGCGCGCACATGAACGGGCCGGTGAGATTCACGGCGATGGTGTGCTCCCAGAGGTCAAGCGACGTCTCCGTGAACGATGCGCTTCGCGCCTGGCCGGCATTGTTCACGAGTATGTGCGCGGCGCCGAGCGTGTCCGTCGCCGACGAGAAGGCCACCGAGACTGAATCGGGGTCGCTCACGTCGCAAACGATTCCGCGCGCTTCGATCCCATATTGGTTGCGCAGCTCCGCGGCGCACTCGTCGAGATCCGCGTGGTCGCGACCCATGACCGTCAGGTCAGCTCCGGCTCGTGCGAGATGCGTCGCGATGGTTCTGCCCAGTCCGCGCCCGCCACCAGTAACGACTGCGTGCCTGCCGCGCAGAAAGTCGACAGTGGAATCGTCGTTGCGTTCGGTCATCCTACGCTCCGTTGTTTTTCCAGTTCACGCTCGAGCTGACGGCGTCCGGGATAGTACGACGGCGTCCAGCTCTGACGCGCATATCCAAGCTCCGCTGCGGCACGGAGGGTCCAGTTCGGATCGGTGAGATGCGGGCGACCGAGTGCGCATATGTCCGCTCGGCCCGATGTAATGATCGCGTTGACCTGATCTGCGTTGAGAATGTTGCCGACGGCAATGGTCCGTACTCCCGCTTCGTTACGGATGCGGTCGCTGTACGGAGTCTGGTACATGCGCCCATAGACAGGTTGCGCGTCGATCGACGTCTCTCCGGTCGATACGTGGATAATGTCCGCACCTGCGCCGACGAATGCGCGAGCGATCTCCACCGACTCCCGGCCGTCCACTCCGCCTTCAACCCAGTCGGTCGCCGAGATCCGGACCGACATCGGGCGATCGGCGGGCCACGCCTCGCGCATCGCGGCGAACACTTCGAGAGGAAAGCGCATCCGGTTCTCCAGCGACCCGCCATAACAGTCGCCGCGATGGTTGCTGAGCGGCGTGATGAAGCTCGACAGCAGGTATCCGTGCGCGCAGTGCAGCTCGATCATGTCGAAGCCCGCATCGATGCCGTAGCGCACGGCGCGAACGAAGTCGTCGCGTACTTCATCCATGTCGGCGCGAGTCATCTCGCGCGGCGTGTGCATGGTCGGCGTATACGGAATCGGCGATGGTGCGATCGTTTCCCATCCATCGTCGTCCAGCGAAGCGTTGCTCGCTTCCCACGGAAGTTTCGTCGATCCTCGGCGACCCGAGTGGCCGAGCTGGAGACAGATCTTCGCGTCGCTCTCCGGTGCACGAAATCGACGATGCGCCTCCACGCCGATGCGTGCTCGTCGTGTACATGCCAGCGCAGCCGAGCGTGATGCGTCGCTTCGGGCGAGACGCACACCATCTCGGTGAAGATCAGACCCGCGCCGCCCAGTGCGCGTGCGCCGAGGTGCACGAGTGGAATTCGTTCGGCGTGCCGTCGACGGAGCGGTACATGTCCATCGGCGCGACAACGATGCGGTTGACCAGCGTCATGCCGCGCAACGCGAACGGCGTGAACATCGGCGGCGCGACGTCGGTATCCGTTGTCGCTGGCCGCGACGCGGCGCAGTCGCTCTCGCGGCGAACCATCGCTCCACACCGGCGAGGTATGCCGCGTCGCGAACGCGAAGGTTTTCGTGACTCACGCGCTGGCTGCGCGTGAGCAGGCTGTACGCGAACTGTTCGGGCGGAAGATGGATGTAGCGTTGCACGTTCTCGAACCATTCCATCGAGTTGCGCGATGCGTTCTGCAGACGAAGCGATTCTATCATGCGCTCGTCCTGATATGTCTGGAGCGCGGTCGGAAGCGACGAGCGACTCGAGGATCGCGCGTGCGAGCGATATCGCGTCTTCCATCGCCAGCTTGGTGCCCGAGCCGATCGAGAAGTGCGCCGTGTGCGCGGCGTCGCCGACGAGGACGACGTTGTCGTCGAACCAGCGCTCGTTGCGTGACGCGCACGAAGCTGGTCCACGGTGAGCGCGCGCGATGCGTCGCGTTGCTCATGAGATGGTGACCGTCCAGCCACTGGCCGAACATCCGCTCGCAGATCGCGATCGTTTCGGCGGCGTCGGCGGTGTCGAACCCGGCGCGTCGCCACGAGTCTTCGTCGCATTCGACGATGAAGGTCGAAAGTCCGTCTTCGAATCGATAGCAGTGCGCCTGGAACACGCCGAGTTCGTTCTCGACGAAGAAGAATGTGAACGCGTCGAACGGACGCGTGGTGCCGAACCAGACGAAGTGTGCCGGGCGCACATCGAGATGCGGCTTGAAGACCGTCTGCGCGTTCGCTGGCGGATCGCGCTGTTGACGCCGTCGGCCGCGACGATGAGGTCGGCGTCGCGGCAGCCCTCGAACGAGTCGAGAGCGCCGATACTTGCGACATTGCAATTGAAGCGAACGTCGACGCCGAGCGACACGGCTCGCCGATACAGAATGTCGAGGAGAGTGCGGCGCGCGATTCCGCTGAAGCCGTGTCCGCCCGAGGTGATGGTAGTGTCGCCGATGACGACGTCGATGTCGTCCCAGTGCGCGAAGTGCTCGACGATCCTGGCTGTACGTTTCCTCGTCGGCGTCGCGGAAGTTTTCGAGCGTCTGGTCGGAGAAGACGACGCCCCATCCGAAGGTGTCGCCGGGCGCGTTGCGTTCGAGTACCGTGACGTCGTGCTCGGGCGCGCCTTCTTGAGGAGGAGGGCGAAGTAGAGACCGGCGGGACCACCACCGATGATGACGACGCGCACTTATAGGCTCATGGAAGGCCGGGTGGCAGAGCGGGTACAGCGGGCACAGCTGGTGCGGAGATATTATAAGCCTAAAACATCGACTTGGTACGGGTTGATTTCCTGGCCGGTAACTGGCGATATTGCAAGGCTCCGGGCGAACCGGGGAAAGAGGTCGAAACAGATGTCGCGGCGCTATCGTCTAGGGGACCAGGACGGGGCCCTCTCAAGGCCCAAACACGGGTTCGAATCCCGTTAGCGCTATTTTGCCATGGACGGACCGTCGCGGCCCCATCGTCTATCGGTTAGGACGGCACCCTTTCACGGTGCAGAGAGGGGTTCGATTCCCCTTGGGGCTATAGGGTTGGACGCAGTTTGGTTAGGTTGTTGGGCCCGCGCGGTTGGCGGGGTGGGGCGCGGCAGTGTCCGCGCATTGTGTTTGGGGCCGTAGCTCAGTTTGGTTAGAGCACTCGACTGTCACTCGAGAGGTCGCGGGTTCGACCCCCGTCGGCCCCGTATTTCATAGATCGACATTGTCGCAGTTTGGGCCGGTGTGACAGCCGGATATATTGATGCTGAATGTGCAGTTTGCATGGCCGCCCTCGTGGTGAAATTGGTAGACACGCAAGCTTGAGGTGCTTGTGCTGAAAGGCATCGCGGTTCGAGTCCGCGCGAGGGCATGAAGGATTGGAGCAGGGCAGTTTTGAGGGCGGTATTGGTGGATCGGACGGCGCACTTGGGATCGTGTGCGCGATCATGCCACAGTAGCTCAGTGGTAGAGCACTCGATTCGTAATCGAGCGGTCATCGGTTCAATCCCGATCTGTGGCTCTTTTGAATGAGCATTGCGGGTGTAGCTCAGTTGGTAGAGCGCCAGCTTCCCAAGCTGGATGTCGTGGGTTCGAACCCCATCACCCGCTCTTGTGTAAACTGCTCCACGGCCGTGGATTCAAACGCCCGGGATTCCTAACCGAATCCCGGGCGTTTGTCGTAAATGCCAGAAGCTGCGGGGGCGCACCTCCGCCGTGGCGCAGCTCGTGATCTCGCCCTCCTCCGCGCGCCTTACATGGCCGCCCTGCGCCAACGTCGACCCAGTCCGAACACTCCAACCAGTCCCGAACCAACAAGCCACAGCGCGCCTGGCTCCGGGGTCGTGGTTGCCGTGACGGCTGACCCGACATAATCCAGTGCCATGTTCGCCGTCGAGACCGAGACGCCGTAATCGGGCACCCCGCTCGGGCCCATGATGCCGTTGCTCCAGATGTTGACCACCTGGCCATTTCCGACATTGAACAGCAACCCGTAGATGTCCAGGAACCCGCCGTGGGGCGGATAACCGCTGGCCGTCTGCGGCGATCCGCCAGGCCAGAACAGGTTGTCGTAGGTCGCGAACCCGTTGTTTTGCGGCGGCAGGCCGGATGCCACTGCGAAGCGGCTGAAATCGTTCGGCGCGAGCAGGTTCGTCGGCTCGGGCGTGGAGTGAGTGATCGCCACGAGCGATCCGACCGACGCGTTGTTGATATTGAGGCCATTGTTCGTATCGGAGAAGCTGCCGCTTATTCCGGTGACCTCGAATGCGCTCGGATACTTGGCATCCGTGGCCGCGCCGTACGTCAGCATCAGCGTTCCCGAGACGCCCGTGCCACTGAAGTAGAAACTGTAGCTTTGCGCGCGCGCGCTCCCAGGTACTGCGATCCCAACCGCCAACATCGTCACCGCCGCCGTGAGCAGGCGTGACCTTGTCCGTGTCATGATTCGCTCCTGTGCTTCGGATAAGAGGGTGATCTCCGTTGCCAACGGATGCGGAGGCGCTGCACAAGACATTCCAACAGCACCGGTTCCGCTGTAATGACCCGCACTGTTCCTGTCGCCGTGGCGCGTCTGTTGAGGCGCGTCTGTCTTGTTGTGCCAACCTGCCAGGCAAGCGTCAGCCGCAGCAGCCGCTCTATTGCGGCGGTGGTTCCGGCAGCCCATAATTGTGCGGTCACGGGACAGACCAACTTCCCGCCCACACAGGCCGAGTCGCGACCTCTTCACTCATGATGAGCGAGGTGCAGCGTGGTGCCATCCGAGTCCATTGGCATAAGTTCCTCTGCGGAGCCGGCATCAACCGGCGCACAATCGACTCGACCACCGGGCGGTCCCACGCACGTTGGGCCGTACCGCATCGTTCGCCTCCTCGGCGAAGGCGGTATGGGCGTCGTGTATCTCGCAGAACAGGACGAGCCTGTTCGCCGACAGGTGGCGCTGAAGATTCTCCGCCACGGCCTCAATACGAACGATGTAGTGGCACGCTTCCACTCCGAGCAGCAGACGCTGGCGATGATGGAGCATCCGAACATCACGCGAGTTTATGACGCCGGTGTGACGGAGTCGGGGCTGCCGTATTTCGTGATGGAATAGGTGGGTGGACACACCATCACCGAGTACGCCGCAACGCACCGTCTCAGCGTGCGCGAACGCATCAACATGTTCATTCAGGTTTGCCGAGCGGTGCAGCACGCCCATCAGAAGGGAATCGTCCATCGCGACATCAAGCCGTCGAACGTCATCGTCACCGATGCGGACGGCAAACCGCTGTGCAAGGTGATCGACTTCGGAATAGCGAAGGCCGTCGCGCCGGCACTTGAAAGCGCGCGGCTGACCATGACCGGCATGGCGCTCGGAACTCCCGCATACATGAGTCCGGAGCAGTTTCTCTCCGACGGGACGGACATCGACACTCGTGCGGATATCTACGCGCTCGGCGCGATGCTGTACGAGCTGCTCGCCGGAGTTCTACCGTTCGATCCCGCGAAGTTTTCCGGAATGGCGGCGCTGCTCGCACAACACGTAACGAATGACCCACCCCAACCAAGTGTGCAATTCGGTGGGCTGCCAGCCGAGAAGCGAGCAATGCTCGCCGCGGAACGGCGCACCGACGCCACGACGCTCCGGCATACGCTTGCGGGTGATCTTGACGCTGTCATCCTCGAAGCACTCGAACGAGATCGTGAGCGGCGCTACGCGACTGCCAATGCATTCGCGCTCGACCTCGAGAACTATCTGGAGAACAAGCCCGTCGCCGCGCATACCTCCAGCGTTGCGTATCGAGCTGGAAAGTTCACGCGGCGTCACCGCGTCGGCGTGACGTTCGCGGCCACAGTGCTCGTTCTTCTGGCTGCTGCTGCCATCGGCGCGACGGTCCAGGCCCGACGGCTCGCGCGCGCGCGTGCCGTCGCCGTTGCGCGGCAGGGGCAGGCAGAGGATCTGATTGGATTCATGCTCGGCGATCTGCGCGACAAGCTGACAGTGATGGGACGGCTCGATGTTCTGGATTCCGTAGGGGCGAAGGCACTCGTCTATTTCGCTGCCGTCCCCCCGTCACAACTGAGCGACGAGGAGTCGTTTCGCCGTGCGCAAGCGCTGCAGCAACTTGGCGAGGTGCGCATGGCGCAGGGCAAGTTGCCCGACGCAGCTCGGTTGATGGGACAGTCTCTGTTGATCTCCGAGGGATTGGCTCAGCGCGACTCGTTGAACGGCCGGTGGCAGATAGGACTCGCTCACAGCCATTTCTGGGCTGGCAATGTCGATTGGGAGCTTGGAAGCATCGATTCAGCACTGGCTCACTTTGCACCGTTCGTCACGATCAGTCGGCGTCTGATCGCGCACTACCCGGACAGTCTGGAATATCGCGCCGAGTTGGCGTATGCATTGAACAACATCGGCTTCGCGAAGGAAGCGAGCGGCGACGTCCGTGGTGCACTTGCATCATACACGGCGAGCCTCGGAATCAACCAGAGCCTGGTGAATCGCGATCCAGCGAAGCTGGACTGGCAGGTCAGTCTCGCCGCGGAGCACAATGCTGCGGCTGTTGCCCAGCGGAAACTCGGCGATCTCACCGGCGCACTCGCGAGCCACGACACCGAACTGGCCATCAAACAATCACTGCTCGCTCACGATTCAACCAACGTTGAATACGAGCACTACGTCGGCATCGCGCATGCATACCGTGGAGAGCTTCGCATGTTGACGGGCGACGAGAAAGGCGCGCTCGAGGATGCATCGGCGACGCGTGCGCTCTACGCAAGGATCGTCGCACACGACACGACCAACGCGTCGATGCAATGGAGCCTGGCAAAAACCGACCGGCAGATCGCGCAGATTCATCTCGAGGAAGGGAATCCGCACGCCGCGCTTGCTGAGCTGAGCGCAGGTCAGGTCATCATTCGGCGTCTATTGCTCAAATCTCCGGCGAATCCGCGCGCCGCCGCTGAACGAATACTCGCTGGTACGGTGGAGGCGCAGGGCCTGCTTGCGACCGGGCGCACGAACGACGCGTTGTTGGCGGCGCAACGCGCTGTGTTCGAAGCCGATTCGGCCGTCGCCACGAAGCCGAGCGACATCGAGCATCGTCTAGCGGCCGCGGAGGCAAGTCTCGCAGCAGGTGATGCGGAATCGCGCGCGGGGGACGCCGCCAGCGCGCGCGCCGCGTGGACGCATGCCCTTGCGCTCATCGATTCCACGGCGACCGCGACCAGGGAAACAGAGCTGCTCGCGGTGCAGGCGACCGCAATACTCGAGCTCGGACGCGAGAACGACGCCACGTCGCTTGTGACCGAGCTCGAACGGCGCCGCTATCGAAGACCCTCGTTCCTCAGGCTGGTCCGCAAGCATCAACGCGCTGCGGCGTGACGCTCGGTAACGGGCGGGCCGAAGCGTGAAGTATCGGCTGCTGGCATTCCGCCCGCAGTCGCCAAATCAACCATCATGGAGATTCGTCAGATGCCGGACATCACAGTCAACGTAAACTTCACCGATCCAGACACGTTTTCATTCGATCCGCCAGTTGCGAGCTTGAATGCCGCGGGGAAAGTCATACTCAAGTGCAAGCCTGCAAACGCGAGCTGGACTTTTGTCAGTGTCAACAATCTCCCGAATTCCCAGTTCACGTGGAGTCTCAAGGGGAACGATTCCGAAGTCCACATTGACGACGCATGTACAGCCAACGGAGAGTTTGGATATACGGTAACGGTGCACGATGCCACCGGTGACCATACGAGCGGACCGGGCTCCGGTGGGACTGTGCCGCCGATGATCATGAACCTGTGACGGCTCGCCGGCGGCGGTAAGGCTCCGGTCCCCACTGGCACGCCAGTGGGGACCGGAGCGTACGGTGAGCAATGGCGGGTGTTGGTCCAGGCCAGGAAATGTGGGTCCGCCAACATGTGGCCGATACTCCTGTACATGACGCCCTATTCCCACGTCGCCACAGCCTCCGGCGCGCGGAACTCGAGTGCTGCCGTTGGAGGGACCGACGAGTCCTTCTCGCCGGCCGCTGCGCTCGGGACCATCTACCGGCAGGCCGACCGGTGGATGGCGGTGTTCATCGCCGCTCATCTGCTCTTTGCGGTCGCAATCGCGCCGGTGTACGGAACCTGGAACGCGGTCGTGCTCGTTGGCGGTGGACTGGCCCTGTCATTCGTTCTCAGTGCGTGGCGCTGGCCAGGCTCCTTCTGGACGCGCTGCCTGGCCGGCGTCGCACTGCAGGGCTTCGCCGCGCTGCACATTTACCAGATGCACGGCCTGGCGGAGATGCACTTCTTCATCTTCACGGCTGTGACGATGATGATCGCCTACCAGGACGTCGTGGCGCTCTGGCCGGGTGTGATCGGCATTGTAGCTCAGCACACGCTGTTCGCGTACTGGCACAACCAGGGACATCCCGTCGGCGGCGTACCGTTCTTCGACCATCATCACGCTGGAACGCTTCAGCTTGGGTTCCACTTCGGAATCGCCGTCGTGGAGGTCGTGATCGCCTCATTCTGGACGTTCGCCCTCCGGCAGAGAACGCTCCGCGATGCGAAGCAGCGCGCAGCACTGGCCGGCGCGAATGCAGCGCTGGCGGAGCGGGAAGCAGACACCGCCCGCTCCCTGGCACTTGTCGAAGCGACCCTGGAAGCGACTGCCGACGGTATTCTCGTACTCGATGCCGCCGACAGGGTTACGGACTACAACAAGCGTGTTGCCGAAATGTGGGCGATCTCCCCGGCGCTTCTCGCCGAGGGCGATGGCACCGCTGTCCGGAACCGACTCCTCGCACAAGTTTGCGACCCCGTTGCGCTGGGTGCCCACTACGCTGTGACAGGCAACGAGCCAGTGTACCAGCGGCTCGATCAGGTGGAGCTGACCGACGGCCGTGTGTTCGAGTGTCACGTGCGCCCGCAGCATGTCGGCACGAACGCAGTCGGACGCGTGCTCAGTTTCCACGACGTCACCGAGCGCGTGCGCCTCGAACGTGAGCTTGCACATCAGGCGCTCACTGACGCACTGACGGGACTCGCCAACCGGGTCCTGTTCCGCGATCGCGTAGCACATGCGCTTGCGCGGAGCAGCCGGAACCCCGGCAGCGTAGCGGTCCTTCTTGTGGATCTTGACGGGTTCAAGCTGGTCAATGACGGACTTGGACACGGCGTGGGCGACGCGGTACTCTGCAGGGTTGCCGAGTGTTTCCAGCATGCAGTTCGCGACGGCGACACGGTTGCACGTCTCGGCGGCGACGAGTTCGCCATCCTGCTCGAGGACGTCCGCACGGTGGAAGAAGCGGACGCTGCCGCAGCACGATTGTACGGCGCGCTGACGCTGCCAGTCACAGTGGCACAGCCGCAACCGGGCACGGCGCAGTCCGCCGGGTCGGACGCCGATGGAACGAGTGGTGGAACGAGTGGTGAGAGTGGGTCCGGGTCCGAGCGCGAGATTTTCGTCAAGGCAAGCATCGGAATTGCTCTCGCCACCCCGGGCGAGGACCCGGAAGCACTGCTGCGTAACGCAGACGTCGCGATGTACGCCGCGAAAGCGCGCGGCAAGGGGCAGGCCATGCACTTCGAGCGATCGATGCACGAGCAGGCGCTCACACGGCTGCGACTCGAGGAGGATCTGCGCGTGGCAGTGGCAGAGCTGATGCAGGGCGGTGAAAGCGCATTCGCCGTGGTCTTCCAACCCATCGTGGCGCTCGACACGCACCGTGTAGTCAGCGCCGAGGCGCTGGTGCGCTGGCATCATCCGCGGCGCGGGCTGATCTCCCCTGAGGAGTTCATTCCAGTGGCGGAGGACACCGGCCTCATCGTTCCGCTCGGCCTCTGGGTTCTTACCCAGGCGTGTACTGCTGCGGCGAGCTGGCCAGTTTCATCCGACGATAACGACATCGGCGTGTCAGTCAATCTCTCGGGACGACAGCTCCAGCACGCTTCCATCGTAGACGACGTCCGTGCGGTGCTCGCGGTGACCGGGCTCGCCCCAGAGCGGCTGACACTCGAAATTACCGAAAGCGTTGTCATGCGCGACACATCCCAGACCCTCGACCAGCTCAGAGCGCTCAAGACGCTCGGACTCCGCCTGGCTGTCGACGATTTCGGCACTGGGTACTCGTCGCTCAGCTATCTCAGGCAGTTTCCAGTGGACGTGCTCAAGATCGACAAGAGCTTCATCGACGGAATCGCGCGCGGCGGTGACGCTGCCGCGCTTGCACGCACCATCGTTGCACTCGCAGACACACTTCAGCTCCGGACCGTGGCTGAAGGCATCGAAGACGGCGCGCAGCACTCCGCCCTCCGTGCACTCGGCTGCACTCTCGGGCAGGGGTTCCTGTTTGCGCGACCGATGACGAACCTGGAACTCTTGCGTTGCATCGAGGGAGGTACCCGGCCCGTCGCAAGGGCGGGAGCGCGCGAGTAGCCACCACATCGGGTCACGCTTGCTAAATCAGACCGCCGATGAGTAGCTGTCCGCGAGTCGCAGGTGCCTCGAGATCCAGCAGGAACTGTTTTCGGTCCAGTCCGCCTGCGTAACCAACCAGCCGTCCGTCAGCGCCGACGACCCTGTGGCACGGGACGACTATGCTCAACGGATTGCGAGCGTTCGCTCCGCCAACTTCGCGTGCGAGCGACGGATTGCCCAGCTCCTTCGCCAACTGACCGTACGAGCGCGTCTCTCCGTAAGGGATATCGCGCAGAAGGCTCCATACGCGCAGCTGGAAGTCGCTGCCGCACGGCGCGAGGGGGAGGTCGAACTGCGTGCGCTCGCCACGGAAGTATTCGCCTAGCTGGTCGACCGCTGCTTCGAATCCCGTATCGACTCGTTGGCCGAATGCGGCAGGCTGCGGCAGGCGCGTGTGTTTCGGGAAATACACGCCTGTCAGCGCGCCGCCGCACGCGACGAGGGTCAGCTCGCCGATGGGCGAATCAGTGACTGTATGAGTGACGCTCATCTCTTTCTCCGTTTCATCGAAAGCTAGCTTCGTCGGTGGATCACGCTCGCCATTTTCGGACGCGGATAACTGATGCGGGTCGATCTCATTTGGTAGGTTGCAGTTTCGCGACCACCTCTACGGGGTGCACGTGGCATACGTCTTTCGTCACCGTCACGCCACTCGTGTCGTACGGCGCGAAGCCGTCCTTCCGAATCGATATGCTGTAGCTTCCTGCGCGCTCACCAGCCGCGGACAGGATGCCGCTGGCTGGTTGGCCCGCAGGGCCAAGATAATTGTAGGACTCGACGTAGCTTCCATCCGTAATCCGCACGGTCGCGCTGTCAGTGATGGCTGCGCCTGTGGTCGCGTTCTGCACCTTGAGCGATATGCCGTAAACATAAATCGCCGTACAGGCGACGCCGGTTGGCGTCGAGCTCGAGCACGCCGTCAGCGCGAGAAATGCAACGCAGGCCGAGAGGATGGTCCGGCGACCAGTTGGCGGTGGTCGCCGAGTGACGATGTCGTGTGTCATCCGGCGTGCCTCTCTCTGCCGTGAATTCCGTCTTCGGTGACCATTGTACTCACACGACCCCAGCGTCGGGCCGAAACGTCACCCAGTCGCCGCCGCAAGTGTCCGGGCGGACCGCCGAGCAAGCTGTCCGCGCTGGTCCCACGCGATGCAGTCGGGCCACAAGTCACGTAGATTTTGCTGGTTCGCCCGACGGAAATCGCTCTACCCACAATTGGATGACCGAGGTTGTCATGACAGGGCTTCTTGCACTCTGGCTCCCGATCCTTCTTTCCGCGGTGATCGTATTCATCGCGAGCGCAATCATCCATATGATGTTGCCGTGGCACAAGAACGACTACCGCACGATTCCGAATGAGGAACAGGTCAGCGCGGCGCTTCGTCAGTTCGCGATACCGCCGGGCGACTACATGATGCCGCGCCCCACAGGCGCGGCGGATATGAAATCGCCGGAATTCGCCGAGCGCGTGCGGCAGGGTCCCAATCTTCTAGTCACAGTGCTTCCCAACGCTCCGTGGTCGATGGGGCGGAATCTCGGGCTCTGGTTTATCTACTGTCTCATTGTGAGCAGTCTCGCGGCCTGCCTGACTGGATTCGCGGCGCCGCCAGGCTCGGACTACCACGCCGTGTTTCACTTCGTCGCAGTAACCGCGTTCCTCGGATATGCAGTCGCGCTGTGGCAAGTGTCGATCTGGTTGCGGCGGTCCTGGATGACGACGTTCAAGGCTACGGTCGACGGCATCATCTACGCTCTCTTGACGGCAGCGACGTTCGCCTGGCTCTGGCCGAGATAGGGACGCGGCAGGATCGCGCGGGCCGGTCACGGGCTGCCAACCGAAACCCGGGGGCTTCCGTAAAATTAGGTAGGTAGCTATCTATCTAACCCCATGCGCTCCTCCCACAACCGTCCGGCCTCGCCGAGGGACACGCTCGAAGTATCCTTCATCGCGACCCTGTGCCCGCTGCGGGAGAAGCTGCGGCGCTGCTACGACAATGAGCTGAATGCGTTCGGGCTCTCTCGCGCGCTAGCGGCGCCGCTCGTCCGCATCTGGCAGAACGATGGCATGCGGCAGAATGCGCTGGCCGAACAGATGGACATCGAGGGGCCCAGCCTGGTCAGGTTGCTGGATCAGCTCGGCGCGAGCGGCCTGGTCGTTCGTCGCCCGGACCCGGACGACCAGCGTGCCAAGACGCTGCACCTCACTCCGGCGGGCATCGAGCTCGCGCAGCGGATCATGCCCGTCGTCGAGCGGTTACGCAAGCATCTCCTGGCTGGCGCATCCGACGCAGATCTCGAGACGTGCCAGCGCGTATTCAACAGTTTTCTCGCCGCGTGTGAACGCGACGGTTCGGATGTAACAGAGTGACGCGCTGTGTGAACAACGGGTCGTTAAGGCGGTCCACGCAAGCGTCTGGTACGCAACTCGCAGCGACCGGCCGGCGCCTCCGGCGCAACTTTTTTGCCAGTAATACGCATGACATTTGTCTTCACTGATGTCTTCAAGATTCAATAAATCACGTATGTCACATACCCGTAGCATGAGCTTTCTGTCATCGTCGCGCTTCATGGCCGCCGGCGCATGCGTTGCCGCTCTCCTCGCTGGCTGCTCCAAGGCCGGACCGCCGCCCACTCCGCCTCCGTCGGAGGTGTCAGTGCTCACGGTGACGCCGCGAACGGTCGAGGACAATCTCGAATTTACCGGTCAGGTCCGCGCGTACCGCAGCGTGCAGGTTCGTGCCCAGGCAATCGGCGTGATCATGGCGCGACCGTTTACCGAGGGCGCGCAGGTGCACGTCGGCGAGGTGCTGTATCGCATCGATCCGACGACAGCCGACGCGGAATGGCGGAGTGCAAAGGCGCGTCTCGCGTCGGCGCAGGCAACCCTCGCAAATACACAGACGATGGCATCACGCCTTCGTGCTCTTCTCCCCGGAAACGCGGTCGCCAAGCAGGACGTCGATAACGCCGAAGCGCAGGTGAAATCCGCAAGCGCTGCGGTCGATGACGCACGCGGCAGCGTCGATGCAGCTCAGAAGAATCTGAGCGAGACGACGGTTCGTGCCCAGATCAACGGTCGGATCGAGCGCACGCTGCTCGATGTTGGCGCACGCGTGACCGGACCCGCAGATCTCCTTACCACGATCGATGTGCTGGATCCGATCTACGTCACGTTCAGGCCATCGACGGATCAGCAGGCGCAGTGGCGCAGTGATCCGGTGTATGCTCGCGCGATCGCACCGGGCGGGTCCGCACGCGTTCAGGTGACGATGCCCGACGGAAGCTCGTTTCCGACGGAGGGACGCATCGGGTACATCGATCCTGTAGTCGATCCGCAAACCGGAACGCAGGAATACCGCGCCGAGTTCGCGAACCCGCGCCGTATCATGCTTCCGGGTCAGTTCGTGCATGTTTCATTGCGCGGTCTGTCTCGCACGAATGCAATAGTGATTCCGCAGCGCGCTGTTCTGCAGCAGATGGGACGTCAGATGGTGTACGTAGTCGGATCCGACAACAAGGTTGCGACGCGTGAAGTGAAGGCGACCACATGGACGGGGAACGACTGGCTGATCGAAACCGGTCTTGCCGCAGGTGATCGCGTAGTCGTTGACGGTGTGCAGAAGATCGGCCCCGGCGCACCGGTGCACCCGACTCCCTACGTCGATTCCACGAAGACAGCGAAGACTGACTCGGGTGCGACGCCGGCCGCGGCGCCGGCCGCTACGAAAACGACGACATCGAGCGCATCGGTCAAGGATTCCGCGCGATGAGCGCTGTCAAGCCTGATCCTGCGGAAAATCCGCAGGACGAAAAGACTCCGCAGTATTTCTTCGTACAACGCCCGGTTCTGGCCGGTGTGATCTCGATCGTCATCGCGCTGCTCGGCGTTCTCGCAATGCTGTCGCTGCCAGTGAACCGTTATCCGCAGATCACACCACCGAGCGTTCGCGTCACGGCGGTCTATCCCGGCGCCAGTGCGGAGGACGTTGCGAACTCTGTTGCGGCTCCAATCGAGCAACAGTTGTCGGGCCTCGACGGCTTGCTGTACTACAAGTCGTCCAATGCAAGCGACGGTTCGATGAACCTCGCACTCACGTTCGACATTTCGCGTGATCAGGATCTGGCCGCGGTCGACGTGCAGAACGCGATCAATCTCGCACTCCCGCAGCTGCCCGCTTCCGTCCGACAGCTCGGCGTCACGATCACGAAGGCGAATCCCGACATTCTGCTTGTCGCGGCGCTCAGCTCCAAGGATCCGCGTTACGACGCTTCGTATCTGAGTAACTACTCCAAGCTGTATCTCGAGGACGAGATCAAGCGCGTCCCGGGTGTCGGGTCGGCCATGACATTCGGTGGTCTCGACTTCGCGATGCTACTGAGCCTGAATCCGGAGAAGATGGCGCAGCTCGGGATCACGGTGGATGATGTGTCGGCGGCGGTGCAGGCGCAGAATTCCACCAAGCCGGCAGGTCGTCTGGGCCGCGAGCCGGCCCCATCCGGCACGGAGCTCACATTGCCCGTGACGACCGCTGGACGTCTTACGAGTCCTGCGGAATTCGCGAACATAATCGTACGCGCTCGCCCGGACGGGTCGATCGTACATCTTGGCGACATTGCCAATGTGCATCTCGGCTCGCAGGGATACGACGCAGCCGGACGACTCAACGGCGCGCAGACGGCCCTCATGGTGGTGTACGCACGTCCCGGCGCAAATAACCTGGACGTGAAGAACGCCGTCGCGGCGCGGTTGAAGGAGCTGTCGAAGAACATGCCAGCGGGGGTCGAAGCCAGGATTCCGTTCGACACGACGCCGTTCATCACCGAATCGATCAAGGAAGTCGTGATCACGCTCGCGGAGGCGATGATACTCGTCACGCTCGTCGTGTTCATCTTCCTGCAGAGCTGGCGTGCCACGCTCATTCCGGTGCTCGCGGTGCCGGTGAGTATCATCGGCACGTTTCTGGGATTGCAGTTTCTGGGATTCACGATCAACACGCTTACGCTGTTCGCGATGGTGCTGGCGATAGGAATCGTGGTGGATGATGCGATCGTGGTCATCGAGAACGTCGAGCGAATCATGGCCGCGGAGCACGTTTCGGCGCGCGTTGCGGCGAACAAGGCGATGCATCAGGTGAGCGGCGCGCTGGTGGCGATCGTGCTGGTACTGTGCTCCGTATTCATTCCTGTTGCATTGGTGGGCGGCATCACGGGCACGATGTACAAGCAGTTCGCGATCACCATCGTGATCTCGGTCGTGCTCTCTGGTTTCGTCGCGCTGACACTGACGCCAGCGCTGTGCGGCGTGCTGCTCCAGAAGCCGCCTGAGGAGACCGACAACCGGTTCTACAACTGGTTCAATCACGGCTTCGGCAAGATGACCACGCGATACGTGGACGCGGCCGGACGCATCATCGATCGGCCGAGTTTGTGGCTGGGTATCTTCGTTGCCCTTGTGCTTGGACTGGTTGTGTTGTGGAAGGTCGTGCCCGGCAGCTTCCTGCCGAGTGAGGACAAGGGATATTTTGCCATAGCCGTGCAACTTCCTGATGCCGCGTCGCTGCAGCGCACCACTGCGACGGTCAAGCAGGTGGAGGACATGCTTCACAAGGAGCCAGCGGTCCAGAACGTGGTGGTTCTGGTTGGACTCGACCTTCTATCGCAATCGACGCAGACGAACGCGGCGACGATATTTGTAAGTCTCAAGCCGTGGGCTGAGCGAGGTGCATCGGACGGCGTGGACGCTGTTCTGCAGCGCGTGAACGGCAAGCTGTTCGGTATGAAGAACGCGATAGCGTTCGGATTCAACCTCCCGGAAATTCCGGGACTCGGTACGACCGCGGGACTGGAGCTGAACCTGCAGGAGCGCACCGGCACCGATTACAACACGTTCGCGAATAGCGTGCGGAGCTTCGTGGCGGATCTCCAGAAGGTTCCATCGCTGCAAAATCCCAACGTCAACATTCGAACCGACGTGCCGCAGGTGTATGTGCACGTAGACGAGGCTGCGGCTGAGTCGCGCGGGGTGACCAGCGCGAGCATCTTCTCGACGCTGCAGACGATGCTGTCGAACCTGTACATCAACGATTTCAACCTCTACGGCCGGACGTATCGCGTTCAGGCCGAGGCGCAGACGCAGTTCAGGCAGCGGCCGGAGGACATAGGGCGATTCTACGTGCGCAGCACGAGTGGCGACATGGTGCCGCTGTCGGCGCTCACGACCACGGAGATGCGCGGCGCTCCAGGATTGCTCACGCGATTCAACGGATTCCCATCTGCGACCATAACCGCGGCAGTTGCGCCGGGTCACAGCTCGGGCGAAGGACTCAACGCGGTCGAGAAACTGGTCGCGGACAAGTACGCGGCGCAGGGGATCGGCTACGCGTACAGTGGTGAATCGTATCAGGAGCGTGCGTCATCGGGGCAGGCTGGCCTTGTTCTCGCGCTGGCACTGGTGCTCGTGTTTCTGGTTCTCGCAGCTCAATACGAGAGCTGGTCGATTCCGTTCGCGGTAATTCTCGCGCTGCCGTTTGGCGTGCTCGGTGCCTATCTGGGGATATTCGCGCGCGGACTCTCGAGCGATATCTATTTCCAGGTTGCGCTGCTCGCAGTGCTCGGACTCGCGGCGAAGAACGCGATCCTCATCGTCGAGTTTGCGACAGAGCTGAGGCGATCCGGCATGTCGATCCGCGACGCCGCGCTGGAGGCCGCGCGAGAGCGATTCCGTCCAATTCTCATGACTTCGTTCGCATTCATCCTCGGCGTTGCGCCGCTCGTCGTAGCTGGCGGTGCCGGCGCTGCGAGTCGGCATTCACTCGGAACCGGCGTTTTCGCGGGCATGCTCGTCGCGACGACGGTTGGAGTCTTCTTCATTCCGCTGTTCTTCGCAGTGATCGAGAAGCGGATTCATCGACGCGAGCTCGCGACCGCGCATGACGCACGTCCAGCCGGTGGCGCAGCGCCTTCCGGCCATTCGGTACACAAGCAGTGATATCAATCAATCAAATGCCGCGCAGATTCAGCGCGTTTGCACTCGTAACCGCAGCATGCGTTGTCTCCGCGTGCGCGGTGGGGCCGTCGACTGCAGTCACGGCCGCGACGCCATCAGTCGCGCAGACCAGCGATCAGGCGGTAACGCCGGCTGCGCGGACGTTCTTCGATTCTCTTACTGCGGCCAGAGCGGCAGATTCAGTTTCCCCGGCCCCGCAATCGATGGTGAGCCAGGGTGAGCCGCCGCAGAAGCCGATCGGTGTTCCCACTACGCTGCAGCTCGATCCTGCGCGCAACCTCACGTGGCTCGAGATCGTGCGCGACAGCACGCTCGCGTCGCTGATCCAGACCGCGGTCAACAACAATCGCGACCTGCGCGTGGCTCAGGCTCGCATTCGCGAGTACCAAGCGCTTCATGGCGCTGCAGCTGGACCGTTC
This sequence comes from uncultured Gemmatimonadales bacterium, assembly GCA_963707505.1. GTDB lineage: Bacteria > Gemmatimonadota > Gemmatimonadetes > Gemmatimonadales > Gemmatimonadaceae > Fen-1247. The sequence continues at coordinate 887,598 of CAVPQB010000004.1, forward strand.
TTTCCGCAGATAACCGCCAACGCAGCGGCGAGTCGGAACAAGATCGCCCTCGCGGGTGGTTCGCCGATCAAGTACGACGCGATCAGCGCGACCGCGAACGTTGCGTGGGAGCTGGACTTCTGGGGAAGGATCCGTCGTGGTGCTCAAGCGGCGAACTTCGACCTGCTCAGCCACGAAGAAGACGCGCGCGCGACCGAGCTCACGCTCGTGAGCGATGTGGCGACCGAGTACCTGCAGCTGCGCGAGCTGGACGAAAGCATGCGCATCGCCGAGGCTACGAGAGCGGCAGGGCAGGCGGTACTGGAGCTTGCGCGTCGCAGATTCGCCCAGGGCCAGATCTCCGAGCTCGATGTGCGCCAGTTCGAGGCGCAGGTTGCCGATCCGGCCGCGCGACTTGCGCAATTCGCCTTGCAGAGGCGACAGCAGGAGAACGCACTCTCGTTGCTACTGGGCCAGCCGCCGGGCTCCATTCCGCGCGGCGGTCCGCTGCAAGATGTGATTCAGGCGGTTGCGGTCCCCGATTCACTTCCGGGCGCACTGATCGCGCGGCGTCCGGACGTGATGCGCGCGCAGCGAGACATGCAGGCGTCGCTCGCACGCATCGGTGTCGCGGTAGCAAACAGGCTTCCGACGATCACGGTGGGGGGAGATTACGGCTCGCAACGGCCGGAAGTAAACAAGCTCTTCACGCGCCAGGGTGAGATCTACACGCTTCAAGCCGGCCTGTCGTTTCCCATTTTCACCGGTGGCCGGCTGCTCAATGAAGAACGTGCGGCGCGCGCACGCGCGGACGAGAGCAAGGCGCAGTATCAACAGACCGTGCTGACGGCGTTGCGTGAAGCAAGTGATGCACTTGCTGGTGTCCGGTTGGGCCGCGATCAACTCGTGGCGCAGCAGACGCAGGCGCGCGCGTTGACGATCGCAGCGTCCATCGCGGAACGGCGATATGCGAGCGGCGTGTCGAGCTATCTCGAAGTGCTGAACGCAGAGCAGAGTCTGTTCAATGCGCAGCTGAATCTGGTCGCGGTGGAGCAACAGTATCTCACGGCGACGGTGCAGTTGTACAAGGCGTTGGGCGGAAGCTGGGACGGGGCGGCGGTCCGATAAGGCCCGAATGCATCCGCGCCGGATGCCTTACATAGCGGCCACACCCTTCACCGGTACGTTCGTCAGCAGCTCCGGCTGCGGATCTTCGCGTAGCTCGGCGAGGTACTCGTGCACGAACTTGACTGCCATCGAGCCCTCGCCGACTGCTGCTGCCACACGCTTTGCGGAGCCGAGTCGCACGTCGCCCGCGGCGAATACTCCGGGCTGACTTGTCTCCAGCAGGAACGGCTGGCGCTTGCGTGTCCAGCCGGGCGTGTTGGCGAGCTGGCGCCCGGTGCAGACAAATCCCTTGGCGTCTTTGTCGATCTGCGCTGGTAGCCAATCGGTGTGCGGAATGGCACCGATGAGCGTGAAGACAGCTGGAGTGTCGATCGTGCGTCGCGCGCCTGTTGTGGTGTTTTCGACGACTATGGCCTCGAGACGTGTGTCGCCATGCAGCTCGCGAACTTGCGTGGTGTAGAGCACCTCGATGGTAGGCGCGGCCTCGATTCGATCGATGAGATAGCTCGACATGGTCTGTCGCATGCTGTCGCGGCGTACGAGTAACGTCACCTTCCGCGTGTGCTGTGCGAGATATACCGCTGCCTGACCGGCTGAGTTGCCTGCGCCGACGATCACGACATCGGCGCCGCTGCATGCATCGAGTTCTGTCCTGGTCGCAACGTAGTAGATGCCTATCCCCTCAAAACGTTCGCGATCGGGAACGTCGAGCTTGCGATAGTCTGCGCCGGTTGCGATCAGAACGCAGCGCGCCGACGCGGTTTCACCGTCGTCCATGCGCACGGTGAGGTGCGATCCTTCATCATCGAGCGCGGTTACGGGTGCCGGAGTTGACAATCGTGCACCGAATTTCTGCGCCTGCAACGTTGCGGCCCTGGTGAGATCGGCGCCCGTAATTCCCATCGGAAAGCCGAGGTAATTCTCGATCGCGTTGGATGCGCCTGCCTGTCCACCCGGAGAATCGGCGTCCAGTAACAGCGTGGTGAGTCCTTCGGACGAACCATACACGGCGGCCGCGAGTCCCGCGGGGCCGGCACCCACGATCACCAGATCGTAGACTTCGGTGCCGATCGGGCGCTTGAGTCCGACAGCCTGTGCGAGGTCGCGCGTGGATGGATTGCGCAGCACAGCCTGGCCGACGCACAGTACAACGGGGAGCGCGTCATCGCCGACGCCAAAGTGGTGTAACAACTCAGCGGCGCCTGAATCCGTATCGACATCGAGCCACCTCATCGGTACCTGATTGCGCGAGAGAAACTCGCGAATGCGATATGTGTCGCGCGAATCCCTCGACCCGATCACGCGAACGCCCTGAAATCCGGACTCGAGAAGCTGTTCTCTGCGCGTAATGAACGCCTGCAGAATGACGTCGCCCATTCCCGGATCTTCCGCAATCAGCCGCCGGATGTCGGCCGGTGCGACTTCGAGCACGTCGGTCTCGCCGCGTGCCACTGCGCTCACGACCGTGACACGCCGCGTGAGAATGTCGATGTCGCCCGTGAACTCGCCCGGTTGATGTACTACAACCGTCCTCGGCTCGTCGCCTGAATGATCGAGGATCTCGACCGCGCCCGATAGAACGACGAAGAAGGTCGCCGGGCTCACCCCCGCCTCAAAGAGCACATCATTGTCACGGAAGTGACGCCGCTTCGCGTACTTCGACAGGGTGCCGATCTGCCGGTCGGTCAGCCTGGGGAATGCAACGTTGTCTGAAGTCACGGGTTTCGGGTTTCGAACGACTGTTCGATATGGTCAAAAAGGGATGGGGCGGATTGGCTCACGGATGCCGGATGGTGCCGACGAAAAGATCTGCACCGGTCGTTTCATCCCGTAACAGTATGATAAAAGGACGGTCAACGACGAACTCTGTCGTGAGCCGGAGAGCGGTGGTCGTGATCATTCCGATTCCGGTGACGGCCGCGGCTTCCGTTCCCTCCTCATCAACGTCGAGATACACTTTCTGTAATGCCTTTCCGATGCAGAGCTGCTGTGGAGGCCTTCCTGTTTTATCGACCGCCATGGTGCTGAAGTCGGCCTGCCTGCAATTCGTTGCGACGCCTGCACCGAGCCGCCTGAGAAGCGGAACAAGGTCGGTCGCCTGCTCGACGTGCAGTTTGGGCAGAACGAGATGGACTTCTCGATTTGCGCGCGCCGTCAGCGAAGCGGGCCACCCGGACTCCGCGAACCTCAGCTCGATCCTTCGATTGTCGCCCGAATCGGGAAGAATCACGTACATCGCGACGTGATCGCCATTGTACGGCAGACGCACCATCTGATAGCCGCTGTCGCGTGAATACCGCATGTCGCCGGTGCGTTGCATCGACGGCACGCGGATCGTTCGGCCAGAGCGAAGTGTGAACGGACGCTGCTGTGTAAGGCTCTTGTTGAACGGTGTGAGCCATTTACCCTTGAAATACACCGCATTAGCGATGAACAACAGCGTGGTATCGGGAAGCTCCTCGCTCAGGATACCCCTGATCTTCCCATGCGTCGCACTGTCGGCCCAACTGTTAATCACCGTTACCGCATGCGGCGAGTGCAGTGCGAGACTACCGACGCGTGCGTGCCACGCGCGCGCCGCCGCTTGGAACGACCTGGTCAGCGTGACAGAGTTATCCGTCCAGACGGCATTCGCGATCTCGAGCTGGACGTCCTTGCGATCGGTCGATGCGGTAATCAGCGATGACCCGCGGCTTTCGAGATCGGATCGGCTCAATCCGGAAGTGCGGAGCATGATCGCAAGCGCCGAGGCGGTGCTCCCGTTTGCACCGAAGGATGCCAGCGACAGTGCGAGTCCCGCACTGACCGGCGACACGACGGTATTCGAATCCGCAGCGCCATCACGATTGCCGGCTGCGTTCAGGAGCTTTGCGCCGAAATCATTGAACGAGAGCGGCGATGTGCCACTCGACGTCTGAGCCTGGAGCGGACGCGGACAGAATGCGAGCGACGCAATCATGCCAAGGCACACGATGCGGATCGGTCTGGCTCGCAGCATGGAACGCAGCGTTTGATTCATCGAAGCTCCCTTCCGCAGAAATGTCCAGCCTTGCGGGATTCGCGCAGTGGTGGAACAATATCAACGCGCGGCGCCGCAGAAACGCCATCCGGTCAGCCTTGGTACTACGTGTCTCCGGGTAGAATCCTGTACCCGGCACCCCTACTTCAATGTACTCATGAACATCGAGCAACAATTTGCAGACCTCCACGACGTCTGGTCACCCAGAGTGATCGGTCGCGTGAACGATCAGTATGTCAAGATCGCGAAGCTCAAGGGTGAGTTCACGTGGCACAAACACGATGATGAGGATGAGATGTTCTTCGTCGTGAAAGGGCGACTGAAGATCCAGTTCGAGGATGGCGATGTGGAGCTCGGACCGGGCGATTTCCACATAGTCCCGAAAGGTGTCACTCACAATCCAGTCGCGGACGAGGAGTGCTGGATAATGCTGATCGAAACTGTGACGACCAGGCATACTGGTGATGTAGTATCTCCACTGACGAAAACGATCGAGCAACAGCTCCGCCGATAGGGTCAGTCGAGTATTCGTGCACGCAACCTTGCGCCAAAAGACCCGGCCGCGCATGTTGTGCCGACATTATCCTGGGTGGGGGAATCTGATGCGCAGTCTCAGACCTTTTGCAGCAGTCGGTTTAGTGTTTGGTACGGCGGTACTTGGTGCGCAGGGTGTTGCATCCATCCCGCCTGGCGGTTTCGCCGATCACGTTGCGTCGTTGATCACTGTTGCCGACCCCGCGATCCCCAGTGCGAGCGCACCGGCCGTCGGATACAACGACCCGCGTTACCAGTCGCCGTATGGCACCGGCTTCGATGGTGTCGCAAGACTGTTGATGACGGACAATCAGGGTTTCATCACATCCGGGTGTACCGGAACCCTGTTGTGGACGGGTCAGGATGTCCTGACGGCCGCACACTGCGTCACATCCGGCAGCAACGTCGTGACTGCATCGTCGGTGTACTCCGGATTCCTCAACCCAACCGGCGGTGTCACGAACATCAAATCGTCGGCGATCTATGTGAATCCGGCGTATAACGGCGGCCTCGCCGCAAGTCCGAACGGCTCTGCCATCGATCCGAATGACATCGCGATCATTCACCTCAGCAGACCGGCCGATTCATGGATGACGGGATACTATCTCTATGGTGGCGACCCGATCGGACAGCCGACGATTTTCGCAGGGTTTGGCCTCACCGGGAATGGTGTTACCGGCGGCACCGTCAACACGCTCTTCGACGACGTGCTTGGCACCGGTGAGCCAGTCCGACGACTCGCGCTCAACGAATGGGACGCGACACTCAGCGCCGACGCAAGTACGATCTATTCCGGCTTCGCCACTCCAATCCTGCTCTCCGACTTCGATGACGGGACACTCGGCAACAACACACTGTGCAACTTCTTTGGTGGCCCGGGAAATCCAGCGGGGTTGCCGCCCGGCCAGCTTGCCAACGTTTGCGACCCGGGCTACGGGATCTACGAGGGGATGATCGGCGCCGGAGATTCGGGTGGCCCGGGTTTCATCTGGGACGCGGCAATGGGTCGTTATGAAGTTGCGGGCGTCGCCTCATTTGGCAGTGAGCGCTGCTGGAACCCAGGTGATGGAAGCGCGACGAATCCCAATCCCGACGGTAGCTGTCCCGCGAACTATGAACTGAACGGCGGTTATTTCGGATCCTACGCGGGACATGTAGATCCTGCAGTCGGCGCGAACTTCGCATTCATCGCGTCGGCGACTCCGGAGCCGTCATCCCTCGCGTTGCTCGCGACGGGATTGTTCGCCTTCGTACCGGCGGTCGTTCGCAGGAGACGGCCCCAGGTCTGACCCAATCGATGTGAATCGTCGCCGCTCCAGTCGTCGCGCTACGACAAGACTGATAGCGGCGGCAATTCGGATTCGATCTTCGTACGCTCTGGCTCGAGCCACGGCGGAAGCACAAGTTTCTCACCAAGTGATTCCGCGCTCTCATCGATCGAGAAGCCGGGCCCATCTGTTGCGACTTCGAAGAGCACGCCGCCCGGCTCCAGAAAGTAGACCGAGTGAAACCAGAAGCGGTCGATGACTTCGGTTGGACGACGGTGCGCCGCTTCCACTCGCGCGCGCACTGCGAGTTGCGCCGCATCGTCGGCGACTCGCCATGCAACGTGATGGATTCCGCCCACGCCCCAACGGCCGCGTGCACCGTCCGGAATTTCACGAATGTCCAGATGCTTCCCAGATCCACCGTCACCGACTCCGTAACGGTGCCATCCATCCTCGACGCCAATTGCGCGAAAGCCGAGCACGCTGACGAGAAAATCCTCGGTCAGCGCGAGATCACGCTCCCACAATCGAACCGACTGTAGTCCGCGGATCTGATGCTCCGCTGGAACGGGACTACGTTCCCACGCTGCGAACGTGCGAGCGTCGTCAGTTGCAACGAGTGCGACAGGTTGTCCGAACGGATCGCGGATGGTAAGCGCGCGCTCTGTATGACGGACCGATTCGCCTTCGATCGCGACGCCGAAGGTCGCGAGCCTGTCACGCCAGTATGTCACGCTCATCGCGGGTATCGCGAGTGACACTTCCATCGCGAGTCCTATGCCATCCTGAACAGGTGGTGAGTCAGCCCACGGAAAGAAGGTGAGATCGGTGCCAGGATTGCCGTCGGCGTCTGCATAGAACAGGTGGTACGTATCCGGCACATCCTGGTTGACTGTCTTCTTCACAAGTCTCATGCCGAGTACGTGCGTGTAGAAGTCAAGATTCACCTGCGCGTTGCCGGTGATGGCCGTGACGTGATGGATTCCGCTGATCTCGTTCATACCGGAAAATTAACGAACCTGTCCACTGCCCGGCGGAGCCACCCTCGGGACCGCGATGGTTGTTCGTCCGTCGCTCTGCTCGAGACGCGCGCCCTGGCCGCCGAGCAGGCGCTCCGCCAACAGCAGGCTCACAGTCACCGATCGGGACGCGCCGCAACATGAAGTGATCCGTATCTCATCCGCGGTGGCGGAAGCGTCGATCGTGACAGTGCTGCCGGGTATGGCATAACGAATGTCGTCGGCCAGTGTAAGGCGGATTGCGTCACGGAGCTGAGTGAACGCGCCGATCGTGCTGGGCAGGCCAGGCGCAACGTTCACTACGAGCGATACATCGGCGCGAGACGCCTGCGCCAGGAGCTCCGGCTGAAGCGCTCGCACGATCTCGCCAATTCGTACCACGTCACGCCGCGCGTTCGCGACCGCGCGATCCGCGCCTGCGATGTCACGAAGCGCGCGGAGCTCTTCGGCGATGTTGTCGAGCGCAGCGGCGGCATCGCGAAGCATCTCCTCCTGGTTGTCGTTGAGCTCGCCGAACTGCGCGGTCAGGAGAATGTGGATCGGTATGCGCGCGTCGTCGAGCGAGCGCTCGGCGGATGTGGCCGCTGTTGCAAGTGCGGACGTGTAGTCGGCGTCCGATGATATTGGTGTGCTCATGGTGACGATAGGAGTGGTAGGACGTTCGTTGAAAGCCGCGACGAGAACGTCGAGGTCCTGAGTGTTGTTGATGAGCTTGTCGATCACCGAGCCGCGGCGGAGGTGATCCAGAAAGCTTCGGCGGGACTGGCCGACGATTGCCAGTGTTACGCTCTTCTCACGTGCGAACTGGCAGATGGCAGCGGCGACGTCGGTACCCTCGAGCTTCACGATTTCCGCACCCATGCTCTGCGCAGCCTGAATGTTCTCGACCAGCCGTCGCTGAAGTGCTGAATCGATGCGGTCGCTTCGCTCGCTGGGTGTCTGTACGTACACGCAATACCAGTCCGAGTTGAGACGGCCGGCGATGCGGCTGGCCTTGCGGAGCAGCATTTGCGTGTACGGCGGGTTGCTCGACATCGCGACGAGAATGCGATCTGCTGTACGGCCGCCATGGCTGTTGGTCCGCGCAGATGGTACACCCCTTGCGGCGATTCCTTCGCGAATACGGTCCACGCTACTCGCCACTTCGCGCAGTGCAAGCTCGCGCAACGTGGTGAGATTCTCCTCTGTAAAGAAATTTGTGAGTGCGGACTGAATTTTCTCGGGCGCGTAGATCTTGCCTTCCAGCAGATCGCTGCCGGAGATCCTCGGCGCTTATGTCCAGATTGACGACCTGATCCGCTTTGGCGAGCACCCAGTCCGGCACCGTTTCACGCACCGTCACGCCGAGGGTCTCGCTGGACGACGTCGTTCAGCGATTCGACGTGTTGTATGTTCACCGCGCTTATGACGCTTATGCCGGCGTCGAGTATGTCCTCGACGTCCTGCCACCGTTTGGTGTGTCTGACCGCCGGGCACGTTCGTGTGGGCGAGCTCATCGACCAGACGCGACAGCGGGTGCGCGCGCGATCACCGCATCTGCGTCCATTTCTTCGAGTACGACGCCGCGATACTCGACGCGCCGGCGCGGAATCACCTCGAGGTTGGCAAGTTGCGCTTCGGTCTCGGCGCGTCCGTGTGACTCGACGAAGGCGGCTACGATGTCGATGCCACGTGAGCGAAGCGCGTTACCCTCCTGCAACATTCGGTAGGTCTTGCCGACGCCGGCGAACGAACCGATGTACACCTTGAGCTTCCCGCGCTCGCGGCTCTCGAGCAGGCGCAGGAAGTCAGCTCGATCCGAGCGCTGCGTCGATGCCCTTCTGTCGCCGTTACTCGGGGCGTTCATTCTGATTCCTCACATCTTTACGAGAAGCGCCAGGTTGAGACGGGTCTCCGTCTTGCGGAGATCGGGCGACCAGCCCTGTACCATCGATCCGGGCGGCGCCCATATTTCCGCCGGGCGGCGTGACGCCGCCGGATCCGGCGAAGTACGGCACGTTTGCCGCGCGGTGGTCGAGCTCGAGTCCGGAACGTCGTGAACTCGTCCGGCATGAAATCGAGTGTCGCCGATGCGTCCCACGCCTTGAACTTGTCGCCGGGGTTCTCGGTGAAGTAGGGAGTTCCTGAAAATGCAGTTGCACCGTTGATCGGCGGCATGAGGACGAGATATCGTCCGGGGTTGTTCATGGCACCGCCGCCTAGCGTCACGCCGATCGTGTTACTCGCAAACCAGGTTCTGTTGTAGAACATGAAGCCGAGAAAATTCTGCGCCGGCCCGCCTGCGCCGGATGAAGTGCACTGCACGCCGCCACCGCTCTCGCATCCCGCGTCGACTGTGAACGAGAACGCCGCTCTGTCGAGCTGTCTCGTCGGATGATCGTAGTACTTGACCTGCAGGCTGTTGTCGGTGTGGACACGCATGCGATGAGGGATGCCGAGCCAGTCGTGACCGTAATAGCTGTTGGAGAGAACCGAGACGGCACCATTCGGGCGCCACAGCACCTGAAGACCGGCGCCGGGCGTCCCGTTGAACATTCCGTATGACTGCCAGCCGTTGACGAGCCACGGCTCGATCTTGAGCTTGTCGTTGACGAATATCTGTAGCCGCACGCCGTTGAAGAACCATGGCGTGTTGGACGACACGTAGGACGGCTGGTACGCCCAGTTATCGTAGTTGTAGTAGCTGAACAGCCCCACGTACGACATGAAGATGCCGGCGTCGAGGTTGACGCCGCTCAGCTTGTTCCAGTGATATCCGCCGTACGCCTCGGACAGGTAGCGATATGCGTTGGCAAGATCCCACTGGCCGCGTGCAGGGGCTGGCGTCGTTGCGCGGGGTCATCGTGGAATACATTCCGAACTGCGTCATCAGCCGGCCGCGCGCGTGGCCGCAGTGAAAATCGCCGCCCACGCCGAGCTGCTGCACCTGGAATTCACCCGTGCGGCCGCTCTCCGACGTGCCGACGAGCGTGTGATCCTTCGGCTTGTTGAAGTCGCCGATGTAGCTGACGTCGGCGCGGAACTCGCCGGTGAATGCCTTTGTATCGAGCACCGATACGTGCTGTCGACTGTTGCCGTTCAGCCAGGTGAAGTCGGCGAACGCAAACGGCGCAGGCGCGCTGTCAGTGCCGCAGATTGACGTCTCTGTGGCGGTCGCAGCTGTCCTTGCTTTGAGGATGAATCGGGCAGTTGCGCCGCAACGCTCGCGGGTTCGGCGATGGCGAGGATCAGCACGAACATGGTTGCTTTCACGGGCGACGGTTCGAGTTGGTCATCTTGTGGCCCTGGTGGCAAGAGCGAGTGCTGAATCGAGCGCAAGATTCAGCGAGAGAACGTTTACACGTGGCTCGCCGAACAAGCCAAACTGGCGTCCCTGGATGTGTCGGGCGACGATGTCGGCGACTGTCAAGGAATCGACGTTGCGGGCACGCGCGACGCGCGCGATCTGAAGCATCGCGCTCGCCGGCGAGATGTCAGGATCCAGGCCTGAACCGGATGACGTCACCAGGTCGGCAGGGATTCCACCACGGTGCGCGCCGTCATTTGCAATAATCGAGTCCACGGCGTTGGCGATGAGCGTATCGGCGAGCTTCCGGTCTGTCGGACCCTTGTTGGTACCACCGCTGGCGAGCGGATCATAGCCGGCCCCCGCTGCTGATGGACGTGGATGGAAATATTTCGAACCGGAGAAGCGCTGGCCGATGAGCCTGCTTCCGACGATCCGACCGTTTTCGATTATGAGTGAGCCGTTGGCCTGGTCCGGAAACAGAAGCTGTGCAATTCCGGTCACGAGCATCGGGTATGCGAGGCCGGTGAGAATCATGAGAACGGCCGTCACCGATATGGCGGTCCAAATCTGGCGGCGTATCATGATACGGCTCCAGTAAAGGTGAGGACTACGTCGATGATCTTGATTCCGATGAAAGGCACGATGATGCCTCCTACTCCGTAGATCAGAATATTACGCCGCAGTATCTGCGCGGCTGACGACGGACGATACTTCACTCCGCGCAACGCGAGAGGTATCAGCGCTACGATTATCAATGCATTGAAGATCACCGCGCTCAGGATCGCGGACTGTGACGAGTGCAGACGCATCACGTTGAGCGCGCCGAGCACCGGGAATGCTGTCAGAAAGATTGCCGGGATGATGGCGAAGTATTTGGCGACGTCGTTCGCAATGGAGAAGGTCGTGAGCGAGCCACGCGTCATCAGCAGTTGCTTACCTATCTCGACTATCTCGATCAGCTTGGTTGGGTTGGAGTCGAGATCGATCATGTTACCGGCCTCGCGTGCCGCCTGGGTACCGGTATTCATCGCGACACCGACATCGGCCTGCGCCAGAGCTGGTGCGTCGTTGGTTCCGTCACCCGTCATGGCGACGAGTCGTCCGCCGTTCTGCTCCCGCCTGATGAGCTCGAGCTTGTCCTCGGGCTTTGCCTCGGCGAGAAAGTCGTCCACACCCGCCTCGCGCGCGATAGCCGCTGCGGTGAGTGGATTGTCGCCGGTGATCATCACCGTTCGGATTCCCATCGCGCGCAGGCGGTCGAAGCGCTCCTTCATTCCGCCCTTGACGATGTCCTTGAGATATATGGCGCCAAGCACGCGCGGCGGAGCACCGTTGCGCTCCGTCACGACGAGCGGTGTGCCGCCTTCGCGTGCGATACGTTCGACGATGTCACCGATGTCGCGTGGCATCACGCCTCCAGCGAGCGTCACGTATCGCGCGACCGCATCCGATGCGCCCTTGCGCAGCTCGCCGTCCGCCAAATCGACGCCGCTCATGCGCGTGGTGGCGGAGAAGGGAACGAAACTCATGTGTTGCTGGGCTCCGACCTCGCGGCCGCGAAGCCCAAAGCGCTCCTTCGCAAGTACAACTATGCTGCGTCCCTCCGGTGTCTCGTCCGGAAGGGACGCCAGCTGTGCGCGATCGGCCAGGTATTCGAGCGCGACATCAGATACCGGATAGAGCTCGACCGCCTGTCGATTTCCCAGGGTAATGGTCCCCGTCTTGTCCAGAAGAAGGGTGTCGACGTCTCCCGCCGCTTCGACCGACCGGCCACTCATCGCGATCACATTGTGCTGGACCAGCCGATCCATCCCCGCAATACCAATCGATGAGAGCAGGCCGCCGATGGTGGTAGGGATGAGGCATACCAGGAGAGCGACAAGCACCGGAACACTTACGGATACGCCGCTGTAGGTCGCAAACGGTGCCAGCGTTACGACTGCCATCAGAAATACGATCGTCAGCCCGGAAAGCAGCATCGTGAGTGCGATTTCATTGGGCGTCTTCTGTCGCGATGCACCCTCGACGAGCGCGATCATCCTGTCCATGAACGTCTCGCCGGGATTTGCGGTGATGCGAATCACCAGGTAGTCGGAGAGCACACGCGTGCCACCGGTGACGGCCGATCTGTCGCCGCCGGATTCGCGGATCACTGGTGCAGACTCACCAGTGATGGCCGACTCGTCGACCGATGCGACTCCATCGATCACTTCGCCATCGCCGGGAATTACATCGCCAGGCAGACAGAGCACCGCATCGCCCCTGCGCAGCGCTTCAGCAGAAACCAGATCGATATCGTCACGATTCGCCGGATCCCGGAGTCGTTTCGCCTGCGTTTCATGGCGCGAGCGACGCAACGAGTCGGCTTGCGCCTTGCCGCGTCCTTCGGCCATGGCTTCGGCGAAGTTTGCGAACAGCACAGTGAACCAGAGCCATACGGCCAGCTGCGCATTGAACCCCACATTCGCGGGATCGCGCGCAATGGCAATTGTGGCCAGTACGCTGCCGACGAACACGACGAACATCACCGGATTGCGGACCATGTGGCGCGGATGCAGTTTGCGAAATGCATCGACAATGGCTGCGCGCGCGATGACAGGGTCGAGCAGTGTTCGTTTGGTCGCGGCCATTAGAAGAGCTCTCCCGGCGTGCATCAGGAAGTGCTCGACGATCGGCCCGAGCGACAATACGGGGAAGAACGTGAGCGCGCCGACGATCAGGATCACGCCGATCAGCAGCATCACAAAGAGCGGCGTGTCCACGGGAAAGCTGCCGGCCGATTCGGCGCGCGATCTTGCGCTCTGACAGGAAACCCGCGAGCGCCAGTACTGGCACGATCAGCGACGAATCGCCCGACCAGCATCGCGATCGCCAAGCGTCGTATTGTAGAAGTAGGTCGAGCCGGTCAGTCCGGCGAACGCACTTCCGTTGTTGGCGAACGTCGAGGTGAATGCGTACAGTATTTCACTGAGGCCGTGTGGCCCAATGTTGTTGCGTCCCGCGAGACCGGCCGGAAGCACTGCGGCGATGCCGGTCATTCCGAGCACGACGATCGGCGCCGCGAGCACGTACAGCATCACCATGCGCACTTCGCGGCTCTGGATCTTCTTCCCGAGATATTCCGGCGTGCGGCCAACCATCAGGCCGGCGATGAACACAGTCAGGATCACCATGCTGAGCATGCCGTACAGACCCGCGCCGACGCCGCCGAAGATGAGCTCACCGAGCTGCATGTTGACGATGGGTACCAATCCGCCGATCGGTGTGAACGAGTCGTGCATCGCGTTGACGGCGCCGCACGATGCGTCGGTCGTAACCGTCGCGTACAGCGCGGACGCTGCGATGCCGAATCGTACTTCCTTGCCTTCCATGTTGCCGCCGGACTGAGCCATCCGGCCGGATGCTGCGTGCACGTCGATGCCTTCCGCAGCATGTATCGGATTGCCAGCCGCTTCGAACTTGTAGGTAACTGCTGTCCCGCCGATGAACATGATGAACATCGCGGCCCAGAGCGCCCATCCATGCTTCTGGTGCTTCACCGCGCGACCGAACCAGTAGGTCAGCGCCCGCTGGCACGATGAAGATCGCGACCATCTGACAGGAAGTTCGTCCACGGCGTCGGGTTCTCGAATGGGTGCGCCGCGTTGGCGTTGAAGAAGCCGCCGCCGTTGGTGCCGAGCTGCTTGATTGCTTCCTGACTCGCGACGGGTCCCATTGCCAGCACCTGCTTGGCCCCCTCGATGGTTCCGACAGTCAGATAGGGCTTGAGATTCTGTAGTACGCCCTGCTGCACGAACAGGAGCGCCAGGACGATGGCGCCGGGAATGAAGATGTAGATCACGCCACGAACCAGATCGGTCCAGAAGTTCCCGAGATGACCCGCGGACCGACTGGCGATGCCGCGCACGAGCGCCGCGGCGACGCACATTCCCACCGCTGCCGATGCAAAATTGTGAAACGCGAGCTGCATCATCTGCGACAGGTACGACATCGTCGATCTCACCGGCGTACGATTGCCAGTTCGTATTGGTGGTGAACGATGCGGCCGTCTCGAATGCCTGCCGGTCCACGACGCCTGGCAAATGTTGCGGATTGAGGGGAAGATGCCCCTGCGCCCGCAATGCGACGTAAGTCACCAGCATCGACACTGCGCTGAACAGCATCATTGCAATGAGATAGTCCAGCCAGTGCTGATTCTCACTCGGATCGATCCCGCAGACACGGTAGATCACCCGCTCGGCGCGTCCGAGATAGTGCAGTGATCCGTCGTACACGCGCGTGATATAGATGCCCACCGGCTTCGTGACGAGGAGCACCACGACGCAGAATGCGAGTATCTGAGCCCACCCGTTCCACGTCATCAGAACCTGTCCGGACGAAGCAGCGTATAGAACAGGTAGCACACGAGCACGACGCTTACGATCGCGGCTACCATCGAATCGGCGGTCACGGATCCCTCCGGTCCGCAACGGCGTCGCGCCCCAGCGCTCGGCAGCCATAGCCGTATGCGATCATCAAGGCGAAAAAAACCAACGTCGCCGCTACATAGATTGCGTCTGTCATGATGGTGCTTGCCCACCTCTACTCGCTCGCCGTTCAATCCGGGACGGCTCGGACAACTTCACATCGGGACGTTACGCGAGACGCCGTGCAGGGCGCACAATGAGGCGGGACGGCGGTACAAAGATTGTACAAAGCCGCCGCACGACATGGATCGCGCGTCCGCGGTCGGACCCAGCGGTAGCGTTGGGGCGGCAATACTGTAGACTTCATGTCGTGCCGCGCTCCGCCGTGATCATCGAGGATGACCCGCCCATTCGACGCGTGCTGCGCCACGCGCTCGAGTCCGACTTCGACCGGGTACTCGAAGCAGGCGCCGCGGCCGCAGGCATCGATCTCGTCGCGTCGGAGCAGCCTGCGCTGGTGGTGCTCGACCTCGGCCTTCCGGATGCAGAAGGGGTCGACGTGTGCCGAGAGCTGCGCGCGTGGTGTGTCGCACCGATCCTGATTCTGTCGGCGCGCCATTCCGAATCGGAGAAGGTAAAGCTGCTCGACGCGGGCGCCGACGACTACATCACCAAGCCTTTCAGCACGGTGGAGCTTCAGGCCCGCGTGCGCGCGCTGCTACGGCGGGCAAGCGTCGGCAACGCGCCGTCGCTGCGTATCGAGTTTGGGCCCTACGTCATGGATCTCGCCGGCAGAACTCTCCGGCGCGATGGCGAGATAGTCCACCTTACTCCCATCGAATGGGAATTATTGCGGACGCTCGCTGTAAATGCGGGACGCACTCTCACTCATACTCAACTCTTCGGGGCGGTCTGGGCGGGACGACGGTATGGTGACGCGCAGCAATACCTGCGCACGCATATCGCCAACCTGCGACGCAAGATTGAAGAGGATGTGCTGGACCCGCATTATGTAGTCACCGAGCCAGGAATCGGATACCGCTTTGCCGGTGCGTCATGATGGAACGTCATGATGGGAACGTCATGATGGGAACGTCATGATGGGAATGTCATGAATCGTCGCGCCATGATTATGTGGACAGTGTGGACGCTTTCTCTGCTTGCGGTCACACTGCTTCTGCTCACGTTCCGCTCGCATCTGGACAAGGCCCATGTCATCCTCGTCTTTCTCCTCGTGATACTCGGCGCAAGCGCTGCGGGAGGACGAGCGCTCGGCGTGGTATTGTCGCTTGTCGCGTTTGTAATCTTCGATCTCGTGTTCCTGCCCCCGTACGGCACACTGGTCGTTCGGAATCCGCTCGACTGGCTCGCGCTCGTGGCGTTTCTTGTAACCAGCCTCGTAGCCGCGCAGCTCCTGTACATGGCTCGAGCGCAGCGCGCGGCGGTCGAGCGAGAGGTTGCAGCGCGCGAGGGAGAGCGACTCAAGGACGCGTTGCTTGCCGCGGTCTCACACGATCTGCGGACGCCTCTCACATCGATCAAGGGTCTCGCGCACGAGCTGTCGCAGGATGGGGACGAGCGTGCGGCGATAATCGAGGAGGAAGCTGACCGGTTGAATCGCCTGGTTACCGACCTGCTCGATGCCGCCCGAATGAGTGCTGGCAATTTTCCGGTTGCTCCCCAGCCGAATGCGCTCGACGATCTACTTGGCGTCGTAGTGCGTCAGTTCGCCGGCCGGGCAGACAGGAATCGCCTTGACGTCTCGCTGGATCGTCCTGATGAGCTCGTCATTGGAATGTTCGACTTCGTGCAGACGCTGCGAATCGTGACGAACCTCGTCGAGAACGCTCTCAAATACTCACCAGTGGATGCGCACGTCCAGCTTTCTGGAGGCGCGGAGGGCGGGCAAATGGTGGTCCGCATTTCCGACCGCGGGCCGGGCATCGCTGAACATGGAGAATCACGCGCTCTCGACACAGCCTACGGAGACACGCGGAGCGTTTCTGCCGGACTGGGACTTTCAATAGCGCGCGGTCTTGCCGCGGCGCAGCGCGGTAGCGTGGAGTACGAGTATCGCGCAGGCGGCGGAAGTGTGTTCACTCTCATCCTGCCGCTCGCACAGCAGATCGCCTTGTAACCACCGTGTAGCTACGGCGACGGATGATTCTCGCGACCGCCATCGCCATGCATTATCCCGTTTCGCACTGTTACTGCTTTCGCGGAGGCATTCGGCGTCTCCGTCACTCTCACCCGTCCTTTCGCGCCGTCACGCACTGCGCGCAGACCTGCTAGCGCAAGCACGGCGTCGACCGGCATGGGTTCGCGTCCGTCGATGTAGCGCCGCCTGAAATCATCGAATGACTTGCCGCCGCTCGCGCGACTGACTTCCGACCACCAATCGGAGCTCGTGAAGCCCTTTCCCTGCTTGTATGTGTTGTTGTACAAGTTGCGCATTACGGTATCGAGCGAGTTCCTGTTGCTGCTCGCGTCGCGGATCATGATGTCGAGGAGAAACCCAGCCAGGCCGCCCTTTGGATAATAGATTCCGTCCATGCTGTTGGTCGGATTCACCCACACAGATAGCGATGCGTCGCTGAGCGACACCGCGCCCGCGTGATCGGTAGCCATGATTTCGTTGGCAATCGCGTTGTAGAATCCCGTGCTGTCCGTAATCCCGCCGCGCACCAGTGCCACATTGGCGTAGTAATCGGTTATTCCTTCGCTCACCCAGAGCCACGTGGTCGGCTGGGCGTCGCCGTAGCTGTACGGGACCATATCCGCCGGCCGGAGGCGCTTCACATTCCACGAGTGGAAGAATTCGTGCGAAAACAGGCTCGCCGGAGTCTCTTCGAGACGCGCAAGCGGTATCTCATCCATCTGGGAGTTCTGGTGCTCCAGTCCGCCAGCGTTGACGACGGTATCCGCTACGAAGAAGATCGTGTAGTTCCTGAACTCGACATCCCGGAACACAGCCATCTCGGCCGGAACGAACCTGTCCACCCATCCGAGAAAACGTTCGCGCCGCGCGGGCGTCATCACCGTATCGGGGTACATCGCCAGCCTTATCCAGTGATTCTGAACGTTGGTGCTGTCGATGGCGAAGCGACCCACGAAGAACGGCATGTCGACCAGGTCGTGATACCGTGTGGCGGAAAAGGTGTTGGGTTGGGTCGACGGTGTCATCCCGGTTGCGACACGCCACGACGGCTCGGTGTGAACGGTTACGCTCGCCCCCCATTCGAGGCTACGACCTGCTGGATACATGAACAGGTTGGTCCCGTTGAAGAACGAAAAATTCGGTTTCGTCCACGCAACCGCACGATCGATCGTGTCGGCCAGATATTTGAATGATACCCGAATCGCACCCGGCGCCCTGGGGATGATCTCCCACGTCTGGTAGTCGACCATGTGCCACTCCAGTGCGGAGCCGTTCGACTCCGCGTTGAAGTTCGAGACTCGGCGCGCGAACCAGAGCAACGTGTAGTGACCCGGCGACCACGCTGGAAGCGCGAGCACCACGGGCTTCGTACTGCTGGCGCGGAACGTCATGGCGACGCCGAGCTCGTGGCTTCCAACGGATGCCGAGTCAGCGGTTACGTCGTAGTGGACGGCCGAGATCGGCGCCGAAACCAGTCTGGTCTGTGACTGGAGCGTCGTCGCAGGAACTGCGGCAAGTGTGCAGGCAGTGGCGATACCGAGGCCACGCCAGTTGGCACGAAGCAGGGACACATATCCTCCGTAACGAAAACGATGTTGCGCCGTCGGTAGCGGGCGCCCGAATAATATGTCCCCAACGCGTGTCCTCCGCAGGAGCGTCGAGCAATCGCGCAACCGCCGGCCGCAGGGCGCGTAAACTGCTGTTAATAACGCGCACCAATGCGAGCCTGAACAGCTCACATTGGCAAGTCTTGCCCAAAGGAGTGCATCATGTTCGATCCATACCCACGCCACAGCCATCGCACGCCGCAACAGATCGCCGAGGATACCGGTGGCACGTTCGAGCCGACGCGTCCGCACCGGCGCGCCCACGAGCACGATGGTGACAACGATTCCATGCACGGCGCTGCAAATAACGTAGCCACCGCGGCCGAATCGAAAAGGACCCCGGACGTATCCCCGCCGCGTTAGCGGCAACTACATGCCACTGGGATAGGTTTCCGGCTCGTCACCAGAGACGTGCACAGGCAGGTGCAGCGGATTCACCGCACGCGTCTCGTCAATGAAAAGCAGGGCATCGTATCTGCGCGGAACGATAGTCGGCACATAGTTGCCGTATCGTTCCGCACGCGGATCGTATACCACACCAATCGCACGATTGTCCAACGGCGCATCGAGCCCTTCTATACCGCCGTCCTCGGAACCATCGAAGACAAACAGTGCATCACCACCGTCGGTCGCGCGATGAGCGAGATCCTCGATACTTCCCATCCGCGCGTTCGGCACCTGCATCCGACGCATCGGTGCACCCCACTCCCGGCCCGCGATGACGGTTCCGTGATGCGTTGCGAAGCCAGCCAGCACAACCCCTTCCGACTCGTGACTCTGCCGCACGAGCTGTCCCACGTTCACCATGCCCGCGCGCGCCATGTCCGTGAAACGGGCGTCGCCCACATGTGTATTGTGCTCCCATACGATCGCCTTTGCGCGGGCGCCGTGGTGCAGCATGAGCCGATCCAGCGTGTCCACCATGTGGTGATCACGCACGTTCCACGACGTTGGTCCACCGCGGACCATGGTCCTGTAATACAACTCCGCACCACGCGTTACAATCGCGTTCTGCTCTGCGTTGAAGTACGCCTCGCGCCCGTCGTCGCGGAACTCTGGGGCTTTGGATCGTAGCTCACGCAATACCCGAACGGTTTCGTCCTGACACGACATCGGGACTATTGCGGTCGCGCGTGCATACTCCTGCACATCCTGGTTGAACGGCTCGAAACAGTTGTACGCATTCCTTGCCGTGCGCGCGAATTCCGGATCGACTGCATCGAGATAATCCACGACGGCCGACATCGACTCCCAGAGCGAATACACATCGAGTCCATAAAATCCCGCCCTCTCCTCTTCCGGCAGGCGTCGGTTGTGATCGTGCATCCATTCTGCGAGTGCGACCACTTCGCGATTGGCCCACATCCACGTCGGCCATCGGTCGAACGCATGCAGGACTTCCGCCGCACTCGCTCCGGAGTTCTGGTATCCCTTGACGAAGCGATTGACCCGATAGCAGTCCGGCCAGTCGCCCTCCACGCCTATGAACGAGAACTGCTTCTCGATGATGAGGCGCCTGGACAGCTCGGTTCTCCATGTGTAGAACTCGCTCGTCCCGTGCGATGCCTCGCCGAGGAGGACGTATCGCGCTTCTCCGATCGCCTCGATTAGGGGGTCGAGATCATCCGCATTGTTCAGCGGCAGCGATGCATCGCCAAGCGATCTGGCGAGCCCGCGCGCCGCAAAGTCGTATTTGTGAACACCCGATGAGATCATTAGAGGCTGGCAGGTAGCGTAGTACGGAGGGTGGAACCGTGGCGATGTGAGCCTGTATCCAACTCTGTCTCGCAGTACCTCGCTTTCTCGCATGAAGTGTGCAAGGACGGGGTAGGCGAGCGGTACGGTGGCGTTCGCTCATCCCTCGACTCAAGGCTCAAATGGCAACTGCCGGTATAATCGCCTTTGTGGTTCTTCTGATCGCGGTCCCGATATTCCTCGTGAACCGGGACCTCGTCGCCCGGCGAGTCCGGCACCGGCGCCATCGAAGCACCTCAGCGCCGCCATTTCTCTTCTTTTCGACCACAAATGAGAGCGACGTTCCGCCGCCAGCGCCGGCGTGGAATGGGCGGAGCGGCGGACTGCCATCGTCGGGGCGCCCTGCGGTTCAGCCGGAGCCTGGAATCGCCGATCTTCCGCCCAAGCCAACATCCGGCGCCGCCGGCGACGCCGGAGCCCCGGCGCCGCGAGACACCCGCAGCCGGCGCTCAGTTCCCGACCGCAGGACGGCCCCGTAACACGAGTGAAAAGGCCCGCGTGAGCCGTTCGCGGGCCGCTTGTGGATCAACAGTCGCTGTGTTGATCCGATGGCGCCGAATCTAACTGCTAATTGTTCGCTGGCGCTTTCACTATCGCTATCGTGCATCGCGCCACGCAGACCGTGCGATCCTCCTCGTCAGCGATCCTGATCGACCACACATGGGTCGTACGTCCAACATGAACCGGCTCCGCTGTCGCCCGAATCGACCCCTCTCGCTTGGAGCGAATGTGGTTCGCGTTGATCTCGAGGCCAACGGCAGCGAACTGAGTCGGGTCTATGTTCGCGAACGCACCGAGCGATGCAGTCGTCTCCGCGAGAGCGACCGACGCACCGCCGTGGAGCAGGCCAAACGGCTGTCGGGTCCGGTCATCCACGGGCATCGTCGCCACGACACGCGTCGGCGTCAGCTCCACTACCTCGATGCCAAGTGCATCCGGAAGTCCGCGGGTCCTGAGCGCGCGAAGCCAGTCCAGTCGGTCGATTTGTTCAGGCATCGTGAAAGCTACACTGACCGGCGTAGTACGTTGTTTTGGGACCGGAACTCGCATGATGTGGGGATGGGTCACTTCTGTGACCTTTCGGCCCTGACGGGGTAGAACTGGTGACGGTTCAGAAGGAAGGTATATGCAGCGAAGAATCTCGAAATTCGGCAGATACGCGGCTCCCGCCCTATGCGCGCTCGCGCTTGGGGCTTGTTTCCATCCGGCGCCACAGGAAGCCGTGGTGCCAGCGGGGAACTATGGCGGCACGGTCGTCGCCTACCCGGTTGGCGGTTACGGATACGACCCGTATCCAGGCTATTACGGCTACGGGTACGCGCCGTATGGGTTTCCCTACGGTTACGGCTATCCGGGCTACGCGTACGTGCGACCCCGAGTCATCGTGACGCCTCCTGTGTATCGGCGCGGGCAGCCCAGTGGGACTGTCCGGGTGCCCGGACAATACGGGCTACATCCGTGGAACGGCAACGCCAGACAGGGACAGCTGAGACCGCCGATGCGCGGGATGCCGATGAATCCACCGACCACGGGGCGCATCGCCCATCCAAGGCCCGTGGCGCCGCCGCCGCCGCGGCCAACGGTCATCCAGAAGCCAGGCGTGCCCGCGCAGCGCATCGCGGTCCCCAGGCCTGCACCGCGCCCGCAGCAGCCCGAGCAGAGACACTAGCGGAACTTCGTGGAGGCTGAGGTGGAAAGCGACATCGTCAATCCGGCTCTAGCGGGATCACGATGTCGCTTTCCGCCCTTCGTCAGCGCTTGGAAGTGTGACCGCTCAGAAAGGTTGCGGTCCAGGCGGCGAACGCGACGATCAGTAGTACGGGGAGCATGATCACGTCGCGGAGCTGATTGTGCTGGTGCGGATGCATGATCTCTCGAAGGGGGTGTCACCCCAAGTATCGGGAGCTCGCCGCCGAATCATCACCACGGGCTCACCGTCCGAGCTTGAGAGCCGCCAGGCTTGCGTAGACACGGTCCGGATATGAGCTCATCTCGCCCGTTCCATTGTTGTAGGCCGCCAACGCGCGATCATTGTCACCGTGATGGTTCCGGAGAAACTCCCCGAAGATGTGTGCGCCGAAGCAGATGTTGACGCTGGGGTTGTGCAGCGACGTTGGCGTCATCTTGCCGCAACGCGACTCGTATTCTCTCCACGAGTCACGCTCGGGAAGCACCTGCATGAGACCGATAGCGCCAGCATGACTTTTCGCGCGCGGATTGAACTCGGATTCGGCGTACGCGATAGCGACAAGCAATTTGGGATTGACTCGCGCCTGTTCACCATACGTCTGAAATTCGCGCGCCCATTCAAGTGCAGTCACTGAATCGACGTGCTTGCGTGTCAGCATGCGCGCAAGTGTGTCGCGACGCAACTCGAGGCGGCGTTGCAGCATCGTCGGTGCGAGCACGATCACTGGTGACATCGGAAGCGGCCTGACCGGCACGTGAGGAGCAACATTCGCGATCAGCACGCCACACGCAAGCAACATTACCGGATAGGTCAGCGGCTTTGCGTTGCGCAGCTTGCGCTTGATTGCGCTCGGCCGAGGGCCAGGGGTCCACGCGTCGGCAGAGTGAGGCAGAACCGACAACGGACCGCAGACGACCGGAATCACAACCAGCTGTTGAACAGAGCGCTTCGCACCACGAATGTGGTGCTGACAACTTCAACAATGTGTGTCAACATCTGTGCACCCCGGGTTCAAGATCCGTGGACTTGCGAAGGAGCTTCCGCACGCAATCTAATGTGAGATTACATGCGTCGTTTGTGCATTTTCTACATACGCACAATCGATCTCTAACGCGGAATGCGTGCCACTACGAAACTGTCGAGAACATGCGAATTGTCATTCGTGCGCCGCTGGTATTTGCGACATAATTCCCTAAAAATGACCACTTCGGGCTGCTACTGGATTACATCGCGTTAGTGGCTCACGACGCAGATGTCGCACCGTTGCATCAGGAAATCTGTTCTGTAGCTCTCGATCGACACTTCATGCATCGTGCCAGAACCGCATCCACGCATGATTGGGCATGCCGGAATGTGATGGTGCATTAGCACCTGGCGCCCCTAGTGATGCCGGCCGAGCGGCGTGTTGCGAAGCAGAAATCGCTTTATGTCCGGGGTGAATTCCTCCGAAACATTGCCGGTAGCGTAGCTCAGCACTCCGGCAAGCGACAACATCAGAGCGTGATGCTGACTGTGCATGCGACGCGGCTCCCAGCTGTTCACCGTGAATCCCGTCACGACTGCGGCGACGGCGCGGGACCACGCGATTCTGTGACTTCCGTCGTCGGTGCGGACGAAGAGTGTGTTGTGCAACGCGTCTTCAGTACGCGCCGTGAAGCCGTTACGCGTGGATCGCTCGAAGCGCGGATCTTCGTGAAGCAGGGCGCCCACTCCGAACTCGACGGTGTGCCGAACGACGCCTCCGCCGTATGCGGCTGCATCGCGCCGCGCATAACCGCTGATGCCAGCACCCCATTCCCTGGGAGTGCCGCGCCACTGGGCGATCCCGGCGGCGTACGATGCGCCGAGTACGGTACGAATGGAAAACGTTCTGTCAGAATAGAATTCTGCTTTCTGGGCGAACGTCATTGGGAGCAGCGGCGCAGCGCTGTCGGAGGCTGCGGTGTCTGCGCGAGTGAGCGCGCTCGTGCGTACGGAGCCGGAATCGGCGCTGGTCGAATGTTGCGCGCGGACCGGCGACGCCGGTAGCGTGAGAGCGATTCCAAACAATAGAAGGACGCGGAGTGCGCGCGGTAGCATCCGTGAAAGGTAGCTCCGCGCGCGACACCGATCGGCGTTACTGCTTGGTTGGAGGTGCTGCAGGCAGTTGAGCCAGCCGTCGCTTCATCGACTGGAAGGCAGGGGAATCAGTCTGCAGCGAGGCGAGCTGCGAGGCCGGAACCTTGGCGAGCATTCGTTGAATGTCAGCTATGCGGTCCTCGGTTCCAGGGTGGTCCGAGAACCATGCCGCTGACGATCCGGAGCTTCCCTGCGACTGCTCCTCGGCCAGCAGCTTCTTGAAGAAGCTCAGCATGCCGGCCGGACTGATGCCCGCCCGCATTACGTTCTGAAATCCGCCGTCGTCCGCCTGCACTTCGTCCTCTCTGCTGAACTTGGCGAACACAGCGGTACCGCCGATGTTTATCGCCGTCGCAGCTGCCTGATTGTTGCACACATTGGTGAGCGAGCACGCGATCGCGAGACCGACGTTCGCGCCCTGCTGCTGTTGCATCTGCTTCACGGAATGACGCAATACGACGTGCTCGATTTCGTGGCCAAGCACGCCGGCGAGCTCGTCCATGGTGCTCGCGCGCTCGAGAACACCGCGATTCACGTACACGAATCCGCCTGGAAGTGCAAATGCGTTCACAACGTCAGTGTTGACCACGGCAAAATGCCAGTCGAGATCGGCGCGGGATGTGCGTTTCGCGATCTCATTGCCGAGGTCGTTGACGTACGCGTTAACCTGCGCATCCTGCAACATCGGAAGCTGCGTAGAAACCTGTTGAGCCTCCTGCTGCCCCATCTGGACTTCCTGCTGTGTGGACACCGCGCACCCCGCGAGGAGCGCGGCGCCTGCGAGTGAAACAGCCAGTGAAGTGGTTCGCATTTTGATCCCGGGGTGGTGCATCGTGTCCTCTCAAAGTGAGATGTTGCTCCGTGGTGACAGGAAAGGCACGAACCGGACCACCGAATCGGGAGCCCGTGACGTTGCCCGGCAGGGTTCTCGCAGATAAGTTGGCATCAGGCCGCGTCAAACCGGAGGGTTACCGAATGCAGATGACCGCTGTGGATCTCGTCACCGTGTCGCGGGAGTATGGTGCTGGGGGGAGCGATTTCGCGCTCGCGCTGGGTGCTGCGTTGGACTGGGCGGTACTGGACGGGGATCTCTCCGAGCGCGTTGCCGCCAGACTGCATGTGCAATGTGGCGCGGTCCGGCAACGGGACGAGCAGACGCCGGGCCTGTTCGCCAGAATCGCCTCGACGCTGCTCATATCACCTCCCGAAGCCCCGATGCAAATCGAGACCAGCGACCTGCTTATGCCGGATTCCATCGCACAGGCGGCTCATGCAGAGATTGTGGAGGCCGCGGCTCATCCACCGGCAATAATTGTCGGGCATGGTGCGCAGATGATCTTTCGCGAGCGACCCGGAACCGTGCATGTCCGGCTGGTCGGAACGCCCGAATCCTGTGTCGAGCGACTCGTCGCACGCGACGGAGGGACGCCCGAGGAAGCTGCGGCGAACGCGCGACGCATCAACGGCCAGCGACAGGCGTACGTCCAGCGCTATTATCATCAATACTGGGCCGACCCGTTGCTCTTCGACATTCAGTTCAACACTGCTCGTGTGACGATCGAGCAAGCAGTGACGTGCGTCAGGTCGATCATTGTCGCACGCGGGCAGGCGAGCCCCGTACACGCGTTGAGCAGTTGACACTTTCCAACCACTGGTGACATGAAATTCATCTCCACACCTGACGCGCCAATACCCGCCGGACACTACTCACAGGGAGTCGTGCACGGCGGTTTTGTATTCGTAGCGGGGCAGCTTCCAATCGATCCCCGGGATCCGTCGCGTGAGCTGGGCACGATAGAAGACCAGACCGCGCAGGCGCTCGCCAACGTTGCGGCGATTCTCAGCGCAGCTGGAACAGGGCTCGATCGCGTCGTGCAGATGACGGTGTATGTATCCAACGTATCGCTATGGGGAAAGGTGAACGCGGTTTACTCGCGCGTTATGGGAAATCATCGTCCCGCGCGGGCGGTCGTGCCAAGCGGAGAGCTGCGACACGGAATGCTGATCGAGATTCAGGCGATTGCTGCGATAGAGCCGACCGCTCCAGAGGCAGCCAGGTGAGCGACGCGGCGCTCATCTCTCGCGCAGATGTCGATGCCGCGGCAGTGAGACTTCAGGGACAGGCCGTTCACACGCCGATGATTGCGGCACTCGATCTCGCCGAACGCCTTGGAGTTGCATGCGGGGTCAAGGCCGAATCGTTTCAGCGTACCGGCTCGTTCAAGTTCCGCGGCGCCTACAACTACATCGCGACGATGAATCCAGCTGATCGGTCGCGCGGCGTAATTGCGCCGTCGTCGGGCAATCATGGGCAGGCCGTCGCGTGTGTCGCGGCCATATTCGGAATTCCGGCGACGATCGTAATGCCGACGACTGTAACACCGATCAAGCGCGCCGGGGTGGAGCGATGGGGCGCGACGGCTGTGCTCGCCGGCACTACCACAGATGATCGCATGTCCGCCGCGGAAGATCTGTCCCGCAATACTGGGGCGATGATCGTTCCGCCATACGATAACATTCGGATCATCGCAGGGCAGGCGACCTGCGGCCTCGAGATACTCACCGATGAACCGGACGCGATGACGTTCGTCGTCCCGGTTGGCGGCGGCGGGTTGAGCGCTGGTATTGCGACGATCGTCAAGCTGGTGCGACCAACCGCGCGAGTGATAGTCGTCGAGCCGGAAGGCGCGGCCAAGCTCTCCGCTGCATGGCGCGCCGGAACACCCATGCCCATCGACCGTGCGCAGAGCGCGGCCGACGGATTGTTAGCGGTGAAGATCGGCGCGCTCAACTTCGCGCATCTGCATCGTTACGCCGACGAGATAATTACAGTGACCGAAGCCGAGATCGCGGAAGCCGCCGCCTATCTATTTCGCGAACTGAAGCTCGTCGCGGAGCCAAGCGGTGCGACTGCACTCGCGGCCCTGCTGGCAGAGAAGGTGAAGCCGAGCGGCGAGACGATCGCCGTACTGAGCGGCGGTAATATCGCGATGGATGCGCTGCGCGAGTTTACCGTTAATCAGTCTCGATAAGCCGTCGCCGCGTTCTACGCCGCGCTCACTCGTGGCCGCGGAGTTCCGTTGTCGGTCCATGCCACGAGTAATCTTCTAATCGTTCCGCGCGCGGTATCCTGCGTGACACCAGCGGCGCGCAACGCTGACGTGGTCGGATCATCGTGCACCGAAATGATCGCGAGTAGCAGGTGCTCCGTTCCGACACGGCGATGACCGAGCATCGCGGCTTCCTCCTCGGCTCGACGAACGATCATGTCGAGCGAAGCCGGCCTGACCGGAAATCTGCGGAGCGGCAGATTCGCTTCGCGCTCACCAGCAATCAGATCGGCGCGGTCCAGGACCTCGTCGATGGTCACTTCGAGCGCGGTGAGCACACCGCGCGCGAGAGACGGCCCGCAACCTTCTATCGCCCGCAAGAGCTCCGTACTCGCCAATGCCGACGGGTTCCGCCTCAATGCAATCCTGGTATTACCGAGCGTATCCTCAGCGCGGTCTGTAAAGCCACTCTTCCACGACATGATGCGCCTCCATATTCTCGCCCGCTCCGCAATGGCGGGCTCGTATTACTTGTGTCACGCCCGGGCGCGAGACGGTTTGCCCCGGCTGGCGACTGATCGTGGATCGACGCCGAGGTTGACGCAGTAGGACGCCCAGGGGTATTCTCCCGCTCCACCAGAGCCGCCATGCTTCAGCCCCTACCCATTCCAACGCAGGCAAACGCAGCCGATCGACGTGGCGGCGTGCGTCCGACCCCCTGGTGGCTCGACCTGCTGCTGGTACTGTTCGTGGCATCCATCGCATTCGGGATCGCGCGCGCCGCAGCGCGGTGGAGCTCACCACTCTCGCCGAATGTGCGAATCGACACGTCGATCTCGCTGCTCCCGATGTACGCGGGACTCTCGACGCTGCGCATGGCCGTGGCGTATGTGGTGTCGCTCGTATTCAGCCTCGTCTATGCGCGCGCCGCAGCCGCGAGCAGGACGGCCGAGCGCATCATGCTCCCGGTGCTGGACATACTGCAGAGCATTCCGATTCTGTCGTTCATGCCAGGCATCGTGCTTGGACTCGCTGCCGCTTTCCCGGGTCGTACGCTGGGGCTCGAGCTGGCGGCGATTCTGCTCATCTTCACGAGCCAGGCGTGGAACCTCGCCTTCAGTTTCCATCAGTCGCTCACGACCATCCCGCGCGAGCTCAACGAGGCCGCCGACGTGTACCGACTCGGACTCTGGCGCAGGTTCACGCGACTGGAGCTTCCATTCGGCGCGATCGCGCTGATCCAGAACAGCATGATGAGCTGGGCGGGAGGCTGGTTCTTTCTCATGGCGTCGGAGCAATTCGTGCTCGGCGCCAACAACCTTCGTCTCCCGGGGCTCGGTTCGTATCTCGCGGCAGCCTCGGAGGCGCGCGACACCCGGGCAATCATATGGGGAATCGTCGCCCTCGTTACGGTGATCGTACTGCTGGATCAGATACTGTGGCGCCCGTTGGTTGCGTGGTCCGACAAGTTCAAGTTCGAGCAATCCGGCGGTGACGCTTCGGAATCGTGGATGCTGGATCTGCTGCGTAATTCGGCGCTCGTCGCGTGGCTGCACGATCATACGGTTGCTCCGTTGGAGAAATCGCTGGATCGGCCGCGTGAGCCCCGCCACCGCTCGATTCCGATCGTTCCGCGATGGATACGCGTGCTGGGAGGATTGCTTCTCGGCCTGGCCGCGGTAGCGATCGTCATCTGGGGTGGTCTCGCTGCGTTCCACGCGGTGTCCGGTCTCACTGGAAGAACATGGTGGACGATACTTGTCGCCACGCTCGCGACGTTCGGTCGCACGCTCGCGGCGTTGATCATCGCGACGGCGTGGACGGTACCATTCGGTGTCGCCGTCGGGATGAGTCCCAAATGGTCGCGCAGGTTGCAACCGGTGGTGCAGGTGATCGCGTCAATTCCGGCAACTGCGCTGTTCTCTGTTCTTCTACTCATACTGCTCTCACTTCCGGGCGGCCTCAACATCGCCGCCATCGCCCTGATGGTGCTCGGCACACAATGGTATGTTCTATTCAATGTGATTGCTGGAGCAATGGCGATCCCATCCGATCTCAAGGAGGCGGCAGGTGTGTATGGACTCACGGGCTGGCGCCGATGGAAGTTGCTCATCATACCGGCGATCTTTCCGTATCTCGTTACAGGATTGATCACCGCGACCGGTGGCGCGTGGAATGCGAGTATCGTCTCGGAGTACGTGATATTTGCGGGCCACAAGATAAGCACCGTCGGATTGGGCGCGTTGATCGCCGAAGCCGCTGACGCGCAGAATTTTCCGCTGCTGCTGGCTTCGACGCTCGTCATGGCGGCGGTCGTGATACTTGGGAATAGACTTGTGTGGCGCAGGTTGTATCGCATCGCACAATCGCGTTATCGTCTGGAATGAGGCAAGCACCATGACAACGGCCATATCTGCACCACCGGCGAACGAGCGCGGCGCCGTCATACTCGAAGCGCGTGCCGTGGACAAGTATTACGGTGACGACCGCACACCCGTGCTGGATCATGTCAGCGTTGCGTTGCACGCTGGCGAATTCGTCGCGTTGCTCGGTCCGTCGGGATCCGGCAAATCGACGTTGCTGCGATTGCTCTCCGGCCTGATGCCGCCGTCGTCGGGTCGCGTTCTGTCTCATGGTGAGGATCTCACCGGAATCAATCCGAACGTTGCGATCGTGTTCCAGAGTTTTGCGTTGTTTCCGTGGCTCACCGTCCTGCAGAATGTTGAGCTCGGTCTGCTCGCCGCGGGCGTCCCGTCAGAGCAACGCCGGGAACGCGCGGTCGCCGCGATCGACCTCATCGGACTCGACGGTTACGAGGAAGCGTTCCCGAAAGAGCTTTCCGGCGGCATGAAGCAGCGCGTCGGCTTCGCCCGCGCGCTGGTGGTGCAACCGGAAGTGCTTTTCATGGACGAGCCGTTCTCCGCGCTCGACGTGTTGACTGGTGAGACGCTGCGCGCCGAGCTGCAGGAGCTCTGGAACTCTCGGTCGATGCCGACCAAGGCAGTCCTGCTTGTCACGCACAACATCGAGGAAGCGGTGACGCTCGCCGATCGCATTCTCGTGTTCGGCGCGAATCCGGGACACATTCGGATCGAGCTCCCGGGATTACCGGCGCACGAGCGCGCGCATCACGGACCCGCACGACAGCATCTCGTCGACGCGATCTACCGCGTGATGACCAACCCGGGTGAGGACGCATCGACGCTCGTCGGCCGCCCGAGTGCTCCGACACGGCCCGAGCGTCCGCGGCGCTATCAGGTGTTGCCGGACGTTGGAATCGACGATCTCACGGGATTCGTGCAGTACCTGTCGACAATGGGCGGCCGTGCCAATGTGCACGATCTTGCGCGCGATCTACAGCTCCGCAGCGACGACGTACTCGCCATCGTCGAAGCCAGCGACCTGCTCGGCTTTGCCGATCTCCAGGATCGCGCAGTCGTCATCACACAACCGGGAATCGAGTTCGCCGACGCCGATCTCGACATCGAGAAGGCGATGTTCCGGCGTTATGCCCTGGCTCACGTGTCGCTGCTGCGACATATAGTGCGAGAGCTGGACGCCTCTCCATCCGGTACGCTCGACTCCGACCGCCTCATGGAGGAGCTGGAGGAAGCGTTCTCCGGTGGCGAGGCGCGTCGTCAGTTCGAGACGGTCGTCGACTGGGGTCGATACGCCGAGTTGTTCTCTTACGACGATGCGAGCGGCGAGCTGCGGCTGGATCCAGAGACCGGAGTCGGAGCTGCCGATGCGCTGCGTGAAGCGATGACAGCGGACGGCTCAGCGACCTGGTCGGTGGAAGGGGACGAGAGCTAGACGGAGGCGGTAAGAGCTGTTAAAAAGGTCGTCGTTGCCGCGAAAGCGGGAATCCATCCGTTGCCGACCAGCTGTTGGGGCGACGCATGCGTCGCCCCTGCTACAGATCGATCACATGGATTCCCGCTTTCGCGGGCATGACGATACGGCGGTGCGCCGCCTACTTCCTTATCGCCCCACAAACCGCCGCGTACGCCTTTCCGGCGCTGCTTCCCGGCGCCCGTTTTGCCCAGTCGATCTGCGCGAGCTGCGAGTCCGGCGTATCGTAGCCAGCGACTGGCTTGCCATTGGCGTCATATGTTTGCGCCGAAATCGGCTTTATTCCCTGCGTGGTGCAGTCGATCATCTTACGGTCGACCATCATGCGGTAGGCGTGCCTGGTGCCGATCATCTGGTTCGTCGGGTATTGCCAGCGGAGCCGTACGCGATAGGTGCCGTCGGGAGCGCGCTTGGTCTGGGTCGTGTCGAGCGCGACTTTTACCGTGGCGTCGCTGTAGACGCTGCGCCACGCGCCGGATGGCCCCGAGCTGGTGGTCCTTGCCTTCGCTGTCGTGTGCCGTGCCGCCTTCTGGGCACCGGCTGGAACGGCCAATACTGCCACGGCGAGCAGCGCCGGAATGAGTTTGCTATGCACCAACTGACCTCACTGGTTTGGAATGGGTTCTGACCCCAAAGCTTGGAGCACTCCTTGTGCCGCTCTCAATCCGGTGGCCAGTGCCCCTTCGACCGTGCCACTGTAACCTTCCGTATTCGTGGCCTCTCCGGAAAAGAAAACCGTCTGTTCGACGGGCCTCGAAAGCTTCCTCGCTGAACCGCTGCCGCCGACGACTGCATAGCTGTAGGCTCCGCGCGAGAACGGATCGCGCTCCCAGTTATGCATCCAGCTTCCGATCACCAGACCGGCCAGGCGCTCGTAAGTCGTACCGAGGTGCGCCGCCAGATCGTGCAACGCCATTCGCTCGATTTCCGCGTCTGGAAGGGCGCACAGCGCTGCCGCTGGCGGACCGCCGACCCAACCGACGAGAATCGGCGCGCGCACTGGAAACTGCGTCCACCAGACCGGAAAGTTCGCCCCCGGGCTGTGAAGGAAGCTGAGCGACATCAGCCCGCTACCACCGTGCCTGGGCGCGTTCCGCAGGCCCATTTCCCAGAAGCGCTCGCTGAATGCGAAAACGGTTCGGAGTGCGCTCCCCATTGTCAGACCATTCACCGCAGCCGTCACCGCGGGAATTTCGGGTTCGAACGCGATCGCGCCAGGCGCCGGTTGTGCGGCCTGCAACACGCCGATGGGCACCGTGACTATCACTGTCCGCCCGGAAACCGTACGAAGCTCGCCAGCGGCGTTCCTGCAGCTCACGACGACGTTTCCGCGCTCCCACTCGACTCTCGTCACCACGGTATTGAGCTCGATCGCGTCATAGACGTCACGCGCCAGCCAGGCCGCCACACGATCGTAACCGTCGACAACGCGCCCGGTGCGTTCATCCTCAGGGCTCGCGGCAGGGTCGCCACCCTTCGCGAGCCAACGCTCGCTCACGAGTGATATGTCGGCTGCGTGAAATCCCTGGACGAATTCGATCGCACTACTGCGCGCACGGGCGTCTTTTGGCTTTCGCTTGCGTGCCGCGCGCTCCGCAAGGTAGTCCCTGAAGCTCCGGTCCGGTGTGCGGTGCTCGTCGAGCTTCCGGAGCACTTTTTCGATCCGCTTCCAGAAATCGACCTGTCTGAAATCTCCTTCGCGCGCTTGCCAGTGCTCGCCCACCACGTCGAATGCCGTCAACCCTGCGGCGTCGATTATCGTATCTGTGTTGGGAGTGGCGCCGTGTAAAAATTCGGCACCAAGCTCGATTGGAACTACCACTGAAGGGTCGCGGTATGTGAAGATTCGGCCACCGACGCGGCCGCGCGCCTCCAGAACGACGACGCTACGCCCGTTTGCGCGCAGCTCCTTAGCCGCGGCGAGACCAGCCGCACCCGCACCAATTATTATCGCGTCGAATACGTCAGCCTGATCCATTCGGACTGAATTATACACGGCAATTCCCATATGCAACGCTTTGTATCCAGATCACTGTCCCGGAATGCCGCGGCCCTGCTTGCCGCGAGCTGCTTCGTCACGCTGGCGACCGGCTGCAGGCCTGCGTCGTTTCACGGTACCAGCTACGAGCCGCCGGAAGTCGCCCCGTCGGTCGTGCTGCAACGGACCAACGGCGCCAAATTCTCGCTCGCCGCGCAACGGGGCTCGGTGGTGCTCCTGTACTTTGGCTACACGCACTGTCCGGACGTCTGCCCCACGACGCTCTCCGACTGGAAGCGCGTCAAGGCCACCCTCGGCCGCGACGCATCGCGCGTGCGTTTCGTTTTTATCTCGGTAGATCCGGATCGCGACGATCCGGCCACATTGCAAAATTACGTGTCCCGTTTCGATCCGGAATTCATTGGCGCGACCGCCGATTCCGCGACACTCGCGGGAATCGAGCGCTCCTTTCACGTCAATTCATCACGCGAGGAATCCACATCCGCGGGCGGCTACTCGGTGACGCATCCTTCGCAGACATTCGTCGTGGATAAGAGCGGCAATCTTCGCCTGCTCTACTCTTTCGGAATGCAGACGAGCGATATCGTTTCGGACATTCGCCAGCTGCTGCGCGGCGCATGAGGGTGTCGGTTGTGCGGGCGCTCGCATTGATGTTTACGCTCCCTGGATTCGCCGCATGCCATCGCGAAGCAGCGATCTCGGCAACGACTTTCGAGCTTCATGACGCATGGATTCGCGCGACACCGGATTCAGGTTCGACCACAGCCGCTTACATCCGATTCGTCAACGGCACCGCGGATACGGTCTGGGTGTCGCGCTTCTCGTCCGACGATGCAAACAGGGTGGAGCTGCATCAATCATCCGACATCGCGGGCGAGATGCACATGACGATGCACGATTCACTCGCCGTAGCGCCGAATCATACCATAACGATGCGCCCGGGCGGCTATCATCTGATGCTGATCGGCGTGACGCACGCACTCGTGCCGGGTACGATGGTGCGAATCGTGATGCATCTCTCGAACGGTGCTGTAGTCTCTACATCCGCGAGAGTCAAATCCTGAGCGAAACCATCACGCACTGACGGATCCGTCCGGACCGCCGGTCAGATCTCCAGCTGCGCGCCGAGCTCCACCACGCGATTCGGCGGAAGGCCAAAGAAAGCTGTAGCCGGCAGCGAATTTCGCGCCATGAATGCGTAAAGTTTCTTGCGCCACCGGGCGAGCTTCGTGCTTCCGATTGGAAGCAGCTGCTCGCGACCGAGATAGTAGGTGGTCTCCATGCGCTGCGCACGCAGCCCGAACGCGCGCGCGGATGCAAGCAGTCGTTGTGCATCTGGCGCTTCCATGAACCCGTACTGTGCGATCACGCGCCAGAAGCCGAGTGGCAGCTTGGTCACGGTCATTCGCTCGCCGTCGATCACCTCGGGTATCTCCTTCACCTGTATCGTGAGCAGGATCACCTCTTCGTGCAGCACCTTGTTGTGCTTGAGATGATGCAACAGCACCATCGGCGCACCGCTCGAGTCAGCAGTCATGAAGACCGCCGTGCCCGGGACACGCACGACATGATTCTCTGCCAGGCTCTTCAACAGCGCATCGAGCGGGAGACTCGCGTTACGCAGCAACGCGCGCGTGATTCTGCGACCCGAATGCCACGTCGTCATGAGCGTGAAGATCGCGCCCGCGATCGCGAGCGGCACCCAGCCACCCGATTCGATCTTGACCATATTCGAGGCGGCGAATCCGAGATCGATGATCAGGAAAAAGGCGGCGAACGATATGTACTGCCACGGCTTCCAATTCCACTTCATCTGCGCTAGCTGGGTGAACAGCAGCGTAGTGATTACCATCGTGCCGGTCACGGCTATGCCGTAGGCAGCACTGAGAGCCGCGGACGAGCCGAAGCCCAGCACCATTATGACGCAACCGATCATCAGCGCGTGATTCACTTCCGGCACGTAGATCTGACCTGCTTCCTCGCCCGACGTGTGGATGACGTTGAAACGGGGGCTGTATCCGAGCTGCACGCACTGGTGCGTGAGCGAGAACGCGCCGGTGATGAGAGCCTGTGATGCGATGACGGCGGCGATGGTGGCGAGCGCAATCAATGGATACAGCATCGCGTGTGGCGCGAGTGCGAAGAATGGATTCTCGACGCTCGGCGGATTTTCGAGTACGATTGCGCCCTGGCCGAAGTAGTTCAGCGCCAGAGACGGAAGTACCAGTGCGAACCATGCGATGCGGATCGAACGCCGCCCGAAGTGCCCCATGTCGGCGTAGAGCGCTTCCGTACCGGTGACGGCGAGCACAACCGCGCCAAGTAGAAGGAACGCGGTACGGCCGTCGTTCAGAAACAGCTGCACACCGTACATCGGACTTATCGCGAGGAGAATGTGCGGGTGTTGCATGATCGAGGAGGCGCCAAGCACGCCGATCGTGCCGAACCAGAGCAGCATCACCGGGCCGAACACCCATCCGATGTTGGCGGTTCCATGTTTCTGGACCAGAAACAGCAGAACGAGGATGATTACCGAGAGGGGTACTACGAGGTGGCTGAGCGTCGGTGTAACTACCTCGAGTCCCTCGACTGCGCTCAGCACGGTGATCGCAGGGGTGATCACGCCGTCGCCGTAGAGCAGGGCAGCGCCGATCAGTCCCGTCATGACGAGAATGACGCGCCATCGTTTGGACAATCGCTCGCGCTGCTGCAGGATGAGCGCGAGAAGCGCAAGAATTCCGCCTTCACCGCGATTGTCGGCTCGCATGATGAAAACGATGTACTTGATGCTCACCGTGAGGATGAGCGCCCACAATATGAGCGACACGACGCCGTATACGTTGTCTGGAGTCCGTGCCAGCCCGTATTCCGCCCGGAACGACTCACGGAACGCATACAGCGGACTCGTACCGATGTCGCCGAAGACGACGCCAAGCGCGAGCAGCGAGAGCTTGCCCAGTCTGCGCCCGGTCGGCTCTTCTACAGGTGGCCGTTCCGAGATTGCCGGGGCCGACACTAGGCCTTGATCCTCATGGCCAGCAATCGGTCACCGAATATAGGTAGTGCTCGCGTGAGCGAAGAGTGCATAACTAACTAAAAGGAAGCCGGCGACTTTGCCGGCCGTCGCTGCCCTGGCAACCGCCAACGCAACCGGAGAAACATATAGCAAGGGGCCGGCCGATTGGCCGTTCCGCGCGAATCGGGTGCAACCTACTCAGTTTCGGCACCTGGAGGTGGGGCGGGCTATCAATTCACACGCCTTTGTGATATAAAGTACTTGACTGTGCCGTGGACTCTGCTAGAATACCGAGAGATGGCCGGCCCGGACCGCGGACGGTCGTCAACTCAGCGCTGAAGACAATCGGGCGGTCACCCATCACACTCCTCATGCGAATCGGCCTTCTCTGGACCCTCGCCGCGATTGCGGGCGCGCTCGGCGCCATCGTGCTCTTCGACGCCCGCCCCGGAATCAACTGGGGTCTGTGGACCGCGGTGACGATTGCCGGCCTGCTGATCTATCGACGACCGGATCACCAGACGCTCCAAACACTCGCACTGCCACTCGGCTTTGCGGCCATACTCGCCGCTGGCGCCGCGGTCACCACGACTCCAATGCTCCTGCTCGCGATCGTCGCCATCGTTGCATCGCTGATGGCTCTTGCTGTCCTCCTGGCCAACGAGCACACTGCCACGAACGATTACGGGCCGATTGACATCATTACGGCGCCGATTCGCGCCCTGGCGAATACCATACGCAGCGCGGGCTCGGTCGTCGTCCTGACCGTTGATTCGCTTGGCTCGACACGAGAGCGCCCTGTATTGCGGGGCGCTCTGATTGCGACGCCCGTTGTATTCGTGCTCGCTCTTCTGTTCGCAACCGCTGATCCGCTTCTCGCACAAGTTCGCGATGCCATCGACAACTTCTTCAGTAGCTGGAATGGGACGCCGCGCATCGTATTCGGAATATTGATCGCACTATTCGTATCGGGAGCGTACGCGGCGACTCGCGCGATACGCTCCTTGTTTGTGCGCGATGCACCGTCGCCGGCCACCGGCACCGTCACAATTGGATTGACGGAGCGACGCATCGTACTCGGCGCGGCGGCTGCGGTATCGTGGCTGTTCGTCCTGTTGCAACTCAGCTATTTATTTGGAGCATCGCCAGCGATCGCTGGCTCAGGTGTGACTTTCGCGGAGTATGCGCACCGCGGCTTTGGTGAGTTGACCATTGCGGCGACGATCGCAGCGCTTCTGATCGTCGCTGCGCACAGGAACGTGGACATCGGTAAGGACAGGCAGATGCGAGCCGCGATTACGTGGCCGGCGCTGGTGCTTCTGGCGGCCATCGTGTGCATCCTCGTCTCCGCGTTCCACCGCATCATGCTCTATGAAGATGCGTACGGCTACACGACAATGCGTGTGTATGCGCAGGCGTACATGCTTCTCGCGCTTGCGATCCTGTTCGTGCTTGCGTGGCACGTGTGGCGGATATTCGACGTGCGCGCGCTCGCGCGACAGATAATGACTGTAGCTCTCGTGACACTGGTATTTCTGGTTTTCTGGAACGGAGATGCATGGGTCGCGCAGGCCAACCTCGATCGATACGTGCGCATCGGCAAGATCGACATCCCATATTTGACCCACGGCCTTTCACTGGACGCGTATCCCACGCTGGTTCAGGCACTTCCGAATGTCCGGCAGCCCGAGCGCGCACAACTTGCTACCGCCCTCGCGCAGGAATACACGCGTCGCCGCGAGCCACGTCCGACTACGCGATGGTACGAGTGGAACCTGAGGCGAGAGCGCGCCATGACCTTCGTCGTGGTCAGCCAACCCGCGAATATTCTGCCGCCGTTATAGTTTTCGGTCTGGAGGAGTTCAGATGACAGACCAGACAGCCGAACAGCCGCCCGAGACACTCGAGGGGTGGTATGTTCTGCACCAGATATACCGAATCGACCGCGAGCGAAACACCCCCGCCGGTGCCGCAGAGAGCGATGTTTTCGGAGCCGCGAAGGAGCCGGGCCGGGGATGGAGCGAGGCCGTCGCTCTCATCGGCTCGACGTCCGATGTGATGTTCATCCACTGCCGGCCCACCCTCGACGAGATCGGCGACGTGCAGCGTGAGCTCGCTCGGCAACCGTGGATGCGGCGGCTTGTCCCGACATACTCGTTTCTGAGCGTTACCGAAGCGGGTCTCTATCACATGACGGCGAAGATCGCCGACGAGGCGATCGCGCGCGGCGGAACGGTCGGCGATGCGGATTACATCGCAGCGGTCAAGGCAAAAGCGGAAACCGAGCGAACCAACCCGTATGTCCAGCGGCGGCTTTATCCTCAACGTCCCGAGACGATGCCGTACGTGTCGTTCTATCCGATGTCCAAGCGCAGAGACGTCGGTCAGAACTGGTATTCGCTACCGATCGCAGAGCGAAGCCGATTGATGCACGAGCACGGACTGAGCGGGCGGCGTTACGCCGGTCGTGTGCAGCAGGTCATCACCGGCGCGATCGGGTTCGACGCGTGGGAATGGGGAGTGACGCTGTTTGCCGGCGATCCGCTCGACTTCAAGAAGATCGTATCGGACATGCGCTTCGACGTCGCGAGTGCGGAGTACGCGGAGTTCGGACCGTTCTATGTAGGCAAGGTCGGTGCGCTCGCCGAGGTGCTGGGCGGATAGCGCCAGCTTTGCGTGGACAGTTAGAACTGATAATAGAGGAACGGTGAGTTTGTACCATTCATGAATAGGTACGCGACGAGAAAGCCGGCGGCGTAGACGCCGGCCCATCGTCGTGTAGTTCCGAATTTGAAGTCCCAGGTCTCGGGCAGGAACGCAATTGCGAGCAACGCGACGCCGATCCATCCCAGGACCATCGGCGCGGCTGGCAGTGAGACATCACGCGACAGGCCCACGGTGAACATGCTTCTGAGCCAGCCTGCGGCCATACGGAATGATGTTGCGCGGAAGAATACCCATCCGATGACCACGAGCACGAAGGTCTGGGCGCGATAGACTATCGGCGGATATCGCCTGAAGACGGGATGGAACCACCGGTCGATGATGAGCAACACACCGTGGTACCCGCCCCATATCACGAACGTCCAGCCTGCACCGTGCCAGAGTCCGCCGAGCAGCATGACGATCATCAGATTGACGTAGGTGCGTCGCTTGCCCTTGCGATTGCCGCCAAGCCCGAAGTACAGGTAATCGCGCAGCCACATGGAGAGACTGATGTGCCATCGTCTCCAGAAATCCTGAATACCGAGTGAGCGATACGGCGCGTCGAAGTTTTGCGGAATCCTGAGGGAGAACAGATAGCCGAGCCCGACGGCCATGTCGGAATATCCGCTGAAATCGAAATACAGCTGGCAGGTATAGCCCAGGGCCGCGGTCCACGCCTGGCCAAATGTGAGCGCGTGGATGGAGCCATTCGCGTATGACGCGAGCAGCGGATCGATGCCGGCGCCGATGTGATCGGCGACAATCACCTTCTTGATCAGTCCAACGACGAAGAAGCCGATTCCGATCGCGATCCAGTCGTTGCGCGGCGGTCCGTCGATCTGCTCGAGATCGGCTTCGATCTGGCGGTAACGTACGATCGGCCCTGCAACGAGCTGTGAGAACAGGCTGACGTAGGTGAAATACTCCGCGATGTTGCGCGTCGCCTTCACGCGCCCGTTCGCGACGTCGACGACGTACGAGATCGTGTGGAACGTGTAGAAGCTGATTCCGATCGGAAGGATGATGTGCAGCGCGGCAGGTTGCGCGCGTACGTTGAGCCAGTCGAG
Source organism: uncultured Gemmatimonadales bacterium (assembly GCA_963707505.1). Taxonomy (GTDB): domain Bacteria; phylum Gemmatimonadota; class Gemmatimonadetes; order Gemmatimonadales; family Gemmatimonadaceae; genus Fen-1247. The sequence continues at coordinate 927,258 of CAVPQB010000004.1, forward strand.
CGCAATACCCAGATTCGCTGCGACGAAATTGTAGTATTTGAAGAAACCGAGCAGTGTTAGGTCGACACTCACCGCACCGATCACCCAGGCGCGCTTGCGGGTAGGCGAATCAGTGCCATCGATCGCAAGCCCGGCTACGAAGCTCACGATGCTCGAGAAGGCTAGCAGGATGCAGAAGCGCCAGTCCCAGTAACCGTAGAAGACGTATCCGGCGATCGCAAGCAGAACGTAGCGTTGTTGTTTTCCTTTCGACATCCAGAAGAGCGCGAAGACGACTGGCAGGAAGGCGAAGAGGAATACGTTTGAATTGAAGATCATCTTGCGGCAACAGTTTCGGTGCTGCCCGTATTCGCGTCGCGCACCGCCGTTGCAAGCGAGTGAGCGATCGCGACCGCGTTGGTACCGTCGAAGTGCATGCAGTCGTACCAGCCCGTCTGGCTTGGGAGGTTCGACGTTTCGTTCTCGTCCGCCATGGTGACCAGTGGTCGCCTGGCGCTGGAACGGAGATAGGAGACCACCCGTTGATAGTTGGCGCTGGACGCCGGCTTGTCGCGTACGGAGTCGGCGAGTGCAGGGTTGAACGGCGGTATCCAGAGAACGATGTGCACGCCTCTGGTCGTCGCCTCGGAGATCAGCGAGTCGAGCATCGCGCGCTTGGAGGCGCCGAGGCTGTCGTAGGTCGCGAACTCGCCCTGCTGCACCGCGGCGCAGTCGGCGTAGTGTTGCTGCCAGTCGTACGTGCCCGCCCTGCGCTCGCGGTCGGCCTTGGGGTATTGCAGGATTCCTTCGGCGTTGAACGAGTACGCGGGTTCCGGCGGATGCGCGGCGTTCCGAAGTGACCTGACGACGTCGGCGAGGTACGAGACCGTGAGCGCGTCGCGGTATGCTCGCGCAACGACGATCGCGCCACGCAACGGACTGTCCACGCTGCCGCTCAGCGCGGTCGAGAGGCGGGCGTTGTGGGTGAGCTCCGGGAGTGGTCCCATGTGCGCGTCGAACGACTGCGGGTCGATTCCCACGACGAGGTTCCGGACGTTCGGTGCTTTCGCGAGCACGTAGCGCGCGACGGCGAGATCGTCCTCGATCGTTGCATTGAAGACGCCGAAGTTGAAGAAGCGCTCGCCCGTCACGGAGGTGAATTCGTCGGTTGGGAGATTCATCGAGCGGCTGGAGCCGATGATCACGCCCGCCGGCGGCTCGTGGGCCAGGGCGGAATCGAAAAGATCGCCCTTTAGCTGACGGGTATTCAGCTGGAGGGCGGGGAAGCGAGTTCCTGAGAACTCCCGGCGAGGGTTGACGACCGCCAGTGCACTGAGCAGAACGCCGGTGAACAGTCCGATCCATCCCAAAAATGCCCAGAGAAATCTCATTCCCCCAAGCTTCGGCAAAAACGGCTGGCGGCTGTAACAGCAATTGCGACAACATCTTACGTCGCTGTTGTGCCGAGGTCGGTCGTGCGGTAACTTTCGGGTTCGTTATCTGGCGGATGAGAGCCGGAAACGGGATGTGGCGCAGCCCGGTAGCGCACCTGAATGGGGTTCAGGGGGTCGCAGGTTCAAATCCTGTCATCCCGATTTACTAAACAATTGAAACGCAAGAAGTTAGAAGCGAACTCAGCCCCATTCATACTCCGATATGAATGGGGCTGATGTCACATGGGGATAAGTCCTCACGTTCCGGCCACTGGGGCGCGTTGCAGGCACCTTTCCGAAAGAGACTCGTCGCGTCGAGATCGATGGCGAATGGACTCGCGCAGCGCTCCGCCGAGTCCAGTTCGGAAAATCCATAGCGCTGTAACAAAGCTGTCAGGCACGCGTGCTATTCTGCGGCGTAGTCAGTATCTGGCTCAGAAACTCGCACCGTCCCACTCATCGTGCCTCGATCGAAATTCCGCTATCTGTACGGCTCGTTTGCCGTGCTCTTTCTCCCATTCGCCGGCGTCAGCGCCCAGTCGTCATTCCCTGCGAGACACATCCATGGCCGTGTCGTGCACGCCGCTTCAGGCGCTGCGATCAGTTCGGCCACCGTTGACCTCACCAACGTCGCCACCGGTGCTTCCGCTGGCCACGTCGCCAGCGGAGCCGACGGCAGCTTCAACTTTCCTCGCCTTTCGCTCGGGCGATACCGCGTGAAGGTCCGCGCGCTCGGGTTTGCGTCGAAGACACTGCCGCCCGTCACGCTCAGCGCGGGGCATCCGGACGTTGACGTCGGCGTCGTCGCGCTTACGGCGGTCGCCGTTGCGCTCCAGGCCCAATCGGTCACGGCGCAACGCGAGGAGGTACAGCTGCAGCCGGATCGGACCACCTACGTCGTGCGCGACATGCCGACGACGAAAGGCGGCACCGCGCTCGATGTGCTACGCAACGTGCCCTCGGTCGACGTCGACATCGACAACAACGTAAGCCTCCGCGGCAATTCCGGTGTCGTGATCCAGATCAACGGGCGGCCGAGCGCACTCAAAGGCTCGCAGCTCGGTAACTTCCTCGAGCAGTTGCCGGCCGACGCGATCGATCACGTCGAGATCATTCCAAACCCGTCGGCGCGCGAAGACGCGGACGGGGTGGCCGGCATCATCAACATCGTGTTGCGTCAGACGCCCGATTCTGGAACGAATGGCGGAGTGACCGTTGGCGGCGGAACGACGGGACACATCGATGCCGGTGTCAACGGTGGTTTGCAGCGCGGGCCGTTCTCGGCCTACGGCAGTTACTCGCTCGTGCGCGACAGCAGACCACGCTACGACGACATCTTTCGCCAGAACTTGTTCGAGAGGCCGCTCAGCTATCTGCAGGAAAACGGCACGCGCACGCAGATTCCGCTCGTCCATACCGTCACAGGCAATGCGACGTATGCGCCAACCGCCCACGACGAGTTTTCCATCGACGGGTTATACAGTCAACGTCGCGAGTGGGAAACGCAGGCCATTGCGTATCAAACGCTCGACACGACGTTCGCCGTCACCAATCTCACCGACCGCCATTCTCGCGACGTCAATCACGAGGGCAGCGCTGACGCAGCGCTGAACTACAAGCACGGGTTTGCGGCCAAGGGGCACACGCTCACGAGCGAGCTTCGGTTCGAAGAGCATTTCGAGGGCGGCCCCACGGACATTCTCGACCAGGCGCTGTGGCCAGCGAGTGCGCCGGCGGCGACGATTTTGCAGCAGACGCGCACGGTGTGGACCCACTCGAGCACCACGTCCTTCAAGGTTGATTACGTACGCCCCTTGAATGGGGTCTTGCGCGTCGAGACCGGTTACAAGGGCTCCCTTGAGCGCATTCGCACCACGCAACAGGTACAGAACTACGACGCCGCGCTTGCGGCGATGCTCACCGATACCACGCAGACCAGCGATTTTGCTTACGATGCGCTGGTGCAGGATGCCTATGGCGTTCTTGATGGACATATCGGGCGCATGCAGTTTCAAGCCGGTGTCCGCGCCGAGCACGCAGGCACGACGTTCGATCTGCGCACGCGTGACCAGCGATTCAGCAATCCATACAACAGCCTGTTCCCGAGCGGACTCGTCTCGTTCGCCCTCGACGATGCGGATCGACTCAAGGTGTCGTACTCGACACGGATCAGACGGCCCGACGATCCCGATCTGCTCGATCCGACACCGCACGCGCTCGACGCGCTCAACATCTCAATCGGCAATCCGCATCTCCGGCCGGAATACATTCGCGCCTTCGAGCTCGGCTACCAACGGATCGGCGACCGGGTAACCGTGCAGGTCACACCGTTCTACCGGCACTCGTTCGATGCGGTGACCAACATTCGCACGGTCGACACGACTGGCGTCACCACGCAAACCCGGGCCAACATCGGCACGACGGACTCTTACGGCACCGACGCCACCGTGGCGCTCGGGAGCGGTGGGCGATTGAGCGGATTCGTTGGCGGGTCGGCGTATCACCAGAAGAGCAACGCCGGCAATCTCGACCCGCTCCTCTCCGCGAGCACGTTCGGTTGGAGCGTGCGTACGAACGCCGCGTTGCGCGTGTCGCGCGCCATCGATGCGCAGGCCCTCGTGACGTACTCCGGACGGACGACGGTCGTGCAAGGTTGGAACGCCGCCCGCACGCGCGTGAGCTTCGGCTTCCGCGACAAGTTGATGGCGGATCGTCTGAGCATCACCACGCGCATCATCGACCCGTTCAGCACCTCGCGCGAGCGTTCAGCCACGCTCGATCCAGCGTTCACGCAGATCAACAGCCGGTTGCGTCCAAGCCGCGCCGTCCAGGTGAGCGCCACGTGGATGTTCGGCCGACAAAACAGGAAGGAAGACGACCAGATCGACCTGTCGCCCAGCGGTACCTAGTGCCGCGTGTGACGAGCGTATGCTCTAGATGGTATGCTCTAACGATGGGTGGCACCGCCGCTCAAAGTGCCCCGGGTGGCGCAATCACCGTGTGGCTGTAACCCTTCTGTCAGATTGGGGCGCTAGTTTTATCGCATCATCGACCTTTTCCGGGACTCCCATGTTCAGCATTCGCTCGCTCGTCGCCGCTTTTGCGACCGTCTCCTGCGTCAGCACCGTTGCTATCGCGCAGACGTCCCACTATCACGTCGTGAAGACGATCGACATCGGCGCTGCGCGCGCCGACTACATCATCATCGATCCCGTCGGCCGCCGGCTCTACGGCCTCGGCGACAAGGTGATCGACGTCGATAACGACTCGATCGTCGGGACGGTGGAAGGAGGCGGTGGCGGCTACGCGATCGACCACGAGGACAACCGCGGCCTGGTTCGCAATGGCACACTCTTCGATCTCAAGACCCTCGCAGTCACCGGCCACCTGGACATCAAGGGCGACGGAAGCCGCTACGATCCCGTCACGCACCGGGCGTTCGTCTGGGAGGACAAGGATGGTTGGGTGGTCGACATGCGCACTGGCACGCTGGTGTCGAAGACGATGATCGGGGACGGCCTCGAGTCAGCCGCGGCAGACGGGCATGGGAAGCTCTATGCCGCGATCGAGGCCAAGGGCGGCCTCGAGCAGTTCGATACGCGAACACTGAAAGTCGAAAAGACGTGGGACGTTTCCGGTTGCGGCCGCGCGCAGGGCCTGACGATGGACACACAGACGCGTCGCATCTTCATGGCATGTGACACAGATGTCGTCGTGCTGAACGCCGACAACGGAAGCGTCGTGTCTCGCATCCGCGTCCCGAGCCGCGCCGATATGAACTGTTTCGACCCGACGACCAAGCTGGTGTTCAATCCCAATCGTGCCGATAGCACATTGTCGGTGATCCACGAGGATTCACCGTCCAAGTTCACCGTCGTCGAGAAGGTGCCGGAGGGCGGCGCGGCGCGTACCTGTGCGGTCGATGAGAAAACGCACAAGGTGTACGTGTTCTACTACGAAGGAAATCCGCGGCAGGGCGGCAAGTTGCTCGCGTCTGTCCTCGCGCCCTGACGCATCGCCGCTGCCGGCCTCGGCCGGGAGTGGGTCGCGCTCCGATCGAAGCGGTTTACGAGCGTGCAGCGAGCGTCGGATGCACGCTCGCTTACTGGCGAACGCAGGAGACCAATCTCACGGCGATGAAGTTGTATGATGGAGTCGCCGAGCGATCAGGGTTTGTCGTTTACAGTGATGTGCGTGCTAGCCGTGTGTCAAACCATCAACGACGAGGACAAAGGCTGATGAAACCTTACATCTCCGCCGCAGCGATCGCGGCTTTGCTCGTGGTCACCATTGCGCCAGTGACTGAGGCACAACAGGCTCCGCCGGCCGCGGAAGTTGGCGCATCGCTGCTCGCGATCCCGAATCTGCGCGCGAAATCCGCCGCGAAGCTGACTGTGAGCACTCCCGCGTTTGCACCAGGCGGCGACATACCATTCGAGAATACATCGTACCGCGGAAATGTCTTCCCGGGGCTCAAGTGGTCCGCTGGTCCGGCCGGGACCAAGTCTTACGCGGTGATAATGCAGGACGGCGATGCAATGTCGCGCGGTGCTCCGATTCTGCACTGGACGATGGTGAACATCCCGTCGACGATGACGGAGCTCGATGCAGCCATGAGCGAGCCGCCGGCCGGCGCGCAATACGGACCCAATATCCGTGGGGCAGCGCATGCATACATGGGCCCGCACACGCCTCCCGGACCGAAGCATCGCTACCACCTGCAGGTCTTCGCGCTCGACACGTCGCTTCCGGCTGAGTCGCTCGCGACCTACGCCGATCTTACCGCAGCGATGAAGGACCACGTGCTCGCGAGCGGCGAAGTCATCGGTCTCGGTCAGGCGCCCGCGACCACCACGCCGTAAGCTTCACGCCATCCACTACCCACAGGAGTAGCGGAAACGTTCGCACCGTGAGCCCTGCGTTCATGTGGAATTTGCTGCGCCGGGCAGCTTCTTCTGAGTCGCCACGGGGTCCGCTGGTGAGAGCATTTTCGTCATGAAACGCTGGCTCTCGGCGATCCGCTCGACTTCGACAGCAATCGCGTCGATCGAGCGCTCCATCCGTTCCATGCGCTCGGCGTCCGTTGGATTCAGGAGGGGAGCAGCCGGTCGCTTGGGCGCAGCAATGCGCCGCACCAGCGCGTTTCCAAGAGGCAGAATGGTTCCAAGCGCGATCACCGCGACGACCGACGTGGTGATCAATCCCTCGATTTCATGCGGCGACATGTGCGTCCCCGGGCTGGTGCCCTTCATCAGAATGTTTCATGTTAGTCACTGTCGCGAGCGCGTCGGTTGTGTATGTTAGAACAGTTGTTCGAAATGTAATGCCAACACCGACTTCGCTCAGGCAGATAAGCGTGTGGGTATCAGCCCGCCAGTTGCGTTTCGGGTCGGTGATGTGTCGATAAAATGACACGTCATACACGAATGCGCCTCGCCGATTCCGCCGGCAGTTACCGAAAGTGAAGGTGACCTTAAGATGATGACGAACGACCGCGGTACAATCCAGTACGGCTCTGCGACAACCTGCAGCGCCGCCCTCGTGTTTTTGGTGCCTTCGCGGTTTCGGTCGTGATCATGCCCCACGCATCGCCCGCTTTACTCCAGACCGTCCTTCTTGACAGTCCCGGGCACTCGGTACGTCTTACCGGAGCGCCTGCGCTGGCACTGATCCTCGCAGTGGTTGCCGTCGTCGCAGCCTTCGTCATCCGATTCATCAGGCTTCGTCGCCACGCCAGAGTCGCGACGAAGGCCAGAGGCGCGGCCGAGGCGGAGCTCCAGACGTTATTTGCGGCGATGCAGGACGTCGTGTTCGTCGTCGATAGAGACGGAAAATACACACGCGTTCCATACACGAACGCGAACGTCCTCTACCGGCCCGCTCCCGATGTCGTCGGGCGCAATGTGAGCGATGTGCTTCCCGCGGACGCAGCGAAAGTCATCTCCAACGTCTCGGCACAGGTTGTCGATACACAGCGAACGATTCAGACCGAATTCAGGATCCAGCCGGAGGGCAGGGTAGTCTGGTTCGCGGCAACTGCGTCGCCATTCGATGGACGCGCCGTGTTGTGGGTTACGCGCGACATCACGGAAACAAAGGTCGCACGCGATGCTCTTGCGCACAGCGAGCGTCGGTATCGTCTGCTGTTCGACCGCAATCCCTGCGCGATGTGGGTGTACGATTACGACACGAGACAGATCACGGAAGCGAATGACGCCGCCGTGGCGCAGTACGGCTACGGTCGAGACGAATTCGCACGGATGAAGCTGGAAGATCTGCGCGCTTCCCACGATGTCGCGCGGTTGTCACGCCTTCTCGCCGAGATGCCGGCCGATGAGCCGCGCGTTCACACCGTGAAGCACAGGAAGAAGGACGGCAGCATAATCGACGTCGAAGCGCGTGGGCATCCGCTCGGCATCCCGGGAAGACATCTCCGGCTCGTGGTCATCACCGACGTTACCGAGCGTCTGGCCGCCGAGAGGGTCGTGCTCGAGGCGGAAGAGCGCGCAATGGCAACCAGCCTGATGCTGCAGACACTGATCGATGCTGCTCCGCAGGCGATGATCGTGCTGGACGCAGAATGGAATGTCACGCGCTGGAACGACGCTGCGGAGGTTCTGTTCGGATGGACTGCCAGCGAAATTATCGGTGGCCCGTTGCCGTTCATTCCCGCTGACCAGCGTGATGACGTCGAGGCATGGCGCAGAACGCTGGAACACGGCGGCACTGAAAAGCCGACAGAAGCAGTCCGAATACGGAAGGATGGCCGGCACGTCGACGTCATGCTGGCGATCGCGCCGCTGTTGGATGCTGAAGGACGCCCCGCCGCATTCATCGCCGTGTACATGGACATCACCGAGCGCAAACAGCTCGGGGAGCAGCTCCGGCAGTCGCAGAAGATGGAGGCGATCGGCACGCTTGCTGGCGGAGTGGCACACGACTTCAACAACATCCTCACGGTCATCTCGTCGTACGCTGCAATGTTGATATCGGACGATCGGTATCCCGACATTCGCGCCGACATGGAGGAGATAAGCAGCGCAGCACGACGCGCAACCGGTCTCACGCGCCAGCTGCTCACGTTCAGCAGGAAGGCGATCGTTCAGTTGCAGACCGTTGACATCAACGGCATCGTCGAGGAGATGCAGCCGATGCTCCGGCGTCTGCTGATGGAACACATAGAGCTGGTCGTCAAGCCAAGCGGTGTCGCGAGCAGTGTGACAGCGGATGTGAGTCAACTGGAGCAGATACTGCTCAATCTCACGGTCAATGCTGCCGACGCCATGCCGGAAGGCGGAAGCCTCGTGATCGAGACACATAACGTGTGGCTGGACGATGCCTATGCGGAGATGCATACCAACGTCGCTCCAGGTCCGTACGTGCTGCTTGCAGTAACAGACTCCGGCATAGGAATGGACACCGACACCATTCGCAAGATTTTCGAGCCCTTCTTCACCACCAAGGAGATCGGTCGCGGCACCGGCCTCGGCCTTGCCACGGTCTACGCAATCGTCAAGCAGCTGGGCGGCCACATCTGGGTGTACAGTGAGCCGCAGCAAGGCGCCACGTTCAAGATTTATCTCCCGCGCGACATGTCGTCGGCGCCGGCGGAAGCCGCGCCCGTGCAACAGTTGCATCCGACCGCAACCGGTACCGTTCTTCTCGTCGAGGATGACAGCGCGGTCCGGCGTGCGGCGCGACGGATGCTCGAAAAGGTAGGGTTCAGCGTCATCGAAGCGCAGGACGGCGAGGAGGGGCTGTCGGTCGCGTCGGGCTACGACGGCGAGATCACTGTCGTGGTGACGGATCTGATGATGCCGAGGATGAACGGCGGGGATTTCGCCCGAGCGCTGGCAGCGACCAGGCCCGGATCGCGGATCGTATTCACATCGGGTTATACGGATGACGCAGTCCTGCGTAAGCGGCTTGTGACATCCACCCACTCCTTCGTACAGAAGCCGTTCACCGGTGACCAACTCGTTCGGACCATAACATCCGTACTCGCGGAGCCTGCATCCTGAGGAGGCAGCTGGACCAGAGTAGTTAACGTAGTCGCGAAGTCTCCGTCACACTGGATGCGTGCGCTCAGGCCGCGCTGGCAGTGCCCTTCTCACGGAGACTCAGGTAATGATCCGCATGACGTCACTGATACATGGCGTTCCACTCGCAGCCGCGATGCTTGTCTCGGCTGGCTTCACGATGGCATGCTCGCCAACACGCAACGTTTACGATTCGTCGTACCACGACAGCCATCGTTGGGACAGACGTGAGGATGTGGCGTACCGGCAGTGGGAGGCGGAGCAGCATCTTCGTCACCTCGCCTACGAACAGCGCCAAATCGACGAACAGCGGGCATACTGGGCGTGGCGTCACGCGCATCCGGATGATCGCGATTAGCGAGGCCGGAGCCAGCCGGCAACCGATTAGGATATGTGAGTATGGGAACTGCCACGAATCGCGACGAAACGAATCCAGGCGGCCGCCCCGCGGTCCGCGGCGTGAGTACCGACGGAAAGACGCGCTGCGCACACTATCACAGCGAAGTTGACATAGTAGCGATCAAGTTCCATTGCTGCTCCGAGTATTACGCCTGCAAGGACTGCCATGATGCGCTGGCCGACCACGGGCAGGTGCCGTGGCCGCGCGAGTCTTTCGAAACGCGCGCGGTCATGTGCGGTGCGTGCGGCGTCGAGCTGACCATCAACATGTATCTTGGGTGTGAAAGCCGCTGTCCTGCCTGCGGGTCGGCATTCAATCCCGCATGCAGCAGGCACCATCATTTCTATTTTGCGGTTCCTGAAGCAGCCGGGGCAGCCTAGCAGGCCCCCCTGGCGAAATGGAGTCCGATCACTTAACATACTCATGAGTTTATTACCGGCCGGTGCGCTCTGCGTCGGCTTTTCTTGCCAGGACGCTGAACGTAAATGGCCGCCACAAAATCGTTGCGATGGGAACGCCGTCCCGACAGCAGACCGCAGGAGCTGCTCGACGCCGCAATCGTCGTGTTCGCAGACCGCGGCTACCGCAATACGCGCATCGACGACGTCGCGGAAGCGGCCGGGGTCACGAAGGGCGCTGTATACCACTACTTCGCAACGAAGGAAGATCTGTTGCTTCGCGCGATCGAGCACTATCATGACCGCGCGTTCGGACAGATCGACCAGGTGCTGCGTCATGCGCGCGGCCCTGCATCTGCCCGCATACGGCTGATGATGCGCAAGGCGTTCGGGGGAGCCGATCCCACGGGGCGGAAGATGACACTTGCGCTGATCCTGCAGGGTGCCCGGCACGATCTACCGGAAGCGCACCGACAGTGGCTACGTGGCGGACCGATCAAGGGCTGGCGTCTGCTCGCCTCGCTGATCGAGGAGGGAAAGCGCGCCGGCGAATTCCGCGCCGACGCCGACGCGGAGGTCGCCGCGCGCGTGACGATCTCCGGTCTCATCACTCAGATCATCTGGCAACCGCTCGCGGTAGATGTACCGGCGCTGTTGATCGACGATGACAGGCTCATCGATTCGGCTGTGGAGTTGCTGCTGCACAGCCTGTGGCCCGCCATGGTCGTCAACACGACAGACACTAAACGACAACTGACTTGAGCAGCGCATTCCGCGACGGCGTGAGCCGCGCCATCGCTTCGTTTTGCCTAGTTGCATACCCGCAAGTATGTATCGATCGGAGCTTCCATCCGGCGCCGATCCATGACTGATGCAGTCCGCATCGTCGAGCTTACCGCCGACGAAGAACCGACGGCGGTCCTCGAGCCGATCGTCAGTGAATACGAGCCCAGGAAGGGCGCCGAGCATCGGTATATCATTGCGTTCGCCGTCGTGCTTGCCGCGATGATGCAGGTGATCGACAGCTCGATCGTGAACGTCGCGCTTCCGGACATGATGGGCAATCTCGGCGCGAGCCTCGACGACATTGCGTGGGTGTCCACCGGATATCTGCTCGCGAGCGTGATCGTAATCCCGCTGACCGGCTTTCTCGGCGATCTGCTGGGGCGCAAACGGTACTTCGTAGGCTCCATCGTTCTGTTCACCGCGGCGAGCTTTTTCTGCGGGGCGTCGCATTCACTGGGCGCACTCGTCATGTGGCGCATCATTCAGGGAGTCGGCGGCGGCGCGTTGATGACCGTTTCGCAGGCGGTGTTGTTCGAGTCCTTTCCGCTGGAAGAGGCTGGAATGGCCATGGCGCTCTTCGGGCTTGGCGTGATGGTTGGTCCCACGATAGGGCCCACGCTCGGCGGCTGGCTCACCGACAATTACGGCTGGCCGTGGATTTTCTACGTCAACATCCCGGTGGGCATTCTGGCGGCAGTGATGATTGCGGGGTATGTCAACGATCCCGCACACCAGAAGCGACCGCGAGCGATCGACTATCTCGGAATCGCGCTGCTGATTCTGAGCGTGGGATCGCTGCAGTACGTGCTGGAGCATGGCGAGCGCGAGGACTGGTTCGCGTCCCACTTCATCTCCTGGCTCACGGTGACAGGTGTCGTCGGCGGGGTGCTGCTCATCTGGCGTGAGCTCACGACCCAGCATCCGGTGATCGACTTTCGCGTGCTCAAGCACCGGCAGATGTGGGTCGGCACCTTGCTCGGCGTGGTCATGGGAATCGGGCTGTACGCCATGTCGTTCACGCTACCCGTGTTCATGCAGGGCAATCTGGCCATGACGGCGGAGCAGACGGGATGGATTCTGATGCCCGGCGCTCTTGCAACTGCGGTATCGATGGCTGTGGTGGGACGGGTTACGAACAGGTTCGATCCGCGATTGCTGATCACGGCTGGCGCGCTGACTTTCGCACTCGCGGCGTGGAAGTTGTCGCTGATTACCGGTGCGAGCGGCGCAGCGGACTTCTTCTGGCCGTTGATTCTGCGCGGGGTGGGGCTTGGCCTGATGTTCGTTCCGCTGACGACCATCACGCTCGCAGAGCTCTCACCGACGGAGCTCGCGCAGGGAACGGGGTTGTACAACTTCTTCCGCCAGCTCGGGGGCTCGTTCGGGATTGCCGGTATCTCCACGCTGCTCATTCGCTATACGGCGCAGAATCGTGCGAATCTCGTGTCGCACGTATCGACACTCAATCCAATCAGCATGGCGCGCGTCGAGATGATGACGCGAGGCATGATGGCGAAGGGAGCGGACTTCTGGACCGCGCAGAAGCAGGCGCTGTCGCTTGTTGACCATCAGCTCATGGCGCAGGCGAGTGTGCTCGCGTACGGTAAGATCTATGAGTTGAGTGCGGCGCTCATACTGCTGCTCATTCCTCTATTGCTCCTCGTGCGGAAAACCAAGGGCGCTGCGGGTGCGCACGCGATAATGGAATAACCGCATGCGATTGTCAAAGGCTCGGAAAATATTGATCACCGTTTTCTGACACGCCTGGTGCTGGTATCACGCCGTCGGCGCATGCATTGTTTGAGGATGACCGGCAAGGCGATTATTCTGGTTCTGTTCGCGGTAGGCGCGCGAGGTGCGCTGGGGTTTGCGCAGGGCGCTGGCAATCCGGCTTTCGATCGTGGCGGGACATTCGTTACCGTGCTCGGGCGCGACACCGTAGTCGTCGAGAGCTTCACACGCACCGGTAACAAGCTCGACGGCAATGTGGTCGTGCGCGTTCCGGGGACGGTCTTGCTTCACTACGTTGTGGATCTGGCAGCCGACGGTACTCCGTCGCGCTCGGTGGTGGACATAACCCCGATGGGGACGTCCGAGGTCACGAGGAGACGTGTAACGATCGACTATGCGCATGACTCGATCTCTGTGGACGTTGACTCGGCCGGGCATCACAGCAAGGGACATGCGGCGCTGAAGCAGCCGCCGTATCCACAATTGGTCACGGGCTTCGGTCCGTCGTTCGGACTCTACGCGTCACCTGTCCTGTACGAGCTCTATGCGCCCCTTGCACGTGCGGCGGTAGGTGACACGGTGCGACTTACCACGATCGATATCGTTCATGGCCGGCCGTTCAAGCGCGTATTCGTCAGGCGATCATCGAAGGAGCTGGATGCGGACTTCTTCGGCATCGCTGCGACACGATTGACGCTTGATGCGGCCGGACGGATCACTGCGGGGGACGCGAGCGAAACTACAGAGCAGACGCAGATGACGCGCACAGCATTTGTCGACGTGTTGCCGATCGCGAAGCGATTCGCGGCCGCAGACCACGCGGGGAAGGGTGTCGGCGCGGTATCGCCGGAGGTGGTCGCGCGCACAAGGCTCGGCGGAGCGCCGGTGGTGGTCACGTACAGCAGTCCGCGGCGGCGCGACCGCGTGCTCCTCGGCAAGGTAATCCCGTACGGCAGCGTGTGGCGGACCGGCGCCAACGCAGCGACGACGCTCCTCTTCGACAACAACCTGGACATCGGCGGAAAGAAAATCCCTGCGGGCGTGTACAGTCTGTGGACACTGCCCAGGAGCGACGGGAGCGTCGATCTCATCGTCAACTCGCAACACGGCCAGTGGGGAACGGACTATGACGCGTCGCACGATGTCGCTCACATCCCCATGACGGTCACGACGGCGTCGTCGCCGCAGGAGAACTTCGCGATCGCCGTCTCGGACGGCACACCAGGCACACTGCGCATGAGCTGGGGAAAGTTTGTCTGGAGCGTGCCGGTTTCGGTAGCGAAATAGCGGTGATGTGACAGCTCAGGGCGCAAACCGGTAGCCGGCCTTGCGCGCAGTGAGAATGTGGCGGGGTTCCGCGGGATCGGCTTCCAGCTTGTGCCGCAGCCGCGCGACGTGCTGATCGACGGTGCGAGACGTGAGGCCAGGTACGTAGTGCCAGACCTCGTCCATTACATGCTCACGGGAAATGATCGCGCCGTCAGCCCGAACGAGAAAGACCAGCAACTCGTATTCGCGCGGCGTCAGCTCCACCGCGATTCCGGCGCGCGTCACGGTGCGGGTCTTGAGGTCGATCGTAACGTCACCGAACTGAATATTCCCAGTTGATGCAGCATCGCTCGCACCAGGCGGCGTGCGTGGCTCGATACGGCGCAGCATTGCTTCCGCGCGCGCGAGCAGCTCGAGAACACCGACAGGTTTGACGACGTAGTCGTCTGCACCGCTTCGGAAACCCTGAACCTTGTCCACCTCGCCATCGCGTGCAGACAGGATCAGCACGGCCGCCGTCCCGCCGTCGGCGCGAAAGCGGCGCAGCACGTCGAATCCGTTGACTTTCGGCAGCATGAGATCAAGAATCACCAGGTCTGGCGAGTGCTCGCCGAGCCACTCCAGCGCCACCTCTCCATCGGCGGCCCAGTGGACGTTGTATCCTTCGAATTCGAAGCTGGTGCGCAATCCGAGCGCGAGTGTCTCGCTGTCCTCTATTATGAGCACAGTGTGAGCGTGATGATCGTTCGCTTGAGATTCTGTCATTGTGATTACTCCGCGGTCCAGCGTGGGAGAAATACGGAGATCCGTGCGCCGGTGTCGGCGCCCTGCTGGATCTCCACGCGCCCGTGCATCTGCAGAATCAGCTCGCGCGCGATCGTCAGGCCAATTCCGGTGCCCGCGGTCGCGTCTTCCGGAGAATCGAGCCGGGTGAACGCTTCCCATACGCGCTCGCGATCCTTGGCTGGAATACCGGGGCCGGAATCCTCGACCCAGATCTGGACGTCCTGGGCGTCCGTCCGCACGCCGATGCGAATGGTCTGACCGTTCGGGCCGTATTTCACTGCATTATCGATGAGATTTACAAGCACCTGTTTGAGTGCGCCAGCGTCGCAAGCCGCGACAGCTGGAACGGCGTCGATCTCGATCTTCATGGAGCGAGCTGCCGCCAGCTGCTCGCAGAGCTCTGCGGAACTTGCGACCACCTCGGAGACGTCGACCGGCCCGAGCGCGATTTGCGGCCGGGTGGTGCGCACTACTGCGAGGACGTTGTCGGTGAGGCGGATGAGGCGTTGAGTCTCTGTCTCGATCACTTCGATTGCCTTGTCATGCTCGTCCTGATTGCGTGCGCGCTTGAGTCGAAGAATCTGCACGAACAACAGGATGTGTTGCAGAGGTGTGCGCAGCTCGTGCGAGATGTTCGCAAGAAACATCTCTCGCGACTCGACAAGCCTGAACTCCCTGCGCATCATCGCAAGTGTCGCGATGGCAAGCACAATGCTGCCAATCAGCAGGAGGAACGAGCCTGGGAGGCGCGAGCTCGAGACACCGCCAAGTACGAGTCGCCTGGCGACCTTTGGGCGGAGACCGACGGTGATCACTATCCCGCTGATCTGCGGCACTGTATCAGTGCCCAGCGCACGTACAGGAACGCTGTGTGATGGCGCCGCGTACAGAGTACGTCCGTGACTGTCCGCGACGAGAATACTCAGGATCGAATCGGTCGGCATGCCTTCCGTAAGGAACGGCGGAACTATGCGTGCGACACGATGGACCAGTGCATAATCCCAGACATCGTATGTCCCGTAACACGATCGGTAGCCGTACACCGCCCGTACATGACCCGCAGCGTCGCGAACTGGCGTGAAGGCGATCGCTTCCGGGAAGTCGGGAGAGTCGACGAACAGATATCCAAAGTGCCAGGAGGCTATCTCAGGCGTGACTGCAAGCTTGGGTATGGAATCCCGGATTAGCTGCATCGCGGCTGGAATCGGCGTCCCGCCGATGATGGTCAGGGCGCGCGAGGGGAGGTCCATCCTGAAGCGGTAAATCTTCCACAGTGGAGACCGCGCACACGTCTCGCCGGTGTCGGGAATCGCGGGAATGACGGTCGGCGGCGGAAGGGGTCCAGTCCAGGGATCGTCCGGCCCGAGCTTGACGAAGGCTTGCAGCACGGTGCGCTCGCGCGCCATGAGATAGATCCGAGTGTCGTACAGATAGCTGGCAAAATGCGCGTACGCATCCAGCGTGCGCTGCGCGGCCTCACGCTGTGCGCGTGCGGATCGAATCGCGTCTCGTAGAGAGAGTGCAGCACCGCCGACGATCATCGCAAGCGTCACCCCCACGAGAATCGTCCGGATCTTCTTCAGTTTTGGCCGGGCGGTTACGAACATGGGGGCGATCCCGTTGGATCAATCAAGATACCACGGCTTGCCGGCCGCGCGCACTCGGCGATTGTATACGAATGATTCCGTACTATTCCGGCGTGTGCTGGACTAACGGTCCATCGCAACGACGAGGGGGCCGACGACGAGCATGTGATGGACGAAGTTGACCACGAAGCCCGGCGACGCGATGGGGACGTGGTGCAGCTTCGTCATCGGAAATACGACGTAGCACATGGACGACCAGATGATCGCACCAAGTAACGGCCCAACGGTTACGACACCGATCCACCCCTCCGCTGCGCGTTGCAGCGCAGTCCAGTTGCGGTAAGCCACGTAGTACAGCGTCGCCCACGCGAACGCCACCGCTGCGTGCATGGCGAGCCCGATCAGCATGCCTTCGGTGCCGAGCGCATATGCCTCCTTGCCGAGCAGCGCAGCCGCCACTCCCTGGAAGACCCGAGCGAACGACGGATGACCGAAGAAGAGAAGTCCGAGCAGATACGCGCTGAACCCGTCGACGATTGCCAGTACGCAACCGGTTCTCACGACAGTGGTGAGATCGTCGCGGCGCGTTGACGGGAGCGCCAGTGATGCTGTGGACATCGTCATGACATTCTCCTGGTTGCGATGCTGCAAGCACTAAACAGTCGCGCGGCGCCGCGCACAAGCACGGCGCCTGTCAGGGAACGGTGACGGAAATTTTCCAAAGCGCCTGCGTCGCGCAGGCACCGAGCTCAACGCAGACTGCGGAACGCCCGCGCTGCTGCGTTGATCGTGTGGTCGGTCTCGGTTTCGCCGTGCTCTGTCGAAACGAACCACGTCTCGAACGCCGACGGCGGTGGAGAGACGCCGAGGTCGAGCATCGTGTGGAAGAAGGCGGAGTAGCGACGCGTGTCCGACGCGCGCGCATGTGCGTAGTCGGTCACCGGCCCGTCCGAGAAGAACGGTGTCAGCATCGTACCCATGTGCGGAACCTGGAGGCTCACGCCAGCGGTCGCCGCTTCGCGCGCGAGGCCCTTGGCAAGTGCGGTTGTCGCATCTGCCGCACGCTGCCAGACGCCAGGCCTCGCCAGCTCGCGAAGAACGGCGATTCCTGCCGCCATCACGACCGGGTTTCCGGCGAGCGTTCCCGCTTGATAAACAGGGCCGTCGGGAGCAATCTGTCGCATCAGGTCGGCACGGCCGCCGTACGCTCCGACAGGAAGGCCGCCGCCAATCACCTTGCCCAGCGTGGTCAGATCCGGCGCAATTCCGAATAGCGTCTGCGCGCCGCCCGGATGTACCCGAAAGCCTGTCATTACCTCATCGAAGATGAGCACGGCGTCGTACGCGGTCGTCTGCCAGCGCAGGACTTCGAGGAAGCCGGGCAGCGGTAGCACAACTCCCATGTTGCCAGCGATCGGCTCGACGATGACGGCCGCGATCTTGTGACCGTATTCCGCGAATGCGTTACGGACCGCCTCGACGTCATTGTACGGTAGCACCATCGTGTCACGAGTTGCTGCAGCTGGAACTCCGGGTGAATCCGGAAGTCCCAGTGTCGCGACGCCGGATCCAGCGCGCGCGAGAACCGAATCTGAGTGACCGTGATAGTTGCCGTCGAACTTGATGATGAGATCGCGCCCCGTCGCTGCCCGAGCGAGCCGAATCGCGCTCATGACAGCTTCGGTGCCGGACGTCACGAATCGCATTACCTGCATCGACGGCACGAATTGCTGAATCGCCTGTGCGAGCTCGGTCTCCTGCGTGCTCGGCGCTCCGAAGCTCGTGCCTCGCGACGCAGTCTCGGTGATCGCGTCCAGCACAACTTGCGGCGCGTGACCCAGAATGTGCGGACCATACGCGAGCACATAATCCACCAGGCGATTGGTATCGGCGTCCGTGACGTACGCGCCCTTGCCACTTACAATGAAACGCGGTGAGCCGCCGACGCCGTTGAACGCACGCACTGGCGAGCTGACTCCGCCCGGAAAGTAGTGTCGGGCGACATCATAGAGTCGCGCGGATTCTGAGGTATCTGGCGTCGTGTCGATCGATGTCATGCGGCTTCCTCTTTCTGTCGTGCTGCAAGGTATGTCGCCGCTGACGCGCCGGCACGCTCGCCCGAACAAATGCAATCGGGGATTCCAATGCCGTGAAACGTCGACCCAGCTATGAAAATCCCCGGAGCCGCTGCGAGCGCGTCGCCAAGTGCTGTCACGTTCGCGTCGTGATCGGGTGGGTACACGGGGATTCCAGCCGGCCACTCGTACACCCGCGTGAATAGCGGCGTGGCAGTGACGCCTAGAGTAGAGGCGATCTCCGTGCGTATCAGTGAGACTGCATCGAGCCCACAGCCGCGAACATATCCACGCAGAAGGACAACCCCCCGCGGCGCATGAGTCGGATTCTTGGAAGACGTCCACGTGCAGGCGCTGACTGCGGACGACGGGTCCGTTACCAGATAGCCGGTGCCCGAGAGCGAGCACTGAACATCCTCAGCGTTCCACGCCATGGTTACGGTGGTCGTTGCAGGGTATGCGATTCCGTCCAGCGTCTCCGCCCCTTTTACTGCAAGCGATGACAAGAGCGTCATGGCTGCACGTGCGGGAACTGCAACGATCGTGGCATCTGCGCTCAGCGAAGTGCCGTCCGCGAATTTCGTGATCCATCGTCCATCAGCCGTGCCCTGGATCGACTCTGCGGCTGCGTTCGTGCGCACCGTAACGTCGCTCAGCGCTGCGGCAGCCACGTCGATCAGTTCCCGGACCCCGTTTCGGAAGCTCAGCAACTCACCGTCGAAAGTCGTCGATGATCGCCGAAGCTCGCCGTCCCGACGTTCGTATGTCGGCAAGTTGTCAGGATTCACACGAATCACGCGTGTACCGAGCGACAGAGCATCGAAGAGGCTGGTAGCGCGCAGCTTGTTCCCGATGCAAACGTCAGCACCACCATCGACCACGCATCCATCCACAACGTCGCCCGCGATCTTGCCGCCGAGCCGAGCCGCCGAATCAGCCAGCGTGATAGTGCAGGAGTCGTTCAGTGCACGAATGCGGAGCGCGGCTGCGATTCCCGCGATTCCACCACCGATGACAAGAATCTCTTGCGTTGCGGTTGTCTCGATACTGCCGGTCACATCCATCCGGCGTCCTGAGCACGACGTGCGATGATCGATGCCAGCTGCCGCACGAATTGCGGATCGTCGTTCAGCGACGGCGGCCGTTCCAGGTGCATCCCAAGCTCGCGCGCGATACGCTGTGCGTCGATGTCGATGTCGTAAAGGATTTCGACATGGTCACAGACGAATCCTACAGGCACACTGACGATGTTGCGTATGCCGCGCGCGGCGAGCGCCGCCAGATGATCGGGGTAGGTGGGACCCAGCCATGGCTCGGGGCTGCGACCGGCGGACTGGTAGCTCCACGACCACCGGTCAGACGGTATTCCCGCGCTCTGCGCAACGAGCTGCGCAGTCTCGTGAACCTGCGCATCGTATGGATCGCCAGCGCGAATGATGCGCTCGGGCAGGCTGTGCGCACTGAAGATCACGTGCACCGAATCACGCTCCGCTTCGGGCCAGCGCGCGATGCCGGCGAGCACACGATCGGCAAGCGCGGCGATCAGACCGGGCGCGGTGTGATAACTATCGACGTGCGCGAAGTCGATGTGCGTGTGGTACATCGAAAGCCCATCGGCAATCTTCGCCTGATAACGCGCGATGCTCATGCCGCTGAAGTGCGGTGCGAGGACCATGCTGACAGCACGGTCGATTCCATCGACGCTCATCCGGCCAACCGTTTCCTCGATCCACGGCGACCAGTGGCGCATCCCGACGTACACGCGGAAGCGCTGCTGCAAACCGGCGGGATTGAGCGTGCGCTCGATACCGTCGGCCTGGCGCCGTGTCAGCTCGGCGATCGGCGAGCGGCCGCCTATCGCTTCGTAGTTACGTGAGATCTCAGCGAGTACGGCGGGCGTTGTAGGACGGCCATCGCGTATGTCCGCGAGATAGCCGGGAATCTCGGCAAGCGAGTCCGGTCCGCCGTACGCCATGAGCAGCACACCGATCGGTGCAGTTTGGGCAGCTTCGTCCGGCATGCGAGTCAAGCGCCGTAACCGCGCGCAGTAACCTCATGCACGTAGTCCACGAGTCTGCGCACGCTGTCGACTGGTGTCGATGGAAGAATTCCGTGACCGAGATTGAAGATGTGGCCGGGACGGGACCCAGCGCGCATCAGCACGTCATCGACCTGCGCCTTCAACTCTCGCCAAGGCGCGAGCAGTGCAATCGGATCAAGGTTTCCCATGATCGAATACCTGTCACCAAGTCTCGTGCGCACCGAATCGAGCGGTGTGCGCCAGTCGATCCCCAGAACGTCACCACCGCACGCCGCGACGTCGTCGATGTATGCGCCGGTGCCGGTGCTGAAGTTGATTACGGGAACCCCGGCAGCCATGACCGCGCGGTAGAGCGCTGCATTGTACGGCTGCACGTAACGCGCATAATCGTGTGGACTGAGCGCGCCCGCCCACGAGTCGAACACTTGCAGAACATCCGCGCCTGCACGTGCCTGCGCGACGAGGTAGTCGGCAAGCACAGTAACCAGGCGGCGCATCAAGCGACTCCACGCAGCAGGTTCCGCGTACATGAAGCTCTTCGCCACGTCATAGCGTTGCGAGCTGGCGCCCTCGATCGCGTAACATGCCAGTGTAAACGGCGCGCCGGCGAATCCGATCAGCGCTGTCGACGCGGGCAGCGCGTCTCGTACGAGCCGAATCGCACCGAGCGTACCGCGCATCGTCTGCTCCGCTGGTGGAGTGCCGAGCATGTCGACGTCACGTGAAGCGCGAACCGGGTTCGCGATACGTGGGCCGGCGCCCGCGACGAAGTCGAGCTCGAGTCCCATGCCGATGAGCGGCGGAAGGATGTCGGAAAAGATGATCGCCGCGTCGACACCGAGTGCGTTCACGGGCTGCAGCGTGATCTCGGCCGCAGTCGCGGGATCGCCAATCGCTTCCAGCATCGTCTGTTGCGCACGGATCGCGCGATACTCCGGCATGTACCGTCCGGCCTGGCGCATCAGCCACACGGGCGTGTGCGGCACAACCTCTCGACGGCAAGCGCGAACGAGAACGGAACCCGCAGCTACGCTCGCGGAGGGTGCGTCCCCGTGGACAGGCCGCATTGAATGATGCTGGGTTGCAGGCGGACGCGTTGCTGCCATCAATCGTTCAGCCACCGCGCGGCATCCTTCGCGTGATATGTGATGATCATTCCGGCGCCCGCCCGTCGCATCGATGTGAGTGATTCGAGCACGATCGCGCGCTCGTCGATCCATCCTGCCGCGGCCGCAGCCTTCACCATCGCATATTCGCCACTCACATTGTACGCGACGAGGGGCACGCCCGGATGCGCGGCGCTCACGGCGCTCACGATGTCGAGATAGGCGAGCGCAGGCTTCACCATCAGTAAATCCGCACCTTCAGCAACATCGAGCGCACTCTCCCGCAACGCGATACCGCGGTTCGCGGGGTCCAGCTGATGCGTGCGACGGTCGCCGAACGTCGGTGCGCCACCCGCCGCCTCGCGGAACGGGCCGTAGTACGCCGATGAATACTTCACGGCATAAGCCATGATGGCGACATTCGCATGGCGTGCGTTATCGAGTGCGATACGGATCGCACCGACGGCGCCGTCGATCATTCCGCTTGGTGCGACGATGTCCGCGCCCGCCTCTGCGTGCGATATTGCAATCCGTTGCAGGGAATCGAGCGTCTCGTCGTTGATCAGATATTGCCGAGCGTCGAGAATCCCGCAGTGTCCGTGCGAGGTGTACTCGCACATGCACACGTCCGTGATGACGACGAGATCAGGTGCGTGAGTCTTGAGAGTACGGATCGCGCGCTGAACGGCACCGTCGGACGCGTAACTCTCCTTCCCATGTGGATCCTTTCGCTCCGGTGCCGGGACCCCAAATAGAATCACCGCGGAAACGCCGACTGCGATGAGCTCATTGGCGATGGCCGTTACACGATCGACGGAAACGCGATTGATTCCTGGCATCGATTCGATCGACTCGACGACGTTTTCGCCGTCCGTGACGAAGATCGGTGCGATGAGATGCTCTGGTCTCAGCGAAGTCTCGCGCACCATTCGCCGCAGCGTGTCGCTGGTGCGCAGCCGGCGGAGTCTCACGGTGGGGAACTGGCCGGACTCGGTCATTGAATGGTCATCGGCGGAGTTTGCTGCACATTGTCGTGCGGGCCGATGCCGAATATCCTGGAAAGCGCGCTAACGACGCCATCCAGAGTGTACACCCCCGCAACAGCCGAGACCGGCAACCCCACCTGTGTCGCTGCTTTCGCAGTAACGGGTCCAATGCAGACTATCCGCGGCGCGACGGAGGTGCCGAAGCAGGCTACGAATGCGTGCACTGCTGATGGACTGGTGAACGTTATCGCATCGGCTTCCAGTATCCGACTTCGAGTCTCGTCCTGCACGGTGCGAGCGACTGTGTCGTACAGAATCCGTTCCACGACGTCGGCACCCCGTGCGCGCAGCGTATCCGAGAGAACCGAGCGCGCACCGGCTGCGCGCGGCCAGAGAATTTTCATTCCTTTCACGTCGCCAAGCGCATCGGCCAGCGACTCGGCGACGAATTCAGGTGCCGTCACTGCCGAGGTCGCGCCGAGTGCAGCAACCGCCCGGGCAGTAGCCGGTCCAACCGCCGCGATCGCGCGATGCAACCGGAATGCTGTCTGATCGGCAGCATCGAGCCGAGCCCAGAACATGCGCACGCCATTCGCGCTCGTAAACGCAATCCAGTCGAAGTCCCCGACCGAAACCGACGCGGCCGAATCATCGTGATGGACCGGCTCGATGCCGATGAGTGGAACCACGAGTGGTTCGGCGCCAGCTCGCCGGAGCGCGGTCGTGAGTGGGCCGTCTTCCATCTCGAATCGCGTCACGACGACGCGACGTCCTGCGAGCGGCGTCGTCACGCCTGCATCGCCCGTAACGACGAGCTCAGCTCCGCGTCCACGGCATTGTGCAATTCGATGTCGTCGATGCGCGTCAGGATGTCGAGAGCGATCGGATCGTCCGCGCGGCACTGTACTGCGAGCGCACCCTGGCCCGCTGCGGGCGGCATCGTCGTGAGATCGAATATCTCGGTGATGTTCGCGCGTAGCTGCAATCGATCGAGACCTGCAAGAGCAAGCAGCGCTGCGTCGTAATCGCCCGCGAGCACTTTCGCCACGCGCGCATCCACCGTGCCGCGAATCGGTCTTACCTCGAGGTCAGGACGCAGCGCGAGAACCGCCGCGGCTCGTCGCTCGCTCGATGTGCCAACCAGAGCGCCTGGCGGAAGCTCGCTCAGCTTGAGCGGACGCGCGCACACGAGAGCTTCGCGCGGATCGGCGCGAACGGGTACCGCGGCGATCACGAGTCCGGCAGTCGAGTCAGGCGGTAGATCCTTGTACGAGTGGACTGCGGCGTCGATCTCACCGGCGCTCAGTGCGCGCTCGAGCACATCGGTGAAAGCGTCAGGAGCCAACTGCGGCGCGGGAACGTCGAGCATCATGTCGCCCGACGTTTCGTATTCGCGCACTTCGACGTCGAGTTGAGGATGCGCAGCGCCAAGCAGTCCGGCGACGATCGCCGTCTGGCGCAGTGCGAGCTCGGACTTCCGGGTCCCAACGACGAAACGTCCTGTCATCATACCCCTATTGGGCTGGCCATCCGCTTGGATTCCGATGCGCGGCGTGGTGGCGTACCTGTCGAACGAGCGGCAAGTCGCTCCTCGAGTATCGCGAGCTCTTCGCCGATTATCCGCTCGACTGCCGGAATGACAGCGCGGCGCTCAGCATGGGCCGCTATCACATACGGCCCGAGATCGTCGATGCCGATCAGCTTCGCACCAGCCACGCTTCGGACGCTGACGTCGACATTACGCGGCAACGAGACATCGACGAGCGTCATGGGACGATCCGGCCTGTGCGCGAGCGCCGTACTCACCGTGCGGCTGTTGATCAACGGAAGTGTGGCGCGTGTCGCCGCAATCACCACGTCCGCGTCGCGTAGCAGAGACGGCAGAAGATTCAACGGACATGCGTCGGCGCCGTGATGCGCACCCATCTCGACAGCGGCTTCGACCGTTCGGTTAGCAATCGTGATTCTGCGCGGCGCGTGCGGCGCCAGCGAGCGGAGTGCAAGCTCGGCGATCTCGCCAGCTCCGACGACTACCACGTTGCGCCCAGCAAGTCCGTTCGCAGCGGTCGCGGCGGCATCGACCGCCGCCGAGCCCAGGCTGGCCGCCTGAAGACGTCCCCAGATCATGCCACGAGCACGCTCACCGGCGCGAACGGCGCTCTTGAACGCCAGCTTTAGTAGTGGTGATGCAGCGTGCACTGCAACCGATTGGCGCAGCGAGCTCGCAACCTGCCCGGTGATCTGGGCCTCGCCAATTACGACCGAGTCCAGTCCAGCGGCGACCTTGAAGAGATGCTCCGCCGCCGCCAGCCCGTGAAGCGAATAGGCGTGCGCTGCCAGTGCAGATTCGGGGATTCCACACGTCGCCGACCACCATTCGAGCATGATCTCGCGGACGTCGGTTGTGGTGGCAGGCGTCTCCGTGTACAGCTCGGTGCGATGGCAGGTTGCGATCACCACAAGCCGCTCGATTCGCGGGTCGTGTCGCGCGGCAGCCAGCGCTTCGTGAAGCAGGGATGTGGAAAAACCGGCACGCTCGCGCAGCTCGGATGTAGCCGTTCTGTGGCTGATTCCGAGGCAGTCTAGCCTGAGGCCGGTTTCTACGGCTATTTCAGTGACCAATGTGCGTGAGAATCCGGGTGGGACGGGCGAGCTGGAAAGTTGTGGGTTCCACGCCCTCTACGGTATCCGGGCGACTACGGACACCAGTCCAAACGCCAGTTCGCCCGGGAGCGTACTTTTGTAAGCTCACCGAATGCAAACGTTCGGACAGACCAAACAGGGGACGCCGTTGACAGTGAAATATACCTCTCGCCATCAGCTGGCCGCGCTCGCCGGCTCAGCTCCATTGGCTCGCGCGGCCGCTGCCGCGGCGCTCGCGGCGATGCTTGTGCTGTCAGGGTGCAAGACGTCCAGCCCGGGCGCCGAGGCGCCTGGCACCGCTTCGACTCCGGCAGTGCACGCGGCGTTTCCGGACGGCTGGGGAAACAAGCGTAGAAGGCCCCCGACCGTCGAGCAGCACGCGATGGTCGTCAGCAATAGCAACCTCGCCAGCGAGGCAGGCGCCGAGATCCTGAAGAAGGGCGGAAACGCCGTGGATGCGGCGGTCGCGACGGGCTTCGCGCTCGAAGTCACATTCCCGTTCGCCGGCAACATCGGCGGCGGCGGGTTCATGGTGATCCGGATGGCCAACGGCGATGCTGCCGCGATCGACTATCGCGAGACGGCACCCCTCGCCGCGACGCGAGACATGTACATCGAGAACGGGAAGCTCACGAATAAGAGCACCTTGGGGGGACTCGCATCCGGCGTTCCCGGCTCTGTGGCGGGAATGGCGGCGGCGCTCGCGAAGTACGGCACGATGTCGCTGCACGATGTGATGCAACCGGCCATCAGACTCGCCTCGGATGGCTTCGTCGTGGACAGCGCAACGTCGCGAGGGCTGGGGGCAAGCGCGCATCTCATCAGTCAGTTCGCCGGCGCCGCGGTATTTCTGCCGGGCGGCAAGCCACTTCCTCCCGGCACGCTGCTTCGCCAGCCCCAATTGGCGAAGACCCTGCGCCTGATCGCCGACCAGGGACCATCGGCATTCTACACCGGTCCGATCGCCGACGAGATCGTCGCGCAAATGAAGCGCGACGGCGGGATAATCACCAGGCAGGACCTTGCGTCGTACAAGCCGGAGTGGCGCACACCGATCCTCGGGAAGTATCGCGGCTACACGCTGTACGCGATGCCGCCGTCGTCCAGCGGTGGCGTGACCACCGTGGAAATATTGAATCAACTCGAGACGTGGAAGTCACTTCCGCCATTCAACAGCGCCGCGTACAAGCATCTTCTCGCCGAGACGTTCCAGCGCGCGTTCATCGACCGCAACACAAAACTCGGTGATCCGGCGTTCGTTACAAATCCGCTCGACATGTTGACTGACAAGGCGTACGCCAGGAAACTCGCGTCGACCATACAGCCGGATCGTGCCACCCCGTCGCCGTCGTTCGCGGCAGCTGCGGAGCCGATGCACACCACGCACTACTCTGTCGTCGATGCGTCCGGCAACGCGGTGTCTACCACGACGACGCTCAACAGTGGCTTCGGGTCCGGCGTCTTTGTCGCCGAGGCGGGCTTCTTCATGAACGACGAGATGGATGACTTCGCCGCTGAGCCAGGCAAGGCGAACCAATTCGGTCTGGTGCAGGGTGAGATCAACGCGATCCAGCCTGGCAAGCGCATGCTGAGCGCCATGTCTCCGACGATCGTGCTGGATCGTAACGGCAAGCTCATGCTGGTGGTCGGTGCCGCCGGCGGGCCGACGATCATCACAGGCGTCACGCAGGTGATTCTGAATGTGATCGATCAGCACATGTCGCTTCCCGACGCGATGTTCGCGCCACGCATGCACGATCAGGCGTGGCCGGATGAGATCACGTACGAGAGGGGCGGATTCTCGCAGTCCGCGACTGATTCGCTCGTAGCGATGGGATACAAGCTGCACGAGGTAGGCGGTCTCACGAACGTAAACGCCGTGATGCGTGGTCCGGACGGACGCTGGGTCGGAGTGTACGAGCCACGTTCCAACGGCGGCGCCGTCGGCTACTGATCTACGGCGTGTTTGGGAGCGGCGCGTCGGGAATTGCCGGCGCGCCGCTCTTATTTCTTGCCGTCGCTTAGCTCTCGCTGGAGCTGATGTCGCGCGTCTGAAATGCTCTGGCGCGTCCTGTCACGAAGAGCGGGCAGGTCCGCTGAGGTGAGCCCCGTGGTTTCGATCGGCTCGAGCACTCTGCACACCGCAGTCGCACGACGAAAGCTGAACGACCCCTTCGCCATGGCGTCGCGCGTCCCTGCAATCGCGACGGGTAAGATCGGTGCTCCAGTCGAGATTGCGAGCTGAAACGCGCCGTCCTTGAAGGGAAGCAGGTCGTCGCCGCGTGATCGCGTCCCTTCGGGAAAGACCATCACCGAGACCTTTTTGGCGAGGCGATCCCTGCAGGCATCCAGCGCCTGCTGGGCGCTCCCACGGCTGCCACGGTTGATCGGAATGTCACCAGCCATCCGCATCATCCAGCCCATGACAGGGATCCTGAAGATCGTGTCCTTCGAGAGCCACTTCATCTCCCATCGCAGATGCGACATCAGAAAGATGTCGGCGTAGCTCTCGTGGTTCGCGACGACGACGTATGGCCGTCGCGGATCGTGGATGGCAACGCCGCTGGTGTGAAAGTGCCAGTACGGGTTGAGCCAGGTCCCCGCGACGGCAAGATGGCGAAACGCCCGGCCGGCAGCGTACCTTCCGGGGTCGAAGGGCGCCGTGGCGATCCAGACGATCGAGACGTAGATGAATCCGAACAGGACGATGAGAACAATCTCCGTCCACACCCAGGCGTTGACCAATCGTTGCATCCGCAAAATTTGCCAGCGCGGCGGCGTGGACGTAAGGCGGGTGCTGGCGTTGCGCCTGCGACCCGCCGGGCTTGGAGAGAACTCATCAAGATAGTCGGCCGGACGTTGACAACTGCCGCGGGTCCCGATAGCCTATGTGCGGAAGACAAACCGCCAATAGCACCGATGACCACCTCTCGCTTCATGCCGTTCAGCAAGTGCAAGCCACTCTCCTCTACGGGGATCTGGTTGACGCATGCGTGAAGCTGCTCGAGTTTCATCCCCATGCCCGCCAGACTTTTCGTCAGGCGGGCATTTTTTTTTGCCATCAACTCACCAGGCCTCGGCCAAGGAAATCGATAGATGCTCATAGCTGACCCCGAAGAATCGACAATTGCCCCCGCACCCATTCATTATCTCGATGCGATATCACTCGGGAAGATCGTTCAGATTCGGGAGCAGTTGCTCAAGGCCCAGGCAACCGGAATGCGGGTGTTTCGCTTCGAGTCCGGCGACCCCAGCTTCAGTGTTGCTACTTCGGTGCTCGATGCGGTAGATGCCGCAGCGCGCGCAGGCAAGACTCACTACATACCGAACAACGGAATCCCGCAGCTTCGCGACGCACTCGCGGCCAAGGTCCGCAACCGCAACCATCTCGTGGACGTTACGAGCGAAGATGTTTTCGTCACGAATGGTGCGATGCACGCGCTCTTCGTCACCTTCGGAGCATTGCTCGTTCCTGGTGACGAGGTGATAGTTCCGGATCCCATGTGGACCGAGGTTGTGGAGAACATACGGATGGCGGGCGGCGTCCCTGTCGGTGTCGAGCTCAGCGCGGCCGACGACTTCGAGTACCGTACCGATCGCATCGAGGCTGCGATCACGCCGCGTACACGCGCGATCTTCATCAACACGCCGCATAACCCGACCGGCGCCGTACTCTCGACCGAGCGATTGAAGGAAATCGTGGAGCTTGCCCGCGCCAATAACTTGTGGATCGTCTCCGACGAAGCCTACGAGGACGTGCTCTACGATCCATGGACCCACACGTCGATCGGATCGCTCGCAGGCGACTACGCCGATCGCGTCATCAGCATCTTCTCATTCTCCAAATCGCACGCGATGAGCGGGTTGCGCGTAGGGTACATCGTGACACGGTCGCCATTGATGCACGACCGAATCCCCAAACTGCTTCGGTGTAGCATCAATGGTGTCAACAGCCTCGCGCAGTGGGCCGCGCTGGCCGCGGTGAACGGGCCTGCAGGATCACCTGCTCGCAATGCGCAGCGAGTACGCGATACGGCGCGACATCATGCTCGGTGCGCTGTCCGGTATTCCCGGTGTCAGCGCGTTCGCAGCGCGCGGTGCCTTCTACGCCTGGGTCGAGCTCGACGACTCCGCATACCAGCGCCTCGGCGTACCCGACGCGGCCGCTCTATCCGAACGGCTTGCGGCAGCTGGAATCGGGAGCGCGCCCGGTGACGCGTTCGGCGAGACGTGCGCCGGCGCGATTCGCTTCGCGTTCAGCTGCGATACGGCGATGGTACGCGAGGGAAGTGTCCTGCTTCGCGCCGCGCTGTCCGAGGGACTTGCGTGACATCAACCGCTGAGCCGCTTCGCGTTGCGCTCGGCGAGTACGACATAGGGTGGCATGATCCGGCTGACATCGCTCGATCGTGCGTCCGCCATCGTCGCCGCCGCGGCGATGAGCGGCGCTCATTTTGTCGTGCTGCCGGAGATGTGTACCACCGGCTTCACCATGGACGCCGATTTTGCGGAGCCACTGGAGGGAGAGAGCGTCACGCAGCTCTCGAAAATGGCGTCACAATCCAAAGTGTGGCTACTTGCCGGCGTCGCGACGCGAGACATGGATCCCGCAACGCGCACGGCGAGGAACTCGGCGTTGATGTTTTCACCCACCGGTGCGCTCGCCGCCGTTTACCACAAGCAGCGACTGTTCGCCTACGCGAATGAGCAGCGCGCCTACATTGGCGGCGAGCAGCCTCTCGTCATCGATGTAGATGGAGTGCGCGTAAGCCCATTCATCTGCTACGATCTGCGATTTCCGGAACTATTTCGCGCGATCGCGGCGGAGACGGATCTGATCGTCGTCATTGCAAGCTGGCCCGCGGCGCGACGCGCGCATTGGGACGCGCTGTTGCAGGCCCGTGCAATCGAGAACCAGTGCTACGTGATCGGCGTGAATCGCACGGGCGTCGGTGATTCAATCGTCTACGACGGTGGCTCCGCAGCGTACGACCCGTGGGGAACGCCGCTGGACCGATCGATTGTTCCCGGTGCAACCGACATCTCATCCGTGTCGGTTTCACCAGGAGAGGTAGGACGGGTCCGCGGGGCATATCCCTTCCTTGCCGATCGCCGTTAACGACGGTTGGACCTCGACGTCTATTCTCCTGAGCGTGCAGTCAACGTCAGTTTCACACTGCGGGACGGAGGATTGACATGAGGTATGGACTTATTGCCGCAGCGGCGGCCGCGACCCTTTCCATAAGTGCCATTTCGGCTGGTGCGCAGGGCGTCATGCTGACACCAGCGAATGCCGCCTGGTGCAGTGTTCACCGCGATCGGTGCGCCGATGTGCGCGACGCGCGTTACGACCGGCGGGACGTTCGCCGGGACGCTCGCGACATCGCGTGGGATCGGCGCGAAATCCGCGCTGACAACCGTGTAGTCCGCCAGGACGTGCACGACATCCGCGTCGATCGTGCCTACCACAACCCCGCCGCGGTGCGCGCTGACCAGCGGTCCGCCGCAGCAGCCCAGCGGGCCGCGAACGCCGAGTATCGCGATATCTTCGGCGACCGTCGCGACATCAGAAACGATCGTCGCTGGCCGTAACTCCAACGCGAAAAAATAAGGAGGCCGTCGAGCGTGAACTCGGCGGCCTCCTTATTTTCGTTGATCGCGGTCCCGTGTATTATTGCGATCGCGCGTCGAGCGCCGCCGCGATGTCAGCCTCGAGTGCGCCGGTGCTACCGCACTGTACGGCCGCCGTCGACGAATTCTGATCCTTGGCCTTCGCCGCCAGGCTGGTCCGCACGATTGTCCCCGTGTTGGACGCCTGAAGCTGCGTCGCGACGCTGAGCCAAACGTGGTACGAGTTTGCGCGTTGCGTTCCGAATGGCGTGACACCACAGTCGATGATGCGCGACATCGGCGTCTGCCCGAACCTGCCACTGAACTGCGCATTCTGGGCAGCGACTGCGAAGTCAGCGCTGTCGCGTGCAGTCACTGGCAGTCCGAAATTGGAGTAAGCGGCATTGAGCTTCGCCCAGAGGCCGGCGGGCGTCCCCGCGACGTTTTGGGTCAGCACCCGGACGTCCTGTTTGTACTCCAGCGACGCGCTGTTGCCAACCATCACCATTACTGGGTCCTGCCGCTGGTTCACCACAGATCCACTCGCGCAGCCAGCGATCGCGAGAACGGTGATCGTGAGCAATGACCGACGTATGTGCATGCGACCGGCTCCTTCAGGATGGGGATGCTCTGCAGAAAGTAGCTGTTTAGGAGCGCGCCGGCTAGCGTGTTGCGGAGCTCATCCGCAGAGGACGCTCCCACCGTTCACGTTGACGATCTCTCCCGTGATGTGGCGTGCCAGTGACGAGCAGAGGAAGACGACGGGGCCGGCGATGTCGGCCGGCGTCGCGATCCTGCCGAGCGGGATGCCGCCGGAAATCCGCTCGATCCCGTGACCGGAGATAGCGCCTGCCACCATCTCGGTATCGACCCACCCCGGTGCGACGCAGTTGACGGTGACGTCGCGCGGCGCAAGCTCCACGGCGAGCGACTTGGTGATCGAGATCACGGCACCCTTCGTAGCCGCGTAGTCCGCGTGATACGCCTCACCGCGCTGGCCCGCCGTGCTCGAGATGAGCACGACCCTTCCGCCGTCTGTGATCCTCCTCGCGACTGCAGCGCCGGTGAAGAAAATCGAGTCGAGGTTTTCACGCATCGTCCGATGCCAACGCGCAGCGTCCATGGTGCTCAGCGCCACCTCCTCCTCCGGCCAGATTCCGGCGTTGCCGACGAAGATGTCGAGACCGCCGAGTTCGCGTATGGTCGCCTGAACGAGCTGGTGTGCGCCTTCTGCCGTCGCGACGTCGGCCGCATGTACCGCGGCGCGAACGCCGAACGCACTGGCGTCGGCTGCAACAGAGCTGGCATCGTCGTGCCGGCTCCGGTAGCCTATCATGACGTCTGCGCCCGCCGCTGCCAGCAGTCGCGCTGTAGCCGCGCCTATCCCGCGCGACGCGCCGGTGACAAGTGCGCGACGACCTGCCAGATCGAGAATGCCACGTTCTGTGCTATGGGCCATGGCACAATGTATCCGCTACACGGCTCGAGGCGGGAGGGGCGGGAGATCGCCGCCGTGCCGTCGGTGACGCATGCGAAGCCTCAGTCGCTAGGCGACGCGGCCCTTCATTCGGCGTTCGCGATTGACGCAGCGCGATGCGTGGCCGGCGGCCCACCCCGCGACGTCACTGCCTGGCATCGGGTGCGCAAAGAAATAGCCCTGACCATACTTGCAACCAAGCTCAGCCAGAATATCGCACTGCTCCTGCGTCTCGATCCCTTCCGCGAGCGTCCGCACTTTCATCATCTCGCCCAGCGCGACGATAGTGCGCGCGAGTGCCCCGTCACCGCCGCTGCGCGCGATTCCTTCGACGAACGTCTTGTCGACCTTCAGCACGTCGATCGGGAACCGTTGCAGGTAGCTCAGCGACGAGTAGCCGGTGCCGAAATCATCGATGGCGAGTTGAACGCCCAGCGCCTTGAGAGCGTGCAATCGCACGAGCGTGTCAGTGGTGCGACGCATGAGGGTGCCTTCCGTAAGCTCGAGCACAACCCGGTCCGGTGGAGCGCCACTGCTCTCGAGCGCGGCTGCTACATCACTCACGAAGCTCTCGTGTTCCAGTTGCAATCCGGAGATGTTGATCCCCATGCGCAATTCTTCGTGCAGGCCTATCGCGCCGTCCGCTGCAAGCCTGTGCCACCGACTCAGCTCGTTGCATGCGCTCCTCACAACCCAGCGACCGATCTCCACGATCAGACCGGTATCCTCGGCGAGCTGAATGAACTGCTGCGGCGCAAGCTCGCCGCGTGCGCGATGCGACCAGCGGGCGAGCGCCTCGAATCCCTGAAGCATTCCGCTTTCAAGCGCCACGACCGGTTGAAACAGGAGATGCAGCTCGTCACGCTCCAGTGCGCCGCGGAGGTCCGACTCCAGCTCCAACCGATCGACAATTGCAGCGTGCATCCGCGGCTCGAAGACGGTGTGGCGCGCACAGCCCGCTTCCTTCGAGTTGTACATGGCGACGTCTGCATTGCGCAGTATGTCGTCCGCGGCGTCGCCTGGCGATGCGTGGGCGAGACCGAGGCTCGCCGTCACGATCACTTCACGGCCGCGCAGGCTTATCGGCGCGCGCAATGATTCTTCCACGCGCGTAACGACGTCGAGCGCCTCCTCCGCGCTTACCAGCTCTTCCAGGAGGATCGCGAACTCGTCGCCGCCGAAGCGCGCAACGGTGTCGTGACTCCGCACCGCGGCGACGAGACGCGAGCCGACAGCCGCGAGCAAACGGTCGCCCTCGCCGTGTCCAAGACTGTCGTTGATGGTCTTGAAATCGTCCAGATCGAGGAAGAGAATCGCGACATGCTTGCCACGCCCGATGCGACTGAGCGCGTGCATGACGCGGTCACGGAAAAGAGCGCGGTTCGCGAGTCCCGTGAGCGGATCGTGGAACGCGCGATAGGTGAGTTGTGTCTCGAGCACCTTGCGCTCGGTAATGTCGACCGCGAGCCCGAGCGCGCCTTCGATGTCTCCAGATGCTGCTCTCAGCGGTTCAACGCTGCACACGAAGCTGCGTCCAGTCCACGCAAGCTCGAACGACGCCGAGTCGCCGCGCAGGGCGGATGAAATCGCGCTGGTGCCGGACGCCGTCTCGCCGGCACTGCCAAAATGCTCGCTCGCATGCAGTCCCGATGAGCTGTTCCGGCTCGATGCCGAGCGCGTTGAGGCCGGCGCCCAGCGCGGACGTGAAGCGACCATCCCGATCTGTGGCCCAGAGAACCGCCGGTATCTGGTGCATCACCAGATGCAGTCGCGCTTCGCGATCGCGCAGCGCAGACTCGGCCGCTCGGCGCGCGGTAACGTCGCGCAGCACCGTCTGTACCGCCGGCAATCCGTTGTGCTCGACAGCGACGGACAGTGCCTCGACATCGGCGATCCCGCGATCCGCAGTGATGATCCGGTACTCCGATGGCTTCGTCGAGAATGCGCCTCGTCCACGCTCGCCCACCGCGTCGACGAGTCGTTGGTGCGAGTCGGGATGCACGAACGACGAGAGCGAGCGTCCTATGAATGCATCGGCGTCGCTTGCACCGAGCATTGCCGCGCCTGTCTTGTTGATGTAGAGCAGGGCGCCGTCGCGATGGACTATTATCGCTTCCGGAGACTGTTCCACGAGTTGACGGTACCGCTCCTCGCTGGTCCGCAGTGCGCGCTCGGCGCGCACCTTCTCCGTGACGTCGCGTGATACGCCGATCAATCCGATGATGTTGCCTTCGGTGTCGCGCCACGGAGTACGCGTCGTCACGTACTGTCGCATAACACCGTCCGCATCTCTCGCGGTGGCGTCGGTAACGGCCGTCACTCCCGCCGTTATCGCATCCAGATCGCGCGCACGAATCAACCTTGCGGTATTTTCACCGAAGATGGACACGTCGTCCGACCCGATGATGACGTGGGCGGGAACGCCGAACATGTGGGCGCCGGCAGAATTGATAAGGTGGTAGTGGCCGTCCACGGTCTTGGCCCATACCGCGTCGGAAGTTCCCTCGGTCACAGCTCGCATCGTCGCAACGTGCTGCCTGAGAATCTGTGCCGCGTGCGTACGCTCCGTGACATCCCGCACCACGGCGGTGAACACGATCCGCTCCGCGCCAGTTCGCACGCTGATCGCCATTTCGATGACGAAGATCGCGCCATCCTTGCGTACGGCGCGAAGCTGTACGGTTCGCGCAGCGGCGTCGACACGACCGGCCTGAATGCGGCGCAGCGTGGAGAGATGAGCCTCACGCCGCTCCTGCGGGACGAGCATGCCGATCGACTGGCCCAGAACTTCGGCTCCGCTGTAGCCGAACATCTGCGCCGCGGGCGCGTTCCAGAAGACTATGCGCTGATCGCGATCGGCTGCGACGATGGCGTCGGTCACATCCTCGGCGATCGCACGGAAGTGAGCCTCGGACTCTCGTAGAAACGATTCAGCAGCCGCCCGCCGATGCTCCCGGCGTCGGATAATGTACGCGGCAGTAGCCGCGGCTACCGCGGCTACGATGACGGGAATGAATCGCACGCCCCAGGGTGAATGACCGGGCAGTAACGCACGATCCGCGACCTGGAGCAGTGCAAGCGCCCCCAGGGTGCAGATACCTACGATGACTGTCGATCGAGCGATCGAGGATCGTTCGTACATGGGGTGTGATGGTGGGCGAGAACGCGCCGCTCGGTCGGCTCGTCCATGGCTGAGTATCGGCGCCAGGCGCGCGGCGTTGTAGCGCGCCGCTGATCGCTGGTAGCCCGAACAAGCACCGAAGATACGCGCTGACAGCGCCTTGCGCAGGGGCCCCGAAGGCGTCAAGCTTCAACTGCGCCAAGCGCTCTCACGTATCAGCGTAACACACTCAACCGATCCAGATTGTGACACCTTTCTTTCATCTCGCATTTCCGGTCGACGACCTCACCGCGGCGCGCACGTTTTATGGTGACGTCCTTGGCTGCAAGGAGGGCCGCAGCGATCCAGCCTGGGTCGATTTCGACCTGTTCGGTCACCAGATCGTGGCCCACCTGCAGCCCGCTGCCGTAGGCGACCGTGCGTCGAGCGCCGTGGACGGCCACGGCGTGCCCATTCCGCACTTTGGTCTCGTCATGGAGATGCCGGATTGGGAGAACCTTGCGGCCAGATTGAAGTCCGCAGGGGTCAAGTTCGTAATCGAACCCTACGTTCGCTTTGCCGGCCTTCCAGGCGAGCAGGCGACGATGTTCGTGCGCGACCCCGCCGGAAACGCGCTCGAGTTCAAGGCGTTCCGCGACATGTCACAGATCTTCGCCAAGTAGGCTCAGAACTCGTCATCCCCGAGAAGGCGGGGATGACGAGAAGAGCGTGCGTAACCGAAGCGCTAGACAATCGGTGGAAGGTTATGCCGCTTCACAGTTGCGTCAAACGTCGCGACATCCGATGCGACGACAGCGTCGAGCTTCCGCAGGATTCCGTCGAGCTCCGCTGACAGCTGCTTGAAGACGACGTACGATGCGGCAGTCGGTTTCGCATCGCCGGACTCAACGCTGGATCCAAGCGCCGCGATTCGGTTGTTGATTCTGATCGGGAAGTTGAGCGGATCCTGACCGCTCCTGTTGTGCGTCTGGTAGAGCTCTTCTTCTATCGCCAGTAGCTTTGCGGCGGTCGCGCTTCCAGCCTTTGTGACATCCTGCGCTTTCGCCCGCGCAATTCTGTCCGCGATCTTGCTGCGCATCTGCCTGATGCGAATCACCGCAGTGTCGGCCGCAGAAACCCGGTCGCGGATCTGCATGCTCAGCGCGAACTGTTCAGCGAGATCGCGTTCCGTGATACCCTTGAGCCGCGGGTCCATGCGCACCGTCAGCGGTTGTGTCGCCGTCGCCGAGCCCGCGGTGACCCGCACCGTATATTCACCAGGTAGAGCGAGCGGCCCGCGATCGGCGGAGCCACCCCACATGATCAGGCACTCGAACGAGACAGCTCCGGGGTAGCGAAGATCCCACCCGAACGTGTTCAGCCCCGCACGTCCCGTTGGCACGGCGTTGCCCCCGCGACGGCGTGGAGTTTCGCATCCGGTGGGATAGAGTATGGTGTCCTGCACTGCGATGTCCGGTCGCGAAGGCGTGGTGTGTGCCCTGGTGGAATCGTGATGTTGCTCTCCGCCTCCGACAAAGCTCTGCACCACCTTGCCATCATGGTCGAGGATGTCGATGCGTACGGTGTCTGCGCGCGATGCGAGCGAGTACTGAACCGTGGCGGAATCGACTCTGCGCGTCGCGACGGGTGGTGTGAAGAGCGTGATCGCGCCATGGACCTCGGTGGCGTGACGGATGGGCGCGACGTCGTCCAGTACGTACATCGATCTTCCATGGGTCGCGATCACGAGATCGTTCTTCTCTACGGCAATGTCGGACACTTGCAGGTCGGGAAGATTGAGCGAGAACGGTTTCCACTGCGCACCATCGTTCCATGAAACGTAGAATCCGTGTTCAGTCCCGGCGTACAGCAGGCCAGACCGCGTGGGATCTTCGCGTACGGCATGTACGTAGTCGTCAGCGCGAATTCCGGTCGTGATCTTCGTCCACGTCTTGCCCCAATCGTGTGTGCTGTAGATGTAAGGTGCGCGGTCGTCCTGCAGGTAACGCTTGGCCGCGAGATAGGCCGAGCCAGGCTCGTGATGTGATGCATCGATAATGCTGATGCGCGCGAATTTGGGGAGCGTCGGTGGCGTGACGTCGGTCCATGTTCGCCCGCCGTCTCTCGTCACATACACCATCCCGTCATCCGATCCCGTCCAAATGACCGAGGTGTCGAGCGGTGACGGTGCGATCGTGAAGATCGTTGCATATATCTCCGGACCGTTCATGTCGTGCGTGATCGGACCACCGGATTCCCCGAGTGTCCTGGGATCTGCACGGGTGAGATCCGGCGAGATGCGCTGCCACGTCTGGCCCTCGTCGGTCGTCTTCCACAGATGTTGCGACGAGGTGTAGATCGTTGTGGAATCCCTGGGTGAAAATACGATTGGATAGGTCCACTGCCAGCGCTCCGGCAACGCGCTGGACGGCTCACCCGAGAAGAAGCGAGGATACACCTGCACGTCGCGGAACTGACCGTTCGAGCGGTCGTAGCGAGACAGCAGTGCACCCTGGCTACCAGCATAGAAAATGTCCGGATGCTTGGGATCAGGAGCGATGTAACCTGATTCGCCGCCGCCTACCTGGTACATCCAGTCGCCGAGCTTGCGTGACGCCGCTCCACGCAGGTTGGCCCAGTCGTTGGACGGAAGGCAGAGCGTGGTGTTGTCCTGCTGTGCACCGCAGACGTGATACGGAAAATCAGTGGTAGTTGCAACGTGGTACAGTTGTGCGGTTGGAAAATTCTGGTCGGTCCAGGTTGCGCCACCATTCACGGAAACGGTGCCACCTCCATCGTTCGCCTCGATCATCCGCTGGTTGTCGTTGGATGCAATCCACAGCTCGTGATTGTCGCCATGTGGTACAGCCAGCGTCGTGTCGAAGTGCGTGCCGCCGTCGTCCGATCTGAAGAAATTGACGTTGAGCACGTACACTCGATCGCGAAGCTTGGGATCTGCCGTGATGTGCGTGTAATAGAAGGCGCGCTGCCGTAATTTGCGCTCATCGTTGGTGCGCTTCCACGTCGCGCCAGCGTCGTCCGAGCGATACACGCCGCCATCCGCCGCTTCGACGATCGCATACACACGGTTTGCGTCAGCAGGTGATACGGTCACCCCGATCCGCCCGATTATCCCCTTCGGCAATCCTGCATTGCGGGTGATCTCGGTCCAGTGGTCGCCACCGTCGGTTGTCTTGAACAAACCACTGCCCGGTCCGCCGCTCGACATCTGCCACGATGTGCGATATGCCTCCCACAGAGCCGCATATAACACGTCAGGATGATTCGGGTCCATCGACAGGTCGATCGCGCCGCTCCTGTCGTTGCGATACAGAATCTTTCGCCAGGTCCTTCCACCATCCGTGCTCTTGAACACGCCCCGCTCCGGATTGGGCGCGGACGGATGGCCGAGGGCAGCTACGTAGACGATGTCGGGGTTCTTCGGGTCGATGCGTATCTTCGCCACTGTCTGCGTCTCGGCGAGTCCCATGTGCGTCCACTTCCTGCCGCCGTCGGTCGATTTGTAGATACCGTCGCCTTGCATGATGTTGCCGCGGATATCCGTCTCACCCATCCCGATGTACACGACGTCCGGATTGGATTCGGAAACTGCGACGGCGCCAACCGAGCTCGACTTGATCTGACCATCCGTTACGGGCTTCCAGCTCTGCCCGCCATCGGTCGTCTTCCACAATCCGCCACCAGTTGCGCCGAAGTAGTACTCCAATGGGCGACTCGCGCTGCCAGCCACGGCGATCGAACGTCCTCCGCGATTTGGCCCGATCGAGCGCCATGCCATTCCGTGAAACTGCACGGAATCCGGTTGTGTGACAGCGCTCGTTTGAGCAGCAAGCTGCACCGGTGTGCAGAGTAGTATGGCGACGCAGATGCGCAGAAAATGGCGAAGGCGTGGTCCGGCAATAGAGTCTGACACGTCTACCTCTTGTGATCTGGATTGTAAACGAAGTCGACCCGTCGAGCCGACTGGTGTAACTGCTCCTGTAACAGTTTTTGTAACAGGTCCTGCATCAACTCCGCGTGACGACAGCGCGTCAAGCGTGTCAGAGCGTGTCAAGCGCGACCGGCGAGGACTGCTGCGGCTGTGTCATGCACTGGGGTCGGTACCCCTGTCTCACGGCCGAAGCGCGACACGGCGCCGCTCAACACATCGAGCTCGGTGGGGCCGCCGCGCTCCACATCCAGCAGGAAGCTCGGCTTCATCGTCCCTGGAAGTTTGTCGATGTGATGCATCATGTCCGCCTCCTGCGATGCAGGAATCGGTACTCCACGCGCTCGTCCGACTGCGGCGATCTCCCCCACCGCACGCTCTATCAATAGATGACCAAGCTCGGTATCGCGAATGCCGGCGACATCGCTCCGCGCCATCCCACATGCCGCAGCCATCGCGCACAACATGTTGAACTTGCGCCAGAGCTCGACGATGATATTCGTGGTCGCGATGGCCTCGATGTCAGCTTCGCGCAGGGCATCGACAAGGCGCGTCACTCGTTCGGACAACACTCCGTTCAACTCGCCAACCACGATGCGCTCCTTCCACAACGCCCGCTGAATCACACCAGGCTCGGCCTTGTAGGCGCTGACATTGGTCTGACCGCCGAGCAGTTGTGAGCGCGGAACACCCGCGCGCTCGAGATCGTCTGCGGCTTCGACGCCGTTCAGAAGCGGAACTATGACGCTGCCGCCCAACGCGAGATTCCGCGCAACCGGAGCGACTTCGGCGAGAGAATAGCTCTTTACCGCTACTATCGTGAATTCGGCGCCGCTCAGCTCCTCCGGCAAGTGCGTTGCGCCGATAGGGACGGTGAAGCTGCCATTGGTGTCTCTGATGGTAATCCCGCCGGCGCGAATTGCCGCGAGATTGTCGCCGCGCGCGTAGAGTACCACGTCGTGCCCGGCCCGAGCGAGCAGGGCCCCAAAGTACCCGCCAACGCCGCCAGCGCCAAGAATTGCTATTCTCATCGTACGATCAGGTGATTGGTTCCGGAGTAAAGCAAGATGTAACGATTTGGGCGCCAACGTGAGAGGGTCGCGGGCGATTGATGCGCGAGGCTTGTTTTTCCCGAGCCACGGTGCGAGCGTAGGCAACCAGAAATGCGCCCATCCTCGATGACCCCCCGCCACGCCCGTACCGCACGGCTGGCCTACGTCGCAATCATTCTAGTTGCAACGCTCAGCAATCTCCACGCTGATCCCACCTGGGCAGACGTTCCGCCCCGATTCGCTCGCGCACTCGATCTCACGCCTCGCCTGAGCGATGCGATCGACGCCGTGCGCAACATCCTCCTCTTTGCGGGGCTCGGCGTGGTCTGGATCGCTACGAGCAGATTGCAACGTCCCGGGGCAACCCTGTTCCGCGTTGTCATCATCTCATTCCTGATGAGTGGCTGCATCGAAGCGCTGCAACTCTTCTCGCCAGTCCGTAACGCGAGTCTCATCGATGTAACGACCGATACCATCGGCGGCCTCGCAGGCGGACTCATCACTCTGGCGGCGTTTGCGCTTATGAACGACAGAGCGGATGAGCGATCGTATTTCGGAATTCCGTCGGCGCTGCTTGCCGTGAACTATGGCGTCGCGACGATCATGGAAGCGTTCATGCCGCTCTTCCGCCAGGATCTGTTGCCGCAGCTGGGAGGCAGTATCGGCGAGCGCATCGGGCGGGCGATTGCCGCGATCCGCCCCGATTCGATCACCCAAATCCCGCTGATCGACGTGCTCGTCTTTTTCCCCGCGGGCGTATTCGGCGCGATTGCCCTGATGGAGAGCGGCGTGTCCACTGGCCTCGCGACGCTCATCACCATCTGCGTCGCCGCAGTCATCTATCCGCTTGTTGAAGTAGTGCACGGGGTCGCGGCCGAGCCAATCGTTCTGGGCGCTGCGCTGACTCATGTGGTGGCGGCGACGTTGGGTGCCATGTGCGCTGCTGGTGCGATGGGATCGTTCGCGGCCAGATTCCCCGTGCGGGCACGCGCGCGAATCGTTGCCGTCGCATACTCCCTCGCGATCGCGGTATGGAGCTGGCGCCCGTTTCGGCTCGATTTATCCGCTGCCTCGATGGCGGAGCAGTTCACGTCCAGCCACCTCGTCCCCCTGAAGGCACTTGCCGAGCGCGGCGATCTGTTCAGCGTGACCGACGTCGTGGCACAGGGAGTTCTCTTCGTGCCGCTGGGCGCTCTTCTCGCCGTATGGCCTCTGCGCGTCAAGGGACCATTGCGTGGCGTGCTTCCAGCGATCTATCTCGCCATTCTACTCGAAGCCGGAAAAATACCGATCGCGGAACGGTTCATGGACGTGACTCACATCCTGATTCAGAGTGCCGGCGCCGCGCTTGGCTTTCTCCTGTTACGACGAGTGGGATACAAAATTCGGGGCGAGCTGGCCAACCATCGCTGACGCGCTATTTGCCGGGACGAACGAGCAGCGTCTCACCCGCTCGAATCCGGTCACTCGCAAGATGATTCCATTCTCTGAGCTGTGCCGGTGTAGCGTTGTAGCGTGAAGCGATGACGGACAGCGCATCGCCGCGCTCGACGACATAGTGCAACGGTTGCTTGAGCAGATCCGCAAGCTGCTGCCGGAGCTCTCGCTCCTGCGCAGCGGCCGCGCGTTCCTGCATCTTGCGTTTCTGCAGATAACCAACCAGCGAATCCAACTGGTCTTCATAACCCGATGAGGCCGCGTACTCTTCCGTGCGCGTGCCTCTGCCGAGCACTACGCCGTGCGCGGTGAGCGAGTAGACACGCTGAAGCGAAGTCGATAGAAGCGTGTCATTCGGAAATTCGCTCGTGAGGATCGCCGCCGGAGCGTCGGCACCGGCCAGCTTGTCGCGCGGCTCCACGCCGATGAACAACACGCGCTCAGGCGTCGCGACAAGAAGTCCGTTCGCCGCGCGGAAATAATTGGCTGGACGTCGCCGGTACACCCGCGCGATTCGTACCGCGTGCTCGTCGTAATGCAGCGCACCACCATCGAGCTCCCGCGTGGCATATGACCACGCCGCGGCTGGATCGACCTGGCGCATGAGGAACAGATATCCCACGGCGGCTACTACCGCTATGAGCGTTATCGTACCAACCAGGAAACGCCGAATGAAACGGCCAGCCCGGTAAAGGCCTTCGGTCTCTCTCACTGGCCAGATTCGGACCGGTCGTCCAGTCCGCGTAAACAGTTGACGTATAGGATCAGTATGGCTATCATTATACGTATAGCAGTAATGGCATTAACTAGATAAGTATGGCCGTGTGGATTGGCAGGGACCTGGAGCGTATCCGAAAGCTCCGAGGTCTGCGCCGAGAGGACGTTGCCGCCCAGTTATCGCTGTCCCCGTCAACCATACGTAACATCGAGCATGACGAGAGGTATAACGTCTCGCTCGATTTGTTGCGACAGGTAGCCGAGGTATTGGGCGCAACGGTTCGGATCTCGATAGAGGTTCCGGAGCAGGTAGAATCGGAAGACACGTCGGTTTCGGAGCCGATCGTGACAGAACGTCAGGATGGCCGCCGTGTCGTTACAAACGAGCGGTTCATTCGGCTTGTGCGTGAGCGGTACCCCGACTGTCCGCTGACCAATTCTCAGATCGGTCGACGGATGTGGCAGTTCGCTCACTCGCGCGGTGCCGTGCTCGTAAGGGAACGTAAGCAACTGCGCCCATCGCCT
Organism: uncultured Gemmatimonadales bacterium; assembly: GCA_963707505.1. Lineage (GTDB taxonomy): Bacteria > Gemmatimonadota > Gemmatimonadetes > Gemmatimonadales > Gemmatimonadaceae > Fen-1247. The sequence goes on from CAVPQB010000004.1 coordinate 970,383, forward strand.
GTTCCATCGACGGCGACGTATCGTGTTCCGACTACTTCGGCGGAATACGCGATGCGTGAGGGCGACATCGCTGTGCTCGACAGGTTTGCGGACCGGCTCGGGCGCGCTTTCAAGGATGGGAAGGGGCGCGTGCTGGTCCCGATCAAATAAGGGAGTCGAGTTTGGTTCAGTTATTCGATAGACGCGAGACGGCGGCAGAAGTAAAATCGGCGCCGCGTAGCGCATGGCAGTGGGTCGGGACGGTAAAATCGGTGAGCCACTTCATCGCTGCCGGTGCGCTTCTCGCCGCGGGTGTGGTATTCACGGCACAGTTGCCGGCTCCCACGCTGCGAAAGCCGGCAGCTGGAATCCAGATGGCGGGAGCGATCATCGAAGCTCCGTCATTCAGCAGGGAAGCATTCCGGCTCTCTGAAGTGCTCCAGCATTACACCTCCGATCAGGCGACCGCGGACAGGATCGCGGGCGCGATAGTGGATGAGGGAACCCGCCGCAATCTCGATCCGGCGCTGCTGGTAGGTGTGCTCCTTACGGAAGACGTGACACTGGATACAACGGCGCGCAGCTTCGTCGGCGCACGTGGCCTGATGCAGGTGATGCCGGACCATGCCGGAAAGTGGGGTTGCAGCTCCTCGAATCTGTTCTCTATCGAATCCAACATCTGTCACGGCGCGAGCATCCTCCAGGACAACGTGCGCAATTCGCCCAACATGCGCACGGCACTTCTCAGGTACAATGGCTGCGTCCACGGCAGCAATACACCCGGATGCCACAGTTATCCTGACAAGGTGATGCGGGCAGCCAATCGCACCACGGCACAAATGCTGGCGCTGGCTGAGTAGACTGCGGTTGTAACCGATACAGTTACACGAATGCCCCCGACGGATCACATGTGATCCGTCGGGGGCATTCTGCATTCATCCCTGCCAACTCTCTCGTTACATCTCCGGCTTTGCGCCCTTCGCGGTAGGCGGAAGGATTCCGTTCAGCCGCAGATAGATCGCCGATGCCCCATAGTGGTCGGACCAGTCTCCGACGAGCGATACCATCGCACCACCACGCGAAATCTTTCGTCCGCCGAAGAACGGCACCACATCGCCCAGCTTCGAGTCGTCGACGGGAGCGAGCGTGGTTGTGCAGTAGTCGAACGACTCCTTGATCCGCGCAACTATGGAATCCTTGCTGGCCGTCGGTGCGAGCTTGGCTTGCTGCGGAGCCTTGGTGCCGGCGATCGTTGCGCACATGAACTCATTGGATCCGGCAACGTGCAGCATGAGTTGGCCAAAGCTCATCTGTGCCGGCGTTGGCTTGAAACCATACTTCTCCGACGGCATTGCCTCGGCGGCCGCCGTGAGGTTTCGCTGCGAGCTCTTCAGCTCGTTCTTCAGCGTGGTCGAGATGGGGTTCGGCTCAGTTTCCTGCGCGGCGAGTGGCACCGTGGCCGAAACGGATAGGATGCATACTGATAGCGCGATACCGGTGCGAATCGATCGCATTTTTACTGCCTTCCCTTGAGAGGTGGAATTATGACGTCCGAAGACTGCTGAAACGTGCCCTCCGCATGGCAGTCGCCGCAAGGATGAAGCTGCGAACGGCCTGGGACTGCGTTCAGACGGCGGCACCATCGGCACCCTCTCGAAAAAACCCGCCACGGGTGCCACGTTTGTTTCATGAAAAATCGCCAATCCTCCATTCTGATCGGCGTCGCTGCCTTGTCGATCGGCTTCGCGGCGCCGCTTTCGGCACAGAGAACCGTCAAGCCTGACACCGCAACTCCCATTCTCCTGATCCCGGACCAGGTGTTCGACGCGCCCGCAGGCGTCGAGCGGCCGGGCTGGGTCGTGCTGGTACGTGGCGAGAAGATCGTGGCCGCCGGACCGCGCGGCAGCGTCGATGTGCCAGCTGGCACGCGCCAGATCGCGCTCGCCGGAACGACGCTCATGCCGGGGCTCATCGAAGCTCACTCGCACATGATGCTGCATCCGTACAACGAGACATCGTGGAACGATCAGGTTCTGAAGGAGCCGCTGGCACTGCGTGTTGCGAGAGCGACCGTCAGCGCGCGCAACACGCTGCTCGCCGGCTTCACGACGACGCGCGACCTCGGCACCGAGGGTGCTGGCGACGCCGACGTCGGCCTCAAACAGGCGATCGAGCAGAAGATCATTCCAGGACCGCGCATGCTCGTGGTGACGCGCGCGATCGTCGCGACCGGAAGCTACGGTCCCAAGGGTTTCGATCCGCGCTGGGACGTGCCGCAAGGCGCGCAGGAAGCGAGTGGCATCGACGGAGTCATGCTCGCCACGCGCGAGCAGATCAAGCACGGTGCGGATTGGATCAAGGTGTACGCCGACTATCGATGGGGTCCGCACGGCGAGGCGGAGCCGACGTTCACGGAGGAAGAGTTGAAAGCGATTGTCGACGTCGCGCATTCGAGCGGCCGAATGGTAACGGTGCATTCGGCGACGGCGGAAGGGATGCGTCGCTCGGTCCTCGCCGGAGTGAATACGATCGAGCATGGCGATGGCGGCACGCCGGAAGTGTTTCGCCTGATGGCCCAGCACGGCGTGGCGTTGTGTCCGACGCTCGCCGCAGGTGATGCGATTGCGCAATACGGCGGTTGGCGAAAGGGAGTCGATCCGGAGCCGGCGGGGATCACCGCCAAGCGCGCGAGCTTCAAGGCTGCACTGGCTGCTGGAGTCACAATCATCGCCGGAGGCGATGTCGGCGTGTTCACGCACGGTGACAATGCTCGCGAGATCGAGATGATGGTGGACTACGGAATGACACCGGTCGCTGCGCTCCAGTCGGCAACGTCGACGTCAGCACGTGTACTGGACTCGGCGACCGCCTCGGCGCCGTCAAGCCGGGACTGTACGCAGATCTGATTGCGGTGTCAGGCGATCCGCTCACGGACATTCACGCGATCCGTCAGGTTCGCATGGTGATGAAGGGCGGGGAGATATTCAAGCAATAAATTCGAAGTTTTCCCGCTGACGATTCGTCATCCCCGCGAAAGCGGGGATCCATCTGGTGCCGAGTACTTTCCGGCGATCATCGCACTCGGATATCGATAACATGGGTTCCCGCTTTCGCGGGAACGACGACCAAACTACTTGTAGCCGGCCGCCTGCATCGTGAACAGCTCGTTGTACAGACCGCCGTTGGCGAGCAGTTCCTCGTGCGTGCCTTCTTCTTCGAGCTGTCCGTTGCGCAGCACGAGAATGCGATCGGCCATTCGCACAGTCGAGAACCGGTGCGATATCAGCACCGCCATTCTGCCCGCGACAAGCTCCGAGAAGCGCAGGAACACTTCGTATTCCGCGCGAGCGTCCAACGCAGCCGTCGGCTCGTCCAGTATCAGGACCTGCGCTGCGCGAAGGTACGCGCGCGCGAGAGCTACCTTCTGCCACTCGCCGCCAGAGAGATCGACGCCGTTCTCGAACCTGCGGCCGAGCATCTGACGGTATCCTTCCTTGAATCGCGGAAGGAGCGACGCGGCCAGCGACTGCTCGGCGGCGTTCTCGATCAGCGACGGGACAGGTTGATCCATTCCCTCCAATGCCTGCTCGACGGCGTTGATTTCGCCGACGCCGATGTTTTCGTCGAAGCGCATGTCGTAGCGCACGAAATCCTGGAAGATCACACCGATGGTCGAGCGCACTGACGCGAGGTCGTACTCGCGAAGATCCTTCCCATCGAGCAGAATACGCCCTTCGCTGGGATCGTACAGCCGAGCGAGCAACTTGGTGACCGTCGTTTTGCCAGCACCATTCTCGCCCACGAGCGCGATTCGCTCGCCGGGATTGAGCGTGAAATTGAGGCCGCGGACGGCCCAGCGCTCCTCGCTGCCTGGATACTGAAACCCAACATTCTCGAAGGTGAATCCTTCGCGAATCGGATCGGGGACGGGCGGCGCATTCAAGCGTCCGGAGATGGTCGGCTTCATGTCGAAGAATTCGAACAGATCGCGCAGATACAACGCCTGCTCGTAGACGCCGCTCGCGGCCATCAGGATGCTCTGGATCACATCGCGCCCGCGGCCAAACGATGCCGCAAGAAAGGTCAGCGTTCCGACGGTGATCTGGCCGCGCACCGCGCTCAGCAGGATGATCACATACGCGGCGTAATATCCGACTGTGCCGAGGAATGAGAGAAGGGTGCTGACGATCGCGCGACGAACGGAGAGTTTCTTGTTCTCGTCGAAGAAACGCTGCGACAGCTCGTCATATTTTCGCGTGAGCCAGCCGGCGAGTCCGAACATGTGGACTTCCTTCGCGGTCTCATCGCTTGCGCCTACGTAGCGCAGGTAGTCGAGTTGGCGGCGCTCCGGCGTCCAGCGGAAGAGCAACGAGTATCCCAGCGATGCGTAGTGCGTTTCGCCCAGGAAACTCGGCACGATCGCGATCACGAGCAACACAAGCAGCCACGGACTGTTGACGACGAGCGCGCCGGCAAGAGTGATGAGCGTAAGGAAGTCCTGGCCGATACCCAAAAGTTGAGTGAGCAACGCGATGCGCCCAACTGTCTGCCGTCGCGCTCGCTCCAGATGATCGTAGAAATCCGGGTTCTCGAACTGGGCGAGATCGAGTGTCGCGGCGTGCTGCATCAGCCGCACGCTCATCCTGTTCGAGAAGAGATCACTCAGCAGGCTCTCGACGAGGGCCGATACGCGCGCCATGATCTCGCCGGCCGCGACGATGGCGAGCTCCATAGCGATATAGCGCCACAGCGCGGTGAGCGTCCCGTTGCCGGCACGCGCTGCAATCACTCCGTCGATTATGAGCTTGCCGATCCAGAACGTCGCGACAGGTATGAACGCCCGTGCGACGCGTAGCAGCATCATCGTGAGCGCGTAGCCGCGATGTGTCTCCCACACCATGCGCACGAGTGGCGGGACATACCGCAGAGCCGCGCGGCGCTCGGCCCACGTCGCGTTCTCTGCTTCCGCGCGATCGCGAGCACGCCCGCCGTGGCCGCCTACACCGGCCATTCTAAGTCGCGACCGAGTGGCCGGCTGCTTCCCACGCTGACATTCCGCCGCGGAGCTCGTGGACGTCGTCAAAGCCGAATGCGTCGAGCGTGGCCGCCCCGACTGCTGATCGACTGCCGCGTTGACAGTGCAGTATGATCGCGCGGTCGCGCGGAATCTCGTCGAGTCGCGTATGTAGCGTGGGAAGTGGGATCAGTGTCGCGCTGGGTATGTGGCCGCGACGCCACTCGTCATCATTGCGGACATCGATGATCAGCGCGTTCACGTTGGCGCCAAGGCCAGCTACCTCATCGCTCGTCATCATGCGCGGTAGGGTAAGATTGCGCGGCACGGTGGCGTCGCGATTGCGCGCTTTCATCGCTCCGAAGTACGGCGGAGCGGGAGGTTGGCCGTCGAGAACACGCTCGACGAATTCGGACTCTGCCATCGGAGCCAGAGCCCAATTGGCGACACGCTCGTAGCCCAGCGTCGACTGTGCCGCAGAGCTCATTGCCTTGCCGCATGCGGAGCCGGCGCCATGGCCTGGCCAGATCTGAAGATGATCCGGGAGTCGTTTGAACGTCTGAATCGACGCGTACAACGATGCCGCTGCGTCGCGCATGGTGCCCGCCTGACCAGCGGCGCGCTCGAGCAAGTCCGGACGGCCGACGTCACCGACGAAGATGAAATCGCCCGTGAGCGCACCAACTGGGACGTCGCTGCGCGCGCCATCGGTCAGCAGAAACGTCAGGTGCTCCGGTGTATGGCCGGGAGTGTGACGCACGTCGAGCCGCACCATTCCGATAGAAATATCGTCACCCGCATGCAGGATGTTCACACCGGGCTCGTGCGCAAAGGAATATTGCCACCCGTCACCGCCCTCGCCGGAGACGTGGAGCTGCGCGCCGGTCGTCGCGGCAAGTGCGCGTGCGCCGGATGCAAAATCGGCGTGGATGTGTGTCTCGGTCACAGCGGTGATCCGAACACCTTCGTCGCGCGCTGCCCGGAGGTACGTCTCGATGTCCATGTTCGGATCGACGACGATCGCTGTCGGAGGTCCGCTCGCAGGCGATCATGTAGCTGGCCTGGGCAAGCGAGTCGTCGTAGAATCGGCGAAAGATCATGATTCGGCTGATGCGGGCGTTGGCGAGCTCTGTACGCGTGGCATAACAAGATAAGCAGAATCAAAAGGCCGCCTGTCAGAACCGGTTTCGGCATGAGCCACACCGGGGATCGCGACCCGGTAAATTGTCCGCATGACTGCAGCGATAGTTACCGAAGGATTGCGCAAGGTGTACCCGGCCGCTGGCGGGTCGGGCATGCCCGGCGGCCAGGCGGGCTGGGCGCCGTCGGCGAGTGCGCAACCACGCGGCGGCGGCGAAACTGTTGCGCTGGAAGGGCTGGACCTGGTAGTCGAGGAGGGCGAGTTTTTTGGACTCATCGGCCCCAACGGCGCCGGCAAGACGACGACCATCGGCGTTCTGACGACTCGTGTGATTCCGACCGGTGGGGTCGCTCACGTGGCCGGCGCCGACGTCGTGCGCCAGAGCGTGACGGTGCGGCAGCGGATCGGCGTGGTACCGCAGCGGCCGAACCCGGACCGCTCGCTGGATGCCTGGGAAAATCTCATCTACCATGCCGCATATTTCGGCGTGAACCGCAAGGAAGCTGCGCGGCGCGCGGCCGAGCTTCTGGATCGGCTGGGAATCTCCGACAAGGCGCGTATGAAGGTCGATCAGCTTAGCGGCGGCCAGCAACAGCGGTTGATGATCGCGCGCGCACTGATCCACGAGCCGACCATCCTCTTTCTGGACGAGCCGACGGTCGGTCTCGATCCCAATGCACGCAACTCGCTGTGGGAGATACTTCGCGATCTGCACGCACAGGGACGCACGATAGTGATGACGACGCACTACATGCCGGAAGCCGATGAACTGAGCGATCGCATCGCGCTCATCGATCGCGGGCGCCTGCTTGCGCTCGACACGCCGGAGAATCTCAAGAAGCAGACACCGGACGGCTCGCTCGAAACGTTCTTCATCGCAAAGTCAGGGCGCGGGTGGGACGCGTGAGCGCCACTACTGCTTCATTGCCGGTTGCGTCGATCGCAAATCCGCATCCGCCGGTAGCGGCCGGACGCGTTTTCGTCGCACTGCTCAGCCGCGATCTCCGAGTCGCACGTCGCGAGCTGCCGTTCTTTCTCATAAGAACTGTGATGCAACCGATTCTGTTCGTGATCGTATTCGGTTATCTGCTTCCCAAGATGGGCTTCACACAACCTGGCTATCAGGCTGCACTGCTGCCTGGTATTCTTGCGTTGAGCCTGATGCTCGCATCCGCGCAATCGGTTACGCTTCCCATGGTCACCGAGTTCGGCTGGACCAAGGAGATCGAAGACCGTCTGCTCGCGCCAGTCAGCATCGACCTCGTTGCGATCGAGAAAATCGTCAACGCAATGATTCAGGGAATCATCGCCGCGATTGTAGTGCTGCCGCTCGCGCGGCTCGTGATGGGACCGGTGCCGGGATTCACGTTCTCTCATTTCCCCGAGCTGACCCTCGTGGTAATACTGTCTGCCGCAGCTGCATCGGCGTTCGGACTGCTGCTTGGCGTTCTCATCAGCCCGCAGCAAATCGGCTTCATGTTCAGTCTGATCATCACGCCGATGATCTTCTTCGGTTGCGCGTACTATCCATGGCGCGGGCTCGACGTAGTCCCGTGGCTCAAGTACGCGGTGCTGATCAATCCGCTGGTTTACATATCCGAGGGGTTGCGCGCATCGCTCACTCCTTCGGTGCCGCACATGCCGTTCATGGCAATCATCGCTGCCCTGGTTGTGCTCACGGCGGGCTTCACCTGGGCGGCTCTCGTGCGATTCAGGATGCGGGCTCTTGGCTGACGTGACCTCGTTCTCCGAACCGTTCGAGCGCTTCGCTGAGCTGTTCGCGCGCGCAACCGCCGAGCTTCCACGCGAGTGCTTCCCCGATGTAAACACGATGTCTGTGGCAACGGTCGGCGCAGACGGCCGGCCATCGAATAGAATCGTGCTCCTCAAGGCCTTTGATGAGCGCGGTTTCGTCTTCTACACCAACTACGAAGGACGCAAGGGAAGCGAGCTGCTCGCCAACCCTTACTGTGCGCTGTGCTTCCACTGGCCGCCGATGGAGATTCAGATACGCATCGAGGGGCGCGCCGAGCGGACGAGTGACGCGGAAGCAGATGCGTACTTTGCGTCACGTGCACGCGCCAGCCAGCTCGGAGCGTGGGCTTCGGATCAGAGTCGTCCGATGACACAGCCGGGAGATCTGGAGCGCCGGGTCGCGGAGGTGGCCGCGCGCTTCGAGGGAGTGAGCGTGCCGCGGCCGCCGCACTGGTCCGGCTTTCGCGTCGTACCGGACAGAATCGAGTTCTGGCGCAACCGCGCGAGCCGATTGCATGACCGCGCCGTGTACCAGCGAGACGGGGACGGATGGCGCGTCACGGCACTCTACCCTTGATTAAAATCAGAACATGACCACGACATCCCACCCCGAACCATTCGCGCAAATCGGCTCCGAGCCGTGGACCATCGACGAGTCGCGCGCACTCTACAACATCGAAGGGTGGGGGAATGGCTATTTCGAGATCAACTCGAAGGGCCACGTAGTCGTGCGCCCCGACAAGGACGAGCGCGGTCGTGAGCTCGATCTCTTCGAGCTCGCGATGGACCTCGACGCGCAGGGTGTCGGAATGCCACTCCTGATTCGCTTCTCCGACATCCTTCGCTCCCGCATCGAAGACCTGCACGAACGGTTCGTACACGCGATGAAGGAATTCGACTACAGCGGCGGTTATACCACGATCTATCCGATCAAGGTGAATCAGCAGCGCCACGTCGTCGAGGAGATTGTCGAGTTCGGGCAGCCTTTCGGAGTCGGTCTCGAGTGCGGCAGCAAGCCGGAGTTGCAGGCAGTGCTCGGTCTTGCCGAGACGACGGGGCACACTATCGTGTGCAACGGCTACAAGGACGAGGAGTTCATGCGCCTCGCCCTCATGGGCCAGAAGCTCGGCCATGAAGTCTTCATCGTGATGGAGCAGGTGAGCGAGGTGGACGTTCTGCTGCAGGTCGCCGCCGACCTCGACGTGCGACCGAACATCGGCATCCGCATCAAGCTCTTTGCAGAAGGCGCGGGACGCTGGGCTGAGAGTGGCGGCGAGAAGTCCAAGTTCGGACTCAGCCCGTCGCAGCTCGTCCGCGTCATCGACAAGCTGACTGACGCTGGCTATCTCGACTGCGTCCATCTCCTGCACTTCCACCTCGGCTCCCAGATCACCGACATCAGATATATCAAGGCCGGCTTGCAGGAGATCGCGCGCTATTACTCCGAGCTGCGCAAGATGGGCGTCGACGTAACGCACGTCGATGTTGGCGGTGGATTGGGTGTCGACTACGACGGAACGCGTTCCACTGCGCACGCCAGCGTCAACTACACGTTGCAGGAATACGCCAACGACATCGTCTACACGCTGGCTGAGGCGTGTCGCGAGGAAGACTTGCCGATGCCGCACATCATCAGCGAGTCGGGCCGCGCGCTCACGGCGCATCACGCGTTGCTGCTTCTCAGTGTGATCGACGTCGAATCCGTCACCGAAGTCGTTGCGCCTCAGCTGGATGAGAATGATCACGCGTTGTTGCACGAGATGGCGACCGATCTGGAAACCGTCAACACGCGTCGCCTCCGTGAGGTGTTTCACGACGCGACGTTCGACAAGGAGCGCGCCCAGCAGCTGTTCGCGAGTGGCGTGCTGTCGCTTCGCGGCCGCGCGCGGGCGGAGCAGCTGCATCTGGCGTTGATCAACTCCGTGGCGCGTGAGGCGCGCAAGGATCGCGAGGAGTACTCCGAGATCATCGAGGATCTCGAAGCGACGCTGGTCGATCGCTACTTCTGCAATTTTTCGTTGTTCCAGTCGCTGCCCGACAGCTGGGCCATCGATCAGCTATTCCCGATCATGCCCGTGCACCGCCTGGATGAGGAGCCGATTCGTCGCGGCACCATTCAGGACGTGTCGTGCGACAGCGATGGAAAGATCGACCGTTTCGTCGGCGGTGATCGCAACTCGCCGCGCCAGAGTCTGGAACTGCACCCGTTCCACGACGGCGAGCCGTACATCATCGGGATATTCCTCACCGGTGCCTATCAGGAGATCCTGGGCGATCTGCACAATCTGTTCGGAGACACGAACGCCGTGCACATCCGGCTCAAGGAGCGCGGATACGAGATCACTGATCTCGTGCACGGCGATACGGTTACGGAAGTGCTGGCCTACGTGCAATTCCGCGCTGCTGATCTATTGACGACGTTTCGTCGCAAGGTAAGCAATGCGAAGAACATCACGCGCGACGAGGCGAACGCATTCATCGCTGACTATCTCGCCGGCCTCGAAGGCTACACTTACCTCGAAGGGGACGCGGCGCGGTAGTCCTACGCTTCGAATCTCCGTCCCACCTCGGGCCAGTTCACGACGTTCCACCACGCCTTGACGTAATCGGGGCGCCGGTTCTGGTACTTGAGATAGTACGCATGCTCCCATACGTCCACGCCGAGTATTGGATGCTTCTTTTCCATCACAGGAGTGTCCTGATTCGGCGTGCTCGTGATGCTCAGCGTGCCGCCATCCTTTACGAGCCACGCCCAGCCTGAGCCAAAGCGCTTTGCGGCAGCGTCTGCGAACTGCGTCTGGAACGTCGCGAAATCGCCGAACGATTTCTTGATTGCGTCCGCAAGCTTGCCCGTCGGCTCGCCACCACCTTTTGGCGACATGATCTCCCAGAACATCGAGTGATTCCAGTGGCCGCCGGCGTTGTTGCGCACCGCTGTCCGAATGGATTCGGGAACCGAATCAAGATGTTGTAGCAGATCGTCGAGTGACCTGGACTGCAGCTCGGGAGCCTTCTCGAGCGCGGCATTGAGATTGTTCACATATCCGGCATGATGCTTGTCATGATGGATCTCCATCGTGCGTGCATCGATCGACGGCTCCAGTGCAGCAAAGTCGTACGGCAGGGCGGGGAGCGTAAAAGCCATGACTTCAGGTCTCCAGTTTGGTTTTGTAGCGAGCTTTGTACCGGGCGATGATCGCCGGCAGTATGGACAGAAACACGATAACCAGAATGATCAGCTCAATGTGCTTTGCGACACCGGGAAATGTCCGACCGAGCGAGTAGCCGAGGAGCAGCATAGACCATACCCAGGCCACTCCGCCCACGACGTTGTAGGCGAGGAATCGCGAGTACTGCATCTCACCCATGCCCGCGACTACTGGTGCGAAGGTACGGATGATCGGCATGAATCGCGCAATAAGAATCGTCTTCCCGCCGTGCCGCTCGTAGAACTCATGTGCCTTCACGAGATGTTTACGGTTGAATAGAAGAGAGTCTTCGCGCGTAAACAGATGAGGACCACTGGCCTTTCCGATTGCGTAGCCAACGGTGTCACCAACCACTGCCGCAACACTGAGAACGAGACCCAGGAGCCAAACGTCGATGTATCCCTGCGAGCCCAATAGTCCGGCCGAAACGAGCAGTGAATCACCGGGCAGAAAGAACCCGATCAACAGCCCCGTTTCCGCGAAAATTATTGCGGCCATGCCGGTGTACCCGGCCGCCTGCACCAGCCCTGAAACGTCGCGCAGCCGGTTGAAGAGCTCCGATAAACCGTGCATTCTGTGGGGATGAGTGTTGATGGGGTGGTCGTCCGCCGGACTGGCCGGACTGGCCGGACTGGCTGGGCAGGCCGCGCTACGCTACCCGCCCGGGCCGGCTTATCCAAGCGAGCCGAACAAGCGTTCGAAAAGGCTTCGAGCGCGTTTGTCATTCTGCTCGGATGCGCCTGGGCTTTTTCGATAGCTTCGGCACGGGCGACAGGGGACAAAGTTAACATCGTGACCCCTGCCTCAGCCGCGGTCGTCAACGGATTGAGCGACGCGGATGCGCCAACCGCGGCTTATGTGACCGACGCCGTCAACAGGAAAGTGGTCGCGACCATCGAGGGTGATGCAGCGGGTGAGAGTGGCAAGCTGCGCGCGGAAATTCGCAGCGCGAGCGAGCAACCCGGCATCGTGAAGGCTGCGATTGCGGCCGGCGGTGCGCTTCGGCGGGTTGCCGATTTCAACCTCATCACGCCTCGCCCCGCCAGCGACGTGCATCGGGGGCGTCTCGGGCTGTACTACATTGGGAACTGGCCGCGTGCGAGCAGCGCCAAGGGTGGCCGCGTCGCGTATCGTCCGCCAAGCGGCTTCATCGAAGTTACGCGGGCAAATGAGGATACCAGGCTGTCGCAGCACTTCGAGATCAAGGATTTCCTCACGCACGATCAGGGCGATGTGTGGCCCAAGTACGTGGTCGTCAGCATGAAGCTGGTGGACAAGCTCGAGCTGGTACTGGATGATCTCCGCGCGCATGGCGTGAATCCTGAAGGGGTTCATGTGATGAGCGGATTTCGCACTCCGCAGTACAACCGCGGCGGTGGCGATCCCAGTGGGCGGGCAACACTGAGCCGGCACATGTACGGTGACGCCGCCGACATCTACATCGACAACAATGGCACCGGCGAGATGAGTGACCTGAATCACGACGGCCGGGTCGACCTTGCTGACGCGCGCGTGATACTTGCTTCTGTGGATCGCGTTGAGCGTGAGCACCCCTCGCTCGTGGGGGGGTGTGGAGTTTATGTCGGGAATGGGTCGCATGGCCCGTTCGTGCACATCGATACGCGCGGCTACCCGGCGCGATGGACTGGAACAGGAGACTGAGCAATGGCCGACCTGATAGAGAGAATTGTCCCGCGCGGAGACGCGGTCGAAACGGATAATGCTGCTGCGCTGCCGACGGACGAGCAGCGTGGGCGGAGGCCGGTGACCACGCCCAAGGTTCGCGTGCGTGCGGCCGACCTCGAGCCTTACATTGGGCTCAAGTACCTTTCTCGGCTGTTCAAGCTGATGGCGATCGTCCTGATACTTCTGCTCGTGTCCGAAATCATCACCGGACTCGTTGACGAGCGGTCTCGACGCCCTCCCGACGCTGTTGGGCGAGGTGAGCCGTCTGGTAGTGTTCGCCGGGCTGCTGTGGGGCAGCGGTGATCTCGCGATTCTGCTGATCGACATGGGCCACGATCTTCGTGCCACCCGCATCCTCATCGGGCGGCAGCTCGCTCACACGATGGATGAGCATCCGGCGCACATCGACCCCGGGATGTCGCCTCCGCTTGGCGAGTACGATGCGCCGGTATGACTGTTGCGCTTGGTGAGCGGTAGTCGGCTTCACACTTTTCCGGACGAGGCTATACAATGCTCTGGACCATTGCTCTGATCCTGTTTGTGCTATGGCTGCTTGGTTTTCTGGTGTTTCCGATTGCCGGCGGGCTTATCCACATTCTGCTCGTCCTGGCGATCATCGTCGTCCTTTATCGCCTGATTACCGGACGGCGTCCTGTGGTGTAGGTCGGTCGCGCCACGCAGCTCGAAACGCGAGAACCGCGGTGGCTCGTTCGACCGGGCACGCCGTGGTTCTCGTTTTCGGTGTATGACGTAGTACCTTACGCCGTGCCGGAAACCATCCTCTCACGCGTAGTCGTCGTACTGTACGAGCCGCAGGATCCGGTGAACATTGGCGCGACCGTGCGCGCCATGAAGAACATGGGTGCGCCGTGATCTCCGTCTCGTGCGCCCGTGCGAGTACACCGACGTAAGGCTGGCCGGAATCGCGCACGGGACCGCCGACATCATCGAGCGAATCCAGCATTTCGATACGCTGGATGAAGCGCTTGCCGATTGCGTTAAGGTCGCGGCCTTCACGGCTCGACGGCGTGCGGCCAAACGTGTGCTTACCGATGCGCGGGAGGCGGCTCCCTCATGCGGGCGGCGACTCACGAAGGGACGGTCGCGCTTCTGTTCGGGCGGGAAGACAGTGGACTTGCCCAATGATGCCATGGATCGCGCCCATCTCGTCGTCACGATCTCGACCACCGAACACAGCTCGCTGAACCTGGCGCAGGCCGTGTTGCTCGCTCTCTATGAGCTGCATCTGGTCGCGGCCGATGCAACCCGGAATCATCGCTCCGCCCAAGCGCGACGCGCCGGCGGCGCTCGCGGCCGATTACGAGCTGATGTTCAGCGATGCGGAGAAGGCGCTCGAGGCAGGTTCAGTTCTTCAAGACGCGTCACCACGAGCGCATCATGCGATCGATCAGGTCGCTGGCGTTCCGTGCGTCACCGGACACGCGCGAGATCGCGCTGCTTCGCGCGATGTCGATCGAGGTTTTGCGCACCATCGATCGCATCAAGCGCGGCCTTGCATCATAGGCCCGCACGGGTGATTATTGGACGACATCTTGGCTTGTGAAATTCTTCACAAAGCCGATCGATTAACTCGCCTTTACTCGATAATTCGCGGATGAACTTGCGAAGCAAATGGCTAGCAGTGCCGGGATTCGTATGCATCGCGGCACTCGCCACCATGCTCTCGGCATATAGCGGCGCCTCTTCGTCGAGGGAAACAGCCCGGTGCAACCGGTCGCGTTTCGCCACACGCTCCACGTGGAGACGCTGAAGATGAACTGCCTCTACTGTCACTTCTCCGCCAACAAGTCGTTCGATCCCGGGACTGCCCGCGGTCGGAACGTGCATGGGCTGTCACACCGTCGTCGCCGACGGCAATAAGGCGGAGATCAAGAAGCTGGCGGCGTTCTGGAACAAGAAGCAGCCAGTCCCGTGGATCCGCATCCACAAGCTTCCCGAGTACGTCCACTTCCCGCACATGCGTCACGTGAACGCGGGCGTCACCTGCCAGACCTGTCACGGACAGATCCAGAACATGAAGCAGGTTTACCAGGCTTCGTCGCTCAACATGGGCTGGTGCATCAACTGTCACATCGGTCAGTCGAATCCGCCTTTCCGCGCGAGATACGACTGCAGCTCGTGCCACTACTAGACCCGAATGAGCACTGAGACGGAATCGCGTCCCGCACGGCCGCCAGGCGGAGTAAAACGCCGCGACTTTCTGAAGGTCCTGGGCGCCGGCACCGCGTCGACGACGATGCATCGGCTGCGACTCGGAGAAAGTCGAGAAACTCATTCCGTATCTCGTGTCGCCCGACCAGACCGTGCCGGGCGTGTCGACCTACTACGCGACGACGTGCCGTGAATGCGCGGCGGCGTGCGGCGTCATCGCCGAGACGCGCGACGGACGCACGATCAAGCTCGAAGGAAATCCGGACCATCCGGTGAATCGCGGCGCGCTTTGCGCGCGCGGACAGTCGGCGCTTCAGGGTCTGTACAATCCCGATCGCTATCGCGGCCCGATGATGCGCACGCAACGGCCAGCTCTCAGAGCGCGAGCTGGGATGAGGCGCTGCAGCTGTTCGCGCAGAAGCTGGGTGAGACGCGCAGCCGCGGTGGCGCGGCGAACGCCGTCTTCATCAATCAGCACGAGTCCGGGAGCTTTCCCGGCATTTCTCGACCCGTGGCTCGCCGATTTCGGCATGCCGGCGCATTTGAGCTACGACGCTGGCGTCGATCACGCGCGCGATCGCGGCGCACACGACAGCGTACGGTGTCGCGTGGCCGCGTTCGATTTCCGCGCTGCACGACTCGTTGTTTCGATCGGCGCGGATTTCCTGGATAGCTGGGGCGCGATGGTGCCGCAGCAGCTCGACTTCGCCGACGCGCGCGCGAATCATGACGGCGCACCGCGACTGGTTTATGTCGGCCCGCGCCGCTCACTCACCGGTCTCAACGCCGATCAGTGGATCGATTGCAGGCCGGGCAGCGGAATGGCGATCGCGCGTGCACTCTCAGCGGCCAGATGCCGGTGCAGCAGGCGGCACAAGCGAGCGGTGTCGATGCAACAGCGTCTCGACGCGTTCGCGCGCGAGTTCGCCGCGACCAAACCGAGCATGGTGCTCGCCGGCGGACAGCGTCGCGAATGGCTGCAGAGTTGTCTGCGCGCGGTCGCAACGCGCTCAATCAGTCGCACGGGAACGTCGGCGTCGACGATCCAGCCGAACGAAGGCTATCTGGGCTTCGACGAATGGCATTCGCCGGCGGAGCTGCGCGCGCTTGCCGAGCGGATGAATTCCGGGCGGCGTCTCGCTGCTCATGGTGCGCGGTGCGAATCCGGCGTTCACGCTGCCGAAGACCACCGGCTTTGCCGCTGCGATGGCGAAGGTTCCATTCAAGGTGCGCTTCTCGAGCATCCTGACGACACGAGCGAGCTGTGCGATCTGATTCTTCCGGATCATCACCCGCTCGAGCAGTGGGGCGATGCGGAGCCGGTGCGAGGAACGATCTCGCTGCAGCAGCCGACGATGGATCCGGTGTTCGACACGCGCGCGACATCGGACGTGCTGATCGCGATCGCGAAGAAAGACCCGGCAACGGCGGCGAGGTATCCGCAGGCCGACTATCGCACGCTGGCTCATCGCCGCGTTCCAGGTGGCGAGGCAGGACTGCACCGCGGCGCTGCCGCGCGGAATCGTCGCAGGCAGCTCGCTCGCGCGCACGGCGGCGCGTCCTGCACTGTCCACCGATTCCGGCGGCGCCTGCGCTCGAGCAGTCGAGCGGCAACATGTACCTCGTCGTCTACTCGCACCCCGTGCTCGGTGACGGTCGCGGCGCCAACAAGCCGTGGCTCCAGGAGATTCCCGATCCCGTTACCAAGATCATCTGGCAGACGGTCGTCGAGATGAATCCGGTGACCGCCGAGAAGATGGGTCTGGACAACGGTGATCTCGTCACGGTTACGACGACGTGCAGGCTCGCCTTACGCTCCCGGTCTACCGCTATCTCGGAATTCAGCAGGACACGATCGCGATCGCTACGGGACGCGGCCACATCAACGCTGGCCGATACGCGAAGGCTGGCGACAACGCGTATGATCTCGTTCCGCTCGCCGAAGATCGCGCCGGCGGAATCGCGTTCGTTTCGACGAAAGCGAAACGTCACAAAGGCCGGCGGCACGCATGTTGTGGCCACGACCGAAGGATCGGCGCGTCAGCATCGGGCGCGGTATTGGCAGGCGATCGCGATCGCCGATCTCGGCGAGCTCGGTCGCCGGTGCATGAACACGGAGCACGAGAAGCCGGAGGAGAGAGAGCAGACTGCCCGGTGACGCGTCGCACGAATTCCTTCCTGGACTTCGGTCCCCGGTTGCCAACGATGCGCAGGGAGATCACGGCGATCCGACCTCCAAGGATCAAGGGCATGTACGATCCGAATCACTGGAGCGGCATGGCCAAGCGACGCTGGGCGATGACGATCGACCTCGCGCGCTGCACTGGATGCGCTGCGTGCGTGAGCGCGTGCTACGCCGAGAACAACATTCCGACTGTCGGCGCGGATTGGCAGAGCCGCAGAGTTCTTCCCGGATCGCACTGGATTCGGCGCGAACATCACTGCGCAGTCGCGAGATGGCGTGGATCCGCATCGAGCGCTACTACGAAGGCGGCGAGGACGGCAGCGCCGATTTCGAGACGCGCTTCATTCCGATGATGTGCCAGCACTGCGGCAACGCGCCGTGCGAGCCGGTCTGCCCAGTTTACGCGACCTATCATTCTCCCGACGGTCTCAACGTGCAGGTCTACAACCGCTGCGTCGGCACGCGCTATTGCTCCAACAACTGTCCTTACAAGGTTCGCTACTTCAACTGGTTCGGCTACGGCGAGCCGGCATCGGCCGCAGTACGCGTTCCCCGAGCCGCTCAACTGGCAGCTCAATCCCGACGTCACTGTGCGCGGCAAGGGCGTGATGGAGAAGTGCACCTTCTGCGTCCAGCGAATTCGCGAGGCCGAGAATCGCGCCACGGCGGAGAAGCGTCCGCTGCAAGCCGGACGAGTTCACGACGGCGTGCGCGGCAGGCGTGTCCGTCGCGCGCGATCATGTTCGGTGACGCGGCGGACGAGAACTGGACGGTCACGCAGATTGACCAAGGACGCGCGTGCGTACCACGTGTTCGAAGAGCTCAACACATTCACCGCGGTCGTCTACTTGAAGAAAGTCAATCACCCGTCGCCGGCTGCGTGCCGGCGCACGCGTAGAGTCCGCGATGGCAACGCTCACGCAAGCCGGTACCAGCGCGACGACGAGCCGCGCCGCCCGAACATCGCCGACCGCCGACGTACAGCTTCCCGCGGTCAAGGATTACGAGCAGGTCGATCGACGAGATAGTCGGCGACGCTTCACCCCACCGTCGCGTGGTTCATCGGGCTCGGCGTGGCGATTTTCTTCCTGCTCATCGGCGCGCTGCGCGTGGATGTACCAGATCTACACCGGACTCGGCGTCGCCGGATACAACCCGCCGGTCATGTGGGGCGTGTACATCGTCACCTTCGTGTTCTGGGTCGGTATCGGACACGCGGGAACGCTCATCTCGGCGATTCTTTATCTGTTCCGCGCCGGATTCCGAACGACGATCTATCGGTGCGCCGAAGCGATGACGGTGTTCGCCGTCATGACCGCCGGACTGTTCCCGATTCTGCACCTCGGCCGCCCATGGAAGTTCTTCTGGCTGATTCCGTATCCGAACTGGCGCTACATCTGGCCGCAGTTCAAGAGTCCGCTGGTGTGGGACGTGTTCGCGATCCTCACGTACCTCACGGTTTCGCGCGACATTCCTTTACATCGGACTCGATTCCCGACATTCGCGGTTCTGCGCGACCGCGAGAAAAGAGTCCGATCAGCAAGCGCATCTTCGCGCAGCTCTCGCTTCGGCTGGCGTAACACCGATCGCGAGTGGCGCCACTTCGTTCGCGCGTATCTCTTCCTCGCTGCGTTCTCGACACCGCTCGTGCTGTCGGTTCACTCGGTGGTGTCGTTCGACTTCGCCATGTCGCTGACGTGCCGGGTTGGCACACAACGATGTTCCCGCCGTACTTCGTCGCTGGCGCGATCTTCTCGGGCATCGGAATGGTCTTCACGATCATCATCCCGCTGCGCAAGTGGTTCGGGCTCAAGCATTACGTGACGATCAACGATCTCGACGCGGCGGCAAAGCTCGCGCTGTTCACGTCGCTCGTTGTCGGCGTGCGCGTACCATGACGAGTGGTTTGTCGCGTGGTACAGCGGAAGTCCCGCCGAGAAGCAGTTCTTCGCGAATCGCATCTGGGGCCAGTGGTGGTGGGCGTCGGCATTGCTGTACACCTGCAACATGTGCTGCCGCTGTCGCTCTTCTCGCAGAGGTGCGCCGAAACACGACCTGGCTCTTCATTCTGTCGATCTTCATCAACATCGGCATGTGGTTCGAGCGCTTCGTGATCGTGGTGCCATCGCTGTCGCACGAGTTCGAGCCGTGGCAGTGGGCCGGCTACCGCCCGACATGGGTCGACTACGCAATTCTGTGCGGATCGTTCGGCTGGTTCTCGATGTGGTTCCTGCTCTTCATCAAGCAGTTCCCGGTGATCGCGATCTGACGGAGATCAAGGAGATCGTGAAGCCGCGATTGAAATTCCGGCATCCGCAGGGCGTGGATTCGTACGGCTCATCACGTTGCCATTCGATGCCGACACACCAGGAGAGTTCGACTGATGCGCGGCGTAATCGGGCTGTTTCGCGAGCTCGATACCACGTGTCGACGCGATAGCGATCCTCAAGAAGAAGAAGGTCGGCGAATTCACGGTCTATTCTCCGACACCGCGTCACGAGATCGAGCATGCGATCGACACGGGACCGAGCGCGGTGCGCGTCTTCACGCTCATCGGCGGGTTGTGCGGTGTGACGTTCGGTTACTGGATCGCGATCTGGATCTCGGATTACTGGCCGCTCGTCGTCGGTGGCAAGGCGATCGCGACGTGGGTTCCGTACACGGTGTTCGGCTTCGAGGTCATGGTGCTCATCGGAGCGCTATCCACCGTGGCCGGTCTGTTCGCGACCGCGAGATTTCCGCGTATCACGCACGACGGTCGGATACGATTCACGATTCAGCTACGGTGATTACGGCGTCTGGGTCGAGCCGTCGCCAGACAAGATGCAGGAGGCAGAGCAGTTGCTACGTGATGCTGGTGCAGTGGAGGTGCGCGTTGAACGCTAGAGCCATTCGCGCGTTGCTTGCAATCGCGCCTCTTACTCTCAGTCTCTCGGCGTGCGAGTGGTTCAGCGACTTCCGTCGCCAGCCGTCGTTGCACCGTGGCAGCCGATTCACTGTGACGCGCGTCGCGACGTGTGCGACGAGACAATTCCGTCGCGCGGCAATCCGCAGAATTCCGTGTCGATTTACGGAACCGAGCGCGCCGGATTCGAGACTTCGTACGCCGCGCTACCGGGCACGATCGACTCGATGTCGAATCTCGTCAATCCGACGCCGGTTACTGCTGCGTCGCTCGCCAACGGACACAAGTACTTCGAGGTCAACTGCGAGGTCTGTCACGGCGAGAAGGGACTGGGTGACGGTCCGGCTACCAAGTATGGAATGATCGGCATCAACCTCACGATGGACATCACCAAGAACCGCAGCGACGGTTACATCTTCGGAATGATCCGGAACGGACGCGGCGCGATGCCGTCGTACAACCGGATCGAGGAGATGGATCGCTGGGACGTCGTCAATTACATTCGCGCGCTACAGGGCAAGGTCGACGTGAAGGTTGCGACTGGGCCGCTTGCGGAACCTGGAGTCACGGGACGCTGGGTGCCGGGATACACCAAGACTGCGCCCGATCGTCCTGCGCCGTTCGTTCCGCCGTATGAAGGAAGCGCCAAGGCGTGGTATCACGCTGGCGAAGCTCCGCCCGCGCTCGACATGAGGTCGCCGCGGGTTGGCCCACCACCGCTTGATTCCAACGTGTACAAGACAGGTATTCCGCAGGGGGTGAAGCGATGAGCGATCATGGACCGCACATCTTCACGCGGGAAGAGGTAATCGCCGGCAGTCAGACTCCGGTCGCGAGCTGGGTCAAGATGTCGTGCGCGATTCTGGCAATCATCGGAACCGTGACGTTCATCTTCGGTGCGTTCGTCGGTGCCGATCGTGCGTGGCAGGCATTGCACTTCAACTGGTTGTTCTTCAGCACGGTATCGTCCGCGGGTGTGACGGTGGTCGCCGTGCAGCGTATCACCACTGCGCGCTGGTCGCGACCCGTGGTGCGGTTCATGGAAGGCTACGTCGCCTTCCTGCCGGTCGCGTTCGTGATTCTCTGCCTTTCGCTGACCATCGGACGTGATCACATCTTCCCCTGGGCAACGCATCCTCTGATGATCGAGGAGAAGCGCCAGTATCTCAACGTTCCGTTCTTCGTCACGCGCGATCTGGTGATGTTCGCAATTCAGACGATTCTGAGCGTGTGGTACATCTACACCTCCGTGCGGCTCGACGTCGGCGTCGTGCCGGAGAGTGGCGCATCATGGGCGCGCGGAATCCGCGAGCGTATGCGGAATGGCTTTGGTGAGGAGCGCCGGGAGCTTCACTCGACGCATTCGCTTCAGGGCAAGCTCGCGGTTGCATGGTCTTCGCATTCGCGCTGTTCTGGATCATCATGTCGTGGGATCTCTCGATGTCGCTCGATCCGCACTTCCAGAGCACGATGTACGGTTACTGGTTCTTCATGGGTGCGTGGGTCGCGGCGATCGCAGCTGGACGCTCATCACGATGGCGTGGCGGAGTCACCTGCGCCGCCAGGACATGATCACGGACGTCCACTTCCACGACCTCGGCAAGCTGTGCTTCGCGTTCACCGCGTTCTGGGGTTATCTGACCTTCGGCCAGTACCTGGTTATCTGGTACGGCAACCTCGGTGAGGAAACGCACTGGGCTCGTCTGCGGCTGATCGCGCCGTGGAGCTGGATCACGATGACTGTGGTCGCACTTATGTTCGTGCTGCCGTTCTTTGGTCTGCTGTCGCGCGCAGCAAAGGTGTATCTACCAACGATGGCGTTCTTCGCCGCATGTCTCGTCGTGGGCCTTTAGCTGCATCGGTATGACGAGATCTATCCGTCCATCTATGGTGTAAGAGTGGACGGTACGCTGCCATTCGGCCTCTGGGAGATCGCCATCACCGCTGGATTCCTCGGAATCTGGGGCCTGTGCTACATCGCGTTCATGGACGCGTTCCCGCGCATGCGTGTGGTGCTGATGACGTCGCCGTTCCGCGACGAGGTACAGGTGCCGGTGAATCCCAAGACGATGGACCCCCTCCCGGCGCACGAGTAGCGTCCTCGATTAAATTCCGTGGTTCGCGCCCCGTGGCGCGAACCACCAGGGGGCTTCGTTCAACGGTAGGACATCGCCTTTGCAAGGCGAGAATAAGGGTTCGATTCCCTTAGCCTCCACTGCCGCACTACGTATTGTCGCCGAATCGCCTCGCGCTCTTTCCCAGCGAAGCGACCAACCGCGCGCTCGCGTCGGGAGCGAGCGACGCCGTCACTCCCCGCTCGGCGGCTGAGATTCGGTCGTGCAGACGAGCAAAGAGCAACGACAGCGAAGCGTCAAACGGCGAATCAGCAGTGACGCGCGTGAAGTCCATCGCGCCGCTCGGCCGGTATACCAACTCGCTCGCCACGAGTGCCGTACGCTGGGCGGCGACCGACGTCACCTCGCGCGCAACGCGATGTGCAAGTAGTTGCGCATCCCTCAACTCTCCGACGACATCCTGGAATCGCGCAAGCTCGTCCGCAACAGATGCGAGCTCCGGGGCCTGCGCCGATAATGCCTCCAGCACGTAGCGCGCACGCTTCGCCAGAATGCGCGCACGATGCAAGCGTCTGGCGTCATCCGCTGAGCGAATACGATCGAACGCCGCCGCGAGAGCGGAAACCTGATCGCCGAGGAGCGACGCCGTCACCGCTCGCATCGAGGCAACACCGTCGCCATCGCGAACGTCATGCACCGTGACGTAACGGCTCAGCTCCTTTCGGACCGCTCGTTCCGTGTTCACGAACTCGCGTCGCAGCAACTTCTGCAATTTTCGCCACACTGGCTTGCGGTCGCGCTTCAACTCCGCAACGATCCATGTCGCAGCCTCGAGACGGGAATCGCCCAGCGCGTTCCGCTCCGACCTCAGCCAAGCGATCTGGACATCGAGATCGCGAAGCTCTCTCGTGGCATCTGCGATTCTCTTCAGTCGACGACGAGTGCGTTTCCGAAGGGTGTCGCCAAGGCACGGCCGATACAGATGTATCCACGACCTGAGGCGCCTGAGGGCCACGCGGAAGTCATGAATCGAGTCGGCGTCGCGACGACGGATCCTGTCGTATGTGTCGGCGACGGCGTCGAGCGTGCGAAGGCCCACGACGCGGGCTGCGCGCTGTGCACCGTCGGTGTTGGCATCCCAGTCGAGTCTTGGCGTCATTCAATAGTTTCCCAACCCCAATGATACTGTTTTCCCGACCCGGACGTGGCTGCGACAGCCCAAACTACGTATTGGTTTCGGTCACGGGCGCTTCGCGACCCGTTGCGCTCGCCCCGCCCGCATCTTATTTCGCACGATGGCAGATCGTATCCGCATTTCCAACGCGGCATCGCGCCGCGTCATCACCGGCACCACCCTGATTCTGGGTGCGGCCGGCGTCGTACTCATCTTCGCACCAACTGAGCTCGCCAACTCGATCGGCGCGCCGCATGCAAGGGTAATAACCATCCTTCTGCAGCTGTACGGAGCCGCGCTGTTCGGACTGGCAATGACCGGATGGATGGTCCGAGGCGCGATCGTCGGCGGGGTCTTTGGCCGCTCATACGTCGTGGGGAACGCGGCCCACGCGTTGGTGGGGGCGTTCACACTGGCCAGGCCGGCTCTGGAGGCGGGCGCGGCGCCGCTCCTGCAGATATTTGCCGGGATCTACTGGCTACTTGCCTTGACCTTCGGCTACTTAATGTTCGTAGCGACCCCGCGTTCGTAAAACGGTGTCGAGGAACCGGTCGGGCACGAACGAGGAGACTGAGCGAAAATGAGTCGGCGGCAACCGTCCGGAAAGGGACCTAAGCGAAAAAGCGACAATATCGTCATCCTGTACGCCATCGTCTTCTGCATCGTGCTGGTGGTGTACATCCGTTACATCATGTGATCCCAACCCCCATGCAAATCCAGAATCAGCCAGTACCTGCCGTTGGATCCATCGCCCCCGACTTCACACTCGGCTCGACGTCCGGGCAGCAGGTAACCCTGTCATCGTCGCGCGGAAAGAACGCGGTGCTGATCGCCTTCTTTCCGCTCGCCTTTACGAGCACGTGCACGGCAGAGCTCTGTGAGTTCTCGGACGACTACGACGAGTTTGTGCGCGCCGGAGTGGTGGTGCTGCCGATTTCTGTCGATTCCGTACCGACGCTCAAGGAGTTCAAGGCCAAGCATCACATGAAGACTGATCTGTTGTCGGACTTCAAGCGCGATGCCGGGCAGGCGTACGGCGTGATGTGGCAGGATGCGTTCTTTACGAACCGTGCATACTTTCTGATCGACAAGAACGGTGTGGTGCGGTGGGAGCACGTCGAGGAAACGCCGAGTGGAAAGCGGAGCAACGCGGAGATATTGGCGGAGATCGCGAAGCTATAACGCGAAAAGGGGGGTCAGGAAAATGGGGTCAGAGTGGTGTTTTCTGCTTCTCAGAAAACACCACTCTGACCCCATTTTCCGCGGTTCCTAGCTTCCCAGCTGGAACATCCTGATCTGAATCTTCTCCTTTGCCTTGTACAGCAGCGACGGTATCCCAGGCAACAGTTTTAGTTGGATTGGACTGAGTATTTTCGGCAACGTCCGCTGTACGTCGAGGCGCGAGATTTCCCACCCTTCATCGACGGCCGCCTCCTGTTTCTTCAACGCTTCCGTCGGATTGTAGTCGTCGCCGAGGCCCGCAAGGTATTCGCTGAGTGCGGTCCATACGCTGTCGATACGCTGCCTGTACGCGGTGTCCGCCTTCTGAAGCGCCTCCGCCTGATCGCGACTCAGTAGAAGCGAATCCGATTCCTCCAGGATCGATGCGTATGGATCAGGCACGTTGCGCGCGTAGCGACGCTTCAGCTCCGCCACTGAAAGCCGAGGTCCCTTGCGCCCGTTGCGCCCTGGTTTGAGCCATCGGTTGAGGATCTGCTGCGGCAGCGGGCGGCCGACGCTGAGCGAAACATCGATGGACACACGGAACGGAACTCGCAACAGCGTGTTGCTCGGCCGAGTATTCCCGAATCGCGGATTGACCGCGTAGCTGAATCGATCAGTTGCCAGGGTCGAACGCGGTCGGCCTGTAGAGAACGGGATCCGGAAATGCCGGTGTTCCCCATCCGCGCAGATGGTTGGCGCCGTGCAGCAACTGATCGAGGCCCACCAAGCGGATTGGACACGGCGAGCGAGATGCTGCCGTACTGATTCGTGATCGGCAGCTTCCCGCTATATGACAGCTGTGCGTTGAGCGAAGTGGTCCACGGTCCTTCGCAGCTGTTCCTGCCTGCGGCGCGATCCATCTGCCGTGTAAGACAATCACGAACGCTTCGCGAGGAATTCGGGAGCAGCGTGCGCGTCGCGCTCGCGAGCGAGGCATCGGTGCTCGTCGCCGGATTGAAGATGAACGCGCGATCGTTCGCAAGACCATCACCGTTGACGTCGCCACCGACCATCGGAGTGAAGGGAAGTCCTGACTGCAGGCGACCGAAGAAGGTCAGCGCAACTCGCTTGAATGTGTAGCCGCCCTGTAAAAGAAGCTGATGCCGCACATCGAGATCGCCGCGGGCCCACTCGCGTGCGACAGGAGTGCCGAACGTCGCGCCGTCGAAACCACTCTCGCGAGCTCGTGTGTCAGCGAGAGTGTAGTTGATCCCGAAGAACCAGTCGGAGATACCACTCAGCTCCGGCGAAAGTGACAGCGTAACCTGTTTGCTCCGTGACGTCAGCGTGGACACGTTTTCGATGACGTGTCCGAACAGTGGCGATACGCGCGCCTGGACGGTCGATAGCGCCCCGCTTGCCGGAACGATGCTCGCCGGGATCGACGAATACGGGTCGTCCTTCGCCGGCGAGCGTGAATCTCGGAGTGTTGGCGAAGTTGACATCCGTGCGTCCGGGCTGATTCAGATTGAGCGAGTACAGGCCTTCGATCGAGTACGTGAGCAGCTTGTAGCTCGATGAGTACGCAAGATTGCCGCGCCAGCTTCGCGGCGCCGTGTAGCCCGGGTCAAACAGTTGAACCGATGGCGCGGCGTCAGTGAACACAGGTGTGGCGCCGCCGAGACACTGCGTAGGTATGGTCGCGGGATCTGCGAGATACTGACTCCAGTCGGGGATGGGCGTCGCGACGCCGACGCATGTCAGTGATTGCAGTCCGTTCGGCAGGCCGGTTGCGACGGATGCATTGGTGAGAAGATTCGCAGGCAGGATGTTGCGGAATTCACCGATTCCGCCTCGTACGTAGCTGGTCGGGCCGATATGGAATTCACCGATCCGGTTGAAGCGTGATTCCGGTCGCCGCGCGGTTTTCTGATCCATGTGAACCCGATTCGCGGACTGAGGTGAACCGTGTTTGGTGCATGATCGGTGCGTAATCCGAATGTGGACTGCACAGCAGGATTGAACTCCGGCGCCGACAGGTAGTGATTCGCCTCGAGTCGTGCTCCGTACATTACCTGAAAGGTAGAAGAACTTCGCCAGAGATCCCCGAGCGCGACGTAGCCATTCCAGACTGATCCGTGCAGCGTCGGTGCATTCAGTGAGCGCGTGAAACTCGATGGTTGATTGCTGGCAAGCTCGCCAAGCGAGTTGAACGCAAACGACCCGAAGGCGTTCGCATTCGTCTCCTGGCGGATCCCGTCGATGCGAGAATCAGCGTCCAGCTTGACGCGATGTGTCTCGCGCCCGTGCGCATAGAACTGGGTCATGCTCGTCGTTTCCCAGGTCCACTGCCGGGTGTTGCTGAGCATGGTGCTATTCCCGCCGAACGCGAGCGACGTCAAGCCGCCAGTGCCATCCGGAAACGAAGAGCCCACGAGCACACTTCCGTCCGGAAGAGCGAGGTATGGCGTCGACCTGTTTCGCGAGAACGTGAACCCACTGCGCTCCTCGTTCAGGTAGTCGCCATGCAGATACGTCGAGAACAGCGCCTGCAGCATGCCGATCCCCTGCGATGTCGAGGCGCCGTGCGCTGCGACGGCTGTGGGGCTGATCGCAGCGGCGTTATCGCTCGCCAATTTTCCGTATGCCAGCAGCCCCCAACTGGTGCGAGCGGGCTGGAAGGTGTTCCAGTTGTACGGTGCGTGATCGATTCGCGCAATGAACGATGCGTTCTGCATGATATGCGACGATGGGACAGCGCCGTTACGTAACGGAACTCCAGCCGCTGACAACACATTGAACAATCGCGCCGCCGAGTCAGCCGAGACGCCAGCGTGTTGCAGCAAGTCAGGCGCCGCATTGGAGAGGGATACTGCGTCGGCGCTGCGACGCCCTGCCTGCAGGCCGTAGTTGTACACGAAATTGTCGTCGTCTAGTGCGCCGTCACCACCAAAGCTCGCAATGCCGTTGGTGAAGCGCTGGCCCATCCGCGCCGACACCGGGTCGGTGTATTGCAGCACCGGTGCATCCAGCGTGACGTGCGCTCGACGGGTTGCGAATAGACTCCCGCTGGATAGCTCGACATTTTCATTGAGTCCGCCGAACCAGCCGCGTGCCGGATCGTAGGTAGAGCTCGATACGCGTACGCTGGTTCGCGCATCGCGCGGTACATCGGCGCCGGCGAATGCCATTCCGTTGATAGTTGTCGAGTTCTGTCCGCCGATGCCACCAACCGAGAGACCGGCCGGCGTGGACGCGATTCCCGGAATCGTGGCACCGATCGCCGCGAGATCGCCAGCCTGGTCCGGCGACACCGCACCGTTAACGCCGCCGGCGATCTGTTCCGAGGCGCCGGTTTCGAGTCCGAATAATGGTTCGCGTGAGGGAGTCGGTTTCTCTTTCGCCTTGACCTTCACCGCTGCGAGCTGCTGAACCCCGGTCCGCAGGAGAGTTGCGTCCACAACGAATACGGAATCAGATCCGACACGGGTGACACGCTTCCGGTACGTGCTGTATCCAACGGCGGAGATATGTACCAGGTAGTCACCCGTACCGTTCGCAAACTCCATCGAGTAGTGGCCTGCGCTGTCTGTCGTGGTAGCGCGTGACAGACGATCTGGCGCCATCGTGATGATGATGTCGGCAGCGGCGAGGGCCTTCCCACTGTCGGTTGTTACGGTGCCTCGAATTGTGTCGTGATGTGCCTGTGCGCCGCACGGGACGGCCCACAGAGTCGCGATAATCAATCCGAATAGGGTCCTGCCTGAAGAAAAGGTTCGTCTGATTTGCAATGGATGATCCGTCATTGCGGATCTTTGGTGATCTCGAAGGTGAATGGCTGCTGCACAAGTTGCTTAACATGCCGCCCGCCTATTTCTGCTGGCGCAAATCTCATGTTCGGTAGCGCAGTACGAACTGCGAACGCAAATGCAGGGTCGGTCGCTGACGTTATCGTCACCATGTCCGGCTCGACATGTCCCAGCGTGTCCACGACGAACTCGGCGTGCACCTCGCCTCCGATACCAGCAGCCCGCAAACTATCCGGATAAACGGGAGTGACCGTCGTTGGCAGCATGCGTGCGGGCCTTTCTACCTGAAAGCCGAAGTAAGTCATATCGCGCGGTTTCACGCGAGTTGGTCGCGCAACCAGTCCAGCCGGGCTTCGCGTTTCCATTCGACGAAGATCCTGAAGCTGCGCTCTCATGTCATCGATCCGGAATCGCGTGCCGCTCAGCGCTCGCATCTGAGCCGCCAGGGCCCGATCGACCGCGCGCAGGCTATCGTTCTCCGCTTTCAGAACGGCGAGACTGTCCGCCCGACGTTTTGTGCCGGTGTCGGCGCGCGTCAGGGACGCTCGAGCGGTCGCGACGTGCGACGCTTGACGCGTGGATGTCGTACCGCTGTAGTGCGACGGAACGGATGGGACGGGTGTCGTGAATGCGGCCGTAATCGCAACAACTGCGGCCAGCCCGCCTCCGATCGCGCCGCGAATCCCCGCTGCGCGACTTCTCGTCATCGCGCGCAATCTGAGCTCCAGCTCCGACGGCAACCTCAGCAGCGCGACCATCGGAATCGCAAGCAGCCCGCTGTTCCGGCCTCGCGCCGCCACCTCAAGGAGGACATGGCCGTAATCCCTGGCGCTCGGATATTGCTTCAGCACCCGCATGTCGCAATCCAGCTCGATCGCGCGTCGAAGCCTTGCCGCGCACCACCACAGTCCCACGTTCCACGGCATCAGGACCAATGCGGCGATCGCAACCATCAACCGCTCAGGATCGTGTGCCCTGATATGCTCGCCCTCGTGCGCGAGGACCAACCGTCGATAGTCCGGCTGCATTGTCGTTGCCCACGACGGCAGCACGATTCGGTGTGAAAAGAAGCCAACCACCGCGGGACCGGTCACCGTGGATACATCTATGCCGATACCATCGAGCGTCGTTCGTCGCCACGACCGCTGCGCGCGTCGCCAGTAGAGGACGCCGACCGCAAGCCACGCGAGCAACGACATCGATAGCAGTATCCAGAAGACTACGGCGACCGTTGCAAAGTCGTGAGCAAAACGTGTCACCGCAGCCCGTAATGCGCGTCGCGAGGGCGCTATCAGTCGAATGAGCGCGTCTCGCCCGATGAGCCAGGAGCTGTGTTGCACGACGGAGCGTCCCGAGCTTACGATGATCGTCGCCAACACATCGGCGCGGCCAGCCGCGGTTCCTGGTGTCGCAGTTCGCTCCCTGAACGCGTGCATGCCGAGCGTGCCCAAAGGCGCGAGCACCGCCAGTACGATCGCTACCGTCCAGAAGTGACGCGCTGCGCCGCGCCCTTGCATCCCCCATTCAACAGCGGCAGCAGCTCCGGCGAGCAGCAGTGTGAACAGACCGATGTATGCGAATACCGTGGGGCTCATTTCGGATCCTCCTCCAGTCGCTCATCCAGAAGCGTGCGCAGGCGCCGCAGCGTTGCGTCGTCCAGCTCGCGATCCGATACCAGCTGCGTGAGAAGTCTCTCCGGAGACCCACGGAAGAATTGCCCAATCACGCGATCTATCGCACTCGAGCTCGCTTCTTCACGATCGATCAGCGCGGCGTAGCGATGCGCGCGCCCCTCGGCTTCGCGGGCAACGTGTCCTTTCTCCTCCAGTACGCGCAACAGAGTAAGGATCGTGGTATACGCCGATCCGTCGCTGAGTGCGTCCCGCACCTCGGCAACGGTACTCGGCCCGCGCTCCCACAGCACGGTCATGAGCTCGATCTCTCGTGGGGTAAGCCGCTGCATCCGGGTCTCCTCCTACTAAGAGTCTAGTACTATGGTTATAGTACGATATTCAGATCAGAACGTCAAGAGGTCACAATAGTGGTGTCACGCTTGTGGCAGATGACGGAGCCGAGCCGGAACTGATGCCCAGTTCCCAAAATGCAGGCTACTTTCTACTGCCATGAGACATCCTCGAGCCAGCGCCGTGCTTCCGTTTGCGACGTTACTCCTTCTCGCGACTCCACCGATCGCGCTTGGGCAGTCGGCTCATCGCACACGCAACGTCGTCCTCGTAGTGTCCGACGGCCTCCGCTGGCAGGAGATCTTTCAGGGCGCAGACAGTCAGCTGCTGAATAAGAAATTCGGCCACGTAGAGGATACGGCCGCTCTGCGTCGACAGTTCTCACGCGGCAATTCGGATTCCTCTCGCGTGGCGCTGTTCCCATTTCTGTGGAATGTCGTGGCGAAACAGGGCGAGATCTTCGGCAATCGCACGATGCAGAGCGACGCGGACGTCACCAACGGATTCAAGTTCTCGTATCCGGGCTACAACGAGATGATCAGCGGTCATCCCGATCCGCGCATCAACAGCAACAATGCGGGACCCAATCCGAATCTCTCGGTATTCGAATGGCTCAACACACTTCCCCGTTTCGCCGGGCGTGTCGCAGTCTTTGGAACTTGGAACGAGTTTGCGGACATCTTCAATCGCGGCCGCAGTCATCTTCCGATCTGGGCGGCCTTCGATCCGCCGCCGACCGCGACACCGCCAACGGCGCGCGATTCATTGCTCGTCAATCTGTACGGCACCACCACGCGCCTCTGGAGTGACCTCGCCTACGATTCATTCATGCAGGCCGAAGTGCGCGAATACGTTGCGCGCTCCCATCCGCGCGTGATGTTCGTCGGATACGGCGAGACCGACGAGTGGGCCCACATGGGCCGCTACGACATGGTGCTCGCGTCGGCACATCAGTTCGACCAGTTCGTCGGTGATCTGTGGAACGCCATGCAACAGATGCCGCAGTATCGCGACTCGACCACGTTCATCATCACAGCAGATCATGGCCGAGGCAGCGGACTCACCGCGTGGACCGACCACGGTGCAGACGTCGCCGGTGCAGAAGCGATATGGATTGCGGTCATCGGTCCGGACACGCCGGCGCGCGGCGAGCGCATGCACATCACCCGCGTAACTCAATCGCAGATCGCGGCGACCATCGCAAGCCTGCTCGACGAGAACTATTCCGCGGCTGTTCCGGCCGTAGCTCCGCCACTTCCCGTGCGTTGAAACGGGGCGTCGATTCCGTCGCACTTACCACGTCGCATCGACGATCTGTGCGAGTGAATATTGCTGTTACAAAAACATGCATACTTATGCGCGGGTATGGCATGTAAAACCACCGCCGTGCCGGGGGTTAAATAACGACGGCGACAGTGCGACATTTCAAGCGAAGGATCAACCTCAGCCGTACTTCGCATGACAGCCGTCGCCAACGCCACCGAATCCGCTCCCGCCACATCTGCTGATTACATCGCCATCGAAGACGAGTGGGGCGCGCACAACTACCATCCGCTCGATATCGTCATCGAGCGCGCTTCCGGCGCGTGGGTCTACGATGTGGACGGCAAGCGCTACCTCGACTGTCTGAGCGCGTATTCCGCTGTCAACCAGGGCCACTGCCATCCGCGCATCCTAGCGACGATGGTAGAGCAGGCGCACCGCGTCACGCTCACCTCGCGTGCCTTCCGCAACGAGCAGTTGCCGCTCTTCTGCGAAGAAGTCGCGCAACTCTGCGGTATGGAGATGGTGCTCCCGATGAACACCGGCGCCGAGGCCGTCGAGACCGCGATAAAGGCGGCGCGACGCTGGGGATATGAAGTGAAGGGAATTCCCGAAGACCGCGCGGAAATCGTCGTGTTCGAGAACAACTTCCACGGTCGGACCACTACAATAGTCGGCTTCTCGTCAGAGCCATCCTATCGTGCCGGATTCGGACCCTTCGCCCCCGGCTTCAAGTTGATTCCCTACGGCGACATCGATGCGCTCAAGGCAGCCATCACGCCGAACACCTGCGCGGTGCTCATGGAGCCGATCCAGTGCGAGGCTGGAATCCTGATTCCACCGGACGGATATCTTCGCGCAACCTCCGATCTCTGTCGAGCGAACAACGTCCTCTTCATGGCCGACGAGATCCAGACAGGGCTGGGCCGCACCGGCCGCATGTTCGCGTGCGATCACGAAGAGGTGAAGCCCGACGTGTACATCCTTGGAAAGGCACTTGCGGGTGGTTTCTATCCGGTTTCCGCGGTCGTTTCGAGCCGCGAAGTCCTCGGCGTTCTCCGTGCAGGTACGCACGGCAGCACGTTCGGCGGCAATCCACTCGGCTGCGCAGTCGCGCGCACCGCGCTGAACGTTCTTGAAGACGAGAATCTGGTCGCAGCGCTCGGCAGACCTGGGCGCATGGTTCAAGGGTGAGGTAGCGTCGATCAGGCATCCTGACATCAAGTCCGTCCGCGGCCGTGGTCTGATGGTGGGCATCGAGCTGCACGTGCCGGCGCGGTCTTACTGCGAGGCGTTGATGGGACTTGGAATGCTGTGCAAGGAGACGCACGACCACGTCATCAGGCTTTCCCCGCCGCTGGTTACCTCGCGCGAGGATCTCGAGTGGGCTCTCGTTCAATTACGGACTGTATTCTCGACGCGGTAGACTCGCTGCCAGGTTTTTGTCTGGCCGCCGCACTCGATCAATCAGCCCCGATCCGTTGATCGGGGCTGTTCGCTTCTCGGCCTGGGCGTTTCCGACTACTTGTGCTCGACTGGAACCGCCTGCTGCTGATTCGTCTTCTGCGAGCCCTTACCCTCTACTCTAGCGCTGGTGCTACCGGTCGCACTGCCGTCGCTGTTGCTGATGGCAATCTTCTTGGGCTGCGGAAGTGCGGTCTTGGGGACGCGAATGTTCAACACGCCGTTCGTGAAATTCGCGGTAATCTTGGAATCGTCGACTCCCTTGGGAAGGCGGAACGACCGTGTGAACGAGCCGTAGCTCCGCTCCACCAGGTGATACTCCGTACCGTCGCCTTCCTTTCGCTCCGCGGACTTGTGTCCGCGCACGGTCAGCACTCCGTTATCGGAAGTGACCTCTACATCGTCCGGCTTGACGCCCGGAAGCTCGACGGACAGCGCGATCTCACGGTCGTCCTCACGTACGTCGACGGGCGGCGCCAGAGAAGCCGTCGGCGTTGTGCGGCTCAGTGCATCGTCAAATAAGCGATTCACGTCCCTGCGCAGACCGAACACAGGAAGAGGTGTCAGTGAAGTTTCGAACAGCATGGTGCTGACCTCCATCTGAGAGCTTTGTCTGTTTTTTCGGGCCCCGTGCCCACCGGGCTAATCCGGCAATGGGCGGGCCAGCGATGCCGGCCAATCTGGCTTAAGAGCGTCTGTTTATCGGCCAGTTCGGCATTTTCGTCTGAAATATTGGCAAACAGACCGTGAAAATCGTTACCAATCGATCGGTCATCCTGTCCTACGGTAGGCTTGCAGACGACCGATTCGCCGAGGAAGTGACATTGTCAGGTAAAGCACATCCGCACGTTACCGCCATGCTGTCTGAAGATTCTGATTCATCGATACTTGTCGGCGCTCTCGCGGACATAGCCGTTTGTCTATCGGATGCGCGGCCGACGGAACTCGTCGCGCAGGACGTGCTCGAGCGCGCCCATGTAACGATCGGTGCGTCCGAGCTGGCGGCGTGGTTGGATGTGGGTGGCGAGCTTCTGCGAACCTGGGGGGCGGGTCCGGAGGAGGCGTCCCTGGATGAGCTTCGGGCAGCGATGGCCGGTGCCGCGCCTGGGATAGTTGCACGCGAGATGAGCTTTGGGCCGCGCCGGGTGGGCGTCTTGCTGGCGCGGTTCGGCGCCGACGCAGGGGAGCCGGTGGAGCGCTTTCTGGAAGCGCTCGCTGCGTTGCTTGCTGCGTTCGTCGCGAACTCCGAGCGCTCCCGGAGACTCGAGGGCGATCTTCAGATCCGGATGCGCGAGGTGCAGGAGCAGAAGCGGTTCACGGAAACCGTGCTCGATCTGCTCCCGCTCGGCCTGTACGTCATCGATCGCGATTACCGGATCACGGTCTGGAATCGCAAGCGCGAGACCGGGATGCAGGGCGTGTCGCGCGACGAGGCGATCGGCCGCACGATCTTCGAGATCCTGCACCGTCAGCCGGAGGACGTTGTTCGTCGCGAATTCGACGAGGTATTCGCTACGGGCAAGACGCAGCAATTTCAGACCGAATCCAGCGCCAGCGGCGCTCTCCGTACGTACAGGCTGTCCAAGATTCCGATACGCGATCAGACAGGCGTCGTCACACACATCATCACGATCGGTGAGGACATCACCGATTGGGTGGAAGCGCGCGAAGCCGTAGCTCAGAACGAGAAGCTCGCCGCGATCGGTCGCCTTGCTGCGGGGATCATGCACGAGATAAACAATCCGCTCGCGACGATCGCTGCGTGCGCGGAGACCATGGCGCTAGAAACGAGAGTTGATGGCAACTCGCAAGGCGCGCATGACAGCGCGTCCGCCCTTGCGTCCGACAGCGCGTCCGACGGCGCGCCGGAGTATCTCAAGATCATCGAGAGCGAAGTTCAGCGTTGCAAACGCATCATCGACGGACTGCTTGATTTCAGCCGGCCGCGCGCGCAGGAACGGCAATCTCTACACGTGAACACCGTCGTCGAGCGCGCGCTGTTCCTTCTCAAGCATCACGGGCGTTTCAAGCAGCTCACCGTTCAGGCTGAGCTCGGAACCGAGCTTGCGACCGTACACGCGAGCTCCGAGCAGTTGATTCAGGTAATGATTGCGCTATTGATGAATGCTGCGGACGCGATGCCGCAGTACGGGCGAGTGCTCATACGCACGCGTGCAGCGCCGCGGGGTGCGAAGCACGTCGTGATCGAAGTACAGGATGAAGGATCGGGGATGACGCGTAACGAGATGTCGCGCATCTTCGAGCCATTTTATACAACGAAAGAGCCGGGCCGGGGTACAGGGCTCGGACTCGCAATCTGCCATGGAATCGTTGCCGACCACGGGGGTCGCATCGAGGTATCCAGCGAACCTGGCAAGGGAACGCGTTTCACAATTCTTTTGCCGATGGAGGAAGCATGAGCGCCGACGGGAGTGCCCCAATCCGTGTGCTGATTGCCGAGGATGAGGAGCACCTTGGCGCAATTCTCGAGCATTTCTTGAGAAGCCGCGGTTATGCCGTCACGATGTGTCGCGACGGCCGTGCTGCGCTGACCGAGCTGCATTCGGTTCCGTACGACGTCGCGCTGATCGACATCGTGATGCCTGAGATGGATGGGCTCGAAGTGTTGCGCCATCTGCAGAACGAGCCCGCACCGCCGGAGGTGATCATAATCACCGGCAATGGCACGATCGACACGGCGATAACCGCCATCAAGCTGGGCGCCTACGACTACATCTCCAAGCCGTACAGAATGGCGGAGATTGACGTGATGGTACGGCGTGCGTGGGAAAAGCGCGAGCTCGGGAAGGCCAACGTCATGTTGCGTGCACGGACGCGTGAGCTGCCCTCGGAGATGACCAGCAGGAATCCACTGATGCGCGAGGTGCTGGGCCGTCTGCCGGCGCTGGCACAATCCGATGCGCCAGTGGTCATCAAGGGGGAGCGCGGCGTGGGCAAGAGTTACGTTGCGCGATATCTGCATGCACTGTCCGGACGCGTGC
The DNA here is from genome assembly GCA_963707505.1 of uncultured Gemmatimonadales bacterium. Lineage (GTDB taxonomy): Bacteria > Gemmatimonadota > Gemmatimonadetes > Gemmatimonadales > Gemmatimonadaceae > Fen-1247. Next base: position 1,006,344 of record CAVPQB010000004.1, read on the forward strand.
GCGACTCGCTCATCGAAGTGCGGCAGGGCCGCGGTGCGCTGACTGGCGCAGCAACGCTCGTTGGACGGCAGGGAGTGCCATCTGGCGGAGCTATGCCGACGGGTGCATTTCTGGCGGCGGATCGTGGAACGACGGTGATCGACATCGCTGCACTCGAAGAAGAAGCGCGTGGCGTCTTGCGTGACGTAATTATTTCCAACACGTTCATGCGCCTTGGCGGATCACATTCACTTCCGCTCACCACGCGCCTGGTGATCTGTGTGGACGATCCCGCTGACGGTTTCGCCTCTTCGATCGGCGCCGAGCAGCTGACGATTCCACCGCTTCGCACTCGCCACGAAGATCTTGCGCCGCTCGTCGCGGAGCTATTGGCCGAGCAGACGGGACCGGTTCACACGATTGCGGCGGAGGCGTTCGATGTGCTTGCATCCTACACGTGGCCGGGCAACGTTCGCGAGCTCGGTGTGGTGCTGGCGCGTTGCGCGCTTCTCGCGCCCAAGGAAAACATCTCCGCCGGTGACATTCGTCTGCTGCTGGCCACCGGGGCAGTGGGTGTCGAAGGGCGGGGTGCGCCCCTATCCGACCTGGAAAAGCTGCATATTGAAGCGATGCTAGTCCGATTTCATTGGCACCAGGGCCGCGCCGCCGAGGCGCTTGGCATATCGACCAAGACGCTGTATCGCAAGATGCGCGAGTTCGGCTTTCGCCGTCCGCGCAAGCGCAAGTTTGCGAGGATGCGGTCTGAGGAATGAAGATCCTCGTTATCGAGGACGATCCGACCGTCGGGCAGTTCGTGAAACGGGGGTTGGAGGAGCAGCGCTGGACCGTTGATCTCGCGGAGAACGGAAATGATGGAGAAACGCTCGCTACGGCGGGCGACTACGATCTCGTCATTCTCGACATGCGCCTTCCGGGGAAGTCGGGGATGGAGGTGCTTCACGACCTTCGCGCGCGCAACTTCCAGCGTCCCGTACTCGTGCTGACCGCGCAGGACGCGGTGGATGCGAAGGTACAGACGCTGCGCGCCGGCGCCGACGACTACGTGACGAAACCGTTCGCGTTCGAGGAGCTGCTCGCGCGTGTGGAAGCGCTGGCGCGTCGTCCGCGCGCGATGGCGTCGCCCGTCATGCAGGTTGCCGATCTGACGCTCGACGTCGACACGCGCGAGGTAAGGCGAGCCGGCAATCTCATAGAGCTTACGCCCAAGGAGTACACGGTCCTCGAGTACCTGATGCGACATCACGGTCGCGTGATGAGCAGAACTTTGATCACCGAGTACGCCTGGGGATATCACTTCGATCCTGGAACCAACATCGTGGACGTTGTGATCAATCACCTTCGCAAGAAGATCGACGCCGATCACGAGAAGAAGCTGATCTCGACCGTGCGCGGCGTCGGGTACGTTGTGCGCGGATGATTCCAGCGCGGTTGAAGCTGACGTTTGTTTTCGCTGGTGCGATGGCAGTGACCGGCGGCGCACTGGGAATAGCAGTTTCCGCTTCACGCACCGCTGGCGCATACAGCGCGATCGCGCGCGAGGCACTGGCAGACGGCGATCTCGCGATGCGTATCATCGATCAGGCGTCGAGGGATCGAGAGCCCGTCGTGGTACGGGATTCATCGGGCGTTGAGCAGATCGCGCGCTCGGTTGCGGCACGGCTGGAAGTGATCCCGGGGTATGTCGTGATCGTGGGCCGAAAGGCGAACGTCGTATTCACGTCGTTCGACGCGCGTGACCTGTCGGACGACGACTGGACAACGTTGCAGCATGGCATCACCGATCTCCCCGACGACGGACCAGCTGGCGTCATCAGCGTCGGACAGGAACGCATTCTGTTCGTGGCACACGCGATACACGACAGCACCACGCGGCTGAGCCGCGTGGTTGCGGGCGTGCGGGTGCGCGGTGCTCAGAGTTTACCGACCGAGCTTGTGACGACGCTCTTCGCAGTCATGCCGCTCGCCATCGCGCTTGCGTCCTGGGGGATGTGGCTGATGCTCGGCGGTACGTTCCGCAGAATCGAGCGCGTGCGGCGCGGCGTTGCCGACATCACGGATGGTCGCAGTCTGCACCGGCGATTGTCGGATGACGAGGCGAGTCCCGAAATCGCCGCACTGATCGATACGTTGAATTCAATGATAGCACGGCTCGAGACGTCGTTCGCCGCATTGCGGCGTTTCACCGCTGACGCGAGTCACGAACTCAAGACGCCGCTTGCAGTGTTGCGTGCGGACGTCGAGCGAGCGATGAGTGCGACTACACGAAAGGACGATCGTCTAGTCGCACTCGAAGAAGCACTGCACGAGACGACGCGCATGGCGGACCTCGTCGAGAGCCTGCTCACGCTTGCGCGCGCGGATGAGGGACGGTTCGATCTGTACCGCGAGCGCGTCGATCTGAGCGAGCTGACGCAGGAAGTGTACGAAACTGCGCTCATACTGGGCGAGGGTGCGGGTGTCGCAGTGAATCTCCCATTCACTACCGAAGTCACGATCGCGGGAGATCGCACACGACTGCGGCAATTGTTTCTCAACCTCGTAACCAACGCGATCAAGTACACGCCGCGTGGCGGGCGCGTCGACATTGGACTTGGGCGCCATCCTGACAACGTGACGTTCGCAGTGCGCGATACCGGAGCCGGAATCGCTGCCGCGGATCTACCGCATATCTTCGAGCGCTTCTGGCGCGCCGATCGCGCGCGATCGCGCACTGCGGAGCGCGGCGGATTCGGATTGGGTCTTGCGATCAGCCAGTGGATTGCGCAGGCTCACGGCGGCACGCTCACCGTGCAGTCGCGGCTGGGGAAGGGATCGTTGTTCACTCTCACACTTCCGCTCGATGCAGCCGACCGGGCGGAGCCTGACGATGAGACGTTGCCGGACCAGTGATGCAGTGACGCCGCCATGACGATGCGGTCAAAATGCCACCGATGTTAATCTTCCGTTAATGTTTTGAATTAACTGAAGCTTAATCTCCCGGCCATTCCGGCTTAATTGTGCGCCAGTATTCTTCTCTCAGTCATTCTGAGGAGCTTGCTGCCGCAATGTTCAACCAGCTAATCGAGTCGAAGCGCGCCAAGAAGCGCAGCCCGGGGACCGCTGCATTCAGCATTGGTCTGCACGCGGGACTCATCGGGCTCGCGGTCTGGGCGACGGCTAACGCCGCCATCAAGAACGAGAAGCCGAAGGCGGAGAAGATCGAATTCGTCCAGGTGAAGAAGGACGAGCCGCCTCCGCCCAAGAAGGAGGCACCGCCGCCGCCAAAGGCGACGGTTGCGCCGCCACCGCCCAAGGGTTTCCAGGTGCCGCAGGCGCCACCGATCGTTCCGGTCAAGATCCCCGACATCGACCTTTCAAAGAAGGTCACGAACGTCGCTGACTTCAGCGGCAAGGGTGTCGAAGGCGGCGTCGCGAACGGTGTAGTAGGTGGAAAGGGACCGGTCTCGAACACCGAGACGTACTTCTCGTTTCAGGTAGAGAAGCCCGCCGCGATGGCATCGGGAACCGTGACACCACAATACCCCGAGACGCTTCGCAGCGCGGGCATCGAGGGAGAAGTCGACGCGGAATTCACCGTGGATACCACGGGCCGCGTGGATCAGGCCGCGGGGATCAAGATCAACAAGGCTACCAACGATCTGTTCGCCGCCGCTGTCAAGTCAGCCCTGCCGCGCATGAAGTTCTATCCTGCGGAGATCGGTGGGCACAAGGTCAGGCAGCTCGTGCAGCAACCGTTCACGTTCACGATCACTCATTAACCGTCCCACCATTCCACGGAGTAACGAACAATGCATCTATCGCTGATTGACCTTTGGGGCCAGATGGCCGGTTTCGCCCGCGGCATCGTTTACACGCTCGCGATCATGTCGATCTGGACCCTGTCGATTTCGATAAAGAAGTGGTGGGATCTCAAGTCGGCCCAGAACGAGACACGCAAGTTCGCGCCCGAGTTCTCGCAGTTCCTCGAAGAAGACAATCTTGTGGAGGCCGCAAACCTCTCCGAGCGCTACAAGAAGTCGCACGTTGCACGCGTTCTGGCCGGTGCGCTCTCCGAGACCCGCGCACTCGTACAGGATGGTTCCGTAACGATCGCCGACATCAACTCTGCAGAGCGCGCGATCGAGCGCGAAATGCTGATGACGATCACCGACCTCAAGCGCGGTCTTGGAGTGCTCGCGACAAGCGGTGCAACTGCGCCGTTCGTCGGACTGCTCGGAACGACGATGGGTATCATCAACGCCTTCACGGGCATGGCGGTTTCCGGATCAGGCGGTCTGTCCGCGATTTCCGGCGGTATCTCCGAGGCACTCATCACGACAGCTCTCGGTCTGCTCGTCGCAATTCCGGCAGTGTGGCTCTTCAACTACTTCCAGACGAAGGTCGACAATCTCACCGCTGAGATGACCTACACGTCCAAGGAAATGATCGACTATCTGATCAAGAACGTTTCGGGCGAGTTCGGCCGCAGCCGCTTCACGCGCGAATTCAACACCACGGCGACCGCGGGCAACGCCCCGATCTCCAAGTAGTTGCGCGGCGCGGATATGTCCGCGCCTGCAGTTAGGTAAGGCACGATGACGTAGGGCGCAGATGTCTTTGCGCCTAGGGCCGGCGCCCCGTCCGGCAGACGGGGCGCGGTTCCACACTTTTCGAGGGATTCGTATCTATGTCAATGTCAACATCGGGCGGGAACGCGGTTCGCGCGGAACCAAACGTGACTCCGATGATCGACGTCATGCTCGTTCTGCTGATCATTTTCATGGTCATCATTCCGACGCTGGTGTCGGGAGTGAACGCGCAGCCACCTGCGGGCCAGAACCTCAGGCCGCACCCGCAGCAGGATCAGGATCAGCTTCTTGGTATCGACAATCAAGGTCAGTACTATCTTAATCGTACTGCGATCCCGAATGCATCACTCAATACCGCGCTCACCGATATCTACAGTAAGCGCACGGAAGACAAGATTCTCTACGTCAAGGCGGACAAGAATCTCGACTACGGCAAAATTCTCGACGCGCTCGACGTGGCGGCGAAGAGTGGAGTTCGCATGACCGCCATGGTCACAGATCAGGCGTCCGGCACTCATTCGTTGATTCAGAGTGACAACATCGAGGCAACCAGCGCGGGCACGCCGAGCAGTGGAGGGCCAAAGTAATGGCGATGTCAACAGGTGGTGGTCGCGGCGGCTTCACATCCGAGCCGAATCTGACCCCGATGATCGACGTGCTGCTGGTACTTCTCATCATCTTCATGGTGATTGTGCCAACGGCTCGGAAGGCGATAGACGTGCAGCTCCCGGATCCGACTGTCCAGCCGACGACTTCACCCAGCACGGATCAGATCGTGCTCGAAGTCCAGAAGGATGGCACGTATCTGATCAACAAGCAGCCAGTACCACCCGGCGCCGCTGGTCTGAGTCAGATGCTCCACACCACGTTTGACACTCGTCCGGAAAAGATCTTGTTCGTGAAGGGCGATCCAGCGGCCAAGTATCAGCAGATCATCCAGGCGATGGACATTGCGCGCGGCGTGATCGGACATAACGCGGTCATTGGCATAACGCCCAAGTCGACGCAGTAAGGGTTTCACATGTATCGTCCGCCCGTTGGAATTCCGCGGCGGGAGCAAAGGCGCTGGCAAGGGTGGTTATTCTCCCTGCTGGCGCATTTGCTTTTGCTGCTGTTTCTCCTTCGTCCCGCGCTGGATTCGGGGATCGATTACGGTCACCGTGAGGGTGCCGGTGGCGCCGGCCCCGCGGGCGGCGGTGGAGGCGGCCTGGGCGATAATGCCGCGCCGAGGTTGAGGTTCGTTCAGATCGCACCGCAGTCGGCGCCTGCGGCGGCCGCAGCCATTGCACCGCCCGTCAAGCCGGTACCTCCGGTACTTCCGCCAGTTCCAGCGCCTCCGCCTCCCAAGCCAGTTCCAGTGGCGCCTGTAGCTGCGCCGCCAACGACTGTCGCGACGGGTGCAGCAGCATCTTCGGCAACGGCGGGCGCCGGCAACGGTATTGGAAAGACTGGCGGCGCGGGTACCGGTCCTGGCAGTGGCGGGGGAGTCGGATCGGGCGAGGGGCCGGGCAAGGGAAGTGGCGTTGGGCCCGGCACAGGAGGTGGCGCGGCAAAGAACTATCCGCCGACGCTCAAGCAGTTCGTTCTCCCTCCACTCCCAACTCCCGCGAGTGTGCGCGGATTCAAGCTCACTGCCTGGTTCGACGTCGACTCGACGGGCAAGGCCACACTGCTGCGTTTTACACCAACTCCCGATCGTGGCTACAACGACAGGGTGCGCGAGGCGCTGCTCGCGCTTCGATTCCGGCCGGCGGTTCGGGCCGATGGTGTCGCGATCCGCGACACGGTGGACATTCAGGTTCTCTTCTAACCGATTTACCCGAAATCATCTTTGTGACCAATCATGCAAGGTACTCATTATTGCGTAGCACGCCGCGAGGTAAAGCAATCGTGAGATCACGTCCTCATGCGCGTCGCGAGAGTCTAGCCTCTCTCTGCGCCGCGCGTTACATTCACGCGAATTTTCCGCTCTGCTCATACATAAATGCAGAGCGCCGACCCGGAGCCGGAGGGCATGGGTGAACAATAAAACCAGCCGTTCCGCTACCGGAACGGATACGGCCACGGCCGAATCCAACTTCGTCAAGGCGATGACCCTGACCGACGCCACGATGCTCGTGGCGGGGACGATGATCGGGTCGGGCATCTTCATAGTCTCTGCAGACATCGCGCGAAAGGTCCAGTCGCCCTTCTGGCTCATCGCAGTCTGGGTGCTCACTGGAGTCATTACGCTGCTCGGCGCCCTCGCCTACGGCGAGCTGGCGGCGATGTTTCCACGAGCCGGCGGACAGTATGTATTTCTTCGTGAATCGATGGGTCCACTCGTAGGATTTCTATACGGTTGGACTCTTTTCGTCGTCATACAAACGGGTACGATTGCAGCAGTCGCTGTCGCGTTCGGAAAGTTTCTCGGCGTGCTCTGGCCGGCGATGACGCCGGGTCTGTACTCGTGGTTTCCGCACTTCTCGTTCACGCTTACGGGCGCACCGGTGGACGTCGGATTGTCTCCGCAGCGTCTCATCGCACTGGTCACGGTGTGGGTACTCACCTGGATCAATCTTCGCGGCGTGCGTGAAGGGAAGCTCGTTCAGACGACGCTGACGATTGCCAAGGTGGGCGTCCTCGCGCTTCTCGTCATTCTTGGACTCACCATCGGGCGGAACGCGACAGCGATACTTGCAAATTTCTCGCCGGGCAATTTCGCGCCGCACGTCGATCTCAACGGTGCGTTCGTAGTTGCGTTCGGTGCAGCGATGGTCGGCTCGCTGTTCTCCAGCGATTCGTGGAACAACGTGACGTTCGCGGCCGCCGAAGTTCAGAACCCCAAGCGCAACCTTCCGCTATCGCTCGCAATCGGCGCGGGGATGGTGACGGTTCTCTACATCCTCGGCAACTTCGCCTATCTCAGCGTGCTTCCGCTGCACGGTACTTCGGGTGGTGCGACGGTGCTCGCGCGCGGCATCCAGTTCGCCACTCAGGATCGAGTCGGGACTGCAACTGCAGAAGTGATTTTCGGCGCCGCCGGTGGGAGCATAGTTGCGGCGGCGATTCTCGTATCGACGTTCGGCTGCAACAACGGGCTCATCCTGTCAGGCGCCCGCGTGTACTGGGCGATGGCGCGCGACCGCCTCTTCTTCGCTCGCGCCGGAACGCTGAGCGCACGCGAAGTTCCCGCGTTCGGTCTGGTCACGCAGGCGATCTGGACCAGCTTCCTGTGTCTCACCGGGACCTACAACCAGCTGCTCGCGTATGTGATCTTTGCGCAGTTGCTGTTCTACGCCGCGACCACCACGGGGCTGTTCGTATTACGCAGGACGCGTCCGGACGCCGAGCGGCCGTACAAGGCGATCGGGTATCCCGTTCTGCCGGCGTTGTACGTGGTGCTGGCGCTTGCTGTTGCTCTGACTCTGTTGCTGGCTCCGGATACGAGGACGCAGTCCGTTGCTGGTCTGATCATCGTTCTCATTGGTGTCCCTGTGTACTTCCTGTGGCGCGGTGTAGCGGGCGACGCTGCGCGCAATACTGAATGACCGCTCCCGCTTCAGTCCTCATCACCGACCGTTCATGACCGTTTCGCAATCATCGCTTCTCTGGATCGTACTCGGCTGCAGTGCATTCGCGCTGCTCTTCGCGATCTGGCTTTCAAGATGGGTTCTGTCGCGCGGGCGTGGTAACGCCGACATGCAGAAGATTTCGGACGCCATTCAGCAGGGTGCGGAGGCGTACCTGGCGCGACAGTACAAGACAATCGCGGCGCTCGCGCTGGTCGTCGCGATCGTGCTGGCGCTTGGTTACGGTGTGCTGAGGACGAGCATTCCGACCGATCCGGTGAGCAGCTCGACACTGCTCGCCATCTACATAACGTTGTCGTTCCTGCTCGGCGCACTCAGTTCCGGTATTGCGGGATATATGGGGATGTGGATCTCGATACGAGCCAACATCCGCGTTGCCGCGGCCGCTACAACGTCACTGAACGGTGCGCTGCAGACTGCGCTTCGATCTGGTGCCGTGTCGGGACTCTTCACGGTCGCGATGAGTCTTGCGGGCGTCGGCGGACTGTTTGCGGTGATCAACAATTTCGTGCCGCCGGGTCTCGCGCCTGATGTATGGGCACAGAGAATCCCGTATCTCATCGTTGGCTACGGATTCGGTGCTTCGTTCGTGGCACTGTTCGCGCAGCTCGGCGGCGGTATCTACACCAAGGCCGCCGACGTTGGTGCCGATCTGGTCGGCAAGGTGGAGGCTGGCATCCCTGAGGATGATCCGCGCAATCCGGCGGTGATTGCAGATCTCGTCGGCGACAACGTCGGCGATTGCGCCGGACGTGGCGCCGATCTGTTCGAGAGCATCGCCGCCGAGAACATCGGTGCGATGATTCTTGGCGTGATTCTGTTCAGCCAGTTCGGTATCGCAGGTATTCTGTTCCCGCTCGTTATCGGTGGACTCGGCCTGCTGTGCTCGATTGTCGGAGTGATGTCGGTGCGCACGCGCGAGGATGCAGATCCAATGCAGGCACTGAACCGCGGCTATTACGTCACCGCGGCGCTCGTCACGATCGTGTTCTTCTTCGCTACGCGCTGGTTGTTGAATCCGGCTGCAGCGCCGGATGCGTGGTGGCATTTCTTCATCTGCGGTATGATCGGCATCGCGACCTCGATCGCGTTCGTGTTCATCACGCAGTACTACACCGAATATCGCTACCGCCCGGTTCTCGGTATTGCAGATGCGAGTCAGACGGGACCCGCGACGAACATCATCGCAGGACTCGCGGTTGGAATGGAGTCCACGGTTCTTCCCGTCATCACGATCGCGATCGCGATCATCGCGAGCTATCATCTCGGCGAGACGAGTGGAGTCGCGCAGGCAGGTCTGTTCGGCACCGCAGTCGCTACGATGGGAATGCTCGGCACGGCGGGTTACATCCTGGCGATGGACGTGTTCGGACCGATAACGGACAACGCTGGCGGCATCGTCGAGATGTCCAAGCAGCCGGAAGAGATTCGCAACATCACCGATCGGCTGGATTCCGTTGGCAATACCACCAAGGCACTCACCAAGGGTTACGCGATCGGATCGGCGGCACTCGCCGCGTTCCTGCTGTTCTCCGCGTATCTCGACGAAGTTCGCAACTATCGCGGCGGTGTGCCGATCAAGGTCGATCTGGCGCGTCCGGAAGTGTTCGTCGCCGGTCTGCTTGGCGCGATGCTCGTCTTCTGGTTCTCGTCGTTGGCACTCACGGCAGTACGCAAGGCTGCGTCGTCGGTGATCACGGAAGTGCGTCGCCAGTTTCGTGAGCGTCCGGGCATCATGCTTGGAACGGAAAGTCCGGATTACGGAACGGCCGTCGACATCGTGACTGTCGGCGCGCTCAAGGCGATGATCGCGCCCGGTGCACTTGTCGTGCTGTTCCCGATCGCTGTGGGACTCGTATTCAAGCAGTTCGGCGTTGGCGCAGAAGCGGTTGCTGCGTTCCTCATGATCGGAACCATCGCCGGAATTCTCATGGCGGGCTTCCTGAACAACGGCGGCGGCGCGTGGGACAATGCCAAGAAGTACATCGAGACCGGCGCGTATGGTGGCAAACGGTCCGACGCACATAAGGCAGCAGTCGTCGGCGATACGGTCGGTGATCCGTTCAAGGACACGGCTGGTCCGTCGCTGCACGTGCTCATCAAGCTGTTGAGCACGATCACTCTGGTCCTTGCACCGCTGTTCATTTGATGCGGGGCCTGTTTGCACGAAAGTCCGTTGCGGACTTCGAGGCGGACGTCGTTTCACATGGCGGGCTAAAACGCACGCTTGGCAAGTGGCACCTGACCGCTCTCGGCGTCGGTGCCACGATTGGCGCGGGAATCTTCGTCACCACGGGAACCGCAATCGTTGGCGATCCGCTGCGTCCGGGGGCCGGCCCTGCGATCATCTTTTCGTTCCTGCTGACCGCGGTCGCGTGCGGCTTTGCGGCACTGTGTTACGCTGAGTTCGCCGCGATGGTACCGATCTCGGGCTCGGCGTACACGTATGCCTATGCGGCACTCGGCGAGTTCGTCGCGTGGATAATCGGATGGGATCTGGTCATAGAATACGCCGTCGGCAACATCGGCGTCGCGATCGGTTGGTCCGGCTATTTCCGCGAGCTGATCGCTCACTTCGGATGGAGTCTCCCGTCGTGGCTGGCGACAGACTATCGATCGGCGCATACCGCATTCGTTCAGCTCGGCGCAGCCGGTAGCACGGTGGACGCGACTACCCGGTACATCGCGTCAGCGTGGACATCCGCACCGCACATCCTCGGCCTCCCGCTGATCATCAATCTTCCTGCTGCGGCAGTCGTTGCGCTGATCACCGTGGTCCTCGTGATCGGCATCAAGGAGTCGGCGGATGCCAACAACGCAATGGTTCTGCTCAAGGTCGGCATCATACTGTTTTTCATCGCGGTTGGGCTGTTCCTGATCCACCCGTCCAACTGGACCAACCCGGCAACCGGCGGCTTCGTGCCGAACGGCATGGCGGGCATCAGTGCGGCAGCGGCGATCATCTTCTTCAGCTACATCGGCTTCGATGCCGTATCCACAGCTGCGGAAGAGACGCGCAATCCAGGGAAGGACATGCCGTTCGGGATCATCATGAGCCTGGTCGTCACGACGCTGCTCTACATCGCGATTTCGGTGGTGATGACTGGAATGGCGCCATGGCAGCAGTTGGGGACCGCGGAGCCGATGATCACGGCGCTCCGGTTCGCTGCCGGACCGCCGGCGCTCCTCAACGCGTCGCGATTCATCGTCGCACTGGGCGCCGTGATCGCGATGGGCAGCGTGCTGCTGGTCTTCCAGCTCGGCCAACCGCGAATCTTCTTCTCGATGGCACGTGACGGACTGCTTCCGCCAGTGCTCGCGAAGGTTCATCCGCGTTACAAGACGCCGTACGTCGGGACGATCGTCACAGGGATCTTCGTAGCCGTCTTTGCCGCATTCGCGAACATCGCCGAGGTGGTCGATCTCACGAATATCGGGACGCTGTTCGCCTTTGTGCTGGTATCGGCCGGCGTGATCGTGCTCCGTCGCACCGATCCGGACCGGCCGCGGCCGTTCCGCGTGCCGTGGGTTCCGTTCACGCCATTGATCTCCATCGTGGCGTGCTTCTATCTCATGACGCAGCTGCCGGGCATCACGTGGATTCGCTTCATCATCTGGCTCGCCGTCGGTCTCGTACTCTACTTCACTTACGGCTATGGCCACTCGACGCTGCGTAACCGCCGGGTGAACGGTCATGGATAGCACTCGATCGGAGCCGCGCGCGACAGCGCGACGCGGCCTGCGACGCATCTCTCTGACGCAGTGGATCGTCATCGCGGCGATAGTCGGGATCATAATCGGGATCGTGTTCCCGGCATTCGCGGTCAAGCTCGATCCGTTGTCGCAGATTTTCCTGCGCATGATCAAGTCGCTGATCGTACCGCTGATCTTCGCCACGCTCGTGGTGGGCATTGCGGGCCATGGCGACGACATGGCCAAGGTGGGCCGCCTCGCGTTGCGGTCTCTGATCTATTTCGAGCTTGTCACCACTGGCGCGCTCGTCATCGGGCTCAGTGCGGTGAACATCTTCAAGCCTGGAATCGGCGTGTCGCTGGGCGGCGCAACCGCGACCACTGGAACCGAGCTCGCGTCGCACCCGGTTACATTCGGTGGCGTGCTGGAGCACATGGTTCCGCAGAGCTTCTTCGAGGCGGCTTATCATAACGAAGTTCTGCAGATTGTATTCTTCGCGATTCTGTTCGCCGTGGCACTCACGCGTCAGAAGGGCGAAAAGAAGAAGTTGATGCTCGACATCTGCGCTGCGACGTCGGACTTGATGTTCAAGTTCACGGAGATCGTGATGGCGTATGCACCGATCGGTATCGGTGCAGCACTCGCCGTGACAGTCGGCCACAGCGGCATCGGCGTGCTGCTCGGTCTCGGCAAGCTCGTAGCGACGCTGTACGGGGCGCTGATCGTATTCGCGCTCGTCGTGCTGCTTCCGATTGCCGTGCTTACGCGCATTCCCCTCAAGGCATTCTTGCGCTCCGTGCGGGCACCAGCGCTGATCGCGTTCTCGACTGCGTCATCCGAAGCGGCGCTCCCCCTCGCGATGGAGAACATGGAGGCAATGGGTGTTCCGGCACGTATCGTGGCGTTCGTGATGCCGACGGGATATTCGTTCAACCTCGACGGAAGCACGCTGTACCTGGCGGTCGCGTCGGTGTTCGCGGCGCAGGCTGGTGGAATCCACATGACACTCGGTCAGCAGATCGTGATGATGTTGACGCTCATGCTCACGAGCAAGGGTGTTGCCGCTGTGCCGCGCGCATCGCTCGTGATTCTGTCCGGCGCGCTCACGATGTTCGGACTTCCGCTTCAGGCCGTCGCGGTGATTCTCGGCGTTGACGCGTTCATGGACATGGCGAGGACCTCGGTGAATCTGATCGGGAATTGTCTCGCGAGCGCGGTGATGGCGAGATGGGAAGGGGAGCTCGCACCGGGCGGAAAGACGGACGCGGTGATAGCGTAGGAGCTGTCACCGTCGTCGCTGGTCGTACAACACTGCTAAAACGCGCTCAGGACCGATACATCATCCGCTCCTCTCGTACATCGGGGCACGTTCACTTCGCGCGCAAGGCTAATTTGTCAGTACGACTTTCCCGATATGCGGCTCTTCCATGCGTCTGTGCGCATCCGCCGCACGCGACAGTGGGAAGGTCGAATCAATAACCGGTAAAATCAGCCCGCGCTCGAGCAATGGCCAGATGCGTAGCATCAGCTCCTGCGCGATCACGGCCTTCTCCTGCGGTGGAAGGCGGCGCATCAGTGAGCCGGTCACGGTCAGCCGCTTCTGCATGATCGGTCTGAGATCGACGTTGACGCGACTGCCAGCCATGTACGCGATGTTGACCAGACGGCCCTCCATCGCGAGCGCTCGGAAATTGCGCTCGACATATTCACCACCGACCATGTCGAGTATGACATCCACGCCGCGACCTCCGCTGCGCTCGAGCGCGACAGCGGCGAAGTCGGCTTCGTGATAGTCGATCGCGACCTCCGCGCCAAGCCGGACACAGACGCCGCACTTTTCAGCTGAGCCAGCCGTTGCAAATACTTTGGCGCCGATCGCGCGCGCCATCTGTATGGCGATCACGCCGATGCCGCTGGTCCCGCCGTGCACGAGCAACGTCTCGCCAGCCGACAGACGACAACGCTGAAACACGTTGTACCACACGGTGAACAATGCCTCGGGAAGCGCCGCTGCCTGAACCATCGAGAAGCCTTCCGGAATTGGGAGGCATTGCATCGACGGTGCTACGCATTCAGTCGCGTAGCCGCCGCCGTCCACGAGCGCGCAAACTTCCTCCCCGATGTTCCAGACGAGCGCAGCGCGCTCGCCAGCGCCTGACACGTAACCAGCGACTTCGAGTCCGAGTATCGGCGATGCGGTGCTCGGCACCGCGTACTTGCCCGCGCGTTGGAGCAGATCGGCGTGATTGACGCCGGCGGCTTCCACGTGGATGCGCACTTCGTCGGGGCCGAGCGGTGGTACCGGCCCCTCCGTGAGATGTAGCTCGTCCGGCCCGCCGGGTCTCACTACCTCGATGTGCCGGATCGATCCCGGTTTTGAGAAGGGACTCGACATGGTGCGCGTCAGGCTACGGCTGAAGCTGCCTGGAGCGCGAGCTTGATCGCGCCGCGTGCACCGTCAACGTCTTCCGTATGAACAGTGGCGCCGGGAACTGCGACGCGGAGCCTGCGCTCCAGACGCTTCCGGAGAAGCGATCCCTTGTGAAGCAATCCGCCGCTCAATGCCAGATCGAAAGCTGCTCGGTCGTCGACGAACAGTCTGCGCGCTAGCGCGCGCACGTGTAGCACCAGTTCTTCCACCGCCATATCCACGATGCTGTTGGCACGCACGTCGTCCTGCATCGCCATTGCGAGTACGGATGGGGCAAGCGCTGCCAGCGCCTCTCTATCGGCGGCAAGCGCCCATGGAATGAGTTGTTCGACTTCGTTCACCTGTGCAGCGGTGAGTATCGCGCCGGTGAGCGCTGTTTCCGGCTCGCGACCGTCATGCGATGCAGCGACGACACTCAGCGCGCGGCGCCCGATCCACGCGCCACTTCCCTCGTCGCCAAATGTGAAGCCCCAGCCGCCGCAGCGAGCCAGCATTCCGGCCGGACTGCGTCCGAACGCAATGGACCCGGTTCCCGCTATGAGAATCACACCGGAGCGATCACCGAACGCATCTGCGAGCGCGATGCTCGCGTCAGTCTCGACCACGACTTCCTCGGCGACCTCCCTGCGCGACAACGCATCCTGCAACGCGATCTGTTCGCTCTCGCGGCCCGTGCCCGCAACACCAGCATACAGTACGCGTGGCAGGACATCCGTCAGCTCTGCGCTCTCCAGCGCCGCGACGACAACCGCCGCAATCGTATCCGCGCAGGCGTCGGCGTTACCCGGCGCCATCGCAGCGCCTGGTCCGACGACTTCCGCGATCTGGTCGCCCGAGACCGATGCGACTATGACGCGCGTCTTGCTTCCACCGGCGTCGACTCCCACAACAATTTCCGATTCCGAATCACTCATTCTGCGTCATCAACCCTGATTCGCGCGCTTCCGTGCGGGAAGAGCGACGTGAATATTCCGACTCCGACCGTTACCGCAGTACCGATCAAAACGTACCACGGCCACGCGATCGAGCCGATTGGCGCGAGCGCCGGCCACAGTGCGGAAAGCTGCTTGGCGAACACGACCACGCTCATCACGAGAATGCCTACCGCCATTCCTGTAATGGCATCGCGCTGCTGCGCGCGGGCCCACGTAATGCCGAGCGCAAAACCACCGAGCAACGCGCCATACGTGAACGACGCGATGGAGAGCGCGACCACAACCACCGGAGTGCCCTGTTGCTTGTACAGTAGCGCTATGATGAGCAGCAACAAGCCCCACGCCAGACTTACGAGCTTCGCCACCCTGAGCGTCCGCGGGTCGTTTGCGTCGCGATGAGTGAGCGGCAGGTAGATGTCGTGCACTGTCGCTGCGGCCAGCGAATTGATCGCGCCGGAGTGAGCGCTCATCGTTGCCGCAAGAATTGCCGCGACCAGGAGCCCGATAAGTCCCGTTGGCATCGCTGTCACGATGAACGTTGGAAAGATCTTGTCAGGCGAGTCGAACGTGCGCGCTCCGAAATACGCCCACAGTCCCGCGCCTATCATGAGGAAGAGTGCGAACTGGAAGAACACGGCGAAGCCGCTGCCTATGAGTGCGCGCCGCGCATCACGCAGCGAGGATGCAGTCATGAGGCGTTGCACGATGACCTGATCGGCACCGTGCGACGCCATCGACAGGAACGCGCCGCCCAGTACGCCCGCGAGCAGCGTCTGCGGCCGGTCGAAACCCGTGTAGAGATCGATTGCCTGAAGCTTGCCGGCTGCCGCGGCAGAGTGGACGATATGGCTCCATCCTCCCGCAACTCCGTGCCCGATGATGACGACCGCGGCCGCCGCGCCCAGGAGATACACGCAGGTCTGGATGACATCGGTCCAGACCACAGCGCGCACGCCGCCAAAATACGCGTAGATCAAAGTGAGAGCGCCGAGCACCAGAATCGCGATCGGCATTACGACCGTTGCCGGGAGGATTGGTGACAGAATCAGCGCGATGGGAATCGCTGTTGCGAAGACACGGACCGAATCCGCGAAGGCCCGCGTGAACATGAAGACGACCGACGCGAAGCGACGCGTCGAAACGCCAAAGCGTTGCTCGAGTAAGGCGTACGCTGTTACGAGATTGCCGCCGTAATAGCGCGGCAACAATACATAAGCGACGACGATTCGGCCGATGATGTATCCAGCGGCGATCTGGAGAAAGCCGAGGTTCCCGATGTACGCCAGGCCGGGAATCGAGATGACCGTGAGTGCGCTGGTCTCCGTCGCGACGATAGAGAAGAGAACCGCCCACCACGGAATCGTATGATCGGCGACAAAGTAGTCGCGTGTGTTCTTCTGGTTGCGTCCTAGATAGACGCCCAGCAGCGTCGTTCCGGCCAGGTACGCAATGAGTACAATAAGGTCGAGGGCGGTGAATGAGTTTTTCATTCACCGCCCTCGGTAATGCACCAAACCTCGGCTACGCCGAGAACGATGATCCGCAGCCGCAGCCGCCTGTCGCGTTCGGGTTCTTGAAGGTGAAGCCCGATCCCTGCATGGACGTCACGTAATCGATCGTAACGTTGTTGACGTACTGCGCGGAAAAGGGATCGACGAAGACGCGATAGCCGCCCTGCGAGAGGATCAGGTCGTCTTCCGCCGGCTTGTCCTCGATCAGCAGCGAGTACTTGAACCCGCTGCAGCCGCCCGGCTGGATGCTGACGCGAAGGCCGCCTTCATCGGGCGAGACCTTCTCTATCTCCATGAATTTCTGCACCTCGACGCCTGCTGCTGGAGTCAGGGTCAGGTTGATTTCTGGTTGGCTGGATACCGCCATGGCTCACTCCTTGGTGTACCTGAAATATAAACGGAAAATACGACTTTCCAGCGGCCCGTTACACCCGTCGTGGACGGGCGGTTCCGGGGCCGACCAATTATTTACAGCCGCGGTAATGGCAGGAAGGCTCGCGCTTTGCGATTATATCCTCACCCCACAACCTTCGGAATCCCACGTGATGCCGCGACCACTCGTCCGACCGCTGTTCGTGCTTCTGCTCTTCACCGCGGGATGCTCAGTCGTGTACCACAAGCTGGACGATCCGACAGGCCTCCCCGAGGCGAACGTACGGCCCGGAATAACGGTGTTGCTGAACGACAGCATCGCCCTCGTCGCGGGTAAGCGAGTCGGGTTGCTGACCAACGCCAGCGGCGTCGATGAGCACGGCCGAAGTGACGTGAAGCTGCTCATGACGGATAAGCGTGCGACGAGATCCAACGTCCATCTCGTGGAGCTGTTTTCGCCCGAGCACGGGTTCGCGACTGCGCTGGACAGGACCGGCATCGCATCCGGCATCGATCCCGCGAGCGGGCTGGTGGTCGTCTCTTTATACACCAACCAGACCATTCCGCCCCCTGACACGACTCTTCGCGCGATAGACGTATTCGTGGTCGATCTACCTGACGTCGGCTCGCGCACCTGGACATACGATGGCGCAGTGGTTTACTCGATGCGCGCGGCGGCGCGGGCGCACAAGCCGATCGTCGTATTGGACAGGCCCAATCCCATTACCGGATCGTTCGTCGAAGGGCCGATGCTCGACTCAGCCCTCTCGAATGCGGATGATCCCGCGCCGGGTAAGCCCGGCCTCGCCTGGGCGATGTATCCGATCCCGCTCAGACACGGGATGACGATCGGCGAGCTTGCTCGGTTTTATAACGCCGAGCTCAAGATCGGAGCAGATCTTCACGTTGTGCCCGTAGCACGATGGAGCCGCGAGGTCTGGTTCGACCGAACCGGCCTTCCGTTCATCGCTCCGTCGCCAAGCTTGCAGTCGTTTCCGGCCGTCATTCTCTACACGGGTCTGGTGCCTTTCGAGGCGACCAATCTCTCAGTGGGCCGCGGAACCGACGAGGCATTCCGACGGATCGGCGCGCCCTGGATGGATCCCAAGCGAGTGATCGGCTTGCTAAAGGACCGGCCGATTCGCGGCGTGCGATTCTCTCCCGTCGACTTTACTCCTGTTTCTCCGGGCGATAACAAGTATCCAGGCCAAGTGGTGCACGGGATAAGGATCGAGGTGACGGAGCGCAGTCAGCTGCAGACGAGCCGCCTGGCCGCCGGTCTGCTCTCGGCGATCCACGAGGCCTATCCGGCCCAACTCACGATCGACTCGACGCGATTCGATCGACTGTTCGGATCCCCCTCCGCGAGGCGCGCGATACTGAGCGGCGCCGATCCCGACGCGGTTATCGATTCGACCTACGGCCCGGCGTATGCGTTTCGTCAGCGAGTGTCGAAATATCTTATCTACTAACCGCATAGTAGATAAAATGGACGAATGGGTCATTTTCCCGGAGCATCAATGAAGAAACTGATAGTCATGCTGGGCCTCGCCGTGGCCGCGACGGCCTGCGGCCCAAGACAGGTCGAGGTCAAAACGGGACCGCAGCCGGTGAGCGAGGTAACACTCAAGGTCACCAACAACCTCTCCCAGGCCGCCAACATTTACGTTGTGAGCAGCGGCAGCGACATCTTTCTCAAGCAGGTTGGCGCCAACAGCACGGAAACCATGAACGTGCCGGGTATCTCCGCTGGCGCGACGGTTGGATTGAAGGCGACACCAATCGACGGCTCCCGCTCCTACACGCGCGACAACGTAACGCTGTCGGGATTGTACGAATGGCAGGTGCCGTAGCCTTTGCAGCGTGGTTCGCAGTTAAACACCTAGCCCGATAGCCTCCGGCGGGCTACCTTCCACGCCGATGAAGGCGATCTGGGAGGCTATAAAAGCTGGTTATTTGCGGGTCATTGAGCCCGCCGCTGATTTTCTGGTACGGCGGCGGGTCAATCCGAACGTAATAACGACCGTCGGCACGATCTGTACGCTCACCGGCGCGGTCGTGTACGCCAGCGGCCATATCATGACGGCGGGCTGGATCATCGGGGTTACCGCGTTGTTCGATGTGCTGGACGGGACCGTCGCACGCCGAACCGGCCAGTCGAGCGTTTTTGGCGCCTTCTACGATTCTACCCTGGATCGAGTCGCCGATGGCGGCGTCATGGCGGGACTCGCGGTTTTCTACGCCTCGTCGGCGCTCTACCACAACATCTACATGCTCGTGGTGTGCCTGCTCGGGATCATCGGTACCTTCCTCGTTTCGTACACGCGCGCCCGCGCGGAAGCGCTCGGAATCGATGCCAAGGTCGGGGTGATGCAGCGACCGGAGCGCGTAGTGTTATTATCCGTACCACAGGCATTTTTCGGCCTGGCGCTGCATGGCTGGGTCCTCATGGGGATCGTCGTCCTGTTGACGGTTACAGCATGGATAACGGCCGTCCAGCGCATCAGCTTCGTCCATCGCGCAACATCCAAGAAACCACTGGTGAATGTCTAACAGCTCAGCTGCACCCAAAATCGCGCCGGCTTCAGGTAAGCTCGGCATCCTCACGCCCGGCCTCGGCGCCGTGGCCACGACGTTCATCGCTGGAGTCGAGAGCATTCGCCGAGGGCTCGCGAAGCCGATCGGCTCGATCACGCAGACGGCGACGATTCGGCTCGGAAAGCGAACCGACAACCGCGCGCCGCTCATCAAGGACTTCGTTCCGCTCGCGGATCTGAATGACATAGTGTTCGGCGCATGGGATCCGATTCCGGATGACGCGCTGACGGCAGTTCGCAAGGCCGGCGTTCTGGAAGAGAAGGACGTGGCGCCGATCGCCGACTTCCTTGCGTCGATCAAGCCGATGCCCGCGGTATTCGACAATCACTACGTGACGCGCATCCACGGCACCAACGTCAAGACGGGCAAGACCAAGCGTGATCTCGCGGAGCAGCTGCGTCAGGACATTCGTGATTTCAAGGCGAAGAACAAGCTGGATCGGGTTGTGATCGTCTGGTGTGCATCGACCGAGATCTTCATCAAGGCGGGTCCGCAGCACGCGACGATCGAGCAGTTCGAGCGCGCCATGGACAACAACGACGAAGCGATCGCTCCATCGATGTTGTACGCGTATGCAGCGATCATGGAAAACGTGCCGTTCGCGAACGGCGCTCCGAATCTTTCGGCCGACGTTCCGGCACTCCTCCAGCTCGCGCAGCAGCGCGGCGTTCCACTTTCCGGCAAGGACTTCAAGACCGGCCAGACGTGGATGAAGACCGTCATCGCGCCAGGACTGAAGGCTCGCATGCTCGGACTTGCTGGATGGTATTCGACCAACATCCTCGGCAACCGCGACGGAGAAGTTCTCGACGACCCGCAGTCGTTCAAGACCAAGGAAGAGTCCAAGCTGTCGGTGCTGCACACGATCCTGCAGCCCGAGAAGTATCCGGATCTGTACAAGGATTTCTCCCACGTCGTCCGCATCAACTACTATCCGCCGCGCGGCGACAACAAGGAAGGCTGGGACAACATCGACATCTTCGGATGGATGAATTATCCCATGCAGATCAAGATCAACTTCCTCTGCCGCGATTCCATTCTCGCCGCGCCTCTGGTGCTCGATGTCGCGTTGTTCAGCGACTTCGCGCAACGCGCCGGGATGAAGGGAATCCAGGAGTGGCTGTCATTCTTCTACAAGAGCCCGATGACCGCCCCCGGACTGCAGCCCGAGCACGATCTTTTCATCCAGCAGACCAAGATGAAGAACACGCTTCGTCATCTCATGGGCGAGGATCAGATCACTCACCTCGGGCTCGAGTACTACGCATAATGAGGACAGCGACGCTGATGTGGACATCACTGCTCGCGGCCGCCTCCGTTTCTCTGGCATCGTGCGGGGGTAACAACAACCGCGCGGCCGAGATTCGGCAGTGGACCGACGACATGGCTTTCCGCATCAGCGTCGTGCCAGCTCCTCCGATCGCAGAGGAGATGACGGTGTTCAAGGTCGTCGTGTCGGACAAGGAGAGCGGCCAGCCGATTCAGGCGGGGCAGGGGCGCATCTTCGCGACGAGCCAGGAGCACGCGCAGACGGGCGACGGCCTTGCAAAGGGGCCGGAAGTCGGCACGTACTACGCGCACGTTCGCTTTCCGGTGTCAGGCGACTGGGCAGTCGGCCTGCAGTTCCGCAGAGATTCAACCAGCAAGCTCGAGCGCACGCAGGACTGGCAGCAGCAGGTTCTGCCGGCTCCACCGCTCGGCCAGAGCACAGATACGACCAAACGCTAACAATGCGCCATTTTTTCAGATCTCATCTGAAGCCCGATCAGGTCCTCGCAATTGCGGACACGTTCTTTCCAACCATCCAGGAAAACCGAACCGCGTCCGCGAACCGTACTCGTGATTTCTCCGGTCCACTCGGCGCGCTCAAGCTCAGCGTGAAGATGGAAGGTGGACACTACACGTTCGTACAGATCGATACGGACCAGACCGGCGAGAGCCGCCTGGACCGTAACGCCAAGAAGTTCTTCGTCGAGCTGCATCGGGCCGAAGATCCGGCGTACACGCTTACTGCTTCATACTAGGTAGCGTCATGACGTTGACGCGCGAGCAGAAGCTCGAGCTGTACTATTACATGCGGCTCACGCGCTCTCTCGAAGAGCGCCTCGTAAATCTTTATCGGCAGACCAAGGTAATCGGTGGCCTGTTCCGCTCACTCGGACAGGAAGCCGATGCTGTCGGCGCCGCATACGCACTCGATAAGTCGAAGGGCGACATTCTCTCGCCGCTCATTCGCAATCTCGGCGCGATGCTCGTGCGTGGTGCGGAGCCGACCGAGGTCATCAAGCAGTACATGGCCAAGGGCGATTCGCCAACGAAGGGAAAGGAGCTCAACATCCACTTCGGCGGCATCGAGCGCGGATTTGTCGGACAGATCTCGCACCTGGGTGACATGGTTCCAGTGATGGCTGGCGTCACGCTCGCAGCGAAAATGCGCGGTGAGGAGCGCGTGGGTCTCGTCTTCGTTGGAGACGGCGCTACGTCGACCGGCGCATTCCACGAGGGAATCAACTTTGCCTCCGTGCAGCGCTGTCCGCTCGTTGTGATCGTCGAGAACAACGGCTACGCATACTCCACTCCGGTCGCGAAACAAACCGCTGCCAGGTCGTTCGTCGACAAGGCGATTGGTTATGGAATCCCGGGCGAGCAGGCGGATGGGAACGACGTGCTTGCAGTGTACGATGTCACCAAACGTGCAGTGGATCGCGCGCGACGCGGTGAAGGAGTGACACTCATCGAGCTCATTACCTACCGCAGAAAGGGCCACGCCGAGCACGACAATCAATCATACGTCCCGGAAGGCGAGATCGATCGCTGGGCCGCGGAGAACGATCCGATCGACCGCTTCGTAAAGGTGCTGCGCGCAGAGAAGGTAAAAGCCTCGGAACTCACGGCGATCGACGATCGCATCAAGGCTGAGATCGACACCGCAACCGATGTTGCTGATGCATCACCGATGCCGGAGCCCATCGAAGCGCTTCGCGGTGTGTACGCGGGTCAGGCGAATGTGCCGCCGCTTGTGGTTTCGCGAAGATGTGAGCAGCGCGGTGGACAAACACGAGCGCGCGTCAGGGTGGGGGACTTACGATGTCTGAGGTCACTTACCTCGAAGGGATTCGGCAGGCACTCTTCGAAGAAATGGAACGCGATCCCAACGTCTTCTGCCTCGGTGAAGACATCGGCGCGTATGGCGGTGCATTCAAGGTCACCGAGGGATTGCAGGAGAAGTTCGGTGCATCGAGAGTGATCGACACGCCGATCTCCGAGATCGCCATCGTTGGTGCTGCGGCGGGCGCTGCGCATATGGGGATGCGCCCGGTATGCGAGATGCAATTCATGGATTTCGTGTCGAATGCGTACGACATGCTCACCAACTACGTCGCCACCGCGCGCTACCGAATCGGGCTTGGATGTCCGATGGTCGTGCGCGGCCCGAGCGGTGGATACGTGCGCGGCGGACCATTCCATTCGCAGAACCCCGAGGCGGCATTCTTTCATACACCGGGGCTCAAGATCGTGAGTCCGGCCAGCGCCGCGGATGCAAAGGGGCTGATGAAGGCCGCAATCCGCGACGACGACTGTGTGCTGTTCTTCGAACACAAGTATCTGTACCGGCGCATCAAGGAAGTGATGCCCGCCGGCGATCATGTGGTGCCCATCGGGAAGGCTCGTACTGCGCGGGAAGGAACGGACGTTTCGGTAATCACCTATTCCGCGACGCTGTGGAAGGCGCTGGAAGCGGCCGAAATCCTGCAGACGGAAGACGGTGTGTCGGTCGAGGTGATCGACCTGCGGACACTGTTGCCGCTGGACGATGCAGCCATCGTCGAGACGGTCAGAAAGACCAACCGGGTTCTGATCGTGCATGAGGATACCAGGACCGGCGGCATCGCTGGCGAGATCACGGCGCGGATCAACGAGACGTGCTTCGAGTGGCTCGATGCCCCCGTGCTTCGGGTCACAGCCGCCGACGTGCCACTGCCGTATTCTCCGCCGCTCGAAGATTACGTACTGCCGCAAACGTCGGATATAGTGCGTGCGCTCCGGCGCATTGTAGCTTATTGATGAGTGAGGATCCGGCAGGCTCGGACCGGCTCTCGGTAGGCTCTCTGGTCGGGGCCGGCTGCTTTTCCGCCGTCGCGGGATTTTTCGGCGGCGGAATGATTGCCGTCCTCGTTGCGAAGTTCGTCGGGTCCTATCAGGGCTGCAAGCCGCCGGAGGGACTCCCGGCTTGCAACTGGGGATCGTATGCGCTCGTCGGTATGATTGCGGGGGTAGTGATACTTCCGCTCGTGTCGATTATCAGGCTGACAAGCCGGAGGTCATAGATGGCTCGTATAGACGTCACAATGCCGCAGATGGGCGAGTCGATCGCGGAAGGCACGCTCTCCAAGTGGCTGAAAAAGGTCGGCGACGAGGTCAAGCGCGATGAGCCGATCTTTGAGATCTCGACCGACAAGGTCGACGCCGAAATCCCGTCGCCAACCGCTGGAACACTCGCCGAGATCCTGGTTCCGGAAGGGAAGACGGTGGCGGTCCAGACATTGGTCGCGAGAATCGAGACGGAAAAGGGTGCACCAGTAGCTGCGACGTCACCAGCGGCAGCTGCTCCTGTTGCTGCCGCCGCTTTGGCCGGCGCCGCGGGGCCGGCCGCTGGCATCGCGAGCGCCGCTGCTGCCACCGCGCCGCCTGCTCAGAGCGATGGCAACGGCAATGGCAATCGCAACGGCTCCGCTCCGACGCCCGACTCGTTCGAGGGACGCCTGCGCGCCAAGTCGTCGCCGCTGGTCCGCAAGATGGCTGCAGAGCACGGCGTCGACATCGCGGGCCTGAATGGGAGCGGCATCGCGGGGCGCGTAACGAAGCGCGACCTGCTCGATCATCTCGCGAGTGGACCAGCATCGCGGCCAACTGCATCCATGCATGCGCCCGGTGGCGCAACCGAGTTCCACGGACCGCTTCCGGAGCCATGGGCTGGTGATCGCGTCGAGCCGATGTCGAAGATGCGCGCGCTGATAAGCGACCACATGGTCGCATCCCGCCGCACATCTGCACACGTGACGTCGTTCATGGAGATGGACTTCACGCGCATTGCAAAGATCCGCGCGAGCAAGCGGCGCGAGTTCGAGACCGCTACGGGTGAAAAGCTTTCGTTCATGCCTTTCATCATCAAGGCGACAGTGGACGCGATCAAGCAATATCCGATCATGAACTCGTCGGTCGCCGGCACCAACGTTATCTACCGTCGTCCGGTCAACATTGGAATTGCCGTCGCGCTCGATTGGGGTCTGCTAGTACCGGTCATCAAGAACGCGGACGATCTGTCACTTACGGGACTCACGCGCGCTCTCAACGATCTCGCAAACCGTGCGCGCAGCAAGAAGCTGTCACCACAGGAAGTCCAGGACGGCACATTCACGATCACCAACCCGGGGGTGTTCGGCTCGCTCATGGGAACGCCGATCATCAATCAGCCGCAAGTGGCGATCATGGGTGTGGGTGCAATCGAGAAACGACCCAAGGTAATATCGGGGGCCGACGGTGAGGATACGATTGCGATTCGCACATGTGCGTATTTCTCGATCTCGTTCGACCATCGCGTGATCGATGGTGCAGTGGCCGACCAGTTCCTTGCGCAGGTCAAGCGGAACATCGAGTCGTTCCCAGAGAATGGAGTGATCTGACCGTGTCGCGTGCGCTCACGATTCAGCGGACGACCATACCGCCGAGTGAGCGCGCGCGATATCTGACGCGCCTGACCGAGCGCGCGGCGCACTACAGCGCGGCGGGTTGTCGTTTCTGGGTCTTCGAAGATCCGGGCCTGCGCAATGCGTTCGTGGAATTTACGGAGGCCGACGATTCAGCGATTCTCGCGGAGGCTGTTGCGTCGGCGCCGGGGCCCGGGTCGGGCCCTCTGCGCATTTACCATCAAGTGGAGTTCTAGATGCCCTTTCGTACGGTTACAGTTGACGGCGCCGCGTGGCGGGTACAACCCACGGGCTACGTGACTGCGAACACCAAGGACGAGTTCGCGCTCATCTTCGCACGCGGGGCCGGCGCCGAGCGCGAGACGCGCGTGGTTCGTTACTCGCCCGTCGGCGCGCGTTGGCGCGAGCAGTCGTTCGCGTCGCTCAGCGATGACGATCTCCGTAGACTCTTTGCCCAGTCGCAGCCGAGCGCGACTTCGCCCGAGGCGTTCTACGCGCGATGAGTGACCGCGGCACCGAGCCGCTCGATGAGCGTTATGTAGATCTGCACGCGCATTCAACGGCCTCCGATGGAGCAGTGTCGCCGGCCGAGCTTGTCGAGGCCGCCTCCCGCGCGCGGCTTCAGGCCATAGCGATCACCGATCACGACACGATCGCGGGCAATGACGAGGCGTTCGCCACCGGCGCGAGCCTTGGGATAAGAGTCGTGCGCGGCTGCGAGCTCAGCGCGTACCACGGCGACTTCGAGGTTCATCTGCTCGCGTTGCACATACGGTACTCAGACGCGATCCGGCCGAGTCTCGAAGGCTTTCAGCGCGAGCGTGTAGACCGCGGCCACGCGATCGTAGAGCGACTTGCCGTTGCGGGCGTGCCTGTGAGCATCGAGGATGTTCTCGCCGAGGCAGCTGGTGGCGCGCTCGGAAGACCGCACATTGCCCGCGCGATGATCCGTGCCGGGCACGTCGCCGATCATCGCGATGCGTTCGACAGATATCTCGGTGCCGGCAAGTGCGCGTACGTTCCCAAGCCCCGTCTCGACGTCGGCGATGCAATTGGGCTCGCGCACGCCGCTGGTGCTCTGGCCGTCTGGGCACATCCCGGTCGCGACGGAACGCGCGAGCGGCTTACGCGACTGGCCGCGCTCGGACTTGACGGCGTCGAGGTGCGGCATCCCGGCCACACTCCCGCTGACACGCAGCGACTTGGTCGCCTCGCGGACGAGTTGGATCTGGTGCCAAGTGGCGGCTCTGACTGGCACGGCGCCACCGAAGGCTATCGCACGCTCGGCAACATGCACGTTCCTGAAGCGTGGCTGGATCTGCAGGATGTGCGGCTCGTGACTCGCGTATCGTAATGCGTATCGTAATGCGTATCGCAATGCGCACCGTGAGATAGCATGGAGCTCAGCGGCCGCGCCGTACTCGTCACTGGAGGCGCACATCGCGTTGGGCGCGCGCTTACCGTCGCGCTAGCCAATGCCGGCATGCGCGTCGCGATCAATTACAACTCCGCGTCTGCAGAAGCCGATGCGCTTGTGCGTGAGCTGTCAGCGAGCGGCCACGAGTGCCGCGCGTACAAGGGTGATCTCACACAACCCGATGCACCGCGGTCACTCGTTGAATCCGTAGCCCACGATTTCGGCGGACTCGACGTCCTGATCAATTCCGCCGCTGTGATGCGCCGTACTCCAGTCGATGACGTGACAGTCGCGGAATGGGACTCGATGTTCGCGCTCAATCTGCGCGCGCCGTTCTTCCTGGCGCAGGCAGCACGATCATACCTTCGCAGCGCAAGGGGCTGCATCGTCAATCTCGCGGACCTCGCTGCGTTCGAAACCTGGCCGGAATACATCCCGCATGGAATAAGCAAGGCTGGTGTCGTGCAGATGACCCGCGCACTGGCGCGCGCGTTCGCGCCCGAAGTGCGCGTCAACGCGATCGCGCCCGGTGCCGTGCTGCTACCGGATAGCTGGGACGACGCGACGCGCGCTCATTTCGCGACCACGACGCCGTTGCGTCGGATAGGATCGCCGAATGACGTGGTCGAGGCGATGCTGTATCTTCTGCGCGCCGACTACGTGACCGGAGATACGGTACTGGTCGATGGCGGACGCCATGTCCGGACCTGACACGAGTGATTACGGCACGATCGTAATCGTCGGCGGTGGGTGCTACGGCTCCTATTACGTACGTCAGCTCGATCGTGCCCGTGCAGCGGGTGCAATCAGATTTGAGAAGGTACTCGTCGTTGACCATTCGGCGAAATGCGCCGTCGCGGGTATAGAGTCGGACGCCGAGCTCGTGATTGCGGAGTGGGCGGAATTTTTCGATGACTATCTCAACGCCGCGCCCGACGACACTCGCGACGCGATAGTTCCGTCGCCGCTCATGCCGCACCTGATGTACCAGTGGCTGCGGGACAGAGCAAAAACGCGTTGGCCGCAACGTATCGTCGAGACTCGCGCTTTGACTCTCGAGCCGGATACGCCATGGAAGAGTGCGGCGCCCGATGGAACATTCTACGCCAGTTATGCGACGTGGACCTGTCCCATCAACTGCGTCGAGCCGCGGCTCTGCCCGCATACCCGAGCCGCGCGAAGCTGGACCATGCCAAGCGCTGCCGTCGAGCTCGTAGAGAGATCCGCAGGCGCGGGCGAGCCATTGCAGGGGCCGGTTATATTTCACTGTAGCCACCGCGCGTTCGGCGTTGGGATGTTCGATACGCGCGATGTGGTTGCCGCCGACAGGCTGGTCCAACGCGTGGCAGCTGATTCAGCCGCGAACGTGCTCGTCGGGACAGTTTCGCATTGCCACGGTGCGTTCAACATTCTTCACGTCGGCGCTGAAACCTCATAGAAATTCATGAGTAAGACTTTTGAATATGACGTCATAATCGTCGGTGCCGGTCCCGCTGGGATGACCGCAGGGATGTACGCCGGACGATCGATGTTGAAGACAGTGATCATCGAGCGCGGTGGTTCGGGCGGAGAGCTGCTCAACACCGAAGCGATCGAAGACTATCCAGGCTTCGAGCACATCGAGGGCTGGGATCTCGCGCAGCGCTTCGAGAGTCATGCAAAGAAATTTGGTGCTGAGTTTCATCAGGGTGTCGTGCTCTCGGTCAGGCGCCTCGAGGACGGAACGTTCGACGTCGAGACCGAGTCGGGCGACGTTTACCACGCACCGACTGCGATAGTCACGGCTGGTGGTACGCCGATCAAGCTCGGCGTCCCCGGCGAGACCGAGTATGCAGGGAAGGGTGTGTCCTACTGCGCCATCTGCGACGGTGCATTCTTCAAGGGCCACACTATCGCCGTTGTCGGTGGCGGTGATGCCGCCGTCGAAGAGAGTGACTTTCTCACGCGCTATGCCGAGAAGGTGTATCTGATCCATCGGCGCGACGAGCTGCGCGCTTCCAAGATCCTGCAGAAGCGCCTGCTCGAGAATCCGAAGATTGAAGTGATCTGGGATACTCTCGTGGAGCGCGTCGAGGCGGACGAGCATGGTTTCGTGCATAATCTCAAGCTCCGCAACGTGAAAACGCGGCGCCGAGAGCGATCTTGCCGCCACGGCGATGTTCGTTTTCATCGGATTCCGTCCGAACACCGGCATCATCGAAGGCCACGTCGATCACGACGAGATGGGTTATCTGCTGACGGACACGAACATGGAGACGTCGATCGACGGCCTGTTCGCAGCCGGCGACGTGCGCTCGCAGCTCACGCGCCAGGTCACGACTGCCGCGGGTGATGGAACGACCGCGGCCATAGCTGCCGAGAAATATCTCGCTTCACTGCGCGATTCGTCCGTCGGCCGAATCGTGGCGACGGGCGGATACGCGGTGTGAAGATTCTGTCGCGCACCGTCGGTCCGTTCCAGGAGAACGCGTATCTCGTCGTCGACGAGATGACCGGCGAAGCCGTAATCGTCGATCCCGGCGCAGATGCGGACGATCTTCTCGAGATGATCGAGTCGAGCGGCGCGACGCTTCGTGCGATCTGGCTTACACACGCGCATCTGGATCACATCGGCGCCGTCTCCGCGATCCGTCGCAGGTTTGCGGGCGTGCCCGTTCATCTTCATCCGCTCGACCGGCCCGTTTACGATGCGCAATCGTTCTTCGCGGAATCGTACCAGGTTCCGTTCGAGCAACCGGATGCACCCGACGAGGATCTCGCCCACGGCGATGTTATCCGCGTCGGAAATCTATCGTTCGACGTCATTCACCTCCCGGGCCACAGTCCCGGCCACGTCGTGTTCCACGGACATGGCATCGTACTAGGCGGCGATGTTCTGTTCGCGGGATCGATCGGACGCACCGATCTCCCGATGGCGAATCCCGAGCACAT
Source organism: uncultured Gemmatimonadales bacterium (assembly GCA_963707505.1). Taxonomy (GTDB): domain Bacteria; phylum Gemmatimonadota; class Gemmatimonadetes; order Gemmatimonadales; family Gemmatimonadaceae; genus Fen-1247. The sequence continues at coordinate 1,036,080 of CAVPQB010000004.1, forward strand.
GCAGGATTCGCTGCGCGAGATCGCAGCACTTCCTCGCGAGACGATCGTTTACCCCGGCCACGGTGCCGCGACCACGATCGGCGAGGAGCTCAACAGCAACCCTTTTCTGAACGGAATAGCAAATGTCAAACGCAACGCGGATTGAGAAGGACCCACTGGGCGAGCTCGCCGTACCGGCCGACGCGATGTACGGCGTGCAGACGCTGCGCGCGGTCCAGAACTTCCCGATCAGCGGCATTCGTCCACTCCCTGCGTTCGTGGATGCGGTTGTACGCATCAAGCGTGCGGCAGCGCTGACGCACAAGGAAACCGGCCGCCTGGAACCTCGGCTCGCCGACGCAATCGTCGCCGCGGCGGACGAAGTGCTCGGTGGCAAGTGGCGTGACCAGTTCATCGTCGATGTGTATCAGGCCGGTGCCGGTACGTCGCATAACATGAACATCAACGAGGTGCTCGCCAATCGCGCCAACGAGATGCTCGGCAGCGAGCGCGGCAAGTATTCACCGGTTCATCCGAACGACCACGTCAACATGGCGCAGTCCACGAATGACGTGATTCCAACTGCGATCCGAATCGCGTGCATCGCGCAACTTCCACAGTTGAACGACTCGATTCAGTCGTTGATCGACGCGCTCGCGAAGAAGGGAAGGGACTTCGACGGTATAGTGAAGGCCGGACGCACGCACCTTCAGGACGCGATGCCGATCCGGTTGGGCCAGGAGTTCACCGCATTTGCCGGAACGCTCGCGCGCAATCTCAAGCGCGTGAACCAGGCCGCTGACTATCTGCGTGATCTGGGAATCGGCGGCAGCGCCGTTGGCACTGGCGTCAACGTCGAGCCGCAATATCCGGCGCTGATGGTGAAGTACCTGAACACGATGATGGACGGCAACCTTCGCGCAGGCTCCGATCGAATCCAGCTCATGCAGAGCATGGGTGACGCCGCGGCTTTCAGCGCAGCGATGAAGGTGCTCGCGCTCGATCTCAGCAAGATCGCGAGCGATCTCCGCATCATGGTGAGCGGCCCGCGCACGGGCCTCGACGAGATCACGTTGCCAGCAGTGCAACCGGGCTCGTCGATCATGCCCGGCAAGATCAATCCGTCCATCGCCGAGATGGTGAATCAGGTCTGCTTCCAGATCGTGGGTCTGGACGCGTGCGTTGCAGCGGCGGCCGAGCACGGTCAGCTGGAGCTGAACGTCATGATGCCGGTGATTGCATATAATGTTCTGCTCGCCGAGCATATACTCGGCACTGCGTCGCGCACGTTCGCGGAGAGGTGTGTCGCCGGAATCCAGGCCAACGCAGAGCAGTGCGCGTACTGGGTCGAGCGTTCAGCAGCGCTCGCGACCGCGCTTGCGCCGCAGATCGGTTACGCGAAGGCGGCGGACATCAGCAAACGATCCGTCAAGGAAGGCGTTCTGATTCGCGATCTCGTGAAGCGCGAGCATGTGCTGTCGGATACCGAAATCGACGATGTGCTGGATCTCAAGAGGATGACCGAGATCGGAGTACCGGGCACGCACTAGAGAAGCTGGTGTTGGCTTCGATTGCTTTTTAACGGACAGGCACGGATGCATCCGTGCCCCACCTTCGCTCGCCATCCCTCCCGGTGGCGAGCCTTGTTATCCGGAGTGGCCGGCTTGCCTTTCTCATATAATTAGCTAATATGCTAAGTAACTAATTCTTGGACATTACAGATGCTGACGGCCCTTCTCCTATCCGCACTCTCGCTTGCCATGCCTCCCCAGCAAGACAGCATTCCGTCCGTTCCGATCACTCTCAAAACGCCCACCGGCGACATCGCCGGCTCGCTCATGGTTCGGCCCGGAACTGCCCGATCTCCGGTGGTGCTGATCATCGCCGGATCCGGCCCCACGGACCGCGACGGCAACTCGCCCGTGCCAATTGCGCCCGGCAAGACACTCGCCACCGATTCATACAAGCTGCTGGCCGAAGCCCTCGCAGCGAACGGCATCGCATCGGTGCGATATGACAAGCGCGGCGTCGGAGCAAGCGCGAAAGCGATGTCGGGAATGAAAGAGGACGACTACCGCTTCGACATGGGAGTGGACGACGCAGCTGCTTGGATCCGCATGCTGCGCGCGGACCCGCGATTCTCGAAAGTCGTGGTAGTCGGCCACAGCGAAGGGTCGCTGGTTGGCATGGTTGCAGCGCAGCGCGCGCAAGCCGACGGATTCGTCTCGCTCGAAGGTGCAGGGCGGCCTGCTGCCGACATACTGCGGGAGCAACTCACAGCGGCCGGCGTGCCACCGGCAATGTTCGAATCCATTCTCGATTCGCTCGTCGCTGGCAGGACAGTCGCCAACACGCCGCCCGCACTTGCTTCGCTGTTCCGCGCGAGTGTGCAGCCTTACATGATCTCGTGGTTCAGGTACGATCCGGCCGCGGAGCTGAAGAAGTTGCCGTACGCGACGCTGGTGATTCAGGGAACGCACGACGTGCAGGTCTCCGCGAAGGACGCCGCGCTCCTGGCCGCCGCGCCCGGCGCGACGCTCGTCACGATCGACGGGATGACGCACGTGCTGAAACTCGGACCAGCTGACAAGGCGGCGCAGACCATGACGGTGTATTCCGATCCGCGCATTCAGATCGCGCCGGAAGTTGTATCCGCGATCGTCGCATACGTTGGCGCCGCGCCACACGCGCGGTGACCGACGCATTCCGCGCACTCGCCGATCCGACCCGCCGCGCGATTCTCGACCTTCTCCGCAGCGGCTCACTCACGTCCGGAGAGATCGCGGAGCAATTTGGATCGTCGTGGCCAACGATCTCGCGTCATCTGAGCGTACTGAAAGACGCAGGTCTCATCAACGCGGAAAAGGAAGGACAGTTCATGCGCTACGAGCTGGCGACAACGGTGTTTCAGGATGTGTTGCAGAAGCTCGCGTCGTGGACCAAACCATCAGGCGGAGGAGTCGGAGCAACATGCGTGACCATAGCCGGCTGATCTCGTTTCTGCTGGTCGTTGCGGCGTTCGCGATTTCGATCGTTGCATTTCCGCATCTGCCGGCGATCGTCCCGACGCATTGGGGAATTTCCGGACATGCCGGATCATTTCGGTAGCCGCAGTCCAGGGAGCGTTTCTGCTTCCGGTGGCGATGCTTGGCCGCGTGGATCATGGTCGGGTTCGTGCCGCGGTACGATCAGGATCGCTGTTCACCAGGTACGACGACCGCGTGACTCGGATGCGTCGACTGTGCGCCCAGCATACAACGTCGGTCGTCGTCGCTGCGCTCATCGCATCGATGCTCGCGATTCACGGTTTCGACGATCACGAGCACGCTCGGTCTGGTCGACGCAGAGCAGACAGCCAGCTGCTGACTCGCGTTGATCGTCTCGACTCGGCATGATCGTGATCGGCAACTACATGCCGCGCGTAACGCGGCGCAACGCGTTCGTCGGGGTGCAGACTTCCGTGGGCGTACGCGAGTGAGGAAGTGTGGCGTCGAACTCAGCGTGCAGGCGGGTATGGCATGGTCGCCGCGGGAATTGTCGGCCTGATCGGTGCGCTTGCGTTTCCCAGTCACCCGTCAAGCCGCTTTTCGCGGCGCTCCTGGCGCAGTTGATTGTCGTCGCGATCTACTCGTATTCGATCGCTCATTCCAGCGAGGTGCCGCTGAGCGCTCGCGTCGCAAGGCCCTTGCTCCGAGCCCTGCCGGCCGGTATCCTCCACTGATGCGGATCACTACTTGGGCTGAATACGGTGTAATCTGCGCGCTGCACCTGGCGCGTCGGTCCGAAGACGGTCCTGTGACCGGACGCGACATCGCCGCACAGGAGCGCTTGCCAGCGGATTACGTCGAACAGATACTCCTCAGGCTCCGTCGCGCCGATGTCATCAAGAGCGTTCGCGGTGCGCGCGGCGGCTACATGCTGGCCCGGCCGTCCAGCGAGATCACTATCCGCGACGTGATCCACGCCTCCGAGCTCGAGACGTTCGACCTGCACTGCGTCAGTCATCCCGTAGAGGAGATGCGTTGCGCAGCGTCACACAACTGCAGCATCCGTCCGATCTGGGTGATGCTGCAGCAGAAGATCGACAACGTCCTGGAAAGCGTTCATCTCTCCGACCTGCTACACGACGAGCCGACGGTGCGCGAGCGCATCGGTCTGCCGATCCTGGAAACGGTCTAACAGGTTTGGCCTAGCAGTTTCAGAGTGGCGGCGCCAGCGGTGCTGGGCGCAGATCCACCTGCAGGCGGGCATGCTCGGGGCGGGACTCGAACCCGCACGGCCTTTCGGCCACAGCGTTCTGAGCGCTGCGTGTATACCAGTTTCACCACCCGAGCGAAGCGGCTGAGTGCCGCAGTGCGCCGCCTTCGATTCGGAAACCAGCCCGAACCGGACGCCAAATCCCGAGAGCGGTGTCACACTCACCGGAAGCCTCTCAACATAGCCGCACGGACGGGGTGGCGCAACGCCGCCCCACACACCTAACTTGACAGCCATGCCCGACGTTACCGCCACGCCGGCGCGCCAGTCAATTGCGAAGAACCGCAGGGCGTCGCACGACTATCAACTCCTCGAGACTTGGGAAGCCGGCATCGCGCTCACGGGTACCGAAGTAAAGGCGCTGCGTGACGGGAAGGCAAACATCTCCGACGCCTACGGCATTGTTCGCGATGGTGAAGTCTATCTGCTCAATCTCCACATCTCTCCGTACGAGCGCGGCGGCTACGTCAACCACGAGCCGACGCGCACGCGCAAGCTTCTGTTGCACAAGAAGGAGATTCGCAAGATGATCGGAGCCGTCGAGCGGCAGGGCCTTACACTCGTTCCCCTGGAGCTCTACTTCAAGGGCGGCCGCGCCAAGGTCGCTCTCGCGCTCGGCAAGGGCAAGAAACTTCACGACAAGCGCGAAGACGCTCGCAAGCGCGACGACGAGCGTGACATGGCGCGCGCCATGAGGCGCTCGTGAGGCGTTCGTGAGGGATTCATGATCGTAGCGGGGCTCGTTCTCCTGCTCCAGACAGCTGCAACCGTTGGTCGTCAGACGAACTCGCGCGCGCAGGCTGTGCCGGCGCCTCCTGAATCGGTCGTGGTGCGCACACCCGCGCGCACAACCACGTTGCAGCTCGTCAACACCGCTGGCGTCGTCGGCGTCGATGCCAGCAAGCTCGCAAGCGCACTCGGCGGAACGTTCAAGCTTACATCGCCAAGCCACTATTCACTGACCGTCGGCGACTCGCACATCAGCTTCACGGATGCAGTCCCGTTCGCGGGCGACGATTCGACGATAGTTCCGATGACGTCACCACCGCGCGTCGTCGGCAAAAACGTCATCCTCCCGTTCTTCGTTGTGACCGAGTTGGTGCCGCGCTTTTTTTCGGGCTACATGTACGACCCGGACCTGCACGAGGTACGTCAGTTCGACAGTGCTGCGCGCCGAGTGCAGGCGCGAGCAGCAGCGCCACCCGATACGCCTGCGGCTGGCGCAACGCCGCGCGACATCGGTGAGGCTGCGGCCATAGCACGGGTCGCCTCGGAGACGCCCGTTCGTGTCAAGCGGCCTGGCCATCGCCTGATCGTCGTCGATGCGGGACATGGTGGAGTCGATCCTGGAATGCATGGACCTATCGGCGGCGGGCCGCAGATCCTGGAGAAGAACATCACCCTCGCCGTGTCGAAAATGCTCGCTACAGCGCTGCGCGACGAGGGCGCCGATGTGTTGATGACACGCACCACGGACACGCTGATCGGTCTGTACGATCGCGGCCCGATCGCCAACAAGGCGCGCGGCGACATCTTCGTTTCGATTCACGTCAACGCAACCGGCCAGCGCGGGGCCGCCGCTGCGCGAGACCGCGGTTATGAGACGTACTTTCTTGCCGAAGCGAAGACGGAAGATGCAAAGCGTGTGGAACGCATGGAAAACGAAGCCGTGCGTTTCGAGACCGCCGATCCAAACACGAAGAAGGGCGATCCGCTCAACTTCATTCTCAACGACATGGCGCAGAACGAACACCTGCGCGAGAGCGCGGATCTCGCGGAACAGATCGAGTCGGGGTTTCGATCGTTCCATCCCGGCCCGGATCGTGGCGTTCAACAGGCCAACTTCGCCGTGCTTGCGCGGCGCATTCATGCCCGCGGTGCTGGTCGAGATTGGCTTCGGCACAAACAGGTCCGAAGCCGCGTACATTAGTGATCCGGACAATGAGCGAAAGATCGCGCGCTCGATAGCAAAGTCGATAATGGCGTACATGGATAGATACGATGCACGCGTCGGCGGCGGGAGCACTGGTAAGTGACCGACCTTCGAGTGACGGCAGCGGGTGTACAGTTCCAGAACCCGATCATACTTGCGTCCGGAACCGCCGCCTTCGGCCGCGCGCTCGATGGTGTCGTGGATCTCGATGCGCTCGGCGGCATCGTCACGAAAGCCGTCAGTCTGGAGCCGCGTGGTGGCAACCTGGCACCTCGCGTCGCGGAGTTCGACGGCGGAATGCTCAACGCCGTGGGCCTCGCGAATCCCGGCGTCGAGGCGGTCAGGCGCGATGATCTGCCGTGGCTCGCCGAACATGTCAAGCGCGCGCGCGTGATCGTGAACGTCGTCGGCAGTCGGACCGAAGACTTCGCGGATGTAGTGCGTCATCTGGATGACTCCGACATCATCAGCGCGTTCGAGCTCAACGTCAGCTGTCCGAATGTTCGCGCCGGCGGAATCGAATTCTGCGCCGACAGTACGTCGCTCGCGGCAGTCGTATCTGGCGCCCGATCGGCAACGCGGAAACCGATCTTCGTGAAACTGTCCCCGGTGCTTCCGAATATTGGCGACGCTGCGCTCACTGCCGCGGCCGCTGGCGCTGATGGAATTACCGTCGTGAACACCCTGCCGGGACTTGTGGTGGACGTCGATGCCCGGCGCCCGCGGATCGGCTTCGGCAGCGGTGGCGCGAGCGGGCCGGGACTGCTGCCAATCGGCGTGCTGGCGACGCATCGCGTGCGAAGCGCGGTGTCGCTTCCGATCATCGGTGTCGGCGGCGTGACGACTGCGAGCGACGCACTGCAGTACATGATCGCCGGCGCGTCCCTCGTTGCGATTGGTACTGCAAGCCTGCGCGATCCCCGTGCCGCGGAGCGCATCGTGCGCGATCTGTCGCGCTGGTGCGACGAACACGATGTGAGCGCGATTCAGAGCATCGTCGGCACGCTGCAGTGGCCCGCATGACGGAAGTCCGCACCGCAACGCCGATCGTCGCTCTGGATTTCTGGATGCCCGACGCCGCGCTGCAGATGGTCGACCTGCTTGGCGACCGGTGCGACTTCTACAAGGTCGGCGGCGAGCTCTTTACTGTGGCGGGGCCGACCATCGTGCGGCAGCTGGTCGCGCGCGGCAAGCGTGTCTTTCTCGATCTCAAGTTTCACGACATTCCGAACACCGTGGAGAAGGCCGTCGCCGCGGCCGCGGAGCTGGGCGCGTCGATAGTCACCGTTCACGCGAGTGGTGGCGTGCGGATGATCCGGGCAGCGGTGGAAATCGCGGGACCAGGTTGCGAGGTCTTCGCCGTGACGGTCCTGACCTCGCTTACGGGCGCCGATCTGGACGCGGCGTGGGGCGGGGAGCGCGGCAGTGGACCCGCCGATCTCACACCCGACGTTTTACGGCTGGCCAGGCTGGCGCAGGGTGCCGGCGCCGCGGGCGTGGTCTGCAGCGGGCTGGAGGCTCCGGTCCTCAGGGACAGCTTCGGCGCGGCCCTCAAGCTCCTGGTCCCCGGGGTCCGCCTGCCCGGGAGCGACCGGGGCGACCAGAGCCGCGTTGTGACGCCCGCCGAGGCGGCCAGGGCCGGCGCTTCGTACGTGGTGTTGGGCCGAACCGTTACCTCGGCGAATGACCCGGCGGGAGCCATGGATCAGGCGGTTGCGTCTCTGGCCTGACCGGACTATTTTCAAAGGCTGACCCAAAATTCGGAGCAGTTCGTGAAAGTACGTAGCAGCGTCAAGCCGATCTGCGAGCACTGCAAGGTGATCAAGCGCCAGGGCGTGATCGCATCATCTGCAGCCGCAATCCCAAGCACAAGCAGCGTCAGGGTTAATTAATGGCTCGTATTGCTGGCGTGGATCTTCCGCGCGACAAGAAGGTCGAGATCGGGCTTACCTACATCTTCGGCATCGGTCGCGCGACCGCGCAGTCGCATTCTCGAATCGACGGGCGTGAGTCCGAGCAGCGTGTTCGCGATCTGAACGATGCTGATACGAACAAGCTTCGTCAGGCGATCGAGAGGGACTTCAAGCGTCGAGGGCGCTCTTCGCACCGAAGTCGCGATGAACATCAAGCGGCTCATGGACATCGGCTCGTATCGCGGCATTCGTCACCGCCGCGGTCTGCCGGTTCGTGGACAGCGCACGCACACCAACGCCCGCACCAAGAAGGGGCCGCGCCGCGCGATCGCCGGCAAGAAGAAGGTCACGAAGTAACACATGGCAACTGGCGAAGAAAGTAAAGAACGCATCATCGAGGCCGAAGGCATCGCTCACGTCTCGGCGACGTTCAACAACACGACCATCACGATCACCGACACCCACGGGAATACGATCTCCTGGGGCTCGTCAGGAAAGGCCGGCTTCAAGGGATCCAAGAAGTCCACTCCGTTCGCCGCGACCGTCGCGGGTGAGCAGGCCGGACGCGAGGCGGTCACGCTCGGCGTTCGCCGCGTGCACGTGCGCGTGCAGGGACCTGGCTCCGGTCGCGAGTCAGCGATCCAGGCGCTCGTCGCCGCTGGTCTGCAGGTCAAGTCGATCAAGGACGTCACGCCGATTCCACACAACGGCTGCCGTCCGCCCAAGCGTCGGAGAGTCTAGTCCATGCGTTACACAGGACCAAGCTGCCGACAGTGCCGCCGCGAGGGAACGAAGCTGTTCCTCAAGGGCACCAAGTGCTTCACCGAGAAGTGCCCGGTCGAGCGTCGTCCGACGCCGCCGGGACAGCACGGCGCGATCGACCGCCCGCCGTCGCAAGATGTCGGAGTACTCGAAGCAGCTGCGCGAGAAGCAGAAGATCAAGCGCATCTACGGCGTGAGCGAGAAGCAGTTCCGCAACACGTTCGAGCGCGTCGCGACCGCTGCCCGGAATCACCGGACACAATCTTCTCGCCGCGCTCGAGAGTCGCGTCTCGACAACGTCGTGTACCGCATGGGCTTCGCGCGGCAGCCGCAAGGCAGCTCGCCAGCTCGTTCGTCACCGTCACGTCGAGGTGAATCAGCAGGTCGGTGGACATCCCGAGCTTCCTCGTGCAGCCGGGCCAGGAAGATTCGCGTTCGCGTGAAGTCACGCGAGCAGGCCTGCGATCATCGTCGTCCATGGATCAGGCCTCGCGCGGCGCTCCGCTCTCGTGGATCGCCGTCGACAGGGAGTCGTTCAGCGGCCGGATGCTCGAGCGTCCGACCCGACCGAACATTCCGATCGCGGCGCAGGAACAGCTGGTCGTGGAGTTGTACTCGAAGTAGGGCAGGCACGGGGGCTGCGTAAGGGTCCGTGGTGTCCGGATGGTTGTCTTACGTGGTTGTCGTAGGGGCGGGCCCCCGTGCCCGCCCTCGCCGTATCGTAGTAAACGAGACCCTAACCCTCGTACCGACTTACCACGCGTTAGGGGCGGGGTAGACGGTTAAGGAATCAGACAAACACATGGCTAACGCAATCGATCTCCGCGGACTCGTACGTCCGCAGCTGGTAGAAGTCGACGAAGCGCGAGGACAATCCCAACGTCGCCGAGTTCCGGCTGCAGCCGCTCGAGCGCGGCTTCGGCCACACACTCGGCAATGCAATGCGCCGCATGCTTCTTTCGTCGCTGCGCGGCTCTGCCGTTTGGGGGTTCCGCATCGATGGCGTCGTACACGAGCACCAGACCATTCCGGGTGTCGTCGAAGACGTTCACCAGATCATCGGCAAACTTGAAGACGCTCGTCCTGAGCCTCGACGATGCGACCGAGACCACTGTCGTTCGCGTCACCAAGACCGGACCGGCGCGATCAAGGCCAGCGACATCAACGGCAGCGGCCGGACGTCACCGTTCTCGACCGCGACCATCACCTCTTCACGCTGCAGGACGATCGCGATATCAACGTCGAGCTGTACGTGAATCACGGCCGCGGTTACGTCGAGGCCGATCAGCACGTCGTCGACCGGACTCTTCCGGTCGACCTCGTCCGCATCGACTCGATCTACAACCCTGTTCGCCGCTGCAACTTCGCTGTCGACGAGACGCGCGTTGGACAGCGCACGGACTACGATCGTCTGACGCTGACCGTCGAGACCAACGGCACGATCACGCCCGAAGAGGCGGTGAGCTATGCCGCGGCTCTGGCGCAAACGCACTTCCAGTATTTCGCGGGCTTCGGCTCGCACACGTCGGCGCCGATCACGGCGGGCCAGCGACATGGGCGGCAACGACGCAGCGCGTCTGGCGCAGCTGCTCTCGCACGCCGATCGAAGATCTCGAGCTCTCCGTTCGCTCCGTCAACTCGCTCAAGAACACCGAGATCCGCACACTCGGCGATCTCGTCAAGCGCACCGAGGAGTCAGATCCTCCAGGTCAAGAACTTCGGCAAGAAGTCGCTGAACGAGATCGCAGAGCTGCTCGAGCGCGAGAATCTGAACTTCGGCATGAAGTTCGAGGAGTCGGAAGACGGCGTGCGGATCACGGATCGGGGCACCCCGCCGAACCGCACCGCGCTCGCCGAAGCCGCCATCGGCGACGACGACGAATAACGTGTACGGGCAGGCTCCGTGCCTGCCCTAAATGGACCTGAGGATTTTAGATGCGACATAGAAAAGTCGGCCGGCAACTTCGGCGCACCCCCGAGCAGCGGCTCGCGCTGCTTCGGAAGCCTTGCGCAGTCGCTGATCGAGCACGGCGCGATCGAGACGACCGAGGCCAAGGCCAAGGAGCTGCGGCCGTTCGTCGAGAAGCTCATCACGAAGGCGAAGGAAGGCACGCTCCACTCGCGCCGTCTTGCGGCTCGTCACGTGCAGCAGCGCGCGGTGAACGACAAGCTGTTCCAGGAAGTCGCACCGAAGTTCGCGACGCGGCAGGGCGGCTACACGCGCATCCTCAAGACTGGCCATCGCAAGGGTGACGGCGCCGAGATGGCCCGCATCGAGCTCATGCCGGAGACCAAGTGAAGACGAAGAGCCAACTCGCTGAGAAGCGCACCAAGGCGATCGAGCGGAACAAGTGCTATGCCTGCGACAAGGGCGTTACATTCGGCAACAACGTTTCGCATGCGAACAACAAGACACGCCGCACCTGGAAGCCCAATCTTCAGGTCGCACGCGTCGTCGTCGACGACAAGATCATCAAGGTGAAGGTCTGCACGAGCTGCCTCGCGGCCGGCAAGGTTGTCCGCGCGCCGCGGAGTCAGGCGGTAGCCTGAACGCCCTGACGGCTTCAGATTCCTCCTCATTCGGGGCGACTCGTCAGTCGCCCCGTTTTTGTATCTTAGAAGGTCGAAATGCCAAAGCGTACTGATATCCACCGCATCCTCGTCATTGGCTCCGGACCGATCGTCATCGGTCAGGGCGCCGAGTTCGACTACTCGGGCACACAGGCGACAAAGGCGCTGAAGGAAGAAGGATACGAGGTGATTCTCGTCAACTCGAATCCCGCCACCATCATGACCGATCCGGAGTTCGCCGACGCGACATACGTCGAGCCGGTAACGCCGAAGTTCGTCGAGCTCGTGATCGAGAAGGAGCGCCCCGACGCGCTGCTGCCGACGATGGGCGGTCAGACGGCGCTCAACGTCGCGATGTCGCTGTCGCAGAACGGTGTGCTCGAGAAGTACGGCGTCGAGCTGATCGGCGCCGACGAGCGTGCGATACGCATCGCCGAGGATCGCGCACTGTTCAACGAGGCGATGAAACGCATCGGATTGCAGGTCGCGCGCGGCGGAACGGCGACGACCTTCGACGAAGCGCTCGTGCTCGTCGAGGACACGGGTTTTCCGTCGATCATCCGACCTGCGTTCACGCTCGGCGGCAGCGGCGGTGGAATCGCTTACAATCGCGACGAGTTCGAGGAGATCGTGCGAGCGCGGGCTCGATCTCTCGCCGATGAGTCAGGTGCTCGTCGAGCGCAGTCTCATCGGATGGAAGGAATTCGAGCTCGAAGTGATGCGTGATGCGGCCGACAACGTCGTCATCGTGTGCTCGATCGAGAACATCGATCCGATGGGCGTGCATACCGGTGACTCGATACCGTGCGCGCCCGCAATGACGCTCACCGATCGTGAGTATCAGACTCATGCGGGACGCGTCGGTCGCGATCATTCGCGAGATCGGTGTCGAGGCTGGCGGATGCAACATTCAGTTCGCGATCAATCCCGCGGACGGCGAGATGATAGTCATCGAGATGAATCCGCGCGTGTCGCGCTCGTCCGCGCTCGCGTCCAAGGCGACGGGCTTTCCGATCGCGCGCATCGGTGCCAAGCTCGCCGTCGGATACAGACTCGACGAGATTCCGAACGACATCACACGCACCACTCCGGCATCCTTCGAGCCGGTGCTCGATTACGTGGTCGTCAAGTGCCCACGTTTCGCGTTCGAGAAGTTCACGCTCCGCCAAGCGCGCATCTCACGACGCAGATGAAATCTGTCGGCGAGTCGATGGCGATCGGCCGCACATTCAAGGAAGCGTTCCAGAAGGGGCTGCGCGCACTCGAGACCGGCCGCTCCGGTTGGGACAGTCGGCTCGCGTCTCATCGACGATCGTCTCGCTGACGACTCCGCGGATACGTTGCGCGGCTGCGCTGCGCCAGCCGACGCCGGAGCGAATCTTTCAGATCAAGCGCGCCATGCTCAGCCGGTTTCACTGTCGCCGAGATTTACGAGCTCACCTGGATCGATCCCTGGTTCCTCGAGCAGATGCATGAGCTGATCGACGCCGAGCGGAGGTGGACTGCGCTGCCGGAAATTGACGGCGACCGAGCTGCGGCGCATGAAGCGCATGGGGTTTTCCGATCGGCAGCTCGGCGACCTGCGCGGCGAATCCGAGGGCGACGATGCGCGCGCAACGCTGGGCATTCGGCGTGCGGCCCGCGTACAAGATGGTCGATACCTGCGCCGGTGAGTTTCCCTCGGCGACGCCGTATCTGTACAGCTCGCTACGACGAGGAGAGCGAAGCACCGCCAACAGGCCGGAAGTCCATCGTCATACTCGGCAGCGGTCCGAACCGTATTGGGCAGGGCGTCGAGTTCGACTACTGCTGCGTGCGCGCGTCACTCGCACTGCGCGACCAGGGATACGAGACGATCATGATCAACTCGAATCCGGAGACTGTCTCGACCGACTTCGACATCTCCGACAAGCTGTACTTCGAGCCGCTGACGCTGGAGCACGTGCTCGACATCGTCGATCGCGAGCAGCCCGTTGGCGTGATCGTGCAGCTTGGCGGTCAGACTCCGCTCAAGCTGACGCGCGGTCTCGAAGCCGCGGGTGTGCCGATACTCGGCACATCAGCCCGACGCGATCGACATCGCCGAGGATCGGCAACGCTTCGACGCGATCGCGCGCAAGCTCGGAATTCGGCAGCCTGAAAACGGGACCGCGACGAGTGTCGCCGGCGCCGTCGAAGCTGCGAACGCGCATCGGCTATCCCGTCCTCGTCCGGCCGTCGTACGTGCTTGGCGGACGCGCGATGGAGATCGTGTACGACGAGGACTCGCTGCGCGAGTACTTCGAGCGTGCGGCGCGCGTATCCGAAGACAGGCCGGTTCTGATCGACCAGCTTTCTGGAGGACGCGTTCGAGGCCGACGTCGATGCGATATCGCGACGGAGAGCAGGTCGTGATCGGCGGCATCATGCAGCACATCGAGGATGCGGGTATCCACTCCGGCGATTCTGCGTGCGTTCTGCCGCCGTATCTGATCGGCGAGGACGAGCAGGAGACGATGCGCGGACACACCGTTGCGTTGGCCGAAGGCGCTTGGACGTGGTCGGATTGATCAACGTGCAGTACGCGATCAAGGACGGCGTGGTGTACGTGCTCGAAGTGAATCCACGCGGCAGTCGCACGGTTCCCTTCGTGTCGAAGACCATCGGCGTTCCGCTCGCGTCGATCGCCGCGCGTGTGATGGCCGGAGAGAAGCTCGCCGACATCGGTTTCACCGAAGAAGTGCTTCCACCGTACGTCGCGGTGAAGGAAGCGGTGTTTCCGTTCAACAAGTTTCGTGAGTTCGATCCCATCCTCGGTCCCGAGATGCGATCGACGGGCGAGGTGATGGGGACGTCGGAGTCGTTCGGAAGTGCGTTCTACAAGGCGCAGCTCGCCGCTGACAACGGATTGCCGATGAGTGGCGGCGTCTTCGTCTCGGTGAATGATTCCGACAAGGCATCGGTCACGCCGATCGTGCGCCGATTCTACGAGCTCGGCTTCACCATCCACGCAACCGAGGGAACCGGCAGGCATCTGCGCAAGCTTGGCATCCCGGTGACGAAGGTGTACAAGGTGCATGAAGGCCGGCCACACGTGATCGATCTCATCGTCAACGGGACTGTTCAGCTTCTGATCAACACGCCAATGGGCAAGCGTGCGCAGAAGGACGATTACTCCATGCGCCAGGCAGCCATTGCGCACCATGTTCCGTACACGACGACGCTCTCGGCTGCGAGCGCCGCGTGCGATGCGGTGCTGGCGATGCGCTCGCGTCCCGCATCGGTCACGTCGCTGCAGGAATGGCACTCGCGTATCGAGCGCCCTGTCGAGGCGCGATGAGCGACGACGTTTTCATTCACGAATCGGCGTTCGTCGACGAAGGCGCGCAGATCGGCGCCGGAACTCGGGTGTGGCACTTCTGTCACGTACTCGGTGGTGCAGTAATCGGAGAGCGTTGCTCACTCGGTCAGAACGTCGTCGTGATGAGTGGCACCCGCATCGGCACGAACGTAAAGATTCAGAACAACGTGTCCATCTACGAAGGTGTGACACTCGAAGATGACGTGTTCTGCGGACCGTCGATGGTGTTTACCAACGTCATCAATCCGCGCAGCCACGTATCGAGGAAGAGTGAATATCGCGCCACTCTCGTCAAGCGCGGCTCGTCCATCGGGGCGAATGCAACGATCGTATGCGGATCGACGCTCGGTGAGTTTTGTTTCATTGGAGCGGGAGCAGTCGTATCGAAGGATGTCCCGGCATACGCGCTGATGGTTGGAGTAC
This sequence comes from uncultured Gemmatimonadales bacterium, assembly GCA_963707505.1. Classification (GTDB taxonomy): domain Bacteria; phylum Gemmatimonadota; class Gemmatimonadetes; order Gemmatimonadales; family Gemmatimonadaceae; genus Fen-1247. Next base: position 1,051,258 of record CAVPQB010000004.1, read on the forward strand.
CCGCGCGTCGCGTCGGTTGGGTGTGCGAGTGCGGCGAGAAGCTGCCGGCCGGGGACGCTCCGGGATGTGAAGCATGCGGCAAGCAGTACGTGAATCACGGCAATACGATCGCCCGTGTCTGAGAATTTTCGCGTGGCGCTTGTCGGCTGCGGTCGCATAGCCAAGAATCATTTCGACGCGATGGAGCGCGTTGACGGACTGGATCTCGTCGCCGTCGCCGATATCATCCCGTCGCGCGCTGAGGCCGCGGGAGCGGCTAACGGCGTTCCCTTTTTCACATCGCTGGCTGAAATGATGGCAGCGGTGGAGTGCGACATCGTCACCGTTGCGACTCCGTCCGGACTGCATCCCGTTCATGGAATCGAGGCCGCGCGTGCGGGGAAGCATGTCGTGAGCGAGAAACCGATGGCCATCTCGCTGGCCGGTGCGGATTCGCTGATCGATGCGTGTGCTGAAGCCGGTGTCCGATTGTTCGTGGTGAAGCAGAACCGGTTGAACCCGGCGATCCAGCTCGTGAAGCGTGCGGTGGAGAAGGGCCGCTTCGGACGAATCCACTCCGCCAATTGCACCGTCCGCTGGGCTCGTCCGCAGGAATACTACGACCAGGCCCCGTGGCGCGGTACGTGGGCCATGGACGGCGGTGCATTCATGAACCAGGCCTCGCACTACGTGGACCTGATTCAGTGGCTTGCAGGGCCCGTCGCGAGCGTTGTAGCGATGACCGCGACGCAGGAGCGGAAGATCGAAGCCGAGGATTCCGGCGCTGCGGTGCTGCGGTTTCAGAATGGCGCGATCGGCGTTCTCGACGTGACGATGCTGACGTATCCCAGGAACCTCGAAGGCTCGCTCACCATCCTCGGCGACCGCGGATCGGTGAAGATCGGCGGCACTGCGGTCAACCGCGTCGATACGTGGCTGTTCGAGGACTACGATGACGACGACAAGCTGATCGAGTCCGCCGCTACGACTCCGCCAACAGTTTACGGATTTGGCCACCAGGGCTACTACCGAAACGTGCTCCGGGTGCTACGCGGCGAGGCGGTGCCCGATACGGACGGCCGGGAAGGGAGGAAGTCGCTCGAGATCATTCTCGCGATCTACGAGTCGGCGCGGACGGGGAAGGTCGTCAGTCTGTAGGAGAAGCTCTCAACCCCAGGAAAACTCGTCAACACCCAGAAATTCGTCATCCCCGCGAAAGCGGGAATGACGATCTGCCGGATCAGTCCTTACTCTCAGGCGGCTTGAGCCGTCCCGGCTCCGCCAGCAGCTTTGTCATGAACCGCTGGCCCTCAGCCATCCGCTCCACCTCCAGCGCCATGGCCTCGACGGCCCGTTCTATCCGCTCCATCCGCGCCTCGGCGGCCTCTCCGGATGGGAGGAGAACGGGGCCCCGTCATGCCCTTCTCGATGCGTCTGCCGTACGCTCGCGCCATGGGATAGCCGATCCCGACGATCGCCGCAATCGCGACAAACGTGGCGTCGCGGATGATTGTATGTGCGGTAAACGGATCCATCCTTCCTCGCGGCCTGAGTAGCTGGGGCGGACACCTGGCGCCCATAGCGGAAATTAATTGACTTAGGGCGCTCCGACCGGCGATCTTTCCAGGCTGTATCGCCGTCTGTCCAGGCTCCTGCCTGGGCGGCGCGAGTAACCCCGCATATCATGGCCGTACCCCTTCTAGACCTCAAAGCCCAGCACGGCACCATTCGCGACGAAGTCATCGCCGCGATCATGCCCATCGTTGATGGGCAGACTTTCATACTCGGCGAGCCTGTCGAGCGGCTCGAGAAACAGGTCGCCGAGCTGTCGCACACGAAGCACGCAATCGGTTGTGCCAACGGCACCGATGCGATTTTGCTCGCATTACGCGCGCTCGACGTCGGACGCAACGACGCGATCGTCACGACTCCGTTCACATTCTTCGCGACAGCGGGCGCCATTCACAACGTCGGCGCACGAACCGTGTTCGCCGACATCGACCCCGATACGTTCAACATCTCTCCCCAAGCTGTCGACGAAACCGTACGCAACACGCCCGATGCCAAGGCCGTCATCGCAGTCGATCTGTTCGGACAGATGGCAGCGATCGACGAGATCCGGGACGTGCTTCCGCAAGGAATGCCCATCATCGAGGACGCCGCACAATCCATCGGCGCGAGCAGAAATGTCGATGGACGTCAGGTGATGGCCGGTGAGATCGCCGACATCGGCACCTTCAGCTTTTTCCCATCCAAGAACCTGGGCGGTTACGGCGACGGCGGCATGACCGTCACGCAGAGTGATGAGCTCGCCGCGCGCCTCCGGAGACTCAGGACTCACGGCAGCGTAAAGACGTACTTTCACGAAGAGGTTGGCTACAACAGCAGGCTCGATGCGCTGCAGGCCGTCGTGCTGTCCGCCAAGCTGCCACACCTGGAAGCGTGGAGCGCCGCACGTCGACGCAACGCATCGCTGTACGACAGGGCGTTCGCGGATCTCGATGGCGTGCGTACTCCCGCGATCGACAGCAAGAATCAATCGATCTACAACCAGTACACGCTGCGCGCCGCGCGCCGCGACGAGCTTCAGGAATTTCTGAAGAAGCGTGGCATCGGCAACTCTGTCTATTATCCGCTGCCGCTGCATCTCCAGCCGTGCTTCGCTTACCTCGGTTACGAGGAAGGCGATTTTCCGGAGAGTGAGCGCGCGGCAAAGGAAGTTGTATCGCTGCCGGTATACCCGGAGCTTACCGACTCACAGCGCGACGAGGTAATCTCGGCAGTTCGCGCTTTCTACGGCCGTTGAGGGCCCTCCAAACGAATGGATAACAAGCAGCGTCTTCTCGATAAAATCGCCGACCGCACCGCCGTTATCGGCGTGGTCGGACTTGGCTACGTGGGACTTCCGCTCGCGGTCGAGTTCGCGAAAGCCGGCTTCAAGGTCATTGGCTTCGATGTAACGAAGAGCCTGACCGACATGCTCAATACCGGCAAGTCACACATTCAGGACGTTCCATCGGCTGAGCTCGCCGAAGTCGTCGGCAAGAAGTTGTTCGAGGCGACGACCGATCCCAAGCGCATCAAGGAGATGGATTGCGTCTCGATCGCTGTCCCGACTCCGCTCGTCAAGACGCGCGACCCTGACATGAGCTACGTCGTCGCCGCAACCGCTACCATCAGCGATTACGCCCATCCTGGCATGCTGGTCGTGCTCGAGAGCACGACGTATCCCGGCACCACGCGCGAGCTCATGCAGCCCAAGCTCGAAGCCGCTGGCCTCAAGATCGGCAGCGATGTGTTCCTCGCTTTCAGCCCGGAGCGCGTGGACCCCGGCAATCCAGTCTGGCATACCAAGAACACACCCAAGGTGGTCGGCGGAATAACGCCCGCATGCACGGAAGTCGCGACCGCGTTGTACCAGAGCTGTCTCGATACCATCGTGCCGGTGACCTCGACCGAAACTGCGGAGCTTGTCAAGCTGCTCGAGAACACCTTCCGCTCCGTCAACATCGGCCTTGCAAATGAGATGGCGATCGTCTGCGAGAAACTCGGCGTCAACGTGTGGGAAGTGATCGACGCAGCTGCAACAAAGCCGTTCGGCTTCATGAAGTTCACGCCCGGCCCCGGAATCGGCGGCCACTGCATCCCGCTGGATCCGCACTACCTCGCCTGGAAGATGCGCACGCTCAACTACAAGACGCGCTTCATCGATCTGGCCAGCGAGATCAATTCGCAGATGCCGGCCCTGGTGGTCGAAAAGGTCGCGCAGGCGCTCAATCATGAGCACAAATCGGTGAATGGCAGCAAGGTTCTCGTGCTCGGCGTGGCTTACAAGAAGAACATCGATGACATGCGTGAGAGCCCGGCACTCGACGTCATCAAGCTGCTCGAGGGGCGCGGCGCGAAGGTCTCGTTCCACGACCCGCACGTGACGACGTTCCGGGAGGACGGTCACACGTTCACCAGCGTCGAGCTGTCGGATGCCGTGCTCAAGCACTCGGACGCAGTGGTCATCGTCACCGACCACGACGCGGTGAACTATCAGCGAGTCGTCGATCTTGCGCCCGTTGTAGTGGATGCACGCAATGCCACCAAGGGTCTCACGTCGAAGAACGGGCGCATCGTGCCGTATGTCGGCAGACGCCGCCTAGCGCGACATGAACATCGCTGTAATAGGAACGGGCTATGTCGGCCTGGTCGCCGGGGCGTGCCTCGCTGAAACAGGCAACGCGGTGATCTGCGCCGACCTGGACGAAAAGAAGATCTCTCTTCTCAAGCGAAACGAGATCCCGATTTTCGAGCCGGGGCTGGACGCAATCGTCGAAAGGAACCAGGCTGACGGACGGCTCATCTTCACCACCGACGTCGAAGCCGCCATCGCGGATGCGGAGGTGGTCTTCATCGCTGTTGGAACACCGCCGGACGAGGACGGATCTGCAGACCTGTCCCACGTACTGGCCGTCGCCGACACGGTCGGGCGCTCGATGACGCGCGAGACGGTCGTCGTCACCAAGTCCACCGTTCCCGTCGGCACGGCGCCGCTGGTCAAGAAGGCGGTCGCCAGGCACGCGCGGTTCCCGTTCCACGTTGTCAGCAATCCCGAATTTCTAAAAGAAGGCGCGGCTGTCGAGGACTTCCTCAAGCCTGACCGCGTAGTTCTGGGTGTCGAGAGTGAGTTCGCCACGACGGTCATGGGCGAGCTCTACGCTCCGTTCGTGCGTACCGGGCGCCCGGTCATCTATATGGACATCGCGTCCGCGGAGATGACCAAGTATGCCGCCAACGGAATGCTGGCGACACGGATCAGCTTCATGAACGAGATCGCCGCGCTGTGCGAGGCGACCGGTGCAGACGTCGATGAGGTTCGCCGAGGACTCGGTAGCGATACGCGCATCGGGCCAAGCTTTCTGTTCCCGGGGCCAGGATACGGCGGAAGCTGTTTCCCCAAGGACGTAAAAGCGCTCGTGCGCACCGGTGCACAGTCCGGCGTCCCTCTCGAGATACTCAGCTCCGTCGATAGTTCCAACGAGCGTCAGAAGCGACGTCTTGGAGAGAAGGTGCGGCGCGCATTATTGCCTCATCTGGTACATGAAGCGCATGACAGTAAAGTGTTATCAGGCAGCGACTTGCGTGATTCCGAGCACAATCAACTGCAGGGTGTTCGCGTCGCTGTCTGGGGGCTATCGTTCAAGCCGGGAACGGACGACATGCGCGAAGCCCCTGCGCTCGTTCTGATCGAACAACTGCTTGGGTGGGGCGCAACGGTCTGTGCGCACGATCCGGCAGCAATGGAAGAAGCTCGTCGCCGGATCGGCGATGGCGGCGGCAAGATCTGCTATGCAGAAACGGGGTATGATGCGCTGACCGGCGCTGACGCGCTGGTAATCGTTACGGATTGGAACGAATACCGGCATCCCGACTTCAACCGTCTGAAGGCTACTCTCAAACGGCCGATCGTGGTTGACGGTCGTAATCTGTATGATCCCAAAAAGATGTCCAACGTCGGAATCACTTACTACTCGATCGGACGCCGGCACAACGGCGCCCAGGAAACAACCGCGTGAACCGTGCTCGCCGCTCGTTTGTAGTTCTCGGACCGCTTCTGGCGCTCGCCCTCGCAACGGCGTGCCACGGCAACTTCGATCCAAAGGTGTACGCAAGCAACCCCGAGTCGCTATTCGCAGCGTCGCTCAAACAGTTCAACTCGCATCACTACGATGACGCGGCCAAGGGGTTCGAGCAGCTGACGCACGACCTTCCTGCCCGCGACGCGTTGCTGCCGCTGTCGTACTACTACCTCGGCGAGTCTCAGGAAAAGAACGGCGATCATCTCCTGGCTGCACAGAGCTTCACTCGCATCTCGGACGCGTTCCCGGACGACAGTCTCGCTCCGAAAGCGCTTCTCGCCGGCGGCCAATCCTACGCCAAGATGTGGCGCAAGCCGGAGCTCGATCCCACCTACGGTACGTCGGCGCTGAACACCTTCCAGTCGCTCGTGTCACTGTATCCGGATTCGCATCTCGTGCCGCAGGCGAACACGGAGATCGCCCGTCTGGACAACATGTTCGCGACCAAGGATCTGGACGTCGGCGACCACTACCTTCGGCGTGGTGCATACGATTCGGCGATCATCTACCTCAAGGACGTCATCAAGAAGCACCCCACAGCCACCGCAACGCATAAGGCGTATCTCGACTTGCTGACCGCGTATCGCGCGATCAAGTATGACGCCGACGCGAAGGATCTGTGTACCGCGGCGGTCAAGGCCTACCCCAATGACAAGGAGGTTGCCAAGCAGTGCGGCTCGGCGTCTTCGGCGGAAGCTTCGACCCCCCGCACATAGGGCATTATCTGGCGGCAGTGGACGCCGCCGAGCGCCTGGGACTTGATCGCATGCTGTGGGTGCCGACCGCCCAGCAGCCGCTCAAGGCCGGAGCGCAGCATGTCGCTTCGGCGGATCAGCGCTTCAGAATGGTACAGGCAGCGGTTTCAGCGACCTCGATCTTCGAGGCAAGCAGGATCGAAATCGACCGGCCCGGGTTATCTTACACGGTTGCGACCGTACAATCGCTTGTGGCTGAATTCCCGGGCGTGGAGCTGTATCTGCTCATAGGGGAAGATGCCTGGTCGCGCTTCGACGAATGGCGCGAGCCGGAGACTATTCGAACGCTCGTTCATATAGAGATTCTTGCGCGGAAGACGGAGAGTGAATTCGCCGGCCGCGTTGTTGAGGTTTCATCGACTGAGGTCCGTGCGCGGGCGCGTGCGGGGAAGTCGGTGCGCGGCTTCGTGCTGGACGCGGTCGCTGAGATCATCGAATCGGAAAGGTTGTATCAATGGTGACAGAGGTTACTGGTCTGATTAAGAACGTCTTCGGCACCCGACATGACCGGGAGCGGAGGCGTGTGCAGCCGCTGGTCAATCAGATCAACGCTGAATACGAGCGACTGCACTCCCTTTCGGATGACGAGCTGCGCGGCCAGACGGCCAAGTTCCGTGCGCACATCAAGGAAGTCACGGGCGAGCTCGAAGCGCGCATAGCGGAGCTGAAGGAGCAGAAGCACGTCGCGAGCTCTGCGGCGGAGCGCGAGAAGATCGACGACGAGCTGGGCGGATCAGACGGCAGGGGCGGTCTCGAGGGTCAGCTGCGCGAGATGGTCGCGCGCACGCTCGAAGAGATTCTCCCCGAAGCGTTCGCCACAGTGCGCGAGGCTGCGCGCCGGCTGCTCGGCACGACGGTGAACGTCACGGGCCACGATCAGGAGTGGAACATGGTCCACTACGACGTGCAGCTCATCGGCGGAGTTCAGCTACATCGCGGACGCATCGCGGAGATGGCGACGGGCGAGGGCAAGACGCTCGTCGCGACGTTGCCGCTTTATCTCAACGCGCTGCCGGGCCGTGGCGCTCACCTCATCACAGTCAACTCGTACCTGGCTCGCCGCGATTCGCAGTGGATGGGTCATCTCTACAAGTATCTCGGACTGACGGTCGGGTGTCTTGACGATACCGAGCCGGGCAGCTACGAGCGTCGCATGGTCTACGAGTGCGACATCACGTACGGCACCAACAACGAGTTCGGCTTCGACTATCTGCGCGACAACATGGTGGTGTCGCTGGATCAGCGCGTGCAGCGCACTCATGCGTACGCGATCGTCGATGAAGTCGACTCGGTGCTCATCGACGAGGCGCGCACTCCGCTCATCATCTCGGGTCCGGTAGGTAACGAGGTGGATGAGGAGTATGCGCGTCACAACCCGGCGGTTGCGCGGCTCGTGCGCATGCAGGGCGAGATGGCCAACACGCTTACCGCGGATGGAGAGCGCGCTCTGCGCGAAGGCGATACCGATACCGCGGCGACACTGCTGTACAAGGCGCGACTCGGCGCACCAAAGAACAAGCGACTGCTCAAGCTGTTGAACGAGCCAGGCGTCAAGCAGCTTGTCCAGGGAATGGAGCTGCAAGCACATCGCCGATCGGCGCGTTACGGCGAGCCGTCAGGAAATGCGCGATATCGAGGAAGATCTGCTCTTCGTCCTGGACGAGAAGGGACAGGCGGTCCATCTCACCGATCGCGGCATCGATTTCATGTCGCCGAACGATCGCGAGCAGTTCATCCTGCCGGACATCTCGCAGCAGGTACATCTGATCGATCACGATCCGGAGATGACGTCCGGCCGAGAAGATCGAGCAGCGAAACAAGATCAACGCGGAGTACGCAGCCAAGTCGGAGAAGCTGCACATAATCCATCAGCTGCTGCGTGCGCACTCGCTGTATGAGATGGACGTGAACTACGTCGTGCAGGAAGGCGAGGTTCTGATCGTCGATGAGTTCACGGGCCGTACGATGCCGGGCCGCCGCTGGTCAGAGGGTCTGCATCAGGCCGTCGAGGCGAAGGAAGGCGTGAGCGTGAAGGGCGAGACGCAGACCCTCGCGACGATCACGATTCAGAATTACTTCCGCATGTACGATAAGCTCTCGGGCATGACTGGAACCGCCGAGACGGAAGAGATCCGAGTTCCATCAGATCTACAAGCTTGGCGTCGCTGTGATCCCGACCAATCGTCCCGTGGTGCGCGACGATCGCAACGATCTCGTCTTCAAGACTCGGCGCGAGAAGTACAACGCGATAGCCGAGGAGACGCAGCGACTGCACCAGCTCGGTTTCCCGGTGCTCGTTGGAACGGTGAACGTCGATGTGTCGGAAACACTGTCGAAACTTTTCAAGCGCGCCGGTATTCCGCATAACGTGCTCAACGCGAAGTATCACCAGCGTGAGGCAGAGATCGTCGCGGAAGCGGGGCATCCGGGCGCGGTCACGATCGCGACCAACATGGCCGGCCGCGGTACCGACATCAAGCTTGGCGAGGGCGTCACGACGGCCAAGCCGTCCAAGGTGAAGGACGCCGAGGGAAAGATCGTCGATGTGATGGAAGATGGCGGCCTTCACATAATCGGATCGGAGCGGCACGAGTCGCGGCGTATCGATCGGCAGTTGCGCGGCCGCGCGGGACGTCAGGGTGATCCCGGAGCGTCGCAGTTCTTCCTGTCGCTCGAAGACGATCTCATGCGTCTCTTCGGATCCGATCGCATTGCGAAGCTGATGGATGCGATGGGAGCGAAGGAAGGCGAGGTTCTCACGCACTCGCTCATCACACGGTCGATCGAGCAGGCACAGAAGCGCGTGGAGCTGCAGAACTTCCAGTCCCGCAAGCGTCTGCTCGAATATGACGATGTGATGAATCAGCAGCGCGAGGTCGTCTACTCGCTGCGCTCATTCGCGCTGGAAGGTGGTGAGGAGTTGCGCGGCGAAGCCGAGCGCATGATCGAGAAGGCGGTCGGCAAGCGCGTCGAGACGGCACTCGCGGAAACTGAAGAGGACGGCGTATTCGACATCGAGCTTCTGCGTCAGGAGCTGATGCAGAATTACATGTTGATCGTTCCCGAGTTCGAGAAGGCGGGCGAATGGCCCACGACGATCCCATCCGCGCGACAGGCCGCGGTGACGGCTGCTATCGCGGCCTTCGACGCAAAGATGCGCGGGCTCAACGAATTTGCAGGACGTCTGTTATCGCTCGTGATGCTGAACGTTCTGGACGAGAAGTGGAAGGATCATCTTTACGATCTCGATCAGCTGCGTAACGCAATACACTATCGCTCATGGGGCCAGCAGGATCCACTCGTCGAGTACAAGCAGGAAGCTTACACGATGTTCGTGGACCTGATGCAGGACATGCAGCACACGTTCACAGAGCGCTTCGCGCGCGCACAGATCGTGTTCGAAGGCCAGCAAGGCGGCGACGGTGGCCAGCCAGCGGCGCCTCCAGCGCCGCCGCGTCCGACCAGGCATTACAACGCGCTCGGAATCCTGGAAGACATCGCAGACGATGCACCGGCGCCCACGGGTACCGACGAGGACATGGACATCGGCCCCGCGGAAACGCCGACGCAGGAAGTCGCTACCACGCGTGCAGATCCAGCGGTCGTCGGACTGGGCCGGCAGAAGTCGCTCACGCCGCAGGCGCCGGCGGGGGTGCCGGGTGTGTCTGGCGGAGCTCCGGCTGGCGCAGACTGGACCAACGTGAAGCGCAACGATCCGTGTCCGTGCGGTTCAGGCAAGAAGTTCAAGAAGTGCCACGGGGCAGTGATGGCGTAGGACCACCGCCGTCATTCCCGCGAAAGCGGGAATGACGATATTCGCCGAGCCCGCGTTTGACGGCGGTGCAAACTGCGTCGAAACAACACCGGCCGTTCGCGATTGCCCAATCGCGGCGGCCGGTGTTGCATGTATTCATGTGAGACCACACTTCGGAGCTCACATGGCCGCCATTTCAATTCGCGAAATTCCAGTAACCGAACGTCCGCGCGAGCGGCTCAAGCAACATGGTGCGCAGGCGCTGAGCGCGGTCGAGCTGGTTGCCATCCTCTTTGGCTCCGGAGGTGAAGGGCGGTCCGCGATAGATCTCGCGCATGACGTTCTCGCCGCGTCGCAGGGCTCTCTGCGACGACTGTCATCGCGTCCCGTCGCGTCGCTCACGTCCGTCGCGGGCGTTGGACCTGCGCGCGCGATCACAGTTCACGCCGCGCTCGAGCTCGGCCGCCGAATGATGGCCGAGCAGCGGGAGCAGGGAAGGCCGATGCGCGAAGCCCGCGACGTGTACGACGCGTACTCGCTTCGCATGCAGGATCTTCCAGTGGAAGAGTTTCACATAGCGACGCTCGACGCACAGCACCGGCTCGAGAACGACATCCTCGTCACACGTGGAATACTGAACTCGTCGCTTGTTCACGCACGTGAGGTGTTTCGCCAGGCGATCGCGGAAAACGCGTATGCGGTGATTCTCATCCACAATCATCCATCCGGCGACCCGACGCCGTCGCCGGAGGACCGTGTGGTCACCTCGCAGCTGGTATCGGCCGGCAAGCTGCTCGGCATCGACGTCCTGGATCATATCATCATCGGCAGGGGCCGGTTTACCAGCTTCGCCGAGAGCGGGATCCTCGTGTGAGGAGGCGACGGACTCGCCGAGCCAACCATCTTTGTGATCGAAATATCCCTCCAGGCAGTTTTCCTGGCACGGTCATGGCGTCATATTGAAAGATGGCGGTCAGTGTCGCTAGGCCAGAGGTTGTGGCCGGGAGCGAGCTCATTCCCGGCTGGGACTTCGTCGTCGATCCGCTTCCCGAGCGGATCGACGTGGAGCAGCTTCTGCGTGCCTACCGGTTCAGCGAGGATGCGCACCGGGGCCAGAAGCGGCGATCGGGAGAGGATTACGTACTCCACTGTGTCGCGGTCGCCAAGATCCTGGCGGGGCTCAACCTCGATACCACGACGGTCATCGCGGGTCTCGTCCACGATGTGATCGAGGACACCCGCTTCACCCTCGCCGACATCGAGCTCGAGTTCGGCAAGGAAGTCGCGGCGATCGTGGATGGTCTCACCAAGATCGAGCACCTGCCGGCGCACGCGCCGCGCGACGCGCAGGTCGAGAACTATCGCAAACTGCTCCTGTCGATCGCAAAGGATGCACGCGTCATCATCATCAAGCTCGCCGACCGGCTGCACAACATGCGCACGCTTGAATCGCTTCCTGATGAGAAGCGCAAGCGAATTGCGCAGGAGACACGCGATCTCTACGCGCCGCTGGCGCACCGTTTCGGAATGGCGCAGGTCCGCTGGGAGCTCGAGGATCTCGCGTTCAAGCATCTCGAGACGGATGCATATCGCCACCTTGCGCGTCTCGTTGCACAGAAACGCGCCGAGCGCGATGATCTCGTCGAGCGGATGCGGAAACCGCTCACGGCGGAAATGACGCGCGCCGGAATCAAGGAAGTCGAGATCACCGGGCGCCCGAAGCACCTCTGGTCCATCTACAAGAAGATGGTGAATCGCGACAAGCCTTATGAGGAGATCTATGATCTTCTCGCGATTCGCGTGCTGGTGAACAGTGTTCCTGATTGTTACCACGCGCTCGGCGTCATCCACGACGGATGGACCCCTGTGCAGGAACGTATCAAGGATTACATCGCGCAGCCGAAGTCCAACGGATATCAGTCGCTGCACACGACGGTATTCGGACCCGGCAGGCAATTGTTCGAGATCCAGATACGTACGCGGGAGATGCACCGCACCGCGGAATACGGTATCGCCGCTCACTGGCGCTTCAAGGAAAACGCGCGCAACTCGGACGAGCTGGACCGTCATCTCCAGTGGTTTCGTCAGGTGTTGGAGCTGCAGCTCGATGCCAAGACCCCGGACGAGTTTCTCGAGTTTCTCAAGCTCGATCTCTACCAGGACGAGATATTCGTATTCACACCGACTGGTGACGTGATCCAGCTTCCCAAGGGCGCGACGCCGATCGACTTTGCGTTCGCAGTGCACACGGAAGTCGGACTGCACTGCAATGGCGCGCGCGTGAATGGCCGCATGGCGCCGCTCTCGCGCGAGCTCAAGAACTCCGACACCGTCGAGATAATCGCGTCGCCGTCCGCGCGTCCCAATCGCGACTGGCTTGCGCATGTGCGCACCGGGCGCGCTCGGCACCGCATAAAGCAGCGGCTCCGCATGGAGGAGCAGAAGGCGTCGATCAAGCTTGGTCGCGAGATGATCGACAAGGAGGCAAAGCGTCGCCGCGTGCTCCGTCCGACCGATGAGGAGCTCGACACGGCGGCGAAGACGCTCAAGCTCAACGATCGTGGCCATCTCGTGAGCGCGGTTGGGCAGGGTGAGCTGAGTGGTCGCGACGTCATTCGCAGCCTGCATCCGGAAATCGACACGGAGTTGGAACCGCCTCGGCCGAATCGGCTGGAGCGGTTGGTCGATCGCGTGCGCGGTACTGGTCGCGGTGTGCGGATTCAGGGCGCCGATGGGCTGCTCGTGCGCTACGCGCAATGTTGTCAACCGGTGCCCGGCGATCCGGTGTCAGGGTATGTGACGCGCGGACGCGGCGTCAGCATTCACCGCGCCGACTGTCCCAATCTCATGCTGCTGGACGACGAGCCGGAGCGCAGGCTCGAAATAGACTGGCAGGAGGTCCAGGGCGAGCGATTCCTCGTGCGGCTGGCAGTCGAGGCCAGCGACCGTCGCGGACTGTACGCAGACATCGCTACCGCTGTCAGCGAGACCAAGACCGATATCAGAAGCTTCGAGCTGCGCAGCGAGGATGCGCGCGTGTTCGGCATGATAGAGGTCCAGGTCGAGAATCTCCCACATCTCCGCAAGACGCTGCGCGCAATCAGGCGCGTGAAGGGTGTCACAGAAGTGTCGCGGCGAGAGCAGACGGCGGAGTAGGTCGCGCCGTTCGCCGCGTATGAGCGCCGCACGGGCATGGTGCGTGCTCACGTGGGGATCTAGATGCAATCCAAATTTCCCGTAGCTCTGGACCGGCCGCTCATACTGCTCTCCAACCGCGAGCCGTACGAGCACGTACACAAACCCAACGGGATCGAAGTGCGATTCCCCGCGGGCGGACTGGTCTCTGCGCTGGATCCGATTCTCCGCCGTACACACGGAACCTGGGTCGCGTGGGCATCCGGAAATGCCGATCGTACCGTTGCGGATGACATCGGACGCGTGGCGGTTCCTCCCGGCGATCCATCATACACGCTGCGCCGGGTGTGGTTGTCGGAGAGCGACGTCGAGGGTTTTTATCTGGGCTTCGCCAACAGCGCGTTGTGGCCGTTGTGTCACCTCTTCGTGAGCAAGGTCGATATCCGGCGGAGTGATTGGGAGAGTTACGAGCGCGCGAACCGCATGTTCGCTGCAGCCGTGGTGCAGGAGGCGGAGCGTGTGGGCGGGGCACCGATGGTGTGGGTGCATGACTATCACTTTGCGCTCGCTCCGTCATTGATACGACCGCTGGTTCCGGATGCACTGATCCATCAATTCTGGCACATTCCGTTTCCTCCCCCGGATGTCTTTGGTATTCTGCCTGTCGGCGTTCAGGAGTCGCTGCTGCGTGGGCTGTTGGGAAATGATCTGATCGAGTTTCAGACGGATGGCTTCGCGTGGAATTTCATGGACTGTGTCGCGCGTGGACTGCCGGACGCACAGGTGAGCCTGGATCAGAGTGTCATCCATCTTGATGGGCGACAGACGCGAGTCGGTGCATTTCCGATCAGCATCGATGTCGCGGAATGGCAGCGGCTGGCCGCGTTGCCACACACAATGGATGTGTGCAGGACGCTTCGCCAGCGATACGCACCCGCAGACAGACAACTGGTCGTCAGCGTCGATCGAATGGATTACACCAAGGGAATCGAAAGACGACTGCGCGCGCTGGAACACATGTGGACGGATACGCCGGAACGCCGCGGGACCTTCACGATGCTGATCGTGGCGACGCCGTCGCGCACCGATATTCCGGCGTATGCCAGGCTGGAGCGCAATGTGCTCGAAGCGATAGAGCGGCTCAACGATGAATTTCGCACGCTCGACTGGACACCAATCGTGCTCGTGCACGAGAACGTCGACGCAGATCTGCTCGCCGCAGTGTATTGTGCGGCCGATGTGTGCGTGGTGTCGTCGCTTCAGGACGGAATGAACCTCGTGGCCAAGGAATTCATCGCATGCAGAACCGATAGAAACGGTGTGCTGGTACTGAGCCGCTTCGCAGGTGCGTCGGATGAGCTGGGTGCGGCACTGCTGGTGAATCCATTTTTCATCGACGCATTTGCGGATACGCTCGCCGTTGCTCTGGACATGCCGCGACACGAGCGTGTGGAGCGCATGACGGTGCTCAGGGACCGCGTTGCAAACGCGACCATAGAGGACTGGCTGGAAGCGATACTCTCGGCTGCCGAGGCGACCGATCAGGCCGCGGAAGGCGGAGCCGCAGCCCTGTGATTTTGTGAGGCGAGCGGAGCCGGACGAGATTGCACGGAGGCTCGGGGGAACACCACTCCTCATCCTGCTCGACATCGACGGAACTCTATGCGACATCGTCGAGCGCCCTGACGCGGCGAACATCCCGGGAACGGCGCGCGCCTCGCTACGCGCGCTGATCGCGGAGCGCGACCGCGGCGTGCATGTTGCGTTTGTAACTGGGCGGTCCGTCGCAGATGCGCGTCGCATGCTGGCGATCGACGGCGTGACGATTTACGGGAATCACGGAATGGAGCACCTGTCGGAGTCGGGAAACATTACGGGGCCGGAGGGGTGGGAAGATGCAGGGCTTGCGCTGCGCGAGTCCCGGCGGGATCTGGACACGGTCGTCACCCAGTTTCCCGGAACCAGTATCGAGGATAAACAGTTCAGCTTGACCCTGCACTTCCGCGAAATGGACATGGAGCTGCTTCCAGAGCTCGGCGCGCGTGTGGCCGCGATCGCGCGGACGCGCGGAGTCACGCTCGCGCCGGGCAAGTGTGTGATCAACATTCTGTCCAGCGCGAGTGTAACGAAGGGCGATGCTGTGCTCGAAATAGTTCGCGAGCTCGGCGGCGAGTCGCCGGACGCATCCATTCTGTTCGCCGGCGACGACGTGACCGATGAAGATGCCTTCCGCGCGTTGCGGTCGTATCCGCACGCGACAACGGTTCACGTTGGCGCGCCGGACGCGAAGACACACGCGCGATTCTCCGTGAACAGTCCCCGTGAAATCCACGAGTTGTTGGAATTGCTTGCGGGGTCGAGATCATGACTGCGACTTCGATGCCAGCGGTGGGATCGTCCCCGAGCGGGACTTCCGATGCGAACGCCGGTGCGAACGCCGGTGCGACTTCGGCGAGCAACCAGGCGCCGGCAGCATGGTCTTCGGCTGCGACTTCTGCGTACCCGCCGATCTCAGCATATGCAGTGATTGGCGACATGCGCACTGCGGCGCTTGTCGGTCTCAATGGTTCGATAGATTGGTGTTGCCTGCCGGAGTTCCCGTCTCCGTCCACGTTCGCGGCGATTCTGGACCAGTCGCGCGGTGGTCGCTTTCAGATCGTGCCAGCTGGAACGCACACAAGCGAGCAGCGATATCTTCCGGCAACCAACGTGCTGGTTACGGCCTTTCATGACAGTACCGGCACGCTCGAGCTGTGCGACTTCATGCCGGTGGGGCCGGAAGGACGGCGTCCGGGTTTCGCCGAGATCCATCGACAGGTGAAGTGCACGCGCGGTCAGATGGACATATCGATCTGCTTTTCCCCGCGATTCGATTACGCGATCAAGCCAGCGCACATCATTCCGCGAAAGAACGGCCTGCTCGCTACTGACGACGACAACGAAGCAGCAGCACTCTCGGCGCCGCCCGATCTTTGGTGGCGCGTTGATGAGATGGGTGCGACAGCGCAATTGCGGATGCGCGCCGGCGAGTCCGCGTGGTTCGTATTACGATACGACGACGACGAGGTGCTCCCGATCGCATCGTACAAGTCGGACGAGCGGTTGCAGCAGACCGTCGCGTTCTGGGATGGCTGGGTTGCGACACTCAAGTACGAGGGTACTCACCGCGCCGTGGTCGAGCGGTCGGCGCTCGCGCTCAAGTTGCTGTGTTACGAGCCGACCGGCGCGATCATCGCGGCGCCCACGACATCGCTTCCAGAAGAAATTGGCGGCGAGCGCAACTGGGACTATCGCTTCATCTGGCTCCGCGACGCGTCATTCACACTCGACGCGCTGCAGGGGCTTGGACAACACGAAGAGGCGAGCGCGTTCATGGCGTTCCTGCGCCGCATCACGCGCAAGGCTACCAAGTCGCATCTTCAGATAATGTATGGAGTGGACGGCTCGCGCGATCTGCCGGAGCGAACGTTGCCGCACCTTTCGGGATATCGTAACTCCGCGCCCGTGCGGGTAGGGAATGCCGCGGTGAACCAGTTGCAGCTTGACGTGTACGGCGAGATCCTGAATACCGCCTACCGATGGAGCCGTAGCGCGACGGTTGGCGAAGGTACGTGGTGGTCCCTCAGTCGGCTCGTTGACTGGATCGCGGTCCACTGGTGCGATCCCGACAGCGGGATATGGGAAGTGCGCGCGAGCGAAGAGCACTACGTGATGAGCAAGGTCATGTGCTGGGTCGCTCTCGACCGCGGTGTGAAGATGGCTCGCGAGTTCGAGCTGCCGTGCAACCTCGCGCGGTGGGAAGCTGCGCGCGACGCGGTGTGGGCTGAGGTGATGGAGCGAGGCTGGAGCGAGAAGCGCCAGAGCTTCGTGCAGTTCTACGGCACCGAAGCGCTGGACGCGGCCAATCTCATCATACCGATGGTTGGTTTTCTTCCGCCGGATCACGAGCGAGTGAAGGGAACGATAGCGGCGACGTTGCGCGATCTCACGAGCGACGACAAGGAGCTCGTGTACCGTTATCGCAACGACGACGGCCTGCCGGGCTCGGAGGGTGTCTTCTCGATCTGCACATTCTGGATGGCCCAGGCTCTCGTACTATCCGGTGACGCGGAGCAGGGCGAGCGCATCTTCTGCCGCATGCTGAAGCACGCGAATCACCTTGGGCTCTACAGCGAGGAGCTGGACCCCAAGACCGGCGGATTCGCTGGTAATTTTCCGCAGGGTCTGACGCACATCGCGCTGATAAACTGCGCGCTGGCACTGGCGGATGTGGGTCGAGGGTAGAGATGTCCGGTTGTGCGAACCCGCGCTGACGATTGGCGTAATTTCGAACGCCCGTTCGGACACGATCTTCGGTTAAATTTCGGTACTCATGGCAAAGTTCGACTTGGTGGCACCTTTTGAGCCGGCCGGAGATCAGCCGAAAGCAATAGCCGAGCTTTCGCGCGGGCTTGAGCGCGGCGATCGGTTCCAGACGCTATTGGGCGTTACGGGCTCTGGAAAGACGATGTCGATTGCGAACGTGATCCAGGCGTATGGCAAGCCGACGCTCGTGTTGTCCCACAACAAGACGCTCGCAGCGCAGTTGTACGGCGAGATCAAGTCCTTCTTCCCGCACAATGCGGTGGAGTACTTCATCTCCTACTACGACTACTATCAACCCGAAGCGTACGTCCCGACGACCGACACCTACATCGAGAAGGATGCGTCGATAAACGAGGACATCGACCGGCTGCGGCTGCGCGCGACGTCGAGTCTGATGGAGCGCGACGACGTCATAATCGTCGCGACCGTTTCGGCGATTTACGGTCTGGGCGATCCGGTGCAGTATCGTGAGCAGATGGTGACGTTGCTGCAGGGTCAGAAGATCGCGCGCGACGACATACTTCGTTCACTCGTGAAGATTCAGTACGGCCGCAACGACGTCGCGTTCGAGCGTGGCACGTTCCGCGTCCGGGGCGACACGGTCGAGATTCTGCCTGCGTATGAAGAGCAGGGCGTTCGCATCGAGCTGTGGGGCGACGAGATCGAGCGCATCAGCAAGATCGATCCGCTTACCGGCAACGTCATCGCCGCGCTGGAACGTGCGGCGATCTATCCCGCGAAACACTTCGTTACGAGCCGGCCAACCATCGAGCGCGCAGTGCGGCGCATCCAGGCGGAGCTCGCGGAGCGTTTGCAGGAGCTGCGCAACACCAACAAGCTGTTGGAGGCGCAGCGGCTTGAATCGCGCACCAACTTCGACATCGAGATGATGCTCGAGATCGGCACGTGCGCCGGAATCGAGAATTATTCGCGGCATCTGTCGGGACGTGAGATCGGTGAGCGGCCGGCCTGTCTGTTCGACTACTTCCCCGACGATTTCCTCGTGGTAGTCGACGAGTCACACGTCACGCTGCCGCAGATCGGCGGGATGTTCAACGGCGATCGCGCGCGCAAGCTGACGCTTGTCGATTACGGATTCAGATTGCCGAGCGCGCTGGACAACCGGCCGCTTACCTTCGACGAGTTTCTGTCGCTCACACCGCGCGCGATCAACGTGTCCGCAACGCCGGGCGACATCGAGCTGCGACTGTGCGAGGGTGTGGTGGTGGAGCAGATCATCCGGCCCACGGGGCTGATCGATCCGGAGATCGAAGTTCGGCCGGTGCGTGGTCAGGTGGACGATCTGCTCAAGGAGATCCGGCTTCGCGAGCGTAAGAACGAGCGTGTTCTGGTGACCACCCTCACCAAGCGCATGTCGGAAGACCTGACCGACTATCTGCAGCAGATGGGTGTTCGTGTACGCTACATGCACTCGGACATCGACGCGATCGAGCGCATGGAGATCGTGCGCGGTCTGCGACTTGGTGAGTTCGACGTGCTGGTAGGAATCAATCTGCTGCGCGAAGGTCTGGACATGCCCGAGGTGTCGCTGGTGGCGATTCTCGATGCGGATCAGGAGGGATTTCTGCGCAGCGATCGCTCGCTCATCCAGACTACCGGCCGCGCGGCGCGGCATCTCAACGGCCGCGCGATATTCTATGCAGATCGCATAACCGGATCGATGAAGCGCTGCATGGACGAGACCGCGCGTCGTCGTGCGACGCAGCTTGCGTACAACACCGAACATGGAATCACACCGCGGAGCGTGGTCAAGAGCACCGATCAGGTTCGCTTCATCACTCGCGTGGCCGATGCACGCGTCGGAGCGACAGGACAGGCAGGCCGAGCAGTCGCGCAGAGTCGCAGAAGCGTCCCCGGAATATTCCAGGATCGCCGACATCGATACGCTGATCAAGACGCTGGAGGATGACATGAAGGTCGCCGCGAAGGACCTCGACTTCGAGAGTGCCGCGCGCATTCGTGACCAGTTGTTCGAGCTGCGTGCGCAGCGCGACAACAAGTCCAAGCGCACGTCGCCGTCACTGGCTGCGCTCCGGAACGAGTAATGGACGCGTATCATCACACGATGCCACCGCTCGCGACGCGTGGGCATCTCGTCATGAGCGAACATGAGCTGATCGCGTGGGGCGAGCGGCTGGGCGCCGATTCGCATCCGCACCTCGTCATCGCGCTCACTGGCGAGCTGGGCGCAGGGAAGACGACGCTCGCGCAGGCGATCTGCCGCGGCTACGGCGTTACGCGAGCCCGTCACGAGTCCGACTTATGCGATCGTGCACGAGTACGCGGCGCTGCGTTCACCGGTGTTTCACATCGATCTGTATCGCATAGAGCGCGTCGAGGAACTGGAGCAGATCGGCTGGAGCGACATAGTCGCTTCCAACGCGCTTGTGATCGTGGAATGGCCCGAGCATGCGGGCGAACTGCTTCCCGCGGGGCATCTTCCCATCGCTCTCGATTACGATTCGGAGCGTGCTGACCGTCGTCTACTTCTGGCGGGTTGATGCTCGGCCGCGTGCTGGTACTCGAGACGTCGACAGAGACGGGTTCGGTCGCAATCGCGCGCGACGGTGTGCTCGCCGCCGATCTGTCATTCGCGTCGCGCGACGCAACTGGCGCGCGCACCGAACCCATCGCACCTGCTGTTGTGCAGTGCCTCGGGCGCGCCACGATGCCCGTGCGCGACGTTTCCGCTGTCGTGTGCGGAGCAGGTCCGGGTGGGTTCACGAGCCTTCGGTCAGCTGCTGCGTTCGCCAAGGGAATCTGTTCTGCGCTCGCCATTCCGCTGTACGCCGTGTCGTCGCTGGAATTGCTTGTGTGGAGCGCGATTACGCCCAGCGGATATCTTATTGCAGCGCTCCAGGCCGGGCGCGGCGAATGGTTCTGTCAGGATGCGAATCGTGACGGCGATCGCACTGAATTGATCGGCGCGACGTATCTCGTGGGCGACGAAGAGCTGCGAGCGCGGGCGGTGCGAATGCACGCGCAATTGATCGGGCCGGGATTGGAAGTCGACGTCAGGCCCCTTGCGCGTGCCGTTGTTCCCAGATTGGGTGACATCGAGGCGCGCGGAGCGGTCGACCTGGATTCGTGGGAGCCGACTTATGGGAGACTTGCTGAGGCGCAGGTGAAGTGGGAGGCGGCGCACGGGCGGCCGCTGACGCCATGACTGCAACGGTGCGTATCGCCGAGCGTTCGGATCTTGGGGCGGTCATCGCCATCGAACGTGCGTCGTTCGGCGATCCGTGGACGCGCGGAATGTTTGGTACGCACCTGACGTCCCAGGGCGGCAATAATTTTCTAGTCGCCGAGCAAGCCGGTAGCATCGTTGGCTACGCCATCACCGTGGCCGTATCGGACGAATCCGAGCTACTGAATATCGCAGTCGATCCTGAGCATCGAGGTCACGGTCTCGGCGCGTTGCTGCTGGACGCCGCGATGGATCGTTGCAGCCGAAGCGGTGCGAAGGAGATGTGGCTGGAAGTGCGCGCGTCGAACGCGGGAGCGCGCACGCTGTACCGCAGTCGCGGATTCGCCGAAATGGGGGTTCGCAAGCGATATTATCATGCGCCGCGAGAGGACGCGATCGTGCTTCGATCCGACCTTCGCTCACTCGTGCGCAATGAAATGGTGACAGAAACGGCAACCGGCTTTCCCGCTGGAGTCCGAGATCCCATACTTTCATCGGCGAGCCACTTTCCTCGCCAGGAGAACAAATGAGCCGAAGCCTCAATAAAGCGATGTTGATCGGGAATGTCGGGCAGGACCCGGAAGTTCGTTCGACCACCAACGGGGGCCGCGTAGCGACGTTCTCGCTCGCGACGTCACGCACCTGGAACGGGCCGTCGGGCGACCGTCAGGAAAAGACCGAATGGCACCGCTGCGTCGTCTGGAACGCCGGACGTGGCCAGGGTGCAGAGAAGGGAATGGGACTCGCCGATGTGGTCGAGAAGTACGTCAAGAAGGGCGACAAGCTGTACGTCGAAGGGCCTATCGAGTATCGCCAGTGGCAGGACAAGGAAAACCAGACGCGCTACACGACCGAGATCCGCGTTCGCGAGCTCGTGATGTTGAGCTCGCGCGGCGGCGGTGATTTCGACGGCGAGGCTCCGCCGTCACGCTCCGCGCGGCCAGCCGCCGCGAAGAGCGGCGGCGGGCCACGGCGGCGAGTTCGAGGATTTCCCGGCGGCGTTGCAGGACGAGGACGACGATCTGCCGTTCTAGGCTGGATTGAGTCGGTCGGCTCACGAACCGGAGCCGACCGACGCAAAGGTCACGCAGTCCCGAACGCTCGCATCAGACCGTTCGCGGCGAACAGCACGGCGTCCTCGGCTTCCTGCAGTACATCGCCCATGCCGAAGAATTCGTGTGTGACGCCATTGTACGTACGCTGCTCCGTCGCGACGCCAGCGCTCTGAAATTGCCGAGCGAGTGCTTCACCTTCGGACCGTAGCGGGTCCAGTTCGGCGCTGACGATCGTCACTGGCGGAAGATCCGAGAGGTCCGCCTTGTCCAGAGCGATTGCCGGTAGCTCACCGTCAGTCGGATTCCTCAGATAGTTGTCGAAGAACCAGCGCATCGTCGCCGTGTTGAGCGGCTTCGCCCGAGTCATCTCGCGATACGACGCGGTATCGAAGTCGTAGCCAGCGACGGGATAGACAAGAACCTGATACACCGGGGCCTGCAGTCTGTCATCTCTTGCTCTCATGCAAACATTGGCGGCCATGTTTCCGCCCGCGGACTCACCCACTACAGCGACAAGCGCCGGATCGCCGCCCAGGTCCGCGGCATTCTCGAGTGTCCACCTGTACGCCGCGTACACGTCGTCGTGCGCTGCGGGAAACCGATCCTCCGGGCCGCGGCGGTAGTCCGTCGAGACGACAATGCAGTGTGCAGCGTTGCACACTGCGCGCGCCGATCTGTCGTAAGTATCGATGTCGGCGATTACCCATCCACCGCCGTGTACGTAGAGCGCGACCGGTAACTTTTTCTCTTCGCGAGCGGATGCAGGCTTGTAGATGCGAATGTCGATGTCGCCCGCAGGGCCATCGATGGTCTTGTTGTCCATGCTTCCGACGTCCCGCGGTGCGGTGTTCTCGTCCCGCTCGTCGAGCAACTTCTTGACTGCGTCCGCCGGCGTCGGTTGCCTGCGCGCTTCGCGTGCATCGAGTTCCGGGATCGGCTTGCCGTGTAATGATTCGAGCATGTCGAGCACCTGCGCCATTTCCATGGTCGGCTCGCGTCCGCCGAACATGGATGTCATCTGTATCGCCAACTCGTCGGAGTTCTCGCTCCGATCGCCTGGATTCATTTCGCCAATACTCATCGACGTCCCCTCTCTGCCGGTCTGCGTCCCCCGCCGATCTGATCACCGTCGCATGTACGACCAGTGGCCGCTATCGCCGTCGTGCTATTCTTCTTCCTCTTCGTCCGCCGCCTCGATGTTGATCGACGACTCGGCGATTGCGGTCAGGGCTTCGTCGGTGTCACGTTCCTCGTCGAGTGTTTGCTGGAGCAGCGACTCGTGGTCGTCGTGCCCCAGCACGCGGGCCCACGTACGAACCGTACCGTAACCGGCCATCTCGTAATGCTCGACGTGTTGGGCGGCCGCGATGAGACCAGCGTCGAGTACGTCCGGCTCGGGTCTTTCCTTGATGAGTTCGCTGCCTTCCTTGAGAACACCTTCCATTCCCACGCACTTCTTCCCGGTCGGTTTCTCCCCGAGCGAGCGGAAGATGCGCTCGAGGCGCTTGACGTGTTGCCTGGTCTGTCGTTCGTGTTTTGTGAATCCCTGCTTGAGCTGTCGGTTGCTCGCAGCCTTGATCATGCGAGGAAGTGCTTTCAGGATCTGGTTCTCCGCGCTGTAAAGATCCTTGAGTTCGTCGACGTATAGCTCGTTTAAGGTATCCAGTTCCACTTGCACCGCCTCCGTTGAGTGTTCGCCCGTGTGTCTGAACGAAGAAGGCAAGGGGTATGCCCGCGGCGGCGTGGCGGCCGAATGCGACCTTCAAGTATCGGCGCCACGGCAGTACCGGTGGACTGATATCGTCTGACCTATCTGTCGAATTACAGCGCGTGTGTAGTCCCCGATCGGACAGCGGCACAGTGTGCGGATTCACATCTGCTGAAACCTTACTTCGGGTGGAACTGCCTGTCGAAGTAGCCCACCGTTGCCGAATCGGCGCTCCCCCAGGACGCATGCCGCAGGAATCCATGGATCTCGTCGGGGATCACCATCTCCTCGTAGCTCACTCCGGCGGTCGAAAGGCGCCGCGCCAGGTCGACGGTCTCGTGAAAGTGGACGTTGCGATCGTCGTCGCCCTGAATCAGCAACACTGGACTCTTCCATGTCGCGATTGCCGACACCGGAGATGAATTCCACGCAACGTCCAGCGCCTTCTTGATATCGCTCTTCTCATAACGCTGCTGCGCGTTGATGAGCCTGCTTGCCGATTCATCCAGCCAGTTGTGAACCCCGTGCATGTCGACGCCCGCCTTGAAGATGTCGGAGTTGTGCGCGAGCGCCATCGCGGTGAGGAAGCCACCGTACGATCCGCCCCAAATTCCGATGCGTCGCGGGTCGACCGATGCGAGTGAGCGTAGATACTCACCGCCGGCCTTCACGTCCTGATACTCCGACGCGCCTGCCGATCCCGCGTGCGCAGGATGGTGGAAATTGTGTCCGTAACCTATTCCGAGTCTGTAGTTCACCGATAGCACGATGTAGCCGTGATTCGCGAGGTACTGATTGACCGCGTACGAGTTCGAGTAGTAGTCCATGTAATGCCAGCCGAGCATCATTTGGCGCGGAGGACCACCGTGCACGAAGACGATGCCGGGCTTCCTGGCCGAGCCGCCGTCGTTGCGCTCGAACAGCTGGCCATGCACTACTGTTCCGTCGGCCGCCTTGAACGTTACCGGCTTCGGAATCACCAGAGCTGCCGTCGGGAATGAAGCCGGAATCGTTTCTTCTGCGAGCGCGCGGGGCGAGCCACCGTTGATTGGGATGACCATCGGCAGAGTCGGCCTCTGCGCGCCTGCACCGACGAACGCGACCGTGCTCCCGTCGCCCGTTACGAACGGCGTCCACTCGAGGCCGGCGCCGGACGTAAGTGCGACAGGCGCCGCACGATCGACCGGTACGCGGAAGATGTGACGCCGGTCGCCGTCGCCGGGAGTGTTGCCGGTGTTTGCGCTGTATACAAGCGATTTGCCATCCGGCGACAGAGTGATGAACTCCGCCATGAACGATCCCGGAGTGAGCAGCAATGGCGTGCCACCGGATTCGGCGACCGAATATAGATGTGGCCATCCATCCGTGTCGTTCAGGAACACGATGCGTCCACCGGCCGCCCATGACAGATTGGTCCCTCCGTCAGTGTTGGGTACGGAGCTCAACAACGTATTGGCGCTCTGCCAGACCAGTCGTCCCGAACCTGTTGCAGCGTCGGCGGTCCAAATTGCCCAGGGCCGCGGGTGGAGCTCCAATGCGGTTTCCGGCGCGCCGCCAGTGCCCGGCGTGCGCACGAACGCGATGCGCGTTCCATCCGGGGACCACTTCGGGGACCGGTCGTGTGATGTCGAAGGAGCGAGGTAACGGATCGGCGTCGAGTCCGACGTAAAGATGCCAATGAAGCTGTGGTCGCCACGGCTTGAAACGAAGGCGAGCCGGTCGCCGTTGGACGACCATGTGGGCGAGCCACTGCTTCCACGCGCGAAAAAGAGCTGTCTGGCCGCGTTTGATCCGTCGATCGGCACCGTCCAGATCGCCTCGCCTTTCGTGAACGCAACGCGATCACCGCGCGGAGAGATCACGGGCTCGTCACCCTCCGCGAGCAGTTTCGGCGGCTGGTTCGAGGCGCCGTCCACGTGGACCGCCCATATCTCGACTTTTGGCTTGATCGGCGAATGATCCGGATCGGGTGGCAGCCCTCCCTCGGCGGCCCAATTCGCGTCGTGGTCACCGCCGCGCACGTACACGACCCACTTGCCATCCGGCGACACAGCGAGATTCGTGAGCTCCTGTCCGTCGTCCGCGTGATAATCCGTGAGTGCGCGCGCCTTGAAGTCGGGCCCGTCAGCAGTCCAGATATTCCGCACGCCGGATGCGTCGATGACCCAAGCAATGCGCGAAGATTTCGGCGAAGCCGTCAGTCCGGTTGCGAACGGGTAGCTCAGCACCTGCTCCAACGTAAATGAGCCATTCGGTCCCGCGGCGCGGTTCGTCTGTGCGCCGGCGTTGACGGTGATTGCTGCTGAAAGGCAGAGCCCGGCGATGGACATACCAGCGGCGATACGCATCCCACCACGAATTATTGCACGGAGAGCCAACATTTGCTTCCTCTGTTCAGACTGGAGAACCCGCGTCAGGTATACATGCACATGGCGAATGTGGCGCCGCCGGTCCGAACCGCAAGATCCGGGAATTCGCCCGTTCCGGATACTCCCCCTTGACAGTCGTCAAGTAATGGTGAAAATTCAACACAGTTGATTTTTCAGCAGCCTCAGACCGTCCCTTATCAGTCGAGCATTCGCATGGCTTCCAGGCGCACCGCAACAGTTGCTCCCGCCCCTTCGTTCTCCCGCCGCGAACGGCAGGTCATGGACATTCTGCACCGGCACGGCGAAGCAACAGTCGCGGAAATCATGAATGATCTTCCCGATCCTCCGACATATTCTGCAGTGCGGTCGGTGTTGCGCATTCTCGCGGAGAAGGGCGTCATCCGCCACAAGGAAGACGGTCCGCGCTACGTTTACTCGCCGGTGCGACCGACCGAAACGGCACGCGAGGACGTTCTTGCACATGTCGTCAGAACTTACTTCGCTGGCTCTCCGGAGCAGGCGGTCACAGCGTTGCTCCGCATGTCCGATACTGACATGACCGAAGACGACGTGCAGCGCCATCGCGACACGATTCGTCGCGCACGGCAGGAGGGGAGATAACCATGTTGCCACATTCTCTTGCCAGCGTTGGGCCTGTTCCGCTGGGAAAACGCGCCACTCCTGATGCTCCTGGTGAAGGCGACGCTGATCCTCATCGGCGCGCTCGGTGTAACGCTGGCCATGCAACGCGCGGCAGCCGGCGCGCGTCACCTCGTCTGGCTCGTCACGCTCGGCGTGCTGTTGCTCGTTCCGGCGCTCACACTCTGGGCGCCGATTCATCTTCGGATTCTCCCCGCGTTGGCTACGACGAGTGCTCCTGTATCGAATGTGGACGTCGCAGCCACTCGACACGCTTCGACACAGCTGGGCGACGACGCGGCAGCCGCAAGGAATCCGCTCGATCTCGCTGCGTCGCAGCACTCGGTCGCGTCTGAAACTTTGGTAGCGACTCGGACGTCGGGCGTCGCGGCGCGGATCCGTAACACAGATCCGTTGACGATCCTGCTAGTCGCCTGGCTCGCGATTGCACTCGCGATAACGGCCACGCTCGCATACGCAGCACTGTCGCTACGACGCATCGTTCGCAACAGCGTTCCGTTGACTGGGAGAGAATGGCTCGACACAGTCTGGGAGATTTCCGATCGCATTGGCCTGGAGAAAGCACCGCGGTTGTTACAGAGCAGGGAGACGAATATGCCATTCGCGTGCGGTACACTACACCCAACGATCGTCCTTCCAGTCGAGAGCGAGGGATGGTCGCCGGAGCGACGCAGTGCCGTACTGCTACACGAGCTCGCGCACGTGCGCCGCAGAGATCTCGTCGGTCACACACTCGGCCGCATCGCTTGCGCGGTGTACTGGTTTCATCCCCTGGTGTGGACGGCAGCAAAGCGACTGCGCTCCGAGAGCGAGCGTGCGTGCGACGATCTGGCTTTGATGTGCGGCACGCGCGCGGCGGATTACGCCGAGCATCTCCTCGACATCGTTATTTCCGTGCGCGGTGATCGTACGCCGATGGTTGCGCTCGCGATGGCGCGCAGGAAGGAATTCGAGGGTCGTATGCTCGCGATTCTCGATCCGCAGGCCCGGCGTTCGACTCCAAGTCGTTGGAAAACCGGTGCGCTCGTCGGCTCGCTCGGCATGCTCTCCATTATTGTTGGCGCCGCTGCGCCCATGCCTCGCGCCGCTCCAGCAACGCCATCACCGATCATCAAGACGCGTGTCGTGGAGGCATCGCACGTCGTGACGACGCCACAGGTTGTGGCAATGCCGCGAGTTGCGCTCCCGTCAGGAGTCTCCGATCGGACGGATGGTCACGACGCGAGCAACACGCTCGCCGGTGCTGCAGCGCAATTCGGAATGAAGGTTGCTTCCAGCGTATTGTCGCAAGCACAAGGTTCGTTGCCACCTCTCGCTCCAAAAGTGGGCGCTGGTGCTTCGGCTTCTGGGGTTCCGATCAACGGGATAGTGGTCAAGCCCAACTTTTCGTTTGACGCGAGCTTCGATTCGAAGACGCCGGACGAGCGCGCCGAGCTGCTCGCAAAAGTTCTTGCGACGGACACGAACGCGGAATTGCGCAGGACAGCAGCATGGGGACTCTCGAAGTACGTCGAGAACCCCATTGCCTCGTCGGCGTTGACACGTGCACTGCTTCACGATGCAAGCGCGTCGGTGCGCGAAACAGCTGCATGGGCGCTCGCGCGGGACCATCGCGACTCCGCGCACTCGGCCGTCAGCGCGCTCACGACGGCGCTTCGCGGTGACGCCAGCGACTCCGTTCGCGCGACAGCCGCATGGGCGCTCGGCAGCATTCACGATGACTCGGCTATCCCTGCGCTCACTGCGGCACTCGCAGACAAAAACGCTGATGTGCGTAGCAAGGCAGTGTGGGCGCTTGGGACTGTGCGGCCGAGATCAGCGCCGAGCGCACTCGTTGCGAAACTGCATGATAGCGACCCGGATGTGCGCAGCCTCACTGCATGGGCGTTGTTCACGATCCGCGATACAACTTCCATTCCGGCACTGCAGGCCGCGCTCCGCACCGAGACCGACAAGGACATCCAGGTCGACTACATCCGCGCGCTCGGCGCGATGGGCGAGGAGTCGCTGAGCGCCATTCGCAGTCTTCTCGAATCGTCGGATCCCAAGGTCAAATCGATGGCGGTCGATGCGTTGGCCGGCGGCAATGCCAGCGGTCCATGGCCGTGGCCATGGCCGGAGCCGCGACCGTACCCGTAGGAGCCTTGCGAGTGCGCGCGTAACTCGGCCCGACGCCGTTACGCGCGCATGTTTTTGACATGAAGTGCTGATTTTTCACCATATAGCCCGGTACAGAGACATGGGCAATCACGGAGGAGGAACGATGTTGAGAATCATTGGAGCAATTGCGGCAGCGGCGTTCGTGTCGACCGCAAGCGCGGTCAGGCACGACCACTCATCGCTCGGCGCGGTCGGCGACGACAGCGCATCCTTCGACGTGAGCGCACTGCTCGCCGCCGCGCACGGAGTATCGCCAAACGTCTGCTCGCTCGCCGCGAGAGCCGTCGGCAACGGGAGTTGGGGGCGCTCGAGCGACGCGCCGGTGACGCCGCTCGGTACGTCGGCGGATCTCCACGACGCGGTCGACTCGCGCAATCTTCCTGCTGTCGATGTGACCAGGCTGCTCAGTGCGCTTGGGTCGGACGATCCATGCGTGCGCGAGCTTTCGGTGCGTCTCATCGGTACGCAGAACAATTCGAGCGTCGCACCGGAGTTGCTCACGCGGCTCACATCCAGCAATGCATCGCTGCGTGCGATCGCCGCGTTCGGACTCGGCCTCGTCGATGCAAAAACCGCAGTGGATCAACTCATTCATGCGCTCGGCGACGCAACGGCCGACGTGCGCGCCAACTCCGCGTGGGCGCTTGGCAGAATCGAGGACGGGCGCGCACTGTCGTCACTGGTTTCGCGGTTCAACGATACGTCACCCATAACGCGCGAAGCGGCGGTCATTGCAGTCGGTCGCATGGATTCCACGAGCACGTCGGCAGCCCTGATACGTACACTGCAACATGACGACGTCGCATCCGTGCGCCGCGCGGCCGCATGGGCGCTCGGAACGCTGGACGCGAAAGATGGGGCGTCAGCACTCTCGACGACGCTCACCAACGACAGCGATGCGCGAGTGCGCGAGATGAGCGCCTGGGCGCTTGGCAACCTCGACGACAACGCTGGCGCGAGCGCGCTTCAGCGTGCGCTACAGAAAGATTCCGACGACAAGGTGCGTGAATCGGCCGCGTGGGCCCTCGGCGAGCTCGGCGAGGCATCCTCTACCGACGCTCTTGCAAGCGCCGCCGAGTCCGACAGAAGCGTCGAAGGTGCGTGGTACAGCCGCGTGGGCAATCGGTCAGATCGGACATGCCGATGGTCGCGCGGTTGCCGGCCTCACCCATCTGTTGAAGGAGACCGATGACAACGTTCGGCTCCGCGCGGCATGGGCGCTGGGCCAGATCGAGGACAGCACCGCTCTGCCGGAGATCGATTCCGCACTCGGCATCGAAAAGAACGCCGACGTACGCCGCGCGCTCATCCGGGCTCTCTCCAAATCAGGCGGCAATACCGCTGCGAGAATGCGCGTGCTGATCGACTCGAAGGATCCGCAGGTGCGTGAGGCCGCCATCCGCTCGCTCGCAGGCGGGCGGGCGTTCGGCCCCTGGCCATGGCCCTCGCCGCGACCGCGACCGTGGCCGTAAACCCGCGCCGGTGGCGAGCAACCTTTTGACTGCTGGTAACATCTAACCACGCGATGGCTGAAACCAGACACTCTTCTGAAATAATTACCAATGCACGTATATCAGTCCGCAGTTGTCGCGTTGTTCGCCCTGGCACCGCTCGCAACCCACGCCCAGGAAACTGCGGCGTCGTCGATTCATCCGCGCACACCGCCGGTTGCGGTGGCGTCGCGTCGTGATGGACCCATCATACTCGACGGCAAGCTTGATGACGCCGCATGGAAGGCTGCGACACCGATAACAAAGTTCATACAGCAACAACCGCACGAAGGCCTGCCGGCGACGCAAGCCACCGAGATTCGCATTCTCTATGATGATCAGGCGCTGTATATCGGCGCCCGCGTGACCGATTCGACCGGCGCCAAGGGAATCCGTGCTCCGCTCGCTCGCAGAGACCAGCTACTGGACGCCAGCGGTAACAACGGCTCGTTCAACTCGCTGACGACCGACAAGATCATAGTTGTCCTCGATC
Source organism: uncultured Gemmatimonadales bacterium (assembly GCA_963707505.1). Taxonomy (GTDB): domain Bacteria; phylum Gemmatimonadota; class Gemmatimonadetes; order Gemmatimonadales; family Gemmatimonadaceae; genus Fen-1247. Next base: position 1,082,016 of record CAVPQB010000004.1, read on the forward strand.
CCTATCACAATCACATCGACGAGGCGTGGTTCGAGGTGAATCCGCAGGGCGTCAAGGGAGATCAGTTCAATGGCGATCCCTCCTGGGATCCAATATGGGAAGCTGCCACACACATCGATTCGCTCGGCTGGACCGCAGAGATGCGTATCCCGTTTTCGCAGCTGAGATTCTCGCGTGATTCCGTGCAGACATGGGGAATGGAAATCTGGCGTTACGTGGATCGGCTCAATGAGCAGGACATGTGGGCGTACTGGAAAACGAGCGAGTCAGGAGGGCCGGCCTACTACGGTCATCTCACGGGGCTGAAGATAGTTCCGCAACCGCGCCAATTCGAGCTGCTGCCATACGTCCTGAGCGGTGTACACTCAAAGTACGCGGCGCCGACCGATCCATTCCACAAGTCGACTTCGAGCACTCTCGCGGCGGGCATGGATCTCAAATATCTGTTGACATCGAATCTCACTCTCGATGCAACGGTCAATCCCGACTTCGGTCAGGTGGAAGTCGATCCCGCGACGATCAATCTGTCCGCATACGAAACGTACTACGACGAGAAGCGCCCGTTCTTTGTGTCGGGTAGCAGCGCTTTCGATTACGGCGGAATGAACTGCAACTTCTGCAGCAATACTTCCAACCTCGGCCTCTTCTATTCCAGGCGTATTGGCCGCGCGCCGCAGTTGAACAGCTTCGTCGACGGTATCTCCGCGTTCAGCGATCTGCCCAATACGACGTCGATACTTGGCGCTGCCAAGATTACCGGACGCACGGCCGGTGGCATCACCGTGGGCATGCTCGACGCGCTTACAAACCGGGAGAGCGCCACGTACGTCGCATCGCCGGGCGGACCGACAGTGACCCAGGAGGTCGAGCCGCTCAGCAACTATTTCGTCGGCAGGGCGAAGAAGGACTTGCGCGACGGGGCAACGACCATCGGCGGAATGTTCACATCCGTCGCGCGGCAGATGAACGACACCATTCTTTCCGATCGTCTGCGCACTCATGCGGAAGCCGTCGGACTCGATTGGAATCATCGGTGGAGTCATCGTGACTACGACTGGATGGGATCCATCGCGGCGTCGAATGTCGCTGGCTCACCGCAGGCAATCGGCCTTACCGAGCAGTCGAGCGCACACTACTTCCAGCGGCCAGACCGCCGCGTGCGCAGCGACGGATTGTTCGGCGCTGCATATGACTCCAACGCAACCTCGTTGCGCGGCTACGGATTGTATACCAGAGTGGCGAAGAACAGCGGCAACTGGATCTGGGAGACGGCTCAGAATTGGCGCAGTCCCGGATTCGAGGTCAACGATCTGTCGTATCTCGATCGCGCCGACTATAAGTGGATGAACTTCAACGTCGGTTACAACTGGAGTCTTCCGGGCAGCTGGTATCGCAGCGCGACACTACTCGGCGGTGGCCAGCAGCAATTCAACTACGATGGCGACCGCACTGATCAGCAGGCGCAGGTGTTCACGCAGATCAACTTCCTCAACTACTGGAGACTGCGCAGCTTCTACATATATCATCCGGCTGTGCTCGACGATCGCCTGACGCGTGGTGGCCCAGTGGTCATGCGTAGCGGCTACAAGATACTGATGGGTCAGATCTCGACCGATCCGCGCGCACGCGCCGTGTTCGACGTCTCCGTGCAGGGCGGTCCGAGCGTCGGTGGGCGAGGCCATCAGGTATCTATCGCGCCGGGAATCGCGTTGAAGCCGGCATCCAGCATCTTCATCAGCCTCACGCCGACATTCAGCTCGAGCGAGGACGACGCGCAGTACGTGACAACAGAGAACGACCCGACTGCGACGGCGTTCTACGGCCATCGTTACGTGTTCGCCTACCTCAAGGCTGACACCTGGTCACTCGATACGCGCATCAACTGGACCTTCACGCCGAATCTCACGCTGCAGCTGTACGCGCAGCCCTACTTCTCCAGCGGCGACTACGGGTCGTTCCGTGAATTTGCGGCGCCGCGTACAATCAGGAAGGTCATCTACGGCAAGGACGCGGGCACCATCGTGCGCGCACCAGCAACTGCGACATCGGGAGCGACGTACACAGTCGATCCCGACGGCGCGGGACCAGCGAAGCCGTTCAGTTTCGGCGATCCGAACTTCGCATATCGCTCCCTGATCGGAAACGCGGTCCTGCGGTGGGAGTACCGTCCAGGCTCGACCGTGTTCTTCGTCTGGACTCAGACGCGCTCCGGCACGGACGATGTAGGTAACTTCGACTTCACACGCGACCGCACCGCACTGCTGAGCGACAGACCGACGAACATTTTCCAGATCAAGGTGAATTACTGGTTGGGAAGGTAGGCTTCGTACCAGTGGATCTCGCGAGCGCTAGATTCACTGGTATCACCGCCAGTCAGGAGGGGGACATGCAACACGTCGCACCTTTGGCCTCGCCGCGGGAGAGTATCTTCGCGGTTCTGGCGTCGGCCGCTCGAAGACTCTCGTATGGCGATCTATCAGTGATCGCGGCTGCCAGCGGAGCCGTTGCGCTCGCGGCAGCCGCGATCGACCATGCATCGTGGATGCTGCTCTCTGCGTGCTACGTCGTCTGGTGTTTTGCGGGGTGGGGGATTCTGTTCCACACCTCGACCCCTCGAACCGCTCGCTGGAAAGCCTTCCAGTGGACCATCGTCGGGTCGGCCAGTGCGGTCGCCGTCATCTTCGGCGTCGGTGTTTTTTTCTGGGCGCTTGGTCCGCGCTGGGTGTTGTAGCTCCGCCAAAAAAAGGTACCGCCGGATAATATCCGGCACCTCGCGAATGGACTGCGGATCGTAGGTTGGGGGCGAGTCAAAGTTGCCGCTTCACTTGCCCGGTCGTCCTCGAACGATGCCAAACAGACACGCGAGAGCCATACGCGCGGCCGTAATCGTCGCGTCCCTTCTAGCCGTCACCGCGCCCGCGCTTCTCGCGCAGGCGGTGCCCGCGACGAACGCCAAGGCTGCCAGAGCAACACCCTCGGTCGTCAAACACACCGTCAAGACGGGCGACACACTATGGGACATCGCCAAGTTCTACCTGAAAGACCCCTTCAGGTGGCCTGAAGTCTTCCACGCGAATACCGACATCGTCAAGAACCCGCACTGGATCTATCCCGGCCAGGTTCTCACGATCGACGGATCGGCAGTCAAGCCGGAAGTCGCGGCTCGGGTGGATTCCACGGGCTTCGTCGTCGCTCAGATCCAGACCCGCGCCCAGGCGGCGACGGTGTTTGCCGAGCATCAGACCACAGTCGATGAAAGGCTCGCGGCGGCAACTGCGATTCCACCGGCTCTCACGGTGCGTCCCGGTGAATACGAGGCCGCTCCGTACGTCGTAGCAGAGAAGGGAAGCCTCGAAGCGGGTCGCGTCATCGGACCCGTCGACCGGCCAGCACTCGGCCTTTCATCCGACGCCGGCTACCGCCTGTTCGACCGGATCTACATAACCATTCCCTCAGGCGTGAACGTCGGAGACATGGTGGTAGTCGCCAAAACCGACGAAACCATCGCCGACGTCGGCCGTGTCATCGAGCCGACCGCCATCATGCGCATCGACTCGCTTGGCGCCAAATCCCAGGCAATCGGCACTATCGTAAAGCAGTTTGGAACAGTCGTTCCAGGACAGGGCGTCGTGTTGCCCGGACGATCGTTCGAAAGGACGTCGACGCGTCCGGTTGCCGGCAGCTACCCGCTCACTGCCAAGCTGGTATGGGTGCAGGGCGCGCCGAGGCTTCCCTCGATTCAGACGTACGTTATTCTCGCCGCTGGCGAGGCCAAGGGGGTACGCCCAGGAGATCAGTTTACGGTCCTCAGTGACGGGCGCTTCAGTGATGGAACGCGGGCCCCCTTGAGCGCAACGGCGCGCGTGACAGTGGTTCGTGTCACGCCGTTCGGTGCCAGCGCGATCGTCGTACATCAGGATCAACCCGAGATCCAGACGGGAATGGCGACTCGTCTCACGGCGAAGATGCCATAACCCGATGTCGTAAAGACGATGTCACTATGCACGACGCCGGCTTAGATTTGGCGTTTTGCCGACGGAGTTGTAGTGATTCAGATATTGGCCTGGGCACAGGTCGGCGTGGTGCCGACCACGCCGCTCGATATGGTGGTCAGCGCGACCGCGCCGACGAAGATCGTACTCGGCGTCCTCATCGCGTTGTCGCTCATCAGCTGGGCGATCATGTTCGCGAAGTGGGCGCAATTTCGCGGAATAACGCGCAAGTCGAGTGCTTTCATGCTGAACTTCGAGCGTGCCTCATCGTTCGAGGCAGCGGTGGATGCGGCACGTCAATCGAGTGATCTGCCGCACGGCCGCGTTCTGCGTCGGGCGAGCGAGTTTCTGCGTGAAGTAACGCCCGCGCTCGCCGCAACAGCGGGGCGAGCAGCGAAATTCAGCGGATCACAGGTCGAAGCGCTCCGCCTCGTGCTCGACGCCGAGACGAACGCCGCGCGCGACAGACTGTCTCGTTACGTCCCGTCGCTCGGAACGATCGGCTCGGTCAGCCCGCTCATCGGCCTCTTTGGCACTGTGCTTGGCGTGATCGAGGCGTTCATCGGGATCGCGTCACAGGGCTCGGGCAACATCGGTGCTGTTGCGCCCGGTGTCGCAGAGGCGCTGATAGCTACCGCGGCCGCGCTTGCCGTCGCAATCCCGGCGGTGTTCGGCTACAATCTGTTCGCAAATCGGTTGAATCGCATCGACAGCGAGTTGGAGGGTTTCGGCACGGAGCTCATCGCCCTTCTGGTGCGCGAGGGACGGATCTAGGTGGCGAACCGCGGCCGTCGGCGTCGGGAGCGGCTCCCGATCAACGCCGAGATCAATGTTGTGAGCCTCATCGACGTGATGATGCTGCTGATGGTCATCTTCATGATCACAGCGCCCATCATGCAGGGCGGGGTCGATGTGGCGCTTCCCAAGGCTGAAGCGCGACCCCTCGAAGCCAAGAGCGGATTGGTTGTGACGGTGAATCGCGCCGGTGAGATATTCGTCGACAAGGACAAGCTCACGTACGAGCAATTCCGGGCGAGCTTCAAGGCGCTGGCGAGCCAGCACGGGAAGAACGGCGTGTATCTTCGCGCCGATCAGGGTGTACCCTATGGCATGGTGGTAAGAGTACTGGCCGTGATGCGAGCGAGCGGGTCCACCGACGTCGGCCTCGTCGCCGAGCCGGAGGACATGCCGCGTTGAATAGTAGCGAGCGCGATGGTGGACTCACCGGGTCGCTGGGTGTGTCCGCTGTGGTGCATCTGACGATTCTCGGCCTGGCTATCTGGGCACTCCGGCCGGGTCCGCCGGTGGTCCTTCCCCCGATCTACAAGGTCGATATCGTCGCCGCGCCGCCAGGCCCGCGCGCCATCGGCGAGGTCACGCGGGCGCCGGCTCCGCCGAATCCCGCTCCCACGCCGCCCAAGATGCGCGAGACGCCATCGTCGGTGCCACCCGCGCCAAGCAAGGCCCCGCCAGCGCCCACGACGCGGGCCACACCGGTAGAAGCTCCGCCCAAGAAGGCCGCGCCAGCCACCAAGGCCCCGAAGGCCGGAGGCGGGCCTACAGGCGGCCGTGGTACTGACGTCGCTACCGTACAGACAGCTGGCATCGACTTTCCATTTCCCGGGTATCTCAACAACATCGTTCGGCAGATTGCGCTGAACTTTCGCGTCAAGAACCCGAACTCACCGTTGAGTGCGACCATGTCATTTCTCATTCATCGCGATGGCAGCGTCACGGACGTGAAATTCGTCAACCGGTCCGGTGTTTATTCGTTCGATCTGGAGGCTCAGGGTGCGATCGAGCGAGCTTCGTCATCGTTCGGTCCGCTTCCCGACGGTTTCCGGGATGATGTTCTCCCCGTAGTTTTCAGTTTCGATCCTCGTTTCCTGCAGTGATGCAACTCAAACAAATATTTATTGCCGCGGTCGCCAGCTCGGCGCTCGCGTTGGCGCCGGCTGCGGCCCGCGCACAGAACCCCACGGTGCCCGAAGGCGTCCGCCTCGGACTCAACTATACGCTTGGCACCAAGCCGGGCGTCCTCGTGCTGCCCATGGATTCCGTGGGCGGCGATTCCGTACGTGCGATACTTCAGCGCGACATCGATTACGACGATCGAGCGACGGTTATAACGCTCGACGACGAGTCGGCGCGTGGGATGATGCCGAAAACGGGTGACGACTTCAACTACCCGCTCTTCGCCAAGCTCGGTGTCGTTGCGATCCTGCGTCCGCAGCGCTCGCTGACGGGAATCACGATCACGATGTACGACGTCGCGGGCAAGAAGCGGATTCAGATCGGCGGCTTTCCGCTCACGGATCAGGTCAACTCGCCGGCGTGGCGGATGGCCGTGCATCGTGCAAGTGATGAGGTCGAGCGCTGGATTTTCGGCACTCCAGGTGCGGCGACAACCCGAATCCTGTTCAGCGGCGGTGACAAGCAGATCTGGGTGATCGACAGCGATGGCGAGAACGCGCGCAAGCTGACGTCGGTGACGCTCGCGATGTCTGCTGCATGGAGCCCGGACGCCACCAAGTTCGTCTTCTGCGGCTTCACGCCGAGCGGCTCGCAAATCGCGGTGTACAGCTTCATCACGGGCGATCTGCACTGGTTGAGCGGTACTGCGCGTGGTCTCAACATCACGCCTACCTATTCACCAGACGGGCGAACCATCGCGTACGCTAGCGGAAGCGAAGGTGGCACGGACATAATGGTGATGCAGGAGGGCGATGCGTCGCCGTCGCGCCGGATCACCGTCGGTAGGGGGAGTGACAATACGTCGCCTGCATTCAGTCCGGACGGGCGTCAGATCGCTTTCATGTCCGGTCGCGCTGGGCATCCGGAGGTCTATACGATGGACGCTGACGGCACCAATCCTTCATTGCTCACGGAGTTCACGTATGGCGAGCAGGCCTATCGTGCGTCGCCGGACTGGGCGCCGGACGGCCGGAGGATCGCGTACGAGTCACGGATCGACGGCAACTTTCAGATCATGACGATCGATATGCGGGACCGCTCGACCAAGCAGTACACCAGCGACGGTCAGAACGAAGATCCTGCGTGGGCACCGGACTCGCGTCACATGGTATTCTCATCGACGCGCACGGGACCACGCCAGCTGTGGGTGCTCGATGCCGAGTCAGGGCGCATGCGTCAGCTGACTCACGCCGCCGGTGCGCGGCTGGCCTCGTGGTCCCCGATCCTCAAACCCTAACCCCTCGCGCTAATGCATTCGAGCAAAATCGTACTCGCACTCATCGCGGTGACACTTGTCGCTGCGTGCCACAAGGCCCCGGCTCCGCTCTCTCCTTCTCCTGTTTCCGGGAATGATTCGCTGGATCGCGCGCGCGCCGATTCCATCGCGCGTGCGAACGCTGCGCGCCAGGCTGAGATCGCAAGAGCGCAGGCGGAGCAGGACAGTCTGCGCGCGGTGCGTGAGCGCGAGCAGCGCGAGGCCGCGCAGAACGTGGACGCGATGAAGGTGCTTGGCGCGACTATCTACTACGATTTCGACAAGGCGGATCTGACGGAGGCCGCGCGATCGCTGCTTCTTGCCAAGGTTCCCGTGTTGCAGGCGCAGCCAACGACGCATTTGCGCATAACGGGGCACACGGATGATCGTGGGGCGTCCGAATACAATCTTGCGCTTGGCCTGAGGCGCGCAGCAGAAGCGAAGGCATTCCTGGTGAACAACGGTATCGACGCGAGCCGGCTCGAGATCACGAGCATGGGCGCTGAGCAGCCGGCGGTTCAGGGTGAGAACGAGGAAGCATGGTCGCGCAACCGTCGGTCCGAGTTCGCGCCGACATCTGGAGGAGCCAGTCAGTGAGGAAGATGATTCTCGCGACGCCGTTGGCGATGCTATTCGCCGGCTGCTTCGCAACACAATCGGACGTACAGGTGCTGCAGGGTGACATCCGCACGATGCGCGGAGAACAGCTTGCCGCCGACTCCGCTCGCAAGATTCAGATCGATCGTGCGTTGGCGAGCATGCGTACCGCGAACGACTCGCTCAACGCGTTGAGCACGCGCCTCACGCGGTTTCGCTCCGACATGACGTCGAGCATGACGTCGGTTCAACAGCAGCTCCTGCAAGTGCAGGAGTTGACGGGACAGAGCCAGCGCCGCATTCAGGAAGTTCGTGCGTCGCTCGAAGAGCGTCAGAGCGCGACCGCCGCACCGGATTCGACTGGAGCGCCCGCGACACCGGGACCCAACGCGTTGTTCCAGGTCGCGCGTGAGCAGATGATGCAGGGAAGCAACGCCGCCGCGCGTCAGGCCTTCCAGGATCTCATAGCCAAGTATCCCAAGTCGGATGTCGCGCCGGACGCCGCGTTCTACATCGCGGAGACGTACGCTGCGGAAAACAATACCGCCGCTGCCGATTCGGTATACGCGCAGGTAGCATCGAAGTACGCCGGCTCGCCGCGCGCCGCGACGGCAATCTACAAGCGCGGTGTTGCTGCACAGGCTGCTGGCAATGGCGATCAGGCGCGCGACCTGTTCAATCAGCTCATCAAGAAGTACCCGCGCTCCGACGAGGCTGCGCTGGCTCGGGATCGCATAAAGACGATCAAGTAGCAGGCGGAGGCGATCGTGGCTAGGCGTCGCACGGCTGGGGGGATGGCCGAGATGGCGTTCCTCGATCACCTCGAGGAGCTGCGCCAGCGACTGTTCAGATGTGCCGCGGCGTTCGCGTTCGGCGCGATCATCGCCTTCCTGCTGTTCACGCAGGTGCCGCACTTCGACGTGATCGAGTTCCTTTCACGACCGATCACGCCGTACCTGCACGGCGCCAAGCTGATCTACCTGCATCCAGGCGATGCCTTTCAGATAGTGCTCGACGCCGGATTCGCGCTGGCGTTCATCATCGCGTCGCCGGTCATTCTGTACCAGCTGTGGGGATTCGTCTCCCCGGCGATGTATTCGCACGAGAAGAAGCTCGTAGTTCCGGTACTAGGCGGCATAGTCGTGCTGTTCATCGCCGGTGTGGCGATGGCGTTCACGTTGATCCTGCCGATGACCATCAAGTTCCTGGTCGGCGTTGAGTCATCCGCGCTTCAACCCATGATCGCCGCGTCGGAATACTTCGGCTTCGCGATCTACATGTGCCTCGCATTCGGCGCCGCGTTCGAGCTTCCGATCGTGATAATGGGACTCACTGCACTCGGTCTGACCAACCCAAACTTCCTGGCCAGGTACCGGCGATACGCGGCGGTTGGCGGACTGATCGTCGGCTGCTTCATCACGCCAGACCCGACCGCGATGTTTGCGATCGCGATCCCGATGTATGGACTGTTCGAGCTCAGCATCGTACTGTCACGCATGGTTTACAAGTGGCGTCAGCGACCTGAAGCGGGGGACGACAGCGGATCCATCGATGAGCCGCCGCCTCCGCCCCCGCCGCCCACCGCCGCCGGTTCGGGATGCACCGCGCCGGCTCGGAGCGCCGGCGTGATTCGGATATCGCGCTACGCGATTATTGTGGCCGCGCTCGGAACGGGCGCGGCTTCGGTCGTCGGCGCGCAGGTGGTCGATAGCGCAGCGCGAAAGTCGGTGCGCGATACTGTGCCCAAAGCGGTGGCGCGCGATACGACGTTGAAACGCGACACGACCGTCCGGCGCGACACAACGGCCCGCGACAGCACGCGTCGCGACACGATTCCACAAGCAGCACCGCTTGTCACCTGGTCGTCGGACTCCGACTCGGTTGCGGCGGCACTCATGAAGAGACCCGGGTTTCGCGCCACACGGTATCAGGGCGACAACGTGGTGTTCGATGCGCTGGCCAAGGCACTTCGAATCCACGGCAAGCCGGCAGCGGTCGGTCGCGACCAGACCATCGTGATCGGTGACACGGTGCTCTACAATGATTCAACCAAATTCGTGACCGCGATGGGCGACACGGTGATTCTGCACGATCCGTCCCAGCAGACAGCGGACGTGATCGCGAAGGGCAAAGTCACGTACAATACCGCACAGGGCCGCGGTACCGCGACGAATATCAGCACGTCTGTCGAGAGCGGCCAACGCTATTATCTATCCGGCAAGGAGACTGCTTTCGTTCGCGATACCACGCCCGCAAAACGCAGCGCCTATTACGTACGCAACGGTATCATCACGAGCTGTGACGACAGCGTTCCGGACTATTACTTCAAGTCGGGCGAGATCAAGTTCGTCTCGAAGAACCTGCTCGTCGCACGTCCCGCGACGCTGTATGTTGGTGGCGTTCCGGTCTTCTGGCTTCCGTTCCTTTTTCAGGATGTGCGCAACGGACGGCGTAGCGGCATCCTCACCCCACGTTTCGGGCTCAGTGAATTCGTCCGCAACAGCTCCGCGTATCGACGCCATGTCGAGAACATCGGCTATTACGCAAACCTCGGCGATTACATGGACGCCGAGGCGTGGTACGACTGGCGAAGTAGTGCACGCGGAACGCTGTCGGATCCAGGCTTCTCGCGCGTCAATGGTCAGTTCAGATATCGGTGGCTGGACCGCTTCATCACCGGCGGAATTGCGGCGAATCACCTTGCGCAGCCGGGCGGAGCCAGCAATACCGCGGTCACATGGTATCACTCGCAGGAATTTTCGTCGACCAGCCGCTTCAGTGCGAACGTCAACTTCACCACCAATACAACGGTGTTGCAGCGAACCACGTTCAATCCGCAGCAGCAGCTCTCGGCGATCAGTTCCGACGTCCGCTACAGCAGGAAGGTAGGACCCTTTTCCATGGATCTGGGCGGACATCGCGATCAGTACTCCGGACGCACGCAGATCCAGGAGAACTATCCGACGCTCAGCGTTACCAGTCCAGCCATCGCGCTTACGAACTGGCTCGACTGGACACCGAGCCTCAGCTTCCAGCGTCAGGCCAAGGTCAACATGGACGAGTCGCAGGCCCTGTTCTACCGCTATTTCACGAACTCGGCCGGCGTATCGGACAGCTCGCGGATCAAGGCGTCGGAAACGACCCAGTCGACGGCATTCGCGACGCCGATAAGCATCCACGGATTCCGGCTCGATCTCTCGGGCAATGTACAGAGTCTTGATCTCGACCATCCTGTAACGCGCACATTCATAAGTCAGACCGACACCAGCCAACGTTTCAACCGGACGTTCGCGCGATCCGCGACGAATCAGGCCGACTTCAATTTCGCGTTCAGCCTGCCGGGCTTTTTCCCCGGCACGCTGAATCTCAACCCATCCGTTTCGTTTTCCAACGTTTACAGCGGCTCCTACTGGGTTCAGTCCGAGTTCTCGAACGGTCAGTGGGTCCATCAGAGCAAGCGCCCGATGTTCTCGATCGGCGTATCGCCCACGTTGTTCGCGTTGTTCCCCGGAATCGGACCGATCACGCGCATTCGCCACTCGATCACTCCGCGTATCAGCTTTGGATATGCGCCTGCCGGTAATGTTCCGGCAGCGTATCTCGCCGCAATCAACCACTCGGCCAGCAACTTCCTCGGCAATCTTCCGCAGAATCAGATTACCTTCGGCCTCACGCAGGTGTTCGAGGCCAAGCTGCGGTCCGACACTGGCGCGTCCGACGAGGGACGCAAGATCAAGCTTCTCGGATTGGACTTCTCAGCCCTCACGTGGGACTTCCAGCGCGCAAAGGAGACTCACCGCACCGGGCTCACCACGAACTCCTTCACCTACAGCGCAACGTCGGATCTGCTTCCGGGATTCAGTTTCAACAGCACGTACTCGCTCTTTCAGGGTGACACGCAGAGCGATACGGCACAGTTCAAGCCGTTCCGGGAAGGCATCAACGCCTCGTTCACGCTCAACGGAAAGACAGGAATCGTCGGCGCGATAAGCCGGTTGTTCGGACACGCGCCACCATCCTCCACGCAGCCGACCCAGACTGTGGAGCAGAGCGAACAGGATCAGCTCGCCTCGCGACTCTCATCAATGCCGGTAGCAGGTAGCTACAGACGCGACATGCAATATGCGATCGACGATACGCAGGGATGGTCGAGCCAGATCACCTTCGCTTCGACGCGCCAACGTCCTCCCATCGGCGGTCATGTCATCAACTTCGATCCGACGCTGGTGTGCGCGCCGTATTCCTCCAATCCGATCCTGTTCGAGCAGTGCCGGCAGACCACGCTGCTCAATCCGCAGACTACGGTCAACAACACCAACGATCCGATCGGAGGCGGCGTCTTCGTTCGCGTTCCGCCACGCGAGACGTTGAACGCGAACACCACCTTCCACATCACGCAGAAATGGTCCGCCAGTTGGGGCACATTGTACGACGTTGTAAATCACGCGTTCGCGAGCAACCAGGTGACGCTCCAGCGTGACCTGCACGACTGGCGCGCGATCTTCTCGTTCAGCCAGAGTCCCAATGGCAACTCGTACTTCAGCTTCATGATTGGCAACAAGGCCCAGCCGGACCTCAAGTTCAACTACGACAAGCCCACGTACCGGCAGCAGGATATTCGTTAACCGTTGTTATCAGCTCGCTTCGCGCCGTGGGACGTACCGATTTTCCTGGCCAAATACGCTTACCTCACACTGGTCAGGAAGCCGATCCTCGTACACTTCGAGGTGACGCTCCGCTGTAATGCACACTGCGGATTCTGCGACTACTGGAAAACCGATTCCTCCGAGCGTGACAACGAGGTCAAGAGCTTCGCGGACGCGGCGCGCTTCTTCAATCCGATGATGATCACGTGGACCGGCGGAGAGCCCACGTTGCGACGGGATCTCGAAGATCTCGTCTCGGCGGTCGATCGCGCGATTCGTGTCAAGTACATGACGCTCATCACCCACGGCGGGATGCTCACGCCCGAGCGCGCACAATCCCTGTGGGATGCGGGGATCAATCAATTCAACATCTCGCTCGATTTTCTGGATGCGCGGCACGACGACGCGCGCGGCATTCCAGGGCTCGTCGACAGGATCATGCACAACGTACCCGCGATGCGCGAGCGTGGAATCGACGCGATCCGTTTCAACACCGTCATCAAGCGGTCCAACGTCGGCGAGCTTGTTTCGATCGTGCGCCGTGCCGCCGAGCTCGGCGTTGGTGTCAACTTCAGCTGCTACACCGACAGCAAGAACGGCAACGCCGACGGACTGATACCGGAATCCGAAGTCAGGCATCTCGAAGAGGTCATCGCCGAGCTCCTCGCGTTCAAGCGCGAGCGCCGCGGCATCATCACCAATTCGGATTATTACCTCGAGCAGATCCCCCGGTACGTCCGCGGGGAAACGTCCGAGCCATGCCGGTCGGGCATCCGAACGATCCATATCGACCCGGCCGGCTACGTTAAGCGCTGCCCGGATTTCCCGGTCGACTTCCACTGGCGTGACTTCCGGAAGTATGAACCAGTCAACTGTAACGCATGCTACTACGCGTGCCGCGGCGAGGCTCAGGCGCCATTACGGCTGTCCCGGATCCGTGATGTCATGGCATCTCCGCTCGATCACCAGACCACTTAAAGGACCGGTCATTCTGGCCGACCCCACGCGTTCTCGTTAACTTCCCCTTGAAATGTCCAAGTCCGCCCAGCTCAAGAGGAAGGCTGCCGAATTCGAGCAGAAACGACAGTACGATCGTGCCCTCACGTCATACGCGCAGGCCATAGAGGCTGCGGCCGGAATCCCCGACGAGCTGGATATTCCGCTGTACAACCGGGTGGGCGACCTCCACCTGCGCATGGGCGAGCTCGACAAGGCAGTTGCGTACTACGAGACCGCCGTGGACCTGTACGCGGAAGGTGGCTTCTTCAACAACGCCATCGCTCTCTGCAACAAGGTGCTCCGTCACGCACCTGGCCGGTCGGTCATTTACTACAAGCTCGGGAAGATCAGCGCCAAAAAGGGCTTCAATTCCGACGCAAAGCAGAATTTCCTGGAGTACGCCGCCCGGATGGAGAAGGCCGGCGACATAAGCGAGGCCTTCCGCGCCCTCAAGGAATTCGCCGATCTCTGCCCCGGTCAGGATGACGTCCGCCTCATGCTGGCAGAGCAGTTGGCGCGCGCGGGTCGTACGCAGGAGGCGCTCGAGCAGCTCCAGATCGTTCACGAGGCGATGCTTTCCGAGGATCGCAGCGCAGAGGCTGCCGCGACGCTGGAACGTATCCGCACCCTCGATCCGGACTTCGCGCCACAGATCGGCATGTCGCGCCAGGAAGCCAAGCGGGAAGGCCTGGTCTTCCTCGATGTCGATTATGGCAAACATGGAGCAAAGCATTCCGATGCGACCGAGGACTCCGTGTCCCGTCCTCTCTCCGCGCAGGGATTCGACGACGTCGAGCTGCCATCGCCGGCCGATGCCCGTTCCGAGCGAACCCTGGATGAGTCGCCGCTCGCTGGCCTGACTCCTCTCGAAGACCCTCTGACGTCGATGATCTCCGAGCAGGCACGCGGCCCGGGACCGACTATGGACGAGTTCGAGGCGACCTCGTTCGCTACGAATGGGCCGGATCCCGAGATCAAGCCGCTCGCGATCGAGCACACCTCATACGACACGTTTTCACCGGCGCCGGCCGCTGACGAGTCGGCATTGGCCGCTACGGCCGATGAGTCGGCCACCGACAGCGATGAGCCGCCCACGGTCACCGACCACACCGACCAATCCATGGCCGACGCGCTTACCGGGTATGTCGCGTCGCTGTCGAGCGATGTCGGTGAGATGCAGGGCGGTTTGCCCGATGATCTCGGCGTTCTTCCCGTTGATGCAGTTCGTGAGGAGCAGGCGGCGTCGCAGAAAGCCGCACGCACCGATGATGATTTCGTCGACCTCAACGAATGGCTTCTGGAGGGCGAACCCCCCATGAATCCGCGCATGACCGCGGAAGAAGAAGCGAAGACACCGGGCGACGTCCAGACGGATTTCTCGGAGATGCTCGAGACGTTCAAGGCCGGCGTCGCCGCCAACGTCGATGAGAGCGATTCTGACAGCCATTACGATCTTGGCGTCGCGTACATGGAGATGGGATTGTTCGACGAAGCAATCGCGCAGTTCCAGAAAGCGATGCGCGGCGACGCATCTCCTGAGCGACGCGTCCGCGCATACGAGTCGCTCGGGCAGAGCTTCATCGAGAAGAATGAGTATCAGGTGGCGATCAGCTCGCTCGGCGGCGCACTCAAGGAATCGGGTCTCAACGACACCAAGCTCGTGGGCGTGCTGTACCTGCTCGGCTACGCAAACGAGAAGCTGGAACAGTGGCAGCCCGCTGAAGGTTACTACCGCCGTGTTTTCGCGGTGGACATTCACTTCCGCGATATCGGTGAGCGACTGAAACGCGCCGAGCAAATGGCGTGACGGCGCGCTCCATCGACGCGCCAGAGGCGAGTGACGCTCTGCGCGTCGTGACGCTGGACGAGGTGCAGGCGCCAGTGCGTGACGACCTGGAGCAGGTTCGCGAAGAGATGGAGCAGGCCATCACGCGCGACATTCCCATGCTTGCGATCGCCGCGCGGCATCTCCTTGCGATGAAAGGGAAGATGTTTCGCCCCACGCTCGTGCTGCTCTCCAGTCACACCGCCGGCACGCCGACACGCGATGCAGTCGTCGTCGCATCCGTCGTCGAGATGGTGCATCTCGCCACGCTGGTCCATGATGACGCTGTCGATCATTCCATGCTGCGCCGCGGCATGCCGACGATCAACTCGTTGTTCAGCGATCAGATCTCGGTGATCATGGGTGACTTTCTGTACTCGACAGCGCTCACGCAGCTCGTCGCGCTCGACAACATGGCTGCGATACGCGCGCTCGTAGACGCATCGACGCAGATGTCGGTCGGCGAACTGTCGCAGCTCTCGACGATCGAGCCGCTCAGCTTTTCCGAAGACGATTACGAATTTCTGATCCGGTCCAAGACGGCGTCATTGATCGTCGGCGGCATGTCGCGTGGGCGCGATGTGCGGCGCTCCAGCGCATGCGGAAGCACTTGCCGAGTACGGCGATGCGCTTGGAATGGTGTTCCAGATCACCGACGACCTGATCGACTACACCGAAGCGTCCGAAACGACGGGCAAGCCCAGCGGACTGGATCTGCGAGAGCACAAGGTCACGTTGCCGTTGATCGCCGCTCTTCGATCGATGTCCGCCACCGAGCGGAGTCGCGTCAACGCGCTGTTCCAGGTAACCGATCCCGCCGAGGACGATGTCGCAGACGTAGCGCGGATCGTTGTGGAGCGGGGCGGGCTTGGAGTACGCGCGTCAACGAGCCGGCGAGTATGCCGAAAGGGCGCGAAGCGCATTACTTGGCCTTCCAGCAACGGCCGCCCGGGACGCTCTCGGTGCGGCTATCTTCTACGTAATGGAGCGACACGCCTGATGCCACCGCGCGGAGCCGCCCGGAAGGGCGCATTCTTCTACGGAATGGTCCTTTCAACGGGATTCATCGCGGGCGGCCTGCTGACGCAGGTTGCCCGGCGCTTCCTGCCGCCGAGCGCGGTCAAGGAATTCTTCACGACAGGGGTGACACCGGCGTTTGGACCCCTGACCGTGGATCTCGTGATCCTCAAATTCGCCATCGGACCCGTGGCGGTCGATGTGTCACTTTTGAGTCTGCTTGGTGTACTTCTGGCATATCTGATTGCACGCTCGTTATTTTAGAGCGGCTATATGCATGGCGTAGGCAGCGAACTTTTTTCCCCGTCAGGGAGTTATGGAAATGCCGCATTTCAGCTTCATGGAACTGGTCATCATCATGGTGGTGATCCTGCTTCTGTTCGGCGCCAAACGCATTCCTGAGATTGCCGGGCTCCGTCGGCAAGGGAATCAAGGAGTTCAAGAAGGAGATGAACGACATCGAGCGGAACGTGACGAACCGCGATGCCGGCCCTCCGCCGCGCCTCACCTCTGAAGATTTGCAGCGTCCATCGACGTCTCAGACCACAGAGTCGGAGCCGCAGCGCGAGCCGCGCAGATTGATCTAGCGCGCGTTAAGAAAGCAGAAAGATTTTGAAAAGGGGGATGAGCGGCAATTCGCTCATCCCCCTTTTTTACGGACCATGTCGTCATCTGCCCGACCGTGGTCATCCCCCCATCATCATGAGGACGTACGCCGCATCGCCGCTTCGACTTCCTTGCGGCGGTCCGTGATCTTCGCAGCCGTCTTGAGGTTCGCGACGAATTCCTGAATCCGACCCTGTTGCATGGAGTTCAGGTACTGACCACGAAGCTGATCCTTGGCTGCGTCGAAGGTCTTGCGATCTGCATCGACTCGTCGATTTACCTCAATCACAAATACCGCCTCGTCCGTCACGATCGGCTCGCTCACCGTACCGACGGGAAGCGCGAACGCCGCACCGACTATCCTCGATGCGTTCGGTGCGTTGGGGATACCCGAGACGCGCGTGAACGCGTCTGTCTTGACCACCTGCGTGTTCAACAACTGACCAGCCTGCTGGAGTGAGCTGGCCGACGCCGCGATCGCGAACTTGCGAGCCGGATCGACTTCCTTCTGAACCGCCTTCTTACGCGCGAGCAGCAGCTTGATGTCGCGCTTTGCAGCGTCGAGCGATGGCGTTCCGCCTGGCGTCAGTGCATCCAGCCGGGCCAGATAATAACCAGCGTCGTCGTCGTACAGATCGCTGCTCTCGCCCACCTTGGCGCCGCCGAAGGCCCACGCCGAAACGCTCGGAACCTGCTGGCCATTGTACACGAGCGTCTGGCCCTCCGTCACGTCGGCGGTGTAGGTCTTGAGACCGAGCGCCTTGATCGCTGCGTCGAACTTGTCCGGCGTTTCGCTGGACGCGGCCATCTTGGCGAGCGTGTCGGCCTTCCGGTCCGTGCGATCCGCATTCGAATCGCTCTGCGCGATCCGCAGCAGAATGTGGTGCATTGCGAGCGTGTCGCCGTTGCGCGAATCAAGGCGGATGAGATGATACCCGAACTGCGTGAGCACCGGCGGTGAAATCTCCCCGGGCTTGAGCGCGGCGGCCGCTGTCTCGAATGCAGGAACGAACCGGCCCTTCACACCCTTGCCGAGATCACCGCCCCGAACCGCCGACGCAGAATCCACGGATTCGGTTTTCGCGACGTCTTCGAACTTCACTGCGCCACTGACGATGCTGTCGCGCAACGCGATCGCGTGATTTCTCACCGCGGCTGAATCGGCCGCAGTGACCGTTCGCGGAATCTCCGTGAACGTCACACGCGCGCGGCCGGTGCGCGCCATGTCCTTCTTGTGCTCGTCGTAGTACGCGCGAATCTCCGCATCGGTCACAGGCGCGGCAGCGACGTCTGCATCACTCGGTACGAACGCCGCGTAGCTGATCGCCGCACTGTCGTGCGCGTCGCGGTAGTTCATCCACAGCGTCGCATCCGAGATCCAGAGTCCCGACGTTATCTGTTGATACAGTTTCTGTTTTGGAATCGCATCGCGGTAATAGTTCTCGAGCTGCAACAACAGTCCGCTCTGCTTTGCCGTTGGGCTGGCGAGGAAGCGCTGATACTTCTCGAGATCGAACTGTCCGTTGGTCTGCAGCTCGGGGTCCTGCATCAGCTGCGGCGGCGGACTGTACTTTGCCGCGTTGGTAAGCTCGTCCACGGAAACAGTGATTCCGCGCCGGCGCATCTCCTGACTCAGCAGTGCGTCGCTCACGAGCTGATCGTAGGCCTGGTTCTGAATCGCATTACGCTCGTCCAGCGAGATCGATTCGCCGCTCGACGCCGTTCGCTGCTGTTCCAGCTGCGCTGACAGAGCCTGCCAGGTGGTTACGAGGATGTCCTGCCCGTTGACAGTCGCCACAGCGGTGGTGGATGTTATCGGGGCACTACCGAAGAGGCCGGAAGATTCGTATAGAAGGAAGCCGCCGATGAATGCGACGGTGACGAAAATCCAGATGTATTTTGCGGAACTCCGCATCGATTGTAGCATAGCCCGGTAAGCTGTTCCCCAGAGTGGACAAAATCAAGGTTGGGGAAGTATCTTCCCCACTTCGCGCCGCAGTCGGCGAAACAAACGTTTCCCCAACGAGAGGACGTTGATGGCCGATACGGGCCGGCTGGACGAGCTAAAACACAAGTTCGACGAGAACCCAAAGCGCTACTTCGCGCCCCTGGCCAACGAGTATCGTAAGGCCGGCGACGCCGAGCTCGCGATCGAACTGTGCAGGACGTACCTGCCGCAGCAGCCGAATCACATGAGTGGCTATATCGTGTACGGACAGGCGCTCCACGACGCAGGACAGGCCGAAGAGTCCGCCGCTGTCTTCAAGCAGGCGCTCAGCCTCGACCCCGAGAACATCATCGCGCTCAGGAACCTGGGCGACATCTCCCGAAACGCCGGCGACAATGTCGGCGCCATGCGCTGGTACGGTAAGGTTCTCGAGCTGGATCCCCGAAACGAAGAAATCTCGGCGTTCCTCACCTCGCTCTCGGCCCCCGGCACCAAGGCGTTCGGACCTCCCGCTACCCAAACATCCGAGCGGCAGGCCCCGCCAACGATCCGCCCCGAGCCGGCACCCGATGCGTCGGCCGTACGGCTGGAAGACATTTTCTCCCAGCCTGACATGGAACAGACTCCCTTCTCGGCGGAAGAGCGAGCAGAGCCGGAGCCAATCGAGTTCCAATCCGAACAAACGTTCGAAGAGGTTACCAGCGAACCTTTCCAGGTGACGGAATGGCCAACGGCGATGGATACGGGGAGCGACCTGGAATCGGACTCCACTCCGGTCATCGAAGGTCCGTGGCATACCCCGCCCGAGGAAGAGTCCGCGGCAGGCGCAATCCACTGGGCCGACGAGAGTGCCGAGGAACGAACACCGCTTCGTTTCGCCGAGTTCATGCCCGAAGAGGAAGGCGCATTCGCACCGACCGCGGAAGAGCTGGGGGAAATCGAGCCGGCGGCTGCGTCTAACGCTGCCGCTGCCGCTGACGCCGCGCCGCCAGCCGATGCTGGCCCGGAAACACCGTCTCGCACGGCCGAAATGCCCGAAGCTGGCCAAGGCGTGGAATCGGCGCCGGAGGCCGCTCAGGCGCAGGATGCGGCGCCGACTGCCGCTGATCGTGGATCGTCTCCGTTCGTCACCGAGACGATGGCTGAGCTGTATCTCAGCCAGGGGCTGCACGGCGAAGCGCTCGCGATCTATCGTCAGCTCGTCGTTCGCCGCGACGATCCCGCGCTGCGCCAGAAGATCGCCGAGTTGGAGGCTGCTCCCGCGCAACCGCCCGGCCGTGAAACGGTGCGCGCGTTCTTCGCACGGATCGGGGCACGCCGGCCCAACGAAAAAGTCGAGATCGCTGCCCAGCACGGATCATCGCTCGCGGCACTTTTCGGATCTGCTGAGCAAGATGCAAGCGACGTGAGCGCGGCGCAGCGCCTTTCGGGTGCGTTCGGCAATCCGCAGTCCGCCGCTTCGCACTCCTGACGCGACGGTGGGTACTCTGCGTGTCGCGGTCATCAACGGCCCGAATCTCAACCTGCTCGGTGTTCGCGAGCCGGGAATTTACGGAAGCGAGACACTGGCTCAGATCGAGACCAGCCTGAAGAGTGTCGCTGCGGAGCTGGACGCGACACTCGATTTCTTTCAATCCAACAGCGAGGGCGACCTCGTAACCGCGGTGCAGAAGCTCCGCGGAGCCGCGGACGGTGCGCTCGTCAACGCAGGAGCGTATTCGCATTCGAGCATCGCGCTGCGCGATG
Organism: uncultured Gemmatimonadales bacterium; assembly: GCA_963707505.1. GTDB lineage: Bacteria > Gemmatimonadota > Gemmatimonadetes > Gemmatimonadales > Gemmatimonadaceae > Fen-1247. Next base: position 1,102,621 of record CAVPQB010000004.1, read on the forward strand.
CGTTCGCCGCGGTGTCGGTACCGTTCGTCGAAGTGCACCTCTCCAACGTTCACGCGCGCGAGCCCGAGCGTCATCGCCTCGTACTTGCGGGCACCGCGATCGGTGTCGTGTGCGGCCTGGGCAGTTACGGCTACGAGGCGGCACTCCGCGGACTCGTTCGCAATTTGCGAGCGCGCAAGTAATGCCGGATCGTCGTAGTGCTCGCGCCGCGCGACTGGTGGACGCGTTGACGGAGCATCATCTCGATGCGCTGCTCGTCACGGGCCGCGCCAACATCCGCTACATCACGGGATTTTCAGGATCGACCGCCTTACTCCTGATGACGGCGCGGGACAGCGTTCTCATCACGGATTTCAGGTATCAGACGCAGGTAGGTGCTGAAGTCGGCGATCTCGTGCGCGTGCGTGTGGAGGCGACGAGTCTCTGGGACGGACTGTGGGCCGAGCTCGGACAGTTCCCCGGGCGCGCGGTAATCGGCTTCGGATCTGCGCACGTCACCCATCGCGAGTTTCAGCGTTTTCTGGACGATGCCGCCGGTGCGCGCTGGCAATGGCGACCTCAGGGCGACATCGTCGAGGCCATGCGCGAATCCAAGGACGATGGCGAAGTTGCGCTCATCGAACACGCTGCCGGAATGGCGACGCGTGCGCTTTCGAAGACGTTGCAGCAGGTCCGCGCCGGAATCACCGAGTTGGAGGTTGCGGGGATTCTCGAGAAGGCACTGCGCGATGAAGGAAGCGAGGCGCATCCATTCGAGACGATCGTGGCCTCGGGCCCTCGCTCGGCGCTGCCGCATGCGCGCGCGAGCAGGCGCGTGATCGAGCGCGGCGATCTGCTGTTGCTTGACTTCGGCGCCGAATACGGAGGTTACTGCTCCGACGTCACGAGAACCGTCGTCGTCGGGCGAGCAACCGACGAGGTGCGCGGGCTGTACGATATCGTCCGCGTCGCCAACGAGCGTGCGGCCCGGGCCGTGCATGCCGGAATGACCGGTTCCGATGCCGATGCGGTTGCACGCGATTATATATCTGCCGCTGGCTTCGGCGGCGATTTCGGGCATTCGCTCGGCCATGGCATCGGCCTCGAAGTGCACGAGGCCCCACGGCTGGCACGTACTGCTGCCGCGAAACTCCCGGCCGATACGGTCGTCACCATTGAGCCGGGCATCTACCGTCCGGAGTGGGGCGGCGTTCGGATCGAGGATGACGTTTATCTCAGCGCGGATGGACCGCGCATGCTCACCGATTTTACCCACGAACTGCTGGAGCTGTCCGCGTGATTGATCTGCGCTATGTCAAGAAGCTGGTCGAGATGCTGGACGAGTCCACTGTCGACTCGATCGAGATCTCGACAGAAAAGGGGATGAAGATACGAATCTCCAAGACACCGCAGCAGCGCGGCGGTGTATCCGTCGCCCAGCCAATGGCAATGCCTGTGGCAGCGGTACCGCAACCCGCGCTGTCCGCTCCAGTTGCTCCGAGCGCCGAGAGCGTGGCAGCAGCGCGCGCGGATGAGGCGCGCGCGGGCTACCTCGAAGTCAAGTCACCGATGGTCGGCACCTATTACTCGTCGCCGGAGCCGGGCGCGAAGCAGTATGTCGAACGTCGGTGAGCGTATCGCCAAGGGCCAGACACTCTGCATCATCGAAGCGATGAAGATCATGAACGAGATCGAGTCGGAGTTCGATGGCGTCGTGCGCGAGATTCTGGTCGACAACGCTCAGCCGGTGGAGTATGGCCAGGTGCTCTTCCGCATCGACCCCAACGCGTAGGCGGCACAATGGGTAGCGCAGAAGCGGGCGGCGCCAGCGAGCGCATCGTCGTTCGACTACAAGGCAATACTGCAGCAGATGGTGCAGCGCAACGCGTCCGATCTCCACCTCAAGGTCGGCCGTCCGCCGACCCTGCGCATCAACGGCGATCTGGTGCCGATGGAGCTTCCCGCCATCCGATCTGGAGGATGTGCGGCACATCGCCGAGCAGATCGATGACCGCGCGCCACATGAAGGAGTTCGCCGAGCTCAAGGAGTGCGACTACGCACTCGGCGTTCCAGGCGTCGGGCGCTTTCGCGTCAATGCGTATCAGCAACGCGGGACCATCGCGTACGCGTTTCGCGTGGTTCCGTTCCAGGCGCGCACGATCGGAGAGCTGAATCTTCCTCCGGTGGCTGAGAAGATCGCGATGGCACCACGTGGACTGGTTCTCGTGACGGGAATTACGGGATCAGGGAAATCCACGGCGCTGGCGGCGATGCTGCAACACATCAATCTGAATCGCTTCGCGAATGTCATCACGATCGAGGATCCGATCGAGTTCCTCCATCGTGACATCAATTCGCATATCAATCAGCGCGAAGTCGGCAACGACACTACGACGTTTGCGCAGGCGCTCCGTCGCGTGCTTCGTCAGGATCCCGATGTGATTCTGGTGGGTGAGATTCGAGATCTCGAGACGCTCGACACGGCCCTTCAGGCCGCTGACACGGGCCATCTGGTGTTCTCGACGCTGCATACGACGGACGCGACACAGACCATCAATCGCATCCTCTCGTTCTATCCACCGAACCAGGCTGCCGAGGTCCGCTTCATGCTGTCAAGCGCGCTCCAGGCGATCGTGTCTCTGAGACTGGTGCCGCGGAAGGACGGAGCCGGCCGCGTGCCGGCGGCTGAAGTTCTGATCAATACACAGGCGGTCCGCGACAACATCCGCGACATCGAGAAATCGCTAAACATCCCGGATCTAATCCGCGAAGGGACGGTTCATTACGGCATGCAGAGTTTCGACCAGAGTCTCATGTACTGGTACACCAAGGGCGTCATTACCTACGAGGCTGCACTCGGTGCGGCAACGAGCCCGAGCGAATTTGCGCTGAGGGTGCAGGGAGTCGCCGGAGCGAGCGACACGCACTGGGACGCCTTCACTGAAGCCGGTATTCAGTAGCGGTGTTCAACAAGATTCTCATCGCGAACCGCGGCGAGATCGCGCTGCGTGTGATTCGTGCGTGCAGCGAGCTGGGCGTTCAGACGGTTGCCGTCTACTCCGAAGCTGATCGCGAGTCGCTGCACGTGCGCTTCGCCGACGACGACGTCTGCATCGGACCGGCGCCTGCACGCGAGTCCTATCTCAACATCCCGAGACTGATCGCTGCGGCCGAGATCACCGGCGCGGACGCGATTCATCCGGGCTACGGATTCCTTGCCGAGAATGCGGAATTTGCCGAGACCTGCGCGGCGTCCAACATCACATTCATCGGTCCCACTGCGGAGCAGATCCGCGTCATGGGCGACAAGGCCTCCGCGCGTCGCGCGATGCAGGAAGTCGGCGTGCCGATCAGTTCCCGGTTCACCGGGCCCTGTCGAGGATGTGGACGAGGCACTCGAGGTTCGCGGTCGAGATCGGATTCCCCGTCATCATCAAGGCCTCCGCCGGCGGCGGCGGAAAGGGAATGCGCGTCGCGGCCGATCCCGAGGATTTTGCGCGCGCCTTTCAGCTGGCGCGATCGGAAGCGCTCTCTGCGTTCGGGAACGGTGACGTGTACGTCGAGAAATATCTCGCGCGACCGCGTCACATCGAATTCCAGATCATGGGTGACTCGCACGGCAACGTGATTCACCTCGGGCGAGCGCGATTGCTCGGTGCAGCGCCGGCACCAGAAGCTGATCGAGGAAGCGCCGAGTCCCGCCATGACGCCGGACCTGCGCACTGGCGATGGGCGAGGCTGCGGTGCGCGGCGCCAAGGCGATCAACTACGTCGGCGCTGGCACCATCGAGATGCTGTTGAACGAGGACGACTCGTTCTACTTCATGGAGATGAACACCCGCATTCAGGTCGAGCATCCGGTGACCGAGATGCTCACGGGCGTCGATCTCGTCAAGGAACAGATACGGGTTGCGGCAGGCGAGCGGCTCAGCATTACGCGAGATGCCTCCGCTGCGCGGCCACGTGATCGAATGCCGCGTGAACGCCGAAGATCCCGCCCGCAATTTTCAGCCGTCGCCGGGCCGGATCGACGTATTCCATCCGCCGGGCGGCCCGGGTGTGCGGCTCGACACGCACGTGTACACGGGCTACAGCGTGCCGCCGTACTACGATTCGCTGCTCGCCAAGCTGATTTGCCAGGGCCGCGACCGCGACGAGGCTATCCGGCGCATGCAGATCGCGCTGGAGAGCTTCATCGTCGAAGGCGTTACGACTACGATACCATTCCTTGCGCGCGTGATGCACAACGCCGATTTTCAGGCGGGCAAGATCGACACCAAGTTCCTCGAGCGCGAGGGTGCCGCGCTCATCGCGGAGCTCACCTAGGACACAAGACATTGCGGTTGGATGTATATCTTACGGCCGACGAGCTCGCGGAGACCGATCGCTCAGGCCGCGTCATTGCCGTGATCGACGTTCTGCGAGCCTCGACCACTATCGTCACGGCACTCGCCAACGGCGCGCGTGCTGTGGTCCCGTTCGAGGATGCCGATGAGCTGATCGACGCGCGCCCGGCAGTTCGAGCGCGGCGACGTTCGTCTTGCCGGCGAGCGCAAGATGCTGCCCATCGATGGCTTCGACATGGGCAACTCGCCGGCCGCAGTTCACGTCGGCAGCAGTCGGGGGACGACGGTGCTGCTCACCACGACCAACGGCACGCGCGCGCTGCTAGCGGCGCAGGGCGCCGCGCGACGTGGTCGTCGCGTCGTACGTGAATCTCTCCGCCGTGACGGCCATGCTGCGCACCGCGCTGCGCGGCGGCACCGACGTCGTCGATCGCGTGCGCGGGACAGGACGGACATTACGCGCTCGAAGACGCCGCATGCGCCGGCCGATTCGTCCGCACAGTCGACCAAGCGTCTGTCAGGCATAGCGATGAACGACGCAGCGCATTCGTGCGCGCTGCTCGCGCGAAGCTACGGCGACGAGATCGGATCGGTCTTCCTGGATTCGTCGCACGGACGTGCACTCGTCGCAGGCGGGATTCCATGACGACCTCGCGCTCTGCGCGGCCGTCGACGCATATCCGATCGTGCCAGTATTTACGGAGCGTCAGATCACCAGGCTCGGCACCGACCGGGAGCGATGACGTGGCCGACGCGGCGCTGAAGCGCGAGGTGCAGGCGATCGCGCTGCTGCTGCTTGCGGTGTTTCTCGCCGGCGCGCTGATGCTGCACGGTTGGAGCGAGATGCGCGGTGTACCAGCGTGACGGCCGGAAGCTTCGGATGGGTCGGGGCGATCGCTCGCGCGCGCGCTCGATCGCGGTGTTCTCGGCTGGCTCGGCGCCGTCGCTCCTTCCGATCGCGCTCGCCGTGCACGCACTGCGTGTGTTCGGCCGCTCGAGCGGAGGCCGGGATCGCTCGTGGCTCATCTTCCTGCTCGGCATGGTGATCGTGCTGCCGTTCGGTGTGGCGCTTGCGATGGGTGCAACCCGCGACGACAACGTCGTCTCCGGAGTCATCGGCGGCATCACCGGCCTTCTACACGACTGCAGCTCACGGGACCGGTCGGCGCCTGGCTGCTTTTCGTGCTCGCGCTGAGCGTGCTCACGGCCGCGACGCTGTCGTGGAATCCGATTCGCATGCTCGTCGGGCGGCGAGGTAAAGCCGGTCGTCGCTGGACCGGAACAGGCGGCAGCGCTCGACGACACGTACAATCCGCCTCGCGTGCGCAAGCAGAAGCTGCTCGCGCAGCAACTCGAGCCGAACCGGAAGAGATGCCTGTGATCGACGAGGCGCTGTCTGCGCCGTTCGAGCTGCGCAAGGACAGGAGCCGACGCCGCCGCGGCAAGGATCGCGACACGGCAGTCAGCCGAAGATCGTGTCGCCGCGGCAATCGAGGCGAGCGACATGACGCATGAGCGATTCGACGATGAAGATCTTCCGACGCCGGATCTGTTGACAGCGCCGGCTCCGCGCAACATGCCGACGCCAACCGCCGCGATCTCGACGCCGCATGGGCAGCGAGCTGATGGACGCGCTGCGCACGTTCCGCGTCGACGGCGAGCTGGTCGGCCGCACGACCGGGCCGGCCGTGACGCAGTTCGAGATCGAGCCGGCACCGGGCGTGAAGGTGCGGCAGATCGCGAATCTCGCAAACGATCTCGCGCTCGCGATGCGCGCGCAGAGCATTCGCATCGTCGCGCCGATTCCGGGACGCGGCGCGGTTGGCGTCGAAGTTCCGAATCCGATCGCCGGAGATGGTCGCGTTCCGCGAGCTGCTCGAGTCGCGCGATTTCCAGTGCGCGCGCGCCGCACTTCCGATCGCACTCGGCAAGGATCTCGAGGGCAGGCCGGTCATCGCCGATCTCGCGAAGATGCCGCACCTGCTGATCGCCGGCGCGACGGGGTCCGGCAAATCGGTCTGCGTCAACACGCTCATCACGAGCCTGCTGTATCGGCACACGCCGACGACGCTGCGCTTCCTGATGGTCGATCCGAAGATGGTCGAGCTGTCGGTGTACAACACGCTCCCGCATCTGCGGCACAAGGTCGTCACCGACAATCGCGACGCGGCGGCGGTGCTCAAGTGGGCGGTGCTACGAGATGCAGGATCGTTACGAGCTGCTCGCCGCGAACGGCGCGCGCAACATCCAGGACTTCAATCGCAAGGTCACGGAAAAGGCGCCGCTCAAGACGCCCAAGACGCCAGACGTCGCGTTCGAGGACCTCGAGTACAAGGACGGCATGCTGCCGTACATCGTCGTCATCATCGACGAGCTCGCCGACCTGATGATGACGGTGCAGGGCGAGGTCGAGACGCCGCTCGCGATGCTGGCGCAGAAGGCGCGCGCGATCGGAATCCATCTCATTCTCGCGACGCAGCGTCCGAGCGTGAACGTCATCACCGGTCTGATCAAGGCGAACTTCCCGAGCCGCATCGCGTTTCGCGTCGCGAGTCAGATCGACAGCCGCACGATCCTCGACGGAATGGGCGCGGAGTCGCTGCTCGGCAACGGCGACATGCTGTTCATTCCGCCGGGCAAGTCGGAGCCAGCGCGTCTGCAGGGCGCGTATCATCTCGAGCGAAGACACCGAGCGCCTGATGGGCTGGTATCGAGGCGAGCAAGAAGGCACGCGCGCTCGGGCGCTGCGGCGTCGTCGATGAAGCGCCGAGCGAGAGCGACATTCTCGAAGCGGTGCGCGAAACTGGAAGCCGAGCGCGCTGGCGGCGGCGAGGACGGTGACAGTGGCGATGACGGCGATCGCGACAAGCTGTTCCGCGAGGCCGCCGAGATCGTGATCCAGCACCAGAGCGGATCGACGTCGCTGCTGCAGCGACGTCTCAAGATCGGCTACGGCCGCGCTGCGCGAATCATGGACCAGCTGCAGCTCGCCGGCGTACTTGGTCCTTCCGACGGCCCTCGCGGGAGAGACGTGCTCGTCGGACTCGAAGATCTGGAGCGGATCGCGCCGCGGTAGTGTGCATCGTCACCCGCCGCCTTCGGCGAGGATGACGACGAATCGGCTTCTCAGTCGCCGCGCGGCTTGAGCAGGTCGCTTGCGCGCAGGCCATGGTACTCCTTCTGCTGCGCCTCCACCCAAACGTTGTACACGTACGGATCGCCGCTTCCGCCGCCCTTGTCGTCGGCCATCTTCTCGAAGCTCTTCGTGATTCTGCCGAGAGGCTTTCCCGGAACGCTCACGATCCGGACGTGGTCTCCAACTACGATACTTGCCATCCGAAAAAAACTAGCGACAGTGGCCGTTATGCGCGCCTGCGAGTGTCTGGCGATTCCGAAATACATCGGTGCAGCGATTTGATCGCGCGCGAGTAGCCAGGCTACGCCGCTCTCGAGGGCGCGATGCTAAACTCGTCTCATGCTGACCGGACGACAGCGGCTGGGGATCAAAGGCGAGTCGATCGCTGCCAGGTGGCTCGTGCTGCGTGGGTGGGAGATTCTGGACCGACGGTTCCAGAGTGGCCATCGCGATCTCGACCTTGTGGTTTGCAAGCCGGAGGAGGGCAGTTCGGCTCGACTTGTCGCTTTCGTCGAGGTCAGGACTCGATTTTCGACGGATTTTGGGACCCCTGCCGAGACAGTCGGGTGGAAGAAACAGCGTGAGCTGGCGAGGTCGGCGCGTGCCTGGATCGCGTCGAACAGGCGTTCGGGCGATCAGTACCGGTTTGACGTGGTGGGGGTGATAGTGGGCGAGGCTCGGGTGCAGATTCAGTATGTGCCGGACGCTTTCTGGTTGCGCTCCTTCGGTTGATTTTCGGTCTGTTATTTCGTATTTTGTTCGGGGCCTCTGTGGTGCGAAAGAACCTGGGGAATCCCGGCGGTTTTGCCCGGAAACACGAATCCGGATCGGGCAGTCCGGAGTTATCTTACATCAGCAAAAGGAAAAGGGACCAATGGGTGCTTCCACCATGCAGGACGACAAGAAGAAGGCGTTGAACCTCGCGGTGGCGCAGATCGAGAAGAACTGCGGCAAGGGTTCAATCATGCGGATGGGCACGAGCACCGCTGGTGTGCGCGTTGACTCGATCTCGACGGGCGCCATCAATCTTGATGCGGCGATTGGAATAGGTGGTATTCCAAGAGGACGAGTGACCGAGATCTACGGTCCGGAATCGAGCGGCAAGACGACGTTGTGTTTGCACGTCGTTGCGAATGCGCAGAAGAACGGCGGCGTCGCTGCCTACATCGATGCGGAGCACGCGCTCGATACGGAATACGCGTCCAAGCTCGGTGTGGATGTGGAGAACCTCCTGGTCTCGCAGCCTGATACCGGCGAGCAGGCGCTCGAGATCTGCGAGATACTCGTGCGCTCTGGCGCGGTTGACGTCGTGGTGATCGACTCGGTTGCGGCGCTCGTTCCGAAGGCTGAGATCGAAGGTGACATGGGTGACTCGCATGTCGGTTTGCAGGCACGATTGATGAGTCAGGCGCTTCGCAAGTTGACTGGCGCGATCGCACGATCCAACACGTCGGTGATCTTCATCAACCAGCTGCGTGAGAAGATCGGTGTGATGTTCGGCAATCCCGAGACGACGACCGGTGGAAAGGCGCTCAAGTTCTACGCGTCTGTTCGTCTCGACATTCGCCGCATCGGGCCGGTAAAGGACAAGGAGGACGTGGTGGGATCGCACGTCCGCGTGAAGGTCGTGAAGAACAAGGTCGCCCCGCCGTTCAAGCAGGCTGAGTTCGACATCATGTACGCGGAAGGGATCAGTCACTCGTCGCTGGTGCTGGATATTGCCGCCGAGAACGGCATAATTGACAAGTCGGGCGCGTGGTACAGTTATGGCAGTCAGAGGATCGGGCAGGGTCGTGAGAACGCCAAGCTCTACCTCAAGGACAACGCTGCCTTGATGTCCGAAGTAGAAGTAAAAGTGAAGGCTCTGCTTGGAATTACCGCTACGACAGCGGTCGCAGCGGAGCCCGAGGCGGTCGAAGAGGTTTAACCTCTCTCGGTCCATAAACGGATGTGTCGCCGAGTTGGTGCGGTTTGTAGGAGATGGGGCCCGGACTCCCCGCCTAATGCGAATCGTATCGGCTCGGCGACTGTCGTTTCCGGGTAACAGCTGTGGCGCAGACGCCATATAACCGCGCACTGGACCTCCTCTCCGCACGACCCTACACCGTGCGCCAGTTGCGTCGCAAGCTCGTTCAGAAGGAAGTACCGGCCGATGAGGCGGACGCTGTCATCGAGCGCTTGCTCGGTGCCGGTCTGCTGGACGATGAGCGGTATGCGCTTGGCTATGCACGGTCCAAGCTCGTGGGGCAGGGCTCGTCGGCGCGCCGGATATCGCAGGACCTCGCTCGGAAGGGTGTGAGCGCCGAACTGAGCAAGCAGGCCATCGAGCAGGTAGTAATCGATGAGGAGATCGACACGCGCGCCGTAATCGAGCGAGTGGCGCGCAAAAAGCTCGCGTCAATGGGCGATCTGGAGCCGGTTGTACTGCGCCGCCGATTGTTCGCGTTCCTGGCGCGACGCGGATATGAGATGGACGAGATTCGCGAAGTCGTCGCTGCGGTGGGGAAGACGTAGGGCGAGAGTGTGGACTCAGCCTGTCTATATTTCAAGGCTATATGCAATCGTCCGAGATCCGCACCCGTTTCCTTGAATTTTTCGAGCGCCAGGGCCACAGGATTCTTCCCAGCTCCTCGCTCGTCCCCACCGACGATCCCACGCTGCTGTTCACCAATGCCGGGATGGTCCAGTTCAAACGCGTCTTCCTTGGCAATGAAGCGCCACCGACGCCGACGCGTCGGGCGACCACCTCGCAGAAGTGCGTACGCGCTGGCGGAAAGCACAACGACCTCGAGCAGGTCGGGCACACCGCGCGGCACCACACCTTCTTCGAGATGTTGGGCAACTTCTCGTTTGGTGATTACTTCAAACGCGAGGCGATCGGATTTGCCTGGGCGTTCGTCACCGGCGAGCTCGGCCTCGCACCGGAGAATCTTCGTGTAACCGTATTCCGCGAGGATGATGAGGCGCGCGCTCTCTGGAAGGAGATAGCGGAGCTTCCCGACGATCGCGTATTCGGACTCGGCGAGAAGGACAACTTCTGGCAGATGGCCGATACGGGTCCCTGCGGTCCGTGCACGGAGATCTACGTCGATCTTGCGAAGGTCGCGCGCGACTGGAAGGCGCCAGCCGGCTCGAGTGGGAGCTGGACCAATCCTGATGTCGTCGACTTCGACACCGAGACGTTCGTCGAGGCTGCGGAAGCGGGACGGTTCGTGGAGATCTGGAACCTCGTCTTCATGCAATTCGATCGTCAGCCCGACGGAACTCTCGCTCCTCTGCCGAGACCATCGGTGGACACCGGGGCAGGGCTGGAGCGCATCGCCGCGGTGATGCAGGGCGTTGCGAACAACTTCGATACCGATCTGTTCACACCGCTCATTGCATCTGTTGAATCGCAGCTCGGCCGCGTCACGACTTCGGATGTCGCTGACCGCGTCGCCGCGATGCGCGTCATTGCGGACCATGCTCGCTCGATCGCATTTCTGCTGGCCGACGGTGTGTATCCGTCGAACGACGGACGCGGTTACGTGCTGCGTCGCATTCTGCGGCGCGGCGTGCGTTACGCGTGGCTGCTCGGCCGACACCAGCCAACGCTAACACCGGTGGTGGAGCGCGTCATCGACATGATGCGCGATGTGTATCCAGAGCTGCAACAACGTAGACAGCACATTCTCGACACGACACGCGCAGAAGAAGAGCGTTTTCTCGCGACGATCAACGGCGGCATGCAGCGCTTCGACGAGCTTGCTCCGGCAAAGACTACGCAGGAGCGTACGATCGCCGGAGAGGATGCGTTCAAGCTTTATGACACGTATGGCTTCCCGATCGATCTCACAGAGCTCATGGCGCGGGAGCGCAATTACACGGTCGACATACCAGGCTTCGAGCGTGCGCTGTCGGCACAGCGTACGCAATCGCAGGAAGAGCGTCGATCGCGCAAGCTGGGCGTCGCAGCCGACGATCTCGGTGATGCGAACGCGTGGTCTGATGTGAGTGGTTCTCTTGGTGACGCACTCGCCACTGCGCGGTTCGTGGGCTACGAGCGGCGCGACTCCGATACCGAAGCTGTTGCGGTTCGACCATTGAGTGACGGACGCGTCGCCGTGCTGTTGCGCGAGTCACCGTTCTACGCCGAGTCGGGTGGGCAGGTTTCAGATGCTGGTGAGATTGTAGGCAATGGATGGCGCGTTGCGGTCGATGATGTGCGCAAGCTGGACGGCAAGCCGATCGCAATCGGAAAGCCGACCGGCGCCGTTGCACGCGGCACCGCGCGCGCTACCGTTCCGCACGACGTACGGCTGGATACGGAGCGCAATCACACGGCAACGCATTTGCTGCACGCGGCGCTTCGCGAAACGCTCGGCGAGCACGTGCATCAGGCTGGCTCGCTCGTCGCACCGGATCGGCTTCGATTCGACTTCACACACACCGGACCGCTCACGCACGAGCAGATCGAGCGCGTCGAGGAGATCGTCAACCGTGGCGTGCTCAGAGCGGCCCCGGTCACCACTACGGAACGCCCCTACCAGGACGCCGTGTCTTCCGGGGCGATGGCGTTGTTCGGTGAGAAGTATGGCGACGTCGTACGCGTCGTTGATATTCCGTCACTTTCGCGAGAGCTGTGCGGCGGCACTCACGTTCGGAATACCGCCGAGATCGGGCTGTTCAGCATAATCAGCGAGTCGGGGATAGCGGCTGGAGTTCGACGCATCGAAGCAATAACCGGTACCCGTGCGTACGAGGCCGCTCGCGATCGCGAGCGACTGCTCGGCAGTATTGCCGACGCCGTCAAGGCGACGCCGGCCACTGTGCTGCGACGCGTGCAGACCGTGGTCGACGAGCGACGTGCGCTCGAGAAGCGCGTGTCCGAGTTGATGCGGGGCGGTGGAGGCGGAACGAGCGGACCCGTTCAGCAGCTGCTGGATGGTGCTACTTCGGTCAACGGGTTGCGACTCGTCGCGCGCGAAGTAGCGAGTGCCGACGCGAAGTCGCTTCAGGAGCTGGTCGAGGCGGCACGCGAGAGCGCTGCCGACGCGGTGCTGATTCTGGTGAGCGCAATGGAGGGGGGCAAGAACGCTGTGATTGCGGCTGCGGGCGATGTTGCGCGTGAGCGTGGTGCGCGCGCCGATGTGATCGTCCGGACACTGGCGCAGGAATTCGGCGGACGCGGCGGTGGCAAGCCTGCGCTGGCGCAGGGTGGTGTTCCAACCGCTGACGTATTTCCCGCGCTGCTCGCGCGCGCCGCGGCGATAGTCGCCGAGCAGATCGCGTGACGGCGGCGCAGGAATCTTTTGGAGCGTGGCTGGATGGCAAGCTCGAATCCGTGCCGCAGGAGCTCGCGGTGCGCATCCGGGCCGTGCTTCCGTCCGACTGGCGCAACGCGGCAACGGTAGACGCGCCCGCGTTACTGACGGATGCCGCGTCGTGTGAGCTTCGGGGACTGCTTGAGCGCGGATGCGAGGAGCGTTGGGCGGCGCCTGGATTGCTCGTCGTGGATGCGCTCATTACCTATGCGTGCGAGCTCGTCGCACTTTCCGGCGGTGATATGGAAGCCGACTCGGTCACAATTCTCAATGCGATTGCGGCGACGTTGCCACCGGAGGAGTCAGCCACGTGATCGTCATTCTGTTCACTGGTGGCACGATCGCAATGCGCAACGATCCGACGGCGCGCGGCAACACGCCTGCGCTGACGGGTGCGGAGATCGTGAAGGCGACCCGTGGCATCGACAATACGAGTGCGGTCGAGACAGAGGATTGGGGTCATTTCCCCGGCCCGCACATGAACGTCGCACGTATCTGGGCGCTACGGAATCGCATCGCGGAGCATCTTGCCCGCGACGAAGTTGCGGGTGTCGTCGTCACCCATGGCACGGACACGCTCGAGGAGTCGGCGTACTTCGTGGCACGCGCGCTGTCGTCGCCCAAGCCAGTCGTGTTCACCGGTGCTATGCGCACGCAGAGCGACCTCGGCTGGGACGGACCGGCGAATCTGTTTGAAGCAGTGCACGTAGCAGCGAGCCCTGCGTCGGTGGGGCAGGGTGTGATGGTGGTTCTGAGCGGGCAGATTTTCACGGCACTCGACGTTACCAAATCGAATACTCAGCTGCTCGATGCGTTCGAGAGCCCGGGGTTGGGTCCCATCGGATATCTAGATGAAGGCGAGGTTATCTTCCGGCGCGAGCTGCCTGCGTTGATCCCGCCGATCATACCAGTCACACCGGCGACCCCGGTCGATATTTTCTTCGCCTCTGCCGGATGCGACTCTCGACTGCTCGATGCGGTGCGCGATGAGTCGCGGGGAGCGGTGATCGCGGCGATGGGACGCGGTAACGTGCCGCCGGAAATGGTGCCGGGGATTGGTCGTTACATCGCCGATGGGAAACCTGTCGTGATCACTTCGCGCACCGGCGGTGGACGCGTAGGTCACACTTACGCGTATCCCGGTGGCGGGCGCACGCTGGAAGACATGGGAGCGATACTGGCCGGTTCCCGTCGTCCGCAACAGGCTCGCATCGATCTCATGCTGGCGCTGGGCGCCGGTGTCAGCGACGGGGAATTGCGCGCACTGTTCTCGAGCTGAGATCGCATGCCGCTGATGCAACCGCCAGAAACCGTGGTCGAGATCACGCGAGTACTCGAAGCCGCAGGTTACGAGGCCTGGTGCGTTGGTGGCGGCGTGCGCGACGCATTGCTCGGCATCCCCAATCTCGATTGGGATCTTACTACCAGTGCGAGGCCATTGCAGGTTCGCAAGTTGTTCAGACGCACGGTACCGGTCGGAATCGAATTCGGGACAATCGGCGTACTGGATGAGACGAATGTCATGCACGAAATCACGACGTTCCGGTCCGACGTCGAAACCGACGGACGGCACGCCGTGGTCAAGTTCGGCGAATCTCTCGACGATGATCTCGCGCGGCGCGACTTCACCATCAATGCAATCGCGTATTCCCCCTCGCGCGACGAACTGCGCGATCCGTTCGGAGGTCGACGCGATCTTGCCGAGCGCGTTCTCCGCGCGGTCGGTGTCCCGAAGGAGCGCATGCGTGAAGACAGATTGCGCGCTCTCCGTGCAATTCGGTTCGCGTCGCGTTTTGGTTTCACGATGGACCCGGCCACATGGCAGGCGATTCTCGTGAGCGCGCCGCACCTCGGCAGACTGTCACCCGAGCGTGTGCAACAGGAGATCGTCAAGACGATGAGTCAGGTTGCGTTGCCGAGTGCCGCGTTCCGCATGTGGCGTGAGAGCGGCGCGTTCGCGGAGCTTGTTCCCGGCCTGGTGGGAATTACCGACATCGAGCTACTGGCGCTCGATCATTTGCGCCTTCCGCGACTTGCCAGGCGACCGCAGCGGTTGCAGCTTCGTCTTGCCGGGCTCTTTTCCGCAGCTCGCCCTGGCACGGTGCTCGCCATGCTCAAAGCGTTGCGGTTCTCGAATGCGGATGCCGCGTGGATCGGAGGCCTGATCGAGCGGTGGCACGACATGGGGCGCGGAATGAAGAACGAGCTGATGCGGCCCGAGCCGCCGACTGATTCACTCTTGCGTGCATGGGCAGGCCAGGCTGGCCGTACGCGGCTCGCTTCATTGCTGCGCATCGCAGACGCGCACTGGTGGGCCGAGCGAGAGCGGGGCCGGCCGGCACCATCGCGCGAACGGGTCGAATCCGTCTATCGCCGCGCGATTCGGATCGCTTATCGAGACCCGGTTGAAATCTCGGACCTTGCTGTTGACGGCGACGACCTTCAACGCATAGGTATCACGGGAAAGCGGCTCGGCGAAACGCTACGCGCGTTGTTGCAATACGTCCTTGAAGATCCGAGCCGTAACACACCGGACGTCCTGTTGAGCCGTGCACGAGGACACGCATGATCTTTCGCAGCCGTCCGCAACAGGCTACCGTGTGGCGTAGATTCCGCTCCGGTCACGACGGATTCACCTTCGAGGAATCCCGGGAAGGCTACTTCGAAGCACATGTCGCCGCGAACGCCGAGCGCGCGGTCGATCTGACACATCTGCTCGCGGAGCATCTTCCGCCGGCGGTTGACGTCGCGCTCACCGATCATCGTAGCAGGATCACGTGGACCGGTACCGACGTTGCGTTGCCCGATGTACGGGATGCCATCGCGCGACTCAAGGTTCCACTCGCGACGTATGCGGGCGTGGACATCACGATCTTCACGCCGGAAGATCAACTGTCGTTGACCGCGGAGCTGGACCTGTATGCGTTCGGCCGCAGTGACCGCTGGTTGTATCTACTGCAGGCGCTTGGACTCGAGCAGTACGGTGCGGTGGCAGAAAAGGGTTGGCGCGGTCAACCGTGGGATCGCTCACCGGCCACAGTGCTTACGACGGCGCTCGTCGCCGCGGCTGAGCGGCTATCGCTCACACGCACGCCATGAGCATAGCCGCGCTGATTGCGGCGATAGTTGCCGCGCTCGCGAACGTGGTCGGCGCCGCACTCGTTACGGGCCGGCGCGTATGGAGTCCGCGCGATCTCGACACGATGATAGCGTTCTCCGGCGGCTTCATGATATCCGTTGCGGTTGTGGACATGATTCCGGATGCGATTACGACGCACGGGGTAACTGCAGGCTGGATGGTTCTTATCGGATACCTCGCCGTTCATCTCACGCAACACACACTCGTACCGCACTTCCACTTTGGTGAGGAGACTCACCACGTCACCCGGGCGGTTGGAATCTCGGCCTTGATCGGGCTCATGCTGCACATGTTGATGGATGGCGTGGCGATTGCGAGTGGATTCGCCGCCGGCTCGAGTGTTGGAACGCTGGTAGTTGCTGCGATCATTCTGCACAAGCTGCCCGAGGGATCGACGGTGTCGAGTCTGTTTCTGGCGGCGGGATTCAACCGGCAGAATGCACTTGGCGCGGCTGCGCTGCTCGGTCTCGCAACGGTAGTCGGTGCACTGCTCACCGTGACCTTTGCACCGCTGTCCGAATATGGGCTCGCACTGTCAGGCGGTGTCACGGTGTACGTGGCCGCGTCGAATCTAGTTCCCGAGTTTCAGCACAAGCATGGCTGGCGCTTTCCAGTCGCGTTCTTTGGTGGCTGCGTGGCGTTCGGCGCGGGACATGCTCTGCTGGCAATTGCCTGATCGACCTTGGAGAAAATGCCCAAGCCTCATCGCCGGAGATCCGAGCCGTCGCTGTTCGCGCCACCGTCGTCCGCACAACCGCTCGCGGCGCGCATGCGGCCGCGGACTCTCGACGAATTCGTCGGACAGGAGCACCTGCTCGCGGCGGGCAAGGCGCTGCGTACTGCGATAGAGCGCGGTACCATCGGATCGATGATCTTCTGGGGCCCCCCCGGAACAGGCAAGACGACGCTCGGCCGGCTGATCGCCCAGTACACCGATTCTGAGTTTGTCCCGTTTTCCGCGGTGACCGAAGGTGTGCCGCGAGTGCGCGAGATCGTCGCGGAAGCCGAGGAGCGCCTGGAGCGCGGACGCGCGACCATTCTTTTCGTGGACGAGATTCATCGTTTCAACCGCGCGCAGCAGGACGCGTTCCTTCCGCACGTCGAGCAGGGCACCATCACGTTGATCGGCGCGACGACTGAAAATCCGTCGTTCGAGGTGAACGGCGCACTGCTGTCACGAATGCGCGTCTTCGTCTTGGAGTCGCTTACTGAAGGCGACCTTGTCGCGGTCATCGATCGTGCACTTCACGACGCGGAGCGCGGACTCGGTGCGAGAAACATTTCGATTGCGGACGACGCGCGCTCGGTGCTTGCGCGTGAGAGCGATGGCGATGCGCGTCGCGCGCTTACTGCGCTGGAAGCATCTGCCACGGACGTCGGAGACGGCGGCGTTATCACGGTCGATACGGTGCGTGACGCGCTGCAGAAACGGTTCGCGTTGCACGACAAGAGTGGCGAGGCGCACTTCAATCTGTTGTCGGCGCTGCACAAGAGTCTTCGCGGGAGCGATCCCAACGCAGCGCTGTACTGGGCGGCGCGAATGATCGAAGGCGGGGAGGACCCGATGACTATCTTCCGACGGTCGATCGCAATGGCTGCGGAAGACATCGGTGTCGCTGATCCGCAGGCACTGCAGCTCGCAGTTGCCGCGCGAAGCGCGTATCACGTCCTCGGACCGCCGGAAGGTTACCTGCCGCTGGCCGAGATGCTGGTCTATCTCGCGACCGCGCCAAAATCAAATTCGGCGTACCGGGCGCTCGGCGCAGCGATGGACGCCGCGCGCGAAACGCCGGGTGAAGGTCCGCCGATGAACATCCGCAATGCTCCTACAAAGTTGATGAAGGAGCTCGGTTATCATGCCGGCTACAAGTATGCGCACGACAGCGAGGATGCGTACATCCCGCAGGAATATCTCCCCGAGAAATTGCGCGGGTCAGTCTTCTATCAACCCGGCCCGTTCGGATTCGAGCGCGACATCGCGAAACGTCTTGCCTGGTGGGATGAGCTGAAGAAAAAGGCTCAGGATGGCGAATAGTGTTTGGTGGGGCGCTTTTCTTCCAGCGCCTTGACTATTCGCTCCGCTGCGTGGCCGTCCCACCCAGCGGGACGCGGCGGTGTTGCCTGAGCAACCGCCGCAACAGAGTCAGCGTATGCACCCAGTATCCCGCGCGGCGTTAGCGGCCACGGTGCCATGTGGTTGGTGCCATGCGTGATCGTGACGGGCCGCTCGGTCTGCTCGCGCAATGTGACGCACGGAACTCCGAGTGCGGTCGTCTCCTCCTGGATGCCGCCTGAATCCGTGAGCACACATTGGGCTCCATCGGTCAGCGCAAGCATCTGAGTGTATCCGAGCGGCTCCAGCACGGTAAGCGGAGTGAGCTTCGGACCGAGATGGAACCGCTCGATGTTCTTGAGCGTGCGCGGATGCAGCGGCAGGACTACGGGCAGCGATTCCGCAACGAGTGCAAGCCCTTCGAGCACAGCCGCAAGCGCCGCTGGATCATCCACGTTGGACGGACGGTGCAGTGTCGCGGCGACGTAATGGCGCCGGCGCAGTCCGAGACGCTCCAGCGTGTTTGTCGCACGCGCTACAGGAAGCTGCAACATCAGCGTGTCGATCATCACGTTGCCGACGAACCGGATGTCGGCCTGGGAAATCCCTTCGGCGATGAGATTCGCCGCGGCATCTTCCGATGGTGTGAGCAGCAAGTCAGCAAGCCGGTCCGTCACGACGCGATTAATTTCTTCCGGCATGCGCCAGTCTCGGCTGCGCAGCCCGGCCTCGACGTGCGCGATGTGGGCGTGCGTCTCGGTGCGTACCTTGGACGCAACGAGTGTCGCCGCCATCGTGGAGTTGACGTCACCCACGACGACGACCCACTGCGGATGTACCTTCATCAGGACGGGCTCGAACGCCTCCATGATCCTGGCGGTCTGTACCGCATGACTCGCGGTGCCGACGCCGAGATGGAAGTCGGGCGTCTTTATCCCAAGCTCCTTGAAGAAGGTGTCGGACATCGCGGCGTCATAATGCTGGCCCGTGTGGACCAGGATCGCCTCGTGGCCGGCCGCTTCCAGTGCGCGCAGAATTGGGGCAACCTTCATGAAGTTGGGGCGGGCGCCCGCAACGACGAGAACTTTCATGTGATCAGTTGGCATTATGAGGGGTAAAGCTAGACATCCAGCAGGCATTGTCCAACCGGCGGCACCTTCCGTGCAGGAGACACTCGGACCATGAAGAAAACATTTGTGATATCAGCTGTAGCGGCGCTTGCCGGATGCGCGTCGCTTGGGGTGGGCGGGTTCAAACAACCGATAGTCAACTTCAATGACCTCCAGGTAGAAGGTGTCGGCACCAAGGGGGGAACGGTTGACGTTGTGCTCAGCGTCTACAACCCCAACGGTTACCGCCTGGACGCCACTCAGCTCACGTACAAGCTGCTCGTCGATACGAGCTCCGTGGGCGATGGCGTTTACAACACCAAGTTCACGGTTCAGAGCGGCGATTCCGCGATTGTTCGTCTCCCGGTCCATCTCAGCTACGCCGGCCTGGCCGCTGCGGCGAAGCAGTTGCAGGAAAACGGATCTGTCAACTATCGGGTGATCGGCGACGTGACTGTCGCAACGCCAGTCGGTAACTTCACGAAGCCCTACGACCAGACGGGCCGTTTCTCAACCTTGTCGGGGATCAAGCACTAGAGATTGCCAAAAGAACTGATTGATCTGATCGCTCCGATCGAGCGCGCGCTCCTGATAGGGGCGCCGCGCAAGGGGCGCAGTGCCAAACACCGGACAGCCGAGCACCTCGAGGAGCTGGCCCGGCTCGCGGATACCGCGGGTGCCGAAGTCGTTGGCGAAGTCGTGCAGCAGATCGAGCGCCCCAATCCCGCGACATACCTCGGCAAGGGAAAGGTCGAGGAGTTGACACAGACGATCGCGGATATGGATGCGACGCTGCTCCTGTTCGACGACGAGCTGAGTCCCTCACAGGGAAAGAACATCGAGGACATCACGGGCAAGCGCGTGATGGACCGCGCCGAGCTGATACTGGACATTTTCGCGACGCGCGCGCGCAGCGCCGAGGCGAAGATGCAGGTTGAGCTCGCTCAGCTTCAGTACATGTTGCCGCGGCTTACGCGCATGTGGGCCCACCTCGAGAAATTCCGCGGCGGTATCGGCGTCCGCGGTCCCGGTGAAACACAGCTGGAGACCGACCGTCGGCTGATCAACCATCGCATCAAGGTGCTTACGCAGCGGCTGACGGAAGTTCAGAAGTCGCGTGAGGTGCAACGCGGCTCGCGCCGCGGAGAGTTTCAGGCAAGCCTCGTCGGGTATACCAACGCCGGCAAGTCGTCGATCCTGCGTGCGCTCGCGAGCGACAACAGCATCTTTGTGGAGAACCGGTTGTTCGCGACGCTCGATCCGCTTACTCGTGAGGTCGAGCTTGCGGACGGCGAGGAGATATTGCTTACCGATACGGTCGGCTTCGTGCGCAAGCTGCCGCACCAGCTGGTCGCGAGCTTTCGTGCGACGCTCGAAGAAGTGCTCGAGGCAGATGTGCTGCTGCACGTAATCGACATTTCCGATCCGCTGTGGGAAGAGCACCGTGCAGTGGTAGTGGAGGTGTTGTCCGAGCTTGGCGCGAATCACAAGCCCGTGATCAACGTCTTCAACAAATCCGACCTGCTTCCGCCGGACGTTCTGGAGGCACTGCGCGAGCGTATCGCCAATCTCATTCCAGATGCCGTTTTCGCGAGTGCAGAAACCGACGGCGGTCTCGATGCGCTCAAGCGCGCGGTGCTGCGGCGCCTCCGCGCGGAGCGCAGAGTCGTGGAGCTGCGGGTGCCGTTATCCGATGGCCGCTTGCTCGCGGAGCTGCACCGCAATGGCGATGTTCTGGCGCAGCGAACGGACGGAGACGAGATGATCGTCTCGGTCAGGCTGACACAGGAAGCACTGGGGCGACTCGGCGCCCGCGCGGTCGCCGTGTAAACGGCGGCCATACGGACTACGTCGGGCGTATCCGTGCAATCTGCTGCGCCGCCGCGGGCGCATGTGCCGGCGTGTCCTCGTTATCGGCGCAGATAGTACGCGGAACCGCACGCGTCGAAGAAGATAAGCTTGGATCGGCCCAAACTACGATTGCCCTTGTCGATACACTCGGCGCGATCGTTGCCGGTACTACTACCGGTGAAACAGGAGCATATCTCCTGCACGCGCCGCACGCCGGAACATATCGTGTGCGTGCACGCAGAATTGGATTCATGCCGGATTCGTCATCCGCGATGGTTGTCGCGAGTGGCGCGACTGTGACGTTCGATCCATCGATGCAGCGGCTTCGAGCTCAACTCTCCGAGGTTCGGGTGCAGGAGTCGCGACGGTGCGTCCTTGCACCAGAAGCTGGCGAGCAGACGCTGCGGCTATGGCAGGAAGCACAGAATGCGCTCTCCGGTGCGGCAGTGAACACCGTGAGTGGCACGAATTCGTTCGTGCTCAATCGGTTTCAGCGCGAGCTCGACAGTCGGGGAAAGCGTGTGATCAGATCGACACGCTGGCGGCTGCCAGCGTACGCATCCGAGACTTACGCAAGTATTTCTGCGGATTCACTCGCGGCGGAAGGGTTCGTGAAGATGGCAGGAAGCGCCGCAATCTATTACGCGCCAGACGCGCGCACGCTGCTCTCGGAATCCTTTGCGCGGACGCACTGCTTGCGTCCGGTTGCGGGAGCGGCCGGATCAGATTCCGTTGGGCTCGCGTTCGAGCCTGTAGGGCATGACCATCGCACCGAAGTTGCCGGGACGTTATGGCTCGCGCGCTCGACCGGCAAGTTGATGTATCTGGAGTTCCGGTACGTCGATGCGGCGGATCGTAGCGAAGGTGCAGATGAAATGGTGCCCCATGCCACGGGCCGCGTCGACTATCGAGAGCTTCCAGGCGGAGCATGGATCATCAGCAGCTGGGTGATCAGGGCGCCGTTGATACGTGTGACTGCCGCGCGCACGGAGACGACGCCGTTCGGGTCATACAGGACTGAGCCGGTATCATCGGTATCCGGCTGGTGGGAATTCGGCGGTGACGTTGCCGATGTCACGACCGCGCAATCCAGTAATCCACCTGGATCGTTCGCGCCGAAATCGGGTTCGCTCCGCGGCACTCTTGTCGACAGTACCGCGCATGAGGGGGTCGCAGGGGTGGATGCGAGTGTTCAGAGTGTTGGTTCACAAAAGATTGTGGCGCGCACCGTTACCGATTCCGCGGGTCACTTTGCTTTTGATAGCTTGCTCGCTGGCGAGTACGTACTCCGGTTCGCGGCGCCACGTCTTGACACGCTCGGTACGGCGATACCGTCTGCGTCGTTCTCGATCATTCCCGAGCAGCAGTTGACATTGACCACGACGGTGCCACCGTCGGAAATCAACCGTGCGTGTCCCGCGCAGCAGCCGGAGCAACGCATCGTTCACGGTGCCATTCGCGATAGTGTGACCGGCTCGGCTCTATCGTCAGTGTCCGTTCGCATGACGTGGATTGCGCGAGCGTCGGAGAGTGGAAGCAGGTTTGTGGTGCAAGCGTCGGAGGTCGCGGCGGTTACTGATAACACTGGCCACTATGTCTTGTGCGGTTTACCCACCGATCGCATACTGACGGCGACGATAACGGAAAAGGGAATGCGCCCCATGCGGATTGTCATTCCGGCGCACACCGACGGGGTGGTTCTCAGGAACGTGGAGATTGCCGCTCGGGGAAGCGATTTTGGCTCCGTCACCGGCACTGCACGGGGGCCCGGCGGATCCGGAGTAGTTGCTGCTGAAGTGTCGTTGTTGGACGATCTCGAAAAGCGTGCGTACACGGACTCCGTCGGCGCTTTCGAACTTTCCAACGTACCTTCCGGGTTTCACATACTCAGAGTTCGTCGGTTGGGGTTCGCCCCTTCTGAGGTTCCGGTGCGCGTTACGGCGGGTGGTGTTACTCCGGCCAGCGTCGTGATGACCGCCGGTGCGTCGGTTCTGAGCAGGGTCACCGTCACGGCGCCGAGCGGCGAGACGGTCAATCTTCCCAGGGAAGTGGCACATCGTCTCACCGCAGGACAGGGTTACTACATCCTTGCCGGTGATGTGAGGCTTCGCGACTCGCATAGTACGAGTGACGTGATTCGACGGCTTCAGGGAGTTACTGTAACGGGCAACGTCGCAGTAAGCACGCGCGGGATAAACTCACTGCTAGCCGATCCCTGCCCACTAGGGATCCCCCTGTATGTGGATGGAGCGCCCACGGGCTACAATAGCCTGGATGTCGTCGTGCCGTCCGAGATCGCCGCAATCGAGTTCTACCCGACAACCGCGTCCATGCCTCCCTCGATGCACCCGTCTCCGTGCGGCGCGATCATCATATGGACAAGGTGAGTCGCTAGCACTCGTTGATGCGCGAAGCGTGAGAGCCATGTCGGCCGAACCACCCCGACCCAAGCACAACCGGGTTCAATCACGTATGATATCGGCGTGTTGATATCAGATAACCATTCGCCGCGCTTCCTCTTACAGCCACAGGCATGACACTGGGACGCCATTCTCTCGTACTCGTCGCTGCGGCAGCGCTGTCAGCCGGCTCGTCGCGCATTTACGCGCAGCAGACTCCAGCACGCCAGCCACGCCGGCAGAGGCGGCGTGGTGGCATCACATCACCGTGATCGCCAATGACAGCATGCACGGGCGCCGCACCGGAACCGCCGACTATGTGAAGGCCGCGCACTACGTCGCGGATCAATTTGCGTCGACGGGCCTGGAGCCAGGTGGCACCGACGGATTTTTTCAGACGGTACACCTCGCGGAAGCGCGCATTGTGCCGGAACGGTCGAGCATCGTGCTGCAAGCCGCAAGTAGCGCCGATACGCTCCCGCTTACCGTTCAACTCAAGCCATCGACGGTGTCGGAGGCTGCGGGGCCGATGGTCTTTGTGGGTTACGGACTGAATCTGCCCGGCGCGCACGACGATCTCGCCGGGGTCGATCTGCGCGGCAAGGTAGTGGTGTATCTCAACAGGATGCCGCAGGGACTGGGCGCAACGATGTTCGCGCACGGACGCGCCTCTCGTTGGAGAGAGCTGCAACGGCTCGGCGCAGTCGCCGGTATCGCAATCGCCGATGCGCCGCCACCCGGTCGCACTCGTTCCACGCGTCCCGCTGGCCGCCCCGTGACTGGCCTCGCCGAAGATCCGGCAGAGCATGGTATTCTCGTGAACGTAGCGGCGGACGACGCCGAGCGAATATTCGCGGGATCGGGCCATACGTACGCCGAGATGATCGCGCTCGCCGACTCGAACAGGACGCTCCCGACGATCCAGCTCGGACCGAGCTTCCACGCCAGACTGCAAATCGAGCGGACTCCGGTCGACGCGCCAAACGTCGTGGGAATCCTGCGAGGGAGCGATCCCAAGCTGCGCGACCAGTATCTGGTAGTGAGCGCGCATCTGGATCACCTGGGAGTCGGCCGGCCTGTAAATGGCGACAGCATCTACAACGGAGCGATAGACAACGCATCAGGCATCGCGACCCTGCTCGAGACCGCACGAGAATTTCACGACAGGAAGATACGCGGCCGCCGGTCGGTCATTTTCCTCGCTGTCGCCGGCGAGGAAGAAGGCGAACTCGGCTCCGCCTATTTCGCTCTACATCCGACGGTGCCCGCAGGCCAGGTCGTGGCAGATCTGAATACCGACATGTACTTCCCAATCATTCCGTTCACCGGACTCTTCTCGTACGGCTGGGACGAATCCGATCTCGGCAAGGACATCTTGCCGGTATTGAAGGCGCACGGCATCGCCAACCTGGAAGATCCCGAGCCGGAACAGGTCCGCTTCATTCGAAGCGACCAGTACAGCTTCATCCAGCGCGGAATTCCGTCGCTGGCTTTCAAGGTCGGTTACACCAAGGGCTCACCCGAGATGAAGGTCGTGACGGATTGGGTGGCCAATCGCTACCACAAGCCGTCGGACGATCTCGCGCAGCCGGTCGACTTCAGAACCGCGGTGTCGTTCGACTCGCTGTACTTCGACATCGTGCGAGCGGTTGCGGATCGCGAGACGCGGCCAGCGTGGTACGAACGGAGCGTGTTTGCTTCCATTCCGAGAGCGGGCCAGTAGCTACGCCTAACGGCCGCTACGTGCCGGAACCCGGTACGTGCGTTATGCGTTGCCGCGTGCGTCAACGTGTCCTGGTCGCAGCTCCTCACCCCTAAGAAAGGAAACCGTTACCGCCACATGACTCTGCTCGTCGAATACCGATGGGTGTAGCACGAGCTCTTGCCTTGATTGCGGGATTCCAGACAGCGCTGGTAAGCTGTGCTGGAAGTGCAATCGCACGGCGCGACGAATCGGCCGTCGCTATCTCGAGCCAGTCGGGCGGCCGCGTCGCGCTGCGCACCGACTCCGTGGCTTGCCGTTCGGGCGCAGCAGCGTCTGATAGCGGCGCGCCGCGAGTAGCGTTGCATGCCGTTGCGAGAAGTGAACGACGGCAATTTGCTCCGCGTTGGCCTGACGACTCGGCCCACGCTGTAACAGTCAGGATCGATCCCCCGAAAGCGCTTCCGGGTTGGAATCCGGCCTTTCGCACCGAAGTCGCGGCAGCCCTTCAGGCATGGGAGATTGCTGGCTCTCCCGTCACTTTTTCGCTGGTCGATGGGAATGCCGACGCCGACGTGCGCATTCACTGGATCGACAAATTCGACGCGCGCTATGAGGGCTGGACTACCGTTTCGTGGAACGATACCGGCTGGCTCATCAACGGTGACGTAACCCTGGCTCTTCACAGCCCGAAAGGTGAGCCACTGACGCCGAGCGAGCGTGCGCAGGTCGCGATGCACGAGATCGGGCACGTACTTGGCCTCAGCCACAGCAGCAGCTCCGCGTCGATTATGTCGCCGACGGTCCGCGTGAAGACAATCACAGCTCAGGACATCGAGACGCTTCGGTCGTTGTACATGTCGCCCGACGGGTCATCAATCGGGCAGACCATGGCGCAGGATGGTGTTTCGACCGACCGGTGCCCGGACACCAGGTCTTAGCGCGCGAGTCGCGGAACCAGTCAGGCGCGAGCCGATGGATCGCATCCGCGTACTAGATAAGACCTGTAATATGTTGTGGTGACATATGTTACAGCGGGTCAGTTAATGTGATATGTGAGGTATGTCTAAGGTGATCCGCCACCGGAGCGGGCCGAGATCGGCCGAAATAATCGCGCGTTTTTTATCCTCAGTTTTTTCGGTCGTCGTGTCGTAACTTACGGAATGCAACTCGACCCAATCGATCCCGAGCTTCCCATCAACATTCGGGACGAGGATGCCGTCTCCGACGACGTTCCGAGCGACCGGAAGGTCAGGAAGAAAACTGCGAAACGCCTGGCGAAGCTGACCACACTTCAGGCAAAGCTGTTTGGCGACGGAAGGTACGCCGTGCTTGTCGTTCTTCAGGGGCGCGACGCGTCGGGGAAGGACGGGACGATCCGGAAAGTGTTCGGTGCGTGCAATCCGCAGGGGTGCGCCGTCACCAGCTTCAAGGAGCCCACGCCGATCGAGCGCAGGCATGACTTCCTCTGGCGCGTGCACAACGCCGTCCCGCCGCGCGGGATGATCGGGATCTTCAACCGGTCGCACTACGAGGACGTGCTTGCTGCGCGTGTCCACGGCATCGTCGGAAAGCCGATCTGGATGTCCCGTTACGATCAGATCAACGACTTCGAGCGCATGCTGATCCAGAACAACGTGATAGTGCTCAAGTTCTTCCTGCACGTCTCGCGGGCCGAGCAGCGGCGCCGGCTGCTCAAGCGTGTCGAGCGGGAAGACAAGAACTGGAAGTTCCGCGAGGCGCGATCTTGACGACCGGCGCGTCTGGGATGCATACACGGACGCGTATCACGACATGTTGCGTCGCACGTCGACGAAGGAAGCGCCGTGGTACATGGTTCCCGCCGACGACAAGAAGGTGCGCAATTACTTTGTTACGGGAACCGTGGTGCGTGCACTCAGGAAGCTCAAGCTACGTTATCCCGACGCGGATCCAAATGTTCTTCTCAGAGCGGAGCAGATACTGACAGTATGACAGGCACAAAATCCACATACCGTCCTACCGCGGCCTTCATCGGCCTGGGCGCAATCGGTGCGCCGATCGCCCAGCACGTTGCTGCAAACACCACATTGGCAGTCTGGAACCGTACTCGCGCAGTCGCTGCGGAGTTTGCCTCCGAGACGGGCGCCCGCGACGCCGAGTCGCCGGCGAGCGCCGCGGCGGGAGTGGACTTCCTGCTTACGTGCCTTCCCACATCTGCGCAGGTCGAGGAGGTGCTCTTCGGTGCCAATGGAGCGGCGCCGAGCCTCAAGTCGGGCGCGGTGGTGATCGATTGCACTTCTGGTGATCCTGCAACGTCGCGGAAGATTGCCGATCGTCTCGCACGCAGCGGTGTTGCGTTCATCGACGCACCGGTGAGTGGCGGCGTCTCCGGCGCAGTTGCCGGAAAGCTGACAGTGATGGTCGGCGGCGATGCGGCCGCGCTGGAGCGCGCCAGGCCGATTCTCGAGACGTTCGCGGCCAAGATCGTCCACTGCGGAGCGATTGGCGCTGGCGACGCTGTGAAGGCAGTCAACAATGCGCTGCTGGCGGTGCATGTCTGGTCAACAGCCGAGGGACTTTCGGCGCTCGCGAAGCTCGGTGTGGATCCGGCGGTGGCGCTCGACGTCATCAACTCGTCCAGTGGACGCTCCAATACTTCGATCAATCTCTTCCCGGAGCGGGTGCTCAATCGGAGCTTCCCGCGGACGTTCAGGCTGGCGCTGCTGGACAAGGACGTTGGAATTGCTGCTGGTATCGCCCGCGAGACAGGGACTCCGGCGCCGCTGCTGGATGAGACGTCCCGATTATTTGCCGAGGCACATCGTGAGTTGGGCGAGGATGCCGATCACGTCGAGGCGGTGAAGGTGGTCGAGCGGCGCGCCGGAACCACGATCGGCGGCCGAATCCAGTAGCCCGCATGGGCTATATTTGAGCCGGATGACAGAGCACACTGAAACCATTCTTGATGCAAGCGCGGTGGAGCGAACACTCCGCCGTATGGCTGGTGAGATAGTCGAAGCGAATGGCGGAACTGACAACCTCGTAATCGTCGGGATCCAGCGGCGCGGAGTTCAGCTCGCCGATCGCATAGTTGCACTCATCAAGGCAAGCGACGGTGTCACCGTCCCGCGCGGAGCCCTCGACATCACCCTTTACCGCGACGACCTTCAGACGATCGGTCCGCGACCGGTGGTGGGGTCGACCGAGCTACCGGGCGCAATCGACAATTGCAATGTGGTTATCGTCGATGACGTCCTCTTCACCGGCCGAACGATCAGGGCCGCGCTGGACGAGCTGGCGGATTTTGGTCGGCCGGCCCGCATCGAGCTGGCAGTGCTGATCGATCGCGGGGGCCGCGAGCTGCCGATCCAACCCGACATCGTCGGCAAGAAGGTCGACGCGCGCGCGGGCGATCGGGTTGACGTTCAGGTGGACGAGATTGATGGCCGGTCGGCCGTAGTCCTCGTATCCAAGCGATTCGAATGACAGCAGCGGCACCGCTCGGGAAGGATTTGTTGGGGCTGGAGCCACTGAGCGGGGAACAGATCAGTCTCATCCTCGATACCGCAGAGCCGTTCAAGGAAATCAGCGAGCGCGCAATCAAGAAAGTGCCGACGTTGCGCGGCTCGACCGTTGTGAATCTCTTCTTCGAGAACTCTACACGCACGCGTATCTCGTTCGAGTTCGCCGAGAAGCGGTTGTCGGCCGATACGGTGAACGTTTCGTCCAGCGGGTCGAGCGTCTCGAAAGGCGAGACACTCGTAGACACGGCGCGTAATCTCGAAGCGATGCGGATCGACATGGTGGTGATCCGGCACGGCTCATCCGGCGCGGCGAAGTTTCTCGCGGGGCGCATCGAGTCCAACGTCATCAACGCCGGCGACGGTATGCACGAGCATCCGACGCAAGGGCTGCTCGACCTGCTCACGCTTCGCGACCACTTCAAGCATATCGATGGACTCCGCGTCTGCATCTGCGGCGACGTGCTGCATTCGCGCGTCGCACGCTCCAACATCTGGGGGCTGCGCAAGCTGGGTGCGGAGGTCGCGGTGTGCGGACCGCGCTCGTTGATGCCGAATTCAATCGATGACATGGGTGTCACAGTTTTCTCGCGCATCGAGGAGGCGATCGAGTGGTCCGACGCTCTCAACATCCTGCGGTTGCAGCTCGAGCGCATGACGGCGGGCTACATACCCTCGTTGCGCGAATACAATCGCGTTTTTGGCGTGACGCGTGAGCGACTCGAGCGCGCACCACGCGATGTGCTAATCCTTCATCCGGGACCGATGAATCGCGGTGTCGAGATCGATTCCGACGTGGCCGATGGGCCGCATAGCGTGATACTTCCGCAGGTGACGAACGGTGTCGCAGTGCGGATGGCGGTGCTGTATCTGCTGTCGGGCGGTCGGCCAGAGCTGGCAGAGTCCGCCAAGACAGGGAAGGGGGCACCATGACGCGCTGCGGTACTTCTCACAGGCGGACGCGTTCTGGATCCGTCGCAGCAGATGGACGAGGTCGCTGACGTTCTGCTTACAGATGGCAACGTTGCAGCAATCGGGCGTGACATCGGACGACCCGACGACGCGCAAATCGTGGATTGCGCGGGGCTGATCGTGTCGCCGGGATTCATCGACGTGCACTGTCATCTGCGTGAGCCTGGACGCGCTGACGTCGAAACCATCGCGAGCGGCGCGCGGGCGGCGGCCGCCGGAGGCTTCACGGCGGTCTGCGCGATGCCAAATACCGATCCTGTCATCGACAATCCGGCGGCGGTCGGCTTTGTCGTGCGACAGGGACAACGCGCAGGCGCGGCGCGGGTGTATCCGATCGGTGCGATCTCCGTGGGGCAACGTGGCGAGGCCCTCGCCGAGTTCGGTGAGATGGTTGATGCTGGTGCAATCGGCGTGAGCGACGATGGCAAACCCGTCGTGTCCGCGCAACTCATGCGCACGGCGCTCGAGTACGCGCGCACGTTCCACATTCCGGTGATCGATCACTGTGAGGAACCGACGCTTGCAGCCGGCGGCGCCATGAACGAGGGCATCGTCTCCGCTCGGCTCGGCCTCAAGGGAATTCCGGATGAGGCCGAGGAGATCATGGTGATCCGCGACATATTGCTGGCACGCCTCACTCGCGGCCACGTGCATCTTGCGCACATGAGCACCAAGGGATCGGTCGAGCTGATTCGGTGGGGCAAGGATCGCGGCATCAACGTTACTGCCGAGGTCTGCCCGCACCATCTCTCGCTCACGGAAGAGGCGGTCGAGGGTTACGATACCAACGCCAAGATGAATCCGCCGCTCCGTACCGCGGAGGACGTCGAGACGCTCCGCGAAGCGGTGCGTGATGGAACGATCGATCTGGTCGCCACCGATCACGCCCCGCATCATTATGACGAGAAGGAGCGCGAGTTCCAGAACGCGCCCAATGGGATCGTTGGGTTGGAGACTGCACTTTCCGTCGTGGTCGACAGCCTCGTCGTGCCCGGCCATATCGACTTCGGAACGCTGGTGGATCGCATGTCCTGCAATCCGGCTCGACTGTTCGGGCTCCCCGGAGGTACTTTAGGAGCTGGGTCGCCGGCCGACGTCACGGTTTTTGATCCGGCTCGTCGCTGGACGGTTGATCCCGATCTGTTCCTGTCCAAAGGGCGCAACACACCGTATGCTGGTATGACGCTGACCGGCCGTACGATCTGCACCGTCGTCGCGGGCCAGGTCGTCTACACTCTGAACTAGCAGAGGAAAGGGGAATGACAGCGACCGATACCGAAGCGATGTCGGCTCTGCACGAGTTGTTGGACGAGCGGCAGCGCTACCAGGGCTGGCTCGCCACACTCGAAGGCCGTCGCAGCTCGACTCCGCCGCACGTGTACGAGCGCGTGCAGCGCGATTACGCCGGCCGTCTCGATCGCGTCATGCAGACGCTCGCCGAGCGCGCGGGACAGTTGACGGGCACCATCGACGCCATGACGGCGGATCTTGCGACGCTCCGCGATCAGGAATCCGATCGCACCGACGAGCGGAACGAGGCAGAGCTGCGCGCGGCTGTTGGCGAGTTTACGCCGGACGAATGGGAGCAGCGCCGGGCGGACGTCGACCGCGAAATCGAGCGTATCGCCGCTGAGCGAAGGTCGGTTGAAGAGGAGTTGCACGAATTGCAGCGGATAGTCGCGCTGACAGCGTCGATCGAGCCGATGGGAGCGGCGTCCGAGGCGGTGGCAGAGCGGCCGCAGGAATCGCAGAGCGGTGGTGAGGCCGCAGGGCGACCCGCGCAGCGTGACGCGGCTGCGCACACGTCGGCGCAGCGCAGGCGCGGCCATCGATCGATGACTTCGTCGCCGAGTGGCATCCACCGCAAGCACGTCCGCACCTGCAGGGTAATTCGTCGCGCGAGCAGCACGACAATATCCCCGACACGAAAGGGCTGGAAGATCTTGTTATCCCCGCGGCGCCGATGGGCGGGAATCCGGTTGGTGCAGCTGGCGCGGATTATGGAATCGCCAACGGTGTGACCGGCGTAGCGGCGGCGGCAGCATCGGTGCCGGCGCAAACGCGCACGCCGCCGCCGGTGCCCGCGCAATCCGCTGACAGAGATACCGACAAGACTTTGAAGTGCCCCGAATGCGGCGCGATGAACTATGCGACCGAGTGGTACTGCGAGCGCTGCGGCGGAGAGCTGTCGACGTTTTAGGGCGTAGCAGGATGCCGGTGCGCGACGTTACACGATATGACCGAAGTAGATCTCAGTGTCGTATTGGATCGCGACCGAGCCGCCGTCCGCGTATTCGTCGAAGATTCTTCGCAGCTCACGCAACATAGGTAGATAGCCTGGATGGCTTGCCGTGGGCGTGTAGGACGAGGATAGCAGTCGGCCACGCAAGCCTTCGAAGTCGAAGCGCTGCTCGTTATAAAGCTTGCGAAGGTGAAATGCGCTGCCATGCTCTCCATCAAACAGCACGCGCAATCGCGCAACGTCGAGGTGCTGATGGCGAACCTGACGGTAGTCAGTGCCATACCGCTCGAGCATCGCGTCGTATTCGCGAAGGAAGGGCGTGCTGTCGAGGCGTCGCGCGTTCCACAACAGAACCGCCCATCCAGCAGGACGGAGGATGCGAGCGAATTCCGTTCTCGCCAGCTGTGCGTCGAACCAGTGAAATGCCTGGCCGGCGCATACATAATCGACTGAAGCGGCGGGAAGCGTCGTGGCTTCGGCACGGGCCGGGACGCTGTGAAAGCGCGGGTACCCGGCGAGTAGTCGCTCCGCGGCGCCCCGCATCTCGGTGTTTGGCTCGACGCCAAACACGGTGTTGCCATTGCGCAGGAAGAGCTCCGATGAGATGCCCGTGCCCGATCCTACGTCAGCGATTTCCGAGTGTGATGTAAGCCCGGTTTCGTGTGCCAGGACGTCGATTACTGCGGTCGGGTAGCCGGGGCGATAACGGACGTAATCGTCCACGCGATCCGAGAAGCGGCGCGTGGAATCTGGCTGGAAATCGTGCATTGCCGGCTCCTGCGGGATGAAAGCGTTCAGCGAACGTGGTTCATCCTACGCCGATCACACGTGAAGGGGTCCGCGCGGAAATATCGGCGAACAGCGACTCGGATCGCGCCTGGGGGGCCAGGCGCGGATGAATCCGCGCCCTACGCGGCTGCTTTCTTCGCGGCCTTGGCCATGCGGCTCTTGCGGCGCGCGGCGGCGTTCTTGTGGACGAGGCCCTTGCGCGCTGCACGATCGAGCAGCGTAACGGCTTCGGCCATTGCTTCGGATGAAGCGTTTTCGGCTCTCGCCTTCTTGAGGGCGGTACGGAGCGTCGAGCGCTGCGCGCGGTTACGGACCTGCGCGGCACGGGACTTCCGCATATTCTTCTTCGCGGACGCGATATTCGGCATGACGGGGCTGGTTAACTCGATGAAGCGAAAGCGTTTCCGATTCGCGACTAGCCTCGTAAATTAGGTCATCCCCATAACCGAGTCAAGTTGGATAGCGTCACTCAGCTTCTACTAATAGGCCCAGTCCTCCTCTTCTCCATGGTCGCCCACGAGTACGCTCACGGGTGGGTAGCCATGAAGAACGGCGATCCCACCGCGTACCAGCTCGGCAGGCTCACATGGAACCCGATCAAGCACATCGATCCGTTCATGACGATCCTGCTGCCGGTCTTCCTGGCCATTTCGCACGCCCCCATCCTTGGCGGGGCAAAACCGATCCCGGTCAATCCGCGGAATTACCGTAACTTCAAACAGGGCGACATAATGGTGTCGCTGGCAGGGGTCACCACAAATGTGATCCTTGCGTTCCTTTTTGCAGCTGTGGTTCCGCTCCTGTACTTCCCGGGGCGGGCCTTTCCGAACGCCGAGAATGCCTTCGCGATCGTGCAGCGCATGTTCATCTACGGAATCGAGATCAATCTGATTCTTGCTGCATTCAACCTGCTTCCCATCCCGCCACTGGACGGGTCGCACGTCTTCAAATACGTGCTGCCGCCGGCGTGGGCGCTGTCGTATGAGCGCATCAGCCGCTTCGGTCTGCTCATCATCTATGCGTTGTTGTTTTTGGGCGGACCGCTCCTCACCTGGTGGCTCTTTCCCGCGGAGGCGATCACGAACTTTCTGATCGGGACCGTGGGCGGGTTCATACTGCCGTGGCAGGGCGTGTTGTGATGACGGCTGTCGATGTGCGCGACGACGACCATTCGATGGGTCAGCCGGCGGCCGAGGAACAGCACGGCTTCATCGTGGAGCTCCCCGAGTTCTCGGGGCCACTGGATCTGTTGCTGTCCCTGATCCGCGATGAGCAGGTGGACATTTACGACATTCCGATCGCGCGCATAGCCGAGCAGTTTCTGGCGCGCATTCACGGTATGAGCATCGACGATGCGGCTGACTACCTCGAGATGGCGGCGCGTCTCCTTCGCATCAAGGCGCAGATGCTGCTGCCGCGCCCCGAAGGTCTGGAAGCGTGGGAAGATCCGCGCGCTGAGCTGGTGCGGCGCCTTCTCGAATACCAGCAGGTGCGCGAAGTGGTCGACGTGCTCGAGCGGCTTGGCGACGACCGTCGCAACAGGTTCGCTCGCTCCTACGTCCAGCCACAGGTCGAACAGATAGATCGTGATGACCGACCGTTCGCCGCCACGCTCGCCGACCTGTTCGCAGCGGTGGATCGCGTGTTGCGTCAGGCCAAGCGGCCGCTCGTTCACGACGTGATCCCACGCGCACTCGACGTTGATGGCGCGATCAAGTCGATCAGAGCCGTGATGGCGCTCCGCGCCCGCGCGAGGTGGGGCGACATCGTGTCGCGCGACGCTGAGCCGTGGCAGATACTATCCGTGCTACTCGCGCTGCTGGAACTGGCGAAGAGTGGCGAGCTGCGCATCGTGCAGCCGAAACCGTTTGCATCGATGGAGTTGAGTGGTGACACCGTTAGCTAGACTGCTGGAGGCGGCGCTCTTCGCAAGCGCACGTCCAATACCATCCGATTCGCTCAACCAGCTCGATCCGGAATCCACGCCTGCCGCTGTCTCCTCAGCGCTGGATGAAATTCGTGAGCGTTACGACAACGAGGGTCACGGTGTCGAGCTCGTCGCGGTAAGTGACGGCTGGCAGATACTCACGCGTCCGGAATACACGGAGGCAATAGAGCGAGCACAGCTGGCCGCACGTCCTCAACGGCTGTCCGGTGCAGCGCTGGAGACGCTCGCGATAGTCGCGTATCGTCAGCCGATCGGCCGAATGGAGATCGAAGACATTCGCGGCGTCGGTGCAGGGGCGATTCTCAAGTCGCTGCAGGAGCGAGGTCTCGTCGATGTCGTGGGCCGCGGCGAGGGGATGGGCCGACCGTTGTTGTATGGCACGACTCCGTTGTTTCTCGAGCACTTCGCGCTGCGGCATCTGGGCGAGCTTCCTCGCGCCGATGAGTTGACGGTAGCACTCCGTCCCGCTCTTTCTCAGGCGTCCTGATGGCGGAGGCGATGCGCCTTCAGCGCGCGCTCGCGCGAGCGGGTATTGCATCACGAC
The DNA here is from genome assembly GCA_963707505.1 of uncultured Gemmatimonadales bacterium. Classification (GTDB taxonomy): domain Bacteria; phylum Gemmatimonadota; class Gemmatimonadetes; order Gemmatimonadales; family Gemmatimonadaceae; genus Fen-1247. Next base: position 1,137,637 of record CAVPQB010000004.1, read on the forward strand.
GAAAAGCTGAAGAGTTGATCACGGCGGGCCGCGTGACCGTAAACGGGGCCGTCGCGACGCTCGGTCAGGTTGTTGATCCTGCTGGAGACACGATTCTCGTCGATGGGCGTCGCGTCGGTGCGCCATCGGCAACGGTATGGCTCCTGCTCAACAAGCCTCCCGGAGTGGTGACGACGGCGAGTGACCCTGCCGGACGGAAAACTGTCTTCGATCTGGTGGATGATCGGCCGGGACTGACGTACGTCGGCCGGTTGGACTATCTGACCGAAGGCGCGCTCCTGATGACAACGGATGGCGCGGCCGCTCACGCGCTGACGCATCCTAGCCGCGGAGTGGAACGAACTTACGTGGCAACGGTACGCGGAGACGCAGTGTCGGCAGCGCGCGAAGCGATGCGTGGCGTGGAGCTTGAAGATGGCGTGGCGTATCCGATCTCGGCTACGGCTCACCCCGTACCGGGCCGGCGTCACTACGAGTTCGAGATCGTGCTCGCGGAGGGAAAGCATCACGAAGTGCGGCGGCTGTGTGCTGCGCTTGGATTGGAAGTGGAACGACTGGTGCGTACGAAGTTTGGACCAGTGCGGCTCGGCGCACTACCAAGCGGCGCGAGCAGGCCGCTGAACAAGCGTGAATCCGATTTAATCAGCTCACTCGTCAAACAGCCACCACATGGAAGACACGGCACTCGTCAACGCGGTAATCAGTGAAGTAGGGAAGCGTGTTGTAGGGCAGAATTACATGGTCGAGCGGCTACTCGTGGGATTGCTCACGGGCGGTCACGTGCTTCTCGAGGGTGTGCCCGGTCTGGCGAAGACGCTCACCGTGCGGACGCTCGCGGAGACTATCAGTACTTCGTTTCAGCGAATTCAGTTCACACCCGATCTGCTGCCAGCGGACGTCATCGGCACGCAGGTGTACGATCAGTCGACGGGTCGTTTCTCCGTGAAGCAGGGACCGATCTTCGCGAACATCGTTCTAGCCGACGAAATCAACCGTGCGCCGGCGAAGGTGCAGGCTGCGTTGCTCGAAGCGATGCAGGAGAAGCAGGTGACGATCGGCGGCACGACGTATGTGCTGCAGGAGCCGTTTCTCGTGCTCGCCACGCAGAATCCGATCGAGCAGGAAGGGACGTACCCGCTGCCCGAGGCGCAGATCGACCGCTTCATGCTCAAGCTGTACGTCGGCTATCCGACGCGCGATGAGGAGAAGGAAGTGCTGCGCCGCATGGCGGGCAAGGACGAGATACCCGTGCGGCACGTCGCGACCCCTGAGGCAGTCCTTGCTGCACGCAAGCGGATAGGCGACCTGTATATGGACGACAGGATCGTCGATTATATCGTCGACATCGTGGAAGCGACGCGAAATCCGAAGGGCGCGAATCTGCCTGATCTCGCGCCGCTCATCGAGTTCGGCGCAAGCCCGCGCGCCACGCTCGCACTCGCACAGGGTTCGCGCGCAATTGCGTTCCTGCGTGATCGCGCCTACGTCACGCCGGACGACGTCAAGGCGATCGCACCGGATGTTCTCAGGCACCGCGTTCTCATCACATACGAGGCGGAGGCTGAGGATGTGACGAGCGACAATGTCGTGTCGCGCATTCTCGATACGATCCCGGCCCCGTAGCAGCGTGCTCAACTTCCTGAAGCGTCGCGCAGCGCCGAGGGAAGCGCCGGCTCCGCCGCCGGTGCGTATCTCGCCAGAGATCCTGAAGCAGGTGAAGCGCGTCGAGCTCAAGACGCGCGGGCTCGTCGACGCACTGTTCTCGGGTGAGTATCGCTCCGTATTCAAGGGGCAGGGCATGGAGTTCTCGGAAGTGCGCGAATACATACCCGGTGACGAGGTGCGCACCATCGACTGGAACGTCACTGCGCGGATGAACCGGCCTTTCGTCAAGCGCTACATCGAGGAGCGCGAGCTGACCGTGGTGTTGGCGCTCGACATCTCCGGATCGGAGAGCTTCGGCACGGTATCGCGCTTCAAGAGCGACGTGATGACGGAATTTGCCGCCGTCATAGCGATGGCGGCTGTCCGCAACAACGATCGCGTGGGGCTCATCTTCTTCACCGATCGTGTGGAGCACGTCGTCCCACCGCGCAAGGGCAAGCGTCACGTACTGCGAATCGTGCGCGATCTGCTTGCGTTCGTGCCAAAGGGTAAGGCTACCAATCTCCGTCCTGCGCTGGAGTACATGCAGCGCACCCTGCGCCAGCACACGGTGATCTTTCTGGTCTCCGACTTTCAGGACGAAGGCTACGAGCACGCGCTCAAGGTGCTGGGCCGTCGGCATGACATCGTCGCTGTCACGCTGAACGACCCTGCCGAGCAGACTCTTCCGAGTGTTGGACTGGCGCGCGTGCGCGATCCGGAGACCGGTGAATTTCTTGAAGTAGACACCAGCGACCGGCGAGTCCGCGCTGCCTACGCAGAGCACATTGCCGCTGAGCTGGCCGCGCGACGCCGAGTGTTGCGCCGGTCGGGAGTGGACGAGATCGAGCTAACCACAGACGGATCTGTGATCGAGCCACTGCTCAAATTCTTTCGCACGCGTGAGACGCGAGCGCGCTCGTATCGATGACGATAGTAGCCTTGTTTTTTTGGTTGATCCAGGCGACGACTCCGGCAAGTCAGCTGCAGGTCGGCACTTCGGTGCGGCCTGAAACGACGACTGTGGGGCAGCACTTCGTAGCGACGATACGGGTGCGGGTTCCGAACGGCACGCAGGTGGTTTTTCCAACGCGACCGGATAGCGCGGCACACGTGGATTCGGCCGGCGCGATGACTCGGTCGCAATCGACAGCGGGCGGATTCACGGAATCAACGGTCAACTACGTGCTGGCGGCGTGGGACACGGGTGGGCAGGCGCTCGGCCTCGACAGCATCGTCGTGATCGGCCCGAGCGGTCAACAACGTACTGCCGCCTTGAAAAACTTCACAGTACGCGTTCGGTCCGTTCTGCCCGCGGATACATCGCTCAGGCAACCAAAGCCTTATCGGCCGGTGGTTGCGATCGAGCCGTTCAACTGGATTCCCTGGGCGTTGGCAGCGGCAGCCGTTGCTCTGCTCGGCTTTCTGATCTGGTTCTGGCGCCGCTGGCGCCGCCGCGTCGCGCGCGGACTGTTGCCGCTCGAGATCGCGGAGCGCGATTTCGCGCGCATCGATTCGCAGCGTCTAATCGAGTCTGGCGAGTCGGAGCGGTATGCTGTCGAGATGGTTCACGTGTTGCGGGTGTATCTGGCGGCGACTGTGCCGGCGGCGGCGGAATCGTCGACGACTCACGAGCTCGCGGATTCACTGCAGCGTTCACCCATCGTACCGACGCAGCGGCTGCTCGACGTCCTCGACGCGACCGATCTCATCAAATTCGCGCGGGAGCGCTCGACCGCCGAGCGTGCACGAGAGATCGGCGTGGCGGCTCGGAGCATCGTCGCCGATGTGAATACCGCAATCGTGGCAGCCAATGCGGCAAGCGCCGCGGCCGCAAAGGCGAAGGCAGCGTGATGCAAATACCATCGGTTCAGCTCGTCACGCCGCTCGCGCTGCTGTTGCTACTTGCGCTTCCTGTCTGGTGGATCATTCGCGCGCGCAAGCGTCCACCGGCAATCACATTCTCGCGGACTTCCACGCTCGCTCGCGGCCCACACGTGGGGTCCGCGGTCGAGCGCACGCTGTTCATTCTCCGCAACCTCGTTCTTGCGGCGCTCGTACTCGCGCTTGCTCGCCCGCGGGGCGTGGGCCATTCGGAGAATGTGACGAGTGAGGGAATCAACATCGTACTCGTCATCGATCTGTCCAGCTCGATGCTCGCCGAGGACTTTCAGCCGTCGAACAGAATTGCTGTTGCCAAGGCGACAGTCAAGCGGTTCATCGCGGGGCGCACGTCCGACCGTATCGGGCTTGTTGCGTTCGCAGCGGAGGCGCTCACGCAGGTCCCGCTCACAACCGATTATCCAGTGGTGATGCAGGCCGTGGATAATCTGCAGGCAGGGCAGCTGGAAGATGGAACCGCGATCGGCACCGCAATCGCGACCGCTGCCAACAGACTCCGTACGGCGCCGGGAAAGTCACGCGTGATGATTCTCCTGACGGACGGCGTGAACAATCGTGGCGACATCGATCCGCTGACCGCTGCTCGCGCAGCTGCCGCGTACGGTATCAAGATATACAGCATCGGTGTCGGTACGGAAGGAATGGCGCCGGTACCAGTTGGTCGCGGGCTGTACGGCCTCAGATATGAAAATCAGCCGGTGGAGATCGATGAAGCGTTGCTCACGCGCATCTCCAACATGACCGGCGGACGATATTTCCGCGCGGTCGATGCGACCGCGCTACAGAACATCTATTCACAGATCGATACCCTGGAACGCACGCCGGTTCAATCCACTACTTATGTGCGCTACAGCGAGCTGTTTCGCTGGCCGCTCGGCATCGCGGTGGTCGCGCTGCTCATCGAGCTGGGCGTCGCGGCAGTCAAGGCACCGCTACCGTGATTCGCTTCCTGGAATGGCCATGGGCGGTTGCATTCGCCGTGCTGTTGCCCGTCGCGGGGATAGTCGCGTTGATCGTTGGACGCCGCTCGCGTGTCCGGCGTCTCTCGCTGCTCGGCACTCGCACGATGCTGGCGCGACTTGCGCCGCTTGGTACGCGTCGCGGCCCGTGGCATAATGTGCGCATCGTCACTGCGCTCCTTCTGCTTGGTGCCGCAGTTTCGGGCCCGCGCTGGGGACAGGAGAGCTCGGTCGTCAGTCGCAGCGGCGCCGATGTCGTTCTCGCGCTCGATGCCTCGCTGTCCATGACCGCGACCGACGAGCGTCCGTCACGTCTCGCGAAGATGAAGCAGGTCGTGCGTCAGCTTCGCGCGTTGTCACCGGACGATCGCTTTGCGATGCTCGCATTCGCTGGCAAGTCGTACATCCTCACGCCTCTGACGACCGACGACGGCGCCCTTGCGCTCTACCTCGACAACCTGGACCCGACGGTTGTCGGAGAAGCGGGCAGCTCCATGTCGAGTGCGCTACGCCAGGCTACCGCTCTACTTGGCCTGGGCAAGGGGAACGGTAACAAGGCCATCGTATTGATGAGCGACGGTGAGGCGTTCGAGCCACTGTCGGATGTTGCGGCGGCTGCGAAACGCGCGAAGGATGCCGGAATCGAGGTCGTTACGGTTGGATTTGGCACGCCGCAGGGCTCGACCATTCCCATTGTCGAAAACGGCGCAACGACGGTGAAGCGCGACGAGAATGGCCAGGTCGTCGTGACGCAATATCATCCCGAATTTCTGCGTACTGCTGCGGATTCGGCTGAGGGAGTGTTCGTACCAGCCGAGGCCACGAACAAGGCTGAGGCGGTGAGGTCGGCGATCCAGCGGCTCAAGACCGAAGCGCACGCAGTTCAGACGGGACGCGATCTCATGCCTCGGTTCCAGTGGTTCGTTGCTCCGGCGTTGCTGCTCCTGTTGCTGGATGCGTTGCTCGGGCTCCGATCGCGACGGCGGCTTGCTGGCGCGGCGATCATCGCTGCAGGAACGCTCGCAGCATGTTCACCCAGTTCCAAGACCGAGCTGCTGGCGTACAATCGCGGAACCACGCTACTTTCGCACGATTCGCTTGCCGCGGCAGTGCCAATTCTCGATTCTGTCGAGGCGCGGCATGGTCCGATGGCGTTCAATGCGACGTTCAACGCCGGCTGGGCGTATCTTGTTACAGGCAGGAAGCTACGTGGCGACACAGCCGCTCAGCCACTCGACAGCGCGCTTGCGCACTACCGAAGGGCGCTGACTCTTTCGCCCGACGATAGCGATGCCAAGTGGAATTACGAGCTTGCACTCCGCGTTCACAAGGCATCGAGCGGTGGTGGCGGAGGAGGTGGTGGTGGCGGAGGCGGTGCGCAGGCACCGCAACCGAAGCCAGCCGGAGGCGGAGCTCTGGGATCTCAGCAGGCTGATGCCGTTTTGAACAATGCCGCACGCGAGGAGCAGGACGTGCAGGGACGCAAACAGCAGAAGAACGTGCCGCAACCGCCGCCGCGCGGGAAGGACTGGTGATCGTCGGACTGCTGCTCTTCGCGCAGGTCGGCGTCGTTCAGTTCCAGACGCAGGTGTCGCCGGATACGGTTTACGTAGGGCAGCAGGTGAACTACGATGCCGTGACGCTCGTGGACGACGTCGCGCGGCGGCGCCTGCGCGCCAATCCCGTTTTCACGCCAGCCGACGTCGCCGGCGTAACGATATATGACTTCCCCTTCGATACGAGCTCCATATCGACCGTCACGGTGAACGGCGCGCCTTACCGGCGTTACGCATACCACCGCGCGCTGTTCCCGCTGCTGCCTGGTACGTACACGGTGCCAGCCGCGACGCTGCAGTACCGGCTTCCGGATGGAGACGACTACTTCAGCCCGCCGCGCACGTATTCGACGATGTCGGCTCCGCAGTCGTTTACCGCAGTCGCGTTGCCCACGTCGGGAAAGCCCGTTGGCTTCATCGGTGCGGTCGGAGAATTTCGGGATACACTCCGCACGGACGGATCCAGCCTGCGGATTGGTGATCCGTTTACGGTCACCATGCGATTGTCGGGCGTTGGCAATCTGCGATTGCTTGCGCGTCCCACTCTCGATATCGACTGGGCAACGACGGTTCCGGGCGAGGAGCGTGTTTACTGGGATTCTGCCGGAGCCGTGGTGCGTGGCGCCAAGGAGTTCGACTGGGTGGTTACGCCGAAGATTTCCGGCGACATGGTGCTCCCGGAGCTGCGGTACGATTTCTTCAATCCCACTTCGCGCCGTTACGAATACGCGACTACACCATCGCTGCGCGTCATGGTCGCGGCCGCGACAGGTCCGGCAGCGGATACAACGGCGGTCCCGCGGGACACCATCGGTGATACGCCATTTCCGGCGCTCGCAAGACTCGCGCGATCCAACTCGCTAGTGATCGCGATCGCCGCAACCGCCATTGCAGTGATTCTCCTGGGCATCCTGCTTCTGAGCCGACGACGTCGCAGCGACCAGGACGACGAAGAGTGACGAAGCGGCGCGGCGCATCCGCTTGCCGTTACGCCGTGCCACCACTACGGTCACAAGCGTGCCAGTAATCAGCGTTCTTCCCAGCGCGGTAGCGGACCAGATTGCGGCCGGAGAAGTCGTTGAGCGTCCTGCATCGGTCGTGAAGGAGCTCGTCGAGAATTCGCTCGATGCCGGTGCGAAGTCGGTGGAGATCGTCGTGCAGGAAGGCGGCCGCGCTCTAATTCGCATAAGCGACGATGGGGCAGGGATGGATGCGGACGACGCGGTGCTCTCGCTCGCCCGGCATGGGACGTCCAAGATTCGCACATCCGCGGATCTCACGGGCGTGCGCACCTTTGGATTTCGCGGCGAAGCGCTGCCTGCAATCTGCTCCGTTTCGCGTATGGAAATCGAGACTGCTCTGCACGACGGAAGCGGCACGCGGCTCGAAGCCGCGGGCGGCGCACCGCCAACCATCACACCGACGCAACGACGGCGCGGCACCACGGTTACTGTTACCGATCTGTTCTACAACTCGCCGGCGCGGGCCAGGTTTCTGCGGGGAAGTCGCTCGGAGTGGCGTGCGATATCGGACATTGTCATGACGCTCGCTCTCACTCGTCGCGACATTCGCTTCGACCTGTCACACGATGGCCGCCGCTCACTCTCAGCGCCTCCGGCTCCTTCACTACGTGTGCGACTCGGCGCACTCTGGGGTGTCCAGTACGCCGATGGCTTGCTGGATGTGGATGATGTGGCGGGCCCGATTCATGTATCCGGTCTTGTCGAGCGTCCCGCAAATGTAGGAACGGCAACGCGGCGCGTCTTTCTCTCGGTCAACGGACGGTCCATACGGGACGCTGGCATTGTGCGTGGCGCGGAGGCGGCGTACCGATCGACAATTCCAGCCGGAACGAGACCTGCACTGTATCTGGAAATCTTTGTGCCCACGGACTCAGTCGACGTGAACGTCCATCCAGCCAAGGCCGAGATTCGATTTCAGGATCGCTGGACGGTCGAACGCGCTGTCGAGCGTGCCGTGCGACGTGCGCTTGGCACCTTCGATAGCTCTGCGTCGATGGGGCGGTCGTTCTTCGGCGGAATTACGGCTGCGAACGAGCCCGTTCAGGTAATCGAAAGCCGGATTCTCGCGCCGCATACGGATGATACGCCGCTCTTCCAGGCTGCTGATTCGTCCGTCGATTCGTCAGATGTGGAAGATTACGAAGCTGTCGCGCGCGATATTGCGGGCAGCACAGGCACGCGCGAAGATGACAGCATTCCGCCGCTCACACAGCTTCGTCGTACGTACATCATGTTCGAGCACGAGGATGGCGTGGTGCTCATCGACCAGCATTCCGCGCACGAACGCGTTCTGTACGAAGAGTTCATGCACGACATCGAGAGAGGCTCGGCGAATTCGCAGCGACTGCTCCTTCCATTCACATTGACGTTGTCCGCGCAGGAACTGGAAGCGTTCGATCTCGATCATGAATACTTCGACAAGCTTGGCTTCGAGATCGAGCCGTTCGGCGGGAATGCGCTGATCGTACACGCGGTTCCTGTGCCGCACCCGCGCTTCGACGCGGAGCGCTGCCTTCGCGATACTCTTGCGTCCCTGACTGGCGACCGCACGCCGTCGGCGCATGGCCGGCATGAGAAGCTGGTTGCGACGATCGCGTGCAAGGCAGCGGTGAAGGGGGGTGATCTGCTCTCGGGCGCGGAGATGCGCGCATTGTTCATCGCGCTTCGTGATACGAATCTCCCTGCACACGACGTTCACGGACGCTCCACGATCGTGCAGCTGGCGTGGAGCGAAGTAGACAGGCGTTTTGGCCGATCGTAGGATTCGGGTGATTGTCGGGCCGACGGCTGCGGGGAAGTCCATGCGCGCCATGGAAGCCGCGGCAGCTGGGGACATCGCCATAATCTCGGCGGACAGCCGGCAGATTTACCGAAAGTTTGACATCGGCACCGCCAAACCGACTCCTGAAGAGCTCTCCAGCGTCGTACATTTCGGTGTGAACGTCGTCGAGCCGACCGAGCACTACAGCGCATACCAGTGGGCGCGCGACGCCGCGCGTTGGATCGGCGAGGCGAAGCGCCTTGGAAAGGTGCCCATCATCGTGGGAGGAACCGGGTTCTACGTGAAGTCTCTGTTCGACCCACCGTACGACGAGCCGCCCGTGACGGGTCTCGAGCTCATTCCCGAATACGAAGTAGTCGACCCCGGTCCAGATCTCCGGAATCACATCGAGACACGCGTCGATCAAATGTTGGAGAATGGCTGGCTGGAAGAGGTCGCATCGCTCATGCAGAGCGTGCCGGCTGACGCGATAGCGTGGAAGGCTTCGGGTTATCGCGTGATGCGGCGACATCTTGAAGGCGAATATTCTCTCGCTCACGCACGCGAGCGGGCGATCATCGAGACGCGTCAGTACGCGAAACGGCAGCGAACCTGGTTCAGGCACCAACTACCATGAAGATCGGCATCACGTGTTATCCCACATACGGCGGATCCGGCGCGGTCGCGACCGAGCTCGGTATCGCGCTCGCGGCGCGCGGCCATGAAGTTCACTTCATCAGCTACCGGCAGCCATTCCGTCTTCCGTCGTTTCTCCCTCGCGTATTCTTTCACGAAGTCCAGGTGGGAGCATACCCGCTCTTCGAGTACCCTCCCTACGATCTTGCATTGGCGGTACAGATGCACGAAGTCGTGAAGATGCACGGCGTCGAGGTACTCCACTGCCATTACGCGATCCCGCATGCGACAAGCGCGTGGATCGCACGTGAGATGCTGCGAGCCGAGCACTCGGACGTCGCCGTCGTGACAACGCTGCATGGGACAGACATTACGCTGGTGGGCCAGGATCCATCGTTCCACGCGATAACGAAATTCTCGATCGAGAAATCGGACCGTATAACGGCCGTGTCCGACTATCTGCGCGACGAAACGTTCAACGCGTTCCACTGTACAGGGTGTCGTGTCGCAGTGATTCCGAACTTTATCGACCCCGCCGTTTACGATCGGTCCCTCTACAGCAGGTCAGAGCTGCTCCCGTTCGCCGGGGACCGCAAGGTGCTGATGCATATCTCCAACTTCCGCGCTGTAAAGCGCGTACGCGACGTCGTGCGCATCTATGCCAAGGTTGCTGCGAAGACTCCGAGCGTGCTGGTAATGGTGGGCGATGGTCCCGAGCGTCCTGCCGCCGAGGATGAGGTACGCGCGCTCGGCGTCGGCGATTCCGTATTCTTCCTGGGAAAGATAGAGACGGTGGCGCCGCTGTTGGCCAGCGCCGACGTCTTTCTGCTGCCCACGTCGAGCGAATCATTTGGTTTGAGTGCGCTCGAGGCGATGGCATCAGGCGTTCCGGTGGTGGGTAGCGATTCTGGCGGACTGCCGGAAGTCGTAACGAACGGCGTGACCGGTCTGCTGTACCCCGTGGGTGATGTAGATTCGATGGCCGCGGGCGTGCTGTCTATCGTCACCGATCCCAGCCGTCAGGCGGACATGGGCGCAGCCGGAGCCGATGACGCGCGCAAGCGCTTCGCGCTCGACACCGTAGTTTCGCAGTACGAAGAACTGTATCGCAGCGCGCTCAGACTACCTTCCGACGCTCACTAATCCCTACTGGATGCCCACAATATTTCAAGCGCTGGTGCTCGGCCTTCTTCAGGGACTGGCCGAGTTCCTTCCGATCAGCAGCTCAGCACATCTCGCACTGGCACCGTGGCTGTTCAACTGGCCCGATCCGGGCCTTTCCTTCGACGTGGCACTGCACTTCGGTACGCTGATCGCCGTACTCTGGTACTTCGCGGGTGAGTGGATGTCGCTGTTGCGCGCCGCCGGCCAGATCATTCACACGCGTAAGATCGTGACCGTCGAGCAGAAGCGAGCAGCGTTTCTGGTTGTCGCGACGATTCCGGGTGGAATATTCGGTTTGCTGCTGGAGAAGAAAGCGGAAACCGCATTCCGCAACCCCGCGCTCATCGCGACGGCGCTGATTGTGCTCGGAATCCTGCTTTGGCTCGCCGATCGATTCGCTCGTTTCGATCGGCCGATCACGCACATGACATGGAAGGACGCGATTCTTATCGGTTGCGCGCAGGTTTTCGCACTTATCCCCGGTGTGTCGCGCTCCGGATCGACGATCACCGCTGGACGCGCTCTGGGGTTGGATAGAAACGGCGCGGCGGCGTTCAGTTTTCTGCTGAGCATGCCAATCATCGCTGCTGCCGTGGTACTCAAGGTGCCACACGTGATGCGCGAATCCGGAATGAGCCTGCCCCTTCTCGTTGGCGTTGCGGCATCTGCAATCAGTGGCTGGCTCGCCATTTCGGTATTGCTCAAGTACGTGAGCCGGCATTCTTACGGAGTGTTCGCGTTGTACCGCGTTCTACTCGGAGCGGCCGTTCTCGCGATCTACTATGCCCGTGGCGGCTGAAGCTCGCCCGTCGCTCCGGTATGACGGCCTCTCAGCGGCCGAGCTGGCGGAGCGCGCGGCAGTGCCTCGCGTCGCATTGTTCGACGTGGTGGGATCCACGATGGACGAAGCCCATGCACTTGCATCCGACGGAGTACCGGCTGGCACAGTCATACTTGCGGATTCGCAGTCATCCGGCCGGGGAAGAAACGGCAAGCGCTGGTCGTCACCACCGCGAGGCGTGTGGATGACGCTCATCGAGCGTCCAACGGATCCATCCGTGCTCGACGTTCTGTCGCTGCGCATCGGACTTGCTGCTGCGCGCGCGCTCGATACGTTCGCTGCGGAGCCTGTTCGCGTTAAGTGGCCCAACGATCTTTACGTCGAGGACGCCAAGCTTGCGGGTGTTCTGGTAGAGGCGCGCTGGCGCGGCGACCGGCTCGACTGGGTTGCCATCGGACTCGGCGTCAACATGGACCCCCCACCCGATCAAACAGCAGCCGTCCTCGAAGCTGGGACGTCGCGCGCAGACGTGGTCTGCGCCCTGCTTCCCGAGCTGCGCGGATCAGCGGCGATGTCGGGACCACTCACGCAGGACGAGATGGACGAGTACGCTGCGCGCGATCTGGCGCGCGGGCGCACATGTACGGCACCCGTGCGCGGACGCGTAGTTGGAATCGCACCGACCGGCGAGCTATTGGTGGAGCTTGCGGATTCCATCGCGCGTGTACGAACCGGATCTTTGATGCTCCAGTCGTCGAACGAATCGGATTAATCGAGCAACACGAGCCAACCATGCTTCTCACGATAGATGTCGGTAATACAGAGACGACAGCCGGACTGTTCGACGGAGACGTGCTACGCGCGCACTGGCGGCTCACGACAACTTCGGCGCGCACCGCCGACGAGATGCGAGTGCTTCTGTCGCAGCTCGTGGCCGCGGAAGGGATTTCCGCCGGGAGCGTCACCGGTGTCGCGTTGTGCTCCGTAGTGCCGCCGACGACGCAAACAGTCGTCGATGCATGCGACCTCGCATTTGGCGTAACGCCAGTAGTGGTCGACTCACGCACGCGGCTTCCGATCACGCTCGACGTCGATGAGCCCTCGACGGTCGGTGCCGACCGTGTGGTGAACACGCTCGCTGCGAGTCAGATCTACAAACGCGATTGCATCATCGTCGATATGGGGACCGCGACGACGTACGACTGCGTGAGTGCGAGCGGGTCGTTCTTCGGTGGGATCATTCAGCCTGGCGTTCAGACTTCAGCGTCGATGCTCTTCGCCAAGACGGCGATGTTGCCGAGCACGGCGCTTGCGACGCCGCCGCGCGCGATCGGGACGAATACGGCCGACTGCATCCGCGCCGGCGTAGTGTTCGGCGCCGCGGATTCAATAGACGGCCTGATAGGGCGTATAAAAGCAGAGTGGCCGCATCCTGATACGCCGTACGTTGTGGCAACCGGCGGCCTGGCGGACACCTTTCGGTCCTTCTGCACGGGCTTCAACGAGGTCGACCCTTTCCTCACGCTCCAGGGCCTCCGGCTCGCCTTCGGCATCGTTTCGAACGACTGATCGAACGAGCGCGGTCACTTGAAGGCTGCCGCGAACAGGTTAATTTCCGGCTGTTAGCACTCTCTGTTGATGAGTGCTAACGATTCTCCTCAACACTCTACAGCACAATAGAGGCGCTCTATGGCAGACAAGACCGCCACCACCGTGAAGCCGCTCGCGGATCGCGTGGTTATCAAGGCACTCGAAGAGACCGAGCAGATGCGCGGTGGGCTCTTCATCCCGGACACGGCCAAGGAAAAGCCGCAGCAGGGCGAGATCATCGCCGTCGGCCCAGGCCGTTACGAGGATGGCAAGCTCGTTCCGATGTCGCTCAAGGTTGGCGACAAGGTCCTCTACGGCAAGTACAGCGGCACCGAAGTGACGCTCAGCGGTGACCAGGTTCTCATTCTCCGCGAGACAGATGTGCTCGCGGTGATCGGCTAAACGGAGACTAGACCACAATGGCAGCGAAGGAACTCTATTTCAACACTGAGGCACGCGCAGCGCTCAAGCGCGGTGTCGATCAGCTCGCCGAAGCGGTGAAGGTCACCCTCGGCCCCAAGGGACGCAACGTCGTCATCGACAAGAAGTTCGGCTCACCGACGATCACCAAGGATGGTGTGACTGTCGCGAAGGAAGTCGAGCTCTCGGATCCGATCGAGAACATGGGCGCGCAGATGGTCAAGGAAGTCGCGACGAAGACGTCCGACCTCGCCGGCGACGGCACCACGACCGCGACCGTTCTCGCGCAGGCGATCTTCCGCGAAGGCCTCAAGAACGTGACGGCCGGCGCGAACCCGATGGCGCTCAAGCGCGGAATCGACAAGGCCGTTGCAGGCGGTCGTCGACGAGCTCAAGGCGATCTCGGTCCCAACGACTGGCAAGAAGGAAATCGCGCAGGTCGGCACGATCTCCGCGAACAACGACAAGGAGATCGGTGATCTCATTGCCGAAGCGATGGAGAAGGTCGGCAAGGACGGCGTGATCACGGTTGAAGAGGCGAAGGGCCTCGAGACCAACCTCGACACCGTCGAGGGAATGCAGTTCGATCGCGGCTACGTCTCGCCGTACTTCGTAACCGATCCGGACAAGATGGAAGCCGTTCTCGAAGACGGAATGATTCTCATCCACGACAAGAAGATCTCGTCGATGAAGGATCTCCTCCCGATCCTCGAGAAGGTCGCTCAGCTCGGCAAGCCGTTGCTCATCATCGCAGAGGACATCGAAGGCGAGGCTCTCGCAACGCTCGTCGTGAACAAGCTGCGTGGCACGCTCAAGGTCTGCGCCGTCAAGGCTCCAGGCTTCGGCGATCGTCGCAAGGCGATGCTGCAGGACATCGCAGTTCTCACCGGCGGTCAGGTCATCTCCGAGGAAGTCGGATTCAAGCTCGAGAACGCAGTCGTCACCGACCTCGGCCGCGCGAAGCGCATCGTCGTCGACAAGGACAACACGACGATCATCGATGGCGCAGGTACGGATGACGCCATTCAGGGCCGCATCAAGGAGATCAAGGCGGCGGTCGAGAAGACGACGTCAGATTACGATCGTGAGAAGCTGCAGGAGCGCCTCGCGAAGATCGCCGGCGGTGTTGCGGTGATCAACGTCGGCGCAGCGACCGAGAGCGAGATGAAGGAGAAGAAGGCTCGCGTCGAGGATGCTCTGCACGCAACGCGCGCAGCGGTCGAAGAGGGCATCGTCCCGGGCGGCGGTGTTGCACTCATTCGCGCGCAGAAGGCGCTCAAGGACCTCAAGTTCGCGGATCACGACGAGCAGGTCGGCGTCGACATCATCCGTCGCGCCATCGAGGAGCCGATCCGCATGATCGTTCAGAATGCGGGCGGCGAAGGCTCGATGGTCGTCGAGAAGGTGCGTAGCGCGAAGGACAACACCTTCGGCTACAATGCACTCACCGACTACGTACGAGGATCTCGTGCAGGCCGGTGTCATCGATCCAACGAAGGTCACGCGCACGGCGCTCCAGAATGCAGCCAGCATCGCCGGCCTGCTTCTGACGACCGAAGCGTTGATCGTCGAGAAGAAGGAAGCGACGCCACCAGCAGGTGGCCCGCCAGGCGGCGGCATGGGCGGAATGTACTAACCGCTCGTCGCAATCTTGTAGAAACGGCCCGGGGCGAGTGCTCCGGGCCGTTTTGCGTAGAATGGTATCGCGCGCTCGACTCCGGTGTCTTACACGCGCTCGAACAGCTGCGCGATCTTGTAGCGAAAGCGGGGTCGGTCGCCGAGGGCGGCTGACGATCGGCCTCTATTCGCTCCGGAGCGCGATCACCGGATCCACGCGTGTTGCGCGCGATGCGGGAATGAGTGCCGCTGCAGTCCCAACCAAAAGCAGGATCGCCGACGCGGCGCCGAACGCGACGGTGTCGACTGCGCTTACGCCGAAGAGAAAGCTGCTCACCATGCGCGTAAGTGCAACGCTCAAACCGATGCCAATGATCAGGCCAATGACAATTGACGCGATGTTCTCGGCCAGTACGAGACGGAGCACGCCGCCAACACGGGCACCCAGCGCAACGCGAATGCCGATCTCCTTGGTGCGTTGCGTGACTCCGTATCCAACAACCCCGTAGATACCGACGGCCGTTATCGCGAGGGCAAGCAGACTGAACAGCCCAAGCACCGACACGCCGAGCCGCTGAGCAAATACTGTGTGACCGGTACGATCCTCGAACGTCGAGACGTCGTAGATCGGCACTTCAGGCGCCACATCGTGCAAGGCCTGCCGAATCTCACCGAGCGCAGCTGACGGAGCGCCAGTGGTCGTGACCACCAGGTCGACAGGATTGCGTCCCGAGGTCGCGAGATACTGAGCGAGCGCTCTGTAGACCACGGGCTGCGACTTCTCGCGAAGCTCATGATACTTGATGTCGCGTACTACACCCACGATGAACGCCGTGTCAGCGCTGCCGAACATTATGCGTCGTCCCAGCGGATCCTTTCCCGGCAAATATGTACGCGCCGCGGTTTCATTGATGATTGCCACATGCTGCGAGGATGGGCCATCATGCTCAGTGAACAGCCGGCCTCGGAGGAGTGGGATGGAGAACGCCTGCAAGTACTGAGGTGTTACATCGATCGTCTCGACGCCCGTGTGTTCGTCCGGCGGCGGAGTGTAACCATCGAGTTGGAACCCCTCGCTGTCCGAGCCGAGATCGAGCGGCAGCGTCGTGCCCCAGGCGGCGAACCGTACGTTCGGCCTGCTGCCAAGGCGTCGTACAGCCGCATCGTAGATCTGCCCCGTGCGCGCGCTGTCGCTGCGGATGAGGCCAGCGTTGATGGAGGCGACGGCAACGTGCGAACCGTCAAATCCTGGATCGGTGGCAAGCGCGCGCTGCAGGCTTCGCGCGAAGAGACCGGCTCCGACCAGAAGAACAAGGCTCAGAGCCACCTGCGCGATCAGCAGCGTGCGACGCAATCCTGACTGCTGGCTACCAGCTCCGGGCGACCCATCCTTCAACGCTCCGGCCATGTCGTGCCGAGTGCTCTGGAGCGCTGGCGCGACACCAAATATCACACTGGCGA
The DNA here is from genome assembly GCA_963707505.1 of uncultured Gemmatimonadales bacterium. Classification (GTDB taxonomy): domain Bacteria; phylum Gemmatimonadota; class Gemmatimonadetes; order Gemmatimonadales; family Gemmatimonadaceae; genus Fen-1247. The sequence continues at coordinate 1,154,151 of CAVPQB010000004.1, forward strand.
TGAGCGCAAGGATGATCGTGTATGTCATCACGCGCCCATCGACGTGAACTCCTACCGACGCAAGCGAAAGCCCTTCCGGCAGTGTTATGTGTGACACCGCACGAATCCCAGCTTGTGTTGCCAGCAGGCCAACGATCGCAGCCACGAGCGCGAGCACCCCCGTTTCCGTTAGCAACTGCCTGACCACGCGTCCTCTACCTGCTCCTACTGCCATGCGAATCCCGATTTCTCGGCGCCGACTCATCGCGCGGGCAAGCAGCAGGTTCGAGACGTTGGCGCATGCAATCAGAAGCACTATCCCGACTACGACGAACACGATTGCGGTGGCGCGCACTAGTGTTCCGTGCGCGATGCTGGATACAGCAGCCTCGCCTGCCCATACCACGTTCTCAGCGGTAATCCCTTTCGCGAGGCTCTGGTGGTTGTTCGGGTACGAAGTGTCCTGATGTACCGCGGCAGTGTGGAGTGAAGCTGCAGCTTGCTGAATCGTCGCTCCAGGTGCGAGGCGTCCGATCATGTTCAGCCATGACCAACCTCGTGTATCAAGCCCAAGCCTGCTGAATGACGTTGGCGCCAGTGCCATCCACGTATGAGCAGGCACCCACAACTCCTCGGGGGAATCGAGCTGAACGCCATGAAACTCACTCGCGGCGACCCCCACGATCGTGACCGGCATTCCGTTGAGATCGAGTACGCGTCCAATCACATCTGTACCGGCCGGGAAGAAACGGCGTGCGAACGTCGCACTCAGAACTGCGACAGGCGGCGCGCCCGGATCGTCGTCGCGCGCGACCAGCACGCGTCCGCTCGACGGACCGACGCCAAGCACGCTGAAGTAGTTGCCGCTAACGGCTGCCGCTGACGCGATCTCCGCACGCTGTCCATTTGAGACAGCGGTGCTACGGTCGCTGAATACCGCCAGTCCGCTGAGGGCGGAGTTCGAGCTGGCGAAGTCGCGGTATGACGGATACGAAACTGATAGACCATTTACCGCGATCAGGCGGTCAGGTGCGGTGACACCTGGAAGCGGACGCAGGATGAGCGCGTTGACGAGACCGAATATCAACCCGTTCGCGCCGATACCAAGTGCCAACGTGAGGACGGCGGCACTTGCGAATCCGCGATTACGCGCCAGTTGCCGGATCGCGAAGACAACGTCGTTCCTGAGGCCGTACATGAACTCGGCGAATCGTACATACCGTTGGTGCTGGTGTCCGATTCGGTAGCATACCTCGCGTACGTTCGCATAGCTCCCGAACCGGCGCAGCGCTTCTGCGTGCGCATCGTCGCGCGAGAGGCCGGTGGCTAAATAATCGCGCTCGCGCATCTCGACGTGGAAGTTCAGCTCTTCATCCACATCGTCTTCCACGTCTGCGCGCCAGAAGCGAAGGTAACGGCGCCACGCTTCCGTCGCCACGGTCGCGCCCTATGCTGGTTGAGTGGTTGCGCCAAGCACGCAGCTCACCGCATCGGCGAACCGTACCCATGTCGACGCCTCGACGCGCAGCTGCTTCCGGCCTTTTACGGTTAGATGATAGAACTTCGCGCGTCGATTGTTTTCCGACAGTCCCCACTCCGCGGCGATCAGTCCGCGCGCTTCAAGCCGGTGCAGAGCAGGGTAAAGTGAGCCCTCCTCGATGCGCAGTACGTCGTCGGTAGTCTGTTGCAGCCACTTCGCGATCGAGTAGCCGTGAACGGGAGCCCAGCTCACGGCCTTCAGTATCAGAACATCCAGGGTGCCCTGGAATAAATCAACGCTCGGCTTGCTCATGCCTGTCCCCATAGGTCGTCTAGGGGACGATAGCACCACTTACCTAGAACGTCAAGGGGAGTCAGCGGAGCGTTCGGCCAGGGCGTGTCGATGACGGGAGTGCGGCATCGGCAACATGATCGGCGCGCGCAGTCGCCTGTGAACAGTCACCGTTCGTTCTCGCACACCGACAACCCACGCAATCCGCGTTCCGTCGGCGCAGACGTCGGCGCCGAGGGCTGCGCCGATTCAAGCGATCAAGGGATCGCTATAGCGCGAGCGCCAGTTGTACCGAGATCGCGCTTCGCGCCCCCGCCTCGAACGGCCCCGCCACACGATCCTGGCTCGCCGCGCTCAATCGTCCCGTGAACTTTGTTCGCGAGATCGCGCTGTGCACGTCGCTCAGTGCAGTGCGTGGCGTGTTGCACTTCTCGCTCAGGTGGGCCAGCACGATCTGCCGAAGTCCGCGATGCGCCACTTCGCGCGCGAGCTGTCCCGCGCGTCCGTTGCTGAGATGGCCGTGCCGTCCGGCGATCCGCGCACGGACGGATGCTGGATACGGCCCGGCGTGCAGCATCAGCTCGTCGTGGTTTGCTTCGAGAATCAACATATCGAGATCCCGCATCACATCGATCACACTCTGGCCGGCGACGCCCAGATCGTACGCGATACCGGTGCGCGCGCCTGTCGATCGCGAAGTCGCCACCAGCACCACTGGCTCCGCTGCATCGTGCGAGGACTTGACTGTGAGAATGTCCAGGTCGCCGATCGAGATTCCATCGCCGGCGCGAAATGCCACAGCGCCGCAGCCACTGAGATCACGACAAGCGGTAATGGTGCCGACGGTTGCGTGCGCAGTCCAACCGTACCGCTCGCACAATACGCGTACTCCGCGCACATGGTCCGTGTGCTCGTGCGTCACGAGAACTGCCTGAATCGATTCTGGCTCTATCGCCACCGACCGCATGCGCTCGACCAGAATACTCGGCGCGAAGCCCGCATCTATCAACACGCGCGAGTCTCCGGACTCCAGCACCACGGCGTTTCCTCGGCTTCCCGAGCCGAGCAACCACATCCTCATCGTCACTGTTACACCCTTGTCGCGCAAATGGGCCGCGTCGTGATGCAGCTCCGACACCGTATCAGGAATTTGTCGCCCGTGCATGCGCGCGTGCGAGATGGCGACGGAGTGCGTCGCCGAGCTGAACGCCTCTGCGCTTCATCATGCGCTCCGCGACGTCGATGAACTTGGATGCGTGGAACGTTGCATACGGCTCCCGGTCACCCCATGAAAATGGCGCGACGAACTTGGGATGCGTGGCTGTGCCGAAAACGTTGGCACCAGTGCCGAGCACAGTGCCCGTGGTGAGCATCGTCCCGATGCCGGTCTTCACGTGGTCGCCGAACATCGTACCGAGGAATTGCTGGCCGGTGTCGACGACGCCGGCGGGCGTCCACAGGTGCACCGTCCCGTACGTGTTCTTCAGATTGCTCGTAGTGGTGCCGGCACCCAGGTTCACCCATCGGCCTAGGTACGAATGTCCGACGAAGCCTGTGTGCCCCTTGTTGGAATGGCCCAGCACGATCGTCGAGCTTATCTCCCCGCGAATTTTACACTTGTCGCCGATCGAGCAATTGGCGACGCGATCACCGACGATGGTTGTGTCTGCGCCGATGTAACAGGGACCGACCAGCCGGGTGAAGGCCGAAACCGTCGCTCCCTTGCGGATCAGGATCGGCCCCGCGGTCGCGTCGAAGATCACGTAGGCTTCGATCGACGCGCCGCGCTCGATGGCTACCTGATGCGGTCCGAGGATGCCTGCCGGCTCGCGACAGCGTGTCGAGGCTCGCAGCCATTATTGGGATGTCCTCCGTCAGCTGTGCTGATAAGTGGGCAAGAAGATCCCAGGTCGCTGAGATCCAGCGTCCGCGGAGGCCGGTTGCGCGCGAATTATCCGCTAATCTTTCGAGCACCTGCGAGCCGTCCGCGAGTGCGGACGCCGAGAGTGGCTGTGTCAGCCGAACCGCGCAGGTGCGCCCGTCGCAGTTCCATATCGAATCGGTTCCCCTGAGCGTTTCGTCGAGCGCAACGACGAAGCGAGAGTTCGCTATGATAGCGCCGGCAGGTATCGTCGCGTCCGCGGGCAGTGCACGCGGTGCGTCGGCTTCCTCGAAGTCGGAAAGATGCTCCGCGCCTGCGAATGCCGCGACGCTGCCGACGACCACCGACGCCCAGCGTTTCCGAATCAGCTCCGCACCCGCGCGTAGTTCGGAAAGCGGACGGGTGAGCGCGAACGGCTCGAAGCCGCGTGCCAGTGCATCGTCGTACACGTAGAGCGTCGTCATGCGAGCGACTGAATATCGGGTGGCAACGATTCGATGAGACCCTTGAGATCGACCGACCGCTCGCGCGTCGTGACGAGCGTGAGTCCATCACGCGTGACGACAACAAGATCGGACACACCGAACAACACGACTGCGTTGCCTTCAGCATGTACGACATTGTTCGTCGCGTCGGAGACTACGGACGGAGCCGCTCACGACATTTCCGTGACCGTCCTGCGCGCGCACGCGATGCAGTGACGCCCATGTGCCGACGTCGTCCCAGCCGAAATCACCGGGAACCACGTATACGCAGTCGCTGCGCTCGAGCACGCCCACGTCGACCGATATCGACTTGACCGACGCGAAGAATCGTCCGAGCGAGTCAGCCTTTCCGTCTACCTCGTCGAGTGCGTGCGCAACTTCCGGCGTGTGCTTTCGCACTTCAGCGAGAAAGTCACCGACGCGCCAGACGAAGATTCCGGAGTTCCAGAGACAGGAGTTCGCGCACAACTCCACCGCGCGCTCACGTGTGGGTTTCTCAATGAAGCGACGCACACGGCGCGCCGACGAGGCCGGGACGACATCTCCGGGCTCGATGTATCCGAAGCCCGGATCGGGACGGGTAGGAACTATGCCGACGGTCACCAGTCCGTGTTGCTTCTGCGCAACGTCGACGGCGCGCTCTAGCGTTGCGCGAAATTCCGGCTCGTCTCCGATCGCCCAGTCTGCGTGTACGCATATCATCACCGTCTCGGGGCCAGCGCGTCGTGCGATCTCAGCTGCTGCGAATGCAAGTGCCGCAGCGGTGCCGGCCGGTCGAGGCTCCGGTACGATGTTGGCGCGCGACAGCTCCGGAAGTGCGGCGGAGATCGGATCGACGAGCGACGCGTTGGTCAGCACGAGCGTGCGCTCATGCGGCACCAGGTCGTGCATGCGCTGCAGCGTCGCGACCAGCAGCGGTCGCTCGTCAACAAGTGGAAGCAGTTGCTTGGGACGCGCCGGCGTGCTGAGTGGCCAGAACCGCGAACCGACGCCTCCGGCGAGCACGACACTCCAGCGCCTGCTCAGTCATTCGTCCTCGCCGTCGTTCACGCCGGTCAGGCGCGCCACGAGCGCGTACAATTTCTTGGGGCTGAATGGCTTGGTGACGAACGCGTTGGCACCGCCGGCAAGTGCTGCGCGCTCCTGTTCGTCCTGGCCGGCTGCTGTAAGAATGATTGCCGGGATATCACTGTGCAGCGTGCCACGCAGATCCGCTCAGCACGTCGAGCCCCGTTCGCTCCGGCATCATGAGATCGAGCACGACAAGGTCGAAGCTCGTGTGTTCCGCGTGAAGCGAGTCGATCGCCTCTCTGCCGTCGAAGGCGAGCGTCACGTCGAACGGTCCCGCCTCGAGCTTCATCTTGATGATACGACCAATGTGCGGCTCGTCGTCCGCGACGAGTACGTGCTTGCGCTGCTCTGCGCTGTCTGTTGCCAACGAACTACTCCTAGACCAACGCGGCCATGGACGACCGGTGTTGTCGCAGGTCGTACAGCAGGTCCGCGAGCGCTACGTCAGAGGTCGCGGAGACGAATAGCAGCGCCTGATCGGACAGCCGCAACACGACTCCGTAGCCGCGCTCGAATTCGAGCACCGCCAGAGCGGATGTTCCGGATCCGGCCGCGTCGCCCAGCTGGGTGGCCGCAGTCGCCACCGCGGGCACGCGGGCGGCGAGCGCCTCGGCGCGATTCTGGGCCGTGTCGTGTGTCTCGATAAGCAGCCCATCGGCGCCCAGAATCACGACCGCTTCTACCCCCGGGCGGTTTTGGATCGCCTCCGTCAACTCGCGTAGTGTCGCCATGCGTTGAAAAGTACCGTCCCGACGGCTATTCTACGAGGCTACGCCACGGGGAATTCTGCTCTCTGGCGGGTACTCCCATTTCTACCCGCTCCGCTTCAGCGCATGCACCTACGCTATCCCGCCGCGGCGGCCGCGGCCATTGTCGGCCTTGCGCTCGCCACAGGCTGTAAGGACACGAACATACTGCAGGCGGATCTGCCTGTCGTTACGGATACGCTCGTCGCGTATGCGTTGAGCGGTACCTCAGCCAGCCTTCCGAGCGGCCTGTCGCTAACCATTCGATCGACTGTTCGAGTGGATGGCACGGGATCGTTTGACGTCGGGTTCGACTTCGACAGCGCCGGCCGGGTGGTGGTGAGTCCGGTTCGGGTGCTGGTGAATCAGCTTTCCGGTGCCCCGCAGGTCGGAATCCAGACGCTGTTCACGACTCCATACGACAGCATCAAGAGCGCGCCCGGCGGCTACTACCGTCCGGATACCGCGATTGTGGTGCTCGGCGGGCCAGCCGTTCGTGCTGCTCGTGAATGGACGGACAACGGCGAGCTCGATCTGTATCTACGATCCAGCGCCGACCCTCTACGCGAAGGTCGTGATCGACAGCACCAAGCCCGACCACCACACGCGCGATCTACATGCGGGTGACGATCGGATCCAAACTGCGGCTACAGATCGCTGGTGCCCGGCCTTCCATCGAACTGACCGACCGTGCACGACTTACATCTGCTTCGTGATAAACCCGAGACTCTTCGCGACGCGCTGAGTCGCCGCAACATGCTCGGCGTCCAGCGGTGCGCTCGTGGATCATGTGCTTGCGCTCGACACGGAGCGTCGATCCATCATCCAGCGTGTCGAGGAGATCAAGGCGAATCGCAATGCGGTGACGCAGGAAGTCGCGAAACGGAAGCGCGCGGGTGAGGATGCCGAGTCGTTGATCGCGGAAGGCAGAGCGCTCGGAGATGAGATAGACGCGCTGCAGATGCATCTGACCTCGACGGAAGAAGAATTGTCGGCTGTCGTGCTGCAGCTTCCGAATGTGCCGCTTGCGGACGTTCCAGGCGGCGGAGAAGAGAACAACGCCGTGGTGAGAACCTGGGGAACCCCGCGTGCGCGCAGAAGGAGTGCTCCCGCACTGGGAGATCGGTGCGAAGCTCGGGCTCATCGATCTGGAACGCGGCGCCAAGATCAGCGGCTCGGGTTTCATCGTGTATCGTGGCGAAGGCGCTCGGCTGGTTCGCGCGCTGATGAATCTCATGCTCGACACGCACACGCGCGAGCACGGATATCAGGAGACCTGGGTTCCGGCGGTCGTCAATCGCGAGTCGATGACGGGCACGGCACAGTTTCCCAAGTTCGAGGATGAGCAGTACGGCTTGAGCGACGAGGAGCTGTTTCTCATTCCCACCGCGGAAGTTCCGCTCACGAATCTCTACCGTGACGAGATCATTCCCGAGTCGGATCTGCCGCGCACCTTCACTGCGTATTCGCCCTGCTTCCGGCGCGAGGCTGGCGCGCATGGCAAGGATACGCGTGGTCTGCTTCGGGTGCATCAGTTCGACAAGGTCGAGCTGGTGCGCTACGCGCATCCCGACAAATCGCTGGAAGAGCACGAGCTGATCACCGCCCACGCAGAGCGGATTCTTCAGTTGCTTGAATTACCGTACCGGGTGTTGCTGCTCGCAGCAGGCGACACCGGTTTCGCGAGCGCCAAGACGTACGATCTGGAGGCGTTCTCTCCAGGCGTTGGGAAGTGGCTCGAGGTGTCGTCGTCCAGCAATTTCACTGATTTTCAGGGCCGGCGCGCGAACATCCGCTTTCGCCCGAGCGGTGGGGGCAAGCCCCGTTTCGTACACACGCTCAACGCATCCGGATTGGCGTTTCCGCGCATCATCGCGGCCATTCTCGAGCATCACCAGAACGCGGACGGAACGGTTCGTGTGCCTGCGGCGCTAGAGCCGTACTTCGGCGCGTCGGTGATCAAGTAGCGCGTGCGCCGCTCCACGCCGCTGTGGGCAGTTGTATTCGGCGTGGTTGCGCTGCTCACGTGGTACGTGTTCTACATGCGAAGTGTGGTGACGGACCTGCGCGCCGAGGCGTCGCGCGTGGGCAAGATGTACGCGCGGGTGTACGATGCTCTGAGCGATCCGAATACTGACGCGACGACCGCACTGCAGGATCTGTCGGCTCTGATGCGGGAATCCGGCGTACCGATCATCGTTACAGACGCCCGTGGCTCCGTTACCGCATCCGCAAATTTGCCGAAGGACATTCTCGGAAGCAACGCGCGGATAGCGCAGTATGCGCGCGAGCTTGCGCGTGAAAACAAGCCAGTGGTCGAGCCCGGCGTTGGGACAGTTTATTTCGGCAACACCCGACTGGTGGAAGGGCTTCGCATCATTCCGGCGCTGCAGGCGCTGTTGATCGCGATGTTCCTGACCGCAGGGATATACGCGTTGCGAACGCGCGGTCGAGCTGACCGGGAGCAGATCTGGGCGGGCATGGCGCGAGAATCGGCTCACCAGCTTGGCACACCGCTTTCAAGCATGAGCGGATGGATCGAGCTGTTGCGCGATCACGACGCGGGTGACCCGGTGTTGACGCACGCGCTCGCTCACATGGATGGCGATCTCGAGCGATTGCGACGCGTCGCATTTCGCTTCGAGCGAATCGGCCGCCCGCCGCGTCGCGAAAAGGTGGACGTGGGAGACGTAGTAGAGCGCGTAGCGACGTACTTTCGTGCCCGGGTGCCCACGCTTGCGAAGGCTGTTACCATACGATCGGTGCGTCGCGGCGAGTCGCTCGTAGTTGACGGAGATCCGGTTCTGCTCGAATGGGCGATCGAGTCGCTGGCCAAGAATGCTATCGACGCACTCGCGGGACGCGGTGGACGTGTTACACTATCTGTACAGGAACTACCGGAAGGAAGAGTTCGTATCCGCGTCAAGGACAACGGGCCCGGTGTTCCGCGTGAGTTAAGGAAGCGAATCTTCGACGCTGGGTTTTCCACCAAGGAAAAAGGGTGGGGGATCGGGCTCTCCCTCGCCAGGCGCATCGTCACCGAAGGACATGACGGCCGGCTACTGCTGCAATCCGGCACACGTGGCGCGACGTTTGACATAATTCTGGAACATGAATCAACGAGTTGATACTGAGCCCCTCGCCGGACTGAACACGGCCCAGCGAGAGGCGGTACTGCATTTCGAAGGACCGATGCTCGTCCTTGCCGGAGCTGGCTCCGGAAAGACACGCGTACTCACCACTCGCATCGCGCGGCTCGTCGAGCATCATGGGGTTGATCCGTCGCGGATCCTCGCCGTGACGTTCACGAACAAGGCTGCGGGCGAGATGCGCGAGCGAATTGCCCGCCTGCTCGGTTATGAGCCCAAGGGGATGTGGTGTGGAACGTTTCACGCCATCGGTGCACGTCTGTTGCGATCCCACGCGGCGGCCGTTGGTCGCGCTTCGAACTTCACGATCTACGATGAGGACGACAACATCGCCGTCATCAAGCGCGTGATGGAAGGTGCGGGAGTCTCGACGAAGGCGTGGTCGGCAAAAGTTGTAGCGTCGCTGATTTCGGATGCAAAGAACGCGCTCGTCACACCGGAGGAGTACGCGTCGCTCGCACTGGATCCCGTGTCGCGCAACGCGTCGGTCGTGTACCGCAATCTCGACGCGGCACTGCGGCACGCAAACGCGGTGACATTCGACGATCTGCTCGACACTGCCCGTGGAGCTGCTGTCGCGCGACGAATCCCTCCGGCGCCGGCTCAGCGAGCGGTTTCAGTTCATTCTGGTCGACGAGTATCAGGACACGAACCGCGCGCAGTATCAGTTCATCAAGTTGTTGGCCGGAGAGCACTCCAATGTCGTCGTGGTCGGCGATGATGATCAGTCGATTTACGGGTGGCGCGGCGCGGACATCCGGAACATCCTCGACTTCGAGCGCGAGTTTCCTGACGCGCGCGTGGTTCGCCTGGAGGAGAATTATCGCTCTACGCCCAATATTCTCGAGGTCGCCAACGCCGCCATCAGCGCGAATATTGGACGGAAGGGCAAGACCTTACGGGCGACGCGGGCCGCGGGTGAGCGCGCGACGGTCACGGCCACGCTCGACGATCGCGACGAAGCAGACTGGGTAGTCGAAGAAATCATGTCGCGTATGTCGTCGGAAAATCGGACCGCGCGCGATTTTGCCGTTCTCTACCGCACCAATGCCCAGAGCCGCACTCTGGAAGATTCGCTGCGTAACCATGCGCTGCCGTACCGACTTGTCGGTGCGGTCCGGTTCTACGATCGGCGCGAGATCCGTGATCTCATGGCGTATCTCAAGCTCATCGCCAACCCATCCGATAACGAAGCATTCCGGCGTGCGGTTGCGGTGCCCAAGCGCGGCCTTGGTGACACTACGGTCGAAATGCTGGCCGGCATAGCGCAGGGAGCGGGCGTATCGATGCTCCAGGCTGCGGCTGATCCTGACCTGTTGACCGCGTTACGCCCCGCTGCGCGTTCAGGGCTCGCTGCATTCGCGGAGCTGATCGGTCGCTTTCGTGACATGGCGCGCGAGACGAGTGTGGACGAGCTGCTGCGCGACCTTGTCGAGGCTTTACGCTTTGGCGATTATCTGCGTGCGGACAGCCCGGAACAGGCGCGCGACCGCATCGAGAACGTAACGGCGCTCATCGATGGCGCGGCCGAGACGGTGATCGATGAAGGCGGCGAGGTCGGACTCACACCGCTCGATCACTTTTTGCAGCGGGCGATGCTCGTCGCCGGCACGGACCAACTGGATCCATCTGCAGAGGCCGTGACGTTGATGACAATGCACAACGCCAAGGGTCTGGAATATCCTGTCGTGTTCATCACCGGAATGGAAGACGGCCTGTTTCCCACGTCACAGGCGTTCGATGATCCGGCGAAGCTGGAAGAGGAGCGACGCCTTTTCTACGTCGGCATAACGCGCGCGGAAGAGAAGCTGTATCTCACGCACTCCGAGAGCCGGCGGCGAAACGGCGAGATCGTCGGCGCGATTCCGTCCCGGTTTCTTCGTGATATTCCCAATGGAATGCTGGAGGAGCGTGGCACGATACGGGCGAAGACCAGCGGCCGGCACTCGTGGGCGGATTCGGTACGACGCAAGACGCACGAAGTGCCGCAGTGGCGGCAGGCGAAACGCGACTGGGAAGCGGAGTCACAGGATGAGCCCGCGTACACGCGGGGCGAGCGCGTTCGTCACGCGATCTTCGGCACGGGGACGATCGCCGAGATTGGCGGCAATGGCCGCGATGTTAAGGCGACGATCACGTTCGACGATGAGGGAGTTGGACTGAAGACCATCAAGCTGGCGTACACCAAGCTCGAGAGAGAGTAAGACAATGGCGGTAACAGAAACCGACATCCGCAAGATCGCCGATCTCGCCCGACTGTCGCTGGCCGATGAGGAAGTTCCGGCCATGACGGCGCAGCTGAATAGCATTCTCGCGCATATGGATGTTCTAACGCGCGTGGACACGACAAAAGACAGCGACGCCGGAACGGGCGCAATCACATCCGCTATCGGTCTGGCCACTGACGTGAAAAGTGCGGGCGCTCCTCTACGGGGAGATGCTGTAGCGCCGTTCCCGATGAATACCACGGCCCCGATGCTGGCGCCGGATTCGGAGGATGGTTTCATCCTCGTTCCACGTCTTTCGACGCACGAGGACATGTAGTGCGAAACATCATCGACATGACAAACGAAGCGGCGTTGCGCGCAGCCGACGCGCGATTTGGACGCGACGGACTCAACATCGTCGTGGCGACGAACCATGAGTCGTCGCTCGCGAACGCGGAACGTGTCGCGCTCGCGTACGGGCGCGGCGACGCGATGTCGCTGCCGGGGATGGCAATAGCGGTCAAGGATAATATCGCGACCCTCGACATGCCGACGACCTGTGGATCGCGAATTCTGTCCGGATATCTGAGTCCATATGAGGCGACTGCGATCACCAGGCTTCGCGCGAACGGCGCCGTCGTCGTGGCGAAGACCAACATGGACGAGTTTGCCATGGGATCTTCCACCGAAACCAGCGCGTACGGCCCAACGCGCAACCCGGTCGATCCCGCGCGGAGCCCCGGCGGATCGTCCGGCGGTTCGGCAGCAGCTGTCGCCGCCGGAATTACCGAGATTGCACTTGGCTCCGAGACAGGCGGAAGCGTGAGACAGCCAGCCGCGTTCTGCGGTGTCGTCGGTGTGAAGCCGACGTATGGCCGTATCAGTCGCTTCGGTCTCGTCGCATTCGGGTCGTCGCTGGATCAGATTGGCGTATTCGCTCGTTCGGTACGCAACGCGGCGATCGCGACCTATGCCATGGCGGGTGGCGATCTCAATGACTCGACCAGCGCCGACGTACCTGTCCCGACAATGCCGGAACCGGTCGAGGCATTTCGCGGCCGCACGCTGGACGGCGTCACGATTGGCATTCCAACGGAATACTTCCCGCCCTCGCTCGATTCCGATGTTCGCGCACGCTGTGATGTCGCGGTCGAGGTACTCCGCGGACTCGGCGCGAAGATCGTCGACGTGTCGCTACCGCATACGGAGCTCGCCATCCCCGTTTACTACATAATCGCGCCGGCGGAGGCATCGTCCAATCTCGCGCGTTTCGACGGTGTGCGTTATGGTCCGCGCGCTGGCGATGTCACGGATCTGCGTGAGATGTACGAATCGACCCGCAGCCGCGGATTCGGCGCTGAGGTAAAGCGTCGCATCCTGATCGGCACGTATGTCCTGTCGCACGGATACTACGATGCGTATTACAAAAAAGCGCAGAGCGTTCGCGCACTGATCACCCGCGACTTCGACGCGGTATTCGGCTCGGGTGTGGATGCTCTCTTCACACCGACCACGCCAACACCCGCATTCAGGATCGGCGCCGTGACCGACCCGTACGAGATGTACATGAGTGACATCTTCACCGTCACCGCAAATCTTGCGGGGATACCCGCCATCTCACTACCGATTGGTCGAGTTGGCGGACTGCCAATCGGCGGCCAGATCATGGCGCGTCACTTCGACGAGCCGCGCATGTTCCACGTGGCTGCGGCGCTCGAGGCGGCGCTCGGCGGAGACGCGCACGCATGACGGACTGGAGCGAAAAGTACGAGATGGTCGTCGGACTCGAGGTCCACGTGCAGCTCAAGACACGATCCAAGATGTTTTGCGGCTGTTCGGCGGATTTTGGTGCGCCGCCGAACGTCAACACGTGTCCCGTGTGTCTTGCACTGCCGGGAGCCCTCCCCGGGATCAACGCGGAGGCGGTGCGGCTGGCGTTGCGTGCGGCTATTGCACTGGACTTTACGATCAATCTGAAGTCGGTGTTCGCGCGGAAGAACTATTTCTACCCTGATCTGCCGAAAGGCTATCAGATATCGCAATACGATCAGCCGATTGCCGTGGGGGGAACGCTGAGTGTCAGAACACCCGGGGAAACGGCAACGCACGACATCGCGATCACGCGCCTCCACATGGAAGAGGATGCCGGCAAGTCCGTGCACGATCGCTACCCGCGCAAGACGGCGATCGACCTGAACCGAGCCGGAGTTCCGCTTATCGAGATCGTGAGTGAACCCGACCTGCGTTCCGCGGCGGAAGCCGGTGCGTACTTGCGCACGCTCAAGCAGATCCTCGAATATGCGGAGGTGAGCGACGTGAGCATGGAAGAGGGCAGTCTTCGCGTCGATGCGAACGTGAGCGCACGACTACACGGCGCAACCGAGCTGGGGACGAAGACTGAGGTAAAGAACGTCAACTCATTCTCCGCCGTCGAGCGATCGCTTCAGAGTGAGTTCGAACGGCAGTGCGCGATGCTTGATCGCGGCGAGGTCGTGCGCCAGGAGACTATGATCTGGGATGCCTCGCGCGGAACGGTTCGTCCGGCAAGGTCCAAGGAAGAGAGTCACGACTACCGCTACTTTCCGGATCCCGATCTACCTCCGTTGATTCTGGACCCCGATTACGTGGCACGACTTCGTCACACGCTTCCGGAGATGCCACAACAACTGCGCGAGCGGTTCAGCAGCGCGTTCGGTCTCAACGAAGCGGAGCTGGACGCAGTGACGGCGGAGCCTCGTCTTGCTGCGTACTTCGAGGGTGTTGCACGCGCACACGGCGATGCGAAAGCCGCCGCAAAGTGGATGATGGGCGAGCTTGCCGCGGCACTCAATGAAACTGGAACCGGCATCCGTGATTTTCCCGTGCGCGCGCCACAGCTCGCTGAACTGCTGGACATGGTACGCGATGGGAAGCTGAGCCACACGGCCGCGAAGGCCGTATTTGCGACCATGCGCAGCAGCGGAAAGTCAGCGCCTGTAGTTGCTGCGGAGATGAGCGTAACACAGGTCGGTGACGATTCCCAGATCGAGCAGTGGATCCAGGAAGTGTTCGCCGAATTGCCGAGCGAGACGTCACGATTCCGCGCGGGAGAGAAGAAGTTGACCGGTGTGTTGGTCGGCGCCGTGATGAAGAAGTCGAAGGGTCGCGCAGATCCCAGGAAGGTAAATGCGTTGTTGGGCAGGCTCGCGGGGTAGACGCGCTCCTCGACCCTCAGTCACTCGATCGGATAGATCGGCGCGCCAAGCTTCTTGTGATAAGTCAGCTCACTCTCCGGCAGTCCAAACTTGCGGTCCGCTTCATCGCGGATCATGAGTTCACCACCACCGCGCCGTAGCGCCGCGCGGCGCACCTGCTTCGCCTCTCTGAGCGCGACGTCGCCTGACGGATCCAGCGCGTACGGCGCAGACTCGTTCATTCTGTTGAAGAGATCAAGTATGAAGTCGTACGACCGCGTCATGTAGGCGCCCACTTCATCGTTTGCCAGATCCCAGCGGCTCTTCTCGGAGATCAACTGAAATGCGCGTTGCCACGAATCCGTATCCGTGACGTATACCATCCCGCGGAAGATTCTGCGGTTGGTGTGAGTGCTGAATATCGTTGGACTGAGAATCCGGTCGAGATGGAAGTCCGCGCGCGAGTGATCCAGCAGGATAAGCTCCCGTGCCCGGTGCGGTGAATCACCGCCGAGGTGGCTTTCGAATCGGCTTTCCCAGTAACTGTGGCCGATCGATGAAGTCGTCGACGTTACCGTGAGCTGCTTCGGCACGAAATAGTTGTGCGCTACCGAGTCTGCCGCGAGATGCGCCAGATATCCCAGCGCGAATGCGCGCATTCGGCCGTCGGTGGCGAGATCGTGGATTTCATAGCCGACCTTCCACGAGTGGCAGTGCCGCCCCGCTTCGGCGTACTTCTTGGCGATGCTCGTGTCAGCCGCGATCGAGCCATACAGGAAGTCGTACGGAAATGCCTCCAGCAACTCTGCGATCGTGCCAGGAAGCATCGACAGTGAGCGCAGCACGGCATCACCCAGAAACACGTGCGTGCCTGGAGTCCAGGCGTGCGCGGTTCTGGGTGTGAGCAGGAGCAGCAGCACCGCCAGTGCCGCTGCTCCCGAAATACTAAACGCCGAGCCGGCGGCGCCGGCGGCGAATCGATTTGCGGAGATCCTGCAATTCCCCCGAGACAGTGTCCTCGACCGCCGCCTTCGCCGCGTCGAAATAATCCCGCAACTGTTCGCCGACACCGTCCAGCGATATGTCCTCAGCCATTTCCATTCCGCGATCGTAACCGCGTCTTGCACCGCGCGCAGCCTTGCGCGCCATGCCAGCACCTGCGACTCCGGCGAGCGACGCGAGCTCTGCTCCGCGCCCAGCCAGACCCATCCCTCGTCTCACCGATGCGCGGCTCGGCCTTCCCGCGCGGAACAACAGGGTAACACCGACCCCGACGGTCAGTCCGATCAGTGCAGCAGTGAGGAGATCGAGATCTTCCTCATGCGAGACCTCCGCGCCTCCGCGACGTGGTCCGCGGCCGGATCGGGGCGTCCGTGCCGGCGTTGCCGGCCGAGCTTCCGTGTCTGTCATCGCCATCCTCGAATTCCTCCGTGTTGTCGAAAACCTGCGCCAGTCCGGTCCGGACACCGTGTACCGTCGATGCGGTGCTCACGAATGCGGATTCGGCCTCGTCCTGTACGACTTCGATCAGCGCGTTGAACTCGTCGAGCCTCGCCTCGGCTTCCTTCACCGCCTTCAGCAGCCGCGCATTCGCCGCGGCTACCGTCTGCTGGACCTGCCGCACGTCGCCCTTCACGAGGGCGACGATCTCTCTCGCATCTTCGGTAACGATGCTCGCGCTCCTCACGAGCGGCGCGACATCACCGTAAACGCGATCCAGCAGATCGTTCACCTTCTTGTACGTCTTCCTGAAGTTCCACGCTGCCGGAACCAATCCAACCGCGAGCACCAACAAGGCGATCGTGGTGAGGCCGCTCGCGACCGAGGTGATCTTCTCGAACGTGCTGGTCACTGCCGGCACCTGCTTGGTGACGAGCGTGTCAGGAAGAACGTGCGCCACCTGAATCAGCAGCGCGGTTACGTGCGTCATGTCGTACATAGGCACTGATGGTGCAAGGGAAGGGCCAGTTCTGGTTACCCTGTAAATTGCCACGCGGACGGCCAATCTGGACGTCCCGGCCCTATATTGTCGCCAATACCATGACCGCTGTCCAATACATCGTAGAGGGCGGGCACCGGCTCTCCGGCAGCATCCGCCCGTCTGGCAACAAGAACGCCGCACTTCCGATCGTGGCCGCCGCGCTCCTCTCGAGCAAGCCGGTACGCCTCACGAACGTACCCCGAATCCGGGATCTCGAAACGCTGGTCGAGCTGTTACGCTCGGTCGGCGCGTCGGCCGACTGGACCGAGCGAAACACGCTCGAGATCTCCGCGCCGGATCTCCGTCCCGAGCGGCTCGACCCGGCGCTCTGCGTCCGCATACGTGCGTCGATCCTGCTCGCCGCACCGCTGCTGGCGCGCTGCGGAACGGCGACGCTGCCCGCACCGGGCGGCGATGTGATCGGCCGTCGCCGTCTCGACACACACTTCCTCGCGATGTCACAGCTCGGTGTCACCGTAACTGGCGAGGACGGCTATCACATGACCGTCGACCGCATCATCGGCGCGGACGTCTTTCTGGATGAGCCGAGTGTCACCGGCACCGAGAACGCGCTGATTCTCGCTGCGGCCGCGGAAGGAACCACTGTCCTCCGGAACGCGGCGAGCGAGCCGCACGTTCAGGATCTTGCACACTTCCTCGTCGCACTCGGCTCGCGCATCGAAGGAATCGGCACTAACACGATCACCGTGTACGGCGACAGAACGCTCGGCGAGACGCCCACTACACATGAGATCGGTCCCGATCATATCGAGGTAGGTTCGTTCATCGGACTTGCAGCCGTTACGCATTCCGAGATCCGGATTGTCGACGCCGGTGTCGAGCATCTGCGCTCGACGCTCATGGGATTCGAGCGGCTCGGGATTCGCTGCCGCATCGAAGGTCGCGACCTCATCGTTCCAGCGGATCAGGAGCTTGTGATCCACAAGGATTTCGGCGGACACATTCCCAAGCTCGAAGATCAACCGTGGCCCGCGTTTCCCGCAGACACGATGTCGATCGCGATAGTTGCAGCGACGCAGTGCGATGGCGTGATACTGATCCACGAGAAAATGTTCGAGTCACGTCTGTTTTTCGTCGACAGGTTGATAGGGATGGGCGCCAACATCGTGTTGTGCGATCCCCATCGTTGCATAGTGAGCGGACCGAGCGCTCTGCGTGGCTCGACGATGGAGTCGCCGGATATCCGCGCCGGGATGGCGATGCTGCTGGCTGCGCTGTGTGCACGCGGGCAGAGCACGATCAACAACGTCACGCAGATAGAGCGCGGTTACGAGCGGATCGATGAGCGACTGAACGCGCTCGGCGCACGCGTCACGCGCGTCGCCGACCGACGGCAGTAGAGAAGGCCGTGCAACCTGAAATGATCGAGGAAGTAGCGGAGTTTACCGAGCTCGGCATCCTCGCCTTCACCACGACTCGCGCCGCGGGCACGTTCGGATTGTCCGGAACCGATCCGGTTGGTGAAGTGATGGGTCGCTGGACGGCATTGCTGACCGACATTGGCGCCCGCGGAATCTGCGTCGCGCCGCAGGTGCACGGCGACACGGTTCTGGCGCACGCCAATCCATGGGATGGATTTCTGAGAACGCGCCCCGCCGACGGCCATGCAACCCAGGAGCGGGGCCTCGCGCTGGCGGTGACGATCGCCGACTGTGCGCCCGTTTTCCTTGCCCATCCTTCCGGCGCGGTCGCGATAGTTCATTCAGGATGGCGGGGCACTGAAGCGCGCATCATCCATCAGGCGGTCCGGGTACTCGGGCGCGCTGGTCTCGCCCCCGACGAGCTGCGTGCCCACATCGGGCCGGCAATTTGCGGTCGCTGCTATGAGGTATCCGCGGATGTGAGGGCTCGGCTGACCGGTGAGGCATCCAACCGGCCCGGCAATGTGGACATCAGGTCGCTCATCGCGGAACAGGCGGCCGAGGCGGGGATTGGCCGGGTTTCCGTGTCCTCTTCGTGCACCAGATGCGACAACGAATCGTTCTTCTCGCACCGGGCCGGCGACGCCGGTCGTCAGATCGCGGTTATAGTTGCGAAACAGTAGTTTCTGAAATATATTTCCAGGTTCCCGTAGAACCGCAGGACCACCCTTTTACCTAGCAAATGCCCGAAACAGAAACCCTAACCGGCACGACCGAGCACGCTCTTACCGCGCGGGAAAAGCGCGACATGCAACGTGCGCAGCTGCGGCCGCTTGCCAACCTCCGTCCAGAACTGTACGACGAAGACGACTACTCGAGCGACGAGCTCGAGGCGATGATGGCGATGTACAACGGAACCATGGCGTCCATCGAGGAAGGCGAGATCGTAAGCGCCAAGGTCCTCGATATCCGAGACAACATGGTGATCCTGGACATCGGCTTCAAGTCAGAGGGAACGATCCCTCTCGAAGAGTTCAAGGACATGCCCGAGCTCAAGGCGGGCGATTCCGTTGAAGTCCTCCTCGAGCACCTCGAGGACATGGAAGGTTCAGTCGTCCTCTCCAAGAAGAAGGCCGACTTCATGCGCGTCTGGGAGCGCATCCGCGTCGCGTACGAGAGCGATCAGCCGGTGGCTGGCATTCTCACCAAGAAGATCAAGGGCGGTGTCGTCGTCGATCTCATGGGTGTGGACGCCTTCCTGCCAGGCTCGCAGATCGCGCTTCGCCGCGTTCCGAACGTGGACGAGCTGCTCGGCCAGACTTTCGACTTCAAGATCATCAAGCTCAACAAGCGCCGCCGCAACATCGTCGTTTCGCGCCGCGTGATTCTCGAGCAGGAGCGCGCAGGCAAGCGCGAGCGCTTGATGAAGGAGCTTCAGAAGGATCAGATCCGCAAGGGCATCGTCAAGAACATCACCGACTTCGGCGCATTCATCGATCTCGGCGGCGTGGACGGACTGCTTCACATCACCGACATGTCGTACGGCCGCGTCACGCACCCATCCGAGATGGTGCACATCGGTCAGGAGCTCGAGGTCAAGGTTCTCGACATCGATTGGGAGCGCGAGCGCATATCGCTCGGCCTCAAGCAGCTCCAGAGCTATCCGTGGCAGGACGTCGCCGACAAGTATCCCGTCGGCACGCGCGTGTCGGGCAAGGTCGTGTCGATCACCAACTACGGCGCGTTCATCGAGCTGGAGCCGGGCATCGAAGGCCTCGTTCACATCAGCGAGATGAGCTGGACGCGCAACGTTCGTCATCCAAGCAAGATCGTTTCGATCGGCGAGACCATCGAGGCAGTGGTGCTCAAGGTCGATCCGTCGGAAGAGAAGATCTCGCTCGGTATGAAGCAGACCGAGGAAGATCCATGGATGACGCTGCCCCAGCGTTATCCGATCGGCATGCGTCTCACGGGCAAGGTTCGCAACTTGACGAGCTTCGGTGCTTTCGTCGAGATCGAGCCTGGCATCGACGGTCTGATCCACGTATCCGACATGAGCTGGACGCGTCGCGTACAGCATCCGTCGGAAGTGATCAAGAAGGGTGATACGGTAGACGTGGTGGTGCTCAACATCGATCCGGAGAACAAGCGCATCTCGCTCGGCCTCAAGCAGGCTGTCGAGGATCCGTGGCTCCGTATCGGCGAGACGTACCCCGTCGGAACCGAGCTGCGTGGACACGTCGTGCGCCTCATGGACAAGGGCGTCGTCGTGGACATCGGCAACGATATCGAAGGATTCGTTCCGAACAGCCAGCTCAACTTCGGAAACCCGGTCAACAGTCCGGCAGACATCGTTTACGAAGCGATGAACCTGGACCTGCGTGTTCTCGAAGTCGATCCGATCCATCGCCGCATCGTGCTCGCGGTCACCGCAATTCCAGAAGAGCAGCCACCGCGTCCGGCAGAGCCGAGCAAGGTGATTCCGATGGAGACCGAGGAGTACAGCGTATCGGATTACGCTGCCGAGATTCCGGCAGTTCTTCCGGCAACGTACGACGAAGAGTAATTAATGACGATGCGCGATAAGCTCGCGCTTCTGGAGCAACGCCGCGCCGAGTCTGAACTCGGTGGCGGCGTTGCTCGCATAGAGGCCCAGCACAGGAAGGGAAAACTCTCCGCACGCGAACGGATCGATCTCCTGCTGGATGAGGGATCGTTCACCGAGCTCGACCGCTTCGTCGTTCATCGCAGCACCGACTTCGGTCTGGAAGAGCAGAAGTACTACGGCGACGGAGTCATCACGGGCTGGGGCCGAATTGACGGCCGGCTGGTCTATGTCTTCTCGCAGGACTTCACGGTATTCGGTGGCTCGCTATCGGAATCGTTCGCAGAGAAGATCGTCAAGGTGATGGATCTCGCGATGCGGAACGGCGCGCCTGTGATCGGGCTCAACGATTCGGGCGGCGCACGCATTCAGGAAGGCGTCGTGTCGCTTGGCGGATACGCGGAAATATTCCTGCGCAACACTTTGGCGTCTGGCGTGATCCCGCAGATCTCGGCGATTCTGGGGCCGTGTGCGGGTGGCGCGGTCTACTCGCCTGCGATCACCGACTTCACGTACATGGTTCGGCACACGTCCTACATGTTCGTAACCGGACCCAACGTCGTCAAGACGGTGACGCACGAAGACGTAACGATGGACGAGCTCGGCGGCGCTGACACGCACATGATGAAGTCGGGAGTGTCGCACTTCACGTATGACAGTGAGCCCGAGTGCATCGGTGCGATTCGCGACCTGATGCGGTTCATTCCATCCAATAACATCGACGAGCCGCCGCGCGGTGCAGGCACCGATCCACGCGACCGGCGCGACGAAGCTCTGCTCGATATTGTTCCCGACAATGCGAACAAACCGTACGACATGCACGAGGTGCTGCGCCGCGTCATCGATGACGGCGAGTTCTATGAAGTCCAGCGTGAATTTGCGGAGAACATCATCTGCGGTTTCGCGCACCTCGGCGGGTTCAGCGTCGGGATCGTTGCGAATCAGCCGGCGATGCTCGCTGGCGTGCTCGATATCAACGCATCAGTCAAGGCCGCACGGTTCATCCGCTTCTGCGACGCGTTCAACATTCCGATCGTGACGTTCGAGGATGTACCGGGCTTTTTGCCGGGTGTGGGGCAGGAACACGGCGGAATCATCAAGCACGGTGCGAAGCTGTTGTTCGCGTACTGCGAGGCGACGGTCCCCAAGCTCACGGTCATCACGCGCAAGGCCTATGGCGGCGCGTACGACGTCATGAGCTCCAAGCACATTCGTGGGGATTTCAACGTCGCGTGGCCGACCGCCGAAATCGCGGTGATGGGACCCAAGGGCGCCGTCGAGATTCTGTTCCGGAAGGACATCGTCGATAGTCCCGACCCGGTTGCTGCAACGGATAAGAAGATCGCCGAGTACGTGGAGAAATTCGCGCATCCGTACGTCGCCGCTGGCCGCGGGTACATCGACGACATAATCGATCCGCGAGATACGAGACCTGCGCTGATCGACGCGCTCGAAAGTTTGCGCGGCAAGCGTGACAAGAATCCGCCGAAGAAGCACGGGAACATACCGCTCTGATGTTCGACTCCGTTCTCATAGCAAACCGTGGCGAGATTGCGCTGCGCGTCATTCGCGGCTGCCGCGAGCTCGGCGTTCGGTCAATTGCGGTGTACAGCGACGCCGATGCGGGGGCACCGCACGTTCGCGCTGCCGACGCCGCTGTCAACATCGGACCTGCGCCATCATCACAGAGCTATCTGCTCGGTGATCGCATAATCGAAGCAGCGCTCAGGGAAGGCGCGCAGGCGATTCATCCCGGCTACGGATTCCTGTCCGAGCGCGAGTGGTTTGCGCGCGCGGTGCGCGACGCGGGCCTCGTCTTCATCGGGCCGCCGGCCGAGGCGATCGCAGCAATGGGGAGCAAGACGGCAGCGCGCACGCTCGCCGTCGCGCACGGTGTTCCTGTGGTGCCTGGCACCACCGAATCGATCGCCGATGCGGAGCACGCCGCCGAGATAGCATCGAAGTTCGGCTATCCGGTGCTGCTCAAGGCCGCGGCGGGTGGCGGCGGGAAGGGAATGCGTGTAGTTCGCGAGCCATCGGAAATCTCCGCGTCATTCGATGCTGCGCGACGCGAGGCGAAGAATGCATTCGGTGATGACGCAGTGTATCTCGAGAAGTACATCGAGGGGCCGCGCCACGTCGAGATCCAGATCATCGGCGACATGCATGGGAACATGGTTCATCTCGGCGAGCGCGAATGCTCGGTGCAGCGTCGTCATCAGAAGATGATCGAGGAAGCACCGAGCGTTGCGGTGACTCCGGAACTCCGCGCCGAGATGGGCGCGACTGCGGTGCGTGCTGCGCGCGCCGCTGGTTACGTGAATGCCGGGACCTGCGAGTTCCTGCTCGCACGCGACGGGAGCTACTACTTCCTCGAGATGAACACGCGACTGCAGGTCGAGCATCCTGTCACCGAGCTGGTGACTGGAATCGACCTCGTTCACTGGCAGTTACGCGTTGCATCCGGACAGCCGCTTGGCTTCGCGCAGGACGACATCTCCCCGAACGGCTGGGCGATGGAATGCCGCATAACCAGTGAAGACCCGGCCAATGACTTTCTGCCATCGACGGGGCGCATCTCGTACCTGCACCTGCCCTCCGGGCCGGGCGTCCGCTGGGATGGCGGAATCGAAATCGGTAGTGAGGTGTCACTGCACTACGATCCGATGCTCGCGAAGTTGATAGTCCACGCGCCGAATCGTGAGTTGGCTGTCCAGCGGATGCATCGCGCCTTATCAGAGCTTGTAATCGGCGGTGTGGAAACGTCGCGTGAATTCCACCTGCGTGTGATGGAAGATTCGGAGTTTCGCGCCGGTGCAATCGAGATCCAGTGGCTTGAGCGTCGCCTTGCCTCACTCACCACCGACGCAGGCACCGAAGATGGCGCGATGCTCGCCGCACTGGCGGGTGCGTTGCTCGCGGAATCCGAGTCGGGTGCTCGTGCTGCTGCGCCGTCGCAGCGGGAGAGTCCCGTGTCCGCGTGGCAACGCGCCGCGCGCCTGGAATCGATCGGTTAGTGTCGCGCACGGTAAGCCTGACGATCGACACGATCGCGGCCGGCGGTGACGGTGTGGCGCGCAATGAGGGACTTGTCGTATTCGTTCCGCGCTCCGCTCCTGGCGACGTGATAACCGCGAGTGTGTCCGGCAAGGGTCACTTCGCGCGTGGCTCTCTGCGTACGATCCTGCGCCCGTCTCCCGTACGGATCGAGCCGCCATGTCCGCACTACACGCGCGAGCGATGCGGCGGTTGTCAGATCCAGCACATTCAGTACTCCGCGCAGCTCGACGCGAAGCAGCGCATCATCGTCGATGCGATGAGCCGGATCGGCAAGCGTGATATCACGCCACCCGAGGTCGTAAGGAGCACCCCAGAGTGGCGCTATCGAACCAAGCTAACGCTTGCCATGAGGCGCCGTTCGGGTGGATGGATCGCCGGGCTGCATCCATATGACGATCCCGGCCACGTGTTCCCGCTATCGGATTGTCCGATAACCGACCGGCGCGTAGTGGCTGCGTGGCGTGAGCTACTCGACGCGTCGGAATTCTTCCCCGAAGCAACGTCGCTGCGCGGGAGTGTGCGCTGGACCGACGATGGTCCGACATTCGTACTGATCGGTGCCACGCGATGGAGCGATCATGCAAGGTTGTTCGAGGCGGTTCCAACACTCGCGGCGTTATACTGGGAGCCGGAAGGTGCCCCGCGAAAACTGCTCGGCGACCGCCGCGCTCGCGCGACGCCGGCAGCTTCATTCTCGCAGGTCAACCCCGTCGTCGCTGCAGTGTTGCGCGAACACGTGCTTGGCGCGGTGAGGTCTTTCAACCCGGCGAGCGTGATCGACGCGTACTCGGGCTCAGGCGATCTCGCGGTGAATCTGGCAACTACCGGAATCTCAGTAGTTGCAATCGAGCTCGATCGTGATGCCGCACTATGGGCCGAGGAACGGCTCGCGCCGCCATCGCGCTCGATCGTTGGCCGCGTCGAAGAAGTTCTGCCGCGGCTTGCTCCGGCTGACGTCGTGGTAGTGAATCCTCCGCGAAGCGGTCTGCACGCCGATGTCACCGAAGCGCTCGCCGAGATGACGGGTATACGTGCGATCATCTACGTCAGCTGTGATCCGGCAACACTCGCACGAGATGTTGCGCGCCTGTCCGGTTATTCGATTCAATCAATCAGAGCATTCGATATGTTCCCACAAACGTCCCACGTCGAGACGGTTTGCATGCTGACACCGGCACATTCGACCGGCCCCGCAGCATCATGAAGTTTCTCGTAGATGTGAACGGCACTCGGCATCCTGTAATCACTGACAAGGACGCCGCGAACGTCGACGGCGCGAGCGAAGTGGCGACCCTCGATGCTCCGAACGGTACGCCCGCCCGAACGCTCCGTATCGGAGACCGTGTTGTGCGAGTCGTAGTGCACGCTCGGGAAGGCAAGGGTCGCTACGTGCTGGATATCGGTGGTCACCGTTACCGCGTCGAAGCACTGGGCGAGCGCGCACGTGCTATCCAGGAGCTGGCCGCGCGCTCGGCGCCACCGGCGGGGCCTGCTCCCGTGATCGCGCCCATGCCGGGTCTCGTGGTGCGAGTGAACGTCTCCGTCGGTGACGCAGTTACAGCGGGGCAGGGCGTGCTCGTCATGGAAGCGATGAAGATGGAAAACGAGCTGCGAGCGTCTTCGGCCGCTACCGTGAAATCAGTTCGCGTGGCGCAGGGAACCGCGGTAGAGAAGGGAACGGTGTTGATCGAGCTGGAGTGATATCACGGTTATCTCGTCCATATATAGATCACACCGCATTCCGAGTCGCTGAGACTTGCAGGCGTCTCCGCGCCATCCTTGTAGATCTCGATTGCGGCAATGTCTCTTGGTGAAACCGCATCGAACCCTCCGGTTGCGGCTGCGGTGTTTGAAGGTGACCCGTCGGGAGTCGCACTGCTCAACGCACTGCTCATTATTGCGCCGTCCACCACGACAACCATCCCGCTCGTGCATGCGTTCCCGTTGATGGTCTGTACACCACGCCCACTGCGTACGACCGGCGTCCTGGCGAAGGTCTCCACCGATACGCCAGCGACGTGACGGAAAATGTCGGCGGTGGTTCGCGGATGAAAGCTCTCGATCTGCGCTGCGGTCAGATATGTTCCAATTCCGGTGCGCATGCGGTCGGCAACGCCCGGCGGTAAATGCACCAGTTCTCCGCTTACGGCCTGCACCGTTACCCGCGACAGTGTTATCGGAAACGGTTCGACGACAGCGTCCACCGAGATCGTTGCATCGGGCTCGACAACCACGGACACAGTGGTTGGCATGATGCCAATCCTGCGAAATCGGATAAGATGGGGGCCGGCAGGCAGGCTGTCGAGACGAAACGATCCGCCGGCACCGCTTCGCGTGTTAAGCTGCGTATTGTCGAGTGAAACAATCTCGACTCCGCGCAGCCACGATCCGCTCGTGTCGCGCACGCTTCCATCAATCGCGCCGTACGCTGTAGCTACGCGAGCGGCGCGAGCTGCATTCGCCTGCGCCGAGACGGTGGCGCGCGACGCAACCAGGGCCGTGGCGCCAATTACTACACCGGTAAAAACCATGCGCGTCCGCATTGCAGGCAAACTCCGTCGGTGGAATCAAAGGTCGCGCCCGTCGCGGCTCGTGCAGATAATATACGGCAACAAATAAATGCCGGCCGTGGCGACCACCGGCCAGCATTCGTACGTACGATTCCGCTATGGACTACCTGTCGTTATCGCCGTGCCATACTTGGTATTGATCGCTGCTACGAGCGCCGATGTAATCTGACGGTTCGCGACAACGGTCGGATGGATTCCATCCAGCGAGATGCACGCACCGAACGGCGCGGTCGCATTCGCCAGATCCGGAACAATGTTGATGCAGCCGGTGCCGGGCGTCTTGAGCGTTGCCAACAACGGATTGGGGTCGTAGTACGCCCAGCCGTTCGCCGCTGCGGCAGCCTGAATCGTTGCGTTGTAACCGGCAACCGTCGCCGCGAGACTCGCCTGCTCGGTGCTATCAAGGATGAAGATGTCGCCAACCAGCGTTCCGGGAACGGAATTCTTCGCGCACCCGATGACCGGCGGATGGGCTCCGGAACGTATTTGCGCCAGAATCGATATTGAGACGAGCGCCTGGTTTCCCGGTGCGCTCAGGCAATTGGGAAGAATTATCGTCGTCGCGCCGGCGAACTGATCGAATCCGGCCTTGAACGCAGGATTCTGCAGCGCTGCAACAGGAAAGAGCGCGGGAACTCCGGCCACGTTGAGCACGCCGATCAGAATCGCACCTTTCACGGTGGGAATCGCCGTAAGGCCGTTCACCATCGTCGTGTAGTTGGCTTTGAATGCGGCCTGTGAGGTGACGCCCGCCGAGACCCCTGCCGTCGGCACGAGTATGCCTGAGACTGCCGCGCCAAGCACGTCGTTGTTTCCGATCCATGCGGAGATGAAAGTCGGATTGGCATCAGCGGCCTTTGCGACCTGCGTCTTTCCGCCGAGGAACAGTGTGGTCAGTGTGTTGGACGCCGACGTGCTGACGCTGAACGGATCGAGCGACGTCGCACCGGGAACCGCGACGTTGTTGAGTGCAACAGCGGTGTTCGGGTTGCGCAGAGAGCATGTAGTTGCCGTACCGTTGGCCAGTCTCGCTTGCGTCTGAAAGTTGACGATTGGCGGTGGACATCCGGCGCCCGCAAGCGACGCGTACACGTAGCGCGTCTTCATGGCCTGTGCGAGCAGCGAGGCATAACTGAGCTGCTGGGTGCTGTCGTCGATACCGCCGGACTGGTAACCGGCCGTCAGGCTGTTTCCCAGCGCAACGTAACTGGTGAACAGTGAGTTCGCGGCAACGTTCGGCGGAATTACTGCCGTTGGCCCGTTGTCGGCGCACGCTACGGCGAGCGCGAGCAGGACGGCGCTCGCAACCGCGCCGATTGTATTCCTTGAGCGAATCATGGGACTCTGCGCGGTTAGAAGGTGATGTTGAGTGCGGCCGAGATGACGTCGGCCTTGAGCGAGTACGTGCCGGTGCTGTTCGCCTGAATTGGGAGCGTCAAGGTCGTGCCTGGAGGCAGAATTGAATGTTCCGCGATCCGGCCGCGCCGTCCCGGCGTGTTCACGTGCAAATATCCAATGTCGAGCTTGTACATACTTGTGAGAGGAATTGCGACGCCCGCAGAGAAGTTGCGCCGGTTCATGTCCGGCAGCAGCGGCGTGACAGTCTCGTCGGGTGCCGGCGTCTCGGAATAGCTGTAGCCCACGCGTCCGGTCCAGGACCCGAGCATGTGCTCAGCGCCGAAGCGGTAGCTCCACGAATCCTTGTAGCCTTCAAAAAGAGTTCTGCTGCTGGCGCTTGCTGGTCCGTTGAACGTTATCGGTAGAGTGTTGAAAGCGGACCACCCGAGCCGTGCGACATCGACCGAGAGTGTCGTTCGTGAGAATCCGGTGTAGCCGACGCCGCCCTGCAGTTGCCATGGATGCTTGATCGTCGACGACGCGCTCTGGCTGACGAGGGGGCCGCCCGGCGAGAATTGCGCGCCGAGCAACGCGTCGAGCGGAACGGGCGTACCGGTGGGACTCACGGGGTTCCCCTGTGGCAGGACGAGTCCCGTCGCGGTCTGGGAGAACCTCGCCGACGCGTGGTCGTAATTGAACGTCAGTGCCGAGAGATAGCGTGCGCCGATCGACCATGGGCCATACTTGCCGTGCACGCCGACGTTGTAGCCCAAGGCCGTGGCGGTTCCGTGAACCTGTGCGCGCGCGAACTCGGTCTCGTATGCGATGCCGAGT
This sequence comes from uncultured Gemmatimonadales bacterium, assembly GCA_963707505.1. Lineage (GTDB taxonomy): Bacteria > Gemmatimonadota > Gemmatimonadetes > Gemmatimonadales > Gemmatimonadaceae > Fen-1247. Next base: position 1,182,384 of record CAVPQB010000004.1, read on the forward strand.
TGGTTGAAGGTGATGCCCGGCGCGGCCTGTTGTTGTGAGAGGTCGATCGCCTGGGTAAGGTCGACGCTGGAATGTCCGAACACCGGTCCGCCGCCGACAGACCAGTTCGGTGTTACCTGATAGGCGAAATTGGGCTGGATGTATATCGTCTGGAGTGCTGCGCGAAGTGCCGAGAAACGTCCCGGAAAATCGTCGTTCCACTGGGATGTCAGTCCGTACGGTACGTACACCCCGAGCCCGACCGATCCCTTCCCGAAGCGCATTGCTGCGAATCCAACTGGCGGGAGAGCGGGACTGATATCGCTCGGGTAGCTCCGTCCGGTGCTGTCCTGACGAAAGGAGCCTTTCACTATTATCGCGCTTGCACCGATGCTGATCGATTTTCCGGGGAGCTCAGCGGCGGCAGCCGGGTTCCAGAAGATCGTGGAGGCGTCTTGGCATGGGGTGCCGGTCGCGGCGAATCCGCGGGAAACCGAGCAGGTTCCAACCTCGTTGAGGCCGAAGCCCTGGGCCTGGGCCGACGCGGGGGGTAACGTCACGGTGGCTAGCAGGCAGGCTGCTAGCCGAGCCAACGACGGGGAGGTTCGCATTCGCTGTACCGTTTAGGTCGTCATCCCGGGGACCCAGACCGGTCGGTCGGGGACAGTTGTTCCGGGGGCGAGAGCACTTTACATCCGCTGCACGCGGCGCGCCAGCACAAATTTGCCGGGAATCTTGCGACGAGTCGTCGATATCGCCGCTGCGGTGCGGGGCGATTGACTAAAGCCAGTGGGGTTGGTAACTTAGAAGGCTGTCGCATTTCGTAATCGATTACCTCCCCAAATGAAGACTTTCTCCTCCACCCCGACTGATATCGTCCACGATTGGTACATCGTGGATGCGGAAGGCATGGTGCTCGGACGACTGGCCACAGAAGTGGCTCGCGTCATCCGCGGCAAGCACAAGCCTACGTTTACCCCCCATATGGACGGGGGCGACCATGTAATCGTGATCAACGCCTCGAAGGTCAAGGTCACGGGTCGCAAGGCGGAGCAGAAGCGTTACTTCCGCCACACCGGCTACATGGGCCACGAGCGTTTCACGACGTTCGAGGACATGCTTGGCAAGCATCCGGAGCGCGTCATCGAGCACGCGGTCAATGGAATGCTTCCCAAGACGGCGCTCGCACGCACGCACATGCGCACCAAGCTGCGCGTTTACCCGGGTGCCAATCACCCGCACAAGGCTCAGCAGCCCAAGCCGCTCACCATCACCACCAAGTAAGCATGCCTGTCGACGGAACAACGCACACGATCGGTCGCCGCAAGGAAGCGGTCTGCCGCGTCTACATCAAGGCCGGCTCGGGCAAGTGGCTCGTGAACGGCCGCACGCTCGGCGATTACTTCCCGCGTCCTGCACACGTCTCCACCATCCAGCAGCCGTTCACAGCGACCGACATGCTCGGCCGCTATGACGTGACCGCCAACATCGACGGTGGCGGACTGTCGGGTCAGGCAGGCGCACTGCGTCTCGCGATCGCTCGCGCGCTCGTGAAGGAAGACGAGACGCTCAAGCCAAAGCTGCGCAGTCTCGGCTTCCTGACTCGCGACGCACGCGTGGTCGAGCGCAAGAAGCCAGGCCGTCCGAAGGCCCGTAAGCGGTTCCAGTTCTCCAAACGTTAAAACCCGTAGGGGCCGGCCTCCGTGCCGACCCCGGCGGCGCACGTTTTTTGTGGCGGCAGTGGCAGGGGCGACGCATGCGTCGCCCAGGCAGCAGCAAGGCGAAGTAGCAAGGCGCAGCAGCAAGGCGAAGCAGCAAGGCGAAGTATGGGCGACGCATGCGTCGCCCATACAGCTACACAACAAGCATCCTCCCCGAGTTTCGACGGGTGCCGGCTTCGGTCGGTCGTCGCGACGCTGAAGGGCGGAGACGACACCAACCAACCAAGGATTTAGCAGAATGTCCCAGCCCAACCTCGAGCAGCTGCTCGAAGCCGGCGTTCACTTCGGCCACCAGACGCGCCGTTGGAACCCGAAGATGCGCAGATTCATATTCGCCGAGCGCAACGGCATCCATATCATTGATCTTCAGAAGACCCTGCGCCAGCTCGAATTGGCTCAGAAGCTGGTGCGTGAAGTCGTCGCACGCGGCGACCAGGTCCTCTTCGTCTGCACCAAGCGCCAGCTCGTTCCGATCGTCAAGTCGGAAGCAGAGCGTTGCGGCGCGATGTTCGTGACCGAGCGCTGGCTCGGCGGTCTGCTCACCAACTTCCAGACCGCCAAGAAGCAGCTCCGCAAGCTCAAGGATCTCGACGCTGGAATCGAGGGCGGCGGTGACTTCGCGAACTACACGAAGAAAGAGCAGCTCATGATGACGCGCCAGCGCGACAAGCTCGCCAAGAATCTTTCCGGCATCAAGTCGATGACGCGTCTTCCGGGTCTCATGTACGTCATCGATTCCAAGAAGGAGCGCATCGCGGTCGCCGAAGCCAACAAGCTCGGTATCCCGATCGTGGCGCTCGTCGATACGAATGCCGATCCGGATCTCATCACGGTTCCGGTCGCGAGCAACGACGACGCGATTCGCGCGGTCGAGCTCATGACCTCCGCGATTGCCGATGCAATCATCGACGCTCGTCGCGAGGCGCCAGTTCGTACGGAAGTCGAGGAGTCCGAGTCGTACACGTACAGCTCTGATCGCGGCGCCGAGCCCGAAGCGGGCGATGAGCGTCGCCGTCGCCGCCGGCCGCGTCGTCGTCGCGCCAATCAGGAAGCGATCGCTGCACGCCTCAAGGGTGTGCCGGGAGCGGAAGGCGAGGCCGCACAGTCGGATGCCGGTGGCGATAGCGGCGATGCGGGCGATGCAGGCGACAGTGGCGCGGAGCCGGCCGCGGAGTAACTGCGACCGACCAATCTTGAACGCCGCCGCGGATCACCACGGCGGCGTTCGTTTGACAGACACCGACAATAACCAACCGAAGGCCAACGATGTATACAGCTAAAGACGTGCAGACCCTCCGCCAGCGCACCGGCGCGGGCATGATGGAATGCAAGAAGGCGCTCGAAGAGATGAGCGGAGACATGGAAAAGGCGGTCGACCATCTTCGCAAGAAGGGAATTGCCAAGGCCGAGAAGCGCACCGGCAAGCAGACCAGCGAGGGACTCATCTCCAGCTACATTCACCACAACGGCAAGGTCGGCGTGATGGTGGAGATCAATTGCGAGACCGACTTCGTAGCGCGTACGGACGACTTCAAGGAGCTTGGGCGCGAGATTGCCCTGCACATCGCCAGTGCGGCCCCGGTGGCGGTCGACAAGAGCGGCGTCTCGCAGGAGCTAGTGGACCGTGAACGCGCTATCTTCGAGGAGCAGGCAAGGGCGAGCGGCAAGCCGGACGCAATTATTCAGAAGATGGTCGAGGGCAAGGTCGAGTCGTACTACAAGGAAGTTGCGCTGGTGTCGCAACCGTACGTACGCGAGCCGAAGAAGACCATCGGCGATCTGATCAAGGAAGCGTCGGCCAAGCTCGGAGAAAACATTCAGGTTCGTCGTTTCACACGATACCAACTGGGCGAGGAGTAAAGACGATTGTCCGATCCCAAGCTGCGCCGCATTCTACTCAAGCTCTCCGGTGAAGCGCTCGCCGGTGACAAGGGCTTCGGTTTTGATTTTGATGTGATCTCGGGCTATGCCAACGAGATCAAGAATGTGGTCGACGCTGGGGTCGGCGTCGGTCTCGTCATCGGCGGCGGAAACATCGTTCGTGGTGCGCAGATCTCGCGCATGGGAATGGACCGTGTTGCCGCCGACTACATGGGAATGCTCGGCACCGTCGTCAATTCGCTCGCGATGCAGGATGTGCTGGAGCGCATAGGGGTGGACACGCGCGTGATGACAGCGATTCGCATGGAGGAGATCGCCGAGCCGTACATCCGCCGTCGTGCGTTGCGTCACTTCGAGAAGGGACGCGCGGTGATTTTCGCTGCGGGCACGGGCAATCCTTATTTTTCGACCGATACGGCGGCCGCGCTCCGAGCGATTCAGATGCGTGCCGACGTCATCATCAAGGCGACGAGCGTGGACGGCGTTTATTCTGCCGATCCCAAGCGCGATCCGCATGCGGTCCTGTACGAGACGATTTCGTACAACGACGTCATGCAGCGCGAGCTGGGAGTCATGGACCAGACGGCCGTTACATTGTGCAAGGAAAACAGCCTGCCGCTCATCGTTCTGAACATCAACCATCCCGGAGCGGTCATGAAGGCCGTTCGCGGAGAACCAGTGGGGACGCGCGTATCATGACGACGATTCCGCAGATTTCTAAGGATTCACGCACCGCGATGGACAAGGCGATCGAGAACTCGAAGCGCGAGTTCAGCTCGATCCGGTCCGGCAAGGCGTCACCGAACATGCTCGACAGCATCCGCGTCGACGTGTACGGTCAGCAGATGCAGCTCAATCAGGTGGCAAGTGTCGCGTCACCTGATCCGCGATCACTTCTCGTCACGCCATACGACAAGGGTCAGCTCAAGGCGATCGAGAAGGCGATCCGTGAATCGGACCTCGGACTTGATCCGAGCACGCAGGGCGGTATCATCCGCGTTCCGCTTCCATCGATGAACGAGCAGCGTCGCAGGGAGCTCGTCAAGGTGGTGCACAAGCTCGCGGAAGACGGTCGCATCGGCATCCGTCACGCGCGCACCGACGGCCGCGAAAAGCTCAAGAAGCTGGACAAGGTGTCCGAGGACGAAGTGAAGGCGGCAGAGAAGGATCTCCAGAAGGCTCACGACGAGCACATGACACAGCTGGAGTCGCTGCTCAAGGCGAAAGAAGCGGAAATCATGGAAGTCTGACGCAGGTCGTGTCAGAACTTTCCAGACGCATTCTCTTCGCGGTAGTCGCCGCGCCTGTCGGGATAGCCCTCGTCTATCTCGGCGGACCATTCCTCGCCACCCTGCTCTCGGTCATAGCAGCGCTCGGCGCCTGGGAATTTTGCCGCATCGCGCGCGCCTCGGGTGCGCAGCCATTCGATGCCGCCGCGGTCGTCGGCGCGGCAGCAATCCCGTTGCTCGTTTACGGAGTGCAACTCCGGCTTCTCGCCCCGACGTGGACACACGCCGTCGTTGCGGGGCTCGTTGTGTTCGCTGCAACGATCTTCAGACGAGGGATCGGCGGACGGCCGCTGCTCGCCGCTGCGACGACGGTGTTCTGCGTCGCGTATCTCGGACTCGTTGCCTACGTGTTCTACCTGCGCTACGATGATTACGTGATCGACGCGCGCGGCGGAACCGCGCTTGCAATGTTTCCGATTTTGGTGACCTGGGCGACCGACATTGGCGCTTACGCGTTCGGCCGATTGGTAGGCTCGCACAAGCTGATGCCGTCGGTGAGTCCGGGCAAGACGATCGAAGGATCATTCGGCGGATTGCTTCTCGCCGTCGTAGTCGCGTTGCTGTACGTCAGCTATGTGTTGCATCCCATGGCGCAGCTATCTCTGCGGCCTCTTGCAATCGTCCTGTTTGCGGTGTGCATAAGCGCGGTAGCGCAGGTCGGCGATCTTGCAGAGTCGCTGATAAAGCGCGAAGCCGGCATCAAGGATAGCTCCACACTGATACCGGGACACGGCGGCGTGCTCGATCGTTTCGACAGCCTGCTCTTCGTGCTTCCTGTTGCGGCGCTGCTGTTGCGCGCAATGCTCATTCCGGCGCCAGTGTGAGACAGCGCGGGATCGCGATACTCGGCTCGACTGGCTCGATAGGCACGGCCACGCTCAGAGTAATCGCACGGCACGCCGATCAGTTTCGCGTCGTTGCGCTTACCGCGTTCGCAAACGCCACGCTACTTCGCGAACAGGCGAAGTCGACTGATCCGCGGTATGTCGGGATAGTCACCCCCAGCATCGACGCGGAGCGCGGGTGGGCGACGGGCGCCGAATGCCTGGTCGAAGCAGCGACGCGTCCTGATGTGGACCTGGTCGTGAATGCAGTCGTCGGCGCAGCAGGACTGCAGGCGACGCTGGCTGCTCTGCGCGCGGGCAAGCGTGTGGCGCTTGCGAACAAGGAATCGCTCGTGATCGGCGGCGAGTTCATGCTTCGCGCGTGCAGAGACGAGGGCGGCGAGATCGTGCCGGTGGATAGCGAGCACAGCGCGATCATGCAGTGCATCGGCGCGCGGCCCGAGAGTGAGGTCAGTCGGCTCATTCTTACAGCGTCCGGGGGCCCGTTCCGCGAATGGGACGCTGAGCGCATCACCAAGGCAACTATTAGCGATGCGTTGAATCATCCGACCTGGACGATGGGGCGCAAGATCACCGTGGACAGTGCAACGCTCGCGAACAAGGCGCTGGAAGTGATCGAAGCCCATTATTTGTTCGACGTGCCGTACGACCGTATTGACGTTGTCGTTCATCCACAGAGCATCATCCATTCGTTCGTCGAATTTGTGGATGGGAGCGTGCTCGCGCAGCTCGGCTTTCCGACGATGGAGCTGCCGATTCTGTACGCGCTGACGCATCCCGAGCGTGTCGCTGACGCGCCGGCGCGGCGGTTCGATCCTGCCGCCGCATCTCCCCTCACATTCGAGCCAGTCGATATCGGGCGGTTTCCGTCGCTCGCATTGGGAGTTCAGGCGGGATGTAGTGGTGGAGCGGCGCCAGCCGTATTCAATGGCGCCAACGAGCAGGCGGTTTGCCTCTTCCTGGCCGGTGCGATCGGATTCTCGGACATTCCGCGCGCGATCGAGTCAGCGCTTGCCTCCCTTGGCGGCCTGCCTGCCGACTCGATCGAGGACGTCACTGCCGCGGACAGCGCGGCAAGGATCCACGTCGTCGAGCTTTTCCGCTAGCATGGGCCGCCCCGGGGCTCTGGTCATGATGTATGTTTGGTGGAAGGCGGTTACTCTGCGCGGTGAGCTTCCGCGGCGTGACGAATACGGTGACGGGTGAAACGTGCCTCTGACTGAAGACTGTCCGCTCGCAGAGATCCTTGCCGTGCGTCTCCGTGAGTCACGCGACGAGCTGACTGCGCGCTGGCTCGATCGTATCGCTGCGCGCGTGTCCGTCGAGCCGGATCGAATCTTTCCATCCGCTGAGCTTCTGGATCACGTCCCGGTGCTGATCGACGGAATCGCTGGCTATGTCGCCGATTCCGCTGCCGTAGTCTCTGCCGACATGTCCGTTGTTGACAAGGCGCGAGAGCTTGGCGCTCTCCGTCATACGCAGGGCTTCGATCAGTACGAGATTCTCAAGGAGTTCGAGATTCTTGGTGGAATCCTGCTTACGTTCGTTGGCGAGGTGGCCGGGCGCACCGAAGTGAAGTGCAGCAACGGCGAGCTCATGGCCTGTGCTCAGCGCGTCTTTCATGCGGTGTGCCTCATCCAGGAGGCGACGTCGACGCAATTTCTCCAGTTGGTTACCGACCGGGTTGCAGAGCGCGAAGAGCGGCTACGTGCATTCAATCGTGCGCTGACGCACGAATTTCGAAATCGCATCGGCGCGTGTCTTGGTGCGGGACAGATTCTGCAGATGCCCGATCTTGACCCGGACAAGCGCGGAGAACTCGCAGCGGTGATCGTCCGTAATGTCCGCGGCATGCAGGGAATACTCGATAATCTGCTCGAACTCACACGCGTCGGCGCGGACGCACGCCAACACAGGCATGTGCGGCTGCCTGGCGCTGCAGCTGAAGTGGGCAGAGAGTTGCGCGAGATGGCGGCGGCGCAGGGGATAACGCTACGATTCGGCGATAATCTTCCGGACGTCGAAGTTGCCGCAGCGGCGATCGAGTTGTGTCTCACCAATCTCGTGTCGAACGCCATCAAGTACAGCGATCCGTCGGAGCCTCACCCATGGATCGAGGTGCGAGGAGCGCTCGAAACTGGGAGCGACGGCGATACTGAGGTCGTCGTCGAGGTTGCGGACAACGGACTTGGCGTGCCGGAGGCCGAGCGGGACCGGCTGTTCGAACGGTTCTATCGTGCGAGTCATGGTGAAAGGGAGATAGAAGGCACAGGGCTGGGGCTCGCCATCGTGCGGGAGACCGTGAAGTCGCTTGGCGGCCGCGTCTGGGCTCGTTTTCCCGGAAAAGGATCGGTGTTCGCCATCTCGCTTCCATTGCGTCGGGAGCAGGACGCGGGGGCTGTCGCCGACCAATGACCCGCGGCTAGCGGACGCTGACGTGGCGCTAAATTACAGCCGTACGGATCCCGCACATACGGACGGCCATCGGGGCTGACCGAATCCATTTCATCCCCAGTCATGCTAGTCTGGCTCGCACCTGTATTCGTCCTGGGAATCGTGGTTTTTGTCCACGAGTTCGGCCATTTTCTCGCCGCAAAGGCGTTCGGCGTCTATGCGCCGCGGTTCTCGATAGGCTTCGGCCCGGCGATCGCGAAGAAGCGTATCGGCGAGACCGAGTACCGCATCGGGATTCTCCCCATCGGCGGATACGTTCGGATGGCCTCACGATTGGATGAGACGAGCGCGGCGCTGGAAGGCGGCGGCGAGCTGGTCGCTGACCCCGACAATCTCGACCCCGATGAAATGATCCCGTTCGGCTCCAAGCCGGTGCCCGAGGATCGCTGGTTCGAGTCCAAGTCGCTCGCCGCGAGGCTGATCATAATGCTGGCTGGCGTTACGATGAACGTGATTCTGGGTTGGGCGATAAACGTTACACTCGTAAAGACTTATGAGCACGCCGCGACAAGTCGCTTGAGCCTCGTTGTGGCGGATAAACCGGCGTCCTTAGCGGGTTTTCAGAAGGGTGACAGCATAGTTGCGGTGAACGGTGCACCGATCGGCGGATGGGATGATTTCGTCGAGGTCATCAAGCGATCCAGCGGAACGCCGGTAGCGGTGCAGGTGTTGCGCGGAACGAATCCGCTGACGTTGCACGTCACGCCGGTGTCCGATACCGTCACAGATCCGAGCAGCGGGACGGTGAGCCGCGAAGGACGCATCGGCGTCGCGGCGGGCCAGAGCGACCAGACGGTCGGTTTTGGACGGGCGCTGGTCGATGGCAGCAGGGCGACGCTCGACATGGGAACTCTGGTCTTTACGTCGCTCCGCCGAATCGCGACGCGCCAGACGTCGGTGACGGAGCTGGGTGGGCCGATTCTGATCGCGCAGTCGTCGGTTCAGGCGGCAAAGCAGGGGGGCTCCGTGCTGTTCTACCTGATCGCGCTGCTGAGTGTAAACCTGGCTGTGTTCAACCTGCTGCCAGTCCCGATTCTGGATGGCGGTCAGATCGTGGTTCAGGTGGTCGAGGCGGCTCGCGGGCAGCCCTTGAGCGATAGAGCGCGCGAGAACGTCGCGCGTGTGGGCCTTGCGCTCATTCTGGCGCTGTTCGTGATGGTGACCTTCAACGACATCAAGCGGCTGGTAGTCGGGGTCGTCGCGGGGCACGCGGGGTAAGTATTCGAGGCCTACCGTCCGACCTCCGAACAGCTTAGTTTTAAAGGCTTACCGCGAAATTAGAAGACCCGACGCGCAGATCGCGCGACACGCACACCCTGTTACATGGCTTTCGACAAGACTCCGACAATCGAGAAATACCGCGCGAGCGAGACCGACACCGGTTCCTCACGCGTCCAGGTGGCCGTTCTGACCGACCGGATCAATTACCTGAACGAGCACTTCAAGACCCACAAGAAGGATCACCACAGCCGTCGTGGGCTCCTGAAGATGGTTGGCCGGCGTCGCCGGCTTCTCGATTACATGAAGCGGACAGAAGTTGAGGGGTATCGTCAGCTCATCGCCGAGCTCGGGCTCCGTTACTAACACGAAAGTTGAACGGGAAAACGCGCGTCGTGAGGATGACACCGTAGTCATCCATCATGCGCGCGTTTCGTGCTTCCGACACCTGTGCGGGTGTGGATTGAAAACAGAGAGAAAATCTGAGAGATGATGAAACGAATTGAACGACAGTTCGCCGGCCGGACCCTGAGCATCGAGACAGGCCGCATGGCGAAACAGGCAGCGGGCTCCGCGCTCGTGCAGTTCGGCGACACGATGGTTCTCGCCGCCGTCACCGTCAGCGACAACGAAAGCACGCTCCCATTCTTCCCGCTCACCGTCGAGTACCGCGACAAGGCCTACGCCGCGGGCAAGATTCCCGGCGGCTTCATCAAGCGCGAAGGCCGTCCGCAGGACACCGAGATCCTCTCGGCGCGAATCATCGACCGATCGATCCGGCCGCTGTTCCCGGAAGGCTTCAAGAACGAGATCCAGGTCTTCGTCTACGTCATCTCGGCCGATCAGGAGAACGACGCCGACGTGCTGGCGCTCGCTCGCGACGTCGTTCGCGCTCAACGCTTCGAAGATCCCGTTCATCGGCCCGATCGCCGCTGTTCGCGTCGGCCGCGTGCAGGACAAGTGGGTTCTCAACCCGACATTCCAGCAGCTCCAGCTACAGCGACATGGACATCGTCGTCGCGGCATCGCAGGACTCGATCGTGATGGTCGAGGGCGGCGCGATCGAAGTCAGCTGAAGACGGATGTCCTCGACGCGCTGCACCGTCGCGCACAAGGGGATCCAGGAGCTGTCGCGATGCAGGAAGAGCTGCTCGCCAACAGCCGCCAGCCCGAAGATGGCGTGGACGAAGGCCGAGCCACCGCCGGGCTCGACCAGCGCGCGTCGACGAAGCTGGCCGAAGGGAAAGATCGCCGAGGCGATCAACCAGGCGGACAAGCACACGCGCATCGAAGCCAGTCGAGCGGTCAAGAAGGCCGCAGTCGAGCAGCTCGCTCGCCGAATTCCCGGACAACTCGAAGGACATCGCGAACCTCGTCGGCGACCTCGAGTACAACGCGCTCCGCTCGCAGGTGCTCGACACCAGGCATCGCGTCGACGGCCGCACGCACCACCGAAGTGCGCCCGATCACGATCGACACGCAGCGTGCTTCCGCGCGCGCACGGCTCCGCGCTCTTCACGCGCGGTCAGACGCAGGCGCTCGTCGCCGTGACGCTCGGCACCGCGAACGACGTGCAGCGTCTCGACTCGATCGACGATGCGGGCGAGACGACCAAGTCGTTCATGCTCCACTACAACTTCCCGCCGTTCTCGACCGGTGAAGTTCGCCCGATGCGCGGCACCAGCCGTCGCGAGATCGGACACGGAAATCTCGCCGAGCGCGCGTTGCAGCGCGGTGCTGCCGCCGTTCGAGGAATTCCCGTACACGATTCGCATCGTCTCCGACATTCTCGAGTCCAACGGATCGTCGTCGATGGCGTCGGTCTGCGGCGGCTCGCTCGCGCTGTTCGACGCCGGCGTTCCACTTCGCTCGCCAGTCGCCGGCGTCGCGATGGGCCTCATCAAGGAAGGCGAGCAGTACGCGATCCTCACCGACATCCTCGGCACCGAGGATCACCTCGGCGACATGGACTTCAAGGTCGCGGGAACGGAGAAGGGAATCACGTCGATCCAGATGGACATCAAGATCGAGGGACTCGATCTCAAGATCATGAAGGAAGCGATGGCGCAGGCGCGCGAAGGCCGCCTGCACATCCTCGGCGAGATGAACAAGGCGCTGCCGAGCCGCGCGCCGATCTTTCGCAGTACGCGCCGCGCATCGTCACGATGAACATCAATCCCGAGAAGATCGGCGAGCTGATCGGACCGAAGGGCAAGACGATCCGCGGCATCCAGGAAGAGACTGGCGCCGAGATCAGCGTCGACGACAGCGGCACTGGTGACGATCGCCGCCGTTGGCGGCGAGGCGATGGAGCGGGCGCGGCAGATGGTTCAGGCGATCACCGCCGAGCCAGTAGATCGGCGAGACGTACGAAGGCACGGTGAAGAGCACGACCGCGTTCGGCGCGTTCGTCGAGATCATGCCGGGCACCGAGGGTCTGGTTCACATCTCCGAGCTCAAGCACGGCCGCACCGAGAAGACCGAAGACGTCGTCAAGAAGGGCGATCGCGTTCGGTGAAGCTTCTCGATCGCGATGAGCGTGGACGTCTTCGTCTGTCGATGAAGGCACTCGAAGCCGCGCCGGAAGGTGAGTTCGTCGAGCGGCGAGCGTGCTCCGCGCGGCGAATCGTCTGCAGCGAAGCTGACGGTGAAGAGCGATCAGGGCGAACAGTGAGCGCAGTGAGCGCAGGCCGAGCGCCCGCGACGGCCGCGCAGCGGTGGGCGTGGGCGCAGGGATTAGCGCGCACCGGGGCGGACGTCCAGCGGACCGTTCTCCCGAACGGCCTGACCGTGCTCTCGGAGCACATGTTCCGGGAGTGCGGTCGGTTGCCTTTGGGGCGTGGGTACGCGCCGCAACGTTGCACGAGCGTGCCGAGAAGATGGGCATCTCGCACATGCTCGAGCACATGGTATTCAAGGGCACGCGAGACGCGTAGCGCGAAGGACATCAGCTCTTGCGCTCGAGACTCTCGGCGGCTCGCTCGATGCGTACACCGCGCGCGAGCACACCGTCGTATCAGGCGCGAGTGCTGGACGAGCACATGCGCGATGCAGCGGACGTGATCGGCGATCTCGTCTTCCATCCCGTGCTTCGCGCCGCGGATCTCAAGCTCGAGCGCAAGGTCGTGCTCGAGGAGATCGCCATGGTGGACGACACGCCAGACGATCTCGTGTTCGAGGTCCACAACGAGCAGCTGTGGGGCGACAACGGCTACGGTTACCGCATTCTCGGAACGCGGGACACCGTCGCCTCGCTCACGACCAATGATCTGCGCGACGCTGCACGCAGCGTGCTTACCGACCCGGAAACATCGTGGTCGCTGCCGCGGGCATCGATCGATCACGACGAGCTGGTGAACATTCTTGGCGAGACCGGCTGGCTCGATGCTCCTGCGGGCGGTATCGACTTCGCCGCGCCGCCTCCGGCGTTTCAGGCACCTTCGTACACGCACGTCGAGCGGACGGGCGCGCAGACGCACTCGTTTTTGGGAGCGACGGCGTCCGCGCACGGTGACGACGGCGATATGCGTTCTGTCTCGTCAGCATGCTGCTCGGCGGTGGAATGAGCTCGCGACTGTTTCAGCACGTGCGTGAGGAGTTGGGACTGGCCTACTCCGTGCATACTTTCTCGTCGTTCTATTCGCGCGCGGGGATGCACGGGGTGTATGTTGGTACGTCACCAGAATCGGCGGACGAGGCGGCGGACGCGGTCAATCGCGGAGCTTGCGCGTATCGCGATCGATGGTGTTCCGGCGGATGAGCTCGTCGCCGGCAAACAGCAGTTGAAGGGTCAGATTACACTCTCGCTCGAGAGCACCGAGTGCGCGCATGTACCGCGCGGCCGGACTCGAGCTGTACGACGAGCCGTTCCGCTCACTCGATGAGATGCTTGTCGCTGGTGGATGCGATCGATGAGCAGACGGTATCGGAAGTTTGCTCTGCGTGTTTTGCAGCCGTCCGGACAGACAGTAGTCAGCCTCGGACCTGCACCTCGCTAATCAATTCCTGTACGATACGGCCATGAAGATCGGAGTCCCGAAGGAAATAAAGACTAACGAGAACCGCATCGCGCTCGTGCCTGCGGGCGCGGAAGCACTCGTATCGGCAGGTCACTCGGTGATGATCGAGAAGGGCGGCGGCGAGGGAAGCGGATTCTCCGACGAGATGTACATCGTCGGTTGGCGCGACCATCGGTCCTGATGCTGATACTGTCTGGCGCGAAGCTGACATGATCATGAAGGTCAAGGAGCCCATCGCGGTCGGAATGGCCGCGTATGAAGAAGGGCCAGGTGATCTTCACGTACTTCCATTTTGCCGCCGATGAGAAGCTGACCAGGGCGCACATGGACAGCGGCGCAATCTGCATCGCGTACGAGACAGTGGAGCTCACGAACCGTGAGCTGCCGCTCCTCACGCCCATGTCGGAAGTCGCTGGCCGGATGGCGGTGCAGGAAGGGGCCAAGTACCTCGAGAAGCTCTACGGCGGCCGCGGCGTCCTGCTGGGCGGCGTCCCGGGCGTGGCGCCGGCCAAGGTCGTGATCATCGGTGGCGGCGTGGTCGGCGTCAACGCCGCCAAGATGGCCGCCGGACTCGGCGCCAAGGTAACGGTGCTCGACGTGTCGCTCGAGCGTCTGCGCTACCTCTCCGACGTCATGCCGGCCAACGTGACGCTGATCTACTCCAATCGGCACAACATCCTGGAGCAGATCCGTACCGCCGACCTGGTCGTCGGAGGCGTTCTGATTCCTGGCGCCAAGGCGCCCGAAGCTGGTTCGCCGCGAGGATCTCAAGACCATGCAGCCGGGCTCGGTGATCGTCGACGTCGCGATCGATCAGGGCGGCTGCGTCGAGACGATCCACGCGACGACGCACGAGAACCCGACCTACGTCGTGGACGGCGTGATCCACTACGGCGTCGCGAACATGCCGGGCGGCGTGCCTCGCACCTCCACGCTGGCGCTCACCAATGCTACCTTCCCGTACGCGCTGCTTCTCGCGAACAAGGGTTGGAAGCAGGCGCTTCGCGATAATGCCGCGTTGCGAAAGGGCCTCAACATCGTCGAGGGCAAGGTCACCTATCCTGGAGTGGCCGAAGCTTTCGGAATGCCGTTATCCGATCCGGACGCGTTCATCAAGTAGTCCGGTACCACCCTCGTAACTTGTAGGAAAGCACGCATGCGCTGGCCGTTCTTCAAAGGTGGGTCCTTCTTCCCGGCGACCGGGATCGCCGTCGACCTCGGGACCGCGAACACTCTTGTCTATGTAAAGGGTGAAGGGATCGTTCTGAACGAACCCTCCGTCGTCGCGCTCGATCGCGAAACCAAGAAGGTGAAGGGCGTTGGCCTCGAGGCCAAGCGCATGCTCGGACGCACGCCAGAGAACGTTCTGGCGGTGCGCCCCATGAAGGACGGCGTCATCGCCGACTTCGACGTCACTGAGAAGATGCTGCGCTATTTTCTGGCGCTCATCATCGAAAACCACGTTTTCCGCGTGAAGCCGCGCGTGATCGTATGCGTGCCTTCCGGGATCACCGAGGTCGAGAAGCGCGCGGTTCGTGATTCCGCGCTCGGCGCAGGCGCCAAGGAAGTGATGATGGTCGCCGAGCCGATGGCGGCAGCGATCGGCGTTGGGTTGCCGGTCGACACGCCGACGGGCAACATGGTCATCGACATTGGTGGCGGAACAACTGAAATTGCAGTAATTGCGCTTTCGGGCATCGTCAGCGACACGTCGATCCGCACTGGCGGCGACGAGCTGGATCAGGCGATTCTCCAGTTCATGCGCAAGAATCACAGTCTGCTGATCGGCGAGGCGACTGCCGAGCAGGTGAAGATTCAGATCGGCTCCGCCCATCCGGTCGGCGACGAGCGCGAGATGGACGTTAAGGGGCGCGATCTCGTGTCGGGGATTCCCAAGACCGTTCGCGTTCACTCGTCCGAGATCCGCGAGGCGGTGCAGGAGCCAATCCAGCAGATCGTGGATGCTGTGCGTCGCGCTCTCGAGATCACACCGCCCGAGCTCGCGGCAGACATCGTCGATCGCGGTATCGTGATGACCGGCGGCGGCGCTCTGATTCGCGGCCTCGACGTTCTACTTGCTCAGGAAACCGGCCTCTCAATTCATGTTGACGAAGATCCGCTGACGTGCGTCGTGCGCGGCACTGGCCGGATCCTCGACGACGAAGAAAAGTACTGGTCGGTTCTCTCCCCCTGAGGTAGAGGGTGGCGCGCCTCGGACGCTCGAACAACCGGATCGATAGCACCGTACTGCTCGTCTGCGCGGTTCTCTCGTTGATCGCGCTCGTCCTTCCGACACAGGTGCGCGAACCAATCGCGAGCGGCCTCCGGCGCAGCATACTGGCTCCGTTGCTCAGATTGCAGCAGAGCGCCGAGGAGAGCCGGCGCGCCCTCACGATGCACGACGCGGTGGTATCGCAGCGTGATTCGATTGCGCTCCGCGAAATGGGTGTCGGGTCTCTGGAAACGGAGAACGTGCGCTTACGCGAAATTCTGGGACTTGGCAGCCGTCTCAAATGGGGATTCGTCCCGGCGGAGGCGCTGCATGGCCGCGGCGTCCGTGACGAGTTCGGCGTGACGCTGAGCGCCGGCTCACGCGCTGGCGTGCTGAAGCTGAGCCCCGTCGTCGGGCCCGAAGGCCTTATCGGTGTCGTCGACAACGTGGACCCCATGATCAGCCACGCGATGGTGTGGACTCATCCGGATTTTCGCGTAAGCGCGATGTCCGAGGATGCCTCCGCGTTCGGGATCGTGCAGGCACATCTCGAGTCAGGTGCGGGGCGCTATCTCATGGAAATGCGCGGAGTTCCGTTCCGCACCTCGATCAAGCCGGGAACGATGGTTGTGAGCTCCGGACTCGGCGGCGTCTATCCCCGCGGCATTCCGATCGGACGTGTAATTGGGGAGACGAAGACCGCCGAAACGTGGGCTCGGACGTATCTCATCCGTCCGGCCGTCTTTCCGGCGGACGTGTATGCAGTGATGATACTTCGGCCGGACCGCGCTACCGCTGGCGTCGATAACGTCTGGGCTGTCGGCACGATCGCAGACTCATCCGTTCGGAAAGTCGTGGCCGCCGGTGACTCGCTCGCACGCACAGCCGCACTCGCAGAGGCAACGGCGCGTCAGGCGGTGCAGGACTCCATCACGCGCGACAGCCTGAGACGCGCCGGAGTCCCCGAGCAGAGCATCGTTCCCCCCGATAGCGTTGTAAAGGTGCGGCGTCCAATCGTGCGCCGCGACAGCGTCCGGGTCGACACGACGTACCGGGATACGTCGCGTCGCGCGCCGGCGCGACGCGACTCAGTCCCCGTTCCGCACACTCCATGACGGCTACCAGAACGGATACCAGAACGGCTACCATGACGGCTACCGCATGACGATAGCTGGAATCTTCCGGGCAGTCATCACGTTTGCGGTGTTGGTACTTTTGCACTTCACGCTGCGTCCGTTGCTGGGCTGGCGGGCGCCTATCGACTTTCTGCTGCTCGCCGTTCTTACTTCGGCGGTGCGTGTTCGTCCCGCTGGTGCAGTCGTCATCGGATTCGTCGTCGGAATCGTGGCGGACTCGCTATCGCCGGACACACTCGGCGCCGGCGCACTGGCCATGATATTCGTCGCATATCTCGCGTCGTGGCTCAAGGCTGTTTTTTTTGCGGACAGTCTGCCGCTCAACGCGATGTTCTTCTTTGCAGGAAAGTGGCTCTTCGATATTGTTTACTTTATTGCGGAGCATCGGCTTTCTGGAATTGATCTCGTGCAGCAACTTGTTCTCTGGTCGCCGTTGTCGGCGGCTGCAACGGCGCTCGCGGGCGTCGTATTCCTGCTCGTGACGCGTCCATTTCTGGAGCCGGCGCCAGGGTGAGCGTTCATCCGAACGACATTGCCCGCCGCTCACGCGTAGCGAAGGCCGGCCTTGGTGTGGTCATCCTTTCGTTGATGGGCGCGTTCTTCAACGCACAGGTTCTGCAGCACGACCGCTACAAGCTGCAGTCGCAGGAGAATCGCCTCCGCGCGCTGCCACTGGCTGCGCCGCGCGGCATCATCTACGACAGATTCGGCAACATCATCGCCGAGAACCTGCCGGGTTACGCCGTGTCGATAGCACCGGTGAACACCGACTCGCTCAAGTCATCGCTGGAGCATCTTTCGAGCGTAATATCGCTCTCTCCGGACCAGATCGACGCTGCGTTGCGACGCTATCGGCGTGATCCCAATCGTCCGACGCTTATAATGTCGGACGCGTCGATGAGCGTCGTGTCGGTGCTCGAAGAGCATCGCATCAACTTCCCGCGTCTCATCATTCAATCGGTGCCGAAACGGTTCTATCCCGATGGCCCCGCTGTCGCATCGTTCGTCGGGTACACCGGCGAAATCACGGATGCAGATCTCAATTCGCCGGCGTACGACGGCTACAAGCCGGGTCAGCTCGTCGGCAAGGGCGGTATCGAGAAGGAATACGAAAAAGTTCTGCGTGGCCGCGAGGGAGTCCGTTACGATGAAGTCGATGCGCGCGGACGCCAGGTGCGTCAGGCAACGCCGCGGCTCGATCTCAATCCGGAGCCAGGGCCGCCGCTACATACCAACATCGATCTTGACCTGCAGCGGTACGTCGCGGGCGTGTTCGGCGATTCGCTTGTCGGCGGTGCGATCGCGCTGGATCCGCGCGATGGCGGTGTGCTGGCATTGTACAGTGCGCCGAGCTACGACGTCAACAAGTTCACCGGCGGCATACCGGCTGACTACTGGAAGGGATTGCTGGCGGACGAGCGACGCCCGCTTGTGAACAAGGTGACCCAGGGCCGTTATCCGCCAGGCTCGACATTCAAGCTCGCCACGGCCGTTACCGGTCTGGAAGACGGCCTCGTGACGCTGGACGAGCAGATGCCCGTACCGTGCACCGGTGGTTTTCAATACGGCAACAGGTACTTCAAGTGCTGGGACAAGAAAGGGCATGGCAGCATATCGCTGGCTCGCGCTATCGAGGTGTCGTGCGACGTGTACTTCTACCAGCTCGGGTTGAAAATCGGTTTGTCGCGCATGATCGCGGGCGGCATTTCGCTTGGAATGCGCGACAAGACCGGTATCGATCTTCCAGACGAGAAGCGCGCGCTGTGGCCGTACGCGGTGGACTACTACAACAAGACGTATGGCGCGCGTGGCTGGAGCAACGCCGTGACCCTCAACCTTTCCATCGGGCAGGGCGAGAATTCGCAGACCGTGGTGAACATGGCGAAGTTCTACGCCGCGCTCGCGACCGACGGCAAGGCACCGACACCGGAAATCGTGAAGCGGGCTCCGGTCAGGACGCAGATTTTCAAACTTGATCAACAGCAGATGGATGGGCTCCGCACAGCGCTCGCTGGCGTCATCGGCCAGGGCACCGCACAATCAGCGCGCATTCAGGGAATAATGCTCGCAGGCAAGACGGGAACGGCTCAGACCGGCAAGCGAGTCAACGGTGTCGAGCTCAACCACGCGTGGTTCGTTGGTTTCGCACCGGCTGACAAACCGACGATTGTCGTGGCGGTGATGCTCGAATATGGTGGACACGGTGGCCGCGCAGCTCACGTAGCATCGTCCATCATATCTCACTATCTCAAGGTCGCACCGGTGACGGCCGTGCAGTCGGAGGGTTGATGTTCAGAAACACACTCACCGACTATCCGCTCGCGGCGACGGCGATAGCCCTTTCGCTCTTCGGTGTTGCGATCGTGTACTCCGCCGGGCAGACGGACATACCAACGTATGTCGCTCCGCTCTGGAAATCGCAGCTGATGTGGCTATGTCTCGGCGTGCTGTGCGCATGGGGCATTGGCAACTCGTCCGTAAGGATGATCGAGTGGGTCACGTGGCCCGCATATCTGCTCACGCTGCTCACGCTGGCATCGCTGCTCGTGCTCGGCACGGGAACGGGCGCCAACGGTCACATGCGCAGTTGGTTGGCGATCGGTGGTCATCGGTTGGGTCAACCCGCCGAGCTGGCCAAGATCATCGTGGTGCTGATGCTGGCGAAGGTGCTCGCAGAACGAAGAGAGGCGCCCAAATCGCTGCTGGAGTTATGGAAGCCGGGACTGGTGGTGGGTGTGCCGTTCGCGATGATCATGCTGCAACCGGATCTCGGTTCGGCGATCGTATTCGTCGGAATCTTTTTCGGGATGTTGTTCTGGTCCGGCGTACCGTGGCCATTGCTGGTACTGCTGGCCAGTCCGGTGGTGAGCCTCGTGCTGTCGTTCAGTACGGGATTGTGGGGTGCGTGGTTCCTCGTCCTGATCGCTCTCGTGCTGTGGTACAAACCATATCTGCTCGAAGGGATCGTGCTCGTCGTCGCGAACGTCGTGACCGGTGTCATTGCGCCCATACTGTGGGAAAAACTCGCGCCGTATCAGCAGAACCGGCTCAAGGTGTTTCTGGATCCATCGGCTGATCCGCGCGCTTCGGGCTATCACGTTCTGCAATCAAAGATCGCGATCGGATCGGGCGGATTGCTCGGTAACGGCTTTACACTGGGCACGCAGAAGCGAAGCGGCTTTTTACCCGAGCAGCACACCGACTTTATCTTCGCGGTTGTAGGGGAGGAGCTGGGATTCATCGGAGTCGCGCTGGCGCTGGCGCTGTTCCTGGCCCTCCTGCTTCGCGCGACGCGGATTGCATCGCGGGCGAACGATTCGTTCGGCAGCCTCGCCGCATTCGGGTTGATGTCGTGCTGGCTGGTGCACGTCGTCGTGAATATCGGCATGACGCTCAATCTCATGCCGATCACGGGAATCCCGCTGCCATTCTTCAGCTACGGCGGCTCGTTCATGCTGGCGAGCTGGCTTGGCGTTGGAGTGTTGCTACGTATCTCGGGCGAGGGCAGGGGACACGCGGGCGCGCTGCTGTCGTAGGCAGGTAGCTGGAGAGGCGTCCTGCATCCTCCCGGTACGGTAGTTACACGCCCAGCGCTGGAAACCTCGCAACGTTCGTCTCGCGCACGATCTCGTACACCGCGTCGAATACCGTCTCGACGTTCGGCTTGGACCAGTAATCGCCGTCCCGTCCGTATGCCGCGCGGTGTGCGGACGCGGCGAGCGTACGCGGCGCGGCATCGAGCCAATAGAATCCGCCCTGCCGTTCAAGCACTTCCTGCATCATGTACGCAGTCGCGCCACCCGGGACATCCTCGTCCAGGAAGAGCACTTTGTTCGTCTTCTTCAGCGATTCGACGATCACACCATTGATGTCGAACGGGAGCAGCGACTGTACGTCGACCACTTCCACACTCACCCCGGCGTTGTCCTGCAGCAGGCGTGCCGCATCCAGCGCGATCTTGCAGCATGCACCGTAGGTTACTACAGTCACGTCGGAACCCTCACGCAGTATCTCCGGCACGCCGAGGGGTAGCGTGAACGTTCCGATGTTGGCTGGAAGCTTCTCCTTGATGCGGTATGCGTTGAGTACTTCGACGACAATTGCCGGATCATCTCCCCGGAGCAGAGTGTTGTAGAATCCCGCAGCGCGTGTCATGTCCCGGGGGACGAGAATGTACATTCCGCGAAGCGTGCCTAGCATCATCGCCATCGGCGAGCCGGAATGCCACACACCTACGAGGCGATGGCCACGCGTGCGCACTATCACGGGCGCCTTCTGGCCGCCGCGCGTGCGGTAGCGTAGCGTGGCGAGGTCGTCCGACATTACCTGGAGTGCGTACAGCAGATAGTCGAGGTACTGAATCTCTGCGATCGGACGCAGGCCGCGCATGGCCATGCCTATCGCCTGACCGACGATCGTGCATTCGCGAATCCCCGTATCTCCAACGCGCAGCTCGCCGTAACGAGCCTGCAGATCGACAAAGCCCTGATTCACGTCGCCCAGCTTGCCCACGTCCTCGCCGAATGCAATCACTCGCGGGTCGCGTTTGAGCGCCGCGTCGAAGCAGGCATTCAGCACCATGTAGCCATCGATGTCCGGTGCATCGTCCGGATAGTTCGGTGCTTCCACCTGCACAGCCAGCGCAGATTCGCTCGATTCCGAATACAGCTCCGCGTGATAGCGGTCGTTCATCAGAGCTTCCTGCGCGCGCTTCCATTGGATCAGCGGCTCTGCAAGCGATGGCGTGTCGCGCAACGCAATAATCGCTTCGTGCGCTGCAGCCGCGATCTCGCGCCGCAACGGTGTGGAGCGACCTGCAAGATCCTTCGCGATTGTAGCGAGTGTCGTTGCCGACGCATCACCCGCGTTGGTGGCGGCAGCTGTGATCAGAGCCTGGAGCTCATCCTTCTCCGCGTTTATCGGCGACTGATACGCGCGCCACGCCTCATCTCGTGCCGCCCGTGCTTCGTCTGTCGCACGCTCCTGCAGCGCGTCCATCTCAGCCCCGGTTGCGATCTTTTCCTTGATTATCCAGTCACGAAAGCGCGCGATTCCGTCATGATCCTTCTCCCACTTGAGTCGCTCCGGGGACTTGTAGCGCTCGTGGCTGCCCGATGTCGAGTGGCCGTGCGGCTGTGTCATCTCGATGACGTGAACGACGGCGGGAACGTGACCGCGGCGAACGACGTTGGCAGTGCGTTGGAACGTCTCGACGAGCGCCGGATAATCCCAACCGCGAACAACCTCCAGCTCGAATCCCTTCTTCTCCGACGTTCGTTTGAACCCCTGCAGCAGTTCGGAAATGCTGCCCTTGGTCACCTGCATGTCGTTCGGAACCGAGATGCCATACCAGTCGTCCCATACGGACAGAAGCATGGGAACCTGCAACACGCCCGCAGCGTTCACAGCTTCCCAGAACACGCCCTCGGCGCAGGACGCATTCCCGATCGTGCCGAACGCGATCTCATTGCCGTTGTGTGAGAACTGAGTGAACTGGTGCAGCTCGTTCAGATTGCGATACAGCTTGGACGCGTACGCGAGTCCCAGAAGGCGCGGCATCTGGGAGCCGGTGGGAGAGCTGTCAGCCGATGACTGATACTGATCGGTGAGATTCTTCCATCTCCCCTGATCATCAAGCATGCGTGTGCCGAAGTGCGCATTCATTCCTCGGCCACCCGATGCCGGATCGGCGGAGATGTCGGCGTGTGCGTAGAGTTGCGCGAAGAACTGTTGAACCGTGAGCAGCCCGAGCGCAAACATCAGCGTCTGATCGCGATAATAACCAGACCGGATGTCACCCCGCTCGAAGGACCTGGCCAGCGCGACCTGCGCGACTTCCTTTCCGTCGCCGAAGATTCCGAACATCGCCCTGCCCAGCATCACCTCGCCGCGAGCCAGCGTGCTCACCTGGCGGCTGGTGTAGGCGATTTCGTAATCCCTCAATACCCCGGCGCGATCGGCCTTTTCGGCTTTCACAGCCCTGGTCGCGATCGCCGTGCCGCCATCTTTGCCTTTGCTCAACAGTGCTCCGATTTTGTCTGCTTATGCCTGTCAGAGGAGTTCCGGGGCCCCGAAAGCGCCCCAGCTTGCGAATATCGCCAGATTGACCGGCACACCCGGCAGCGAGCAATTTAGCCGGCCGCGTTGCATTTTTTGCATCCTGGTGTGGCGCCCGTCAGGAATCTCACATCTGGGGCGCCGTAACTCGTTGTAATGCTTGGATTTCGGGCCTCCAGCCTCTAAATTTATCAGGTTATGGTACGAGTCGCCCGAGTCCAGCCAGATAGCGTCGCCGCGGAGCTTGGAATTGTTCCGGGGACGGAGATTCTGAGTGTCGATGGGCGCGCCATTGCCGACTTCCTCGATTGGGAATTTTTATCCGCCGAGGATGAGGTCGCGATCGAGGTCAGGCAGCCCGACGGAGAGACCGTCATCTTCGAAGTCGAGCGGCCGGAGCTCGAGCCATGGGGCATCATGCTGGAGCCGCCGCGCGTGCGGCAATGCGCGAACCGCTGCGAGTTCTGTTTCATCGAAGGCCTCCCGACCGGACTTCGCAAGCCGCTGTATCTGCGCGATGACGACTATCGCCTGTCCTTCGCGTACGGCAACTTCGCGACGCTCTCGAACGTCAAGGAGCGCGACATCAAGCGCATCCTCGAATACCGTCTTTCGCCGCTCTACGTGTCGGTCCACGCGACCAACTGGGAGACGCGCAAGGTAGTTCTCAACAATCCCAAGGTTCCGAACATCATCGAGCAGCTCACGCGCCTCGGCGAAGGTGGGATCCAGTTCCACTGCCAGATGGTTGTCGTTCCGGGACTGAACGACGGTGCGGTTCTCGAAGAGTCGCTTCAGGATCTCTGGAACATGGGTGACTCGGTAATCTCGGCCGCCGTCATTCCCGTCGGCCTCACGCAGTTCTCGCATCTGTACACGGGCAAGTCGATGGACCGCGACACTGCGCGCGGTCTTCTCGAGCACGTGGAACGCTGGAGTGAACGCGGAATGCGCGAGCGGGGAATGTCGTGGGTCGTCGGTTCGGACGAGCTGTACCTCCTGGCCGAGCGTGAACTTCCCGGCGAGGAGCACTACGGAGATTTCGCTCAGATAGAAAATGGAATCGGATCCGTCGCGCTGCTGCGCGTGCGAGTCCGCGACGGTGTCTCGCAACTGCCAGCGATGCCAGGCCGGCGTATCGGCGTCGTGACCGGAGTATCCATGGGCGCACTGATGCCGCCGTTGCTCGATCAGCTTACCAGGGCTACCGGCGCGCACTTCGAGCTGATCGTCGCCGAGAATTCGCTGTTCGGACCCACCACCACGGCGTCTGGCCTCCTCGTTGGAGCAGACATTCGGCGCTCGCTGGCTGACCGGCACGACCTTGACCTGGCGCTCATCCCCGCCGAAACAATCAACGAAGACGGAATTTTTCTGGACGACGCCTCATTCATTGCGGTTCGCGAATCGCTACCCATGCCTGTATTCCCCTCGTACGACTTCATCGACGTTCTTGCGTCCGAGCCGAGCGGGGTTGCAGCGTGAGCGGTACTCCTGTCGTCGCGATCATCGGACGCCCCAACGTCGGCAAATCCGCTCTCTTCAACCGAATCGTCGGCGGAAACGCCGCGATTGTGAGTGACGAGGCCGGCACAACGCGTGATCGCCACTTCGGACGCGCCGAGTGGAATGGAAGATCGTTCTGGCTCGTCGACACCGGCGGGCTTCCGGAGAATACGCGCGAAGCAATCGACGGTGAGATTCGCAAACAGGTTCTCGAAGCAATCGCAGAGGCGGATCTGCTGGCGTTCGTTGTCGATGCACAGCTTGGCGTGCATCCCAACGACGCGAAAGTCCTCGACCTGCTGCGTGAATCCGGGAAGCCGTGGATGATCATAGCCAACAAGGTCGACGACCCGGCAAGCACCGACTTCTACGAGTTCTACAGACTCGGCGCCGGCGAGCCGATGCCGGTTTCTGCGACGAACGGCAAGGGATCGGGAGATCTCCTCGACGCAATGGCCGCGCTGCTGCCTGAAACGACGGAGGAAGAGACCGATGCGATTCGCGTTGCAATCGTGGGTCGCCCGAATGTTGGGAAGTCTTCGCTCGTGAACCGCATGCTCGGCGAGCAGCGTCTCGTAGTTTCAGAAGTCGCTGGTACGACCAGGGACGCTATCGATACGCCGTTCAGGTATCACGGCCGCGATTTCATCTTCATCGATACCGCGGGTCTGCGGCGTCAGGCCAGGATCGACGACGGCATCGAGTTCTATTCGTCGCTCCGAACGCGTCGGGCGATCGAGCGCTCCGACGTGTGCATTCTCGTCATCGACGCGGTGGAGGGCTTGCACAATCAGGACCTCAAGATTGCGACGATGGCGTGGGATTCCGGCCGCGCGTTGATCGTAGTCGTGAACAAGTGGGACCTGAAGGAGAAGGAGAACAACACTGCAGCGAAGTTCGAGAAGGAGATCGTCGAGAAGGTCCCGTACCTCGGCTTCGTGCCCTTCGTATTTACGTCTGCACTCACGGGACAGCGGGTCACGAAGTTGTTCGACCTCATTCTTCAGGTCGAGGCCGAGCGCGAGAAAAGAATTTCGACTTCCGATATCAATGACACGTTGCAGAGTCTGCTCGCGCGTCGACAGCCGCCACAGGCAGCGGGTCGTGAGATCAAATTGAATTACGCAACGCAGGTCGAAACGTCACCGCCGACCATCGCGGTATTCGGTAATCATCCCGAGCTCGTACAGGAGCACTACATACGCTTTCTGCACAATGGATTCAGAGCGGCCTACGGCTTCACCGGCAACCCGCTCAACATCGTGCTGCGGCGTAAATCGGCGTAGATGGGTTCCATCCATCTTCCGGTAGTCGTCGCGATAGTGATTGCCTACGTCGCCGGCTCGATTCCGTCCGCGTACCTTGCGGGGAAGTGGCGCGGCATCGATCTGCGCCAGCATGGCTCCGGTAATCTTGGTGCGACCAACGTCGTGCGTGTGCTCGGCATCCGCATCGGCGCGGTCGTCTTCATCGTCGATACACTGAAGGGTTTCCTTCCGGTGTTCTTTCTGCCGGCGCTCACGGGCGCGGCGCAGCCAGAGCTGATCAGCCTTGCGGTTGGCGGCGCTGCGATAATTGGTCACGTGCGGCCTGTCTTTCTGCTCGGCCAGAAGGGTGGGAAGGGCGTTGCGACCGCCGGCGGTGTGTTTCTGGGCGTCGCCTGGTTGCCAGCCGTCATAGCGTTCGCTGTGTGGATTGTGGTGTTCGCCACGTCTCGCTACGTGAGCGTCGCGTCACTCAGCGCCGCTCTCGCGTTGCCGTTTGCGTTTTTCTTCAGCGGCGTCGCGATCTCGGATCCGTTTTTCATTGCATCGATCATTGTCGCGCTGTTTGTATTCTTCACACATCGCGCGAACATCGGGCGACTGCGACGTGGCGAGGAACATCGTTTCAAGAGCGCACGGCCCGACGGTGTGAGCCAGCAACCGCCGCACACAACGTGAGCACAACATGAGTGCAAAGTGACTGGCGCGTCACGATGAAGTGCGCGGTGCTGGGTGCCGGTGCATGGGGTGCCGCGCTCGCCGACCGGCTGGCGAGGAACGCCCACGATGTGCGACTGTGGGCGTATGAGCCTGATGTCGCGCAGTCGGTGAACGACACGCATCGTAATCGTTTTCTCGCCGGCGTCGAGCTGTCTCCGTCGATCGTCGCATCAACTGAGATGAAGGATGTCGTTACCGGCGCGCAATTCGTCGTGCTTGTCGCGCCATCGCATGTGACGCGAGCCGTCGCGGAGGCTGCGCAGCCGTATCTGTCACGTGAGGCGGTCGTCGTCATTGCGTCCAAGGGTATCGAGCAACATTCGCTCGCGCGCATGACAGAAGTTGCGGCAGACGTATTCGATCGACCCGGTGCCGTCGCGCTTTCCGGCCCTACCTTCGCCGCCGAAGTCGCCCGGAACCAGCCAGCTGCCATCGTTGCGGCTTGCACTGAGCGAGCACCTGCCGAACAGGTGCAGCAGCTCTTCCACGGACCGGCATTCCGCGTCTATACCCAACACGACGTGGTAGGCGTCGAGCTGGGCGGTGCGGTAAAGAATGTGATGGCGGTTGCAACCGGGATCGCCGAGGGCCTGGGCCTTGGATTCAATGCGCGTGCTGCGCTGATAACGAGAGGGCTCGCCGAGATGACGCGGCTTGGCGTCGCGCTTGGCGCCGATCCTGCTACATTTGCCGGACTCGCCGGCATGGGTGATCTGGTGCTCACGTGCACTGGCCAACTGAGTCGTAACCGCTCGCTGGGCGTCGAAATCGGCGGTGGCAGGACGCTGGATGAGGCACTTGCCGGGCGCGACACAGTGGCGGAGGGCGTTATCACGACGCGGTCGGCCAGGGAACTCGCCGAGCGCGCCGGAGTGGACATGCCGATCGTGGATGCGGTCTTCTCCGTGCTGTTCGACGGTCAGGCACCGCGTGACGCGATCGTCGATTTGATGAACCGGGATCCGCGCGCCGAGCGCGACGAGTGAAGGGAGAAATCGTGGCTACCATACCAGTCCGTGAGTTCTTCTCGATCGGTGACGTGTGCGATCTTACCGATCTCAAGCCGCACGTTCTTCGCTATTGGGAAAGTCAGTTCCGCTTTCTCCATCCCGCGAAGAACCGATCCGGCAACCGTGTGTATCAGCGCCGCGAGGTCGAGCTGATCATGCTGGTGAAGGAACTGCTGTACGTGGACAAGTACACCATCGAAGGTGCGCGTGCGCGTGTCGATGAATACAGAAAGAACGGCGCGCTCAAGACTGCGACGCGCGACGCGCTCGCATCCAGCAGCGTCGATGCACTGGAGCGCGATCTCCAGCGGATAGTCAGCGCGCTCGACGGCGTCGATGTCGAGGAGACGGCAGGCGAGCAGGAAGTAGAGGTCGCGGAGTGATCGACCGAACCGATACGCCGGAAGTGACTGGCGTGCGGGTGTGCATCCTCCCGGCGTTCGATGCGGATGCAACGGTCGCAGCCGTCGTCGCCTCAGTGCGCCGGCACATGGGTGCTGTGTTCGTCCTCGGTGTGGATGACGGCTCGCTCGACGCGACGCGCACTGTGCTCAAGCGCGCGTGCGATCATGTCATCTGCTTCGACTCCAATCGTGGCAAGGGCGCTGCGTTGCGCGCCGCGTTCGCATATGCAGCCGAGCATTTTCCGCGCAGCCAGGTCGTCACTCTCGACGCGGATGGCCAACACGACCCGGCGTTCGCTCCGCGCCTGCTCGACGCGCTCGACCTGGCCGACATCGTGATCGGTACGCGCGAGATCGGCTTGCCGTCGGTTCCTCCGCATCGCCGCATCGCCAACTTCGTTTCTACTGCGGCGACGCGCGCGGTTACACGATTGCGTCTCACCGACAGCCAGTCGGGCTTTCGTGCATTTCGTCCCGAGGTGGTTGCCGCGATCGAAGCGCAGGGCGACCGTTACGAGTACGAAACGGATTTCATCGTACGTGCGTCGCACCGCGGCTATCGCATCGCCGAGGTGTCCGTGCCGACGATATATGGGCCGCCGAGTCACTTTCGCGAGCTGGTCGATAGCTGGCGTGTCGCGCGCGTCCTGTGGAGTCATCGCGCCGCTGCGTTCCGCTCCTGACGCCGTCAACCAAATGAAAAATCTGTGAAGATCCTTTGCAGCAACGACGACGGCGTCTTCGCCGCCGGACTCGATGTACTCGTTCGCGCAGCGTCGCAGCTTGGTGACGTCACCGTGGTGGCACCGGATCGCGAGCAGAGTGCAACCAGTCACTCGCTGACGTTGCATCGTCCGTTGCGCCCTGTTCATCTACCTGATGGACGCTATCAGGTCGACGGTACGCCGACCGATTGCGTAATGCTCGCAATCGAAGGACTGATGCCCGAGCGACCCGACTGGGTGCTGAGTGGAATCAATCATGGCATGAACATGGGCGAGGACGTGTTGTATTCCGGCACCGTTGCAGCGGCCATGGAAGGTCTCGTGCTCGGCGTTCCATCGATCGCATTGTCGTTCGCGGGTGGTGAGATGCGATCCGAGTCGGAGAAGCTCGAGATGCACATGCCGGCGGTCGTCGACCTCTTGCGCGAGCTCACTTCTCTCAACGTGCCGAGCACGACGCTGTTCAACGTCAATCTTCCGCCCGTGTTCGGTGCTGATGTGAAGGGAGTGAAGCTCACGCGGCTCGGACGGCGTCAGTTCACCAATTCGATTCGCCCCATGAGCGATCCGTGGGGACGGCCGCTTTACTGGATCGGGGCCGGCTCCATGTCGTGGACCGGCGGCGAGGACTCTGACTACCGCGCCGTCGAAGAAGGCTACATCTCAGTGACTCCACTTCACCTCGACCTGACAAATGGCCCGATGATCGAATCCGCGGAGAGTTGGTGGCGCCGGTAGCCGAAACCGAGTACCTCGGCGCGCGACGACATCTCGTGCAGCTACTGCAGGAGCAGGGTATTCGCGACCTGTCGGTTCTGCACGCGATCGATGAAGTCCCGCGCCACAGATTCGTCCCGACCGGCGTGCGGCATCGCGCCTACGAGGACTCCTCGCTCCCGATCGGCAGTGGCCAGACCATATCGCAGCCGAGTATTCATGCGCGCTATCTGGAACTGCTTCACCTGACGGGCGAGGAGCGCGTTCTGGAGATCGGCACCGGCTCGGGGTATCAGACGGCGCTTCTGGCAAGAATGGTTGCACAGGTGTTTTCCGTGGAGCGAATCGGCGCGCTCCTGGACCGGGCGCGTGACGTTCTGGGCGAGATCGGCGTCCGCAACGTATCCTTCCTGTTGGGAGACGGAACACTAGGCTGGCGGCAATACGGTCCTTACGACGCAATTCTGGTAAGCGCCGCCGCTCCGACCGTTCCACCCGCGTATGTGGAGCAGCTTGCTGATGGCGGTCGTCTTTTGATCCCTCTAGGCGAGCGTGAGGAGCAGGTCCTCAACGTAATAACTCGGCGCGGCGACGCGCTGGAGCAGGTGGAGGCGGGCCCGGTGCGGTTCGTCCCCCTGCTGGGCAAAGAGAGCTGGGAGAGTTAACTTGGCCGGAATGCTTCCACCATTCGTGCCGCCTGCGGCGCGTGTCTCTAGCGAGACGCTTCCTCTGATCACGGAATTCGTGATCGATCGTGTCGAACGCTCGTTCGAGAGTTCGTTCAGCCTCTCTGACGACTCAGGAGCCGTAGCGACAGCCACGCTGCCGTCTATCGACGAATTCGTCCGTGACGCGCCAGAAGCGGCCCGGGATGCCGATGATGAATTCATGCAGCGTACTTCGCGCAGTCCATGGGGGACCTACGAGGCCGAGCACGAGGTTGGTCAGGGAACGCCGTTACCAGCAACGCCGGCCGCCGCGCTTGAGCCTGACCTCCTTCCGATCGACGACCATCGCGCCCCGCCATCCGGAACGGAGGACGCGGTTGTGAACGAGATCGCCGAGCCAGCCGACGCGTGGGCCGCAACTGCTGGCAGCGGCTCTCAGACGGCTGCCGAGAAGGCACCGGCGCCAGTGCAGAACGCGGGATCCGGTGCGCAGCCGGCGCACCCAGCTCCGGTCGCGCCAGAGGTCTGGGTGTCGGAGGAGCGGGACGCATTCGACTGGCATGCGGTTGCAAGTCTTACGGTGCCGCCAGCAGAGGAACAACGGGCGGCGGAAGAGTGGTCGTCCACCGAGTGGGACAGGTCGAGCGGATCGATGCAGGATCATATCGCGGCGCAGCTCGCACAGGTCTCGCGTCGTGTGCGCTCCGGCGAGCTCGAAGTGCGCGGCAGCAAGCAGATGGGGCCCGAGGCCGCGCTGGTCGCGGCGCTTGCGGCGTTGCTGTCGGAGCAGGGCAGGAAGTAGCAGTACGGCCGCTCCTCGCGGCCAGCTGGATGACTCCGGTGTAGCGCGCAGCTTGACACTACACGGCTTTTCATCGCCTACGCGCATCCTGCCTGGGTGCGCACTTGCACAGTCGGCGCCGATATCAACGCGACGGCGTTCCGGAGTACCGGATCGTCCATGCTGACGCGCGGATTATGGAGAGATGGCGCCGGGCTTCGTGCCGTACGGTCGAGCCGATGGCCAAGCGCGACGATTGGCTTCGGCCGCTAGCGAGCGGTTATATTGACCGCGCGCGTTCGGCGCTCCGCATTGCAATAAGATGCGTTAACACCGCACTGCAACAGCTTGCGATAGCACGACTTACAAGTTTCGCCCCCGTAGCTCAGGTGGATAGAGCAGCAGTTTCCTAAACTGTTGGCCGCGTGTTCGAGTCACGCCGGGGGCACTCGATCACCACGACGACCTAGCTGACGTGGTTCCCGCTTTTTCCCTGTTGCCCACCGGGAGAAAAACCGGGACGTCGTCCGCGGGCCCAGGCACGGACTGAGGGCAACGGGACGGCGAGCATGAGAACACTGCGCAAGTTGTTCATCGCGCTAGAACGCCACGCCGAGCACCAGGCGCGCGGTGGGAAGCCCATCAGCGGAACCGGAAGTCTTGCTACCGAATAGGCGTTTTGCACCGAATCCCGTTCCAACGACGAACCGCCGCGATGGTCCGAGCAGCCAATTGTAGTCCAGCTCGAAACCGGCGGTGGGACGGTTCGTCGCGCTGTTATCGCACACGTCGAAACACAGGAGGTCACCGCTTACGTGCGTGATGCCGGCGGAGATGGCGACGGAAAATCCATCGGGTGCGTGCTCCGAGGGATAGTACCGCACCTTGACTTCACTGGTGACATACTTGAAATCGCTCGGAGCGAAATATGTCCCGGCAATTCCGACGCTCGCGGTTCGTGACAGCGCGTGCTCGTATTCACCGCTGAAGAAGCTGAAGACGGCTCCAAAGGGATTGATCACGGCCAGATTTCTTCGCGCGGTATCGGGAGCGACAGCGGCGCCGGACGCTGCCTGCGCATGAACGGTGGACGAAGGGATGACTACGAGTGCGATGACGAGCGCGAGACGCCTGCAGAGGTTCGTACGCATGTATCTCCCTGATGAGGAATGCATCATGATGCGAACACATTCGAGCTGATGTATCACGCTCGTACGTCAGTCGCCCGAATATAGCAGGCTGCCGCTGGAGTGGTAGCAGGAACAAAAGACGGCGAGTCCTGGCCGCCGCGCGTTACAGTCGCAATCTCGTGCGGCGCGCGGAGTGCTCATTCATGTCTTGGATCCTCATCTCTCCAGCCAGCGTCGAAGCAGGGATGGTTTCGCTCGACTCACACGCGTGCGGCTGAAAGCGTCAGCTGCCATTTTGATCCCATCGGCCTGGGTGCCGTACGAATGAATGGTATGGGCGATGGTGTGCAGCCCGATGCCGGCGACCATGGCCAGAGTAATCTCGTTGATCATCTCGCCCGCATGCCGGGCGACGATGGTCGCGCCGAGTATCCGATCCGTTCTCTCCTTCACGTGAATTTTCACGAAGCCCATCTCATCATCGTCGGTGATCGCGCGATCCACATCGTGCATCGGTATGGTGAAGGTCTTGACTGGGATCTTCCGCTCGAGCGCCTGGCGCACATACAGGCCGACGTGCGCGATTTCCGGATCGGTGTACGTGCACCATGGAATCACCAGTGCGCTGAGGCGCTGGCGGCCGAGACGATAATGCGTTCCGAACCGCAAGGCGCGCGGACGCGTCGGCGGTGTGGGTGAACTTGTCCGCGAGGCAGGCATCACCGGCGGCATAGATGCGGCGGTTGCTGGTCCGCAGGAAATCATCGACGTGAACGCCGATCGTGTTGTCGTAGGCTCACGCCAGCGGCGTCCAGGTTCGAGCTCGTCGACGTTGGGCACGCGTCCGGTGCCGGTGAGGATGGCATCGACCGCCACGGTGCTCTTGTCGTCGTCGCTGACGAGATCGACGAGCTTCTGCCCGTGTTCCACGCTCACGCCGACGGCCTTGGCGTTGAGCCGGACCTCGATGCCATCGCGCGCGAACGAATCCGACAGAATCTGGGCGGCATCGCGTTCTTCCCGGGGCAGGAACAACGGGCGCTCCTGCGCGATGATGGTGCGACGCCGAGGCGGCAGAACGCCTGCGCCATCTCGCAGCCGAGCGGACCACCGCCGATGACCAGCAATCGGCGCGGAGCCTCGGTCAGGTCGAAGACGTTCTCGTTGGTGAGATATCCGGCTTCGGCGAGACCGGGAATCGAGGGCGTGTCGGGCCGCGCTCCAGTGGCGATGAGCGCCTTCTTGAAGCGGAGCTGCGTGCCATCCACCGCCAGCGTGTCGCTACCGGTAAAGCGCGCATCGCCGAAGAACACATCGACGTTCGCTGCGACCAGCCGGCGCACCGAATCGAGCACGGCTGATGCGCGCGCGGATGCCGCGCATGCGCTGCATCACGGCGGGGAAATCGACGCGGATGTCGGCCGGCATTTGCGCGCCGTATTGCTCGGCATTGCGCATCTCGGCGTACAGGCGCGATGTGCGAATGATCGACTTCGACGGCACGCAGCCGACATTCAGGCAATTGCCGCCGAGCAGGCCGTGCTCGATCAGCGCGACTTGTGCGCCCAGCGCTGCCGCTGCGAACGCAGCGACCAGTCCCGCCGTGCCGCCGCCGATGATCACCAGGCCGTACCGATCCGCCGGCTGCGGATTGCGCCAGTCCGGCGGGCGCACGTTGTCCAGTCGCTCGTGCTCGGTACGCGTCCTGGTGGATGCGCCACTCATCTGTCAACGTCAGCCAGCCGCCGCGGAAACCCGCGCGTCGCAAGACCGGCGCCGATGTACGGAGCAATTCGCGCATCAGTCGCCAGATCAGCCCAGTGCGATAGTTCTCGATCATCATGACCACGATGCCCTGGTCGAGTCCGAAGTGGCCAGCGGAAACACCCGGCACTGCTGCCGAATCGATCGGGCGATTGCGCGAGCGTCGGATTGAAACTGCTGGCGTAGCGTCTACTCCGGCAGCATCTCGGGATAGCGCGCGCAACATTGCGCCTCGCGGTGTGCAGGGCGATCTCCGGCGCGAACGGCAGCGACGCCAGCACCGCCCATCCGCTGAGCGTTCCGTCGTCGGGCCCGTACGGCACACCGCGCGCGGCATAGCCGAAGCACGGCGGCCGCGGACCCTCGTCCGGGCCACTCGGCATCCGTCGTTGGGGCCGTCGCACGCGGTGAGGCCCCAGCAGTATTCGTCGTAACCGGCGAACTCGTTCGGATTGCGCTGCGCGTACTCGCGCTGGACCATGCATCGCGCGCCGGCTGTTCTCGAAATAGTCGCAGCGCTTCTCGCGCATGAAGCGATCCTGGATGCCGCGAAAATCGATCCAGGCGTGCGAGAACTGATGTATGAACAGCGGGCCCGCGTACAGAAAATCGTAGCCGTACAGATTCTCCCACTGGTACGTCACGGTCCACGCTTCGTAGCCACTCGCCGTCGAGTGGATGCGTCGGCGATCCGAGCGCGAGCACGTACAACACGATCGCCTCGTTGTAACCCTGCCATCCGTAATGCAGAAAACCACATTCCGGCTTCCAGCCCTGCGTGATGACACCATGCTCGTCCTGCGCCCAGCGCCAGTCGATGCGCCGATACAGCAGTTCGACGAGCTCGCGCAATTCGATTTCATCCGCCGTGTTCGCGGTGAAGTAATTGGCCGCGGTCAGTGCTCCGGCAATCAGCAGGGCGGTGTCGATCATCGACAGCTCCGAGCGCCAGACGCGAGCGCCCGTGTCCATGTCGAGGAAGTGGTAATAGAAGCCCTTGTAGCCGGTTGCATCCGGGCTGCCGCTCTGATCGCTGTCGCGAAAGAAACGCAGCGCGGCGAGGCTGCGTCCGACTGCGTCGGCCCGCGTTCCATCCAGCCGCGCTCCACCGCCACCGGATATACCGACAGAGCGAATCCGACCACTGCGATACTGCACGGAGAGTTCTCGCGCGTGGTATCAGCGACGAGCCCATTGACCGGATTCACGGCCTGCACAAAATAGCCGAATGCGTCGCGCTGCAGGTGGTCGAGTGTCTGCTCATCCATCACCCCCGTGGGGTCACTGTTCTCCATGCGCGCCGCGCTCCGTCGAGTTGAACTTTAGTTGCTACTTGTCCGAAATCTGCTCCACGTGGCCGCCGAACACCTGGCGCACCGCGGACACTTTACACATGCTTTACGCGTGCTGCACACGTGCTGCACACGCGCTGCACACGCGGTTCGCAGGTGCACTTCAGATACCCGCTTCCTGACTGTAGTACTGATGGTCCTCGCGCCAGCCGCCCTGGCCAGCTCCGATGTGCCGGTAGTCATCCACGAATTCTATACGCCGAACATACTTCACCATTGCGAAACCGAGCTGTGTCTCCACGCGCACGCGAAGCGGGGCGCCATGCGGCACCGGTAGCGGGCTGTCATTCATCTCGTACGCCATGATCGTTTGTGGATCCGATGCCAGCTCAATGCTGATCGTTCCGTAGAACCGACCAGGGCCTGCACCGTCCGGCTCCGACGTCGCTTTATCATCCAGCGCATGGAACACCAGAAACCGCGCGGTCTCCAGCGGCCGGCAGCGTTGAATTATTTCCGCCAGCGACACACCGCCCCAGCTCGCGACGGCCGACCAGCCCTGAATGCAATCATGTTTGGTGATCTGGGTCTGTTTGGGCCAGCGCCGAAGCTCCGCAAGCGATAAACGCAGCGGATGTTCCACCAGCCCGTCCACCTCCAGCACAAAGCTCGCGAACTCTTCGCGAACCATCGCCGCGTATGCTGCGTCAGCCGGCGGCCGTCCGTTCACTCGAAAATATGGTGATATCTCCGATTGCGAATATCGCTGCGCCGAGACACCGTGACCGAACAGCGCATGGCGCAAACGGTCGGTGAGCGCCTGCGTGCGGCGCTGCACAAGTCGCGGATACCTCAGCGAATACCATGTCGCCAGGATGTGAATCAGAATGACTCCGCCAAGGCCAGCGAGCCCCACGATCAGGCCTAGCGTGCCGTGGGCGTGACCGACGTCACCGAGTACTATCAATGCCATCTCGCTCACCTCGCCGTGCAGGATCACCATCGTGAGGTGTGCAGCAGAGAACGCCAGAAACGCGCACAGGCAGAGGAAGTGAATGCTGCGAGCCGCCTGCCGGCCACGAAAGATGCGAATGTACCATGGAAATCGCGCTGCGATCGAGGGCGACATGGCCAACCCCGTGGCGATTGCGAGCGGCGACAAGAGGAAGACCACCGAGAAATACGCCAGTTGTTCCAGCGGATTGTAGCGACCCGGCGTGACTACGAGATGCAAGCTCAGATAGGACTGAAGCGCGTGGAAGGCGCCCGGAATGATGGACCACGAGGTGGGAACCAGCCGCCGCCATTCTGGCGTGACAGCGAGCATCACAACGTACAACAGACCGGTGAACAGCCAGCCGGCATCGGCAAGGAAGTGCCAGTGCCGTCCGAGCCCCAGATTCCGGTGCCCTGGCAACGCAATCCACGACGAGAACGATTCCTCCTCGTCGCGCGACGTCCAGAGCTCGTGTAGTGGCATCCGTTTGCGCGTGAGCCGAAGCCACTCGCTCCCCGGGGTGCAGTCGTCGTTCCAGTAGAGCTTGGGATGCGCGCTCAGTATTTCCAGCCCGCTACGTACCAGGAGCGAGATGAACAGCAGGTTGAGGAAGTGCGTCGCGCGCAGCCAGAGCGGAAAGTCGAGCATCGTTGTTTCAGGATGACGGAGATGAGTAGGGACGAGCGAGCAACGACGTCAGCGCCAGCCAGTCGTTGATCTCGCTTTGTGTATCGCATCCGTGTTGCGTCTTTGCGACGGTGGTGCATGGATCGCGCCCTTATTGGCACACAACGTGAACGCGTTGACTTATTCGTTTCACGTCGGCATTGTGCATTCAACGTGTGGGTGTTGCTCGGCGACAGTGAAATGGCCGAAGGCTCGATCTGGGAAGCCTTCGACAAGGCTGGTCACTACAAGCTGGATAACGTGATCGCAATCCTTGATATGAACCGCTTGGGTCAGCGCGGAGCGACCGAGCTCGGCTGGAATGCACCTGTTTACGCCGAGCGCGCACGCGCGTTTGGATGGCACGCAATCGAGATTGACGGCCACGACATCGATGCTATCGACCGTGCGTACGCGGAGGCTGTCGCGCAAACAGAGCAGCCCACATGCATCATCGCAAAGACGTTGAAGGGATCAGGTGTCCCACTGGTCGAGAACAAGAATGGCTGGCATGGCAAGCCGCTCAGTCCAGCCCAGGCGAAGCAGGCCATCGAGGAGCTTGGTGGTGAGCGCCACATCACCGTGAGTGTTGCGAGGGCAGAAACGCTGCAACCAGCACCGCAACCGCCTGCCACTCCATTGAAACTACCGGTTTATGAAGTCGGTGCGTCCAGTGAAACGTTCCCCGTTGGCGGGAGCAAGGTACTTCGACGCTCGGACGCAGATCAGGCGACGATCGTCGCCGCGGGCGTAACGCTGCACGAGAGTCTCCGCGCTTATGAGCAGCTCAAGTCCGAAGGCGTCCAGGTGCGAGTGATTGATGCCTATTCTGTCAAGCCGATCGACGTCGAGGCGCTGCACGAAGCCGCGCGCGTGCCAGGTGGCTGCATCGTCGTGGTAGAAGATCACTGGAGCGAGGGCGGACTCGGCGACGCTGTACTTGGTGCGTTCGCGGATGGCGCCGGGAATTCCGCACAGGGTGATCAAACTGTGCGTGCGCGCAATGCCGACGTCGGGGAAACCCGCGGAACTCCTGAGCGCTGCTGGAATCGATGCAGAGCATATCGCTCAGGCCGTCAGGGCGGCAGTTTGAGACGCGATGCCGAGCTATAAATACCTGATTGTGGGCGGAGGAATGACCGCCGCTGCTGCAATTGGTGGAATCCGCGAGGTGGACCTCACTGGCTCCATCGGAGTGATCACATCCGAGCGGCATCCACCATACAACAGGCCACCACTGTCGAAGGGACTCTGGAAGGGGGAGTCTCTGGACAGCATCTGGCGGCCGTCAGCTGACGACAACCTGATGTTCCACCAGGGCTGTACGGCGCGCGGTCTGGACGCGCACGGTAAGCGAGTCACGGACGATCATGGCACAGTGCACGTAGTACCAGAAGCTGCTGCTCGCAACCGGATGCAGAACGCGAACTTTTCCATTTGGCCAGGATCAGATGTATCTACTTCCGAACCGTCGATGATTACCAGAGACTTCGCAGCGCAGCCGAGCATTGCGATCGCTTCGCCGTAATCGGCGGCGGGTTCATCGGTTCGGAGATCGCGGCCGCGCTGGCAATGAATGGAAAGAAGGTAACATGGATCTTTCCCGACGAGTTCGTTGGAAGTCGCATGTATCCACCTGAGCTCGCCAAGTCATTGAACGAGCTTTACCGCAGCCGAGGTGTCGAAGTTGTGTCGGGTGCGAAAGTGACCGGCTGCGAATCGCGTGCGGGGGAATCGACGCTTACAGTTCACGGCAACCTGAGCGGGGTCGACCGGAAGATCGTCGTGGATGGCGTTGTCGCAGGCGTCGGAGTTCAACCGAACGTGGAACTGGCTCAGGCTGCCGGCCTCACCGTCGACAACGGCATCCGAGTCGATGCATCTCTGCGCACTGACAATCGCGATATCTACGCTGCGGGAGACGTTGCCAGCATCTTCACCACTTCGCTCGACGAATGGCGCCGCGTCGAGCACGAGGACTGCGCCAATACCATGGGCGCGCACGCGGGAGTCGCCATGGCTGGACGGACGGTGTCATACGAGCACCTGCCGTTCTTCTACTCCGACATCTTCGAGATGGGCTACGAGGCCGTCGGAGAGGTGGACAGCCGGCTGGACATGATCACCGCTGGAAAACACCGTGCAAGGATGGCGCGATCTACTACTTACGCGAAGGGCGCGTGCGCGGCGTGTTGATCTCGAACATTCACGGATTGGTGGACGGAGCCAAGCGGCTGATCGGCTCTGCGATTTCGATCCATAGTGCTGACTAGGAAGGACGGCTTCCGACGTAGCGGTTACGCGACCGTTCCGTCCGCTGCGGCATGATGCGTATGCAGGCCCTCTTACGGATTTCTCCCTGGAACTTCTCCATCGCTTGTGTAGGTGAGCAGCATATTCACACCCGGTACGGAAGATGCAGCCCAACCGAGCGATGGGTACGCCAAAATCGGACCGGAGCAGCGACTGTCGGACCAGGTCCACGATCCGGCAACGAATAGGAGGACATGATGGCCACGGCACCCCGGCGAGCCCACACCGTATCGGACAAGCCACCCACCGATCCCGCGCACGCGGAGCATGCCGCGATCCACGAGCTCTCCCGTAGCAAATGTGAGGCTCTGCTGACGAAGCACCACGTGGGTCGGCTCGGAATCTCGTTCCACGACAGGGTGCGCGTTGAGCTTGCTAACTACGTCTACCACGAAGGGTGGATCTACGCGAGGACGGAGCAAGGCTCGGATCTGGCGAGCATGCAGCATCACCCGTGGGCTGCGTTCGAAGTGGACGAGATCGATGGAATGTACGATTGGCGAACGGTTGAGGTGGCGGGCTCTATTGAACTCGTCGCAAATGGCGGCGCCTTCGCTCGCTCGGCAAGTTTCGATAGCGCAGTGCAATTGATGCGTGCTGTGGTACCCGCAGTGCTCACCAGCAACGATCCAACTCCGGAACGCGTCCAGATCCTGCGCATTCACGTGGATGAAATCAAAGGCCGCGAGGCGCGTTGTGGAACTGCGGTCGCGTCCGGAGACGCGTAGGCACTGGCAACGGTCTGGCGGCGTGCTTTTTGCTCGCCAATATGACTCGTGGGACCGGCTTCCGTGTCCCATCACTTTAGGGAGGTTGTATGGACGTTGAGCTAACGCGATACGTAGGCCTCACGACGCTCGCTGCGTGTGTGGTTCTGGGCGGATGCAAGGCGAAGGATACTTCTGCGACAGACACCACGGCCGCAATGAGTGCAACCGCGAACACGGCGACAGGCGACACATCTGCCATGGGCGGAGCGGCAAAGGCTGGTGATACGACGGCGGGAGCCAGCGGCGCTGCGTTGTCGGACGCCAACATTGCCGCGTTGGTCGATGAAGTGAACATGGGAGATAGCGCTCTGGCAGCTTCGGCACTCCCCAAGCTCACTAGCACCGGCGCCAGGGATTTCGCCAAGTTGATGATGGGCGAGCACCATGCGATCCACGTTCAGGGTGTGCAGGTCGAGAAGGCGCAGAACATCACGCCACAGCTTCCGACGCCAGACCCGTTCAAGCCGGCAGTCGACGCCGAGCAAACGGCGCTCAGCTCGATGTCAAAGGGTGCGGCGTACGACTCGACATATATCGCGCACGAAGCCGGAATCCATCAGGCTGTAATCGACTGGGCGGGGAAGAACACGCCTCAGAACGCCGCCTATCAGCAGTATCTGAAGACGGCCGGTCCGGTGTATCAGAAGCACCTGGATCACGCGCTCGCGCTTGAGAAGAAGATGAGCGGCTCCAAGGCATAGTCCGCACGTTTCCGGTGTCCCGGACGTCCGCGTTGTTGCCTCAGTAAAGACGGCGTCAATGATAGTTACAAAGCGAGTCTACGAGCCGTCCGCATCCGCGGACGGCTATCGCGTGTTGATCGACCGGCTCTGGCCGCGCGGCGTTTCGAAGGCCAGGGCCAATCTGGACGCTTGGGAGAAGGATGTCGCTCCGTCCGATGAGCTTCGAAAATGGTACGAGCACGACGCCCGGAAGTGGCCGGAGTTTCAGAAGCGCTACACACGGGAGCTGAAGGCGCCGGCGGCGAAGGAAGTACTCGACGCTCTAGTGAGGCGCGCAATGCGCGCGCGCGTCACGCTCGTGTACTCATCGCATGCGGCCGACATCAGCGACGTCGCGGTGCTCGAGAAGCTGCTCACCAGGCGAGTGAAGAAGGCGAAGCTTGGAAGGAGCACAAAGTCGGCACCGACGGCGAAGCGCAGCAGGCGGAAGAGTACATCAAGGGCGTAGTCCCGCGCTGCGAGATGCCTCAGAGCGGCGGTGACTGATCGATCGCATCGCGCAATGCGCGCAGCTCGCGCACGAGGTCCACAAGTGGGTAGCTGCCGTTCGCACAGTTCGGTCCGATACCATGGTGAGCGCCGAACCTTCGTGGGATGTTGCTCGTGGCCTGCGGCGCCAATCCGTGTGACGTGCCAGCTGCGCTAGCCTGCCATCGTCGGGTAATCGACATATCCATGGGGGCCGCTCGAGTAGAACGTTGCGCGATCCGGCTCATTCAGTGGAGCCCCTCGCTTCACGCGCTCGACGAGATCCGGATTCGCAATGAACAGCCGCCCAAACGCCACGAGATCCGCGCAGTTCTTCTCCAGTACACGCTCCGCAGTCTCCGGTGTGTAGCCGCTCGCAGTGATTATCGTCCCGCGATACGATTCGCGCACAAGGGCTGTCGAGCAGACTTGTCTCTCGTCCGGGCCACTCGTCCCGACTGGAGCTTCGACGACGTGTACATATGCCAGCGCGCGATCGTTCAGCGCGGTTGCAACGTGCGAAAATGTCTCCACCGGATCGGCGTCATGAATTCCGTTCGATCCGCCGGCCGGCGATACGCGCACTCCAACGCGCTCGCTCGGCCAGATCGATGTCACGGCGTCGATTATCTCGAGTAGAAAGCGCGCACGATTGGCGGGACTGCCACCGTATTCATCCGTGCGCTGGTTGGTTCCGGTCTGAAAGAACTGGTCAATCAGATATCCGTTCGCGCCGTGCAGCTCGACGCCGTCGAAACCTGCCTCGTGCGCGACGTCGGCAGCGCGCCGAAATTCAGCGACCACACCCGGAACGTCTTCCGATGCAAGTGCGCGCGGCGTTTCAAAATCCTTCATTCCGTCCGGTGTGTACGCCTTGCCAGCGGGTGGAATGGCGGACGGCGCGACCGGCTGCTGTCCGTGGTAATAGGAATGCGACACGCGTCCAACGTGCCACAGCTGCGCGAAGATCCTCCCGCCAGCGTGATGAACTGCGTCCGTCACGGTTCGCCAGCCATCGCGCTGCACATCGGTGTAGATGCCTGGCGTGTCCTGATAACCCTGTCCGAGCGGAGCGACCTGCGTCCCTTCGGTGATGATCAAGCCCGCAGTCGCGCGTTGCGCATAGTACCGCGCCATCAGCGTGTTGGGTGTTCCCCCTGGGGCGCGATTGCGGGTGAGCGGGCACATCACCATTCGGTTTGGCATGGTGATGGCGCCGAGGCGATATGGTTCGAGAAGAAGCATCGGTGAATTCCAGTGGTTGTTACTACGCGCCGGACGTGACCTGGCTGTGATTCAACGTCGCGACGAGTACGACGCCGCCAATGACGTTGCCTATTATCGCCGGAATGAGAAAGCCGCCAAGCATCGCACTCCAGCTGGCCGCGCCGGTCAACGCAAGGTAGAACGACTCGACCGCCCCTGCAATCGAGTGACGAAATCCAAACGCCGCGATCGGAGCGGTCGTTATCCATATGTACAGCACCTGCGTGCCCGTCGCACGCGTTGACGATACCAGCCACGCCATGAGCGCCACGAGCCAGCCGCCGAATATCGCGCGGTATATGACCAGAGCGAAGCCA
Organism: uncultured Gemmatimonadales bacterium; assembly: GCA_963707505.1. Classification (GTDB taxonomy): domain Bacteria; phylum Gemmatimonadota; class Gemmatimonadetes; order Gemmatimonadales; family Gemmatimonadaceae; genus Fen-1247. The sequence goes on from CAVPQB010000004.1 coordinate 1,224,717, forward strand.
CCATCCGTGCCACGCGTCGCCACGTTCAGAAGCGCGCGCTGCATGGGTTCATCCAACAATGGTGTTCTGGCCGCGAGCGTGGCGAATATCGCCGCTCCGATGAGATTGCCAACCAGTACGATCATCCACAATCGCAGCAGGCGCACAAACGTCTTCCGGTCACGCCGTTGCAGGAAGGGTATGACGGGCTCGAGTGTGTTCTCGGTGAACAGCTGATTGCGAGCCTGCACCACGAAGATGAATCCGAGTGGATATCCCGCTGCGATCGCAGCGGGCGCATACGCCGGTGGAACCCAGAGCGTGAGGTATGCGGCTGCAAGAAAGCTGAACCCGATCGTAAGCCCGGCCGCGAGCGCGGACCATCCGAGGTCGCTTGCTGGTCGCCGCATTTCCTCCTCGGCGACCACGCGTACGTTCTCGTGGATTTCCGCCGCCGAGAGACGAGTGCCGGTGGCCGGAGTCGTGGTGTCAGCGGACTGCTGCGACTCGTGATTCTGCGAAGCCTCGGGATTCTCCGACGGCCTGGGTTTTGACTCCGGCGTGACGCTCACTATTTTCCGCCGCCTTTCGCGGCAGGAGTGCCCTTTCTCTGTTGCTCGTTCGGTACTATCCCGAGTGCGGTGGCAAGATCGATCTGGTGATCCTGCTCCTGCTTAACGATCTCACGTAATACCTCCCCCAGCGCGTATTCTCCGAGTGCGTCGGCCTGCCTGATCCGTTCGCGGTAATTGCGAATCGTGTCATCTTCGGCCTTGAGATCGAGGCGCAGCATTCCCTCGTTGTCTTCTGATACTTCGATCGGTTTGGGTTCGTGCACCGGGTATTCGCCGAAATAATCCAGCTGTCGTGCGATTGCGAGCGCGTGATCGAGCTCCTGATGCGCGTGCTCCGTGAGCTGGTCGGCGATGTTCATGAATCGCGCCGAGTCGAGCTTCTGACTGAAGATCACGTACTGGATGATCGCCTTGTACTCGCGGGCGATGTCGTCCTGCAGCCCCTGGATCAGCTGGTCTCTGGTTACCTGCGTCGGCTGCGTGCTGGGCGCAGTTGCGCCTGCCCCTTTCGTCGCCATTTTGGAATTACGTTGGAGTTAGATGAGTGACCTGCATTATGATCAATGGATGAAGCAGGAAGCTTGCCGGCGCCCAGCGCGGATCGGGCGGGGAAGACCGCCTGCGCGATACTCGCGTAGAGGAGCGGCGTGACGGTAACGACGAAGCGGGCCTACGACGCGCCAGCCGAGGCGGACGGTTATCGCGTGCTGGTCGACCGGCTCTGGCCGCGCGGAGTGTCGAAGGCAACGGCGCAGATCGACGCGTGGGAAAAGGACATCGCTCCGTCGACGGAGCTACGGCAGTGGTACGGCCACGATCCTGCGAAATGGCCCGACTTTCAGAAGCGCTATCGCCGTGAGCTGGAGGCCGCACCTGCCGCGGCAGTATTGGACGATCTGGTGCGCCGGGCTCGGCGTGGACGCGTCACGCTGGTCTACGCATCGCACGCTGGCGAGATCAGCAACGCCGCGGTGCTCGCAGCGATCCTCAATCAGCGAGCTTCCTGAGCGCAGATCCCTTGTGCATTGCGATGTGATCGGTGGTGTCGCTCCTGATCTCGTACTGCGGATCGTCCTTCGTTGCATGGACGGTGTAGCCCTTGAACTGAATGTTCGAGGTCACCACGCGCGTGATGTGGCCCCGAACTCTGCCGGCCTCGGAGTTCCAGCTCACGTGGTCGCCACGCTTGAAGCGCTTGGTGTTGGCAGTCATGGTCTACTTTCTCCGTTGCCCGATGCATCAGGCGTCGCAATCCCGGTGCCGTCCGCTATCGGCCATAGCCCGTCAAGGGCTATATTTGACGTGCTCAGACCCCGCTACGCGTCTGGTTAGCCGCCAGGGTTGCCGACGCGGCTGAAGATGCGCTTGCGGCAGGGGCGAGATGCAGTCCATAATATGTAAACCTATAAATTCATGACAAAAACTGGATCGCTGGCGCCATTCGACGGAGACGTCGCCGAGGAGCGCTTTTCGGAGCTTTTCGACCGCTACAAGCAGCACCTCGCGTGGGTCGGCGTGGTGATAATCCTCGCAGGTGTGGGCGTCTGGTTCTACCTGAGGTCGGAATCGATCAAGTCGCAGCGGGCGGAGGCGGCTTACGAGGCAGCGATCCAGAGCGTGTCGTCCGGCAACCTGCCGTTGGCGCAGTCCGATCTCAAGAAGGCGGCGGTTCGCTATGCAGGCACCAACGGTGGCACCGAGAGCTCCATGGCGCTGGCCAAGATCTACTACCAGCAGGGCAAGTATCAGGACGGCATTTCGGCACTGACGGATGCGGCATCGAAAAAGGGAGACCTGCAGTACGAGGCTCGGCTCCTGACTGCCTCGGGCTATGAAGGTCTGAACAAGTGGGCCGAAGCCGCCAAGGAGTACGAGGCAGCCGCCGACGTCGCGCGGTTCGACGCTGACAAGGCCGGTGCGCGAGCGATGGCAGCACGCGCCTACCAGGCGGGCGGAAACAAGGCGGCAGCGACCAAGATCTGGACCGATCTGCTGGCCGACCCCAAGAGCACATTCGCGACGGAAGCACAGATCCGTCTTGGCGAACTTGAGGCAGCGCCAATCAAGACCTGATCCGAGACTTCACAAAGTGGATGAGAAGGCCGCCCGATTCGGGGCGGCTTTTTTTTGGCCGGCGGTCGACGGTGAGCGACTCTACCTGCGAACCGTCGTCATGCAGGAGAAGGCCGGGTCCGCTGAATGGCGTCGTCGCAACCTTTGGCGGGATCGCGACCGTCCACGTGCGCGGCCTCCCTCCGCCCGATGTGCCGCGATGTGCCGATGTGCCGATTCACCGATGTGCCATTTGCCGATTGTGCAGCGATCGACCCGCGATCCGTTTAGCGGAGGAGGGCCACCGATCATGCGTTCGAGATCTATCAGGATCCAGCCAGTAGCGCGCCGGCATCACGAATTGAGGTGCGTATAATATGGATTATGTAAACTAAATAATGTGGGAAATGTGGGAAAACCCTACAAATCCCCCAACGTCCCCTCGAACACCAGCCGGCCTTCGCCCCTCAACGACGCCTTCCAAACCCCCTCAGAGCCTCGTACGGACCGAATTCCCAGCGTCCCGCCGGATGCGGTCTCGAGCTCCACGTCATCGCCAGCTTCGCCCCAGAGCCTCAGCAGAATCGCCGTCGCAACACTCCCGGTGCCACACGCCAGCGTCTCGCCCTCGACGCCGCGCTCGAATGTCCGGATGTGCCATCCGTCGTGATCCTTACTCACAAAATTCACGTTTGCGCCGGCCTCGAGCGAACCGTGATTTCTGACGTACCTGCCACGTCCCATCACATCGCACAGCGCGACATCCGCCACCCGAATCACCACGTGCGGTATTCCAGCGACGGCGAAGCCGAGCCGCTCCTCGCCCCGGTCGCGCTCGATGGCCGCCACGTCCGGTTCCGTCTGACGTATGTCCGGGAGGTCGAATTCTGGCCTTCCTGCCCGTATTCGAGCCCGGAGAACCCCGGTTCCCGTCTCGAGCGCGAAGCCCGAGGGGTCCACGGCCCCCAGCTTCGCAGCCAGGCTCGACGTGCACAACGTCGCGTTGCCGCAAAGATCCGCGAGCGTTCCGTCCGCGTTGAAATAGGTCAGCGCGATATCTGCAGCGGGATTTCTGGGCTTTGTGAGGATCACGAGACCATCAGCTCCGACACCCGTCCCACGGGCGCAGATGCGTTGGATTACCGGCGGGCCCTCGAACTCGCCTGCCGGCTCGCTTCGGCCGTCGACGAAGACGAAGTCGTTGCCCGACCCGGTCATCTTCCAGAAATGCCGACCCTCGACCATCGCTAGATCTTCCTGGTGATCGCCTGCCATCTGAGTCGCCAGACCATCCATATGGCCTCGCGGACTATCTGTTTCGACATCTTGCTCTCGCCCAGGGTCCGGTCGTGGAAGACGATCGGAATCTCCTTGATCTTGAAACCACGCTTCCAGGCCCTGTAGCTCATCTCGATCTGAAACGCGTAACCGTTTGAATGGACAGCATTTAGATCGATCTCCTCAAGTACTTTCCGCCTGAATGCCTTGAAGCCGCCGGTCGCGTCGAAGACCGGGAGACGGGTCACGGCACGAGCATAGATGTTGGCCATGTAGCTCATCACCAACCGGCCGATCGGCCAGTTGACCACCGTCACCCTGCCATCCTGATAACGCGACCCGAGCACGATGTCGGCGTCGTCGATAGCTCGGAGAAACTGGGGGATGTGCCTGGGGTCGTGGGAGAAGTCGGCATCCATCTCGAAAGCCACGTCGTAGTGGCGCTCGATCGCCCACCTGAACCCTGCGAGGTAGGCGGTGCCGAGTCCCATCTTCGCGGCGCGCTCGACAAGGTGGATGCGCGGGCTCGCGGCGGCCATGTCGACGACCACCTGCCCCGTGCCATCCGGCGAGCCGTCGTCGACGACGAGCACGTCGATACGCGGGTCCTGATCGAGGATCAGCGGGACGATGCGTGAGACGTTGTCTCGTTCGTTGTACGTAGGTACGATGACGAGGACGTGCTTGATTGGCGGCCGGTGCTCAGGCAACGCGTCGTCGCTCCATAATGACGCCACCGGTCAGCGCGATCAGCGCGATGATGATGGCGATCCAGGTAACGGTCTTCCCCGTTTCGTACGGTGCGCTCGTAAAGGCGAGTTCGATCTTCCGTGCTCCGGGCGGAAGCTCCACCCCGATCATGCTGTACTGCGCTCGGCCTATATGCGCCGGCTTGCCGTCGACCGTCGCATGCCAACCTGGATAATAATTCTCGGAGACCACCAGCGCTGAGCCCGACGGTGCGTCACGGTCGAGCGTGAGCGACATTTTGCCGGGCCCATACGAATCGACGTGCGCGACGATGCCCGTCGGCGCAGGTAGTGCCGTCACTGGCGGTCCGGCGGTCACAGGTGCTTCGGGATCGAAGAGAGCCGCGGTCTCGACGTCGAAGCGGGGGTTCATGATGGTGGCAAGCACCGCATCGTCGGCCGCTTTCACGATCACGGGAGCGACCCACGCGAACGGCGCCGAGCCAGGCAGCCGGTACACGTAATTGCTCTGCCCGCTCGCGTCTTCGGTCGATGGGCCAGCGACCTGGACGACGCCTGGTAACACGTTGGCGAGCTCGTGACCGTTGCTCAGGATGTACTGGGTGGCGGTGAGCCGACGGATGTTCGCATTCGTTATTATCTGACGCGTGGTTTCGGGTCCGGGGCCAGCGCCCTGCTCGATCGCCACGAGTGTATTGTAGCGTGCGATCTCATTCCCGTGATACCCGATCACGTTGAGCGCACGATGCGTCATCAGCTCGGCACCCGAATACAATGCGTCGTCGCCGCCATTCTGTATCTCGACCGGTACCACGCGGCCCGGCTGCGGCAGGTTGCCGAGGTATTTCGTGGCGGCATCCGAGGCGTAAAGCTGGCGTGCCGGCGGCGAAAATACCCAGTACTGCTTGTTCACGACGAATAGGTCGAGCGCGACGAGAAGCGCGATCACTATCACGGGTCCAAATCGGCCCGCTACCTTCCGGATCTCTGCGGCCCTGAACATTGCGAGCCCTGCAAGTATCACGAAGATGAGCGAGCGAATCGCGCCGATCACGAGCGCGGTGTTGTTGGCGTCCACGACTTCGAGCCTGCTCTCGGGAGCCACGCTCCGCGCGAATGCGGTCAGCACACCTGTCGCAGCGAGCACAACTACGGCAGCAGCGGCGATCCCCCAACCCAGCACGTACTTGCGGGTTGTCTCGGACAGGAGCGCCTTCTCCACCCCGCGCGCGGCGAATACTGCAATACCCATCGTTCCGACGAAGAACACTGAATCAGGTGCGCGGAAGTACTTGGTGCCCGGCACGAGATAGAACGGAATGTTGTAGAACGGCGTGTTGCCGCCCAACGCCCAGAGAAGTGCGATGACGATGGTGACAGCCCAGAACCACAGCTCGCGTGAACGCCTGTCGCGCCTTATCCCGCTCAGGCCCAATCCGCCGAGCATTAGAACTACGACTCCGACGTAATCGCCCTGGAAGTGGATGCCATTGGGCCCCCAGTAGTGATCCAGGATGCCTGTGAACTCGGGCAGATACGCGTTGAGAATCTCCTGCGGGTTCTTGGCGTAAGACGTCGCTCGCTCGTACGTACCGATGCCGGCCGCGCGCGGCGACCACGCCACGTATTCACGCACAGGGAGATACTGCACTGCGCCGATGGCGAGTCCGACCGCAACGGCAATCAGCGCGGCGGCGAGCCGCTTGAGCGCGAGCTTGCCATCACCGGTTCCGTCCCGCACCAGCCCAACGGCGAGCACTATCGCATACGCGCCGGCCGCGAGCAGCGAATACTCGAGCAGCTGAGGGTGCGGCGCGAGGATGTCCAGGCCAACCGTGGCGGCGATAGCGCCGAGTGCCCAGAGGCGTCCGTCACGCACCCACGCTATGATGGTCCACAGCAACAGCGGGAACAGCGCGGCGACGAATAGTTTGCCGTCGTGGCCGGGGTTCACGTACGTCGCGATGTGGCCGCTCAGCATGTACGCGAGGCCACCCACGAACGCGCCGGCGAACCCGAAGTTCGCGCGTCGCATGAACATGTACGTGAACGCGCCGGCCAGGAAAATATGGATCATGAACCCCCACGTCATTGCGACGTCCGTGGGGAGAACCATTCTGAGCAGAAATGTTGGGTAGAAGATGTCGCCGTGCATTGCAGCGACGAACGGCATCCCACCGAACTGGTACGGGTTCCACAGCGGGAACGACCCCGTCGCCTTGAGCGTGCTGGCCGCGAATTCCCTGAAGGCGTAACCGGCGATGTACTGATCGCTATGCGGTCCGACCAGAAACTGTCCGGCGAGTGCGGGCAGGCCGAGCGCCAGCGTGGCGATTGCATACGTCACAGTCGCCCAGAGCCCGGCAAATCGAGGCTCGTAGGAGCCGATCACCGGATCGGAGGTAAGCACTCTCTTCGCGCCAGCGGCTGCCGTCATTCGGAACGGGTTGGAGGTCGTAAGTGGCCCGCCGCGAGCGCGATGAGACCGGGTATTACTTCCAGTATGGTAAGCCACAGGCGGCTCATGACAGCGACGATTACGGCGTCGCCATACGTTGTGAGCCCCAGCAGTGGCAATCCTTCCCAGATCCCCGCCTCGCGTACTCCTATTCCCGCAGGGGCGATCAGGGTGATGAATCCAACAATATACGCCGCTGTGTATGCGGCAATGTAGAGTACGACTCCGCCGTGCACAGCGCTGCGCCCGAGGATCGCGATCGCGAACAGGCGGAAGGCCTCGCCATAGGCGCACCACGCGAAGGATGTCCCTGCGAGCGACCACCAGACGGTACTCGACGGAATTACCGGAAGCCGAATATCCCGCTTTGTCAGCTTGCAGGCGAGGCGTACCGCGGCCGGAAGCCACATGGGAGCGGCCAGAACCCCGCAGACCGACACGGCGGCGACTATTGCGAACACTGCGGCATGCGGCACCAGCCGCGACGCGAAGATGAGTACCAGCGCGAGACCGGAGACGAGGTTGAAGACGTTTACGATGATCGACGAGCCAGCAGCCGCGACGGACGACGCTCCCGTCTCCTTGGCCATCACGCCCAGTGCGGCAAGCGACCAGAGGTTTCCCGGAATGTATTTGCCGAGACTCGCGGCGAACCAGATCCGCGCTGCGGTCCACCATGGCAGCTGAGTATCCCAGGCGGCAAGGACTCGGCGCCATGTCTCCACAAGGACTGCGTACGCCAGAAAGACGAGCAGCGAAGCCTCTATCAGCGCCACCCAGTCGATGTTGATCGTGGCGACGCGCTCCCCGATCATGTCCCAGCGCTTGGCGATCGCTATGCTCGCAAAAATCACCACGAGAACGGCGAATACCAGCTGGGCAATACGCATCCACCTACTTCGCATTTTCGCTCACTGCATCACGGTAAATGTGAGCGTAGCGCTCGGCAACACTCTCTGGTGAAAAACGCGCCAGTGCAGCCACCCTGCCCGCCTTTCCGAGTCGTTCACGAAGCGCCGAGTCCTCCACGATTCGTTCGACACATATGGCCAGGGCATCCACATCTCCGGGAGCGACGAGTGCGCCAGTGACGTCGTTCTCGATCACATCGACGAGTCCGCCTGACGCGAATGCGACCGGCGGCGTTTCGCACAGCTGCGCTTCGGCGGCGACGAGCCCGAGGCCCTCGTCGATGAACGGCGCGATGAGCGCCGCGGCACGCGAGAGCAGCTGCGGCAGCTCACCATGCTTTACATGCCCGCGCCACAGGATCCGATCGGCCACTCCGAGCTGACCGGCAAGCTCGATCAACCTGGCCCGGTCGGGCCCGTCGCCGATCACGTCGAGCACTATGCTGCGCTTCATCGACGCGAGTGCGCGGATCGCCGTTTCGATTCCCTTCTGCGCAGAGAGACGTCCCACGAACACGATCCGGTTGGCGTCCCGGTCGCCGGTGGGCTCGAAGAGCGATGTCGCGACGGGCATCGGAGCAACTACGGGTGCAGTGCGACAGAGTGGCGCCGCCTGCGCGGCGAGCCAGCTCGAAACGCAGGTGACGCGCGCGGAGCGCTGAAATACATAGCGCGCAAGCGGGCGCGCGGCGGGTTTGTGTTGCAGCAATCGGAGGTCAGATCCGTGCGCCGTAGTTACCAGTGGCACACGAGACAGGCGGCTCGCAGTCGACGCCGCGACTCCGTTCGGGAACCACCAGTGCGCATGAACGATGTCGGGCTTCCATGTCGATGTCTCAGACAGGACAGCTCGAGTTTCCGATACGATGAACGAACCGAGAGCCATCTTCGCCATGACTGATTTCGCGACGTCATCGGCCATTGTGCCGCGGTATGCGAGTGTTTCATGAGCGCGCGGTGCGTAACGAAAGCGCCGGACTGTGATTCCCCGAATCACGCTCGTCCTGTCGAGTCCGGCCGCGGACGGCGCAATGACGCGCACGTCCACGCCGTGTTGCATGAGCGCCGTTGCGAGGCCGAGAATGAACGATCCGGCGGCGTCGCCGTCGAACCGTGGAAATGAATGCGCTACGAAAAGTGCTTTCACGCCTCAGCGCAGCGAGTCCGTATCGCGACCGACCAGCTCTTCGACGCGTCTCCGCAATTCGGCGATCTCGGCGCGCTGCGCAGCCATGAGCTCCGCCAGCAAACCAGTTGCAAAAAATACACTGCCGAGCAGCAGACAAACCTCCACGAGCGTGAGCAGAGGCCGGAAACCAACGCCGGCGATGATGCGGTACAGTACGGCGACGATGCCGGTCAGCACTCCGATAAAGAAGAGCCCCGCGCCAAGTATGCCGAAGAACAACAACGGCTTGCGTGCGAAACGCAGCTCGAACCAGACCGCCAGCATGTCCAGCACACCCACGGGAATCCGGCTGAGACCAAACTTGGATTTTCCCGCCATGCGTGGATACAGCGGGATCGGTGTCTCGCCAACTGTGAAGCCGCGATGTGCCGCGACGACGATCATGTATCGATGCCAGTCCGGACGAACTGGAAGGGCGGCCATCACCTCGCGCCGGTACGCCTTGACCGAATTGAGATCGCGCACCGGCACGTCGAACAGCTTGCGGCTCAGGCCGTTGTAGATACCCGAGACGAATGCCTTTTCATACTCGCCTTCCTTTCTGCCGGTCATCATGTCGAACTCGCCAGCGAGAATGGGCTCGACGAGTTTGGGAATGTCTTCGGGCTTGAATTGCAGATCGGCGGGGTAGAATACGAGCACGTCTCCGCGCGAGTGGACGTACCCCGTGCGCAACGCATCCGCGATCCCGCGACGGGTACGATGTCTCACGGAGCGCAGAAACGGATATTGTGATTCCAGATCAGCGAGAACCGCCGCGGTCGCATCTGTCGAGCCGTCGTCGATCACGACGACTTCGTACTTGTCAGGCTCCGCGGCAAACACTTCCGCGGCCTGGCGCATGAACTCCGGTAAATTCTCAGCTTCGTCCTTTGCCGGGACGAGCACGCTCACCCGCGGAAGCCTCGCCGCCGGCAGAGACGTCATACGCGCTTGCGCATTCGCGCTGGAAGCACGCCGAGCTGATCGCGATACTTGGCAACGGTGCGACGAGCGATCTGAACGCCGCTCTCGCGCAGGATGTTGACTATCGCCTGGTCGGTGAGCGGGTGCTTGGGATCTTCGTCCTCGACGAGCTTCTGAAGCTGCGCCTTGATCCCGCGCGCTGAAACGTCCTCGCCGTCGGCGGTTGCGAGGCCGGACGAGAAGAAGAACTTCAACGGCAGCACGCCGCGCGGGGTCTGCACGTACTTCTCGTTCGTCACGCGGCTGACCGTCGATTCGTGCATGTTGATCACCTCGGCGACCTCGCGAAGAGTGAGCGGCTTGAGGAACTGCACGCCTTTCTCGAAGAACTCGCGCTGACGCTCGACGATGTAGTTCATCACCTTGAGCATCGTCTGACGGCGTTGCTCGATCGCCTGGATCATCCAGTTGGCCGAGTTGAGCTTGCTGGAGATGAACTCCTTGTTCTCGCCGTCGAACTTCTTCTTGTCGCGCGCGATGTCCTGATATGCCTTGCTAAGCTTGAGACGCGGAAGATTCGCGTCGTTCAGAAACACGTGATACTGCTCGTCGATCTTGTCGACGACGAGATCCGGAATTATGTAGTTGTCCGAGCGGGTGCTGTACCGCAGACCAGGTTTCGGATCCAGCTTGGCGATTTCATCCGCTGCGGCCTGCACATCGGTCGCACTGATCCCGAAGCGCTTGGAGATCTCGCTCCAGCGGTGATTGATCAGCTCATCGAAGCAGTCGCGCACGAGACGGTACGGTACAGACTGCTGAAGGCCAGCCTCGCGAAGTTGCAGCAGCAGGCATTCCTTGAGATCGCGCGCGGCGATTCCCGGTGGATCCAACGTCTGGACAATCGCGAGCATCTCTTCGCCTTCGGCCTCGGTGTACAACATGCCTTCGCCGATCTCACGGCCGGCCGCCTCGGCGGCACTCCGCGCCATATCGTTCAACGCTACCACGATCTCCGAGACCGACGCGGCGAGATAGCCGTCGTCGTTCACATTACCGATGAACTCGTCTGCGATGAGCGCCTGCCGCGGGGTGAGCTCGAGCAACGCGACCTGATCGCGCAGATGATCGCCAAGGTCGCGCGTGCCAACTGTGATCGGCTCGAAGTGCTCACGCTCCTCACGTTCCTCACGATGACCACCGGTGTCGAAGCCGTCGAGAAGAATCTCTTCCCAATCGATCTCGTCCTTCTCAGGAGTCTGCGGCTCCTCTACAGCGGTCTCCGCGGCGTCTTCGGTCTCATCCTCCTCTTCCTCGTCGTCTTCGACGAGATCGAGGAACGGGTTGTTCAGCAGCTCCTGCTTGAGATGCTGCTGAAGGTCAAGGAGCGGCATGTACAGAAGATCCATCGCCTGATACAAGCGCGGATTGATCTTCAGGTCCTGCCGCATCTGAGTGGACTGGCTGAGGCTTGATCTCATACGTGTGCTCCGGTGCCGCCGCCTGCAAACCGTTCGCGAAGGCGAGCGGTCAGCGTGGGACCCAAGTAAATCTTCGCGACTGTGTCGTCGAAGACCAAGTCACGAACCGTGCCGGAAACCTTCACCTGTCCGTCGAACATGATGTAGGCCCGATCCACGATATCGAGTGTCTGCTCTACGTTGTGATCGCTGATCAGAACGCCAATGTTTCGCTGCCGCAGTCCCGAGACGATCGTCTGGATGTCGTGGACAGCGATGGGGTCCACGCCGGCAAACGGCTCGTCCAGCATCATGAACTTGGGGTCGGTGACGAGGGCACGAGTTATCTCCAGTCGTCGCCTTTCGCCTCCCGAAAGTGCGTACGCCTTGCTCTTGCGCAGCCGCTTGATACTGAGCTCGTCGAGCAACCGTTCCAGCCGTTCTTCCCGCTGAGACGGCGACAACGGCAGCGTTTCGAGAATGGCGAGGATGTTGTCCTCGACGGACAGCTTGCGGAAGATCGACGGCTCCTGCGACAGATATCCAATGCCCCTGCGAGCGCGCTTGTACATCGGCATCTCGGTGATGTCCTGACCGTCCAGCTTGATAGTACCCTCGAGCGGCTGGATCAGTCCCACGATCATGTAGAAAGTCGTTGTCTTGCCGGCTCCGTTCGGGCCCAGCAATCCAACGATCTCGCCCTGGCGGAGATGCACTGCGACGTCATTTACCACCTTGCGCCGCCGGTAGACCTTTACGAGCCCTTCTGCCTCCAGCGTACTCCTGCCGGGGCTGCGGTCCTCAGGCGCGATCTGTCCGGTGGCGGGACGCGGAAACTCTCCCGTCTGGCGCAACATGTCAGCGACCTGCGCGCGCAGCGGCGCTATGTCGCTCCAGAGGCTATCCGAAAGTCGGATCTTGGTATAATCGCCGACATCGCCCGGCGGGATTATGACGACCTTGTCCGTTGCAAGCCGAGGGAGCACCCAGGTCGTGAGGTACGCTCTGACTTCGTCGAGACTAAGACGTCCCGCTTCATGCTGTGCATCCTTGCCTTCGTCACGCAACGTTCGGAGATATTCGTCGCGGTATCCGATCGCGATGTCATTGAGCGTTGCCGAACCCGTGTCATCAGCGCACCGGACGAGCGCTTCGAGCGCCAGCACCGACGAGCGCTCGTCCCCGGCGGCGTGCGAAAGCAGCGACGCGATCACGTCGGAATAGATCGGGGCCGTCAATGTATTATCCCCCGGCGCGGCGCCGGTGGCCTGAGCGTCTTGGGCGTGGTGGGCTTCTTCACGACTGTCGTATCGACCGCTTCGACGTACACGCCGCTCGCCTTGTCACGAACCTTTACCGTGTCGATGCCGCCGTTGAGGAAATTGATGTCGATATCCTTTCCGGTGACGTAGTTGACTCCAGGTCTGTCCTTGAATTTGTCGTTCTTGACGTGATAGTACGCACGCGCGTTGGTGCGCGAAAGTATCGTCTTGACCGGCGGCGTGTGCGCGCTGTCGGCGCGCGCGACGGTGTCGAACGTTGCAATCAGCGTATCGCCCCGCATCCAGTCGCGCTCGTCAGTCTTCATCGTCGCTGTATCCGGAACGCTTGTCGCGTAAGCATTGCCAACCGAGATGATCTCGTGGATCCGCTGATTCGGAAGGAGCGCGTCTATTGAATCAGCCACGATGTCACGATCCGGTGATGTTGCGTGCGCGCGCGTCCTGCCCCACGCCATCGCGCGCTCCAGCTCGTTGTTGCGCACCCGGAGGTCGACCGAGTCGGCGTACAGTTGAAGGTCCTGGCTCGTTGCATGACCATTCGGTGTTGCAACCACTCGATTTACCAGCCGGTTTCGCGAAAAGACGTCGATCACCCCGCCCGTAAGCGTGAACGGCCGGCTACGACGAGCTTCGACGCTCGGCTTCTTCATGAGCCGCGCCGTTCCGGATCCCTGATCCATGAAGGCCGAGTCCCCGGTGGCGAACAGCTGCGGGCGCGTGATGCGGACGTCGCCGCCCGCATAGACGAGACTGTCTGCGACGCTCGTGATGCGATCCGCAACGACGTCCACCGTGTCGCTCGGCTTGTGTGTGATCGTGTCGAGCTGCACGACCTTCAACTTCGGCCGCCCGGTGGACACTAGAATCGCCTCGGTGCGGATGGGTACCACGGCGCGGTAGTAATCAGCGACGGGACCTCGCATGGTACTCCCACTCGCCATCACTGCGTACACATTTCCCTCAGCCCGGATGTGTTCCTCCTCCATCCAGTAAGTCATGTGATCGGCATCAACCTTGGCGCGTGGGTCGCTATAGTGAACGTTGCCGATGAGATACATCAGCCGCTGGTCGCCGTAGTACTCGGTGCTGTCGGAAATCAGCGTGACATCCTGTCCCTGACAGCGCGCGATCGAGCCGCCGCCGACATACGTATTGCGCTCGCCGCTCGGCAACTTGACGCTGTTGAATCGCGTAGTACCGGCGGTCGAGCCTTCGATCTCGATGACACACTTGCTGCCGGGTGCCGGTCCGACGCGCTGCGCAAGCGCACTCCGCGCGAGCCCGCTCTGCGCAACGCACAGAACGCCAAACGCCGAGAGCAGCGCGAGAACTGATTCCAGGCGTCGGTTCATCAGTGAGTCGGGATGAGCACGGCGCCGCCGGATCCGGACAGCACCTTGAGCACGTGAACGTTCTGAAGATTGGGATCCGACCGGAACCCAACCCCCTGCAGGCGCCTGTCCGGCTCGGTGATCACGAACGCACTATCACTCGAAATCTCGTTCCGGCTCTGATCGTACTTCAATTCCTCCGACGTGAGGTGACGCCCATCCTCCGAGTTCACCACCACGTTCCCTCGCGCCACCATCTGGCCGGTATTGGTGTGATACGTCCCACGGCGTGAGGTCAGCACCGCGCTCTTTACTCCAGCGGTCGTGAAGAAGGTGGAATTCACGTGCATCAGCTCGACGCGCGTGTTGTCGTCAAAGAAGTACGCCGTATCGGCGACGAGCTGGGCATGCATCACGCCCTGATCGGTAAGATTGAACTTCGCCCCATACATCACCTGACCTGCGGAATCCGCGAGCGCTGAGCGCGCGGAGAGCGGCGGGGTAGTCTTGTCGCTCTTGCATCCGGACGCGGCAATTGTCGCCACCACAAGGGCGGTCGTCACCGTCTTTCCCGCGCCAAAGGTCAAGCCACCCCCGCGCGCATGAGATCATGCAGGTGCACCACGCCGACCAGCGATCCATCCTTCGCTACGACCGGCATCGCCATGATGCCGTGCTCTTCCATGCGATGCACGGCGGCGCTCCCGAGCTCGTCAGGATCCGCAACTCTTGGAGACCGGTTCATCACGTCGGACACGCCTACGCGAAGTACATCCATCTCGCGCTCCATCAGACGCGTCAGATCGCCGGCGGTCATTATGCCGCTCACTCTTGCTGCGTCGTCGATGATCATCACGATGCCCCGCCTCTCGGCCAGCTCCACGATCGCCTCGCGTACCGTCGCCGTCGGAGGGAGCGTCGGCAGCGAGTCGGTCAGCATCACATCGCGAACGCGCGTGAGAAGCTTGCGACCCAGCGCGCCGCCAGGATGAAAGCGGGCGAAGTCGTCTGCCCCGAATCCCTTCTCCTCGAGCAGCGCGACTGCGAGCGCGTCACCGAGCGCGAGCGCAACAGTGGTACTCGTCGTCGGGACGAGCCCGTGAAGACAGGCTTCCTCGCGGACCCACGCGTCGAGTGTCTCGTCCGCGTGCGACGCCAACGTCGATTCCCGATCACCCGTGATCGCGATCGTCTGCACGCCAAGTCGTTTGAGATGATCCAGCAACGGCAGCAACTCGTCGGACTCACCACTCTTCGAAATGAGGATCGCGACGTCCGCCTCTCCCACGATTCCTAGATCGCCGTGGATACTGTCTGCAGCGTGCAGAAAAACCGCCGGTGTTCCTGTCGATGTGAGTGTCGCGGCGATCTTTCTTCCGATCAACCCCGACTTGCCGACGCCACACACGATCACGCGACCGTGCGCCGTAGCGATCATCTCGACGGCGCGCACGAACTCGTCGCCCAGCCGCGACTCGGCCTCGGCTATCGCCTCAGCTTCGAGCCGGAGAACGCGACGGCCGCGTGCTACAACGTCGGCCTTCAACGACGTACTCGTGCCCATAAATCCACCATGCGATCCACGAGGTCCGCCAGGTCAGTGAGCGGCAACATGTTCGGCCCATCGCTCGGTGCGGTATCGGGCGTCGGATGTGTTTCGATGAACACGCCGTCCGCCCCCGCTGCGACTGCGGCGAGTGCGAGCGTCGGAATGAACTCGCGCGCTCCGCCGCTGGAACCACCAACACCCTGACCCGGACGCTGCACGCTATGCGTCGCGTCGAAGATCACCGGCGCGTCACACGCTGACTTGAGGCGCGGAAATGCGCGCATGTCGACTACCAGATCGCCGTAACCGAAAAACGTTCCGCGCTCCGTAACCGCGACCTCGTCACCGCCAGCCTCACGGACCTTGTCCAGTGCACCACGCATTCCTTCCGGATGCATCCACTGGCCCTTCTTCACATTCACAGGACGACCCGTCGCGCCAGCCGCATGCAGCAGATCGGTCTGGCGACAGAGAAACGCCGGAATCTGCAACACATCCACCTGGCGCGCGACTGCAGCGCACTGCTCCGGGAGGTGCACGTCAGTGAGCACCGGCAGACCGGTCGATGCTCGCACGCGGCCCAGTGCCGCAATCCCTTCGTCGAGTCCCGGACCACGCGTGGCCCCGGCGTTGGAGCGATTTGCCTTGTCGAAGCTGGCCTTGTATATGACACCGCCCGGCACGCGCTCCTCGATTCGGAGCAGCGCCTCGGCGACTTCCAGATTCAGTGCATCATCCTGAAGTACGCACGGCCCCGCGATTAGAAAGAACCTGTCGCGCGGAAAAAGCGAGCTCACGATAGAGATTCGGTTCCGACGCGTGACTCGGCACTCGGCGATTTCGCCACGCTCGCATGCTCTGCCGCAGCGGCGATGAATCCAGCGAACAATGGATGCGGACGAGTGGGGCGCGACTTGAGCTCCGGGTGGAACTGGCAGCCGAGATACCAGGGATGCGTCTGCAGCTCGACGATCTCGACGAGCGAGCCATCAGGCGACAGACCGGACAGGGTCAGTCCGTGCTCGATGAAGCCGTCACGGAATGCGTTCGATACCTCGTAGCGATGCCGGTGACGCTCACTCACCTGCTGAGTACCGTACATCGCGGCCGCACGCGTTCCGTCGCCAAGCCTGCACGGATACTGGCCCAGTCGCATCGTGCCGCCCATGTCGGTGACATGCTGTTGCGATTCCATGAGGGAGATGACAGCATTTCCGCAATCCGGTGCGAACTCGCTCGAGTTGCTGTCGTCCAGTCCCATGACGTTGCGCGCAAACTCGACGATTGCTACCTGCATGCCGAGGCAGATACCGAAGAACGGCAGCCCCGCTTCGCGCGCATACCGGATCGCCTCGACCATCCCCTCGACACCGCGCACGCCGAATCCGCCCGGCACGAGCAACCCGTCATACTCCGCGAGTATCTCGCGCGTGCGCTCGCGTGACGTGAACGTGTCGCTCGAGATCCATGACATGTCGACGCCGACGTTGTTCGCGATGCCGCCGTGGATCAGCGCTTCCTGCACGCTCTTGTAGCTGTCGATGAACTCGGTGTACTTCCCAACCACCGCAATCTTCACTCTCCGCGATGGCGAGATGATGCGCTGCACCAGCCTGCGCCATTGCGTGAGATCCGGCGCGCGTTTGCCCAGCAGGCCGAGCCTGTGCATCACGCGCTCGTCCGCTCCCTGCTCGTGGAATACGAGGGGAATTTCGTAGATCGTCGGAACATCCCGACTCTCGACCACTGCGCCGAACTCGACATTGCAGAAGAGCGCGATCTTTCGCTTGACGTCTTCGGAAAGGGCGCGCTCGGTTCGGCAGATGAGAATGTCGGGCTGTATTCCGAGCTGCATGAGCTCGCGTACGGAGTGTTGCGTCGGTTTCGTCTTGACTTCACCGGCCGCTGCGATGAACGGAACCAGTGTGAGATGAATGAATATCCCATTCTCGCGCCCGATCTCCTGCCGGAACTGCCGCACAGCCTCGAGGAACGGCTGCGATTCGATGTCGCCGACCGTTCCGCCAATCTCGACTATCACGACGTCGTTGTCCGGTGCAAGGCGCTTCATCGCGGACTTGATCTCGTCCGTGATGTGCGGAATCACCTGAACGGTGGATCCGAGGTACTCGCCGCGCCGCTCCTTGGTGATGACATTGAGGTAGATGCGCCCCGTCGTCACGTTGTTCATCTGTGACAGCGAGCGGTCTATGAACCGTTCGTAGTGCCCGAGATCGAGATCCGTTTCCGCACCGTCGTCGGTGACGAACACCTCGCCGTGCTGGAACGGCGACATTGTTCCCGGATCGACGTTCAGATACGGATCGAATTTCATGATCGTGACGCGCATGCCGCGCTCGACCAACAGTCGTCCGATGGACGCTGCCGCGATCCCCTTCCCCAGCGATGATACGACACCACCGGTGACGAAGATGTATCGCGTCTGCTGCGAGGACTCAGTTCTCATTGCCATCATTGCTCTCCTGCCGCAAACGAGCTCCATCGCTCATTCGCAGCCCGTAGGTCCTCTTCAGTATCTATTCCGCATTCGGCGGGCTCGCTGATTACGGCCACGCCGATGTTCATCCCGTGTGCGAGCGGCCGCAACTGCTCCAGCCGCTCGATGTCTTCGAGTGGATGCGGTGGAAGCGCCATCCACTGGGCCAGCGCGTCTCGCGTGTACGAGTAGACGCCTATGTGTTGCAAGGTAAGCGGGTGCCGTAGCGGCGCGTCAGCGTCTTCGCGTAGAAACGGGATCGGCGCGCGAGAGAAGTAAAGCGCATGGCCATCGGTCCCGATCACAACCTTCACTACGGAAGGACGATCGAATATCTCGTCCGAAGCGACCGCGGCGACGGTTCCGAGGGTGAATTTTCCGCTCCTGACAACGTCCGCGGCGGCAGCGATGAAGCCGGCGGAAATGAAGGGCTCGTCGCCCTGGACGTTGACGAAAGCGTCGTAGGAGGCGAAATCGGGGTTGCGGGATACCTCCGCGACGCGCGCGGTTCCCGATGCGCAATCGCTGCTCGTCATCACGACGTCTGCACCGGCTGCTCGGGCGACTCTGGCGACGTCGTCGTGGTCAGTCGCGACGACTACCCGGTCTGCGACTCCCATCCTTTCGACTCGTCGCCAGACCCGTACGACGAGCGCCTCTCCTGCGAGGTCGCGAAGCGGCTTCCGGGGGAGCCTGGTGGCCCCGAGGCGGGCCGGGATCACGACCGCGGTCTTCATCGCGGGCGAAAAAATGGGGGGCTGGACGCAACTTTCACGCCACCAAAGTTACCATTTGCTGAGTGGTGGCGCAAAGGGGAGATGTTGACAGCGTAGCAATCGAACAAGTGTTCGATACCCTTGTGATCCCGCCGACGCTCTGGGACGAGGACTCCCGACCAACTCGGCCGCTTCCAACTCGGCCCCTCCCGTACTCACGGCGCGAGCGAGATTCCCGCGCCGAAGTCGGATTTGTGGGTTCTTGGATTTATGACGTAGTCGAGCGTAAAGATCGATAGGCCAAGCCGCGCTCCGATGTTCTGAGCCGGACGCCCAAATCCTCCCACCGCCGCCGCGCCCATCGTAAAGTGCGGAGCTATATACGGGTTGCCCAGAATCGGGACCTCGATGCTGTTGATCGGAATGGCGTAGAGAGCGTCGAGAAAGTACAGATGGTCACCCCCCATGTTCAGCATGTCGACCGTCGCCAGCGATCCCGACCCGCCGACATACGCGTACCGCTGGCGGGGTGTGAACGAGCTCGTAGCGGTAGCGACGAGATGCCCGCGAATATCGAGGTGTTGCCCCGCGACAGTCTTGATACTCGCACCCTCGTCGAGCGTGAGCTGCTGGAAATTGCCGCCGAGCGGCGTCTTCCCGGCAGCCTCGATCAGCACATCCACCAGGAGCGGATGCAGGAAGCCCTGCGTACTCCAGATGTCCGCCCGCAATCGCCGACGTGATGTGGCCTGCATCTATCTCGGGGTTCGGGCGCTGGACCCCGTTAACCGTGTCACTGCGGTTGAGAATGCTGAAGGGACCGTTGTTGCTGCCGCTGCGCCACCCTGTGGACCAATCGCGCTCGGCGCGCGCTCCGACAAATATTGTAGCGGCCTCGATGTCGACCGGGAGATGCAACGACGAGGTGAGGCGAGCTTCGCCCCGATCCCCGCGGAAATAGTTTCGCGAATCACTGCCGAGGCCCAGTGAGGTGAGAGAGTTGATGATATTCGCGCGGATCCAGCTGTCGTTGGTAAACGTGCCCCGTGATCCCGTTAGCGCGAAGCCTATGCTCGAATCAGCGGTGAACTGTCCAACTATCGAGAGTGACGGATCGATCTTGCCGAGGTGCGAGCGATAGGTAATCGCCGGACTCACGACAAGCCTGTCGTCACCGACGTTGAGTGTCGGGGCGAACGGTACGGACAGTCCGTTCACACGATTGTACGTGGGCAGGTTGTCGAGCGTCAACGGGAAGTCGACAGCAACCTGCGCGTGTGCGAACGGCGCAATCATGATGACTGCCGCGAGTGCAGTCAGTACGCGGGTCAGCAGCGATCGGGTCATCGGGTAAGGTCCAGGAAGTTGCGCAGCAACTGCTTGCCTCCGTCCGTGAGAACGGACTCGGGATGAAACTGCACTCCGTAGACAGGATGCTTGCGATGCCGCATCGCGTGAACCTCTGTGCTGTCGTCGTCGCTCCAGGCGGTAATCTCCAGATCGGACGGAAGCGAGTCCCGATCCACCGTCAGCGAATGATATCGCATCACCCGCAACGGATCGGGAAGGCCGGCAAAAAGCCCAGCTCCATTGTGCCTCACCTCCGATGTCTTGCCGTGCATCAGTCTGTTCGCGCGAACAACGCGCCCGCCGTACGCGGCGCCGATTGCCTGCTGGCCAAGACATACACCAAGTATCGGAATCGATGATCCGTAGGTGCGAATCACGTCCAGCGTAATGCCAGCCTCCGCGGGTGTCTTGGGACCGGGCGATAATACTATTGCCGTCGGCCCGAGCGCCCCAACCTCGGAGGCCGGAATCTCGTCGTTGCGCCGCACCATTACCTCGGCGCCAAGCTCGCCGAGATATTGAACGAGATTGTATGTGAAGGAATCGTAATTGTCGATTACGAGGATCATTTCTGTGTCACATCTGAGAGCCGCTCGCGCGGATGGAACTGCTTGTGAACCGAGCGCAGATACTCACGGTCAACGTGCGTGTATATCTGCGTCGTCGAGATGTCGGCGTGGCCGAGCATTTCCTGTACCGCCCGCAGGTCCGCGCCGCCTTCGAGAAGATGCGTCGCGAACGAATGACGTAAGGTATGTGGCGTGACGTGCTTGGTGATACCGCTTGCATCGACGTGCTTGCGCAGGATCTTCCACGCGCCCATGCGCGTCATCGGCTCGCCTCGCGCGTTGAGGAACAGAATTCCCTCGCCCGATCCCTTCTCCAGCTTTGGCCGTAGCTCGCGCAGGTAGATAGCGACCGCACCCACTGCCTTCCGCCCGATCGGCACCAGCCGCTCCTTCGCCCCCTTGCCGAAGACGCGCACCAGCGACTCGTCCAGCATGAGGTCGCGCACGCCAAGCGTGATCCATTCGCCTACCCGGAGTCCGGCGCCGTACGCCAGCTCGAGCATCGCCCGGTCGCGGAACGCCATCGGCTCGTCCAGTGTCGGAGTCTCTATCAGCCTCGCGACCTCTTCCGCGCTCAATACGTCCGGTAGCTCGCGCCAACGCTTGGGTGTCTCGAGGCGTTCGCTCGGGTCCCGCACCACATGTCCTTCGTTGAGAAGAAACTTGTAGTACGTGCGCAACGCGGAGATGTTACGCCGTATCGACGACGGTGCCAGACCCAGGTCCTTCAGATGATAGATGTACGAGCGAAGCGTCGTCGAGCCGACCTCTTCCGGCGCGTGTGCGCCTTTCGTGAGCGAGTAGTCTGCGAATCGCGCGAGATCGCGGCCGTATGCCTCGACGGTGCGCGGCGACGCACCGTCTTCGAGCGTCAGGAAGTCCGCGAACGGAGCCAACCAGAAGGCACGCGCGAGGGTCTCTCGCGCCGGTTCAACGCTCACGTGTGAGCGTGGCGACGGCAATGCACGCGATTCCCTCACCTCGGCCGATCCATCCCATCCCTTCGTTCGTCTTTCCCTTCACGCTCACCGCTTGCGCCGTGACACCGAGTGCATCCGCAAGGCGCGCGCGAATCGCCGGCGCGTGCGGTCCGATGCGCGGAAATTCAGCGATGACAGTAACGTCGATATTCGCGACGGCGAATCCGAGCGCGTGCACGGACGCGACGGCGCCGCGCAACATCTCGATCGAATCACGACCCTTGTTGGCGTCGTCGCTATCCGGAAACAGCGAGCCGATGTCACCAGCGGCGGCTGCCCCAAGCACTGCGTCGGTAACGGCGTGAGAAATCGCGTCGGCGTCGGAGTGGCCGAGCAGCGAGACGTCGGCCGGAATGCGCACACCACCGAGTATCAAAGGACCGCCCGGCGTGAAACGGTGCGAGTCGTAGCCAATGCCGACGCGCGTGCTCACGCCCGTACCAGCGCCTGTGCTCACGCCGCGGTAGTGAGAAGCGAGTAGTCCTGACGCCTGCGAGACGCACTGAAGCCTGCATCGCGGATGAGCCGCTCCATCTCAGCGGTGCTGGTACGATGCGTCGTGTTTGCGGCGGAGACGACGTTCTCCTCGATCATGAGCGAGCCGAAATCGTTGCAGCCGAAGCGGAGCGCCAGCTGACCGATCTTCATTCCCATCGTGACCCAGCTGGCCTGGAGGTTCGGAACATTGTCGAGCACGATGCGCGAGATCGCAACGGTGCGCAGATACTCGGTGGAATCAGTCTTGGGCTGGTTGGACATGCGCGGCGTGTTCTCCGGCTGCAGGGGCCAGCAGATGAAGGCCGTGAATCCGCCCGTGCGCGCCTGCACCTCGCGCACGCGCTCGAGATGCTCGATGCGCTCTTCCAGAGTCTCGCCGATGCCGTACATCATCGTCACGGACGTTTTCATTCCTTCGCCGTGTGCGATCTCCATGATCTCGAGCCAGCGATCCGCGCCTGCCTTCTTTTTCGCGACGAGATCGCGCACTCGCTGCACGAGGATCTCGCCACCGCCACCGGGAATGGAATCGAGTCCCGCTGACTGCAGCTCGCGGATCACATCGCGCGCATCCATGCGAAACACCGTCGAGAAGAAGTCGACTTCGCTCGGACTGAATCCGTGAATGTGGATTGGATGATTGCGCTTGATGTAACGCATCAGCTCCAGATACCACTCGAACGGGATGTACGGATTGTGACCGCCCTGAATGAGGATCTGGACGGCGCCGAGCGCCTTTGCCTCCTCGATCTTGGCACCGATCTGTTCGAACGAAAGCGTGTAGCCCTCATTGTCCCTGGGTCGGCGATAGAACGCACAGAATCCGCAATCGGCGACACAGACGTTGGTGTAGTTGATGTTGCGGTCGACGATGTACGTGACCACGTTTCCGGGGTGCAGCTGTCGCCGGACCTTATCTGCTTCTGCGCCGAGCTCGAGCAGCGAAGCGTTGCGGTAGAAATCGACTATGTCGCGCATTGATCAGGCTGCGGTCAGGAATGAGAGAGTGCCGTTCGGAACGCGTCCCTGCTTGACGAGCCGGCGGAAGAATTCGGTGAGGCCTGCAAGATGCGGGTAGGAAAGCCTGTAGTCGAGACCCGAGAGGTATTCGTCGCACACTTCGGTAGCAACTCCAGTGGCGTCGTGCGCCTGCCGGGCGAGGGTCGTGCGATGCGCCACACCCCAGTTGCGAGACTCGATCAGTCTCGCGTGAACGGCCAGCGCGCTGGACACATCCACACCGCGCCGCGCAACCCAGACAGCGAAGACGAACGGCAGATCGGTCCAGCTCTTCCACACCTCTCCCAGGTCGTACACGTACGGATAACGTCTGCTGTCGGCGAGGACGAGCGCTGCGTCGCCTATGACGAGGCGTGCGTCGTGCGAGTCGTCGGTGCGAATGTCGCGGATCTCTGCGTCACCCGGAACAAAGTCGGGCAGCGTGCGCCACACATTCTCGAACAGCAGCTGGAGTAGCGCGACGCTCGTCATCGAGCTGCGCGAGACGACCACACTGCGGGCGCCCAACTGCTCGGCGGGCAACCTCGAGAACAGCATCACGCTGCGTACCGGTCCGTCGCATGAGATCGCGAGATCCGGTAGCAGCAGATACCGCTCGGAATCGCGCGCGTACTCCACGGCGGAGACGACGCTGATGTCGAGCGCACCGTTCGCCATCATGCTGTTCAGCGCAGTCGGGATGCCGTCGATGAGCTCACCGTCGAGCGGAATGATTCCGCGGTCTATTGCGCCGTAAACGGGATAGCAGTTGATGTACGGGATGCGTCCGATCTTCATGCGCTCTTCATGCGGCTACGCCGCGCGCTGCGATGAATCGTCGCCGAACGTGCGGACGACGTTGTACAGCGAGTCGCGCTCGACCGGTACACGGCGCGCACCGCGTATCAGCTTGATCAGATCATCCAGTGACATCCCCTGTGCCGTGTGCGCGCCAGCCTCGTGGTAGATCTTCTCCTTCACCACGGTACCTTCCAGGTCGTTCACGCCGAACGACAGCGACGCCTGCGACAGGCCCGGCGTCACCATTATCCAGTGACTCTTGATGTGGTCGAAGTTGTCGAGGAAGAGCCGGCCAACGGCGAGATTGCGAAGATCGTCGAACCCCGACGTCGCGGTCCCCTCGCGCCCGAGCTCGATTCCGAGCTCGTTGTTGTCTGGGTGATACGCCAGCGGAACGTACGCGAGAAAGCCGCCGGTCTCGTCCTGCAGATCGCGCAACATCATGAGATGATCGACGCGATCCTGCATCGTCTCCACGTGACCGTAAAGCATCGTGCAGTTGCTGCGGATACCAAGACGGTGCGCTACGCGATGCACTTCGATCCAGTCCTCCGCGGCGAGCTTCTTCTCCGCGATATTGGCGCGCACTGCCTTGCTGAACACCTCGGCGCCGCCGCCGGGCAACGTATCGAGCCCCGCGTCGCGCAGCGTGACCAGAACCTCCTCGACCGACATCTTGTCGATGCGCGCGATGTGCGCGATCTCGACCGCGGTCAGCGCCTTGATGTGGATGTTGGGATGGCGCTGCTTGAGGCCGCGGAACATGTCAGCGTAGTACTGCAGGCCGGCCTTCATGTCGAGTCCGCCCACGATGTGGAACTCCCGGGTCAATCCACCGGTGGAGTTCGACTCTTCGAACACTTGTTCGAGACTGTAATGATAGGCCCCGTCTTCCTTGGGGAGTCGCGCGAAAGAGCAGAAGACGCACGTCGTCCGCAGGTAGCAGACGTTGGTCGGATTTATGTGCTGATTCGAGGCGAATGTCACGCGATCGCCGTTCTTCGCGCGATTCACCTGATCTGCAAGCGAACCCAGTCCGATGATGTCGGGGCTCTCGAACAGTGCGAGGCCGTCAGAGCTGTCCAGTCTCGTGCCAGAGGAGAGCTTGTCGCCTGCGGCGCGCAGTGCGGGATCGGTGACGAGCGACAGGTCCAGCGTCATTCCCGCGAGCATGCAGCGTGTTACCCCTCGAAACGCCGGATAGCCAGGCTGACGTTGTGGCCGCCGAAACCAAAGCTGTTGCTCAGCGCGGCGGTTACAGGCCGCGTGACCGCGACGTTAGGCGTGAAGTTGAGATCGAGCTCCGGATCCGGATGCTCGTAATTGATAGTTGGTGGAATCACGCCCTCTCCGACAACGAGTGCGCAGATAACGAATTCAACCGCACCGGCAGCGCCGAGCATGTGGCCCGTCGCAGATTTGGTGGAGCTGACGTTGAGGTCCTTGGCGTGCTCGCCGAAGACGGCCTTGATGGCACGCGTCTCGTTGAGATCATTCGCCGGCGTGGACGTACCGTGTGCGTTGATGTATTGAATGTCGGCGGGTCCGAGCTTGGCATCGCGCATCGCACGCTTCATTGCGCGCTGCGCACCCTCGCCATCCGGTGCCGGTGCAGTAAGGTGATACGCATCACCGGTCGCACCGTAGCCAACGATCTCCGCGTAGATCGTCGCGCCGCGCGCACGCGCATGCTCGAGTTCTTCGAGTATGACGATGCCCGCGCCCTCACCCATTACGAAGCCGTCGCGCGTTGCGTCGAATGGACGAGATGCGGTGGACGGGGAATCGTTACGCTCGGAAAGCGCCTTCATGTTGGCGAAGCCGCCAATCGCCATCGGTGTGACGGTGGCTTCGGCGCCGCCGGTGATCATCACATCAGCGTCGCCGTACTGGATCGTTCTGAACGCGTCGCCGATCGCGTGCGCGGACGTCGCGCATGCGGAAACGGTCGCGTAGTTCGGTCCCTTTGCATTGAACTGCATCGAGACGATTCCAGCGGCGATGTCCGCGATGAACATCGGGATGAAGAAAGGGCTGATCTTGCTTGGGCCCAACTCCCGATACACGTCGTGTTGCTCCTCAAAGCTCTTGAGGCCGCCGATTCCGGAACCGATGATGACGCCGATCCGGTCCGGATCGATTCCCGCTTCCGCAGGGTCGCTGAGTCCAGCATCCGACATCGCCATTTTGGCGGCGGCGACGGCATACTGAGTGTACACATCGGAGCGTTTGACTTCCTTGCGCTCCATGTACTCGCCAGGATTGAAATCCTTGACCTCGGCGGCAAACCGCACAGGAAACTTGCTCGCGTCGAATTTGGTAATCGGCGCGACGCCAGACGTGCCAGCCTTGAGAGCTTCCCAAGTCGCCGCCACAGAGTTGCCGACGGGCGTGACAACGCCCATGCCGGTGACGACGACCCTACGCGCCATTACGCAGCGACCTTTCCGTTCAGATACGCGAGCGCATCACCAACGGTGCGCAGCTTCTCTGCGTCTTCGTCGGGAATTTCGATGTTGAATTCCTTCTCGAATTCCATCACCAGCTCGACGATGTCGAGGCTGTCAGCACCGAGATCGTCGATGAACGACGCGCCGTCGGTCAGCTTCTCGCGCTCCACGCCAAGCTCGTTGGCGATAATGTCCTTTACCTTCTCCGAATTGTCGGCCATGCGGATCCTCGTACAGTTTGGGGGTAACGTTACAATTTAACCCTGGCCCGGTAGGCCAGGTAGAGAGTGTGACACAGGCGTTAGATCATCCCGCCGTCCACCACCAGGACCTGCCCCGTGATGTACGATGCCAGGTCGGACGCCAGAAACGCGACCACTCCAGCAACATCCATGGGAGCCCCTAGACGTTCCAGCGGGATCTGGCCGGCCATCGCCGACCGTGCTTCCGGCGTCATCGCAGCGGTCATCTCCGTGTCGATGAAGCCGGGTGCTACAGCGTTCGCCAGGATGTTGCGCGAGCCAAGCTCCCTGGCGACCGATTTGGTGAGGCCGATCAGGCCGGCCTTGCTCGCTGCGTAGTTGGCCTGCCCCTTGTTGCCGTTGATTCCGACGATGCTCGTGATGTTGATCACTCGGCCCCAGCGACGTTTCATCATTCCGCGTGTCGCCGCACGAATCGCCACGAATGCGCCGCGCAGATTGGCGTCGATCACCGCGTCCCAGTCGTCGTCCTTGATGCGCATCAGGAGGTTGTCACGCGTGAGTCCGGCGTTGTTGACGAGAATGTCGATTCCGCCAAACGCTGCCTCCACATCTGCTATGAGTTTTGTGACGGCGGCAACGTCCCCAACGTCGGCAGCGAAACCAAGCGAGCCGCCGCCGATCTCTGCGGCGACTGATTGACTGCGCTCCAGGTCGCGGCCAACCACCGCGACCCGCGCTCCGCACTCGGCGAGCGTATTCGCAATCGCACGGCCGATACCGCGCGTGCTGCCGGTGACGAGTGCATTTCGCCCGGAAAGATCTATCTGAATGCTCATCCCAGCGCCTCGGCGAGTTTGTCGACGTCCGCGGGCGCGCCGACCGCGATGGTGCGTGCGCCCGGCACGAGATGCGATACCAGCCCGCCGAGAACCCTGCCCGGCCCCAGCTCGACATATAGCGAGTCAGGATGTGCAGCGTCCATCGCGCGGACTTCGGCCGACCATCTTACGGGAGACGTCAACTGTCGCAGCAGCAGCGTGCGTGCTTCATCACCGCTCGTGCACGCGTCGGCGGTCACGTTGGAGTAAACGGGAAATTCCGGATCGGCGACTTCCGTAGCCCGGAGCGCGCCGCTGAATGCGATCTCCGTCGGCTCCATCAACGGCGAATGAAATGCGCCGCTCACTGCAAGTCGCAGCGATCGTTTGGCGCCAGCTGCCTTTGCCAGTTCCATGACGCGCTCAACGCCGGCGGGCTCGCCTGAAACAACGACCTGTTCGTCGTTATTGTAATTGGCTGGCACAACCAGGCCGGCCTCGCGCGACGCCTGCCTGCAGAGTTCATCTATCGGAACGGTCAGGTGGCCGAGTACGGCTGCCATGGTGCCCGGACGCTCGGATCCGATGTCGAACATTATCTCGCCACGTTGCCGTACCAGCCTCGCTCCGGATTCCAGCCCGAGCGAGCCGGCCGCGTGGTAGGCTGTGAACTCGCCGAGCGAATGGCCTGCGGCCGCAACCACGCGGTTGGCGAGCATGTCGCGCGCGGCGGCCCACGCAGCTGCCCCGTGTGCGTACAGCGCCGGCTGCGCGTTTTTGGTGAGTGTCAGCTCTTCCTGTGGCCCGTCGAAGCAGAGCGAGCTGAGTGCGAAGCCGAGTGCATCGTCAATGCGCTCGAACGTGTCGCGCGCGGCGGGAAACGCCGTGGCGAGATCCTTTCCCATTCCTTGCTTTTGTGATCCCTGTCCGGGAAAGAGCAGGATGACGTTCATCGATCGCTTGCGGTTCTTGCCGGATTACAGGCGAACGATCGCGGAAGCCCACGTGAAGCCCGCACCGAATGCAACCATCATCACGGTCGAGCCGGGCCCGACGATCTTCTTCTCGATTACCTCGTCCAGCGCGATAGGAATCGACGCGGACGACGTATTGCCAAAGCGATCCACATTCACGTACACCTTGTCCATCGAGATATTCGCGTGCTTCGCCGTTGCTTCGATGATGCGCGTGTTGGCCTGGTGCGGAATGAGAAGATCGATGTCGGCGGCGCGAAGCTTGGCCGAGTCGAGTGCGCGGTCAGCGGCTTCACTCATCTCGCGCACTGCATGCTTGAACACTTCGCGACCGGCCATCTTCACGAGGTGAGTGCGGTTCTCGAGAACCTCGGGCGTCATCGGATGCGCGGCGCCGCCGTCGGGACGGTACAGCAGATTCGCGAGACAGCCGTCGCTGCGCAGGAACGTCGACAGAATACCGGTGCGCTCACCGGACTTGTTGCGCTGCAACACGACGGCGCCCGAGCCGTCGCCGAACAACACGCACGTCGACCGGTCCTTCCAGTCGATGATCGCGCTCATCTTCTCGGCGCCGACCACGAGCGCCGTATCGATCGCGCCTGATGCGATCATGCCTTCGGCGACTGCGAGCCCGTACAGCCAACCGGAGCACGCCGCCGAGACGTCGAATGCAGCGGCACGCGTTGCGCCGAGCTCGGCCTGGAGATCGACTGCCGTTGCGGGAAGCAGACGGTCCGGCGTTGCGGTGCTGAGTATTATCGCGTCGATCTCGCCCGCGGTGACCCCTGCTTTGGCCATCGCCTGGCGCGACGCGGTGGCGGCCATCCAGCAGGTCGTCTCAGTTTCGGAGGCGATGCGGCGCTCATGGATGCCTGTGCGCTCCATGATCCATTCGTCCGACGTCTCGATGCCGATCGATGCGAAGTCGTCGTTGGTGAAGATCCTCGCCGGGAGGCCGCGTCCTGTTCCGGTTATACGTGCGATTGCTGGAATCATGATGCTGCTACCGCCGCGGAGTGCTTCTGTTCAGAGGCGGTGAGACGCTGGCCC
This sequence comes from uncultured Gemmatimonadales bacterium, assembly GCA_963707505.1. Taxonomy (GTDB): domain Bacteria; phylum Gemmatimonadota; class Gemmatimonadetes; order Gemmatimonadales; family Gemmatimonadaceae; genus Fen-1247. The sequence goes on from CAVPQB010000004.1 coordinate 1,254,309, forward strand.
ATTAGATCGTTCATCTTGCTCTCCACTGCACGCACGCCGACCTTCACTGCGTTCTTGATGGCGCGCGGCGATGACTTGCCATGTGAGATTATGCTGATGCCGCGCACGCCCAGTAGAGGGGCGCCGCCGTGCTCAGAGTAGTCTAGCTGGCTGAGCGAGCGAGCGAGTGTTTCGGGCTCGATGCCAGCAGATTTTTTTATGAGGCCGACGATCATCGGGGTGACGGCCTCGTAGAATTTGAGTACCACATTACCGACGAACCCGTCACAAACCACCACGTCGATCAATCCCGCGTCGGTGCGGCCTGCCGGGAGATCGCGTCCTTCGACGTTGCCCGCGAAGTTGAAACCAGCGGCTGCGAAGAGCGCGTTGGCTTCCTTGACGACCGCGTTTCCCTTCTCGGGCTCCTCGCCGATGCTGAGCAGTCCTATAGCCGGATTTTCGCGGCCCAGGATGCACTCGGCGTAGACGCCTCCGAGCCACGCGAACTGGAGCAGCTCGCGGGCCGAGCAGTCGACGTTGGCGCCCGAGTCCAGCACGACGACCGGCCGTTGGGCGGTAGGAAAGAGCGTCGCGATGGCTGGCCGGTGGAGTCCGGGAAGCAGCTTGAGAATGAGCGCTGAGGCCGCCATCTGGGCCCCGGTACTGCCAGCCGAGACGAAAGCGTCGGCCTCACCTTTTACTTGAAGTGTGAGGCCTATCGTCATGGAGTTATTGGGCTTAGCGCGCAGCGCAGCAACCGGCTTATCGGACATGTCGATGATATCTGGGGCATCGACGATGGATATCCGGCTACGGTGCGACGCAAGCGAGGCGTACTCGCCCGCGAGCAGCGAGTCGAGCGTGCTCTGGATAAGGTCAGCGCGCCCGACGAGTTGGATGCTGTGTGACTGATCCAGATCCGCCAGCGCGAGGAGCGCGCCTGCGACCGGAGCGGCGGGGGCAAAGTCGCCCCCCATCGCGTCTAACGCGATGCGGGCCAACTAGGCGCCCTTAGCGGCTACTCTCTGTTTGCCGCCGTAGTAGCCACATTCCTCGCACACGTGGTGCGGACGTTTGATGGCCTGGCACTGCGGACACTTCTGGAGAGCAATCGCGGGAGCTCCCTTCGCAGTGTTGCGGAGGCGCTTGCGCTGCTTGGATATACGGCGTTTGGGGACGGCCATGGGACGGCTTCTAGGTCAGGTTTTCAGGCTTGGAAGTCGTCGCGCGAGACGTTACTCTGGCGCAGCGAATCCCATCGGGCATCGGTGGTGACGGGCTCGCAGTCGCAAGCCCCTTCGTTCAGGTTGGTGCCGCACTTGAGGCAGAGCCCCTTGCAGTCCTCCCTGCATTCAACGAAGGCTGGCACCGAGAGGAGCCACCCTTCGCGTACAGCTGGTCTAACGTCGAGCTGGTGAGCGCCGGGATCGTACGTGAATACGTCCGGATCATCTTCCGTCGTCGGATCGCCGGCGGGAGCGAAGATGAAATGTGCATCCTCACTCACTTCCCGGGTGACCTCGACGAGGCACTTCCGGCATTCCAGTGTCACCTGTCCGGAGAGCTTGCCGCTGAAGTAGAAACGGCCGGCACCGGCACTTGAAAGCCGTCCTTCGACGTGAACGGCGTCGTTTGGACGCGTATCGGCCGCACTCCATATGGGATCGTCAGCCGGAAGGTCTCCAACGACCTGTGCGGCGGTCGACTCCAGCGTGCGGATGTCGAAGGACAGCATAGCCACATAAGATAGCCAGATGGGGGGCGGGGTGCAACGGGACAGGGCAGCGAGCGTGAAGGAGTGGCTAAGCCCTAGGCCCGTCGATCACGACTGCGACTGCATGAACGCCCGCAAAACGGCGTTCATTCTTCCGTGGTATCCCGGTCCGTGGCGCTTAAAAAAACCAACACATCAGGATCGACCCGAAACGCGATGGGTTTCTTTGCACCGACCGGAGAGCGGCCGATTGTGCATGGTCATGAGGATAGTCCTATGGACGAATGGCAAAGGTGCGATGTACGAACCCCGGATGTCCACGCGCATCCTGGATATCGAACAGCATCACGTATGAGCCGGGCGTGAAGTTGGCCGTCATCGAAGCCTTCTGGCCGGCATACATGCCGCTCACGCCGCCGATTGCAGTCGCGGCGGGCGCCACTGTAGCGCGGTTGGCGTACCACGTGAGCGCATCCTGAGATGAGCGTCCGGGCAGCAGCTTCAACAGCTGAAAATCCCGGAAATGCGGACCATCACTCAGCACGCGAAGGATGCGCACGCCGCTCTTGAGAGGAGTACCGGTCAGGTCAATGTTGTTGCGGCTCATGGTCGCGACTGCATCGCTCACGGGAGCCAATCCGGTATCGGCCGCCGCAACCACGTCGAAGGAGCCGGCCATTCCCTTCACCACGTGAAGCGCTCCATCCGGTGATTTCACAAAGCAGCCTGACGGCGTATTGTCCGGGCGGAAAATACGCGGAGATAATCGCGGTGTCGCCGGGACTTACAACGTCGACACCGGCCCAGCCTTTCACGTCCGGCGGTATGTGCTGATGGACGAGTGAATCCACAAACGCTGCAGGCGTATATCCGACCGGGACTGCCAGGACGCCCAGCATGTGCTGCTCACTGCCGCGATTCGCGAGACGGAGGGTAACCCAGCCGGACGGGGCGTGCATCGGGAGACCGGTGTACGCGTAGTCCGTCGCAGTAACGAGATAGTCGCGCGTGGCGGCCGCCACAGCGGAGTCGTGCGGTGCACCCATCGGTGGCTTCGCTCGCTCGTTGCGACTGCACCCTGCCCACGCAATTGCAAGAACGGCGATCGTAGCGGTCGATCCGGGGCTGCGCATGAGGTTATAACGGTGATGGTTGGCGGCGAAGATGTATCCTGCCGCCACGCGCGTCAAGCTGACTCGGTCCGGCTCTGACCCGTGGCGCGTCAGCGTCAGCGTGGCGTACCGAGCCGAGGCGACGGGTGTTCGGCGTCAGACAGGAGCTTCGTGACGAACCGCTGACCCTCGGCGATTCGCTCGACCTCGAGGGCGATCGCCTCTGTGGTCTGCTCCAGCCGCTGGAGACGCTGCTCCATCGGCTGCAACGACTCCGGGGACGGACTGCTCGCGATCACCTTCCCGCGCCGAGCCCGTGTAAACGCGACGATCGTCCAACCAACGATCCCGAGGCTCAGTACTACGGCCAGACTGGAAATCGCGGAGTCTATCACGAAGGTAGGGTCCATCGTCAGGTCTCATGTAGTTGGATTAACATCTGGCACGCACCACGTGTAAACGGTTTACGTGCCAGACTCATAACGATTACTCGTGCTGGGACTACACGTTACCGGGCGCGAATTATCTCGCTCTCCGAAAAGAAGAACCGTGCTTCGCGCGCCGCGTTATCATCGGAATCGGATGCATGGATCGCATTCCGCTCCTTCGACTCGGCGAAGAGCTTGCGAACGGTTCCGGCATCGGCTTCAGCTGGATCGGTTGCGCCGATCGCGACACGCAGCGCTGCAACCGCATCTGCCTTTTCAAGAACCATCGGCATGCACGGTCCCGACGTCATGAAGCTGCATAGCGACCCATAGAATGGCCGCTCGCAGTGCACTGCGTAGAACTCCTTCGCCTCGGCGTCGCTTAGATGCATGACTCGCGCTGCGCGAACCTTGAAGCCCTGCTGCTCGAGGTGGGCGATGACCTTGCCTGCCTTTCCCGAGTTGAATGCGTCGGGCTTGATGATCGTGAGTGTGTAGTCGCCAGCCATTTACTTCATGCGCTCCTTTAGAAGTCCAACAACGTCGATCGGTCGCTTGGCGACGCCAAGTCCGTTTTCCTCGAATGCCTGCATCTTCTCTGCAGCAGTACCGGCTGATCCGGAGATGATCGCGCCTGCGTGACCCATGCGACGGCCTGGCGGTGCGGTCTGGCCGGCGATGAAGCCGACTACGGGCTTGGTCATCTTCTCCTTCACGAACTTCGCTGCTTCCTGCTCATCGGTACCGCCGATCTCGCCGATCATGACGACCGCCGTCGTGTCGGGATCGCTCTCGAATGCTGCGAGGCAGTCGATGAAGTTGGTTCCGTTGATCGGATCGCCGCCAATGCCGACGCATGTCGTCTGGCCCATTCCTGCGCGCGTCATCTGGTAGACGAGCTCGTACGTGAGCGTGCCGGACCGGCTGACGAGTCCGATCGGTCCAGGCGTGCAGATACGGCCCGGGATGATTCCAACCTTCGATTTCCCCGGAGAGATGAGTCCGGGGCAGTTGGGGCCGAGCAGACGAACGCCCTTCTCCTTCATGAATGGATAGACGAAGGTCATGTCGAGCACGGGCACGCCTTCGGTAATGCAGACGACGAATTCGATGCCGGCGTCAGCCGCTTCCATCATTGCGTCGGCGGCGCCGATGGGTGGCACGTAGATGACGCTCGTGTTGGCGCCTGTCTCACGAACCGCATCGTAAACGGTGTTGAACACCGGCACGGTGTTCTCGAACTTCTGGCCGCCCTTGCCCGGCGTTACACCGGCGACGACGTGCGTGCCGTACTCCATCATCTGCTTCGTGTGGAACGATCCGTCGCGTCCGGTGATGCCCTGCACGACGAGCTTTGTGTTGTTGTCGATGAAGATGCTCATGCTGCTTTCCCCGTCGCGAGCGCGACCGCTTTCTTCACCGCTTCGTCCATGTCGGTCATCGCGCTGAATCCGTTTTCCGTAAGAATCTTCACCGCAATCTCTTCGTTGGTGCCGGTGAGACGAATGACTATTGGCACCTTGAGCGGGTTTGCCCTGGTTGCCGTGACGATGCCGTTCGCGACGTCATCGGTGCGTGTGATTCCGCCGAAGATGTTGAACAGGATCGCCTTCACGTTGGGATCGCTCGTGATGATCTTGAGCGCGTTGACGACCTTCTCAGGGTTGCTCGAACCACCGATGTCGAGAAAGTTGGCCGGATCGCCGCCGTAGTACTTGACGAGATCCATGGTTGCCATCGCGAGACCTGCACCGTTCACGACGCAGCCGACGTTCCCGTCCAGCTTGATGAACGTGAGGTTTGCCTCGCGTGCTTCAACTTCACTCGGCGCTTCGGATGATTCGTCGCGCAGCGCTGCAATGCTGGGCCGACGATCGAGCTCGTTGTCGTCGATCACCATCTTGGCATCGAGCGCGAGCACTTCGCCGTCCGGTGTCGTAACGAGAGGATTGATCTCGGCGAGTGACGCACCGCTATCCATGAAGGCGTGATACAGATCCTGCATGATTTTCGCGGCGGCGCGAACCTGCTTCACATCCTTGTAAAGAAAGAAGCCAAGCTCCATCGCCTGGAAGCCACGCAGTCCGTACCGTGAGTCGATCGGCAGACGCATGATCTTCTCTGGCGTCGTCGCTGCAACTTCCTCGATGTCGATGCCGCCGGCGGGACTCACCATGAAGACCGGTTTCTTGGAGACGCGATCGAGGATGATGCCCGCGTATGCCTCTGTCGCGATGTCTGCGGCGGGGGTGACGAGCACCTTCTCGACCGTGATTCCCTTGATCTGCATGCCGAGAATGCGCGATGCTACTTCCTTCGCTTCCGCTGGCGTCTTGGCGAGCTTGACGCCGCCAGCCTTGCCGCGGCCGCCGGCATGCACCTGCGCCTTGACGACCACAGTCGTCCCAAAACGGCGCGCGATCTGCTCGGCTTCATCGGCCGTCGTGGCCACGTCGCCCGGCGGGATCGGGACCCCGTGTGCGCGAAAGATCTCTTTCGCCTGATATTCGTGAATATTCAAGTTGGCTCCGGTAATTAATGCACTATGCGGGAACGATCTCCGTCCCCGCCTTTCCCGCGACGGCATTGCTGCCCCGCGAAAGCTCTGTAATAATGGCACGGCCGCCGGTCTGGCGCACGTACTTTGCGGCCGCACGGACTTTTGGCGCCATACTGCCCTCTCCGAACGCCTTTTGGCGGTCGAGGTCGGCGACTTCCTGAACGGTAAGGCGAGGCAGCGCTCGCTGCGCAGCCTTGCCCCAATCGGCGTAAACGGCGTCCACGTCGGTGAGGATCATGAACAGATCAGCGCCGATTCCGGCGGCAAGCACGGCAGCGGCGAGATCCTTGTCGACGACGCAATCGACGCCTTCGAGTGCGCCTGACGCATCGCGAAACACGGGAATACCGCCGCCGCCGCAGGCGACAACGAGCACACCGTCGTCGAGAAGCGACTGGATCACACGCTCTTCGTGAATCTCGACTGGGCTGGGACTTCCGACGACGCGGCGCAATCTTCCGTTGCCGTCTCTGGCGGTCGCAATGCCCTGCTTCGCGAGCTCCCGTGCCCGTTCATCGGGGAGCTCGTGACCCACGAATTTGGATGGATGCTCCAGCGCTGGATCGCGCTCGTCAACCACTACCTGCGTGAGCACGGTGACGACGCGCCGATCGCTTCCAGCGGCACGCAACGCGTTCTCCAAAGACTGCTGGATCATGTAGCCGATCCAGCCCGCGGTGGCAGCGACGAGTACGCCGAGTGGAAGCGGCTCGACGGTAGCGCGGGCTTCCTCGTTACGAACGAGCTCGTCTCCTACCTGCGGTCCGTTGCCGTGAACGATGCAGACGTTCCAGCCATCGTTCGCTAGCGCGACGATCGGGCCAAGGCTTTCCCGCGTGTGTCTGAACTGATCGAAAATGGTCGATCGCTCGCCGGCCGGTGACAACGCATTCCCGCCAAGGGCGATAACCGCCGTCTTGCTCGACTTGTGCATCAGCGCCTACCCCGAATGATGACACCGAGCGAGTCGAATGCGGAGCCGAAGGCGCGCAGATCACCCGAGTCGAGCGTCGCGCGCATGCGCTCGTAAATCCGTCCCACGTTTTCGCGGAAGAGCTGATCCTGGGCCGATGATCCGTTGGGTACAACGGGGGCGGCTGGAGGGGGCGTGATCATGTCGCGTGGCACGCCGGGCATGATGTAACTGCCAGGATGGGTACTGAACCAGGCGCGCGCTACAGGATCCAGCGCCGAATCTGGAACGATTATCGTGGCTGCAGTCCCACCGCTCACGTACGCCGTTGCAGCGTGGTGCCTGTAGGTGAGGCGCGCACCGTACACGGAATGTGGCGCGCTGAGCGGGTATGTCTGGCTGATTGTATAGAGGTCGATCACCCACAACACGCCGCGCGAGGTCGGAATCGCACCAATGCTACCGGACAGTGCAAATACTGGAGCGAGCGCGGCAACTCTGCTTCGAATGTCGCGCTCGCGAATGAATGCCGCATTTGACGGAATTGCGTCGGACATCAGGCGCGGATTCTGCTCCGACCACGCGTGCATCAAACGTGCGAAGCCGTCACCAAGTCTTGGCGCAGTGATCATGCGTGGAACGTCATGCACGACCTCGGCACCGCGGGCACCGGGAAAGACAACGTCAGCAAGCGCACCTCGTATCTGCACCTGTCCGGCGTTCGCGAGCAGTGTCGAGTCGGCGAGGAACTTCATCGACGGCGCAATCGGCTCGTGCGGAAACGCGCGCGCATTGAAGTCGGCCCGTGTTTCGCTGTACGGTCGCTCCATGGCAGCGTTCGCAGGCGACGTCGCTATTCGCGCGGAGACCCACGGCCCGACGATCTGGGCCGCAATCGTGCCAATTATGATCACGGTGACGCTGGCAAACGCAGTTACGGTTTGGCCCATCCATCCTGCAACGAGCAGCACGACAGCGGCGCCAAGTGTGACGAGCGAGAGCGCAAGATCGCTCGGGATCAACCAGACGTGATCGGTCCGCGTAAGGAGTCCGTCCGGCCCGCTGCCCTGAATCAGCTCACGAAACGCGTCGAGGCGAAAGCCCCAGGCTGCGAATAGCAGAAGGATGGCGCCGAGGACGGTGATGTGCCGTCGCGCATACGGCGTGACGTGAATGCCTCGGGAGTCCCAGCTCAGGCTTGGCGTGAGCGCGTACAGCGCAACCACGACGATCGCAGTCATTGCGAAAAGCGCAAGGCACCACTGATACAGGCCTGTCTCGAGCGGAAGCCACGTAACAAAGTGGCTCAGGTCGAGGGTGAAGTATGGATCTGTCTCGGCGAACGTAACGTTTGAGCGCCACAGCGCTAGCGTCGTCCAGGACGGCAATGCAAGGAGACTCACGGCGGTGATGCCCATGCTCACTGCCGCGGTAAGCGCGCGTAGCCTTGTCGATGGTACTTCCTCACCGAACTCGACGTTCGCCAGCCGCTTCGGGACTATCAGCGCGACGACTGACCTGCGCACTGCGGACACGTTGATCCATGTGAAGGCGATCCCGATCACGAGAGCGCAACCGTACAGCCACAGAACGTTGGACACGCGCGCGCCCCATACCGACAGCGCACCGAGGTTGGCGAACCACTCCTGGTTGGAGTAGATGATCGCCGCGGCGCGCCCGGCGAGAAGTAGCGCCGCGGCCAGGGCGAGGGCGGCGCTGAGCCGCTGGCCGCGCGTCACGTCAGATCTGGACGCCGTGCTGCGTGAGCCATCCCTCTATCTCTGCGCGAATCGCATCCAGCTGATCGCGGGTGCGCGCCTCGAACCGGAGCACGATCACCGGCTGCGTGTTCGATGCGCGAATGAGTCCCCATCCACCGGGATACTGGATTCGTACCCCATCCACATCGATAGTGGTGTATTTGGCGCTGAAATACTTCACGGCGTCACTCACGATCCCGAACTTCTTGTCATCGGGGCACGTGACTCGAATCTCAGGGGTGGATACGAAACGTGGAACGTCCGCGAGCAGTTCGTCGAATCGACTTGCCGGAGTCTGCAACGATCTTGAGCAGTCGCGCTGCGCCGTACAGAGCGTCGTCGAAACCGTACCAGCCCTCATCGAAGTACATGTGGCCGGACATCTCGCCCGCGAGCGGTGCGTGCATCTCGTGCATCTTCTCCTCGATCAGCGAGTGGCCGGTCTTCCACATCACCGGTACACCACCAGCCTTCTGAATGGCATCGGGGAGCGCCTGCGAGCATTTCACGTCGAATATTATCGGTGCGTTCTTCACACGTGTGAGGACATCGCGCGCATAGAGGAGCAGCAGATAATCTCCCCAGATGACGTCGCCGTTCCGCTGAACGACGCCAATCCGGTCCGCGTCGCCGTCGAATGCAATGCCGAAGTCATAGCCGCCCTTGTACATCTCGTTGACCAGGTCCTCGAGATTCTCCGGGACGGTAGGGTCTGCATGGTGATTGGGGAACGTTCCATCACTGTCGCAGAACATGCACGTGACGTCGACACCGAGCTTTGCGAACAGCTTTGGCGCGACGAGGGCGCCGACGCCGTTACCGGCATCGGCCGCGATGCGAAGAGGGCGCGAGATCTTGCCGATTCGACTCACTACATCGTCGATGTAGCGATCGATGACGGCTTCATCGCGCCGGCTGCCTTTCCCTTCGGGGAAAATGCCACCGGCAGCGAGCTGATAGATGCGTTGAATGTCGTTGCCGTAAATCGACGCCCTGCCGATGCCGAGCTTGAATCCGTTGTACTCGGGAGGGTTGTGCGACCCGGTGATCTGGATACCGGCGACGACATCCAGATTGTGCTGCGTCCAGTAGGCGACGGGTGTCGGAACGATGCCGATGTCCACGACGTCAATACCGCTCTCGATCAGGCCTGTAACCAGTGCGTCGTGGAGACCATCGCCGCTTGGCCGGTTGTCGCGCCCGACAGCGACTGATCCCGTAAGCCTCCGCTCCTGCAGCAACGCCGCGAATGCGCGTCCAACCACGCGCGCGACGTCTGGTGTCAGCTCTGTCCCTGTGATTCCACGAATGTCGTACTCGCGAAAGATGTCGCGAACGAGATTCACCGGGGCACAACCTGGCTCACTTGTGGTGCAGGCGCGCGCAGGTACGATCCCTGGTGTTGTGTGAGGCTGACGAGCGCGTTAGGGTACACGCCGAGGATTAGAAGGATCACGGTGGAGAGTCCGATGACCCAACGTGTGGCGGACCCCACGCTGCGTGGATCGCTGACCGTGTTCACCTCGCGCCGCGGCTTCATGAACATGACGAGAACGACGTACATGTAGTAGCCGGCCGATATGACACTCGTGAGCACCAGCAACACCGCGAGACGGGTCTGCGGCTCAGGCGCATAAAGCGCGGACTGAATCACGTACCACTTCGCGAAGAAGCCGGCTCCGCCAAAGATCGGGAAGCCCAGCAGCGACAACATGCAGACGGCCATCGCGACGCTGAGCCACGGACGCGACGTCCACAGTCCGGCGTAATCGTCCACGTTGAGGTACGGCTCGCCGCTCTGACCGAGTGCGACCACGACGCCAAAGGCGCCGAATGTGGCGAGCGTATATGCGACTATGTAGAAGAGGAACGCCGAGCTTCCGAGTGCCTGTCCCGATGCTAGCACGACGAGGATGTATCCCGCATGAGCGATGCTGGAGTAGGCCAGCAGGCGCTTGATGTCCTTCGATGCAAGCGCGATCAGATTACCAACGACCATCGTGATCGCGGCAAGCCACCAGACTGCGATGTGCCAGGTCGGGATCTCGCCCGCGAACGCTTCGAGGAACACGCGCAGGAATGCGGCAAACGCAGCAGCCTTGACCGCCGCTGCCATGTACGCCGTGATCGGCGTCGGTGCGCCCTCGTAGACGTCCGGCGCCCACATGTGGAACGGCGCGAGCGCTACTTTGAAGCCAAAACCGATCAGCATGAGTCCAATGCCGATGAGCAACATCGGCGCGGACATGATCTGATTGGCAGCGACCCGCTCGCCGATCAGCGTGAGACTGGTCGTTCCGGTCGCGCCGTACACCAGCGCGATTCCATAAAGCAGGAACCCCGTCGAGAACGCGCCGAGCAGGAAGTACTTGATCGCGCCCTCAGCGGACTTCTCGCTGCGGCGATTCATGCCTGTGAGGATGTAAACCGCGATCGACATCAGCTCGATGCCGAGGAAGACGATCGTGAGATCGCGCGCCGCGGCGAGTATCATCATGCCCGACGTCGCGAAGATAACGAGCACGTGCGACTCAGCAGGAAGAATCCCTTCCCGAGTGTTGTAATCGAGTCCGAGTGCGATTGTGCCAGCCGTGGCGGCGAGCAGGACGAGATCGACGATCCAGCGGAAGTTGTCGACGGCTATTACGCCGGCGCCAGCTGTCGCGTGCACCGACATGAAATACACCACGAAGATGGCGGACACCACGCATACGCCGATCGCGGCCGTGCCAACTCGGCGCTGCCGCTCCACGGATTCAGTTCCCCATGCAGAGACAAGCATCAGAACCATACCTCCGACCATCATGATGATGTCGGGGGTGAGCGCTGCGATCAGCTGCATCGACTGCGAAAGATCGAACGCCACTTGCTATTCTCCGCCCGGAAGGGCTGCTGTCTGCGACTCCGAGAGCGCCGCATTTGTCTGTACGGTACGAACAACCTTCTCAGCCGATGCTTCCATGCGCCGCAGCACTGGCGCCGGGATACACGCCGAGCCAGATGATGCAGGCGAACAACGGAACCAGCAGCCCGATCTCACGCCAGTTGAGGTCCGGCATGTGCTCGTTCTGCGGCTTGTCCACCTTGCCAAAGAGAATGCGCTGGATTGCCCAGAGCAGATAACAGGCGGCGAAGATCACGCCCGTCGTCGCGATCGCGGCGAAGATGGGATATGTCCGGAAGGCTCCAAGCAGCACGAGGAACTCGCCGACGAAGCCATTGAGACCGGGCAACCCGATGCTGCTGAACGAGACCAGCGTAAGTGCAGCCGCAAACATCGGCACCACTCTCGCGATTCCGCCGTAATCTGCGAGCATGCGCGTGTGGCGCCGCTCGTACATCATGCCAATGAGAAGGAAGAGCGCGCCGGTCGAGATTCCGTGATTGATCATTACGAGCAGCGCGCCCTGCACGCTCTGCACTGTCAGTGCGAAGATGCCGAGCATCACGAAGCCAAGGTGGCTGACCGAGGAATAAGCAACGAGCTTCTTGAAGTCCGGCTGAACCATCGCGACCAGCGCGCCGTAGATGATTCCTATCACCGCGAGCGTCAGTATGATCGCTCGCACGGTTGGATTCATTGCCGAGCCCGGAAACAGAGGCAGCGCGAAGCGCAGAAAGCCGAACGTTCCCATCTTGAGCATGATGCCTGCAAGAATCACCGAGCCGGCGGTCGGTGCTTCGGTGTGCGCGTCTGGCAACCACGTATGGAATGGGAATACCGGCACCTTGATCGCAAATGCGAGGAAGAATGCGCCGAACAACCAGAGCGCGGTCTTCGGTGTCAGCGCGCCAGACGCGAGCATGGCGTCGTAGCTGAAATTCGGGATGCCCGTCAGGGCGTCGCGATTGTGAACGCCGAGGTAGATGATCGCCACGAGCATGAGCAGCGATCCGACCATCGTGTAGATGAAGAACTTGAGGCTGGCGTAAACCCTTCGCTGGCCGCCCCAGATGCCGATGACGAAGTACATCGGAATGAGCATCACTTCCCACATCACGTAGAACAGGAATAGGTCGCGCGCGAGAAACACGCCGAGCATTCCAGAAGTGAGAATGAGGAGAAAAGCCAGATAAGCGTGGACTCTGGTCTTGATCGCTGTCCACCCGCCGAGTACGGCAAGCGGCATCGTGAGCGTGGTGAGCAGCACGAGCATGAGCGAGATGCCGTCGACGCCGAGCGAGAAGCGCGCGCCCCACGAAGGAATCCACGCGTAGTCTACTCCGGCCTGCCAGCCGGCGACTCCGGGAACGAACGACCACCAGAGTCCGCAGGAGACGACGAACTCTATGATGAGGGTCCAGACCGCTATCTGCCTTGCCGGCTCCGCGTTCGCGTCAGCGTCGTCACGGTGCGCGCCGCCCTGCGCCCACACAAGCAGCGCACCGACGAGCGGAATGATCAGCAGAGCCGGAAGGATCCACGAGTTGTAGTGGATGCCGTTGAGGAAGTCTGTCATTCGTTCGTCTTACCTGAAGGAGAAGGCACTGAGGACAACGATGGCTCCGACGACGATGGCCCACGCGTACACACCGGTACTTCCAGTCTGTATGCGCGCACCGATCCAGCCGAGCCCGCGCGCAAGCGCCGCGGATCCATTTACGAAGAGATTGTCGATGATGCCAGCGTCGAGACCGCGCCAGAACACGTTCTTGGACAGTCCGTATACAGGGCGCACGATCGCGTCGTCGTACGCCTCATCGACATAGTACTTGTTGGCGAGAACCTTCTCGAATCCATGCTCCGCTGGCGACTGCGTCTTCGGCACCAGCGACGCCGGCTTGAGTGCGAGTACCGCGACAGCGATTCCAAGCACTGCAATTACGATTGCAGCTCCGATGAGCGCGGCTTCAGTGCTGTGCGACGCTTCGAGAGCCACGCCGTTCGTCACCGTGCGCGTCGCGGTACCGACAACGGGCTCGAGCCAGTGATCCAGACCGCCGACAGGTCCGAGGAACGACATGATCGCCGGAAGATTCAACCAGCCGCCGATCAGGCTGAGTGCGCCCAGCACCACGAGCGGCCCGGTCATGAGCCACGGCGCTTCGTGCATGTGCCGCTGCTCGTCGTCCGTTGCCCTGCTCGGCCCATGGAACGTGTAGAGCATGAGGCGCGTCATGTACACGGCCGTGAGGAAGGCGGCGGCCAATCCGATGACGTAAACCGCAAGCAACACTGTGTGGCCGGACATCCCGAGCCACGTGGCGTTCGTCAACACCGAATCGCCGGCGTGCTCGTACACCGATCCGAGAATCGAATCCTTGGAGAAGAACCCGGCAAATGGCGGAATTCCAGAAATCGCGAGGGTCGCGATCCACATGACGATCCAGGTAACAGGCATCGCCTTTCGCATGCCGCCCATGTTGCGCATGTCCTGAGCATCGTCGTGACTGCCACTGTGATGATATGCAGCGTGCATCACGTGGATCACCGAGCCGGCGCCAAGGAACAGCAACGCCTTGAAGAATGCGTGCGTCGCAAGGTGAAAGATACCGGCCGTATATGCGCCAACACCGACACCGACGAACATGTAGCCGAGCTGCGAGATGGTCGAGTACGCGAGAACCTTCTTTATGTCCCACTGCTTCATCGCGATCGTCGCGGCGAAGAGCGCGGTGATCGCGCCAACCACCGCAACCGTGATCGAAGCGATCGGGGACATCGCGAACAGGAACGAGCTGCGAACGATGAGATAGACGCCGGCGGTAACCATCGTCGCCGCGTGGATGAGCGCGGAGACTGGTGTGGGGCCTGCCATGGCATCCGGCAGCCAGACATACAATGGCAGCTGCGCGCTCTTGCCCGTGCAGCCGAGGAACAGGAAGAGACAGATCGTCGTGACCAGCGCGCCGCCGAATGGCAGCCCGGCAGCACCAGCCGCCACGCCAGTGAAGTCGAGTGTTCCGAGATTCGCGAAGATCATGAACATCGCGATGAGCACGCCGACGTCACCGATTCGGTTGACGATGAAAGCCTTTAAACCCGCAGATGCATTGGCATTATCGGTGAACCAGAACCCGATCAGCAGATAGGAGCAGAGTCCGACACCTTCCCAGCCGACGAAGAGAATCGGGTAGTTGGCGCCGAGCACCAGCATCAGCATGAAGAAGACGAACAGATTCAGATACGCGAAGAATCGCGCGAAGCCCGGGTCGTCGCTCATGTAGCCGACGCTGAAGATGTGAATCAGAGCACCGACGCCGGTGATGATGAGAACCATCACCATCGACAGCTGATCCAGCTGGAAGGCCATGTCGATCTTGAGATCGCCAACTGGCATCCAGCTCCAGTAACGCTGAATGAACGGCGTCGACATGTCGACACCGCGCATTGCAAAGAAGATCGAGGCGGCCAGCAGGAACGACAGTATGAGAACACCGGGCCCGATGATCGCCGTGAGGCCGCGGAACTTCGGCACTGCCTGCGCGTGCGAATCGTCGCCGTGCGCGTGAGGTGCATGTTCCGACGTCACCGCGGATGCGTCGTGGCCGTCGTGGCCCATATCCGGATCGGATGGGCCGATCCGCGAGCTCCCGAGAAGGCTGAGCGCGCCGTTGATGAAGAAACCAAGCAGCGGAAGAACCGGCAGCAGCCACATCCACGCCGCGATGGTTCCGGCCAACGGGTGACTGCTCGACAGAGCCATACTTTGCGCTTGTATCACCCTTTCATCACGTTGATGTTACGAAGGTCGACCGTCTGTCTGTGACGGAAGATCGATATGATGATGGCCAGCCCAACCGCGGCTTCCGCGGCGGCGACGGTCATCACGAAGAGCACGAATACCTGGCCGCCCATCCCGTAATAGCGGGACAGTGCGACGAATGTAAGGTTCACGGCATTGAGCATGAGCTCGACGCACATGAATATGATGATCGCATTCCGGCGGGTGAGGACACCCACCACACCGATCACGAACAGTATCGCGGAAAGACCCAGCGCCTCAGCGAGCACTCGACGACTCCTTGCGTCCGAGTATCACGGCGCCGGCGATCGCGACGAGCAGCAGGACGCTGGTCAACTCGAACGCGAGCGAATAGTCGCGATACAACGGCCGCGCCACAGCGCCAACGGCGCCGTACGTAGCAAGTTGCTGGCTCAGGAAGTCACGCGCTACGACATACTTTCCAGACGGGATCCCCGTTCGCGTGAGGACGCCGACCTCGGCGACGAAAATCAGTCCGATGAAGCCAGCGAGAAGCTTGCCCCCAATGCCGCGAACGTCGGTAATGTCGGAAGCCTCACCGAGATTGAGCAGCATTATCACGAACAGGAAGATCACCATTATCGCGCCGGCATACAGCAACACCTGCATGGCGGCGATGAACTGCGCGTCGAGCATCACGTATTCTGCGGCAAGACAGAACATCGTGACGATGAGCCACATCGCCGCTGCAACGGGACTGCGCCGCGTCACGAACGTCACCGCAGCCACGATCGCGATTATCCCGAAAAGGTAGAAGTGAAACTGGTAGAACAGACCGAAGTTATCCATGCTCACTCGCCCTTGGGGTCGGTGGAATCCCAGAGCGTGGAGACGGGATGTGTCTGCGCCATCAATCTTTCCAGATCGTAGACGTGCCCTTCTCTGCTGTATTCCGAATTTTCGTAGTGCTGGCCGACGTGGATCGCGTCTTCCGGGCAAACTTCCTGGCAGTAGCCGCAGAATATGCAACGGAATTCGTCGATCTCGAATACGAGCGGGTAACGGTTCCCGTTCTCGTCCTCGCCCGGCACCAGCTTGATGCAGTTCGAGGGGCAGATGCTCGGACACAGACCGCACGCGACGCAACGCGCCTTGCCATCTTCCTTTGTGAGCATTCTGTGCGTCCCACGCCAGCGTGGCGACAACTCCCATCTGTGCTCGGGATACTGAATGGTCACTTTCGGCTCGAACATCTGCTTCAACGTCAACGCCATGCCCTGAAGCGTTGCCTTGACGTAGCTGGTCTGTTCGACGTGCCGGCTGACCCGCTTGACGGTTATCGCCATTATTTACCTGCTCCTTCGGTGACTGCCCTACGTGCGCTACGCGCACGTAGCCGACCTATACGCGCCTGTTGCGCGCGTCCATACGCGGGACTGACGACGCGACCTTCGTCAACCATGACGAAGAGCACCAGCAGGATGCAGATGTTCTCCATCAGCAGAATGAAGCTGTGCATGGGTCCGGGATTGATGCCGATTGCCTGCAGGACGAGCAGTGTCGTCGCGAGCAGCGCGATGTATCCAAGCGCCACCGGGAGCATGACGCGCCACCCGAGTGACATGAGCTGATCGTAACGGAAGCGAGGCAGAGTCCAGCGAATCCAGATGAAGACGAATACGAAGAAGCCTGTCTTCGTGAGGAAGCAGCCGAGCGTGAGGATCGTCTTGAGAACTGTAAACGGCGCAGCGTTGTCCCAACCGGTGAACGGAATATCCCAGCCGCCGAGGAACAGCGTCGCCATCAGAGCGCCCGCGGTCACCATGTTCGCATACTCGGCGATGAAGAACAACGAGAACTTCATCGCGCTGTATTCGGTGTGGTAACCGGCGATCAGCTCCGATTCAGCTTCCGGCAAGTCGAACGGCACGCGATTGTTCTCGGCCAGCGCAGCGACGAAGAATACGACGAAAGCGGTCGTGAGATTCAGCACGTTCCACATGCTGTGCGCCTGCTGTCGGATGATCTCACTCATCGTGACGTTGCCGGCGAGCAGAATGATCGGAATCGTGGACATTCCGAGCGCGACTTCGTAGGAGACCATCTGGGCGCTCGACCGCAGCCCGCCGAGGAAGGAATACTTGTTATTCGAAGCCCAGCCGGCGAGCACGATGCCGTATACGCCGAGCGACGCGATAGCGAGAATGAACAGGAAGCCGACGGGGAGATCCGCGACTACCAGATCGACTCTTCCCCACCGCGTCGGGAGCGGCGATCCAAATGGAATCACGCACCAGACCATCATTGCAGGGACAAACGACAGGGCCGGCGCAATGCTGAACAGTGGATGCGACGCATTCCCTGGCTCGGTCTCCTCCTTCATGAAATTCTTGACGCCATCCGCGGCCGGCTGAAGCCAGCCACCGCGTCCGCCTACGCGATTCGGGCCGTGTCGGCCCTGAATCCACGCGGAGATCTTTCGTTCCGCGAGTGTGAGCAATGCCGCCGACACCATGTAGATCGTGAAGACGATGATCAGCTTGATGATCGAGAAAACGATATAGGTCGTGTAGCCCGTGATCGGCGCCTGCCGATCGACCACCTGGAGCAGCGCGTGAGTTGGAATCACTGTGCGCCTCCGGAAACAACGAGACCGCGCATACCAAGTGCGTCGTACGTCATGCCTGCGAACGCCGACACATCGGACGCCATCGCAGCAAACACTTCGCTTGCGAGATAATAGGCGTTGCCCTTGCCCAATGCGGCGAGCACGTCGCCGACGACCCACCAGCTCGGACGCGCCATCCCGGGCGCAGCCCTGGCCTGCGAGAACCGCTGTACGCGTCCGCGGAGATTGGTGAACGTGCCGTCCTCTTCTGCATAGTTCGCGATGGGAAGTACGATCGCGGCAGTGCGAAGATTTTCGGGAAGTGTAGTGCCGATTACGATTACCGCAGCCGCAAGCGCGAGCTGTGCCGGAGTCATTTTCGCAGCATCAGCGTCGGCGACGACCAACACATCGCCGGCCGCGAGACCGTCGAGCAACGAAGCGGTGCGTGTAAAGCCGAGCAACGCCGCGCCATCACCGTTTGCTGCGCGATCCGCACGGAGCGAGAGATCGGGAACTCCCGGCAGCGGCGCTTCGGGTCCGGTTGGAACCGTGAACGCGCCCGTACCGCCGTTTGCGCGAATGAGCTGCGAGAGCAGATACAGCGTTTCGTTGGAAAGATTGGGCGATGCAGCGACGAAGACGCGGCGTCCATCCAGCAAGGCCGCTGTCGCAGGAATTGCGACGTCCCAGTCCGCTGCAACGAGCGACTCACCGCGCCGCACGAGCGGAACCTCGACGCGATCCTGCCGGTTGATCCAGCGATAGTCGAGCCGCCCCGTGTCGCACATGAAGTACTTGTTGACGTTCTCGTTCGGCCGCGGACGAAAGCGAATGACCATGTTGTCGCGCGTGTCGACCGAGATGTTGCAACCCTGGCTGCAACCGGTGCAGATGGACGGTGCGTGATCCAGCTCCCAGGAGCGCGCCTTGTTCAGGGAATCCTTGGAGAGAAGCGCGCCGACGGGGCACAGGTCGATGACATTGCCTGCCCATTCGTGCGTCAGGTCCTTGCCCTCGAACTTTCCGATCAGTGCGCGATCGCCGCGCTCGGTGACATTGAGCACCGTGTCCTGTGCGATCTCGTCCATGAAGCGGACGCAGCGCGTGCAGAGGATGCAACGGTTTGTGGTGTACAGAACATCACCACCGAAATCTTCTACAGGATTGAACCGCTTGGGGTCGCGCAGGCGCGACTCCGCGGGTCCTTCCTGGTACGTGAAGTCCTGCAGCTCACACTCACCGGACTTGTCACAGATTGGGCAGTCGAGCGGATGATTTATGAGCAGCATCTCGAGCACGCCCTTGCGTGCTTCGAGCGCCTTCTCCGTATAGATGTGCACCACCTGACCTTCAGCGGCAGCAGTTGCGCAGGCGGGAGCGAGCTTGGGCGCCTTCTCGACGTCCACCAGGCACATGCGGCAGTTGCCGGCGATCGAGAGACCGGGGTGATAGCAATAGTGCGGGATGAGAACGCCCGCGCGCTTGCCAGCCTCGAGAATCGATGTCCCTTCGGGAACCGAAACCGGACGCCCCTCGATGGTGAGATTCACCATCTTTGGCTGCGTTACCGCCGTGGTCGGCTCCGCGGTTGTAGCCATCTACGCCACCGCCGCGGTAACGGGGTGGAACTTCGGCTTCTTGATCAAGGCTTCGAACTCCGAACGGAACTTGTTGATGCCGGATACAACGGGAACGGCACACGAATCGCTGAGCACGCAGATCGTCTTGCCAGTCATGTTGTCGGCGATGCTGAAGAGCGTGTCGAGATCTTCGTGGGTGCCCTCGCCATCGCGAATGCGCTCCATGATCTTGGTGGTCCACGCGGTGCCTTCACGACACTGCGTGCACTGGGCGCAGCTCTCGTGCGCGAAGAATCTTGCCGCGCGCGCGATCTGCTTCACCATGTTCTGCTGATCGTCGAATACGATCACGCCACCGGAGCCGAGCATCGAGCCCTGCTCGATGAAGCCCTCGTAATCCATCTTGGTGGCTTCGGCTTCTTCCATCGTCTGGATCGGCACGGAGATGCCGCCCGGTACGACCGCCTTGAACGTGCGGCCGGGCAGCGGCCCGCCGCAGAGATCGTACAGAAAATCCTTGAACGAAAAGCCGAGTGTTACTTCATAGTTACCGGGCTTCGCGATGTTACCACATACGGAGAAGAGCTTGGAGCCGGTACTCTTGGGACTGGAGAGACGACAGGCCCTTGTACCATTCGGCGCCGCGCACGATGATGTGCGGAACCGCAGCGAGCGTCTCGACGTTGTTGATCGTCGTCGGTTGTGCGAACACGCCCGATACTGCAGGGAACGGAGGCTTGATGCGCGGGTTGCCACGCCTGCCTTCGATCGAGTTCATCATCGCGGTCTCTTCACCGCAGATGTACGCACCAGCACCCTTGTGAATCACGATGTCGATGCGTTTGCCGCTTCCCATCGCGTTCTTGCCGATGATGCCTGCGTCGTACGCCTCGCGAACTGCCTGCCGCATGCGAATCAGCGGCTCGGTGAACTCACCGCGAATGTAGATGTATGCCGTTTCGGCGCCGATCGCATATGCACCGATCGCGCAGCCTTCGACGAGCGCGTGCGGGGTCCAGCGCATGATCTCGCGATCCTTGAACGTGCCGGGCTCCGATTCATCGGCGTTGCAGCAGAGATAGTGCGGCTTGCCGTCGCCGGGTTTCATGAAGGACCACTTGATTCCGGTCGGGAAGCCCGCGCCGCCGCGACCACGCAGACCCGATGCCTTGACGACATCGACTATCTCGGCGGGCGACATCGAAAGCGCCTTCTGAAGTCCGTTGTAACCACCGCGCTTGCGCCAGCCGTCGAGTCCGATTCCGTCCTGGTCGCCGAAATACTGCGACAGTACGGGAGTCTCACCAGCGTGGGACGGATGCGGATATCCCATTACTTGAGCCCTGCCACTATCTCGGGAACGCGAGCGGCCGTAACCGACTCGACGAATCCCTCGTTGATCATCACTGGAGTCGCGAACCCGCACGCACCGAGGCATTCGACCTCGATCACCGTGAACAGGCCGTCTTCTGATGTAACGCCGAGCTCACCACATCCCGTATGCTCGAGGAACGCGGCGACGACGCCTTCAGCGCCGCATATATTGCACGGCGTCGTGGTGCACACCTGAATGAGGTATTTGCCGACCGGGTGTGTGTTGTACATCGTGTAGAACGTCACCACACCCTTCACGTACGCAGGGGTGAGCTCCAGCACCTCGGCGACTTCGGCCATGCCCTCGTCGCTTATCCACCCGCGATCTTCCTGTACCATCCACAACGCGGGAAGGATGCACGCCATCTTGGTTGGATAGAGCGGGAACAGCGCGTCCAGCTCCTTGCGTCGCTCGCCGACGAACACCGGCTGATATGGAGCGTCCTGGTCGTGCGTCACGGCCGTCATCGGTCGATCTCTCCCAGCACTACGTCGATGCTTGCGTTGATGGCGATGACATCCGACAGAAGATGGCCTTCGACCATCTTCGGGATCGCCGAAAGATTGATGAATGACGGCGGACGAATGCGCCACCGCACCGGCTTGGAAGTACCGTCGGAGACCATGTAGTAGCCTTTCTCGCCACGCGGACTTTCCACCGCGACGTAAGCCTCGCCAACTGGTGGTCGCGGGCCTTCCATCACCTGCTTGAAGTGATGGATCATGGATTCCATTCCACTTGTCGCCTTGGTCTTGGACGGAAGAATCACGCGCGGATCGTCGACGTTGATCGGTCCGTCCGGAAGACGGTCGAGCGCCTGCCGCACAATGCGCGCGGACTGGCGCATCTCCTCGACACGAACGAGATAGCGATCATACACGTCACCGTTGACGCCGACGGGCACTTCGAAATCGTAGGTCTCGTAGTCGAGATACGGAAAGTCCTTGCGCACATCGTACGAAACGCCGGACGCACGCACCATCGAGCCCGACAGCCCCCAGTTGATCGCCTCTTCCGGGCTCATCACACCGAGCCCCACCGTGCGGCCCACCCAGATGCCATTGTTCGTGAGAAGCTTCTCGACGTCGTCCAGAACCTTGTCGAAGCCGGCAAGAAAGCTTCGGGCATTGTCGGTCCAGCCATCGGGAATGTCGGCCATCAAGCCGCCAACGCGCGTGAGCGAAGTCGTGAGACGGGCACCGGTCCACGCTTCGAGCAGCTGATAGATCAGCTCGCGCTGATGGAACGACCAGAGGAACGGTGTGTATGCGCCGATGTCGATCGACGTGGTGCCGAGCCAAACGAGATGCGACATGATGCGCGACAGCTCGCATGCAATCACGCGAAGCACCGTGCAGCGCTCGGTTATCGTGATGCCGAACAGGCGCTCCGCACCGAGCGCCATCGCCACGTTGTTGCCCGGCGCATTGAGGTAATCCTCGCGATCGGTCCACGGGATTATCTGATTGTACTGACGATATTCGCCGGTCTTCTCAAAGCCGCAGTGCAGGTAGCCGATGTGCGGAATGCAGCGCACGACAGTCTCACCGTCCAGCTCGAGCACCAACCGGAGAACGCCGTGGGTTGCCGGATGCTGCGGACCCAGGTTGATGAGCATGTGCTCACCGTCGAGCGCTGGCTCCAGTGCGAGAGGCTCGGGGATGCCAACGGAGACGCCGCCGTCGTTGGTCACCAACGGGACTCGCTGTGGCTTGCCGGAACGATCGAGGCCGCTGGTCGAGAGCTCTACTTCTATTGTTCTTGTCTTGGTCGCCATGATTCCTACTCTCCCGTCCTTTCACCCGACGCGAGCCGGCGTCGCATGTCGTCCGGGATCTCGCTGAATGCCTCCGCGACAGTCAGCTCTTCCATCGAATAACGTGACTCGGGATTCGCTGCGAGCGCCTGACGCAGCTGCTCGGAGCGGCTGAAGCGACCGCGAAGCGGGAAATCCTTGCGCAGCGGATAGCCTTCCTTGTATTGCTCCCACATCAGCAGGCGGCGCAGATCCGGATGCCCGATGAACTTTATGCCGAACATGTCGTAACATTCGCGCTCGAGCCAGTCAGCGCAGCGGTAAATCCCCCAGACGCTATCCACTTCCAGCGGCACGTCCTTGGGCAGCTCTGTCTTGATGCGTAGAAAGCGGCGATACGGAAGCGAGCGAAGATGCCAGACCACTTCCATTGGCACTTCGGTCTCTCTGTACTCGACAGCCGTGACGTCCGAGAGATAGTCGTACTGCTGCGACGGATCGTCGTGCAACCAACGAATGATCTCACCTGCTCGGTCACGCACAACGAATACTGTCGTCTCGCCCCAGCCGACTGAGACACGAAGAATAGCGTCTCCGAATTGCTGCTTCAACGCTTCGGCTGACGGATTCGCATCGCCGCCGCGGTGCGGCAAATTCTTCGGCGTTGCTGCCGGCTCGGCGTTCGTGAGCGCGCTGCCAACGGATACGACGTCAAACGATTCGGTTAGTTCGGTCACGGCGTTGAACGCGTCTGATTGATCGAGTTACCAAACGGCTCCGAAATCTCATCGATCGCCGGCGGTGGGATGTACAGCTGAGTCGTGGGATCGGGCTCCATCTCGTCGCGAAGTGCGCGGTCGGACATGCGCTCACTCATGACTTTCTTCTGGAGCATCTGGATCCCGTACAGCAACCCTTCGGGACGCGGCGGGCAACCGGGTACGTAAACGTCGACAGGAATGATCGTATCGATCCCCTGCACCACCGCGTAGTTGTCGAACATGTTGCCGGTGGATGCGCACGCACCCATTGCGATCGACCACTTGGGTTGCGCCATCTGCTGCCAGATGCGGCGGATGATCGGTGCGAGCTTGAATGGCACGCGGCCGGCGCAGATCAGAACATCGGACTGGCGCGGCGAGAATGACATGCGCTCCATACCGAAGCGTGCGAGGTCGAAGTCCGCGGCGGCCGTCGCCATGAACTCGATCGCGCAGCATGCAGTTCCGAATGGCATGGGCCAGAGCGAGTTGGCACGGCCCCAATTAACAAGGAAATCGAGCCGCGTTGTGACCCAGCCATCCTGCGACTGCGGGTCGTACTCGACGCGCTTGAGCGCCGAATCCGGGCGAGCGGTCAATCCCATCTGAGTGCTCCTTTCTTCCACACGTACACGAAGCCGACGACGAGAATCGCCATGAATATGAGCATCTCGCCGAGGCCGAAGAACGACGTCGAGCCCGCGGGGCAGAAGCCGCCGACGAGCTCCGCGCTGCATGACAGCTGGCGGAACGCAGCCGCCCACGGAATCATGAAGACGGTTTCGATGTCGAATATGATGAACAACATCGCGATCATGTAGAACGCGACCGAGAAGCGCTCGCGCGCGTCTCCGATTGCCGGAATTCCGGATTCGTAGGCGGCACGCTTTACCGGGGTCGGCCGCTTGCGAATCGTAAGGGCTGAAACTCCGATAATGAGGACGGCATTCATGACTACGAAGCCGAGCAACAGCAGGACTGGAAAGTATTCTCGCGCCATGCCGAATTGAGAGCAGGCGGCCGTTCTAGGCCAACCCGCATGTGAAAAATTTCACTAATGCGTCTTGGGAGATTTTAGCGTATGTTAAGACTCTTTTCAACGGAAACGATTTACTCGGAATTGAATGTCCATTCAGTCTGATCGCTGGATCATCGAGCAAGCCGCGAAGGGAATGATCGAACCATTCGAGAACAGCCAGGTTCGCTCCGGTGTCATCTCCTACGGTGTAAGCTCCTACGGCTACGACATGCGAGTGTCGAACCAGTTCAAGATCTTCACCAACGTCCTCAATTCGCTCATCGACCCCAAGGAATTCGATCCCAAGTCGTTCGTCGAGTTCGAGGGTGATGTCTGCATCGTCCCGGCCAACTCGTTCGCGCTGGCGTGCTCGGTCGAGTACTTCCGCATCCCGCGCGACGTCGTGACGCTCTGCGTCGGAAAATCCACCTATGCGCGCTGCGGGATTATCACAAATGTGACACCATTCGAGCCGGAATGGGAGGGATTCGTCACACTGGAGATATCGAATACAACGCCGCTGCCGGCCAAGATCTACGCCAACGAGGGGATCGCCCAGGTGATGTTCTTCAAAGGCGATGAGCCACCGATCACGTCGTACAAGGACAAGAAGGGCAAGTACCAGGGGCAATCCGGAGTGACGCTGCCGAGGCTGTAGGGGCGGGGAGACTCCGTCGTTCCGTCAGAGCCGTCCTCCGTCCCTCCTCCGTCCCTGTTTCGCCGGCGCCGGGCCTCGTCACGTCATGACGCAGGGATCCAGGTAGAGCACCGGGATCCACTGCGACAGGATGACAAGCGCCCCCAGCGCGCTGAGTCCAACGCCCGACGAGAGCCAGAAAGCTGCGATTGCTCCGAGCGGCCTCCAATTGCCGAACGTCCGATTCGGCAGCCGCTCGGCGTCCGCGCATGCCACGCTACGAGTGCGGCGATGATGCAGAGGACAATCAGCGCCGCTGGCACGGCGTGCAGCAGGATGCGCGAGACGGTGTCGAACCGGCCGCACGACCAGGAGACGAGCACGTACTCGACCGCCTCGTTGGTCAGCGCGGCGAGTGGACCGCAGAGAAAGCCGAACCAGAGCGCGCCGGCGTGCACGGGATGCCCGTGCGACGACCGCGACGATGCATGGGTGATCTGCATCATGTCCACCGCGGATACAGGAACAGAAGCACGAATAGCGGCACCCACGCTGCGACGGTGAAGTACCAGTACAGCACGTCATCCACGACGTCGGACATGGTCCGAGCCCGTGCACGGCCGGTCCACAGGATGAGAGCGAAGCCTGCGTCTTCGGCGACATCGAGAACGAGCAGCGTGGTATGAAACCCAATCACGACCCAGGCGGCCGACCCGTATGCGTCGCTGTTCCATTGGGTATTGAGCGCGGGAAATTCATACCAGCGCAGGACGAGAATCCCCAGCTTGATCACGAGGGCGATCAGGAGCGCTATTCTGGTGCCGTTGACGTCGAGGCGTCGCGCAAACCGAGCCGCGAACAGCATTGGGACGATACTGATCGCCATCACGATCAGCTGGATGATCGGAACGCCAAGACTCGGCAAACGCGTTCCTTCCGGCGGATAGTGATAGAAATTCTTGCGCAGGTAGAGATACGCAAAGGCGCAGATGACGAGCGAGAGTCCTTCGGTCACCATGAAGCCGAGGGTTCCCCACCAGGTCGTGCTGCGGGGCCCGAAGGTCACATCCGGCAACTGAGAGACGTCCGCGAGTACGCGTACTGACTTCATCGTACGTCGTCCACCATCTCGGGACCCTCCGGCGGGTCGGGCCAAGCCCAACCGAGTGCCATCGGGAGCGCTACGATGGTGCCTATGATCAGGCCGATCGGCGCGTACACCGCCCCGATGAACGCGCCCCCTACTGCAAGCGCGAGCAGAAGCGGCCAGATCGTGTCGGTCGGCATTTCGTGCCTGCTCTCCGGCTCCGCGTTGTGAATTGTCGTCACCAGCACTTCACGACGATCGGTTCGCAGTCCAGTCATTACGGGCACATCATCACGTTGCTCCCAGAGACCGTCACGGCTCGTGACGACTGGGATGTCGGGAAAGCTGCAAGGCCCCGGCGGTGATGTCGTCGCCCATTCGAGCGTGTCCGAATCCCACGGGTTGTTACCGGCAATCGCACCTGAGCGCAGCGACATGATGACGTTGGCGAGAAACACTATCACGCTGCTCGCGATTATGACTGCGCCGATGCTTGCGAGCAAGTTGAGCGGTCCCCATCCGGTCGCGGCGAGATATGTATAAACGCGTCGCGTCATCCCTTCCAGTCCCAGGATGTGCATCGGGAAGAACGTCGCATTCACTCCGATGAGGAACAACCAGAACTGCCACTTGCCGAGCCTCTCGCTGAGCATTCGCCCGGTGATTTTGGGAAACCAATAATAGAATGCGCCGAACAAGGGGAACACTGCGCCGCCGAGCAGCACGTAGTGCAGGTGCGCAACGACGAAGTATGTGTCGTGCACCTGCAGATCGAACGGCACCGACGCGACCATCACTCCCGTGAGTCCGCCAATGATGAACACGATGAAGAACCCCAGTACGAACAGCATGGGAGTCGCAAGCCGCACTCGACCGTTCCACATCGTCGCGATCCAGCAGAATATCTGGACGCCGGTGGGAATTGCGATGGTGACACTTGCCGCGGTAAAGAAACTTTCCCCGAGCTGCGGCAGCGGCGTTGCGAACATGTGATGAACCCAGAGCCCGAACGCGAGCACGGCCGTCGCAACAAGCGAGAGCACCATCGCGGGATATCCGAAGATCTGGCGCCGGGTGAACGTCGTGACGATGCTGGATATCATCCCGAGGCCCGGGATGAAGATGATGTACACCTCCGGGTGCCCGAAGAACCAGAAGAGATGTTGCCACAGTATCGCGTCGCCGCCCTCTGCGGGATTGAACAGGTGCGTGTCGATGGCGCGGTCCATCGCAAGAAACTGACTTGCGACGGCGACCCATGGCATCGCAAACAGGATCATGAACGACACGACAACCATCGACCAGACGAACAGCGGAATCCGATTGAGGGACATTCCCGGTGCGCGCTGCTTGAATACGGTCACGATGATCTGGATGGCCGCAATGATTCCCGCGATCTCGGTGAACGTCACCGTCTGCGCCCAGACGTCCGCGCGCTTACCCGCCGAGAATTGCGGACCGGCAAGGGGCACGTACGCGAACCAGCCTACGTCGACTCCCGTGTTCATCAGAAACTCGACGTAGAGAAAGACGCACCCGATCAGATACGTGTAGTAACCGAACGAGTTCAGACGCGGAAACGCTACCTCGCGAGATCCGACCATGAGCGGAACGAAATACAGTCCCATCGCTGTCATCATCGGAACCGCGAAGAGAAACATCATCGTCGTACCGTGCGTCGAAAAGAACTGATTGTACAGGTCAGGGCCGAGTATGTGGTTCTCGGGGCGCGAGAGCTGAAGTCGCATCATCGCCGCGTCGATTCCACCGAGCAGGAACATCATGAACGCCGTGATGATGTAGCGTTTCGCGATGCGCTTGTTGTCGGTCGTGATCAACCAGCCCCAGAATCCCGGTGTCGGTTCCGCGCCAGGTTCGCTCGAGCTCGGCCATCGCGTCGGGATCCGCGCTGAGTGGCGTCAGCGGTGCTGCAACCGGGGTCGGCGCTGCGCTCACTTGAGTCCCTCCAGGTAAGCTGTCACGGCGTGAATGTCGGCGCGCGAAAGATCAGTCGCGGGCATGTTCGAGCCTGGTTTGATTCGTTGTGGATCTGCTATCCACGATTCGAGATTGGAAGGAGTATTGGGGAGCACACCGGCGGCGAGCGTCATTCGGCCTCCGACATGTGTGAGATCCGGTCCCATCGTCGCACCGGCCGGAGTGCCACCGATTGCATGGCACATCACACATGGTGCGGACAGAAAAACCTTCTGGCCGGCGGATCGAAGCGAGTCGGACGGCGCGGGCGGCGGCGGCGATTGGAGTTGCGCATTGTACCACGACTGGTACTGCTCGGGGCTCTCCGCGATTATGATGACTGCCATCTTCGCATGTTCCAATCCGCAGAACTCGGCGCACTGACCGCGGTACACGCCGGCGGTATCGACCTCGAACCATGCATCGTTGTGATGGCCGGGAATGAGGTCTTTCTTCCCGTTGAGATTCGGAATCCAGAAGCTGTGGATCACGTCGGTCGACGACAGGTTGAGCAGCACTGGCCGGTGTACCGGCACGTGTATCTCGTTCGCCGTCGTAAGGAGCCGCTGGGGTGCCGTATCCTGATACTGGACTTCCCACCACCACTGATGTCCTACGACGTCGATGTGCAGGGCATTCGTTGCAGCTCGCGGCGCGGCCACGGCGCGGCCGACACCGAAGTCGTAGAGGAGATATGCGAAGAGAATCACTACTGTTGCGGCAGTCGCGGCGGTAACAGCGCGGTGCATCGAAAGCTCGCGGCTCTGCTTCACGTCCGTCGCTCCAGACTTGTTCGACCGCCGCACTGCCGCCAGCGCCGCCACGATTACAACGACGTAAACAATTACCGACACGATCATCATGAAGGTGAAGAGTCCGAACACGACATGCGCCGACCCGCTCGACGGGCGAAAGACCGACTCATGTCCTGCCCACTGTGACGGAATCGGCAGTTGCATCACGGCATCTCAGACGCGGGCGCGGGGCCCGTCGTTTTTGGTTTTCCCGTCTTGGTGTTTTGCTCCGACGACCGTCCATACATCTCGTCGGCACGCCCGCCACGTACGTCGCGGCGGCCGAGGCCGCTCATCGACCGCACGTAGGCGACGAGCTGCCAGATCTGATCGTTGGTGAGCTTGCCGCGGAACGCCGGCATGCCATTTGGGCGGCCCTGCTGAATGGTCGCGAAAATCTGGTCCGCATTGCTGCCGTATATCCAGTTTGCGTCCATGAGCGCGGGGCCCATTCCTCCACCTCCGTGACTGTGACATCCGACGCAATTCATCTGCGAGAAGAGCTGCTTCCCCTGCGACATGCCGTATGCGTTGGCGTCGTACGGACCTGCCACGGAATCAGTCAGCACGACCGGCCCAGGCTGCAGGGTCGTAAGCCGAACCGTCGGCGTGGAGTTGGACTCAGGCGTACCGTGAAACTTTCTGTGTTCGCGGTCACACGCCAGAGCGCCGAACATCACGAGCAGAGCAAGGGTTACCGTTCGTCGCATTGTAGTGATCTCCATTGCTACTGAACGATTGGCGCGTCGGCGCGCGGAACGCCGTACGACGCGAGTATGCGATCTATTTCCGGTCGGCGACGTACGATGACGGAGTCGAGCCTGCGCGCGAGCAATGAATCGCTGCGCCGAACCCCCATCGCGATATCGAAGACAAATGGCAGGAACGGAAGGTCGACCTGCGGCGCGACAGGCGTCACCGTGAGCGGCACGGGCTCGCGAGTGGCGAAGTATCCGCCCATCGGACCCCATACCACGGCGACGTCGATCTCGCTGTCCGCGAGGGCGTCAACGATGCGCGCTGGAGGATTGGGACGGCGATAGTCGGCTTCGAGGTGGTAGCCGCGCACATTGCTGATGATGTGACGCCTGGACAGTGCGTGCGCCGGAGGTGTGTTCGCACCGTCGTCGCCGACGAGCTGCACTCCAACGCGAACGTGACGCAGTATCGGATCGTCGAACGACGCGACATGAGTCGAGCCGTTCGCGCGCGTCATGAAGACGTACGTCGAGCGATAGTACGGCTGGGTCGTCAGCAAGAGGTCCGAGTGCCGCTCGGCACACCGATCCACACATCGCACTTGTCGGCCGTGATGGTGTTGCGCAGATAGCCGCGCCGTTGCGCCCACCACGTGTACTGCAGCCTTTCGTGCAGGTCTCTCGCGACGAGCTGCGCAATCTTGTTCTCGAACCCTTCGCCACGCGCGTTTGAGAACGGCAGGTTGTTGGGATCGGAGCAAACGCGCAAGCTCGCAACCTTCTCGGCGGCGGAAGTGCGCACGCAGCCGGCAACGGTCAGCGCTGCGATGGCTCCGCACAACAACGCGGTGACGTTACTTGAGGCCGAAGACATACAGTGCGCCACCCTTGGTCGTGTACTTCGGAAGCTCCTTCATCGCATTCACGATGCCAAGCGCCGCGGATGGAGTCACGCGCGTCGAGATTTCCTGCGACGATTGCACCAGCCCAGCCGCCGACGCCGATCAGCACCGCGACGTACTGCTTGTCCGATCCGGCCCGAGGAAGGTCGATCGGCTGTCCGATGATGCCCGATGCCTGTCTTCGCATTTCCACAGAAGCTTCCCGTCATGCGCGTCGACTGCCTTGAACCAGCCGTCCATCGTCCCGTAGAAAGACGACGTCGCCGGCAGTGACGAGTGCACCGCTCCACACTGGAAACTGTTCCTGGATCGACCATACTTCGCCGCGCGTGAACCGGGTCCCACGCGGAAAACACGCCGCGGTTGCCACCGGCGCCGGCAAACATCTTCACGTTCATGCCGACATAGGGCGTTCCCTGCGATGTAGTTCACGTCGACCGCTCGGCATCCGTAGCACAGATTGTTGTGCGGCACGTACAGCAGACCGGTACGCGGTGAATACGCCGACGGCTGCCAGTCCTTTCCGCCCGGGGGCGCGGGGCAGATGTCACGCACGGTCACTTCCAGGTCTGGGATGCTTCTCGTGGGTTCGTCTGCACGGCCGGCCGGTTTTCAGGTCGATGCCGTCGACCGAGTTCACTGGCACGAACGGCTTGGCCGAGAGAACCTCTCCGTTCGTGCGATCGATCACGTACATGTAGCCGTTCCGGTCAGGGTGCACGAGAACCTTTCTCGTACGTTCCATCCATCGGAAGGTTCGAGCAGGACATTCTCGTTCACACCATCGTAGTCGTGCAGATCGTGCGGACTGAGCTGGTATGCCCATACGGCATCGCCGGTGTCGATGTCGCGCGCGAAGATCGTCGAGGTCCACTTGTTGTCGCCGGGGCGCTGATTTCCGGGTTCCACGGACCCGGATTGGCCGTACCGTAGTAGATGAGGTTGAGCGCGGGATCGAACGACACCCAGCCCCACAGCGCCGCCGCCGCCGATCTTCCACTGATCACCCTGCCACGTCTTGACGCCGAGGTCGGTGCCACGATCGCTTGCGTAGAACGGCTTGAAACGAGGGCCGATCAGAACGTCCTTGTCAGGGCCGGTGGCGTACGCCTTCCAGACAGTCCTGCCCGTTTTCGCATCGAGCGCCTGAATCCAGCCGCGCACACCAAGCTCGCCGCCACTGTTGCCAACGATGACCTTCCCCTTAGCGACCAGCGGCGACATCGTCATCGTCTCGCCGGTATTGATGTCGCCGACCTTGACGTTCCACCGTTGGGCACCGGTGGTCGCGTCGACGGCGACGACGTGATCGTCCAGTGTGTTGTAGTAGAGGGCACCATCGAAGTACGTCACGCCGCGATTTACGACGTCGCAGCACGCCACGCCCTGTGCTGCCGCTTCGGGGTTCGGCTTGTACGTCCACTTCACCGGCGCAACCGGGCCTGGTGAGATCGAGCGCGTACAGAATGTTCGGGAATGGAGTGACGACGTACATCGTGTTGTTCACGACGAGCGGCGCGGCTTCGTGGCCCCGCAGTACCGAAGTCGAGAACGTCGATACGAGTGTCAGCCGCGAAACGTTCGAGGCGTTGATGCTGTCGAGCCCACTGTATCTGGTATTGGCGTAATCCTTCGCCGGCTGCGTCCAGTCACCGGTCTCGGCCTCCGGATTTGCCCGCGTATCGACTGCGGGCGGCATGACGGCTTCGGAGGAGTGCGCTGGCTGCCGCGCACTCTGTTCTGGCGCGCCGCATGCAAGTGCGCCAAGCGCCACAACGACTACGGATAAAGAAACCGCAACGACGCGAACCCGACACTCTCGTTCCACGCTGTACGCCTCTTTTTTCGTGTTGTCGAACGCATCTTTGCACAAACTGTTCCCCTGCACGCTACCGATATGACTACCCTGTCTCCGTACGCGATCGTACTTGTGTTCTTCGCTCTACCACCCTCGGTGAGAGCGCAGGATCGCGCGCTTGCCTTCGTAAGCAACGAGTGGTCACACGATGTGAGCGTCATCGACATCGGCGGTCGACGAGTAGTTGCAACGATACCGGTCGGTTTTCGCGTACGTGGCATCCAGGCGAGCCCGGACGGGCGCACGGTGTACGCCGCGACGAGCGAGATGGACAGGAAGGCGCGGACAGGAGCGGCGGGAATCGTTGCGATCGACGTCGCAACGCGGCGCGTGGTCGCGCGCTATCCCGCGGGGACAGATCCGGAGCAGTTTGCGGTATCGCCGGATGGACAGCGGCTCTACATCTCCAATGAGGACGCGGGCGCGGTGTCGGTACTGGATCTCAAGCGCAGAACTCTCGTCTCGAGCGCGGCCGTCGGCGTGGAGCCGGAAGGTGTCGCCGTGAGCCCGGACGGGCATGAGGTCTACGTGACGGCGGAAACGAGCAGCAACGTTTCGGTCGTCGACACACGTACAGGACACGTAACCTCGACCTTTCTCGTCGACGCGCGGCCCCGTGCCGCCGCATTTTCGCCCAACGGGAAGCGTGCGTACGTCACGGCTGAAGTTGGCGGAACGGTTTCACTGGTCGATCCAGCCCGGAACAAGGTCACGCTTCGCGCGCGAATCGGAGACGGAAATGGCAAGCCGGTGGGAGTCGTGGTATCGCCCTCTGGCGACCGCATCTACGTCACCGCCGGTCATGGCAACACGGTATCAGTGCTCGACGGCGCGACCCTTCATCTCATCGCGACCGTCCCCGTAGGCAAGCGACCCTGGGGGCTGGCGCGCACGCGCGACGGCTCCCTGCTCTTCAGCGCGAACGGACTTTCAAATTCGGTGTCGGTGATCGATGCGCTCACCAATCGCGTGGTGGCGACCATCCCCGTCGGTAATCGTCCGTGGGGCATCGCTGTCGTCGACCCCAAGGGGGAACGGTAGTCGTCTGATGGAGATCGGTCGCGGCTGCGCTCTCAGCGCGTAAACAGTCCGACCGCGTAAACAACTGCGATCAATATTGCGACCGCAATGGTGACCCATGCGATGATGCTCGGCCCGCTCCGCCCAACGCTTGGCGGTTCGCCAATAGGCGACCGCGCTTCCGGGCTGGTGCCGTCACCAACCACGTACGTCGTCTTCTCGACCGCGTCGGCGCCGCCCAACGCTGTCTCGGAGTCCACGAATTTCGGTTCCGGATGATCGTTCGTGGACTCTCTCGCCATTTGGCCGCTCCGGTTTACTCGTTGCTTGAGGCGCGTGCCGACGCGGCGACGTAATCGCGATTCATCTGCTTGATCACGTCAAGGCTGATCTCCTTGGGGCACGCTTCCTGACACTCACCAAACCACGAGCAATTTCCGAACCCTTCCACATCCATCTGCTCGACCATGCCGATCACGCGACGGTCCCGCTCCGGCTGACCCTGGGGCAACTTTCCGAGATGCGTGATCTTTGCCCCGGTGAACAGCGACGACGATGCGTTGGGACAGGCAGCCACGCACGCACCGCAACCTATGCACGCGGCCGCATCCATCGCATGGTCGGCGCTCGACTTGCCGATCAGGATATCGTTGCCGTCGGGCGCGCCACCAGTGTTCACGCTGACGTAACCGCCGCGCTGAATGATGCGATCGAACGCGCTGCGATCCACGACAAGGTCCTTGATGATCGGAAACGCCCGCGCGCGCCACGGCTCGATCACTATCTCATCACCGTCCTTGAACGTTCGCATGTGCAGCTGGCAAGCGGCCGTCGCTCGCTGCGGACCGTGCGCGACACCGTTGATCATCATGCCGCACGAGCCGCAGATCCCTTCCCTGCAATCGTGGTCGAAGGCGATCGGCCGCTTTCCACCGACGATCAACTCCTCGTTGACGACGTCCAGCATCTCCAGAAACGACATGTCGGGCGAGACGTCTCGCGCCTCATATGTCTCGATTCTGCCAGTGTCCTTTGCCGATGGTTGGCGCCAGACGTGAAGCTTGAGGTTCATTATTTGTAATTCCGCTGTGAGAGATGAATGCTCTCAAACTCGAGCGGTTCCTTGTTTAGGATCGGTGCAGCGTTTGCGCCGCCGTATTCCCAGGCGGCCACGTACGCGAAATGCTCATCGTCTCTCAACGCTTCACCGTCGGCAGTCTGGCTCTCCTCGCGGAAGTGCGCGCCGCAGGACTCGGTACGGTTGAGAGCGTCGCGAACCATCAGCTCACCAAGCTCCAGGAAATCAGAAACACGTCCCGCCTTCTCCAGCGCCTGATTCAGTTCCACGTCCGAGCCGGGAACGTTGACGTCCTTCCAGAACTCCTCGCGCAGTTGCGGGATGAGCTCCAGCGCCTTGCGCAGCCCCGCGTCGTTGCGCGACATGCCGCAATAATCCCACATGATGTGTCCAAGCTCGCGATGGATCGAATCAACCGTCCGCTTGCCATCGATGGAAAGCAGTCGTGACGTTCGCTCGCCAATCTCCCGCTCCGTATTCTTGAATTCCGGCATATCCGTATTGACGGCGTTGATTCCGCCCCGTGCCAGATAATCGCCAATCGTGTAGGGAATCACGAAATAGCCGTCGGCCAGGCCTTGCATGAGCGCACTCGCTCCGAGTCTGTTGGCGCCGTGATCGGAGAAGTTCGCTTCACCCAGCGCGTACAGGCCGGGAATGGTAGTCATCAGATTGTAATCGACCCACAGGCCGCCCATCGTATAGTGCGGCGCGGGGTAGATGCGCATCGGAACCTTGTACGGATCCTCAGCAGTGATCCGCTCGTACATCTCGAACAGATTTCCGTAACGCTCGGCGATTGTTTGTGCGCCGAGCCGCTTGATCGCGTCCGCGAAGTCGAGATAGACGCCGCGGCCGGACTCACCTACGCCGCGACCCTCGTCGCAAACTTCCTTGGCTGCGCGAGACGTTATGTCACGCGGGCCCAGATTGCCGAACGCCGGATACTTGCGCTCGAGATAGTAGTCTCGCTCAGCAGCCGGAATGTCGTTGGGAGCCCGCTTGTCACCCTTCGCCTTGGGAACCCACACGCGTCCGTCGTTGCGTAGCGACTCGCTCATCAACGTAAGCTTGGACTGATAGTCACCGCTTACCGGAATGCACGTAGGATGGATCTGCGTGTAGCACGGATTCGCAAATGCCGCTCCGCGCTTGTACGCGCGCCAGATCGCCGTTGCATTGCAGCCGCGCGCGTTGGTGGACAGGTAAAAGACATTGCTGTAGCCACCGGTCGCGAGCACCACGGCATCCGCGGCATGCGATTCGATCTTGCCGGTGATGAGGTTGCGGACCACGATTCCACGCGCTCTGCCGTCGACCATGACGAGGTCGAGCATCTCGGTGCGCGGATACATGGTCACGAGACCCTTGGCGATCTGCTTTTCCAGCGCCTGATAGGCGCCGAGCAGCAGCTGCTGTCCGGTCTGGCCCCGTGCGTAAAACGTGCGCGACACCTGTGCGCCGCCGAACGATCTATTGGCGAGGTGACCGCCGTACTCGCGTGCGAACGGAACGCCCTGGGCCACACACTGGTCGATGATGTTGACCGAAAGCTGCGCGAGACGATAGCTGTTCGCCTCCCGCGACCGGAAGTCGCCGCCCTTGAGCGTATCGTAGAACAACCGGAAGACACTGTCTCCGTCGTTCTGATAATTCTTTGCGGCGTTGATTCCACCCTGTGCGGCGATACTGTGCGCGCGACGCGGCGAATCCTGAAAGCAGAAGCACTTGACGCTGTATCCAAGCTCGCTCAATGTCGCGGCCGCGGACGCACCCGCCAGTCCGGAGCCAACGACGATGACGCTGTACTTTCGCTTGTTCGCCGGGTTCACCAGCTTGATATCGAACTTGTGCTGGTCCCATTTCTCCGCGAGCGGTCCCGGCGGAATCTTCGAGTTCAGTTCCATTACCTATCCAATCCAGCCTAGCAGGACGCCGAGTGGCACGAGAGTGAATCCGAGCCACACCACCACCGCGATTACAACGGATAGCTGGTGCTTGAGCGGATGCGGTGAATCACCGGTGATCGATAGAGTGCGGGCGGAACTCCACGCTCCATGGTAGAGATGAAGGCCAAGAAAGACCATCGACACCATGTAGAACGCAGCAACCCACCAGACATGAAATGCCTGAACGACGTTGTGATACACGTCGCCTTCCACAAAATCGCCGCCGGGATGGAACGTGCCGGTGGTGAAATGCAGTATGTGATAGACGATGAAGACGAGGAGCAGCACTCCACCCCATCGCATGAATCGCGACGCCAGCGTCGACGCCTGTGGCACACGCTTGGTGTAACCGTCCGGTCGCGCGGCGTGGCTCTGCTGAGTGAGCGAGTAAGCCGCGGCGACGTGAAGGATCAACGCCAGAATCAGTACGACGCGCGCGGCCCAGAGCAGCTCCGCTCCGGGTCCGTGCAGGAAATGGCTGTATGAATTGATCGCGTCCGGTCCCTTGAATGCGAGCAGGTTTCCGGTGATGTGCGCCAGGAGAAAGCCGATTCCGATGATGCCGGTGACGGCCATGACGATCTTCCTGCCGATCGTCGACCGCCAGAATCTGGTTACCCGGTTCATCCCTGATTAAAGCTTGACAGCGCGCATCGGCTCGCGAACCGCCTCGGCGCTCGCCTCGAGCGCGGTGCGTTCGTCAGCCGTAAGCTCGACCTCATAGATCTTCTCCAACCCACTGCGACCGATCTTGCATGGCACGCCGAGGAAGAGGTCGCGCAGTCCGTATTCGCCCTGCAACCATGCGGCGCATGGAAGGATGCGCTTCTGATCCTTCGCGATCGCCTCGCACATCTGCACCGCAGCAGCCGACGGCGCGTAATAAGCCGAGCCGGTCTTGAGATGTTTCACGATCTCGCCACCGCCAGTGCGGGTGCGCGCGACGATTGCGTCCAGCTTTTCCTTTGAGATCAGCTGCGTGATCGGGATTCCGCTCACGCTCGTGTAGGAAATCAGAGGCACCATCGTGTCGCCGTGTCCACCGAGTACCATCGCCTGGATGTCGCGAACCGAAACGTCGGCTGCTTCAGCAAGGAAGCTGCGATACCGTGCGGTGTCGAGTACGCCAGCCATGCCGAGCACTCGCTCGCGCGGGAAGCCCGTGGTCTTCATCGCCACATAGGACATCACGTCGAGCGGGTTGGAGACGATGATCAGAATTGCCTTGGGCGACGTCTTCTTGATCTGCTCCGACACCTGCTTGACGATGCCGGCGTTGGTGTTGAGCAGATCGTCGCGCGACATGCCGGGCTTGCGCGCGATTCCGGCCGTGATGACGACGATGTCGGAGTCTGCCGTCTCATCGTAGCTGTTGGTGCCGATGATTCGCGAATCGAACCCTTCGATGGGAGCCGACTCCCACTGGTCGAGGCCCTTTCCCTGCGGAATCCCCTCCGCAACGTCCACCATCACTACGTGGCGTGCAAGCTCCTTCTCGGCGAGGCGTTGAGCGGTGGTTGCGCCAACGTTACCAGCCCCGACGACCGTTATTTTATTGACCATTTAAGTGTTCGAGTCTTGAGTGAGTCCGGTTTACCAACTGCGACGTGCCATCCTTCTAACTTAGGCGGCTAGCCCCCCGTTTGCGAGAGGGCGCGAAGGCCGCCCGTGCGCAGCTGGAGCAGCGCGTGCTCGCGCGGCTTCTCATCCAGCGCGCGCGCTACCAGTGCCTCCAACGGAATTCCCGCGCGGAGCGGGGTTCGGAGGTCGACCTCGTGATCGCCGAAAAGACAGGTCCGGAGCCTGCCGTCGGCGGTCAGCCGCACGCGGTTGCACGAAGCACAGTAGGTGTGCGAGATAGGTGTTATAACACCTATCGTCCCCAGCGCGCCGGGTGCGCGATAGTAACGCGCGGGCCCATTGCCCAATGCCGGACCGATGTCCGGAAGAAGGCCCCCGAGCGCGTCATCGGTGGCGGCGAGTACTTCGTCGGATGGCACGACGTGCTCGAATTCCGAGGCACTCATGTCGCCCACCGGCATAAGCTCGATGAAGCGCACGTGCACCGGAAGATCGAGTGTAAGTCGCGCGAGCGATCCGATCTCGTCGTCGTTGACGCCGCGCACGACAACTGTGTTGACCTTCACGGGGTCAAAGCCCGCGTCGACGGCGGCGTGCAGGACGCGGACGGGATCGAACTTGAGATCCCGCCGCGCGATCGCCGCGATGCGGTCGGGGCGCAAGGAGTCAACGCTGATGTTGACACGCGTGACGCCGGCTGCGCGAAGCTCTGTGGCCATCGCCTCGAGGCGCACGCCGTTGGTCGAGAGAGCAATGTCAGTGACACCGTCGACGCTCGCGATGCGCGACACGATGTCGCAAACGTCTCGGCGCAGTGTCGGCTCTCCGCCCGTGATCCGGATGCGGCGAAGGCCGAGTGGCGCGAGCTGCGACACGACTTCGTGTATTTCCGATGCGGAGAGAATGTCGTCGCGCGGAATCCAGTCGAGTCCTCGCTCCGGCATGCAGTACACGCACCGGAAGTTGCACCTGTCGGTAACGGAGATGCGGAGATACTCGATGCTGCGTCCGAATTGATCGATCATGCGTGAGCATCCTCCTTGTGCGGCGGTTGCGCGTGCGCGTCAGGTGCGCATGCATTCACCCATTCGGATGATCCGTCGGCGTAACGCTCTCGCTTCCAGATCGGCACGCGCTTCTTGATCTCCTCGATGACGTATCTGCAGGCGTCGAAGGCGGGACCACGGTGCGCGTGAGCTGCTGCGATCATCACGCATACGTCGCCGACCGCAAGATCGCCGACGCGATGGACCGCGACGATTCGCGCGCCTGGTGCAATCGCGATTGCCTCGCGAACTATCGCCTGCATCTCCCGCTCCGCCATCCCCGCATACGTGGAATATTCGAGTCCGGTGACGCTGCGCGAATTGGAGCTGTCGCGAACCGTGCCAAGGAACGTCGCAACCGCGCCCATATGCGGATCCCGCACCTCATCGGTGATGGCCGCGACGTCGATCGGGGCCGCGACTATGCCTGACCTGCTCATCCGCCGGCTACCGGAGGGATCACTGCGATTTCGTCGCCGGGAGCGATTGCGACGTCGTCGGTCGCGTACTCCTCGTTCACAGCGATGATCGGCCGCGGCGGGAGCTTTGGCGAGAGGGCGGCTATGGCTGCGCGAACAGCGCCGACCGTGGCCGGATCTGGCACAACGACGGTGGTTCGGTCGGAGCCCAGCGCATCGGCGTAGGCAGCGAAGACGCGTACCGTGACGTTCATCGGTACGCCGGGCGCATCAGGCCTCCGAGAGCTCTGAGATGTCGATGTCCGCGATGAGCGCCCGCAGCTCCTTGGACGGCTTGAACACCGGGACGGGCCGCGCGGCCACCTCCACAGGAGATCCGGTGCGCGGATTCCTGGCCATGCGCGTCTTGCGCTGGCGGATCTTGAAGGTGCCGAAGCCACGCACTTCTATGTTCTGTTGCTCGCGGAGTGCGTCTTTTATCGCGTCGAGGAATGTGTCGACGACGCGAGCGCAGTCTTTCTTCGAGATCGTGGGGCCGGCGGTCTGCGCAATCTGCGCGGTTACCAGCTCGACGAGGTCTGCCTTTGTCATCCCAACACCCCAATGGAATTGGCTAAGTCGTTGGAATGTATGGGTTTACTACACGGCGCGCAAGCGGTGGATCAAGGGCCCCTCTCCTCCGGGAGGCCCATTCCAACTTCTACGCCGTGTGGGAGGGTCAGAGCTTCTCGAGAACCTTGCGTGCGACCATTTTCTCCTTCTCCACGAACGCCTTCGCGACAGTGGAATCGGTCATGAGTGCCATCATGTCGGTTGGGACAATCTGAACCATCACCGCATAGTCGCCCTTGCGAGCCGTGAGCATCATCATGGTCATCACTGCTTCCTCGCCGATTCCGTCGACCGGCCCGTTCGAGGCTCCGGGCACGGTGGGCATCCCCGCGGTGATTTTTCCACCGAGCTTCGTCCCGCCGAGCAGCGCCCGCTGCGCTGCAGCGTGCTCGACTGGGTTCGAGTAATCGTCGGGAGCGATCCAGTTGATGTTGAGTGACATGCCCGCGGGATCCGACTTGGTGAAATAATGACAGTTCGACTCGCTCGAGTGTCCGTCGTCGTTCGACTCGGTGTCGGTATACGACGCGCCGGTGATCGCGTTCATGTCCTCTTTGGACATGAGCGTGCACGCAGCCACCCGCCGATCACCGGCGCGCGGCGCGTCGTGGCTTGCCGCGCTCCTTCCGCTCTGCGCATCTGCCTGGTCCGTCCTGCCGCCGCACGCGACGGCAAGTAGGCCGGAACTTGCGAGGACGACGAGGCTCGCGATGCACGGGAGTTTACGTCGGTTGTCGTGGGATGAACATTCGTGTTCCTGCATGAGAGCGTCTCCGAAGTGATGGCGTTGATGGGGTCGGGCGGTCGGCGCAATCGCCGGCGCGAATGTCAAAGGGGCCGTACTGGATGGTGATGAATCATTCTCGGGTGAGCTCGACACGCCGGTTGC
Source organism: uncultured Gemmatimonadales bacterium (assembly GCA_963707505.1). Classification (GTDB taxonomy): domain Bacteria; phylum Gemmatimonadota; class Gemmatimonadetes; order Gemmatimonadales; family Gemmatimonadaceae; genus Fen-1247. The sequence continues at coordinate 1,295,073 of CAVPQB010000004.1, forward strand.
GCGCGCGGCCAGCCAGTGTGGCATTGGTCTCCCGTGGTACGGACGCGCCGTATCCGCCGGTAGTCAGGCGGGCCGCGGAAACTCCGCGCTGGACTAGAGCGTCCTTTACCGCAGCGGCGCGACGTGCTGAGAGGTCCTGATTCTTCGCATCGCCGCCGACGTTGTCGGTGTGGCCTTCTACTTTGAGCTTCCAGTCCGGGTGCTGCTTCATCACCTCGACGATCTCGCGCAGCACACTCTCCGATTCCGGCTTGATGACGGCACTGTTGAAGTCGAAGTAGATCCCATAGAGGACAGCCCGGCGGTCCTTTGCCAGGGAGCGCTCCAACTCTCTTGCCGCGCCGGGTACCGGATACGCGATGCGCACGACTTCGAGTTTGTCTGTACCCATGGCGTAGCGTAGCGACAGCGGATTTGCGGGGTCATCGAGAATGTACCAATCGATGTCGGCAGGTTGGTCACCCTTCGGGAGATGACCCTTGAGATGCCATGCTTGCAGCACGGTCCGGACATTATTCACGATCACTGGAAACGCGACGGGCTTCGGCTCCGCCAATGCAAGGCTCCCGGACGCGTTGGTTCCCATCCCGAGCGTGCGATCGGCGCTGGAGCTTGTCATCATACTCAGAACGCCGCTTACGAGGCCGCCAATACCGGGAGCCTCGCCATCTATGTGCACGTCCGCACGGCCCGTCGTGCGCACATCGTTGAGCACGCTCGTGGATGCGCCAAGCGCTGTCGTGCCCGGGTATTCGTTGTCACCGTCGCTCGAGAACATGTACTTGTACGTGCGTGCTCCAGTCAGATCGACTGCGCGAACAGCACGCGCGATCCTTATCGACCTTGTGGTCTTATCCACTGGATTGGGACTTTCGCCCGTGATTGTCATCCGCATGGCGCCATCCGGAGCCAGTGCATCTATTGTCTTCAGTGTCTCGTAATCGCCGACGACGGGCGAGCTGACGGCGGTTGATATGGTAAGCCCGACTACGAGTGGAATTCTTGGCGACCCGGTCTGCGCCTGCAGGGAGAAAACGGGCAGCGATAACAGCGCCAGTGCAAGTGCGCTCTCAGGGAGGCGCACCGCACAAGATTTACGGTTCACAATTGGCTCCTTCGGGGACCGACTTGTTCACGGTTTTGTCAAACAGCGGTGCCTTGACCTCGCCGAGGCTGATGCCGAAAGCGGAGAACATCGCGCCGGCCTTGCCCGAGACAATGATTTCATGCTTGTTGCAGTGTCTCGTACCCAGCTCGCCCGGCGTGATACTCGCGGCGGACGTCACGATATCCACGTAGCCCACGGCTTCGGTCCCGATCGCGCCGATACCGAGCTCGATCTTCGGGAACTGAATTGCCGCCGTGAAGCCCTGTACGCCCGCGCCGAATATGCTCGACTCGTCGTTCACCTGGGGATCCGCGTTCACCGTTCCAGTCGCGGTAACGTTCCCGGTAGTCATCGCGAATCCCTCCGATCCGTTGAACGTGGCCTTGAAGCTGCCTTCGGCCACCGCCTGTTTGCTCGTGAAAGCTGGTGCGATTTGAAACGCAGTCTTGATCCCGATTGAAAACGGAATGCCACCGATTATCAGCGGCACGCGAAACGCGGCCGGTATGCGGAGGATGAACGCATCGGCCACACCGGTGCCAAGCGCCGTGCGCGCAGCCCAAGTGAAGTTCATCTCTCCGTTCAACGCCTTGTTGGAGAAGTCCGCAGTCGTGAGCGATCCGCCACTTATCTCGATGTCTCCGCCGTTCGCAAAGTTCCGCAGGTATCCTGTTCCCGTGAGCTTGAGTTCGAGGGAGGGAACTTTCTCGGTCACCTCGACGACGACATTGATGCGATCATCGCTGGGCGTGAACGCGAGCGAGTAGCCATAGTCACCGATCGTGCCGGTTGCGGCAGTCGCCGCTGGCGTTGCGGCGTTCAGCGACGGCACGAGAAAATTCCCGATGTCATCGAGCAAGACCGAACGGATGCGCGTTGGCGCGAACGACACTTTCGGGGACGAGCTTACAGCAGTCTCGCCGCGTGTCGACATCGCTCCGTGCGAGAACGTCACCTGGTGATCCCATTTTATGCTGCCCTCGCTGATCGCGTCGGTCAGCGCGGCGGCCCTGGTGTCCACACTAAGGAGCGACCCGCTGCGCCTGACGGCTGTTACCTTGCGCAACGCGTACGTCTGAAGCAGCATGATGCTGCCCTCATGCAGCGCGTCGAGTGAAGCGGCGGGGCCATCGAACGTGTATGTGGCGCCATCGTCGCTCACTTCCCGAAGCGTATTCTCGACGGTGGTGCGATCGACGACTACCGTTGCGGGCGTGTAGGTCACGCGCACAGTCGCGCCCTCGACCGTATCTCCGCGCGCGGGCAGCACGGGTGCATGCGACGTCCGTCCGTCGTTCGCAGAGACGCTCGATGCAGTTGAGAAAGCGGTGGATCTACCGCTCGATTCGCTCACAGCCGCTGGTGGATCGGCACTCGCCCGCTTACACCCCGTCGCCACGACGAGTGCGATCGCGACGGCGACACTTGCCGCGGCACTTGCAGCGCCACTTGTCGCGCGAGTCATCTGGCGACTCCGAGCGGTGTTCATTCGCGCGGCCGACCGAAGATTCCGCGAATCACACCTTTTGCCTTGACCTTCGCCTGATCCTTCGCCTCTTCTGTCGCTCCTTCTTTCACGCCCTGCTTTGCGCTGTCTCCCATCTGGCCGATAAGGTTGCCCTTGCCGCCTTTGCCCTTGAGTGAATCGAGCGCCGATGCAGCCGCCCCCATACCAGCCATGATATCCATTTTGGTGTATCCCGGCGGCACCTCGAAGACACTCGGGCTTATCGCTCCCGTCTTTATGTTCAGAAGCTCCATTGTCGAAGTGCTGGTCGAGCCGTGATCCCCCGTCGTCACAGTCTGTGTCACTGTTTTGATGGGCACACCCGCACCGATCCTGGAGTATGCGGCTGCCATCTTGTCGGCAAAGGCCGAAGTTCCGGCGGCGGGTTGCGCACCACGTGCCATCGGATTGAATAGACCAGCAAGCTTGGGTGCGATCCACATGTCGGTCGTTGCATGTTCCGTCGTGCGACTCGTCCGTCCCATTACCGACGTCGTCATCGTGTAGCCTGTTGTCATGCGATATTTCATCGTCGCGTAGCCCTGGATCACTTCTCCAGGCCCAAGTTGCTGAACGTCCGCGGATACGTCTGTCATTTCCGATTTCACCATACCGCCGAGCGCCCCCTGAGCAGCGGCCGCAAACCTGGCCATGGAGTCTGGATTGATCTCCATGTAGCTCTTCTTCTCGGGATCTACGATCAACTCCGTACGCGAATCCCTGCGCACGATGATGTATGTTCCCTTCCCCATCATGCCGCCCGGCATCATCGTCTGATCGATGTCCATCCGTGAGTTGCCTCCGGAGAACTGTCCGTGCGCCGTCATCAGCGTCTGCGCAGGCGATGCATGTCCTCCACCGTCTCTTGCCGCCGTCATCCGCATGTCGTAAGTGAGCCCCTGAGCCTGCGCGGAGCGGCTCCCTCCGGCTACGGCGATGAGCGCGGCGACAGTGAAGACGACGCGCGTTCGTCCTGTGTGCATTTCGTACATTGTCATTACTCCGTTCCAACAGGGTTCTGGGCCATTTGCCATGTAATCCGCCGGCCAGTAGATTCACCCAAGATCGCGACCGCTCGTTACCGCCCTGAGCCATCGCCGTTATCGTGTCCGGTAACGGCTTCACTGGCTACGATCCGGTGGTATCGGCGCCACGCCGCGCAGGGGTTCCTATGCGATTGCGGACTCTCGGCCGCTTCGAGCTCGTGGACGACGAACCGTTCGCCCCGCGTGCGCTAGCTTCGCAACCGAAGCGCCTCGCATTGCTCGCGTACCTTGCGTTGGCCACACCACGCGGCCCTCATCGCCGCGACACACTCCTCGCGCTGTTCTGGCCGGAGCTGGACGAAGACCACAGCCGCCTCGCGCTGCGCCAGGCCCTTCACGCGCTCCGCAAGTCGCTCGGCGATACCACGCTCCACTCACTCGCTGACGATCGCGTCACGCTCACCGATGCCTGTGAATGGTGCGATGCAGTGGCGTTCGGGCGAGCGATGACAGAGAATCGTGACGCTGACGCTGTCGCCCTGTACGCGGGGCCATTCTTCGACGGTATTTTCATCGCTGATGCGTCGGCGGAATTCGAGCAGTGGGTCGGGGTTAATCGTGTACGCCTCCGTGAAAGCGCTCGCGCCGCCGCGACCCGGCTCGCTCTCGCGACGCGTGCCAACGGCGATGCGGCAGGGGCGCTGCGCTGGGCTGAACGCGCGTGGGCGATCGCACCTGAAGATGAAGCGGGAGTGCGCTTCCTGATGGATGCGCTCGGCCGGATCGGCGACCGCACGCGCGCGCTACGCATCTATGAACTATTCTCGAGACGGCTCGAAACCGAGCTCGATGCAGAGCCGGACGACGAAACAGTCGAGCTCGCGGCGACGCTTCGGTTCGCACCAGCAGTCGCGTTGATCGCCGACCTGCAATCGTCCGACGACCGCGCGCCTTCTGACGGTCCAGATGCGTCCGCACAATCGAATGTTCAGCCAGAATCCGAGCCCGAAACGAACGGATCCTCAGCGAACCATTCCTCGGGCCTGTCGCAACTCGTGTCTTCAAATACTCCCGCTCTGGTTGCGGCCAGCGGAGTAATCCCAATCCGTCAATTCGGATCTCTCAATGCATGGGTGCGCACCGCAGTACTCGCGGCCGCGATCGTCGCTGCTGCCGTGCTCCCCCGTCTGTCGATGCCGGCACTCAGAGCATTCGCTCACCTTCGCGCCGCGCCGTCTGGTGCGAGCGTCGGATCTGACGTGCTGAGAACGCGTTCGGCTGTCGCGCGGAGCTTGTATGAAGAGGGCGTGCATGCGTACTCTGCGAACGAGCCCGTAACGGCCGAGCAGCTTTTCAACGCGGCAATCGCAACCGACAGTACACTCGCGATTGCCGCATACTTTGCAGCACGCACAAACATGCGTGATGACCATCCCACCAACCTGGAGCGTGCTGACGGATTCTTTCGGCTCGCCATCAGGCAGTCATCGAACGTCCCCGATCGCGAGAGACTTCTCATCGCGGAGGCGTCTGCCGATTTTGGAAACGATCCTGCGCGGCTCGCACTGGCGGAGACGCTTGCGGTCCGGTATCCGCGCGACGCGGTCGGACAGTTTCGAGTCGGATATGACCGGATGTGGGCCGGCGCATTCCTGTCTGCGATTGTGCCGTTCCGCGCGGCGTTTGCCATGGACTCAGCCAACCTGACCGACAGTCGTTCGGACTGTGTGGCGTGCGACGTTCTCAGAAATGAAATCGTGGCTTACCGTATGGCAGACTCACTTGGGGCCGCGGAGCGCGTCGCGCGGGAATGGGTCCGGGACGCACCAATGCTGCCGGCGGGATGGCGCGAGCTTGCGGTGGTCCTCGCAGTCGAAGGACGCTACAAGGAAGCCAAAGGCGCGTACGGGGAATCGGCGGATCGCAGTCGTAACGGTGCCGGCCTCACGCGCGACATGGCAGATCTCGCGATTCGAGCCGGAGATTTCGACGGCGCTGACAGGTTACTCGCCGGCAGCCTCGCCGGGGGGAGCGCCCAGCAGCGCCAGCAAGCCATATGGCTGTCCGTGGTGAGCCTGCGTAGCCAGGGAAAGTTGCGCGATGCACTGGAAGCTGCGCGAGCGTTACGGGTCGGCGAACGACGATCGGGTGTTGGCGTGAACGTTCAATTGTACGACGCACTCCCCGAAGCGCAGGTTCTGCTCGAAATGGGGCGCGCGCGCGACGCGACTGTTCTCTTCGATTCCATCGGACACGAAGGTGTACGTGCACTTCGTCCTGGACTCGATGCGCGGCATGCTGCGTGGACAGCAACACTCACAGCGGAAGCGGTTGCCGAGTCGGGCGACACGACGGCACTGCCGCACCTGATCGAACTGGTGAGGCGCGCTGGCGCAATCAGTGCATACGGACGCGATCAACTACTGGTGCATCACGTTCGTGCACTTCTACTCACATCGAAAGGTGATCTCCCGGGTGCGGTGATCGAATTCCGGCGAGCAATATTCTCCAGGACACTCGGTTACACGCGCACCAACTACGACCTGGCGCGGGTGTTGACACGGCTCGGCCGCCCGACTGAAGCGATCGCAGTTTTGCAGCCCGCTTTCCGCGGTGAGCTCGATGGCTCGAATATGTACGTCACGCGTACGGACCTGCACGAGGCGCTGGCGCGGGCGTTCGATCTGGCCGGTATGCGCGACAGTGCGATTGTGCACTATGAAGCAGCCATATCGGCATGGAGAGCGGCGGACGGCAGTATCCGTCCGCGACGCGACAGCGCCGCTTCACGCGTGGCGGCTCTTGGTGCTCTGGCAGCAACGCGTACAACAAGGCGCTGATCGCCGCGTCTTCCAATTCTCGGGGTTTCGCGCGGCCGACAGGCCTGGGCTGAGTGACATCCACAAACCCGATGCGCATCCGATTCCGATCGCGCGTAAATGGGCTACGCGGGGATGAATCTGCGCCCTGCGCGGGCGTTTAACGGCCCTTCGCGCCCTCTTCCACGCTCTTCAGAAACTGCCTGAACAGCGGCTGCGCGTCGTGCGGTCCCGGAGCAGCCTCGGGATGATATTGCACGGCGAACACCGGCAGTGTGCGATGACGCAGCCCCTCGACCGACTTGTCGTTCAGGTTCACGTGCGTCACCTCGAGCTCGGGCGCGCCCGGAATACCGGTGTCGTCTCCCTTCACCGAGAAGCCATGATTCTGCGACGTGATCAGCACGCGTCCCGTCGCGACATCGAGCACTGGATGGTTTCCGCCACGATGCCCGTATGGCATCTTGGTCGTAGCGCCGCCAAATGCGAGACCGATTAGCTGGTGACCCAGGCAGATGCCGAACAACGGAATGCCGGAATTGGCCAGCTCGCGCACGGTCTCGGGCGCGTATGTGATCGCGTCCGGATCACCCGGGCCGTTGGACAGAAAGACGCCGTCCGGATGCATCGCGAGCACGTCCTTCGCCGGCGTCTCCGCTGGGACGATCGTCACTCGGCAATCAGTCTTCTCGAACAGCCGAAGGATATTGCGCTTGATCCCGAAGTCATACGCTACGATGTGATGCGGCGCGTTCGCTTCGCCCCATTCGTAGCTCTCCTGCGTGCTCACCACGCTCGCGAGGTCGAGGCCTTCCATCGAAGGACAGGATTCGAGCTGAGCCACGACTTCAGGTGACGGACTCTCGCCGCGGCCGAGGATTCCGCGCATCACTCCGGCGGACCTCAAGTGCTTTGTGAGGCGGCGCGTATCGATGTCTTCCAGGATCGGAACGCCGGCTCCGGTCAGCCACGAAAGCAGATCACCGTCCGCGCGCCAGTTGGAATACGTCGCTGACAATTCGCGCACTACCACGCCCGCGACCTGTGCGCGCGCGGACTCGGGGTCTTCCAGATTGACACCGTAATTGCCGATCTGCGGCGCGGTCATCACCACGATCTGGCCGCGGTAGGACGGATCAGAAAACACTTCCTGATAGCCGGTCATGTTCGTTGTGAAAACGACTTCAGCGCCCTCGACCGGCGGCTCGCCGTGGAGACGGCCGTGAAAAAGGGTTCCGTCTTCGAGAAGAAGGAACCCTGGACCAACTGAGACAGCTGCCACGGAGTTCCTACTTCTTGGGAGGTGTGGTGGCAGGCGCAGGATTCGCCGGTGCCGGATTCGCCGGTGTGAGCGGTATCGCCGGAGCAGCGGAACTTGGCGATGGTACAGTCAGCGGAGCCGGAGCGCCCAGCTTGCCTTCGAGGACGGACTTCGGCGCGCGCTGCTGCGTCGACATCAACTGAAGGATGAAGGCGAGCGCGAGGAAGAGGCCGCCGCCCCACCAGGAGATCTTGGTGAGCAGATTGCCGGCCTGTCGTACTCCGATGAAGGAGTCGGGCGAGGAGCTGGCGCCGCCAAAGCTGGCGGATAGACCCTGACCGGTTCCGCTTTGCAGCAGAATCGCCACGATCAGGATGACGCTGACCAGGATCAGGAGGAATAGGAGAAATGTGTACATGTAGCCCTTAAATCTAGACTATGCGGAGCAGATGGACAACCAGCTATCCGGTTCCAGGCTGGCTCCGCCCACGAGCACGCCGTCCACGTTGTCCGCGGCCAGAATCTGCTCGACGTTGGCGGGGGTGACGCTGCCGCCGTAAAGAATCCTGACCTCCGCGGCTCTATCACCTACGAGATCCCGGAGTACCGACCTGAGCACCCCATGTGTTTCTGCGGCATCTTGAGGAGTCGCGTTCTTGCCGGTTCCAATGGCCCAGACGGGCTCATACGCTATCACGGATGTGGTGAGCTCGACCTGGTCCAGTTGCGCAAGCCCAGCGCGGAGCTGGCGGGTCACGACGCTCGCCGTCTCGCCGCGATTGCGCTCATCCAGTGTCTCGCCAACGCACAGAAGCGGCGTCAATCCGGAACGTTCGACCATGGCGCATTTTTTCGCAGTGTCTTCGTCGGTCTCGCCGAACACGTGCCGGCGTTCCGAATGTCCGACCAGCACGTAATCCGCGCCCGCGTCCTTCGCCATCGGCGCCGAGTTCTCACCGGTGAACGCACCACGCTCGGCGTAATAGACATTCTGAACACCAAATTTGAACGGCGACGGATCGCCCGCAGCAGCGCGCGCGGAAGCGAACGAGAGCGCCGGCGGAAAGATGATCATCTCGACGTCGAAACGACGCCAGCGATGCCGTAATTCAGACACGATTCCAGCGGCCGCGGTTGGGCCGTGGTTCATCTTCCAGTTGGCGGCGAAGATCTGCTGTCTCATGCGTCGTCGAGCGCACATGACACCAGGCAATGGCTTCCCTTCCATGAATTCGAGCGACGCGCCGCCGCCGGTCGACACGTGACTCATCTTGTCTTCGAATCCCGATTCAGCGATTGCGGCAGCCGAGTCACCGCCGCCGACAATCGTCGTTGCACCCTTCGCCGTCGCTTCGGCCATCGCCTTCGCGATCAGCAGCGTACCTGCGTCATACGGCGGTTTCTCGAACACGCCCATCGGCCCGTTCCACACGACCGTCTTCGCTGCGGCGATCGCGCGCGAGTACGAGAGGATCGTATCCGGACCAATGTCAAACATGGCCTCGTTTGCGGGAATCGCATCACGCTTGACTACGTGCATGTGATCAACATCATCCAGGCTCGGCGCAACCATTGCGTCGTGCGGGAGGATCAATCGTGTACCCGATGTCTCGATGAGCTCGTGCGCAAGATCCACCTTGTCCAGCTCGACGAGCGACTTGCCGACTTCGTAGCCCATCGCCTTGTAGAACGTGCACGCCATCGCTCCGCCGATCAAAAGCGCATCGACTTTCGGAAGCAGCTCGCGTATGACGTCGATCTTGCCGGATATCTTGGAGCCGCCGAGTATCGCGACGAATGGACGCTTGGGATCGGCGAGCGCGCCACCGAGGTAGTCCAGCTCCTTCTGCATCAACAATCCGGCGACGGCGGGATGCAGATACTTCGCGACGCCGGCGGTGGATGCGTGCGCACGATGCGCGGCGCCGAACGCATCGTTCACGAACACGTCGCCGAGCTCTGCGAACGTGCGCGCGAGTCGATCGTCGTTCTTCTCCTCACCTGCGAGAAAGCGGGTGTTCTCGAGCAGGAGAATCTCGCCGTCGACCAACTCGTGCGATGCTTTGATCGCCTCGTCGGTATCCGTAGTCTCGCAGAATACGACGTGATGACCGCTCAGTCGCTCGAGCACATCTGCGACCGGCTGCAGCGAATAGCGCTCGTCCGGTTTGCCCTTGGGTCGGCCGAGGTGCGAGAGCACCACGGGACGCCCGCCGCGCTCGAGTATGTAGCTGAGGGTGGGAAGCGACGCCCGGATTCGAGTGTCATCTGTAACGTTACACTTGTCATCGAGCGGAACGTTCAGATCGAGCCGCACGAGTATTCGGCGCGAGCAGAGCAGCGAATCTGGCAGATCGCGGATCGTCTTCTTCTTCACGCGCCGACGCTCAGCTGAGGCGTGCGCTGACGAATCGTATCAGATCCACGCAGCGTGATGCGTAGCCCCACTCGTTGTCATACCAGCCGGAGACCTTCACCATGGTGCCGTCGATGACATTGGTGTTGAGCGAATCGAAGATGCACGAGTACGGATCGCCGATGTAGTCGCACGAGACGAGTGGAACGTCCGTGTACTTCAGGAATCCGTTGAGAGGTCCGCCGGCGGCCGCTTCACGAAACGCGGTGTTCACTGCCTCGATGCTGGTCGGCTTCTCGACCTCGACCGTGAGCTCGGTGAGCGATACGTCCACAGTCGGAACGCGAATCGCGATTCCGTCGATCCTGCCCTTCACTTCCGGTATCACGAGACCGGTTGCCTTTGCGGCGCCAGTCGTCGTCGGAATCATGGAGACAGCAGCAGCGCGTGCGCGACGCAAGTCCTTATGGGGCGAATCGAGAAGCTGCTGGTCGTTGGTGTAACTGTGAATCGTCACCATCGACGCGTGCTTGAATCCGAACGAATCGCGAATGACCTTCACCATCGGCGCCAGACAGTTGGTGGTGCACGACGCATTGGAGATGACGTGATGACTCTTCGCGTCGTACTTGTCGGAGTTGACACCCATCACGAGAGTGATGTCCTCGCCCTTGCCCGGCGCGGAGATGATGACCTTTCGTGCACCGCCGTCGTCTATGTGCTTGCGCGCGTCCGTGGCGTTGGTAAAGCGGCCGGTGGCCTCGAGCACTATGTCGACACCAAGCTGGCGCCACGGCAGGAGGCCGGGATCGCGCTCGGTCAGGACTTTCACATCGTGGCCGTCGATGTGCACCATCCCGTCGCCGTGCGACACGTCGCCCTCGAAGGTGCCATGGACGGAGTCGTACTTGAAGAGATGCGCAAGCGTACGCGTGTCGGTGAGGTCGTTGACCGCGACGAAATCGATGTCGGCTACTTCCTGTTCCAGCGCGGCACGAAGCACCTGCCGTCCGATTCGTCCAAAGCCGTTGATGCCAACACGAATTGCCATGTTTCTATCCTCGCTAAGGCATGTCGCCCGCTGCGCGGGCTCGCCCGAATGTGACGTAAGAGATGATGCGCGCGCCTCCGGTGTGAAGCGCGTTCGCGCAAGCGTTCAGTGTGGCCGCGGTGGTCACGACGTCGTCCACCAGCACCACGTGTCGTCCGGCTAATTCCCTGCCCTCAAGAACAGTAGCGAATGCGCCGGCCACATTGCGCAGACGATCGCCGGGCGTCAGGCGCGTCTGGGTCTCGGTAGCTCGGCGCCTAACGAGTGCTTCCTGCACGGCGATGCCCCACCGCTCACCCAGAAGGCGCGCCAGAAGCTCGCTCTGGTTGTAGCCGCGCTCGCGAGCCCGTGCTGGGGCAAGCGGCACGGGAACGAGCAGATCGCGCTCCTCGGTGACGTCCAGAGGAAAATTAAGCCGCGCCATTTGTTCTGCCATTGGCTCGGCGAGCGCGGTCCAGCCGGAATACTTGAGCTTGTGGACTATTTCGCCTGCCGGGCCACCCGGCACCCAGCAGACGGATCTGACGGCCCTGACGAATGGTGGCAGCGCCTCACACCAGCGGCAGGAGCCGGGCGACCGCGGGTGTCCGCAGCGCGCGCACTGTGGCGCCGGCAGCCGGGCGAGCCGACTCAGGCACAGGGTGCAGAGAACCCTGTGATCCGACTCACCAAGCGCCCCGTCGCAGCAGACACAGGTGCGGGGGAGGAGAAAGTCGAGCGTCGACCGGAACGCAACGGCGGACCAGGTTTCGAGGAGGCGACGGCTGTCTCTGAGCGTAACGGAGACCATTGATCTGGAATGGATGCGGCCCACAAAGCGTAGTCGTTCCTGCTATCGCGGGAATGATGACTCTCGGTCTCTACCCCAGCGCACCCCACATCACCTCGCGATTCGGCTCGACGCCCAGCCACCTGCGAAATGATCGCGCCGCCTGCTCTACCAGCATCGGCAGTCCATCTGAGGCCGCATGCCCTGCGTCGCGTGCCGCTCGCACCCACGCCGTTTCGCCGTGGCGGTAAACAAGATCCAGCACGGGGCACTTTTCGGGCAAGGCGGCAATCGGCACGGGAAGCTCGTCATCCGACATTCCCATCGGTGTTGCATTTACGACAAGATCGGCACCCTTCACCGCTGACAACAGGTCTGCTTCCGCGCGCGTGCGAGCAAATCGATGCGCGAGTGTCTCTGCACGCTTAAGGTCGCGACTCCAGATCACGAGCTCGGTGTCATCCCAATCACAAATCGCGGTTGCAGCGGCGGCGGCAGCCCCACCGGCCCCGACGAGCGCCACGCGCTTCGGCATCTCGGAGCGCGCGCTCAGCATCAATTCACGCGCCGCGAAGTCGAAGCCGGCTACATCGGTGTTGTCGCCGATCAGCGCGCCCTCCTGTACCCAGAATGTGTTCACTGCACCCGCTCGCTCCGCGACGTTGGTAACATGGTCGCAGATGTCGAACACCGATTGCTTGTGCGGAATAGTGATGTTTCCGGCTGCCCCTTCAACGCGGAGTGCGCGTAGCATCGCGCGCAACTGCGCGGGCAGTATGTCGAGAGCGACATATTCGAGCGGTATTGCGGCTGCGCGCAATGCCGCGTTATGGATTCTCGGTGAGAGCGAGTGCGCTACAGGATGGCCAAGCAGCACCAGCCGCGCGGGACGGTTCACGCTGTGCCCGAGGTGTGTTCAGAGAGTAACCGGTCGAGCACGGGTTCGAGCATCATTTCGATTGCATCCGCGGCTATGCGGTAATCGTCGAGATTGCCACCGTAGGGATCCGCGACTGGTCGCATCGATTTGCCGTGCGAGCCGTACTCATCGAGCAGGTAAACGCGTGCGTGGGGCACTACCGATCGAATTCCCGCGAGATGGCTCGATGCCATGGCGAGTATGATCGTGTCGCTCGAGACCGCTGCTGGAAGCAGAGGACGACTGCGATGTCTGGACAGATCAACGTCACGCTCGAGTCCGACCAGAATTGCACCGTCGGTCGCGGGTGATCCAAGCGCTGCACCTGTTCCGGCGCTCGCAAACGTCGCATCGATGCCGCGCGCTTGCGCCGCGCGCCGCGCGAGCGCTTCCGCAAGCGGACTCCTGCACGTGTTGCCGGTGCAAACGAATATCACCTTCATGCGATCGGTACCAAGGTGGGTGCAGCCAGCCGGAGCGTCTCGGAGGAGATCGCACCCGGCCGAATGACGCGCGGTCGAGCACCCATGCAATCTACAACTGTGGATGGCTCCGATTGCCGGAGTGTCCCGCCGTCCAGCACGCGAAGCCTGTCACGTGCGACGGCGTCCCACCAGTCGCGCAGAATCGTCGCTGCAGAATCTGCGGGCGGTGTCCCGGGCCTGTTCGCGCTCGTGGATGTGATCGGGTCGCCGTATGCGCGGATCAGTCTGCCGAGCGCCACATGGGACGTCCACCGAACAGCCACGCCGCCTTCGGGGCCGCGCAGCTCCGGCGGCACGCGTTTGTCTCCGCCTGGCAGAACGAGCGTCAGCGGTCCGGGCCAGAATCGTGCGGCAAGCGACGACGCTGCATGTGTCATGTGAAGATCCAGTCGTGACAGCATGTCGACGCCGGCAACGAGCAGAAGAAATGGCTTGCCGCGCGGACGCGACTTGAGCGCGACGAGATTGCGTACGGATTCGTAGTCCGCCCCGCCGCCGAAACCGTACACAGTTTCGGTGGGATAGGCGAGCACGCGTCGCTGATTGAGATGCGCGATCGTATCATGCAGCGACGCCTCGACTTCCTCTTCGGACCAGAATGGAACCGCGCGCGGAGGTACTTTCATTCGCTGAGCATGCTCAGCGCTTCGGCGCGCGCGAAATCAGCTTCGGTGGTGACCTTCATAGCTCGCTCGCTGCCGGGAATCACGACGACCGGATATCCATAGTGTTCGCACAACGCAGCATCATCGGTGCCGGAAATTCCTTCGCGATTGGCGCGCCGCGTCACGTCGTCGATCATTTCGCGCGGGAACGCCTGAGGTGTCTGCGCGCGCCAGAGACCGCCGCGCTCGACGGTCTGCGTGATCCTGCCGTCTGCATCAACGCGCTTCAGCGTATCGATTTCCGGAAGGGCTGCGATGGCGCCGGTTCCGTTCCGCGCCGCCGCAATGACAGCATCTACTGTTGTCCCGAGGACCAGTGGACGCGCCGCGTCGTGGATCACGACGATGCGCGCTTCAACCGGGAGATCATCGAGGCCGCTGCGCACGGAGGCACCGCGCTGGGAGCCTCCCACTCCGATCAGTAATCGGCTCAGATCGCTCTGAAAGATCCATGGCGGCGGATCACCGGCGTACTGTTTCGGAAGCACGGCAACTACCATGCACACGTCGGCACGTTGCTGAAATAGCTGTACGCTGTGCAGCAGCATCGGCTTGCCGGCGACCCAGCGAAATTGTTTCAGCTCATTGGAGCCGGTGCGCGTGCCGGTCCCACCGGCGACTATTACCACGCCGACGTCCTGCACCGTTTCCGTCATGAAAACAGTCGCTTGAACATTTCAGCGATCGTCGCAACGCCGGTGGCCTTCACGTCCCTTGGAATGCGGCCGCTGGCCGACCGTTGCGCCACAAAAGCGTTGCGCATTCCCATCTTCGCCGCCTCGGCGAGGCGACGCTCGGTCTGCGCGACGGGACGAATCTCACCGCCCAGTCCCACCTCGCCGATGAATACGGCATCGGACGGCAACGCACGATCGTACACGCTCGATGCAAGCGCGGCTGCGACCGCAAGATCGCCCGCCGGTTCTCGCAACTGGACGCCCCCGACGACGTTGATGAACACGTCGAGCGACGAGAACGAGAGTCCTGCACGCTTGTCCAGAACCGCGAGCAGCAGAGCGAGCTTGCGTCCGTCGTACCCTGTGCTCACTCGCTGCGGAGTACCGTAACCGGCCTTGGCCGCGAGCGCCTGGACTTCGATCAGAATCGGACGGGATCCTTCCAGCAGCGTGGTTACGGCGCTGCCCGAGGCGATGTCGTGTCTGTCACCAAGGAATAGCTCGGATGGATTCGCAACCGGCTCGAGTCCATTCTCGTGCATGCGAAAGACGCCGATCTCATCCACGCTGCCAAAGCGATTCTTCGTTGCGCGCAGCACGCGGTGATCCAGCGTGCCCTCGCCCTCGAAATAGAGAACCGTATCGACGATGTGCTCGAGCGTCTTGGGCCCTGCAATGCCGCCGCCCTTGGTGACGTGCCCGACGAGGAACACGCTCGTCCCGGACGCCTTGGCGAAATGCATGAGGCGAGCAGCCGACTCGCGCACCTGTCCCACGTTTCCGGGGGCGCCTTCGAGATCGGATGTGAATACGGTCTGGATCGAATCGACGATCATCACCGCAGGTGCTTGCGCAGATGCGGTTGCCAGGATCGTCTCGAGATTCGTCTCGCTCAACAACGCGACGTTCTGCGCCGAATCACCGAGTCTGTCAGCGCGCAGCTTGACCTGAAGCGGTGACTCTTCACCGGACACGTACAGTACTTCGTGCTCGCGTCCCTGCAGCGTGGCTGCGACCTGAAGCAGCAACGTGGATTTTCCGATACCGGGTTCGCCGCCGATGAGTACGACAGATCCCGGGACGATGCCACCGCCGAGCACGAAATCGAATTCACCGATCCCGGTCTTCCATCGCCGCGCTTCGGAGCCGTGTACGTCGCGGAGACGTGGCGCCGCGATCGCAGTCCCGCCAGCGGATAGCGATGCCGTCCCGCCCCGGCGGCGCGCGCTTGCTCCCGTCGCACTCGCGGGTGCGGATACGATCTCCTCGACCAGAGTGTTCCAGTCACCGCAAACGTCGCAGCGGCCGGCCCACTTCGGATGATCAGCTCCGCAATTGGTGCATCTGTAGATCGTTCTCGCCTTTGGACTCACTAGCTCCCCTGCCCGCCTCCACTCTGGCGGCCGGAATAGTTCTCGAAGCGGGTGTACTGCCGATTGAAGAACAACGTGACGTTCCCCGTAGGCCCGTTGCGCTGCTTTCCAATAATTACCTCGGCGAGTCCCTGCGAGGTTTTCCCATCCTTGTCGGGTACACTCGGATCCTTGCCTTCCAGAACGTCGTAATACTCCTGCCGGTAGAGAAACATGACGACGTCGGCGTCCTGCTCGATGGCACCCGACTCACGCAGATCGGACAGTTGCGGACGCTTGTTGTCGCCCGCTCGCTGCTCCGGCGCGCGACTCAGCTGTGACAGCGCGATGACCGGTACCCGCAGCTCGCGCGCAAGCGCCTTGAGCGAGCGCGATATGGTGCTGATCTCCTGCTGTCTGTTTTCCGATGAGGCCGGCCCCTGCATCAACTGAAGGTAGTCGACGACGATCATTCCAATGTCGTTCTCGGCTTTGAGTCGCCGCGCCTTGGATCGCATCTCGAGCAGCGAGATCGCTGGCGTGTCGTCGATCCACACCGGCGCCTGACTCAGAAGACCGGCCGCGCGTCCGAGCTGCACGAACTCGTCGTCGCGCAGCTTGCCCTTGCGCAGGCGCTGTGCATCGACGCGCGCCTCGCTCGTGAGCATGCGTTGCAGCAGCGACTGCTTGCTCATCTCGAGCGAGAAGAATGCGACAGGAGTCTTCGCGTCGAGCGCTGCGTTCTGTGCGATATTGAGGACGAAGGCGGTATTGTGCACGCAGATGTCGTTCGCGACGAAGTTGTGCGAATTCGGAATCGTTAGGTCATACACCTGCTTCATTCCCACCGGCTCGATCGAAACGATCTCGTCCCAATAAACCTCACTCTCAGCCAGCGCTGTCAGCTGCTCATCCGCGAGAGGCCTCGCAAGTGACGCCCACGATTCTGTTTGCTTCGACGTGCCGATGCGAGACCAGATTGCCGCAGGTATGAGATCTCGATTGGTCTGGTAACGCCGCATGCGTACCGCGGCGACGGCGCGCGCAAGGCGCTCCTCCTTGCCAAACATCCCGATCTCAGCGGCGAAACGCTCGATGGCGCGCGCATCCGTAATATCGATCTGCCATGCCTCGCGCCTCTCATTCCGATACTTCACGCTTCTGCGACGAAGCGCGGCGATGATTCCGAAACGAAGCAGCAGATGCTGAACCTGACGCGCCATGCGCTCGCTCGCCGAAGCATAGCCGAGCTGCGCCTGCCCTGACGCTAGCACAGTTGCCCAACCGTCCGTCGCAAAGAGCCGATTCAGAAACAGTGAAACCTGTTCCTTCGGTAGCGTGAATACCATTCGTGGGATGTGCTTGCCGCGCGCGTCGGCACCGTAAATGCCGAGTTCACCAAGCCAGCTTGTAACGGTGTTCGGGATCCGTCCGTGGAGGGCGCGAACGCCACCAAGAGCGAGATCTGCAGGTTCAGTGTCGAGAAAATCGCACAACTCGGCGAACGCATCCGTGGATGGTGCGCCGTGACCGGACTTCCAGTAGGAGACTGACGCGGTGCTCACTGCCAAGTCCGCGGCCACGCTCGCGCCTGATCGTCCGCCTGCCCGCATTGTCGCCGTCAGCCGCGACGAAAACTCCGCGCGCGCGCCGGCTGTTGCCTGCGAATCACGACGTATGCGGACGGTCGGAGTGCGGTTCGACGATACGCAATTGCTTACGACGCCACCACCGAACTCATTCACGGCAACTGCAAAATCGCGCAGCAGTACAGGATTCGCGTTTGTGAAGCGCGGCGGGCCGCCCGTTATGGTTCCATCTCCTAGCAGGTATCCAAGCAGCTTCACTTCGCACGACCGCGCTGCTTTGGTACCGAACACGCCGATTTCACGCGGGACAGCGATGGAATCGCCCTCGGAGAGTTCGCCGAGCGGCTGCCATCCACTGATTGTGCGGAATGGATGCGTGATGGTGGTTTCGATCCGGCGACCAAGACGCGTCGTCACGCGGAATACCGGCTTCAGACCGTCATCGATGTAAGCCGACGGCTCTATCAGGTTGAACTTCCAGCGCGAGTCATCCAGGGTAAGCATCCTTTGACGCGCGCCCTTGAATATGGTCTCAATCGTCTCGACGCTCCCGTCCTCCAGCACGATCTCGGAATCATGAGCGAGGCACTTCCCCATCGACGGTCTCGCCGCAATGATCACCAGCTCCGATGGCTGGAATCCCGCCGTCAGCTCATCCAGATCGTGGAACCCGCTCGGCACCCCTGTGACAGACTCGCCCGCAAGATGAAGCTGCTCGATGCGCTCCATCGCTTCGTACATCAACTCCTTGACGCGCGTGAAGCCCTCGGTGCCGCGGCTCTGATTCACTTCGAAGATGCTGTGCTCCGCGGCATCCAGCAGCTCTGCAGCCGGCAGCGCCGAGTCGAACGCCTCGCTCACGATCGCGGTCGAGACTTCGATGAGCCGGCGACGCAGCGCCTTCTCGCGCACGATCTTCGCGTGGTATTCCACGTTCGCCGCAGTCGGTACGACGTCGACGAGATAGGCGATGTACTCGCGGCCGCCCGCGGCTTCGAGCTCGTTCTTGCGCGAGAGCTCTTCCGTCAGCGTGAGTGGATCGATTACCTCGCCACGCTCCGACAGCGCGAGCATCGCACGAAAGACGCGACGATGCGACTCGCGATAAAACATCGATTCGTCGACATACTCCGTCGCGCGCAGCAGCGCCTCGGCGTCGAGCAGCATCGCCGACAACACCGCCTGCTCGGCGGCTTCGGAATACGGCGGCGTCCGGTCGCGATAGGGATCGCGGCCAGCGCTTACTTCATGACTTCGAGGAGTCGAGTACGTGTCTAGCGAGCTTGACATCTTCCCAGGTTGGTCGCTTCCAGGCGGGGTTTCTCAGTAACGCGGCGGGGTGATACGTGACGATGAGCGGAATTCCATAGTACCGGTGCACGGCACCACGGAGCTTGCCGATTGGCGTCTTTGTCTCCAGTAGAGTTTGCGCCGCGAACGTCCCGAGCGCCAGAATGACTTTCGGCTTGATCATCTGTATCTGGCGTACGAGATAGGGGCTGCAAGCCTCCACTTCGTTCGGCGCCGGATTGCGATTTCCCGGGGGACGGTGCTTCAAAACGTTGGTGATGAACACCTGATCGCGAGTCAGGTCGATGGCCGCAAGAATCTTTGTGAGGAGCCCTCCCGCCTGCCCCACGAACGGTTGTCCGGTCTCATCCTCGTTCGCGCCAGGAGCCTCACCCACGCACATGAAGTCGGCGGTCTGATCGCCGGTACCGGGGACGGCATTCTTGGCCGTCTTGTACAGCGGACAACGCGTACACTCTTCGATCAGCTTGGCAAGCGAGTTGATCGACCTGACATTGTGAAATGGATTCTGCTCGAACAGCGTTCCATTGGCATTCCCGACAATGAGTCCCTGCTTCTCCGTCTTGATCGCCTCGTCCCCCGCCTCGGATTGCGTCCGCTGCGTCAGCTGCGTTCGGCGACTCCTCGTGCACTTCCGGGACCCGATCCGCGACATGGGCAGGTGCAACAGGCCGTGCGTCTCGCTGCACAGTTGGCCGAGCAACGCGGGGCGCCGGGGAAGCCTCCACCGGACGGGACGGCTGCTGCGGACGAGCAGCCTGCGGCGGCCTTGCAGGCACTGTCGATCGAAGCTTGTCGATCGCGCTCAACGCCTCATCGATGCTCATGCTGTCCAGCACGAACTCCGACTCGCCGAGCTCGCGACGCTGCTCGAGATACGCGCGCAGCCGCTCCCTACCGTCCATTCAGCAATACCTCGATTCTGTCGAGCAGTGACTCCGCTACGTCGTCCTTCGACATTAGCGGAAGAACTTCCTCTCCATTCGCCGAGACGAAGCGTCACGCGATTGGTGTCGGCGCCGAATCCCTCACCCGCTACGCCGGCGCGGTTCGCCACGATCATGTCGAGCTGCTTGGCCGCAAGCTTCGCGCGCGCATTGTCGATCACAGATTGTGTCTCCAGCGCAAATCCGACGGTCACAAGCCTTGCGGGCCGATTTGCAATCGTCGAGGCGAGTATGTCCGTCGTGGCAGTCAGCGGGATGGACGATGGCGCGTGTGCCTTCTTGATCTTCTCGGCCGCAACTTCCGCGGGGCGAAAATCGGAGGGAGCGGCGGCCATTATCAGCGCGTCGGCATTTTTTATCGCGACGTTCACTGCAGACGACATCTCTGCGGTGCTCGCGACGCGCACGGCGTGCACGCCGGCAGGAACAGGAACTTCGATCGCGCCTGCAATCAGTGTCACATCCGCGCCACGCGCCCACGCTGCGCGCGCAATCGCGATGCCCATTCTTCCGGTGCTGTGATTGGAGATGAACCGCACCGGATCGATCGCCTCGCGGGTCGATCCTGCAGTGACGACGATACGCTTTCCGGCGAGTGCGGATCCACCACGCAACGCGCGCTCGACGTGCGCCGCAATAGCATCAGGCTCGGGCATCCGACCCGGGCCCTCACCCTCGTCGAACGCAAGCGGACCGGTCGCGGGCTCGATCACGTCATAGCCGATCTCGCGCAGGTGTTGTGCGTTCAGCACGGTCTGCCTGTGCGACCACATCCTGTCGTTCATCGCGGGCACGATGAGTACGGGACAACGCGCCGCGAGCAACATTGCGCAGAGAAGATCATCGGCGCGTCCGTGCGCCGCGCGCGCAAGAAAATCGGCTGTGGCTGGCGCCACGACGATGACTTGCGCTTCGCGCGCCAGTCGAATGTGCGCGAGTGCCTCACCCGATTCGAAAAGATCGCTGTGAACGCGGCGTCCAGTCACGCCCTCGAACGTAACGGCGCCCACGAACTGCTGGGCGCCGCGGGTCATCACGACGTCGACTTCGGCTCCGTCCTGCGCCAGAAGGCGCGCCAGCGACACCGACTTGTAGCTGGCGATCCCTCCGGTGACGCCGAGTACGACGCGCCGTCCCCGGATGTCGCGCAGTGCTACTCCTGCCGGCGGCGGGGAACTACGTGGTAATCGATCTCGCCACCCGCGAGCTCCTCGAGCGCACGCGTGGTGAGCTTCTTCTCGCCCGGCGCCGAGCGGTCGCGCGGGAACTCGTTGAGAACGCGCGCAAACTTGGCCGCGACGAGAACGCCGAGGTACTTGTTCGTCGCGTGCGCCGCAACGTCATCGGGTGTATAGACTCTCATTAACAGACTCTCCTAAAAATGAAGCAGCTCCGCCTCGAGCGCGGATACCGTCTCAGCCGCGATGCGTGCGCTCTGGGGTGAATTCACCCGCTTGAGGCATTCCGCATCGATGATGCACGAGACCTGCGCGACCGCGCGTTCCAACTCGTCGTTGACAACGACGTATTCGAACTCGCCAATCACCCCGATCTCGCCGATGGCGTCGCGCAACCGCGTCGCTATCGTCGCACTGTCCTCCGTACCGCGATCCTTCAATCTCGCCACCAGCGTTTCGCCAGACGGCGGCAGAACGAAGATCCGAACAGCATCAGGAAACGACGCGGAAAACTGCATCGCACCCTGCACGTCTATGTCCATCACGACGTTGCGGTGCGAAGCTACAACCCGCTCCACTTCCCGCCGCAACGTGCCGTACATGTTGCCGTGCACTCTCGCGTATTCTGCGAACTCACCGTTCCGAACGGATTGCTCGAACTGTTCGGCGCTCAGAAAGTGGTACGCCACGCCATCAACTTCTCCCGGCCGCGGCGCACGCGTGGTCGCCGATACCGAGTATCCAATATCTTTCCTTACTTCGAGCAACCGCCTCGCGATCGTGGTCTTGCCCGCGCCCGAAGGCGCCGAAAGAATGACCGGGAAACACCTCACTCGACGTTCTCACTCTGCTCGCGCAATCGCTCGAGCTCTTCCTTGATTGCGACAACGTCGGTCAGGATCGCCGCGTCGCTCGCCTTGCTTCCTGTGGTGTTGGCCTCGCGCAGCATTTCCTGAATCAGAAAGCCTAGCCGCTTGCCGACACCAGCGTCACGCTTTTCGCCGAGAGCCGCCCGGAAGGCCGCGATGTGCGCGCCGAACCGGTTGAGCTCTTCCGACACGTCCATCCGATCCGCAAGAATCGCGATCTCCTGCGCCAGTCGCTGCGGATCCACCGCGACTCCGCCGGCCAACTCTGCAACCGCGGTCTGCAACCGGTTGCGCTGCTCGATCAATCTTGCCGGTGCCCGCTCGCGGATCCGCGCAAGCGCATCCTCGATGATTCGCAGGTGCTCGTGCAGAAACTCCGAGATCCGTGCGCCTTCGGCATCACGCATCCCGTCCAGTCCGTTCGCAGCGTCGTGCACGATCGCCAGCAACTGCTCGGCGTTTCCATCCGCCGCATCGCCGTCGCCACTCTCGTTGCCACTCTCGTCGCCTGCCGCGGTGATCACGTCGGGAAGCCGCATCACCGTCGCAACGTCGACGTCGCCAGCAAGACCCAGTCGATCCTTCAGCGCCCGAAGCTGCTGTACGTACGCAGCAACGCGCTCCTCGTCGATCGCGAGCGCCACGATCGCCTTCCCGCTCGATCCGCGCCGTCAGCGACACGTGGCCGCGGCTGAACCGCTTGCGCAGCGCCTCGCGAACGTCGCCCTCCCAACGCGCCATTGCGCCCGGGAGCTTGATCGATGGATTGAAGAAACGATGGTTGACCGCGCGGATCTCGACGGAGACGCGTTGCGCGCCAACCGTCCCGTCAGCGATCCCGAAACCGGTCATGCTCGTGATCATGTGCAGCCTACTAAGTTATTACACCGCAACGACTTTGTCAAATTTTGAGGAGCCGTCTGATCAGTTGAAGAAGTACCATCTCACCCCGTACACATTCACCGGCCGCGGCATCAGATAACCCGGCACCTGGTCGTAAATCGCACCCACCAGATTCCGCCGCTGGAACGACAGCACCCCACGCAGAATCCGCAGCTCCACCAGCACCGACAACACCCGGCTCGGCGACGCCAGTCTGTCAGTTCCATCCGATTGCGGGAATGGCGCCGAGCTACGGTAATCGATTCCAGGCTGAATCAGGAACGAGAAGTTCCGGTTGGGAAAGCGCGACAGCCACTCCGTGTAGAAACGGATGTCGGCGTGCGCCTCGGTCTGCGGCGTGTATGCGGCCACGTGCTGCCAGTGCGTGTAGGTCGCGTCAGCGCTCAGACCCCCGATGATCGGCCCCTGAAGGCCGACGATCGTGCCCGTCTGGCGGCCAACGGGCTGCGCGACGAACGCCGTGTCCCACAATGCCGAAGGCACCAACACCGCCGTGTCTCTGGTCACGACGCCGCCCGTGACCCACAGGCCCGCAGGCAGTACCCGGAGGCCACCCTCGAACCGCGCGCTTCGCGAGTCAGGCTGCTTGATGAACCCGATCGCCGGTGTGCCGAACGCAGTGCGCTGGCCCACGTAGCCGAGCAGCGAGATGAACGGCAGCGGAGTAAGCCGCGCGCCGCCCTCCACGCGCGTCAAACCGGCATACTCGTCACGCTCGGCCATCGCGCTCGCCGACAAGAACGTGTGCGTGAGATCGAACGTAGCGCTGGGCGAGTTGTATCCCTTGCCAAGCCGCGTCCTGTAGCGCTCGATGAGTCTGAGACGACCTCCCGCGGCGTCCATCCCAAGCGTCGCTACGTATTGGGTGGCGGACGCGAGCGAGTCGACCGTGTCCGGCGCGAATCCATACGTGCGCGCAGTAGTCGAATCGTAGTGCGGACTGTTCTCCTTGAGAATCTGCGTCGACGCTACAAGCTGCAGAAATGGCCCGCTTCCTTCACGGCCGATTGCGGCGCGAAGATAGCCGATGGTGTTTGCGGATCGGTAACCGGGAAGTGCCGGGCCGAAACCGAAGCGACCTGTAACCGTGCGCGTGTCGTTGCTGCGAATTGCAGTCGCGTCGAGACTCCATGAATGGTGCGCGATTCCGTATCGCACCATCCCGCCAAAGTCCTGGCCCGCCTCCGCCGTTACGAAGATCGGTAACGCCGAACTGCTGCAACGCGACCTGAAGGCCTGCACCGTTGTAGAAGCGCTTACCGTAATACGCGCGATACAGATTGGTATTCAGATCACCAGTCAGCGCATCGACGCGCGTGTACGGTGTGGTCTGATCGTATTCCCACGTGCGCATGTCGATGCGCAATCCGTTGGCGCCTCGCGCGAGCGAGAGCTTCTCGAGCGTCCATAGCGGAACGGAATGCAGATCTGGTGCAACGCCATTGCGCGGCTCAAGATCATCACGCTCGATACCGTCGAGGAATACGCGCACGCGACTGAAATCACCGCCGAACGCGGTTGCCTGCGGTGCGGCGAGCCAGCCTGTACGAAATGTCGTGAATCCAGGTATGCGATCGAGCAGATCGCCGAGCGTGAGCGCGCCGGTAGCGAAGAGCGCGTCGCGATCGTACGTGAACGCCTGCCCGATTTCGAGTGACGGCATCACATCATCCCGGCCGAAGCGCGCCTGCACGCTGTCGGCGTGCTGCGGTTTGGGCGGCGCGTCTTCCGGCGCGTTACGGACGGTGTCGCGTGGAAGCCCCTGCGCATTCGCGGCGACCGCCGGCACAGCAGCCATCATCGCGGTGCACGCCGCTGCGATCAGCGCACGCCGCGCGAGGCTAAACGACATCAACGAGCGCAGCGCGCGCGCAGGAATTCCACGAACGTCCCGACCGGCACGCCCGTTGGCCCCTTGGGAATGAAGCCGAGGTCCGATTCGGAATACGCAGTGCCAGCAACGTCGAGGTGGACCCAGGGATATTCTTCCGCGAATTCGCGCAGAAATGCCGCCGCCGTGATCGCTCCAGCAGGCCTGCCACCGGAATTCTTGATATCCGCGACGTCGGACTTGATCAGATCCGTATAGTCATCCCAGAGCGGCAGCTGCCACCCGCGCTCACCAGCGCGATCGGCAGCGACGAGCACTTCGTCGACGAGCGATTGATTGGTGCCGAACACGCCGGTCGCCGTGTGGCCCAGCGCGATGACGCACGCGCCCGTGAGTGTCGCCGCGTCGATGACTGCTGACGGCTTGAATCGCCGCACATACGACAGAAGATCGGCAAGTACCAGCCGCCCTTCGGCGTCGGTGTTCACGATCTCGATGTACTTGCCGAGCTGACTGCGCACGACGTCGCCCGGATTCATTGCCGTGCCGGACGGCATGTTGGTCGTAGCACCAAAGACTCCGATGACATTGATCGGAAGCTTCATGCGGCCGACGACTTCCATCGCGCCGATGACGCCGCCCGCGCCACTCATGTCGAACTTCATCCACTCCATGCCGGCAGCCGGTTTGATCGAGATACCGCCTGAGTCGAAACACAGTCCCTTGCCGACGAGCACGACGGGAGCATCGCTGTCCTTGCCGCCGCGATGCTCGATCGCAACGAGACGAGGCTCCTGCGGCGTGCCCTGCGCGACGGCGAGGAACGATCCCATCTTCTCCGCTTCCAGTCCTCGGCGATCCGAGCTCCGTGTAACGCATCCCGTGGCGGGTCGCGAGGTCGCGCGCTGTTGCGGCGAGCAGATCCGGTGTGCAGATGTTACCGGGTGTCATGCCGAGCGTGCGCGCGAGCGATACACCCGCGCCAATGGCATTGCCGGCGTCGAGTGCGGATTGCGTTTCGGGCGTTGCCGGAGCGAAGATCGTTGCGGATGTTACCGGTGCCTTTCTATCTGCTTCGGGCGGTGGTGTTTTCGTATCGAGATACTGCCACGCGCCGGCGTGAAGACCCGCCGCGAGCGCTTCGATCTGCGTGGGCACGAACGAGTCACCGGTGATCGCGACGGATCCCGTCCCCGACTTGCCGGCGGTGCGGGCCGCGAGCGACGCTGCCCTGCGCAGCGCATGTAAGGTTGCGGGTGCAGATCCGATGCCGATGAGCGCAACGCGCCGAGGACCGGAAGCCACCCCGCTCAGAAAGAGAACCTCGTCGCACGATCCGCGAAAGTCGCGATTGCGAAGTGCCGTTGTGATCGCGCTTCCCATCGCGTTGTCGAGTTTCGCGAGAGTTGCGGGAACCGACGCGCCGGAGGTGAGCGCAACGAAGAGAACCGGAATTTGCGCTGATGCAGCGTCCGCACCCGACAGCGCGACGGCGAATGAACTGGCCACGGTAATTGCTCCTTTCGCCGTTATGCGCGCATGCCGCTGATGATCGCGTCGCCGAAGCCGGACGTCGAAACTTCCGTCGCCCCGGGCATCTGGCGCGCGAGGTCGTACGTCACCGTGCGTGACTTGATCGCATTCTCCATCCCGCGCACGATGAGCGCGCCGGCCTCGCCCCAACCCATGTGGTCCAGCATCATCACGCCGGAAAGGATCACGCTTCCGGGGTTGATCTTGTTGAGGCCGGCGTACTTGGGCGCCGTTCCGTGCGTCGCTTCGAACACCGCGACACCGTCGCCGACGTTCCCGCCGGGTGCGATCCCGAGTCCGCCAACCTGCGCAGCGGCGGCGTCGGAGAGATAATCGCCGTTCAGGTTCGGCGTCGCGATGACGGAATATTCCGCCGGCCGCAGCAATAGCTGCTGGAACATGGAATCAGCGATGCGGTCACCTGACGACGATCTTTCCGGATCGGCTCGCGCCCTTGAGATCGGCTTCGGTGACAGTCTGCGCCGCGTACTTCTCGCGAGCGACTTCGTAACCCCAGTCGCGGAACGCACCTTCGGTGAACTTCATGATGTTGCCCTTGTGCACCAGCGTCACCGATGGCCTCGTCGTTGGCGACGGCGTACGACAGCGCCATATCCACCAGGCGCTTGCGACCCGAACTTGCTCATCGGCTTGATGCCGATCGCAGAATTCTCGCGGATGTTGGCGCCAAACGAGTCGTGCAGAAAATCGCGCAGCTTGGTTCGCTTCAGCGGATCCGGCCTTGTACTCGATGCCCGCGTAAACGTCTTCGGTGTTCTCGCGGAAAATCACCACGTTCACTTTCTCGGGCTCCTTGACCGGAGCACCGACGCCCTCGAAGTAGCGCACTGGACGGATGCACGCGTAAAGATCCAGCACCTGGCGCAGCGTGACGTTGAGCGAGCGGATACCGCCGCCCACCGGCGTCGTCAGTGGACCCTTGATCGAGACTCTGAACTCCGCGAACGCGTCTACCGTTTCATCCGGGAGCCAGCTGTTGAAGGCCTTGAAGGACTTCTCGCCGGCAAAGACTTCCATCCACGCAATGCGTCGCTCGCCGCCATAAGCCTTCTCCACCGCCGCGTCGAAGACCCGCACGGAGGCGGCCCAGATGTCGGCGCCGGTGCCGTCGCCCTCGATGAACGGGATGATCGGATTGTTCGGCACCTGGAGGGCGCCGCCGGCATAGCCGATTCGCTCGCCGTTGGCGGGAACCGTTGCGTGCTTGTACGTGGCCATTCTCGGATTGGTTGTTCAGGGGGGTAAACCTGAGAAAGTTACCCCGACGGCTACCGGCGGGCCAGCGGCGCCGCATCGCTCGGCGCCCCTGAAAAATCCGGATCGACGATCTACGGCTTTTTCAGGAGTTCGCTATCCGGTGCATGCCCGGCCAGGCGGTTGACGCATGCGGACCTGACGGTCGGGATGGAAACCGCTCGATCTCTGGGCAGGGTGAAGCCGCCCGGATCGGTGGTCGGGACGGGCGCGGGCGCCGCCACGGGCATGTTACAGGAAGCTGCGGGGTTCGGCGTGGCGCCAGTCCGGCGCGTGTCCTAGTTTCATCTGCATGCGGACTGCGTGCTCCAGAATGGTTCTCCGGGTCGCTCAGATCGCCGCGCTGACCATGTGTGCGACGGCGCCACGCGTGACTGCGGCACAGGGAACGTGGACCGGCGTCGGTGCGATCAACGGAACGGTGATGTACATGGACACGACCACCATCGTGCGCTCAGGCAATCTGCGCAAGGTGTGGGTCAGATCCATCGATTCAGCTCCCAAGTCCTTTGTCGCGGGCAAGGACACGCTCGACTTCGATACTGTGATCGGACTGAACGTGTTCGATTGCTCAAAACACACGCGTACCGTTACCACCGTAACGTATTTGCTGGGGAACGACATAATCTTCAACGTCCCGGAGACGCACGACAAACCCGAGCAGTTGAAGCCGCGAAGTTTTTTCGACGCGGTGTATAGCGATCTGTGCGGGGTGCGCCGGTAGCGGGAACGTTCGGCTCGGCAGCAATCCGGTCTCGTTTGCCCTTAACGTGGCAGGTGCAGATGTCCCCGTGCGGCGAGGATGATGACTTGCAGCTGCAACCTCACGCGGTCGCGCGGAACGGCTCGAAGGGCGAGATGCCGAGCCTCAGCTGCATGCTGTACGCGATGCGATGCGCCAGCTCCTTCATCAGCGACGCCGCCGCGCCCGCGAATCGCGCATCGACCACGCGCTCCAACGTTGCGACCCAGCGCTCGAAGTGATCGCCGGTGAGACCGGGCATTGCCATGTGCGGACGGAACGCGTTGCCGCTGTAGCTGCGCGTGTGGAACAACAGAGTGGACCAGAACGCAACTATCTTCGGCATGTGCTCGGACATATCGACTTCCGCGAAATACCGCGCAAGCAGCGGGTCCGATCCGATTATCGCGTAGAACTCCGTCAGAAGCTCGTAAAGATCCTCGTCGCGGACGTCGCGACGGATCGCGTTCACATCACGCATCAGACGTGCAGCGGTGCAGCGTCCGCGTTGGTGTTTCCGTGCACCACGGTGAGCAGAAAGACGCAACCGTCCTTCGATGATGCCGCATGCTCCACTCCGCCTGCGAAAACGAGGACATCTCCCTTGACGAGATGATACTCGGAATCGATCGCACGAAAGGTTATCTCGCCGTCAGTCACGTGAACCGTGACCGGATTGTCGGCGCTGTGTGCCGGGAGATCGCCGCCGGGCGGCAACGCCATCAATACAAGGCGAAGCGGGCCTTCCTTCACGAGAGTGCGCGCAGTCCGGTCGCGCTGCGCGAGAAGCTCACGGTCGATTATGAGCTCATCCTGCGACAGATGATGGACGAGAACCTCACCTTCGATCGTTCTGGTCATCGACGACATGGGTGCTCCGTGAAAGATGGCGCAGGCGCGCCGGCCATTGTAATGAATGCCCGGGTGAATTGCTTGTCAATCACCGGCAACACACTCGCGAACAAACGCGCGGGTCTCCCCTGCGACGCGATCCCAGTTGTAATGCGACTCCACCGCTGCGCGTCCGGCCGAGCCCATCCGCGAGCGAAGTTGCGTATCCCGGAGAATGCTTCCGATCGCGGCAGTGGCCGCCCCAACATCAGTCGGATCCACGACGAAACCCGTCTCCCCATCGCGGACGGCCGCACGCACTCCGCCGGAGTCACCGCCAACAACCGGAATTCCGCTCGCGCCTGCCTCGACGAACGAAATTCCGAATCCCTCGACATTGATCTCATTGTCGAGACGTGAAAGACCGACGTAAACAGTGGACGTCGCATAGGCATCGGCGAGACCATCGTCGCTCATCTGTCCGACAAAGTGAACCCGGTCGGCAACACGCAACGTCTCCGCGAGCGAGCGCAAGCGGGATTCGTCGTCGCCTGTTCCGACTATCGCGTAATGCAGCGTCGGAAATTCCGGCTGCAACGCCGCGAGCGCCTTGATCGCAACATCCTGTCCCTTATGTGGAACAAGGCGCGCCACTGATAACATGATGAGGGCATCGCTGAGCGCCAGCTGAGTGCGCAGGCGGCCGCTGTCAGCCGACGGCGAGAACCGCAGAGGGTCCGTCCCGAGATCGATCGCTGCAACGGGCGGCGGACTTGTGATTCCGATCTCTCCCATGATGTCGCGCGTGAGCGACGCCGACCATTCGGAATTGGCGACGATCCCGGCTGCGTCGCTCAGCAGACGGTACGCACTTATCCGTTTGCTCCAGTGTGCCGCAGTCTTCCGTCGCTCGCGCAGCAGGTCTCCGCCGTTCACGTATATCACGTATGGGACCGCTGTCCGTTTGTGCGCCCACCATACTGCGTAACCCACGGGACGAATCTCCCCGCAGTGAATCACGTCGATGCCGGTTGTGCAGCGCCGCGCAAGCCAGCGCCCCCAACGTATCTCGTTCGCGAACAACTTCGCCGATGAGAACGGAAATTCCTGCCGGTCGACGTGGTACGCTTCCCGAGCATCGAGCGCCGCAGAATCATCGCACGCGACTGTGGACACATCCATCGGCTCACCGTACCGACGAACCAGCTCCGCGTGCCGTCGCGCCATTCCGCCGCCGATGGGGGGGAAGTTCTGCGTTACGAAAACATTGGTTAGCGGTTCCGTCATCCAGCGGTGCGCTGCTGGAACCCGAGATCGGAGTGCTGCATCGCGTCACGGTCGGATGGCAGCTCGCACAGCCGCAGCACCGCGGGCAAAACCTCTTCCACACCCAACCGCGAGATCGTGTCCCCGCTCCAGCATATCACCTCGCCACCAACGTCCCACGGTGCGTACGGCCAGCAGTCGCCTCGAAGCAATACCACTGCGGGTTTGTTGAACGCACTTGCGGCGTGCGAGATGCTGGTGTCCGGCGTGAAGACGTGGTCACTCGTCGCAACCAGGGCCAGCGCATCACGCAGCTCGGGCGTTTCTGTCGCCTCCCCGTTTACTGCCCTCGCAACCGTCGTCACGCTCTCCCAATCATCGGGAAGTCCGATCACGACGATCGGCATGGCGGGATGCGCATCGCGGGCAGCGCGAAGTACTGTCACGAAGCGATCGTCGGGCCACCGGCGCTTCTGCTCGGATGCCGACAGATTCACCAACAACCGAGACTCGCACGAGATCGTGCGCACGCAATCGGAGCCCAGTCGTGCCTCCGCGCGTCTCCACGCGCCTTCGGCGCCATCCATCTCCTCACGGGATAGAAACAACTGCGGACGCCAGTCGAATCGATCGACGTCCACGCCGAAAGGTTCTGCGAGCGCCCGTGAGCCGTCTATATAGTGTTCGCGTCTGTCGTATGGCTGCACGCGAACGTTGTAGATGAGATCATTGTTGCCGCCACCAACGCCGACACGATACTTCGCCCGAGCAGCGAGCATGAGCAACGGAGTCGAAGTGAACGTTTTGGGATTGTTGATGCGGCCATCCACGATCACGTCGTAATGCTCGGCCGCCAGCTCGCGGGCGAGCGTGCGATAGCTGCGCCAGCTTTTCCGATCCAGCGTGAAGACCCGGCGTACGTAGGGATTGCGATCAAGTACCGGGGACGTGTTGGGCGCCGCTACGACGTCCAGAGTAACAAATGGGGACGACTGAGCCAGGGCTCGTATCATTCCCGTGGCCATGATCATGTCGCCGATACGCTCATACCTCAGAAATAGTACCTTGAGCGGGCGCGATTTGACGTCCGGAAGCGTGGTCTCACGCCGTCCGGGGAGCAGCCGGGCTATGCCGCGCATCCACGCAAGACGCCATGCACGCTCGACGCCTCTCAACTCCATCTACTGCACTCCTGTGGCCTCAATCGATCCTCTGACGACGCATCGACGATGCCATTGCCGCGCACCGCGACTCCGGACGCGCGACCGGCGACTACAACCAAACATCGCCAAACATCGTATGAGTGATAGCGTACTTATGCCCAGAGCGAGACTCGAACTCGCACGATCATCGCTGATCGGGGGATTTTGAGTCCCCTGCGTCTACCGATTCCGCCATCCGGGCCGACCGGCAAATTTACCCGTTTCACTCTTAGCGTACAACCGACACACCGAAACGAAAAACTCTCGTGTTCCGTTCCTGCGGCTTCCATCCAGCGCATCAGTTGGTGGCTTGGACACAGCACCCTGCAGCAGATGATAATCGACAGCGATCGGTGAGGACTACATCCCGAACGATTCCGCGGCCAGGGACGTGGCCGGAGCGCAACATGGCCTCCGGCTCGATGCCGCTCTGACCCCTCCTGTCCCTACGGAATGGTGATCGGCAGCACCATTCCATGCGCGAAGTGCGGTTTTCCGTCACCCGTATCGAATACGAAGCACAGCAGCATGTAATTGCCAGACGTGAGTTCGGCAGTGAAATACGCTGGGCCGGCCGCCGGTGAAATGATCGCGACTCCGCCAAGCGCGGCGCGGGGCGGCGGACCGTTCTGCGCCTGCAACCACGCAAGCATGTCCGCCGCGGTCTTTCCCGGCGCCAGTCGAATCAGCTCCAGCTCGTGTGGCTGTTCGTCCGGGTTGACCACCTTGAACGTGTGAGTTCCGGCCGTAAGAGGCGCCGATAGCTTGAATGCATAGTTATCCATCGTCACGGTCTCGTCGGCGACCGGCGCAGCGGCGGTTCGTGACGTGGAGCCAGAGGCAGTCACCGTGAGTGGCTGTATCATCCCTTTCAGGAAGTGCGGGATACCACCCGGCACATTGACGACGCAGAGAATGGCGTAGTTGCCGGCAGCCAGGTTCAGTGTGGCGTTTCCGGTCAGTCCCGGATCTACTGCGTTGGGGCCTCCGAGCTGTACTACCCACCCTGGCAAGCTCCCGGGCAGGTTCAGCGCCGCCTTGAGATCCGTCATCGTCCTTCCGCTGTCCAGTCGGACGATCTGCGCCTGATGCAGCGCCGGCCCGTCATTGACGAAGTTGAGGGTGGTCATGCCGGCCGGTATCGTGGCTGGCGCGTCGTACGAGAAATCGGCCCCGTGAATCGTTACGACGTTGGCCACCGGCGCGGGACCGGCCGCATCGCTGCTGCACGCACCGCCAGCCAGCACCGCCGCGGCGATTGCAACAGCTGCTGCCGATGCCGCTATCTTGTAGCGGAATTGCTGCCTGAACGAGCCTTTCATGATCGACTCCGGTTTGTGGTTTTACTACGCTGGCGGCACGCTCGCGCCTTTATGGCACTGTAGTGTCATTATGCCCTAGTATTATACTTATCGAATGACGTTGTCAAGAGCCGTGTCCGAAACACCCGAAACGCCTGCCGCGCCTGCCGGGCCAACCGGGCGCGAGCGTCAGAAAGGACGCACCCGCAAGGCGCTACTCGCAGCCGCGATAGATCTGCTCGCGGCAGGGCAAACGCCGTCGATAACCGAAGTCGCCGACGCGGCGGAGATCTCGCGCCGCACGGCGTATCGTTACTTCCCGACGCAGGAACAGCTGCTGGTCGAAGCAGCGCTCGAAGGTCTTCGTCCGGGCATTGTAGACGCGGTCGAGACACCGGATAGCGGTCAGCCAGACGACGTCGCGGCGCGGCTGGATCGTACGGTGCTCGCGCTTCAGCGCGGAGCCGTGGCCAATGAACAGCTTCTGCGAACGATGATCCGCCTCACCGTTTCGCGCCAACCGTCCACCGATGATGGCGGCGTCACCGAGCCGCGGAGGGGCTATCGCCGGATCGAATGGATCGAGCTCGCGCTCGCACCGGTGCGAAAGGAGTTGGGAAGGAAGCGCTACGAGCGTCTCGTCAGCGCCCTCACTGTGTGTCTTGGTATCGACGCGTTGATCGTCCTGCGCGATTTACGCGGACTGTCCGAGGCCGAAGCGGAAGCGGTTTCGCTGTGGACCGCGCGCGCTTTACTGCGAGCCAGTCTTGCCGAGAAGTCCGGGGGATTTTGAGTCCCCCGCAGCCATCGATTCGACCGTCAGGGCTGAGTATCCTGCCGCGACACATGCAACTCTGTCGATAGCCGGCCGCGCGGTTTCACTGGAGCCCCAAATAGCTGTTCCCGTCTCACTCCGTCCGGCGCTCGGCCCACAAACCTGAGTACGCGCATCGACTGAATCTCGGTCGCAACGAACGCCCTGCTGTCGGGTGCAGGAGTGCTGTATCGTTGCGTCGATGAAATCGTATCCGGAAGCGCGATTCTCGGCAGTACTTCACGATACGTCGTTCTCACCTCCAGATGGCCATAGCCAGGCGCTACGTTGCCCGCGTGGGTAAGTCGCACCACGGCGCTCCGCACGACGAACGTGAGGCTGTCCAGCGTCACCGTGCCCTCGACATCGGGCGCAGTGAGCGTCGCGAGCGGACGGAAGTTGATGTCATAGTTACCCGATTCGGCGACGCCGTAATCGAAGCAGTGAGTTGCAAGAAAGGTGCTGTCCGCGAAGTCGAGAGTCGATGGCAGTCGCATGCGCTCCCACGCGCCGCGCGGATCGGTCCGGTCGGTGAAGATTGTATTTCCGCGCCCGTACGGCATGAGCGCGTCGCTGCGATAGCCAAGTGTGTCGATCACCGAG
Organism: uncultured Gemmatimonadales bacterium; assembly: GCA_963707505.1. Lineage (GTDB taxonomy): Bacteria > Gemmatimonadota > Gemmatimonadetes > Gemmatimonadales > Gemmatimonadaceae > Fen-1247. The sequence continues at coordinate 1,329,223 of CAVPQB010000004.1, forward strand.
AGCGCAGAGTCCGGTGAGCCAACGGGGGTGCTGGTCTGCACGTCCTCGACTGTGTACTCGAACGGATATGACCGTCTGAGCAGCAGCTCGCGGTCCGCATTCTGACGCACATCCGCCATGAACTCGCCGAGTATCGGAGTGGCGGTGCTATCGACGCCGGGAGTAGTGCACGTCTGCGGTGCGCGCACCATGACGTCGGTGAGCTTGATCGTCACCGCCTTCATGACGACGACGAGCGTGGACGGTGGTGAGCGCTCGGAAATATCAACCGCGGTATCATGCGCCGCGAAGCCTAGCTGGCGGACGAGAACGTGATATCGTCCGGCCGCGACCTTGAAGGAGAAATGGCCCGCTTCGTCCGCAAAATGCCGCGCGTGCGCTTCCACGAGCTCGACGCTGCTGTACGGCGCAGGCGAAGTGGAATCCTGACGCACGATCGTGCCGCGGAAGATGATCGTCGTCGGAGCCGGCGCGGGATGCGTGTGTGCGCGCTGCGCGAGCGACGGAGTGGCCACGCCGCACAACGCCGCGGACGCGCCGAGCACAGCGGCGAGCACAGCGGCGAGGGATCTACGGGGGCGATCCGAACCCGTACGTACGAACGTCACGCACTCACCGTCACTTCACTAGAATGACTCGCTGCAGCAAGCCGGGTGTGGTTCCAATGGTTCCACCGGGGTCGTTAGCGATGGTGAAGTGTCCGGTGATCACTCCATTGGGCGTGCCGGTGAGCGGTGGATAGTCGATCACCGCGGCGCCGATCGTTACGACCTTGTAGCAGACATTCGTACCCGTCGTCTGGCCGGAGCAGCCGCTGCCATCCGTTGCGGGCTTGTCTCTCGGGTACGTTGCTCCGGGATCGGTAGTCGGATCATCGTACAACGCGAATTTCATCGTGCACGGCGTGTTGTTCGTGCAGAACGTCTTTACTCCCTGTTTCGTCTGGCCGACGATGTTACCGGTCTGAACGTCGACGTTGTCTCCTGCGCCGATTGCATAGGCTTCGCTGCAGTTGGCCGCAAGTTCGTTGCCATATGTGTTGCCGCCACGATCACCGGGCTGCAATCCGATGATGTTGAAGCTCCCGGGTGTATTGGCCGTGTTGGGACAAGTCGCGTGGCCAGTCGATCCGTCCTTGAGGCAGAAGATCAGCTGCGACGCATTGTTGTGCAGCGTGGTGTAATCGATTCCGTCCAGCACGCGCAGAGGATTGCGCGCAACGCCGCCGCGGAAGGGATCGAGTGCGGCCAGAAGCAGCGAATAGTCAACTGCGAGCGGCTTGATGCACGTCGTCTTATCCACTGTCGGAGCGACCCATGCTGCAGCCACGGCAGCGACATTTCCGTTGGTCGCGTTGAGAAGCGTAGCGAATACATAGCTCGTCGGATCGCTGCCCGTGACCTGCACCGCGTTGTCGGTCGAAACGCACGGAAGCGCGTGTGGCGAGCCTGCGTGCCACGTGTTTGGTGTCGCCCCATTGACTGGCAGGCCATCCCACTGACCGCACGTGACCTCCCCGACAACGAGCGACGCGCTGTTCGTCAGTATGCGGTTCCTGTTTCCGGTAGCAACGGCGGAATCAGCCACATGATTCGTAGTCACCGAGAGCTGCACTGCACCCGACAGCGCCGCGGCATCCGATGCCGTCTGAAGCTCGTTCTTCTGCACGTACACCCGACTCAGGTCTATCACGAACGCAAGCATGAGCACCAGTGTGGCGACCGCAAATGCGGCCAGAATCATGATCGCACCCCTTCTGCTCTTCAAGCTCGGCATGAGGCCTCCGATGCGGCCCGGGTAATCGAACCGCTACTGAACCAGAACGAGGCGCACGAGCGTTCCATACTTCGTTCCGATCGCACCCTCATCGATCACGCGAACGAAATGTCCGGTGATCTCGGATCCCTTGTTACTCACATGATCGAGGGAGAAGCCCGCGATCATTCGTATTGTGACGGGATACTTGCCACTCGATTTTCCGCCAACAAGATCAAACAGCGGAACCTTGACGACCACACCAACAGATCCATCTGCGTTGTTGCATGCGTACGTTGGAGGGTTGCCACCACACATTCCCGGCTGATTACACAGGATGCAGACGTTGGAGCGCGTGGGGCCGGCCATGTTTCCCGTCTCCGTGTCGATGACATCGCCGGGTCCCAGTACGACAGGATAACACGTATTGATGTAAGTGCCGTATGCATTCGCACCGTTGCCGAAGTCCATCGCGCCGAAATTGCCGCCGGACGGAGATGGGGGTGCGCCCTGTTTCAACGTGACGGTCAGCTGCGATGCGGGAAGCGTGGCGAGCTGCACCAGGTCGGCGGCTGTGAGATCCCTGCTCGGCGATGCGGAGGGATTGAGCCGCGTCGTGAGCTCGGAGTAGAACATCCCCCACGGCTTTACACAGTTGGAGCTGGTGACCTGCGGTGCCGCCCAGGCCACCGCGATTGTGTGAACCTGTTGCGCCGCAGCTCCCAGGACTGCTTGAAACAGGTAGCTGGTCGGATCGCTTCCGGATACCTGCACGGCGTTATCCGCTGCGGTACAGGGCAACGTGTGCGGCGATCCGGAACCCCAGCCGTTCGTAGTCCCGTCCCACACGCCGCACCGGACGCTGGATGCGGGGAAAGTGGTCGCGCGCCCCAGTACAACATTCCGAACACCTGCTGCGCTCGCAACGGCAGCGACCTGCGACGGATCTATCAGCAGTTGAATCGCGGACGCGTGCGCCGCAGCATCGGTTCCCGTCTGGAGCTCGTTCTTCTGCACCAGCATGCGGCTGACGTCGATGACGAACGCGAGCATGATCACGAGCACCACCATCGTGAACGCGGCAAGTACGAGTATCGCCCCCTTTCTGTTCTTCAGTCCGGGCATGGGATTCTCATGGAAGTGTCGACGACGTTACTTCGCGAAAAGTTTCATCACGTTCATCGCAACCGGTCCCAATATCACTATAAAGATCGAGGGGAAGATGAAGAGCCCGAGCGGCAACAACATCTTCACGGGCAGCGTAGCCGCCTTCTTCTCGGCGGCCTGGCGCCGCGCGCGGCGTAGCGTTTCCGAGTAGACGCGCAATACGCGTCCGCTACTCGTTCCCCATTTCTCACCCTGTATTATGTGCGACACGAGTGTTCTGATCTCGTGCACTCCCGTCCGTGTCCACAATCCGCGCAATGCGTCCTCGCGCGACATGCCAGCGTTGGTCTTGCGGTTCACGATCACCAGCTCGCTGGCGAGTTCTGGATGAACGCTGCCGAGCTCCCTCGCGACGCGCAGTATCGCCGCATCCAGACTTATTCCGGCCTCGATGCACACGACCAGCAAGTCGAGTGTATCAGGCAGCGATCGGCGGATCGTCTCCTGCCTCAAGCGCACCGCGCGTACCAGATACCAGACAGGAAGAAGCACGGCAACTATTGCGGCGGCGGCGGCATACATCACCATGCGCGCAAACGTCGGCTTGGGTGCCAGGAGCAGCACCAACACGGGTAACCCAACGAGCATTGCTACCCTTATTGCCGCATATGTGAGCGGCGCGGTGGCGGAGTCGTAACCAGCCTGCACGAGCGCGGTGTCGGTTTTCGCATTGTTGGCCCATGCCTCGGGAACGAACTCGGCGAGCACGCGTGTGAACGATCGCTTCGCACTCTGTGCGCCGGCTCCGAACAGCCTGCCGTACGGCGCGCTCTGTGTCTGGACGGCGGTGCGACCGATGATGCTGCGACGAGACCGATCGAGCAGATAGACGTACGCCGCGGCACCGAGCGATGCAATGCCGAGAAAGACGAGGGCCGCAAGTGCCAGTGGAGTTGTCATGTCGGATAGCTCCGCGTCATGTATCGATCCGTGCCATCTTCATCATTATCATGTACCCGATGACGCAGGACATCACGCCGCCAGCGAGCATGTAGTGACCGGTTGTGCTCGCTCTGAATGGCGCCACAAACGCGGGGTTCAACGCGCCGATTGTAAGAAAGATCACGAGCGGCAGCACCGACAGAAAACGCCCCGACAGCTTGGGCTCCGAGGCGAGCGTCTCGATCTGTCCGCGCAACGCGACCCGATCGCGCATCAGCGTGCCAAGATTACCAAGAAGCTCGGTGAGGTTGCCGCCAGTCTCGCGCTGGATCAGTACAGCTGTCACGAACATCTTGAGATTGATGCTGTCGATACGCTCGTGCATCGCTGCCAACGCCGTTCGCACGTCGATTCCGAGTCGCTGTTCGTCGTAGAAGCGGCCAAACTCGGTGCCGAGCGGCGCTCCAAGCTCCTCGCTGATGAACTTCGCAGCCGCCTGGAACGAATAGCCGGCCTTCATGGCGTTCGACATCATGTCGAGCGCCTCCGGAAGCTGCGCGTCGAACGCGGCGATTCGCCTGCGCTGCGCGTGGCCGAGCCACACCCACGGAATGAAGCCGGCGATTGTCGCGAGAAGAATCGATACCAGGAAGCCCACTCTTGCACCAAGTGCGAGGCCAGCTACAGCGAGCAACGCCGAGAAGAGTAAAAAGACGCCGGGCTTCTGCGCCGAACCGGCGCGTTGCAGGCGTGTGTGGATCACCTCGGTTACGTCGCGCCCCTTCAAAAGACGATCGAGAAACGGCACGGCGCTTACTGCGTCGTCTTTCAGAATCGTTTGTGGGCCGTTGACGAGCGTCTCGCCATGCAGTCGCGAGCGTACGGCATCGGCCTCGGCCAACGCGCGTCTGTTTGCAAACAGGTAGGCGCCGACGATCACGCCGAGCGTGGCGAGGAATACACCAGCGAGGATGATGATCTGCATCGCCGTCAGTGGTCGGAGAAGATGGTCGCGCCGAACTCCACGCCGGCGAGGCGAAGACGCTCGGTGAACGCCGGCCGGATTCCCGTCGGCTCGAAGTCACCCAGGACCGTTCCGTCTGCGGCGATGCCGCGGCGCCGAAACCTGTAGATCTCCTGCACCGATATCACCGCCTCTTCCATTCCCGTCACCTCGACGATGCTTGTGATTCGGCGAGTGCCGTCGGACAGCCGTGACACCTGAATGATCACGTCGAGCGCCGACGAGATCTGCTCTCGCATCGCACGGTTGGGCAGGTTCGTTCCCGCCATCAGGATCATCGTCTCGAGGCGGGCGAGCGCGTCACGCGGAGTGTTGGCGTGAATCGTCGTCAGCGACCCTTCGTGGCCGGTGTTCATCGCCTGGAGCATGTCCAGCGCCTCGGCGGATCGCACCTCGCCGACGATGATTCGGTCCGGGCGCATGCGCAGCGCGTTCTTCACGAGATCGCGCGCAACCACCTCGCCCTGCCCTTCCGCGTTGGGCGGTCGCGTCTCGAGCCGAACGACGTGGTGCTGCTGCAGCCGCAGCTCGGCCGCGTCCTCGATGGTGATGATGCGATGATCTGCCTGGATGAACGATGTCAGCGCATTGAGCAGCGTCGTCTTGCCCGCGCCGGTACCGCCCGAGATCAGAATGTTGAGCCGCGCACGCACACAACCGGCGAGCAGCTCCATCATTCCCTCGCTCATCGCGCCGTTGCCGAGCAGATTCTCGATCGCCAGATCGGCACCGAAGCGACGAATCGACAGCACCGGTCCGTCGAGCGCGAGCGGCGGAATGATGGCGTTCACGCGCGACCCGTCGGGCAAGCCGCGCATCCACCATCGGCGACGACTCGTCGACGCGACGGCCGACACGACTCACGATGCGGTCGATGATCGCAGTGAGATGCGCATCATTTCGGAAGGACGTGGCGACTCTCGTCAACTTGCCGCGGCGCTCGACGTAGATCATCTTCGAGCCGTTCACGAGAATGTCGCTGATCGACGGATCGCGGAACAGCGGCTCGATCGGCCCGAGTCCGATCACCTCGTAGATGATCTGCTCGATGATCTCTTCACGCTGGCTCTGGCTGAGCGGAGTCGGCTCGTCGCGTAGGAAATCGAGAACCGCGCGCCGGATCTCCGCCGAGAGACACGCTCGTCCTTGATCTTCTCCAGCGCGTCGAGATCGAGCCGCTCGATGAGCTTGCGGTGCAGATCGATCTTGAGCTGGTCGACCGCGCCGAGCGTCTCTTCCTCGATACGGTGCGTGTACATGCCCGATGCGGACGCCGTCGCGGCTGGCTTCGTCGCAACTGGCGGCGGGAACATCGGTGAGGTTATTGTCACCGATGGTGTGGCTGTTGGCGCGGCACCATTTCCATTGGCATCCGGCGACGGAACGCGTCCCATCAAACGACTTTTAAGTGACACTTGGAGACCTCCCGGTGAGTCCGAACAGACTGCGCAGGCGTGAGCGCTCCGGCGCCGTCGCGACGGCGGGACGCGTGGGATCACGTGGCGCGACCGCGCCGCGCAGCTTGGCCGCGAGCTGCCCGTAGCTTCGCGCCAGCTTGGATCCCGCCGCCTCCTGCGACACTGATATTCCCTTGTTCAGCGAGGCAACCGACGTCCGATAGTCATTCGGCAGATTCCAGAACAGTTCGTGCTTCAGCGACTCGGCGACCATCGGCAGCGTGAACACATCACCCGACTGGAACCGGTTGAGGACCACACATGACTTTGTCTCGGCGTAGCCAAGCCTGCGAAACAGCGCGAGCGTACGTTGTGTGCTGCGCAGCGACGGGACGTTGGGCTGGGTGACGAGTAGCAATTCGATCGGCTGCATCGAGGATCGCGAGCGTTCGCTCGCTCATGTGATGCTCGCAATCGATCACGGTCACGTCGAAGTTGGCACGCAGCTGATCCACGACTACACCGACCGTGGCGGCATCGAACGAGTCGTCCATCACCGGATCTTCGCTGGATGGGAGAACCGATACACCCATTGGTCCCGCGGTCATCAGAGACTTCAACAATGCGCCATCGACTCCGTCGAGCTTGTCCACCAGGTCGCTGATATCGTACGCAGGCTGCAGGTTGAGGAATACGCGCACGTCGCCGCCGGTGAAGACGCAATCGGCCAGCGCGACCTTCGCGCGCGTATCATTCGCCGCAAACGCCTGCGCCATGTTCACCGCAATGCTGGTGGTGCCGAGCCCGCCCTTGGCGCTGTACACCGCTACCACCTGGCCGCTGTGATCGGTGGCGCCCCCGCGTATTATCAGCCGCTCGACTGCAGCCGCGAGATCCTGCTGAGTCGGTGGAAAGATCAGGAACTCGTGCACTCCTGCCCGCATCGCGCGCAGAATGAGATCGGGATCGGCAGTTGGCGCCGTGCCGACCACGGACAGAGTCGCACGCCCCCGTATCTCCCGCTCCAGCATAGCAAGCTGACTCGGATCGATGTGCTGCAGCGGCACCACCAGCAGGTCGAACGGCTCGGCGCGCAACCGTCCAAGTGCCTGGTCCAGCCGTGGCGATGGAACGATCGTCGTGAAGCCGAAACGGCTGAGCGCATCCGCGACGATGTCGGGCGAGCCAGCCGAATCGGCGACGACTATTGCGCGGCGCTGCGCCATCTATCGAGGCTCCGGTTTCGCAACAGGGGGGAGTCGATCCTGTATCGCACCGCGCGCCGGAAGCGCCGTGTCGGGGACGATTTGCAGAGTGTCCACGGGCCGCGTGTGCATCGGATCTATCACCACCGGTGTGACGACTACGAGCAGCTCCGTCTCGTCGTTCTGCCACTGGGTGCTCGAGAAGAGCTGGCCGAGAATCGGAATGTCCTGCAGAAACGGAATCCCGGTCTTCACAAGATTGCGCGCATTGTTGAACAGTCCCGAGATGATGAGGCTCTGATCCCTCCGGACATCGACTGTCGTCGTTACACGTCTCGTCTGGAATGCGGGAATGCGGAAGCCAGACAGTGTGATCGCGTTGTTATTGTCGATGCTCGATACTTCCGGCGCGAGCGACAGCTTGATGAGACTGTCGTTGAGAATCTCAGGTACGAATTTGAGCTTGACGCCGAACTCCTTGAACATGATCGTGACCGTGTTGGTGCCGCTGCCTGACTGGCCGCCCTGCACGATCGGAATCGGAATCTCGCCGCCAGCGAGGAACGTTGCCGTGTCGCGATTCCCAGCGAGGACATCCGGCTCCGCGAGTGTCCGCGAAAGACCTTTCTGTTCGTTCGCATCGAGCAGCGCGAGCAATCGCTTGGTGTTGAAGTCTGTCAGTACGGTCAGGAATCCGGTGGTTCCCGGAAGCGTGATGGATCCGTCGCCGTTGAACACGTTGTCGGTGTTGAAGACGCCGGTGCCGATGCGCTCATGGCCCTGGGGGTCGCGATACCGCGCAGATACGCCAATCGTTCGAAGCAGGGTGCGATTCACCTCGGCGAACCGTATGTAAACCGCCACCTGCCGCCGGTCCGCCGGTGACCGCACCGAAACGCGCAGGTGCTGGCGTGTCCCGTTCGCGAGCCAGAGAACAGCGTCCGTCTCGCCGATTGCCTTCGCATTTATCACGAACTCACGATCGCTCACGACTATGAGATCCGCGATGTCCGGCGACGCGACCGACGCCTTCGTGAGTGCGACCGGTGTCGTCACGGGCAACGATCGTCCCACGGACAGGTCGATCATCGAGATCGGATCGGCGCGCCCCTGCGTCTCGGGCCCGTAAACCGCTACACTCTGCGCGAGTGCCGTGCCCACGGCGCCGAGCGCGAACGAGGCTGCTGTTGCGAGCGCTGCCGTGGTGATCCGGATGTTCGTAAGCGACAAGAATTCCTCTCTGAGTGAAGAAAGAGCGCATGTAAGCTTGCTGCGAGTGATCCTGCGTACCCATATCTCCCCCGTCACGGCGATTTCGGGACGCCACCGGTGGTCGGCTTCTCGAAGGTCTGCTTGGTCGGCTTCTCGGCGCGATACACGCTCACGGTCACCGAATCGGGCGGCGCTGGCTTGGCCATCACGACCGCCACCGGCACCGGTTGCGGCGGCGGCGCCGCCACGCGTCGCCGAATCTCGCGGTGCGGAGGGGTTGGAGCAACGGCCGGTGCGCCGCGTAGCAGAGCGAGAACATCCTTGGATGTGGCGCCGGCGGTGCGCACGGTATCAGGATCGCCGTAACCGCGAAGCACCAGCTGTATGCTGCCCTTGTTCATCGCAACCGCAAGCTGCTCGGCTTCCCGCGGCGTTACGCCGAGCGTGACGGTGGTCGCGTTGTTCGGCTTGCCGTTCTCGTCGCGCTGCACTTCGGTGCCAACGGAAAGCACGCGCATGTTCTCCATGAATAGCTTGGCCATCTGCGTATCGCGATTGTTCGCGTCCTCCGCCAGCGTCACGAGTACATCCACACGGCTGTTCGGTTGCAGGAGACCGCTGATCCCCGCAACATCATTGATGCGCACCGCCATCGCGCGCGTCCCCGGCGCGATCTTCTGCTCCAGTCCAGCACCCGCGCCGAGCGGCGCCAGGCGTCCTGGCACTATCGCCTCTCCGTTGAAGACAGCGATGCGAGTGACGCGTCCAACCGCGGAGTCGATCGATGAAAAAGCTCCCACAGGAACGGTCGCAATTGGCCAGTTGCGCGTGGTGAGCGCAAGCCGGTCCAGCGAAACTCCCTCGGGAAGATCCTTTGTCGCGATGACTACGGGCTGCGTGGGAACTCGTGTCTGATCGCGCAGCGATCCCAGCATGCGATAGGCGCCGAACGTCGCGATCGCCGCGACAATGAGGGCGCCGTAGAGAACCATCGTGTACCGTCGTTCAGCCATCGGTCCAACCTCAGCGTGTAAGCGTTGCGGAACTGCGAATCGCGTGCATTGGTCTTCGACACAGGTCAGCCGCTACTTCGTTCCAGCCGGAAGGTCGCCTGACGAGTAATGGAGATGTTGGCGCCAAGCAGTGAGGCGAGCGGCGTGATAGTCGGCCAGGGATAATTGGTGACCTTGACAATCACGCTGCCAGGCACTGTTGCGACGTCAATGGAAATCTCAGCATCCGTGATTGCGGGACTGCCGAACGGAGTGAACGCGGCTTCGACGCGCGCCTTTACTACCGCCTGACTCGCGACTGGGTCGGCCAATACCGCCGCCTCTCGCGCACCTTCACGCACCGCACTGGCCATGCTGTTGGCTGTGAACAACAACCGTCCAAAATCGATCACTCCCCACACAAGCAGCAGGAAGATCGGGAGCACGATGGCCATCTCGACCATTGCGGCACCGTCGTCTCGGCGAACGAGTCTGGAGAGACGCATGCGATCCTCAGCTAAGGAGTGGTAAGAATGCAGCGGTCATCGCGCCAATCGCGAGCGCGACGCCGTATGGAATCGCGCGGCGCGATTTCACATCGACACTGTGATTCACAACCCGGCGCGGATTCGCTATTGCCATGGCGGCTGTGGCAACGGTCCCGCTCGGTCCGTATGCGAACAGCATCCACACGACAGCCAGAAGACCTCCGGCGAGCGCGCCGATAAGCGCACCGTTGAGCGTCCGCGCGGGTCCAAGCCAGGCGCCGGCCGCGGCGAAGAGTTTCACATCGCCAGCGCCCAGCCAGCGAACCGCATACAACGGCAACCAGAGCACGAGACCGAGAAGCAATCCTCCGATGCTCGCCGCGAGAGCATCACGCGGGGCGCCCGATGCCGCCACGGAGTACGCGACGCCAGTCACACCAAGGAGCGCGACTACGCTGTTTGGAATGCGCCTGCGTTGAACATCAGACACACACGCACAGAGCAGGAGCGTCGCGAATATTGCGAAGCCAACCGCGCCAACTATTGAACCCGCGAACAAAGATGCTCTCATGCGTTACCAGAGTCCGGGACGAAGGTGCATCCTGCACGCACACGACCCGGCTAGGAGGTCGGCCGAGTGAGAGTGCCGGACACTTCTACAATCCCGCACTGGCATTGGCGAATCCGGCCTGAATCTGCCCGCCGAGTGTGGTGATGATTCCGAAGCACACCGCAGCGACCAGTGCGAGCATTATCCCGTACTCGACCATCGTTGCGCCGTTCTCGTCGGCGATCATTGCTCGAACCGCTCCAGCAAGCTGCGCCATCCACAACCTCCTACGGTTGATCTGGAAACTAGCTCGCTTCACCTCGACGACGGTCGGTTGGCGCCGTCGAGGTGACGAAAGCGGCGAAGGTCAGGCGCCGGCGATGGCGTTGCTGACGTTCGTGAACGCGGTGTTGATCTGGGTACCGAGCGTGGTGACGATGCCGACACATACTGCGGCGATTAGTGCGACCATCATCCCATATTCCACCATCGTCGCTCCCTCGTCCCCGCAGACGAAGGCGCGCGCAGCTTGCACGATCCCGTTCATTGTGCGATCCCCATGTAAGGAGTTGAACGAATTCATCGGACCGGGTTGGCAGCTGACCAGCCAGTGTGTCGCTGTTTGGTCGGCCCGCCGCCATCGCGCCTTCGTCTACAGCGCAGTGCTTACCGTAGTGAACGCGGTTCTGATCTGGGTGCCAAGCGTCGTTACAATTCCAACACATACGGCGGCGATAAGTGCGACCATCATCCCATACTCGACCATCGTTGCGCCATCCTCATTCGTTAGAAACGAACGGAAACCGCCAGCGAGCTTCTTCATCGAGAATCTCCTAACAAATGGAAGGTGTGTGCGCTTCTGACAATCACATGACCAAAGCGCGCCTGTGACAGATATTGTTGGACGGCAGGCCAGAGGCGTGCCATTTATGCACGCTGCCGCACGCAGTTCCACGACCATTCTTGCCGAGAACGTCATCGTGTACCATTTGACACGATCAAATAGTTACAGAGACGCAGGTTACGAAGTGCACTAAGACTTCGGCGATGCGCGCGCCGTGCGGTGGGGCAGCCCCGGTAAAGTGCGATCTTTAGGGAATTAGTACAGGCGGATTGTGGCTTTTGTGCATCATATGGTGCGACATCGCTACGCGACGGGGACCTTATGGAGTGTGGACGCTTCGCAGTGCACCCTGTGCCCCACGCTTAATACGCTCGAGCAACTGCGCGTCGATGTATTGGCCCCAATGCACCAACGCGCATCCGGTATGCGGCGTACTCCGGAAATACGGCCATCAGAACACCCTCTTCATATCTGATGCGCGCCCATGTCATCGCGAACCACACGGCCATGATGATGAGGACCTGGATCGTCGGATGCTGGAGTGCGAGACCCGCATAGCTCAACAGGTACGCCAGATACAGCGGATGTCTCGCTATCGCGTACGGCCCTCGTGTAACCAGCCCTCGCGCCGCGGGCTCGAGACTGATCGAGTATCGGAGATACCACAGTCCCCAAGCGGACATGCACGCGCCGCTGAAGATGAGAATGTTGCCGGTCGGTATCGCCCAATGTGCGATCGTCGGAAACGTACGCGCAACCGGCGTCAGCCACGACGGCTCTCGTGCTGCGGCGAATGCCAGGAATAGCGGCACCATGAACGTAGCGCCATATGCGGCGACGCGCGGACCCAGCCCGCGGACCGAAGCGCGTGCACGTCGTCGGCCGAGGAACGCCAGTCCGGCCGCTACCTCATACGCGAATACGGGAATCAGTGCCAACGACACTGTCGGGGCGATTCGCACGTCCCATGCGGCAAGCGCGAGGAACGCAAGGCATCCCACGATGTCGGACCAGTGTCGCCCGGTCGCGTTCGCCGAGGCTTCGTCGTGGATGACTACCTGTGCAGCTGTTGCGGGTGTCGCGACTGGCGCGCTCGGCGCGTCTGGAGCGGGATTGCGCATCGGTTTTATCCCGGTGGTGCGTGCCTGAAAAAGGTAACGCCCCCGGACAGCGCACGCGAGTTGCCTTCATAGAGCAATGGAGCGATGACCGCTCACCGTACGCCCCGATAGAAACTACGCTTCGTTGCGCGCGAGCCCGAAGATCCTTCGCACGGTCGCAGCGCACACCTGCGTGAAGGGCATCCCCGCCTCGCCATACTCAACCGCATGCACCAGCGCCGAGCCATCCGCGGGCCGCAGACCGGGCTCCTTCGCGAGACAGCTCATCACGAGCTTGCAGAACCACGCCGGCGTCCCGGTCTGATGCGTTGACAGCGCGACCGGACGCTCCGCGATCTGCGCGGCGATGAGTCTCTGTGCCGTGTGCGCGGTCGGGAACGGGTGATGTCCGGCAATCATCTCGTACGTGACCACGCCCCACGAATACACGTCGGTGCGCGCATCTATCGCGTCGCCGCACGCCTGCTCGGGCGCCATGTACGCGGGCGTTCCGAGCGAAGTGCCGAGGCTCGTGAGCGTTGGATCGACCGACTCCGAGCGCGCCTCGTGCAGCGCGTGAGCGATTCCGAAATCCGTTACCGACGCGGCGCCGCCCGTGAGTAGAATGTTATCCGGCTTGATGTCGCGGTGCACCATCCCCGCGTCGTGCGCCGCTGCGAGCGCCTTCGCAACGTCACCCGCAAGCTGCACCGCCTCCGCGTATGGCACGCGCCCGCGTTCAAGTCGCACGCGCAGCGACTCCCCGCGCACGTACGGCATGATGTAGTAAGGGATCTCGTCGGTCGTGTGACCGGCGGACAGTACAGGCACGATGTGCGGACTCTGCAACGTCGCCGCGGCGTGTACTTCGCGCGAGAACCGTTGCACCGACACTCCGGACGCCAGCTCCGGGAGAAGAGCCTTGATGACGACCTGGCGTCCAAGGCTCGTGTCGTCCGCAAGAAAGACGCGCGACATGCCGCCACCGCCCAGTTCCACGCCGAGGGTGTACGCGTCGCCCAGCGCGCCCTGCAACGAATCGCGCAGATCTAGAGTCACGTCCGATACCAGACTCTGAGAAACTGATACCACTCGTTCACCGACGTCATCGCCTCTTCGGTTTCAACCCGGCCGTCGTTGGTTCCCTCGCTTCTGTCCATGGTAATGTTCGGGAGCACGACCGTTTCGATATTCGTCGGCTCGATGCCGTTCGCCTCGATCCACTCATTCGCAACCGCAACCGCCGCGTCGAAGTTCTCCATCTGATCAGCGTGAAGCATGCCGCGCTTGATGAGGTGTGGCGCAAAGTCGTGATAGGCGATCATTGTCCGGTCGTTGGTTGCGGCTGTGACGTGGTTGGGGTGCTGTCGGCCTTCTGCGCGACGCCCATCTCCTTGAGTTTCCTGCCCAGCACCTGCTCGGCCTGCTCATACGTCGCGTGCAGATCGTTTTCCGATGTCACGACCTCGCGCAGATAGTTGTCGGCGCTGCGCACAGCCATGTCGGCCTCGCCAGGCTTGAAGTTGCTGGCGTCCATCATCGACTGGAATCCCGCACGACTGTCCTCGCGGAATCGGTCCTGAAGCGTGTACGTCAGCGAAAGCGCGCGGACCGTTTCATAGTCGAGATGAGTCAATGCGCCGGTCAGGGTCGCGGTCTGCCACGCAGTCTGCAGCAGGAAAGGAGGACGCAGTCCGTCGATTCCTATTGAGCTCTGAAACTCCGCCTGCGTGCGTATCGAGTGCGATTTCTCCGCCTTCTGCAGTATCGAGCGAAGGCCTTCGTGATACAATAGGATGTCATCGACGCGCGCCTCGTTCTGTCGTATCTCGGTCGCGAAATTGGACATCGATTCGGTCGCCAGCTCGCGCGCGGCTCTGCGCTGTTTCCACTGGTCCACCCACAGCGCCAGCAGAATGCTGACGGTTACGGCAATCGACTGAACTATCACCTCTGCTAGCCACGCTGGTTTGCGCATGATTACAGCGATCTGCGTAGCAAGGACTACTTGAGCGGATACCCTGGGTCCGACGGCAGCTTGCCGTCGATCCTGAGAACCTTCGAGTTGGGCGTTACCGCCGAAGCGAGAACGAAGGTAATCGATCCGGGAACGTTGTCCACGAGACTGATCGCCATGTCCGAGCTGTACACGATCTTGGGACCGCCAGCGACTTCGGCGCGAAACATCTTGCCGATCCAGTACTGCCTGAACTGATCCTCGTCCATGCGATAGATCAGATCCAGCACCACGGCGCGCTCGGGCGCGACCGGTGCGCGCACGAGCAGTGTGATCTTGGACCGGTCCGGCCAGAACTGTTGCTGACCGAGAAATATCCGGCGCAATTCCGCGAACGAAAGATCCGTGACGGCGGTGTGCGGATTCACGACTATCGCAACCGCCTGGCGCGCGGCGGACCCGCTCGCCTGCGCATCAGGATGACGGAACGGGATGCACAGTATCACAGCGCAGCACAACGTGATGCGCATAAGCGATCGCGCGAGAACTGCGCGCACCTTGAATTGCGATATGCTTTGCGGCTCCATCATGGCTGCGCCGGGTTGTGGTCGCCGCCGCCGAGGTTGGGAACGGTAAAGCTGGCCTGCACGTACGCGCCGTTGGACCAGTCGTACGTCTCGAACCGCTCGCGCCGATATTCCGCCTTGAGCGCGGCGAACGAGGTGAAATCGTAGCGCACTCCCGCGATCCCGCCGTCGTAGCCAAGTTTCAGCGGCGCGAAGATCACGTCACCTGCCCCAATCGTCGTACGCTCGGCGCGTACGTACGGTTTCCATTGCGCTGCCGCGCCCGTGAGACGATACGCAAGCTGCACGTAGCCCGCGTGACTGTGCGTCGTGGCGCCGCCAGTAACTGGAGTGTGGTCGATCATCGCGTATTCCGCGATGAATTCCGGACGCTCACGCTGCCACGCAACGTATGCGGATGAGATTCCCTCCGTGGCACTCGGCCCACTCGTCTCGCTTACGCGATCGTGATAGTAATCAACGCCGACCTGCATTCCGAACAGTGCTGAGGGACGTGCGGAGAGCGCCAGCGTCCATGCGCGATTTCCATTCACGTCACCCGCATCGCCAGCGCGCGAGATCACGCTGCCGCGTCCGTTACCGACGCCGGCCATGTACTGCAGACCGAGCTCGTCCAACAGAAGGTTGCCCTCGGCGAATGCGCCAACGAAGTGCGTGGGGATAAGCTGACTGCCGAACTTGATCATCTCCGGGCGCGATACCGTGGTCTGCAACCAGGTGCCATGGTGGAACGCCGTGTTCCAGTACCCAACCGGCGTGTGGTAGCGGCCGACCGACAGCTTTACCGCATCGCTGAAGTCGTAACGCAGGATTGAGCGCTCGACCTCGAAGGCGTAACCCGTAGGCTGCGCTGTGGCGCTGAATTCACCGAAGTAGTTGAGCCGATCGTTGAACGAGACGATGACGTGCCCGACCATCTGCCCGAGCTGGAATCCTGCCGGGATCTTTCGGTCTGTGGCGACGTACGTCGCGTCACCGAAAAGCATCGCGCGCACGACCGGCATGGACGGCGGCGCGGGCTGACTTGATGTGGTATCCTGCGCATGCGCCCGAGGCACAGCCGCGAGGAATATCGTTACAACTGCAACCGCGAGCGGTTTGCGCATGTACGGAGACGAATGTGAGGCTTCTTACCCGTCGCTAACTTACCGGTGCCCCGTGCCGGCGGCAAGCCGCCGGAGTCAACTACTACGGATTGGGGTCCTGCGGGTCGCCGTTCGCACCACGCTGCATCTCGCGGATACGCTGCCGAATCTGCGCCTGAAGTCCAACATACTGCGCAACCTGCACAGGGGTCATGAAGCTGGAAAGCTGCTGCTGCTCGTCCTGCTGCAACGCGAAGCGTTTTCCCTGAAGGTCGTGGGCCTGCGCCATGAGCTGCGCAACCTTCGCCTGGTCGGCCGAGCTCCCCTTGCCCATCTCGTCACGCAGATTCATGCGAACCGCCCGCTCCTGCTGCAGCAGAGCGTTACGCTGGCCGCCGATGTTGGCATTGACCGAGCGCAGGCGGTTGACCTGATCGTCGCTCAGGTTGAGCCGCTGCCGAACGATCTGCTCGCTGCGCTGGCGGAACTGCTGCTCGAGCGCCTGCCTGTGTGGCTGGACGCCCTGGGCCGGCGCGGGACGCATCGGGCGTATGCGACGGCCCTGGGCACTCGCGGTCGTGGCGCCGGTGACGCTCGTCACGCACAGTATCGCGGCCGTCATGAGGGTAGCTACTCTCATGCCGAATCTCCCGCGCTTGCAGGCTCGGGCGCGTCTTCGAGCGCCGCCGGTGTGACTGACTCGGGATCAACCGTCGGCATCGCCTGAAGCTTGTCGAGATCACGCGTGAGCTGCGCCAGCCCGTCGTCGCTCAGATCGCTCGTGTTGACGAGCGCAAGCCCCTGACTCGCGACACCTGCAGGGCTATTCGTCGCTGGCGTGGCGCCGTTTCTGGAATTGTGGAGCGCGAACGTGGAGATCCCAACCGCACCGATCAGGCACGCAGCAGCAAGCTCCAGATAGACTCTGCGCATGCTCGTCCGCTTGCGACGATACGGTGGGATTACGGCGACGATGCGTGCAACGTCCACGACCGGAACGACCGCACTGGCACGCACTGCGCGAATGATCGCGAGCTCCGCGGAGCAGTCGTCGCACACATCCAGGTGCTGTTGCACCCGCACGCGCTCGACCTCCGGCAGCGTGCCGAGCATCAGCTCCGGCAACACTTCGCGAATCTCTATGTTCTCACAATCATTCATCATCGAGAAACTCCTTGACCGCGCGCATCGCGTTGTGGTAGTGGACGCGCGCTGCGCCCTCCGTACTCCCAACCAGCTCCGCGATCTCCTTATACGACAGCCCCTGTTCCAGCCGGAGCGTAAAGACCTCTTTCTGTTTCTGCGACAGTGCATCCACTGCCTGCCTTACCCGCACCATCGATTCGTCCGCGACCATCGTGTCCAGTGCATCGAACGTCGTAACCGCATCACCCTCTTCAACCGTCGCCACCATTCTACTTCGTCGCTCCGATCGTCGCCGATCCAGTATCAGTCGTCGCGCAATGGTGAAAAGCCATGTTCGGAAGGCACTCTCGCCACGAAAGCTGTCGATCGCCGCAAACGCTCTTACGAAGGTATCCTGAACCACCTCATCGACGTTGTCGCGCTCTCCCTCGCCCGCCACGAAGCGCGCCAGCCCGGGAGCGTGCCGCTCGACCAGTCTTGTGGCCGCCATGCTTTCCCCGCTCCGCCATCGGCGAATGAGTTCCGCGTCAGTTGGTTCTTCGGCGACCGGCTGAGCAGTGACTTCCACACGCTAAATAGACGTCATGCGGCGACATATGTTAAGTGGCAGCGGTTGACGGATTTACGTTCCCTGGCTAGCTTCTTTAGAACGACCGTTCGACGGTCAGGAACCCGCCAAGTCTCAAGAGGTACAGGACGATGCCCGACGAAACAACGCCCAGCCCCGCCGACCCGACCGCAGCTCCAGCCGCAACTGCCCCGCGCGCGCCCAAACTGGAAACGCTCCTGGCCGCCGCCGCTACCACGTTCGCAACGCGTGGCTATAGCGGAACGAGCATGCGCGACATCGCGCACGATTCCGGCATCTCGCTATCCGGTATCTACTATTACACCCGCGGCAAGTCATCGCTCCTCTACGAGATTCAGTCCCGCACCATCGACGCGCTCATCGCCTCGGCGGCCCAGGCGCTTTCCCGTGTTACCAAGCCGACTGACCAACTGCTCCAGTTCGTCGAGAATCACGTCTCGTATTCCAACGAGCACCCGGCTTTCGTGCGCGTGCTGTCGCACGAGACCGCGCCCGATGGCTCGGACGAGCGCCGCGAAGCGGTCGAGCTCAAGCGACAACAGTATGTCGATGTCTTGCGCGACATTCTCGACCGGGTGCGCCAGGAGTTCGAGGCGCCAGTCTCCACCGCATTCGCGGCCGACATGCTCTTCGCGATGATGAGCGGACCGCGCCAGTGGGGAGTGTCGGATACGGAGCTCAATGTCGGCATCGCGTCGCGGCTCATCTACGATCTGTTCGTGCACGGCTTCACCGGAGGCACTTCGCCGTCAAGCCAGGCTTGATGGAGTTCATAGCGCACCGCGGAGCGCATGACGTTTTCACCGAGAACACGCTCGACGCATTCCAGCGAGCTGTCGATCTCGGATTCCACGGCGTCGAGCTGGACGTTCATGTAACCGCTGATGGCGTCTGTGTCGTCAATCACGACGAGTCGGTCGTAACGTCCAAGGTCGCGCTCTCCATTCGAGGCACCTACTACGACACGCTGCACGCCGCGGCCCCTCTTCTGCCGCGGCTCGATGCGGTTCTAGAGCTGGTCGCCGGAAAGGCCCACGCCTACGTCGAGATCAAGAACCGCGAGGTTGAGACGGAGCTTGCCGAAGTCATCCGGCGCAGCTCCGCCGAGGCGTCGGTCCACTCGTTCGATCACGAAGTGATCTTGCGCATGAGGCGGTTGTTGCCGCAACTTCGCACCGGGATTCTTCAAACCAGCCGGCTCGTGGACAGCGCCCATGCTCTCCGGGCCGCCGGCGCGACGGATCTCTGGCAGTGGCACGAGTTCGTCGATCGCGCACTGGTCGAGCAGGTAACGGCGGCCGGCGGAAGGGTGATTGTCTGGACTGCAAACACCCCTTCGGAATGGCGCGTGTTCGACGATCTGGGAGTCGCCGCAATCTGCACTGATCTGCCGATCAGCCCGACCTTGGCATCAACTCGAAGCACTCACACGCGAGGCTCATCTCTGGATGCGAACCACTAGTCTCTTTCTTCTCTGCGCTGCGGGAGTGGCATGCGCGCACAATCCGGCACCGACGCCAGCTGCGTCGCCGTCGAGCAGTGCGCCATCCACTTCCTCTACGGCCAGCGCCACGACAAGCGCCACCTCGGCGCGCGACAGCGCCGGCAAGCCGGGAATCGGCGCGCTATCGCTACCGAATGCGAATCCGTTTCCGAGCACGTACGTTCCCTTCCCGTCACACACGACGCTGATCAGGAACGCAACAATAATGACCGCCGCGGGCCCGACGATGCAGAACGCGTCGATCCTGCTGCGCGACGGCAAGATCGTCTCGGTCGGAACTTCCGTCACAGCACCCGCAGACGCCGTTGTGATCGATGGCACGGGCAAGTACGTGACGCCAGGAATCATCGACGTACACTCTCACCTCGGCGTTTACGCAGCGCCCGGCGGCGGCGGGCTCAATGACGGCAACGAGGCCACCAATCCGAACACGTCATATGTCTGGGCTGAGCATTCGGTATGGCCGCAGGATCCGCAGTTCCCGCGCATCCTCGCGGGCGGTGTCACGACCGTCCAGATCCTTCCCGGCTCGGCAAATCTTTTCGGCGGCCGCAGCGCGATCCTGAAGGTCGTACCATCGCGCACGGTACAGGGAATGAAGTTTCCCGGCGCCAAGTACGGCGTGAAGATGGCATGCGGCGAGAACCCCAAGCGTGTTTACGCTTCGCGCGGGCCGTCAACCCGTATGGGGAACGTCGCGGGTTATCGCACGGCGTACATTCAGGCCGCCGAATACCGCCGCAAGTGGGACGAATGGAACGCGAACCACAAGGGGCCGCCGCCAGCGCGCGACCTCGGCCAGGAAACGCTCGCCGAAGTATTGCGCGGCGACATTCTTCCACAGATGCACTGCTACCGCGCCGACGAGATGGCGCAGATGCTCGATGTCGCGAAGGAATTCGGCTTCAAGATCCGCGCGTTCCATCACGCGGTCGAAGCGTACAAGATCGCCGACCTGCTTCGTGAGAACGGAACGGGCGCCGCGATGTGGGCCGACTGGGGCGGTTTCAAGGAAGAAGCGATGGACGGCATTCGCGCCAACATCGCACTGGTGGATGCGGCAGGTGCGAAGGCGATGATTCACTCCGACGATCCGTCCGGATCGCAGCGTCTCAATCAGGAAGTTGCAAAGGCGATGTACGCGGGTCGCGCCGCGGGGATCAACGTTACGGAAGACGAAGCGGTCAAGTGGATGACCATCAATCCCGCATGGGCGCTCGAGCTGGACAACAGGATCGGCTCACTCGAGCCCGGTAAGGATGCCGATGTCGTGCTATGGAGCGGAGATCCGTTCAGCGTCTACACGAAAGCCGAGAAGGTCTGGATCGACGGCGCGATGTTGTTCAACCGTGACGACCCAGCACAGAACTGGCGCACCGACTTCGACCTGGGCTATGTGAAGGGAGAATCCCGCTGATGAAAAAGCAACTTCTATTTGCCGCGTGCGTGACGTTCGTTACCGTCGCGGCGGCACATGCGCAGACAGTCGCGATCACTGGCGGAACCGTGTATCCGGTGAGTGGTCCGGCGATTCAGAATGGTACGGTACTGATGCGCGATGGCAAGATCGTCGCGGTCGGTGCTGACGTGGCGGTTCCCGCCGGCGCGCAACGCATCGACGCGACCGGCAAGATCGTGACGCCGGGATTCATCGATGCATCGACTACGCTTGGTCTGGTCGAGATTGGCGGTGAGCCGAGCACGCGCGATGCCAACGCGAAGGGAACGGACGCAATCGCAGCCTCGTTCCGTTCGTGGGACGGACTCAACTCTGAGTCTGTGAACTGGGCACCCGCGCGCAATGAAGGTGTCACCAGTGCTGTAGTGCTGCCCGGCGGCGGTCTGGTATCCGGAGGAGCCGCAATGGTCGATCTGGCCGATGGCACTGCGGCGCAGATGATCCGGCGGGCACCCGTCGCGATGATCGCACAGATCGACAATCCGCGCAGCGCGCAGACTGGCGCCCGGGGCGAGCTGATCGGCAAGCTGCGGAACCTCATCGAGGACGTGAAGTTCTACCAGGCTCACAGGGCGGACTACGACCGTTCCGCGACACGCAGCCTCACCGCACCGCGCGTGGATCTGGAAGCAATGATCCCGGTCGTGGAAGGCAAGCTGCCGCTCGCGATCGAAGCCGAGCGCGTGGACGACATACAGGCAGCGCTCCGGCTCGCGAAGGAGTTCAACCTCAAGATCATCATCATGGGGGGCGCCGAAGCATGGCTCGCTGCCAATGACCTCGCGGCGGCGCACGTGCCGGTCGTTGCGGGCGCGATGAACAACATCCCGAGCAGCTTCGAGACACTGAACCAGCGTCAGGAGAATCTTGGAATCCTGAGCAAGGCTGGCGTCACCACGGCGATCGTCGGGAACAACGGCGACGGCGACGAGGAGCTGTTCAACGTGCGCAACATCAAGTACGAGGCCGGTAACGCAGTTGCCTACGGCATGACGCACGATGCGGCGTTGCGCGCCGTGACGCTCGCGCCGGCCGAGATGTTCGGCGTCGCAGATCACGTCGGCTCGCTGCAACCGGGGCGCGACGCGAACGTGGTGATCTGGAGCGGCGACCCGTTCGAGTTCTCGACGCACGCGGAGCACGTGTACATCCACGGCCGCGACGTGATCGCGCCGAGCCGGCAGGACATGCTGACTCAGCGGTACAAGACGCTCCCGCCGAAGTATTCGCAGCCGTGAGCCACGCTACACGGTAAGTATTCGAGAAGGCCGCCTTCGATACGAGGGCGGCCTTCTTCATGACCGGGACGAGAATCGATGCAGCAAAAGACTCTTCTGATCGCAGCGCTGTGCGTTGCTGCTCCCTGCAGCGCGCAGCGCATTTCCAAGCCAGCCTCATCGCCGTCGAAAGCAGCCTCTGCTTCCGGTGATGCGGCGACGCTCCGCATCGGAGCGCAACGATACCGCCGTTCCCACGAAGCGACGATCCTGCGCGAGTTCTCGGATCTTCTCGCGCTGCCGAACGTCGCCTCCGACCATCGGAACATCCGCCGCAATGCAGACATGCTTGTAGCGATGCTCAGGAAGCGAGGAGTCGATGCACGCACGCTCGAGCTGGAGGGCGCGTCGCCGGCGGTGTACGGCGTACTCACAGCGCCGGGCGCGACGCACACCGTCATTCTGTATGCGCACTATGACGGCCAGCCTGTCACCGCGTCGCAATGGGCGACGCCGCCGTGGTCGCCTACCCTTCGCGACAAATCATTTGCTGAGGGTGGAAAGGCGATCGCGTTTCCTGTGGACAATACGGCGCGCGTCAGCGGCGAGGCGCGCATCTACGCGCGGTCATCCGGCGACGACAAGGCAAGCATCGTCGCGATGCTTACGGCCCTCGACGCATTGCATGCGAGCGGGCGCAAGCCATCGGTGAACATAAAATTTCTTTTCGAGGGCGAGGAGGAAGCTGGCTCCCCTCACCTGCTCGCGATCCTGCAGCGCTATCACGAGCTGCTGACGGGTGACGTGCTATTGCTGTGTGACGGGCCCGAGCATCAGAGCGGCAAGCAGCAGTTGCTCTTTGGTGTACGTGGCACGGCGAGCATGGAGCTCACCGTTTATGGCGCCACGGCTGCGCTGCACAGCGGACACTACGGCAACTGGGCGCCCAATCCTGGCGCAATGCTCGCGAACCTCATCGCCAGCATGCGTGATGACGACGGCCACATCAGGATCGCCGGCTTCTACGACGACGTCGCGCCTGTCTCACGTGCGGAGGAGGCTGCGATCAGAGCCGTGCCGCCGATCGATTCCGCGCTGCGCCGCTCGTTCGGGCTCGCCCGAACGGAAGACAACAACGCTCCGCTCGCCGAGCGACTCATGGCTCCAGCGCTCAACGTGCGCGGGCTGAACTACGGCAGCGTTGGCGAGCACGCGGCGAATGTGATCTCGACGGAAGCGCACGCGTCCTTCGATTTCCGGCTCGTTCCACGCGAAACCCCGGAGCACGTGCGCGAGCTGGTGGATGCGCACATCCGGAAGCAGGGTTACTTCGTTACCGGCGACAGCGTGACGACCGCAATGCGCCTGGCCCATCCGCGAATCGCACGCGTGGTGTGGGCGCCCGGTGGCTATCCCGCGAATCGCACCGCGATGGATTCGCCGGTCGCACGAGCCGTGATCGACGTCGCAGCCGACAGCACGGGGAAGCCGCCTGTAGTGTTGCCGACGATGGGTGCCAGTGCGCCGAGCTACATGTTCACGCAGGCGCTGCACGTACCGGTGATCATCGTGCCGATCGCCAATTACGACGACAACCAGCACGCCGCGAATGAGAATCTGCGCGTCCAGAATCTGTGGGATGGCGTCGAGCTGTACACGGAGATAATGGGCCGGCTCGGAACGGCAGAGTGGCGTTAGGACATGGGCGATCCGTAGGCCCGCCCACATTTCCGTTCACCAATGAAAAAGGGTCCCGAAACGGGACCCTTTTCAATCGCTGCAGAGTGCGCTATTACGCAGTCGCCGTCTCGGCCTGCTGCTGAGGATAGACGCTGATCTTGTAGCGCGTCTTGCTCTTGTGCTCGAACTTCACGACGCCGTCGATGAGCGAGTAGATCGTGTAGTCGGAGCCGAGGCCGACGTTGCGGCCCGGGTGCCACTTGGTGCCGCACTGGCGGACGATGATGTTGCCCGCGACCACGCGCTCGCCACCGAACTTCTTGACGCCACGGTACTGCGCGTTGCTGTCGCGACCGTTGCGAGTGGATCCTACGCCCTTTTTATGTGCCATGTTTTTCTAAGCCTCAGGCGAGTGTGATGTCGCCGATCTTGATCTCGGTGAAGCCCTGACGATGTCCCTGCTTGCGCGCGTAGTTCTTGCGGCGCTTCTGCTTGAAGACGATGATCTTCTCGCCGCGGCCGTGCTTGACGATCTCGGCGGCGACTGACGCGCCCTTGAGGGCCGGCACGCCGACGTGGGTGTTCTTGTCATCGCTGCCGAGCAGCACGTCGGAGAACGTGACTTTGGCTCCGGCGTCGCCGACAAGCGTGGGGATTCTGTAGGTTTTGCCGGGCTCGACGCGAAACTGCTTGCCGCCGGTTCGGATGATAGCGTATGGCATGGAATCGTATTGGTTTTGGTGCAGCCTTTAAGTATAGCAACCCCGCTGGCGAAACGGTAGGGCGTCGGGATATCCGCGCCCCACACCTCACGCCAACGCGTACTGCTGCGTCACGTCCCGCCCCTGGGACTTCACAACCAGCTTGAACTCATCGGGCCTAAGTAGCGGATCGTCACGCATTTCCAGCGAAAACGACGCCGACTTCTGCAGCTTCTGCACGAGGTCCCGCTCCTGCTCCAGAACGTACATCGCGACCTCTGGATGCAGCTTCACCAGCAGATTGTCGCGACGCCCTTCGAGCACCATCCGGCGCACAGAGCGCTCCATCCGGCGCACTATCGTCTCGGGGGTGAAGACCCGCCCACTGCCATGACATGTGGGACACGCTTCCGTCATGCTCTGATAGTGACTCTGCCGCACGCGCTGGCGAGTCATCTCGACCAGCCCGAGATCGCTCACCGCAAATGCCTTGGTCCGCGCGCGGTCGCGCGAGAGATGGTTCCGTATCTCCTGAAGCACCTTGTCACGGTTCGACTTGGTCTCCATGTCGATGAAGTCCGTGACGATGATCCCGCCCACGTCGCGCAATCTCAACTGCCGCGCGACCTCTGCGGCAGCCTCCATGTTGGTCCGAAGAACGGTCTGCTCTGGATCCTTCTTGCCCGTGTAACGCCCCGAGTTCACGTCGATCGAGACCAGCGCTTCCGTCGGCTCGATGATCAGATATCCGCCCGAGGGCAGATCGCAGCGACGCTTGAAGATGTCCCTGATCTCCGACTCGATCTCGAACTTGTCGAAGAGAGGCGGCTCCTCAGCGTGCAGCTTCACGCGCGGGATCAGATCCGGTGCGATGTCCTCCAGATAGTCCACGATCTCGTTGAAGACCTGCTTCGAATCCACGGTCAGCGAATCGACCTTGGCGCTGAACAGGTCGCGCACCAGTCCGCGCGTGAGACCTGTTTCACGATGGATGACCGCCGGTGCGCGCACGAACCGCGTCTTCTTCTTGATCCGCTTCCACTGCGATATGAGCGCCTCGAGCTCGCGCTTGAGCATGTCCGGCGTCACGTCCTCGCTCACGGTGCGAACGATCACGCCGCCGACCTTCTCCGGCAAAAAGCCGCGGACCATCTCCTTGAGTCGCTGGCGCTCAGCACCGGCACCGATCTTTCGGCTCACCCCGACCTTGGTGCCGCCGTCCGGGATGTACACCAGGAACCGGCCCGCCAGAGAGATCTGTGCCGTGACGCGCGGACCCTTGGTCGAGATCGGCTCCTTGGTCACCTGAACCAGAATGTCCTGACCGCGCTTGAGACTGTCCTGGATCGGCGGGACCTTGCCGCGGCGACCATTGCCGCCGTTGCCATGCCCGTTGCCGCCGTTGCCGCCGCCGTTGCCGTTGGCTGGCTCGGCGTCGTCGTCGTCATGATCGTCCGGATCGGAGTCGTCATCCGAGTCGTCCGCCTGGACGTCGGACGCGTGGAGGAAGGCACTCTTCTCCGTCCCGATATTGACGAAGGCTGCCTGAATGCCGGGAAGGACGGCTTCCACCTTCCCAACGTAGATGTCGCCGATCATTCGGCGGTTATCTGGACGGTCGACCAACAGCTCTACGAGGCGGTCGTCCTCCAGAATCGCGATGCGCGTTTCGCGCGCAGCCGCGTTTATGAGGATTTCACGTTTCATTGTAGCCCACGCAGGCCCGGGATCGTGTTACAGGGTCCCTGCCTCGGCGCGGTCCAAAAGAGAAATAGACTGGGGCGCCGGAGTAGCCGGCGCCAACATGAATAAAGCTACGTGCGGAGGGTCCGGAACGCCAGCCAAATCATTGCCAGAACATAAGTTAGGCCGGCTTTCCACTCCCCGTGCTTCATGTAGAGGGCAGCATCGAAGCGGTTCATGGAGTCGGCATCGCCACGCCAGGGCGCCGGCCGCGGGAAGAACAGGGGCACATTGGTCGCATAACGACCGTACGCTTCCGGGAAGCGTCCTTCGATGTTCACGATCTCGCGCCGCATCGTCGGATAGTAGATGAGCAGGAAGAATACGACGACTGCGACAAGCAGACTCCAGTGCGCCGCGACGGCAAATCCCGCGGCGATCAGGAAGCTTCCGAAGTACAATGGATTTCGAGTATGAGCATACGGACCGCTGGTAGCGAGCCGCTCATTCTTGTTGATGTGTCCCGACGCCCATGCGCGCACCAGAACACCGATCAATGCAATCGCTCCGCCGAACACGAGCGAGCCCATGGTTGGGTGCGCGAAGATGACGTACGCAATTCCGAGAACGAAGCCCAGCGGGATGCGAAGTGTCTTGGCGACTTCCGAAAGCGTCACGCCGTGAGCCCGCGCAGAATGTGACGGCCGATCACGAGCCGTTGAATCTCCGATGTCCCCTCGCCGATCTCACATATCTTGGCGTCGCGCATCATTCTCTCGACCGGGTAATCCTTGGTGTAGCCGTAGCCGCCGTGAATCTGCACGGCTTTGGTGGTGGCGCGCATCGCCAACTCGGAGCAGAACAGCTTGGCCATCGCCGCTTCCTTGCCGAACGGCTTGCCGTGCTGCGACAGCCACGCGGCGTGAAACACGAGATGTCGACCCGCCTCGATCTCTGTCGCCATGTCGGACAGTTGAAACTGCACGCCCTGGAAATCCGCGATCGGCTTCCCGAACTGCTTTCGCTCCGACGCGTATCTCAGCGCCTGCTCGTACGCGCCCTCGGCGATTCCGAGCGACAGCGCGCCGATGCCGATGCGACCCGAATCCAGCGTCTGCATGAAATTCGTGAAGCCCTCACCCTCGTTGCCGAGGAGATTTTCCTCCGGCACCTCGACGTCTTCGAATACCAGCTCGCGCGTATCCGACGAGCGCCAGCCGAGCTTGTCTTCCTTCTTGCCGGCGCGGAATCCCTTCATCGCGGGTAGCGACTCGTCGTGTCCGATCCCGATCTGCTTCGCTGTCTCGAGGTCGGTGGTCGGCTTGGTGAGAATGAACGAGCTGATTCCCTTGGTTCCGCGGCTCGGATCGGTGACTGCGGTGACGACGAAGATCTCGCCAACCCCACCGTGCGTGATGAAGATCTTGGAGCCGTTCAGTATGTAGCGGTCTCCGCGCTTCTCCGCGCGTGTGCGCGTTCCGCCGGCGTCGCTTCCGGCCGACGGCTCCGTGAGACCAAAGCCGCCGAGGACCTTTCCGGACGCAAGCAGCGGGACGTAGCGCTTGCGCTGCGCATCATTGCCGAACTTGACAATGGGTGATGTGCCGAGGGTCGTGTGAGCGGAGATTGTTATCGCGTGCGAAGCATCGACTTTGGCCATCTCGTGTATGGCGATGATGTACGACGTCAGGTCGAGGCCGGCACCGCCCAATTCTTCCGGCCAGGGCACGCCAAGAAGTCCGAGCTCGCCCATTCCCTTGACGTTGTCCCAGAGAAACTTTCCTTCCGCGTCGAGCTTGGCTGCAACCGGTGCGACGTGATCCCGCGCAAATCCGCGGACGGTGTCGCGCACTGCAAGATGTTGTTCGGAGAAGTAGAAGGAATCGTCCATTATCGGGTATCGTGTTATCCCTGATCGTCGGCCAGCGCAGCCATGAACCGCGCACCGAACCGCTCGGTCTTGACCGGTCCGATTCCGCGCAGCTCGCCAAACGCGGAGAGTGTGCGCGGACGGTGCACCGCGATCTGCCGGAGCGTCTTGTCGTCGAACACAATATAGGCAGGGACCTCTTCTTCCCGCGCTATTTCGCGCCTGAGGGCACGGAGGCGATCGAACAGCTCCCGCGCCGGTGCCGGTAGGTCATCGGCGGCATCCGGCGCTTCGCGAGCGCGACCGCGAGCAGGTTTTGGAACGGGAGCGCCGCGCGTGCGGGCGGTCGATCGGCTTCGGGCTGGCGATTCTTCCTTTGCGGGACGCGGCGCTGTGGTGCCCTGGCAATTGTCGCATCCCGAGCAGCTGTTGCCCGCCGCCGGATCGCCGAAATATCGAAGGACGAAGGCGCGCCGACAGCTCTTCGCATATGCGTAGCGCTGAACGGCTTCGAGCTTCTCGAGCTCGGCCTGGCGCCGCTGGTCCAGCGATTTCCAATCGACCTTGAAGCTGTCCAGGTCGCGCGATGGTGCGACGAGCGTAATGCCCCCACCGATTCTCTGCGCCGTTACGAACTGGCGATTCTCCAGAGATTCCAGCGTGTCCTGAATTTCCATCGGCGCGCCGAGTCCCGATGGAAGCGAGGCGATGTCCACTATCGCGCCGTCGTTCAGATCGTTGCCGGCGGCGCGCCAGAGCGCGCGAAGAACACCGAGCGCGATTGCGTCATCGGAATTGGAGAGCTCTCGCTTGATGCGCGTTGGAGTCGCAAGAAGCCTCACGCGCACGAGTGACGCTGACTCCTGCGCCTTTACCGTCGCGGCCGCCTGTTCCAGCACGCGCAGCGCGCTCTCGATGTCGCGCGCGTTGATCTTTCCCGGAACGGCGCTCGCGAGCTCTTCCGGCGACTCCGATATCGTCGCGGACCGATTGGCGAGACGTTGCAGCGTCGTGTAGACTCGCGTCACCAGCTCGCGCTCTGGATACGCGCCCTTTATGAAATACTCGTGCGTGAAGCGATCCTGGAAAGCATGCAGCAGGATCGCCTCGGACGGCAGGCCGTCACGCCCCGCACGGCCCGCTTCCTGATAGTACGCTTCGAGCGTTCCGGGCATCGAGTGATGAACCACAGCGCGCACGTTGGCCTTGTCGATTCCCATTCCGAACGCGTTGGTCGCGACGATGACCCGTACGCGCTCGGTCATGAAGTCTTCCTGAACTTCGTGCCTGTGGACGTCGTCCAGCCCCGCGTGATATGCCGCAGCAGAAATCCCTTCCCGCTGCAACATGGACGCGATCCGCTCTACCGACTTGCGCGTTGCGGCGTACACGACGGTCAGGCCGGGCCGATCACTCAATACCTGAACCAGCAGCGCATCCTTGCCGGCGTCGTTGCGGGCAGGAACCACCGAATAGCTCAGATTGGTGCGATCGAATCCGGTGATCACGACCTTGGGATCGCGCAATGCAAGCTGCCGCGCGATGTCACGCCTTACTGTTGGAGTCGCAGTAGCGGTCAGCGCAATGGTCGGCGGATCACCCAGCGCCTCACGCACAGCGCGCATCCGGAGATAACTCGGCCTGAAGTCATGACCCCACTGGCTTATGCAGTGAGCCTCGTCGATCGCGAGCAACGACACTCCACCACGGCGCAGCTGCTCGGCGGTGCTGCCGGCATCGAAGCGCTCGGGTGCCATGTACAACATCTTGATCTCGCCGCGCGCAACGCGGGCCATGCGGTCGGAAACCTGGCCGTTGGTCAGAGTGCTGTTCACAAACGCCGCGGCGATTCCCTTTGCCTCGAGCGCATCGACCTGATCCTTCATCAGCGAGATCAATGGCGATACAACCACGGTAAGACCCGGGAGGAGCAACGCCGGCACCTGATAGCACAACGATTTACCGCCGCCGGTCGGCAGAATCACGAGCGTGTCGCGCCCCTGCAACACGGACTCGACAGCGATCTCCTGTCCCGCGCGGAATGCGGGATATCCGAAGGCTTTGCCGAGCGTGGCGCGCGCATCATCCAGAGTTGGGACTGTCATGCCTGAATGATTCAGCGGATGCGCCCGCGCAGTCGAATCGATCCTGCTCGCCTCAAGGCAATACTATCCAGGGGCGCAGCCAGAGAATCGCCCATCGATGCTGTGCCGATCAGACGGCTCGCGCAAAGTGGCCGCGCGTGAACGCGGACCCGACGACCGAGCGGACTGAGTCAGTTGGCCCCGATGCACCAGATGCGAGCGAGTCGATCAACTGGCGGTAACCGGCAACTACCTCTGCAACGGGGTCGCCGGGTACGTTGAATACCGCGTTGAACGAGCGGACGCCAACGCTCCAGAGCCTTGGTATGTATTCCGAGCCTTCGATCGGGCGTGAGTGCAACAGCCGGTTGCGACAGGCGCTGTCGGTTGCCACCGCAAATGTGTAACCAGCCGGATCCGTCAGCGATACGTTCCTGTGTTTCTGCACGCACAGATCGCGACACGTCGTCGGCTCGCGATCGAAAGCTGCGGACAGCACACAGTGCTCGATGGTCATCCCTTCTGGCCGGCCATACACGAGAACGTCGAACCCGCTTCCGTTCCATGGCGCTACGAGTTCGCGAAGCTCGTCCACCGTCAGCTCAATGGAGGGAACGATCCGCCGAACTCCGTTCCCGAACAGATGCGCTGCGGTATGCTGGTTGAAACAGTTCACCGCGTAGTCTGCAATTACGTCGCGACCCTGGCGCGCAAGCTCGACGACCAGTCCAACGTGGCCCGATACGATCGGCAGATCCAGCGCGAGCCACTTGTCCACGACCGCACGATCCTCCGGGCGAACGATGCTCGGCGTGCGAATGCGCAGCGAAACCCCAACTCCTGAAAGTTCAGTAGTTAGCGCACGGACGCGTGACACAGGCGGCGTTGGGTGGCGCAGGAATGGATCGAGCACGATCTCTGTAGCGCCCGCGGCAGCGGCCGCACGCGCATCGGCGAGATCGTACACGTGCGCTGACAACGTCGGTCTGTCGTTCGCCGGCGTTCGGTTCACAGCAACTTCCGCAATCGCCGCCGAGATCCGCTCCGCGCGCTCACCAAGCCGTGATGCGTTGCCCCACTCGACCCGTTGCTCCAGATCGGCGATCGCGCTCTGGCGCAGATGGTTCAGAACGCTTACGGGAATGAACTGACCCGCGCCAAGCCCGTTCGCGTCCACTTCGCGCAGCGCGAAGCCGGTCTCCCCGAGCCGGCCCAGCTGCTCGCGCAGCTGCGCGACGTCGAGCGCGCGCTTCGACGCCGTTGCCAGCGCGATGTCACTGCGTACGACGACGTCTCCGACGTCCGATCTGAACACGAGCTTGAGAGGCGAACCCACGCTGCCGAACGCGGCGACGTCGACAGGACGCTTGCGCGCGGGCGACAGCTCCACCGACTCGAAGCTCGCCCGCGCACGCGCGAGAAGTGTGGCGTCGGAGCTGCGAACCACGACCGCGCCAACCTGCGGATGCGCACGCAATGTCAGAGCCTGACGGAGTCTTCCGTTCGTCTCGCTCAACGTACGCACCGAGGTAACAGTCGCGCCGATGGTCTCGACTCCGCGACCGCCCTCGAACGCGACTCCGTCGCCTGCTTCGATTCGAGTCGACACCTCTACAACTACTTCACGCGCGCTGACGTCCACAACGGTGCCCAACTCCACGCCACGGTTGTCCGGTTGATCGCGCGTGACGTACTCGCGGCCGGCCCGCCCTCGGTACATTCCCGGCGTAAAACCGCGGCTGAAGATCTGAACCAGATCCTGCACTTCGTCTACCGCCGGCGGGGTCGTATCGCCTTCCCCAACGCGCGTTAGAAAATCGCGATATCCCCGCGTGACAGTCGCTACGTACTCCGGCCGCTTCTTTCGGCCTTCGATCTTGAGACAACCCACACCGGCATCTGCGATGTCGGCCAGCGAGTCGTACGCGCCAAGGTCCTTCGCGGAGATGAGGAAGCCGGTGTCGAGCGTCTGGCCCGTCGTGGAATCCGTAAGCGTGTAGTCCTTGCGGCACGACTGTGCGCACGATCCGCGATTAGCGCTGCGCTCGGAGATCATCCCGGACATGTAGCACTGGCCGCTGTACGAGATGCAGAGCGCGCCATGTATGAAGGACTCGAGCCCGAGCTCCGGCACAGCGGAGTGAATCGCGCGAATGTCTTCGATCGTGTTCTCGCGTGCCAACACAACGCGATCGATCCCCAGCTCCTGCATCAGCCGTGCGCCCGATTCGTCGTGCACGGTCATCTGGGTCGAGCCGTGTATCTCGAACCCCGGGTACACCGTATTGATGAGCTTGACGAGCCCGATATCCTGCACGATCGCTGCGTCGATCCCGCGATCGATTGCCTGACCCAGAAAATCGAGCGCGTCGCTCAGCTCGGCGGGCTTCACGAGCGTGTTGAGCGTCAGGTAGATCCTCGTCCCGCGAGAGTGCGCCAGCGCACATGCGGCTTCGAGCTCGTCCAGTGTCAGCTGGGCGCCCTCGTCCCGCGCATTGAACTTCTCGGCGCCGAGGTACACGGCGTCGGCGCCGTTCGCGACGGCGGCCCGAACGGCATCCAGAGAGCCGGCGGGTGACAGGAGTTCGGGAATGTTTCGGGTGGCCTTCACCCCCGCAATCTAATTACGCTCTCGGACGGACGAAACGGAGCAGAAACGCCCCGAGAAGGCAGACAATAGCTGCAAGACGATAAGCGACCACGCCGGACCTGATCGAGAACGCAAAAAGGACGATCGCACAAATCGCAAGTCCGATCTTGAACGAGTCGATGCGCCTCATGCTTTCTTCGTGAACCGTAGAACGCCGTTGCGGAAGTCCTCGGTGGTTCGGGCCGCGACATTCGTGCGCGCGCCGGCGAGAACACCCTCGCGGAAATCCAGCCCATCGAGCTGATAGAACAGCGTCTTGGTGAGCGCCTGCGCGCTTGCCGACGATTCCGCGATCTCACGCGCGATCAGCTTTGCAGCTTCTGCGAAATCGTCGCCGCCGATCACGCGACTCACCAGGCCCATTGCAAGCGCTTCGGCCGCTTCGATGCGTCTCCCGCTTGCGACCAGGTCGTAGGCGCGCTTCTCGCCAACGGACCGGCGGAGCATCGTCATCACCATTGCAGGTACGAAGCCGACGAGAACCTCCGGGTAGCCGAACTGGGCGTCTTCGTGTGCGATCACGATGTCTGCGGCGGTGGCCAACCCTGCACCGCCGGCAAGGGCACGTCCACGCACGGCCGCTATCACCGGCTTGGGCATCTCGCGCATCGCGATGAATACGCGTCCGAGCGCCTCGGCGTCGGCATAATGCTGCTCCGGTGTTGCGCCGAGCATGCCGGCGAGCTCTGTGAGATCGGCGCCAGCGCAGAAGTCGACGCCGTCGGCGCTAAGCAGAACGGCATGAGTGCCAGTGTGCTGTGCGCACGACGTGAAGGCTTGCAGGAGCTCGTGCGTCGTCTCGTGGTCGAGTGCGTTACGCTTCTCCGGCCGCGCGAGCGTGATGTGCGCGAGTGCGCCGTCGGACTCGACGCGAATGCGGTTCATGCGGACGGCAGACCGAGAGCGCGCGCCTCGGCGTCAGGTACCTCGAGCATCATGCGCAGCAACGCGGTCGAGTACACTTTCCCCTGCGCATCGGTCTTGAGCGACAGTGTCCCACCGCCGCCAAGCGCCCCATGCAACAGAAAGTTGAGAGCGTTCAGGTTCGGCAGCTCGAACCGATCGACCTCGCCCTTGATCATTCCCGCGAAGTGTTGCGTAACGCGCGCCTGCGTCAGCTCCCGGCTGATGAGGGGATACCACTCGGGCCGGTTCGCGATGATTCCGACGTTCGCTGTATCGCCCTTGTCACCGGATCGCGCGTGCGCGATGTCGAGCAAGCGTACTATCATCAAACAATCTCCACTTGAGTCTGCACGACTGTCTTGTCTATCAGGGCCGGCCAGTATGCAACGATCTCTTCCACTTTCGGTCGCCCGCCGGCGAAACCGGTGACGCCCGGTGGCCCGTTCAACACGAGGGGAGCGATCTCGCGCGTAAAGCGTTCGACGGTTGCACGATCATCTGACCGCACACCGACGCGAAGCTGGATTTCGGGTGCGTTCCTCCCTGCATCGCCGGCGAGTGGGCCATGCGTGGCCGATGCACCGACGAATTCAGTGAGAATCTCGTCGAAGCGCAGGCCCAGACGATCGAGTCGCTCGCGCAGGATACGGTCGGCGAGCTGCGCCTTTTCCAGCGCGTCAGGCCACGAATAAACGAGCGTGCCAACTGCCTTGTATCCGGACTTGTATGCGATCGACACCTTCAGCTTGTCAGTCGGCGCGTAGCCCTTGATTCCGAATACGCGAACGCGGTCCGGTCCCGCGTCCTCGATGCGAATCGTGGAGAAATCGGCAATCACGTCCGGCGTGATGTAGCCGTGCGGATCGCCCATCTCGTACACGAGCTGCTCCGACACGGTCTGCACCGACACACGTCCCCCGGTGTTCGGATGCTTGGTGACGACAAAGCTGCCGTCTTCGTATGCGTCGGCGACAGGATAGCCGACGTTGGCAAGATCCGGAATGTTGCGCCAGTCATACTGGCAGTTGCCGCCGGAGCTCTGCGCACCGCACTCGAGTATGTGGCCCGCAACGATCCCGGCAGCGAGCCGGTCGTAATCCGTGTCTGCCCAGCCGTATTCGAACCGGATGGGAGCCATCGTGAGCGCTGTATCGGTGGAGCGTCCTGTAATGACGACCTGCGCCTTGCGGGACAGCGCCTCGACTATCGGTTTCGAGCCGATGTACGCGTTCGCTGAGAGAACGCGATCACGCACTGTTTCGAGCGGCTCACCGGTTTCCATGTGCGCCAGCGCATGTCCCTGCTGCACCAGCTCGTTCAAACGTGGCAGAAGATCGTCGCCAGTTACCACGCCAATGCGCAGGGACTTGCCGCGCTTCTTCGCGACGCCCTGAATGGCAGCCGCGCACGCGGGCGGATTCACCCCTCCCGCATTCGCAATTACACGCACACCGCGCTCGGTCACCGCGTCCAGCACCGAATCCATTGCACCGACAAAATCACGCGCGTAACCCATCGCGGGATCACGCTCCTTCTGCTTCTGCAGAATCGACATGGTGACCTCGGCGAGATAGTCGAGCATCAGATAGTCGACCGGTCCGTTCTCCACCTGTTGGCGAGGAGCGTCGAGCGAGTCACCCCAGAATCCCTGGCCGCTTGCGACGCGGACTACGCGTTCAGTCATTGTATGATCAGGCTATGTGCGTTGGAAGAACGAATGGTCCGAGATGCGGACCGGGATTGTTGAGCGATGCCGTCAACGCGGTAATGATGGCGGCACGAGTGTCTTCAGGGTGAATTATCGCGTCCACGTAGCCACGCGCTGCGGCGTAACGCGCATCGAGCTGATGTTCGTAATCCGCGCGCATCTCGTCGACGGCAGCAGACACTTCATCCTTCAACTCACCGCCGGCCTTGCGTGCGGCGTCGATCGCGGGACCGTGCACCGCCTGAATCGCGGCCTCGCCCTCCATCACGCCCATACGTCCCGTTGGCCAGGTGAATACGAAGTCCGGATCGAAGCCCTGCGCGGCCATCGCGTAATAACCCGCGCCGGATGCGTGATTCACCGTAAGCACGATCTTCGGCACGCGAGTCGTCGCCATCGCTTCGACGAGTCGCGCCCCCGCACGAATGATTCCTTCGTGCTCGGCTTCCGGCCCAACCATGAAGCCGGACACGTCCTGCACGAACAGAATCGGAATACGCTGACGATCACAACGGTCGATGAAGTAGGCCATCTTCTCGGCGGATTCCGCGTAGATGATTCCGCCGAACCGTGGCTTCTCGCCGGCGCGTCCCTTCACCAGCCCGCGCTGGTTGGCGATGACAGCGACCGGGATTCCACCGATGCGTGCGTCGCCGCAGATCACTTCCTTCGCCAGCTCGCCCTGAAATTCATCCAGCGCGCCGTCATCGACTATGAGCCTGAGCAGGGCATGCATGTCGTACGACATGCGATGATCGGTTGGCAGGAGGTCCGCGATCGCCGCATCTGTGCTCGCCCGTTCGACGGGCGCCGCCACTGCAGGACGCGGCAGGCGCGAGATCAGCTCGCGGATCTTGGCGATGCACGAAGCGTCGTCATCGACGGCATAATGCGCGACACCGCTCACCTGCGTGTGCGTGTCGGCACCGCCGAGTGTTTCGCTGTCGATTACCTGGCCCGTTGCGCCCTTTACGAGGTTGGGCCCGCCGAGTCCCATGAAGGACGTTCCCTTCACCATGAGAATGACGTCGGACAAGGCGGGGAGATACGCGCCGCCCGCGATGCACTGCCCCATCACGGCCGCGATTTGCGGGATGCGCAGGTAACGTCGCATCACCGAGTTGTAATAGAAGATGCGACTCGCACCGAACTGGCCCGGAAATACTCCGCCCTGATACGGCAGATTCACTCCTGCAGAGTCGACCAGATATACGATCGGGATCGTACACCGCATCGCAATTTCCTGCGCGCGCAGAATCTTCCTGATCGTCTCAGGCCACCACGAGCCCGCCTTCACGGTCGGATCGTTTGCGACTACCACGACCTCGCGACCATCGACTACTGATAAACCAGTTACAACGCCGGCCGACGGTGCCTGCCCGTCATACTGATCGTACGCGACGAGCAGGCCAATCTCGAGGAAGCTGCTTCCCGGATCACACAACAGCCTGACTCTTTCACGCGCCGACAGCTTGCCCTGCGCATGCAGCTTCTCGATCTTCCTTGCGCCGCCGCCCTGCTCGAGTTTGCTCTCGAGCTCCCGAAGGTCGGTGTCGAGCGAATGCAGCCGAGACGTCACGCTGTCTGGCTTTCGCGTGCCTCGAACCAGTCGTGGATGTAATCCACGAGCTCGCTGGTCGGCGTTCCAGGCCCGAACAGCCGGCCGGTGCCGCGAGCCTCGAGCGCATCCATGTCTTCGCGCGGAATGATCCCGCCGCCGGTCACGAGAATGTCATCGCGTCCGTCGGCGCGCAGCAAGTCGAGGACGCGCGGAATGAGCGTCATGTGCGCACCGCTCAGAATTGATAGTCCCACCACATCGACGTCCTCCTGAATCGCGGCGGTCGCGATCATCTCCGGAGTCTGATGCAGGCCGGTGTAGATGACCTCCATCCCCGCGTCGCGCAGTGCGGCCGCAACTACTTTGGCGCCACGGTCGTGGCCGTCCAGTCCCGGTTTGGCGACTAGCACTCGGATAGGGCGCATCTCTTTCGATTGCAAGGGTTAGAAGAACACGGGCTCGCGATACGCGCCAAACACTTCTTCCATGGCGGCACGTATCTCGTACAGCGTACAGTAGGTGCGAGCGCAGTCGAGAATGAACGGCATCAGATTGGCGTCGGTCCGAGACGCTTCGCGCAGCGCGGCAAGACGCGCTTCCACGAGCTTGTTGTCACGCGACGCGCGCATCTGCGCCATTCTCGCACGCTGCTCACTCTCGGCGGCCGCGCTCACCTTGAGCAGTGGAATCGTGAGCTCGCCCTCTTCGGTGACGAACTCGTTCACGCCGACGATGGTGCGCCGATGCTGCTCGATCTCCCACTGCTGACGTGACGACGATTCGGCGATCTTGCGTTGCAGCCATCCGGTCTCCAAACCGTGCACGACGCCGCCAACTTCGGCGATCTGCTCGAACAACGCCTCTGCTTCCTGCTCCAGCTTGTCCGTCAGAGCTTCCACGTAGTACGAGCCGCCCAACGGGTCAGCGACATTTGGGACACCGGTCTCGTAAGCGAGCACCTGCTGAGTGCGAAGCGCGACCTGCACCGCCTGCTCGGTCGGCAGAGCAAGTGTCTCGTCCATCGAGTTCGTGTGCAGCGATTGCGTGCCGCCCAGCACCGCGGCCATGGCCTGATACGCGACGCGCACGATGTTGTTCATCGGCTGTTGCGCAGTGAGTGTCACGCCGGCCGTCTGCGAGTGAAAGCGCATGATGAGCGAGCGCGGATCCTTCGCGCCAAAGCGCTCCTTGAGATGGCGCGCCCAGATGCGCCGCGCCGCACGCAGCTTCGCGATCTCCTCGAAGAAGTCGTTGTGGATATCCCAGAAGAACGACAGGCGCGGTGCAAAGTCGTCCACGTCCAGGCCACGCGCGAGGCCACGCTCGACGTAAGTGAAGCCGTCAGCAAGCGTGAACGCAAGCTCCTGCGCAGCGGTGGCGCCGGCTTCGCGAATGTGATATCCGGAGATCGAGATCGTGTTCCAGAGCGGAACGTGCTCCGCAGACCACGCGAAGTTATCGACTATGAGACGCAGCGCGGGCTCGATGGGGTAAACCCACGCGTGCTGCGCCATGTACTCCTTGAGGATGTCGTTCTGAATCGTTCCGCGCAATTCCTTGATGTCCACGCCCTGCTTCTCGGCAGCAGCAACATAGAACGCGAACAGAATTACCGCGGGGCCGTTGATGGTCATCGACGTCGAAACCTTATCGAGCGGAATCCCCTCGAAAAGCGTCTCCATGTCGGCGAGACTCGAGATCGCGACGCCGCACTTGCCAACCTCCCCCTCGGAACGTGGATGGTCCGAGTCGTAACCCATCAGCGTCGGAAAATCGAACGCGACCGAGAGACCGGTCTGCCCATGCGACAGGAGATATTTGTAGCGCGCGTTGGTTTCGGGTGCAGTGCCGAATCCGGCGAATTGCCGCATCGTCCACAGCTTGCCGCGATATCCGGTTGCGTGTATGCCACGTGTAAAGGGATAGTCGCCGGGCAGCTCCAGTGCAGATCCGTCGCCCGCGACGTCGAGCGCCGTGTAAACCGGATCGACGACGTCGCCGGAATTCGCGAATAGCGCGTTGCGTTTTTTCGCGGCGTCGAATCGCGCACGCCACTGGGCGACTTCCTCGCGCAGTCTGTCAAGCTCCAACATCTCAGCCGTCGTCATGCATCGACTCCAGTCAACAAGGGACCGCTCCGTCTCAGCAACTCGTCCGCAACGCTGAACGGCGTTGTCGCTCCGGATTCCAGCAGGTCGAGCTGCGCGTCAAGCCATACGTTGGTCTCCGGGTCGTCCCAGAGCCTGTTGCGAACCCGCTCGGCTACAACTTCAGCGACCTGATTCCGAAGCCGGATGCGCCGGCGCCCCTTCAGTGCGCCTGACGTCTCAAGATAACGAAAGTGACGCGCCACGGCGGCCAGCAGCAGGTCGATACCCTCGCCCCGGGATGCGATGGTTCCCAGTACGGGCGGCGTCCATTGCTCGGGATCTTCCGCTTTGGCAGCCTCGCGCGCTATCCGGATCGGGTTGAAAGTCTTGAGCTGCACACCGTGATGTGCGGGAACGCTGCCGGTCGAGCCCCGTCGCAGGCCGAGCATCAGCTCGATGTCGTTGCGCAGACGGTCGGCGCCGGGACGGTCACCCTTGTTGACGACGAAGATGTCGGCGATCTCCATCACGCCGGCCTTCAACGTCTGGATCGAGTCGCCCGATTCGGGCACGAGAACGACGACCGTAGTATCAGCAGTGCGTGCGATGTCGAGCTCCGTCTGCCCGACACCCACCGTTTCGATGATGATTCTGTCGAACCCGAACGCGTCGAGCACATCCGCAACCTCCGCCGTCCGCGCGGAAAGGCCGCCAAGCGATCCGCGCGTCGCCATCGATCGGATGTACACACCAGGATCGAGCGCTACGGACTCCATCCGCACGCGATCGCCGAGCAGCGCGCCGCCGGTGAACGGTGAAGTTGGATCGACAGCAATCACGCCAACGGTGTGCCCTTCCTGCCGCAGCGACTGCACGACCAGATTCGTAACCGTACTCTTGCCCGCACCCGGTGGCCCCGTAATTCCCAGACGCTGCGCACGACCAATGTGAGGGTGCAGCCTCGCCATGAGCTCGTCATAACCGGCGCGATGATTCTCGACGATGCTCACCGCGCGCGCGAGAGCCGCCGACTTGCCAGCCTCGAAGTCCGCGATGAGCGCATCAAACGACTGAGGCAAGGATCTCCTCCTGACGGCGCCACATATTGCCGGTGGTGCGGTGAGATCCTTCCGCATGGGTGTATCCAAGAACATGCAACGTGCCGTGTACAACGAGCCGTGTCAGCTCCTCGCGAATACCAACGCCGTTCTCGATCGCATTGCGGCGCGCGACGTCCGGCGCAATGTAGATGTCACCGAGTATCGCACGGCGCGATGACCGCGTCTGCCGGCCGTCCAGCTCGAAGGTGATGACATCCGTTGCACCGGAGTGGCCGAGAAACTGTCTGTTCATTCGTGCAATTGCGGCGTTGCGGATGAACGCAACGGAGATCAGCGCCTCGTTCACTCGCTCGTGACGGCACACGGAGCGAACGATCTCGCGCACCCGCTGTTCGGACAGGGCGATTCGCACTCCGTCGCGTGATACGTCGACGGCTACGCTCACGCGCTCGCGCGCGAATCGGGTTTCGGCGCGATGGCCAGCGGCCGCACCGGCGACGGATACTCGATACGGCCGTGGAACATACCGGTCAGGATGCGCACGAACTGCTCGCGCACTATGCTGAGCTGACGCAGCGTGATTGGTGCGTCAGCGAGCTGCCCTTCCTCCATCCGCTCGGCGATTGTCGCTTCCACCATCGTACGTATCGCCACCGGCGTCGGGTCGGCCAGCGCTCGGACCTTCGCCTCGGCCGCATCCGCAAGCATGCAGATTGCCGTTTCCGCGCTCTGTGGAATCGGACCCGGATACGAATATTCGCTCGCGTTCACCGAGTCGTCCCGCTCGCGCGCCTTGGCCAGGAAGTACGCGATCGGAAGCGTTCCATGATGTTCGGCGATGAACGCGCGTATGGGACGCGGAACCCCGTTCTCCTTGGCCAGCTCGATGCCGTCCCGAACGTGCGAGCGTATGATCGAGGCGCTCGTCGCCGGCTTGAGCTTGTCGTGCGGATTGCGTCCCCGCGGCTGGTTCTCGACGAAGTGCTGCGGCTTGCGAAGCTTGCCCACGTCGTGATAGTACGATCCCACGCGCCCCAGCAGACCATCTGCACCGATGGCGTTGCACGCAGCCTCGGTGAGATTCGCCATCGCGATGGTGTGAGCGTAAGTACCGGGCGCTTCCAGGCTCAGGCGTCGCATGAGCGGCATGTTGAGGTCGGCCCACGCGAGCCAGCGGATGTGATCCGGAATCCGGCGCCACTGTTTGGCGCGATACACGAGCAACGCGCCAACGGCGACAAAAAAGGCGGTGATCAACTCGCCCACGCGACCCGGAACTAAGATCACGACTGCTATGGCGATCGCGAAGGTCACGCGCGGATCAAGCAGTATGCGCGCGGTTACCGCGGCTATCTCGAGGATCACGTCGAGCCGCGGCGCGAAGGATGTTCGCGCAACTGCATCGTCGCGCTTGTTGCGATCTGGAGGGTCCGCCTCGTCCGCGGCATCACGCTCCGAGAGTCGTCGCCACAGATTCATAGCATCACCCCGTTGTATCCTCAGCGTACGCCTTGATGATGTCGCGCACCAGTCTGTGCCGCACGACATCAGCGTCGGTGAAGTAGAAGAACGATATGCCCTCGATTCCGGCAAGCACGCGCTCCACCTGCACCAGACCGGAGTCTTCACGACGCGGAAGGTCGATCTGCGTCTTGTCGCCGGTTATGACGACGCGTGAATTGACGCCCAGTCGAGTTAGAAACATCTTCATCTGCGCCGCCGTCGCATTCTGCGCCTCGTCAAGGATGACGAACGCATCGGCGAGTGTGCGACCGCGCATGTATGCAAGTGGTGCAATCTCGATCGTGCGCGTTTCGAGCGCCTTCTGCACGCGCTCTGCCGGCATCATGTCTTCCAGCGCGTCGTAGAGAGGACGCAGGTACGGATCGACCTTGGCCTGCATGTCACCCGGAAGGAATCCGAGACTCTCGCCAGCCTCGACCGCCGGGCGCGCGAGCACAATGCGGCGCACGCGCTTGCGAGAGAGGGCGTCGACCGCAGCGGCCACAGCGAGATATGTCTTTCCCGTTCCCGCGGGACCGATGCCGATGACGATGTCGTTGTCGCTGATCTGCTTGAGATATTCCGCCTGCCCTGCGGTCTTGGGCTGGATGACCTTCCGGATTCCCGGCAGCACGATCCGCTCGTCGGATGCAGTGCCATCCGGGCGCACGCCATCGAGACTCATCCGCAGAACGTCGTCCGCGGTCAGCGGAAGCTGGCGCTTGGCCTGGTCGATCATGCGCTGCGCAACCGGTTGAGCGCGGTCCAGCTCCTCCCGTGAGCCCGTGAGCGTCATGGTGTCGCCGCGAAGTGCGACGCGCGCTCCTGACTGACGCATGAGCTCGGTGAGATTCTCGTCGTTCACCCCGGCGAGAGTGAGCATGTCAGCGCCTTCGGTGGAGATTCTGAGCGCCGTGTTGTCGTCTGAAACGGTCAAGCTTGTGCGGGTTTGAGATGTAGTGCAGCGAGCTCGTCGGCCGGAATCACGGTCGGCGCTCCCTCGAACAATGCGCGTGCGGCGGTCGTCTTGGGAAATGCGATGACATCACGCAAGCTGGGGGCCCCGGCGAGCAGCATCGCTATCCTGTCGAAGCCTAATGCAATTCCCCCGTGCGGAGGCGCACCTGCGGAAAGTGCCTCCAGCAGGAAGCCGAAGCGCTCTTCTGCCGTGACGGAATCAATACCGAGAAGAGATAATACCCGCCGCTGCAGCGCCGGGTCGCCGATGCGAATACTGCCACCGCCCAGCTCCGTGCCGTTGAGAATCACGTCGTACGCGAGCGCACGAACGCGTGCCGGATCGCTGTCGAGGAATCCGAAATCTTCAGGATTCGGCGCGGTAAATGGATGGTGCATCGCATCGAGGCGTCCGGTCTCCGGATCGACCGCGAACATTGGAAAATCAGTCACCCAGAGCAGCTCGCTCACGCCGTCCGGCACCAGCGACATCCGGCGCGCCGCGTCCTGACGCGTGCGATCCAGTGCTGGATTCGAGATGTGATCCGGACCGGCCACCAGCAACATGAGATCGCCATCCGACAACTGCAACGCGGCACGACCGGCATCGGTCAGAGCCTTTGCGGGTGCGCCATCGACGACACCGTTCGCGCACTTGATGCGCATCAGGCCGGCCGCACCGGCGCTCCTGG
Organism: uncultured Gemmatimonadales bacterium; assembly: GCA_963707505.1. GTDB lineage: Bacteria > Gemmatimonadota > Gemmatimonadetes > Gemmatimonadales > Gemmatimonadaceae > Fen-1247. The sequence continues at coordinate 1,372,529 of CAVPQB010000004.1, forward strand.
CTGCGACCTCGATCTCGTCCACCTGCTTGCGTGACAGCGTCGCTCCGCCCGGAATCACTATCCCGCGCACGCGTCCGCCGGCAGCGATCGCCGAGCGCGCGATGGCGAAGTCGGACTCCGCGAATACGGACGTAACGTCGCGAATCTGCAAGCCGTATCGCATGTCCGGACGGTCGCAGCCGTAATTCTCCATCGCAGCCGCGTAGGTCATTCGCGGGAACGGTGTCGCAATCTCGACGCCGGCGACCGCGAACAGCGCCTGCAGCATTCCTTCTGTGAGCGTGTAGAGATCTTCCGGCGTGATGAACGACGCTTCGATGTCGATCTGCGTGAATTCCGGCTGACGATCTGCGCGCAGGTCCTCGTCGCGAAAGCAACGCGCGAGCTGGAAATAACGATCCATGCCGGAGATCATCAACAGCTGCTTGTACAGCTGCGGAGACTGCGGCAGCGCGTAGAACTCGGCGGCATGCAACCGGCTCGGCACAACGTAATCGCGCGAACCTTCCGGCGTCGGCTTGGTGAGGATCGGCGTCTCGACTTCCAGGAACCCGCGCGCGTCCAGAAATGCGCGCGTTACCTGCAAGAGGCGATGGCGCAGAATGAGGTTCGCCTGCAACGGCGCACGACGCAGATCCAGGTAGCGATACCGCAGCCGTATCTCCTCCGCCGGCAGGTTCGATCCCTTGGAGACGACCGGCATCGCGAGCGACTCCGCCGGTCCAAGCACGGCTATCGAAGTCGCCTGCACCTCGACCGCGCCCGTATCCATGTCTGAGTTCGCCATGTTCTGCGGACGCAATGCGACGCTGCCCTCGACGCGCACGACGCTCTCGAGCGAAACCGACGACGCGGCTTCGATCATGGCAGCGGGGGTGAAGTCTGGATTGAACGAGACCTGAACCACGCCTGCGCGATCCCGCAGATTCAGGAAGACCATCCCGCCGAGGTTACGCGAGCTCTCGACCCATCCACCAAGCCTTACTTGCGATCCGGCATGCTCGGCGCGAATGGCGCCGCAGAGAGTGGTTCGCTCGGTTGTTGCGGGAAATTCCGGGGCGCTCACGCGGCGTGTTGGGGCAGTGCCGCGACCTGATGATATGATTGCATGTAGATCGGTTAAATTTATGGCTGGCAACGGCTTATGGTAGGCCCTTCGCACCGTTGCCCGCCGACCCCACATGCCCAAAATCAATCTTCTGAATCTCACGCCCGCGGACGCCGATGCGACCCTGGAGGCGTTCTTTCGCGATCGTGGCGAGCCACTGTATCGTGCTCGTCAGGTCGCGCGCAGGCTGTGGCAGGCGCCAGCCCGCTCGTTCGCAGACATCACGGAGCTGCCTGTTGCGCTCCGTGAAGCGCTCGAACAGTCGTTCGACTTGCCCGAGCTCAGCATTGCGGCGCAACAACTGTCGGCCGACGGCACGCGCAAGTTCCTCTTCCGCCTGGCCGACGGCGAAGCGATCGAAACCGTGTCGATTCCGGACGACGACAGACTCACGTTGTGCATCTCATCCCAGGCCGGCTGTGCGCTTCAGTGCGCGTTCTGCGCGACCGGCAAGATGGGCTTCACGCGCAACCTGGAGCCGTACGAGATAGCCGCTCAGGTGCGAGAGATGGCTCTGCTGGACCCGCCAATCGCCGTCACCAACATCGTCTTCATGGGGATGGGCGAGCCGCTCATGAACTGGCGCGCGGTCGATTCCGCACTCACCATCCTGAACGATCCCGCCGGACTCGGCATCGGTTCGCGTCACATCACCGTGTCGACGGTCGGGATTCTGCCCGGCATCGTCGCACTCGCGGACCGTCCTGAACAGTTCCGGCTCGCGATTTCAGTGCATGCACCGACCGATGAGCTGCGTCGCAGCCTCATGCCCATCAACACGAAGTATCCGCTCGCTGAAGTGATCGAAGCCGCGAAGCGCTTCGACCGGCGCGTCACCTTCGAGTACGTGATGCTCGGCGGTGTCAACGATCGCGATGAGGATGCGCGCGAGTTGATGAAGCTCGCGCAGGAGTGCAAGGCGTTCGTGAATCTCATTCCGCTGCATCCTGGCGGCGCGGGTGATTTCACACCAACCACCGCGGACTCCATACGGCGGTTCGCCGCCATGCTGCGGCGCGGTGGGTTGAGTGTCGCGATCCGCAAGAGTCGCGGAAAGGACATCGCCGCCGCGTGTGGACAGCTACGGGTAGAACGGCATCGGAGGCGGCGTCCAGTCGGTGCCGAGCACGACGGTGGCGTCGAGGTAGCGTGACGTATCGGGGCGAGTGACGACCTTGCCCCCAATTGCCTTGCCGATCAGCGCGGCCCACTCGGGATGATTGGATCTATCCAGTACGAGTGTCGGCGCCTGCGTCGTACGAGAATTGCCCATCGCAACGACGTCGTAGCCGCGCGCGCGCAGCAGTAGCGTCGCGCGTCGCGCCGCACCGCGGGTCGCGCTCGCGTTCAACACTTCTACCTTGATGCGCACGCCGAGCGGCGCGTGACCAATGGTAGTATCGATCTTTGCCGAAGATGCATCGGACGCACGTGCCGCGACGTTGATCGCCCTTTTTGCAGCCCACGATCGCAAATACCGTAGCGATCGCCAGCACTACGGAACGCCGCAACATTACTGCAGGCTGTTCCAGAGCGTGACTGTTTCCGGGAAGATGTGATTTCCCTCGCGCACCGTCCATTCGAGACGCATCCGCACCACCTGGCGAAACACCGTTTCGAACGACGTCGGGACCTGCAGCGAAAGAAAATACCTGTCCTGCTTCATGAACTTTCGGCCAGGCTCCAGAAAATCGGCCATGTACAGCGCGCGGCCGACGACGCCCCAGCGCGCACTCCCGACGGTATGATAGCGAATCGCGTCGAGCACATCGGTGCGCTTCTCGCCGTGCTTTTCCAGTGTAATCGCCGCAGCGGGCCCGTGCAGCAGTCCGAACGGGCTTTCGTTGTCACCGGTTATCTCGCGCAACTCGGCTTCGGTCGCATCACGCAATGCATCGTGCAGTACGCCCGCATCGATGAACGCGCGCGCTTCCGCCGGCGGAAGCCGCATCGCCGCTGCCCACGCATTGAGTAACGCGGTGACGCGTTGAATGTGCTCGGCGCGCTTTTCGCCCACGCGCGCCCAATCGGGAAGGTCCAGCGTCGAGCTGTGCATTGTCAGAGTCTGATGTTGTCGATCAATCGAGTGCCACCGATCCGCGCCGCCACGAGTACCGAATCGCCGCTTGTCGCGACCGACGGCGTTGCAAAATCAGCTTCATTCACCAGTGCGAAATAATCAACATCGAAGGCACCGTCCTCCGCCAGGACCGCGCTCCCTCTCGCTTCGATCGCCGACGGATCGGTATTACCGGCGTGGAACGTATCCTTTGCGGTGACCAGAGCTGCATGCAGCGCCGGTGCGTGGCGGCGTGCATCGGTGTCGAGGTAGCGGTTGCGACTGGAGAGCGCGAGTCCATCGCTTTCTCGCACCGTGTCGATTGCCGTAATGTGAACCGGAAAGTTCAGATCGGCGACCATTGTGCGGATCAGCGCCAGTTGCTGAAGGTCCTTCCGTCCAAACACCGCCACATCGGGCTGCACGATGTTGAACAGCTTCGCGACCACGGTGAGCACACCGGCGAAGTGACCGGGCCGAACGGCACCCTCGAAAAGCGCAGCGAACGATGGAGGCGTTACGGTCGTCCGCGACGTGCTTCCCGCGTACATCTCGTCCGCCGTGGGCATGAAGACAAGCGTCGCACCGTGCTCGGCGAGCTTCGCCGAATCGCTCTCGGGCGTGCGCGGATAACGCGCAAGGTCCTCGTTCGGTCCGAACTGCAACGGGTTTACGAAGATGCTCACCGCGACCACGTCCGCAGTTTTCGCCGCGGCGTCGACAAGCGCGAGATGTCCCTCGTGCAGTGCCCCCATCGTCGGCACGAGCGCCACGCTCGCGCCGTTCGCGCGGAGCTCGCGCAAACGCGCACGAATCCCGGTGATACTGCTCTCGATCAGCATGTGGTGTGTCTAGAAGCTCTGATCGGCGGACGGATAGCGATGCTCACGAACGTCGTCGCCGTATGCGCGCACGGCGTCGCGTACCGTATCGGCGAGATTCGCGTAACGCTTGAGGAAACGGGGTGAGAACTCCTCGTTCATGCCGAGCATGTCGGGAAGCACCAGCACCTGACCGTCGCACCCCGGGCCAGCACCGATCCCGATCGTCGGAGCGCCCACGCTCGCCGTGATGCGCGCCGCCAGCTTTGCCGGCATCAGCTCCAGAACTATCGCGAAGGCGCCCGCCTCGTCCAATCGCTTCGCTTCGGCCAGAATGCGCTCCTCTTCTTCCGCTTCCCGTCCCTGCACTCGCACGCCGATTGCATTCACCGATTGCGGCGTGAAGCCGATGTGTCCCATCACCGGGATTCCGATCTCGACAAGACGCGCGACTGTCGCGGCGATGTGCTCGTTACCGCCTTCCAGCTTCACAGCCTGCGCTCCAGTCTCGACGAGCAACCGTCCCGCATTCACGATCGCAGCGGCGGTATCGATCTGATATGTCAGGAATGGCATGTCGACAGTAACGAGTGCGCGGGAGACCCCACGACATACCGCTGCACCGTGGTAGATCATTTGATCCAATGTCACCGGCAGAGTCGATTCGAATCCCGCCACCACGTTGCCGGCGGAATCACCGACGAGCACGATGTCCACTCCAGCCTGATCTACGAGCCGGCCGAAGAGCACGTCGTACGCAGTGACGACGACGATCGGATCCTTGCCCTTGCGATCGCGAATGTCGCGAACCGTGACGGCGCGTGACGGTGGTGCGCTGCTCAAATGGATACCTCTGCGAGCTCGGCAAGCTCTCGCTGCCAGAAGTCGCGGTTGTCGATTTCTATATGTGGCACCTGCAGCTCAGGCGAGCTCCAGGTGGTGTGCGCATACCTGACAATGTCCAAATCTATTGTGCGCGGCCCCCAGCGGACGGTCGAACGCGCCCACCCTCACGCTCCGCCTCGTGCAGCGCCGCGAGCAATTCGGGCGGCGACAGCGAGGTACGGATCGCGACCATCTGATTCAGATAGCGCCCCTGTGCAACGGGACCGATCGGCTCGGTTTCCTCGGCGCGGGTCACCGCCAGTATCGCGAACTCCTCGAATTCTGCCAATGCGTGTCAGGGCGTCGGACAGATGTTTTCGCCGGTCGCCCAGGTTGGAGCCGAGCGCGACGAAGGCGACGTCATCCATGACGGCATCCATGACGTCACGCGCGACGTCATCCATCTCGCTCGCGGGTGATCGAGACTTCGGCGTATTCCACCGGGCCGGGCAACGGCACATGCGGCTTTCTGATCGACACCGTGGCTGACCGGACACCTGCGACGCGCAGTGCAGCAGCCGCGACGCGCTCGGCCGCCTCTTCGAGATAGGCGATGTGACGCACGTTCATCACTTCTGCGACCGCGGTGTAAAGCGCGACGTAGTCGACGACGTGCGGCGGGCGCACATTCTCATCCACCTTTACCGAGAAGATCGAGCTCAACCGGTTGCGGAAGCTGCGCCTCATGCGGTAACACTCCGACGCGCGAGTGAAAGCGCATTCCTCTGAGCGAAACAGTGTCGGACATTCTCACCCTGCGTTGTCGATCCCAGCACGGAGGGACCGCGTGAGTGCGATCGCCGCATCAACGCTCGTTCCCGCCGCCCGGACGATCGCGCTTCCCACCACAACGCCGTCGGCGACAGCCGCAACAGCAGCGGCCTGACGTGCGTCCGTCACACCGAAGCCGACGCAGATAGGCAACGTGGTGACCGAACGCAGACGCTCGACCGTAGCGCCAGGTTCCGGGGCGATCCGCTGCTGCATACCTGTGACGCCGAGCCGGCTGATGAGATAGACGAATCCGCTGCCATTCTGTGCGATGAGCTTCATTCGATCAACCGGAGTGGTTGGTGCGACGAGTCGGATGAATGCAAGCGGGCTGGCCGTAAAGCGAGCCTTCGAGCGGCGGATCTGCGCCCACCGGAAGGTCGGTAATCAGCAAGCCGTCGCATCCCGCCTTCACTATCCGATCCAGTGCGCCCTCGCCGGCAGCGAGAAACGGATTGAGATACCCGAACAGAACCACCGGAACGCCGAGAGCCGCTTCAGCGACGATTTCGAGCACGCCGCTGAATGTCGTGCCCGCGTCGAGCGCGATCTGCGAGCTTGCCTGAATGACCGCGCCCGTCAGCGAGCGGGTCGGAGAACGGCACGCCCACTTCAACTATGTCGGCGCCGGCGTCTTCCAGGCCGCGCAGCAAGGCTATCGAGCGAGCGCGGTCAGGATGTCCAGCTGTCGCGTAGCACACGAGCGCCTTTCTGCCCTGGTCGCGCAGAAGAGCGAACCGCTCGTCGATTCTGTTAGATGACGTAATCGCTAACCCTGATGCCATACCTGTCCGGATCTGCAGTCTTGATGATGGTGCGCGCAAACTGACCATCGGGTCCGGTCGCCGCAAGGTCTGTCTCGATTGGCGGCTGCAGAAGATTACCACGTCCGTCGCTCACTACTACCACGCGCGGCCTCGACAACATCTCGGGATTCGGATTTGCGGCAAGCACGACCGCCAGCTCGAACGTGTCGAGCACGACGAGCGTTCCGGACGGGTAGATCCCGAGCAGCGTTATGAACGCCTTCACTACAACCGGATCGAGCCCGCGGCGTGGATTGTCACGCATCTCCTGCAGCACCGCTGACGGTGGATACGGCTTGGTCTGATATGAGCGCCTGCTCGTTGCACGTCATACGCGTCCGCCACCGCTCGATCCTGCTCGTCATCGCAATGGATCGCGGACGAATCACGCGAGGATAACCGGACAGGTCGCGGCGCATGTGATGCTCGTGCGCGCTCACCATCGCACGATATGGAAGCTCCTGTTGCCCGCGCAGCTGAAACAGAGTGAGCATCCCCAGCCATGGATGCGCCGTGATGCGCCGCCAGTCGTCCTCGTCCAGCGCGGTGGACTTCTGGAGCAGGTCGGTCGGAACGCGCGACTTGCCGATGTCGTGCATCAGCGCGGCGACACCGAGCTCGTAGAGCTGCAGCTTCGTCATCCCAATTCGCTTGCCAAGAGCCACAGCAAAGATGCAGACGTTGACGGAGTGCGTGTACGTGTACTCGTCGTACTCACGGAGAGTCGTAAGTCCGATCAGCGACGCCTCTTCCGTCAACACCTCGTCCACGATGGTCTGCACTGCTCGCTTGATCTTCCGCGCGCTCGGCACGCGGCCCATGCGAACAGAGTTGATCACGTCCTTGGTGAGCGCGACCGACTGGGCATACGTACGCCGCGCCGCAGCCTTGGCGACCTCACGCTCCTCGATCTCTTCCTCCTCATCCGCGTGGGCGACTGCCTCGAACGCGTCCACTCCCGCGGCGCGCAAGCGGGTGACAAGCTCGTCCGCATCGCCCTGGCCGGTGGCGCCGACTGTCGCCAGCAATGTGAGCAGCGAGAACCATTCGCGTGGCGTCGCTTCACGCACCACACGCAGCGACCCGACACCAGCTGATCGAAACAGGTCCAGCACGCGACCGAAGCTTCCGGCATAATTGCTGAGATCCAGGCGCAAGCGCGTGCCGTTTACGAAGATGAACTCGCCGTGCACGCGCAGCTCGAGCTCGGAATCCACGCTCCTGCATTCCGACGCTGTGGATGCGCACCGCCGACATGCCCACGACCGACACGCGGGCGTACCGCGGCGGCAGCATCATCGCCGCCGTCGCGGCCGGGCTGGCGGTGTCGGTGAAACTGAACCTGCTGGCTCCGGTGGGGGCACTTACGCTCGCCGCGATCGCGTTGACCCCCCGCGGCCGGCGCGGGAGCGCGACCGGGTGGTGGATCGGGGGGCTGGTCCTCGCCGGTGGTTACTGGTATGCCCGTAACCTCATCGCGATCGGGAACCCGCTCCCGTGGTTCAGCTTCGGCGTACTGCCGACACCTCACCCGCCGCCGCTGCAGCAGGGCAACTACTACTCCCTGGCCGACTACGCGACCTATCCCCGGATCCTCCGCCACTGGCTGATTCCGGCGTTGAACATGAACCTCGGGCCGTGGTGGCCGGCGTTGGTCGCCGCCGCCGTGGTCGGTCCTCTCGTGTGTCTCTTCTCCACGCGCGACCGAGTGATCCTGGCGGCGGCTCTGATCGCCCTCGCCTCCCTGGTCGCCTACACCTTGACCCCGGTCACGGCGTGCGGGCCCTGGGGACATCCCTACTGCTTGATGTACTCCATACGGTACGCAGCTCCCGCACTGACGCTGGCGCTGGCCGTCACGCCGCTGGTCCTGCTGTTCAGGAGCCAGCTTGGCAGCTCGGCGGCGGCGGCCGGACTCACGACGCTGTTCGTGGCCACGGTGGCCCTGCGCCGCCTATGGACGCCGCACTACAACCTGGGCGGAGCTGCCGCCGCCGTGGTCCTAGTCCTCGTGGTGGCGGTGATCGTGGTCCTCAGACCGTGGTCGCTGATCCCGCTCCGGCGCCCGCTCGTGCGCGCCACCGCCGCGACGCTGGCTCTCTCGCTCGTGCTGGGCGGGGTCGCACTGGGCTACTCGGGGACGCGGGATTACCTGAGGCACCGATATACCGACAAGTCCGGGCGGGTCGCCGTTTACAAGGTGTGGCGCTGGGCTCGGGGTCTGCACCACGCGCAAATCGCCCTGGTGGGCAGCTTCGGCTTCTTCTTCGGCTATCCCCTCTGGGGTCTCGACGATTCCAATCGCGTCGCGTACATGGGCCAGCGCGGTCCCCATGGCTCGTTCCGGCCCATCAACAGCTGTCGGGCCTGGCGCACGGCGCTGAACCGGGGGCACTACCAGTACGTGATCACCACCGCGCGCGCGATCACCTTCACCACGCGGCTCGTGCACTCGCCGGAGGTCGACTGGACCCGGACCGACCCCGCGGCGAGGCTGGTGCTCTCCCCGAGCTGGGCGATCCAGGTCTTCCGGCTCACCGGGCCACTCCACCCGGATCGCTGCTAAAGAAACCTTGTGGACGAGGCGCAGGACTTCTCGGCGAACATGATCAGGGCGATATTGGGCCACCTCGCGCCCGATCACTCCGTCACGTTGTGCTCGACGCCGCACAACGTGGTTCCATGAGTCGCTACGCCAATTCGGGCGACTTCCGAAGTAGGCACGACACCAGAGCAGGACCCTCCCCGAGCCTGGTCCGGCACCTAGTCCACTCCAGCAGGCGGGCTACATCTCCTTGACGCCCGTGACCAGTACCAAACTGAGATTGACGACGCTGATGAGAAGCGCGCCGGCCGGGCTGACTAAGGTCTACGGGCTACGTCCTGCCGCCGCTCGCGGCACCTCACGACAGGTTGCCCTGTCAGCGACCGTGCGGACCGTGGAGCTGCGTGGTTTCGCCGACGCTTTGACGGATACCGGGCGATGGCACCGTCATGGCTAACACGGCTCGGCGGAGCGTCACGGATGACCGGATGTCGGACTCATGATGTTTGGGTTCTCGAGGAGCGCTCCGGCGACCGGCGTTGCCGGTCGTGGGTTTCTATTTGGATCTCGCCATTGGTCAGTGGCTGGTGCTCGGAGTCGTAGCCGTTGCTCAGGCGGATGCGGTAGCTGGCGCCCGAGCCGCGCTCCTCTCCGGCGGTGACGTCGACGCGCATGAACACCGTTTCGTTGCGACTGAGTGTTGCGTGGGCGAAGATCGACGCATCGCGTCGGTCGGAACTGCAGGTGATCGCGTCGAGCCTGTTGACGCTGACCTTGATTGGCTGCGCAGGTCCGCGGTCTCGATAGCTCAGAGCGCCGTCGAGCCAGGGGTGCTCGCGGGGCCCGTGGGCGTCGGCTGTCAGCCCGAAGCGTGCGCGGTCACCGTTGCCCGCAGTGATTGCCCCCTCGCCCTCGATCCGGCATCCGCGTGTGCTCGCGGGAACCGCAACGCCCACGGTCGTGTAGCCGACGCTCGTAGCGTGCGTACCGTCGCCATCGTAGCTGGCGGTGATCGTATCGAGCCCCCGGAGTCAGCGAGCTGTAGGTCATCGAGCAGGTGGCCGCTGACGTGCTGGTTGCTGACAGGATGCAGCTCGCGCCTGAGGGGAACGTCCCAGCGCCGCTGGTCGCGGCCGTGACCGTTCCCGTCGGGGCGCTTTGTGTGCCCGGGCTGTCGTCGGCGACCGCCGCCGTGCAGTTGCTCACGTCCCCGGGCGCGACCGCGTTTGGCGAACACGACACCGCGACCGTGGTCGCGCGCTTTCCCTGAATGGAGATCGTTGCCCCGGAAGCGTCCGCTGATACGAGCGTGATCGCGAGGGTTCCCAGGGGGTCGCGGAACGTCGCTCCGATCGGCAGCGCCGCATCGTAGAAGTTCCCGGTCGTGTCGGGCGTCGTGTCGAGGAGATACGACCCCGGCGCGGCGAAACCCTCGTCGTCAGGACCTTGGAGCAGAATTCTGACCCCGGCGGTCGCTTGGGGGTACCCAGATAGCCAGGCGTCGACTCCGATAGCTTGGCGATATTCGACCCAGAAAGTCTCGCTGCCGTCCACCACCTTCACGGCATGCAAGGCCGCGCTCTGCTCTTCGAGCGGCGCGATGGTGTACCTCGATGGGCCAGTCGCAGTTGTTTCTCGGCTCCCCATCCAGCCGAGGTAGTCGCTTTGCATGGCGGTGAAGGACCCCGCGCTAGCAGGCCCGCCATTGTATGCTTGACCCATCACGTCGTAGGGGTCGCCGTATTCCTCGGGCAGTTGGTTAGCCGCCGGGCAAGGGGCATTGGGATCACCAAATGCGCTCGCGGCCAGGGTAACGCTGTTGTCGTAGCAAGGGTACGAGTGGGCGTGGCCGAGACCGAGAGTGTGGCCTAGCTCGTGAACTGTCACCCCGGTTGTCCCCATCGCGCCGTTGATCCAGATATTGGTACCGATCGTCCAGCCCGCCCAACCGCACGGGACGTTTGAAAAGTAGTACATGACAACGTCGTAACCAGATGGGTTGTAGCCGGCCGCCTGGGCGGCACCGTTGGCCTCAGACTGAATGGTCGCCCGGAATGCATTCCCGCAACCGTCTGAATCCAGTGGCGGCGTTGCGATCGCAAACCAACCGGTAGCTTGGGCTTTCCAGCCTGCAAACTGTCCGTAGGACACTGACTGATACCACGCCGTGTCGGTTGTTCCTATCTGTGTCTGCGCCTCTGATGTCGTCACACTGTCCGACGGTGCAGCGGGTGCGTACGTAACCCCGGAGGCCGGCGCTTGCGAGCCCCAGTCGGCGAGGATCACGAGAACGGTCCTGGCGGATGTCACTGCCGCACCCAGAGGCGCCAGTCCCTGCTGTAGCCGCGGAGAGACGGACCGAATTCCTGGGTCGACAGTTGTTGGTGTCCGCGGAGACAGCGACGCCTGAGCGCTTGACCCTACCGGGAGGTTCGATCCCGCGCGGGCGAGCGCAGCGGATCCGAAGAAAGTAACGGCTGCAAACGCGGCGGCGAACGCAATCCCCGGCGCCCGCATGTGGGTCCTCGGATAGTGCGCGACATTCGACGGTCGACCTCTAACCGGGACCATGGTGAGTCGGCAAGCACGACGGTTGATCATGTTTCAGCGCGCCTGCCGTCGGTCGCCGGCCCGCCGCGACACCTGGAGCGGCCGTCGTAGAGCGGAGAGCTGTCCGTGTCATACACAATGCGCTGCCGGCCGTCGCCACGAAACGGTGCGGCAGCCCGCCATGGGCAGCAAGTCGCCGCTGACGCGCATGCCCGTCCTGAGCCACCGTCGGTGACGGTGGTGAAACCGCTAAAGGTCCCGATTGCAGCGTTCTGCCGCATGGAGCCACCCCCGGCCCGTGCTGTCCCCTACTCTTCACCCAGCCCCTACTGCGCTATCTCGGGTCAAGCGCCTCTACCAAGGCTGACACCCGCTCACCTGCGGTCACCATGATAGACCCCGCTTGTCGCCGCGTCAACCCCGGGCCGCCCGACAGGTACTGCCGAGCGGAGCGATACGAAGGTACTGGCGCTCAAAGTAACCACCCGACGAGTAAGGAGCGATGAACACTAAGAGTCACCGTGATTACGAACGCTCGAGCGCAGACGTGACGAACCCCGCGCGCCGGCCAGGTAGCAACAGACGACCGACCAGGGAACTACTAACCGCAGACGCCCTGCAGGAAGCAGCATGGAACAAGGGCATCCAACCCTATCCGGCGAGGAAGTGCATGTCGAGCGGCCCTGCATGCCACAACCGTGAAAGCAGCGGAGCGTCTGCGACTGCTCCTGGTGGCGCGGCGACTCACGCCTTTCATCTGTCTGCGCCATCCACCACCTCTCGTCGCGGCAGCCGATCGCAATCGCGGCCTACGGAGAAGTTCGCATCGTTATGGGGCGGTCCGGAACGCCGGCGCTCGCCCCGCGGTATCGTCGCGGCACGGTTTGCGGTTTCGTGTTCATCGCCGCTCTGAGCGAAAGCAACAGGCCGTGCGGCGTGACCGGAGCAACTCATCGTCCTATCGCCGCTCCGTTGTTGGGTTGGCTGGTGGGTCTGACTGGAGCGCGTTCATCGGTCTACCTGCTGTGAGAGCTCGGCCGGTGTGATGGGTGTGCCACGGTAGCTGCCGCGGCGGTTGAGCCGCGGTGCGGTGGTCTCCTCAGCAGGATGCTTGCCTCCACGCGGTCCGAACGCGGCTGCCTGTCGGTCGCCGCCTGCCTGAGGAAGCCGGCAACGCCGCTCGACCCTTCCCCAGCCGCAGTTGCTGCGAATGCCCGCCGCGGCTGCCCGAGATGGGCGGCGAACGCGGCCGGGGTCATGATCTCACGCGCGTTGTGCAGGCGACGCTGGTTGGCGTCGATGCGCCAGTCCTCGGTCAGTACGCGCGCCGCTTGGAGGCAGGAGAAACACCTCGACGGCGAGGAGCTCGTCGCGGATGCGCCCGCCGAGCTCTCCACATATGAGTTCTGCCACGGCGAGCCGGGCTCGATATGCGCGCTCCCGAGCCTTCGCGAAGCGGCACAGTCCGGCGGGCGTGGGCGGTCATCTCCGGCCCGTTGTCGCAATGCAGGAACCCGGGGGTCCGGCGTTCGCCGACGACCCGGTCGAGCACATCGACAGGCTTACAGCGACCATCGCCGCCGCGGCCTCGCCCTGCGGGCTCGGCCTCGCCACGACGATCGCGCTGCTGCCTCAACCCACAAGCGGCCTCGTTTGAACCGACGCGGTTGACACCTTGTGGCCTGATTTTCGACCGAGGCCAGTCGCCTATTTTTCGACAGGCCTCGCCAGTCAGACCCATCGCGGCGGGGCGGCTGCTATCCCAGCACGATTGCAATCACGTGCTCGTCGTGGACTGCGTCGCCTCTCCCCCTGCCATCCGATCGCCCCAAGCTACGTCGATCAGCGGCCCATGAGTTCCCGCGCTGGGAGGAGCCGGGCACGTCTCGCGGGCCACGGCGCGCCGCCTCCTCGCCAGACGCACAACCAACAAGCGGTGGGGGCCGCTACAGTCGCCGCATGTTGAGGACCGGCGGCCTCACGTGCCGCTCGGCGCTCCTCTTCTGTCACAGTTGTTGAACCGCCCTCTACGACAACCTTCGGGTTTGTGACCCTCCGGTTATGAGAGGCTTCGAGGGGTCCAGCTAGGTGCTGATTTGCAGCGCTTTTGTGATTTTGCCTGAGCTTGCCCGAGGCTAGATTTTGCCGGTCTTGTTAGACGGTCTGCGACCGTCCCGGTGCGCTTCGGCGCCACAGCAAAGGAACTCGCTGTCCGCGCAAGCCAGGAGAGCCGGCGTCACGCCCGAGATGCTCGCGGCACCCGGAGAGCAGGTCTCTGCTGACCAATCGGTCGCTTCCCCAGCGCGGCCCTGCCGCTTCACGTCTCGAGCGGCAGTCTCGTCAAGACTGCCTGGGTTCGCGCGGTGATCGCATCCCGCGCCCGGGTCGAGGGACTTTGTAGGTTGTCCGGGTTCGGGGCGGGGAGCCCGTGAGGGCTCTTTCTGGGGTGGGAGATCGGGGGTCGTGTCGCTGAGCACCGCCGTCGATATCCGCGACGGGGTCGAGCGTTCGTCGCCATCTGTGGTGTTGCCTTCGCAAAGCGTCGGTGAGGGCGCGCCGCGGTCCCGGCCGCGATCCGGCATCCTGTCGGGCTAGGATCGTCGCCCTTGCCTCCCCCGTGATCGCGGCGCCCGCCCGCTCTGTGCCGCCGCTGCCGGTGGCTGCGCACCTCACCGCCGAGGATCTCGCTGCGATCGGTCGGGACTTCGATGCCATCCGCACAGACGTCGTCGCCCGGCTCGGCCGCCGGGACGCTGACTACATCCGGAGAGTGATCACGGTCCAACGCTGCCTGGAGCTCGCTGGTCGGGCCTCGCTCCTGCTCTCCAAGCGCCGTCCCGCGTTCTTCGCCGGGACCGCGATGCTGACGCTGTCCAAGATCCTGGAGAACATGGAGATCGGCCATAACGTGATGCACGGCCAATATGACTGGATGGACGATCCCGCCGTCTGTTCGCGCCGCTGGGAGTGGGATGCGGTCTCCACCGCCGCTTCCTGGAAGTTCGCCCACAACTTCCAGCACCACTCGTTCACGAACGTGATCGGCAAGGACCGCGACCTCGGCTACTCCGTGATGCGAGTCGACGCCGACCAGCCGTGGCATCCCATCTATCTCATCCAGCCGATCTACGGCGTCGCGGTGGCGCTGACGTTCGAGTGGGGAATCGCGATCTACGACATGGAGCTCGACGCGGTGCGCCGAGGCGAGAAGTCATGGGACAAGGGCCGAGCGGAGTTGGTGGCGTTCGCGCGCAAGGCGCTGCGCCAGCTCGTCAAGGACTTCGTGCTCTGGCCTGCGCTCTCCGGGCGGGCGGCCAAGCACACCGCGGTCGCGAACCTGATCGCGAACGCCGCTCGGAACGTGTGGGTCCACACGATCGTGTTCATGGGGCACCTCCCCGAGGGCGCGGAGACGTTCAGCGAGGAGCAGACTGCCGACGAGACCCGCGGCGAGTGGTGCGTCCGGCAGTTGCTCGGCTCCTGCAACCTCGAGGGAACGCGGCTGTTTCACATCATGAGCGGCAGCCTCTCCTTCCAGATCGAGCACCACCTGTTCCCCGACATCCCGAGCTGCCGATATCCCGACATCGCACCGCGCGTTCGTGAGGTCTGCGAGCGCTACGGGCTCCCGTACAACAGCGGCCGGCTGGGCAATCAGTACAGGTCGGTCGCGACCAAGATCCTGCGCTACTCCCTGCCCTGAGGCGCCAGCTCACGCAAGGATAGGCACGCCACCCAACGCGTCGTTGGGGGACCAGTTCCTGCGCGTCCGCTCAACGTTCGGCGATTGAGACGGGCTCCGTGGTCGCTCTGGGCCGCAATCGCCAGCAAATCGTTGTGGATGGGCGTCTGAGACACGCACCACCTATCGGCCCGGGATGACCGCGAGCCGACACCTATCTGCCGGCTGAGTCCGCTCGGCGGTCGCGTACCTGATACGCAGGCGGCTGTAGGCTCGTTTCATGTCCGGTCCCGAGACGAACTCGGTCAAGTGTCATCTTGACGTTGACGCTGATGGCTACGACGTCCAGATCCGACGCCTGATTCCACACTACGACGAGATGATCGCCACTGGTGTCGAGCTGCTGAGCGCGCTGGCGCCGCCCGACGGGCACGTTCTCGACCTCGGTGGCGGTACTGGTGCGCTCTCGTCGGCCGTGCTTGATGCGCTTCCCGGTGTCCGCGTGACCTGGACGCGGACATGCTCGGCGAGGCCCGTCGCCGGCTGGCCCGCTTCGCGGATCGCGTCTCGTTGCAGGAAGGCAGCTTCTTGGACGCGCTGCCGGCCGCAGATGCCGTGGTCGCGTCCTTGTCGCTGCACCACGTCCATGACCTGCAGACCAAGACGGCGCTTTACCGGGCGATTTACGCCACGCTGTCGCCCGGCGGGGTGCTGGTCAATCTTGACGCGGCGGTGACTGAAGGCGCGCGGCTTCGCGGGCTCGGGTTTGACCGCTGGGCGGCTCGGGTGGGTGATCACGGCATCACGATGCGCAGGCGCACGGCCATTTCGCGGCGTGGTCAGATGAGGACCGGTACTTTGCGCTGGACGCGGAGCTGAGCGCGCTGCGCGAGGCGGGCTTCGATGAGGTCGAGTGCTTCTGGCGGCGGGAGTTGTCTGCAGTCATATGCGGGTTGCGCGCCAGCTGACCGGCCCCCATCCGCCGCGATGACAGGTCCCCGGGACCGCCCGAACCGACGTTCGCTGGACCATCCCCATCGCGACGGCCGTGTTCAGGGTTGCGGTGGCTTAGCACCGACTCCCGGCCCGGCGTCCGGTCAGCAGTCGCTGAGCGAGCGCCGCTGACGCGCGGGTGTATCGGCAGTCGCCGACGGTCAAGAGATGCGTCCACGGGACCGTCTTGCCCCGTGGGCGCACCAGATGACGCGCCCCAACTCCTTCGTGTTCGTGCCCCCACCGATCTCTATCGGCACTCGCCTAGCAAACCTTTAGCAAGAATTATGAGGTCTACCGAGGGCACGTCCCCGACGCCGGGGTCATCCCACCGACTGGATGCCCAGCAACCACAGGCCGGCAGGACCGGGCTGGCAGATCGATCACTGGTGGCAGTCCAGAGCGGTCCGCACACATCGTGCCCTCGCGCGGGAAGCGGAGCTGGTCGCAGACGCGGATAGACCAGCGGACGCTTGAGCGTCGGCCGATATCGTCCGCCGCCGGCCGAGAGCGCGTCTCACGTGTTGACACTATCCGCACGCTAAGGCGACGGATTGAGAGGCGGCTGTCTCTTGACTGGTGGCTTGACGGTCGACCGACGACTTCGCCGCTAACTACCGGCGCGCACGCGGCCGTCCTGGCGCGCCAGTCCTCGACCGACGCACCAGCCAGACAAGGAACATCGAGAAGAGGACCGACAACAGCAGTCCCGCGCCATGGCGATGCAGGACATACCAAGAGAACAAACCAGCACTGAACGTTCCGACCAGCCCGACCACCGCAGTCATCCACACGCTCATCGGATCGCGGCCAGGCAGCAGCAGACGCGCCAGCGCCCCTACGAAGAGACCAACCACAAACAGGACGATGAGGTAGACGAGCAGGCCCATTCGTTACGCCTACCCCGTTGCAAGCACCGGCTATCATCGCGGGCGCCAATCGACCGACGATCGGTGTCCGAACGAGAGGCTTTTACCTCGCCGTCCGGTCGGGGATGGGCTCGCGCGACTAGCCCTGCCTGCCGCGCAAAGCTGGAAAGCCTACGTCGGCGAAGAGGTGCCTGTCGCGCGCTGAAAGGAGGTTCCGGTGACGGCCGGCCCGTGTCTAGCTTGAGTCACGCCCTGACAGGTCCGAATGCGCCGTTGGGCTGGTCTTGGACCTGCGCTTCGGTTCCGCGATCATGAGCGGGGCTGTTGCCCGATAGCGCAATCCGGGTCGCGGGGTCAGACCACTTCCATGCGTACCAGACGGCAGCCGCCGATGTGGCGATCAATATCAGTGAGAAGAACAGATAGGCCAAAGTCGGCGTTCCGACGAATAGCGTCACGATCTGAACCGCGGTCAAGAACGCGCCGGCTGCGATGTTGGCCCGGCGATTTGCCCGGTACCGCAATACACGAGACAGGACGACCATCGAGATCGAAATCTCGATGAGGACGCCGGCTCCGAGTAGGAATGCTTGGGTGTAATGCACCTTCGCGTGGTGGTTAATGAACACGCTGTAGTAGAGCGTGGTGATGTCGATGTAGGCCGCGTTGAACATGTAGAAGATCCAGAGCAACGAGAGCCTCGAACCCATGTCCAAATTTGTTGTGTGCGATGCGGTCATTGTTGGTCTCTTCCGTTCGTTTTGGTTGGGCTCTCGAGCATTGCGACCTCTGGAGCAAGACCCCGCATGGCTACCTGCCTTCCCCGCAGAAGGGGCGAACGCCAAGACCCGACCATCGCAACTTACTCTCAGTGCAGAGCGCTGGATATGGCCCGTTCGGACCTGGTTGAGGGGCCCGTTCAGGCCCCCTCTGGGGAGTAGGAATGCGACCCGAACATCCACTCGCCGGCTCACCCGCTCGCGTTATCGGCACCCGCGCCGGGTATAGATGCTCCGAGTAGACGATCTCGGGGGATCGGGATTGGTCCCGACTATGCCCGCGCAACACGACTCGACGCAGCACCCGCAGCCGATCACGGTTGTCGTGGTCGACGACGAGCCGATGATCCGCGGGGCCCTGGCTCAGACACTGACGGCTGGCGGGCTCGACCTCGTCGGTGAAGCCTCCAGCGCGCGAGACGCCCTCCGGCTCGTCGTTGACGTCCGCCCCGACGTCGTGCTGATGGACCTCCGGCTTCCCGACAGCCCGGGTGTGCGCGCGATCGAGCAGCTCGCTCTGTTGGCCCCCGCCTCGCGCATTCTGATCCTCACCCGCACCGAGCAGAACCGCGTGGTCGAAGCGATCGTGGCCGGCGCCAGCGGCTACATCCTCAAGACCGCGCCCCCCAAAGCGATCATCTCCGCGGTCAGGGCAACCGCCGCCGGAGAATCAGTCATCTCCTCCCAGATCGCCGGGAAACTCCTGCAGCGCATCCGCGAACGCGACATACCCGTCACCACCGCCAGCGACAACGCCGCGAGCGCGATCCGCTCCGTCCTGACCGAACGCGAACTGGAGATCTTCGAACGGCTCGCCAGCGGCAGAAGCAATCACGACATCGCCCACGAGCTCTCGCTCAGCACCAACACCGTCCACAACCACATCGCCAGCATCCTCGCCAAACTCCACCTTGACAACCGCATCCAAGCAGCGGTCCAAGCCGTACGCAGCGGCATCTCCTAACCAGCTACGCGTGACGTCTTCGCTGCGGTGGCCTATCGGAACACCGCGATCGACCGCGACGCGGTACCGGACGCGCGTGATCGCCAAAGCAGGACCCGCCGACCCCGCAGCCCGCCCGACCTGCTCGTCGCCAATCTCAGGGCCCGGCGCCTCACAAGCCGCTGTTCGTAGAGGGTTCCCCGTGCGGACGGGTGCGGGGGATCGCTCAATAGCTACGGCACGCCAACCCGCTCGGCCTTTAGCGGCATGAGATCGGGGCCGCGACGCTTCCGCGGGCGCGTGGTGGGTGAGTCATAGGCTGTTAGCCATGCTCGGGCGTCTGCCTTCTCAGGTTGCGTGGCGTCACGTCGGGGCGCGCGAGGGTTTTGAGGTCACGTTCGTCGCCGAGGTCAACGGCCTCCTGTGCTTCACAGGAACGACGTCTGCGCTGGAGGATGGGCACGCCTGGACCGTCAGTTATCAAGTCATGGTCGACCCGATGTCCTGGGCGACTCGGAGCGCACACGTCAGCGCCCGTACCGACGCCGGGAAGCGTGCGCTGGAGCTGACTACCGACGGGGCGGGAGCGTTGGTGGCTCAACCGCCGGCCCGCTGCGCACCTCGATGGCTGCCTGGACATCGACCTCGAGTCCTCGGTGCTCACCAACGCGTTTCCCGCGCGCCGGCTCGGGCTGGCTTCCGGGCAGGGCGCTGACGCGCCCGGCGCCTATGTCCGCGCAGAGGATCTCCGCGTCGAACGTCTTGAGCAGCGCTACGTCCGCCTCGAGGACCAAGATGCGGGTCAGCGTTTTGCGTATGCCGCGCCCGCGTTTGACTTCACGTGCGTGCTGGCCTACGACGACGCCGGCCTCCTGCTCGACTATCCAGGCATCGCGGTCCGGGCCACCTGACCAAGCGATCCCGCGCCCCGAGCCCTCTCGCACTCAGCGTTCCCCTCTGAGATGTCGACTTCGTCCGCGTGACTGCCTTCGAGGGCATGCGGCAGTCTCGGTTTCGTGGCTGCCTTGGTCGGAGAGGCCGAGCGCCTTGCGACGCGCGGCCCTCCTCAGAACCAGGACGTGCGGCTTTCACCGCATCCGGCTCAAGCGAGTCCTGTTGGCTTTTGGCGGGCCGGTGCCGTGTCGCTGCGTGGGGTGCAGTCGGCGTGTATGAGACGGCGCTCAGCTTCGTCTGTAGTGCCTGTGTTCGACGTCGTGATCGTGATGATCGCGGCGTGGTTGGCGGCCAGCTACGGCGACACAGCACACGCCGAGCACCGTGTCGAATCTTCGCGCTCGGTCCTGGGGAGGTTGCCAGTGCTGTGGTCGCCGACGTCGTTGTCGCGACGCGGTCTCGCGCGCGTCAGCACAGGTGGGGCACCGGCGGGTTGCCCGCGCTCCTCAGCAGCCTTCGATGTCACGGCTTGCTCGTTCAGACGCTGCTGTGCGCGGTTCCGGTTTGCTCAACGAACCAGTCGAGGGCCGCGACAACCGCCTCGTAGTTCTCGGGCTGCGAGAAATTGCTCAACTGGGAACGACTTGAAGGATTGGTCGATGATCTTGTCCTCGACGGGCATTCCTGCCGCTGCGCCAATGCGGCGGACGAACTCGAGGCGAAGGTCGTCTCTATTGAACGGCGGGAGGCGGCGCATCTCGTGCGGGTAGAGGTCGAGCTTACCGTCCGTGGACAAGCCGAAAGGCCGGGCGGTCGAGTCGTGAGGGCCGGCGACCACGACGTGCGCGTACCCGATCTTCGCGCCCGAGCCCCATGCGACTGGGAGGTTGCGGTCGTTCGCCCAACTGAGCAGTCGTTCGGCAACCGTCACGGTCTCAGCCGATGATGAGCGTCTCATTTCGTCCAGCCCCGATTCGGAACTCCAGTCGCGCTTCTCGGTCACCGCCTTGGCGTGTTGTGCCGTCGACGTCCTCCCAATGATCTGGGTCGTCAGAACGGTGACGCCATCGCCTTTGTGCTGCTTCACCTCCACCGCGAGCACCTCGGTGGCGCGCATCTGCTCGTTGAGAAACTCGACGACCGTCTGCAGGCTCGCGGGGATCTCATCGGCAACGAACACGAGGCGCAGCCGCTTGGCGGCTAGGTTCGTCTTCACTCGAGTCCAGTACTCCTCGTAGTCAGCGTCCGATATCTCCCGAACCTTCTCAGCGGGCTCGACGCCGGCGTGATCGCATCTGGCTTCGAACTCGTCACGCATCCGTTCCGGCGGCCAGTGCGCCAGGATGTTCGCCGCGTAGTCGAGCATCTGCCCCACGACCTCACGCCGGATCCGGCTATCACTGGACCGTTTCACCTCGACAAGCGTTGGCACTGCCTCGGCGTCAAGGAACAGGTGATCAAGAAACCAGCGGTCAGAACCACCATCGCCTTCCGGCACCCCAGCTTCCCGGCGAACGAGCAGGTACCTGGACGGATGGCCGGAGTCCGCCGTCTCGCCGAGCAAGAGCTCAGGGTTGACCTCGAGAAGCTCCTGTAGCTGGTCTTCCGACTCGTACAACTCGCCACGCAGCTGCACGAGCTCGCCTGCGTCTCGTCTCAGGAAGATGCCGGGCACGGGACCACGCTACCGAAGACAGCGCCGCCCGACAAAGAGCCGCACGGCAGCTGGGCGACTCCGAGAGCGCCGACCAACCGTTGTCCCTCACGAAGCTCCCTGTCTCCTCCGTGGGGGGTGATGGCGCGAGTACCGCAGCCACGAAAGCACCGGTCGCGTCGCGCTGGACTTGGCCTCCGAGCGGCAGTCCTCCTTCGGGGCAACGAGCGAGAAGAGCGGCAGTCAGCGGCTGACGCCCCGGCTGGCGACGAAGGGGGAGCGCTCGCCGATCGCCGGTCCGAGCGTCTGCTTGCTCGCCAACGGCTAGCACCGCTGCGTCGCGAAGTTGCGCTTGGTCGCCGAAGCGATGCCGAGCTGCGCGAGGCTCTGAGACGAAAGCGATCATCACAGTGTCCTCCAAGTGATGTACGCCGATGAGCCATGCGGCGGCCCCAGCGGTGATCGCCTTCACGCGATTGCGAGGGCGCGGTTGCTGACGCGCCCGGTCGCCTTCTGCATGCCGTCTGCCCTGGCAACTTCTTCAGGCCGGAGCAGGATCGGCGGGGTGCCGGCGTCCGCGCGTGGGAGACGGTCGGCGAGTCCGTTCAGGTGTGCGCCGCAGCTCGACAGGAGGTCTCCGGCCGTAGCGCGGGCAGGCACCTCGTGCCGGGCGACGATCTGCGTTGGGGGACCGATGCAGCTGGTCGGTTGCGTGGTTTGCGCGGGCGAGGCGTATGTTGCTAGCGACGATGGTGAGTGGTCAGCCCGAGGCAGGTGAGCTGCTGGGTGCGTCGTTGCCGCATCTGGTGCCCGAACGGGTCGTCGAGGTCGCGTCGGCGCAGGCGGGCTGCCCGGTCGCGGCGTATGTGCTGGATCTGGATGGGTCGTTCGCTCTGCGTTTGGCCGGCGATGTGGAGCGGTTTCCCGAGCGGATCCGTGCGCCGGTCGGTGTCGGCCCGGAGATCATTCCCGAGGCTATGCCGCAGTTGCGGGGGCTGGTGATCGATCGCGTCGGACCGAGCACGCTGTGGCCGTTGGTGGTTCGCGATCGCGTGATGGGCTTTCTGCTGGCTCGCGACCGGCCGGCGGTTGATCTGGAGCCATTTGCGGGCCAGGCCGCGTTGGCGCTGGAGTTGGCGTCTGGCTACACCGACGCGTTGCATGCCGTCCGTCGGCGCAAGGACACTCAGCCCGCTGCCGAGATTCAGCAGAACCTGTTGCCGCCGCGGCTGGCCCGTGTGGACCGGGCCGACGTCGCCGGGGGTGTGCTGCCGGGCTATGACGTCGGCGGCGACTTCTTTGATTACGCCGCCAACGCGGACGGCTTGTGGCTGGTCGTCGCTGACGCGACCGGAAAGGGCAATCCGGCCGCGGCGCTGTCTTCGTTGGCGATCGGGGCGCTGCGCGCCGCTCGCCGTGCCGGCGCTGGTCTGCAGGAAGCCGCGCGGCTGGTCGACGAGGCGATCCTGACGCTCGATACGCCGCTGTACCTGACCGCGGTGCTGGGATCCTGGGATCCCCACACGTATCGGCTGCGCTGGATCAACTGCGGCCATCCCACGCCGCTCGTCCTGCGCGCCGATGGGCGGATCGAAGAGCTCGACGGCGAGCGCACCTATCCGCTGGGCATGCGCTTCGCCGAGCGCGTGTTCCCGGTCCTCAGCGCTGAGGTGGGCCCGGAGACCGCCTCTTGCTGTACTCCGACGGGGTCAGCGAGCGCCGCACCACAGACGGCGGCCGCATCGGCGAGACGGGCCTGCGTGCGGTTCTGGCCGAGCTGGGTACCCGGTCGGCCGCGATGACGGTACGCGGCTTGCAAGACGCGGTGATAGACGCCTCCCGTGAACCGCTGCGCGACGACGCCACGATGCTGGTGATCGCGCCCCACGACTGACAACCCAACCGGTCCCAGCCCGATGCGACGCGGCTAGCCGGTCGTCATCGAGGGTAGCTTCCGATAGTGCGCGAGGAGACACGTGAGCCGCGAACAGTCATGTGCGACGACGTCGCGGTCGTCACGGTCAGCGGCGAGCTCGATCTCGCGCTGTGCATCAAGCTCGCCCCCGAGCTCAATGCCGCGGTGCGCTCCACCGCGCGAGCGGTCGTCATCGATCTCGAGGACGTCTCCCTGGTCGATTCCTCGGGTATCGCGCTGCTGCTAAATGCCTTCCGCCATCTAGACCACGCCGGGCGCCAGCTCGCGATCGCCTGCCCGCATGGGATCGCCGCGCCGCGCGTTCGAGCTGACAGCCCTCGATCGCCAGCTGCCGATGCACGAGACCCGCCGAGATGCGCTGGCTGCCGTACGCGTCAGCTAACCGTCTTTGGGTGAGGACAGCCACCGGCGCCAGGCTGGCGGGCGGGATCTAATCGAGAGCGCATCGCTCAGGTGCGTCGTCTAGGTGTAGTTCCTGACCACGTTGTTCCGGTCTGAGGGGTAAGCCATCCGGTGCTCCTTGGAGGCTGACAGGTGCTCAAGCCAGTCAGTCCCAAGGAGGACACCGGATGAAGATGCACGCTAACGCTCGGCTCAGTCTGAAGGGCCGCGAGCTGCTGGTCGATCGCGTCCAGGACGCGGGGTGGTCGCTGGTCGCGGCCGCCGAGGCGGCCGGGATCAGTGACCGCACCGCGCGCAAGTGGCTGGCCCGCCACCGGGCTGAAGGGCGCGAGGGGCTGCTGGATCGCTCCTCAGCCCCGACGGTGGTCGCCAATCGCACCGAGGAGCGCACGGTCGAGGTCATCGCTGCGCTGAGGCGGCTGCGCCTGACCGGCGCGGAGATCGCCGAGTGCCTGGATATGGCGCTCTCGACCGTGTCGGGGATCCTGACCCGGATCGGGCTGGGGCGGCTGGGGCGGCTGGGCTTGGAGCCCGCGCAGCGCTATGAGCGAGCTCGCCCGGTGAGCTGATCCACATCGACGTCAAGAAGCTCGGCCCGATCCACAACGGCGCTGGGCACCGCTTCACCGGCCATCCCGGCCAGCGCCGGGCCGCGGGCAGCCGCACCGACGCCGAAGGCGTCCGCCGCAACCGCAGCGGCTGGGAGTACGTGCACGTCGCCATCGACGACGCCACCCGCCTGGCCTACGTCGCAGTTCTCGCCAACGAGAAAGCGCCCACCGCCATCGGATTCCTGCGCCGCGCCGTTCAGCACTTCGCCAGCTACGGCATCACCACCGAGCGACTGATCACCGATAACGGCAGCGCCTACCGCTCCACCGTCCACGCCATCGCCTGCCGCGCCCTCAAGATCCGCCACCTCCGCACCCGGCCCTACCGACCCCAGACCAACGGCAAAGCCGAACGATTCATCCGCACCCTGCTCGGCGGCTGGGCCTACGGCGCGATCTACCGCTCAAGCGCCGAGCGCAACGCCGCCCTCGCCGGCTGGCTTGACTTCTACGGATGAAAGTCAAGTGGCAGGAGCGGTCTGTTGGTGGGATCCTTTCGGGTGGTGCGGGTGACTGACGAAGCGAAGTGCAGGTATCAGGGGCTTGTGGCCTGCCGCGCGGCTTTGCCCTTCGAGGGCCTTTCTAATGCGCGCCCCGGTGTCGCGCCCGCACCACCGTTCGGTCGCTGTCCAGTCGGCGACGAGCCGGCGATAGGCCGTCTCGGCCTGGCCGGCGAGCTCTTTCTCGAGGCGACGCTGATCGACGCTGGCAAATGTGCGTCCCGCGCTCGCGAGGCGTTTTCCTTGTTGGCGTGGCGCGCCGAGCATGCAGCTCATAGCGCCGCAGCTTCTCGCGGTGCAGCGAGGGTCGGCCAAACGCGTATCCCTCGCCGCGGCGCAGCATGTGAAACGCGATGACCACGAGCTTGCGGGCGACCGCGACCGTGGCGATGTTCGCGCCGCGGCGGGCGGCGACCCGCTGGTGGAACGCGCGCAGCGGGCCGGTGGTTCTCGCGGCGTGCCACGCCGCTTCGACCAGCAGCCCCCGAACCGGCCCGGGGCCTTGTTTGCTGATCCGGCCGTGCTTGGCGGGCTCGTTACCGGATTGACTGCACCCGCGGGCTCAGCCCGAGATAGCCGACCAGGTGATCGGCGGTCGGGAACCGGCGCACATCACCGATCGCGGCCAGCATCGCGGTCGCGGTCACGCCGCTGACTCCCGGGAGGGTCATCAGCCGGCGGATGTCCTCGCTGGCGAGCACCTGCTTGGCGATCTCGATGTCAACCAGCTCGATCTCTGCGGCTAGGAAATCGATCTGGCGCAGGCACGCATCGACTGTCTGCTGCTCATCGGTCGGCAGCAGCCTGCACTGGTCAGAGAGCCAGATACGTCCCTTGACCCCGAACACGTCTGTCATCGGTGGCCGGCTCTTGAGCTGGCGTTGGAGAACGGCGTGCACCTGGTTCTTCTCACGCACCCGCTGACGCACGAGGTGCATTCGCCGGGAGATCAGGCGCCGACGGACCCGCGTGGGCTCATCAGGCGTCCACACCTCCGCCAGGAAGCCTGCCGCCAGCAGACGAGCCAACAGCGCCGCGTCGATCTTGTCGGTCTTGGCTCGCAGACCGGTGATCCTCTTCACCGACTTCGGGTCGGCCAGCACCACCTGCGCGACGTGCGGCTCGACGATCCGGGCGATCGCCAAGGCGTTCGCCGTGGCCTCCATCGCGACCACATCGTCCGGCGCCAGGCTGCACGCGAACACCTCCAGCTCTGACGGGGTGCTCGCCACCTGACCGGCGAAGCGCAACCTGCCGTCCTCGACGACCGCGACCTCGCAGAAGTCACGATGGACATCTACTCCGATGAACCTCACCACCACCTCCTTCAGCTCGAAGAAGCAAGGTGGAGACGCGGCGGGCAAAACGACAACTACGGATCCGTGCTCGAAGCACACCCGGGCAAGTCGCGGGGGCGGCCAACTACAAATTGCGGGCTCTCAGCCCATAGAACTAACGGCCTGCCCAGCCAACGTTCTCCCGGAACCCCCGTCCCGGAACGCCGCCAACCTACGACGGGCCCCGGACACAACGGGCTCCAGGACGCAGTTTCATGCCCCTACAATCGCCGCCGACCACACGGCGCCCTCAGCCACAAGCCACCCATCGACCGCCTCAACGAACGGAACAACCTCCTCGGGTCCTACAGCTGATATGGAGAGTCGTTTGTCAACCCGGGCGCGGTGATTTGTCGCTGGTGGCGCCGTGGGGGTGTGGGTGTGGTCGGCTGGGTGGGTGGCGGTCCGGCTTGCTGTGCGCGACGCGCGGTCAGGCTGATATTCGCGGGTTGGGACCGCAGGACCATGTTCGTCGTGGGGAGCCGCTGTCTAGGATCGGGCGTGGCCGGCCGGTGAGGGCGGGTTGCTCATAGCTGTCTCGCGGGTTCCCCGCGCGTGCCGGGCCGCCACCGACCCAGCCGACGGGATGAGGGACTCGGGGTTACTCGATTTGGCTGATCGCCCAGCAGAACCCGGCGAGCTCGCGGGCGGCGGCGACGGCGATGATCGTGCGGCGCTTGGCGCGGGCCTCCAGACGGGTCCAGGTGCGATGCAGTCGCCGTTGGGCTGACCAGGCGATCGCGATCGCCTCGGGTGGCTGGCCGTCCTGGCGCTCGGTGAGTGCCTTGCCGATCGCGGGGCGCTTGCGGTAGTGCCAGGCGGCTTCGACCAGCAGCCGCCGGGCGTGCCCAGAACCGGTCTTGGTGATCGACCCCAGCCGTCGCTGCTGCCCGGTGGTGTTCTCGCACGGGACTAGGCCGACGTAGTTCATCAGCTGCTCGGCCTTCGCGAACCGTTCGAAGTCGCCGATCTCTGAGCACAGCCCGACCGCGGTGAGCGTGTCGACCCCGCGCAGGCATCGCAGCCGCCCGACCTGCGTGGCCCACGGCGAGCTCGGGAGCAGCGCGAGGATCTCGCGCTCTAACGCGTCGCGGCGGTGACAGAGCGCGTCGATCGCTCCCTGCACGTCGAGCAGCGTCGATTGCGCGGCCGGCCACTGCAGCGTGATCGTCGCCAGCCAGGCTCGGTGGCGGTCTGTCCACGCCTTCCCGTCGTCAAACCGGATCCCGTGACGCAACAGCAGCTTGGAGAGCCGATGCCGGGAGCGCATCAGATCCACCCGAACCTGCTCGCGGGCGCGGACCAGGTCGCGCAGCGCCTCCTCCTCGGGCCCGGGCACCCTGACCGGGTGAAGCTTGCCGGCCAACAACAACCGGACCAGATGCTCGGCGTCACGCCGATCGGTCTTGACCCGATCCCCCGACGCCCGCGGGATCTTGCTCGGCGCCGCGACCACGCACTCCACGCCGCGCCGCGCGAGCTCCCGCGCGAGCCCGTACCCGGTCGGGCCGGCCTCATACGCGACCCGCACCGGCCGCGGCAATCCCGCGCAGAACCCGGCCGCCCCACCAGCATCACCGCTCATCGCAAACCGCGACAGCTCCCCGGTCTCCGCGTCCAGCACCGCCGCGACGATCTTCGCCGCGTGCACGTCCAAGCCGACGACGGTCCTAGCCTTCGCCATGGCTGGTTCCTCCTATGCGATTGTGGGCCGCCGCGCGGGTACCAGCCGCGCGGCATAACTTCACCCCCACCGACGACGTGGGGGGAACCGGCCTCTTCTATCTCTCAGGCCGGACGGACCAACAATCCATATTGTCTAGGCGAGCCGGGGCAGCAGGTCGGCATGTCTCTGCTCCCTCCCGTTCGTCGACTCGCCGTCGGGCAGGTTGCGCGGACCCCAGTTGCTACGCGTTTACGGGTTCGGGCGCATCGACCAAGTCCGCATCTGGGGCGAGAACGAAGATCTCGACCAGCCGGTCCGGGTCAAACAGGATTTGGCTGTGGTAGCTGACGATCTTGCGCTCGAGGACGTCCTCGACGCGGCGGATGAGTTCGGGGGCGATCACGGCTTGGAAGCGGAGACGGTATGCGCGTACGGCTTCGTGCTCTCCTCCGCGGACCATCGTTTCCTCATCGCGGGTCATGCCGCCGCTCATCGTGCAGAACACGTATTCGTCGCAGAAGTAGGTCTTGGCGTGGGTCGGGCCGCGTCCGTAGAGGTCCTTCATCGTGCGCACGACGGCTTGTGAGACACGCGCTTGCAGGGACTGCGCCTCTGAGGGGCTTCCCTCGGTGACTTCGTCATCGGCCATGTGCGCGCAGACTAGCTCAGGCAGCGAGCTCAGCAGAGATGGGCCGAGTCCAAAGGATTCAGGGGCGAACGCACGTTTGGGCGGACCTAGCGCGGGGTAGACTCAGCTATGAGCGAGCCGACGTCAGCTTGCGCCGCTCCTGCAGTATCAGACGGGAACGATCCCACCGGGCGAAACGCCGTTGGAGCGATCGGTCCAGTCGCCAGCCTCAATTCTCACTTTAGGAGTGTCGCATGAGCATTACCACCCCCGCTGAGGGACGCCGTTTCGACCGTGCCGACCGGGACCGTTCGGCCGCTGAACATTCAACTCGGCGTCTGTCGACCGAGACAAAGGCCGCGTTCAAGACGACCGAGTTCATCGCGTATCTCGTCGTACTCGCCGGAATCCTGATCGCCGGAGCGGTGGCGAAGGCCAGCCACTATGCCGGTGCCCACGATCCCTTCCGAGCCGACCGTGTGTGGCTGTACGCCACGATTCTGACGGTCGGGTACATGATCAGCCGCGGGCTCGCGAAGGCCGGCACCCGCGAGCGCTACGACGAGCAGTCGTAATTCGGACCGTCGCCTCCCGCTGGGCCCGGCCGGCACCCATTTGGGTGCCGTTCGGGTCCGCCAGGGCTACTCGCAGCGGCCCCTTGGCCGACTGCCCTCCCAATTAGTGAAAGTGAATGACAAGTTGAGTGGTCGAGAGAATTCCGAGCGGACCGCCGGTGGTCTGGTCGGCAAAATTGCCGGTAGGACAAAAGAAGCTGTCGGGTCCGCGCTGGGCCGCGACGACCTGGCGCGCGAGGGGCGTTTGCAGCAGGCGCAGGTTGACGCCGAGGCGCAGGCGGCTCGTGCGGCGGCCGAAGCGAACCACCGCGCGACGGAAGCGTCGCTCCAGGCGGAGAAGACCGAGGCTCAGCTTGAGTACGACCGCCTCCAGAATGCCGTAGCGGCCCGCGAGCGTGAGCAGCGGATCGAGGGTGAGCGCGACGACGCCGAGCGTCAGGCCGAGTCCCAGGCGCGCCGTGAGCAGGCGGCTGCCGAGAGCCAGCGCGACGCGCACGAATCCGCAGCTGAGAACACTGAGCAGCGCGCCGTGGGTGAGCGCGTGGCTGCGGCCGAACAGGCGATCGGGTTGGAGCAGCAGGCACGCCAAGCCGAGACAGAGGCGGCAACTATCGATCCCCAGGAGCAGCGATGAACGTACGTGACACCCCCGGAATCGCGGTTGACCGCTATCTACGCCTCGTGCGCCTGCCGCTTGATGCGGCTATCGAGCGGCTCCCTGGAAACGGTCGTGGGGTCCGACCCGCCGCGAGCCTGATCGTTGATCGCGCCGATGCCTCCGTGCGAGGGCTGTTTGCAGCGATCCTCAGCGACTCGGCGCTGCGCGAAGATGCCCAGCAGCGACGAGCTGCTGTGCAGAAGCGCGAGCACGCTGCGCGCTTGCGTGACGCGGCCGAGCGCAAGACCGAGCAGGCGGATACTCGTTTAGAGGAGCGCTACGCGCAGGCGGAGCGTCAGCGCTCGCGGGCCGAGCAGCGCGCCGAGGGACGGCGCAAGCAGGCCGCTGAGGAGCGCGATAAGAAGGCTGACCGCGCGGCTGAGGCTGAGAAAAAGCGTCTTGACGCAAGCCGCGAAGCGAAACGTCGTGTTGACGCCGCAATCGACGAGCGCACGCCGAAGGAGCGGCTCCAGACGCTCGATGCCAAGGCCAGCGCGCTGGCCGAGCAGGACCGGGCCCTGACAGCCAGCGGCGAAGCTCGCCGCCTGAGCGAAGCCGCCAGCCGTTCAAAGGCCGAACGCAAGAACCGGAGCACCTAGCAAATGCGGTTGCCCTGTTTGGTCTCCTCATCGCCGTCGCAATCTTGGCGATATCCGGCGGACGCGTCTGCTTGCGGCCGTTGTTTTTCTTCCTGCCGCTCGGCGGCATGTTGGGCCACTGGAGCCCGTATCGCCGCGGCGACCGTCGAGGCTGTTCGGCGGGAGGGCACGGTTTGACGATCGCCGAATCGCTCGGTCAAGCTGGCTTGGCGGCCGGCGCCAGTCGCAGGCTTACCTGCGGAGCGCCGTGCTCGTGTGCAAGTCCTGATGCGCCAAGTCGCGATCGGGCCGGCGAACCTCTCCCCGGGCGAGCGCCAAGAGATCGGCGAGCTCGTCGGGGAACTCAACCGTGGCGAAGTGCTGCGTGACACCACGATGCGTACGTCTCGCGTCGGCGTTCGCCGACGTCAGTAACCGCTAGGGGAATCACGGCCACGGCAAAGGCCGTAGCCGACACGTGCAGCGACCCGCCGCAGGGTAGTGACGCTAGTCGAGGCCCGCCACGACGAGGGCAAGGGTGGTCCGCGACCGTCTTGCTCGGCGCGACAGCCGGTGATCCCGCCGCCCTCGCCTGCGCAGCTATTAGCTGGTTGCACAACGTGCGCCAGCGTGCAAGCAGAACCTAAGAAGAGGAACACGATGACCAGCACGAACAAAGCCAAGCGCGCGGCCGACCCCCCGCTCCTGCACGCGCCCCCGCCGGCGCGCCGGCGCTGACGCGCCACCGCGGTGGCAGCGGGCAGCCGCTGGTGCTGGTGCTGGTGCACGGGCTCGGGCTCAGTTGGCGTTCCTGGCAGCCAGTGCTCGACGCCCTTGAGGGCCGCCACGACGTGATCGCGATCGATCTCCCCGGCTTCGGCGAAAGCCTGCCGCTTCCCGATGGCGCCGCTCCAATCCCGACCCGATTGGCTGATGCGGTCGAGTCCGAGCTGGACCGCCTCGGCCTGGACGCGCCAGCGCTGGTCGGCAACTCCCTCGGCGGCTGGGTCGCGCTCGAGCTGGCCCGACGCGGCCGGGCGGCCCGCGCCGTGCTCATTTCGCCGTCGGGACTCGAGTCGCCTCTAGAACGCGCCTTGGTCATCGCCCTCAACGAGCAGATGCGTCTCCGCGCGCGCTTCGGCGTGCCGCTGGGGCAATGGCTGACTGGGACGGCGCTGGCCCGCACCATGCTCTTCGGCGGCCTGCGGAGCCAGCCGTGGCGGTTGACGCCGGACGCGGCCGCTCGCGACCTGCACGACTTCGGCTATTCGCCGGGCTTTCAATCCACGCTGAGCTCGACCGTCGCTACCCGCGCTGCGATGCGGCTCGGCGAGATCGACGTGCCGGTCCGCGTTGCCTACGGGACGCTTGACCTGATGCTCGGTGTCTTCACCGCCCCACGGTTCGCGGCGGCGATCCCGCGCGCCGAGCTCGTCCCGCTGCTAGGAGTCGGACACGTCCCGATGCTCGATGATCCCGAGCTCGTGGCCCGAACGATCCTCAACTTCACCGCTGACGCCGATACACCACAACGACCCGCGGCCACTCGAGCATGACGTCTTAGCGTGAGTGGCCCTGAGGGCTTTGATCGCCGCACTTGGTGCGACTGACGACGATCGCTCAGCACCAGCCCTACATGGCCGACTGAGGACAGCCGCGTCAAGCAGACGCTGCTGGCCGCCGCCGCGGGTCGAGTATGAGCCCGAGCCGCTCCAAGGACGTGGCAATGGTCGTGCGTGCGGCCGCGCTCGGCTTCGCGACGACGGCGCGCTAGTCAACCACGGAGCTCAGACGACCTAGAAAGTCCCTCCAACTGGGCGGGTGTTGCGATCACCGCGCGGACCCTAGAGCGCTGAGCGGACGCCGCCTATCACTCGTGAGCACGGCGAGCGCGGTTAGGATCGAGGCATGCCGAAGGAGCTGCGGTCGCGGCCGCGATCGCCGTCGCTGCCGGCGGGTGCGACGGGTCGACCAAGACGGTGACAGTCACGACGCGCGCCCCGTCGGTCACGACATCCTCGGCAACGTCGTATCGCCCGAGGTCCTGGCCGTCCGACCATGGCGGCTTTTATGGGGCCGCCCCCGCCGCGACGATGTCTGGACGCTGCAGTTCGTTGTCCCCGCCACAAGCGCATCGGACACGATCACATCCAAGATCGGGAACGGCCCGCTCCGACATGCTCAGGTCAACCCGGGCCAGGCTGCCACCTTTCGTCTGATCCCCAATGCAGCCCGCGCCCGCCAGCCGGCCGACCCGTGTCCAGGCACCGCGCGACCACGGCCGCAAGCGCAGAGCCTCTCGACATTCATATCTCCCAGGCCACCGAGTGGCAGTCTGGCGGCCGGACATTTCTCTCGCGCTGACCGCGATCGGCGGGGAGACCGGCCAGTGCGCACTTGCGGACAGTCGGGTCGATGCCCGCACCTACTTCAACTGGCACTCAATAGTCCGCTACACACGCCCGAACGCGAAGCGATGCAGACGCGGTCAGGCTTCGGATGCCAACGGTATCTCGCGGTGAAGCCGCAGGTCTCAATCGAGGAGTCCACCAGCACACGCTCGCGCCGGCCGCGGGATGACGTGACGCCGCCGGCTGAAAGTCTCAGAGCGCCGACGTCCATGCGACAGCGCTCCGTCCGGCTTGCCGGACGCAGCGCGATCCCAGTCCGTGGCACCAGTGTCTGGATGGCATCTCGTGACGGGAGGACACCTACCGTTGGCAGCTGCTCTAGCGAACTGATCTTCGGCTTCGGTGCGGCTGCTCGGCCTCGCTTGCCGGCCCCGATGTCGGCCCTTTCTTATTCAGCGCACCGAGATTGCTCGCCCGCACCGGCAACCGCCCGGCGCTAGCCGACCGCGCTGGCGATGTCCTTGATGCCTACGCCCAGCCCGCTGCGAGCGGGTGCGCCCAGAGGGGGTCGGACCCTACGCTGCACGTCCGCGTGACCGAGGATGTCCACGATCAGCGGCAGATCCGCGGCCCGCTCGCGCAGTAGCCGCGTCGCGAGCGTGTGCCGCAACGCGTGCGCGCTCTCACCAACGCCGGCGTCGCGCATCGCGCCCGTGGCGATCGCGGTGATCGAGCAAACCGACAGCGAGCCGCCGCGCCTGTTCCACAACGGCCCATCATCGGGATCGACCCGCGGCAGCGCCGCCCGCTCAGCCAGCCGTTTCGGCATGCCGTCCGCTAGCGTTTTCGCGATGCCGTTGCGGGCGTCCGCGACGAGCGACCTATGGTGGAAGAACGCCGTCGTCTACTGCCTTGACGTCGAGACGTTCGCCGACTCCGACGGCGACGGCTGCGGCGACCTCGCCGGGCTCGTTGAGCGGATCGACCACGTCGCCAACCTGGGAGCCACCTGCCTGTGGCTGATGCCGCTGTACCCGACCACCAATCGCGACGACGGCTACGACATCACCGACTACCTCGGCGTCGACGCCCGGCTCGGCGATCTCGGCGATGTCGTGGAGGCGATCCGCCACGCCCGCGACCACGGGCTGCGCGTCCTGATGGACCTGGTCGTCAACCACACGTCGAACCGGCACCCGTGGTTCCAGGCCGCGTGCGCGGACCGCTGCTGCCCCTTCCGCGACTACTACGTCTGGACGGACGATCCCGCTAGCGAGGACGGCACCACGAAGGAGAACTGGACGTGGGAGGAGACGGCGGCCCAGTACTACCAGCACCAGTTCGCGCCGTTCCAGCCCGACCTGAACATCGCCAACCCGAGCGTCCGCCACGAGATCGCCAAGACCGTCGGGTTCTGGCTGACGCTCGGCGTGTCGGGCTTCCGCATGGACGCCGTGCCCTTCCTCGTGCAGGTCGTCGAGGGGACCGGCAGCGATCCCGGCTCGGGGAAGCGGTGGCTGCATTCACTGCGCGAGTACGCCATGCGCCGGCGCGGCGAGGTTATGCTGATGGGCGAGTGCAACGTCGCCAAGGAGGAGGTGCCGTCCTTCTTCGAGGACCACGGCGACGCCCTGCACCTCCAGCTCGCGTTCCTGATCAACCAGCGGCTCTGGCTCGCGCTGGCCCGCGGCGAGGCCGCTCCGCTGGAGGACCTGATCCGCGACCTGCCGGTCCCGCCGCACGACTGCGGCTGGGCCACGTTCCTGCGCAACCACGACGAGCTCACGCTCGACCGGCTCTCGCCGGCCGAGCGCGACGAGGTGTTCGCCGCCTTCGCGCCGGACGAGGACATGCGCATCTACGGGCACGGGATCCGCCGGCGGACCGCGTCGATGCTCGGCGGCGACGGCCCACGGCTGCGCATGGCGTGGTCGCTGCTGCTCACGCTGCCCGGCACGCCCGTGATCCTCTACGGCGACGAGATCGGCATGGGCGAGGACCTGAGCCTGGACGGTCGCATGAGCGTGCGGACGCCGATGCAATGGTCACCCGGCCGGGGCGCGGGATTCTCGACCGCTCACCGCCTCGTGCGGCCGATCGCCGAGGGCGCCTTCGCCCCCGATCGGGTGAGCGTCGCCGGCCAGCGGCGCAGCGAGGACTCGCTGCTGCGCTTTCTCAGCCGGCTGATCCACGCCCGCCGCCAGGCGCCCGAGCTGGGTTGGGGCACGAGCACACTGCTCGAGAACGACCCCACGGCCCTCCTCGCCCATCGCTGCGACTGGCAGGGCTCAACAGTCGTCACCGTCCACAATCTGTCGGCGTCGCCCGTCGCAACCGAGCTTGACCTCGGTCAGGACGTTGAAGGCGCCGACGATCTGCTCGACATGCGCGAGCACCACGTTGAGGGCGGCCGCCTGCGCGTGGACCTCGCTGCCTACGGCTACCTGTGGCTGCGAGCGCGGCGCGCGTCGGATGGAGCCACGTAACCCCTGTGGATTAGGCGCACTTCTCTGAAGGCCCCCCCGCTACCGCGGTGCGCGACGAGGAACAGCCGCACGGCGGCGCGGTCAGTCGATGGCAGTGGTTCGTCCCGGTTGATGTCAGCGCGTCGTGGCGCGGAACCGCCCGTGGCGTAAGGCCGGACGAGGCGCTCCCGGTCGCGAGAGCGGGATCCCTCCCGGCCGCGCGGTGTCATTCGACCGGCACTCGACAGATTCAGCTGTGCGGCGAGTCATCACAGACTCTGGCGTGAGCAGACGCTCAGCCGATCTTTTTGTGGCGGTGCGTTCTGGTGGTCGACTGCCGAGATCGGAACGGAGAGGCAGGCTCAGGTCGACCCATGAACCCGAACGAGACTGCCCTCAGAAGTCGCGGGGCCTCCTCGGGTCTCGTACCGCCTTCTTCCACTCCTGGTGCGCCGTGTTCGTGCGCGACGAGCGGGGCCCCCCAGGGGTTTCGTAGCTCAGCTCTCACTGACGGTGCCGTTCGGGCTGGCGAGACTGCTCGTGATCGCACAGGAAGCGGCTGTCTGGACGAGAGTGCCTCGAAGGCGACGATCCAGCCGTCTCGCCTGCGACCAGGCGGCGCTTGGTGGCGTTCCAACTCGGCAGCGATGTGGTCGGCGTCGATATCGGGCCGCCCGGTTTCGCTGTCGCGCGGTCAGAGCTCGATGTAGGAGCCCATCGTCACGATCCGGTGCTTCGGTAGGTGGTAGGAGTCGACCGGGCTTCTCGATGTGCGCGCGAGCAGCAGGAACAACCGTTTACGCCACGGGCGCAGACCCGGGTCATCGCCGCTGACGAGTGTGATCTCGGAGACGAGGTAGATCGCGTTCTCGATGTCGAGATCCCCGAGCATCCCCTGTTCGGCGGCATTGCGCAGCGCCGCCGGCACGTCCTGCTTGTCCTGGAAGCCGTATTGGATCGTTAGGTAGAAAACGTCGTCGGTGTACTCAAGGTCGTCAACGACGACCTGGTCGGACGGGTTCACGTGGGGGACCGGACCGGTCTCGACGGACACGATGACGACGTGCTCGTGCAGCACGTGGTTGTAGTGCAGGTTGTCGCGCAGGGCGAGGGGCGTCGTCTGCTTGCCGGCGGACAGGCAGACGGCCGTGCCCGGCGCGCGGTACGGCGGCGGGTTCATCGTCGCGATCTCGTCGATGAAATTGCTCAGCAACCCCTCGGCCTCCGAGCGCTTGGCCGTGACGAGCCCCCGGCCGCGCTGCCAGGTCGTGAGGACCGTGAAGATCACCAGCCCGACGGTGAGCGGGAACCATCCACCGGAGGCGACCTTGGTCAGGTTCGCCGAGAAGAAGGCGAGGTCGATGACGAGAAACACCACGGCTCCCGGCAGCACGATCCACAGTGGCTTGTGCCAGCGCATCCGCACGATCGCGAAGAACAGGAGGGTGGTCGTCACGAACGTTCCGGTGACGGCGATGCCGTAGGCGGACGCCAGCGCCGTCGAGGAGCCGAACCCGATCACGAGCCCGATCACGGCGACGTACAGCAGCCAGTTGGTGGCGGGAACGTAGACCTGCCCCTCTGACCCGGACTTGTGACGGATCTGCATCCGGGGCAAGAAGCCCAGTTGCACCCCCTGGCGGGTGACGGAGAACGCGCCGGTGATCACCGCCTGGGAGGCGATCATCGTGGCCAGCACAGCGACTACCACCATTGGCACCTGCGCCCACTTCGGCATCAGCCCGAAGAACGGGGTCGCGACCGCCTTGGGATCGGCAAGGATCAGGGCTCCCTGCCCGAGGTAGTTGATGAGCAGAGCCGGGAAGACGACGAAGAACCACCCGCGCCTGATCGACGGCCGGTCGAACTGGCCGAGGTCGGCGTAGAGCGCCTCGGCGCCGGTGACCACGAGCACCACGGCCCCGAGGGAGAGGAAGCCGACGCCCGGGTGGTCGGCGAAGAACGAGATCCCGTAGGTGGGGGACAGGGCCTTCAGGATCCCGGGGCTCTGCGCGACCTTGGCCAGGCCGGTCACGGCGAGCAGGGCGAACCACAAGGCCATCATCGGGCCGAACAGGCGTCCGATGGCATGCGTCCCGAACCGCTGGTAAGCGAACAGCAGCGTGAGCAGGGCGACCGTGATCGGCACCACGAGCGAGCTCACTCCCGGCACCGCCACCTTCAGCCCCTCGACCGACGAGATCACGCTGATCGCGGGCGTGACCGTCCCGTCGCCGAAGAACAAGGCCACTCCGAGGATCCCGATCGCGACGAGGATCGCCTTGACGCGGCGGTCCTTCACCGGCAGCTCTCGGACGAGTGCCACCAGCGCCATGATCCCGCCCTCGCCCTGGTTGTCGGCGCGCATCACGAAGGCCACGTACTTCACCGAGACGACCAGGACGATCGTCCAGACGACCAGCGAGATCATCCCGTACACGCCGGCGTGGTCCGGCTTCACGCCGTGGACCTCGAACACCGAGGTCAGTGCGTAGAGAGGGCTCGTGCCGATGTCGCCGAAGACGACCCCCAGCGCGGCGAGGGTCAGCGCCGCCGCGGCGGTCCGGCCGCGGCTGCGGCGGATCTCGCGGGAACGTCCGCGGTGGGGCTACCGGCGCGCGCACGCGCTGCTGGTGGCCGACGGGTGGGTGTTGAACATCAAGCGGACCCGTCGGGTGTGGCGCGAGGAGGGGCTGCGGGTGCCGCGCAAGCGGCGCAAGCGTCTGCGGCTGGGTGAGTCCACGGTGCCAGCGGCGCGGCTGCGGGCCGAGGCGCCCGATCACGTGTGGGCGATCGACTTCCAGTGGGATCAGACCGCTGACGGGCACAACCTCAAGCTGCTGCACGTCGTGGACGAGTTCACCCGCGAGGCGTTGGCGATCGAGTGTGCCCGCCGGATCGACGCCGACAAGACCGTCGACGTGCTCGACCGCCTCGTCGGCGAGCGGGGGACCGCACCCGGGTTCCTGCGCTGCGACAACGGGCCGGAGATGACCGCCCACGCGCTCCGGGACTGGTGCCGCTTCTCGAAGGCCGGGAGCGCGTACATCGAGCCCGGCTCACCGTGGCAGAACCCCTATGTGGAGAGCTTCGGCGGCCGCGTCCGCGACGAGCTCCTCGCGGTCGAGCTGTTCTCCTGCCTGACCGAGGCCCAGGTCCTGATCGAGGATTGGCGCATCGACGACAACCACCGCCGCCCGCACAGCGCGCTTCAGATGATGACCCCCGCCGCGTTCGCTGCCGGTCTCCGTCAGCCGTGCCGGGCCCCCACAGCAACTGCGGCTGGGGAAGAGGGCGAGCAACGCTGTCTGCTTCTCACGGCGGGCAGCGCCCACCAGCCGGCTGTCTTCCCAACCTCGCAACGACAGAGTCCTGCTGAGGACATCACCTCAACCTCACCGCACATCAACCGCCACAGCAGCTACCGTGGCACCCCCATCACAACCACCCAGCTCTCACAGCAGGTGGACCGATGAACGGGCTCTGGTCATCAGGGCGCTGCGGGCTCCCGCGGAGCGAACGGACTCCGGAGGAGTACGGCTCCGTCCGGCCCCGACAACCCGAATGTCGACGCTTGGCTGCTCCGGGGAAGGCCGGGTGCTTGCAGCCAGATTTCCGTTGCGGCACGACGCCGACAGATGCGCGTCTAACAGAAAAGTGTTACGCGCCCATTTCCGCACTAGCCCGACGCAAAAGAAAAGGCCTCGAGTTGCAGGCTTTTCAATGCGGAGGCGGGATTCGAACCCGCGACCTTCGGGTTATGAGTCGCTTCAGGGGTGTTGGGTACCTGCCGATTTGCAGGGATTTCGAGAAATTGCGTCCGGTTGCGTGAGGTCAAATTTGCTTGTTTTGGTACCCGTTTGGTACCCGTTTTCGGGCCTGGGCGGGTGGTCGTCATCCCGCAGGCGGAGATCGACGACGACCTGACCGCCGTCCGCGCGTCATTAGCTGCAACTCGTCGAGGAAAGCGTCGAGTTCAGGCTGGCTGATCTCTGGCAGGCCATCATCGCAACACGGTGGTCGCAGATGGTCCGCCGGCGGATTCTCGACCCCGAATAGGTCGTGGAGCACGGTCCAGACGTCGCTCGCCGTGTACCGAGGCAGCGCTTACCGACGTAGAGGACCACGATGCGGGTCGGGCCGTCGGGGGTCCTCGGCCGGCTGAAGGGTGAAAGCGAGCCGAAAATCGCGCTTGAGATGGACTCCACAAACGATCGGAGCGAGCGGGCCCGAGAGCCTGTATGCACCGAGCTGCTTCGCGCACGGGTCCCGACGAAGCTGCTCATAGACCGCTCGATACCCAGCCTTGTTTTCCCACGAGCTCGTCTACGAGCTTGCGCACCGGGCGCGGGGTGACCACCTCGAACTCGGGCACGTTTGGACGGTCGTCAGTCGTCCGGGCCGAACGCGTCGGTCGGAGCAGCGGACACGAGCCTCCCCTTGGCGAGCGAACGTAAACCCGGGCCGTAGAGCTTCTTGAATTCGCGTTGGTAGGTAGCGTCGTTGCGCTGAAGCTGGTCGACAAGCGCAACGATGAGGTTGCGCTCACGACCGCGCTGTCGAAGATCGGCAACTCGCTCGGCGAGGTCGAGCGCGGTGTCCCGAGGAACTCGTGGTCGCCCGCTCGTCGCCCGGTTCACCGGGACGATCCGCTGCTCTATCCACTTGTCGAGCGTCGGAACGCTCACACCGATGACCTTCGCCGCCTGGCTCTTGCTCATGGTGTCGTCCAGATCACCTCGGAGACCCTCGATGATCGGCTCGAGCTCGTCCCGCACGTCCCCACCGCGGCGTGCGGTCCTGCGCAGCGCGAGGATGCGGTGAGCAGTCCGCGTGGTGTCGATCGTCCGTGGCATGTTCACAGGGTAGCTGATCTTGGCGATATTCCCGTGATTTTCGCCAGCTTGCGGACAGACGCCAAATGCTGACGTCTCTGCGCGCGGGACGCACCGTGCGAATACGCGTCGTCGGGGTCATGCCCTGGCCGATCGCTCTGTAGGGATCGACCTCGATCCTTACGAAGCTCGGCCAGCTCCGAAAGGTTCTGACGCGGGGCACCCGCGTACGCCAGCTCGCCGGCGTCGGCAACGCAGAGGTCGATGAGTCCTCAAGAACCAGCAGCACGACCGCTCGGGCGTTCTGCATCAGGACTTGGTGTCGAGTAGATCGAGAAACTGCCGTGGGGTGAGTACCGGCGGGTTGGGGTCAGTCAGGTCGAGGAGGTGCCGGTCGCCGGAGACGAGGTAGTCCGCGCCAGCGGCGCGCGCGAGCGCGACGAGGTAATCGTCGTCAGGATCCGGCGAGACACCGGGTAGCTCTGGAGGGTCCGCGACAATGGTGGCGTCGGTGGCGAGTCCGTCGATGAACTCGGTCGCGACGGCGACGGTGATGTAGCGCCGGAACTTCGGGCGAGCGAGCACGTCGGCGAGTTCGTCGAGCAGCGCGGGACTGGCGATCAGCTCGAAGCGCTGCTCGATCCAGGCGGTGAGGATCTGTCGTGGCTGACCGGTCGGCGAGATCGCGGCCGATACGAGCACGTTGGGGTCCAGCACGGCGCGCACGCGCCGCTGTCAGCGCTTGGGAGCGCGCCGTTCTCGGCGCATCGCGTGCAGCTCGCTGTTCGCGAGCTCCATGGCGGCGTCGGCGTCGAGCGTTTCGCCGGCCTCGCGTGCCTGCTGCTCCAATGCGGCTGCGACCCGTTCGCGGCCGCCGACGAGCTTGAGGTACCGCTCGTAGGAGAGCACGACAGCCTCGGGACGGCGGCGTGCGCCGATCACGACCGGTTCGGCGTCAGCGCCGGCTTGGCGGAAGCGCTCGAGCAGCGCGGGCAGTTGCGCGCGCGCTTCGCGGGTCGCCAGAACATCGTGCGGGTTGCGAGCCATAGCCAGAAGGGTAGCACGAACGTGTACACATATGTGACCGCATCAGCGGGTCAGGGCGCCCAGCGGCGGTAGGCCTCAACCCACTCCCAGCCATCCGGGGCCGGGTGGGAGACCGGCAGCTCGAGGATCGGGATCGTCTGCCGGTGCCCGTCGCGTGCGCAGATCGCGACGATCTGGTCATCGGTCGTGACGTCGACGCGGGCGACAGTGACCGGCACGCCGAGCACCGTTGCCTCGAACGGCAGCGCGAGGTGCTCCTCGATCATGGTGAACAGGCCGGTGACCTGTTCTGACTCGTTGTAGCAGTCGACCGTCGCCTCCTCGATCAGCTCATCGAGCTCGGCGCTCCTGATCGCGGGCTGGCGTCGCCGGGGCATACCGTCAGAGCAGCGTCGGTTGGGTGAGCTCGGCCGAGGGCCGCCATCTGCGGACCGTCGCGTTCGTGTCGATGTGCGCCCTGCTGCGGGCTGCGTCGGGTCCGTCGAGCTCGCAGAGCACGTCGAGCGCGGCCAGGCGGACGTTCGATTGCCCGCCCTGCAGGCCGCGGGCGACGAGCCCGCGGCGCTCGGTGACCTCAAGCCCGTCGCAGGCGTCGAGCAGCCCGTGGATCACCGCATCACGGTGGCGTGGCGCGAGCAGGTCGGCGTCGCTGAGCAGCTGCTCGAGCCGGGCCGGGTTGGCGCGCAATGCGCGTCGGGCCGCCCACCGGCGCAGCGGCGGCTCAGGGCGCGTGCGATGCTGGCCGAGTGTGCCCTGATCGACGACGCGGACGGTGCTGCTGCCGTCGTGAAGCTCGACGTCGAGCCATTCGGGTGAGACCCACGCGAGCGGATAGGCGATCACATGCTCATGGGCGAGAAACCCCTCGGCGAGTTCATCCAGATCGGCGGCGTCGAGCAGCTCGCTGTGCTCAAGTGCGGTGATCAGCCGAGCTGTGACCCGATCCCAGCGCCGGCAGGTGCAGATCATCAACGCCACGAACGCGGGCGGCAACTCGCCGGTGCCGCTCACGCCGGCGAGCAGCTCGACCGCCTCCTGGTGGCGCGTGCTGCGCCCCCACCCCCACGGCGAAGCCGACAGCCGCCTGCACACCTCATCGGCATCACCAAGCCCCGCCAGGTCCTCGAACGCCTCGTCACCGCCTCGCAGCATCACGGGCAGCGTAGGGGCGCTCGCGGACGTCGCCGACGGCCTTCCGTCACGTCGCGGTGACGGCGCCGCCGCGGGTAGATTGTGCGCCGCGATGCCGCAGCCGGAGACGATCGATCACGTTCTCGAGGTGTTCCTGCGCGACCAGCGACTGCGGCTGTCTGAGCGGACGTACCGCAATTACGCGGACGTGATCCGGCTGCTGCGCAACAGCTTGAACACGTACGCATATTCCTCGCTGAGCGCCGCTGACGCCAAGCGCTGGCAGAAGGCGTTCGACGCTGGCGATGAGGAGGCGTTCTGTCATCTGTTCGGCCCGCAGGAGATCCCGCCGCATCTCGGCGAGTTCCTCGGCTATTTCATGGTGCGCAAGGTGATCGTCGGCCAAGAGCTGCTCAAGGCCGCCGGCACGGTCACCGGCAAGCTCGTCCGCTGGCTCGAGAAGGAGGCGTATATCGAGCCGGACGTGGCCGCGATCGCTGGCGAGCGAGCACGTGAGAGCGCGCGAACGCTTCCCGCGGCCGAACGGCTCGGCAGCCTCCTTCAGGGGCGTCTTATTGCGCAAAAGTGCTTGATTTCGCATCATGCGCACGCACGCCTGTGCGCGCAGGCACGCGTGATACGCAGGTGCGCTCTCGCACTCGTCCTCGCGCGCACGCGTGCGCGCGCGGGAACGCGCTCGATGGCGTCGTCCTCGGTCACCGTCCGTGACGGTCTGCCGCGCCACGCACTCGCGCGACCGTTTCCTGTTTCCGGATGTTTGCTGGCCCAGCAAACATCCCGAACGAGGCAACCTTCAGAGGTCCTGGCTGCCCGTGGTGTCGCCGTCGGCGGCCGCCGTTACGGTGATCGAGTGCCACCGCAGCTCGTTGACCACGACCGGATCGGGATCTCTACCGGCGTGTTCGCCTCATCTCGAGGTTCCTGGCCCAGACTTGTCGATCAGGCATTGCGGGTCTCGAGCATCGCCGTCGAGCTGTCGGCGCTGTCGGGCGACGAGCTGCCTGGCCTCGTGGCCTACCTGCGCTCCGAGCCGCGTCTCCCGTTCCACTACGTCAGCGTCCACGCGCCCGTCAAGGGGATCGACACGATCCGCGGGCACTCCCTGCTCCACGAACTTCCGCCCCGGGTGT
Organism: uncultured Gemmatimonadales bacterium; assembly: GCA_963707505.1. Classification (GTDB taxonomy): domain Bacteria; phylum Gemmatimonadota; class Gemmatimonadetes; order Gemmatimonadales; family Gemmatimonadaceae; genus Fen-1247. The sequence continues at coordinate 1,415,759 of CAVPQB010000004.1, forward strand.
GCTCGATCGTGGTGCATCCCAACGCCGAGATCGACCTCGACTCGTGTCGCGCCCTCGGGAACCGCCTGACGCTCGAGAACATGGACTTCCGCAAGGACAGCGGCCGCGTCGCCGCCGAGCTGGAACCGTTCTTCGCAGCTCTGCCAGACGCCAGCTTCTGCTTGGACGTCGCGCACGCTCACTCGATCGATCCGTCGATGAACGCCGCCACCGAACTGCTCGACCGCTTCGGCAGCCGGCTCCACCAGGTGCACCTCAGCTCGCTGGACGACGACGGCCATCACCTTCCGTTGAGGGAGGCCGACGAACCGCTGTTCGCTCCCGTCCTCGATCGCTGCCGAGACGTGCCCTGGATTCTCGAGGCGCCGCCGCCGCGCCGTTGGAGCGAGCGATGACGACGAACTTCGGAGGCGAGGCTCACGGCGCGTACACGGACATTAGTAAGTGCGGAATTTCCGTCTTTGGCGCACAGAGGAATCCGACGGCGGCGCTACGTTGCGGCAATGTCGAAGACACGCCGAGCATCGAAGAGCAACACGCGCGCCAAGCGCCAAGCGCGGGCTAAGGCCTCACGCGAATCGCGCCGAGACGCTGTCGCTCAGCGGGCCGCCGAACAACGGCTCGAGGAGCTGTTCGGAGCCGACACTCCACCACGGCGCTCAGCAGAGCTGATCATCGAGCGACTCGGCGCCGGCGCAGTGCCGGCGGGGATCTCGCGATTCTTCATCGTCGCCGGTTCGACCGAGCGCGCCCGCGAGGTCTCCGAAGCGGTGACAGAGCTCTCACCAGACAGCGTCTGCGCCCTTTCGTTTGCGGCCGACGTCGCGGCCCATCTCGACCGCGACGATCGGATGGCAAGCCAGCTGCTGGACCGTGCGCTGGCACTGACCGACGACGATGCGAACCGCGTAACGCTCGCCGACCACCTCGTACGCCTCGGCCGGGCGGCCGATGCACTCTCGATCGTCGAGGAACTCCATCTCGACGACCCGCAGGACGACGACCTCGAGGCGATCCGCGCCGCCGCCCTGATGCTCGCCTGGCAGAGAGCATCCGCCGGGCCCGACGATGAGCATCTGCCAGACGAATGCCCGTGCTGGTCGGACCGTCCGTGGCTAGAGTGCTGCCAGCCCGCCGAGGCCGCGGCGATCGCACGCTTCGATGACCGATCGGAACTGACGCAACTCCAGATCGCCATCGAGCGCTACGTCGACGGCGAGCCAGTGTTGCGCGCCGCTGTGGCGGACGATGTCCGGCGGTGTCTGGAGGCCTCGACGATCTGCGGCGAACCGGTTGCCGACGCGGGCGAGGTGACGCGGATTGGTGCCCGGCACGCGTGGCTGATCGGCGCCGAGGACTTGGACCCGGAACCCGGGCAGCTGGCACGGTTCGATCCGGACTCGCCGCTCGCGTCGTTTGCAGGCGATCCCTCGACGCCGAGCCGGCAGGCGGCGCAAGCTCGCCGCTGGCTTGAGAACTGCTCCTACGGTCTGTGGCAGGTGCGCGAGCCGATTGCAGAACCAGGGGTGTGGCTAACCGAGCTGGTGACCGGTGTCTCACGCTACGCCGCGCTCCCGGCAGAGCTGTTGGCGCGCGCAAGCCGCTGGAGCGTGCTGCTCGGCGGGCTCGTTGCGATCGATGGAACCTGGCGTCCAGCCGCCGACCTGATCCTCCTGCGCCCTGGCGAGGCCGATGAGTCAGCTGATCTTGTCGAGGAGCTGTCCTACAAGGTGGTGTCCAGCGCGAGCGGGACGCCCCTGCGTCGTCCCCGCGGGAGCGACATGGTCCAGCCACACGGCGTGCTTGCGTCGCTCTCGGATCCGAGCTCGCCTGAGGTCTCGCGGTTCGTGAGCATGGTGATCGGCAGCGGAATCCCACAGCTACTGGCATACATCGCCGAGATGCGCAACGCGCAGCCCAAGCTGGTCAACACCGACAAGCACCCGACTGTTCTGATCAAGGCGACCGTTGCCGTCAACGATGTTCTTGAGGTGACCGCCCGGTTGGCGGACCATCCCGAGTTCGACGTCGAAGACGGGGCGATCAAGTGGTGGGGGCGCGAGCTCGACGCGATGGAGCGCGAGACGTCTCTCGCCGAACTCGGAGCTTGGCTGAAGGAGCAAGGCGAAGATCCAGCACTCGCGGCTGAGTCCGAAGGACCGCAGCGCTGGTTGCGTGGATCGATCTCGATCGGCGATGGCACGCTCGAGATCGATGTCAACTCGCGCGAACGCTTCGACCGATTGTTGAGCCTGCTCGCCGACGTTGGGGGCGCGCCTGACGTAGTCGCGAAGCTCGTGATCGACCCAGCCCAGGACATGGCGCTGCCCCATCTCGGCTCCGTCCTTCCCGGTTCGAGCTCGGAGGAGGGAAACGAGGCCTGGCGACGGCATTGGCCCGATCAGAAGCTTCCGGCGCTTGGCGGCATGACGCCGCGGCAGGCGGCGCGCAGCGAACGACGCAAGCCGTGGCTGGAAGCGATGCTGCGTGAGCTCGAGCACGACGCCGATCGACTCGCACGCCACGGCCGACCGGCGCCCGACGTCGATGGCCTCCGCGCCGAATTGGCAATGCCGGCCACGGCGTTCAGCTGATCCGAAGGGCACACCGTGGGCGCCCGCCAACGAGGAAGGCGAGGAGGGTGTCGGAGGGCTGGTTCGGGGTCACTCGGTCCGGGCTATACCAGCGCGTCGAGCGCCGCAGCTGTCATCTCCGCGAACGTCTGCCAGTAGGCCTCCCCGGGCCGGCCGTCCGCTTGGATACGCACGCCCGCGTACGCCAGATCCTGTGCGATGTCGTCCGCCAAGGTGCGGGCCGCGCTGGCGAGCATGTAATCCGACAGCTCGTCGAGTCGTTCGTCGCCGAGCCACCGGACGAGCCGGCGCAGGGCGTGGAGGAGCCGCGGCCAATCGCGGTACTCCGGGAGTCGGGTGAGGCCGAGTAGCTGCGCCCATGTGTCGCCGTCGATGCCGTACCGGTGCTGGTTGCTGAGCGTCGAGCCGTTGATGACGCCGGCTGCGTGCAGCGAAGTCAGAGCCTCCTGGACGTTTCTCTTGGCAAAGCCCGCCGAATCGGCGACGGCCTGGGTCGAGAGCCGCGGCGCGTCGACGGTCAACAGGAATCGCACGACCTCGGCGCGAGCGCCGACGCCGAGGATCTCACGAAGCCTGAACGCGAAGTTGATCGGAGCGAGCAGGTCCGGGGCCTGCGACTTACCGCTCGGCTCGGTCTCCGGCTTCAGCCATCCGTGCTTCAGGAAGCCCGCGTCCGGCGTTCGCCGTATCGGCACGGTGGAGTCGCGGAAGAATGGCTCCCCTCGCGATGGTTCGAGCCGCGGCGCGGGCTGGTGTCCGGCGAGGCGCGGCCGCGGCCGCCAGCGCGCCACCGACGTTAGGAAGGCGTCGGCGAGCGCTTCGTCGGTCTCGTCACGGCAGAGGTTCCGCAATCGTCGGACGCTCATCAGCCGCTCGTTGCGGACCATCCAGTCCGATACCTCTTCGAACAGACGGGCGTCGTAACGGCCGACCTCGAGCGTGACCAACAACAGCGCCTCCGGGTCGGCGGCCCATTCGTCCTGTCGCCGGCTCGTCGCGAGGACCCCCATCTGAGCCCACTGATCCCAGACGAATTCGAGCGACCGCGTCTGGACGACGTTCCTAAGCTCCGAGATCTGCATCCCGAACTCCCAGGTACTTGAGCGCTTCTTCGAGCATCTGTCGGTAACCGTCGGACGAATCGTGCGTCCTGCTCCACCGTGCCGCCTGGACGAGCTCATCGTGTGTCGGCTGGAGCGCGTGGAGGTCCTGCTCGTGCTTGCCCGGGCCCTGGTCGACGAGCGCGTAGAGCTTGAAGTGGATCTGATCCACGCGAGAGGCGAAATGGACGGTCAGCGCCTGACCGAACGTCCGCGTTTCGGCGCGATCGAGAAACCCGGCCGGCAGCCCGAAATCCATCAGGTCCGCTGGCTCAGCGTTGAGCCAGTCTGGCGGGAGCCCGAAATCACGTGCCACCCGAGCCCCCGCCGCGACCAGTCCAGGCGGTAGCGGCTTGGCCTTGGTCAGCACGCCGGCCTCCCGGAGCGCAACGACGTCGACGTCGCGCGTGGGTCGGTCGATCAGCCCGAGCGCGAGCAGTGCCGAGCCACCGATGACAGCCAGCTCGTAGGATTCGCCCGCAGCGGCAAGCTGCTCGGCCAGCGCCCTGAGCAGCTCGTCGGCCCTGGAAGCGTTCAGGATGTCAGTCATCTCAAAACGAGATGATAGTCATCGCGCTCAATGTTTTGCGAAAGCCTCCCTCACCAGCGCATCTCGGCTCGAATCGCATCCGCGGCCTCAAGGGCGCGTTCGCCCGCCGATCGACAATCGAGATAGAGCTGCACCGGATCGGCGACCTGGATCCCGTTGCGGTCGCTGGCCAGTGACAGGACGAACGGATCTCGAGTCAGCTGCATCGTGACCCGACCAGGCGCCGGCCTGGACGGTGATAGGCGCGAGCTCGTTCGGCCCAGAGGTCAGCATCGTCTCGCCGGATCCAGACGACCACGTCGACGGGCTCGACCGCGCGGCGGACGAACGAGGCTCCGGCCACCCCGCCGACCGCGTACGGCACGTTGAGTTTGTGAGCCGCCGCCTGGAGAGCCTTCATGGCCTCCGGCGCGTCGCGCGCGCCGATTTCCCACGTGACGCGCCGCGGCCGGCGCAGCGCGACGGCCCGCTCGAAGGCGTCGAGCAGCCGTGCAGGCTCCGGCAGCCGAGCGAGTCGCAGCCGAGCGTCCGCTGGGTCGGACCCGATCGCCACCAGGCCATCGTCCGCCAGGGCGCGCATCGTGCGCGAGACCATCGCCTCGCTCAGCTCAAGCCGGGTCGCGAGTTCACGAAACGACGGTTGGTCGTTAGCGTGGAGAAGCAGCCAGCGCGGCACGCGGCTCGCGCGGTTCGCGAACGGCGCCGCCGGCGCCGCGCCGACCGGCACGACCTTCCGTCGCGGCGGCCGCTCGACGATACACGCGGCGGTTCGTACACGAACAGCTCTCCGTCCGCCGCCGCGTAGGACGCCCTGCGCTCGCGCAAGTACGCCCGTGCCTCCGGCGACGAACGCTCGAACGCGATCATGATCGGGCGGCGGGAACGGCGAGCCTCTTCGGCGAGATCTTCCGCCGCGGCGCGAGTCAAGACATCGACACGTCGGACCGCAAACGACCGCTACGCGTCTGCCGTCGATCGACAGCGACGCACGGGCCTTTCCAACGCTGACCTCGAACGGTTCTGGGCTGGTAGATCCTTGCAAAATAACGATGCTTGCAGTATGGGTGCAAGTATCGTACAGCTGCAAGCACTCGGTCCAGCTCGCCATCGTCACCCCGTAGTTACGGGCTAATGCGGAGATACCGCAGGCGCTGGATCGACTCTTGGGCCAAATGCAAAAGGTGCCCCTTACTACGCATTAGGTCGGTCCAACTCCGCACTAAGTCAAGGCCGTTCGGCGCCCGGATAGTCCCGTTTTGCAGGGATTTCTATGACCTACGGCGGAGTTGGGCCCGAATCGTCCAACTCCGCTCTAAGTCGTCTTTAGGTTCGGACCCGTCGCCAGGTCGGAAACAGGCGTTTTGCAGGGATTCCCTCGGGACCTAGCGCGGAGTAGACCCCGATTTCGCCCGGTGACTTAGGTGTGGGTACGGACGTCGCGGGAATCACGCATGCCGTTCGGGACGTCGACGGCGGCGCTGATCCCGGTCGGATCGCCGGCGGCCGGTCGTATCCTGGGACCGTGGAGATCGAGATCCGAGCCGGCTTCTGCGACCCGGACGGCGAGCTCCTCGCCGTGCTCGAGCGCTCGGGCTGGCAGCGCATAACGGCCCGGCGAAGGGGCGAGATCGCCGACGAGATCGTGCGCGTCTGCGAGGCGGCCGAGCGCGGGATCGCCGAGGCGTGGCAGAGGCGCCCCGATTCGCCGCGGTTCGTGATCGGCTACCTCCACCGTTCCCTCCCGCTGAGCGTGCGATGACGACGCCCGGCTCCCCGCCGACGATGGCCCTGGCAGACCTTCTGATCGGGCTGCTGGAGCGGGTCCCGATGAGCGAGGCGCAGATCGCGCGCGCGACCCAGGCCGAGCCGGCGACGATCCGGCTGTGGCTCCAGCGCCGGAAGGCTCCCGCCGGGCTCGAGGCTCAGCGGCTGACCGAGCTCGTGGCGTTCGTCGAGGAGATGGCGCGCAACATTCGCGGCGACGCCCTCGCCGAGTGGCTCGACTCCGACATCGACGTTCCTCAACGGTGCGAAACCCGCTCGACGAGCTCGCCGCCGGAGGCTACGAGCGGCTGATCCAGCTCGCGCTCGGATCTCACCCACGGCGTCTTCACGTAGGCACGGCGGGACTCTTCGTCGCCGGGGCAATACTTCATCGGAGCAGTACTTAACGAGAGTCGCCTCCACTTCGTCTGCTCTTGCAATGACCACCGAAACCTCGATCGACGTGATGGCGGAGCTCGGCATCCTCGAGCCTCACGAGGTCGCCCAGCTGCTCAAGCTCCGCCACTCGACCGTCCTCGACCTGAGCCGCCGAGGCGTCCTGCCGGCGTTCAAGATCGGGAAGCACTGGCGCTACCGGCGAGCTGACCTCGAGGAGTGGATGGTTCGCCGGCGCGACGCCGCGTGACGTGTCCTGCAACCGCGAATCCGAAGCTATCCGGCGGGAAACCGGACAGCCGGAGCCGACGCCACCTGGGGTCGAGCACGGGTCTCGGGCGGCTACGGATCCGAGCCGTCCGGGCGAGCGCTCCGTCGATTCCGATCGTGCGGTTCGTCGCGGAGCTCGCGATCGCGTTCGTGGCATAGGACTCGCCGGCATCGGCGCCGCCAGACGCGCCCTCAGTCGCCAACTCGATCGTGCCGACCGAGCGGGAGCCGACGATCGCATCCGTGGATAGCGATCGTCCGCCGACGCCGACGCTGCGATCACGCGTAAGCACAAGCGCTCCGAGGTCTCGGAAGGTCAACGACCGGGCGGCGATCGGTACGGTCAGACTCCGTGGGCCTGGCTATCGCTCCGCTCAATTGGGATCGCCTCGACTAGAGGACATTTCTCGCTGAGCTTGAGCTATACCGCGATCGCTTCTTCAGCGGCCTGGTTAACACCCAGGAGGGCGCCTACATCCGCTGCTTTCAGGCGATGGAGAACCGGTTAACCGCCGAGCGCGCCGAATTGACGGATAAGCTTCTGGACTTCCTCAACGCGTGGGAGTGCCGAGCCAGCCGGGAGAAAGCCGCCCCGTTGTTCCGCGATTGGATCCTCGCCCACGCCACCGAGCTCGATGGCCTGCAGGCGACCCGCATCGGCGAACCCGGCTTTCCCGAACGGCTCGATGAAGTAGTCGAGCTCTACGCGGACCTGCTCACGCTCCGAAGACCGGAGCTGATCCACAACTGGAGTGATGCTTGCGCCTCGAAGATGCTCAACCAGCTCGCACCGGGGGCCTTCGTCATGTGGGACAACCAGATCAAGGTCTACGCCGCCGGTGACTACCGGACGTTTCTGCAGGAGATGCACCAGCTTGCCCTGCGTCTAATTGATGAATCACCAGCCGACGACGCCCGGGCTCTTGAGGAATGGCTTCAAGCTCACCTGGGATATCCCATCAGAAAGACGATTGCGAAGTATCTCGATGAGTACAACTGGCACGTCGCTGTTGGCCGCGGTTACGCGCCACGCTGAAGTACCGGCCTCCTGAGCGCCTCCGGCCGCACGGCTCCTTCGCGCGAAGAGCGGCGTCAGGTTGGGATCTTCGCTGGGTTAGTCACGATTCCGCGAAGAATTCCTTCCGCGAGTTTCTCCGGTGCCACGAGGTCAGCCCCGTTCGGAATCTTTCCAACATGCGATTTTCCGCGCAGGTCGTTGATGCGAGCAAGCTCCTTTATGGCATCGGACCGATTGGGAAGGGCCAGCGCCTCTACGAGTGCCTCTAGCCGCTGCCGCGCCCCGGGCTTTCGCGACGTGGTCGGTGCTCCGCACACGTCGCAGAATCGTTGCTTGACCGTAATCCGGGCGTCAAACCTAGATCCGACGTTGCTCGCGAGCCGCTCCAGCGCTCCCCATCCCAGGGTAAACCGCAGCCAGTTCGCCTCGGTAGCCCTCGCTGCAGCCAGCAGCTCAAGTGGCTCTTCGATCGCGTCGTATAGCGGCGCCGGCGTAGCCGCGAGCTTCGCCGCCCACTCCTCGACATGAGCATAGGGAAACGGTTGCTTCGATCCGGACGTCACTTCGGCAGTTCCAACAAACTCGCCGAGGACGATTACTGGGGGGATGTAACGGTGCAATCCAAAAGCTATGCGACGCGACCCGGTCCATGAGTGACTCGCCAATTTCGAGGGCCAGCCCGACCGCCAGGCGACCGAGAGCGGTGTGCAACTCCGAGCGGAGCTGCAAACCCCGCTCATGCTCAGCTGCTATGTCAGCCCAGTCATACTCGCCAACCGGTGTGCGCTGACGTATGGCAGTTGCTCGCCAACCCATAAGGACTGCCATCGGTCGCGAGCGCCACAAGTTCTCGCGCTGGTCGCGTTCCTGTGCGGCTTGAAGGTGCTCCTTGAGTGGCTTACCTGCCCCGACTGTGCCCATGAGGATCGCGTCGCGCAGCGCCGAATCCAGTATCCGGGCCTGGATATATGCCTCCGGGAGTTCGCCAAGCAGTGCGCGCGCTCCGTCAAGCCCTCGTCCCGGCACTTCGAAGCTGCTCGGCTCAGCGTAGGCGCGCTGGGCCTTGAAGACTTGTATTGCCACGATGCCCTCAAGATCGTGAGGTACCCCAAGTTCAGCAAGCATGAGCGAATCATTCCCCATGGGCTCCTCTGCTGTGCCTAAGGACCGGCCGACCCAGTGCGGCAGCGCCACGGCCCAGGCCCAGGACGTGGTCATTGCCGCTACGCGGACGGAGCTTCTGCTTCGCGCGCGAGAAGCAGCGGCCGAGCCCCGCCGGCGCCGCGCCCGTTCGTATCGCGTAGCTTCGCGAGAACCCTCATTGTGTGTGGTCGATAATGGATCTGTGCCGCGTGGGGCATACAGCGAAAAGGAGAAACTCGCGGTCGAGATCGTCCGGGAGCGCGAGATCGCCCGTGGCTGGGCGCCTGGTCCTCTCCTTGGCCAGCACGCGCAGCATGAGCAGGGTTGCGACCTGCTCAGCTCGCCGCCGGACGGTGGCCTTCCTAGCGCTATCGAGGTGAAAGCTTGGGGAGAGCCGCTCCTTCGGCCAAACGGAACCTTCACTTATCCGGCTGACGTCAACGCCGAGCAGCTTGAACGCGCGAGGATTGATCCCGACTGGCGCCTCATCATCGTGGCCAACCTTGACGCGGTACGAGCTGGGGTTGGGGAAGCCCAGCTACTCGATCTCGATTCGGCCGAGGTGACCAAGCGGGCGATCGGATGGCGATACCGCGTTCCTCTAGGCGGTCTGGAAGACTGCATCAAGAGCTAGCTGGGCGGCCCCTTCGTCGCGAAGCGCAATGACGTCGCAAAGCGCAACGACTCTTTCTCCGAGCCCTCACTTCGTAAGCCCACTCCACAACTCGTGACGCCGATGGAGGCGAGTGTCAAGTGCTGGAAGGTGGCCTATCTCCGGAGAGAGAAGACGGGCGAGATCGTCTTTACCTCGCTTGGAGCCGACGACGGTGCCCCCGATGTGTACCGAGTAGTCGCAAAGACCGAGGCTCCTGGCTTCCACGCATATGTGGCGCGGGGCGACACATGGCAGCGGCACCCACAGCTTTCCGATGGTCGTGCCATCCAACTCGAGGTTGAACTGATGTCCCTGCAGCGGGACAACCAGTCAACAGGAACCGTTCGAGGCCTCGAGCAGAACGTGTTATCGGTCCACGTGCCGCTGTGGTGCAGGGGCCGGGAGCCCTTGGGCGGATCGCTTGGGGCGCATCCAATTACAGATCCAAGCGCGCTTGCTCTGCGATGCTTCGATAATGGGCGGCTGCAGCCCCGGTGCCGCGACCACGCCGGCACTTCAAGGCTCAGCCTTCAATTTGCGTCCTGTCAGCTCGGGGTGCCGTTCTTCGCCCTGACCAAGCCGTAGCAACTTGATGTAGGCGTTCGTGGAGAGATCGGGCCACTGGTCGAACGTCGGTGCGTTGCGGGGAAACAGCGGGGAGCTGACCGGCGCGGCTGCTTCCGCGCAATAGCAGCGTCGGCGTCGGCGGACGATCGCTACCCACGGATGCGATCGTCGGCTGCCGCTCGCTCGGCACCATCGAGTTGGCGACGAGGGAGCACTCCGCCGAGGTCGGCGGCCGGACTGGCGCTTGGCCACGACGGCGATCGTCGGCACCGGGAGGATGACAGTTGCGGTAGGCGGCGATCTGATAGAGCAAGAACGAGGTCCGAACTCACGTGCGGGGCACCCGGCCAGCCAACTCGGTCGTGGCGACTGCGCGCGGCTGCTCAGCGACGTCACGGGCATCCCGCGGGCGTTACCCGAGTAGCGCCGCGAGTTCTTGGCGGTGCTGTTCGAGGGTGTCGAAGATCATTCCGGTTCCGGCGCGTATCCAGAGGGGTCGCTCGCCGGGGGAGCGTAGATAGGCGGCGCGGGTGATCCGGTGCGTGCGGTCGGGGTCGCGTGGCCAGCGCCGCTCGACCGACAACGCGGCGAGGTCCTGGTCCCAGGTCTGGTTGCGCCGGATGATCTCGGCGAGGTGCTCGGGGCCGGCGAGGGTGGCGCGTTTGCTGTTGTTGCAGCGGTGGCAGGCGGCGACGAGGTTGTCGATGCCGTCGTCGCCGCTGTAGGTCCATGGGATGAAGTGGTCGATCTCGCGGTTGCGGCCGATCGGGGTGTGGCAGTAGAAGCAGGTGCCGCGCTGGAGGTCGAGGAGCCCTTCGGCGATCCGCTCGAGCGCGACGCGGTCGCGGCCGAAGAGGAAGTCCTCGAACTCGAGCACGCTCCGGGCGGCTTCGACGTCGGGGTTGAGTTGCGCGGCCTTGTCGGTCCACCAGCGGGTGATGAACGGCCGCAGCAGCGGTCCGAGCGCTGTCAGCGCGTCGCCGACGCCCGGGTACAGCCTGATCGCTCGCCCGGTCGTGCGATATGCGCGCACGGACCAGCCGCCGGCCTCGGCCCAGCCCCAATCGAAGCTGTAGAGGAACGGCTCGTAGGGCCGCTGCAATCGTGGGATCGGCCACTCGGCGAGCGTTTCCTCCACGCGCGTCAGGAGCTGCTCCCATCCTCGCTCGTGTCGGATCGCCGGCGGCAGCGCGCGGGCTGCCTGCGGCGTGCTGCGTCGCGGAACGCGACGATGGCCTGGACGATCGCCGCCCGACCGGTGCTGGTCTGGCTCTGCTTGCAGCACGTGGCCGGTGGTCGGGTAGGCGAGCGTCTGCGGCCAGTACAGCTCGACGACGCGCTCGGCGAGCGCGCGCACAGGGATCCTCTCCTGGTCGGAGTACTCCTGGGCGCGATCGATCAGCGCCAGCAGCAATGCCGGCTTGTAGGTCGTGGTCCGTGCCGACTCCTCCAGCAGCGCCAGCAGCTTCTCGCCGAGCGCCAGCGCGTCGGTCATCCGTTGGCTCCAGTAGTCCGCCCGGTCGGGGATCACGTGGCGAACGCCACCGCGCGGATCGGGGACATCGCCCAGCCGGCGCGGGATGACGTGGACGTGAGCGTGATCGACCGTCTGCCCAGCGGCGACCCCGCTGTTGACGCCCACGTTCACGCCGTCGACCCCGTCCCGCTTCGAAAGCTCCCGACAGACCTCTCGGACTAGCGCGAATAGCTCGGCCCATTCGTCCGCCTCGAGATCTTCGACGCGCGCGAGGTGGCGGCGCGGAACCACAAGGACGTGCCCCTCCGAAACCGGGTACGCGTCCGCAAACGCGACCGCCGCCGCGCGAGCGTGGATGATCTCGTCGCCCGCAGCGACACGATCACAGAACGGACACTTGGTCACCTGACCGGACACCGTTCATCGGTCCACCTCGGAGGACTTCGTCCAAGCAGGTCCCGCCACGTCGTCGCAAAGGGCGCACCGGGTATCGCCCCGGTGACGGCACCGTCCCGAAGGCTGAGCTGTCCGAGCCACTCGGGCTCGTCATCACGCCGCTCGACGGGGCAGCAGAGGTAGACCCTGCCCCGCGGGTTCGGATAGCCGAGCGTCAACATCTCGTCTTGCGATTGGACGAACCAGGCGCCCGACTCGTGCCCACAGGGACGGCCGCAGGCCGGGACCGTAAAGCACGATGTCGAGCGCGCGCAGGATGTCGGCATCGGCTGCAACTGCAGCCGCGACGGTCGCCCGCACGAACGTTGTAGAGCCCGTTGTGGTCGACCCATCGGCGGTGCGGCCTGTCCTCTCAGGTATCCGCACAGAACTGGCGCGTCCGACGGCGGAACGGACAGCGCGGGAAGCCGGCGATCCTTGTCGGATCGCATCGGAACGCGGCGGTGGATCACGGTTCTCCAGAAGCGACTCCTTTCGTGCTGCGTCGCCCGGTCAGCCACGTGATCGATCACTTCCGCCAGGAACCGATCGAGTGCCGCCGTGCCGACCGGCCCGGTGGCGCCGGGACGCAGCGGAAAGGCACCGAGGCCTGGCAGCACCTCGTGGTGCTCCATGAACGGGGTGCGCTGCTCGTCGCCCGGATAGATCACGTATGCCCCGGCAGACCGCCGGATCGCGTCGCGATACGCGTGCATCTTGAGCAAGTCCTCTCGCTTGCTCCGGGCGAGACGCTCGACAGCCTCCGCCTCGGCCGCGAGCGCGCCATCGCGCTCGTCCGGCGGTGCGAACTGCTCGTCGACGAACTCCACGCGGTACTTGGCATCGAAGTGCAGCCAGACGGCCAGGTCATCGGCAGCGATGCCACGCCCGAGCCCGTCTGGCCGCAACCGAAGCGAGCAGTCGGGGCGCATCGCGCGGGTCCAGGACGAGTCGGGGCGAGACGAGACGAGGAACTCGCGGTTGAAGTAGAGATCCGCCGTCAGATTGCGACCACGGCCAACGAGCACCCACGTCAGCCGGCTGCGGCGTCCTCGTGGGAAGCCGATGCTCATCCCGTCGCTCGAGCGCTCCATCACGAGGGCTGAGAGGTCGGCGCCGCAGACGCGACCGACGCTCTTCGCGAGCTGCAGAAACGCCCAGTACTCGTACAGGGTCGCCACGTTGCGCTGGCTGGCGGCGAACGCGTCGTCCAGATCCCAGTCGAGGGCAAGCTGCGCGCCCATCTCCGTGAGGACGAACGTCCGCAAGAGCTCCCGGTAGCCAGCGCGCTTCTGCAGCACCTGGTTCGCCGTCGGGAACGACCCCAAACGACCGACTGATCGGAACATCGGCGCGGACAGCGTCCGATCGATGACGGCGATCACTTCGGACGCCGCGTCAAGACCTCGCGAGATCGGTCCGGTGATCTGACCCTGCGCGGCCAGCAGCGTCTGAACGTTCAGCGCCAGCTCGCGCCAGCGCCGCAGCGCGAAGGCGATAAAGCGGTTCGGCTCGGTGTCGAGGGTTTCCTCGCTGCGGCTGACCGCAATGCGAGCGGGAAGACTCGCGACGGCATTCACCCGCTGGCGCACGAACGCGGGGCCCGGGCCGAGTCAGCGCGCGTATGTTCCGAGAGCTGCCGCGCATCGGAGTCCCGGGAAGGTGATGCTCCTCGTGGTCAATCCATGCCCGGTGCGGCCGGTTCAGGACCAGCGCCAGATCGCGCTCACCGGCACCCATCAACCGCGCATGTAGAAACGCGAACTGTTGGTACAGGAGCTGCGGCCTCTGCGCAGCGTCGTGTTCAAGTGCAATGGATGCTGGAGCGAAGCCCTGCAACACCGCCTCGGTCGCGACCTCGGCGATGTCGTTGAGCATCTGGCGGTATTCGGTCAGGGCTTCGAGCTTCTTCGGTTCCACGGAGACGAAGGCGTGGCCCTCGACGTCTTCGCCGCGCACACGCACGCCGATCCGCCCAACGTGTTGCCTCGGCAGCATCCGACCTCGCTTCCGAGACGAATCGTCGAAACTGAACAACTCGTCGCCAGGAACGATCTCGAGTGATTCGGAGTTGTCGAATCCGCGAACCGAGAAGACGTACGTGCCCTCCTCTTCCACGAGCGCCCGGTCGGCGACACTCTCGAGACGGTCGCGTCTTCCTGGCAACTGCGCGAGCACGAGATGCCCGACCGTCTCGCCGGAGCGATCACGAATCGGCGCGACGACGGAGTCGGTACTCACTCCGTGAAGCTCACGAATTGCGCTTCGATGAGTACGCGGATCATCCGATCCAGCTTGTCCACTGACAGCGGCATCCGCATGCGTAATGTCTGCTCGTCTTCCTCGGCGGCGAACGACCGCATCTCCCGCAGCTCGGTCTCGACACGGGCGCGGGTGCCGTGCACCTTCGGGAGGAGCTTCGTGAGCATGATCCGGTCGAGCACTGACCAACGATCTTCGACGCCTGTCGCGTGCAGAAACGCCGCGTACCGCAGCGCCTCATAGAGCACGCGATGACCAAACTCGTGTCCCGACTGCCCGAGCAGCGAGTGGAGCACGAGGAGATGCTCGGCCAGCGGGTCGACGCTCGGATGAGCATTCGTGTGCTGCCAGTCGTCGTCAACGATCGCGCGCACGATGGTCTGCCGGTGAACCCGGACCCCGCGTCGACCGACGTAGGCCGGCGAAGAGCAGGGTCGAGGTCGGCCGCGGCCGTGCGGAACTCAAACGTGAATGCGCGATCAAGGACCTTCGGCGAGAACAGGTACGTGGTTTCGTCGACGTTGACCGTGCCGACGACGATCAGGTTGCGCGGCAAAGGCAATCGGTCTGAGCCTTCGACGGCAACCCATTCGCCGTCAGCGCGAGCGAGCACGGGCAGGATCGGCCGTCGCGATTCGACCCCGAAAGAAAGTCGGCGAAGTAGCGCTCAACGTGAGCAAGATTCATCTCGTCGAGTACCAGCAGGTACGGCTCATCCGGCTCTTCCGCAGCGCGGAGCACGAACTCAAGCGCGTCCGGGACGGCCCACACCTCCTTGCCCGAGGCGACCGGAGCGCATCCGGGTAGCCGAAGAGGTACTCCGGGCCGGTCCAGTCGGGACGCACCGGAACGACCAGCGACCGCGGCCGACCCTGGGCATCGCTGCCGACCCACTCGCCGAACCGCATCGCAAGCTGGGTCTTCCCGGACCCGGACTGTCCGGTGATGATGACGAACGGCTTCGCCGCCACTGCCGCGACGAACGAGGCGACGAGATCAGGAGACAGCCGCAGGCCGCTGATGTCAACAGCCTCAGCGAACGCACGGGCCGCGGCGCCGACATCATCCGGCGTCGGGGCGAGCGGTCGATCTGGTGGTGTCACCTCGCTAGCACCTCCATCCGCTGCGGCTTCTTTCGCGGCCTCGAGCTCGCCAGAGATCAGCAGCTCGGCGTACGCGTCAAGCATCGCGGCAACGGCGTCTGTTACATCGGTCCCGAGTAGCGACTCCGACGCGAACCGCCGGTGGACAACGGTCGATGCCACGTAATCCCGAGCGAGCTGTGACTGCGCCCAGCTCGAAGGCTTTGTCGAGCGCAAATCCGAGCTCGCTGAGAGCGCCGAGCTTTGGACGAAGCTGCTCCGAGCGACGGTCAAGTTCCACGTACGCACGCCGTCTACCGAGCGTCTGATTGAGCTCGGTGACGCCCTGGGCGATCGTCACCTCAACCGCAGATAGGTCCTCGCGGAACAGAAGCACCGGATAGACGCCGCGCTGGGTCGTGTTGGTTTCACGCGGATGCAGCACGGCGATCCAGGGAACGCCCGCCCAGTTGCCTTGGCCGACCGACGGTCTTACTTTCGCCCCGGCGAGCGACTCGGGGAGCAGCTCCTCGATGACCTTCGCGCACTCGCGAAGCGCGTCGACAGCCGGGTGAGCGTGACCGAACTTCGTCGCCCGTGCCTCAGCGAAGAGCTCCATGAATCGGTGCAGCCCAAGCGCGAGATCGTCCGGAGCGTCAGCTTCGACGACTTCAAACCCAAGTTGGCGTGCCTTGTCGACTGTCACGCGACCTCCGCTGAACTCCGACGGCTCTGAGTGGACCGGCGTCGGGAAACTGGAAACCGTGCGCAGCGCCAAGGATCGCCTTGGATGGAAACGTCTCGCCCTCGTAGGCGATCTGAATCCGTCGCGACCGCTCGAACCCGTACTTCTCGAGAAACGCGTCCTCGCCGAGCTCGCGGAACTCATTGATCGCCTGGAGGACAGCCGAACGATCGGTGAGATCACGAAGAGCCACGGGCAGACCCTAAACGACCCTCCGATCACAGCGCGGCGCGTCGGAGCGCCGGGACATCTTGCACGGGCTCGCAGGGTCGCTGGAGCGGATCAACCGGCTCGGGTCGTCCGGCTAGGTCCCGCCGGTGCTGGCAGGCTGGCCTAGTTGAAACGCCCGAGCGACCAACTCGGCGTCCTCGTCCCGCGGCGCGTAGTGCAGGTACTTCATCGTCGTCTGGATGTCGGCGTGGCCCATCCACTCCTGCACGCGCCGGATGTCGGCCTTGGCGATCATCCGCGTACCGAACGTGTGCCTCAGATCGTGGAACCGCAAGCGGCCGTAGCCCGGCCCGCGCGAGCGCGTCTCGATACCGGCTGCTGAGCGCGTCGCCGTCGAGCGGGAGCCCGGCCTCGCCGGCGAACACGAAGTCGTCGTCGCCGGTGAAGCGCTCCCGGTCGCCGAGCCGGGCGAGCGCGCTCGCGACGTCGGGCGCCATCGGCACGGCGCGGACCTTGCCGGACTTCGGCGTCGTCAGCTGCCCGGCGGCGTAGCTCGCGCGGACCCTGATCGTCGAGCCGGCGAAGTCGACGTCGCGCCAGCGCAGCGCCGAGCAGCTCGCCGCGGCGCAGGCCGGTGAACGCCGCGGTCAGGAAGATCGCCGCGTCGGCCTCGGACGCTCGCGGCGCGGACGAGGCCCAGACCTCCTCGGGCGAGAACACCTGGATGTCGCCGCTGCTCCGCACGCGGAAGCGGTCGACGCTCGCCACCGGATTCGCCGGCAGCCCGTAGAGCTTGACGGCGCGCCTGAAGATCGCGTGCATCAGCACGAGCAGGTTGTTCTTGGTCTTGTTCGAGAGCTCGCGCTGCTGGCGGGCGCTCGACATCCCCGCGCGCCAGCGCTCGATCTCCTGCACGGTGATGTCCTCGAGCGCCATCTCGCCGAACACCGGCAGCAGGTGGACGTTGATCGCGTTGCGGTAGTTGCGGACCGTCGACGGCTTGCAGCCGCGGTCCTGCTCGGAGAAGCGCAGGTACTCGGCGGCCGCGTCGGCGAACGTCACGCCGGCTCGGTCGACGCCGGCGCCCGCGAGCGCGCGAGTCGCCCCGGCACGACGTCCAGCGGCCGCCGCCAGTCCGCGCCGGACCTCCTCGAGCCGGTCGTGCAGCCAGTCCTCGGCCAGGCGCTTCGTGAAGTAGCCGTCGGCCGGCCGCCCACGCCCCGTCCAGGCCGGCCCGATCTTCCGCTTGACCTGCGTCCCGTCCGGCAGCCGGTACTTGGCCCACCACGACGGACCGCGGGTCTTCTCGAGCCTGAAAACGAAGCCGGACGGCCGAGCCACGGACCCCGATACTAATGCAGATCTTGGTACCCGTTTGGTACCCGGTCCGGATTCGCCCTAAACGAAAAAGGCCACCTTGCGGTGGCCCTTGAGGTCTCGGTCGGCCGGTTTGCAGGGCTTTTGCGAGTTCTACGCCTTGTCGGCCGGGATAGCGGGGGCGGGATTCGAACCCGCGACCTTCGGGTTATGAGTCGCGAAAAGGAGCCTCTAGTTCGCGCAAATATGGGTGAGATTGGGTCGCAAAAGCGCCCGGTTTCGGACTCGTTTAATGAGTTTGGTACCCAAAGTGGTACCCACGAGAAGGTGGTACCCACGTGGTACCCATGAGTTATTCTTCCTCTGCCGATGCCTCCGCGAGACCCTCTCCCCACCCCCTTCTTGCTCCTCCGCGAGCACAAGGGCGAGCCGTTCTATGAGGCAAAGTTTCGCCACACCGGCCAGCAGGTCAAGCGGCGTGTCGGGCCGGCGTGGTTGACGCGGGAAGACGCGGGCGGTTGGGTCCCGCGTCGCGGCCGCGTGGCCGACGGGTACTTCGACGAGCCGCGTGCGCACGTGGCCGCTGCGGAGCTTGTCCGTACATACGTCACCGACTTCAACGAGTCAGAGCGGGTCGAGCGCGAGCGCCGCACGCGCGGAGTCACCTTCCGAGAGCTCGCACACGGGTACTTGGAGTGGCTGGAGAAAGTCCGCAGCGCCAAGCCCTCGACAATTCGCTCACACCAATCCGACCTGGCCGAGCCGGGAACACCGCATAAGCGCGGCACCGGCATGACGGCGGGACTCATCATGGCCGCGCTCGGCGACAAGCCGGCGGCCAAGATCACCCCGGCCGACGTCGAGGCGCTCCTGCGGACGGTCGCCGCCACAGGCGTGTCGGCTCGCAGCGTGAACCGAGCGCGAGAGATCGTCTGTGCCGCGTTCAACTACGGCATGAAGCCGACGATCTCGACCCGCTCCCCGACCAATCCCGCCCTCGGCACCGACCGCCGGAGCGTGCCCGAGCCTGGGGCGCTCCTGTTCTACTCGCCCAGGAGATCGAGGCCATCGCCCGCTCGCTCGCGGCCGGGTTCCACCGTCCAGCCGTGTCGGCCCGCGGCGAGCTCGAGCACTTCGAGGATCACCGCGACGGCGAGGCGGTCCGTGTCGCCGCGTACTCCGGGCTCCGCCTCGGAGAGCTGCTCGCATTGCGCTGGCGCGACGTCGACTGGACCGGCTCGGCGCTCACCATCAGCCGGTCGCTCTCTTCCGGCGTCGAGGGGACAACAAAGACCGGACACGTCCGGCGCGTGCCAATGGCCGACCAGGCCGCGGCCGCGCTCGACCGGCTTTCACAGCGCGAGGATTTCGTCTCCTCGGATGACTACGTCTTCTGCAACGCCCTGGGCCGGCCGCTGGACGGCTCGGCGCTCCGCCGCCGCTACAAGCGGGCCCGCGACGCCGCCGGGCTACGCCCGCTCCGCTGGCATGACCTCCGCCACACGTTCGGATCGCTGCTCGTTGCCGGCGGGGTCGACCTCGTAAGCGTCAAGGACGCCATGGGACACTCGCAGCTCACCACCACGAGCCGATACCTCCATGCCCGCCCGGCAACCGAACGCGCAGCCGCATTCACCGCCGCGTTCGGAGGTAGCGCCGCCAGGGCTTCTCATTCCCCACGCGGTGACAGCATCGAGCAGCCCGACGAGCCGTAGCGAGCCCTGACACTGGTGCGACGCCGGCCGCGTTGCCCGGTGCGTCAAAGCCCTCACGTAACCGCCTGGCTGGCTCCTCCATCACGCGCACCGAGCATCATGACGGGCTATCGTGATGCACATGGCTCGCACCACGGTCGATGTCGACGACGCCGCACTCGCCGCGGCCCGGGCGGCGCTCGGGACACAAGGCCTCAGCGTCACGATCAACTCGCCTCTGCGCGAGGTCGCCCGCCGCTATGCACTGGCCGACTTCGACGTGGTTCGCGACATCGACGGCACACCCGACGAGGTGCAGCCAGGACGCACTGCCCGTGGCGGCACCACGACGGCATATCGGCTGAACCCGGCACCACTCACCCGGCCGTCGCTCGTCGACACCGCCGTCCGAGTGACTCGCGACCGTGGCGCGGCAACCCTACCCCTGGTTCGGTGCGCATGGCGTGCCGGAAGAGGAGAGAGCAAAGCACCGCTCGGGCAGCATCGAGAGAATCGGCCAAACTCGACGCTTCGGCGAGACGTAGACCGCGATGATCGCTCCACGGGCCGAGGGCAAGAGCCTGAACGAGACCGTGAAGCTCGCGCTCAGCGAGGCGGTCGAACGACGGCGTAGCGACCCCGCCTTCACCGATCACGTGCGACGGATCATCGAGCAGGATCGCGAGCTGCTCGAGCTGATCGCGAAGTGACCGTCGCTTACATCAACCTGTCGACTATCTCTCGATCGCCGCCGAAGTCACCGGACTCGACGTCAAGCCTCATCTGCGTCACCAAGCTCGACCTGGCCGGCTCCGCTCTACACGCTCCCGCCGCTGCGTTCGGCGGAACCGAGTTCTACCCCGACTTCGTCGAAAGGCCGCCGTGCTGATCGTCCGCGTTGCCAAGAACCATCCGCTGCCGGACGGCAACAAACGCGCCGCGTGGGTCTCTCTACGCATGTTCATCGAGATCCACCGGCGGCACTGGACGCGTACGCCCGACATCGACCAAGCTGAGCACGCAGTTCTCGCGGTCGCCGACAGCGACTGGAACGAACAGCAGACTGCGGAGGAGCTCCGCCGACCTGATCGCGCGACAGCCCCCGTGACCGTCGAACCGCGCCATCCGACGTAACGGTGCTCTGGTCTGCGGGCTGGCGAGGGCTTTCCCTGTCACGACTTCGGTGGAGCTCTGCGCGTGACCGACGGGCAGTCAAGGGAGCCGCGGCAGCGGCCGCCGAAGGCGGGGCCGAAGGCCCGACCTTGACGGCCCGGCGGCACGCGCGACAATCGTGCCGACTTCGTGACAGGGCGCCCCTGGTGATTGCGGCGCAGGCCGACGCTGGGGTCAGGCCCGTCGTCCTGGCCAGCGGTGCGGCGCCTTCGCCGGCGGCGCTGGCGCCTGTGGCGGGCGGGGGGTCGGGCTCGGACGTCAGCAACCTAGGCCGGCGAGCGAAGCCGGCCGATTGACGCCTGCGCGGCGGCTTCGTCCCCCAGACCGACTCGGACACCCTCGGACATCGCCCTAGCCAGGCTTTGACAGAACCGAGCACCCTGACTCTTCCTCCAGCACCGGCGAGATGTCATCCACAGAGGCGTCGCCTCAGTCGGGCAAGCTGGCGATCGCGTGCGTGGCATTGCGCTCGTCCGCGATCGCCGGCGCTCGTGATGCCATCGTCGCCAAAGACGTCCTGTGTCAACCTCCCTTCGTGTCTGACGCAGTGGTGGTGTCGTCAGGTGACGGTGAGGTCCGGTCGCCAGAGACCGGCGCCGGCCATTCGCTGGGTGGCGGCGTCGTCTGCGACGCCGCCCGACGGGGCGGGGATGGTCACGGTGATGTGGCGTTGCAGTGACCGGTCCTTGCTCGGATTGTAGGTGGTGTGGTTGCGCCAGCATTGCCACACCACGCGGCACCAGGCGCGACCGACGGTCCGGATCGCGCGCGGGTGGTCGTGACCGCGCTGGCGCGCCTGGAGGTAGAGCGTCTGGGCCCAGGGGTGCCAATGGCGGGTTGAGTCCGCCAGGCGACAGAACGCGATGCGGAGGCGCTTGTTGCAAGCTCTGCGGAACCCGACGGTCTTCCACTTGCCGGACTCGACGGCGACCGCGGCCTGTCCGGCGTCGGCGGCGAGCGCGTCTCGATCGGGGTAGCGCTCGCGGCAGTCGCCGATCTCGGCAAGAAGCTCCGCGGCGGTGATCACGCTCGCACTGGACTTGAACAGCGAGAGGAAGATCTTCCCGTCGGGGTGCGCGCGCATCCGCTCGCGGATCTGGCCCTCAAGGGCCTTGATCTGTGCGTTGAGCTTGATCTGTGCGTCGAGCGTGCGGATCAGCTTCACGTAGGTGAGCACGAGCTGTCGGCGCGCAACGAGCTCCTGCTCGCCGACACGGCCGCGCGGGGCGCTTCGGAGCTTGGCCATCAGCGTGGTCGGGTGCTGCCCACCCGAGTACCGCTCGCGCACCAGGAACGCCTGCATCCGTGCAACCCCCAGCCCGTGCGCGTCCGCGGGGCTGGGGTAGCGCTCGAGGGAACGAGAGCAAGATCTCGGCGTCCATGTGGGAGAACAACCTGAGCGGCCCGGGCCAGAACCGCTCCAGCTCGGAGCGGAGCTGATTCATCACCCCCGTTCGGTTCTCGACGAGATCCTCACGCGCGCGAGTCAGCGCCCGGATCGCCTTCGTCTGATCAGAGTCGGGCTCCAGGACCCGGAAACGATGATGGTCGGTGCGAGCGAGCTCGCAGAGCACGAACGCGTCGAACCGATCCGATTTGCCGCCGGCCACCCTGAACCGATCCCTCGCGGCGGCGACCTTGTTCGGATGCAGTGCCAGCACGCGCAGACCGGCATCGAGCAGCCGCTCGACCAGCAGGCCGTCTGGTCGCTCGATCGCGACCAGCCCGACGTCCAGCCGCACCAGGGTGCGGCACAGGGCGCTCAGCCCGTTCTCATCGTGCGCGAACGTCCCGGCGAGCAGCTCGCTGCCGCGCTCGTCGGCGACCAGCACGTCGTGCTTCTCAGACGCCCAGTCAATCCCGGCACACCGACACGCCATCTTTCACCCTCCGTCGTCGAGTCGCCTTCACAGCGCCACGACCCGGAGGTACCGTTGCGGATGCTCATAGACAAGGCCCTCGCAGTTCGGGGCTACGTCCTGTTGCCGCTCGCGGCACCTCACCACCGTCGGGACGGGCTGGTCTTTGGCAGGCCCTCCGCTAAAGGGCAAGCGATCGTGGCCCTCTCCCGGCGGCGGTCGAGGCAACCACAGCTTGTCC
>CAVPQB010000005.1:0-163752 GCA_963707505.1 uncultured Gemmatimonadales bacterium
CAACGAGCGTGGATATAATCGATGAGATCGCCGTCGGCGTACCGGGACCAAACAACTTCCCGACACCCGGCGTTTCGACGCGTCCATGTCTTCTTTCGGAATGATGACCACCACCCGTGACGAGAATGTCATCTCGTCCTTGATCGCGGATAAGTTGCAGACCCGCGGGATCAACGTCATGTGTGCGCCACTCAGAATTGACAGGCCGACCACGTCCGCGTCCTCCTGCACCGCCGCGGTGGCGATCATTTCCGGCGTCTGATGGAGGCCAGTGTAAATGACTTCCATGCCCGCATCGCGTAACGCTGCGGCGACGACTTTCGCGCCACGGTCGTGGCCGTCGAGACCGGGTTTGGCAACAAGCACACGAATAGGACGCATTTAGCTTTGGAAATGATGTTAGAAAAGACGGGTTCACGATACGCCCCGAACACTTCTCCATGGCGGCGCGAATCTCGTACAGCGTGCAGTAGGCGCGCGCGCAGTCGAGGATGTACGGCATGAGGTTGGCGCTAGTACGCGTCGCTGCATCGCAAAGCGGCGAGACGCGTCTCGACGAGAGGGTTGTCGCGCGCCGCACGCATTTTCGCCATCCGCTGCTTTGCTCGCGTTCCGTCTCCTGCGGCGATCTTGAGGAGCTGGATCGTTGAGCTCCGGCTCGTCGGTGACGAACTCATTGACGCCGACAATCACGCGGCGGTGCTGCTCGATCTTCCCACTGCTGGCGCGCGGCTGATTCGGCGATCTTTCGCTGGAACCAGCCGTCGAGCCGCGCACGACTCCGCCCACTTCGTCGATCTGTCGAAGAGCATCTCCGCTTCGCGCTCGAGTCGGTCGGTGAGTGGTCTCGACGTAGTACGATCCACCGAGGGGATCGATGACGTTGGGCACACCGGTCTCGATACGCGAGGATCTGCTGCGTCCGGAGCGCGACCTGCACCGACTGCTCGGTCGGCAGCGCGAGCGTCTCGTCCATCGAGTTGGTGTGCAGCGACTGCGTTCCGCCCAGCACCGCGGCCATCGCCTGGTACGCGACGCGCACGATGTTGTTCATCGGCTGCTGCGCGGTGAGCGTCACGCCGGCGGTCTGGGAGTGGAACGCATCTTCGAGCGATCGCGGGTCCTTGGCGCCGTACCGATCCTTGCAGTGCACGCGCCCAGATCCGGCGCGCCGCGCGCAGCTTGGCGATCTCCTCGAAGAAATCGTTGTGGAAGTCCAAGAAGAAGGAGAGCCGCGGCGCGAAGTCGTCGACGTCGAGTCCGCGCGCGATGCCGCGCTCGACGTACGTGAATCCGTCGCGGAGCGTGAAGGCAAGCTCCTGCGCGGCGGTCGCGCCGGCTTCGCGGATGTGATAGCCGGAGATCGAGATCGTGTTCCACTGCGGCACGTGGGCCGCGCAGACCACTCGACAGTGTCGACGATCAGCTTCAGCGACGGCTCGATGGGATAGATCCACGCGTGCTGCGCCATGATACTCCTTGAGGATGTCGTTCTGAATCGTGCCGCGCAGCTTCTGCGATGGCGACGCCCTGCTTCTCGGCTGCCGCGATGATAGAACGCAGAAGAGGATGACCGCGGGACCGTTGATCGTCATCGAGATGGAGACCTTGTCGAGCGGAATGCCGTCGAACAGCGTCTCCATGTCGGCGAGGCTCGAGATCGCGACGCCGCACTTGCCGACTTCGCCCTCCGAGCGCGGGTGGTCGGAGTCGTAGCCCATCAAGCGTCGGGAAATCGAACGCGACGGAAAGGCCCGTCTGTCCGTGCGCGAGCAAGATACTTGTAGCGCTCATTGGTGTCCCGCGCGCGTCCCGAAGCCGGCGAACTGGCGCATCGTCCAGAGGCGTGCCGCGATACCCCGTCGGATGAATCGCCGCGGGTGTAGGGATAGACACCGGGCACCTCGCGTCCGACTCGTCGCCGCACGTCGAGCGGCGTGTAGACGGCGGATCCTTCGAGTCGCCGCAAATGTCGCGAAATCGCCCTGTCGCATGCGCGACCGGCTCGTGCAATCGCGCCCGCCACTGCGCCACTTTCGCTCGCGCAGGCTGCTCGCAGCTCCTCTTGGATTCCAGTCGCTCATCGGTTCGACCTCCGTCCGCCGCCGACATACGAGCGACCGCTCTCCCGAAGCAGCTCGATCTGCCGACGAGCTCGAACGGCGATCGTCAGTCCGACGCTCGAGCGCCGGGCAGCTGCGCGTCGCACCCACTGCACTCGTGCCGCGATCCTTCCACAGCCGGCCACGGATCTTTCGCTCGACCACGTCCATGACGCGCTCGCGCGAGTCGCTCTCGGCGCCGTGTCGCGCAGCGTTCCGGATGCTCAAGATAAGCGAAGTGGCGGTCGAGCGCCGCGACGAAGCTCGGCGACCCCTCTGCCCTCGTGGCGACCGCGCTGCAGCACCGGCGGCGTCCACGTCGTCGGGCTCTTCCATCCGCGGCCGCCTCGCGGCCAACCGTGATGGGTTCAGCGCTTGAGATCAACACCGTGGTGGGCGGGACTGCTGCGCGCGACGACACGCCCTTCCGCAGGCCCAGCATGAACTCAACGTCGTTACGCAGGCGATCCGCGCCCGGACGATCGGCCTTGTTGACGACGAAGACGTCGGCGACCTCCATCACGCCGGCCTTGAGCGTCTGGATCGAATCGCCGGACTCCGGGACGAGCACGAGCGCCGTCGTATCCGCCGTGCGCGCGACGTCGAGCTCGCGATCTGCCCCACGCCGACCGTCTCGATCAGCAGCGATCGAAGCCGAACGCATCGAGCACGTCCGCGACCTCGCGCGTCGCCGCCGCAAGCCGCCGAGCGATCCGCGCGTCGCCATCGACCGGATGTAACACGCCGGGATCGAGCGCGACGTTCTCCATGCGGACCCGATCGCCGAGCAGCGCGCCGCCAGTGAACGGCGACGTTGGATCTACCGCAATCACTCCGACCTTCAGATCCCGCGTCGCGAAAGTGCTTGCACCAGGAGCGCGGTGATCGTGCTCTTGCCGGCGCCCGGCGGTCCGGTGAGCCGATGACGGCTCGCACGACCCGTACGCGGATGGAGAGTCGCGCGAGGATCTCCTCGAATCCCGCTGCGGTGGTTCTCGACGATGCTGACCACGCGCGCCAGCGCCGCGGGTTCTCCGCGTTGAAATCGTCGAGGAGCGATCGAGCCGTGTCAGATGACGCCGGCAAGGATTCTCTCCTGTCTGCGCCACATCTCTCACTCGGTGCGCGCTTTGCCGTGGGTGTATCCCAGCACGTGCAACGTCCCGTGCACGACGTCGAGGAAGTACGCGACGGAGGCGTTTTGCCGTGATGTTCGACGCTGATTGCGTTGGAGCGCTGCACCGATCTCGGGCAGCTCGATATCGTCGACGTGCGAACGAGATCGACACGCTCGTGTCCGGCTTGGGCTTGCGTGTGGAGCGTGCCGAGGTAGCAATGGATCTCGGACGAATGTAGATGTGGCATTCGACGCTGGCCCAACGATCGTAATCGATAGCGTGTCGCCCCAGCGTCCTTTGCGCGAACCGAGATTCACGCGCCGCGGTCGGACCGGGGTGTCCCAGGACCGGCGCTTCGAGGCTCGGGCTCGAACGAGGTCACGCGCGGACGGCGCACCGGGGTGTCCCGGTATCGGCGATTGGCGCGATACCGACGAACGCGTCCGACGGAACGTAAGGAAAGCATTGCATCCCCACACCTTCGGCAGTAAGGGTGGCGAGGGCGGCTTCCTTCACCCGCTGTCTGGAGACGAGCAGCCGTCGCACGCTCGAAGATATGTCGATCGCGAAGCCCGCGCTGCGGAGACTTCACGTTCTCAGACGCGGGCTGGCTCGGGTCAGACGCCCGAGACGCGAATCTTCCGCGTACGCCTTGATGATCTCGCGCACCAGACGGTGACGCACGACGTCGGCATCGGTGAGATAATGGAAGCCGATCCCGTCGATTCCCGGCAGTATGCGCTCGATCTGAACCAGTCCCGAGTCTTCTCGTCGCCGGGCAGATCGATCTGCGTCTTGTCGCCGGTGATCACGGCCTTCGAGTTAACGCCGAGCCGCGTCAGGAACATCTTCATCTGCGCGGTGGTCGCGTTCTGCGCTTCGTCGAGAATCACGAACGCATCCGCCAGCGTGCGTCCGCGCATGTAGGCGAGCGGCGCAATCTCGATGGTGCGCGTCTCGAGCGATTTCTGCACGCGCTCGGGCGGCATCATGTCCTCGAGCGCGTCGTACAGCGGACGCAGGTACGGATCGACCTTCGCCTGCATGTCGCCGGGAAGGAAGCCGAGGCTCTCGCCCGCTTCGACCGCGGGACGCGCGAGCACAATGCGGCGGACGCGCTTGCGCGCCAGCGCGTCGACGGCCAGCGGCAACCGCGAGATACGTCTTACCGGTTCCCGCCGGTCCGATCCCGACCACGATGTCGTTTTCGGCGATCAGCTTCATGTACTCGGCCTGACCGCTCGTCTTCGCCTGGATGATCTTCCGGACGCCCGGAAGGACGATGCGCTCGTCGGTCCGCCGTTTCCATTCCGGCGCGCACGCCTCGATGCTCATGCGCAGCACGTCGTCGGCGGTGAGCGGCATCTGCTGCTTGGCGGTGTCGATCATGCGCTGCGCGACACGGTCGCCGCGCGCTCGACGGATTCCGCGTGTTCCGCTGAGCGACAGCGTCTCGCCGCGGAGCGCGACTCGGCTCCTGATCTGACGCGCGAGCTCGATGAGGTTCTCGTCGTTCACGCCGGCCAGCGTCAGCATGTCTGCGCCTTCGGTCGGAGGTGCTGAGATCGTGTTCGTCGCTGACACGTCAAGCTCGTGCGAGTTTGAGATGGAGATCCCTCAGGTCTCGGGTGGAATCACGGGAGGCGCGTCCTTCGAAGAGCGCGCGCGCCGCAGTCGTCTTCGGAAACGCGATGACGTCGCGCAAGCGACGTCGCGCCCGGCGAGCACCATCGCGATCCGGTCGAAGCCGAACGCGATGCCGCCGTGCGGCGGCGCGCCGGCGCGAAGCGCCTCGAGCAGAAATCCGAAGCGCTCTTCTGCCGTCTCGGCGTCGATGCCGAGCAGGATGAACACCCGCCGCTGCAGCGCGGGATCGTTGATGCGAATGCTGCCACCGCCGAGCTCCGTGCCGTTCAGCACGACGTCGTACGCGAGCGCGCGAACGCTTGCCGGGCGCGAGTCGAGCAGACGCGAGATCGTCCGGATGCGGCGACGTGAATGGATGATGCACCGCCCGAGCGCGTCCGGTCTCCGGCTCGCCCGCGAACAGTGGAAAATCAGTCACCCACAGGAGAACGCTCGCGTTCTCCGGCACGAGCGACAGCCGCTGCGCCACATCCTGACGCACGCGATCCAGCGCTGGATTCGACACGTGATCGGGCCCGGCGACCAGCAGACACAGCTCGCCCTCCGCCGACTGCAAGCGCTGCACGCCGGCTTCGCTCAGGAATTTCGCCGGCGGGTCCGTCGACGTCCCGTTCGCGCGCTTGAGCCGCATGAGCCCGCCGCGCCGGCGCATTTCGCGACGCTTCGATCTCGTCGACCTGCTTGCGCGACAGCGCCGCACCGCCCGGAATCACGATCCCGCGCACGCGGCCGCCGCCGCGATCGCGGAGCGCGTGATTCCGAAGTCGGACTCCGCGAAGACGGCTCGGTCGCGTCGCGAATCTCCAAGCCGTAACGCATGTCCGGCCGATCGAAGCCGTAATCGCTCCATCGCATCCGCGTACGTCATGCGCGGGAACGGCGTCGGAATCTCGACGCCAGCGTCCTCCAACAGCGCCGCAGCATTCCCTCGGTAAGCGCGTAGATGTCTTCCGGCGTGATGAACGACGCCTCGATGTCGATCTGCGTGAACTCGGGCTGCCGGTCGGCGCGCAGATCCTCGTCGCGGAAGCAGCGCGCGATCTGGAAATAGCGGTCGAAGCCCGAGATCATGAGCAGCTGCTTGTACAGCTGCGGCGACTGCGGCAGCGCGTAGAACTCGCCGGGATGCACCCGGCTCGGCACGAGATAGTCGCGCGCACCCTCCGGCGTCGGCTTGGTCAGGATCGGCGTCTCGATTTCGAGAAAGCCGCGCTCGTCGAGAAATGCGCGCGTCGCCTGCTGAGGCGGTGGCGCAGAATGAGGTTCGTCTGCAACGGCGCCGGCGCAGATCGAGGTAGCGATGCCGCAGCCGTAGCTCCTCGGCGGGAAGGTTCGATCCCTTCGGAGCGACCGGAATCGCGAGCGTCTCGGCTGGGCCAACGACGGCTATCGAAGTCGCCTGCACCTCGACCTCGCCCGTCTCCATTTCCGCGTTCGCCATGTTCGTGCGGACGCAGCGCGACGCTGCCCTCGACGCGCACGACGCTCTCGAGCGAAACCGACGACGCGGCTTCGATCACATGGCGGCGGGGGTGAAGTCTGGATTGAACGAGACCTGGACCACTCCTGCGCGATCGCGCAGATTCAGGAAGACGATCCCGCCGAGGTTACGCGAGCTCTCGACCCATCCACCAAGCCTTACTTGCGATCCGGCATGCTCGGCGCGAATGGCGCCGCAGAGAGTGGTTCGCTCGGTTGTTGCGGGAAATTCCGGGGCGCTCACGCGGCGTGTTGGGGCAGTGCCGCGACCTGATGATATGATTGGCATGTAGATCGGTTAAATTTATGGCTGGCAACGGCTTATGGTAGGCCCTTCGCACCGTCGCCCGCCGACCCCACATGCCCAAAATCAATCTTCTGAATCTCACGCCCGCGGACGCCGATGCGACCCTGGAGGCGTTCTTTCGCGATCGTGGCGAGCCACTGTATCGTGCTCGCCAGGTCGCGCGCAGGCTGTGGCAGGCGCCAGTCCGCTCGTTCGCAGACATCACCGAGCTGCCTGTCGCGCTCCGTGAAGCGCTCGAACAGTCGTTCGACTTGCCCGAGCTCAGCATTGCGGCGCAACAACGTCGGCCGACGGCACGCGCAAGTTTCTCTTCCGCCTGGCCGACGGCGAAGCGATCGAAACCGTGTCGATTCCGGACGACGACAGACTCACGTTGTGCATCTCATCCCAGGCCGGCTGTGCGCTTCAGTGCGCGTTCTGCGCGACCGGCAAGATGGGCTTCACGCGCAACCTGGAGCCGTACGAGATAGCCGCTCAGGTGCGCGAGATGGCTCTGCTGGACCCGCCAATCGCCGTCACCAACATCGTCTTCATGGGGATGGGCGAGCCGCTCATGAACTGGCGCGCGGTCAATTCCGCACTCACCATCCTCAACGATCCCGCCGGACTCGGCATCGGTTCGCGCCACATCACGGTGTCGACAGTCGGGATTCTGCCCGGCATCGTCGCACTCGCGGACCGTCCTGAACAGTTCCGGCTCGCGATTTCAGTGCATGCACCGACCGATGAGCTGCGTCGCAGCCTCATGCCCATCAACACGAAGTATCCGCTCGCTGAAGTGATCGAAGCCGCGAAGCGCTTCGACCGGCGCGTCACCTTCGAGTACGTGATGCTCGGCGGTGTCAACGATCGCGATGAGGATGCGCGCGAGTTGATGAGGCTCGCGCAGGAGTGCAAGGCGTTCGTGAATCTCATTCCGCTGCATCCTGGCGGCGCGGGTGATTTCACACCAACCACCGCGGACTCCATACGGCGGTTCGCCGCCATGCTGCGGCGCGGTGGGTTGAGTGTCGCGATCCGCAAGAGTCGCGGAAAGGACATCGCCGCCGCGTGTGGACAGCTACGGGTAGAACGGCATCGGAGGCGGCGTCCAGTCGGTGCCGAGCACGACGGTGGCGTCGAGGTAGCGTGACGTATCGGGGCGAGTGACGACCTTGCCCCCAATTGCCTTGCCGATCAGCGCGGCCCACTCGGGATGATTGGATCTATCCAGTACGAGTGTCGGCGCCTGCGTCGTACGAGAATTGCCCATCGCAACGACGTCGTAGCCGCGCGCACGCAGCAGTAGCGTCGCGCGTCGCGCCGCGCCGCGGGTCGCGCTCGCGTTCAACACTTCTACCTTGATGCGCACGCCGAGCGGCGCGTGACCGACAGTAGTATCGATCTTTGCCGAGGATGCATCGGACGAAGTGCCGCGACGTTGATCGCGCTTTTTGCAGCCCACGATCGCAAATACCGTAGCGGTCGCAAGCACTACGGAACGCCGCAACATTACTGCAGGCTGTTCCAGAGCGTGACTGTTTCCGGGAAGATGTGATTTCCCTCGCGCACGGTCCATTCGAGACGCATCCGCACCACCTGGCGAAACACCGTTTCGAACGACGTCGGGACCTGCAGCGAAAGAAAATATCTGTCCTGCTTCATGAACTTTCGGCCAGGCTCCAGAAAATCGGCCATGTACAGCGCGCGGCCGACGACGCCCCAGCGCGCACTCCCGACGGTATGATAGCGAATCGCGTCGAGCACATCGGTGCGCTTCTCGCCGTGCTTTTCCAGTGTAATCGCCGCAGCGGGCCCGTGCAGCAGTCCGAACGGGCTTTCGTTGTCACCGGTTATCTCGCGCAACTCGGCTTCGGTCGCGTCACGCAATGCATCGTGCAGCACGCCAGCATCGATGAACGCGCGCGCTTCCGCCGGCGGAAGCCGCATCGCCGCTGCCCACGCATTGAGTAACGCGGTAACGCGTTGAATGTGCTCGGCGCGCTTTTCGCCCACGCGCGCCCAATCGGGAAGGTCCAGCGTCGAGCTGTGCATTGTCAGAGTCTGATGTTGTCGATCAATCGAGTGCCACCGATCCGCGCCGCCACGAGTACCGAATCTCCGCTTGTCGCGACCGACGGCGTTGCAAAATCAGCTTCATTCACCAGTGCGAAATAATCAACATCGAAGGCACCGTCCTCCGCCAGGACCGCGCTCCCTCTCGCTTCGATCGCCGACGGATCGGTATTACCGGCGTGGAACGTATCCTTTGCGGTGACCAGAGCTGCATGCAGCGCCGGTGCGTGGCGGCGCGCATCGGTGTCGAGGTAGCGGTTGCGACTGGAGAGCGCGAGTCCATCGCTTTCTCGCACCGTGTCGATTGCCGTAATCTGAACCGGAAAGTTCAGATCGGCGACCATTGTGCGGATCAGCGCCAGTTGCTGAAGGTCCTTCCGTCCAAACACCGCCACATCGGGCTGCACGATGTTGAACAGCTTCGCGACCACGGTGAGCACACCGGCGAAGTGACCGGGCCGAACGGCACCCTCGAAAAGCGCAGCGAACGATGGAGGCGTTACGGTCGTCCGCGACGTGCTTCCCGCGTACATCTCGTCCGCCGCGGGCATGAACACAATCGTCGCACCGTGCTTGGCGAGCTTCGCCGAATCGCTCTCGGGCGTGCGCGGATAACGCGCAAGGTCCTCGTTCGGTCCGAACTGCAACGGGTTTACGAAGATGCTCACCGCGACCACGTCCGCAGTTTTCGCCGCGGCGTCGACAAGCGCGAGATGTCCCTCGTGCAGTGCCCCCATCGTCGGCACGAGCGCCACGCTCGCGCCGTTCGCGCGGAGCTCGCGCAAACGCGCACGAATCCCGGTGATACTGCTCTCGATCAGCATGTGGTGTGTCTAGAAGCTCTGATCGGCGGACGGATAGCGATGCTCACGAACGTCGTCGCCGTATGCGCGCACGGCGTCGCGTACCGTATCGGCGAGATTCGCGTAACGCTTGAGGAAACGGGGTGAGAACTCCTCGTTCATGCCGAGCATGTCGGGAAGCACCAGCACCTGACCGTCGCACCCCGGGCCAGCACCGATCCCGATCGTCGGAGCGCCCACGCTCGCCGTGATGCGCGCCGCCAGTCTTGCCGGCATCAGCTCCAGAACTATCGCGAAGGCGCCCGCCTCGTCCAATCGCTTCGCTTCGGCCAGAATGCGCTCCTCTTCTTCCGCTTCCCGTCCCTGCACTCGCACGCCGATTGCATTCACCGATTGCGGCGTGAAGCCGATGTGTCCCATCACCGGGATTCCGATCTCGACAAGACGCGCGACTGTCGCGGCGATGTGCTCGTTACCACCTTCCAGCTTCACCGCCTGCGCTCCAGTCTCGACGAGCAACCGTCCCGCATTCACGATCGCAGCGGCGGTATCGATCTGATATGTCAGGAATGGCATGTCGACGGTAACGAGTGCGCGGGAGACCCCACGACATACCGCTGCACCGTGGTAGATCATTTGATCCAATGTCACCGGCAGAGTCGATTCGAATCCCGCCACCACGTTGCCGGCGGAATCACCGACGAGCACGATGTCCACTCCAGCCTGATCTACGAGCCGGCCGAAGAGCACGTCGTACGCAGTGACGACGACGATCGGATCCTTGCCCTTGCGATCGCGAATGTCGCGAACCGTGACGGCGCGTGACGGTGGTGCGCTGCTCAAATGGATACCTCTGCGAGCTCGGCAAGCTCTCGCTGCCAGAAGTCGCGGTTGTCGATTTCTATATGTGGCACCTGCAGCTCAGGCGAACTCCAGGTGGTGTGCGCATACCTGACAATGTCCAAATCTATTGTGCGCGGCCCCCAGCGGACGGTCCGAACGCGACCACCCTCACGCTCCGCCTCGTGCAGCGCCGCGAGCAATTCGGGCGGCGACAGCGAGGTACGGATCGCGACCATCTGATTCAGATAGCGCCCCTGTGCAACGGGACCGATCGGCTCGGTTTCCTCGGCGCGGGTCACCGCCAGTATCGCAACTCCTCGAATTCTGCCAATGCGTGTCAGGGCGTCGGACAGATGTTTTCGCCGGTCGCCCACGTTGGAGCCGAGCGCGACGAAGGCGACGTCATCCATGACGTCATCCACGACGTCACGCGCGACGTCATCCATCTCGCTCGCGGGTGATCGAGACTTCGGCGTATTCCACCGGGCCGGGCAACGGCACATGCGGCTTTCTGATCGACACCGTGGCTGACCGCACACCTGCGACGCGCAGTGCAGCAGCCGCGACGCGCTCGGCCGCCTCTTCGAGATACGCGATGTGACGCACGTTCATCACTTCTGCGACCGCGGTGTAAAGCGCGACGTAGTCGACGACGTGCGGCGGGCGCACATTCTCATCCACCTTTACCGAGAGATCGAGCTCAACCGGTTGCGGAAGCTGCGCCTCATGCGGTAACACTCCGACGCGCGAGTGAAAGCGCATTCCTCTGAGCGAAACAGTGTCGGACATTCTCACCCTGCGTTGTCGATCCCAGCACGGAGGGACCGCGTGAGTGCGATCGCCGCATCAACGCTCGTTCCCGCCGCCCGGACGATCGCGCTTCCCACCACAACGCCGTCGGCGACAGCCGCAACGGTAGCGGCCTGACGTGCGTCCGTCACACCGAAGCCGACGCAGATAGGCAACGTGGTGACCGAACGCAGACGCTCGACCGTAGCGCCAAGTTCCGGGGCGATCCGCTGCTGCATACCTGTGACGCCGAGCCGGCTGATGAGATAGACGAATCCGCTGCCATTCTGTGCGATGAGCTTCATTCGATCAACCGGAGTGGTTGGTGCGACGAGTCGGATGAACGCAAGCGGGCTGGCCGTAAAGCGAGCCTCGAGCGGCGGATCTGCGCCCACCGGAAGGTCGGTAATCAGCAAGCCGTCGCATCCCGCCTTCACTATCCGATCCAGTGCGCCCTCGCCGGCAGCGAGAAACGGATTGAGATACCCGAACAGAACCACCGGAACGCCGAGAGCCGCTTCAGCGACGATTTCGAGCACGCCGCTGAATGTCGTGCCCGCGTCGAGCGCGATCTGCGAGCTTGCCTGAATGACCGGCCCGTCAGCGAGCGGGTCGGAGAACGGCACGCCCACTTCAACTATGTCGGCGCCGGCGTCTTCCAGGCCGCGCAGCAAGGCTATCGAGCGAGCGCGGTCGGGATGTCCGGCTGTCGCGTAGCACACGAGCGCCTTTCTGCCCTGGTCGCGCAGAAAAGCGAACCGCTCGTCGATTCTGTTAGATGACGTAATCGCTAACCCTGATGCCATACCTGTCCGGATCTGCAGTCTTGATGATGGTGCGCGCAAACTGACCATCGGGTCCGGTCGCCGCAAGGTCTGTCTCGATTGGCGGCTGCAGAAGATTACCACGTCCGTCGCTCACTACTACCACGCGCGGCCTCGACAACATCTCGGGATTCGGATTTGCGGCAAGCACGACCGCCAGCTCGAACGTGTCGAGCACGACGAGCGTTCCGGACGGGTAGATCCCGAGCAGCGTTATGAACGCCTTCACTACAACCGGATCGAGCCCGCGGCGTGGATTGTCGCGCATCTCCTGCAGCACCGCTGACGGTGGATACGGCTTGGTCTGATATGAGCGCCTGCTCGTTGCAGCGTCATACGCGTCCGCCACCGCAACGATCCTGCTCGTCATCGCAATGGATCGCGGACGAATCACGCGAGGATAACCGGACAGGTCGCGGCGCATGTGATGCTCGTGCGCGCTCACCATCGCACGATATGGAAGCTCCTGTTGCCCGCGCAGCTGAAACAGAGTGAGCATCCCGAGCCATGGATGCGCCGTGATGCGCCGCCAGTCGTCCTCGTCCAGCGCGGTGGACTTCTGGAGCAGGTCGGTCGGAACGCGCGACTTGCCGATGTCGTGCATCAGCGCGGCGACACCGAGCTCGTAGAGCTGCAGCTTCGTCATCCCAATTCGCTTGCCAAGAGCCACGGCAAAGATGCAGACGTTGACGGAGTGCGTGTACGTGTACTCGTCGTACTCACGGAGAGTCGTAAGTCCGATCAGCGACGCCTCTTCCGTCAACACCTCGTCCACGATGGTCTGCACTGCTCGCTTGATCTTCCGCGCGCTCGGCACGCGGCCCATGCGAACAGAGTTGATCACGTCCTTGGTGAGCGCGACCGACTGGGCATACGTACGCCGCGCCGCAGCCTTGGCGACCTCACGCTCCTCGATCTCTTCCTCCTCATCCGCGTGGGCGACTGCCTCGAAGGCGTCCACTCCCGCGGCGCGCAAGCGGGTGACGAGCTCGTCCGCATCGCCCTCGCCGGTGGCGCCGACTGTCGCCAGCAATGTGAGCAGCGAGAACCATTCGCGTGGCGTCGCTTCACGCACCACACGCAGCGACCCGACACCAGCTGATCGAAACAGGTCCAGCACGCGACCGAAGCTGGCATAATTGCTGAGATCCAGGCGCAGGCGCGTGCCGTTTACGAAGATGAACTCGCCGTGCACGCGCAGCTCGAGCTCGGAATCCACGCTCCTGCATTCCGAGGCCGCGGCAGCGAGCTCGCTCAGCGCCTTCTGCACCGCCTGATGCTCGGGAGGATACAATTTCATCGCGCGCGTCGCAGCGTGAATCGCGACAATGAGCACACGGCCAGCGCGCCGCGTATTCGCGGTGTCTTCCCGCTCGCCCTCGTCCATGATCGCCTGACTCACGCGCCGCCCCGCATCGCGCGCGTAGCGGCACTCCGCACGACGATTTCCTTGTCACCCAGCGCCTTGCGCACCGCGTCCAGCGCGCGCTCTGTGCCCAGCTTCCCGAGCGCCATCGCGGCGCTTGCGCGCGTCATGGGATCTTCCTTGCGCGCAAGCATTCCGCGCGGAGCCAGGATGCTTTCGAGCAGAGGTACGGCAGCATCACCGCCGAGTGTGGCGTATGCATCGAAGAATGCGGTTTTCTCGTTCGAAGATCCGTCGCGTGTGAGACGATCCTTGATCGCGCGCTCCAACCGCACGAGCACCGGCCGGTACTGACGCTCGGCGCATGCTTTCACCACGTACAGCCGAATGTCGCGATCGCTGTCGTCCAGCCCGCGTTCCAGAACCTGCATCGCGCCGGGAGATCCGATCTGGGCGAGTGCGGCGACAGCGGCGGCGCGACTGGTTTCGGATGGCGCGTCGAGCACGCGCGCCAGCGGTGCAACCGCCGCTGGCGATCGTATGTCGCCCGCGCGACGCATTGCTTCGAGTGACACCGCCTCGTCATCCGATCCGATCAGCGCCATCAGATCGAGCGTATTCGAGCTGGCGAGTCGCGTCACCGCGTCCTCCAGAATCGCACGCAGCTCGCTGTTGCGAGATCGTACCAGGTGCGACACCAACGGCGTCAGTGCGGTTGGCTTGAGCTGCGTGAACAGCGATACCAGATCCTGTTGTGGCGGCTTGAGCTGCGTGTCTTCCAGCGCGTCGAGAAGTTGATTCAGCGTCGCAGGATCGCTGATTCGATCGACCAGATCGGTCAATCGCTGTTTGTGTGACGGCAGCACGCCCTCCGACCGGCTCGTCGCAGCGGCGCATTCGCGAATGAGAAATGCAGCGGTGCGAAATTGCAGTCCCGACAACAGCACCAGCATGAAATTCTCGAGGATGCCGCAAATCTCCTCGCGCACGGTCGGATCGGCCTGCGCTTCGAACGTGTCGAGCAATGCCGCGGCGACCGACGGCCTGAGATCCCCAGCGAACTCGTCGCGAATCGACTGGTGCAGGTACGATATCTCCTGCTCTTCCAGGAAATACAGCGTCGAGTCGAAATCGGAGATCCGCGCAAATTGCGAGGACCCGGGTCCGTACGAGCCCGCGTCCTTCTCGTTCTCGGCGGGTGCGTCGACCACGCCAGCGGGCGCGCCTCCACGCAACAGTTCGGCGCCTGGCGCGGAGTAGCCGTCGCCGCCCGCCTCCTCGTACGTGTACGACATGCACTCGAAGTCGCATTCCCAGAACAAGGTGACCAGATCTTCGTCGCCGCCGGCTTGCGCGCGCACGGCCTTGAGCGCCCCGAGAAAAAGCGCAAGCTCCTTCATCTCGAATCCCTTGCGGATCTCGAAGGAGCGAATGCCGTCCTTGTAGAAGAGCCACGGAAGGCTCTCACCGCCGCGATCGCTCTCGGCGAACACGGGCACGTCCTCGTGCGTGAACTCCGTTTCAGTCACGCCGAACTCGATACTGTCCATCTTCGCCCACAGCGCAACGAACGCCGCGCGCGCCGAGTCTATCGCGCGCACGTGCATCGGATTGTTGGGCAGATACAACTGAAAAGAGCGCACGGCGCGCGCGAGCGTCTTGAGTGTCTCCGATACCAGTGGATCCGTGCCGGCGCGTGGTCCGCCCAGCTGGACGCCAAGCGGCGGTGTCGGAGAGAGAGGCATCAGCGTTTATTGGCCAGCATTGCGCGAACCTGAGCCACGTCCTTGTCGCCGCGTCCACTCACGCAGAGCAGCACGGCATCGTCCGACGCCCATTTGCCCGCAGTGCCAAGCAGCCACGCAACTGCGTGCGAGGTTTCGAGTGCCGGCATCACACCCTCCAGGCGGCTCAATACGCTGAACGCGTCCAGCGCTTCCGCATCCGTAACCGCAACGTACTCCGCACGCTTGCTGTCGTGCAGAAACGAATGCTCCGGACCGACGCCGGGATAATCGAGACCCGCCGAGATCGAATGTGCCGGATGAACCTGTCCGCTCTCGTCCTGCAGGAGATAGCTGAGCGCACCGTGCAGCACCCCGGGCGTGCCGCGCGAGAGCGAGGCGGAGTGTCGCCGGTATCGAGCCCTCGCCCGGCTGCCTCGACGCCGATGAGCTGCACATCGGCGTCTTCCACGAACGCGTGAAAGATTCCCATGGCGTTCGATCCGCCGCCGACGCACGCGACGACGCCGATGGGAAGGCGCCCGCGCGTGCTCGAGCATCTGCGCGCGCGCCTCGCGCCCGATCACGCCTGAAGATCGCGAACCATGCGCGGATAGGGCGCCGGTCCCGACGACGGAGCCGATGATGTAGTGCTGTCGTGTCGACGTTCGTCACCCAGTCGCGAATCGCCTCGCTGGTGGCGTCCTTGAGCGTGCGCGTGCCCGAAAGGACCGGAACGACCTTCGCGCCCATCAGTCGCATGCGGAAGACGTTGAGCTCCTGCCGCTCGCATGTCCTCTTCGCCCATGTACACGATGCACTCGAGACCGAAGCGCGCGCACACGGTCGCCGTCGCGACTCCGTGCTGGCCGGCGCCCGTCTCGGCGATGATTCTGCGCTTTCCCATCCGCATGCGCGAGCAGCGCCTGACCGAGCGCGTTGTTGATCTTGTGCGCGCCGGTGTGGTTCAGATCTTCGCGCTTGAGATAGACTGGCGCACCCCACGCTCGCTGAATCCGCGGCGCGTCACTCAGCGGCGACGGACGTCCGACGTAGTCGCGCAGAAGGTCGCCGAACGCAGCGCGAACGCCGGGTCCGCATCGCCTCGTCGAAGGCGCGCTCGAGCTCGTCGAGCGCTGGGATCAGCGTTTCCGGGACGTATCGTCCGCCAAACGCACCGAATCGCCGACGCTGTCGGGAGTCATCGTCGCCAACTAGTCATGCACTCCGACGACCGCTGCGACGAAGCCGCGCATCAGCCACGGATCCTTGATGCCAGGCGCCGATTCGACGCCCGAGGAAACGTCAACGACATCCGGGGCGAGAGTGCGATGGCCTCGGCGACGTTGTCCGGCGTCAGTCCGCCGGCGAGCACCAGCCGCGCGCTGCCGTCGATCTCGCGCCAAGTCGGCGGCGAGCTGCGTCCCAGTCGAAGCGCTCGTCCGGTACCGCCGAGCCCTTCTCGCTCCGCGCATCGAGGACGACTGCGTCGGCGACACTGAAACAGCTCGTCGGCGCCTCGGCGGGGATGTGCCCCGCGATCCCGGTACGACCGCCCAGATCTCGGTCCGCCGAAGTCGCGCGCGCCGCCATCACGGCTCTGCGGCGACGGATCGGCGTGAAGTTGGACGACGTCGAGCTGGCAACCGACGGCACATCGTAGATCTCAGCTCGGCCGCGTTGGGTACCGAACACTCCGACGCGTCGCACCGTCGCCGGCCGCATCGAGAATCGCCGCGCCTCGCTCTGCGTGCGACGCGCCGCGGACCGTCGGCGAAGATCACGCCGATGTACGTCGCGCCGAGTTCGACGCGCCGCGCTCGCGTCGTCGGCGCGCGTCATCCCGCAGAATTTAATCTTGGCGAGCATCGCACTCCGACGGTGACACCGATGAGCGATCCGACACCGCGCGGCATCGGGGTCGGCAGCCGCAGACAGCGCGGAGCCGACCAGCACCGCGTCGGCTCCGGCGCGTGCGGCGCGCTGCGACGTCGTCGCGCGACGCCATGCCGCTCTCCGCGATCGCGACGACACGCCGCGGAATCAGCGGAATGAGTCGCGTCGACGGTACCAGGGTCGATCACGAGCGTCTCGAGATTTCGGTTGTTGACGCCGATGATCGTCGGCGCCGAGCGTCGAGCGCGAGCGTCGAGCTCCGCCTCGTCGCGCACCTCGACCAGCATCTCGAGGCCGATCGCGCGTCCCGCGTCGAGCAGCTCCGCGCAGCGCAGGCGGCGCGACGGCGCGAGCTATGAGCAGCGCGGCCGATGCGCCGAGCGCGCGCGCCTCGTAGCAGCTGGACGGGTCGACGTGAAAGTCCTTCTGCAGCAGCGGTACCGCGCACGCCGCGCGCGAGCGCCCGCAGGTCCGTCGTGCGAGCCACCGAACCGTTCCGGCTCGGTGAGAACGGAGATGGCCGCCGCCCCGCCGTCGCTCGTACGCGCGCGCCTGCGCGACCGCGTCCAGGCCGGGATTGATCGCGCCCTTGGAGGGCGAGCATCGCTTGACCTCCGCGATGATCGCGACCGTCGACGCGGCGGAGCGCGCGCGCGAACGAAGGAGCTGCCGGAGCGCCGTCAGCGCGTCGCGCCAGCATCGCGTCCGTCGCGGGCCGAGCGCTGCCGCGCGCACACGCGCCTCGCGATCAGCTCACCGAGCGTGCCGGACGGGCGGAGTCCAGCTCCGCGATGCGGAACTAGCTTGCGCTTCGGGCATTCTTCGGATAACGTATGAATTCGGCAACTGTTCGGGGTCAGCCGTCGCATGCAAACCCACCCTCAAGGAATCTGGCGATGTCGCTCACAAAGCGCCAACGGGAAATTCTCACGTTATCTCGCCGACTACACCGAAGACCACGGTTACGCGCCGAGCTTCGAGGAGATCGCGACGCAGTTCAACTATAACTCGCTCGCGACGGTGCACGAGCATCTCAGCAATCTCGAGCGCAAAGTCGTACATCAAGCGGCGCTACAACGAGAGCCGCGGTATCGAGATCCTGCCGTCGGAGCAGTTCCCGCGCGCCGTGTCAGGTTCCGCTCCTCGGAACCGTCGCCGCCGGCATGCCCATCGAAGCGATCCAGACACCACGAGACGCATCGCCGTACCGGAGGACTTCGTCCGCCGCGCGCGGCAATCACTACGTGCTCCGCGTCCGCGGCAACTCGATGATCGACGACCACATCTGCGACGGCGACTTCGTCATCGTCAACGAGCGAGCGCCGTGCGACAACGGCGAAACGGTGATCGCGCTCATCGATGGCACGTCGGCGACGGTCAAGCGATTCTATCGCGAGCGCGATGGCCGAATCCGGCTGCAGCCTGCGCAACGAAACGATGGAGCCCATCTACGTCCACGAGAACGACGTCGCGATTCAGGGGATCGTCGTTGGCGTGCATGCGGCGCTGCTAGCGCGCGCTCGCAGCTGCGTGCGACTGACCGCGCGGCGAGCGCGGCACGCAGGCGCAGTCTTTCGAGGGCCGCGTCGCCGAACCATCGGCGATCGCGGCCCTCGCCGCATCCACCCGTCGCGCAGCGATCGAGCGCATGCCCGCGACGTAGATCGCGGCCCCGGCATTGAGCGACGACTGCGGCGATCGCGCCCATGCCGGCGCCGTTCCCGCGAGGCACGCCGTCGACCAGCGCGGCATTCTCGTCCGGCGTCCCGCCCGCCAGCTCCGACGGGCGTGTGCCGCACCCCAGCTCGCCGAGTCGATCACGGATCGAACTCGCGCATTCCGTGATCGCGGCATCGCGAACCTCCACGACGCGCGTCGGTCCGAGCGGCGAGATCTCGTCCAGTCCCGGCTCGCCGTGCACCACGAGCGAGTGGACGGTTCCGAGCGCCGCGAGTGCGCCGCGATCACGCGCCACACGAGCCGCATCGGCGACGCCGATCACCTGCCGGCCGACCGACGCCGGATTCGCCAGCGGGCCGACGACGTTCATCACCGTCGGAACGGCGAGCTCGCGTCGCACCGGACCGACGTGACGCATCGCGGGATGCATGCGTGGCGCGAACATGAAGACGATTCCGGCACTCGTCGTACGCGCGCCGCATCGCGGCGACGTCCACGTCGATGTCGCACGCCGAGCGCTTCGAGCACGTCGGCGCTGCCGGAGCTGCGACGTGAAGGACCGGTTGCCGTGCTTCGCGATGCGCGCGCCGGCGCCGGCGGCGACGAGTGCAGCCGCGGTGGAGATGTTGAATGTGCCGACCGCGCCGCCGCCCGTACCGCACGTGTCGACGATACGATCCGGCTCCGGGAGATCGAGGCGGACCATGGCGCGGCGCAGCGCCTGCGCGGCGCCGGCGATCATCGCGGGCGATTCGCCGCGGACGCGCGAGCCCCATCAGCAGCGCGGACATCTGTACCGGCGACGCGTCGCCGCGCATCACGACGTCGAATGCGCCAGTGACGTCGTCCTGCGCGATGTCGTGTCCGCGTGCGAGCGCGACGATCACGTCCTGCAGCGGCGCCGGTGGCGGCGTGTTGCTCATGCGTGCGCCGACGTCACGAGCGGACGATGTCTGTCAACGCTCGCTGCGGCGCGCTCGGCGAGTCTGCGCCTCGAGCTGCCGGATCGTGTCGCTCTGCGCACGCATCGTGGCGTCCTGCTGGTGCAGCTGCACGTGCGTCCGCTCGAGCCGGTCGACCGCGCTTCACCACCTGCGTCTCCACCGCCATGAGTCGTTCCTCAGCGGCGAGTGGCGCGACGCTCGGCGGCACCGACGGCTTCACGGAGCTGGTGTACGACCTCGCTCGTGCCCGCACGCTGCGCTGCGCGCAGCCGCTCGACCTCGCGCTCGAGTGCCGCCAGCGCTCTGCGCATGCTCGGCGCGCATCCGGGTGGTGACATCGTGCAATGCGGCCACTGCCTCGAAGCGCGCATCGCGTTCGTAGTAGCGGGCGTACGCCAGCTCGAACAGCGTCGCCAGCGGCGGCTCGCGCGCTCGAGCAGCTTGGCACCGA
The DNA here is from genome assembly GCA_963707505.1 of uncultured Gemmatimonadales bacterium. Lineage (GTDB taxonomy): Bacteria > Gemmatimonadota > Gemmatimonadetes > Gemmatimonadales > Gemmatimonadaceae > Fen-1247. The sequence continues at coordinate 20,029 of CAVPQB010000005.1, forward strand.
AGACCGGCGACGCGAATCGTACACGGCGAGGGCGGCGGCAAGCGCACCCTCGAAGACAACGCCCTTGAGCACGAGTCGGAAATCGTCCACCGCGGCGTCGACGCCGAGCAGACGGGCGTATTGAGATCCCTGGTCGCCAACATCCGCGAACCTCTGGCCGGCCAGCACCGCGTACTGCACTGTGGGCGGAAGGTGGTCCAGCGCGAGGAGTGCGCAAGGGCGGAAGCGCGGACCGTGGCCGGCCGCGATGTCAGCCGCAAGTTGCTCGTTGACCAGCGCGTTGCGTCGCGGATCGACGGTGAGCAGCACGACGCCGGTGCGCCGGTCGCCACCGGAAAGCTCTTCGTGGACCAATCTGGAGCGCGGCAGCGGCGTCCGGGGCCAGAGCAAGATCAGCCGCGAGCGCGGGAAGAGATTTCACGGACATCCGATGCTGCGAGTTTGCGTGCTGAATCGTGACTTGTCAATGCTTTGCGTGCATTGTACGCTACAGTTTACTTACAGCGGCGAATTGCTTGACATCACATCGACCCGGATAAGTTCCGGCGCCATGCGGGAGCGGACCGTGCAACTCGTACTGCAGTATGACGGGTCACGGTTCGCCGGATGGCAGCGTCAGCCGGCAACGGTGACGGTTCAGGGTGCTGTCGAAGGCGTACTCGAACGATTGTTCGAACGCCGCGTAACGTTGATCGGGGCTGGACGGACAGACGCAGGGGTTCACGCGCGAGGACAGGCTGCGCACGTGCGAGTGCCGGAGACGTGGAACGCCTCCAAACTTCGCCGAGCGCTCAACTCGCTGCTCCCACCCGACGTCTGGATGGCACAGGCGCACAACGTTACCGATCACTTCCATGCCCGCTACAGCGCCATTTCGCGACGATACACGTACCAGCTCGGGACGGACGACGAGTCCGACTCGCCTTTCAGGCGCGGTACGAATGGCGCCTTCCGTGGCAATTGCGCGATGAATCGGCGCTGTCAGGCGCAGCCGAGTCACTCCTCGGCGAGCATCAGTTCTACGGCTTCGCGGTTCGTGGCACCGCCCCAGAGACCGACGAGCACCGCTGCACCGTCACCCACGCGGCATGGGTGCGCAAACGGCGGGAGGCTCGATTTCACGATCGAGGCGAACCGATTCTTGCACCATATGGTGCGCTTCCTCGTCGGCACGATGATAGATGTCGCGGCCGGACGCAGGAGGCCCGAATCGTTCGTCGAGTTGCTCGGCGCGCCGAACAATCTCGCCGTCTCCCCGCCGGCCCCGTCGCACGGTCTGTTTCTCGACCGGGTGGCCTATCCGGCTCACTTCTATCCTGAGGGCGTATGAAGATCTTCGTTCAGAGCGCGTCGGTCGCAGAGATCAGGGAGTGGGCTTCGGCAGGTCTCCTCGACGGCGTAGTTCTTTCACCGGTCGATCTCGCGGCCGAGGATCCTTCGGCGACGGTGCTGGAGAGGCTCGCTGAGATCGACCGTCGATTTCGGCGTTCCGGTATGCGTTCCTGTCAGTGCGATAAGTGGCGCGGACATCTACCGGGAAGCGCGTGACATAGCGCGCGTATCGGAGCATGCCATCGTGCAGGTTCCCTTCGTCGAAGACGCGGTGTCGCCAATGCGAAAGCTCGTTGCGGACGGCGTGAGGATCTGCACGACGCAAGTCTACTCCGGCGCGCAGGCGTTCATCGCAGCCAAGCTCGGTGCATCGATGGTCGCGACCGACGTACGCGAAATCGACGCGCAGGGTCGCCCAAGCGCGGAGATGGTGGCGCAGATACGTGCGGTGATCGACAAGTGCGGACTCGAGTGCGATGTCGCAGTCGACACCGCCGCAGAGCTCCATCGCTTTCACGAACTATCTGTTCGCCGGCGCGGACGTCGCGTACGTCACTCCGGAGTTGTTCGGCTCGTTGATGGTGCATTCGCTCACCGATCGCGGCGTCGATCGATACCTGAGCGCCATCGCCAAACGTCACAAGCCGAGGAGTCTGTAGGCAATGAATCGGATAGGTGTCGTTGCGATCATCATGGCGGCGAATCGCATGCCAGGGTGGATCATCCAAGGCGCAACAGGTAACCGTCGCGCAACCCGCCGCCAACGCACGGGTGGATGCCTCGCGGCGCACCGCAATCACAGCCGCGGTCGCACGCGTCGCACCGAGCGTCGTGACCGTGCAGACGGAGGCAGTGGAGCACGTTCCGGCGGACATGATGGAGCAGTTCTTCGGCGGCAACTCTGCCGAGCGGCCGGTGGCGGGACTTGGTTCCGGCTTCATACTGCGCAAGGATGGCGTGATACTCACCAACGCGCATGTCGTGCGCGGAGCAACACGAATCTCCGTAGCGCTGCGCGATGGAACGACGCTATGTCGCGAAGCTCGTTGGCGTGGATGATGTGAACGATCTTGCAGTGCTCAAGGTCGATGCTTCGAACCTTCCGGTCGCTCCGCTCGGAAATTCATCATCGCTGATCGTCGGTGAGTGGTCGATCGCCATCGGCAATCCGTACGGCTTCGTGCTCGCGAATACCGAGCCAAGTGTCACTGTCGGAGTCGTCAGTGGTGTGGGACGCAATCTCGTCGCGCCGCCCCCCGATGCGGGCAATGGCGCCTACGTGGACATGATCCAGACCGATGCAGCGATCAACCCCGGTAATTCGGGTGGTCCGCTCGTCGACGCTGCGGGAGAGGTCATAGGCGTGAACAGCTCGATCTATTCTCCCAGCGGTGGCTCTGTCGGACTCGGCTTCGCCATTCCGATCAACCGCGCGGCACGCGTGGCCGACGACCTGCTCACGCATGGCTCGGTTCGCCGTCCGTGGATCGGGGTCAAGCCGGCGGTGAGCGAGAATCGCACGCCAGGCCAGCGCCCACAACGTGGCGTCACGGTCGCGGCCGTAACTGCCGGATCACCTGCTGCATCCGCCGGAATTCGCAGTGGCGACGTGATCGTACAAGTCGCTGCACGACAGATACGGAATGCCTACGACTGGGAGGCCGAGTTGCTGGAGCTGAGAGTCGGCGAGACGATTCCAATCACGTTCCAGCGAAGTGGCTCGCGAAAAGACCGTGAACGTGCGCATCGCGGATCTTCCCGAAGTGAACGCACCGCGGGTAACGGTGCTGCACGAGATCGAGCTGACGACGCTCACGCCGGCGATTCGCTCCGAGCGCAACATCAGAAGTCAGTCTGGCGCATACGTGCAGAACGTGAGTCCACGCGTCTCGGCGCAGATCGGCCTCGCACAGGGCGACGTGATAGTTCAGGTGAACAGAGCGCGGATTACAAGCGCCGAAGATGCCGCGGCGGCGCTCAACAGCGGGAGAGGTGTGGTAGTGATGTACGTCGAACGGCAGGGCCAGTTCTACTCGACCGAATTCGTGACGCAGTAGATGCACGATACATATTCGTCACCGCTCGTCCGCGCGATACGCGTCGCGCGCCATGCTGGAGCTGTGGTCCGCGCAGCAGCGCGCATCTGCTCTGGCGCCAACTGTGGATCGCGCTCGCGGAGTCAGAGATGGAGCTCGGCGTCGCGATTCCGCAATCGGCGATCGCCGAGATGCGCGCGGCCGCTGCCACGATCGATTTCGATGCGGCAGCGAAGTACGAGCAACGCTTCCGACACGACGTGATGGCGCACGTGCACACGTTCGCCGATGCCGCGCCCGAGCGCGCGGCGGTTCATCCATCTCGGCGCGACGAGCGCGTATCGTGACTGACAACGCCGACCTGATCCTGATGCGCCGTGCGCTCTCGATGCTTCGCGGCCGCGCAGTCGACGTCGTCCGCGCGCTCGCGGCGTTCGCAGACAGTGGAAGGACGAGCCGACGCTCGGCTACACGCACATTCAGCCGGCGCAGCTGACGACCGTCGGCAAGCGCGCGACGCTGTGGATGCAGGATCTCGTACTCGACATCCGCGGACATCGAGTACCGCATCGACGCGCTACCGCTGCGCGGCGTCAAGGGGACGACCGGTACGCAGGCGTCGTTCCTGCGGCTGTTCGACGGCGACCACGCGAAGGTGCGCGAGCTGGATCGGCTCGTTACGTCGCGAAGATGGGCTTCGCCTCGTCGATTCCCGTCAGCGGACAGACGTACACGCGGAAGCTCGACGCCGCGGTGCTCGGCGTGGTGGCCGGCGTCGCAGCCAGTGCGGCGAAGTTCGCGAGCGACATGCGCCTGCTGCAGTCCTTCGGCGAGATCGAAGAGCCATTCGAGAAGGAGCAGATCGGCTCGTCGGCGATGGCCTACAAGCGCAATCCGATGCGGTCGGAGCGGATCAACTCGCTCGCGCGCTTCGTATTGTCGCTCGAGCCCAATGCGAACGAGACCCACTCGGTGCAGTACTTCGAGCGCACGCTCGACGACAGCGCCAATCGGCGACTCGTGATACCGGAGATGTTTCTTGCGACCGATGCGATCATGCTGATCATGCGAAACATCGCGTCCGGACTCGAGGTTCACCCCGCGCGCATCGCGCGCCGCGTCGCAGACGAGCTGCCATTCATGGCGACCGAGGAGACTGATCGTGCGCGCTGTGGAGGCCGGCGGCGATCGCCAGGAAGCGCACGAGGTGATCCGGAAACACAGCGTCGCAGCCGCGCACTGCCGTCAAGGACGGCGCGAGCGCAACGACATGCTGGACAGACTCGCTGCCGATCCCGATTATGCCTGTCCCTATCGACGATCTCCGGAGACGTGCTGGACGCACGTAGCTTCATCGGGCGCGCCGAGCGAGCAGGTTACCGAGTTCCTGCACGAAGTGGTTGTTCCGTTGCTGGATGAATCGGCCGGTGACGCTATCCGCGGAGGCACTTCGCGTATGACGACGCCGATCAGCGCAACGTCGCTTCCGCTTGCCTGTCCTCAGACATGGCAAGGTCCGCGACGTTTATGAGGTCGATGCAGATCGCGTGCTGCTCGTCGCGACGGATCGCGTGAGCGCGTTCGACGTTGTGCTGGATCAACCGGTGCCGCACAAGGGCGCAGTGCTCACCCAGCTCACGGCGTGGTGGCTCAGCCAGATCCGCGACGTCCCACACCACATGATCACGGCCGACGCATCGGAGATCGTGTCACTCGTTCCGTCGCTCGCGCGCTCATCGCGAGATGTTGCAGGGACGCGCGATGCTCTCGCGCCGCGCAAACGTATTTCCCGTCGAGTGCGTCGTCCGTGCATATCTGTCCGGCAGTGGCTGGAAGGATTACCTCGCGACCGGAAGACTCGCCGGTGAGGCATTACCGGCGCGGAATGCGTCGAGAGCGCAGGCGTTACCGGAGCCGCGCTTCACGCCGGCGACCAAGGCCGAGTCCGGACACGACGAAAACATATCGCGCGCAGAAACGAGCACATCGGCTCGGCGCCGTCGCTGATCGGCTCGAGGGGCTGTCGCTGGAGCTCTTCCGCTTTGGATCCAGAGTGGCGGAAAGCGCCGGATTGATTCTCGCGGACACCAAGTTCGAGTTCGGCGAGCGTGACGGGCAGGTTATATTGATAGACGAAGTCATGACTCCCGACAGCTCGCGTTTCTGGGCGCGCGATTCCTATCGCGCCGGTACGACGCCGCCGAGCTTCGATAAACAGCCGCTGCGCGATTACCTGCAACGCTTGCGCAACGAAGGAAAGTGGAACGGCGAGGCGCCCGGTCCGCACATTCCGCCGGACGTGATCACCGCAATGAGCAACCGGTATCTCGAGGCGTACAGACGCCTCACCGGATCGTCACTTTCGATCGGTAACGCAACTTGAGCTTCGCGCGCGAAGGCTGGCCATTCATCGGCATCGGTGTCGTCGCAGTGGTAATTGCGTTCATCGCCGCGCTGCACTTCCGGTCGTGGCCGTTATGGCTGCTTGCGATTCTCATCACCGTCGTCGCCCTCTGGTGCGCGTACTTTTTCCGCGACCCCGAGCGAACAGGCCGACGCGGCCCGGATCTCATCGTCGCTCCGGCTGACGGCAAGATACTGATGATCACCGACGTCGACGAGCCGCTGTTCGTCCACGGCACGGCGACTCGGATTTCGATTTTCATGAACATCTTCAACGTACATGTGAACCGCTATCCGGTAGATGGACGTGTGGACTTCGTGCATTACAACAAGGGCAAGTTCCTGAACGCAGCCGCCGAGAAGTCGAGTCTGGAGAACGAACAGATGTCGGTCGGCGTAACGACCGCGGCCGGCGTTCGAATTCTCACTCGTCAGATTGCGGGACTCATCGCGCGCCGCATCGTCACCTACAGCAAGATCGGCGACGAGGCGCACCAGGGCGAACGGTTCGGCATCATTCGATTCGGATCGCGTGTCGATGTGTTCATCCCGACCAACTCGACAATCAACGCGAAGCTCGGTGACATAACGACGGCCGGGACGACTGTACTGGCGGAGCTGCAACCGGTGAGTGCGCGCGTCGCTGGGACCGCATCATCATCGCCGTCGCCCGATTCGCCGCGCGGTGATTCTGCTGCCCAGCGGTCTCACGATCGCCAATCTGTTCTTCGGCATATTCGCGATCGTTGCAGCCGCGCGCGGAGATCCGATCGCGCGCGGGCCTGTACGTCGTTCTCGCCGGCATTTTCGACGTCGTTCGATGGCCGCGTCGCGCGCGCAACCAATACCGGATCGCCGCTCGGCTCAGAGCTCGACTCGCTGGTGGACATCGTTTCGTTCGGTGTCGCGCCTGCGATGATCATGTACTTCGCGGTTCTCAATCGCGAAGGCTGGGACTGGGTATTCTCGTTCGCGTTCATCGCGTGCGCCGCGCTGCGCCTTGCGCGTTTCAACGTCGAGCAGGCGGGCCGCGCGAAGCGCTACTTTCACGGCCTGCCAAGTCCGGCAGCGGGATTGACGCTCGCCACGTACTACTGGTTCAGCCAGACGTCGCTGTACAACGATACGAACATCGCGAATCTTCAATGGCACGTGATGCTCGCTTCGTGATGGCCGGGCTCGGTGCACTCATGGTGAGCGACGCATCGTATCCGGCGGTCCCAACCGTCGGTTTCAGGTCGCTGCGCGAGATACTCGGCACAATCGTGGTGCTTGGCACGATCATCGGCGTGTTCTTCGTACCCAAGCAATTCTTCTTCCCCGCGTGCCTCGCGTACGTGCTGTATGGTCTTGGCCGATCCGTGTTGCTCGGCTTGCTTGGGCGGCCAACCGTGAGCAACCACGACGCGGATCTCGATAGCGAAGAGGACGATGACACAGATATCGAGCCGCTCGATCGGCCCGCGACTGCCACGCTCGCCTATTCGCCGTCGGAGACGACGCAATGTCACCAGACGCCGTCGTCGCCGGCGTCGTCCCAGGCGCGACCGGCCCGGGAACGACAATCCGGACGAAGCTCCACCTTCACCCGAAACTTGAGGTAGCTCGTGCAGTTATATCGCGTTCCCGTTCAGATAATCCCGCGTCCCGGAATCCTCGATCCGCAAGGCGCAGCGGTTGCGGGCGCGCTCCGCAGCCTCGGTTTCAACACTATCGCGGATATACGAGTCGGGCGCTTCATCACCGTCGACGTCAACGCGGCCAGCGCTACCGACGCGACAAGCGCGGTTCGCAGCATGTGCGAGAAGCTGCTCGCGAATCCGGTGATCGAAGACTTCGTGCTCGAAGAGCCGAGCGCTGCAACAGGGCGGTCAGTCGTGAAGTTCGGAATCGTCACATTTCCCGGATCAAACGGCGACTACGATGCTTACCACGCCGCGGCGGACGCACTCGGCGAGGAGTCGGTGTATCTCTGGCATAAGGATCACGATCTCAAGGGCTGCGATGTGATCGTGCTTCCTGGTGGTTTCAGTTACGGTGATTACCTGCGGCCCGGCGCGATCGCTCGGTTCAGTCCGATCATGAATGAAGTCGTCGCGCACGCGAAGCGCGGCGCGCCCGTGCTTGCGATCTGCAACGGATTTCAGGTCGCGTGCGAGGCCGGCTTGCTTCCCGGCGCGCTTCTGCGGAACGCCTCGCTGCGATTCGTGTCACGCGTCGTCACGATGCGCGTGGAAAACGCCGTCCAGCATGTTCACGCATGAATATTTCACGGGCCAGGTACTGTCAGTGCCAGTCGCGCATGGAGACGGTCGTTACACCGCTGACCCCGACGTGATCGCGAGCTCGGAAGGCGAAGGACGCGTCGCGTTCCGGTATTGCTCGCGAGACCGGCGACACCACGCAGTGAAGGCAACGTCAACGGCTCCGTCAACGGAATCGCCGGAATCATCAAGTGAGGCTGGCAATGTGCTCGGCATGATGCCGCACCCCGAGCGAGCGGTGGATCCGATCATCGGTACGACCGACGGACTCGGCGTGTTCGACTCGCTGCTCGGTGGAGTGACCGCCTGACATGAGCGAAGTACTTCCCCGTCCCGGCGATCCGGAGATAACCCCAGCGCTTGTCCGGGAGCACGGACTGACAGAGTCGGAGTTCGAGCGTATCTGCAGCATGCTGGGCCGAACGCCGACCTTCACGGAGCTCGGAATCGTGAGCGCGCTGTGGAACGAGCACTGTTCGTACAAGCATTCTCGAAACACGTTCTGCGCACGCTCCCTACCGAAGGCGCAGCCGTCATCCAGGGCCCTGGCGAGAACGCGGGCGTCGTCGCGATCGGCGATGGCGTCGCTATCGCATTCAAGATCGAGTCACACAACCATCCGTCCGCGATCGAGCCCTATCAGGGCGCCGCAACCGGTGTCGGCGGAATCCTTCGCGACGTATTCACGATGGGCGCGCGCCCGATCGCGATGCTCAACTCGCTGCGATTCGGCTCGCTCGATAGCGCGCGCAACCGATACCTGTTCGCCGGCGTCGTCAAGGGAATTGGCGACTACGGCAATTGCGTCGGAGTGCCAACCGTCGCAGGCGAGATCGTTTTCGACCCTGCTTACGATGGCAATCCGCTGGTCAACGCAATGTGCGTCGGAATGTTGCGCGAGGACGAGCTGATCCGTGCGAAAGCCGAGGGAGTCGGTAATCCCATTCTCTGCGTCGGCGCGCGCACCGGACGCGACGGAATTCACGGCGCGTCGTTCGCGTCCGAAGATCTGTCCGAAGCCAGCGAAGCCAAACGCCCACGAGTTCAGGTGGGCGATCCGTTCACCGAGAAGCTGCTGCTCGAGGCGAGTCTCGAGCTGATTCGGAGCGGACACATCGTCGCGATTCAGGACATGGGTGCCGCCGGCCTGACATCGTCGTCCGCCGAGATGGCCGCGCGCGGCGACGTCGGAGTCACGATCGATACGAGCCGCGTCCCGGTTCGCGAAACGGGGATGACTCCATACGAGATATTGCTCAGCGAGTCGCAGGAGCGCATGCTGGTAGTGGCGCTCGAGGGTCACGAGCAGCAGGTCCGCGAGATTCTCTTCAAGTGGGACCTCACCGCCGAAGTAATCGGCAAGGTCATTGCAGGAGCCCGTGTACCGCGTGACCGAGGGAGATCGTGTCGTTGCGGAATTCCCCGGCTCCGCACTCGTAACCGAGTGTCCGCGCTACAACGTTCCCGCGGAGGAAGGACGCGAGGCAATCGCGAGACGCAGCATCGACGTCACCGCAACGGACGAACTGGCGCAGGAAAGCGACCCGACGTGGACGTTGCTTCAGCTTCTCGCCGCCCCGACCATCGCGAGCAAGCGTTGGGCGTACCAACAGTACGATTCGACGGTGCGAACGAATACCGTGATCGGACCTGGCGGGGACGCAGCGGTGCTGCGCGTTCGTGGCACCGATCGCGCCATCGCGCTCAAGACCGATTGCAACGGTCGTTACGTCACGCTCGATCCGCGAGTTGGCGGTCGAATTGCCGTCGTCGAATCCGCGCGCAACGTCGCATGCACCGGTGCACGCCCGCTCGCTATCACCAACTGTCTCAACTTCGGAAATCCGACCCGCCCGGAGATATTCTTCCAGTTCAGGGAAGCCGTTGCGGGAATTCGCGAGGCCTGTATCGCGCTGGACACACCTGTCACAGGCGGAAATGTCTCGTTCTATAACGAGAGCCCGACCGGCAGCGTGCATCCGACGCCGGTCATCGGAATGCTCGGCGTCATCGATTCGCTCGAGCACATCACCCGCTCGACCTTTCGCAATGCGGGCGATGCGATAGTTCTTCTTGGCGATTGCACCGACGAGATTGGCGGGAGCGAATATCTGGCGACGATCCACGGAACGATCGGCGGAGCTGCCGCCGGCCTGCGATCTGGATCAGGAACGCGCACCTCATCGCCTCTCTTCTGGAAGCGATCCGGGCCGGAGTCGTCGCTTCGGCGCATGACTGCAGCGATGGTGGTCTGGCGATTGCTGTCGCCGAATGCATCATGGCGGACTCGGGAAAGATGCTCGGCGCGGACATCGACCTCGGCGCGTGGGATTCGCTCCCACTCCGTGCGGTGCTGTTCGGCGAAGCGCAGGGCCGCGTCATCGTTTCGTCGGGCCAGGCGGACCGCGTGCTGGAGATCGCAGCACGCAATGGCGTGCCAGCTCGGGTGATCGGAATGGTTACCGAGCTGGCGCGAAGGCTTTACGATTCGGACGGGTGGCAGAGTGCTGAAAATTGGAACCGAGCAGGCAGCGGCGGCGTATCATGAGGCTATTCCGCGCATCATGGACGCGGCACCCCAGAGTGCCGCAATCGAAGAAACTGAAGGAGTGAAGGTCTAGATGTGTGGTGTGTTTGGCATTTTCGGTGATGACCGCGCGGCATCGCTGACGCAGCTCGGGCTGTATTCGCTACAGCACCGTGGGCAGGAGTCGTGGGGCATGGTATCGGTCAGTCCCGAAGGCGTTGCCCGGGCGACGCGCGCGATGGGACTCATCTCCGAAGCAAGCACGCGGCATGCACCGCTGGATGCGCGGCTCGCTATCGGGCACACGCGATACAGCACCGCTGGAAGCTCGACTATCGAGAACGCGCAGCCGATACTTGCGCGCTCGCGCGACGGCCACATTGCAATCGGACACAACGGTAACCTTACCAACGCGACCGAGCTGCGCAGCGATCTCGAAAACGAGGGATCGATCTTCTCATCGACGATCGATTCGGAAGTGATCGTGCATCGTATCGCCAAGGCGCCGGACGGTGCTCCCGAAGTACGCCTGGCCGCCGCGCTTGCACCGGTGGAGGGCGCGTACTCGCTTGTCGCGATAATCGGCGAGACACTGCTCGCGGCGCGTGATCCGCGCGGCTGGCGCCCTCTCGTAATGGGCGAAGTGAACGGCGCGATCGTGTTCGCGTCGGAATCGTGCGCGCTCGACATCGTCAACGCCACTGCGATTCGCGAAGTCGCACCGGGTGAGATCATCGCCGTCGACGCGAGCGGGATACGTTCGATCTTCCCATTCGAGCGCAAGGCGTCCACCCGTTGCGTCTTCGAGTACGTCTATTTCGCACGGCCCGATAGTCGCGTGTTTGGCGGCTCCGTGGATCGTGCCCGTCGCGCACTGGGACGTCAGCTAGCACGCGAGGTTCCAGCGCCGAGCGCGGATCTCGTTTTTGCAGTCCCGGACTCGTCCAATTCAGCCGCGTTGGGATTCGCCGAACAGTCGCACCTTCCGTACGAGCTTGCGCTCATCCGCAATCACTACGTCGGCAGAACCTTCATCCAGCCGGAGCAGGCCGGCCGCGATGCCAAGGTCAAGGTGAAATACAACGCGGTACGAGAAGTGCTGGAGGGAAAGCGCGTCGTCATGGTCGACGATTCCATCGTGCGCGGCACCACTACACGTGGGCTCGTGGCGATGGTGCGCGCGGCCGGTGCGGTCGAAGTCCACATGCGCGTCAGCTCGCCGCCCGTGACAGGACCTTGCTACTACGGCATCGATACTCCCAACCGTGAGGATCTTATCGCGGCGAACTTCTCTGTCGACGAGATAGCCAAACACATCGGCGTCGACTCGCTCGGCTACCTCTCGCTCGACGGGATGCTCAACGCCGTTCCAGATGGGCCGGAAGGGTTCTGTCACGCCTGTTTCTCCGGCGATTATCCGACACTACCGCCCACCGACCCGGACAAGCTCCGGTTCGGCTGCGGCTGCTGACGTGACGCAGAAAGTCTTCTTCTTCGGCGGCGGAAAGGCCGAAGGGACGAAAGACATGAAGCGCACACTCGGTGGCAAGGGTGCCAATCTCGCCGAGATGACCAACCTCGGTGTTCCCGTACCGCCCGGCTTCACGATCGCCGCGACGGAGTGCATCTCGTATCTGGAAAACGGCACGTGTCCGCCGGAGCTGCGGGCCGAAGTCGAGGCGAACGTCGCGCGCCTGGAAGCAACGTCGGGAAAGAAGTTTGGAGACGCGCACGACCCATTGCTTGTCTCCGTACGTTCGGGCGCCGCGGTGTCGATGCCGGGAATGATGGAGACCATCCTCAATCTCGGTCTCAACGATCGAACGGTTGTCGTGCTCGCACGCGCGAGCGGCAGCGCACGCTTCGCGTACGATTCGTATCGCAGATTCATCCAGATGTACGCCGATGTCGTTCTCGGCGTGCCATCCAGCGCGTTTGAGCACCTGCTCACCGCCAAGCGCATGACCGCAGGCGTCGAAAGCGATGCGGAGCTGAGTGAGGATGCGCTGCGTAATCTCACCGAAGAGTTCAAGGCAATAGTTCGCAATCAGACAGGGACACCGTTTCCGACAGATCCCACAGAACAGCTGTGGGGCGCGATCGAAGCAGTATGGCGCTCGTGGACGCTCAAGAAGGCGCGCGACTACCGCCGAGTGAATGCAATTCCGGAAACACTCGGCACTGCGGTCAACGTTGTTGCGATGGTGTTCGGAAACCTGGGCGACGATTCCGGAACGGGCGTCGCGTTCACACGTGACCCGTCCACCGGAGAACACAAGTTCTACGGCGAGTTTCTCGTCAACGCCCAGGGCGAGGACGTCGTCGCGGGAATTCGCACTCCGATCGCCATCGATCAGATGGCCACGCGTCTGCCAGCGGCGTTCGAGCAGCTCATGGATACGCAGGCGCGGCTAGAGCGTCACTTCTGCGACATGCAGGACATCGAGTTCACCGTCGAACGCGGCAAGCTGTACCTGCTGCAGACACGCACCGGTAAACGAACCGCAGCAGCAGCCGTTCGCATTGCGCGCGACATGGTCGACGAAGGACTGATCACGAAACACGACGCGGTACGCCGCGTACCAGCTGGACAGCTGGATCAGTTGCTGCATCCAATTATCGATCCCGCCGCGCGCGCGAAGACGCTGTGCGTCGGACTCCCCGCGAGTCCCGGCGCCTCAAGCGGAATAGCGGTATTCGATCCGGACATCGCCGAAGCGCGTGCGGCCGACGGCGCCGCTGTGATTCTCGTCCGCGAGGAAACGACGCCCGAGGATTTTCACGGAATCGTTGCTGCGCGCGCCGTGCTCACAGCGCGCGGTGGGATGACGAGCCACGCAGCGGTAGTCGCGCGCGGAATGGGCAAGTGTGCTGTCGTTGGCTGTCGCGACATTCACGTCGATCTCGAGCATCGTCGGTTCACTGTCGGGAATCAGACGGTCAATGAGGGCGATTACATCACACTCGATGGCGCGACTGGCCGCGTGTTCTCCGGTGCGCTTCCCACGATTCCGAGCGAGGTTGTACAGGTCACCAACGGCACGATGAGCGAGAACGCGGCGCCGCTGTACCAGGCTTACGCGCAGCTCCTCGGCTGGGCCGACGAAGTGCGCACGCTCAAGGTTCGCGCGAACGCCGATACGCCGCGCGATGCACGCATCGCCCGCAACTTTGGCGCGGAAGGGATCGGGCTCTGCCGAACCGAACACATGTTCTTCGAGGGCGAGCGCATCAACGCGATGCGCGAGATGATCGTTGCGCGCGACGAGGCTGGTCGCCGGCGCGCGCTCGCCAAGCTGCTTCCGATGCAACGCGCCGATTTCGAGGGTATTTTCGAGGCGATGGACGGCCTGCCGGTGACTATTCGCCTGCTGGATCCTCCGTTGCACGAATTTCTCCCGCACGGCGGAGAGGAGAGCAAGCTCCTGGCGCGGACGCTCGACATCCCCCGCAACGACCTGCAGCGGATCGTCGAAAACCTGCGTGAGACCAATCCCATGCTGGGTCACCGTGGATGCCGGCTCGGCATCACGTACCCCGAAATCACCGAGATGCAGGGCCGCGCGATCTTCGAGGCCGCCGTGAAGGCCAAACGGCGCGGAATAGACGTGCGACCCGAAATCATGGTCCCGCTGGTCTCCGCCGTCACCGAGTTCGACAACCAGCGAGCGATCCTCGAGCACGCCGCCGAGCAGGTTCTGGGGGTCATGGGGGAAACCGTTCCGTACCTTATTGGGACTATGATAGAGCTCCCCAGAGCGGCTCTCACGGCGGGCGAAATTGCCAAACGGGCCGAATTCTTCAGCTTCGGGACCAACGACCTGACCCAGACGACATACGGACTCAGCCGCGACGATGCCGGGCGGTTCCTTCCCTCTTACGTAGAAAGTGGCATTTTTCCGGATGACCCTTTCCAGACTCTGGACCCCATCGGAGTCGGCCGCCTGATCCGCATTGCGGTTGAGGATGGCCGAAAGGCCCGACCGGGCATTAAATTGGGCATCTGCGGCGAGCACGGAGGCGAGCCGCGGTCGGTCGCATTCTGCCATGCTACCGGCCTTGATTACGTCTCATGCTCACCCTACCGGGTTCCCATTGCCAGGCTCGCCGCTGCCCATGCCGCTCTTGAGGCCTCCCCTGGCCAGTAGCGTGTATTCCTCGGCAATCGCCGGCCCGAGCCTCAATCTGGCGCCACCGCGCCCCTTGAGGATCGCGCTGGTCACGGAGTACTACTACCCGCACCTGGGTGGCATCTGCGAGCATGTCCATTTTTTTGCGCGTGAAGCTCGAAAACTTGGCCATCACGTCGACATCATAACGTCCAATCTTCCCGGCGCGGTCACGGAAAATGGCGTCATCCGGATTGGACGAAGCCAGCCGATCTACGCCAACGGCTCGCAGGCGCGAATTACGGTCGGCATGTCGCTCCGGAAGGATATGCGCCGGGTTCTGCAGGAGGGACGCTACGATATCGTCCACGTTCACTCGCCGCTGAGCCCGATCCTTCCGATTCTTGCAATCGAGGAAGCCGACTGCCCCACCATCGGCACCTTCCACACCTATTTCGATAAATCCGTCGGGTACCAGCTCGGGCGCAAATATTTTCAGCGCCGGCTCGATATGCTGGAAGTCGCCATAGCCGTGTCGCACTCGACCACAATCGCTCTCGATCGCTATTTCGAAGCCGACTGGACCATCATTCCCAACGGCATCGACATCAATCTCTTCAATCCACACGCATCGCTGCCACCGGGACTGCGTCGCGACGTTCCAGCCATTCTCTTCCTCGGCCGTTTCGATCCGCGTAACGGGCTCACGACACTCATCGATTCATTCAAGCGCGTGCGCGGCAAGCAACGCGAGGCGCAGCTCGTGGTCGTCGGAGACGGTCCGCTACGCAAGCACTACTTCCGCGCGGCGGGCAACGATCCAGACATCACATTCGTCGGATCGGTGTTGAAGGCGCGCCCGAGTTACTACGCCCATGCAGCCATGTACGCGTGCCCGACCACCAAGGCGTCGTTCGGAATCACGCTGCTCGAGTCGATGGCGTGCGAGACACCGGTAGTGTGTTCGGACATCCTGGGTTTCCGCGACGTCGTCAAGGATGGGCGCGAGGCGCTCATGGTGCCGTGCGGAAATCGGGATGCACTCGCCGATGCGATGGTGACGCTGCTCGACGACGAGACGCTACGCACGCGGCTCGGCAAGACCGGCCGGCGCGAAGCGGAGCAGTATGCATGGCCGCGCGTCACCGAACGCGTCCTCGAACAATACGATAGCGTTCTCGCGCGGCGTTCAGCGGCGGCATGATCCTACCCGTAGCCGCCGCGGTCGCCGCGGCGGGGACGGCTGCGTACGGGGCATTTTACAGGAACAGTCCCGTCTTCGGCAGCGTCCTGCATCAGCTCCCGACATCCGACCGTGCCGTCTCGCTCACGTTCGACGACGGCCCCAATCCATACGCGACGCCGCTCGTCCTGGACGCGCTCGGCAAGGCCGGCGTCAGCGCGACCTTCTTCTTTCTCGGCAGACATGTGGAACGCTGGCCCGAGATCGCGCACCGCGCCGCCGCCGAGGGACATCAGATTGGCAACCACGGCTACTACCATCGGAAGCTCCACTTGCGCAGCATCGGATACGTGCGCGACGACCTCGGGCGCGGCAAGGCGGCGATCGAAGCTGCATGCGCGGTGACGCCCGCGTTCTTTCGCGCACCGCACGGATTCCGCAGCCCGTGGGTCACGGCGATAGCCCGCTCGCTGGGCGAGCGCACCGTCGGTTGGTCGCTCGGTGTCTGGGATACCGATCTGCCCGGCACGGATGCGATCGTGGCCAGAACGGTCGAAGGAGCCCGCGCGGGACACATCTTGCTTCTCCACGACGGCGATGGATACGACCCAGTTGGCGACCGGACCCAGACGGCGCACGCGATCCCGCAGATCGTCAGCAAGCTGCATGATCGCGGCTTCACATTCGCGACTTTGCCGCGATGAATCGCGGTAGGATCGGCAGGTGGGTTCGCCTGACGTTGTCGGCCGCGATCATCGTTCTGCTGATCCTCTTCGCGAGGAAAGTCGACTGGGGCCAGGCGTGGCATGCGATGATAACTGCGTCGCGTCCGCTCCTGCTCGCTGCGCTCGCGGTGAACCTTCTCACCCTCGTCGCGCGCGGCGTGAGATGGTGGATTCTGCTTCGCGCCGTCGGGTCCCCATCGCTGGCTCTGTGCATGCGCGCAACGTTCGCCGGCGCGGGTCTCAACAACGTACTCGTTGCGAACGGCGGCGACGCGGCACGCATAGTATTTGTCACGCGATCCAGCGGGGTGCCGGCGGCCCGAGTGCTGGCGACTGCGGCGCTTGACCGTCTGTTCGATCCCATCGGCTTCATAGTGCTGTTGGCCGTGGGTCTCGCGGTATTTACCCTTCCACCAGAGTTTGAAGTCCTGCGCTGGCCCGTAGTCATCGCGCTGATCGTTATCACCATCGCGCTCGTATGGCTTGCCAGAACGGCACCCGACGCGGAAGCCGAGCAGATCGTGGAGCGACGCGCGGCCCCGCGAGGGTGGCGAGCCCGGGCGCTGGCGTGGCTCCGCGAGTTCGGCGGCAGCATGCGCGAGTTGGCGACGGGGCCAAGAATCGTCCCTCTGCTCGTGTTGACCATCCTCGCATGGTTGGGTCAGTTGGCGACGTTCGTCTATGCGGCGCGCGCAGCGCGCATACATCTGCCGGTTCAGGGAAGCCTCGCTGCGCTGCTCGCCGTCAACGTCTCGCTGGTCGTTCGCGCGACGCCTGGCAACGTCGGCTTCTTCCAGTTCGCGTACGCACTCGCTACAGCGCCGTTCGGGACGGTCGAAGCGAACGCGGTTGCCGTCGCGGTCCTGATCCAGGCACTGCAGATCATTCCGACGACGCTGATCGGCGTCGCACTCGCGCCGGAGTTCATTTTCCGCAGGAAAGCAAAAACGCCGGCAGCGGTATGACCCGCTGCCGGCGTTTTTGGTGTTAGTGGAAATGTAGGTGGAGGCGCGGGGATTCGAACCCCGGTCCGAAGCAAGATTCACCACAGCATCTACGTGCGTAGCCTTCGCTTTTTTGTCTCTCCAATCGCGACCCGGAAGGCGGGGCTACGACTGGACAAGGTTTCTGGAATTTCGCGATTAAGGGGAAACCGCCCCTAGCCACTATCCCGAATTTGCAATACCTGGTCGGCGCGTCAGGAGCGCTCCGATTCAGGCAGGTGCAGTAACCGCTTTACAGCAGGTTACGCAGCCAGGGCCAAGTTGTCGTTGGCAGTTGTGAAGATTCCCAGATTTTTTTACGAGGTTCCAGGAACCTCGGCACGCGGCCACAGCTTCACTAACCCCGTCGAAGCCGGTCGCCCCCATAACATGAAACTAATACCCCGCGTAAGGCCCCGGTTCCATTCCCCGCACCACGTGGAATGTAAAGCGGCACGGCTGGCCCGGACCAAAACCTCAAAACGACTTTAAATGACGGTGCCTAAATCGTTACCCCACAACATCATAACCCACCAGCGATAACCTTATCCCGGCCGCCCCTCTTTGCCGCGTACAGCGCCCGGTCCGCCGCGGAAAACAGCTCGTCTCTATCCCGCGCCCCTTCCGGGTAGGTAGCCAATCCCAATGACACCGTCACGTGGATCTCCCGTCCGCCGATGACGAACGGTCTACCACCCACCGCGCTCCTGAGACGCTCCGCAAGCTGGCATCCGCCGGCAAGATCCGTCTGTGGCAGAAGGAGCGCCATCTCCTCGCCTCCGTATCTCGCGCAGAGATCGACGTTACGGACCTCCGCCTGCAAAGCTGCCGCAACCCGCTTGAGCACCTCGTCACCCACCTGGTGCCCGTACGTGTCGTTGACGTGCTTGAACCGATCGACATCGACCACCACGAGCGTGCACGAGCCGCCGAACCGGTTGGTCTCCATGACTATGCGCGTCAGCCGTTCCTCGAACTGCTGCCGATTGGCCAACCCGGTCAGGGCATCCGTCCGCGCGCGTTTGTTTATCTCCTCGATCTCCCAGACAGTTTCAAGTGCGTGAGCCGCCATCACGCCGAGCAGGCGCAGGTTCTTGGCGTCGGTCGGGCTGATCGTGATGGGCAGCTCGTTCTCCATCACGAGAGCGCCGATGACTCCGTCGCCACCACGCAGCGGGACTATCGCAAGCGCACCGAGCGTATGCTGCTCCTCGTCCCCACCAAAGACGACGAAACCACGGTCGCGATCCGTCGCGTCCTCTATCAGCACTGGGTAATCACCGATGCACGCCGCGCCCACCTGGCTCTCAGGCGTGACGATGGAGCCAGCGACTACGGGATGTCCACGAATCGAATACGCGACCTCACCGGCCGGCCGCGACGCGTTCCAGCGCACCAGCGCGACCCGCCGCGTGCCCATCATGTGCGACGCGGCGGTACAGAGCGATGCACCGAGATCTGCGACGGTTCGGTGATCCTGCAGCTGTGTCGCCATGAGCAGCAGCAAGTCAGCGTGCCGTTCCGACTGTGTCACCGCGGCCTGCGCATCGAGCAGCGACCGAAGCGTCGCCACCCTGCGGCCAAGCCGCGGGAGCCACGTGCGGAGCTGTTCCCGCGGAAGCTTGAGCGCACCACGATCTCCGGCAGCGACCGCCAGCACATGATGCGCACCGGTCGTCGATGGTATCGGCGTCGCAGCAAATGCGACGCGCTCACCGTCCGTGGAAATCTCTCCAGCGTTCTGATTCGCAGCCCACGCAATCAAACCATTCCCACGCGCGTCGAGCTCCGGCTCCTGACCATCGGCGCTCACGAATTCCATCAAACGCGGCGCGGCCGCTGGATCAGCTGCATCCCACACCGACGCGTGCACACCACCAAAGAGCTCGCGAACATCCGCAAGGACGTCCGTGATGGGCGTGTGCTCCAGCGATGCCGCGGGATCAGTACTACGCAGCCTCGGCGATCGCGTCGCTCGTTGTATCAGCGGTTCCCCCGACCAGGTCGTCGTCACCATTTCGCGCACCGTAAGGGTGGGACAGGTAGTCGTCGAAGATTGCTTCGACCTCAGTGATGGATCGAACGGCGTACAACTTCTTGCGCAGCTCAGCCGATCCCGGCAAGCCCTTCACGTACCAGCCAAGGTGCTTCCGAAACTCAACCGCGGCCCCGCGGGGATCCAGCTCGAACTCGTCGGCCATGTGTGCGTGCTCGAGCGCAATTGCGAGACGCTCCCGCACCGGAGGCGCCGGCCGCTTCTCGCGCCCCTCGAGCAAGTCCCGCGTCTGATCGAAGATCCAGGGTTGCCCGAACGATCCTCGTGCAATCATGATTCCGGTGCAACCAGTCTGGCGATGCATCTCGATCGCGTCTTCGGCGGACTTGATGTCGCCGTTGCCGAGCACCGGAATGTCCAGCGCATCGACAACCGCGGCGATCTCATCCCATCGTGCAGCGCCGCTGTACATCTGCGCCCGCGTGCGAGGGTGCAGAGTAAGCACCGTCGCACCGGCATCCTGACACCGTAGCGCGATCTCTACCGGGTTCCGCATCTCCTCGCTCCAGCCGCTGCGGATCTTGACCGTTACAGGTAGCGGTGTCGCGGCCGCAACTGCCTTGATGACTGACTCGACCAGTCCGAGATCCTTGAGGCAGCCCGATCCGCCATTCCGCTTCACGACCTTCTTGACCGGACAGCCGAAGTTGATATCGATGAACTCCGGCTGGAAGACATCGGATACAAGCCGCGCAGCGTCGCCCATCGCCGCCGGCTCCGCACCGAAAATCTGCACACCAATGGGACGTTCGTCGGCACCAAACCGAAGTTTGGCCAGTGTGGCCTCATTCTCGCGCCGTATTGCTTCGGCTGAAAGAAATTCGGTTACAACGACGTCGGCGCCAAAGCGATGACAGATGCGTCGGAAGGGCGACTCGGACACTCCGGCCATCGGCGCCAGATACAGTGGCGTAGCTGCCGCAATGGGGAATGGGAATGTCCTGGTCATGACGTTGAAGCTAATGTTCGCTCCGAAGGTGGGCAACGCGCGTATTTGACATGACTGTGGGCCGAAAGTACCTTGGACGGTTCACCCCGAAGTGCCCGCTCCGCCCGCACCCGCAACAGACGCAATGGAACTACGCGAATTCTTCTCCGAAGATGCGATTTCGCTCGACCTCAAGGCCGACAACAAGGACGACATCCTTCGCGAGCTAATTTCGCTCCTGAAGTTGGACGAAAAGTCCGAAGGGATGCTGTTCAAGATGTTGAAGCGCCGTGAGAACCTTGGCTCGACCGGTATCGGTCGCGGGATTGCAATCCCGCACTGCCGCTCGCTGGTCGTCAACAAGCTCAGAGTCGCCTTCGGCCGCAAACCGAACGGAGTCGACTTCAAGGCGATCGACGAAAAGCCCGTCTACTTCTTCTTTCTGATCGTCGCGCCGCCGCTGGAGGTGTCGAACCAGTACCTGCCAGTACTCGGTAAGATTGCCCAGTTCAGCAAGGAATCCGACGTTCCCGGCCGACTCCTGGAGCTGACCGAGCCGTCCCAGTTCATGGCGTTGTTGAAGGAAAAGGGCGTGTAACGTGGCAGTTGTAGGGCGGGCCCCCGTGCCCGCCCTCTTAACGGGATATCGAAAGCCGCGCCCAGTGCGTCAGGTCAGCGCCACCCCAGCGCGGGCGCCACGTGCGTAAGAATCGCCTCGATGACGTGCGCGTTGTAATCCACGCCAAGCTGATTAGGAACGGTCAGGAGGAGAGTGTCAGCCTCGGCGATTCCCTCGTCATTCCGTAGCTGCTCCACGAGTACATCCGGCTCCGCAGCGTAGCTTCGACCAAAGATTGCACGCGTTTTCTCGTCGATGTAGCCGATCTGGTCCGCGTCCGCGCCCTCACGCCCGAAGTAGGCACGATCTCGATCGGTGACGAGCGCAAAGATGCTGCGACTGACAGAGACGCGCGGCTTGCGCGCATGCCCGGCCTCTTCCCACGCCTTGCGGAATGCCCGGATCTGCGCCGCCTGCTGGACATGGAAAGGCTCTCCCGTCTCGTCGTCCTTGAGAGTCGAGCTTTGCAGATTCATGCCGAGCTTTGCCGCCCACAC
This sequence comes from uncultured Gemmatimonadales bacterium, assembly GCA_963707505.1. Lineage (GTDB taxonomy): Bacteria > Gemmatimonadota > Gemmatimonadetes > Gemmatimonadales > Gemmatimonadaceae > Fen-1247. Next base: position 41,691 of record CAVPQB010000005.1, read on the forward strand.
GGCGGTGGAATTGGATCCTGCGCCCCACCAGATCCGGTCGCGCAGCCCCTCGGAATGCGGCTCGATGCGCAGCAGGCCCGGCGGATTTGCAAACATCGGCCGCGGACTCGGCTGCGCGAATCCCTCACCGCGCAGCCGGTCGAGGAATGCCTCCGCGTGCGCGCGGCCCATGTCGGCGTCACTCTGTCCTGCTGACGGACTGTAGCCGAAATACCGCCAGCCATCGACCACCTGCTCCGGCGAGCCGCGGCTTATCCCCAGTTGCAACCGCCCACCGGCAATGATGTCGGCGGCTCCCGCATCTTCCACCATGTAGGATGGATTCTCGTACCGCATGTCGATGACAGCCGTGCCGATCTCGATACGACTCGTCCTCGCACCGACTGCGGCAAGAAGCGGGAACGGCGACGCGAGTTGGCGGGCGAAGTGGTGAACGCGAAAATACGCGCCATCCGCACCCAGCGACTCGGCGGCAACGGCGAGATCGATGGATTGCAGCAGCGCGTCGGCCGCCGATCGTGTTTGCGATTGCGACGAGGGCGTCCAGTGTCCGAACGACAGAAAGCCGATCTTCTTCATTACAGCAGAGCCTGACCGCGCGTGTCGATCATTCCCACTCTATAGTCGCCGGCGGCTTCGAGCTCACATCGTACGCAACGCGGTTCACCCCGTCGACCTCGTTCATGATGCGATTCGATATCCGTCCGAGCACGTCATAGGGAAAGTGATACCAGTCAGCCGTCATTCCATCCGTGCTGGTGACTGCGCGCAACGCGAGCACGTTTTCATACGTCCGCTCGTCACCCATCACTCCAACGCTGCGGATCGGCAACAATACCGCGAATGCCTGCCAGATCGTATCGTACAATCCTGCTGAGCGAATCTCTTCGAGATAGATCGCGTCCGCGCGCCGCAATACTTCGAGCTTCGCCGGCGTGACGTCGCCCAGCACGCGTATCGCGAGTCCCGGTCCCGGAAATGGGTGTCGACCCACCATCTCCTCGGGCAGGCCGAGCTCGCGTCCGACGTTGCGCACCTCGTCCTTGAACAGCTCACGCAATGGCTCGATCAGGGCGAACTTCATGTCGCTCTTGAGTCCACCGACGTTGTGATGCGTCTTGATCGTCACCGACGCACCGCCGGTCGGCGAGAACGACTCGATCACGTCTGGATACAACGTGCCCTGCACCAGAAAGCGAACGTTGTCGCCAACTTTCGCGGCAGTCGCTTCGAATACGTCGATGAACGTATGCCCGATGATCTTGCGCTTCTTCTCCGGATCTTCGATGCCCTTCAACGCGCCAAGGAATTCCGCGCTCGCATCCACGGTGATGAGATTCACGCCCATGTGCGCGCGAAACGTGCGCTCGACCTGCTCGCGCTCGTGCATTCGCAGCAACCCCGTGTCCACGAAGATGCAGGTAAGCTGATCTCCAACCGCACGGTGCACGAGCGCGGCTGCAACCGATGAATCGACACCGCCCGAAAGCCCGCAGATCACACGGGCGTCGCCAACGAGCGCGCGGACACGCTCGACTTCGCGCTCTGCGAATGAGCCCGGCGTCCATGTGGGATGCAAACCGCAAACACGGAACAGAAAGTTCTCGATCAGCTCCCGGCCGCGCGGCGTATGTGCAACTTCCGGATGGAACTGCACGCCGAATATCGGCCGTGTCTCATGCCGGAATGCCGTGACTGGATTGGACCCGCTCCGCGCTGTTACTGAAAAACCAGGAGGTGGCGATTCAACGTGGTCGCCGTGGCTCATCCATGCCTCGAGGCACTCTCCGCCTTCGAAGCCGGCGAAGAGCGCGTCCGGCTCCGTGACGCAGACTTCCGCGCGGCCGTACTCGCGTTTTCCTGCGCGCAGAACTGTCGCGCCGGAAAGCTGCGCAATCAGTTGCATGCCGTAGCAGATGCCCAGCACGGGCGCCACGCCGAGCAATGCGGGGTCTGCCGTCGGAGCGGATTCGTCGTATACCGAGTTGGGGCCGCCGCTGAAGATTATACCGGAGGGATTCCACTCGCGAACCCACTCCAGCGTTCGCGTCGGAGGATGGATCTCGCAGTACACCCGCGCTTCGCGCACGCGTCGCGCTATCAGTTGCGTGTACTGCGCCCCAAAATCAAGAATCAGAATTCTTTCCGGATTCATCCAGCTCTCAAAGTTTGATGATTTCCACTTCGCGCGTATCCAGATCGACCAGCGCGGCGGTGCACGACCCGTACAACCAGCCGCATGCCTCGCCTGGGTTCAGGATCAGCGTGTCTCCCCTGCTCTTCATCTCGGCCTGGTGCGAGTTGCCGTGGAACACGAAGTGGTGCTTGTCCAGCGACCGTTGATGCACCTCACCGATGTCGTGAACGATGAGTATCTGCTTGCCCGACACTTCAAAGCTGTGCGGAGACTCGTACAGCTCGGTTCCCACTCCCTGCGCTGCCACCGCTGCGAGGCCCTCGGGATCTCCATCGTTCCGACCGAAGACGCCGAGCATCGGGATGTTGGCGTCGTTCACTGGCGTCAGCGAAAAGGGAGAACAGTGATCTCCGGCGTGCATCAGCAGACTTGCACCGCCAGCTATCATACGCGCGACGAGCTCCGCGATCGCGGGAACCCTGTCGTGCGTATCGGCCATGATTCCGACTCGCATCAGTCCTCGATCCAGTCAGGGGCGAATGTCTCGCGGCGCGTAAGATCAGCGTCGGACTCTCGCTCGGTGATTACCGCAAATCGATTCCCATCCACAAGCACTTCGGCTGGCCGTGGCCGCGAATTGTAGTTCGACGCCATCGAGTAGCCGTAAGCACCGGTCGCGCGCAACACGAGCAGCTCGCCTGGCGCTACATCGGCAATCAGCCGATTGTTCGCGAAGAAGTCACCGCTCTCGCAAACGGGGCCGACGATATTCGCGCGCAGCGTCGGCTCTGCGCCGCTCGACGCGGAGTCGATCGCGTGGTGCGACGCATACAGCGACGGCCGAATGAAATCATTCATGCCGGCGTCGGTGATGACGATCTCCTTTCCGCCGCTGTGCTTGCGGTACAGCACCCGTGTCACGAGCACACCCGACTCGGCCACCAGGAACCGGCCCGGCTCGATGAGTATCGCCACACCCGGTTCCGCCGCGGCGATTCGCAGCGCGTCGGCGTACGCACCAAGATTGAGTGACGAGCCGTCGTCGTCAGTCACTCCGAGGCCGCCCCCGAGATCCAGTGTGGTGAGCGTTGCAAGATTTTCGCCTTCGATCTCGCGCTTGAGCTGCACGAGCGCCTTCGCGGCGAGCGCATACGGCGTTGCATCGCCGATCTGAGAGCCGAGGTGGGAGGCGAGACCGATCAACTCAACGTTCGTCATGTGCGACATCGCACGTGCAACGGCGATGATCCGATCCAGCGGAATTCCGAATTTCATCCCACGCTCGCCGGTGCGCGTGTACGGATGCGGCGTGTCCACGGCAACGTCGGGGTTTACACGCAGAACTACCGGAGCGACGACGCCGATCCGTTGCGCGACATCCTGCAGCACCGCAAGCTCACCTTCCGATTCGACGTTGATGCTGCGCACGCCGGCCCGCACTGCGCGCTCCAATTCTGCAGGTGTCTTGCCGACGCCGCTGAATACGATGTCCGAGCCAGCGAATCCGGCCTCGAGCGCGCGATGCAGCTCGCCGCCGGATACGATGTCGACGCCAGCGCCGAGTGATCGCAGCAGCGCCAGAATCGCGAGACTGGAATTCGCCTTTACGCTGTAGTGGACATGGACGGGCAGGCCTTCGACTGCGGTCGCCAGTCGTTGATACTGGTTGCGAATCGTGTTCGCGCTGTACACGTATACCGGAGTTCCAACGCGGTCCGCTATCGTGTCCAGCGCAACGCCATCGCAGAGCAGCGCACCATCGCGCCGTGCATAACCGGTTGTCATCAGTACGCTTTGGCCCACAACGCCTCCGCGACCGATTTCTCTCCACACCGGAGGCACGACGTCGGTGCCACCGCGGAACGGAATTCCTCGTCGGGAAGGCAACGAATGGTCGCCTTGGTCTCTTCCTTGATCCTGGCCTCGCATTCGGCGGACCCGCACCAGCCGGCGTACACGAACGCTCCGTCGCCGTCCATGATCTCGCGAAAGCGATCGTACGTGATGTCGCCGCGCACGCTGTTCGCCTCGCGTCGCGCTCGTGCCGTCTCGAGCAGGTTATCCTGGATCGCCGAGAGCAGCTCGTGTATTGCTTCGCCGATCGTGTCGAGTGGATACGGACGCTTCTCGCGCGTGTCGCGACGCACCAGCACCGCCTGACTCGCGTCCAGATCGCGTGGACCGATCTCCATTCGGATTGGTATCCCACGCAGCTCCCACTCGTAATACTTGGCACCTGGCTTGATGCCCTCGCGCGCGTCGACGTGGATCCGCAGCCGTGCGGGCGATCTGTCGCTCCCATGCACCGAGCGATTCCTTGATCTTCATCGCCGCGGCTATGACGCGCTCACGATCCTCGTCCGTACGATAGATGGGCACGATGACGACTTCGATGGGTGCCAGCAGCGGCGGCGTGACGAGACCGTTGTCATCGCCGTGCGTCATCACGAGTCCGCCAACCATGCGTGTCGAAACGCCCCAGCTTGTGTTCCACGCAAAGTCCAGCTCGCCCGCTTCCGTTTGAAACGTGAGATCGAATGCTCTGGCGAAGTTCTGACCGAGGTTGTGCGACGTGCCGGCTTGCAGCGCCTTGTTGTCCTGCATCATCGCCTCGCACGAGTACGTGCGCAGCGCGCCAGCGAACTTTTCCGACTCGCTCTTTCTACCGGTCACGACCGGCATCGCCATCCAGCCTTCCATGAAGTCGCGATACACGCCGAGCATGCGCCGCGTCTCCTCTTCGGCTTCCGCCTCGGTCGCGTGCGCCGTGTGTCCTTCCTGCCACAGAAACTCGAGCGTGCGGAGGAACAGCCGCGTGCGCATCTCCCAGCGGACCACGTTGGCCCACTGATTGATCAGCAACGGAAGGTCGCGATAGCTCTGCACCCACTTCGCGAACATCGAGTAGATGATCGTCTCGGACGTCGGACGAATCACCAGCGGCTCATCCAGTTGCTTGCCGCCGCCGTACGTCACGACCGCCGTTTCGGGTGCAAAGCCCTCCACGTGCTGCGCTTCCTTGTGCAGAAAGCTCTGCGGGATCAACAACGGAAAGTACGCGTTCTGGTGACCCGTCTCCTTGAACATGTCGTCCAGCTGGCGCTGCATCCGCTCCCAGATGCCGTAGCCGTTCGGGCGGATGACCATGCAGCCGCGCACCGGCGCGTAGTCCGCCAGCTCCGCGCGGACAACGAGTTCGTTGTACCATCCGCTGAAGTCCTGCGCGCGCGTGGGAAGCTTCTTTTCGTCAGCCATCGATGCAGTCGTGGATACAGTAGTGGATGAGGCGTGCGTTATCGGGCATGAGATCCCGCCGCCGCGGTGTTGGTCAGGTGAATGATGCTGTGCGCTCCGGCCGCAATCGCCGATTTGCGCTGTTTGGATGGAGTCTGATACCGCAGTGCATACTCCACGGAAAAGCCCTGCGCCCTCAGCTGCGCGGCCTCCGCCATGATTTTCGTCAAGGGAACATCGTCATCGGCCGTGAGCCAGTAATCAACCGACGACTCCGTCACCGGAAGCAACTTTCGCGCACGTAGCAATTCGGTGAGCACGACGTCGCCCATTCCGAATCCAAGCGCCGGAAGCGCTGCACCGCCAATCGCGTCGAGCAGGTTGTCGTAACGGCCTCCGCCGCATATCGCGCGAAACTCACCGGAACGGTCGAACAATTCGAACACGATGCCGGTGTAGTATGCGAGTCCGCGAACGATGGACAGATCGAACTGGAGCCACGCAGCTCCCTCCGGAACGAGAGTGCCAACGTACTCGAAGAATTTGCGCAGCTCCTCGACGTGTTCGCTTCCGGGCACGGATGTGTTGCTGAGCGCAGCCGCAACCGTATCCAGCGTAGCACTCGTGATGTCGAGCACTGCATTCACTTGCGGCTCGTCCAGCCCCGCCGCGACGAGCTTCTCTGCCGATACCGCACGTGGTTGGCGCGCGAGTTTATCGGTCACGCCGAGCACCACATCGAACGCGGTGGCAGGAATACCAAGTGCCGCGAGATACGCGTGCATCACGCGTCGGTCGCTCACACGCACGACGACTTCGCTCGACGTCAGCCGGAGCTCCCTGCAGATATCGATCGCACACGCGACCAGCTCCGCATCCGCCGCGACTCCAGCCTCGCCAACGATGTCGACGTTCAGCTGATAGTGTTCGCGAAGCCGGCCCTTTTGCTGGCGCTCGTATCTGAACAACTGCGGAATCGAGAACCAGCGCGTCGGCTTGCGCAACGAGTTTGCGCGCGCGCTCACCATGCGTGCGAACGTCGGAGTCATCTCCGGACGCAGCGCGACCTCGCGGCCGCCCTTGTCGACGAAATTGTACAGCTGGCCGACGATCTCGTCGCCGCTCTTGGCCGTGTACAGCTCAAGAGATTCGAGCGGCGGTCCATCGTATTCCATGAATGCGTAGCGGCGCGCAACCTCACGCCACGCTCGGGTCACATACGCGCGCTCGGCAAACTGCTCAGGGTAGAAATCTCTGAACCCCGGTAGTGTTGTGTGCGCCATCGTCCAAACCTATTCGGTCGGAGAGTCGCGGGCTACCACCCGCGCCCGGGAATCACGGGCACGTCCCACGTGAAATACGCCCGGATCAGTCGCGCGCGCCGCGCCAAGCCGGAGCTGCAGGGTCGATCCCGAGTACCGTCATCGCGTCTCCCACCGTGTGAAATGATCCACAGACGACCTTGGTACCGGGCATCGAAGCGGCACGCTCCATCGCCACACCGAAGTCGAGGTCGAGCGAGACCGGGACCTTGCACGCGTTCGCGTGCGCCGCCGCGGGCAGCGGGTCCCACGCACGCTCCGGCGGCGCGCTTGGAGGATTGGTAATTATGAAATGGTTTGCAACCGGTGCCAGCGCTTCGATCATGCCGTACCAGTCCTTGTCCTTGAGAACGCCGAGAACGATCGTCACCGGAGGCGGCGTCGGACGCGCCGCCAGAGTTTCCGCGAGTGCCCGCGCACCTGAGGCGTTGTGCGCCACGTCGAAGATCCAGTCTCTGACGCGCTGAAACCGCCCCGGGAGACTGACCGAGGACAGCGCGCGATTGATGTTCTCCTTCCTGATCGCGTACTCCGGACCGGCGGCGTGAATCGTCGCGAGCGCCGTCAGCGTGTTGCGAACCTGATGCTCGCCCAGCAATGGGGTGGAAAGCCGAGTCCGTCCGAGCGGTGTCGCCGCGGTGAACGACGTCATACCGCCAGCAAGCGAGACAGACCACGCACGCCAGTCGGACCGCACGATCGATATCGGAGTCGCTCCGCGCTCCGCGGCTCGCTCAGCGAGCCTCTTGGCCAGATCCAGCCGTGGCTCGCCGATAACCGCCGGCCGGCCGAACTTGAAGATTCCGCCCTTCTCGTCCGCAATCGCCTGTAGCGTGTTGCCCAGATACTCCGTGTGGTCCAGCGAGATATTCGTGACGGTGGCGACGACCGGGTCCAGCACGTTGGTGCTGTCGAGAGCACCTCCCAGACCCGTCTCGATCGCCGCGACGTCCACCATCGCTTCTGCGAAGTACAACATCGCCGCAACCGTGGTTATCTCGAAAAAAGTGGCGTCCAGCGACTCTGCGATCGGCTCGATCCGGCGCAGCAGCTCCAGAAGCGTCTCTTCCGGGATCGGTACGCCATCGATCGCGATCCGCTCACGAAAGTCCACGATATGCGGCGACGTGTACCTTCCTACGCGTCTGCCCCCGAACCTGAGTAGCGCATCCAGGGTCGCAACCGTGCTTCCCTTGCCATTTGTTCCGGCGACGTGAAAGGAAGGGTACTTCCGGTGCGGATCGCCCAGCGCGTCAAGCAGTTTTTCGGTCCGCTCGAGTCCGGGAACTATCTTCGATCCGGTCTTTTCGAACAACCGTTCGATAGTCTTCCGGTACGTCAGGTCGAGAGCCATCCAGTCGCCGCCGGCTTGCCGCTCATGTGTCGTAAAAGCCGACCGACGGTTGGCTTTAGCTCGTGACGCGGAACCACAATGTCGACAATTCCGTGCTCCAGCAGGAACTCGGCGGTCTGAAAGCCTTCCGGTAGATCCTGCCCGATGGTCTGCTTGATCACGCGCGGGCCCGCGAAGCCCACTACCGCCCCCGGCTCCGCGATTATCGCATCTCCGAGCATGGCAAAGCTGGCGCTCACGCCGCCGGTCGTCGGGTTGGTCAGCAGCGATACGTACGGCACCCGCCGCTCGGCAAGCTGCGAAAGCATCGCGGACGCCTTGGCCATCTGCATCAGCGACAGGACGCCCTCCTGCATTCGCGCGCCGCCCGATGCGCAGACGATGACCAGCGGGTGCTTTTTCTCCAGCGACCGTTGACCCAGGCGGGCGATCTTCTCGCCGACGACCGATCCCATCGAGCCGCCCATGAAGGCGAAGTCCATGATGCCGAGGCTGATGGGCGAGCCACCCAGCTGGCCGGTCAGGGTGAGAATTGCGTCGCCTTCGCCGGCATTGGCGGTCGCCTTCTTGAGGCGTTGAGTGTACTCGGGGAAGCCCAGTGGATCGGCCGATCTGATCTCGACCTCGGTCTCCTCCGCCGTCCCCTCATCGAGGAATATGTTGGCGTAGTCCCACGCGCGAATCCTGCGGTGATAGCCGCAGTTTGGACAAACGTTGAGATTCCGGACGAATTTCTCAGTGATGTCGGTGTAGCCACACGATTCGCATTTTTCCCAGGCGTCCGCCGGAATCTCCAGTCGTTCGCGCCGCGGACTGCGGGGCTTCTTGTCCTTCCTGAACCAAGCCATATACCTCTAATGTCACCCGGCACCCTATGCTGGGCAAGGAGTTGCGGAACAGGCGTCCGGTAACCAGCCAGATCCCGTGGCCGGAAAAGACGCCCGCCAGCTATTCCGGAGATGCAACCGGAGTCGGGGCAGCGACCGCGTCGGAAGCCGCCAACTGATCCTTGAGACGTTGCGCTGAGGCCTTCGTGAAGCCGGGAAGCGCGGCAATATCGTCGGTCGATGCATCGCGCACCCCCTGAACACTTCCGAAGACCCGAATCAACTGCCGTCGCTTGACGGGACCGACACCGGGGATCGAAAGCAGCTCCGATGTCACGGTTCGCATGCTGCGACGCTTCCGATTGAACGTCACCGCGAATCTGTGCGCTTCGTCCCGAATCTGTTGCAGCAAGCGCAGCGCCGGTGAGCGGCGCGAAAGCCTGAGCGGCTCCGCTCTGCCCCACACGAAGATCTCTTCTTCACGCTTCGCCAGGCTGATCAGCGGGCGGTCACCAAGTCCGATGGAATCAAGTGCTTCGTGCGCTGCGGAGAGCTGTCCCTTCCCGCCATCGATCACGATGAGATCGGGAAGTTGCTTCCCATCTTCCTTGCGACGGTTGAAGTACCGTGTGACGACTTCGTTCATCGAAGCGAAGTCGTCAGTTCCAACGACCGTCTTTACCTTGAACTTGCGATACTCGCCGCGCCTGGCCCGACCATTCTCGAAGAAGACGCAGGAGCCGACGGTGTCGGTTCCCTGCGCTGTCGAGATGTCGAAACACACCATGGTACGCGGCAGCTTCTGCAGCGACAGCTCTCGCGCGAGCTCGTATACCGGCTCACCGGCGCGCACGTCCGACTCCGCCGAGGCGAGTTTCAACTCTTCCAGGAGATGACGTGCATTCTGCTCCGCCAGCTCCACAAGCTCGCGCCGAACACCGCGCTGCGGAATGTGTATGCGCTCGCCCGGCAACGATTCCTCGATCAGCTCCCGGTCGGGAAAATCAAATGGAAGCACGAGCTCCGACGCGTGCTCAGGCATGGCGATGTAACTGCCAGCGAGGAATAACCGCAACACGTCCGCATCATCCTCGCCATCCACGTTCTCCATGAAGCGGTGCTCGCGCGCGAGCAGCTTCCCCTCTCTTATGCGCAGCAGCGCGATTACTGCATCGTCGCCATCGCGCGCGTAGCCGATGACGTCGCGATCACCGCCTTCCACGCGCAGGACGACTGTCGGCTCCTCCATGCGTTCCAGATGCATCAACACGTCACGCAGCTCCGCGGCACGCTCGAAATCCAGGCTCGACGCCGCGAGGTCCATTCGCTCTCGCACTCGGCGCACCACTTCGTCGGAGCGGCCTTCCAGAAACAGCAACACCTCGTCTATCATCGCTGCGTATTCCGGCTGCGTCTGCTTGAACACGCAGGGCGCCTTGCAACGCTGGATGAAGTAGTCGAGACACGGCCGCTCCGGCATCTCGCGCGGCATGTCGTAGTTGCACGAGCGCACGGTGAAGATGCGCTTCACCACATTGAGCGAGCGACGCATCGCGCCGACGTCCGTGTACGGCCCGAAATACTTGGCCCCGTCGTTCGTAACCAGTCGCGTGACGAACACGCGCGCGAAGGGCTCGTTCACGGTGACCTTGATGTACGGATACGATTTGTCATCCCGGAGCGCAATGTTGAACTTGGGATGATATTCCTTGATCAGGTTCGCCTCGAGCACGAGCGCGTGCGCTTCCGTCGGGACGACGATCGTCTCGAGGTCGGCGATATTGCGCACCAGATGCTGCGTCTTGAGACTGAAGGGATGGTCGCTCGCGAAGTAGCTGCGCACGCGCGAGCGCAGCCGCTTTGCCTTCCCCACGTACAACACCGCTCCGTCGGCGCCCTTCCACAGATACACGCCGGGGCCGTCCGGAAGATGCTGAAGCTTCTGTGCTACCGTTTCGGGAACCGTCACCATCGAAAGTTATACGCCTGAGCGCCGCCGCAGTTTCGACGCCAGCATCGACGCTTCGGGAATGCGAAGAGCGACCGTAAATACTGCGTACCCGATCGCAAACGCCGAGAGCGAGATCGCAGCCAGCACCAGCGGGCGCGATGTCGGTACCACGAACCGGCCAAGCGTGCCGAGCGCCGCTGCGCCGAGGCCGGCGATCCAGAGCTTCACGACGTAACGCACAGAGAGCCCGGTCCGTCCAATGCGCTTCGTAAGGCCACGTCGCAGCAGAATGAATTCCACCCAGCCCGCGATGCCCGCCGACGCGGTGAGACCGGCCGCGCCGAGCTTGGGATCCAGACCGAGCCAGCCCGGAAGCTGAAACGCGAAGATGACGCCCAGCACAGTCGTGAGCGCGATTCGGATGATCGCGAACTTGAGTGGCGTCTTTGTGTCGCGGAGTGCGTAGTACGTCGAAGAATCGAGCCGTCCGAGCGTGGATGCGAGCAATCCGACGGTCGAACCGATGAGAATCTCCCACACCCACACCGTGTTGGCGCGCTTGAATGCACCCGTCTGGAGGAACGCGCCAGTCACGATGTCGCCCAGCGCAAGGAATCCGATCACGCATGGCACGATGAAAAAGGCGATGCGCTCCATGCCGGCATTGAGGCGCACGCGAAGCTGTGCCGCGATCTCTTCCGGCGTGCCAAGTGCGCTGGACATCGCCGGTAGCTCCGCCGCGGACACCGACATTCCGAACAGGCTTCCCGGAAGTATGTACAGAGTTTGCGCGTATGCCAGCGACGAAACGGTTCCGATCGGAAGATGGTATGCGAGCGCGAGATCTATGAATGCGCTGATCTGTACCACGCCGCGGCTGAGAAATGCCGACGTGAATTGCCTGAACACACGCCGCACGCCCGGCAAGCCGAATCTGAAATTCGGAACGATACCCGGTGCAACGCGTCGCAGAGTCGGAAGCTGGACCAGGAACTGCGCAGCGCTGCCAATTACAGAGGCCCACGCGACCGCCACGACGAGGCCTGAGGCTGTGCGATGGGCGCCGTAGACGATCAGCGCACCGATTATCACCGCATTCCACGCCAGCGGCGCCATGTACGACAGCAGGAACTTGCGATGCGCGTTGAGCACGCCCAGGCACCACGCGGAAAATACGAGCAGGCCAGCACCGGGAAACAGGATCCGGACGAGTGTCGTCGTGAGTGCATCCTCCTCCGGCGTCGCGCCCGTGACGGCGAGCCACTGCATGAACGACGAAGGAAGGAATCGCGCGAACGGTTGCGCGATGTGACTGAGCGTGCTTCCACCGCCGGCGAGGATCCCAACGAGTTGCGGCGCTGCAAGCACACCGATGAGAACCACCAGCGAGGCAACCAGCGCCAGCGCCGTAAACACCGCGCCGGCTAACTCGGCCGCTTGACGTTTCTCGCCACGCGCCAGCGTGCCGGCATACTCTGGAATGAACGACGCCGAGAGCACGCCTTCTCCGAACAGATTCTGAAGCATGTTCGGAATGCGGAACGCACCCTGAAACGCGTCATTGGCGAGTGACGCACCAAGGTAGTGCGCAAAGACGCGCTGCCGGATGAGGCCGGCGAGCTTGCTCGCGAAGATACCGGCCCCAACAAGGAACGCTGCCCGTCCGGTCTGCTCCTCAGCCACCGTGTATCATACTGGCAACATGCAGCCGCGCCTGCTCCCGCGTCGCATCGATCGCCGCGTCTCCATACCGGGCGAGGAACGGAACGAAGCTCAGAACCCGCTCCTGCGGAGCACCACCCGGAAACAGCGTGGCACGAACGGTTGCGACGTCGCGCAATGTTTCGGAACCAATCTGCTTGATCGCCGCTGCATAGCGACGTTCCAGCCGCTCGAGCCGATGCTCCACTCCTGCACGCATCGTCCCGACGGACCGCGACAATGCATCATTGGTCTGCGCATCACGGCGCATCGCATCGCTGCTGGAATCGAGCGCGCGCCGCAGCGATTCGATGGCGCCGCGTACAGGTTCGGAAATCGCCTCACGCGCGACTCGGCTCTCGACCGCATGCGGATCCGCGAAATCATCGATGCTCGCGTCAAGCCGCCCGAGCATGTGCTCGACGTGCTCTTCGAGCAGCGTCCCACTCCATCGCGGCGCGATTCTCGGCCGGGCCACTCCGAGCGCATCCGCGACAGCGGATACCTGCGCAAAATACGCGACCTCGCCCGGGCCACCGACATACGTCACGGTTGGAAGTATTTGTCGCTCGATGATGGGTCGGAGCAACACATTCGGACCAAGACGGCCGGTATTTCCCGCATCGGCGATCTGCTTCGCCGCGCGGAGCGGAACGCGGCGGCGAGTTCCGTCTTCCAGCGTCTCAAAAACGAGCGACAGGTTCGGGACGTCGGCTACCTGCGGATGAAACCCCGCACCGGCGATCGCGTTCGTGCGCGCGCGCAGCGACGCGGCAATCTCATCAGCACGACCGAGGGCGCGAATGATCGTGTCGTGTCCAGCATCGCGTACCGCCTCGTGAGATGCGTCGAGCACCGCGACGCCAAGCGGCTCGAGCAGTGCCCGCAACAGAGCAACGTAAGCGCTTCCAACTGTAGCGTTGCGGGCATAGGCTCCGCGAACCGCCTCGAGTACGCGCCGATCGGGCGCGGACCCGCAAGCCTCCTCCAAACGCACGATCTGCTCGGTGACATCGCCGAGCGGCGTACTCGCCATTGAGCGCCCAGACACGGCATCAGCCGGCATGGAGAGCAGCTCGAGCTTGCCATGACGTACGACCGAGACGTGATTCGCTTCCACCAGATCTGCGTCATCGGTGGCGGCCCAGAACACCGGCGCGACCGGCCGTCCCGTAAGCGACGCGAGAGCGTCAGCCATCTCGAGAAGTGTCACGGCCTTGTGCAACACGTAAAGCGGACCGCCGAACAATCCCGGCTGCTGTCCTCCGGTCACCACAAAACCGCCTGATTCGGACGCGGCCCGTAATCGGTCGGCTGCGACTCCCGAAGGAGCGAACGCTGGCAGAAGATCGGCGAGCCACGTACGGTGCAGAAAGTCATCCGCGATTTGCGATGCCGCAGCGTTCCACGCGTCAATATCGCTCAACTTGTCGCCGTACCACTCCGGCAGCGCGCCAGCGAGCGCATTGCGCGCAAGCGGCGATCCGCCGATCGGCCGGGATATCGCGCGTATCATGATCTGTGCGCGAAGAAGATCGCCCTCGCGCTTTCGGTACTCAGCGGCGCACCGGAATAGTCGCCCAGCTCGTGGTCGACCGAGAACCCGGCATCATGTAGCAGACATCGAAGATCGTCCGGCTCGAACAGCCGCACTCGCTCGAGATACTTACGCGGCGAGCCTGCGGCGGAAATGTCCTTCTCGACGTAGAGGCCATCGTCGGTGATTCGTCGGTCCTGCGTCACGACGCGGTTGCCGATGCGACGAGTGTCGTGCGGAACTAACGTCGCACGCACCTGATCCGAGTTGAGATAGTCGAGCACGAATACTCCGTCACGCCCTAAAACGCGATTCACTTCGGACAGCACCAGGCGGTTTTCTTCATCCGAAGAAAAGTAGCCGAAGCTCGTGAAAAGATTGACGACGAGATCAAAGCTGCCTCCCGCGAACGGCAACACCCTCATGTCGGCCCGGACGTACGGCACTTCCGGCGCCTCCGATTTCGCCACCTGAAGCAGTTCCGTCGAAAGATCCAGTCCCACCGTCCAGATGTGCTGACACAATGCCCGCGTATGACGCCCCGACCCGCAAGCCAGGTCCAGCGCACGCGCCGCCGGGTCGGGCGAAACCATGTTTCGTATTAGCCGGACCACCGAACGCGCTTCGCGCTGGTCCCGGTGTGGATACAGATCGAGATATTCCTTGCCAAACCACCGGGTGAACCACTCGCTCATTTATGGTATGGCTCGCCGCGGATGATCGTACCTGCGCGATACAGCTGCTCCGCGAGCACGAGCCGCGCAAGCTCGTGCGGCAGCGTCCACGGCGCAAGCGACAACCGAATGTTGGCGCCGTCGCGCAGGCTGTCGTCCAGACCGAATGCGCCGCCAATCATGAAAACAACGTCGCGTGCAGCTTCCCGCTCTCCCTGAACCCACGCGGCAAACCGCTCGGATGACATCGATTGCCCGCTCGCGTCGCATGCAACCTTCGTTGCCACATCGCCGACTCGCGCGCGAATGCGGTCTCCCTCGCGAGCGCGCACGCTTGCCGACGTTGTCGCGTGGTCGGCACGTTCTCCCTTCACCTCGACCACATCGATTGGCCAGTAGCGCGCCGCTCGGGTCTCATAGTCGAGAATCGCCGCGGCGAGCGCCCTGTCCTTCGGGTGCCCGACCGCGGCGATCATTACACGCACTCGTACGGAACGTTAGGAGTAGATGCCCCGCAGGCGATGCACAGCCGCAACACGGCTGATCGAAAGCATGTACGCAGCGGTGCGCATGTTCACCTTGTGCGTCTTCGACAGTGCCAGCACGTCCGCGAAGCTGCGACGCATGATCTCCGTGAGACGGTCGTTGACGGTCTTCTCGTCCCAGAAGTATCCACCACGATCCTGTACCCACTCGAAGTACGACACCGTCACGCCGCCGGCATTCGCGAGAATGTCGGGGATGACGAAGATTCCCTTTTCATCGAGAATCGAATCGGCCGCTGCCGTGGTCGGTCCATTGGCGCCTTCGCAAACTACTTTCGCGCGAATGTCGTGCGCGTTCTTGGTCGTGATTACGCTTTCCAGCGCGGCCGGCAGCAGTACGTCCACATCGAGCGTGAGCAGCTCGGCGCCGCTGATTGCATCGCCACCCTTGAATCCCTTGAGCGACTTGTGCTTCTGCACATACGCAATCGCCTCGTCGACTTTGATACCATTCGCGTTGTGGAACGCAGCGTCGCGATCGCCGATTGCGACGATCTTCGCTCCTGCTTCCCGAAGCAGCTTCGCAGCTGTCGAGCCAACGTTGCCGAAGCCCTGGACCGCGATCGTGGACTTGCTCACGTGCATGCCGAGGTGCTCCAGTGCGTCCGTCGTCACGATCGTGCAGCCGCGTCCCGTCGCCTCGCGTCGTCCGAGTGATCCACCCATCTCGACCGGCTTGCCGGTCACGACGGCGGTCGTCGTGTGACCGACATGCATCGAGTACGTGTCCATCACCCAGGCCATCACGCGCTCATTCGTATTCACGTCCGGGGCAGGAACGTCCGAGTCCGGTCCGAGCGTCTGGATGATTCCGTTAGTGTACCGCCGAGTCAAACGCTCCAGTTCACCGACACTCATCTTCAGTGGATCGCAAACGACGCCGCCCTTCGCGCCGCCGAACGGAATGTTGACGACAGCGCACTTCCACGTCATCCACGCGGCAAGTGCCTTGACCTCTTCGAGCGTGACGTGCATGTCGAAACGAATTCCGCCCTTGCCAGGTCCACGCGACGTGTTGTAAAGCACGCGATGACCGGTGAAAACTTCCACTTCGCCGTTGTCCAGAACCACCGGGCACGACACGGTTATCTGCTTCTCCGGATTGCGAAGGATCTTGTAGATGCCAGGCTCCAGGTCCAGCAGCTCGGCGGCGCGGTCAAAACGCGACATCATCGCGTCGAATGGATTTTCCTCGTTCAAAACCGGGTCCTTGTCCGGGTGGACGATTTTATGAGTCGAAAGACGGTGATCGGTGGCCATTATTCAGCGATTGAAGTGGCTCGTTTGAATAAATTCGCGAGAGCTGACGCGACGAGAGAGTATCCCTCCGTCAGGCGCACAGCCTGTGAAAGATACCAAAGCTCCAGTCCGTTCGCAGGCCAGACCCTCGTCAACTTCACCGCGTCCTTTTCCGTAGTAACAACATATTTGTGACCTGTAGATTCGCTCACGATCCGCGCAGCGTCCGCAGCCGTGTAATCGTGATGGTCCCGAAAACGCAACTCTGTCACTTCCGCGCCAAGTTGCCGCAGTTGCGCGAAGAAGCTGGTTGGATCCCCGATCCCCGCCACTGCCAGCACTCGTTTGCCGCGAAGCTCGTCGAGTGGGATCGACTCCGCATGCGACGCACTGATGAGGGCGTCCGGCTGCAGTGCCGCTATTGCGATCTCCGCGCCCGAATGCTCAGCTCCAATGGCCTGCATCACGTCCCTCGCCTGCTCATTCGTCGCGCTCTTCTGCGTGACGACAATGACGTCGGCGCGATCCAGCGAGCGCAACGATTCGCGCAACGGCCCCGCAGGAAGTAATCGCAGACCGGGGTGCCAGCTCTCGGCGCTCACCAGCACAATATCGAGGTCGCGCGACGCTCTACGATGCTGAAAGCCGTCGTCCAGTACCACGACGTCTGCCCCGCCAACTGCAGCCGCACGGATTCCCGCGACACGATCCGCTTCCGTGATTACCGCAACGCCGGAATTCATCCGCGCGTGAAGGTGCAGTTCATCGTCACCATATCCACGCATCACAACCGCGGGGCGGTGTCCCGCGAGTATCAGCTCGCCAACCAGATATGCGCTGAACGGTGTCTTGCCGGTGCCGCCGACCGTAAGATTGCCAACACTGATAATCGGAATCGATGCTGGGTGTACGCGGAGTGCACCAGTGTCATACAATGCGTTCCTTGCAGCGACCACGCCGCCATAGATCCATGAGAACGGCGTCACCGCCGCGCGCACCAGTCGCACAACCGCTGATCTTCCGTACCATAGCTCGTCGACTGTCATGCACGTCCCTGCTCGAGCGTCTGCGCTGTCGCGGCCATCGCGTTGAGCGAGGACTCGAAGATCTCGCCCTGCATCGCCGCGCCACGCGAGTCGTCCGCACTAACGTACATCGGATCGCTGTAGACGAAAGTAAGGTGAGCGAACGGCTTGGGAATCATGAACCCATCCCAGCTGCGCAGATGCCATGCGCGCGACGCCGCGACGCCTACCAGGACCATCGGCGCCCCAGCTCGGTGCGCGGCGACCAACGCGCCACTCGCGAATTTCCGCGCGGGGCCGCGTGGACCGTCGGGCGTAACCGCTACCTCGCCTCCGGTGGTCAGCACGTCGCACATCGCAAGCAACGCGCGAGTGGCGCCGCGCGTCGTCGACCCACGGATGGACCCGAATCCCAGACTGGCAGTGATCCGCGCGATAAGCTCACCGTCACGATGTTCGCTGATCAGTACCCTTACCCCCTGTGCCCGGTGCTGTACGGTCAACGGCAACAACTGGCCATGCCAGAGCGCAAACACGAACGAACGGCCATCCGCGCGCAGTGCGCGCCAGCCCGCGTCGTTCACTTCGCGTACACGCCAGGTCGAGTACAACACGCGCAGCAGCGCAGGGCCGAGTGCGGCGGCCAGCCGCTGAATTCCGGTCAGATGAGTCCGCGCAGGCGCGGGCTCACTCATCCCGCCAGTCCCGAGATCATCTCCGCCACGCGACCAGCGGCACCGGGTGTACCGAGCTGGCTTCTGACTTCGATCAGTCCCTCACGCTGTAACTCGCGGTACGCAGCGTCATCAAGCAATCGACCGAGCTCCGTCGCAACCGCCTTCGGCTGCAACGCGCCCTGCACGAACTCGCGCGCAACTTCGCGTCCCGCGACGACGTTGACGAGACCGATGTACGGTATCTTGACCACGCGCCGCGCAATTGCATATGAAAGGCCGCCTGTGCGATACGCGACCGCCATCGGACACTGCGCAATCGCCGCCTCGAGCGTCGTCGTCCCACTCTTGCACAGCGCGACGTCAGCAGCGCGGAAGACATCGAACGACGCACCACGCACGATTTCGAATGGACACTCCAGCGCATCCAGATTCACGGTGGGCGCGCCGTGCACGATCACGCGAAGTCCCGGATGCCGGCGCGCGAGCTCGCGCCCGCTCTCGATGAATGGGACGAAGTGACGCGCGATCTCCTGCTCCCGACTTCCCGGAAACAGCGCGAGTACCTTCTCTTCCGGAGCGATTCCGAGCCGCTCGCGCGCTTCCACACGCGTCGGCATGATTCTGCGCACGATCCAGCAACGGGATGACCTACGAATGTCGCGTCGATTCCGTAACCCGCGAGCAGCGGGGCCTCGAAAGGAAGGATGACAGCAGCCCTTCGTCACGAGCTTCGCCAGCTTTGGTAGCCGCCCCGCGCCCCACGCCCAGACCTGCGGCGTGACGTAGTACAGCACGGGTACGCCCGCCTCGCGCGCAGCGGCTGCAACCTTCATGTTGAACCCGGGATAGTCGATCAGGACGACGACGGCGACGTTTCCGGTAGCCATGCGCGCGCGCAGCTGACGCAGCAGCGCCGCGTGCTTCGGAATGTGCCTTACGACTTCGACAAATCCCATCACAGCGAGCTCGGCGTAATCGCGCGTTATCTCCACGCCGCTCGCGCGCATGTGCGCGCCGCCGACGCCCGCGGTCGCCAGATCGGGACGAATCGCTCGCAGCCGCGCCGCAACGCTCGCCCGCGTGCAGGTCGCCGGAGGCCTCTCCGGCGACGAAGAGAACTTCACGCACCGACAGACGGGGCGTTGCGCTCGATGTCGCCGCACAATTCTCGAGCGCGACTTCCAGCGCGCGACGCCCGTCGGCGCCCCTCACTACCAGCGGTGCGCTGCCGTTCAGCGCCGCCGCAAAACTCTCGAACTCGAGCTTGAGCGGCTCTCCTTCCGGAGCCTCCAACGCAATGCGCTCCACGAAGTCCGCGAGATCCGGCGTCTTCCCGCTCGCGACGAGCGCGTGCAGGTCGCCAGTCCTTCTTCAGTCGAAAGAATTCGCCATTTCCCGCGGCAAGATCGAGCGAGAGATAACCACTCGGCTGGAAGATTCGCACCTTGCGAACTCTCTCACGCGAGATGCGGCTCGCGGTGATGTTGGCGACGGCGCCCGATTCGAACGTGATCCGCGCATTTGCAATGTCCACGGTCGGCGTGAGCACGGGAATTCCGACGGCGGCAATGTTACCAGCGCCGGAATTGACGAGCGTCAGTATCAGATCGATGTCGTGAATCATCAGGTCGAGCACGACCGCGACGTCCGAGCCCCGAATGTTGAACGGCGCCAGGCGATCGCTCTCGATGAACCGCGGATTGCTCACGTACGGCAGTGCGGCGCGTATCGCGCGATTGAAACGCTCGACGTGCCCGGTCTGCACGATCACGCCCGTACGCTGCGCGATTGCGAGCAGCGCATCGGCTTCTTCGAGCGTCGCCGTGATCGGCTTCTCGATGAGCACGTGCTTGCCGCGCTCCAGCGCCCTGCTCGCGACCGCGAAGTGCCGCGGTGTCGGCACGACGATCGTCACGGCGTCGACGTCGTCGAGCAGACGTCTCCAGGTCGCTGTAACTCGGAACCTCCAGCTCCGATGATACCTGCGCAGCGCGCTCCGGTCGCTCTTCCACGAATCCGGACAAGCCGGAACTCGGGCATCTCTCGCAACAATCGAACGTGGTGGTAGCCGAGCGCGCCCGCTCCGACGACGCCAATGCGCAGTGGCTTCAAATCGCGACCCCGCGCTGGCTCGATTCCACGAACTGCACGAGCTGCATCACTTCGGGAATCTGCTCGACCTCCGCCGTCACTCGCTCGATCGCCTGCGCGAGATTGAGCTCCGATCGGAACAACAGCCGGTACGCGCGCTTCAGCTCGAGAATCGTTTCCGGCGAGAATCCGTTGCGCTGCAACCCGACCGAATTGAGTCCATACAGCTTCATCGGATTGCCGACAGCCTTGACGAACGGCGGCACGTCCTTCGACACACGTGAGCAACCCCCAACTATCGCGTTGCGCCCGATTCGCGTGAACTGGTGAACGGCTGTCACACCCGAGAGGATCACGCGGTCCTCGACAGTCACGTGACCGGCGAGCTGCACCATGTTCGCGAGAACGACGTCGTCGCCGACGTGACAGTCGTGCGCGAGATGCACGTACGACATGACGAAGCTGTTTGGGCCCGACCGTCGTCTTGAACGATTGCGACGTGCCACGATTGATCGTCGCTGTATTCGCGGATCACCGTGTTGTCGCCGATCTCGACAGTCGTGCGCTCGCCCTTGAACTTGAGGTCCTGCGGATCGCCGCCGAGAACGGTCCCGACTCCGATCTTCACGTTCCTGCCGAGTGTGACGTAGCGCTCGAGACGTCGCGCGCGCCGATATCACGCAGCCGTCGCCGATCACGCACTCGTCGCCAATGATCGCGAACGGGCCGATCTCGACGTCGTGCGCCGATCTCCGCGGAAGACGATACGATCGCGGTCGGATGAATCTGCGCGCGTCATCGGTCGCGAACCATGGCGGCCATCTCCGCCTCGGCGACGACCTCGCCGTCCACCTTCGCAACGCCGCGCATCTTGCACACGGCGCCGCGGATCTGGATCACGTCGAGCTCGAAGCGAATCTGATCGCCCGGCTTGACCGGCTTCCGGAATTGCACGTTGTCGAGCGACATGAAGTACACGACCTTCTGTTCGGCCTCCTCGAATCCGCCCAGCAGCAGCATTCCGCCGACCTGCGCCATCGCCTCGATGATCAGCACGCCCGGCATTATCGGATGCCCGGGAAAGTGTCCCTGAAAGAATGGCTCGTTGATCGTGACGTTCTTGATGCCCGACGATCCGCTTCTTCTCCCTCGATCTCGAGGATCCGGTCGACGAGCAGAAACGGATAGCGGTGCGGAAGCACCTTCATGATGTCTTCGATCGACATCGTTCCAGCCATGCTCTTCCTCGCTTGCTCGTTGATCTGGCCGCCGGCCAGCCGCACCATCTCACGAACCAGCGTCACCGTGCCCCGGTGACTCGGCCTGCACCGCGACTATTCGCGCGCGCACGCGCGCGCCGGCCAGCGCGAGATCGCCCACGCAGTCCAGTCGCCTTGTGCCGCACGAACTCGTCGTTCCAGCGCAGCTCGTCGTCGACAACATCGGTGTCGTCGAGCACTACCGCGTTGTCGGTCGACGCGCCCTGGATCAGACCCTTGCGCCCGCAGTGCCTCGACTTCGTGAACGAAGCCGAACGTTCGCGCTCGCGGCCAGCTCCTTCGCGATACATTCCGCGTCCGACAACGTAGCGCCGCGACTGCCGTCCGATGATCGGGTGCGGAAATTCGATCGTGACGTCGAGCGTCAGCTCGTTCGCCGGATACGCCTCGTAGACCGATTCGCCGTCGATGATCCGAACGGCTCGCGTCAGCGTCGAGATACTCCGGTTCACCCTCCATGCTCGTCGATCCCGGCGCCGATCAACGCGTCGTAGAAACGGCGCCGCGCTTCCGTCGAGAATCGGCGGCTCAGGACCATCCATGTCGATCACGAGATCGTCGATCCCCATCGCGGCGACCGCGGCCAGAACGTGCTCGACGGTGTGGATCGCCGCAGTCGCCACTTGCCGAGCTGCGTGCCGTCGCTCGCGTCGCCGTGACCTGCGTCCACATGGGCGCGAATCAGCGGCGAGCCCGCGAGATCGCGCGCGCGAAACGACAATCCCCGCTCCAGCGCGGTGCCGGCTGAAACGTGAGCTCGCACGCGCTGCCCGAGATGCAGCCCGACGCCCTCGACGCGTCACCGGCGCCGAGATCGTGCGCCTCGTCATGCGCGGTCGCCTTGTCGTCCAGCGAGCTTCTCGATTCGGCGCATCATTCCGGCCAACTTGAACAGCGCCGCCGACGCACGCAGCGATTCGCGATGCGGACGCGCCGGATATCCCGACCACGATTCGCCAGCCGGAACGTCGCCGAACACGCCCGCCTGCGCCGCGATGCGCGCGCCGTCGCCGATGGTGAGGTGCCCACCGATCCCGGCCTGGCCCGCGAGGATTACGCCGTCGCCGATGTGCGCCGAGCCGGCGATGCCAACCTGCGCCATGAGCAGACACAGTCGCGCCGATGCGCACGTTGTGCGCCGATCTGCACGAGGTTGTCGATCTTGCGTGCCCGTCGCCGATCACGGTGTCGTCGATGCTGCCGCGATCGATCGTCGTATTCGCGCCGATCTCGACGTCGTCACCAATGATGCAGCGTCCCGACGTGCGGAATCTTCTCGTGCGCGCCGTTGCGGAACACGTAGCCAAATCCGTCACTCGCGATACGCGCGCCAGAATGCACGATGCAGCGCGCGCCGATCTCACGCGCCGCGTACACGGTCACATGCGGATACAGGCGCGTGCCGTCACCGATGTTTCACACCGTCGCCAAGCACCACGTAGTCTTCGATCCGCACCCCGGTCACCGAGCCTTACACCGCGTCCGATCCGCGCCGTAGGCGCGATCCAGGGCTCCGCGGGCGCAAGATCGTACAGCACGGGAAGTATCGACCTGCAACGCCTCGTGCGGCCTGTCGACCACGATTCCACTCGGCGCACCGCATTCCGCGTCTGCAAGATCGCGCGCGACGAGCACGATTCCGGCGTCGACAGTCCGCCAGTTGCTCCGACGCGTAGCGAGCCGAGGCCAGAAAAGTAGCGTGGCGTGGCCCCGCCCTGTCGAGCGGAGCCACGCCATCTACCGCAGACTCCGGGTCACCGCGCAGCTCGCCACCGACGAGCTGCGCGATTTCCCGCGCAGTCAGCGCCATCGCGTTATCTACGGCTTTGGACGCGTCACGCCCGCCGGCTTCTGTGCTGGACCAACCGGCTTCGGCGATGCCGTCGTCGTTGAAGCGGCTCCCGCCTTCGGGGGACCAAGTGCCTTGAGCTTCGCGAGAACCATGTCGGTGAGATCGAGCGACTTGTCAGCCGATACGAGTGCGCTGCCCTGGGCGCCGACGTCGAAGATCATCGTGTAGCCGCCCTGAGAGCGAACCTGGTCGAGCACCTGTGAAACCTGATCCATCAGCGGGCGTGCCAGATCTGCCTGGCGCTGCTGCATCTGATTGTTCAGGTCCTGCGCGCGCTGCGTGAACGCGGCTTCGGTGTCGCGGATCGTCTTGCCGCGCGCTTCCTTGCGTGCGCTGTCGAGGGCCGGTGCGTCCTTTTCGTAGGTCGCGACCATGCCCTTGAGCGAGTCGTCCATCTGCTGCAACTGCGCCCGCGCTGTCGCCATCTCCTTGTTGTACGTCGATTCGGCCTCTGCCCGACCCGGCGCTTCCGCGAGGATCTTCTGGGAGTTGATATAGGCCAACTTGACCGGCGCCGCCTGCGCGAATGCCGAAGGAGCGAGTGCGAGTGTCGCTGCCGCAAACATCGCGGAGTGCATCCATTTGCTCATCATATTTTCCTAGAAGTACTGTCCAAGTTTGAAGTGGACTTTCCACCCCGGGTTAGAGTGCCCCTGCGCGTCCACCCGGTCCAGGCCGTACGCGAAGTCGACACCAAGAGGGCCGAGCGGACTCACCACTGAGCCGCCCACGCCTACACTACGAAAGAGACGCGTTGGATCGAAGTCTCGCGGCCGCGCCCACACATTGCCGCCTTCCATGAACGTATCGAGATACACCGATTGATTGATCCGGAGCCCCAGCTCCGCGGTCGTGACAAAGAACGCGTTCCCGAACGAGGTCGTCTTGGCGTTGCCGTTACACGCCGATGGATCGTATCCGGCGGGCGTGATGGAAAATTCGCAGTAGCCGCGCAGCGGCTCGCCGTACTGAGTGCCACCGAGTGCGAACGACTGCGACGAGAAGAACGGGCCCGGATCGCCGAGCACCGCACCTGCGCGCGCCGTGAGGCCCGCCACGATCGTCATCGGCTCGCCACCGAGCGGATTGCCGCCTATGTACGCCAGCGGCGCATACGAGCGGAGTTCCGTCGTGTACTTCTGGAAGTTGGCAGTTCCGCCGAGCGGCCCGCCGTTGAACGATGCACTGAAGTTCTGCAGGCCGCCCTGCGTCGCGAACGGAAGCCCAAGCCGCGTATCATGCTGATAGGACACGCCGAGCGACGATCGGAAACAGCTCTTGCAGCTTGTGATGATCGTGCTGAGCAACGTACCCTGGTCATTCGCATACTTCACCGACTCGCCACCATAGGAGAGGAAGATGCGGCTGAAGTATGAATTGGGAACCGGGAAGCCGAACTGGATCTGACCACCGATGCGCGTACTCTGACCGAGGTCGGCGATGGTGTAGCGCGTCTTTGTGTCGTACGCCGTCACCGATCCGGAGATGCGCGAATCGCGAATGTTCGGATCGGAGTACGTGAGGCTGAAATCGTTGATGTACTTGCCGAACTGCCAGTTGAGCTGCGCGCGCTTGCAACGCCCGAACAGATTTGGCTGGTCCAGTCCGATGAATCCACCCAGTCCGGTGCCCTGACCCATCGACGCACCGAAGTTGACGTTGCCGGTGCGCTTCTCCTTCACCTTGAAGGTGATGTCGACGTCACCGTTTTCATCCGGTGTGACTTCCGGCTCTGGCATCGGCGAATCGAAGAAATTCAGATTCGCGATGTTCTGATAGCTGCGAATGAGATAGTCGCGCTTGAACACCTGGCCTGGCGCCATGACGATCTGTTCGCGTATGCACGACTCGTAAGTGTAGTCGTTGCCCGCGATGTCGATTCTATTCACTATCGCCGGCGACTTTTCCTCGATGTCCCAGCGCAGGTTGACCTTGCGGACGGAATCCTGCGACGGCACGCGTTCCTCCACCGGAGTGACGACAGCGTAGATGTAACCCTCGTTGCTGTACGCTTCCTTCACCTTCTCCGTCGCGTCGGTCCAGCGCGATTCATCGAAGGTTCCCTTCGGGCTTTTGTACGTGTGGTGAACCAGGCCGAGCGCGCTCTCCGCCAGCGATCGATCTTCGCGATCGAATGGGAAATAGTTGCGCAGCTGTTCCTGCGTGAACGCGCTTGTTCCCGAGAATCTCGAAATTGCCGACCGTATAGCGCGGACCGTCCTGAACGTTCAGCTGGATCTCACCCTTGCCGTTCTGTTTATCAACGCGCATGGTGTCCTGCAACAGCCTGAAGTCGATGTAGCCGCGACTCGCATACAGTGACGGAACGCGATCTGTGAGATCGCCCGCGAAGGTGGCGTCGTCGAACTCGCCGTTCCGAAACCACCAGAACCCTTCGGGCTTGGTCTGCATCGCACCGACGATAGCGCTCGACGGAACCGAGCGGTTTCCTGTAACGCCTATACCGGAAATCGCGAGACGCCTTCCTTCGGTCACGTCGAAAGTCAGGGTAAGCTGATCGTTGGCAAGCGAGGAATCGACGTGCACGCGAGCGAGATAGAATCCCTTGCTCTCGTACAGTGAATCGGTGCGCGAGATCGCGAGCGCGACTTTCGCAGGATCGACGGCGGTTCCAATCGGAAGGTCGAGACGCTCCTTCACATCCTTGGCCGACACCTGATCCACGCCGTGCACCGACATGCTCGCGAGTACAGGTCGCTCCTTGACCTGCACGTCGAGCGAAGCCTTGTTCGTCTTGGGATCGACGGTGCAGATGACGTGGACGTCATCGTAATTGCCGGTTGCGTACAGCGCTTTGACTGCGCGCTGCACGTCGCGGTAGTTGAGCGTGGTCTTGGGGACCAGGCCGATGGTTGCGCGCACCGTTGCGTTGTCGACGCGCGAGTTACCCGTCACCGTGATCGTATCGGGCACCGAGCATCGGCCGCCCGCAACCGTGGAATCTGCCCCCTGGGCGTACAAAGGGAGCCCTACCAGCGCTAAGGCCAGCAGGCTCCCAGCAAACTTGAACATCCCTCTAATATACCACGACGGTCGGTTTGAGCGCATCCATCCATGACTCGAGTTTGCATCAATTATCAGGTCCGTACGACACCACGAGGTGCAGGAAAGTTGCGCGTGCGACACAGCATTCTTTTGCTGCAGACTTTGACCTCACAACTCAAGTATTGCGCTCGCGCTGCCGACACCAAGATGTGTCACGCGTGTGGCCACCCATCCCGGTCCGCGAGCAGCACACGCCGCGCCCGCTCACTGACCAGCCATACTACCGCCCAGTTTAACTACTGACGCCAAGCACCTTTGACCGCCGCTCCTTTGAGCGGCGGTTCGCGTTTCCCCCCACGCCCGGCACCTCCGTTCGGCGCGGCCAAGTCCCGTCCAGCGCGTGCGACCCGCACCCGCTGTCCATGTGGGGCACGGACGCGACACCTGTTGCGGCCGCGCACGACCACTCCCCGCAGTTGGTACATCTGTTCTGCAAGGAGGGTCCATGACGGTTCCATTCGGCGCATTATCCGGACGAGATAACCGGAATACCGGCGGGTTCTCAACTCGGAATGACAGGAAACTGACGGTGCATCCGTGGCCCCGCGCTTGCCTCTGTTTGGCTCTGACCAACCCACAGTCCCTTTACGCTCAAGTCCCTTAGGACAAAACAATGTCTATCGCCAAGCTCCTCGTCGCAACGGCAATCGCTGCTGCCCCAATCAGCGTAGTGGCAGGCCAGTCGGGCGTTCCCGCCGACAGTGGCAGTGACCACCATGCGCGCGGATGGATCGCTGGCGCTGGGGCTGTCGCCGGAGCCGGCCTCTTCCTGGCCTTCACGCAGTCCGGCCAGAACAAGTCCGCCAACAATTCCGGCTTCAATTTCCACGCGGCGACGACGCCGGGTGCCCACGACCCCGCTCCAACGGGCGGCGCGACGCCACCGAGCCCCGCCGACACGCCATCGAGTCCGACAGACACGGGCACTGTGACCCCGCCCGGTCCACAGAACAATCCACCCGTAGTCAATGACGGCAACCCGCCCTCGAACGACGGGCCCAACGCTCCCACCGGTGAGACGCCGCCGCGCAACGACGATCCGGGGTTCGTACCCGATGCCAGCACGGTTCCTGAGCCCGGCTCAGCTGCTCTCCTCGCGACCGGCATCATCGGACTGGCACCCCTGCTCCGTAAGCGCCGCAAGTAGGACAGCCGGGAAGGGCGGAACACGAAAAAGCGGGTGAGGCATCGAGCCTCACCCGCTTTTTTCATCGGTCCGAGCGCGCTGAGCTAAGCCGCGCTCGCCTTGGTCATGACACGGAACTCGAGCTTCTCGCCCTCGGCCGCAGTGTCGACCTCGATCTCGTCTCCCTTGGCAAACTCCGCCATGAGGATCTTCTCCGAGAGCGGGTCCTCGATGTAGCGCTGAATCGCCCGCTTGAGCGGACGAGCGCCAAACTTGTCATCGTAGCCGTGCTTCACCAGGAAGTTCGCCGCCGGCTCGGTGAGCCGTAGAATCAGCTCCTCGTCGGCCAGGCGCTTCTGCACATCGCGCAGAACCACATCGACGATCGAGCGGATGTGCTCGCGCGACAGCGGGTGGAACACGATCACGTCGTCCAGCCGGTTGAGGAACTCCGGATTGAACGTGTGCGACATCTCTTCCTTCACACGCTGGACGATGCGCTCGAACGAGTCGCGCGATTCACCGGTATTGAAGCCGAGCGAGCCACCCTTGGTGATGTCCTTGGCGCCGACGTTCGACGTCATGATGACGACAGTGTTCTTGAAATCGATCACACGCCCGTAGTTGTCGGTCAGGTGTCCCTCATCCAGCACCTGCAGGAGGATGTTGAACACGTCCGGGTGCGCCTTCTCGATCTCATCCAGAAGGATCACGCTGTAGGGCTTGCGACGCACAGCCTTGGTGAGCGTACCAGAATCCTCGTAGCCGACGTAGCCCGGAGGCGCGCCGATCAACCGCGACACGGAGAACTTCTCCATGTATTCGCTCATGTCGACGCGGATCAACGCACTCGCGTCCGCAAACAGGAACTTGGCGAGCGAGCGCGCAAGCTCGGTCTTTCCGACGCCGGTTGGCCCCGAGAAGATGAACGACCCGATCGGACGAGCAGGATCCTTGAGTCCGGCACGGCTGCGACGAATCGAGCGCGACAACGCCCTGATCGCCTCGTCCTGTCCGATGACTGACGCATGAAGCTCATCCTCCATCCGAAGCAGACGCGCAGTCTCCGCTTCCTGAAGTCGTCTAACCGGGATGCCGGTCCAACGGCTCACGATGAAGGAGATCTCATCCTCTCCGAGCACAGGGCGATGCGATTGACGCCGCTTGTCCCAATCCTCCTGCGCGTGCTTGATCTGCGCCTGCAGATCGCGCTCCTTGTCGCGCAGTGAAGCTGCACGCTCGAAGTTCTGATCTCGCACGGCCGTTTCCTTCTCGGCGTTGACGCCTTCCAGATCGTGCTTGAGAGCCAGCACCTCGGGCGGCGGAGCCTGCGTTGCCAGACGAGCGCGAGCGCCAGCCTCGTCGATCACGTCGATCGCCTTGTCCGGGAGGAATCTGTCGGTGATGTAACGCTCCGACATCTTCGCGGCCGCGACGAGCGTGAGATCGGGGATCGTCACCTTGTGGTGATCCTCGTACTTGCTGCGTAGTCCTTTCAGTATCTCGACCGTGTCGTCAACCGAAGGCGGCTCGACGACTACAGTCTGGAAGCGACGCTCGAGAGCGCCATCCTTCTCGATGTATTTGCGGTACTCGTTGAGCGTCGACGCACCAACGCACTGCAGCTCGCCGCGCGCGAGTGCGGGCTTGAGCATGTTGCTCGCGTCGATGGCGCCTTCTGCAGCGCCAGCGCCGACGAGCGTGTGCAGCTCATCGATGAAGAGAATGATGTTCTTGTTCTGCGCGATCTCGTTCATCACGGCCTTGAGACGCTCCTCGAACTGGCCGCGATACTTTGTGCCTGCGATGACCGCCGCCATGTCGAGCGACAGAACACGGTTGTCGCGCAACGAATCAGGGCACTCGCCAGTCGCGATGAGCTGCGCGAGTCCTTCGACGATCGCCGTCTTGCCGACACCGGGCTCGCCGATCAGAACAGGATTGTTCTTCTTGCGGCGCGTGAGGATTTCCATGACGCGCTCGATTTCTTTCGCGCGCCCGATCGTCGGATCGAGCTGGCCTTCGGCAGCGAGCTGCGTGAGGTCGCGGCAGAAATGATCGAGTGCTGGCGTCTTGGACTTCTTCTCGCCCTTTGCGGCTGGCGGCGTGGCTGGTGCACCGGCGGTGGCCGCAGCACCCGCACCCTGCGGAAGCTCGGTGCCAAGCAGACGCAACGTTTCCTTGCGCGCTTCGTCGAGATTGATTCCAGCGTCGGTAAGTACCTGTGCGGCAATTCCCTTCTCCTCGCGCAGAAGGCCGAGCAGAAGATGTTCCGTACCGACATACGAATGATTCAGCTCCCGAGCTTCAGCCATTGCGAGCTCGAGAACTTTCTTTGCGCGTGATGTATAGGGAAGGTCCGGACCCGTAGCGACAGTTGCTTTCCCCTTCTTCACCGTCTCTTCGATCTTCTGTTGAATGTCGTCGAGATCGATGCTGAGGTTTTGCAGGACCGCCGCTGCAACGCCTTCGCCTTCGCGAATCAGCCCGAGCAGAATGTGCTCGGTGCCAACGTATTCGTGGTGCAGACGCGCAGCTTCCTCGCGTGCCATTGCGAGAACCTTGCGCACCCGCTCCGTGAAGTTGTATCCGTTCATTGGGCAGCCCTTTCCAAAGTCTCCCGTACGAAGGCAGCGCGAACGACGCTTGCCTCATCCTCTGTCAATACGCGTCCCTCGCGTGCGGAGAGATGCGCTGATTGAGTGAATACCAGGAGTTCGTTAAGAATGTATACACTCAGTCCGTCGATCAGTTTCAGTCCGGTAGCCAGACGAACACCACTCAGAAAATTCATTGCCTCGTCAAAAGAGAGGCTTCTCGCGTACCGCAGCGTGCCGTATGCCCGCCACAACTTGTCCTCTAGAATATACTCCGCGTCCCGAAGGAGCACTTTACGTGCTTCCAGCTCTTTTTCGATGACATGCCGAACGATATCCTGCAGGTAATCCAGCAGATCCTGTTCGGATTTCCCGAGTGTGGTCTGATTGGAAATCTGGAACAGATTCCCTATGACCTCACTGCCCTCTCCATATAAGCCTCGGTACGTCAGGCCGACCTGCTGAAGGCCGACCAGCACTCTGCCAATCTCCTTGGTCAGAACGAGCGCGGGCAGGTGAACGAGCACGGATGCCCGGAGGCCCGTACCGACGTTGGTCGGGCATGCGGTGAGGAATCCAAACTCGCGGTGATACGCGAACGGGACACGCTGCCCCAGCTCGACGTCGATGTCACGCGCATCCGCAAATGCCCGGTCCAGATCCAGCCCGGACCGCATCGCCTGGATCCGGAGATGGTCTTCCTCGTTCACCATGATGGCAACGTCGCGCCCGACGTGAACTGCCGCGCCGCTGCGGGGCTGGGTTCCAGTATCGAGCGCCGCGAGCTCCTTGCTCACGACGTGGCGCTCATGCAACAGCAGCCGGTCCGGCTCATCCAGCTGGTCGACGCGCACCAGGACGCCGTCCCGTGCGGCCGGAATCACCGATAGCGCGTCCCTGACCTGCGAAAGCACTCTCAGGCGCTCGCCCTCTCGGGCGCGGCCCGAGAAGGCGTAGCCCTCGACGTTGCGGGCCAGGCGTACGCGTGTGGACAGAACGACACCCGCCTGCTCGCCGGTGCCGTCCATCCAGCCGAGGCCGCCGCCCGGAAGGGTCTCTGGATCGAAGCTCATTCGATCGCCCGGAGCTGGTCGCGCAGCGACGCCGCCAGCTCGAATTCCTCGTTCCGGATCGCCCGCTCGAGCCGCTCACGCAGCCGGTCCGGCGATGCTGGAATCGGCGCTTCGAGCGCGCCTTGTGCGCCACTGTACTCTCGGCCTCGATGCTGCCCCTGTCCATGCACCTTTCGGAGCAGTTCGCGGAGGCTCTGTTCGAAGGCGGTATAGCAGTACGGACAGCCAAGCCTGCCAGTCTGGCGGAAGTCACGCAGTGTGGACGAGCAGAACGAGCAGCGCACCGCGTCGGTCTGTGACGGCGAAATGTGTTGCTGAACCGATTGAAGGAAATCCGTCACCCCTGGTGGTGGCGCCGAGACCGACGCCTGGAGTCCGCGCTCGGCGGCGCACTGCTCGCAGAGCCGAACCTGACGCACTCCGTTCCCGTCTATCTCCGTGACGGTTATGACTACGTCATTTTCCTTGCAAACCTCACACAGCACCGATCCAGCCTCCTCCCTCGCCCTGCACGATTTCCGACAATCTTCCTTCCTTCAACTGATACACCGCTCGCGCCCTGTCGGCCAGGGACATGTTGTGTGTGACGACAACCATCCCGACGCCCAGATCTCGCACGACTTCGGCCAACAGGTCGTGCAACCGCTCGCCGTTTGCGAGATCCAGGTTACCTGACGGCTCGTCGGCCAGGACGACACCCGGCGACGCTGCAAGCGCGCGCGCGACGGCTGTCCGCTGTTGCTCCCCGCCACTCAGCTCGCCCGGCCGGTGATGCAGTCGTCCGGCGAGGCCGACACGTTCCAGAAGCGATGTCGCGCGTGCTTCGGCCACGGCCGGAGTCTCACCCGCGATGCGAAGTGGAAGCGCAACATTTTCCAGCGCGGAGAACTCCCGCAGAAGGTGGTGAAACTGGAACACGAAACCGACACCGCGGTTTCGCACGGCCGCAAGCTCTTCGTCCGAACGATCGGAGAGAAGACGGTCAGACAACAGCACATCACCGGAGGTGGGGCGGTCCAGTCCGCCCAGTATGTGCAGCAGAGTGCTCTTCCCCGAGCCGCTTTCTCCGATTATCGCAAGCATCTCACCCGACTCGACGCGTAGATCGACTCCACGCAGCACATCCAGCGCGACACCATCGCCGCCGATGTAACGTTTCGTCACGCCGCGACTTTCCAGAACCGTTGTCATTCGGACCGAATCGCGTCGACGGGATACAGCTTGGCTGCCTGAATTGCCGGATACAATGTCGCGAGCGCCGCAATCAGCAGGCTTGCGACGACAATCAATATCACGTCGCGCGGTTGTGTCGTCACCGGAAGGTGATCTATGAAATATACCGACGGATCCAGCTTGATGAATTTGTATCTGTCGAGTGCGAGCGCCCCCGCAAAACCCAGCACCAGGCCAAGACCCGTTCCGACTGCGCCGATGACCAGACCCTGCACCAGAAAGATGTTCCGGATCGCGGACGACCGGAGCCCCATCGCTTTGAGAATGCCGATCTCGCGCGTCTTGTCGTGCACCACCATCGACAGCGTGCTCACGATGTTGAACGCCGCCACGATGACGATCAACAACAGGATGACACTCATCCCGAGCTTCTCCAGCTTGAGCGCCTGGAACAGCGAATGGTTCTGCTCCTGCCAATCGACTGTGCGATACGGGAAGCCAAGGTGGTTCGTGATCGCGGTCGAAACGACACCTGCGTTCCATCGGTCTTTCGTGCTCACTTCGAGACCTGTTACCGAGCTATCGATTCCCGCGAACTCCTGTGCGGAGCGCAGATCGATGTACACATACGCGTTGTCGTATTCGTACATCCCGGTCTGGAAGACGCCGGTCACCTCGTACCGGTATACGCGCGGAATGTACGCACCGGTCGCCGCGTTCTGCTGAACACCCGCAACCGAAATGAGATTGATCGTGTCGCCCGGCCACACATTGAAGCGCGACGCAAGCAGCTGTCCGATCACCACGCCACGGTGAGCTCCGTCCTCCGTTTCAAAGGAAAACTTTCCGCGAACCGCATGCTCACGAATGCTCGTGACTTCCGGGAAACCCGATCCCTTGCCGGGGATTCCGACCACGTAGACGCCGCTTGCGTAGGTTCTTCCGGCGTTCATCGCACCCTCGCTCTGCACGAACGGCGCGGACGCAACCACGCCGGGTACCTGGCGCACGCGCTTGAGCGCGAATCGCCAGGAATCCATCTTGAGATCGTCACCGTAGGTGAGCACGCGGATGTCGGGACTGCCGACGAGAATCTTCTCGCGCAGGTCGTGCTGCAGTCCGTTCATCACACCGATGATGATTATCAGGGCGCTCACGCCTACGACGACGCCGGCAATTGCGATGACGCTTATGAACGACAACAACTTCGATCCGCGCCGGCTCCGCAAATACCTCCAGGCGATCGCCAGCTCGAGGCGTGTCATTCCGGTCGGAGGGTCGGAAAGAGAATTACGTCGCGGATGTGCTGGATTCCGGTGAGATACATGAGCAGACGATCGATTCCTATCCCGACCCCGCCTGCTGGTGGCATGCCGTACTCCATCGCGCGGAGATAATCCTCGTCGACGCCGGCAGCTTCGAGATCGCCGGCAGCCCGCAACCGCGCCTGCGCCTCGAACCGCTCGCGCTGATCGATCGGATCGTTCAGCTCGCTGAATGCGTTGGCGAGCTCGCGTCCGTTGGCGAACAGCTCGAACCGTTCAGTAAGCCGCGCGTCGCCGCGCTTGGGCTTGGCCAGCGGCGACAGCTCGAGCGGATAATCCACCACGAACGTCGGCTCGACAATCTTCGACTCCACAAGCAGCTGGAATATCTCGTCCATCAGCTTGGGGCGGCTCATCGTGGCCGCGCGCGGAACACCGAGTCGCGTCGCGTGCTGTATCAATCCCTCGTGATCGAGCGCGAGAATATCGGCGCCAAGTCCAGCGTTGATTGCTCCAAGCCACTCGATGCGCCTGAACGGTGTCGTGAACACAGGCACCACCTCGGCGAACGATTCCACACCGCGCACCGCATCGGCGGCAGCTACGATGAGTCGCTCGACGACGTCCATCATCACTTCGTAATCGGCGTACGCCTCGTAGAACTCGAGCATCGTGAATTCCGGATTGTGCGTCCGGTCGACGCCCTCGTTTCTGAAGTCGTGTCCGATCTCATACACGCGCTCCATTCCGCCGATGATCAGCCGCTTGAGATACAACTCGTCGGCGATACGGAGATACAGCGCCATATCCAACGCGTTGTGCTGCGTCACGAATGGACGTGCTGCCGCTCCACCGTACAGCGGTTGCAGCACGGGTGTCTCCACTTCGAGATATCCACGCGCGTCCAGAAACGAGCGGATCGCGCCGGTCATTCGCGCCCGCGCGACGAACGTCGCGCGCACTTCAGGATTCACCGCAAGATCGGCGTAACGCTGACGGAACCGCTGCTCCGGATCGCTGAATCCCATGTGCCGGACGACGGATCCGTCGGCCGCGGTTTCTTCCTTGGCGAACGGCAGCGGACGAAGCGACTTGGCGAGGACGTCGAACGCAGCCACGCGAATCGTTGGCTCGCCACTTCGCGTGCGAAATACCACACCACTCACGCCAATCACGTCGCCAATGTCGAGCATGTCGATCAGCGAATACGCGTCGCCCAGATCGTCGCGCCGGAAGTACAACTGAACGCGACCGGTTGCGTCGGCCAGATGCGCGAACGCTGTCTTGCCGTGTGCGCGCATCGAGACGATTCGCCCCGCCACGCTCACGCGCTCGGACGACTCGCCGGACTGATCTTCCGGAGCGAGCGAAACCGCGTGCTGCGCAGTCGAGGTGCGATCGAAGCTGTATGCAAACGGCTCTATGCCACGCGCGCGCATCGCGTCGAGCTTCTCGCGTCGCGCGGCCATCAGGAAGTGCAGCTCGTCCGTCATGACTCCGTGCTCCCCTGCTCCGCCTGCATCTTCAGGTACGCTTCGATGAACGGATCGATTCCGCCATCCATCACCTTCTGCACGTCGGGAATCTTGAGCTCGGTGCGGTGGTCGTTGACCATTGTGTAGGGTTGAAACACATAGCTCCGCGTCTGATTGCCGAAGCTCACCGACGTCTTGGACGCATCGACCTTCGCCTTCTCGGCTTCACGCCTGGCGACCTCGGCCTGGTACAGCTTGTTCTTCAACATCTTGAGCGCAGTCGCCTTGTTCTTGTATTGCGAACGCTCCTGCTGCGACGCAGTCACGAGTCCGCTCGGAATGTGCGTGATACGAACCGCCGAGCTCGTCTTGTTGACGTGCTGGCCACCAGCACCGGATGCGCGATAAACGTCTATGCGGAGATCGTCTTCCTTGATCTCGATGTTGATCTCGTCGTTGACGACGGGATACACGAAGATCGAGGCAAAGCTCGTATGCCGGCGCGCGTTCGAATCGAACGGCGAAATGCGGACGAGACGGTGCACGCCCGCTTCCGGCTTGAGGAATCCGTACGCATGATCGCCGCTGATCTCCAGAACGGCGCCCTTGATTCCCGCCTCCTCCCCTTCGCTCCTGTCGAGCACTTCTACCTTGAACCCGCGACGCTCGGCCCAGCGCGTGTACATGCGCATCAACATCTCGGCCCAGTCCTGCGCCTCGGTGCCGCCGGCGCCCGCCGCGATCTCGACCTGCGCGTCACGGAAGTCATCCTCGCCGCGGAGCAGCGAGCGCAGCTCGAAAGCGCCGAGCGCGTCATCGATGGATTCGAGCTCGGCGTCGAGATCGGCGAGCATTTCAGCGTCGGGCGATTCACGCAGCATCTCGTCCAGCTCGACTGCGCTGCGAACGCGGGCGTCGAGCGCCTCGAACGGATCGATCCATGTTTTGAGAATCTTGGTTTCCTTCACCACGCCCTGAGCGGCCTCGCGGTCGTCCCAGAATTCGGGCTCGGCCGTGCGCGCGTCGAACGCCGTCAGGCGCTCCTGTTTTCCGGCGATGTCAAAGATACCTCCGCAGTTCGGCGAGGCGTTGCGTGGCGCGCTCGAGTAAGCGCGCCCGTTCGTGATCCAGCATGATTGATTATAGGTCCGAGATTTCGAAATTCGTTCACACCAAGCGAGCTACGAAGCGTCATCCCCGCGAATGAAACGTCATCCCCGCGAAATGAAACGTCATCCCCGCGAAAAAAACGTCATCCCCGCGAAAGCGGGGATCCATCTGCTGCCGGCTCGCCCCGTGCTGTCACCGCACCGAAAGAACGATAACATGGATCCCCGCTTTCGCGGGAATGACGACATCGTGCAATGCGGCGTGTCCTAGAAAAGCTTCTTGCCGCTTGCGAGAACGTCGTTCAGCGCATCCTGAAAATGCGTGGTCGATCCTGCAAAGTCACGTCCCACCTGATCGACGTATTCCTCGTAGCTCTTTTTGATCTCATCGCGGAACAACGTCTTGAGCGTCCCGTCACGCAGGCCTTCGGCGTGGCGCGCGGGATGGTATGCGACGATATCCGACACGAGAGCGCGCGCGAGACGCTTTGCGCGCAACGCGGGATCACGCGTGAGAAACGGATTGATCGGCCGGCGCTGACTCGCATCCGCGTCCGCCGGCGCGATAGCCGGCGCAACCGATGGCTTGGGCGCTGCCCACGAAGACTCCATCACACTCGCCGCCGTACTCACGGCGGCCGGAGCGGCCGGCGAAGCAGCATGCGCTGGCTCGGCGGTGACCGGCTCGGCAGTGACTGGCTCGGCAGGCGCACGGTACTTTGGCGGCTCGGCAGCTGCCGACTCAGGCTCATTCGGAGCGGCTGGCGCGGCGCCCGCCGATTCAGGCGCGTGAGCTTCACTCTCAGCGTG
Organism: uncultured Gemmatimonadales bacterium; assembly: GCA_963707505.1. Classification (GTDB taxonomy): domain Bacteria; phylum Gemmatimonadota; class Gemmatimonadetes; order Gemmatimonadales; family Gemmatimonadaceae; genus Fen-1247. The sequence continues at coordinate 78,831 of CAVPQB010000005.1, forward strand.
CTCTGGTGCCGCGTGCTCGGCTTCGGCTCGTTGCGGTGCAGCGACGTGCGGCGCGGGAACGGTGATTACCGCGGAGCAGACCGAGCAGCGCGCGCGAACGCCGGCAGCCGGAACCTTGTTCGGGTCCAGCTCGAACTCGGTCAGGCACGAGGAACACTGTACGACCATTGGCGTCATTGGCGGGCACCTGTTTCAGTCAACTGCGGCGTCTGGATCTCGGAGCGGTCATCTGTTCGTCTGTCGATGGCGTACACCGATCCGGGAAGCGTCTTCGCGTACGTCTTCATTTCGGTAGCAAGTGCGCTCACACCCACGGAGCTCGTGAACGTGCGCCGTTCGTTCGTAACGACGCCGATCGAAAGTGTCATCAAGGGAACGCGATGTAGCTGCCCACGTCTGTCCTTCCCGAAAAAATAGCCTGCGCGCCGGTCATTCTCGGAATACTGATACGCGATGAGCGTATCAAATGTCTGGACGATTTCAGTGCACACATCGTCAACTCGGTCGCGAGGAATCAGGAAAATAAAATCGTCTCCGCCGATATGACCCACGAATCCATCGTCGCCGACCAGGCCGCGAACGGTATCGTGAAGCAGGGCCGCGAGCAGGCGAATTACCCGGTCGCCCTCGACATAGCTGTAGCGATCATTGAATTCCTTGAAGTGATCGAGGTCAGCGTAACAGGCGGCGAATGCCGTATCGAGCCGGTCCCGAATTGCGTCGTGAATCGCCGGCGCCCCAGGAAGCCGTGTCGAAGGATGGACGTTGACGTCACGATCCGAGCGCGCGAGCGTGCAGCGCAGCCGTGTCAGTGTCTCCGCGTCGTCCATCTCCGCCGACACCACGTCGTCGGCCAGTGCATCCAGCGCCTCTATGCGTGACGGCATGCCGTCGGGCGCGACGTACATGACCGGAACGACTCCGGTAAACGGATCGCGCTTGATCTTGCGGCACGCAGCGAGCGGATGTCCAACCGACGTTCGGCCGTCTATGATGATAAAGCGCGGCCGCGAGCGCAGAGCATAGACCATCAGCTCGTCGATCGACGTGACCGGAACGACCGTCACCGGCTGGCGATCGACCCACCCCGCAACCGACGGAGGGAGTTGGGCCTCCACGGCCTGAAGGAGCAAGGCAATGGGGAGCTGGGGGCTTGAAAGCGACTGGTCCGTCATCTCGATCCCTGGAAGATAACCGCACAGGCAGGCATCGCGGCAGCCTCATAAGGTACTTGTGCGGCCGGCCTGCGCCGACCTCTACAACCTGCCACGCAACCTACCACAAATATCGGAGCGAGAAATACGTCGGGGGTTTGTCGTTCGTCCCTGTGAGACCGCCGTATGTCCGTCCAATATCAAACACTAGTTTACCTGATTGGAGTCCTACACCTATTGCACCACCGGAGCCGTTTGCCGGGTCGCGGATGTAGCCAGCCCTGACGTGCAGCCGCTGGTCGACGACGATGTCGGTGCCGAGCCGAGCGGTGGTGCTATCCATCTTGACTGTCGAGACCAGGTCCGCGGCACCATGAACTTCGACGCTATCGTTGCCACGGGCGAATGCGACGACTTTGTAATCGGCGCCGAGGTCGATGCGGCCCGGCCGGCCCGCCACGCCGGCGATGCCCAGGTTACGAGCGGCTGCCGCGAGAGTGAGCGGAATTTCGTCGGGCCGGAACTGCATGCCGATGTCGAACCCGTTGGACCTGGAGCTGGCGATACCGAGTCCGCTGCAAACCCCGGAGCACGGAATTCCGGCCTCCACATGTTTTGCGGTCACACCTAACGCCAGCCAGGGGACGGGCGCCACTGCGTAAGTTGCTGCCACGGAGTAGTCTGTGGGGCTGGCGACGCCGATGCTGTTCCCCTGATCGTCAGTAAGTGTCTGCTGCCCGAGATCGAGCACGTTTACCAGAAGACCGAACGCCGTCTTTTTGTTCGTCGGCCAGACCAGGGCGAGCGCATTACCCTGGCCTACGACCGTCGTGGAATGATGGAGCGCGATCTCGTGCGACTGCGGACCGTTACCGACAATGCCGGACGGGTTCCACCACAGCAGGTCACTGCCGCCGCGCTGCGCGACCACAGCCTCGCCCATTCCGACGGCGCGAGCGCCGACGGGCAGCAGCAGGAATATTCCCTCCTGGCCGGACTGTGCGAGCGAGGTGCGCGGGTACGCGACCGCGGCAGCCACGGCGAATGCTGCCAGGAATGCAGCTACGGTGGTTGCGGCTCGATCTGTCAGGATGCGCGCCACGCTATACCGGCGTCGCCTCGTCGATCAGCATTATCGGGATCCCGTCGCGCACCGGATATTTGAGCTTGTCACGCTGGCACGTCAACGCATCCTCTGCCTCGTTGTATTCCAGTGGTCCCTTGCACTTGGGGCAGACGAGTATTTCGAGGAGCTGCGGTGCTAGTGGCATGTTGGCTTCAGTCGTGTGTGGTGTAACCGAAGCGGCGAAGTGCCGCTGCGTCCTTTCTCCAATTCTGCAATACTTTGACCCAAAGGTCGAGGTACACGGTTGCGCCGACGAGAGTTTCAATCTTTTTGCGGGCAGCGGTGCCGAGGAGCTTGATACGTTTTCCCTTCTCGCCGATGAGTATCCGCTTCTGGCTATCGCGTTCGACGTGAATTACGGCACGAATGTAAATCGGCGAGCGATCTTCGCGAAATTCTTCGATCTCGCAAGCGACGCTGTACGGCACCTCGGCGCCGAGCTGCTCGAGCGCCGTCTCTCGATCAGCTCCGCTGCAAGAAAGCGGACTGAATGGATGCTTACGTCTTCGACCGGAAACAGGAACGGGCTTTCGGGAAGATAGCTCTCGATGGCGGCGACGAGCGCCGGAAATCCCTCGCCTGTGAGCGCGGAGATGAAGATAGCCTCCGGCAGCGCCAGGGCGAGCTTCTCGCGGTCTCGACGATGGAGAAGATCGGATTTATTGAGTGCGACGATGGTTGGCGCGCGTGGTGGAGATTCCAGTCCAGCGACCTCGTATAGAGGACCCGGGACACCCTCGCGTGCGTCACACACGTAGACTATGCAGTCGGCGTCGCGGAGCGCCGAGACTGCGGCGGACTGCATGGCGGTCTGGAGCAGATAGCCCGGATCCAGCAGTCCGGGGGTATCGGCCAGGATCATCTGGGTATCGCCCTCGGTGCGGATCCCGACGACGCGATCGCGGGTGGACTGTGGCTTGTCGCTGGTGATGCTGAGCTTCTGACCGACGATGCGGTTTAGGAGCGTCGATTTGCCGGCGTTCGGTTTTCCCGCGACGGTGACGGTTCCGGCTCTGGTCATGGTGGTTATGGAAAATACAAAAGGCCGTCCAGTGATGGACGGCCTTTTGAAAAAGGTGCCGGCGACGGCCTACTCTCCCGCGATCCTCTCGAACGGAGTACCATCGGCGCTGTAGGGCTTAACGACCGTGTTCGGAATGGGAACGGGTGTGGCCCCTACGCTCTAGTCGCCAGCGTATCAGGAAATGACTTTGGATTGTAGTAGTGATCGTGTGATGTTCGAATCAACACGTTAGATCGCTGTTTTCTGCTGAGTCGACCGTCGGTTGCCAGGCAAGGAATGCTCGGACCAGCCCATATAAGGAGATCAAGCCTCACGGGCGATGAGGATCGCTTCGCTTGAAATCGATTGCCCGACGTCCACGTGCGACCTCTTGACGGGATGGTCTCTCCCGGCCCTTCAGGGAGCTCAAGGCTCCAGGGAAGATTCATCTTGGGGGCAGCTTCCCACTTAGATGCATTCAGCGGTTATCTGCGCTTGCCCTCGCTACCCGGCGCTGCAGTTGGCACCACAGCCGGTACACGAGCGGGCAATCCGACCCGGTCCTCTCGTACTAGGGTCCGCGCCCCTCAATCTTCCAACGCCCACAGCGGATACAGACCGAACTGTCTCACGACGTTCTGAACCCAGCTCATGTACCACTTTAACCGGCGAACAGCCGGACCCTTGGGACCTGCTCCAGCCCCAGGATGTGATAAGCCGACATCGAGGTGCCAAACCGCGCCGTCGATGTGAACTCTCGGGCGCGATAAGCCTGTTATCCCCAGCGTACCTTTTATCCGTTGCGCGATAGCCCGCCCACGCGGGGCTACCGGATCACTACAGCCTACTTTCGTATCGGCTCGACCTGTCGGTCTCACCGTTAAGCGCCCTTCTGCTGTTACACTCTCTGCGTGCGAGTACCGACCGCACTGAGGGCACCATGCGCGCGCCTCCGTTACTCTTTCGGAGGCGACCGCCCCAGTCAAACTGCCCGCCTGCCACGGTCCCAAGGAGGGTTTGCCTCGCTCTGGTGAGCACGTCGCACGGCGCAGGGTGGTATTTCACTGTTGCCTCCCCCTAGGCTAGCGCCCAGGGATCAACGGCTCCCACCTATGCTACACAGCACCGTGCAACGAGCAATGACAAGTTGCAGTAAAGGTGCATGGGGTCTTTTTGTCCTGCTGCGGGGACTCGGAATCCTCACCGAGACTGCAATTTCGCCGAGCACGTGGTCGAGACAGTGCTCAAGTCGTTACGCCATTCGTGCAGGTCGGAACTTACCCGACAAGGAATTTCGCTACCTTAGGACCGTTATAGTTACGGCCGCCGTTTACCGGGGCTTCGGCTCAAGGCTTCACCCTTACGGGTTGACCTCTCCCCTTAACCTTCCGGCACCGGGCAGGCGTCAGTGAGTATACGGCGCCTTGTGCGGCTTGGCACTCACCTGTGTTTTTGCTAAACAGTCGCTTGAGCCGATTATCTGCGGCCCTCCTCAGCAGCCCACTGTAAAAATAGGTACCAGGAAGGGCATCCCTTCTTCCGAAGTTACGGGATCATTATGCCGAGTTCCTTGACCACGTTTCACTCGTTCACCTTAGGCTACTCGCCTCACCCACCTGTGTCGGTTTACGGTACGGACACCAGCTGAACTCCCACTAGAAGCTTTTCTTGCCTGTCGACTATTGAAGAATTGAGCTCGGGTTGCCCCTTGCTCTTACATTCCCGTCTCGGCTTACGCCTACGCGGTTAGACGGCCAATCCACAAAGCCGCTCTCCATTCGTTCCAGGGTCCCTTCAGTAGGTAATAACGTGCAACTGGCGGGGCCGGAATGTTAACCGGCTATCCATCGACTACGCCTTTGGGGCCTCGCCTTAGGGTCCGCCTCACCCTGCGCTGATTGCCATGGCGCAGGAATCCTTGGGTTTTCGGTGTCAAAGGTTTTCACTTTGATTCGCGCGTACTCATTCCGGCATCCTCACTTCCCAACGCTCCACCACTCGTTTCCACGGTGGCTTCACTGCAGATGGGAACGCTCCCCTACCCCTCATACATAAGTATGAAGACCAAGCTTCGGCGGGCCGCTTAATCCCGACCATTCTCGGCGCGAACACGCTGGACTGGTGAGCTATTACGCACTCTTTCAAGGAATGGCTGCTTCTAAGCCAACCTCCCAGTTGTCACGGCACGTTCACATCCTTCGCTATACTTAGCGGCCACTTTGGGGCCTTAGCTGTGGTTCTGGGTTCTTTCCCTCTCGCCGTTGGACATTATCGCTCAACGACTGCCTCCCAGGATTCATTTAGACAGGCATTCGGAGTTTGGTTGGGGTTGGTAGGGGCTTCGCCCGCCCGCGCCCATCCAGTCGCTCTACCTCCTGCAAACACTTCCTGAGGCTCTACCTCAATAGATTTCGGGGAGAACCAGCTATCTCCAGGCTTGATTGGCCTTTCACCCCTACCCACACGTCATCAGAACGGTTTTCAACCCGTACCTGTTCGAGCCTCCACGCGGTGTTACCCGCGCTTCACTCTGCACATGGGTAGATCGCCCTGGCTTCGGGTCTACCCCCAGGAACTAAGTCGCCCTCGTTACAGGACTCGCTTTCGCTGTGGCTCCGCTGCCATAGCCGCTTAGCCTACGCTTCTGAGGAGTAACTCGCCGGATCATAATGCAAAAGGCACGCAGTCAGCCGTGACCGATCCGAAGACCGGCCCAGCCTCCTACCGCTTGTAAGTATGTGGTTTCAGAAACTCTTTCACTCCCCGCACTGGGGTACTTTTCACCTTTCCCTCACGGTACTCGTTCACTATCGGTCACACAGGAGTCTTTAGCCTTGGAGGGTGGTCCCCCCGGTTTCACGCCCGATTCCTCGGAACTCGGGCGTTACTCAGGAACACTACTACCCACCCTTTGGATTTCGCGTACCGGGCTGTCACCGTCTATGGCTCTCCATTCCAGGAGAATTCCGCTAACACTTGGGTGGGCCGTCTGTAGGTCCTACAACCCCGCAACCCACAAGGGGTTATCGGTTTGGGCTAGGGCCCCTTTCGCTCGCCGCTACTTAGGGCATCTCGGTTGATTTCTCTTTCCTTCCGGTACTTAGATGTTTCAGTTCCCAGAGTTCGCTCACTCCGTAGAGTGTGACTGCCATCACTGACAGCCGGGTTTCCCCATTCGGCCATCCAGGGATCATAGCTTGTGTGCAGCTCCCCCTGGCTTATCGCAGCTTACCACGGCCTTCATCGCCTCTGTGTACCTAGGCATCCCCCACATACTTTCTTTCGCTTGATCACATTAGATGTCAAGCATGATTCAAACAGGCCCTGGGGCCTGCATCAATACGCGCGATCTAACGAGTGATTCATTTGGACTCTCGGAGCGTTAAGCTCTTTGAGACAAATCGAGCCCTGACCCGAAGGTCAGAGCATCTTGAAATTGTGTCACTAGTGTTGATTCTCAGTACCAGGATCTTATCAGGTCCCAGTACTCAAATCCCACGATCACTACTACTTTCCGTTGTCAAAAAGCTTTGAGCTATAAGCGCTCTGTCGCTTCTGCTTAAGGACTTAGCTCAAGTCGCTCAAATACTTTCGAGCTTGAGCATCTGCAGAATGCGATTCGACTCGTTTTATATGGAAATCGAGATTGAGATCGGATGTTACGAGACGAGCGACACGTGAGTGCTTTCCGGCAAGGCATGCCTGGTTGCCAGGCTTGTCAGCCTTACTCGCCGCTCCGTTAAGGAGGTGATCCAGCCGCAGGTTCCCCTACGGCTACCTTGTTACGACTTCGCCCCAGTCATGACGCTCGCCTTCGGCCGCTTGGCCCCTTGCGGGTTCCGACACGGACTTCGGGCGCTCACCACTTCCATGGCGTGACGGGCGGTGTGTACAAGGCCCGGGAACGTATTCACCGTGGCGATGCTGATCCACGATTACTAGCGATTCCAGCTTCATGCCGTCGAGTTGCAGACGACAATCCGAACTGAGGACGGGTTTTGGGATTGCCTTGGCATTGCTGCCTCGGCCCCCTCTGTCCCGCCCATTGTAGCACGTGTGTAGCCCTAGACGTAAGGACCATGATGACTTGACGTCGTCCCCACCTTCCTCCGGTTTGGCACCGGCAGTCTTCCTAGAGTCCCCGCCATTACGCGCTGGCAACTAAGAACAGGGGTTGCGCTCGTTGCGGGACTTAACCCAACATCTCACGACACGAGCTGACGACAGCCATGCAGCACCTGTGCACGGATCTCCGAAGAGGCGCTCTCGTTTCTGAGAGCTTGCTCGTGCATGTCAAGCCTAGGTAAGGTTCTTCGCGTTGCGTCGAATTAAACCACATGCTCCACCGCTTGTGCGGGCCCCCGTCAATTCCTTTGAGTTTCAACCTTGCGGTCGTACTCCCCAGGCGGGGTACTTCCTGCGTTAGCGCCGGCACCCAGGGGGTCGCTCCCCCAGGCACCTAGTACCCATCGTTTACGGCGTGGACTACCAGGGTATCTAATCCTGTTTGCTCCCCACGCTGTCGCGCCTCAGTGTCAGAAACTGCCCAGCAGGCCGCCTTCGCCACCGGTCTTCCTCCGGATCTCTACGCATTCCACCGCTACACCCGGAATTCCGCCTGCCTCTACAGCTCCTCGAGCTTGACAGTCGGCACGGCAGATCCGGGGTTGAGCCCCGGACTTTCACCACACCCTTATCAAAGCCACCTACGCGCCCTTTACGCCCAGTGATTCCGGACAACGCTCGCACCCCCCGTATTACCGCGGCTGCTGGCACGGAGTTAGCCGGTGCTTCCTCACCCGGTACCGTCAGGCTCGATTAATCGCGCTATTCGTCCCGGGCAACAGTGGTTTACACTCCGAGGAGCTTCATCCCACACGCGGCGTCGCTGCGTCAGCCGTTAGGCCATTGCGCAAGATTCCCCACTGCTGCCTCCCGTAGGAGTCTGGGCCGTATCTCAGTCCCAATGTGGCTGGCCATCCTCTCAGACCAGCTACCCGTCGTCGCCTTGGTGAGCCGTTACCTCGCCAACTAGCTGATAGGCCGCGAGCCCCTCGATCAATGCCCGTAGGTTTCCTCTCCAAGAAATGCCCCTCAAGGAGCGTATGCGGTATTACTCGGCCGTTAGGCCGGCTATCCCCCACATTCGGTAGGTTGCTCACGTGTTACGCACCCGTTCGCCGGTTGCCCATTGCTCTGGCCCCCGTGACTTGCATGTGTTATGCACGCCGCCAGCGTTCGTCCTGAGCCAGGATCAAACTCTCCAATAGTTAGAAGATTTGATTGCTCTTCCGAACGCGGTCATCTCCAGACGTAAGCCCGTAGACTTCCACGTCCGGAATCACTTTGAATGAATATTCAGGTTCTGAACTCTCCCCGAAGCCCTGAATGGCCTCGGATCAACGAGCTCAGCCTCGCACATCCATCGATCTCAATTTCGATTTTCAATCAGCGTTTCGCCACATTTTCAGTGGCAGCCTTCCAACCTATCAATTCTACCCCTCTTTCGCAAGGGGCTTTTTGAACTTTCTTTAGACTTTTTTACCGCGCTTTTGTGCCACTGCACTCACCACGGTAACCGTGTCTGTACGCTCCGAAAATGCAATAGTTCCGGCTGCGTCCCGACGTCTCAATTCCAATCTCGAATCAGCAACAACTCAACAACAAATCAACAACAATTTCGCCATGCTACGGCGGATGCGCATCCTAACGGAGACCGCACCGGAAAGGAACCCCTTGAAGCGCTTTTCTCACGCCTTCTCGACGACTCCATCCAAACCGTGCACCGCATAACAAGTGCCCCCTCTCGGAATCGAACCGAGAACCTACTGATTAAGAGTCAGTTGCTCTAACCAATTGAGCTAAGGAGGCGTTTCACTCCGAACTACCAGCACCCACCGGCAACTCCGCACCCGTTCCACCACCGCTTGCCAAACCGAGCGGCAGAACACCGCCGAACCGCGTGGTCGCTCTCGCTCGTGACCTACCAGGTGGTGCGCCAGGAGGGGATCGAACCCCCGACCTGCAGCTTAGAAGGCTGCCGCTCTATCCAACTGAGCTACTGGCGCCGGACAGCCTCCCAATTTGGCGCGAACGAGGCAAAAATGGAACCCCCGCGCGCCGCGATATCACGGATAATGTCGCGCTGCCTCCAGCCCGCGACCACCCCGCGACCACCCCGCGACCACCCCGCTACTGCCAAGCGGTGCCAACTGCTGGCAACCCGCGCATTACCACCCCGCGGGAACGCGCATTGCCACTCCATAAACCGACAATTCTCCGCAATCGAAAGCCACCCGGGCAGCCGGTACTCGGCCAGGAGCTTCACAAATGCAATACGACGACTTTCTAGCACTCGTACAGGAGCACGCCGGGCTCAATAGCCGCACACGCGCGCTGGACATCACGCGCGCCACGCTGGAGACGCTCGCCGAGCGCGTGGGGGCAGATACCGCGGATAACGTCGCATCGCAACTTCCGCCCGGAATTGCGCGGTTCCTGCGGAATCGCACCGGTGGCGCGGGTGAGAGTTTTCGCGTAGATGAATTCGTGCGCCGCGTCGCTGAACGCGCGGACATCGATTCCGATGAAGCGATTCGCGAGCTTCGGATCGTGCTGCAATCGCTGGCGGAAGCAGTCACCGAAGGCCAGGTGAATCACCTGTGGGCGGAGCTACCGGGCGAATATCTCTCGCTGTTCGAGCCGACACAAAACTCCGGCCGCGCCGGCGCAATCGGGACTGACAAAAACAGGTGACAAACGCAGCGTAGCGAACACGAGATCGCGAACACGAGATCGTGAACACGAGATCGCGTTCACTGCGTCAAATGTGCGTCCAACATGCATCGCACGCGCGCCGCACGTACACATCAAACGCGCATCGCATGTGAACCACGGCGCGTCCAGTCGGTGAGACGGAGGTGAAGTTGCTTCGATTGCAGTGGGCGTGCGCGGTGACGTGTCGCACGTGACGTGTCGCACGTGACGTGCGCGTGCGTGGCCGCTAAGGCTTGCCCTCAAAACGCTCTCGGCGCGCTTGCTCAGCATGCTCCTGTCGCGCGAGGGCCGCAGGATCGTGCAACGCCACAGCATCTGCGACTTGCGAAGTTCCAGGCTGGCCTGGGACCGGGGGTAATTGGGTCCAGTCAGACGTATCCGGTCGATACGCCCACATCGTTCCGTCGTCACAAAGTGCGACGAGGTTGTGGACAGGTCCGGTGAGCTGAATGACGTGCCGCATCGAGTCTCCTACGTGGATGGTGATTTTTACGACGTTCCGAGGATCGCCGTATCCACCGGATTGACACTCAGGAACAAGATAAAGCCCCGCATCGAAGAACGATGCGGGGCTCTATTTGCAGCAAGGTCGGGGCGGCCAGATTCGAACTGGCGACCTCCTGCTCCCAAAGCAGGCGCGATACCGGGCTACGCTACGCCCCGAGTCAATGAACTTAGTCGGGGTCGGACGGTTACGGCAACGCTCGGGCGTTTTCTCCGGAGAGCACCTCGAGCAGCGACCTGAAGGCGCGGCCCCGGTGCCCTATCCGCTCCTTCTCCTCGTCCGACGCCTCGCCGAAGGTCTGCTGCAGCTCCTGCGACACGAAGTGCGGGTCGTAGCCGAAGCCGCTGAATCCGCGCGGCTGTGGGACTATCACGCCGGCGGTGCTCCCGGTTCGCACGACGGCGCGCTCGCCATCGACGAAGGCAGCTGCACAGATGAACGACGCCGTCGCCGGCAGCGCGTTCATGCGGCGGAGCTGGCCCAACAGCGCCGCGTTGTTCGCAGCGTCGAGCGATTTGCCCGTGAGATCAGCACGTCCCGAGAAACGCCTGCTGCGCACGCCTGGCCGGCCTCCGAGTACATCGACCGCAAGTCCGGAGTCATCGGCGAACGTGGGAATGCCGGTGCGTCGATAGAAATACTGCGCCTTGGCGAGCGCGTTCTCCTCGAACGTCTCCCACGACTCGATGGAATCTTCGTCGTCCGCTTCGGTCACGCCGGCCTCGGTCAGGTCGGTGATCTGAAATGCGGTATTGGCAAAGATGCCGCGGAGCTCGCGCAATTTTCCTGGATTGCGTGTCGCGATGAGAGCGCGCGTTGTCACCGGCCGAGTGCCACGGTCTGTCGCTCCGTCAAATCGGTGATGCCGCGCGTGGCGAGCTCGAGCAACCGATCGAGCTGAGCACGATCGAAGGTGCCGTGCTCACCGGTGCCCTGCACTTCCACGTACTTGCCTTCCGAGCTCATGACCACGTTCATATCCACTTCCGCACGCACATCCTGCTCGTAATCGAGGTCCAGTCGCGCGACGCCGTCGATCACACCGACGCTCACTGCGGCGACCCGCCGACGGATCGGCGACGCGGGGATCTTGCCCTGTGCGACCATCCAGTCGAACGCATCAACTGCTGCAACGGCCGCGCCAGTTATCGCCGCGGTGCGCGTTCCGCCGTCCGCCTGAAGGACGTCGCAGTCGAGCTTGAGCGTGAACTCTCCAAACTTGAAGTCGTCCAGCATCGCCCGAATCGATCGGCCGATCAACCTCTGAATCTCCTGCGTCCGTCCGCCAATCTTGTCGCGCTCGCGCGACGTGCGCGTGCGCGTCGCACGCGGGAGCATTGCGTACTCCGCGGTCAACCAGCCCTCGCCGCGCCCGCGACGCCACGATGGCACGCTGTCCTCGATCGATGCTGCGCAGAGCACCTTCGTCATTCCGAAAGAGATGAGACACGATCCCTCTGCATACGGTGAGACACCGCGCTCGATGGACACTGGCCGCATCTGCTCTTCACCACGCACTGCTACTTCAGAACTACCCACGCATCCGCTCTATGATTGAGGTTGTAGACTGGCCGGCAGTCAGTGGCACCACGATTACGTCGCCTCCGCGCGCGCGAACTTCCTGCGCGCCGACGATGGTCGCCTCGGTGTAATCGCCGCCCTTCACTATCACATCGGGCATGAGACAGCGCATGAGCTCGAGCGGCGTGTCCTCATCGAAGACGGTGACAACGTCGACCGCTTCGAGTGCGGCGATGACGTACGCGCGCTCGATCTGCGATCTGATGGGACGTGAATCGCCCTTGAGCCGGCGCACGGAATCGTCGCTGTTGATTCCGACCACGAGCGCATCACCCGCAGCACGCGCGGCCTGTATCACATCCACGTGCCCCGGATGCAGCAGATCGAAGACGCCGTTCGTGAACACCACGCGGCCCCAGAAGTCGGTGCGCCAGTCGCGCATCGTATTCCACGACATCACTTTCGAAGCGGCGTCGCGTGGTGTCACAACGGCCCCCTCTCGTTCAGGATGAAGTGAACAGTGCGTGAGTAACGCAAAAGCTTCCATGAATCGTCGTACGATCCGAAGATATGAATCGAGCTCGGCGCGCGCTCCACCGTCACGTGGTAGGCCTCTTCCGGAAGATCGAGAGAGTCGGCGGCGGCCCAGATTTCCTGGCGAATACCGTCGTCCTTGCGGAACGTGGCGTAGCGCACCTGTTGATCGACCGCATCGCGAAAACGATAGAAGCGCATGTACGGCGCGCCGACGTTGATGACAACGTACGTTACGACCGCTATCGTCAGCAGCCAGCCGAGGCAACCAAGATCGGACGCGCCACGCCGCGTCACCATTGCGATTGCACGCCTTCGACGATCGCCGTCACCAGCTTGTCCACCGCCCTGGAGCGGCCAATGCTCTCCTCACCTTCGTTGTACTGACCATCGACAATGTATCCCTTGCGCGACCAGAGGCTCTTACCCGTGACCTGATCCACGACGTCGACGTCGAGCACCATCTGCAAGGATCTCTGCACCGCTGTAGGCGTGCCACGTGAGCGCGCGTCGACGCCGATTGGAATGCCTGATTCATAACGACGAATCGTTCCGCGCACGACAGCGCTCGCGCGTGCTTCAGACGCCTCGCGCAAGCCGAGCCGACTTATGAGGCGAACACGCAGCGAATCCGAGATCTCGCGCTGAATGTCTGCGACGGGAGTCTGATTGTCGAACGGAATGACGGCGATGGTATGCACGTGCGACGGCAGGCCGCCCCCGTGAAAGCCGTATAGGCAGCCAGCGGCGGCGAGCAGGAACGGAGCAACGAGGAGAAACTTCCTAAAAGCGCCAGATGGACGCATCAAACGGCGGTACCGGTTGTTGGATCTCGATATCAAGGACGAGCGAACGCCGTCCGGACAACTCATAACGAACTTTCTTTCCGGGAATTCTATCGACCCACTCGACGATCCTGTCTCCGGAGACTCGCTCGACGCGTGTAAGCTGGCTGCCGACGGCTGTGACTCTCCACTGGACCGGGGCGCCGAGGGAGGCCCGAAGTGTGTCGCCAGATACACGGATGATCGTATCGGAAACGGGAGGGAGCGCAAGACGCCCGAGCGCTGCCCAAAGGAGGGGTGCCGGCGGGACAAGATCGCGGCCATTGGAGCCCGGTGGCACCATCAGGCTGTCACCAACGAGTATCGCTGCCGCTGCCGCACCGAACCCGCCACCCAGGAACAGATCGACGCGCGCATGATCCGGCGGCCCCAACCGAGCCACGCCCTCCCCGCGACCGACTATCTGACCCTGATCCAACTCCCACTTGAATGTGATCTTTTGCGGAGTCACCGGGAGTGGGAATGGCGGGAGCGTCGCGTCGAGGGGCGCGACACCCGGAAGCGAGTGGATACGCGGCGCGCAAGCGGCTGCAAATGCAAGCAGCAGAATCGCAGAAAGTCGCCGAACATGATGCACGCGACGCAACACTCGCAGTTCGCTCACCACCGTACGCGGATCGAGTCGATCGCGTCGCCTTCGACAAGTGCGTCCATCGTGTCCAGGCCGCTCGTTACGGCTCCAAAAACAGTGTAATGGCCGGTCAGATGCGGTTGCGGAGTGAGCGTCAGGAAATACTGGCTGCCACCCGTATCCGGACCGGACAAGGCCATTCCAACTGCGCCGCGCGAATACGGCAGCAATGTGAGCTCGTCGCGAATCGCGTAACCTGGACCGCCCTCGCCATCGCCACGCGGATCGCCGTCCTGTGCGACGAAGCCGGGAACAACGCGATGGAATCTCAGGTTATCGTACGCACGCCTGTCGGCGAGTGTCGCGAAATTGAGTACCGTCAGCGGCGCCTTCACGCCGTCGAACGTGATACCAATACGTCCGCGCGCCGTGCGCATGGTTGCCGTTGGCGGATGTCCGCGCAGCGACGGCACCACTACACGACGAACAGCATTTTCGTACCAATCGAGTGGACGATCAACCACCGCCGTGTCGAGCGATCGCGCGTGATTTCCGGGAATCGAGCTGCGCACTGTCGAGTCGGGATCGGATTTGCCAGCAGTGAGCGCGCGCTGAACGGCGGCATCGCGACCGGCGGTATCACTTGCAGCGAGAACCTGATACGCAGCGCCGCGCACGCGCCCATCGGGATCACTCGTTGCACCCATTGCAACGGTGCGCGCGCGTGCAGTATCGCGCGAGGCGGACCATGCGGCGATCGCTACAGCTCGAAGGCGCCAATCGGACGACGCGCGCCACAGCGAGTCGGCGGGCAACGTCACACCGGAGGCAGTGGCCCCTTCGAGCAGCGATCTGCGCACCTTGTACGCCGTATCGAGATCCCAAGCCTCGCGCCATGCTGATACCGTCGTGTCAAACGCGGGCGCTGCGCTCTGAGCAGCAGCGACTCGCACGTTGCCATCACGGTCACGCAGCGCGTGGAGAATTACAGTACGTTCCGTAGTTCCGAATGATGCGAGCGAGTGAAGCGCGTTGATGCGAACGTACGGGCTTGGATCGGTGACAAGCACGCGCAGCCGCGCGATCGCGTCGGTGCGCAGCGAGTCGCCGACCATCTGCTTGCTTAAAACGCGCGCAAGCTCGGCGCGGAATGCGGCGTCCGGATGGGGCGCATCCAGCAGCGTCCTGACGCCCGACTTGGCACGAGCTCGCGCGACTGCATAAGCCGCGGCCCAGCGCAGATCCGCGTCGGGAGACCGGAGATAGGGAGCGATCGCGGCGAACCCGAGTGGGCGAATCTTGGACATCGCAATCAGCAGCTCCCGCGATGTCGAACGCGCCGCTGCAGAGCGTTTGGGTGATTCGCCGAGCAGTGCGGCGATAGTGTCGGACGCCGGTGCGCCGATCTCACCGAGCGCCCATGCGGCAGACGGAGCCGCAGCGCCAGATGCGCGGACGATCGACGCGAGCATCGTTACCGAGCTCGTGTCGCGTACGAGACCGAGTCCGAATATTGCCGCAGACGCGACGACCGAGTCCGCGTCATGGGTGAGATCTCGTAGCAACGGCAGTGAGCGGCGCCTGTGCCGAAGCGCTACCTGCGACAGAGTGCGAGCGGCGGCGCGACGGATCTCCGCATCGTGCGATCCGAGCGCGCTCGCGAGGAGCACAGTATCGAGCACACGCTGGTCAGCAGACTTGAGAATGCGAGCGTAGAGCGTAACGTCGAGCGAGTCAGCTTTCGGCGCGTGACGCGCGCTGGATACCCGAAGCGCAACGTCCGGACGTGCGGCTTGAACACCGAAGCCGGAGAGCACGGTAGCCAGCGCCAGTGTCAGCAACATGTCAGGCGATTACCCGCACGCGCTCTAGTTGTTGCCTCAAAAGGTCAGGAATGCATGAGCCGCGGCCTTCGCGCGTCATGGCGACGAGCGTGGTGTAGCCAGTAGCGACGGCTACACCATCCGCGGTCTCGAGGTCATAGTCGAACCGAACCACTCTGGACCGGACTTCGGTAACGCGCGTCGTGATGCGTATGACGTCGTCGTATCTGGCGGGCTTGATGTATCGCAGGTGCGCTTCGACCACGGCAAGCGCCGTCCCCTCGCGCTCGAGCTCGGCATAGGTCATTCCGCCGAGCGCTCGGATGAGATCCGTACGGCCGATATCGCACCATGCGAGGTAATTGGCGTGATAAACCACGCCCATCTGATCAGTTTCCGCGTATCTCACGCGAACTTCGGTCACCTGGAGCATTTGTTAAGATACCGCCGCTGCGCTAAGCTTGTCGCGTGCTCAACACTCCATGCCACATCGTATCCGACCTGCATCTGGGCGTGGCGAATGCCGCAGTCGAACGATCGTTCGAAGGGTATCTGGCGGGAATTTCCGGAAAAATTCCGGCCCTGATAATCAACGGCGACCTGTTCGACTTCTGGTTCGAGTGGAAGACTGTGATTCCGCGACGGGGATTTCGGACGCTTGCCGCGCTGGCCGCGTTGCGGGAGAGCGGAACCGAGATTCTGTACATCGCGGGCAATCACGACTGCTGGGGCGGAGACGTTCTTCGCGACGACGTCGGCGTGGAATATCATGTCGGCCCTTGGGAGGGCCCGATCGGGCCGTGGCGGGTACGTGTGGAGCACGGCGACGGCCTTCGAGAAGTCGAAGACCGGAAGTACAGGATGGTGCGGCCGATCATGCGGTCGCCGCTTGCGATCGGAATGTTCCGACGGCTGCATCCCGACTGGGCGACGCGGCTGGCGTCGGGCAGCTCCAATGCGAGCCGCACGTACTCCGCACGTGACGGCGGCGCGGGGCTGCGCGCGATCGGACATGCACGACTCGCGTCGGAACCCGAGCTGGACGTCGCCGTTTACGGACACTCGCACGTCGCTGCACTCGAGCGTGTCGGCAGCACGCAGGTTTTCGCGAACGCGGGGTCGTGGCTCGATGCACCGACGTACATCGAGATAACCGACAGCTCGATCGAGCTGCTACGGTGGAACGGGTCAGCCGAGCGTGAGAGTCTCCACGTGATCGATCGCGGCGCCTAGAAAGCGCTTCCCGACGTTACGGAACTGCTCGGGCACGTCGGAGGCGATGAAGCGCAAGCGGGAGTTGCCTTCGCGTGGAGCGTGACGCAATCCGCGTTCTGTCAGTAGGCGCGCAACCTCGCCCGCGGTTTCCTCGGCGCTGTCTATCAACTTTATGCTCGGTCCAACTGCGCGGGCGATCACCGCCTTGATGAGCGGGTAGTGTGTGCAGCCAAGGACGAGCGCGTCGATTCCGATGTCTCGCAGCGGCGCCAGATAATCCTCCGCGACAAGATTTATCGCGGGATGATCGAGCCAGCCTTCCTCGACGAATGGAACGAACAGCGGGCATGCGCGCGCCGTGACTTCGGCATCGTCGTCCAGTGCATGGATGGCGCGCTCGTAGGCGCCGGAGCTAACGGTTCCCTGCGTTCCGACGACACCAATGCGGCGCGCTATCGACGCGCGAACGGCGGCGCGCGCACCCGGCTCGATGACGCCCGTGATCGGGATGTCGAAATGCTCGCGCAGCGAATCGACTGCGTGCGCGGTCGCCGTATTGCACGCTACTACGACGTTCTTCACGCCCTGATCGCGCAGGAACGAAGTGATCTCGTGAGCGTAGCGAGTCACGGTCTCCGGACTCTTGGGACCGTAGGGAACGCGCGCCGTATCGCCGAAATAGATGATGTCTTCATGCGGCAACTGGCGCATGAGCTCGCGCACGACCGTGAGGCCGCCGATACCGGAGTCGAACACTCCGATGGGCGCGTTGGACTGCATTTGTGTCAAAGTCTGTGTCAAAACCCGTTCAAAACGCGAGCGAGGCCCCGATGGCGGCACCGTTCGGTATTGGTGTCACCGCGACGTTGGCCTTGAAGTCCCAGAGATTCGCGGCGACATAAGCATCGGCGCCGGAGATGATGTGATTGAAGATCAGCGCTGCGATCCAATCTTCATAATGCGTTCGACGCGCGCCGATGCGCGCGACGAGCCTGTTCTGCGTATAGCCGGTGGGAGTGATCACTCCAGTGACGGTGTCAGCAGTGAAGCCGGTAGGAATGCTGTCCCGCCGTGCGGCTCGCGCCTCGCGCAGATCCAGCGCGGACTTCCGCGCCATACCGATCGCGAGCACCTCACTCACCGCAAAGAGAATCGACGACGTGGGACGATCGAGGCGCGATTGAGCGAAGCCGGGAAGGAGCATTGAATAAATCATCGCGCGGCGTGGCGCGATGGGCGGGTGCTTGAGCGAGTCTGCGATCGTGTCTGCGACAATCGGCGTGCGACCGATCCCGACGGGTTGCGTGCGCTGCGCGAACACTGGCGCGGCGGCGAGCAGCGACAACATCGTCGCGACGCAGGCGCGACGCGCGCGCGCGACCCCACGACGATGATGCGTTACGGGAGCCGCGTGGCGCGCTCGGCTCACGAGCTCGCCGACGCTGTCGCTCACGTCAGCGGTTGATCGCCACGATGGCGTCGATCTCAACGAGGGCACCACGCGGGAGCGCGGACACCTGCACTGTGGAACGCGCGGGACGCGCCTCACCGAGCCAACGACCGTATACCTCGTTCACGATCGGAAACGCTGCCATGTCGTGGATGTACACGGTGGCCCGCGCAACGTCGGCCCAGGTCGCACCGGCGGCCGTGATCACCGCCGACAGGTTACGCATGACAATCTCGGCCTGCTCCCGCACGTCGCCTGTGGACATCTGGCCGGAGGCGGGGTCGAGAGCGATCTGACCGGCTGTATATAACATTCCGTTGACGATCACACCCTGCGAGTAAGGGCCGATCGCCGCGGGTGCGTTGTCGGTGTGGACGTGCTGGAGCGCCATTTTGAAATCGTGAAAGAGCGAGCGAACACGCCCGCGCAGCAGCGCGGGCCACGAATCAGGAAATATACCGCGTGGCCGGAAGTATTCGACGCGCCGCGGCGCTCACGCCCGGTACGTAATTCGCGGCTGTGGGTGGGTGCGGCGACGTCACGGACGCCGCACGATGCGGCGATCAGCGCTGCGGTTCTGGCGGGTGTTCTGGTTCCGTGTGATCGTCGCGCACGAGCTTCAGGTGACGCACGCCGGGCGTTGCGACGTCGGCGGGTGGAGAGCCGGCGCGATAGTAAGGATCCAGCTCGCGAAGAGTGCCGCGTAGCTCACGATAGCTCGTGACCGCCTGCGAGTGAGCTATGGACGCTTCGAGGCTGGAAGGCCCGAACTGGGCTTCGGCGAGTCGAGCAACGTAGTAACGGCGCCACGCCTCTCGTACGAGGCGCTCGGTGTGGCCGGTCGTCGGGGCGTCCGCACGAAGTGCCTTCCATTGGGGCATTGAAATGTCTGGTCGGCGGGGAGTGTCGTCCATGTCGGTGGGTATCGGCAGGACGGGGGAGTTTCCGAAACAAGTGGCGGGATTCATAGGAGGGAACATCACATTTCTGCTCTTTTCCGTCGCTACTGGCAACGGAATAGCCGCCGAGCGTTCTCCGTCACCTGGCTGCCGAGCACCGCGGGGTCGACGTTCCGTACACTGGCAACGCGAGCAGCGGTGAGCCCGACCCACGCTGATTCGTTGCGCTTGCCGCGATGCGGAACGGGCGCCAGATATGGCGAATCGGACTCGACGAGTAGGCGGTCATCTGGAATCGAGCCGGATGACGTCATCGCCAGTCCAGTTCTTGAAGGTGACGATTCCGCTGAACGAGATGTACCAGCCTGCGTCGAGCGCGGTACGCGCGAGATCTGCGCCGCGGTGTAGCAGTGCAGGACGCCACGAATGCCTTCCCTGCCCGCTTCGCGGACCATCGATGCGGTGTCGTCGTCGGCGTCGCGCGTGTGAACCACCGTGGCGCGGTCAAACCGCTTCGGCGAGCGCGATCTGCATCGCAAATGCCCGGCGTTGAGCATCACGTGGCGAGTTGTCGTAGTGGTAGTCGAGTCCGCACTCGCCGACGGCGACAGCACCGGCATCGAGCAAGCGCTCGAGCTCCGCGATGTCAGCGACGCGGATCGAACGACGCCGCGTCGTGCGGGTGGATTCCGGCCGTGAATACGAAGCCCGGATCGTTGCCGCGATCCGGGCTGATTCGTTCGCCTGCTCGAGCGACTCACCGATGCAGACGATCGCCAGCAGCGCCCGCATCGCGGGCGCGTGCGATTACCGCGTCGCGGTCGCCGGCGAAGGCCGCGTCCGCGAGGTGGGCGTGGCTGTCGACGAAGATTGCCATGCGGCCGGTCTTGCGGGGCCATTTGCGTTCGATCCAGAGGAGCACCGGGCCTGCGACGTAGATGGAGCTGAACGTTCCGGTGACGATTCCGAACGCCATCACCCAGGCGAACGGCCGAATGACTTCTCCGGCAAAGATGCAGCAGCGCGAGCGTCGCGGCCGCAGTCGGTGGCGTGCGTCAGGATCGGATCGCGGCAGCGTCTCGTTGATCGCGCGGTTGAGCGTCTCGTACAGCGACTCCTTGCGTCCCTTGCGCAGATTCTCACGCACGCGATCGAAGATGATGATCGTGTCGTTGAGCGAGTATCCGAGCACGGTGAGCAGCGCTGCGACGACCGTCAGCGAGATCTCGAGGTGCATCAGCTTGAGGAAGCGCGATCGTCGTGAAGACGTCGTGGCTCGTCGCGATGACTGCGGCAGTGCCGAAGCGCCACTCGAACCGGATCGCGAGATAGACGAGCGTGATCGAGGAACGACAGCAGGATCGCGATGATCGCGTTCGCGGCGCAGCTCACTACCGACGCGTCGGGCCACGCCTTCGGTGCGCATTACCTTGACGTTGTTGCGACCGAATCTCTGCTTCAGCACCCTGTCGAACGCTTCGGCGACGATCTCGGCGCCGCTCGACTGCGCGGCGACTTCGCTCAGCGCCACTGAACGCGGAGCGTGAAGTCGCGGTTCGAGCCGAACTGCTGGATCTCGGCATCGTGGAATCCGGCCCGGTCGAGCGTGCGCGAATCTCGCCGACATCCGGCGGCTGCGTGAACTGCAGCTGCATGAGCGTGCCGCCGGTGAACTCGATGCTGTAGTTCAGCTCCCTTGATGGCGAGCGAGCCGATGCCCGAGGACGATGAAGGCGATCGTGAGACCGACGGCACCTTCCACCAGCGGATGAAATCGTAGTTCGTGTCGTGAAGAATTCGAAGCATTAGATGCTCAGTGCCTGTCTGGTCGCGCGATGCGGGTGAGCCAGATCATGTAGAAGGTGCGCACGACGAAGATCGAGGTGACCATCGAGGCGGCGATACCGGCGAGCAGCGTAACGGCGAATCCGCGCACGGGTCCCGTACCGTACTGATAGAGAACTGCGGCGGTCAGCGCGGTCGACACGTTGGAGTCGACGATGGCGCTCATGGCGTGACGGAATCCCTCATCGATCGCGAGACGCGATCGGTCTTACCGTGGTCGAGCTCCTCGCGTATTCGCTCGAATATCAGCACGTTCGCGTCGACAGCCATACCGATGGAGAGAACGAAGCCGGCGAGTCCGGGCAGCGTGAGCAGTCGCGTCGAATCCGGCGAGCGCCGCCAGCGTGTACAGGATGTAGAGCACGAGTCCGAGCACGGCGAGCACGCCGGAGAATCGGTAGTAGCCGATCATGATGATGACGACGAGCGCGACGGCGATCACGCCGGCGGTGATGCTGTTGTGAATCGAGTCCTGCGCCGAGACTCGCGCCGATGTTCGCGACCTCGGCGATCTTGAGCGGCACCGGCAGCGAACCGGCGCGAAGCACGAGCGCGAGATCCTGCGCCGCCTGCAAGATCCGTGCCGCCGAGTGTGATCTGACCGCTGCGTGCCGATCGCGCTCTGAATGACGGGCGGACGTCCCATGACGCAGACTGTCGAGGACGATCGCCATGTAATCCTTGATGTGCTTGCGACGTCTCGTTGCGGAAGCGGCGGCCGCCTTCGTTGTTGAGCGTGAACTCGACGACGGTTCCTTCCGTCGGCGACGTGTTCGGCTTCGCGTCGGTGAGATACTCACCCGTGATGATCGGGTTGGCATCGAGCACGTACATCGCACGGTAGGTCTGCGATTGCCGAGCGATGTGGTGTCGCTGGACCAGCGGATCACCTTGCCTGGCGGAAGCGCGCCCTGCACCGTGGGGTATCGCGAGGTAACGCTGGACCGTCGGGACGTCGTTCTGCGCGACGTAGTACTCGCCGGGCATCTGGCCCTGCTGAACCAGCTTGCGAGAACGCGCCCGCCAGTGCGTCGGCCTTGGCGTGTCCTTCTTCGATGTATCGCCGGCGCCTTCTTTGTCGTATCCGTTGGAGAAGAGGCCCTGGAGCGCGTTCTTGGCGCTGTCGTCGGCGCGGCCGCGGCCGGCGCACCTGGAGTGGCCTTCGCATTCGATGCGAGCGATTTGACGGCGGCGTCGAGACGCGGAAGCGCCTTCTCGAGCGCTCTGGTCTTGTCGGTTATCTGGAATTGAAGGAACGCCGATTTCTGAACGACGTCCATCGCGCGTTGCGGATCATCGATGCCAGGCAGCTCGACGATGATTCGGTCGTTGCCGGCCTTCTGCACCAGCGGCTCCGAGACGCCGAATTGATCGATACGAGTGCGGACGACCTTGAGCGCTCGATCGATTGCCTCGCCCTTGTTGGCAATGACGCCCTTGGACTCGTCGACTTCGAGCGCGAGGTGCATGCCGCCCTGGAGATCGAGTCCGCGCTTGAGCGGCACGCGCTGGACGGTGTCGTACGACGAAGACGCCGTTGCGCTTGACGCGCTCGATGACGGTGCGCGGAAAGAGCGCCCAGACCGAGCCCGCGATGAGCGCGAGGATGATGGCAATGCGGTATTTGAGTGACATTGAATATCGAGTTTAGCCCTTAAGGTTACCCTGAGACGAGGCCACGGTCAACGCAGACCGCGCATCGCGACTCATCCAGTTTGATCTGCTGCAACCAGCTCGGCGGGCGATGCGAACGCCCTGATGTCCCTGAGGCGCTTGAGGACGTCGAGCCTGACCGGTTGCCCATAGAAGTCGCCCGAGACGTCGAACAGATACGCCTCGATTGACCGTTCGTGCTCACCAAATGTGGGCCGCGGACCGAGATTCATCATCCCGCCGTAGGTGCCCTGCGGCGTGGCCACACGGACCGCGTATACGCCATCAGGAGGCAGCAGCTTCCGGGACGAAGGCTGCGACAGGTTGAGAGTCGGAAAGCCCAGCCCGCGCCCTCTGGCAGCTCCGGGAACGACGACCCCACTTATCGAGTACGGCCTCCCCAGCAGCTCTGCTGCACGCGGGAGATCGCCACCCGCGACGGCGCGACGGATCGCAGTCGACGATATCCAGCGTCCATCGTCGGCGGCGACGGGATCGACTACGTCCACTGTAAAACCGCGGCTCGCACCGAGCGATTGGAGCACCGCCGCATTCCCTGCTCGCTCGCGGCCGAAACCGTGGTCGTGGCCGATGAGAAGGTGCTTCATACGGAAGTCGTCGCGGAGCACCTGGTCGACAAATTCGGTCGCGCTGAGTGATGCGAGCTCGTGGGTGAATTCGAGCACCACTACGTGGTCGAGACCCGTCTCGTGCAAGCGACATCCAGCTTCTCTTCACCGACGGTCAGGAGCGGTGGTGCCGCAGCGGGATTCACGACGTCGAGCGGATGTGGCTCGAACGTTATGGCAACGCTGTGCAGTCCTTCACTCTTCGCGGCGGCTACGAGGCGAGAGATCACATCGAGGTGGCCGCGATGAACGCCGTCGAAGGTGCCAACGGTCACTGCGGCTCCCTTCACTTCCGGCGGCAGATGCGCACCGTCGCGAACTATCCGCGCTGCACTCACTCGGCGATCACCCTGAGCTTGCGTACCGTCGGCTTTGGAGTCGCACGCAGATCGTCGATCGTTGCGGCGTCGATGACGTCGAACTCACCGCTACGTGTTCGACGCAGCGAGGTGAGATGTGCTGCGCTGCCGCATGCGCGCCCGAGGTCGCGCGCAAGTGCGCGCATGTAGGTGCCGCCGCCGCAGATGATGGAAACGTGCAGGTCGTCGGTCAGTGTGCGACGCGATTCGCCACTCGTGCACAGTGACGGGCGACGGTGCGAGCACGACACTGGCACCGGAGCGCGCCGCACGATATGCTGGCGCGCCCTCGTACCTTTTTCGCCGAGAACTCTGGCGGGACTTGCGGTATGACGCCGGTGAGTGATGGAATCGCTGACAGCACGGCATCACGGGATGGGAGAGCTGCTGTACGAATCACGTCGCCGGTAGGATCGCCCGTGTCGGTCTCCTCGCCGAAACGGATCGTCGCGTCGTAAACCTTGGGCTCGTTATCGATGAAGGTCGCGAGGCGTGTGGCCCGTCCGAGCAGAAGTACGAGCAGTCCCGTGGCAAATGGATCGAGGGTGCCGAGATGGCCGATGCTGCGTTCGCCGTATACGCGGCGCGCGATATCGACGACATCATGTGATGTGATTCCCGCTGGTTTGTCGACGAGCAGCAGACCAGAGTACGTCGCCGTCGTCACCGCTTCCACGGTTCGAGTCTTCCGCCTTGATCTGTGCCAGGAGCGACTCGATGCGCGACGCTTTCGCGCGCAGTCTCGTCGATCTGGAAATCGAGCTCGGGGGCGAGTCGCAGCCGGAGCGCGCGACCGATCTCGCCGCGCAGCCGATGGCCGACCTGATTCAGAACGGCGACCGGATCGGTGCCATCACTATCCATCACGCTCACGTAAACTCGCGCGCGCCGGAGATCCGACGTGACATCGACGCCGGTGACCGTGACCATTCCGCGGATGCGAGCATCACGCGAGCCACTCGTGAGATAGGATGCGATCTCCTCACGAATGGCGGCGGCTACGCGCTCAGCGCGGCGATTGTCGCGAGGCATTGCGAGACCTCACGATGCCGCCGCGCTCGACGCAAGCGTGCGCGCGACCTGTTCCTTGGTGTAGCACTCGAGGACGTCGCCGACCTTGATGTCGTTGAAGTTCTCGATGCCGATACCGCACTCGAAGCCTTCGCGCACTTCCTTCACGTCGTCCTTGAAGCGGCGCAGCGAGCCGATGACTCCGTCGTAGATCTCGACGCCATCGCGAATGACACGCACGCGACCAGTGCGGTTGATGATTCCGCTCCGCACACGAGCAACCGGCGATGACGCCGATTCGCGAGACCTTGAACATCTCGCGGACCTGTGCGTCGCCGAGCACGACTTCGCGCTCTTCGGGACGAAGCATGCCTTCGAGCGCGAGCGTGACGTCTTCGACCGCTTCGTAGATGATCTTGTACAGCTTGATCTCCACGCCTTCGCGCTCGGCGGCAGTGCGCGCGTTGTTGTCCGGACGCACGTGGAAGCCCGACGATGATCGCACCCGATGCACGCGCGAGCAGAATGTCGCTCTCCGTGATCGCACCGACACCGCGATGAATGACCTCGACCGAGACTTCGTCGTGCGACAAGCTGGCCCAACGCGTCGGCGAGTGCTTCCGCCGGACCGCCCTGATCCGCCTTGATGACGATGCGCAGCGCGCGCGCCTGACCTGGCGCCGTCTGCGACATGAAGTCTTCGAGCGACACGACTGCCCTTCGTCGTGCGACGGCTCTTCGCTTCGCGGTCGAGCCGCTGACGACGCTGCGCGATCTCGCGCGACTCCAGTTGCATCCTCGACGACGACGAACTGATCGCCAGCCATTGGAACGCCACCGATGCCGAGGACCTGAACCGGAATCGCCGGACCAGCGCTCTTCATGGTTGCGACCGCGCTCGTCGAGCAGCGCGCGCACGCGGCCGGAGTACATGCCGCAGATGAAATCGTCGCCGACGTGCAGAGTGCCGTTCTGACGAGAACGGTCGCAACGGGACCCTTGCCCGGATCGAGCTGCGCTTCGATGACGGCGCCGACGTGCGCGACGGTTCGGATTCGCCTTGAGGTCGAGAATTTCGGCCTGCAGCAGAATCTGATCGAGCAGCGCGTCGACGTTCGTTGCCCTTCTTCGCGAGATCTCGCTCGAGAGGTCAGTGCCACCGAACTCCTCCAGCACGACACCGTGCTGAAGGAGGTCCTGCTTCACCTTCATCGGATTTGCGCCCGGGAGATCGATCTTGTTGATCGCGACGATCATCGGCACGCCGGCGTTCTTGGCGTGCGAGATCGCTTCGATCGTCTGCGGCATCACCTGATCGTCAGCAGCGACGACGAGCACGACGATGTCGGTCACCTGTGCGCCGCGCGCGCGCATGGCCGTGAATGCTTCGTGACCAGGAGTGTCGAGAAACGTGATCGCGCTTGTCGCCCGGCAGCGTGACGTGATACGCGCCGATGTGCTGCGTGATTCCGCCCGACTCGCCGGCGACGACGTTCGCCTTCCGGATG
Source organism: uncultured Gemmatimonadales bacterium (assembly GCA_963707505.1). GTDB lineage: Bacteria > Gemmatimonadota > Gemmatimonadetes > Gemmatimonadales > Gemmatimonadaceae > Fen-1247. Next base: position 105,259 of record CAVPQB010000005.1, read on the forward strand.
TAGTCGAGCAGCGACGTCTTACCATGATCGACGTGACCCATGATGGTGACGACAGGCGGACGCGGACACGAGCTCTTCCGCAGTGTCCTTCGTCGAGCAGTCGTTCCGAGATCCGCGGCGTATTCCTCTTCCTTGCACGGCCTGGAAGCCGAATTCGCCAGCGATCAACTCGATCTGATCGAAGTCGAGTCGCTGATTGATCGTGACCATGAGGCCGAGGTTCTTGAAGGCGAACCCGACGATCTGGTTACCGCGGGAGTCTTGAGCATGCTGCGCAAGCTCGCTGACGGTGATGAACTCGTTGACGCGAACCGTCTTCTTTTCCTTTTCGACAGCGGCCTTGCGCTGCGCCTCCACTTCTTCGCGCGATATGTTCCATCGTCGGCGCGGCGAGCTCCGCCGCGACGAGTCTGGCCGCGCATGGACGTCATCGTCTTGAAGATGTTCGCCGACACCGCTTCCTGATCTACGCGACGACCGCGACCGCGTCCACGCGAGCGGTCATCCTGGCGTGCAGGTGCACGATCGCCCGTAGGCCGTGGACGACTCTCGCGCGACGGAGTACCCGGAACGCTGGTCGAAGCGGCGGCGGCTGGACGCGCATTCGGTGGTCCGGAACCCTGGCGCTGATTGCTCGAGCTGCCCGGGCGCGGACGTGGACCACCGGGGGTCAGCGGACGCGGAGGCGTCGCGCTGGCGCGGGGTTGAAGCGGCGGCAACGGTGTTGGACGCGGGCGGTCTGGTCGTGCAGACTGCGGACGCGGTGTAGCTGGCGTCGGGGCAGAATGCGCGGTCTGCAACTCTGGACGCGCGGGCGGCACCGGTGCGGGAGCTGGTCGTTCCGCTTGCGGCGCAGCAGCGACTGGCTGCGGCGTGACTTCGCGTGGCGGCCTCGCCGGCTCGGCGGGCTTTTGCACCTGCTGTGTCGGCGCAACCGGAGTTGGCCTGGCAGTCGCTTCGACCGCAGGCGCCGGCTTCGTTTCGGCCGACGGCTCAACGACAGGTGCGGGACGGCGCACGCGAGCAGCCTGAACTGGCTCCGGCTCCGCGGCCTTCTCGACCGGAGCGGGCGTCGGAGCAGGCGCCGGAGCGGGCGTCGGAGCGGGCGTCGGAGCAGGCGTCGGATGGTGCGGCAGCCACTACTTCAGGCTCGTGCACCACTTCGGCAGCGCGACGACGACGAACCGCTGGAGCTGGCTCGGGTTCAGGCGCAGGGGTTTCGGCCGCAGCGGCAGAACCGCGGCGACGTCTGGCACCGGCGGCAGGTGCGGGCGCGGCGGACCGGGCGCGCTTTTCACGCTCCCAGCGCGCACGAACTCGCGCGACCTGATCGTCGGTTAGCGGACTCACGTGACTGCGTACTGGGATGTCCATCTGACGCAGGAGGTTGATTACCTCGTCAGCGGGAATCCCAAATTCACCAGCCATGTCCGTTACGCGCAACTTACTCACCCAGTTCTCCCTGTCCCCGGTACGTGGCTCTCACGCCACGTGCCAACTTGGCATCCAGGACGCCGACGACAGCCGTCGTCGTGCGCCCAACAGCCCTTCCGAGCTCGTCGGCTGAGGCTGTTTCAATCATAGTAACACCGCGCCCCTGGAGCAGCGGGACGATCTTGTCGCGGCTGTTGGATGACGCGTCGGCAGCTACAATCGCCAGCCGAAGTGTCCCCTTGAAGGCCGCATCCCTCGTTCTATCAACGCCTACCACGACCAGTCTGCCACGTGCTCCGAGGCCGATCAGTCGCAGAGCGGCTTTATCGTCCGTCACGTCGTGGCCGGTGGCTCCGCTTCCGGAGCAGCCGGCTCGGTGGTTTCACCGTCCACCGCCGTCGCTTCCTCGTCCGGAGCATCGGTGGTCAACTCGTCGATGATCGCCACGAGCTTTTCCGCATCTTCGATCATGATGCCGGGAAGCTTGAGGAAATCCTCACGCTCGAGATCGAGAATGTCGTCCAGACGCCGATAGCCAGCATTTTCCAGGATTGCAACCGTCGCGGGTGGCAATCCTTCGATGTCGGCCAACTTCGGGTTGGTTGCGTTTGGCTGATCTTCGAGCGGTGCGAACGGCAGCGTGTCAGCTGCGCGCTCCATCCACTCTCGACTCGAGTAGAGATCGATCTTCCACTCGGTGAGCTCGGAGGCGAGACGCACGTTCTGTCCATTCTTGCCGATCGCGAGCGAAAGCTGATCCTCGTCCACGATCGCCTGAATCGTGCGCGTGGTGGCATCACTGAATACACGGGCAACCTTGGCAGGTGCCAGTGCGAGACGCGCGAAGCGCTCAGGATCACCGGACCACGGGACGATATCGATGCGCTCACCGCTCAGCTCGTTCACGACCGCCTGCACGCGTGCGCCCTTTACGCCGACGCATGCACCGACCGGATCGACCGCCTCGTCCCGCGAGAAGACGGCGATCTTGGTGCGGCTTCCGACTTCACGTGCGACCGAACGAATCTCGACCGTGCCAGCCTGAATCTCGGGCACTTCGAGCTTGAACAGCGCCTGAACGAACAGACCGTCTGCGCGGCTTAGCACGAGGCGCGGGCCCTTGGGCGTCTCCTCGACCTTCTTGAGAACTGCGCGAATCGGCTCGCCCTGATGGTAGTGCTCGCGGTGATTCTGCTCGCGATATGGCATCACGGCTTCTGCTTCGCGGAACCGGTTGAGCATGATGACGAGCTTGCCGCGCTCGATCTGCTGCACCTCGCCGCTCAACAGCTCACCAACGCGCGACGTGAACTCATCGCGAATCTTGGAGCGCTCACCTTCGCGCACGCGCTGCAGAATGCGCTGCTTGGCCGCCTGCACTGCCGAGCGCCCGAACTCCGCAAAATCGGTGGGGATTTCCATGACGTCACCGACCTGGAACTCCGGATCTTCAAACCGTGCTTCTTCCAGCGATATCTCGCGAGCGGCGTCTTCGACCTTGTCCACGACGGTCTTGAGCAGCACGATACGAATGGCACCGCGATCTTCGTCGATGTCGACTTCCGCCTGCACCGGACCGCCGTGCTTCTTGGCGAGTGCGGCGAGGATACCGTCCTGCAAAAGATCGCGCAGCTCCGAACTGTCCATTGACTTGGAGTTCGTCAGCTCGCGTATCGCTGTCAGGATGTTTCCAGATTCGACTGCCATGGTGCCTACCTCTTCCAGTTGATTTCAGCATCATCGGCAATGCCACGCGACGACACTTCGAGCGTATAGAACTCGCCCAGCGACCTCTCGGCATCGAGGCGTTCCTCGATGGCGCGCGACGCACGAGCGCAATCTCCGGCAGTGACACCCTCGCCATCGCGCCGAGTGATTCTCACCTCGAGCACGGATCGACTTCGGGTACCACGCTGCCGGACACTAAAAACATCAAACCCCAGAGGTGCAATCGCTTGTACCACAACGTCTTGCAAGGCAGGGTTCATGTGATTTCTAACTGACCTCTATGAATAAAAAAATGCGGGGGACCACCCCACATTGAAAACGCCTCCAAGGTGCGGGGCGTGATGGAAATCTACTCATATAAGAGCAGAAAGCAACTCTGTGAGTAGGGGCGCTTACACCTTCTGCGCCAGCGCCACTATCCGTTGAACCTGGTCCTGCTGCGTGAGATAGGTAGTGTCGATCAGAACGGCGTCGCGCGCCTGAAGCGTGTTGGTGGCATCATTGGCATCGCGCTCTACGAGCAGTCGGGTTTCGTCGGCGATCTCGGCGTCGGTGGCAGAGCGCTCCAGACGCTGGTGCAAACGGCGACGGGCGCGCTCCCACGGGTCGGCGACGAGAAAGATCTTGAGCTGCGCGTCGGGAAAAACAACACTGCCGATGTCGCGACCATCCACTACGACATTCTCGGTCGCGGCTGCACGCCGAAGCTCCGCATTCACCGCGGCGCGGACCTCAGGCATCTGGGCGACCGACGAGACCGCCGCGGTAACCTCCATGGAGCGCAGATCGGCGATCCCCAGGCGGCGACCGGTTTCGGCGCGATACAGCGCGCCCGAGTCCAGGTGCCTGTATCCCAGCTCGCGCGCCACCCACGCCGCTGTTGACGATTTACCCGACGCGGCTGGACCATCGATAGCGATCACCACGGTGCTACGCGACACGTCGCAGATCACTCCAGAATGAAGGATAGGACACACTGACGCAATCCGGGGTTATGATCTCGATCTCGTTGCCTGGGAGGGCGCCGAGTACGCCGAACGCCATCGCGATACGATGGTCGCCGTGCGTCTCGATGCGGCCTGAAAGTGGCGATCGACTTCCGCGAATCACCATGCCATCGGGACGCTCTTCGGCATCCACACCGATCGCCTGAAGATTTCGCACGACGGCTGAAATGCGATCGCTTTCCTTGACTCGCAGCTCGCTGGCGCCGCTGATCACCGTCTCGCCTTCCGCGCGAGCCGCGAGGCACGCGAGGATGGGGACCTCGTCGATCATCGAAGGCATCTCGGCGGCGCCGATCGCCACGGAGCGCAGGGTGTCCGTGCCTGTCGCGCGTATGGTGGCAGTGGGCTCGCCGCCTTCATCGGATGAGTCCAGGAGCGAGACCAGCGTGCCCATCCGTTGAACGACGTCGAGGAAGCCGGTGCGCGTGGGATTGACGCAGACGTCAGGCATGTCAAGCGTGCGCCCGGGAAATAGCGCCGCGAGCGCTACGAAAAATGCCGCGGACGACGGGTCGCCCGGTACGTGCGTGTCCATCGCTCGCATCGAGCGCGCAACGCCAATCGACACGGACTCACCGTCCACGACGATCGGAACGCCGCGCGCAGCGAGCATGCGCTCGGTGTGATCGCGCGACCGGGTCGGCTCTGTCACGTTGGCGCTGACCTGCGCGTTGAGCGCGGCGAGAAGAATCGCACTCTTTACCTGCGCGCTCGCGGTGCGGCTGTTCCAGCCAATGCTTCCGAGGGTGCCGCCATGGATCGTCAGCGGCAGCCCGTCAGCATCACCCTCGATCGTGAAGTGCGCGCCCATCTGCTCGAGTGGCTCGGTAACTCTTCGCATCGGCCGACGACTGAGACTCACGTCGCCGGTGAGCGTGCTGTCGAAAGGATGCGCCGCGAGCACGCCGGACATGAGCCGCGCCGTGGTCCCACTGTTGCCGCAGTCGAGAGGCCGTCTGGGCGCCAGGAGACCACGAAGTCCACGACCATGCACGGCTATGCTGTCATTATCCGGCTCGATGCGCACGCCGAGCGCGCTCAACACCGACGCGGTGCTATCGACGTCGGCAGAGCGCAGAAGACCGCTGATATGGCTCGTGCCATCGGATAGCGCTGCGAGTATGAGGCTGCGATGGGAGATGGACTTGTCGCCGGGGACCCGTACGGTGCCGCGAACTGACGCGGTGCCGGTCATCGGAGAGCCTCCTCGAGTGCTGTCGCCGCATCAGTGCGCGCGTCGCGATACTTGACGATGATCGGCGTAACGATCGAGAGTTTCATTTCAGCCGCCCACTCCGATGAAGCGGGCCGCGTTCCTGGTATCACAACCGCACCCGCGGGGATGATGAGCGGGCGGTCCGACGATGCGCGGTGGACAGTCTGGTTGACGAGGTCGAACACGGGTGTGCTGCGTGTAAGAACGACGCCGGCGCCGAGCACTGCCCTGCTGCGAACGACGGTCCCCTCATAGACGCCGCAATTCCCGCCGACCACGACATCATCTTCGATGACGACAGGAGACGCATTGATTGGTTCCAGCACGCCCCCAAGTTGCGCGGCAGCGCTCAGGTGAACGCGCTCCCCGACCTGCGCGCACGATCCGACCAGTGCATGGGAGTCGATCATCGTCCCTGCACCGACGTACGCGCCGACATTCACGTAACTCGGCGGCATGCACACAACGCCACGGGCGAGGAATGCGCCACGTCGGATTGAAGACCCTCCCGGCACCACGCGAACGCCATGACTCAGGCGAAGCGCACGCGGCGGGTAGGTGTCCTTGTCGAAAAACGAAAATGCTACGCCGCCCTCTCCGGCCTGCGCAAACGACATGTCGACCATCGCCCCGACACGAAAGCCGAGCAGAATACCGAGCTTGACCCATGGGACCGCGCACCAATCGCCGCCGGCACTGCGCTCGGCGGCGCGCACCGCACCGTCCTCGAGCAATGTGAGTAGCTCATCGACCGCGGCGCGCGCGTCCGTCGGTGGCGTGCCACGGACCGAAGAGAACTCTTCAATGATGCTCGCAAGGGCTGCATGCCGGTGGCTGGACGCAAGCGTCATGCGGGTAGTGCTCCGACGGACACGAGCGCGGAGCGCACTATGGCGTGATGCTGGTGAGCAAGTGGGACAAGCGGAAGGCGAAGGTTGTCGCCCATCAACTTCATCATCGCGAGCGCGGCCTTGACCGGTATCGGATTGGATTCGACGAACGCTGCGTGCGTCCAGAGTGCGAGGCGACTGTCGATGGCTCGCGCATCATCGTAATCGCCGCGATGCGCGGCCGCGCAGAGTTGCGTGACGAGTGCCGGGGTCACATTGGACGTCACGGATGTCACACCGTCTCCGCCGGCCACCATCACCGCAAGCGTGAGCGCGTCATCTCCCGAGAGTACCGAGAAATTGTGAGGTCGATGGCGAAGTATCTGCGTTATCTGCGCGAGATTTCCCGAGGCCTCCTTCACCGCTACAATATTGGGGTGAGCCGCGAGCTCGAGCGTCGTCTCGGCGGTGACATTGCTCGCGGTGCGTCCCGGTACGTTGTACACGACCACGGGGAGATCGACCGTGTCGGCGATCGCCCGGAAGTGTGCCACTATGCCGCGTTGCGGCGGCTTGTTGTAGGACGGAGACACATGCAACAGATGCGTCGCACCCGCGTCGCGCATCATCCGAGAATTTGCAAGTGCACGCGCAGTATCGTTGGATCCGGCGCCCGCGACGACGGGGATGCGTCCGGCGACCACTTCTACAGTAATCTCGACGACGCGCCGCTGTTCTTCGGCGGTCATCGTTGCGGCTTCTCCTGTCGATCCGCAAGGGACGACGTAGTTGATTCCCTCCTCTATCTGCCACGCGACGAAGTTTCGCAACGCACTTTCGTCCACCTCACCCGTCGCGGTGAACGGAGTGACTATCGCCGTGCCGGCACCACGAAGCATCGGAACTGTCGATTTCATCGAACCTCCTCATTGGATAACACATCGTCCAGCGTGAAGACGCCACGACGTCCAATCAGCCATCGGGCCGCAACGAGTGCGCCTTCCGCGAATACCCGCCTGTCGCGCGCTTCGTGAGAGACGACGATCTGCTCGAATCGACCATCGATAATGAGCGTGTGCGTGCCCGGAACTGAGCCGACGCGAACGCTCGTTACCGGAATCTCGCGAGCCGACCCCTCCGCGAACTTTTCCTGCAGCATGCGCGCCGTGCCAGACGGCGCATCCTTCTTTTCCGCGTGATGCGTCTCAACCAGCGCGGCATCGAATGTCGGGATATTCGCGAAAATCTCGCCTGCGCGACGCATGATGCGGGCTACCGCGTGCACGCCGAGCGAGAAATTCGGCGCCCAGAGGAGTGACCCGCCTTTCTCGGAAACGAGCCGCGAAAGCTCTGGCAGCTCATCATACCAACCGGTAGTGCCGACTACGATCGGGCATCCGGCGATGATACACGCTCGGGCATTCGCCGCAGCTGCCCCTGGCTCCGTGAATTCAATCGCGACATCCGCACCTGCGAGCGAAGTCGAGTTGACGACAGTGGTGGCGCCGAGCGTCGCGACCACGTCGATCCCGCTCGTACGTGCGAGATCGGCGACTGCAGTTCCCATCTTACCCGGACCTATGATTGCCAGCCGAAGCGCAGTCATGAAACCGTCTCATGCGGAAAGAACTCGTCATGCAGCGACCGCATTGCGTCCTGCATCGAGGCACCGTCGACGACAACGGTGAGATTGATACCGCTGGCACTCAGTGAAACCATGTGAACGTGCATGCCGCCCAACGCCTGCAGCGCGCGGCCCATGCAATCGCCGCGGTCGCCGATACCCGAGCCGACTATCGCGACCACTGCGCGATCTCGCTCTATTGAAACGTCGCCGAGCATGCGCAGGTCGACGAGCAGCTCATCCAGGCGCGTGGCGTCGTCGAGTGTCACCGAGACGGACACTTCGGATGTGGATACGACGTCAACGGATGTGCGATGCCGCTCGAAGATCTCGAAAACGCTACGGAGAAATCCCTTCGCGAGCAGCATGCGAGGTGCGCTCACTCTCACGGTCGTGACGTCGCCCTTGGCGGCGATCGCGGTCACCGGGCGTCGGGGCGCATCGAACATGATGCGCGTGCCGGATCGCGTCGGGTTACGAGTGTTGTAGATGTACACCGGGATTCCCCGGCGGACGGCCGGTGCGATCGTATTCGGATGCAACACCTTCGCGCCGAACGACGCAAGCTCCGACGCTTCGTCGAATCGGATCTGGGAGATCAGCTTCGCACCACTCACCACGCGCGGATCGGCCGTCAGCATTCCATCCACATCGGTCCATATCTCGATGTCGTCCGCCCCGAGTGCTGCGCCAAGCAGCGACGCGGTGTAATCGGAGCCGCCGCGCCCGAGTGTTGTCGTTACGCCGGTCACCGTAGCGCCGATGTAGCCGCCGAGCACCGGAACGAGCCCCGACCGGACCATCGGTGCCACACGATCGCGCGCGCGGTCCGAGATCGAATCCAGATTGGGTTCGGCTTGATTGAAATGGTCGCTGGTGACAATGACTTCGCGCGCGTCCACATGCTGCGCTGGAATTCCTCGCGCACGAAATGCTTCGGTGACCAGCAACGCCGACATCTGCTCGCCGAATGACGCGACCGCGTCGAGGCTCCGCGGTGTTATGTGGCCGAGTGTCGTGAGTGCCTCGGCGAGACTCGCGACCTCGTCGCACATTGCGGCAATCTCCGCGGTCGTGTCCGGACCACCTGGAACATCGCGAAGCAGAACGTCGCACATCGCGACGTGCCGCTCGCGGATGTGCTCGACCGACCTGAGTGCGCCGATGAGCTGGCCGCGCGCCGCCTGTTCCGCGATGCCGAGTAGCTCGGTCGTCGGTGCCGCTCGCTGCGGAGACCACGACTACGGGCGCACGATGCACGCGGCTCGCGACGACGTCCGCGGCGCGGCAGATCGCATCCGCGTCGCCGACTGACGTGCCACCGAACTTGACGACTATCACGTACGCGCCACGTAGCCCTGGGTAACGAGCAGCTCCGCATTCATTATTGCGCCGCCCGCTGCGCCGCGAATGGTGTTGCTGCCCATTGCTACCATCCGTACATCGAGCAGCTCGTCGCGCCGGATGCGTCCGACAGTTACGGTCATCCCGTTGCCCCGCATCACGTCGCGACGCGGTTGCGGATGATCCGGCGCTGTCGTGACAACTATCGGTCGATCCGGACGCGACGGGAGATCCATGGCTTCCACACGGCCGGTCCACGCCATGATTGCATCGGTGACCTGCTCCGGCGTCGCGGAGGACGCGAGTCCGATCGACATGCACGTCGTGTGTCCGTGCTCCACCGGGACACGATTGGCGTGCGCAGTCACCCGGAATGGCGCCGACTCGATGGCCCCGCCACTCACGACGCCGAGCAGCTTGCCGATCTCAGCTTCGATCTTCGGCTCCTCGTCCGCGATGTACGGAATGACGTTGCCCATTATGTCGAGCGACGGTACGCCTGGGTATCCGGCGCCCGAGACCGCCTGCATGGTCGCGATGAACATCCGGGTTATACCAAAGGCTTCATGCAGTGGCGCGAGCGGCAGCGCCGCAACCGTGGATGAACAGTTGGCGTTCGTCACGATCGCGCCGGCCCAGTCGCAGCGTTTGCGCTGCGCGTCGATCACCGCGAGATGTTGCGCGTTGATTTCAGGAATGAGCAGCGGAACATCGCTCAACATGCGGTGATTCTTCGCGTTGCTGCAAACGAATCTGCCGGCGCGGGCGAACGCGATCTCCACGTCGCCCGCCACGCCCGAGTCGAGCGCCGAAAACACTATCGACGATGAAACCGAATCCGGCGTGCACGGCGTTACCATGAGCGACGCGACGTTCGCAGGCATCTCTCCCTCGAGCCAGTGCGCGGCATCTGCGTACCGCCTGCCCGCAGATCTTTCGGATGCCGCAACCTCGGCGACGCGAAACCAGGGATGATCGCGCAACAGCCTGATGAACGTCTGCCCCACTGCACCCGTGGCGCCGAGCACCGCGACCGGGATGCGATCGCGACCGATTTGATTGTCTGTCATTGAGCTAGCAGTTGCCTTACGAGTGACACGTACGTCGAGACGCTCGCACGTAGCTCATCGACATCGACGTATTCGTCGGGCGTGTGTGCCACATGGATGGATCCCGGTCCGAACAACAGAGGAGTTCCCCAGCGAGCGAGCAGCGGGATGTCGGATGTGTACGAGACCGGTGCGACCTCATAACCATCCAGCACATGAAAGCGTTGAGCGGGAATCGTCGATCCGAACTCGACGTCTGCGCCGCCTGCATGGGCCCAGTCCGAGATCAGGCGCTTGATTGGCTCGACGTCGCTCACGAGACGCAGCATCACTTCTGACTCCGCGCTTCCCGGAATGATGTTCGCTTCCGTTCCACCGGTGATCGTCCCAATGTTGACGGTTGTTGCGCCGAGCACTGGATCGGAGGGGAAATCGACGGCGTGGATCGTGGGAAGCAAACGCAGGAGCGGCTCGATTGCTGACGCGCCGAGCTCGGGATACGCGGAATGCGCCTCCCGTCCGTGGGTGCGCACGATGAAGCGCAACGATCCCTTGCAGCCGCTCGCCAACTTGCTCTCGGTTGGCTCGCCGTTGACGAGGTAGCGACTCGTCGCGGCGAGGTTGTTGGCGGCGCGCGCGCCGTCAGATCCTTTCTCCTCGCCTACGACGAACAGGAGATCCACGCGGTCTTCGCCTTCGTTTACGAGCTGCTCGGCGGCAGCCATCATTGCCGCTGCAATCCCCTTCGCGTCGCACGCACCACGGCCGTAGAGGCGATTGCCGCTCAGCCGTGGCGGATGGTAGGGCGGAACGGTGTCGAGATGCGTGGAAAGCGTCACTCCTCCACCGCGCCGCGAAGCCCAGATGTTGCCGCGTCCAGGCGAGACTTCCTGGATCGACACGTTCCAGTGCCGACTCACGAGCCAGCGCGCGACGAAATCGATCGCTGCTCCCTCGTCTCTTGTAAATGATTGTATCGACAGCAGTTCTGCGGCGAGCGCGACGACATCGGTCATGCGCGCAAGTTAGTGGCAGAGGTATCGCGTTGGGAGCGGAGAGAAATGGGCAGGCGCGGGGGCCTGCCCGTACGACGGTTCGTGCGCCTAGCGGCTGAGCTCCGCCGTGGCTGTCGCAGCGACGTTGTGATCACCTTGTCGGACCTGCTCGACGAACAATTGCTGCACGAGTCGGTTCGCGTCGCGATTGTAGGAGTCGTGATCGCGCTCGCCTGTCTCGCCGATATCCGCGAGCCGCGGCAGGCCCAGCGCGCGGCCGGCCTCCCGGAAAGTCTTGAAGGTATCTTCGGCCTGCCGCGACATGACGATGTCGCCTACCAGGCGCAGGAAGTCGCTCTCGCGGACCGAGTCAGCCAGGTCGCGGGCGGCATTGGCCGTTGCGCCGAGGGCCCGCTTGAGTACGCCTGCGCTCGGCGCACCGAGCTCATTCTGATAGTCTTCGAGCATGCGTTGGTGATCGCGCATGGCGGGTATATAACGCGTGCAGAGATCGCGAAAACGCGGGTCTTCGGCCTGGGATTCGTGGTCCTCCAATCCCTTGAGAAAGGCGTGATGCTGTGCGGCTGCGTTGTGCACCTGGGATTTGAGAAAGTCGTTGCCTGTATCCATTGCTCCTCCGTGGGGTGGTTGAGGGTTATTCGAGAGGTGGCCGAGCACGTCCCGAGCCATGGTGCGGGCGCGGGGCCCCACGCTCGAATAGCCGGTACTTTTCCACATAGCGCCCTTGCTTTGAAACACGCAAAACACTAGGTTTACACATACCGAATAATCACCGAAAACCGCATCGTAAGTAGTGAATTACCAACGACTTGGCACGTGCCAATAAAACAGGTCAAAGGCCGCGCCGGGGCTCGGAAAACGCGAAAGGTCCAGATTCCGCAGGTCCCGTCCAGCTACGACGTGGAGCCGCTCAATCCGTGGCTTCAATGTGGGCCGGACACGACGGTGACAGAGTTGTGGAAGGTGTGGGAGCGGACGGAGAAGGAAGCCACGCTGCACCTGGTGTACTTCGATCGGTACGGTTGGTACTGCGAACACGGAGCTGGCTGCAAGGCAGTTGCGGAGGTACGGAGGATTGTTCGGACAATGAGCGCGAATGCGCCTAGACCCAGGAGCTCTGGCAAGACCAGGGCGAGGAAACGGAAATGATTGCGAGACAGGAAACATTCAATTCGAAGGACGCCGTATGGTCAGCGCTGGCGGCCCCGGTGCCTGCGGGAACGATCTCGTGGCGCCAGGACGGAAAGCCGGTAGCTCGTGACGGACGTCACTTCGCGCGCTTCGTGTGTTACATCGAAGCGAACACGGTGCGGGAACGCCTCGACACAGTTGTCCCGGGCGAGTGGGATCTGACTCTCGAGATGCTGCCGCAGATCCACGGCGCCGAGGTCGATTCGGATTCAGTCTGCGCGTTCAAGGCGCGACTTCAGGTACTCGGCGTGATCCGCGAGGACGTCGGGACCGGTCGGGACTACAAGCAGGCTGCGACAGATGCGTTCAAGCGCGCAGCGGTGCGGTTCGGAATTGGAAACGAGCTGTACTCGTACGAGCAGAACTGGGTCGAGGTCGATGGCGACGGCAAGTATGCCAAGCCAGTGGAAGATCCGGCAACCGCCTACGAGCGCAGGCACGGCGGTAGCGCCGGAAAGTCGAGCCGGTCCGCGGTTGCGACTGACGACGTGAGCGCGATGAAGGAAGCGAACACGCTGACCGACGTCGATGCGGTGAGCTGCCCCAAGTGCGGCGGCCGCATGTGGGACAACCGTCTGACCAAGCGGAACCCCAAGGCGCCCGACTACAAGTGCAGAGATCGAAACTGCGACGGGGTCGTGTGGCCGGCGAAAGCCAGTGGAAGCAACGCGGAGCATGATGGAGCTGACGCCGCAGAAGAAGTGGTCGCCGAGGTGGAGACACCGAAGGCACCTGCGCGGAAGACGCGCGCGGCGAAGCTGGCGTTGACGGACGAGATTCCGTTCTAACTCTGAAGTGAATCTCATGTGAACAAAGAGGGGAAGCGAATCCATGATTCGCTTCCCCTCTTTGGATCAGGACAGCGCAGACAATGCTGCGGTCGTCACAAAAAATGCTCGGAGCCGGACTCGAACCGGCATGGAATTATGTTCCAAGGGATTTTAAGTCCCTCGCGTCTACCCATTTCGCCATCCGAGCTAACACGCGCAAAGGGCGTGGTACAAGACATCAATATACGAAGCTCCGCTGGCTTACGAAGGGCGGATCAACCAGCGGGGATGCCAAGCACACTGACGGCATACCAAACCGAGTATGCGATGAGCGCCGAGAGCGACGCGTCACCGCCATTCGCTATCGCCATGCCCTCAGCGTCCACGAATTCCGCCGCGAGACCACCATCGAGATCGGCTCGACGTAACCACTCGAGTGTCTTCGCGGCGTCCGGTCCCATCAGCGTAGCGCATCGCTCGGCGAGGTTGATCTGCGCGGCGTCGGCATCGGATTGCTCGAGCCGGCGAACGGTGCGGCGATAGATCGAATCGTCGCGGGAGAGCATGTGATAGAGCGGGAGCCAGAACACCGACCCCACGGGATCATCACGCATCGACGTTGCGCCGGCGAGATCCGTTGCGGTAGAGAATAAGGTTCGCGACGAGTCCTTGTCGGTGGCGAACTGGCGCGTGATTGCGGCGCGGACCGCATCGGCGTTCTGAACGTGCTCGGCGGTCTTCTCGTCCAGCGTCTGCTTGAGCACCTCGAGCGCGTCCGCTACCAGCGCGTTGCCGTGCAGCGTGTATGGCAGCTCCGCGTCGGCGCCGGACGGAGTTGCGTCGGTTCTGTACAACGGCAGCGAGCCGTGGCGTGATGCGGCGATGTCGTCGTTCGCTGCATAGAGCGCTTCGGCGATCGGCGCGTCCTCGACGATGCGATCGTCGCCGGTCTGCGCGACGTAGCGATCGACAGAGACCGGATATGCAGCTGCTGCATCGAGACAGAACGCTACGTCGAACGGAGTGCCATCGATGTAGTTGACACCGCGGCCCGGCGCGTAGCCGTGCAGCTCGCAGGTTCTCAGCAACAGCTCTCGCGCGAGCGCGGTGTCGGCGAGCTGAAATGCAGGCACGAGCCACATCAACGCCTCATAGTCGCGTACTGTCAATCCCTGCGCGCACCATGGAATGCGAGAGCGGAAGATATACCACCGCGCGTCGTCGATCGCGCGACCGGCAGCGTAGAAGTACGCGAACATCAGATGCCGATTGATCAGACGATCTGCAGCCGGAACGCCGGTGGATTGCTGCAGCATCGAGATTGCGTCGCGCGTCTGTGACGCAAGCGTTCGCCAGCCACGGCGTCGCATGCGCTGCACCATCGCGACGGCGCCGTCGACTTCGGGACCTGCCGCAGCGTACAATGCAAGATCGACTCGCTCGCCCGGTTGGAGCGAAGCCTCGCGGCTCAGGGTGAAACGTGCCGTGCCGTCGGTGGTCGCGGCGACCGCTCCAATCATCGAATCACCTGTCAATGCCAACGCCGTTTCGGAGCCGCGACTCGTTCCGCGCAGAGTGATAATATCGTCCGTCAGTGTCGCGACGTGCGCGTCGTCAAAGCGGCGCGCTGTACGAATGCGGTGTTGGCGAACGCCAAGTGTGCCCTGAGCGCGGAAGTTGACAGAGGCAGCTGATTGACCGCGATTCTCGATCGATATCGCGTAAACGAAGCCGGGGAAGTCGGCCGCGCGGCCACAGGGAGCGAAGATGGTGCCGCGAATGACGAGATCGCCGACGGTCGAATTGAAGGCCGGCAGCCATTCGAGGACCCGTTGCCAGGCCATCCGGGTCGTGGCGAGCTCGATCGGCGAGCCGTCGGACTCGAAGCTCAACCGCAACAGGGGTTCACCTGCGCCATTCTCGAAGTCAGGTGCGCCGGCGAACTCGATGGCGCCCCGGTGAGCCAGGGAGATCAGCCCGACTCCATGGATGGAACCGTCGGCCGGATGCACGCACGGCAACGAGAGCCAGTGGTTCCCGGTTACCTGCCACGGAATGGTTGGTGGCGTGCGCAGCTCATACCTCACTTAGCTTTGGTTGACACGGACGGAACCGGAATGCTAACGTCCCCGCGTCGCGCCTACAACGATTTTTACCGAGAGCACATGCCCGGACGCTGGTTCCAAGCAGCAATTTTCACCCTCACGGCGTCGCTGTGCGCTGGCGCCGCTGGTGCCCAGGCGATCACCGGATTGGGCGAAGATGCATCGATCACGCCGTCTGGCAGCTTCCGGATCAAGGTGGAAAGCGACTGGTCGTACTGGGATCAGCTGTTCGTTTCGCCCAAAGCCGGGCGTGGCGGGAGTGCTCCAGCCGCTCGGCGGCCGGTTCAGTCTCGACAGCGTCGGGGTGGCACAGCTGTCCATCCTCAAGCCAGTTCAGGACACCTTACGGGCAATCACGGGGGTGTCAGGCCTCAACGTGTCGATCGGCAAGACAGTTACACAGGTGACGGACCGGGTCGCGAACGTTCCAATATCTCTCGAGGCTGGAATCTCGCGCTGGCTGTCGGTGACGGCGATGGTGCCGATCGTGCACACGCGGACGAGCGTGTTCTTTCGTGCGAACCCCGGGGCGAACGAGGCGAATCTGGGCCCCAATCCGGCAGCGGCCGGAGATGCTGTCGCGCGCGCAACCGATTCCATCTTCACGGCACAGGTGATCACGGCCGCGACGGCGGTGAAGGCCTATTGCTCCGGCGCGGGCGCACGTGATCCTCAATGCACCGGATCTGCGGCGCTCGTCACGTCAGCGACGGGATTCGGCAATTCGATCGCGTCGCTTTACATGAATGGCGCGCTGGTGCCGACGCGCGGAAGTACCGTGCAGAGCGCAGTCGATGCGCGCGTCACCAGCGTGCGCGGCGCATTGAATGCGTTCGCCGCGAATCCTGCAACGGGAGTGCCCGCCATCACAGCAACAGGTGTCGTTGGAGCCCCGACCCCGTTGGCGACTCCGGGCGTGCAGACACTGCTGAGCGATCCGTCATACGGCGTTGCGCTGCAGCCGTTCCAGACGATCGAGCGAACGGGCCTCGGGGATGCGGAGCTGACGGCGAAGTTGCTGCTGTTCGATTCATTTCGGTTACGCGATGCATCGCGCTTCACACCACATGGAATCAATGCACGGCTTGCCGTTGCTGGTGGGTATCGGTTTCCGACCGGATCGCTTCCGGCGTCCGATGCGCTCACTGACATCGGAACGGGGACGCATGCAGCCGCGGTTCTCGCGCGCGGCTACCTGGACATTCTGCTCGGAGGCCACTTCTGGGTCTCCGGCGTCGCGCGCTATGCGAAGGCGACGAGCGATTCGATGACGGTACGGTACGCGCCCGGCGTTACGTTCCCGCCGGCGACCAGCGCAGTTGCTGTGACGCGTCAACTAGGAAACATGCTCGAGATCGAGGCGACACCGCGCTGGGTGTTCAACGATTTCATCTCGCTCGGCGGCCAGTATCTGTATCGTCACAAGACGGCGGATGCGTACACGGCGGCCGGCGTTGCGCTACCGGACCTGGGGCTTGGTACGGACTTCAAGGAGCAGCGAGTCGGTGGCGGCATCGCGTTCTCGAATGCACACGCAGTCAGTCTGGGGAAGTCGAAGATTCCGTTCGACGTGAGTTATCTGCATACGGAGACGATCAGCGGGACTGGTGGTGCGGTGCCGAAGTTGATCAACGATCAGATCCTGATTCGGTTGTATTGGCGGTTGAAGCGATAGATCGGCGAGCCACGTCATCCTCGCCGAAGACGGGGATGACGACTGCCCCTTACGCGCCCGCGGCCTGCAACAATTCCTTCGCGTGCGCCCTGCTTGCCTTGCTTTCGGGATCGCCGCCCAACATGCGCGCGATTTCGGTCACTCTATCGTTGGCCGAGAGAACGCTGATGTCCGCGGTAGTCACGCCTTCACGCGCGCCCTTTGCAACCACTATGTGATGATGCGCGCGCGCGGCAATCTGAGGCAGATGTGATATCGCGAACACCTGATGCTGCTCGGCGACGCGACGCATCGTGTCGCCTACCTGCAGGCCGACGCGGCCTCCGATCCCCGCGTCGACTTCGTCGAACACGAGAGTCGGGATGTGATCAACTGCGGCGAGCACGGTTTTAAGCGCGAGCATGACGCGCGCGAGCTCGCCGCCGGACGCCACTCTTGCGAGCGGTCTCGGGTCGTAACCGACGTTCAGCGCGACACGAAATTCCACGTCCTCGGCGCCTTGCGGCGATATTTCCGCGCGCGACGTCAGTGCAACCGTGAAGCGGCCGGAATCCATCCCCAACTGCGGAAGCTCCGCAGACACTGCCTTGCCAATTGCGGTCGCGGCGCGCTTGCGAAGCGCTGTGAGACGCGCTGCCGCAGCGTGCAGCCGATCCGACGCGTCGCCTTCCTGCTTCCGGAGCTGCGCGACGTCGAACTCGGCTGAATCGACGAGATCGAGCTCGGCCTGCGCCTCGGCGCCTGTCGTGATGACGTCGGCGAGCGTACCGCCGTACTTCTTGCTCAGCCGGAAGATCAGCTCGCGGCGAGCACGGACACCGGCGAGACGCTCGGGGTCCAGTTCAACCGAAGACGCATAGTCGGATGCTGCACGCGCAAGCTCGTCAAGCGCGTAGAAGCCAGTATCGTACAGCTCCTGCATCTTTGACGCGCTTGCGTCGATCCGTGAGATCTGGCCGAGCGCACGATGGACCGATGCGAGGCGCGCAAGCGCTCCGTCCTCATCATCGCTCAGTGCCTCCGACACTGCCTGCGCAAGTGTACGCAGCTCGTCCGCGTTCTCGAGAACGCGCGCGTCGTCTTCGAGCGTGACGTCCTCGCCCGGGACGAGCTGCGCGTCGCTGATCTCGCGTGCGACGTGTCGCAGGTAGTCCGCACGACGCTCGGCATCCGCGCGCCGCTTGGTTATCTCTTCGATTCTCCGGCGGACTGCCGCGAGCGAGGCGTACTCCGATGCAACGTCGCGCGCGGCGGAAGTAGCGTCCGCATACGCGTCCAGAATCTGGCGTTGCGACTCGTCATCGAGCAACGTCTGCGCTTCGTGCTGGCCGTGCAAGTTGACGAGCGCGCGACCGATCTCCGCGAGGATCGTCGCCGTGACGGGCGTACCGTTCACCCAGGCGCGGCCGCGTCCTGACGCGGCGATCTCACGCTTGAGCACCAACGTTTCTCCCTCCGTTTCGATGCCTCGCTCATCGACGAGCGCGACAAGAGCCGGACGCTCCGACAGATCGAACACTCCCTCGACCGTCGCACGGTCGGCGCCAGGGCGCACGAGATCGGCGCTGGCCCGCTCTCCCAACAGCAATCCCAACGCGCCCACGATTATCGACTTGCCCGCTCCAGTCTCGCCCGAGAGAACATTCAGTCCGCGTTCGAGAGGAAGCGTTACCGAATCGATTATCGCAAAGTTCCTGATTCGAAGTTCGGTCAGCACTGTTTGGGTTGATCGCGTGTCGGAAGTCCGCCCCAGCCTAGCTTGACGCGGAGCCGATCGAAGAAGCTGTTGCCGGGAAAGCGAACTATACGCACTGCGCGCGGCGCGCGGCGAACCGTTAATGTGTCTCCCGAAGCCAATCGCGTACCGGCCTGTCCGTCGACGGTGATCAGCACCTCGTCGGGACCATCCAGCGATTCCAGCGTCACGGTAACATTCGGTGGAAGGACTATCGGCCGAATCGCAAGCGCGTGTGCAGAGATCGGCGTGAGGATGATGGAATCGAGCGATGGCGTGACGAGCGGGCCGCCAGCCGACAGACTGTACGCGGTGGAACCGGTCGGGGACGCTACGACGATTCCATCACTGTTGTAGTCGCCGAGCGTTTCGCCGTCGACTATGACGCGGACACTCAGCATGCGCGCGAAGCCACCCTTGTGCATCACGATATCGTTGAGCGCCTGCCACTCTTCCGTGGGAGTTCCGTCACTGTGCTTCGCTTCACCGCGCAGTGCCATCCGCTCGTCGACGTCGTAGTCCCCGGCAACCACGGCTTCGAGCGCAGATTTGAGTTCCGGCGCGCTGCAGCTGGTGAGGAAGCCCAGCCTTCCCAGATTGACACCAAGGATGGGCACCGCTGCACCGTCGAGAAAGCGCGCAGTGCGGAGTAACGTGCCATCACCCCCAAGCGATAGCGCAAGGTGAATCTGCGCTGGCGACTTGAGTAAACGGTCGTCAGGAACGTCGAGCAGACCGGGTTCGAAATACAACGTCGCGCCAAGCACGCGTGCTTCGCGCTCGAGCACGTCCATGATGGAAGCGAGCGCGGGGTATCCTCGGTGACCGATTACCCCGATGTCGATCATCCGGCGACGGTCTCGGCGGCACTACCGTGAAGAACACGCACCCGCTCCGCAATTCCGGCCGCATCGAGTCCAGTCAGCTGAAGCTGACGCGCGCGCGATGCCTGCTCGATGAACTTGTCAGCGACTCCGTGCGCCATGACGCGAACGGCGGGATCCAGTCGCGCGACGACAGAGGTCATGTACGCGCCGAAGCCATTGACCACAGTTCCTTCCTCGACGACGAGGAGATGCCGGTGGTCCGCGAGAAGCGCGTTGAGTGTGACCTCGTCATGCGGCTTGAGGAAACGGCAGTTGACAACAGTGACCGACAAGCCTTCGGCGGCGAGAATGTCTGCTGCAGCGAGGGCATTGTTGACCATCGGACCCACGGCGAGCACCGCGAATTCGGAACCACGACGCAGCACTTCCCATGTTCCAAACGGGATCGGAGCGATCTCCGCGATCGGAGGAACGATGTCGGGCGATGCGTCGCGCGGATATCGCAGCGAGAACGGTCCGCCCTTGTGCGCCATGCTGGTGCGCAGAAGCCCAAGCATCTCGCTGCCGTTCCGGGGCGCGGTTACGGTCGCACCTGGAATCGAAAGCATGTACGCTATGTCGTACAATCCCATATGTGTCGGGCCGTCCTCGCCGACGAGGCCGGCTCGGTCCATCGCGAACACGACGGGTAGATGCTGCAGAGCGACGTCGTGTATGACGTTGTCATACGCACGCTGGAGGAAAGTGGAATAGATCGCGCACACCGGCTTGATCCCGCGCGTGGCGAGACCGGCCGCGAATGTAACCGCGTGACCTTCCGCAATTCCAACGTCGAAGAATCGCTTGGGAAAAGCCTTCGCCATGACTCCGGTACCGGTTCCGCTCGGCATTGCCGCAGTAATTGCGACGAGCTTGGGATCGATGGCAGCAAGCTCTGCCAGCCCCTTTCCAAAAACCGCGGTGTAGCTCGGATTCGCGGATGACGCCTTGACCTGCTTGCCGGTTGCCGGGTCGTGACCTGCGGGGAGAGCGTGCCACTTCTCGACGTTCTCGCCCGCGGGAAAGCCCTTCCCCTTCTTCGTGACGACGTGAACAAGTCGCGGGCCTTCCATGGGGCGCACCGCTGCGAACGTCTCGAGAAGAAGGTCGATGTCGTGTCCGTCGATCGGCCCGAAGTAGCGGAAGCCGAGCTCCTCGAACAGCACGCCCGGCGTGAGGAACGACTTCATGCTCTCTTCCCACTTGCGCACCAGCGTGCTCATTCCCTGCAGCGGTCCGGGCATGCTGTCGACAACCGTACCGATGGTCGAGCGCAGCCGGTTGTAGATCGGATTGCGCTGCACCGAGTTGAGATACTTGGCCATCGCTCCAACGTTCGGAGCGATGGACATCTCGTTGTCATTCAGCACGACGATGAAATCGCGGCCTGATGCCCCTGCGTTATTCAATCCTTCGTATGACAACCCGGATGTCAGTGCGCCGTCGCCGAGCACAGACACCACTTTGAATGACTCGCCGGAAATGTCGCGCCCGACCGCCATTCCAAAACCGGCGGAGATTGCCGTGGCAGCGTGGCCCGCGCCGAAGGTGTCGTACGGGCTCTCGGAGCGCTTGAGGAAGCCGGACATGCCGTTCTCGGTGCGCAGCGTGTCGAAGCCGCTGGCACGGCCGGTAAGGAGCTTGTGCGGATAACCCTGATGACCGACATCCCACACGATCTGATCGGTGGGGGTGTCGAAGGCCGCGTGCAGCGCGATGGTGAGCTCGACCACGCCGAGTCCCGCGCCGATGTGACCGCCGGTTCGCGAGCATGAGTCGATGAGGAATGCGCGCACTTCGTCAGCGAGCGTGCGCAGCTCGTCGCGCGTGAGAGTCTTGAGGTCCGACGATGAAGCGATCCTTTCGAGTATTGCCATCTGCCTGTCAGTGCGTGCGAGTAATCACCAGATCGGCCAGGTGGCGAAGCTCCTGGCTGAGCAGGTTGTGTTCCTGCAACGTTTTGCAACCCTGCCTTGCGAGGGCAACAGCGCGATCCATTGCACCATTCACACCCAGCAACGCCGGATATGTGCTCTTGCCCAGCTCCGCGTCGCGCCCAACCGTCTTGCCGAGCGCGTCTGAGGAGGAAGTGACGTCGAGCACGTCATCCACTATCTGGAACGCGAGGCCGATGTCGGCACCGAAGCTGCCAAGGGCCTCGACAGCCGGACGGGTGGCGCCGGCCGCCATGCCACCGACCTTTGCAGACGCGGCCATCAGTGCACCCGTCTTCGCACGGTGAATCCGTTCCAGCTTTTCGAGCGAATCTGCCGGAATGTCTTCGGCAATGAGGTCATGAAGCTGTCCTCCAATCATACCACTCGCGCCGGCCGCCTGCATCAATACCGCAACGATCGGCGCTGCACGTGGGGCGCCACCGTACATCCCCCGCATCGAGCGCGCGGCCGCGGCCGCCGCGATCGGGATAATCGCGACGCCAGCAACGACAGTCGTGGGGACGCCGCACGCCTTGTGGGTGGTCGGACGCCCGCGCCGCATGTCGTCATCGTCCATGCAGGGGAGATCGTCGTGCGCAAGTGAATACGCGTGCAGCATCTCCACCGCGGCTGCCAAACCGTAGACATTGCCCCCGCCGCCGGCTGCGCGATATGAAGCTGCAACGAGAATTCCACGCAGACGCTTGCCGGGCCCGGAAAGAGTGTAGCGGACAGCCCTGGTGAGCCGCTCCGACATTGCCGGAAGCAGCTCGCAGGTCGCGCCCAGTGCAGCGTCGATGTAGCTGCGATCGGATGCGAAGTCCACAGCGTGGTTTGGCTCAGACATCGATCTCGCGCGTCTCGAAGACGCCTTCCGCGCTCTCGATGAGCAGTTGAACGCGACCTTCGGCCCTGGTCAGCTCGTCCGATGCGAGACGAAGTATCTCGATTCCCTCCTCGAACAGCTTGAGCGCGTTGTCCAGTGGTAGTCCATCACCTTCAAGATCAGCGACTATTTCCTGAAGCCGCTCGACTCGCTTCTCGTAGCTCATGGCTTTTCCGCGACCCGCGCGGCAACGTCACCGTCGCGCAATGTGAGAGTGAAAGGCGCGCCGGGTTTGAAGTCGGCGACGCTTGCGAGCGTTGTCTTGCGGGTCGTGTCGCGCGCGACCGCATAGCCACGCGCAAGCGTTGCAAGCGGACTCAGCACGTTGAGACGACCCGCGGTTGCGCTGATTGCTGCGCGCCGCCGCTCCGCATCGATCGACGCGGCGCGTCGGAGCGCAAGGGCGCCGCTCTCGAGATCGGCGCGCGCACGCGACGCACGTCCGGCGAGCGACGCACACAACACATCACTCGTATCACGCAGCGCAGCAAGCAAGTCGCTCCGCATCGGTACCGCAGCCTCCGCGGCAGCGGATGGCGTTGCTGCGCGATGATCTGCGATGAGGTCGGCAATTGTCACGTCGATCTCGTGACCGACACCGGAAATCACGGGAACGGTCGAGTCCGCTATTGCGCGCGCAACAGCCTCGCTGTTGAACGCCCACAAGTCTTCGCGTCCGCCGCCCCCGCGTCCGACGATCAAAACGTCGATTTCACCGAAGCGGCAAATCCGCTGGATCGCGGCGACGATTTCCGCCGGTGCATTGGGCCCCTGTACCGTCGCTGCGCTCACCACGAGACTCACGTGCGGCGCGCGGCGACGAATCACGGATATGACGTCGCGTAGCGCCGCACCATCCGGGCTGGTCACCATTCCGACCCGCGTCGGCGCGACTGGAAGGGTGCGCTTGCGCTCCGGCGCGAGCAGGCCCTCTCTGTCCAGGCGCAATCGCGTTTCTTCCATCGCCTTCCGCCAGAGCCCATCGCCAATCGCATCGAGAGCGGTGACGTTGAGATGCATCTCGCCGCGTGCGGAATACACGGTGAGCTGGCCGAATGCCGTGACTTCCATTCCCTCGTCTGGCGACGTCGGAATTCCGCGCTGGCTGCGCGACCACACCACGCAGCGCACCTGCGCGGATGCATCGCGGAGACAGAAATACCAGTGCCCGTTTCTGTGACGCTTGAAGTCGCTCACCTCACCGCGTACCCATAAGGGAGAGAACGAGCCCTCGATCACGGCGCGCGCGGTCTCGGTCAGCGACGCGACCTGTATCGCCGTCTCGGGCGATGAGCCTGGTGTTGCCGGTGCGACGAAGGGTGTCGCAGCAGCTCCCGACCCGAACAGATCGAACTCGACGCCCGAGCGCGTCGCGCGCGAACCGTACGAGCGTCTCATCGCGCGAATCTCACGCTGCCGCCAGACGCTGCGCGGCGCGGACCGTATTGCGCAGCAACATCGCGATTGTCATGGGCCCAACGCCGCCTGGCACAGGTGTAATGAGGCCCGCGACTTCACGCGCCGCTTCGAAATCGACGTCGCCCACCAGCCGCGTACCGCTCTTGCGTGTCGCGTCTGGAATTCTCGTGATACCAACGTCGAGAACGGCTGCACCGGGTTTTATCATATCGGCCGTGATGAGGCCCGGCCGGCCAACAGCGGTGATGAGTATGTCGGCCCGACGAGTGAACGAGCCCAGGTCGCGCGTGTAGCGATGACAGATGGTGACGGTGCAGTTGGCGGTCGGCGCATCCTGCACCATCAACGCAGCCATGGGCTTGCCGACGATGTTGCTCCGTCCCACGACGACACAATGCAGTCCATGCGTCGTGACGTTGGACTGTCGCAGCAGCTCCTGGATTCCGGCCGGAGTGCACGGAACGAACCCATCGCGGTCGCCGGCAAAAAGCTTCCCGACGTTCACAGGATGAAAACCGTCGACGTCCTTGCACGGATCTATGCGACGGATCACCGCGCTTGCTTCTATCTGTGGAGGAAAGGGCGACTGCACGAGAATACCGTGAACCGAGGAATCGGCATTCAGGCAATCGAGCAATTCCATCAACTCATGCTGTGACGTCGATGCCGGGAGGCGAATCGTATTCTCCTCCATACCGACTTCGACACACGCACGCGCCTTGCCCGCGACGTACACGGCGCTCGCGGGATCGTCGCCAATGAGCACGACCGTGAGCTTTGGCACGACGCCCATCGCCTTCAGTGTCGTCACTTCCGCACTCACCTCGCCGCGGATTCGCGCGGCAATAGCTGTTCCGTCTATCAGTTCAGCGGGCAATTCCGACGGCCCTCGTCTCACGAATCAACACGACCTTGATCTGACCCGGATATTGTAACTCGCGCTCGATCCTCAGGGCGATTTCCTCCGACAGTGTCTCCATCCGAGGATCATCGATCACATCCGGCGTCACAATCACGCGAACCTCGCGGCCGGCCTGGATTGCAAAAACCTTCTCGACACCACGATAGTCCGACGCTATGCGCTCGATGCCTTCGAGCCTCTTCACGTACGTTTCGAAAGATTCACGACGTGCCCCCGGACGCGCTCCACTTATCGCATCGGCGGCCTGGACGAGCACGGATATCTCGCTCTCGTGCGGAACGTCGTCATGGTGTGCGGCGATCGCGTTCACGACCAGCGGATGCTCGCCGTACTTGGTCGCCATCTCGACGCCCAGCTGCACGTGCGTGCCCTCATGCTCGTGCGTGAGGACCTTGCCCACGTCGTGCAACAACGCGCCGCGGCGCGCCATCGGCACATCCAGCCCCAGCTCCGCAGCCATGATTCCTGCCAACCACGCAACTTCCTTGGAATGGTTCAGGATGTTCTGGCCATAACTCGTGCGCCACTTCATCCGCCCGATGAGCTTCAGCAGCTCCGGGTGCAACCCGTGGACGCCACTCTCGTACGCTGCACGCTCGCCGGTCTCGATCAACGCCTTGTCGACTTCCTCGCGCGCCTTCGTCACAACTTCCTCGATGCGCCCTGGATGGATCCGCCCGTCGGCCACCAGCTTCTCCAGCGCCATGCGCGCAATCTCGCGCCGCATCGGCTCAAAGCAGCTCACCACCACCGTATCGGGCGTATCGTCGATGATCACGTCCACGCCAGTCGCCAGCTCGAAGGCGCGAATGTTCCGCCCTTCGCGACCGATGATCCGTCCCTTCATTTCGTCGTTCGGAAGGGCGACAGTCGAAACTGTGGTCTCCACAGTCTGCTCGGCGGCTATGCGCTGAATCGCCAGTGCGATGATCTTTTTCGCCTCCCGCTCCGCGTTGCGACGGGATTCCTCACGAATGACGCGCACGCGATTGGCGGCGTCGGCGTGAGCCTCTTCTTCCAGTCGCTTTATCAGCTCGTTCTTCGCGTCCGCCGCAGACATGCCAGCGAGTGTCTCGAGCCGGTGGCGCTCGTCGGCGATGAGCCTGTCCAGCTCCGCCTGTCGTTCGCCGAGCTTGCTTTCGCGAGTTGTAACTTCCGACGCGGTGCGCTTGATGTCGCGCTCGCGTTGCTCCAGCGCGTCGGCCTTGCGCTCGATTGTTCCCGTGCGCTCCTGCAACCGTCGTTCGTCGCCTTCGACGTCCTCGCGACGCTTGCGCGCTTCGGCCTCCCACTCTTCGCGGAGTCGGATGAGCTCTTCCTTTCCTTCCAGTACGGCGGTCTTGCGAAGAGCCTGCGCGTCACGCTCAGCATCGCTGATGATGCGTTTCGCTGTTTGTTCGGCAGAGGCACCAGCCGCCTGCTGCCGCTCCGCCTCCACTCTGGTACCAGCTTTACGCCCTATGACGAAAAAAAGGCCGCAGCCGGCGACCAGCACAAGAATCGCGCCCGCGGCCAAAATAGCCGTGAAGTCCATCCTTAGAAGCTAATCGTAACGCTTGGCCGGTGGCAGCCACGGCCGGATCTCCTGACTGAGGGCGGTCATCTGCGCCGCGAGATCGGCGGCCTCGGCCTGGACCTGGGCAAGCTCGCCGGCCATGCGGAGGCAGGCCAGAATTGCGGCCTTGTGCGTCTCCACGACCAGACCTGACTGCATTATCTCGCGGATCGACTGATCCACCTGTTTTGCGATCGTCTGTGTCTCTTCGGCGGACGTCGCCGAACGCAGAGTGTAGTCGTCGCCGAGTATGGTGACGCGGACGGTCGTCGTTTTTGCTTTGGTCATGCTGTGCCGTCCCGCTGTTGTTTGAGGAAGCGGACACGCGCGAGCATCTTTTCCGTCCGTGTCCGGGCGACTTTGAGCCTTCGATTGAGCTCGGCGTTCTCGCGCTCGAGCTCCAACACGCGCTGGGGGGACGTTCCCGCGACGCGAGCGGCCTCGTCCTCGACAGTACGGAGCCGAGCCTCGGCGCTCAATGCGCGCTTGCGATAGCTCGCCAGCTCCTCGCCCAGGCGGCGCACGAGGCGGCCCAGCTGGGCGAACTGCGGATTCTCAGGTAGTACGTGGTCTGACACCGAGCTCCTCGTTGAGGGCGCGCAGGATCCGCGCGCGGCGGCCTTCGATTTCCTTGTCGCGTAGGGTGCGCTCTGGATGCCTGAACGTCAAGCGCCAGGCTATACTGCGGTATCCGTCGCCCACCCCGGCACCTCGAAATTCGTCGAACGGAACGAGCGATTCCAGCATCTCGCCGGAGTTCGTTTTGATGACGCGAGCGACGTCCGCGGCGACGACTTCGGCCGGTACCAGGAGTGCCAGGTCGAATTCGGCGGCGGGAGTGACCGGAAGCGGCCGATAAACAACCGCCTCTCGCACGATACCGAACGCCGCCGTAATGTCGATCTCGATTCCGAAGACCGGCGGCGCCCAAACCGGCGCGTCAACCGTGATCGGTCCGACGCTTCCGATCGTCGAGCCATCGTGAACGACATCCCAGCCATCGCGCGCCGCATTCGGCTGCAGCTCCGAACCCGACGGCCCGAAGGCTGCGCGAGCGATTGTCTCCGCGATCCACTTTGCGTCCCAGATGTCCATCTGAGCCGGCCTCGGATCGGTGAAATGCGCTGGATTGCGATCGCCCGACATAACAGCCGCGGCGACGGTGCGCTCGGCCGGAATCCGGTTATCCGGACCCCGAGAGAACACGACACCGACCTCGAACAATCGAACGTTCCGCGTCATGTGCGCGAAGTTGTGCTCGACGCGACGCGCGAGTGTCTGGAGCGCGCTGGATCGGAGCAACGCCTCGCTCTCCGCCAGCGGATTGAGCACGCGCACACCATGCTCGCCCGCATCCGCGACGAATGGAATCGGGCGTACCTCCATCATGCCGGCTTCCACGAGCGCGCGCGTCACGCGACGCGTGACGACGTATGCCGGCGACTCCGGCGCAGTACCGACTCTGAACGGACGCAGCTCGTCGGAGAAGGAATCGTAGCCACGCAAACGCGCGACTTCCTCGATCAGGTCCACTTCGAGCGTGACGTCGGAGCGCCAGCGCGGCGGCGTGACACGCAGCACCTCGTTCTCGCCAGAGTTGACGCCGAAGCCGACGCTCCCGAGCAGGCGCATGCACTCCGGGGCGGCGATATGCTCTCCAAGGATCTTCGCGACCCGCGATACGCGAAGTGACAACTGATGCGGCGACGGTCCCGGAGAACCGAGCGCGATCGGCGCGCCGTCCACGCGTCCGCCCGCAAGCGATATGATGAGTGCCGTGGCGTAGCGCGCAAGCTCGGCAGACGCGTGCGCATCGAGCGACCGCTCGAAGCGATAGCTCGCGTCAGTGGATGTACCAAGCGCACGACGCGTCGAGCGCACCGAGCGCGGATCGAATACTGCGACCTCGAGCAGGATGTTACTCGTGCCATCGGACACAGCGCTGTCGTTGCCACCGATCACACCTGCAATCGCCTGCGCATGCTCGGCGTCAGCGATCACCGTCATGGTCGGATCGAGCTTGCGCTCGACTCCGTCCAGCGTCGTAATGCGCTCGCCGCTCTGAGCCTTGCGCACGTGAATTTCCGGACCCTGCAGGCGATCGAGGTCGAACGCGTGCATCGGCTGACCGAAGCCATGAAGCATGTAATTGGTCGCGTCGACTACATTGTTGATCGGTCGCAGGCCAACGCTGATCAGACGATTCGCAAGCCATTCAGGACTCGGCGCGATCCTGACGCCGCGAATCACTGTCGCAGTGTATAACGGACACGCTGCCGGCTCATCGACAAGGACACGAACACCGCCGGTGACTCCGTCGCCGCTACCGTGCTCGAATGCGGGTGCAGGCGACATGCCGGGATGTTCCGGCATGTGCAGGTCGTTGCCGGTGTACGCCGAGATCTCACGCGCCAGGCCCTCGTGCGACAGCAGATCGGGACGATTGGGAAGCACGTCCACGACAAAGCGCGTATCGCCGGCTGGAAAGGCGTCCAGAAACGGCGTGCCCGGCGCTGCATCGGTGTGCGAGCGTCAGGATGCCGTCGTGCTCGGCGCCCAGCGCGAGCTCACGTGCGGAGCACAGCATTCCGTTTGAAGTCTCGCCACGTATCTTGCGGCGCTCGAGCTTGAGACCACCGGGTAGCGTCGAGCCCGATGGCGCGAAGGGATATCTGGAGCCCGCCTGAACGTTGGGCGCACCGCACACGACGTCGAGCAGCTCGCCCGTTCCGGCGTCCACCTTCGTAACCCAGAGATGATCCGAATTGGGATGCGGCTTCGCCTCGACTACGAGGCCGACGACAACGTCGCGCAGATCCGCGCGCAGCGAAATCACATCCTCTACTGTGGCTGCACGATTCGTTATCACGTCGCGCAGCTGTTCCGGTGTGAGATCGAAATCGGTGAACTCGCGCAGCCATTCATACGACGCGTTCATTGCGCGACCTGCCCGAGGAAGCGCACGTCGGAATCATACAGAACGCGAATGTCCGGAATGCCGTAGCGTTGAAGGGCGATGCGGGCGGGCCCCATGCCGAACGCCCAACCGGTGTACTTCTCGCTGTCGACGCCGGCGGCGTCCAACACGTTTGGATGCACCATTCCGGAGCCCAGAATTTCCATCCAGCCAGTTCCCTTGCACGCGGCACAGCCGGAGCCCTTGCAGAGCTGGCATTCGACGTCCATTTCCGCGGACGGCTCGGTGAACGGGAAATAGCTTGGCCTGAAGCGCGTACGAGTCGCGCCGAAGAATCGCGTCGCGAAATGCGTGAGCGTCGCCTTGAGATCGACGAAGCTGATTCCTTCATCGACCGCGAGTCCTTCGATCTGTGCGAACATCGGAGCGTGACTGGCGTCGAATGGATCGAGGCGATAGACGTTGCCGGGGATCACGACACGAATTGGCGGAGGGCCGGCCTGCAGTGACCGTATCTGCACGGGTGACGTATGCGTGCGCAGCACCACGTCGTCGGCGAGATACATGGTGTCGTGCATGTCCATCGCCGGGTGATCCGGCGGGAAGTTGAGCGCGGTGAAGTTGTACCATTCAGTTTCTGCTTCCGGCCCCGTCGCGACTGTGAATCCGATCTCGCGGAATATCTCGACGATTTCTTCGATGACTACCGTGACCGGATGTTCGGCGCCGCGGAACTGGCGGCGTGACGGCATGGTGAGATCTGTCTGTGGCGCGTTGGCACGGGCGCCGGATTCGAGCTCGGAGCGGCGCGCTTCGAGCTTGTCCTCGAGCCCTTTCTTCAGCTCGTTGAAGGCGCGACCGGCGACACCGCGGTCGGCACCCTCGAACGTGGGAACGAGACGTTGCAGCTCGAGCAGGCGTCCGCTGGATCGGCCGATGAATTCCGCGCGCGCCTTTTCCAGTGAATCGGCCGAGTCGGCCGCGGCGAAAGCAGCTGATGCAGCGCGTTCGAGGTCGGCAGCCGATGACTGGAAGTCGTTAAGCGTCGTTGCTGGCACTTTTGCGATTGATGGTCTTACAAATGAAAGGGGCGGACTCGTAAAGTATCGAGGCCGCCCCGTCAGCGCATCATCCGGCGCGATGCCGGTGAATCGTTGACGCTCCTTACGCGGCGGCGCTCAGCGCCTTGCGGGCCTGCTCGGCGAGGACGCCAAAGGCGGCTGCGTCGCGCACGGCGATATCGGCGAGGACCTTGCGGTCGATCTCGATGCCGGCCTTGCCGAGTCCGTTGATGAAGGTGCTGTAGCTCATGTCGTGGATGTGGGCCGCGGCATTGATGCGGACGATCCAGAGCTTGCGGAACTCACGCTTTTTGTTCTTGCGATCGCGGTAGGCGTACTTCCAGCCGCGCTCGACGTTTTCCTTGGCGGATTTCCAGAGTTTGCTACGCGCGCCGAACGCACCGCGCGCGGCCTTCATTACCTGCTTTTTGCGCTTTAGACGCGCGACGTTGGATCGTACCCGGGGCATGGGCTACTCCTCTATTATATGCGACACTTGGTCGCGGAATGGACGGTTCGATTGCATTTGACGGGGCCAGGCGCGGATGATCCGCGCCCTACGTACGCGACCAACTAGGCGACCAGCAACCTCTTCATCCGCTTCTCGTCGCCGGACGTGGCGATGGTGCCCGGGCGGCGCAGGTTGCGCTTCCGCTTGGCGGATTTCTTGGTGAGGATGTGGCTCTTGTTGGCCTTGTTGCGCCGAACCTTGCCGCTACCTGTAATAGAGAAGCGCTTTTTTGCGCCCTTGTGTGTCTTCATCTTCGGCATGCTAATCCCTCACTTGGGTGCCAGAATCATCGTCATGGATTTTCCCTCGAACTTCGGATCTGCCTCGATCTTGCTCACGTCGACCAGCTCCTGGGCGACGCGAATCACGACCTTCCTTCCCAGCTCGGGGTGCGCGATCTGGCGCCCGCGAAACATCAAGGTGACCTTCACCTTGTTCCCTTCACCCAAAAATTCGCGCGCGTGCCGGACCTTGGTCTGGAAGTCATGCTCCTCGATGCCCGGCCGGAATTTGACTTCCTTGAGCTCGATCACATGCTGCTTTTTCTTGGCCTGACGAGCCATCTTGGCCTGCTCGAACTTGTACTTCCCGAAGTCCATGATTCGGACGACCGGAGGACGAGCAAGTGGTGCGACTTCGACGAGATCGAGACCGAGCTCCTGAGCTCTGCTCAATGCCGTATCAACATCCATGATTCCAAGCTGGGCGCCGTCGTCGCCTATGACACGAAGAGGCGAGAAACGGATCTGACGATTGACGCGCGGACCTTTGACGTCTGGGGGGATGAGCAAAACCTCGATAAGAGAGAAAACAAAAAACGCGGGCCTCCCACGTAGGAGTCCGCGCCAAACCCACCGTGGCGGTCACGGTGTGAATGATTCAGGACGCCTACAGCACCTCGGCAACGCCGGGGCCGGAGGGTGGGTCGCCGCTAGGCAACCACTTTCCGCATTGAACTAAGCCTGGAAAGTTACCCTAGGCAGAAGCCGGACGCAAGCTGTAGGCCTTTCCGTCAAATTGCACCTGACCCCATGGCACCAGCGCGTCGTGCTCGAAGATCACGGTCCAGTTGTCCTGCTCCACGCGCCTGAGCAGTCCCCGCTTGGACTCCAGAGTCACCAGCGGCTCGACGTCGTAACCCATGATCCACGGGAGCGGGAGATGGGCATGAGTCGGGACCAGATCACCCAGAAAGATCGCGGTCTCGCCCGCCGAACGAATGACTATGCTCTGGTGGTAGGGCGTGTGGCCGGGTGTCACGATCACACCAATCCCATCGACGATTTCGGATTCGCCTTCCAGCAGCTCGAGCTGTCCCGATTCGAGAGTCGGGACGTAGTTGCGATCGAAGTAGCTCGCCGCCGTGCGCTCGTTCGTATGAGTGGCGAATTCGTACTCGCCGCGCTGCACGAAGTACCGCGCGCGCGGAAAGGTGGGATGCACAACACCGGCCTCGTCGACGAACGTATTGCCGCCGGCGTGGTCGAAGTGCAGGTGCGTGCTGATGAGAAACGCAATCTGTTCGGGGCTCACACCGACTTGTGCGAGACCATCTTCGAGCGCCGTGCGTCCATTGGCGCCGGCGTTCTCGACGCCATAGATCTCGTGGAACTTCGCGTTCTCCTTGTTACCTGCGCCGCTGTCGACGAGAATGAGACCGCTCGGATGCTCGATTAGCAGACAGCGCATTCCGAGCTGGATGCGGTTGCGCTCGTCGGCCGGGATGCGACGCTCCCACAGGGGCTTGGGCACGACGCCGAACATCGCGCCGCCATCGAGTCGCTGGCCACCAGCCTGGATCGCGTGAACGTCCAGGTTGCCGATGCGACGCGATTGTACGAGTGGAGTGGGTGCTGGCATGATGTGGTACCTGTATTGCCTGCGAGTATTAGCTACGCGGTGCGGTCGTCGAGAGTGCCGGTCGGCATCGGCGACGGACGCCGGCTCTTGCGGCTGCGCGATCCGCGACTCGTGGCGCGCTGGATGTCGTCCCAGGTGGTGAAGCCGCGATCCGCGGCGTCGTCGATCATACGGAGCAAACAGTGCGCCGTAATGATCGCGTCACCCGCTGCACTGTGTCTCGTGCCCCGGTTGAGCGGATAGCGCGACGGAACATCGAGAACGCCGTAGTGATGCGCGACGTAGTCGAGCGATTTGCGCGGCAATTGCGGCAGCAACGCACGCGCGAGTCGCACCGTGCAGAGACGCAATGCCGTCGGCGTCTTGCCGACCGCGCGTTCCAGCTCTGCGCTCACGAATCCCCAGTCGAACTGTGCGTTGTGCGCGACGAAGATGTTGCCGGCCAGCGCCATCACAAGCTCCGGTACGATCTCCTCGAAGCGTGGCGCTGTCGCGACCATCCCCTCGCTGATGCCTGTGAGATGCGTAATGAAGGGCGGGATGAAGCGACCGGGATTCACCAGTCGTTCGAATATCTCGGTAATGCGACCCTCGGATACGACGACGACAGCGATTTCCGTAATGCGATGGCCGTATGCAGGGCTGCCACCCGTCGTCTCGACGTCCACGACGGCGTATGACAGCCGGCTCAGGTCCATCGTGCTCCCGACTGCGCGGGTCACCGTATCGCTCACCAGACGTCTTCCCGCTCTATCGGGCACGACATGCAGCGCGGTCCGCCACCCCCGCGCACGAGCTCGCTGCCGTCGATGGTGATGACCGCACGCTCGTCATCCTCGATCCTCTCCTGACCTTCGAGAAACGACGTGGACCCTACTATGCGATATCCAGCAGATTCCATCTCGCGCAGCGTTTCGTGATTGCGCGCGTAGCTCACCGCCAGCCCCGGACGAATCGCGAAGAAGTTGCAACCCGACGCCCACTGCTCGCGTTCCTGCATTATACGCTTCTTGCCGCCGCAGACGATTGGTTCTATACGCATGCCGCATTGTTCCAGCGCGACAAAGACGTTCGGCATCTCGCGCATCGTCGCATCGCCCTTGCTCCAGTGCAGGATCGACAGACGCTCGGCGCCAATGAAGTGCGGCGCGTGAATGACACACTGCTCGCGATCGATCTGCGTGAAAACCATGTCGAGATGGATCGCGGTGTTTTCCTTGGGCATCACGACGACGATGATGTTGGTAAACGCGGTATTGCCGAACACGAGTGACACCAGCTCGTCGATCGCCGCGGGGCTGGATCGCTCGCTGAATCCGATCATCAGCAGATCCGGCCGCAACGGGTGCACGTCGCCGCCTTCGAGTGTGTAATTCACGCGCCGCTCGACGGACCCGTCGTACAGGATTCCGGCATTTGCGAGCACCGGATGGTGTGCGAAGAGCGTCTTCATGATCAGCTCTTCGGTCCAGCGGGTACCGTACCGCATGGAGCCGATCATGACGTGCTTGCCGAGTCCCATCGCGGTGTCGCGTGTGAAGAAGAGATTGGGGACTGGCGGGAGAGCGTAACCGGTTTCGTTGAGCGTACGCGCGAGTGGTCCCGGAGTTTCCTCGCGGCCTTCGATCAGGACGCGCACGACGTCCTCCGGCGGAAGGTCGTTGAGGTCCTTGGCGATGGGCGCCGACTGCAGGATGTCCATCGCCTCGCGGATAATCAGATGCCGAGCCTCGATAGTCGCTACGGTCTCCGCGAGCAGATCGCGCACGTAGTGTACGGTGGCGAACCGCTCCAGCACGGCGACGAGGCGACGGTGCTCCGTCTGCGCCGTCTCCACGTGGATGATGTCGTCGTACAGGTAGTCCTCGCGCGTGTCGGGAGTGACGGCGAGGAGTTCCGGGCCGGGCTCATGCACCAGGACGGAGCGAAGGGGTCCGATCTCGGAATTGATGTTGACTGGCATCTTTTCGTAAGATAGCGGCGCGGTCAACTTGCGGGCTTTAGTGCTTTTATCATACCTTTGTGAAGAATTTCACAAGCCAATCTCGTACTTGAAACGCGTACCAGACTCTACAGTTCGTCGTCTCTCGCTCTATCTCGGATTCCTGGAGGAACTCGAAGAAAGCGGTGAAGCAACCGTATCCAGCGATGTTCTCGCCCGCCTGGGCGGGACCACCTCGGCGCAAGTGCGCAAGGATCTGTCGATCTTTGGCTCGTTCGGCAAGCGAGGACTGGGCTATTTCGTCCCTGAGCTCACGACGCGACTGCGCGGTATCCTCGGGCTGGGACGGGACTGGCACGTGGCGATAGTCGGAGCTGGTAAGATCGGACTGGCGCTGGCTCAGTATCCGGGATTCCGGGAGAAGGGCTTCCACGTCTCGGCGCTTTACGACGCGTCGCCGGCAAAGGTTGGAACGCGGTTGGATTCGATTCCGGTGCGCGACGTGCACCGGCTGGCCAGCGACGCCGCGAAGGAGCACTTCGACATCGGCGTGATTGCTGTGCCGGCCGATGGCGCGCAGTTTGTCGCTGATACGATGGTGGCCGCTGGCATCAAGGCAATCATGAACTTCGCGCCCGTGCAGATCACCGTTCCGCCAGACGTCGTGACGCGTACCGTGAACATGGGGCTGGAATTCGAGGCGCTATCGTTCGCCCTGGCGAACCTCTCTAAATAGCTCGACGAACTGTAGCGGCGTAAGCCGCTCGGGCCGCTCGGTGGGTGGAATACCGAGCGCCGCCAGTGCGTCAAACGTCACCGCGGGAACGCCCGAAGCCGATGGTGGCAGGCTGCGCAGAATCGTTCCGATCTGCTTGCGCCTCTGACTGAACAGACTCTGCACGAAAGAGCGGAAACGTCCCTGCTCTCCCTCGCCGAGGACCGGATCGGTCAGCGGCGTGATGCGTATCACGGATGAGTCCACTTTCGGCGGAGGCTTGAATGCGCCGGGCGGAATGTCGAATACGCGCTCGACCCGTGCGAGCACCTGCAGGTTGACCGACAACGCACCGTAGCTTTTGGACCCGGCATCCGCCATTGCACGAGTCGCAACTTCGCGCTGCACCAGAAACACCGCGCGACTCGGGAGCGAGCACGCAAGCGCGTGAAACATGATCGGCGTCGTGATGTAATACGGCACGTTTCCAACGAGCAGATAACCAGGACCGCCCAGTGCGCCGGGATCAGTCTTGAGTATGTCTGCTTCCACAATCTCTACGCTCGGCATCAGCGCGAATCGCTCGCGCAGCAACGCCGCGAGTGCGCGATCGAGTTCCACTGCGACTACACGTCCCGCGCGTTTGACGAGAATGTCGGTGAGCGCGCCGCGGCCGGGCCCGATCTCGAGCACCGTGTCGGTCTCGGTCGGCGCGAGTGCGTCGACGATTCGTGCAAGCGCGCGCTCATCCGCAAGGAAGTGCTGGCCCAAGCCGTTTGAGCGTGGGCGGGAATCCATCGCGTGTACGCGTGATCAGCTCCGGAGCACGACGAGCGTGAGATCGTCGCGGGGCGGAATGTCGCCGGTGTGCTGGTTCAGCGCGTCGAATACGCGATCGACTATCACCGCAGGCGGCTCCGTGGCGTAGCGCTTGATCGTGTCGAGCACGCGACGCTCACCCATTGGTTGTCCGGCGTCGTTGAGCGCATCGGTGATTCCGTCGGTGAATAACACGAGCAGGTCCTTTTCGGACGTCCATTTGACCGTGCGCGACGTCGGTGCCTCGTCGCTCATGCCCAGCGGCGGGTCGATAGCACCGAGACGCTCCGGCTCGGCATTCGGACGGCAACAGAACACGTGGGGATGTCCTGCGTTGGCATACTGAAGCGTGCCGTTCTGCCTGTCCACCACCCCGTAGAACAGAGTGATGAACATCTCCGTGTTCGAAAGCTCTTCGCGCAGCGAGTAGAGCAGCGCATGCAGCATCGCGCCGGGATCGAGCGTGCTCTGCGCGTGAATCGCCGCGGCGCTCATCGTCAGCGCCATGATGAGCGCGGCCCGGTATCCGTGACTCGAAACGTCGCCGATCATCACGCCCGTTGCAGAGGGTGTGAGTCTGAACAGGTGATAGAAGTCGCCACCGACGCTCTCAGCGGGAACGACGCGCGCCGAAGCCTCGGCCTGCGGCGCGACCACGTCGCCGCTGGGCAGAAGCTTCATCTGCAGATCGTGCGCGAGTCGCACTTCCTGCAGCAACCGCTGCTGCTCGATGGATTCGCGCACGAGTCGCGCGTTCTGAATCGCGCTGCCGATCTGTGTGGCGATAGCGGCAACGAGCTTGACGTCGCCGGCGCTGAACGCCGCACCGGTGGATCTGTTGGTCAGACTGACGGCGCCAAGCAGCTCGGGACGGCCGGCCTCCCCCGTCCACATGATCGGCACGGCGAGCACCGCGCCAATGCGAAAGCCGTCATCCGTGACGTCGTCATCGGGAGCGATGACGACCGAGTGACGACCTCGAAATGCGCGTGCGGCGAGATTGCGCGGATCAGACAACGAGACGCTCGGAAGCGCGTGTGGGACACCGACGGACGCGATTGGATCGAGCATGTCGCTACCGGGCTCGCACGTGTAGATCGCGGCGCGGCGCGCTCCCACCGTTTCCGATACTTCGCGGAGAATCGTAGTCGCTGCACGATCGAGCGAGACCGTGCGACCGAGGATCTCGCTGATCGTGTAGAGAAGATTGATCTCCTCGTAGCGCTCGGCCAGTTCGCGCGCGGCGTTCTCGATCTCGAGCTCGAGGTCGCGTGACATCAGCGGTTCAGCGTGAGGCGTACGACGTGCTGTGGACCGCGGAATTGCTCGACACGATCCATCAGCTGGTGCATGAGAAAGATGCCTCGACCGTCCTCGCGCGTGATGTATTCGGGAGTAGTCGGATCGCGCGACTCCTTCTGCATATCGAAGCCGCTACCCTCGTCCACCACGTCGAACACGAGCGCCTGATCGGACACGGTCGCGCGCAGGCGAACGTGTTTGCGCGGGTCTTCGTGATTACCGCGGATTATCGCGTTGGAAAGCGCTTCGCTGAGCGCGACCGGAATGTTCAGCGAGCACTGACGCCGCGACAAGTGCAGCGACTTGCAGTGCTCGGTGACCAGATTTACGATCGGCTCGATCTGTTTGACGTCGCTCGGGATCTCGACATCGAGCGCGACGTAGGAAGGCGTCACCGCGTCGAAGGGCGTGTCGTCAGGAACGTCGCACGGGCCGGCCCACGCGACGTCAGCGAGCCGGCGATGCTCCGGATCGGGGACATCAAAAGCCTTCGAGTGCCCGCTCCCTCGTGTCCGATATCTGGAAAAGCGTATCGAGCTTGGTGAGCTCGAAGAGCGTCTGCAGATCGTCGTTGAGATTGGCCAGACGCAGCTCGCCGCCATGCTCGCGGATCTTCTTGCTGAGCGAAACGAGGACGCCGAGTCCTGAGCTGTCGATGTAGCCGGTCTGCGCGAAGTCGATAAGGAACTTGCGGTCGCCCTTTTCCAGCTCGTCCAGCACTTTCTGCTTCAGCTCCTGGCGATTGCCGACGATCAGCTGCCCTTCGACGTCCACCACTACCACATCGCCGTTCTTCTTAAGCGTAAAGCTCATCCGTTCTCCGTTTGTAATGCCGTGATCGCCGTCACATTGATTATATCGTCCACCGTCGCGCCGCGCGACAGATCGGCAGCGGGTCGCGCCAATCCCTGCAGAATTGGGCCGAGTGCCGCGGCGCCAGCAAGCCGCTGGACCAACTTGTACGCGATGTTGCCGGCGTCGAGCGACGGAAACACGAGGACGTTCGCACGTCCGCCGCAGGGCGAATCGGCGGCCTTTCGGGCCGCGACCGCCGGCACCAACGCGGCGTCTCCTTGCAATTCTCCGTCCACCACGAGGGCTGGGGCACGGCGCCGCACGATATCAACCGCGGCCCGGACCAGATCCACCGAGGGGCCCGAAGCGCTCCCGGCGGTACTGAACGAGAGGAAGGCAATTATCGGCTCGTCGCCGACGATACGGCGACGGTCGCTCGCGGCCGAGATTGCGATGTCGGCGAGCTGACTCGCGGTCGGATACGGTACGACCGCACAATCGGTAAATGTGAGAACCGGGGACGCCGCTTCCCAATCCCTTCCGGCGACCATGTAGAATGCGCTGGAGACGGTGAGCATGCCCGGGCGCGAGGCCGATCTTGCGGATCGCGGCGCGCAGAACGTCGCGCGTGGTGGTGACGGCGCCGGCAACCATCCCGTCGGCAACGCCGGCGGCGACCATTTCAGCGGCACGATCGAGAGCGTCGGGGCCCTGGTCGATCAGCACAGGATCGCAGATACCCATTGCGTCGAGGCGTTCCGCGGCCGCGAGGACGCGCGGGTCGCCGCTTTCCGGGAAGGCGATGCGGCGCTTCGATCGCGCTGCACGTGTCCGGAGCCCGGCGATGAAGCTGTGAAGACGTTCGTCCTTCACTGGCTGTTCGCTGCCTTTCACTGATGATCGAACTTGGCGCGGAGAGCTTCGGCGACCTTGGGATGCACGAGCCCCGTGAGGTCGCCACCGTAGCGCGCAACCTCGCGCACGATGCTCGAGCTGATGTAGGTGGTCTCCACCGAGGGGACCATGAAGACGGTTTCGATCCCTGGGCCGAGGTGGCGATTCATGAGTGCCATCTGGAATTCGTACTCGAAATCGCCGGCTGCGCGCAAGCCGCGGATGATCAGCGATGCGCCGATCGAGCGCGCGAAATCGGCGAGGAGCCCATCGAACGGACGCACGGTTATCCCCGGCGCATTGCCGATGGTGCACCTGATGAGCTGTGTTCGCTCCTCGATGGAGAACAGCGGACGCTTGCTCGAATTGGTCGTGACGGCGATGACAAGCTCGTCCACGAATGTCCGGCTGCGGCGCGCGAGCTCCTCGTGCCCTCGGGTCATCGGGTCGAAGCTGCCAGCATAAACGGCGATTGTCGGCATCAGCGATAGAAGGTAACGCCGGAATCGCCATACCGCCGCGTCTCGCCGCCCGCAGGCATGACGACAGCGCGCGCGTGCTCGATTCCGATCATGTTCGAAAATGGTGCACGTAGCCAGCGCTCCGCGAGCCGCATCGCGGCGTCTGTCGCGTAGGGAGGGTCTGCGAAAACAACGTCGTACGAGCCGGGCGCGAGCGAGTCGGCAAAGGCGATGGCATCCGAGCGGAACAGCGTCGCCCGATCGGTAGCGTGGAGTGTAGCCAGATTTTCGCGGAGAATGCTGAGCGATCGCGGATCTGAATCGACGAATTCCGCACTCACGGCGCCGCGCGACAGAGCCTCGATTCCGAGCGCGCCCGAGCCCGCGAAGAGATCGAGCACGCGCGCACCGGGAAGTGACAGTTGAACTATGCTCATCCACGCCTCTCGAACACGATCGAGCGTGGGACGCACCGTCTTACCGCGCGGCGCCTTGATTATCCGTCCGCGCCACTCGCCGCCGACAATCCTCATCGCACGACGATGTCTGCGAGACGGGCCTGAAGACGGCTTTCCCCTCTGTACTCATCGCGCTCCAGGCGAAACGCGACATCGAGCGCCTTTCCGGCGCGAATTGCGGGCGCAAGGTCGGCCATCCCCCATCCGATCGCTTCGAGCTGAGTGCCGTTGGGGCCGACGAGAGTGAGCTTGAGTCCATCACGCCCGACGACTCTCGGAATTCCGAATACCGTGACGTTCCGCGCTGCGAAGACCGGCGCAGGATTACCGACGCCGAACGGCTCGAAGTGTCGCAACGTCGTTTCGAGATCGAGCGTTTCCTGATCGAGCTCGATCTCGGCGTCGACGCGGAGCTCGGGCACAAGCTCGTCGAGGGTAAGGCGCGCACGCACTACTTCGTCGAAACGATGAGTGAAGGCACCGAGCTGATCAGTGGCAATCGTGATTCCAGCAGCCGCTCGGTGGCCTCCGAATCTGAGCAACAAATCGGAGCACTGTACCAGCGCCGAATGGAGATCGAATCCTGGAATCGAGCGCCCGCTTCCCTTGCCCACGCCGTCTTCAAGCGCGATCATGATCACCGGCCGCGAAAATTCTTCGACGATGCGCGACGCAACTATACCGATGACACCGGGATGCCAGCCTTCTTTCGCGAGGACAAGTCCGATCGCGCCCTCCGTGACCTGGCGTTCGGCCATTACGCGTGCATCATCCAGTGTCGTGCGATCCAGCGCCTGACGACGCTGATTCAACTCTTCCAGCTCGCGCGCGATTACGTTCGCCTCGTGCTCGGAATCCGTGAGCAGCAACTCCACTCCACGCAATGCGTGACCGAGTCGTCCCGCAGCATTCAACCGCGGCGCCAGTGTGAAGCCGATACGGCCCGCGGTGAGTGGCTTGCCATCCATCCCTGAAGCTCGGAGCAACGCACGCAGGCCCACGTTCTCGGTCTCGGAGATCATTCGCATGCCGTACCGAACGAAGATCCGATTCTCTCCGCGCAACGATGCGACGTCCGCAACTGTCGCGAGCGCAACGAGGTCCAGCATCTTCCAGATGAATGCGTCACTGACCTTCAATGCGCTCGCCAACGCGAGCGCAAGCTTGAACGCCACACCAACCGCGGCGAGATCCTTGTCGGGGTAGTCGCAGTCGGGGCGCCGCGGATTGAGCAGCGCCAGAGAATCGGGGAACGTCTCACGAGGCAGGTGATGGTCGCTGATCACAACGTCGATCCCGGCAGCGTTCAGCGCAGCAACGGGCTCGAGCGCGCTGGTGCCGCAATCGCACGTAACCACGATCTTCGCGCCGATCTCGATTGCGTGTTTCACTCCCGCGGCGCCGAGGTCGTAGCCATCCGTCATACGATTCGGAATGAATGGAACTACATTGCCGCCGAAACCACGAATCGCGCGCACGAGCAGCGTCGTCGAACAGATTCCATCAACGTCATAGTCGCCGTGGATCATGATGAGCTCGCCGCCATGGATCGCGCGTACGAGGCGTTCCACCGCCACTTCCAGGCTCATCATCGCCGTGCCGTCGTGCAGCTGATCCAGCCGCGGCCGAAGAAAGCGCTTGGCGGCTTCGGTCTCGCCGTAACCGCGATGAACGAGCAGGCGCGCGATCGGCGCGGACACACCGAGCGCCGCAGCGAGCGTGGTGACCGACGCGATATCGATCACTGGCGCTTCAGTCCAACGGGTTTTTGCGCGCGTCATTCGCGTGGCGCTCGCTTGGGTGGATTCAGCACCTTGCCGTACGACTTGGCCGCGGGTTGGCCGAGCGATTTGCGCTCTTGTTGCAGCTTCACCTTCTTCATCAACATGTCGGTCTGTTCCTGTACGGTGCCAACGCTCATCGTGCGGTCGATCTCGGCCTGGCTCGCTTCAATCTTGCGCATTTCAATGATCGCGATCGAAGCCGAAACCGTCTCGTCAGGATAAAGCAGCGCACCCCTCTCCTCCAGGATCGCGTTGAGCACGACAATATCGTTCGGCTCGAGCCGGTCCTCCAGGCGCTCAATCGTATAATCGTCGCTGAGGTCAAGCATCGCATAGAAAATGGCCCGGTAACGCTCGTCGATAAAGTCAGCGGGATCGATCTTCTCTGCTATTGCGACCGTTCGAGTTGGGTCATCGAGCATTGCGTGGATCAGTTCGCGCTCCGCTCCCGCTACGCCGCCATCGTGGATTCGCCTCCGCTCGCGGTGGCGCGCAGCAGGATGCGGCGGACCCGATTCACCGTAGGGATCGGCGGGCTCGCCATCATCTCCACTGATGCGTTCATCGGCGACCACGGGGCGAGGCTCACCGCGCGGAACGGTGTTCGCCTCTCGAATCAACGCCTCCTTCGCGATACCTGTCTTCTCCGCCGCCCGGCCGACATACAGCTCGCGCAGCAACGGATCGGCCGTTGCGCGAATGGTCGGGAGCAACCTGTCGAGCGCTCGACGTTTCTTCTGCAACTCAGCGAACCATCCGCCGCGCTCGAGCAGTTGAATCTTGCGCTCGAACACATCCACCGACTGCGAGACCTGTTGCTCGAGCGCCGCAGCGCCATTCGCGCGAACGAATGTGTCCGGATCCTCTCCGTTGGGCAACGTGATGACACGTACAGCACACCCATGTCGCAACAGCTCATCGCCCGAACGGAACGTTGCCTTGAGACCGGCCTGATCGCTGTCGTACAGCAGGTAAACGTTGCGCGTGTACCTCGCCACCATCGCACCCTGCGCTTCGGTGAGCGCC
Organism: uncultured Gemmatimonadales bacterium; assembly: GCA_963707505.1. Classification (GTDB taxonomy): domain Bacteria; phylum Gemmatimonadota; class Gemmatimonadetes; order Gemmatimonadales; family Gemmatimonadaceae; genus Fen-1247. The sequence goes on from CAVPQB010000005.1 coordinate 148,113, forward strand.
GTACCGAGTGGTGCCACGACTGTATCGATGCCAGCAATCATGAGGCGTATCGCGTCCATGTATCCCTCGACGACGAACACACGATCAGCCTTGCGAATTGCGTTCTTGCACCAGCCCAGCGCGTACAGAGTCTTCGATTTACTGAAGACCGGTGTTTCCGGTGAGTTCAGGTATTTGGGCTCCGCATCGCCCAGCGCGCGACCGCCGAACGCGACGTGCCGGCCTGACGCATCGAGGATCGGGAACATGACGCGATTACGAAAGCGCGGCCGCGGCTCGGAGTTCTCATCGCGGCGGCTCAGCAACCCACCTTCGAGCAGTCTCTCGACATCGAAGCCCATCGTTCCCATGTGCGCGCGGAACGTACCGATGTCGTCGGGCGCGAATCCAAGCTCGAACCGATCCGCATCGGTGCGGGTAATCCCGCGGCCCTCGAGATACGTACGCGCAACAATGGCGCGCTCGGAGTCCCACAGCTCGCGCTGGAAGTAATCTGCTGCCGCGGCGTTCATCTCCCAGAATGGATCGCGCGGATCGGGTCCAGCCCGCTCGATACGCTGCTGCGGAATCTCGATTCCGACGGTGGATGCGACAGCGCGCAGCGAGTCCGGAAAGCTCATGCCGAGCTGCTTCTGCAGAAACGAAAATACGTCGCCGGACTCGCCGCACTTGAAGCAGTGATACTGGCCACGCCTGGGCGACACGCTGAAATTCGGATTCTTGCCACCGTGAAACGGGCACGGCCCGCGAAAATCACCACCAGCGCGCTTGAGCTTCACGTGCTCGCCAATGATCTGCACGATGTCCGCGGCTTCGCGGACACGCTCGACTATCGGATCCGAGCTCATGCGAGTTCCACCACTGTGACACCCGCCCCGCCCTCGTTCCACGCACCGAGCCGGAAATTGGCGACACGCGGCTCCTTCTGAAGCATTTCTGCGATCCGCTCGCGTAATGCCCCAGTTCCCTTCCCGTGGATTATGCGCAGCGCCTTCATATCGGCGCGGACGGCATCGTCCACGGCGTGCATCACTATGCCTTCGACTTCACCAACGCGCATGCCGCGCAGGTCGATCTCGCTTGCGACGTGTGCTTCGGGCACGTCACCTCTAATGCTGACCGAAAGCACCGGCGCAGGACGCTGAGCGCGCGTAAGATCGGATAGAGGAAGACTCAGCTTTAGCGTTCCAACTGCGACGATTGCATTGTCATCGCGCATCTCCATGAGCTGGCCAACGCGTCCACCGAGGCTTGCGACCGCAACGTGATCGCCAACTGAGGGCGGCGCAGTATTGCGCCCACCGGGATTCGGCCGAGTCGTGCGCTCGCGCTCGTCCAGCCGATCGAGTTGGCGCGTCTGCTCCTTTGCGAGATCCTCGACGTGGCGTCGTGCATCGCGCGCTGTTTCTTCGGGGTTCTCCGACTTCTTCAGCGACCGAATCGTATTCTCGATCTCACGCCGCGCAGCCAGCAGATATCGGCGCGACTCCTCGCGCGCACGACGCTCGGATTCGCGCTCACGCACACCGGCATTGTGCTCGCGCTCAGCGACCCTGCGCGCACGCTCCCGCGCGTCGTTCGGCGATCACCTCAGCCTCACGCTCGCGCTCGGCCAGTGCCGCGTCACGCGCCTCGAGATCGGCGAGCAATACATTCACGTCGCGCTCACCCACTGGCAGCCGAGCCTCGGCGCGCTCGAGCACTTCTGCGGGAACGCCCAACCTTCGCGCAATACTCAAACCATATGATTGGCCCGGAATTCCCTTGATCAGTCGGTACGTCGGCGCCAGCTCTATCGCGTCGAACTGCAACGATCCGTTCACAACTCCAACGTCTTCAACGGCCAGCTGTTTGAGCGCGCCGAGGTGCGTCGTCGCGACCGTACGAGCATTGCGAGCGGTGAGCGATTCGAGAACGGCACCACCGAGCGCTGCGCCCTCGACAGGATCGGTTCCGGATCCGAGCTCGTCTATGATGATGAGCGATCGATCCGTCGCACCAGCCAGAATCTCGCGCAGATTCTTGACGTGCGCCGAGAACGTCGAGAGACTCGCCGCAATCGATTGCTCGTCGCCGATGTCCGCGTAGATCTCATCGTAGATCGCGATGCCGCTTCCCTCTCCGACCGTCGGCGGGATCCCTGCCTGAATACAGAGCGAGAGCAGCGCGATCGCCTTGATCAGGACAGTCTTGCCTCCGGTATTTGGGCCAGAGATGAGAAAGGTGCGCTCCGACTGGTCGAGCGACAGATCGAACGGAACGACGCGCGCGCCCTGCGCTAGCAGCAAGGGATGGCGCCCGCCGAGGATGTCGAAACTTTCAGTCGGATCGCGAAGCGTAACCGGTGCGGCATTGAACTCCAGCGCCATTCGGCCGCGCGCATACAGGGAATCCAGCTCCGCGAGCGCATCGAACGCGTCCGCCAGATTCGGATGACTCGGACGAAGCGTGTCACCCAATTCGAAGAGTATGCGCTCGATCTCTATCGTCTCTTCGGACGCGAGCTCGCGCATTCGATTGCCAGCTTCGACTGCTGCGGGCGGTTCGATGAACAGCGTGCTGCCTGTGGATGAAGCATCGTGCACGATCCCGCCAACCGTCGCGCGGCCTTCGCGGCGCACGGGAATCACATACCGCCCGTTGCGAACTGTCACCGACATGTCGGAAACCTGCTGGCTCGGATCGAGTCGCGTCATGAGCCGTTCGAGCAGCGCGACGAGGTCGGATTCCGCATGGCGGAGCTCGCGGCGTATCCCGCGCAGCCTTGGCGACGCGGTATCGCGAACATCGCCGTCGTCGCTCAGCACGCGGTCGATCGCCGTCTCCGCGTTCGCATCGCGCACCAGACGCGAGGTGACCGGCTCCAGCACCGCGCGCGCCGCAACCGGAAGCCGCGGATCCGCCAGCGAATCCAGTGTCAGCCGAGAGCTGCGAAGGAGGGCCCGGATGAGCATGAAGTCCGCGGCCGCCAGCGTCGCGTTCTCCACGCGAAGCCGCTCCAGTGCGCGTCGCGCCGCCGGAATGGCGTGCGGTGCCCAGCGCGCCTCGCTCGCTATCAGCGCCCTTGCCGCGAACACCCGGGACTGTTCCCGCTCGATCCAGGCCCTGTCTGTGGTGGGCCTGAGCGCGCGGACGCGCTCCGATCCCTCCTCCGAAGTGGCGCGCTCGGCGACCACGTCGAGGACGCGGTGGAATTCCAGGACAGACAGGGCGTGGTTATTCATTGAGCTTCTGAATAATACAGAGTGCGGCGAAAATACACCGAAGTGTCGGTGGCTTGGAGCTGGCTCACTTTTCGCGCCTGCCGCGACCCATGACGATGCTCACGATTTTCAGGTCGGTGATCTTCCGGACCGCAGGATTGCTGGTGTGCTCCAACGTATTCATGACGTTCGCCTGGTACGCCCACCTCAAGAATCTCGAGGCCAAGCCGTGGTACGTTGCGGCTCTCATCAGCTGGGGAATCGCGCTGTTCGAGTACATGCTGCAGGTGCCGGCAAATCGAATCGGATACACCACGCTGACGCTTGGCCAGCTCAAGATCCTGCAGGAAGTGATAACGCTGAGCGTGTTCGTGCCGTTCGCGTACTTCTACATGGATCAGCCGCTCAAGATGGATTATCTGTGGGCGGCGTTGTGCATTGTGGGAGCGGTGTTCTTTGTGTTCAGGGGGCATTGATGAGGAACAGCCGGGCACAGAGAATCGTCATTCCGGCGAAAGCGGGAATGACGAGTGGGTATCCTACCCCTTCGCCAGCTCTTCCTTCGCGATGCGGCTGATCATGCTGCCGTCGGCCTTTCCCTTGAATTGCGGATTAACGCGGCCCATCAGCGGTCCCATGGATGTGGCGCCGGCTGCAATCGCGGCGCGCACCGCTGCGCGGACTTCGTCTTCGCCTGCCTGAGCCGGTAGATACTTCTCGAGCGCCGCGACTTCCGCGCGCTCCTTCTCGGCAAGATCAGGGCGGTTCCCCTTGTCGTACATCTCGACTGATTCGCGCCTGCGCTTGATGCCCTTGCGCAGCACGTCGAGTACGTCGTCGTCAGTCGGCTCGGCGCGAAGCTCTATGCGCTTGTTCTTGACGTCCGACAGTATCGTTCCCAGCAGCAGCACCGCGCTCCTGTCCTGCGCCTTGCGCGCAGTATTGAGGTCGGCCTGCAGTTTGTCGCCGAGCAGCGACATTACATCGCGCGATGACGGCGATTCTTGCGCGTCGCCGCATTCATCTTGCGCTTGCGACGCTCGCTCGGCTTCTCGTAGTGGCGATGCTTGCGCAGATCCGCGAGGATCCCCGCCTTCTCGACCTTCTTCTTGAAGCGTTTGAGCGCGCGCTCAAAATTCTCGTCTTCCTGAATGATGACTTCTGACAAACCCTATTGCCCCCGATCCTGTAACGGTTGATGTGTAGCCTTTAATAATAATCTCAGCCCGGGGGCCACGCCATGTGTCGGCCGCCCAGAACATGGGCGTGGAGGTGGTGGACGGTCTGGCCGGCGTCCGGACCGGTATTGATGACCACCCGGTAACCCCCGTCCAGCCCTTCCTGGCGCGCCACGTCGCCGGCCAGCGCCAGCACCTCGCCCAGAGCGGCCGGATCGGCGGAATGGGCCAGCGAGACGATATGTTTACGCGGGATCACCAGCACGTGTACCGGCGCCTTCGCGTCCAGGTCGCGGAACGCAATCGCCGCCTCGTTCTCGGCGACCAGGGTGGCCGGAATCTCCCCGCGGACGATCTTGCAGAAAACACAGTTTGCGGAGTCGTCCGCCATGAGAATTACCGGTCTGAGATAAGTTTCGCTTCCAGCAACGCACGGGCCACCGCGATACCGGCGACGGCTGCCGTCTCGAACCGCAGGATCGAGTGGCCGATCGATGCAAGCCTGAATCCGGCCGCCTGAAGGCCATCCAGCTCTTCAGCGTCGAAACCGCCTTCCGGGCCCACCGCGACCACCATCGGCTCCGAGACGCTGATCGCGCTGAATGCACGTCCGCTGGCTTCGAGGACTACGCGCGAGCCCTCAGGCGACGCGGCCATCGCGCGCTCCGGTGTGGCTTCGGGGAATATCTCGGGCAGCCAGGCAGACCGCGACTGAAGCAAGGCAGAAGTCATTCGCGTGCGCACCTTGCTCCGAAAAGTCGGACCATCGCCGCGCGGCGACACACTCCGGGACCGCTGCCACAAAACCGGACGCCAGCTCGCGACGTTGAGCTCCGCGGCTTTCTCGGCGAGCCATAACATTCGATCGCGATCCGCGACTGGAACGAGAAGATGAATCGGTAGCGGCGGCGGCACCTCGGCAACCCGGTCTACTTCAACGAGTGCGTTCTTGCGGCCGAACCGGACCAGTGTCCCCGACGCGATGTGACCCGCCCCGTCGCGCAGGCCGACACGTTCGCCAACGCCGAGGCGCAGTGCCGCGATGTGCGACGCGTCGCTCTCAGAGAGCGCGATCTGCGCTCCAACTGTGAACGCATCCTCCGAATAGAAGGCCGCCCGATCGGAATCCGTCATGAAACGCGACTCGCGAGAATGCTCAACCAATCACCTTCCACATCTTCGGCTTCGATGCGAAAGCCCGCACGTACAATTGCGCGAATCATGAGATCGCGCTCCTCGACCAGTATCCCGCTCAACAACACAGCGCCATCTGCTGTGAGCGACCCTGACATGCATGGAAGCAGTTCCATCAGCACGGATGAGACGATGTTCGCGAGAATCACGCGCACCGGCGCGACGAGCGCGAGCAACACCGTCGCGTCACCAACGAGATAACGGATCGCACTTTCCGAGCCGTTCATGCGAATGTTCTCGATCGCCGACCCTTCGGCGCCATCGTCGATTTCGATCGCAGCAACGCGCGTCGCGCCAAGCTTGGCGGCTGCGATCGATAATACGGCGCTACCGGCTCCAAGATCGGCGACCGAATCGCCCGCGCGGATGCTGCGCTGCATGAGGCGAAGCATCCCGCGAGTGGTTGGATGTTCGCCCGTACCGAACGCCATCGCAGGATCGATCACGATCGTCGTCGCAGGATCGAACTCTGCAGCACGCCACGGCGGCGTGACGACAAGCCGTCCAACGTGGTGCGCGTCGACATTTGCGCGCCACTCACTCCAGTCCACGGCGGGAACGTCGGCTATCGTGACTATCGCGGACGGATCAGCGCCATGCACCGCGGTCGATGACGCTTGCTGTATCGAACTCCGGCGGAAAATGCGTGACCAGCGCGTCACCGTCTTCGTGGACGCCCTGGGAGCCGGCTGCGAACAGCGCGCCCATCACCGCATCGCGATCGGCGCACTGCTCGACACGAACCGCGCGCCATTCGGTGCTCACGCGCCGAGCGATTCCTTGACCTTGGCCCAGAATCCGCGCTCTCGTCTTGCTGGCGCCAGAGGACGAATTTCATAGAGGCGACGGAGCAGTGCGGCCTCCTCATCGCTCATGACGTCGGGAGTCAGCAATACGTAGGGCCTTGTTCTTGCCTCGTCCTTTACTTCGTTCAGTTCGTGCTTCCGTGGCTGTCCCAGCGGCCGTAGCTGAGCGTCACCACCCGCACCCCGGCCTCGACCAGCCGGCGGGCGACGAGGAGCTGGTCGTTGACGGTCGGGGCGCGTCGTACTGGTACTTGTAGGGCTTACCGTCACCGTACTTGGCGCGAAGCCGCGGGTCTTCCTTGGAGAGGTCGAGCGCCTCGACGAGCTTGCTCGACGTGAGCACGTCGAAGGCGAGCGACGTGGCCGAGTCGACGCCGTCGATCGCGCCGTGGCGTCGACGTCTCGGCGGAGCTTGTCGAAGCTGGAGAGGAGCCGCTTGCGGTCGTCGAGCCGGTCGACCGTCACGCCGTTGAGCGTCATGTTCTGGACGGCCGGCCCGCTCGGCTTGAAGGGGGCGTAGGCCCGGCCGAGGAAGCCGGTCGCGCCGGTGTCGCTAGGGCAGATGTGGCGGGTTCGGCCACGAGGCCGACGAACGGCGGCACCGCCGGGTCAACCGGCCCCTTGAAGCTTCGCGACGACCGACCCGATTCTCGGGCGTCCGCCGAGGACCCGGAGGTCGTCTCGGCCCAGCCGGTGTTGCACTGGTAGAGGTCGTGCGGCCCGTCGCGCCGACGATCGAGCGGATGATGGCGGCCCTGTCCATCAGCCGGGCGAGGCGGGGGAAGACCTCGCAGATCTCCAGGCCCCCGGCACGTTGGTCGCGATCGGCTTGAACTCGCCGCGGATCTCGGCGGGGGCGTCGGGCTTGAGGTCGAACGTGTCCTGGTGGGGCGCGCGCCCGCCAGGAAGACGTTGATGACGGCCTTGTGACCGAGGCCGTCCGAGTCCAGTCCGGGCTTCGCGGCGCCTCGGCCCGGAACAGGTCGCTGAGGTTCAGCACGGCCCCGCCCATCGCGAACGTGCCGATCCGGAGGAAGCCGCGGCGACTGACTCCGTCGCAGTACCCCGCCCTTTCGGCCCGAAGATCGTCAGCATCGCCTGGCCCTCCGTCATCAACGCGCTGTCAACAGCATCGAGCAGCGTTCGTAATCCGCTCGTGCCGGTGAAGTTTAACATTTGCTCGCCAGCGAGTCGCCAGTCAATTGCAGCTTTCGCCAAACACGAAATAGCCCCAGGGGTACGGCCTGCGGATTGCTAGTTGCGACGACTTTTCCGGATTTACTGATTTTCCAGGCCGTCGTCTTGCCGATGATGGGCATCTCCGGCATTGCGCCACGACTCCGCCACCGGTTCCGCCCCAGGAAATTAGTCGAAGTTATCAGAAATGGCGGGCCTTCCAATCGCTTCAACACGGTTCAGCCAGTAACCTCAGCATTGCCCGGACGCCGCACTGTGTCCGGAACGGAGAGCCCGGAAAGGGTTTCCGACCATGGAAAGGGTCGATCGCCGAGCCGCTTGAGGGGTGGCTGCTGGGAGGCCATCCCGGAGGATAGCGGCGGCGACCGACGAAGCCGACAGTCCGAGGGCCTGGAAGAGCCAGAAGTCTGCTCTCCCCACTGTGCTGCCCGATATTGGTCATGGATTCGGCGACGACGGTCGACTCTCGGACGGTAACTTTCCAGTACGACATCAATAATGCTGCGGTCGCTCAACCGATCACGATTGAAGTTCTTCCGGTCGGCCGAGAAAACGGTCGATGCCGGGGCGTGCCAGTCGCCGCCGTCCAGTTGGTCCCATCCGGCCAGCCGGCGCGACGCTCGATTCGGCGGGGAATTCCGCCACGGACATCGGGCATCACACGCTCACGGTTTCGCTACCCGGCGCGCTGCCGCCCAATCCAACGCTGATCCCTTCGTCGTGGTTGCGGCCTGATCCCCAAAATGCGGTCGCCGAGTCTCACAAGACGAACAACTTCGGCGTCGTTTCAGAAGCACGGTGCCGGGGGTGATCAGTCACGGCGGCGTTCAGCCCATGAAGTGGAAGCTTAACGGTCCACCGTGGGAGCAGCGGATCGCCAAGGGGCTGCTCGCCGGCGGCTACGAGACCACGTGATCGCATTCAACTGGGTCGCCGACAGCGACCATGCCGGGGGCCGTGGTGCGGCAGTCGGCCCCGGATGGCCAATCTGGCTGGCGCAGGCTGCCAGCCAATTCCCGCGGGTGACCCGGGCGACGTTCATTTCATCGGCCACAGTGAGGGGACGGTCATCGAGAGCCAGGCCATCCTTCGTCTCAACGAGTCGGGCTGGCCGGCCTCGATGAAGGCAGGCTCACCCTCGAAATGACGCTTCTCGACCCCCACGCCGCGAACAATGGTATCCCGGCCGAGCCAGTACAGCGTCTCCAACGGCCTTCTCGTCCGGCTTCATCCCGCGCACTGAGATCAACGACTTCCAATCTCGCGCCAAGGACCCCGTCGTGGTCGTGCCGCCGAACGTTCAGAACGCCGAGGTCTTCTTCAGCGGACGCCCGTTCCCGGTCACCGCAGGGCTCACGAAACGGGGGCGTCTACAACTTGTGGGGCCAGGGCCGATTCATGGGACGGCGAGCTACTTCGACCTGACGGCGCCGGGGGAGATTCAGCCACGCCGGCAAGTTCGGGGTGCAGGACTGGTACCGGCTGAACGTCGTCCCAACGCTCGGTGACGGGAACACGTTCGTCACGCCGAACGCGCTGACCGGCACACTCACGCAAACCCGCGACAACTGCCCCGGTTACGCCTCCCGGATGGCGCCTTCAAGCTACTCTGGCACAGCGGGCCCGGGCGCTCTTGGTGCGGGTTTCGCGGAAGTGGCGCGGTACGCCGAAATCGATTCCCGTCGGCTTTACTCACGCCGGTTCCGATGGAACCTGGTCTCTGACCACGCGCCGCTCGCCACGGGCCGTTATAAAGTGCTCGCCGTGGCCGACGCCCCCCGTCAGCCCCGGGCTTCGCCAGCTCCACTTCCGGCCGATGACCTGGATGGGACCGATCACGATTGATCGGGTAAATCGGCTTATCGGCGACGCGGCTTCGTTACGTTCCGGCAGGCTCATGGGCAGGCCGTGCACGTGCCGGCCCCCGGTAGAGGAGGTCGGACTGGGGACCAATTACGACCAAGAGCCGGTGTGCTCTCAATGGCCGTCGCGGGCGGCCGAGGCCGTCGCGACAGGCGGAGCGAGGTCCACGTCAACACCGTGGCGAGTGTGGCATAGCAGCACACCGTCATGACAGCCAGTTCGGTTTGCGTGAGAATTCTGCTTTTATAATCATAATGATCAAGCGACCACGAACCGAATCGGAGGCGAGGGCCTGCTCGAGGCATCGCCAGCTCGTCGGCGGCGACCTGGCGGCCGCCCGGCGGTCGTTCACCGGCATGAATCCGGGCCGAATTCGGGACTTCGAATGGCCTGGACGCCGCCGTACGCCCCTTGTCCCAGCAGGCCGATCAGGAGCAGACAGCGCCGCACAGGAACTGCGCCCGCCACGTCGACTTGAGCTGGACCGAGATCCAGATCCCAACGCCGCGGCGAACCAGACGTAGACGGCGATCGGCGGTGATCACGGCCAGCACGCCAATGGGGTGTAACGACATTGACAACCCGCCCACATCAGCAGCGAACCGATCGCCACGGCGACCCAGCGCGGGGTCAGGAACTTCGGCGCCCATTTTCAGAAGACGATTTCCGCAGGTCAGATCGGTCGACGTAAAGCTCAGCCACGTGTCGTCCTCGTGCTTCGACGTGATCGCCGCGGCCGCCGAGCCGGCCACCGCGATCACCCCGAGTACAAAAAGCAGGGGCAAGATACTCTGGATTTACAAAATGAGAGCTTCCGGCGCCGCGTGTCATCGCGTAGCCGCCGCGGCCCCACGTGCCGGTCTCGCGGATCATCTCGTCGAATGCGGGAGCGGCGAACATAAACGTCCTGTAGATAGTGGTAAGCCGACCGCGCAGAACCAGGAGCGCCCGATGATGCGCGAGCCGGCTCGACCGTGACGCGAAGCGTTCTTTCCAGATCATCGGCCGGTCGCCGCATGCGCTCCGCTTCCGTTCCTGCGCCAGGCTCCCCGCATCGTGAGCCGCTCGGTGATCGTGCGACGCGTGGCGTCGGCCTGCTCGAAAGACCGTTCGCAGACGCCAGGCCGCCAGCCCAACGAAGCAGATGCCCATGGCCGCCTGGAGTCCGGCCATCAGATCGAGATCGTCGAGCAGCGCGTACGAGCCCCGAAGATCCGAACAGGAACTGGCGTCCGATCGTCACGGGATTTGTCGCGTTGGCCATCCAGCGCCGCGGCCGCATAACGGGCCGATCACGCGGCCGCTCACCGGCACAACGCGCATGAGCTCTTCAGGCAAGATCAGCCACATCAGCTCGAGCGCATAGACCAGGAACAGGGCTTCCCGGAACCGCCGGGCGTAGGTCGGACCAGGATCGACAACCCGCAAGCACGAACGCGCTGGCAGCCGCGACCGAACAGCCAGCACGATAATCCGGGGGTCGACGCCTCCCGGCAGCACGAGCAGGCTCAGGATCGGGAATCCGACCGCCAGGAAGGTCGCCATGTCGAAGCAGCCGAGCCAGCAGCTTGCCGACGACGATCTCGAGGCTCGAGAGCGGCGTCGCCATCAGGTAGTGGAGCGTCTTGCTCTGCTTCTCGGACGCGATCACCACCGCGCCACCAGTGCGGGCGTCAATACGAGCACGGAGCAACTCTTGCAAGACCGCCACTGCGATGAACGAGGAGCGCGCGGAACGACCCACTTGCGGGAGGCGTCGGTCTGCCCATCAGTATCCTCCCAGCCTCGAGTGAAACTGCGAGAGTGCGCGAGGAGTCACCACGGCATAACCGCCGCGAGGCGAAGTACCCGCCCTCTCCGCGCGGTCGGTGAGAAGTTCGCAACTCGAAGACGGGTCCCGGGATCGTAAAACGATATGTTCTCGAAGCATGCTCGGCGGCCGCAGCGGCGAGATAACCTAATTCGTTAGGTTTACATCGGAGGCTTGCAGACGTCAAGACCCCGCGGGATTCGGGATGGATCAATCTGGGTCGATGACGTTCTCGAAGAACTCCTCGACGCTCTCATCCTCGCGCTCGGCGAGCACATGCTGGGCCAGGCGGCGGATGAAGCCGTGCTTCAGGGCTTGAACCGCGGCCTTCATGATGGTTGTCAGCGACGCGGTCTCGTCGGCCGTTAGCTCGCGGCCGACGATCGTGCGGCCCAGACTCAATGCAGCCTGTTCGGCCTGCTGCTCGGGGGTCAATTCGGGTTCCGGTGCCGGCATCGTTGTTCGTCCCTCAGTCGGTCGGCTGTCCCGCCTCCCCTGGCACGTCTAGCGCCCATTTCGGCCGCCGCGGGTTGCTCGTGGCGGCTTTCAAGGCGTCTTCGCGGCCTCCTGAGCGTCCAACAGGCCGTCGCGGTCGGTGTCGAACGCGCGAAACTGCTCACGAGAGCCGAGGAACTCCCGCGGCGAGACGTCGCCATCGCCGTTGCGGTCCATCCCGACGAACCACGCGCCGGGTCGATCGCCGCGATCGGCCCGCCGCCCGCGCCGCCTCGATCGTGGCGAGGATGACCCGCCGGCCGTTGCTCTGCTCGATCCCCCGTCCAAGTGTGAGCTGCGTGCGTCTCGGAAGCTCGGCCAGGCTGATCCGGCCGTCGCGCGTCACGGTCAAGGTCTTTCAGCCGCTCACGTGCGCGGCGCGGAGCTCGCGGATCGAAAGCCGGCCGTCGCGGTCGGCGTCAAGCCGCTCATGCAAGGCTCAGGCCGAGGTCGGCGATCGTCATAACCGTCGGTTCTCCGTCGCCAGCCTGCGCCTCGTTCGAGAGATCGCGTTCATCTCGTCCGCGGTCATCTTGGCGTCATCTTGTTGCGATCGGCCACGGGGAAGACCCGGCCCATGAAAAAATTGCCGCGCAGGCCTGCTTGGCGTCGATGGTCCAGTCGTTGTCCGCATCGGCACCGGCTTTGAACTGATCCGACGGAAATCATTGCCGACTTGTGGCGGCGTCGAGACAGGCGCAGCCCGAAGTGGGATCCGTCAAACGAGACGACCAGTCCGCCGTCGTTCGATGCGCGGCTCGCGAGCGCATGGGCCGCGGGTCCGGTGGGCCTGCCGGGGTACCCCGTCCCGCGGCCAACTTTGGGAAGCGTGACAACAAGTTCCAGGTGCGGCGTCGGGTTCGCGAGGAATTCCTTCAGCTCTCGATCGTGAGGTCGAGAAGTCCATCCCGATCGCGTCGGCCGCTGCGGAACGCGACGGATCGGCCCCGAGCGCGCCGCCGGGCCGATTCGGATGGTCCTCCTGGCCGGGCGAGCTGGCCGTATTCGCGGGTGAGCCTGGCGGCGACTTGCTGTCGCGTTCCTCGCTCGAAGTCAGGGCGACGACGCGCTGGTCGCGATATCGACGGCGCCCGCCTGGATCTGACGTCCGAAGCGGTCGGCCAGCGGGCTGCGATCGGGGTGAGCTCGTCCATGCCGACCATCTCATCCTCGTCGGTATCGAGGCGGCCGACGCACGAATCGGTGTCGGCCAGCTCCGCCGAAGAGAGCACCTTGTCGCCGTCGTGATCGAGGTGGCCGAAGACCGCCTCGAGCCTCGGGTCGGACGCGGCGCCGGTGTGCATCGACAACGCATCGATCTCGTGCGTGGACCGCAGGTACTCCGCGAGTTCCTCGACGGTGACGATGTGCCATCCCGCGGGCTGGAATCGACCGCGACACCGGCCCGCTTCCCGACCTGGATGGCCGCCGGTTGAAGCGGGTCTTCAGCAGCTGGGTCCACGGGGCGCGAGTTGGCCTCTCCGCTGTCGTCAGCACGCCGTCGCCGTTGACGTCGAGATAGGAGTGGAGGCTCGAGCATGAAATCGGCCCACGCCGTGCGGAATCCCTTGTCGCCGATGGAGACGCGGAGCGCGCACGATGGGCCCGTGCGGTCCCGCCGAAAATCACGACCTCTACAAGGTCGTCGTCCGGAGTGAGGGCGAAGACACTCGCCGGCAGGGTCAACGCCGGAGGTGCGGGGCGACGAGCAGCAGGAAGTCGAAGGCGCGAGAACGTCAGGGTCAGCCAGAAGGCCAGGCCGAGTGCGAAGAGGGCTAGCAGTACGTTGGATCCGAGCAATGCTCGTATCCTAATATTTCCTCCAATCCTCATGCGAGGGCCTCCTTGATCGGCTTCGCGTCGGGGTCGACGATGCGGATCGGCCGGCCGACGTTGGAGACGTTCTGCTTCGTCGGGTCGATGCCGAGCGCCATGGCAGACGGTGGCCAGGAAGTCGGGCACCGAGACGGGCCGGTCCTCGACCGTCGATGCCGTCGGCGCTGGTCCGGCCGATCACCCGGCCCGCCCTTGATGCCGCCGCCGGCCAGCACGGTGGTCCAGGCGTTGGGGAAGTGGTCGCGGCCGGCGCTGCCGTTGATCTTCGGCGTGCGGCCGAACTCGCCCATCCAGACGATCGAGCGTCGTGTCGAGCAGGCCGCGCTGCTTCGAGGTCGTCGATCAGCGTCGCCCAGGCCGGGTCGAGCACGGCGCTGAGCTGCTTGACCTGGTCGAAGTTCTGCTGCGTGCGTGTCCCAGCCGATCGCCTGGCTGGCCGGTCGACGCCGCCGAGCGTGACCTCGACGAACGGCACGCCGCGCTCGACCAGCCGGCGGGCCAGCAGGCAGCCCTGGCCGAACAGGTTGCGGCCGTACGCGTCGCGCAGCCGCGGCCGGCTCGCTGTCGAGGTCGAACGCCGCGCCGCCGTCGGACCGCATCAGCCGGACCGCGCGCTCGTAGGCGCGTGCGGTGGCTCTGCGGGCGGGCCGCCGGGGTGGCCGTCGACGAAGCTCGCGCGTTGAGCGGGTCGAGCAGCCCGAGCCGGGCGTCGGCCCGGCGGCGGTCGATCCCGTCGGGCGCGTCGCAGGTCCTTCGACCCGGAGCGCCGACGCTTCGTAGTCGTCCTGCCCGGGCGGACGACCTGGCCCCGGCCCGTTCTCGCCGACGATCAGCGGGGCGTACTCGGGCCGAGGAAGCCCGGCCCGTACGCCGCCGGGTTCAAGGAACCGGAACGGGGCGATGCTGACGAAGCTCGGGCAGCTCGGCCTCCTCGTCGGCCAGTTCCTTCGCCACCAGCGAGCCGAGCGTCGGGATACTGGATCGGCCCCTGCGGCAGGTAGCCGGTGCGCAGGAAGTAGCGTGGCGCGGCCGTGGTCGCCTTCCTTGGTGCTCATCGAGCGGATGATCGCCAGGTGGTCGGCCATCTGCCGGGCGAGCTTCGGCAGGTGCTCGCTGATCCGGATGCCGGGCACGCGTGGTCGCGATCGCCTTGAACGGGCCGCCGTTGGCGTGGCCCGGCTTCAGGTCGAACGTGTCCATCTGGCTGGGCCCGCCGTTCATCCACAGCAGGATGCACGACCGCTGCCGCTGCGGATTCGCCGCCGCGTCGGCCGCCAGCGTTCTTCATCCAGCCGGCGACGACCCCACGGCGATCCCCGCCGCCGCCAGGCGCAGATCATTGCCGAGCGGGACCAGCTCGACCGATCGGGCGTTGCGGGACATGGGAGCACGCTCCTCCAGGTGCAGATCGTCTGATAGAACCGGAATGGGCTCGAGAATTGAGCGCGGCCAGGTTGACGCTAATGCCGTCACTGATCAAATGGACGAATTCTTCAAGCACGAGCATGATCTTGGTCGGTCTTTGCCTTCTCATGTTGACCCATGGCCTCGTAGACTCTTGCACAGATTTTGGTAGCTCCTTGCATCATTGGGTTCGAGGCGAATGGCCTCGGTATAGTCAGTGAGGGCCTTGGCAAGCTCGCCTTTGGCAGCCGAGACTCCAGCTCGATTATAGTAAGCGGGACAAGTTTCGGGTTGATGTGACTGCTTGATCGAAGTCGGGATAGCGCCTTATCATAGAGCACCTTTCAGGCCCATCCCGCTCTTGATTCCGGAAATTGTCGGCGTTCGTCGGTTCGAGCCTAATCGCCTCGTCCAGGTCCGTGATTGCAGCTTGTCACGTCCTTAGTCATCAGCCGGGTCATTCCTCGATTGCCGAAGAAAGCGCGAGTCCTTCGGCACTTTCCAGTCGAGTCGGCCTCGGTGAAGTCTTTAATCGATTCGTTCAATCGATTGAGGTGTTGATATGACAATCCACGGATAGAAGACCGGCTTCTCTGTGGTTGGCGTCGATCGCGATGACAGCGGCATAATCGTCGATCGCTTTGAGGTACTCAT
>CAVPQB010000006.1:0-820580 GCA_963707505.1 uncultured Gemmatimonadales bacterium
TATGCAGGTATGTCGGATTCAAGAACTCACTCTGCCTATTAAAGTGGCCATCGACGTAATCGACGCCCCGAGATCTCCAACGTAGACAGGGCGATGTGCGCCACGGGCACGCGTCCAGGCACGCGAATGTAAGAATGTCCTTCGGTGGAGTCCTCACGGGCGTCGGCCGACTTCTGAAACTGGCGGATGTGCTTCATCCGCACTCTGCCCTCGAGGAAGGCTTCGCGATGCCAGCCTTCAGAGAAGGCTCGAATGAGAGACGAAGGGATGTTATCGACGACGAAACCTGGCATGTCCGTGGTGACATATAACGCCGAGCTAAGCTGCAACGGGATCAGATAAGAGTGCACCGGAAGCCTGCTCAGTTCAAGAGCCCGTTTGTCAGCTTCAGCGTTCGTTAAGCCGCCAGAGTGAGAGTCTGACCGGAGGGCGACAACGCAGCACGTCGCCTTGCCAACGGCGCCGTGAAGGGTGACTCTGTAACGAGGTCCGCGTGATACTTTGCCCAAGCCCCACCGAGTTGTCACCTGTGCACGGATTTACCGTCTTCGACAACAACGCTTACAAAGCCGTCCGGCCTGATCGTCTGACTCGGATTGCCGAGGCTGAAAGGCGAGAGGAGATTATCCCTCTCGCGAGCCTCGTCGTGTTGCAGGAGCTGCTTGCTCGCGTTAGAAGCCGCAATCCACGCGAGCGCGGTCAAAATCGTTCAGCGGTTCGAAAGCTCGGCGTTCATTGTCTCATCCGAACCCCGGGTCCCACGCACATCAATTTTCTGAGTCCAGTAGATAGTCAGGTTCAACGGTTGCTTTCGGGGGAGCGGCATCCCCGCGATGCGGAAATACTGGACGCGTTCGATGATATGGTGCGCGTAGTCACCGACGCGGATGCGGACGAGCCTTTACCGGAAATAGCTGACGACTTGATTGCAATTGAGGCCGGCGTCGCGAAAGTCGAAAGCGAGTACATCGGCGAGCTCAAGTTGGCGGCCGCGTCAGCGGTACAACCCAATCAGATGAAGCGGAATTTGGAGTATGCAGCTCGTATCGCGCGGCGCGCCTACGACTCCTACAGCATTCGCTTCTCCCCGGTCGAAATCGTGGAGAATATCATTGACATAGCGAAAATCACATCGGTAGGGTTCGCGTTGCGCGACGCCATCGTCGAGGAAATCCACGCAAAAGGCGGAGGCCATGCTCAGCATGGCAATAGTGTGTGGGACGAGGAGGTCGTGTCCTCAACCTCGTCCTACACGACGATCAACGAGAAGACGGTTATCCTTGTTACGGAGGAGAAACGGCTCTTGGTCGCAGCCAGCCTCGCGGACGCCAGCGATCGTGTCTGCGATGTCGCCGCGTATGAGAAGTTGCTCGGCCTCCCCCTTTGGACGGGCGCCCTCGAAGGCTAGCACATCGCCTTACTCAGTGTCGCGTTGGCGGCCTAACGCCCTGCTAATCTGCAAAGGGATCACACGAGAGTGCTCACGAAGTGAACCCTTTGGGATCTTGCGTCGGTTTCGTAGACACCGATTGAGTTACGCGGCACAGCGTTCAGAAGCAATAGGTGGGCGATATCCTAGCGCTCAATGCATTCTACGGGCGTTGTAGTACTTCACGTATCGCTTGAGCTCGCGACGCAATCCGCACACATCGCGAAAGGACACTCCGCGGATGAGCTCAGCCTTGAGGGAGTGGAAGAAGGACTCCATGTGAGCGTTGTCTTCAGGCCGGCGAGTGCTGGCGCTCTGAAGTAATCCGAGAGTGGTCACGCACGCGTGAAGCGGAGCTGCCATGTACTCCGATCCACGATCGCTGTGAAAGATCACACCGCGCGTCCGGCGCGCTCGTGCAGCTGCTCTCAGCACCGCGCACGTGACCCCTGCGTCTCGTCGTGAGGCGAGACTCCACGCGAGCACCCGGCGAGAGTACTGATCAAGCACCACCGCAAGATACTACCAGCGCTCAGCCACAGGCAGGTAGGTGATATCGCCTACCCAGACCTGATTCGGGCCGCTCACCTTGACCTCACGAATGCGGTTCGGCTGACGGTCGTAAAAGAGATGCACTCCATCCTTCGCACGAAAGCCGCGGACCGCCTTTGCGCGAAATCCCGCAGCGCGCATCAGCCGGGCGACCCGTCGGCGGCTCACGTGCACACCTTGGAGCACGAGTCTGCGGTGCACACGGGGCTTCCGTAACGTCCCTCGTGCGCCTGAAAGATCTGCGTGATTCGTGTGAGTAACTCCCGGTCCTGCTCGGCGTGAGCACTCGCTGGCCGCTGGCGCCAAGCGTAAAACCCTGCGCGCGTGACCCCATAGAGCATCGGCAGAGCCGCGTCACACTGTACGTCCTTGCGTACTCCTCCGCTGTGCCTCGAATCAGGCGAAGATGTCTGTCTTCGAGCGGGACAGAACCGGATGGCTTTTTTTAAGAGATCATGCTCCTCTTGCAAGATCGCGTGCGCCTTCTCGAGCCCCTGCAGGTTTGCAATCTCACGAGCAGGGGCCGGCGGTGGTGCTTTCTTGGCTGAGCATCGGAGCTTCCGGTCCCGTGCATCTCTCCTCCACTTCGACAGCATGAAGGGATGAATAGCAAGCGCTTGAGCAACGATCTGAACTTGAATCCCAAGCTGTTCTGTCAGACGAACTGCTGTGAGCTTGAACTCCACGCTGTCACGGTGAACGGTGCGTGGTCCAGCTCGCGGCATGCGACACCTCCAGTGTTAGGAAAAAGTGTCCACTACAATGGAGCAAGTCCCGATCATAGATAGTCCGGGCGTTAGGCTCAGACCTTCGCTAGATGCACACCAACTGACGTCCAGTCGCGTGTGCAGGATCAATCCTTCCTCGTCAAAGCGCTAAGATGGGACAGACCATTCGGGTCGACCGGCCGCGGTATCACCTGCACATTCAAGACAGAAGCAATCGCCGAGATCGCCAACGGACCCGCATACCAACACTCAATTTCTGGGACGCGGAAAGCACCGATTGAAACCCGCTTCTTGATATTGTCCCATTGAATTAGATCATGGTAGGAGTCAGACGATACCAGTAGGAACGACAGATCAGGCATCAGTGGCGGCGGCGCGAGAAAATAAAAATCTTGCAAGCCCCGGCTGAGTGCCTGCTCCGACGCATGACGCAGGTCGAAGAGGCAAACGTAGGCATTCTTGCGAGCAAAGCTTGCTGCCGATTGAGGATAGGTATTCCCAAGAGTGCCATCGGCATCTGGCAGAATCGCGCCGGAGGCTACGATTTGCTTGTAGCGCCCCCGCGAGGTCACGTGGAACGCCTGTCCCAGCAATAGCGGGAGTAGTTTGTCCTCTAGATCCGCTTCCTTAAAGCTTAGCTGCCTCTCGATCATCGCAGAATCCCGCATAAACACGGGTCAGAATGCGCTTTCTTGCGGATCTACTTGGCGCAGACAGTCGGCGGCACTCACCACAAGAAGTGTACTCTGACCCCACTTTCACGCTCCCGACTCCGCCCACCATCCTGATGCGCGAATTCAGAAACAATGGCGCACAACGTGATACCTGCCCGCGCCAAAAGTGTTACGACTTCCCGCCGTCCTTACGAAAATACTCGACGTCCATCAGGCCATCGAAGTCATCATCCTGCGTCCACACAACTCCACCGACGCTCTGCGCAGTCGCATACACGATACTGTCCGCAAGCGGTAACTTGTGGTCAACGCCAACCTTCGCAGCAGCAAGTGCCAGCGACGCGTCCAGATCGATCACCGTTCCCTGCTGCATCAACGCAACTGCCTGCAGCGCGTCACTCTCACCGCGCTGCCTCAAGACCACCTTGAACACTTCGAGCAGACATATAGCCGGCACCACAAGCCGACCGACAGACTCAATCGCTCCCGCGAAGTGCACCGCCCCCGCTCCATCGGCGAAGTACTCCAGCCATGCCGAAGAATCGACGACATTCGGCCCGGTGTGCTTGCGTGGTGCGATCACACGCGATCGCGCTCTCGGCGCACCGTGGTATCGATACCCTGAAGAAAGCCGCGCATGCTCTTGAGCGAGCGCACCGGGATGAACTCGATCCGATTGTCGTACGCAAGCGCCTGGACCTTCTGCCCAGGCTCCAGCCCCAGCCGCTCGCGGATGGCGAGCGGGATCACGACCTGAAATTTGGGCGAGACAGTTACTACGTCCATCACAACCTCGATCGATAGCGATATCGTATGACGATATCTCAATCTATCGATAAATCCGACATACCCGCCAGAACAAGACCGGCGCGGAGGCCCGCGCCGGTCAATGGAAGCGAGATTACCGCCCGCCGCCCTGCGCTTCTGGAGCCGTTGCCTTCCCCGCCCCCAGATCATTCCAGTTCATGATCGCATTGAACCCCAACATATAAGTCCCCTGCGTCTGCCATCTCCAGAACGGCCTTATCGCGAACATCACGATATGTCCCTTCCCCACAGACTCATCCACAACCTGCGCGCGTCCTGACAGAGCCTCGCCGCCCGACAACACCCCCGACAACAACATATCCGCCGGCCTCGTCGGGAATTTCAGAATCACACGCGGTCCGTCAGTATCAGCATCACCAGCCGCAGCTCCGCGCCCACCACGCTGCGCACCAGCTCCGCCAGCACCCGCAGCAGCGCCCGCCTGCGCAGGACGACGACGCGCCCCGTCACCAGCCGACGCATCCGCATCCGGATTCCACGGCGACAACTGCTGCACCGTCGCCATCGGCGTGATGTCCTGGCTGTTCACACCACCACGCCCGAACCCGCCAAACCCACCACCGCCGCCACCCGCGCGAATCACCGGACCCTGATTGAAGTACACCGGGATCTCGATCGTGCCCGTAGCCATACACGATCGGGCTCTTCATGTCCTGATGATCGCCGCGCATGATGCTGCCGCGCGCGAACAGGCTGTCCGGCTCCTCGATCGTCACGCCGGGCGTGAGGTTGTAGGCTCGGGAAAATTATCGTCGACGTCGATCCTTCGACGATCAGCGTTCCGCCCTGCTCGCACGAACTCGTCGAGATTCTTCACGCCTTCGAGACCCATCCCGCCGCGAATGTCGTCCGACGCGTCGGGCGTGCCGAGTGCCTGGAACTCCGCGGTCTTCTTGTACGGAAGCGGAGTCGCGCCGTTCTTCGCAATGCCGTTCACCATCGCTCTGCACCGTGCCACCGATGTGCGGGAAGATGATCACGTCGTACTTCTGGCGCAGATTGCCCTTACGGAGATCGATGTCGCCGAAGTAGGAGTACGGAATGCCGTACGTGTCGAGCGCAGCGCGCACCCAGCCTTCGTCCTGCGTGCGCGACCAGCTGTGCACGTAGCCGATGCGCGGCACGTCCAGGTCGTGCGTCTTCACGCTCGGCGCCGACGCCATCGCATAGGCGGACAGACCGAGCTGCTTGAGCGCCGGCTCCAGCTGCGCGCGATTGGCGTCGGCGATGATTATCGCGCCGGCGCGGAAGTGGTGACCGTCGGCATCGAAGTCCTCTTCGGCGGCCTGCATCTTCGTCTTCGCGAACTTGAAGCGGAACGCGGCAATGTTGTTGTCGCTGTGTTGTCGACCACGACGACGCTGCCGTTGCCCGAGATGCCGCCCGCGCGCCACGGCGTCCGCGGTGAGCAACGTCATCGGCTGCGTCGAGCAGAGCTCTTGTCGTTCACGGCCGTGACCGTGATGTCGCGCATCAGCGGGAACGTCCAGCCCGTGTCGTCGTACGGCGCAGGATTGCCAGGCGAGAAGTGCTGCAGCGCGAAGTACATGTCGGCAAGCGTGCGGTACGGCTGATCGCCGCGAATGATGTAATCGCCCGGCTTGCACCGAGACGCTTGCCCACCGTGAAAGCAGTAGTTGGCGTGTCCGACCTCGAGTCCCTGCGCGCGAAGATCGTTCACCGCGTCCGCCGCGTTCGCCTTGCGATGCTGTCGGCGCAGGAATCACCCAGCCGATAGATCGGCCCGGTCTTTCCCTTGTCCACGGCGCGCTGTGCCTTGCGCCAGATAGTTGTCGAGGAACTCTCCTTGTTCTTCGCGACGTTGTTCAGCGCGAACAGGATCGCCGATTCCTGGATGTTGGTGTTGTTGCGCGGTCCCCAGTTGATGCTGTCGCAGCGGCGGATTGGGCCGGAACCACTCGCGGCTCGTCGTGTGTCGCGCGTGGCTTCACCACGTAATTGTCAGGGCCGTAGCTCTGCACTTCGTAGAAACGGCCGATCTCGTTGTGCGTGTGCGCAATGAAGAACAGATAGTTAGGCGTCCAGCCGTCGTAGAAGCCGTACGTCCACACGCCCGGCACGCCGCGCTTCGTCATCTCCATCACGTCGTTCTCGGCGAGCATCCACCATTCGTCGATCGTGATCGGATCGATCTGCTTCGTTGTACGGACCGGTGCCCGTCGAGGCGTACAGGTACGTCTGCGCCTCGTGCAGGTCGTGCAGCACCGTCGGATGCCAGTCGAGCACCGCCTGCGTGATGTGCTTGCGTGAGCTCGAGGAACTGACCCATGCCGTCGCGATTGTTGTCGTGCTGCACGTACTTGCCCCAGTACATGAGCGGCAGTCGCTCCGCGCCCTTGGGAAGCTTCTTGTTGTAGTAGTAGGTGTCGACCGCCTTGTCGCGCCCGTCGGGCTCGACGACTGGCGTGATCAGCGTGATGACGTTGTTCCGGATGTTCGGATGAACGTGCGACGAATCGACGACGAGCCGGTACGCGAGCTCCATCAGCATCTCCGGACCGCCGAACTCGGGCGAGTGGATGCCGCTCGTGATGTAGTAGATGGGCTTCGCAGTGTGGATCAGCTTCTGCGCCTGCTCCTGCGTCGTCTTGCGCGGATCGCTCAACTGCGCGAGCATGCCCTTGTAGTTGTCGATGTTCTTGATCGTCTGCTTCGTCGGCGATGGCGGCGAGGATCATGTCGCGGCCCTCTTCGGTCTTGCCGATGCGCCAGACCTTGACCGCGCGGCGACGCCTTGGCGAGCGCGTCGAAGTACTTGTAGATGTCAGCCGCATGCGGTCCAGCTCGCCTGGCGCGCCGACGATGTGTCCCAGTACCTTGAGCGGCGTGGGCACGGTGGACGACGCGGGTAGATAGTCCACGAGCTCCGTCGTGATGCGCGGATCTTCCAGATCCTTTTTGATCTGCGCAGTATAGGCGGAGTCGATGGCCTGATGCGCTGCCTGCTGCGCGGCAGCGATCGAAGGGAGCACGAGCGCGGCGGCGGAGGCTGCAGCGGCCAGCGTGCAGATCATCACGAACTTCTGGATCGACTTCTGATACATCCTGTCTTCCTCTCGGGTTGGATCGAGTGGCGCCGGAGGCACCGGGTCGTACGTGGAGGGTGCGATATAATACGCCGACCCGGAGAGTGGCGTTAGGATGGGAAGATCGACGGCGAAGCTATGCCGAGCAGACTCGCATGCCGAATTTCTCGAACACCGGACCGACTGCCTGCGGTGTCTTCTCGCGGTCGTACGGCCCCTGCCACGCCGCAGCCAGCGCGCGGAAGAACTGCTCGTATTCGGGCAGGCCTATGGTGAGCATCCGCGACGGTGTGTCTCCCGCGCCCGCGAACCGGTGCTTCATGCCAGGCGGTACTGCGATGGTCTCGCCGTGTTTCGCCAGCCATGTGACGAGCTCGCCCTCCCGCTCCAGAGTCCACTCGACCTCGCCCTCGATCACGTGAAACGTTTCGAGCCAGCGGTCCGTGTGCAGTACTGTCGCACCGCCGCGCGGCTGAATCAACAACTCCATGATGCAGTACGCGCCGCCCGATTCCTCACTCGAAACGAGCACGTTAATCTCGTTGTTGCCCAGAAACCGGATGATCCGGTCCTCCTTCACTGCGGCTTTCACTACTCACCTCCGGCAGTATGAATGTGATCGCATTGTGCGATCATCATACGGTAACGAAAAGTCGAGCAGTTCGCTGGCCCGAGTGTCACCTGCGCCCGGTGAGCGATACATTGTGAAAGCCAGAGAACCCATGTGTCCAAATGACTGAGTCCGCAAAGCGCTGGACGCTCATCGGATCGATACTAGGCTCCGGTGCGGTGTTCATTGAGGGAAGCGTGACGAACGTCGCGCTTCCGGCAATCGCGCGCGATCTGCATCTCGGAATCACGGGCTTGCAGTGGACGATGAACGGCTACCTTCTCACGCTGAGCGCCCTCATCCTGCTCGGCGGTGCACTCGGCGACCGGTTCTCGCGCCGCAAGGTATTCGCATGGGGACTGGTTGGATTCGCCATCGCCTCTCTCGCCTGCGCAGTCGCGCCGAACCTGATTCTTCTAGTGATAGCACGCGTGTTTCAGGGAATTGCCGGCGGAATACTCGTACCGAACAGCCTCGCTCTGCTCGAGTCGACGTTCACCGGTGAGGAGCGCGGCGCCGCGGTTGGTCACTGGGCATCATGGTCGGCAGTGTCCACGGCGGTAGGACCACTGCTCGGTGGATGGATCGTGGATGCAGCGTCGTGGCGATTCGTGTTCGTGATAATGGTGCCGTTTGCCATTGCAGGCGCCATCGCGGTGACGGTCGCCGGCAGATCCGCAAAAGAAAGTAAATCCGCATCGACCGTCGATTACGCAGGTGCCGCACTCATGACGCTCGGGCTTGCAGCGATCGTCGGCGCTCTGATGCTCGGACCCGATCGCGGATTCACGACGCTCTATCCAGTATCACTCGGTGTCGCGGGTATCGTGCTGCTCGTTGCGTTCGTCGTCGTCGAGCATCGCGCGAAAGAACCACTCCTTCCATCAGATACTTTCGCATCGAAGAAATTCGCCGGCGTGAACGCTGCCACGTTCGCGATATACGCTGCGCTGACGGGTCTGTTCTTCCTCCTCATGCTCCAGCTCCAGAACGTGCTCGGTTACAGCGCGCTCGCGGCAGGCGCATCGCTGATGCCGATCAATGTGCTGTTGCTGATCATCTCACCATTCGCGGGGCGGCTCGCCGAGCGATGGGGAGCGCGGCTGCCGATGACTGCAGGGGCTCTTGTGGCGGCAGTTGGAATGCTGCTGTTCGCTCTGGTGCGTCCCGGCGCGAGTTATGTGACTTCCGTATTACCCGCCGCAATCGTGTTCGGAATCGGACTGGCATCACTCGTCACACCGCTCACAACGGTCGCGCTCGCTTCACTCGGCGAGAGCCGCGCGGGTCTCGCATCCGGTGTGAACAATTCAGTCGCGCGCGTCGCTGGATTGCTTGCCACTGCGATAATCCCACTGGCTGCCGGCCTCGGTGGCGCCCATAGCCTGTCCGGCGCGACGCTGGCGAATGGATTCACGCGCGCGATGTTCATCTGCGCTGGGTTGTGCGCCGCTGGTAGCGTGATATCGCTGTTCACGATGAGCGGCCGACCAGAGCGTTAGCAAGACCTCGTCCTCCGCAGACGGCGTGACGCAACCCATCGTTCGTAGCGAAGCAGCGGTGAGCTGCGTCTGACATCATCGCAAATGAAAGAGCTCCTGATGGAAAGCACGTCCGGCGAATCCGTGCGCGACGAAGTCCTCGCGTAGCTCCTTGCCAAAGACCACCGGGCCGCAGAACCAGATGTCCGCGGACTTCCATTCCGGCACCACTGTGCGAATATCCTCTCCCGTCATCCGCCCATCCTCGGCGGCGACCCAGACACGCAGAAGTACGTGGGCGGACTCCGCGAGCTTGCGTAGCTGATCGACGGGCGCGATGTCACGCGAGCCGGTCGCGTGGAATAGATCGATCGCCTTTCCGTCGGGGTGGGCTGCGAGTTCCTGCATCCGGGACACGAATGGCGTGATGCCGATTCCTGCGCTCACCCAGATCTGACGTTGGCTTTCACCCTCGAAGGTGAAGCGGCCGTACGGGCCTTCGACCGTGACAAGCGTGCCTGCCTTCAGTGTGGTCGGAAGCGACCGCGTGTAATCTCCCAGTCCCTTGATGAGGAAAAGCAGGTGGCCGTCGCCCTTCCACGTGGACGAGATCGTGAACGGATGCGGGCCTTCCCCGTCCTCGAAATTCACGAATGCGAACTGCCCCGCGTTGTGGCCACTCCAACGGTCCTTGAGACGGATGCTTACCTGCAGAATCCCCACGTCCGCGCGCGTCGTGACTGCATCGATCTCACCCACAGCGCGATGCGTGTGTCCGACTCTTCGAAACAGCATTATGATCGCCGACACGCACCCGGCCGCCATCAGCGCGACGATCACGTACGAAATCGCGTGGGACCAGTACGAGATCTTCATCAGTACCACGCCGTGGAACACGAGGAGGAGAAATACTATTGCAAGGAGCCGGTGAGTTTTCAGGAAGTAGCGATACGGAAACCACCGCAGCAGCGCGAGTACCACGAGTATGACGAGCGCGTAGAAGCAGAGCTGACCAACGGAGCGCGCTGGATTCTGCAGCGTGCGGAGAAGCGCCGGCCCTTCTGCGCTTGCCGCGGCGCCTCCTGGCTGCCGTCCGGCCGGAGCCATCAGGCCAAGGGTGGCGAGCCAGCCGGGTCCGCTGATCCACAACCAGTGCGCGATCGCCATGACGAGGCCGGCGACGCCGAGCCACTTGTGCAACCGGTAGCCCTTGTCGAGCCCGCCGATGAAGGACTCCACCTTCGACGATCGTACCGCCAGTATCATCGCCACACTTATCACGCCCATGGCGATGATGCCGGTGTAGTTGATGAGCGACAGCCGCACCTGCGCAAATGGAGCGGTGTGCAGCACAATCGGGTCGGCGGCGATCCACAGAGCCGTGAGCCCGAGGCACAGTACCCAGAAGTTGACCTTGATGCGTGTCATATTCCCAGCCTGATGAATTCAGACCGCGTCGATCTCGTCGATCCGTCTCTGATGCCGTCCGCCATCGAACGGCGTGTTCAACCACATCTCCAGTATCTGGATCGCGAGCTCCTCCGACACCATTCGCTCGCCAATCGAAAGCACGTTTGCATTGTTGTGCCGTCGTCCCAACTCAGCCGAGTCCAGGTTCCAGCACAGTGCGGCGCGTACACCCTTCACGCGATTCGCAACCATCGCCTCGCCGTTTCCGGATCCGCCGAGCACGATTCCGCGCTCGGTCTCACCGCTCGCTACCGCGGCGGCGACAGGATGACAGAACAACGGATAGTCCACCGGTAGCTCCGAGTCGGTTCCAAAGTCCTTCACTTCGTGTCCGAGCTCGGTGAGCCGAGCCTTGAACATTTCCTTGTAGCGGAAGCCCGCGTGGTCCGAACCGATTGCGATGCGCATTTGACTGTTGTGATGTTGGTTTGACGATGTTCACTAACTATAAGCACGATCGGTTGACGACTCGTGGCGACTGCATGTGATCTAACGCTCTCTCGCGCGCACCAGGTGCACGCCTGCCCGATCGCGCACACCAAGGTACACTATGTCATCAGCGCCGAAGCCGATGATCGTCGTCCCGCTCGGGACGACGACACGGTCGACGAGTTTCCCCGTATTGTCGATCACGTCGTACTCCGGCCCGTGCGCAGTCGTGTCCTGGCTCGTTGTCCGGACCCACAATCTGCCTGCCGGATCCGCATGCACCGCGCCAGCCGCGAATGCCGGCCGGTAATCGGGCAGATCCGACGGCGTGACGACGCGCACCGGCGCTGCCGTCCTTCCGCCCGGAGCACCCGGTCCGGCCGGCGCTCCTCTTCCTCGTCCCCGCTGACCGGCCACGCGGGCCGAGTCGATCAGTGCGCTCTTCGCCGAATCGGTCAACCTCTGCCAGTCGAACGGAATCTTGGGCCCTGACGTTCTGTGTCCATCGGCGTCGATGAAATCCACGTGGTAGTCAGCACGCAGAATCGCGATGGTACCATCGGGCAGGAGATCCCAGTCATCGACAGTCTGTACCGGGTTGACGACCGGTGAAATCTGCATCCCTGCATCGGTGCGCACGTACACGAGCTTCGTCGCCTGCACCTTCATGAACGCAGCCGTATCCGGCTTGCGGGTCAGGAGATCGAAGCGCACGATCGGTGCTGAATCCGCGGCCTGCGGGGGCACGGGGTCCTGACCGGGCGCGGCGCGGTGCGCACGATGTTGACGTGATTGCTGTACACCAGCCGGCCGCGCGTGTCGAAGCCGGCGTTCCCTCCGCGCGCGCCGCCCATCAATGCGGCTGCGTCCTGCGGGCGCGGCGCGGCAATCACGCGAATCACTCTGCCGCTGGGTCGATCACGAGCATCGAGTACGACGCGGGGTCGACGAACAGAGTCGAATCTCCGTGATACGCCAGCAATCCGCCGCCGTTCACACCATATGCCTTCTGCGTAGCGCTCGTAGTATCGGCAACAACGGCAATTATCTTGAGCATCGAATCCAGCATCAGCACTCGACGCGTCGCTGGATCGTTCACCAATACCCTGCCGCCCGGCAGCGCACGCACCGCCGACAGTGCACCCAACGGGCCGGACGAGGAAAGAGCGGGACCGAGCTGGCGTATCGCGGGACGCTGCTGCGCTACCCCAACGGATGCGCCGCAGACGAAAGCGATGACAAGCGCGGCGACCGTCGCCGTGTTTCGTACGCGTACGATTTTCAACGACGTCACGATCCACCACCACCAAAGGCGCCGCCCGAGCTGCTGCCCGCGGTCCCGCTCCGAATTCCGCGCAGGTAACGCGTATTGATGTGACTCGCCACGAGCTCCGGCAGCCTGCGCTTCTGTTCGTCTGTGAGCAGCGCGTTGATGCGCGGCGCCAGCGCGATCAGCAGATCGACGCTCGCCTCGCGCGCGCGTCTGTACCGCGCATACGCCTCGTTCTGATCGTAGTCCTTTGGCAATGCCGCCCAGTATTTCGCGACCGGACTCCAGATGGAATCCAGCTCGATGGTGTAGCGCCGGTTCATCGTCGCGAGTGAATCTGCCTGTGGACCTGTGAGCTCGAGCGTGTCGCTCTGGCGAAGCATCTGCGCCATCGGATTCAGCACACCACCATTTCCGTAGATCGACTTGAACATCGCGCCCGATAACTCGTTACCCGAGCGTGCACGTCCGCGATCCAGCTGCTGCGTGAGCGTCTGCCGCTCGCGTGACGGACCCACGTCAACACGGAGTGCCATCGTGATTGTCACCGGCGAGCGAAACCGCTGGAACTGCGGATTCGTGCTTCCGAAGCGCGAATTCACATCATAGATGTAACGGTTGTGCGCTGGGTCGAATCCACGGACATACAACAGCGTTGGATCGGCGAACGCACGCTGGCCCCAGCCATGGAGCTTGTTCTCGCCATGAAGCAGAATGTCAGCCGCGCCGAGTGGGTTGTTCACACTGAACGAAAGCGTCGCGCGTTGCGGCAGACGAAACTTGAGCGGATTGAGTGCAAAGCTGAGATTCGCGCTCGAAGACCACGGACCCTGACAGCTGCCATATCCCGCGAGCTTGCCAAGTTGCGCGGAAAGACAATCACGTGCTGCTTTGGATCCATCCTTGAGCAAACTCTGCATCGCGCCCGCAACTGCAGGATCGCTCGCGGTTGACGGATCGAAAATGAACGCGCGATCGTTTGAGTAGCCGTCTCCATTCACGTCGCCTGAAATACTTGGCGTAAACGATCCGCCACTCGAAAAGCGACCGTTCCAGTTCACCCGAACGGCATCGAAGAAGTTGTATCGAAGCGTGTAGTTGATCTGGTGCCGGGAATCGAAGTCGCCGCGCCCCCACTGAACGTCCAGCGGATTTCCGACAGTGCTGTTGAAGCCGCGAAACTGCTCACGGTTGTTCGAATACACGTACGTCAGGTTCCACGTGAAGTTCTGACTGAACTTTACGGGCCGGAGCGATAGCCGAATCTGACCGGTCTCGCTCTTCATGTCCGACACCTGTTCACTCACACGGTTGAACAATGGACTCACACGCGCATCCGCCGCTGCGATTGCTCCCGTCGCCGGCACGATGCTGCCCGGCTGCACGAAGACCGGACGGTCACCCTCATCAGCCAGCCTGAACTGCGTTACCGGCTTGAAGTTCAGATCGACGAAGCTGCGCTGATTCAGGTTGCGCGAGTAGATCGCCTCTGCAGTCAGGCTGAACCGATTGGTGAGAATCGGTCCGTTCCATTGCAGATTGCTGCGCACCGAGCGCGGAGTGCTGAAGTCCTTTGCGAACAGTGTGACGTTGGGTGCCGTGCTGGCGAACACACTGCCGTTGGTACCGTCCGCACACTCGGACGGCACGCTGTTTGGATCATCGAGATAAGCTACCCAATCCGGAATCGGCGTCGCACTGCCCACACAGCGCAACTGCTGCACGGCACTCGGCAAACCCGTATTGTCGATCGCAGATCCGATGAGCGAGGCACCCGGCGAATTCTGGAACACACCAAATCCGCCGCGCACCACTGCGCGCGGCGCACGGGCCGCCCCTTCGAATGCGGCGATCTGCGTCGCTCCACCGTACGTCCACGAGAATCCGAGTCGCGGACTTAGATAGACCCGGTTGGGCTTCTCATCGTTTCGCACGCCAAAGATCTGCTGCACGGCAGGATTGAACGCGGGTTGCATCGCCAGCTGATTCGCATCGAGGCGCAGTCCGTACTGCAGCTGCAACGTCCTGGTGCGCTGGTACGAATCGCCCAGTGATATCGCTTCGGTCAGCTGGCTGCCGGTCTGTGTGCGCGGCAGCAGTGAGCGAGAGTAGCTCGCCGGCATGTTCGCCTGCAGATCCGCGAGCGAGTTGTAGTAGAAGGAGCCGAGCAGGTTGGAAACGTCGTCCTGGCTGTACGCGTCGCGCTCCAGCTCGGTGGACAGCTTGATACGGTGCTTGTTGTTCTTGCTGAACCACGAAAGCTCGTTGTTTCCGGAAATGTTGAAGCTTCCGCTCTTCGTATTCAGTCCAGGGTTTCCGCCGAACGCTATTGTCTGTACGCCGCTGGTGCCGTCGCCGAAGTCGGAATTCACGAGCACGCTGGCAGCGGGCAGCGTCAGATACGGTGTGCCGTAACTCCGATTCGCATTTATGCCGACCGTACTCTCCGTCAGGATCTTGGTGTGCAGATACGCCGTGTGCGTCAGTTGAACGCTGCCGCCCAGACGCGTGCGGTCGCCATCGCGCGCTGGCACCTCGGTCGATGAGTGATCGCTCGGACTCTGCCGATTCCAGTTTCCGCTGAACGTGAGATTGAACGTCTGCGCGCTGCTGGAATTTGGAGGCGACAGATTGATGCTGCCGAACACCGATCCGTTGTCGCGCATGCTACTCGGCGGAATGCGACCATCGACGATCGTCGGGATTCCGTCGGCGTTCAGGATGCTGACGAGCCGCCGGACGGAATCAGCGGAGATCCCGCTCGCCTGCAAACCTATCGGACTCGTATTGAGCAGCGTGCGCAGATCGTTGCTGCGGCGCCCGAGCTGGTAGGAGAAGTTGTAGAACGCCTTGTCGAAGACAATTGGCCCAGCGAGTGAGCCGCCCAGCGATACGTTGGTGTACTGCTGGCCCAGTGCGCGCGCAGATGGATCGGTCCACTGGAGTTGCGGCGCATCCAGGTTGAGCGAAGTACTGCGGCGAATGAAATTCGATCCCGCGCCCGTGCGGATGTTCAACTGTCCGCCGCTGAAGCCACCGCGACTCACGTCGTACGGCGCGGTGACGAGAGAGTACGAGACGTTGGCGTCGCGCGGCAGATTCGCACCGCCGAAAGGACTCCCGTTGAGCGTAACGCTGTTCTGGTCGGCGGAAAGCCCAAGTACTGAAAAACCAGTTGGATCGCCATCTGCTCCCAGAATGGACGTGATTCCGGGAATCGAGCCCGCGATCGCGTTGAGATCGCCCTGGTCGTTCGGCGCGACAGCTTCGTTCGTTACAGTCTGCTCGGTACCGCTGATGTCGGGTTGCTTGTCCGCGTCGCGCGCGACGCGATCGCGCTCGGAGACGTGCACCGTGTCCAGTGTCGCGAGAGTGCGCGTCATCTCCGCGTCGGCAACGAGAATGTCTTCATCGGCCAGACGCTTGAGCTCGAAACGGCGCGGCGCGTAGCCGATCGCCGTGAAGTTCATGAAG
This sequence comes from uncultured Gemmatimonadales bacterium, assembly GCA_963707505.1. GTDB lineage: Bacteria > Gemmatimonadota > Gemmatimonadetes > Gemmatimonadales > Gemmatimonadaceae > Fen-1247. The sequence continues at coordinate 15,993 of CAVPQB010000006.1, forward strand.
TAATCGCCCTCGCCGCCCGGGAAGGTGATGGTGTAGCGGCCATCCGCATTCGTTCGCGCAGTGCGATTCACTCCGCCATTCACCGACGTTGCAGTAACCGTCGTGTTGGCCATCGGTAGATTATCCGGGCCGATCACCTGGCCGCGGATGACATCCACTCCCTGGGCTGCTGCGTTCGTCGTCAGTCCGGCAATCGCGAGCAGTAACATCGCGGCGAGCGATACGATCCGTCGCACGCTCACCTAACGAACAGTCCGCAGTGCTGGATTCTTCGCGAATGCCCATGCGGAATGCGCGAAGACGATGACCGCACATCCACCAATTGCCCAATCCACGCCAACCACGTGTGCCAGCGCACCGGATATGAACGACCCCACCGGCACCAATCCGACCGCGACGAATACGTACGCAGATACAACCCTGCCGCGCAGCTCATCCGGAGCTATGGATTGCAGCAATCCATTCGCCAGCGCGCCCATCACGAGCATCGCGAACCCGACGAAAACGAGCATCACCGCTGCGGGAAGCAGTCTGTGCATCAGCGAGAAGACGATGAGCGCGACGGAGAATCCATATGCAGACCATACGTACAGCTTGCCCCGAGCGATGTGCTGGCCGAGGGCCGCCATCGAAAGCGCACCGATCAGCGCGCCCAGCCCCACGCAGGCGAGCAGAATCCCGTAACCCGCTGCACCCGCGTGCACAACGTCCCGCGCCACCACAGGCATCATGGCGAGAAACGGCATCCCGAAGACCGACGTCACTCCCGACCACTCGAACCAGCACGCTGACCAGCGGCGTGTCGCGCATGTAGCGGAATCCCTCGAGCATTCCCTCGATCGGCGACTTGAGCGTTGCAATGCGCTCCCACTTCGGGACATGAATCATGAACAGTCCGGCGAGCACCGCGAGATAGCTCATCGAGTTGAGCGCGAAGCACCACGCGAGCCCCAGCGTGCCGATGACGACGGCGGCGATCGACGGGCCGACGATGCGCGCGAGGTTGAAACCGCGCGGAGTTGAGCGCGATCGCATCGACCAGGTCCTCGCGACCGACCAGCTCGACGATGAAGCTCTGTCGCGCCGGAATCTCGAAGGCGCTGATCGATCCCGTTGAGCGTCGCCAGCACGAGCAGCCAGTTGATCGTGAGATCGGCTCGACGCCGGTGAACCACCACAGCACCGACGCCTGCACGAGCAGCAGCGACTGCGCGATCCTGACGAGCTTGAGCTTGTCGTGCCGGTCGGCCACCACGCCGCCGTACAGCGAGAGCAACAGGACCGGAAGCGACGGCCGCGCCGCCACCACTCCGACCATGAACGCGCTGTTGGACAGTTGCAGCGCGAGCCACCCCTCACGCCACCGACTGCATCCACGTGCCGATCAGCGACAGCGTCTGCCCGCCCCAGAAGATCCGGAAGTTCCGGTGACCTGCAGCGGCCGGAACGGATTGGTCTGGGCTGGCGGGCCTGTGCTGCACGCGGGAAATGTATTCGCGTACCGGGTGTATTATTCAGCTATGCGCTTCCACACCTACTCCAAGTTCAGCCCGGAGATGGCCGACGCGGTCGATCTTCAGGCGCTCCTGGACAAGATGGCCGACTTTCTGCTCCAGTCCGGCTTCGCGGGCGGCGAGAATTTCAATCCGTACTGGGGGATGACCGGCGAGGACGCCGACCGCTCCGTCGGATGCACTGCGCCAGGCGATCCTCAACGCGATGATCGAGAGCGGGCAGTTCACCCCCGAGATGCTCGATGCGCTGCGCGGCAACGGTGACGAGGACTCGCAGGAAAAGCTCGCGAAGTTCCTGGACGAGCTGATCGAGCGCCTCACAAAGGAGGGCTACCTCAACCTCGAGGCGCCGCCGCAGATGCCGGCCGGTCACCAGCCGGTCGAGGGCAAGGGCAGCCTCTCGCACGCGGCCTCCAAGTCGGTCCAGTTCAATCTCACCGACAAGGGCGTCGACTTCCTCGGCTACAAGGCGCTCCGGCACATCATGAGCTCGCTCGGCAAGTCGAGCTTCGGGAGTCACGATACGCCGTATCTCGCCACCGGAATCGAGTCGGATGGCTGGAGCAAGCAGTACGAGTTCGGCGACGTGCTGAACCTCGACGTCAACGAGACGCTCAAGCGCTCGATGGCGCGCACGGGCTCACTCGACCGTGCCGATGGATCTCGATTACGACGACCTGATGGTGCACCAGGCCGAGTACCGCTCGTCGTGCGCGACGGTGCTGATGCTCGATACGTCGCACTCGATGATTCTGTACGGCGAGGATCGCTTCACGCCCGCCAAGAAGGTCGCGCTCGCGCTGACGCATCTCATCCGCACGCAGTTTCCCGGCGACACGCATCCGCATCGTGCTCTTTCACGATTCGGCGGAGGAGATTCCGATCTCCACGCTGGCACGTGCGCAGGTCGGCCCCTACCACACCAACACCGCCGAAGGCCTCAAGCTCGCTCGGCGCATCCTTCTCTCGCAGAAGAAGGACATGCGCCAGATCGTGATGATCACCGACGGAAAGCCGAGCGCGCTGACGCTCCCGAACGGTCAGATCTACAAGAATTCGATGGGCCTCGACATGAACGTCGTGTCGCGAGACGCTGCGCGAAGTCGCCGACTGCCGCCGCTCCGGGATCGTGATCAACACCTTCATGCTCGCGCGCGACCGGGCGCTGGTGGAATTCGTGAAGCGCGTGTCCGCGATCGCGAAGGGCAAGGCCTACTTCACGAATACGATGACGCTGGGGCAGTTCATCCTGATGGATTTCCTGCGGAAGAAGACGAGAACTGTTTCGTAACAATTCGTCGTCCCCGCAAGAACGTTCGCGAAGGCTCGTCATTCCCGCGTGTCGCGGGAATGACGACGCCTTAAGTGACGTCCCCGCTCACCATCACCCCGTGTACACGTAATTACAACGTTGCTCCTGCGCGCGTCCAACCGCGATGATCATCGCAGGCACGAGTATCACACCCGGAATGAGCGACGCTGTCAGATCACGCTCGATCTCTTCCTTGGTGCCGAATGTCTTCTTATCCGCTAGCTCGCTCGCGATTCCCCGCAGCGCAGTACGGCACGATAGCACAACAACGCCGGCTGCCAGCGCCTCGCGTATCCCAGGGTTGTCATCGTCGCCCGCGTAATACACGTTCCGCGTCGCGGCATCCTTGGTCTTAGGATCTTTCACGTCGAACATCTTTCCGAAGCCATACTTCTCCCACGCGGCATCGACGTAGGTTGTAGCTCCGGTCTTGCCGTGGGCTGCGAGAACAGCATCGACATCTTTAGGATCGACGCCGTATTCCTTTGGATATGCCGTCTTGTAGCGTATCGAGTATTCGATTCCCTTGGTCCACTTGTCGTGCGCATGGAACAGCTGGCGGTGTTTCCCTGTGAGCGCCTTGAGCCAGGCTTCCGGCTCGTCGCCCGGCTCCGACACGACACCCGCGACCGATACATCCGGAAGTAGCGCGCTCGCGCCAGCGAGCGCGGCGAGATGAGTCACGAAAGCCCTGCGGCTCGGTTTATAACTGAACATTGAAGCTCCTAAGCTGGTTTGCGCGACACTCATTGCACCATCGTTACAGCCGCAAATCTACGAGAGAAATCGCTTGTTTGCTGGCGCTCGACGAACAGCCAAGACCAGACTGGAACGCCATCGCCCGGCACGCGCCTGCAAGCGTCCGCGGCGCACATCATGCGACGATTCACTAGACTGCATTACATCACCATCAACGGAGAAAATATGCCCACACGCAAGGCTAGTGCGATCTGGGAGAAGGGTCTGCAGAACGGAAAGGGATCGTTCAAGGGCGAGAGCGGAACCGTCAGCGGCAACTACTCATTCGGCTCCCGCTTCGAGAATGCCACCGGGTCCAATCCGGAAGAGCTGCTGGCAGCCGCCGAGGCCGCCTGCTTCTCGATGGCGCTGGCCCTGGGGCTCGAGAAGAACGGAACGCCCGCCGAAAAGGTCGAGACGAGCGCCGCATGCACAATCGAAAAGGCCGGCGACGGCTTCAAGATCACCACGATGAGTCTCGTGGTCAACGCGAAGGTGCCGGGAATCGACAACGCGAAGTTTCAACAGATAGCCGAAGGCACCAAGGACGGATGTCCCGTCTCGCAGGCGTTGAAGGGGAACGTGAACATCACGCTGACCGCCAACCTGAATTAAAGCGGCATCGGACTGCGCGCCGCCTGACAGGTGTTCACGTCAGCGGCGCCAGTCCACCGATAGCACTCCGTCGCGCCTCGCGAGCGATGCGAGCAGTTGCGGCGGCTCCTGACCCACCTTCGCGCCGCGCCATCGCAGATCCAGCTGCGACTCGACGTAACCGTCCATCGCGGCGAGAGTCAGGGTGTCGGTACTCACCGTGTAGCCAGTCTCGGCGAGATCACGCGCGACGTCGGTGACATTCGTATCGCGCGACGCCCGAATCGTGAGCGTCGCACGATTGTCCTGAAGCCATTTGCTGTCCACGGCTTTGAGAGTCCACAGCACGAATATCGCGATGACGACGGCAATGCATCCAAGTGCGAGCTGACCACCGCCAAAGCAGAGCCCGATCACCGTTACCAGCCACAACGTTGCAGCGGTTGTCACGCCACTCACGCTCTTGCCGCGCTGCAGAATCGCGCCGGCACCGATGAAACCCATCCCGGTCAGAATACCGAGCGGCAGACGCATGAGATCGAGAACGATGAACGAATCGCCGAGCTTGCCCGCAGTCCCGAGCAGGACGTTCACCTCGATCATGCTGAGCGCGGCCGCGAGCGCAACGAGCATCGTCGTCCGCAAGCCTGCCGCCTGTCCGTGCTCGCCGCGATTGATCCCGATCAGCGCGCTGCCGATGAGCGTCAGGCCGATGCGGAGCGCTATGTCGTACCACGTTATTGTGACCGTCACGGCTATCCACACCTCACGCGATAGAGTGGAAATACGACCACGATAATGAACGCGATAATAAACGGGAAAATAAACGGGATAACAATCGAACGGGCGCGCCGATTTTCCGGCGCGCCCGTCATTTCAGCTGGTACCGAATCGGTTCCTACTTGATACCGACATTGATCGTCTGCGTGAACTTACGCTCGCCATGGCCAGTAAAGATCTGGCGTGGACGGGCGATCTTCTGCTCCTTGTCGAGCAGCATCTCCTCCCACTGCGACAGCCACCCCGCCATGCGCGCGATCGCGAACAGCACGGTGAAGAATTCCGTCGGGAAGCCCATCGAGCGATAGATGAGGCCCGTGTAGAAGTCGACGTTCGGATACAGCTTGCGCGACACGAAGTAATCGTCCTGAAGAGCGATGCGCTCCAGCTCCAGCGCGATCTCGAGGCCGCGATCGACGCCGGTGATCTTGAACACGCTCGTCCGCGAGCTGCTTCACGATCTTGGCGCGCGGATCGTAGCTCTTGTACACGCGGTGGCCAAAGCCCATCAGCTGGCCGCTTGCCGCTCTTCACGGTCTCGATGAATGTCGGCACGTTCTGGATGGTGCCGATCTCCTCGATCATGCGCAGCACCTGCTCGTTCGCGCCGCCATGCAGCGGGCCGAACAGCGCCGCGACGCCGGCGGACATCGCCGAGAACGGATCGACGTGCGACGATCCCACGACGCGCACCGCGCTGGTCGAGCAGTTCTGCTCGTGGTCCGCGTGCAGGATGAACAGAATCTCCAGAGCGCGAGCGAAGGTCGGATTCGCCTCGTAGCGCGGCTCGGTCATGCGGTTGATCATCGAGAGGAAGTTCTCGACGTACGACAGCGAGTTGTCGGGATATACGACCGGCAGACCCTTTGAGTGACGATACGAAAACGCCGCGATCGTCGGCGTCTTTGCCAGCAGCCGGATCACGGCGATGTTGCGCTGCTCTGGATCGAAGATGTTGCGCGCTTCAGGATAGAAGGACGACAGCGCCGCGACGGAGCTCTGGAGCATCGACATCGGGTGCGCGTCGTACCGGAAGCCCTGCAGGAAGTTGCGGATGTTCTCGTGCACGTACGTGTGGTACGTGATGTCGTGCACGAATCCATCGTACTCCTTCTGATTCGGAAGCTCTCCGTGACGCAGCAGCCACGCTACCTCCAGGAACGACGCCTTCTCGGCAAGCTGCTCGATAGGGTATCCGCGATAGCGCAGGATTCCCTTGTCGCCGTCGATGTAGGTGATCGAGCTGCGACACGAGGCGGTGTTCATGAACGCCGGATCGTACGACAGCAGACCAACGTCGTCAGGATCGGCGGTCTTTACCTGTCTCAGATCGGCGGCTCTGATCGCGCCGTCCTTGATCGAAAGGTCGTAGTTCTTGTTGGTCCGCTTGTCGGTGATCGATAGATCGCCAGCGGTCTTGTCTGTGGACTGAGTGTTTCCGGGTGTGGTCATCTCGGATGAGCCGTTCTTGGTAGGGGTTTCGATGCGAAATCTAGCGGGTGCGGTCGGCATCTAAAACGCCGGAAGCCAAATGGCAGACCGGCAGCGATGGCAAATCGGCCGCAGACGCGGCGATCGAACAAGCACGCCCGTAGCACATATTTATGGACGAGTTTATCGCGACGGGGTCTTCCGGGCCGCTCCCTCGCTGACATCGCTGGAAGATCACATACACGATTCCAGGAATAGCAAGAATGTTTCTCGGGCATTACGGCATTGCGTTCGGATCCAAGCGAGTCGTACCAGATACGTCGCTGGGGACACTCACATTCGCGGCTCAGTTTCTCGATGAGCTGTGGCCAATCCTTCTACTGTTCGGAGTCGAGCAGGTGCGTATCGCGCCAGGCTCGACATCGGGCAATCCGCTGGTGTTCACGTCGTATCCGTTCTCGCACAGCCTGGCGATGGCCGTGTTGTGGGGGGCGATCATCGGCGCAATCCATTATACCTTGCGCCGGAATCGTCGCAGCGCCTGTGTCATTGCACTCCTGGTGATCAGCCACTGGCTACTCGACTTTCCTGTACACATGGCAGATCTGCCACTGTGGCCGGGAGGGGGCCCGCGCGTCGGGCTGGGCCTGTGGAGCTCGATTCCTGCAACTTTGGTCCTCGAGCTCGGATTATTCGGCGGCGGTCTCCTGCTTTACATTCGGCAGACGCGCACGCGCGACCGCGTTGGCACCTGGGGTCTGTGGTCGATGGTGTTGGTGCTACTACTCGTATTCGTGAGCGGATACGTAACCCCGCCACCGCCCAATCCTCGTGCAGTGGCGTGGATGGCGCTCGCACTCTGGCTGTTCGTGCCATGGAGCTACTGGGTGGATCGGCATCGCGAGCGAATCTGAGCTCGCGAGGCCCCTGAATTACTTGTGTCCCGTACTGCCGAATCCACCGTCACGATTCGTCGTCTGCCGTACATCTCCGTCTTCGAATTCGAGCACCTCGTATCTGGCGATCACCATCTGCGCGATGCGCTCGCCATGCGTGATGACGATGGGCTCCGCACCATCGTTTCTAACGAGCACGCCCCACTCACCGTTGTAGTCGGGATCGATCGTGCCCGGCGAGTTCGCGATCGCGAGTGATGTCTTGAAGCTGGTGCCGCTCCGTGGGCGGATCTGCGCCTCGTAACCCGGTGGCAGCGACGCGCGAAAACCGAGCGGGATTATCGCACGCTCGCCCGGTAGCAGCTGTAGCGATGCACCATCAGCATTGGATTTCGGCACACCCTCGTACTGGCGGCCGCCGAGGCTCAACTTTACGGTCGGATCCCCAAGCAGAAATGCCTTGAGATCGTAACCAGCACTGTGCGCGGTGGCGCGGACCGGAAATTCGACCCCGTCCCGGAGTCGTTCGAAACGGATGCTCTTGCGCTCTGAATCCATGCGGCCAATCTAGCCAGTCGTCCCGGCCAGCCGTCGCGCACAGGCGCGGAAGCTGTATTTTCAAACTCATGAACGAGATTGACGCGCTCCTCACCGAAGAGCGGAAATTTCCGCCGCCACCACAATTCGCCGCCAACGCCGTGGTCAACGATCCGGCGATCTACGACGAAGCCGCTCGTGATCCGGAAGCATACTGGGCACGTGAAGCCGCTCGCCTCGACTGGATCCAGCCATGGACGCAGGTTCTCGACTGGACGCCGCCGCACTTCAAATGGTTCGTTGGCGGCAAGCTCAACGCCGCCGCGAATTGCGTCGACCGGCACGCGCACGGCGCGAGACGCGACAAGCCAGCGCTCATATGGGAAGGCGAGCCGGGCGATAAGCGAACCATTACGTACGGCGAGCTGTACGGCGAGGTGACGCGATTCGCGAACGTCCTCAAATCACTCGGGGTGACCAGGGGCGATCGCGTGGCGATATACATGCCGCTCATCCCCGAGACGGCGGTGGCGATGCTCGCGTGTGCACGCATCGGCGCGATTCACTCGGTGGTGTTCGGTGGATTCTCACCCGATTCGCTACGCGATAGAATCATCGATGCGAAGGCCAAGGTGCTCATCACCGCCGACGGTGGTTATCGCCGCGGAGGCATCGTCGCGCTCAAGGCCAATGCTGATAAAGCCTTGACCGAGACTCCATCGATCGAGCACGTCGTGGTCGTGCAGCGCAATCACGGAACATCGAGCGAACAGATCTCCTGCTCCATGCAGCAGCCGCGCGATCTCTGGTGGCACGAGCTGATGGAAAAGGCGCCCGAAGGCGGCGATCCGGTTCCGATGGACGCGGAGGACATTCTGTACATCCTCTACACGTCGGGAACTACCGGGAATCCCAAGGGGGTCGTGCACACCACCGGCGGTTACATGACTGCGGTGACGAGCACGACGCGCAACGTCTTCGATCTGCGCGAGGACGACGTATTCTGGTGCACCGCCGATGTGGGCTGGGTGACCGGCCACTCCTATCTCGTGTACGGCCCGCTCTCCAACGGCGCGACGTGCGTCATGTACGAGGGCGCCCCCGACTGGCCCGACAAGGACCGCTTCTGGGCCCTGATCGCGAAACACAAGATCACGATCCTCTACACGGCGCCGACCGCGATCCGCGCCTTCATGAAATGGGGCGACCAGTACCCCGCGCGCCACGATCTCTCCTCGCTCAGGCTGCTTGGCTCCGTGGGCGAGCCGATCAATCCGGAAGCCTGGATGTGGTATTCCAGGCACATCGGCCACGACAAATGCCCCATCGTCGATACCTGGTGGCAGACCGAGACAGGCTCGATCGTCATCTCGCCGCTGCCGGGCATCACCTCTACCAAGCCCGGCAGTGCCACATCCCCGCTCCCGGGTTGCAGCGCCGATCTGCTCGATTCGAACGGTCGTTCGATAGCCGTCGGGGGCGGCCTTCTGGCCCTGACTCGACCGATTCCGTCCATGCTCCGCACAGTCTGGGGCGACGACGAGCGGTATCAGAAGACGTATTTCTCCAAATGGCCCGGCCGGCCGGATCTGTACTTTCCGGGGGATGGTGCCAAGCGCGACGACGACGGCTATTACTGGATCCTGGGACGCGTGGACGACGTCCTCAACGTCGCCGGCCACCGCATCGGGACCATGGAAGTCGAGTCGGCCCTCGTCGAGCATCCGGCTGTGGCCGAAGCCGCGGTGGTTGGCAAGTCGCACGAGCTCAAGGGTCAGGCGCTGGCAGCGTTCGTGACAGTTCGCGCGAGCCACCAGTCATCGCCGGAACTGGCCACCGAGCTCAAGCAATTCGTGGCCGATAAGATCGGCGCCATAGCGCGGCCGGACGACATAATCTTCGCCGCCGATCTTCCCAAGACCCGATCCGGCAAGATCATGCGCCGTTTATTGCGTGATATCGCCGAAGGTCGCGCGTTGGGCGACACCACGACGCTTGCCGATGCGGCAGTCGTCGAGGGCCTCAAGCAGCAGTACGAATCACTGGAGCCATGATCTTTCGATCGCTATTTCCCGAAGCACTCTTTGGCCGCCGGCTGCATCCCAACGCAGAGCGACGTCTGCGGCTGGCACAGGCCCGCGCGGACGAGACCATAATTCGCGCCCACGTCGACAACGCGCTCATGTTCGTGGACACGCTGGCGGAGGACCTGTCGTTCGATCGCGCCATTGACACGTACATCCGCGTGATGGCGATCCCCGAGCCGCTGGCGAGCGCGGTTGCAACGCGCGCACTCGTAACTCTTGGACGCGATCTGGTTCCGTTCCGCCGTCGCGCACGCGAGGAAGGAGAGGAAGACGTGGAGGTGAAGCCGCGTGTCCGTCTGGACGACGCGGCTGCACGACAACGCTCCATACGACGCGTGTAGCTAAAAAGTAGCTACAAACCAGCTACGTCTTGACTACCTGGTGGGCTGAACTCGATTCCCCATCACGACGTCGGCGATACTCACGATGAAGATCGCCGTCACGATCACCGCCGACGTCACGCAGTACTTGCAGATCGCGTCGATCACGTACAGCTCGAGATACGTGAGCCACGCCGAGAACGCGACGCCAACGAACGACATCGCAGCGAGCAGGTAGGCTATTTCGCGACGGTCAACCCACGACGGCGACGTTCCGACCAGCGCCACGACGAAAGTCGCGATGTAGAACGCCAGTCCCCACGCAGCGACCGGCGCTCCGGCGAATATCGCCCACTTGCTCGTATTGACGCGCTCGCATCCGCCCAGTCCGCATGCGAGATGTCCTATCGCACCCATCTTGTACAGCGTGAGATACAGCGCCACGAACGCGCCGATCAGCGCGAGCGCGGCAATTATCATGCGTCGCATGTCGCCAGCTCTACTTGGAAGACGCTGGCTTTGCTGCTGGCTTTGCTGCTGGCTTTGCTGCGGGGTTTACCGCCGACGTTCCTGCGGACGTCGTTGCAGGTGTCGTTACGGGTGTCGTTGCTGGGGTTGTTGCAGATGGTGTTGCCGGGGTTGTTGCCGGAGCTGACTTTTTCGCTGCCGCTGCCTCGTCTACCGCTTTCTTCATCACATCGTACGGAATCGAGCCGGCGAACATCTTTCCGTTGATGAAGAACGTCGGTGTCTGATTCACGTTGCGGCGGAAACCTTCAGCTGCATTCGCGTTGACGCGAGCCTGCTCCTTCTTGCTGTCGTAACATTGCCCGAAGTCCGATGTATTGAGCCCGACCGCCTTCGCGTATCCCATGAAGACAGACTTCGGATTGTCGGTAACCTGCGTCGCGCCGTCCGGATTGAGCCCCCATGCATCCTGGCCGGCAAATAGCTGATCGTGCATCTCCCAGAACTTGCCCTGATCCGCCGCGCACGCGGCCGCATTCGATGCGGACTGCGTGTTGTGGTGCATCGGCAGCGGGAAATCGTAGTACTTGTAATACGCGAGATGGGTGTCGATGATCATCTTGCGCACGTCCGGCTCCGTAACCGTTGCATACGATCCGCACACCGGGCATTCGAAGTCGGCGAACTCCTCGATCACGACTGGCGCGGTGCTGTCGCCCATCACGTACGGCCTGGGCGGACCGGCCTTCGCGTAATCTCGCTGCATGGCGGCATATGCGGCCTGCGCTTCCGCGCCGCTATCAGCCGACGGCGGACTGGCCTTGAGGTAGAGGATCGCGGCAATGCCGACGACCACTATTGCGACGAGGATTCCGTAGAATGCCCCGCGATTGGACGACGGCTTTGCTGCCGCGCTTTTTGCGTTCCTGGGAGGATTATTATTCGCCATCCCGTGAATTTATCTCCAGATGCAAGCTGACGTCTTACGCGTGCCGGTGGGCCCCGGCGCGGTGCACGTGGAGCGATACGGCCACGGCGGCGTGCCGATAGTCCTGCTGCACGGCTTCGGCACATGCACCTTCCTGTGGCGTTACGTGGCGCCGATCCTGGCCGAGGCGGGCCATACGGCCTACGCCATCGACCTGTTCGGCTACGGCGAATCGGACCGCACTCCAGACGCGGATTTCGGGATCTCGGCGCAGGCGGAATATCTCGACGCGGCCATGACCGCCCTGCGCCTCGCCCGCGCGACCATCGTCGGCGTCGACCTGGGCGGCGACGTGGCACTCCGGTTGGCAGCCACACGCGCGGATCGCGTCGCCAAGCTCGTGCTGGTCAACGTTCCAGCGTACGACGAGCTGCCGGCGCGCGACATCGGCGTGATGCAGCGGAGCACGGCCAGATTCGCCTTCAAGGTGACGCGCGGAGTGCTGGGCGCCAACACATTGCTCCAGCCGCTGCTCCAGGGAAGCGTCGCGCTGCCGGAGCACATGCCCACCCGGCTTCTGGCCAGATATCTGGCCCCGTTCGCCGGCCGCGATGGAGTGAGCCACCTGCTCACACTCGGCGCCGCGATCCGGCGCTCGGACATCGAGGATCTGGATCTTTCGGACGTGAGGGCGCCGACGCTCATAATTCGCGGCGATCACGACGAGTGGCTGAGCCGCGACGTCGCAAACCGGCTCGCAGCCGACATTCCGCGCGCGGCGTTGCACCGCATGGCCGGAGTGGGACGACTGATCCCTGAAGAAAGTCCGGACAATCTGGCTGAACAGTTGCTCCAATTCATCGGATCCGCGGATGCGCTTGCAGATTCTCGATCGAGTGCATCCACTATTAAATGACCGACGGATTAGTTAAATTACAGTGTTGTAGCAGGGCGACTTTTCTTAACCGGGTTTAATGGCCAAGAAGCAGAATTCACCGAGATACCAGGCGCACTCGGCGCCAACGAGTCAGAAGTCACCGTTGGACGAGGCGCGTGACGAGCTATTTCAGCACATCATGCGGTGCGGCGTCATTGGCGCCGAACAGGAGCATCAGCAGGAGTGGTTCGACGCGACGATTGCGTACTTCGCTGAGCGGTATCCAGAGCTTACAAAGCTCGAGCTTACACAGCTCCGCACGTTGGGCGAGCGGTTCGCTCAGCCGCTGAAGACGAAACAAGCTGTTTGACGAACGGGCGCCATTGGCGCCCGTTGTGTTTTTCAGTCATGTAGCGAGCGCGAAATCACGCTCGCTACTCGTCCGTCAGTTGAAGCGTTAGTGATGCGCGGGCTTGCCCGTGAATCGCATCGTGACGCCGAGTCGTACGCCGCCGCCGAATCCGAGCTCGACACCGGGAGCGATGCTGCCGGTGCTGGGCCCGTTTGCGCCGATGAAGCCGAGCAGATAGGTACGCGTGCCTGGCCCACCGCCATCGCCGCGCACCGTAACGCCACCGCCGACGTATGGCTCCCACTCGTATTGGTGATACGGATCGAGCGAGAACTGGCCATACGCGTCACCGCGGCCACTGAAGCCCGTCGAGCTGATGCCAGCCCCGACAGTCCCGCCGATGCTGAAGTAATTGCTGAATGGGAACGCGATTCCTGCGCCCGCCTGGAGAGCCGTGGGATTACCGCCCAGCACGTCCAGTCGCAATGACGGAATGTAGGAGACCGCAACCGCGACCTGCTGAGTCTGGGCCGATGCGAGGCGAGGCGCGACAGCGGATGCGGAGAGAATTATTACGCCTGAGAAAACCGCTTGCCGCAGCGCTGGCGCCAAGCGGCGGCAACGGCTCGCCAAACCGGTTTTGTTGGACGCTCTTGGTGCGGCGACGACGGCCGCGCGGTGAATCATCACTATTGAAGTTCCTCTTGCGTTGACGGTGTGACGGCGAGAGCTGATTGCTCGTGACGGATTCGTGCAGGCTCCTGCGCAGGCTGTGCAGCTTGTGCAGGCTTTCATGCAGGCGACCGAACACGCGCGCGCCACAGTGCCAATGTATAATCGAAAATCGACATGGCCGACAGGATTGCAATGGCGATGATCAACCAGGATGTAGCCGATGGCTGCAGTAGCACCGCCATCAGCGTCGCGAGTTGGAGCACCGTCACCGCCTTGCCGAGCAGGCGCGCACGAAATGTTACAGGCCGTAGCCACGGAATGATCCGCGCGACGATAAATCCAACCGCTGTCGCGATGTCCCGCGAGATGAAGATGAAGTACTGGCCCGTGGTGAGCAGCCCATTGAACAGGTATGCGGAAACAGCGGCCAGGACGAACAGCCGGTCGGCAATGGGATCGAGCAGCGCGCCGACCACGCTGCGCTGGTCGGAAAGTCGCGCAACGAGACCATCGAGGAAGTCCGTCAGCGCCGCGACGGCGACGAGAATGATCCTGGTGGGAGTATCGTTTACGAGCACGAAGGCGACCGCAAGCACCACGCGCGACGACGAGATCACATTCGGTACGTTCCACAACCGCGTGCTCCGGTTCATGGCGAATTATATCGGGCTGGGTGGAGTGTAGTGAATTGGATTGTCGTTCCCCCGAAAGCGGGAATGAGGACGCCGCTACCCCCCAGCCTGGTTGCCAGCGTCCAGTCCACTCCCTAGCTTCGGCGCGATGCTCTCGACGTACCGCGTGCTTCTGACAGGTTATTTCGGGCTCGGCGCCGCGATGATTCTCTGGAACATCGCCGCGGCCACTCTGATCCTTCGCGGTCGCCGGTCGCCATCCGTTTCTACCCTCGCGACAGGCCTCGCTGCATTGCTCCTCGTGCCCGGCCTCGTCGTCTCGGTCTCCGACGCGTCGCTGGTGTATGGACGCGCGATTCAACACGTGGCGTGGCTCTGGCCCCTCGTGACGGTGTTGTTCGTGATCCAGGCCGTTGCCGCGCTCTCGCGAGGGCGCGTGGGATCGATGCTCGGCGTTCCGATAGTCGCATACGACCTGATGATCGCTATTGTCGCGATCGCGCGGTACATGAACTCGCTAGGACTCACCCCGCCGTATTTCTCACTGGTGCTCTCCGCCGCGCAATCGGATGCGCTTGGCGTGGTCGCCGGATCTGCCGCCCTCTCGCGCGCGACCTGGCTGCTGGTCCCCATGTTCTCGCCCGCCCTGCCATCGCGCTCGCGCGTACGCGTGGTAATTCGCTACGCGCTGACGCTGGGCGCCAGCATTGCCACTGCACTCGTGCTGGTGGAGCTTCCGGGCGCCAGTGAGACGATAGGCAGCTACAGCCGCTATCAGCGCGACGTGCTCACCGCTCGCGGCGCCGGCGACTTTCAGTTCGGCCTCAAGGTATTCCCCGATCTGCGTGCCGCGCCGCCACCAATCGCGATCAGCAATGATTTTCAGCTCACCGACTCGCTCGGGATCGACGGGATCTCGATAGTCGTGGACCCCGAAGGTGCCCGGGGGAAGGCGCTCGATTCCCTGGTACACTCGCTGGACAACGTTCGCGACGACAGCACGGTGCTCATCGTGACGCTGGGTTATGCGCGCGGTGCGCGTGCGGCGCTGAACCGCTCGCCTTCCGCGTACATGGATGACCGGCTGGCCGACGTGAATCGTCTTGCGCGCGCGCTCCGGCCCAACATCATCGTGCCAGCGTACGAGCCCTATGGCGAAGGTGCGCGAGCACTGGGGGTGAGGACGCCGGACTACTGGATCGACTTCATCACCCGGTCTGCCGCGATCGCGCACCACGTCAATCCGAACATTCGCGTTGCAGTTGCGGCGGCGAGCTTCGGCGTGCGTGACAGTGTCGTGTATCGCTGGGCCGCCGCGCGTGGATCACCGGTCGACGTACTCGGATTCTCACTGATGCCCGGCTTCGATGGTGCAACGTCGCTGGACACGCACATGCGTATCGCGCAGCGCTGGCTCCGCGCCACTCCTCGCCCCAAGCCGCACTGGATACTCGCTGCGGGCGGCTATCCGGTCGCTCACGGCGAGCACAGTCAGGTCATGGCATTACGCGGAGTGCTCGCGTGGGCGACGTCACAGCCGGCAGTGCGCGGCGTCGTATTCACGGACGCCGGAGATTACGACGCACAGCGCGGGCTTCGTGCTCCGGACGGCCGCTTTCGGCCGGCGCTCGCAGAGCTTGTGCGATCGATCGATGCGGAGCGCGAGTCGGCCAGTCAGTAGATGCAGTTGTTCCTGAATCAGGTGGCAACGGCGACAGTCTCGCCGCGCACGACGCCCTCGACGATCCGAGTTGTATCGAAGTAGTCCAGCGCGAGTCGCTGGATGTCGTCCGCGCTCACGGCTGCGATCTTCGTCGCATAACTGTCCAGCTCCGACAGACCGGCCCCGAGCAGCCACGCATTGATGATGTCGCCGAGAATCGCGCCACCGCTCTCCTGCCGAATGTCGTGCATCCCAAGCATGTAACGTTTGGCGCGCGTGAGCTCCTCCTCCGTCACAGGTGCAGTGCGCAGATTGTTGAATTGCTCGATCAGCGCATCGCGCGCTTCTCCCTCCCGTTCTGGTGCGGTCGCGATATAGGCCATGAACTCCCCACTCAGCCGATGCTCGCTACCGAACGCGTGGACCGTGTACGCGAGCGAGCGCCGGTCGCGCAACTCTTCGAAGAACCGCCCACCCAGGCCACTCGCAATCGACGCCAGCACGTGCGCTGCGAACCGATCGTCATTCGTACGTGACGGTGACGGCAATCCAAGCACGAGGGCACTCTGGTTCTTGTCGCGCGCGACACAGCGCACTACGGAATCCGATGGCCATTCCGGGACGGGCAGAATCTCCCGCGCAGCGAGCGACAGATCGCTGAAATTATCGGCGACGGTGTTGGCCACTTCGTCGGCATTCATGTCGCCCGTCAGTGCGATCACGAACGGCGCACGTAGTAACGCGGTGCGATACCAATCGCGCACATCGCTGAACGCGAGCGAGCGCAAGGATTCTTCCGTTCCGCCCGCCGGAATCGAGTACGGGTGCCCTTCATACGTCGCTTCCGTCGCGAGACGCATCGGATAGCGGTACATGTCGTCTCGCAGGCGCGCGACGTCGGTGATCATCGCCGAGCGCTCGGTCTCGAGCGCGTCATCCGGAAGCGTTGCGTGCTGTATCACATCGCCGAGAAGCGCGAGCGCAGGCTGCAGGTTGGCGGCGGGAACCGAGAACGACCAGCCGAAAGTCTCGGAGCCGACCGACGCTCCGATGCTACCGCCCAACAGCTCCGACTCTTCCGCAATCTGAAGCGAGGTGCGTGAGGTGGTCGCACGTGACGCCGTGCGTGCACCGAGTGCGGAGATACCAGCCCGCTCTCGTGGCTCATATGCAGATCCAGACGCTGCGTACACACCGATGTGCGCGATCGGCGCATTTGCGCGACGCTTGATCAGTACCGGAATTCCGGACTCGAGCTCGTACACAAGTACGCCCGCTTCATCGCGTATGAACCTGGCTGGTGCGTGCGACGGTGCAACTTCCGCGACGGATGGCACTGATGCATCGAGTGGCGCGACGCTCCCGCTATTCAGGAGCGCGTGGAACGCGGCTGGATCGACTGCCACCACGGCCGCGTTGCGCGGACGGTACACCACGGCGCCAGCGAGATCTTCGCCAAGATACTTCCGCACGACCGCGACGACCGATTTCGCATCCGCGCGCATGAATGCGTCGTAATACTCCTGTCCCTTCCGCCATCCACCCAGCGATTCCCACTCGGCGAGATACGCCGCCTGTCCTTCCGTAGTCTCGATATGCCGAGCCCAGCGCGACATGAAGAGCTTGTGCGCACGCTCGACCTCATCGGGTGATACTTCGCCCGCGCGCACTGCCGCAAGCTGCGCCCACATCGCGCGCGCAGCATCGGCCGCAGTCGCCGGATCTCCCTCGGATGACATGACGAAGACACCGACTTCAGCGGGTGAATAATTGTACGCGCCGACGCTGCCAGCCAGTTTCCGGTCTCTCACTGCGCGATACAACCGCGATGCACGGCCGCTTCCCAGCACGGCGGCCGCGAGATCCAGCGCCGGAACGTCGGGATGCTCGTTCGGGACGGTGCGCCAACCAATCTCGACGTGCGTCTGCTCAACGTCGCCGCTCAGCTCCTCGTAGCGAAATCCGGAATGCGCTGGCTCCGCTGGTCCCGGCGTTCGTACTGGCTCACCGGACGGCAGCGCGCCGTACAGCGCCTTCACACGTTCCAGGGTTTCAACCGGATCCACGTCCCCCGCGATTGCGAGTACGGTGTTGGATGGTGTGTAGAAATTGCGATAGAAGCGCGAAACGTCGTCACGCGTGAATCCGCGGAGCTCGTTCGGTCTGCCGATGCGCCAGCGCCGGATCCGATGCCGGTCGTGCAACAGCGCGTACAGCGTTTCTGTCGTAACCGCGCCTGCGTTGTCTTCCTTGCGCATCGCTTCCTGGATGATCACCTCCAGCTCCTTCGCGAGCGCTTCGGCCTCGATCGCCGAGTTCGCGTAGGCATCCGCCTGCACCGCCAGACCCTCGTCGAATCCGCTCGCCGGCAGCACGGCGTAATAGCTCGTATGGTCGTAGATCGTATGTGCGTTCAGATATCCGCCAGCGGCTTTGGTCGCCTTCGCTATCTCGCCGACTCCGTACTTCGCCGTCCCCTTGAAGTACATGTGCTCCAGCACGTGCGCGATTCCCGCGACATCATCGGTCTCGTCAAAGTAGCCAGCCCTCACGTACGTATTGACGGCGACGACTGGCGCTGCCGCATTCTGATAGATGAGCACGGTAAGGCCGTTTGCGAGCACCGTGCGCGTTACCGCGTCTGCATTGATGAACGTCGTCATTTCTCGATGAAGCAAGGATGAGGCAAGGATGAAGCACAACGGGCGAAAAAAGCTCGGCCGCAAATTGTTTGCGGCCGAGGATCATTATCGAAGCTGAAACCGGGCGCGGGAGCCGCGTCAGGGACCCGCTGGTGCGTTTGGATTGGGCTGTATCGTAACGCACGAAGACCACGTCCCCGTGCCTGCACGCGCGAAGAATTTCTGCGCTTCCGCTGCGCGGTTGAGTCCCATCAACGCGCACCCCAGGTATCCCTGCGCCGCACTATCGGCAGGGTTGAGCTGAGCCGCGCGAATGAGAAAATTGCGAGCCAGCGACGGATTGTGATCCGCGAGCTGGAATATCCCCATCTCCCGTTGAGCGGGCTCGTTTGCCGGATCTAGCCGGATCGCCGTGACCAGCTCCTGCCGCGCCGTGTTCATGTCGGGCGGAGTGTCGCTGCGCGCGAGCCGGGAGAGAAACACGTGCGGCTCTGCTCTGTTCGGATATTCGTGTGCGATGGCGCCGAACGCGGCACGCGCCGCCTCGGTGCGGCCAGTGGTCATCAGATCGATGGCATTGCTCATCTCGCCGTCGAACTTGGAATTGCCACCCATCGTGAAGTAAGCCGCTGTCGCGATGATGATCAAGAGGATCACACCCGCACCGATCATCATCGGGCGTGTAATCTTCCGGGCACGCGCCGGAATGCGCGACGGCGCGGCTGTCGGATCATCTACTGAAAAACCAGTAGTTCGTGGAGCTGCGGATGAAGCGGTCGTGGCACCGCCTGACGCACCCCTTGCTGCGCCAGAAGCAGCGCCGCCAGAAGCAGCGCCCATCGCTGCACCAGCTACAGCACCGGTTGCCGCACCGGTTGCCGCACCGCCCGGCGCGAAAGTGGATGTGGACGAAGCATCGGTTGCGTTCGGCGCTGCTGTCGTCGATGGCTCGTTCGCGACGCGGGTGAGCTCGTTGTAGCCTGCACGCGCAAAGCCGACGTCGGTCAACGTCGGCTTGTACGCTACGTCATCCGAGCGGTTCCGGGCGTCCCAGAAGCTCGCGATGGTATTCGCGTTCTCCAGATTGAGGACTCCGCGTTGACGCAGCTCGCGGACCAGAGCCTGACCAGAAAGGGTGGAGCCGCCGAGCATTGCCCGCATGGCAGTTTCGGCGACTCCCCATAGGTCCATTATGTCTGCTGCCGCATCCTCGGGCCCGCGGATCTGGTCGAGCCGACCGTACACAACGCGACCCTCGCTCAGGGCGGCCTGCGCGGCGGCTCTATCGGAGGGCGTCACCTATCGATGCGCAGCAGTCCCGCCGTGGCGCTCCCCTTGATGAAGCTTTCCGGGTCGCGCCAGGGAATTTCCACGCCCGTCTTTCCGTATCCGCGCCTGGCTTCCTTCGCCATGTACTGGTCGATTGGAAGGCCGGCTGCCTTCTGGTCTCGCATCTGTTGCACGATCTCCTCCCAGGTGCCCTGGTATGTGTGTCCGCCACTCTCGATACTGTGGTGGGTCACTGGCAACTCCTGGACCTCGGTGATCGCTTCGTCCGCTGGCGTACCGCCGTCCACCAGCGAATTCAGCAGGGCCCCGAACATCTCGATCTGGCCGCGAGTCTTTTGCTGATCCCGCTCCATCGCCCTGGCCTCTATCTCGGCGAGCATGTCGTCTATCTCATCCGGCTCGCCAGCCAGCTCCTGGACGCGGTCTTCCCATGGCTTCAGCTCCGGATCTCCGTCCGTCAGCTTGAAGATTGATTTTTTGAGCTCTATGAGGCGCCAGATTCCGAGCTCGTCCCAGTGGTCGTCCGGATTGGACTTGTCCAGATGGTAGAGCGCAGCCTCGTAGTCGCCGCGGTCGTACAGAATGTTGGCGAGATACACCCTCGCCTCGACATGATCGGGATCCAGTCGCAACGCGGTGCGGAGCGTGACGATTGCCGCCTCGTCCTCGCCCAGACGATGCTGGGCGTAACCGACGCACGACACGGCTTCGGCATTTTCAGGCGCATTCTGGACGGCTATCTCGAAGAACTCACGTGCGTTGCCGATCATCCCTTCCCTGAAGAGTGCGCGACCGATCTGAAGCATCAGATCGAGGTCATCGGCGTAGCCAAGCTCGAGCGTTCGCCTGAAGCAGTGCAGCGAGGCATCCCGCTGGCCAAACTTGAGCAGGGTTTCACCGATGCCTGCAAGGGCATCTTCGTGATCGGGATCCAGGATGAGCGCCTCCTCGAAGGCGCGACGGGCCCACGCGTATTCCTCACGGGCGTGGTGCGCGTATCCCACGCCGATGTGAAGCTCCACAGCGCTGGGATACAGTGTCAGACCTTCGCGAAGTACTGCTAGTGCTTGATCGTATTCTCCCTCGTTATAAAGTTGGTGCGCGCGTTCGTCATATTCTTCGGACGAAAGGAATGGGCTGGGCATCCGGCACACCTCCCTCGATCGGATACATTGCTGTCGTATTCTACTCGGCGACACACGGTTTGTTCAAGAACCGACACAACTAATATTCAGCGCGGACCACTACTTCGACAATCACCAGATTCGTGCTGACGCCGGCCAAAACAAGCAAGTCGCCGGCCACTCCCACGGGTAGTTATTATTAGAGTCTCGGCTTGACCGCTCAGGTAATAACAGCGGCCAGGCCGTTGTCGCTTCCGTCGTTGCTTCAAGTGTGGCTGCAAGTGTGGCTTCACGTGACGACCGCAGAGCTGGCGACTTCCGAAAAGCGACGCCAATCGCCGTTGGCGAGACACTCGTCGATCGCACCTATGCATGCGTCAAGCTCCTCGTCTCGCGTGTAAAAATGGGGTCCGACTCTGATGCCCGCTCCGACACGATAATCAACGATGATGTTTCGCGACAGAAGGAATTGCGCGACCTCACGTCCGTGCGGCACGTCGAACGCCACGGTGCCGCCTCGTTGCCTTGATTCACGTGGCGCATGCACACGGTAGCCGCGCGCATCCGCAGCGGCGATCAGCCACTCGGTCTGACGCACTGACTTGGCGCGAATCGCATCGATGCCCGCTTTGAGTACGATCCGAGGGCCCGCGACGGCTGCGAACAACGCCGGAATCGCAGGCGTGCCGGTAAGCCAGCGCTCGATTCCGCCGGCATAGTCCATATCCTGCTCGAATGCGAACGGATGCGCGTGGGCCTGCCAGCCGGTCAGAGACGGCTCCAGCGCTGTCCGCACCTCGGGCGAGACATACAGAAAGGCAGCGCCAGGCCCGCCGCACAACCACTTCAATACGCCGCCGGTGAGGAAATCCACGCCGGATCGCTTCACGTCCACGGGAATTACTCCCACCGAATGATAGGCGTCCAGCGAGACGAGGGCTCCGACACTGTGCGCATGCGCACAGATCGCGTCGGCGTCCATGATGAACGCCGACTTGAACAGAACGTGGGACACGGAGACGAGCCGCACATGCTCGTCGATCGCGTCGATCAGCCGATTCTGATCGATGCTGAGTCCGTCGTCCGACGGAACGACCACCACGCGCGCGCCGAACCGTCGAGCGAGCTGCTCGTAGGCATAACGCACCGACGGAAAGTCCAGCTCGGTCATCACGATGGTATCGCGCTCGCCAGTGAAGTCCAGCGCCGATAGAACGATGGATTGCGCGATCGATACGTTCGGCTGCATGGACACCGAACGTGCATCGGCACCAATCAATGGCGCGATGGTATCGCCAACGCGCACCGGCATGTCCCACCACCCCTGTGCCCACGCACGCACGCCAAGCTCGGCCCATTCACGCGCGTACTCCGCCAACTGCTCCGGCACCGCACGCGGCATAGCGCCAAGTGAGTTGGAGACCAGATAATTCGTCCGCTCGAGAATTGGAAATTCTTCGCGGAATGCAAGCAGTTCGTCAGCCACCGTGTCGTCCACTCTACCGCGAGCTCAGCGACTTTTCACGAATGGCGCGGAACTCGGCGTCCCTGTTCCACGTCGGGATCGTAGTCGAGTTGGCAAGCTGCGTTCCGAAGCGGTACGCGATGTCGGCGATCTGTGCCGTTCCTGTGAGCGGCCACTTGGGATTGTACTCGTCCGAGGGCTGGTGGTAACGCTTCGCGACATACTCGTCTGCCTGCGCCTTGCCCCACCCCGCCGGCTTGCCGACGAAGTCCATGCCAGCTGCGATGGTTGTCGACGGAATTCCAACGCGTGCGAACGAGAAGTGATCGGAGCGATAGAAATAACCGGCCTCCGGGTGCTCGTCCGGAGATATGCGAACGCCGTCCGGCTTGAGCATCGCCGCGAGCGCAGGACCGAGCGAGCTCTTGTTGTCGCCCATTACGGTGACATCGCGCACCGGACCTTCGGGATTTGCCTCATCGACATTCAGATCGGCGATGATGTCGCGCGCCGGTACGGGCGGATGCTCGCCGAAGTATTGCGAGCCGAGCAACCCGGCTTCTTCAGCGGTAACGAACGCGAACAACTGCGAGCGTTTCGGTTTTACCGGTGCCTTCGCCGCCGCGTGCGCAACGGCGAGAATCGCGGCGACACCTGACGCATTGTCGTACGCACCATTGTAGATGGAATCGCCGTTGATCGCCGGTCCGATACCGAAGTGATCGTGATGCGCGCTGTAAACCACGTACTGCGAAGCGAGCTTGGCGTCCGAGCCAGGTACCAATCCCACGACATTGTTCGCGGACATGTGCGCGACGCGGTTTCTGAACGACATGTCGACCGTTATGCCGGTCGCGACCGGACGAAAGGCACGCGTGTCGGCCTGTTTGACAAGATCCGCGAGATTCAGCCCCGCCTGTTTCAGAAGGTTGGCCGCGACATCATGCTGTACCCAGCCACGCACCGCAATCGGCGCCGGCCCGTTTTCGGGCCGCGGAAGCGTCCTGTGCTCTGTAGAGTTCGACGAGACCACGACCTGCCACGGATAACCCGCCTCGTACGTCGTGTGAACGATCAGCATTCCCGCCGCGCCCTGACGTTCCGCCTCTTCGTACTTGTAGGTCCATCGGCCGTAGTACGTCATCGCCTTGCCGCCGAACAACGTCGGCTCCGCAGGGGTCGCAGGCGGATCGTTCACGAGAACGAGCAGAATCTTCCCCTTGAGATTCATTCCCTTGAAATCGTCCCAACGATATTCCGGAGCCTTCACACCATATCCAACAAATACGAGTTCGCCCTTTGCTTCGCTTGCGGGCGTCGCAGAGCCGGCCCAGACCACCACATCGCCGGTTGAATGAAGATTTGCAGTCGCCTTACCGGACGCTGTCACCTTGATCGTTGCGGGATCTGCCGTCACAATGTCTATGGGCACCTTCTGAAAATAGGAGCCGTTCATACCTGGCTTCACGCCGTACGACTCGAGCTGCGCGGCTATGAACTGCTCGGCGAGCGCGCCGCCACGCGTAGCAGGTGCGCGGCCTTCCAGCAGATCAGACGACAGGAATCGGAGATTGGCGTCTATCTCGCGGACCGGCATCACGGTAGTCGCAGGTTGCTGGGCGGCGGCCGCACGCAGAAACAAGAATCAACGCCAGGCCGGCGATGGACGCATGACGGGAGATGGGCACTGTTGTGTGTCCTCTGGTTGGTGGGAACACTGTATTCTTCTACAGATAAATTACCCGCCACAGGGCGCAGATGTATTCCGCGTCCCGAGTTATGCCTCGATCACTGCGGTATTGGCGGAGTCTGTCACACTGAGGGACATGGTTTCACAGGGGCGACCAAACTCATTCGGACCAAAGCGCTTCGTGGCTCTGGGCGCGCTCCAGATCGGAGCGCTGGCTGTCGTGCTCGCCTCGACGCCGTTCAAGCCATTCGAGCTGGACCGGTTCTTCGTACCGAAAGAGCTTGCGCTTCACATAGCGGCATTCGTCTGCGTGCTGTTCTGCCTCGGCCGTCTGCGCACGCTGGCGCTCGACCGCGTGGATTTCTTCCTCGTCGCGTTCGGCGCGCTGTCGGTCGTCTCCGCAATTCTCGCATCGAATCGCTGGCTTTCGACTCGCTCGGTGGCTATCACGATCTCCGGACTCGCCGTGTTCTGGTGCGCGCGATCGCTGGCAGCAAGCGGTCTCAAGCGCCCCCTCATGGCAGTGATAGTACTGGCGACGGTCCTCGGCGCCGCCAGCTCGCTGGCGCAGGCTTACGGATTCGATAGCGATTACTTCACGCTCAGCCGCGCACCCGGAGGAACGTTCGGAAATCGAAACTTCGTCGCGCACGTGTCCGCGATTGGTGTGCCACTCCTCGTATGGTATGCGGTCACGGCAAGACGAGCGATAGCAGTGCTTCTCTGCGCGGTCGGGGGCGCGATCCTGGCCGCCGCGCTGGTGCTGTCGCGCTCGCGCGCCGCATGGCTCGCGCTACTCGTCGTCGCGATTCTTCTCGCGATACCGGTATGGCGCGCAGCTCTTCGAGTCCCTCACGCGAACGCCGGACGACGGTTGGTCTTTCTCGGAATCCTTGCCGCCATCGGCGTCGTGCTCTCGCTCGTTCTTCCCAACCGACTCAACTGGAAGAGCGACTCTCCATATCTCGACTCCGTGCGCGGCGTGGTGGCGTACAACAGCGGCAGTGGACGCGGGCGGATCATACAGTACCGCAACACGCTCCACATGGTCGAGGCATATCCAATCCTCGGCGTCGGTCCCGGCAACTGGCCGGTGCACTATCCAAAATTCGCGACACGCAATGACCCCTCGCTGACGCGCGACGACAACGTAACCGCGAACCCGTGGCCGAGTAGCGATTGGGTGGCACTCATTGCGGAGCGCGGGGTGGTTACCGTCGTGGCGCTGCTATTGGCATTCGCAGGTATCATCATCAACGCGTTTCAACTGACACGCGGCAGCACCGCCAACAATCCGGATGCGCGCGATCCCTTCCTGCCAGTCGCGGTTACTGCGACTGTGTTGATTGCCATCGCGGTCGGATTTTTCGACGCGGTCCTGATACTTGCGGCGCCCGCCTTCATCGTCTGGGCGTCGCTCGGCGCGCTCGGCGCTACGGGACGAACGCGTTCCGAATGGACTCCGACTACAGGTTCACGAGCGCGCTGGTCACTCGTGCTCGTCGTGCCACTATTCCTTTTCGCGCTGCAGAGCACCGGCATGACGGTCGCGATGCAGGTGTTCGGCACCGGCGACCGGCTCGGCAGCGTCGAGCAGGCCGCCATCCTGGACCCCGGTAGCTATCGGATCCAGATGCGACTGGCATTGCTTGCGCTCAACCGACGGGGCTGTGCGCTGGCGCGCCCGCACGCGCTTCGCGCGGAGGCAATGCTCCCTGCGGCGGGCGCGCCACGAAGCGTCCTGCGACACTGCGGCGGCTGAAACTTCGCAAGCAGCCAGCTTCGCCGGCGCCAAACAACGGCGAATTAGTATAGATTTGTGGTAGCCTGCATGGCTCGGATGCTCGCTCCATGCAGTGGCTCCGCCTTTCACCGCGCACCGCCGCCCGCCGGCGCAGTCCCGCGCGGCCGTGCGCGACCGCACCGAGAACCACAAAATGACGCACCCGAATTCGTTCGGATCCCGCGCGACACTATCTGTCGCCGGACGCGACTACACAATCTTCCGCCTCGGGGCACTGTCGTCGCCCTCCGCCGGAAACTCGGACCGACTTCCTGTCAGCCTCAAGATCCTGCTCGAGAACCTGTTGCGAAACGAGGACGGCGCCTTCGTCAAGCGCGATGACGTCCTCGCACTCGCGAACTGGCGCGTGAAGGACAGGGCGGAAAAGGAAATCGCCTTCAAGACCGCACGCGTGCTGCTGCAGGACTTCACCGGCGTGCCAGCCGTCGTCGATCTCGCCGCGATGCGAGATGCGCTTTCGAAGCTCGGCGGCGACGCCACGCTCATCAATCCGCTCCAGCCAGTCGATCTCGTGATCGACCACTCCGTTCAGGTCGATGAGTACGGCTCCGAAGCAGCGTTCCTCATCAACGCGGACATGGAATTGCAGCGCAACAGACAGCGCTATGCGTTCCTGCGCTGGGGCCAGACAGCGTTCAGAAACTTCCGCGTCGTTCCGCCAGACACCGGCATCGTGCACCAGGTCAATCTCGAATATCTGGCGAGCTGCGTGTTCACGCGCGACGACAACGGCGAAACAATCGCATACCCTGATTCGCTCGTCGGCACCGACTCGCACACCACGATGATCAACGGACTCGGCGTGCTCGGCTGGGGCGTCGGTGGAATCGAGGCAGAAGCGGCGATGCTCGGTCAGCCCGTATCGATGCTCATCCCGGAAGTCATCGGATTCAAGGTGCACGGCAAGCTTCCGCCTGGCGCGACCGCGACCGATCTCGTGCTCACTGTCACCGAGATGCTTCGCAAGAAGAAAGTCGTCGGCAAGTTCGTCGAGTTCTACGGCAACGGACTCTCGTCTCTGTCGCTCGCCGATCGCGCGACACTCGGAAACATGGCGCCGGAGTACGGCGCGACGATGGGCTTCTTCCCCGTGGACGACGAAACCATTCGCTACCTCCGCTTCACCGGACGCGAAGACCGCGCCGATCTCGCGGAAGCGTATTGCAAGGCGCAGGGAATGTTCCGCACCGACGACATGCCCGATCCGGAGTTTACCGACACAGTAGAGCTGGATCTCAGCACTGTTACGCCGAGCATTGCGGGGCCGAAGCGGCCGCAGGACCGCATTCCGCTGCGCCAGGCGAAGACCATGTTCCGCGACGCCCTGAACGCCGATCTCGAGCGCGCGACGCCGGCCGGCGCAGCTGCAATTCTTCACCGCGCGACAGCGGTGAGCGCGCCGAACCAGCTCGATCCCGCAACAGTCGCAACCGAGCAACTGCCGTCGGATGAAGCGGTGAGCGTCACGATGAACGGTGAGCAGTTCTCTCTTCGTCACGGATCGGTGGTAATCGCGGCGATCACCAGCTGCACCAATACCAGCAACCCTAGTGTGATGCTCGCCGCCGGACTGCTCGCGCGCAACGCAGTCGCCAAGGGATTGCGCACGAGGCCGTGGGTGAAGACCAGTCTCGCACCCGGCTCCAAGGTCGTGACGGACTACTTCAACGCCGCTGGCGTGACTGAAGCGTTGAACACACTGCGCTTCAACACCGTCGGTTACGGATGCACGACATGCATCGGCAACTCCGGTCCGCTGCCGCAGCCAATCGCGGAAGCCGTGGAATCCGGCAAGCTCGTAGTTGCGGCCGTGCTCTCCGGCAATCGCAACTTCGAAGGGCGCATCAATCCGATGACGCGCTTCAACTATCTCATGTCGCCGCCGCTCGTGGTCGCGTACGCGATCGCCGGCCGCATGGATATCGACTTCGAAACCGAGCCGCTTGCAATCGGCAAGGACGGTCCCGTCTTCCTGCGTGACGTCTGGCCCGCACCGAAGGAGGTCGAGGACGAGATACTTCGCAGCGTGCGTGCAGACATGTTCCGCAAGCAGTACGCGAACGTATTCGAGGGAGATGAGACGTGGCGCTCGCTGCCGATCCCCAAAGGCGATCTCTATGCGTGGGACGAGAACTCCACCTACGTGAAGAATCCGCCGTACTTCGAGGGAATGACGATGACGCCGCCCGGCGTCAAGCCGGTGAAGGGCGCGCGCGCACTCGCAATGCTCGGCGATTCGATCACAACCGATCACATCTCTCCCGCCGGATCGATTCCCGCCGCGAGTCCCGCAGGCAAGTGGCTCATCGCGCACGGTGTAGCGACGAAGGATTTCAATTCGTACGGCTCGCGGCGCGGCAATCATGAGGTGATGATGCGCGGAACGTTCGCCAACATCCGTCTGCGCAATGAGCTGGCGCCGGGCACCGAAGGCGGATGGACCGCAACGGAGCCCGGTGGCAAAGCATCAACAATTTTTGATGCGTCAATGGAGTATCAGAAGAACAACGTTCCACTGGTCATCGTCGCCGGAAAGGAATACGGAACCGGATCGTCGCGCGATTGGGCGGCGAAGGGAACGCTGCTGCTCGGAGTGAGCGCAGTCATCGCCGAATCGTTCGAGCGAATTCACCGCTCCAACCTGGTCGGAATGGGAGTCATTCCGCTCGAGTTCATGAACGGTGAGACACGTCAGTCGCTCGGTCTCACCGGTTTCGAGACCTTCGACATCGATGGAATGAACGACGAGATGCGGCCGCACGCGCTGGTCACCGTCCGCGCCACGGCCAGGGATGGCACCGTGCGCACATTCAAGGCGCAGTCACGGATCGACACACCCGAGGAGATGCAGTATTACCGGAACGGCGGCATCCTGCCCTACGTGCTGCGCTCGCTGATGCGACGCTAGATAAACTCGTCATTCCCGCGAAAGCGGGAATGACGCCTTTATTTAACCCGCTTTCGCGGGAATGACGACGTGCGCTGCCTCTCAACGGTAGAACGGCCCGGCGTTTGCCTTTACAGGCTTACAACTCTCTCCGGAGGAACGCCATGCACTCGCGAACCTTTCATACCCCACTGGCGGCGATCGCGTTGCTCGCGACCGCATTCACGATCGCCCCGCTACGCGCTCCAGCGCAGGACACCACGTCCACCGATTACCGCGTGTCCATCGACGGAACGCCTGCCGGAACGGCGACGGCCGTGGTGAATCTTCCCGGCAACGCCGTCGTTCTGCATCAGAATTCCACTCCGAACCTGCCCTCCAAACAGATAGTGTCAGGAGACCAGGGCACAATCATGCTGACGACGACCGATCCCGGGCTCGTCTCCGCGATCCAGGCATGGATGAAAGCCGACAACGCGGGCTACAAGGACACCGTACAGCGCAAGACAGTCGAGATCGACCGCATCGGTGGTGGCGCCAATTCACGCACGCGTCTCTCCGGCGCGTGGCCCACCAAGCTGACGGCGGCAACTACAGGGAATACGATAACGATCGTGTATCAGCAGCTCGCGCCGGTGCCGTGATCGTCACTTGCCCTGACTCGCGAGAGACTGGGGCCGCAGCGAAATCGGCGGCCAGATAAAATCCCCGCTTGCGCGATCGTCGCTATCACCACAATTTTATTTTCGATGCGCCACTCTTCTCCCGCAACGCGATTTTATTATTACGCCAGCTACTGGGGACTCCCCCAGGGTGTAATCGTCGCACGCGGGTACTTGGCCAGGTCAGGACAGCAAGGCTAGAAGTACCGAAGCAGCGCTCTCGATATCACGCCCTGGGGATTCAATCCTCAGGGCTTTTTTGTTTTTCCGACCGATCCACCGAGGCTCCAAAATGTCCCAGTCAGCTCCTGAGTACGCGTTAGCCGCGCACCCAACCACCGTTGGCGACGCCAGATCGTCGACGAAACCCGTTCGCGTGACTCCCACGCTTGTCATTGGCGGTCACGACGTAGTCGTCGCGGCCGGCCCGTGCTCCGTCGAGGGATACGACATGCTCCTCGCCAGCGCGCGCCACGTGCAGTCGGTCGGTGGCACACTGCTGCGCGGCGGCGCTTTCAAGCCGCGTACATCTCCCTATGCATTTCAGGGACTCGGCGAGGAAGGGCTTCTGCTGCTCGCATCGGTCCGCGAGCAGACTGGGATGCCGATCGTTACCGAAGTGATGGATACCCGCCAGGTCGCGCGCGTCGCACAGATCGCAGATGTCATTCAGGTCGGCGCGCGCAACATGCAGAACTTCCCGCTGCTGGCCGAGTTGGGACGCGCAGGAAAACCGGTACTCCTCAAACGCGGCGCATCGGCGCGAATTTCGGAGCTTCTGCTTGCTGCCGAGTATGTGATGGCGAACGGGAACGAGCGCGTGATACTGTGCGAGCGCGGTATTCGAACGTTCGAGACGATCACCCGCAACACACTCGATATCTCAGCGATCCCCGTGCTGAAAGCCGAGACGCATCTTCCCGTGATCGTCGACCCGAGTCATGCAGGTGGTCGTGCGGATCTCGTGCTGCCGCTCGCCCTCGCCGCGATCGCCGCTGGCGCTGATGGATTGATCGTCGAGGTCCACCCCGATCCATCAGTAGCGCGCTCAGACGCAGATCAGCAGCTGACGTTCGCCCAGTTCACCGATCTCATGCACGGCATCTCACTGATCGCCGCCGCGAGCAACCGCACGGTCCGTACGTCGATTCCCTCTCCGGTCGTGCCGAACATCGCGGCGACCGATGTCACCGACAGGCCGCACGCCCCACGGCGGCGTGGAGAGGAGACGCCTGCGGAGGAGACTCTTGCCGAGGAGACTCTTGCAGTGGTGGCCGCATGATCGCGACACACAGCTCGACCGCGCGACTCTCTTCCACGCGTGAACACTCCGACGACGGTATCCACGTTGCATTTCAGGGCGAGCTCGGCGCATACGGAGATCAGGCCATCGCGCAACGCTGGCACGGCGATGCGGTGCCAGCGCCATCGGCATCCTTCGAGCACGTAGTGGCCGATGTCGCGTGGGAGATAGCCGATTTCGGGATACTCCCCGTGTGGAACTCGGTGGTGGGCGACATCGCGGCCGGATGTGCAGCCGTCAAGCTTGCCAGGAGCTCACCATATGGGCTCGTCGTGATCGGCGACACCCACGTCGTCGTGCGACATCATCTGCTCGCCCTTCCAGGCAGCCGAGTCGATTACATCGAATCCGTGACCAGTCATCCCGTCGCGCTCGCGCAGTGCGGCAAGTTCCTCGCGGCGCATCCGAAGATCAAGCCGATATCGGGATATGACACCGCCGGTGCTGCTCGTGACCTGGTGATGCATGGGACACGTAATGCGGCCGCGATCGCAGGCCGCGTCGCTGCCGAACGCTACGGTCTCATCATACTCGAAGCGGACATCCAGGATGTCCCCGACAACGTGACACACTTTCTCATACTGGCGCGTCCGGTACGTAAAAGCGGCGAATCGCGCATGCCGCGCGTGAGCGAGATCGTTCGATGGTGACCACACCCGACCTGGACGCGTGGCGAGTGCGAGCAGTCCGCGGCGCAACAACGGTCGCTGGAGACAATCAGCTGCTCGTCCATGACGCCATACGCGAGCTCCTGACCACTCTGATGGCGCACAACGACATCAGGAAAAACGACATCGTCAGCGCAGTGTTCACCGCCACGACCGACCTGCGTTCCGCCTTCCCCGCTACCGCCGCGCGCGACCTCGGCTGGAACGACGTGCCGATGCTGTGCGCGTCGGAGATCGATGTTCCGGATGCCCAGCCACGCTGTCTTCGCGTGCTCCTGCACGTCGAGCGTCGCGTCTCCCAACCGCCGCTCGTTCCGATTTACCTCCGCGACGCCGCATCGCTCAGACCGGATCTGTCGGCCGCATCTCAGCGCGAGCCGGAGCTGGCGGGAATGGCGCAGAGTTGATATATCCACTTGTAATGCCATCAGGGAAATCCGAACTCACGCATGTCGGTGCCAGGCCTCGCACAGCGCGCGGCGTTCTGGCTCGCTACGCAGAATTTCTTCCGCTGACTGCAGCGACCCCCGCCCTGTCTCTCGCAGAGGGCGACACCCCCTTGCTCGCAGCTCCGCGCCTTGCAAAGTGGGTTGGCGTGGATGACCTGCACCTCAAGTACGAAGGTGCCAATCCGAGCGGATCGTTCAAGGATCGCGGAATGGTCGTCGCCGTCGCCAAGGCGATCGAGGCCGGCTCGACGACGATAATCTGTGCATCCACGGGCAACACCTCGGCAAGTGCCGCTGCTTACGCGGCGCACGCAGGCATCAAGGCTGTAGTTTTGCTGCCCGCCGGAAAGGTTGCGCGAGGCAAGCTTGCGCAAGCTATCATGGCTGGTGCGACGGTGATCACGCTCGAGGGAAACTTCGACCAGGCACTCACGGTCGCGCGCGATCTCGCACGTGATTACCGCGTCGCGCTCGTGAACTCGGTCAATCCACATCGCATAGCTGGCCAGACGACGGCGGCGTTCGAAGTGTGCGACGTGCTCGGCGATGCACCGGAAGTTGTCGCGTTACCCGTCGGTAATGGCGGTAACGTCACCGCGTATTCGGAAGGCTTCCGCATATACCGGGACGCGAACCGGAGCACACGCATGCCCGTGTTCATCGGCGCACAGGCCGCCGGCGCCGCTCCGCTTGTTCACGGCGCACCGGTCGCGAACCCCGAAACTGTTGCGACCGCGATACGAATCGGCAATCCGGCCAGCTGGACGTCGGCGGTGAATGCGGTAACGTCATCGGGTGGCGAATTCAGCGCCGTCACCGACGATGAAATTCTCGAATCGTATCACAGGGTCGCTGAGCTCGAAGGCGTATTCTGCGAGCCCGCCTCCGCCGCAGGGATCGCTGCACTCAGAATCGCTGTTCGCAACGGACGTGTTGCGCCAGGAATGCGCGCTGTCTGCGTGCTTACCGGCAACGGACTGAAAGATCCCGATCGTGCGGTGCCGGAATCGTTTACTCCTGCGATTCTTCCAGCTGACGCGACAGCGCTCGCCAGACAGCTGCATCTGACACGACTGTCGTGAATCACAGCGCCACGACATATCCACGTGCAAACTCCTCCTTGCGGGCGCGAGTACGGAGCTGTATCGTAGTTCAATGCAGTCATTCAATCGCGCAAACAATGTGCTCCCATCCAATCCCAATCGAAACTGCTTGGGGCGGGTGATCGTGTTGCGCGGATGATCTGACAGCACCAGACATTACCGTTACACATTCGCCCTTCCGAGCGGTCGCTCAGAAGGGCTTTTCGTTTAGAACTCGTCGCTGATTGCCGAAACTCAGGGCAATCCCGATGGGGTGTAGGTCAATTGGCAGACCGCCCGACTGTTACTCGGGAAGTTGCAGGTTCGAATCCCGCCGCCCCAGCTTGAAATACACGGTTACGATATCAACGCCCGAGTCGTATTGATGAATTCGGAGCCATTCCACACAGCCCTGGCGACGACTGGCGGCATGCCAGCCGGCGCAAACTGCTAATGAAGTCAGCCCCACTTCAGCGCCTTGATATCCACCCTGCCACTCGGCAGGGACTGCGTAGCAGCGTCACCGCGACTCTGTGACCCCAATGCGCACGTCTCGGGCGCACGTGAGCCCGTCAACCCCGACGCAAGTCGCCCGCGAGACAACCTCTGTCTGGGAGATCGGGCTCTTCCTGCTGGCGACCGCGTGCTTCGCGGGATATCTCGTCTGGGTCGGCTTCGACAGTATGGGAGGCGGCAGCACCGCGTCCCGCGTTCCGATCGTTACCCAGTCGCTGCTGTTCGTCCTCTCGATGCTGACCGCTGTCCTCTGCGCTATCGTGTCTGGACACGGCCTCGATCGAGCCACGCGGCGGGCATGGCTCTTCTTCGCCATCGCGCAGATTGCGACCGGAATCGTCAGCCTGTCATGGGTTTACCGCCTCGCATCCGGCAGTGGCGTCGCTGGACCACTGGCGCTCCAACTGATCGCCGCGACGTACGACGTTTTCCTGCTGGCGGCCCTCGTCACGTTCCCTGTCCGGCGCATGGCCAGTGGCGACCGGTCGACGTTCTGGTTCGATGGTGCAATCGTCGCCGGCGTCGCGGCGCTGCTGACGTGGCATTTACTACTACGCGCTGCCCTCGTCGCGGCCGGATCGGACTGGCGCACCGCCATGTATGCGTTGGCCTACCCGGTAGCGGATGTGGTGCTTCTGTTCGCAGCAGTGGTGCTGTTGCTCCGGCGCCCGTTACCGGGAAGTCTGCGGTCCATTCGCATCATTGGCGTCAGCATTCTTCTTAACACAGCCGCCGATCTGCTCTACATGTGGGCATACATCGCACATGAATCCCAGGCCGGTCGGTTCTTCTATGTGGTGTGGGCGGTCGTTGCGTGGATGGCCACGGCCGCGGTGTTCGCCCAGTGCCAGAATCTGCAGCAGGATTTCGGGTCGGTACATCTCACGTCGCATGAGCGGCGCAATCATCCGCAAAGCCTCATTCCGTATCTGGCGATAGCAGCCATTTACGCAACGCTGATAGTCGAGGCATTTCGAACCGAGGCTCACGCTGCAGTCGTTTCGCCAGTTGCTCACCGGCTGTCCATCGCCGCGGACTTCCCCGTCACCACGATTGTCGTCGGAGCGATGGTGGTGACAGCGATCGTGATTGCGCGTCAGGTTGCGGCGCAGCGAAGAAACGCCGAGCTCGTGCGCGAGCGACTCGCACGTGAGGCGCACTTCCGTGCGCTCGTCCAGCATTCGTCCGACATGGTGCTGGTGCTCGAAGCAGATGGAACGGTACGCGAGGCCAGCCCCGCGGTCGCGCGCGTTCTCGGTCACGCGCCCCAAAAAGTCGTGGGACGCACATTCTGGGAGTTCTTCGTCTCCGACGACATGGCGGTCGTTCAGGCCGATATCGCGCAAGCCATCGCCGCTGGCGACGGAGAGGTCACCGCGAGCGGCCCGTGCGAGTGGCGCATCCGCGCGGCCAACGGCAGTGAGCGATGGGTCGAAGCCATCTGCACGAACCTGCTCGACGATCCCGTCGTGATGGGGCTCGTCATCAACGGGCGTGACGTCAGCGAGCGCAAGCAGCTGGAAGTCGAGCTCACGCATCGCGCATATCACGATACTCTCACCGGGTTGGTGAATCGCACACGCTTCCGCGCAAAGGTCGTCGACGCCATCGCTCGCACCAAATCCGGCAAAAGACCCGATGACGGACGGAGCGGGCTCGCAATTCTCTACATCGATCTCGATGGCTTCAAGGCTGTCAACGACATCTTCGGACATGACGCCGGCGATCTGGTCCTTGCAACGATCGCCGATCGCCTGCGCGACGCTACCCGCGGCTCCGATACCGCTGCACGGCTTGGGGGCGATGAATTCGCGATTCTGCTGGAGCGCCTGCGAGACGCGGATGAAGTTCGCATGGTTGCGAAACGCGTATTACACCTCGTGCGCGGTCCGATCAGAATCGATCACCGGGACGTTGTGGTCGGCGCCAGCATCGGAATCGTGTGCACCTCACTCGGCGACACAACCAGGGAACGCGAACGCGCGATAGATCCCGACGTCCTGCTGCGCAACGCAGACTCTGCGATGTACGCCGCGAAGGCCCGGGGACGCGGGAATTACGAGTTTTTCGTTCCCGTCGCGGGCGAGATTGTGTGAGTCGGACAATGGTCACCGCAGCCAAGCTCGCCGCGGTGATCAGCGAACCATCGGTATCCGCGCTCCGCAACTTGCCGCGCGAACGGTAGCCGAAACAACCACGATACAACCCATCCGGCGCGCAACGCTTTTATGATCTCCTCGACCGCCGCCGCCCCCTCCCACGTCCGGCTATCGGAAGCTCGCACTACCTGAAGCGATTCGTCGTACGCGTTTGCGGGAATCCATGGAAACCGGTCCCGAACTCCCACTGACTGCGACGGTACGATCTCCAGAGCACTGTGCGTATCAAGTTTGGCGAGCCGCCGTACGAGCCGCGTGCAGACTCCGCAATGGCCATCGTAGATAACGGTGAGCTGCGTTCCCGTCGCTTCGCTCATGCGCCGCCATTCCCTGTCGCGGTTACGCGCCGTGATAATCGATCGCCATCGCCGGCTGCTGCTGCGTGAGGCAGTGCAGCGTTCCCATTCCCCACACGAGATCCACGGCATGTATTCCGATCACCCTGCGATCCGGAAATAGCGTGGCAATGATGTCGAGCGCAACGCGGTCGTTCGCATCGTTGAACGTGGGTACGAGGACGACTTCGTTCGCGATGTAGAAATTTGCGTAACTCGCCGGAAGCCGCTGTCCATCCATGATGACCGGACGTGGATACGGCAGCAGCACGACGTTCAACGGCTGCCGCTCCGAAGCGAGACGCAACCGTTCCAGATTGTCCGCAGACGACACGTGATTCGCATCCGACGGATCGGCTTCATACGCCAGCGCGACTGTATCGAAGTTGACGAAGCGCGCTACATCGTCGATGTGTCCGTGCGTATCGTCACCGGCGCATCCATTGCCGAGCCAGATCGTGTCATGACAGCCGAGATAGGTAGCGAATGCATGTTCGTATCCGGCGCGCGTGACACCTGGATTGCGGACCTGCACATCACTCAGCAACCACTCTTCGGTGACGAGGATCCTCCCCTGTCCATTCACCTCGATCCCACCACCTTCGAGCACCAGTCTCCGATTCGCGTCATCCGGACGCATCGCCGATGTCATGGGTAGCCCAGTCGCATCCTGGATCGCGTCCGGAACGCGGCGGTCACGCGTGAAGTTGGCGTACTTGGCCCAGGCGTTGAAATCCCACGCGATCATCTCAACTTCGCCGTTCTCGTTCCACACGAACGACGGCCCCGAATCGCGCAGCCACACACGATCCGTCGGAACGAGCATCAGATTGACACGCTGCATCGCAACGTCGTGTGAGCGCAGCATCGCCACGGCAGAATCGCGAACGGCCTCGTCGTGACACAGAATCTCGACGCGTTCGTGCATGGCGAGCACCCGGGCTATTTCCGCATATGCCCAGCGTACAGCCTCGAGTTTTCCAGGCCAGTCAGGCTCGTGGTGTGGCCATGCGATCCAGGTTGCGTCGTGCCGCTCCCATTCGGCCGGCATGCGCCAGCGCGTCACCCCAGGTACCGATTCAGAATGGGTGAGTATGCGTCGATACGCCTGTCACGCAGGAATGGCCAGTTGCGGCGCGTGTATTCGATCAGTGCAGGATCGCATTTCGCGACAAGCACGGTCGGCTCGACACCGGCCTCGGCGATTACTCTGCCAAACGGATCCGAGACGAAAGAGTGGCCGAAGAATTCGATTCCGTCGGTACCCGGCTCTTCCTCGAATCCAACGCGATTGGGTGATGCGACATACACGCCATTCGCAATTGCGTGCGCGCGCTGCGCCGTACGCCATGCATCCAGCTGCGCCGGACCGAACTCCGCCTTCTCGGCGGGATGCCAGCCAATCGCCGTGGGATAGAAGATGATGTCGGCACCGAGTAGTGCGGTGATACGTGCGGCCTCCGGATACCACTGATCCCAACAGATCAGGACACCGACATCGGCATAGCGCGTCTTCCAGACTCGAAAGCCGCTCGCGCCCGGGTGGTCCTCCTTCTCGTATGTGCGGTTCGCGTCGCCAGGCGTGAAGTAGTACTTCTCGTAGTAGAGCGGGTCGTCAGGAATGTGCATCTTGTGATACACACCCAGCAGCGAGCCGTCGGCGTCGATCACCGCTGCCGAGTTGCGGTAGAGCCCTGCGGCCTGACGCTCGAAGATCGGTACGATTATCACGACCTCGAGCTCTCGGGCCAGCTCCTGCATCCGATCAGTTACGGGTCCGGGAATGGGCTCCGCGATGTCGAACCGCTCGCAGCTCTGGCTGGTGCAGAAGTAGTGCGAGTTGAACATCTCCTGCAGGCAGATGACCTGGGCCCCGCGGCCCGCCGCCTCCCGGATCCGGGCCACCGCCCTGTCCAGTGTCTCGGCGGGCGTTGCGGCGACCGCTTCCTGGATGATTCCGACCGTGAAGGGCTCTCTGCGCATAGGCGAAAATTAACCGAATCCCGCTCGATACAGGACCTGCGGCGGAGCCCGCCGGCTTCAATCGACACCGTCGCCTGCCGAAACTCTCTCTAGAGTTGTGTCCCCGTCGGGTGAGATGGTGACACAGTGCTCGTCCATGTCGTCCTTGTAGAGCGGCATCGGTTAGAACGGCGTCGAGCCGATGGCATGCCTGGCTATCGCGGTGGCATTGGAGGTTTTGTTGGATCGTCGTATCGTCGTCGCGGCTCTTGCCGCGTCCATAAGCACCTTGAGTACCTTGGTCGCATGCTCCCGCCAGCCTCGGGAGTATCTGCTTGGCGCGGCCGGTCCCCAGACCGTGGCATACGGAATCCAGAACCAGCACGGGATCGATCTCGCAGTGGATGAGATCAACCGCGCCGGTGGGATAGACGGTGTGCCGCTTCGCGTCGTCGCTCGTGATGATCGTGCAAGCGGAGCTGACGCAGCGCGCGTCGCCGGTGAGTTCGTGGCGAACCGAAAGATTCTTGCGGTGATCGGCCACGCAGGCTCTGGTGCCGAGGTATCGGCTGCGCGCGTATACGACGGCGGCCATCTTCCGGCTATCGCCACGACGCCATCGTCGCCCGACATAACGGGCATCTCGCCGTGGGTGTTTCGCATGAGCACCAGCGACTCCGTGAACGGTATAACGCTCGCGCGGTTCGCATCGTCGCTGAGTGACTCGCTGCACCGTCCTGCAAGGGTCGCTGTTCTGTATCATAACGACTCCTATGGACGCGGACTGTCCGACGCGTTCCTTCACAGTTTCAAGGGTCAGGTTCTGAGTACCGATCCGATCGGCACCGATACGAACCTCGAGCCGTACATCACGTACTTCAAGGCACACACGCCTGATATCGTATTCGTCGCAAGTGATGAGGATCTCGGAATAAAGGTGTTGCGCGAGGCACGCAGGCAGCAACTGTCGGCCACGTTCCTCGGCGGCGACGGATGGCAGGGTGTGGTGAGCGATCCTGCCTCGGAAGGCGCCTTCGTCGGGACACCGTTCACCGCGCAGAATAGCAGCGACGCGACGCAGAAATTCGCGTCCGCATTTCGCGCCAGGTACGGCATGGTGCCGGACGCACATGCCGCGCTCGCTTACGACGCAACACGTTTGATCGCGAGCGCGCTGAAAAGCGGCGCTACCACCAGAGCCGAGATTCGTGATTATCTCGCATCGCTCAAGCAATCGACCGCATTCGCGAGCCTGTCTGGCCCCACATGGTTCGATGGGACCGATCCGGTTGGAGATGCTTTCCGCATGACCCGCGTACATAACGGGCTCATGCTTCCGGTGGCACGCCAATGAGTATCCGTGAACATCTTCGCCTCACGACGATCAGGGATACGCTCCTCGTGGGATTTGCGGCGCTGGTATTCTGCCTGGTAATCGCTGGAACCGTCGGGTGGATGGCGGTCAGAGCCGGCGCCGGCGACGTCACTGGTGAGTTGCAGAGCGTACTCGCTACGGCACAGCAGACTTCGGATTACTCGAACATCGTAACGCGAGAGATCCAGGCGGCGTCAGCCTATCTCACCAACGGAGATTCCGCATCGCTGCGTGAATTTCGCCAGCTTGGGCACTCGGCCCATGGCTTGCAGCGTCAATTCGGCACCACGCAACGTGCAACGCCGACCGAAGTTGCAGCGATCGCCGCAGTCGATAATCGACTTGCAGACTTCGAGAACGCATATGCGCTGGCGCATCGCCTGCGCGATATGGGCCGCACACAGGAAGCCCGCGCGCAGGCCGAGCAGGGACGCCTTGTTGTGGCCGGTCTTCTCGGCGATCTCACGCGCTTCGAGGACACCAAGGCCGCCGATGTCTCGAACGCGACGAGCCACATCGATTATCTGGCGAAGTGGCGCGCAACAGCGGTACTGGGTGCCGTCGCCATCGCTGTGCTGCTCGCCATAATGATCGCGATTCGCACCATCCGCGCGATCGCGACACCACTTCAGGAGTTATCCAAGCACGCGCGGAGCTTCAGCGAAGGCGATCTCACTGCCCGCACCGCGACGGCCGGCCTTCCAGGCGAATTTGCGACGGTCGCAATTGCGATGAATCACGCCGCCGATTCGCTATCGCGTGTCATCGACGTCGCGACGCAGACCGCCGATGATGTGACACACTCGGCAGGCGACCTGGCCAGCGCATCGCAGCAGATTTCGGACACCGCCAATCAGGTGTCAGAAGCCGTGACGCAGGTTTCAGCCGGCGCCGAGGCGCAGGTGCGGCAGATCAAGGTCGTGACCCACTCGCTCGACACGATTCGCGATGCGGCGGACAGTGTCGCAGCTGGAGCCGAGGAGGTGCAGGCGCTCGCAGCATCGATCCACGGCCAGGCGGCCGACAAACGCACGGAGCTGGAGCGAACTCTCTCGATACTCGTGGATGTTCGCACGATAGTCCGGCAGGCAGCCGAGGAAGTGCGCGCGCTCAATTCGACAGTCGGCGACATCAACAAATTCGTCATCTCTGTAGGACGCATTGCCGACCAGACCAATTTACTGTCACTGAACGCCGCAATCGAAGCCGCGCGTGCGGGCGCAGCAGGCCGCGGGTTTGGCGTCGTCGCGGACGAGATTCGCAAGCTCGCTGATCAATCACGTGCGGCGGCCGACGATGTGGTTGATCTCACAAGCTCCGTTACGAGCCGCGTGACGCGGACCTACAGTACGATGGAGCGTGGTGAAAATCAGGTCGGCGAGCTGGAGCGCGTGTCCCGCGATATCGACGACGCTCTGGCATCGATCGCAGCAGCGGCCGAGCGCACTACGCGTGCGGCAGAAGGAGTCGCGCGTACGGCAGACGACAACGTTCGCGTGGTTCAGCGCGCAACGGACGGCCTCGCCGCCGTCGCACGCACCGCCGAGGGCCACGCCGCAACCGCGATGCAGGTCAGCGCGTCGACCGAGGAACAGAGCGCCGCATGCGAACAGATGACGACAGCGTCAGCTTTGTTGCTACGCGGAAGTACGCATCTGCGAAATCTGGTCGGAGAATTGCGCACGACGTAGGAGCCTCGTCATTCCCTATGAAATGGACGTCACCCCCGCGAAAGCGGGGGCCCATGGACGAGGAGTGAGGCGTAGCATCCAAGTTCGCAGGTGTCGCCTTGGACGGATGAAGGACGGAAGTACGGTTGTTGTCTCAGATCAATGACACCTGCAAACCTGATACAACTCATCTGAGCGTCGTCCATGGATCCCTGCTTTCGCAGGGATGACGAGCTCTCGCACGGATGACCGCGTCTGCTGTACTACCGGATCAACCCGAACGCCGCTTCACGTATCGTATCGAACGCCGAGAGCCCCTTCCCCGCCGGCCCCGTTCCCGGCTCGAGATCCGTATCCGTATTGAACACGGCGATCACGGCTGAGCCATTCGCGGGATTCAGGTACATGAACGACACGAATCCCGCCTGTTCGCCCGTATGACCGATGAAGGTCGCAGCACCCTTGTGAACCACGAAGAACGACATTCCCATCGCTTCCGTCTCGTCGACAGTCGCCGGCTTCGTTGGATGTATCGGTCGCCACATTTCTTCAAGGCTCGAGCGCGCGAGCACGATGTCGTAGAGTCGCTGCTTCGCAGAGTCGCCGTGCGTCGCGTTGGTCAGGAAGCCCATGTAGGTGACGAGATCGGCAAGCGGCGCGTTCCAACCGCCGTTGGGAATCGTGATCCCGGGATCGAAGTCACTTCCGTTGTCCTGTACAAGCTCACGGCCAGTCGAATCGCGCAGCAACGTGTAATTGTGCGAGCGATCCCGCGCCAGATAGTACGGTGTGATTCCGAAGTAGCTGTGCGTGAGTCCCAGCGGTGACAGAATGTTCTTCTGCACGTAGTTCTCCCACGGATCACCGGTGATATGCTCGATGATCCGCGCGAGGTAGATGAACCCGGGATTGGAATAACTGAATCGCGTGCCGGGCTTGAACAACAGCTCCTGATATGGCATCATCGCCACTAACTGATTCCAGGTCGTCGGCTCGAACGGCTCCCACGACTTCCCCTGCTTGTACGGCCAGGTCGGATTCTGGAATCCCGCAGAATGCGACATCAACATCCTGATGGTGACGCTGTCCATCGAGCCGTACGGATCATGAACCTGCCGCAGTTCCGGTATGTAGCTGGTGACGCGATCATCGAGCGACAGCTTGCCACGATCACGCAGCTGCATTATCGAGATCGCGGTAAGAGTCTTGGTTATCGATCCGTAGTGGAAGATCGAGTTGTCGTCGATGCGCTTTCCGGTCGCCCTGTCAGCATAACCATACTCGTGTTGCGCGACCACCTTTCCATCGTGCATCACCACGATACTTCCGCCAACTATGCTGTCACGCGCGGAATAGCGGTCGAACATCTGCGTGAACGCGTCCCAGCCGGGCGGCAGGGCTGCCCGCTGTGCGGCAAGCGGATGCGTCGCGACGAGCGCAACCAGACAGAGTGATCTGCGTATGAGCATCATTTCACACCAGGAAAACCGGTGAAGGATCTACCGGGAAAGCACGCGTGCAAAGACCTCGCAATCCACATTGCCACCCGATAATACCACACCAACCTTACGTCCGCGCATGGAGTCGCGCTCCTGCATCAGAGCCGCCAACGCCGCAGCGCCGGCACCTTCTGCAACATTATGCGTATCGGTGAAGTACGCGCGCATCGCTTCCCCCACCTCGGCGTCGCTCACCTGCACGACGCGCTCGGCGCCGCGCATGATGATTTCGAGCGGCTCCGCGAGTGGAGTGCGACACGCCATTCCGTCCGCAATCTCGGTCGTGACCGGGTGTGACACGACCCGGCGAGCGGAGACCGACAGCGCGTAAGCGGGTGCACCTGTCGAAACCACTCCGACGATTTTGGTGGACAATCCGAGGCCATCACGCGCCGCTATCATCCCGCAGATCCCCGAGCCGAGCCCGATCGGCACGTAGACCGTATCCATATCCGGTGCAGCCCGAAAGAATTCGAGCGCGTAGGTACCGACGCCACTCACCAGGTGTGGATGATACGACGGCAACCTGTGCCAGCCGCGCTCCGTGGCGATCCGGTCGGCCGCCTCTACTGCCGCCTGGAAGTCGTGCCCTTCCTCGACAAGATCTGCACCCAGCGCCCGCATCGCCCTGTTCTTCTCCACGCTGTTCCCGTGCGGAACGACGACGAGAACCGGAATGTCGTAGCGCCGCGCGGCGAATGGCACCGACTGGCCATGGTTGCCGCGCGTCGCCGTCACGATGCCCGGAACCTGCTGTCCGGCACGCTGCAGATGATCCATGTACACGATTCCACCACGCACCTTGAAGGCGCCGACAGGAGTGTGGTTTTCGTGCTTGACGATCACTTGCGCCCCTGTGCGCTCCGCAAGCAAGGGCCACGCATATTGCGGCGTCGGCGGCATCAACCGGCGGACGATCTCCGTCGCGGCCTCGAGATCGCTCAGCGATGGAAGGGTGGCTGTCATGCGGATCAAAATACTCGTTATCGGTGCGCTCGGCGACGACAATGGCCGGCCGTACTCACGTCGCCCCGAGCCTGTGAGACACTGCCTGTTGTAGATTTCACCATGTCCCACACACGTCCCGCTGTCGTGCTTTTGAGTGGTGGCCTCGACTCTACAACCGTGCTCGCCATTGCCAGGCGCGACGGCTATGAGGTC
Organism: uncultured Gemmatimonadales bacterium; assembly: GCA_963707505.1. Classification (GTDB taxonomy): domain Bacteria; phylum Gemmatimonadota; class Gemmatimonadetes; order Gemmatimonadales; family Gemmatimonadaceae; genus Fen-1247. Next base: position 59,540 of record CAVPQB010000006.1, read on the forward strand.
AATGCGCTCTCGTTCAGCTATGGGCAGAGACATGACCGCGAGATCGACGCTGCACGCCGGATAGCGAACAGCTATGGCGTTGCGCGTCACGAGATAGTGACGATCGATCTTCGCGTGTTCGGCGGCTCCGCTCTCACATCGGACATTGCCGTTCCCAAGGGACGCGACGTGAAGGACGCGACGGACGTCCCGGTTACGTATGTACCGGCTCGCAATACGATTTTCCTATCGTACGCACTCGCGTTCGCCGAAGTTACCGATGCGCGAGACATATTCATCGGAGTCAATGCACTCGACTATTCCGGCTATCCCGATTGCCGGCCCGAGTACATCCATGCATTCGAGCGCATGGCCAACCTCGCGACCCGAGCCGGCGCCGAAGGCAATGCGATCAACATTCGTACGCCGCTCATCGATCTGACCAAGGCACAGATCATAGCGCTCGGCATGTCGCTCGGCGTCGACTATTCAATGACCACGAGCTGTTATGATCCATCCGCGACCGGCGAGGCATGCGGCGAGTGCGATGCGTGTCAGCTACGCCTTGCCGGATTCAGTGCGGCAGGATCCACCGATCCGATAGCGTACATGGGCGCGGGACGCGTTTAGATCGATGGCGTACACAGTCAAGGAAATCTTCTACACGCTCCAAGGGGAAGGAGCAAACACCGGCCGCGCGGCAGTGTTCTGCCGCTTTTCGGGGTGCAATCTGTGGACGGGTCGCGAGAGCGACCGCGCGAATGCCGTCTGTACGTTCTGCGACACTGATTTCGTCGGTGTTGGCCCTGACGGCGGGAAGTTCGCAAATGCCGAAGCGCTCGCCGATGCGGTCGAGGCGGCGTGGACACCGGCTACAGAAGACGGAGCGGAACGATTCGTCGTGTGCACAGGAGGCGAGCCGCTGCTGCAGCTCGACGAGCCTGCCGTCGAGGCGCTGCATCGTCGTGGCTTTCGCGTCGCTGTCGAAACCAATGGAACGCAGCCCGCAACAGCTGGCCTCGACTGGATCTGCGTGAGTCCCAAGGCCGACGCGGCGGTCGTGATCACGGCCGGTGACGAACTCAAGCTGGTCTATCCGCAGGAACGCGCAATGCCGGAGCGTTTCGCGAATCTCCAGTTCACGCACTTCTTCCTCCAGCCGATGGACGGACCGTCCCTCGAACAGGCTACCCGAGCAGCAATCCAGTATTGCCTCGACCATCCGAAGTGGAGGCTGTCGGTTCAGACGCACAAGGTCGCCGGAATCCGCTGACGTTCCGACCGTATTGAGTGGTGCTCGCGCTGTTGCCGAAGGGCTGTCATACGCGTCGTAAGTCGATGAGCCCGGCGATAGCGACCACACCTGTACTCGGACTGACTCTTGTCCGATGAGTTGAACGAAATGCGCGGTGCTGGCCGAGATGTCGCGGGGGAGGATCGCACGTACGAAGCCGTGCTGGCCAGCGAGGCGCGCTTCCGAGCAGTCTTTGAGCACTCCGCCGTTGGCATTGCGCTCATCGAAACCGATGGCAGGATCATCGCTACCAATCCTGCCATGCAACAGTTCCTTGGCTACTCCAGCGAAGAGCTGCTGAACCGTCAGATGCACCAGCTCGTTCCCGAGGACGACGCCAACGGTCTGGCCGCAGCGATGGCGGCGATCTCGAGCGGCGCGAGTCCGGAGCTGGCGATCGAGCAGCGCTATACCCGCCGCGATGGCGAGATCGTATGGGCCGCGCTGACGATGTCGCGCGCGCACAGCGCCACCAGCGGCGAGTCGCTCGGCGTCATCGCCATGGTGCAGGACATACGTACACGCAAGTCGCTCGAAGAACGTCTCACACATCAGGCGTCACACGATCCACTGACGGATCTCGCCAATCGCACGCTGTTCCGGCAACGAGTCGAGATTGCACTGCAGCGCGCAGCACACCGTGACCGCGTGGTGGTGATGTTTCTCGACGTCGACAACTTCAAGGCGGTGAACGACAGCGCGGGGCACGGTGCCGGCGACCAGCTTCTCGTCGTCGCAGCAGCCCGATTGCTCAACGCGACCCGTGGCTCGGACTCCGTCGCTCGGTTTGGTGGCGACGAGTTCGCCATCCTGCTCGAGAATGTGCGCGACGATGAGGAGGCAAGGATCGTTGCCGATCGCATTACACGCACCATGCGACAGCCGATCCAGATCGGAAACGAGACGGTGATCGCCGGAATCAGCATAGGCATCGCGCGACCACACTCCGACAGCGATGGCGCCGATGAGGTGCTCCGCAATGCAGATGTGGCGATGTACGCCGCCAAGGGATCAGGCAAGAACCGCTACCAGTTCTTCGAGCCTTCGATGCACACGGCCGTGGTGGACAGGGTCAGCCTCGAGACCGATCTGCGCCACGCAGTGGCCGCACCCGCATCGGAATTCGTGCTGCACTATCAGCCGCTCGTTCAACTCGATACGGACGCCGTCGTCGGCGTCGAAGCCCTTGTGCGCTGGAACCACCCTCACCGCGGCGAGCTGCAGCCCGCTGATTTCATCACGGTGGCAGAGGAAACCGGTCTCATCATTCCGCTTGGCCGATGGGTGCTTCGTGAAGCCTGTGCGCAGGCCTTCGCCTGGTGGCACGGCTTGCCGGATGAACATCGCATGAGCATTGCCGTAAACGTATCCGGCAAACAGATCCAGGACGCGACCTTCGTTTCCGACGTCGCTGCTGCACTCGCCGACTCCGGACTTCCGCCGGAACGACTGGTGCTCGAGATCACGGAAACCGTCATCATGCACCGTACCGAAATGATGGTCCAGCGACTGCAGGAGCTGAAAGATCTCGGGGTTCATCTCGCAATCGACGACTTCGGCACGGGTTACTCATCGCTCAGCTATCTGCAGCAGTTCCCGATCGACATCATCAAGATCGACAAGGCATTCATCGAAGGGATGGAGCGTGACCCAGCCGGCGCTGCCCTTACGCGCACGATCATCGGACTCGGTGGAACGCTGGGCCTGTCGACGATCGCCGAGGGAATCGAGCATGCGTCGCAGCGAGCGACGCTCGAGGATCTGGGCTGCGTCATGGGCCAGGGTTTCCTGTTCGCGCGGCCATCGATAGCCGCCGGCGTGGGCGAGAACGTCAGCAAGCCAAACAGGGCGCCGGAGAATAAGTGATCGCCCGCTAAGTTTAGGGAGCGTCCAACACACCATCCCCGGAATGCCGATCCATCTGGTAAAAGGCCTCACCCTCGCTCTGGCGTTGCTCGCGCCCGTCGTCACCACGCTCTTCTTTCACAGACGATCACTTGCTGCAGCACGGCGACAGGGTCAGGTGCAATAGTGTACGCTGGTCACGTCGGCTTTGGGCTTGGTGCGTACTCGTTCCGAAAGACACTCCCGCTGTGGCTCGTGCTCGTCGCGGCGCAGATCCCGGATTGGCTTGACGCTGGGTACTGCGTTGCAGACATCAGTCGCGGTCCTTACGGCATGTACACACACGGATTCATCCCCGTTGGAGTGTCTGCGATCGTCTTTGGGTTGCTTGCTTACGCAATCACTCGCGACGTCACGGGCATGTTGATCGTGGCACTCGTCGTCGTGTCGCACTGGGCTCTGGACTATCTTACGGGAATCAAGCCGACGTGGCCGGGCGGCCCAATCGTGGGTATGAATCTCTATGCACGGCCGTTGGTCGACTTCGCGCTGGAATCGGCAACGATCCTCGTGGGATGGCTGCTGTATCGTCGCACGCTTCCGGAGTCAGCAAGAAATCATGCTTGGACATATGCCACACTGCTGATGTTGTGCACGCTGCAAGTACTTGCAGGCGCAGCATTCGCACTCAGTCTTGGAGGTCACGCAAAATGCTGATGAGCATCCCCATCATATCGCCGATCGAGATACGGGTCGGCGAGCCGGGCGTTCGCATGCTGCCGGCGCCGGATTACGAAGTTCATGCGCTTCCCCCCGCTGCAATCCTGAGCGCCGAGACGTCAACGCCGCCGGAGGATCCCGCAATCACCGCGCTGAATGAGATCGAGCTCGCCGCACAGATCAGCGAATATCATGATTTCTCCTGGTGGGATGAGCGTATTCGTCAGATCCGCGACCGACTTGCGCAGGACGGAGCAAGCTGAGGAGAATCGTCGTGCACGCAGAAGGAACATCACTCCGGCGAAGGCGGCGGCGACGAGCGTTGACGGGGTGAGACGCCCGGCGAGGATGACGCTGAAATGGCGCGGATGGCGATGCTAGCGCATCACAGATCATCCACCGATTTCGGCCAGTCCTGTTTGAGCAACCGTGACAGTCCGCGATCCGCCAATAACTTCCCGCCGGTCTGGCACCGCGCGCAGTAATCAGTCTCGTTACTCGCATAGCGAATGCGCTGGACCGGGGTTCCGCATACCGGACACGGCTGCCTGTACTTGCCGTGCACAGCCATCTCCGGACGAAATGCCGTGACGCGCTCCGGGAACTTATCGCCGGTCTCCGCGCGCAGGCGATCGGTCCACTCGCGCAACACCGTGCGCGTTGCGTCGTATAACCTGAGTGCATCATCGTCGCTGATGCGTCCGCTCAGTGCGACTGGCGAGAGACGCGCGCGATGCAATATCTCGTCGGAATATGCGTTACCGATCGCATCGAACATACGCGGATCAGTGAGCGATCGCTTCAGTGTGTGATTCTCGCTCCGCAGCCGCGTGGCAAATGCACTGAAATCCGCGGCGAACACGTCGAGGCCGCCACGATCTATCTGCGACAACGCTTCTCTGCCGCTGACCAGTGACAGCGAAGCCCGTCGCGTGGTTCCGGCTTCGGTGAGAACGAGCGTGCCAGCTGTGAACTCAAACGTTGCGAGACTCAGCTTTTTCGGCGCAGCCTTGCCAGCTCGGCAACCAGCGCAACCTGCCGGCGATCATGAGATGGATGACGATGAACAGGTCGCCTTCCAGCCCAATGACAAGTCGCTTTCCGATTCTCGCGATCTCCGCGACTTCACGTCCGTTCGACTTCGGAGATTGGCGGATCGAAGGTTCGCAGCACGAACGGATTCAGCACGTGCAACGCGACGAGCCGCTGATTCAGAATGCGCCTGCTCAGCGCCTCGATGTAAACCGTGATATCGGGCAGCTCAGGCACTCTCGGTCACGTCAGAAATTCGTGCAGCAACGAATGAAAGTGGTGCACTCCGTTCTCTCGCTTCACCGAGTAGCGTCCGCGATCGTAAACCCTGGATCTGAGGTTCTTCTGAACCGCCTCGCAGATCTCTATATCCTCGACCTGTATCTCATCGCTGAACTTCAACAGTCGAGTCCATGTCTCGTCCGCCTCCACGTTTGCCGGAGGATTCGCTGAATACCACTCGAAAATCGTCAACGTGCGATCAGCGCCGAGCGGTAGGATTACGTTCGTCTGCATCTGTCCCAGGTACACATTGAGCATGACGTTGGGGAACAGCCAGTAGTATTGTGCCTGGTCGTCGGCAGTGCCGCTCTGCTCGGGAGGAAGATAGTTGCGCGCCTCCCGGTTCCCGACGACTGGGCGCAGCGGCGCGTGTTGCAGCGAGTAGTACCGGTGCGGCTCGACGTGATACTGATCGTACGCTATCTCCTTGTGAAGACCGGGATGCACCACCGGAATGTGGTAGCCTTCGAGATAGTTGTCGATGTACACCTTCCAGTTGCAGTTGAGTGTGTACTCGCGCCGCATTACGTAGCGCATCTCGTCGATGTGAAAATGTCGCGCACGATCGGGGATGTCCTCCAGAAACTCGCTCAACGGCGGCGCCTTGAGATCCAGATTCGCGAAGACGAGCGATCCCCACTGCGCCACCTGAACCGGCTTGAGGTGCATGTCCCCCATGGAGAATCGCTCGACACCTTCCATCTCCGGCGCGCGAATCAGATCGCCCTGAAGGTTGTAGGTCCATCCGTGATAGTGGCACTGCAACGTCTTTCGCTTGCCACATCCCACGGCGACCATCCCTGCCCTGTGCAGGCAGACGTTGTGAAAGCCGCGCAGGGTTTCACCGTCGCGTAGTATCACGATTCCCTCGCCGGCGACGTCTGCAGTGAAGAACTGACCCGACTCGGCGACCTGCTCTGCACGCCCCACGAGCTGCCACGTTGCGGCCGAATATTCGCTCCTGCTCCAGCTCGAGATAGACCGCATCCGTGTAGAGACGCGACGGAATCGTTGATGCGCTCGCGATCGACGCGTCGAACGGGAAATGGACGGGCATGAGAAATTCCTGGATCGATTGGTCAGAAATTGTAACACAAAAAGGGGCCCGGCAGCATCACGCCGCCGGACCCCTTCATTGAAAGCCTTATCGTAGCGTGCTTATGGCACGAGCAGAATCAGGTACGGCGAGGGGCGCCAAAAGGTCTTCGGGTCAGTAATGTGAATCGCCCCGTGGAACACTCGGCCCTTTGCATTGGACCGGTCTGCACCGGTGAGGTCCTGCGACGAGATGACCTCGTACGAACGCGTGGTATCTACCGGAACAGTCGTCATCGCTGACATGTCGAACGCCCGGAACAGCGTGGAATCAGGATGGCCGTTGGTCGGCCGGATGGTCTGGCCGATCTTCACGATGAACGGGAAGCGCGACCCGCCAACTGCCTGAGCGATGTGGTGCTTCACGAGGTAGTCGGCCGTGCCGCTGACGACGAACACCCTGCGATTCTCATAAGCTGTGGAATCGATGGTGTAGCCCAGCTGCTGCGTACGGTACTGCAGCGAATCGCCACGGATGTTCGACGCGTAGAGCTGCCGGACCAGTGAATCGGCGCGCGACTGCGACGACGCGAGCTGGGTCTGCAACGCAGCGACGGTCGTCTGGAACTCCGTGACCTGTGACTTGAGCTGACTGTTCTCGCCACCCAGCCTGGAAACCCGTTCGTTTATGGTGCGAAGACGGGCCTGTGTGCTCTTGAGACGCGCGAGAGCCTGGACCGTCCGTGCACGAACGCCTTCTTCGTAGGAAGTGATCGGCTCACCCTTGTTCTTTGCCTTGACGCCAGCTGAAGAGGTTGCCGAGTCGATTGACGCCATCGCCGCCAGAAGGCTGCGCGTAACGCCCATGAGCGAATCCTTCTGTGCCTGTAGCTCCGCCGTCTGGGACACGGTCGTGGAATCGGTCGCCGGTGCCGTGGCGGTGCTGGCTGACGTTGTAGCCCCCGCACTCGTGCCCTTTTCACCTTTCTGGCAAGCGGCGAGCGTAATCGCCAGCAGGACAGCTGGTGATATCCATCTTGCGGCACGACTCATATATGCTGATCTCCCATAGTGGTTACATGCGCCGCTGCATCCGCAGAGGGCATATTCCGGACTGCTGTTCGAACGAATGCCTGCCAGTATCGCGCCAGAGTGATAATCATATGTTTAACGTGCTGCGCACCTCGGATCCAGCTGAGCGTGGCGCGAGCAAAAGGATAAGTTTCTCCTATGAAAAAGCCCCGTGAGACGTCGTGGATCATGATCAACTATTTCCCCGTTTGATCGCGCAATGGATTGCCCTGGATCCACGCCAACGGAGCGCTGGATCGGGGAACAGGGAAATTTTGGCTGGTCAGAGAATCCCCGATCGGGCCGCCGTCGAAGGGATGCGCCTCACTCCGCCGAGAGACCGTGCCTGTGTACGACAGGCGCTATCCGGACGGCACCCGACGAAGACCGGCGCACCAGTCACGGTGACACGTGCTGCCAGATGGCTCATGGTGGTCGTCGTAGCCGCATTGACGGTCGCCGCTCCGCGAACGGCGTGGGCCCACGCGCATCTGGTCAGGAGCGCGCCGGCGGCTGGAGCTCACCTGGGCGTCTCGCCGACTGTGATCGAGCTCTGGTACAGCGAAGCCGCGGCAGCGACGATGACCACGATATCCATCACCGGACCGGGTGGCAGCCGCGCATCACTCGGTCGGGTGAAGGTCGACCCGAGCAATCCGCTGCGCCTGCTTGCGACGGTCGATGCGCCTCTCCAGCCGGGAAAGTACACGCTGGCCTGGCGCACCGTCGCGAAGGACGATGGACATCCCTCCAGCGGCAGTTTCACCTTCGTTATCGATAGCGCAGCGCCCGGAACGGCGGCCGCGTCTATGAATGGCGTCGCTACTGCATCGAGCGGCGCAACACAGAGCGATAGCGCCAGGACGCCGGGCACCACGGCTCCGGTTCCCGTTCAGGGAATGGATGTGGAAGCACCGGCCTACGTAGTGGCGCGCTGGCTGAATTTCATCGCGCTTATAACGGTAGTGGGAGCGGCGGCGTTCGTATTGCTCGTACTGCCAAGGGTGGGCTCGCAGGACGATGCAGACACTGTCAGCGCCTTCGACGATGCCGCGACCAGGCGAGCGGCCAGGCTCGGGCTTGCAGCCGGAATCGTTTTTCTCATATCCGCCGTATGCCGACTGTACGCGGAGCACGCCGTCGTCGGAGGCGACGTGGCGATGGGGACGATCCTGGGTTCGTTCTGGGGGCGAATCTGGGTCACGCAGTTTGTCATTGCGGTGATCGTGTGCATTGCCTTTGCATCTGCTCGTGGCTCGCGCCGAGGAGGGATCGCATGGCTCGCTGTTGCTATTGTTTCGGTGGCGCTGGCGGCAACGCCGGCATTCTCCGGACACGCCATTGCTGCCCCCGGAAACAGAGGCCTCTCCATTGCACTCGACGTCATTCACGTAGTGGCGGCAGGCGCGTGGCTGGGCGGGTTGCTGACGCTCACAGTCGTTGGCGTGCCGGTGGCGCTCTCGATTGGTAAATCGACTGACACGGATGCGCGCGCGCCACGAGGGCTGCCATTGGTTGCAAGACTGGTGAATGCGTTCAGTCCGCTGGCGCTGGTCTTTGCGGGATTCGTCGTTGCCAGCGGCGTGATTGCCGCGTGGATGCGTATCGGATCTTTCACGGCGCTGTTCCATTCGACGTATGGCACGGTGCTTCTCGTAAAGCTGGGCCTTGTGATACTCGTACTCGCCGGCGGCGCGTACAACTGGCTGCGGATGCGCGGAGCGCTCGCTCACCGGGAGACGGGCGCGTCTGCGGTTGGCAGCTTCCGGCGCTCGGCGTGGATCGAGCTCACAGCTGGAGTGCTCGTGATCGCCGCCACAGCTGTCCTCGTGGCGACTCAGCCGCCTGTGCGCTGAGTCACGCAGCTCACGTCGAAGCGGGAATACTCGCTTCTCTCCGGAGCGGCTCGGGACCATGCTGCCGATGGCTGGGTATGATATCGCTTCTGGTGACGTGACCGGACGCTGATCCGCGCCACGATGCGCCCCTTTCGATACGTCAACGATCGAGGAACTCGGCATGACAGGCGGGCCAAGCCAATCGAGCCTGACGCGCTGGGCCACGCCGGCGCGAGGATACAGCGCCGGCGGCGTTGATGATTCTGTTTCGAGGACGCGACGAACGGCATGGTGGGCGCCTCTCGCATTCGTCGCAGTCGTACTCGCCGTTCTGACCGCGACTCCGGTGCTGGTGAGTTATCGCGTGCGCCGACTGCGCGATCAGCTTACTGACGGCAGCGGCGCGGGACGGGTCATCGTCAACGATCTCGAAGTAGCATTTGCGACACAACTACTGATCCACGAAGGCGAGAATGCTGCCGGCACCCCTGCGGCAAGTGCGTCGGGTGATTCGCTCGCCAAGTTGCGTGAGCGGGTCGACGAAGTGGCGCTCGATTCAGTTGCACGACGTGTGGGGCCGGATGCCGTCGAGCAATTCGTGGAGCTGCGCACGCTTGCGAGATCGTGGCACGACCGGATGGACTCGGAGGTGGTCACGTCTGGAGTCGCGACGGCGAGACTCACCAAGGGTCTCAGCATAACCGCGCAGCAAGTTCTCAACTCCGCCGAGGCACTGGACAGCTATTTCCAGGCGCTGGGACTGCAGCAACGCGCGCGCATTCGAAGCCTCGAACGGGTGAACCTGATATCGGCCGTGATACTCGCACCGCTGGCACTTGCTGGAGCGCTGGTGCTCTTCTGGACAGGACGGCGCACGCTGTTCTTCGCGCACGCCGCAGAGCGCGACAGGGCAGCGCTTGCGCGCGCGATGCTGTCCAAGGCCACGCTCCTTCGCGGCCTTACACACGACCTCAAGAATCCACTCGGCGCCGCCTACGGCTACGCGGAGCTTCTCCAGGACAACATGGTGGGCCCGGTTTCCCCGGAGCAACACGAAATGCTCGGCAGGATCAAGGGGCTCGTCACATTGTCCGTGACTACCGTGAACGACCTGCTGGAATTGTATCGCGACGGCTCCGACGGTCTGCAACTACAGCGAGTGCCGACCGAGTTGGACAGTCTGGCGCGAGTCGTAGTGGCGGATTTCATGGCGGAGGCGCAGCATGCAAATCTGGATCTCGCGTTCGAGAGCGATACCTTGTTGGAATCGGATGAGCCGCGCGCGGCCGGCAATTCGTCCACTCTTGCGAGCACCGATCCGGCGCGGGTACGGCAGATCCTCGGGAATCTGGTTTCGAATGCGATCAAGTACACGCCGGCAGGCGGCCGCGTGCGACTGTCGATCCGCGGACCGAGCAAGAGTGATCCGCGGATTGCGATCGACGTGAGAGATACGGGGCCCGGCATCCCGGCGCCATTTCAGGAACGCATCTTCGAAGAATTCTTCCGTCTACCGGAGAACGAAGGAATTGCCGGATCGGGTGTAGGACTCGCAATCAGTCGTCGCTTCGCGCGTCTGTTGGGCGGCGATATCACGGTGACGGACTGGTTCGAGGGCGGATCCGTATTCACTCTGTGGCTGCCTGCGGATCGGGCGGGAAAACACAATGCGCCGGTAAGGGTCGCGTAGACGGAAACGCAGCATGGCAAAGATCCGTCATCCCCGCAAAAGAGGACCATCCGGACACGTCATTCCCGCTTTCGCGGGAATGACGGATCATTTAACCGGCGGCAGATTCGTCAGCAGATACCGCGTCAACAACGAGTAGACGTGAAGCGTGGTACCCGCGCCCTCACAGATGCAGTGAGTGCGATTGGGATACACCATCATGTCGAACTCCTTGCCGAGCGACACCAGGCGATTGACGAGACGCTCGGTGCCCTGATAGTGAACGTTGTCATCGCCCGATCCGTGCACCACGAGCAACTTGCCGCGCAACCCCTGCGCGAAGTTGATCGGCGATCCGACATCGTAGCCGTGCGCATTGGTGGATGGGAGGCCGACGTAGCGCTCCTCGTAAATCGTGTCGTACAATCGTTGATCCGCGACAGGCGCCACAGCCATGCCGAGCTTGTACACGTCCGGATAACGGAACATCGCGTTGAGCGTGCTCGATCCACCACCGCTCCAACCCCAGATCGCGACGCGACTGCTATCCGCGTACGATCTCGTGCGCGCGAACGTACGTACCGCCTCCGCTTCTTCCTTGCTCGAAAGCGGTCCAATGGCGCCATAGATAACGTGACGCCATGCGCGTCCCTTTGGCGCTGGTGTCCCGCGGGTGTCGAAGCTGACGACGATATAGCCGAGGTCGGCCAACATACGATGCCACAACATTCCAGGGCCACCCCAGCGATCCACTACTGTCTGTGCGGCTGGCTCGCCATATACCTGAACGAGTACTGGATATTTCCTGTTCGGATCGAAGTTGCGCGGGCGCAACATCCAGCCATCGAGTGTGGCACCGTCGCTGATGTGAACCTGAAAGAATTCGACAGGAGGCTGCACCAGTGACGCGACCGCGGTCCTGAGCGCCGCGTTGGTGACGAGCGTACGCGCAGAGCGATGCGCGGGCAGCTCGACGATGTCAGTGACCGGTGGCGTGTCGAACGTCGAATATGTGTGGACTGCCCACTGTGCGTTCGGCGATATCGAATAGCTGTTGGTGCCAGTGAGGTTTGCCGGCGTCACGCGCTCAGGCGGGCCAGGCGACCGGTAGGATACGCGGTAGAGGTACCGTTGCGTGGCGTTCGTCGGCGATGCGACAACGTAGAGCCAGCCGCGCTTCTGATCGACACCCGCGACGGAGACCACATCATACGCGCCGGGTGTGACGAGCCGCAATTCGCCTGTCGCACGACTGCCTACATATATATGGCGCCATCCATCGCGCTCACTCGGCCAGAGAAATTCCTTGCCGCCATTCAACCACTGGAAGTCCTGCTCACGCATGTCGACCCAGGTGGTATCCTGTTCCGTGAGGAGACGATGTATGTCGCCGGTGCTCACGCTCGCTAGGACGAGATTATCCGTGTTCTGAAGGCGGTTCATCCGCTGGATGACCACGTTGTTCGCGTCAGCCCATTCCATCCATGGGACGTAGTTGTTGCGCGGGTCACCGGTGAGCTTGGCCCAGACAACGGGACCACCCGTGGCATCGACGACACCTACGCGAACCGCTGAATTGGTCGTGCCCGCCTTGGGGTACTGGATTTCTTTCGTGACGGGATACAACGAGTCCGTATCATTGATGAGCGTGAAGTTGCGGACTCCGGACATGTCGAACTGCCAGAACGCAATGTGTCGCGAGTCGGGACTCCATCTGAATCCGTCGCGCAGGTCGAATTCCTCTTCGTATACCCAGTCACTCATGCCGTTGACGAGCGTGCGCGTCGCGTCGCTCGTCAATCTCGTTACGGCGCCACCGGCAGTCGGCTCGACGTACAGGTCGCCCTTGTAGACGTAGCCTACGTGCGACCCGTCCGGAGAGAACTTGGCAAACATGAGCGTACTGGGCTCGGTACTGGTGCCCACCCGGTGGAGTGCGCCGGAATGCGTATCGAGCACCCAGTAGTCACCGCGTGTGTTCTGACGCCACACCTTCTGGGTGTTCGTGAAGATGAGCAGATGACTTCCGTCCTGTGACCACGCGTAGTTATCGACTTCGAGCGGTTTTGCCGAAGTCGATGGACGGAGCTGTCGTGCCGAGACCAGAACCTCTCGCGCGCCGGTTCCCGCTGCATACTGCACGATGTCGGTGCCACCGGCAACATCTTTCGATGGCTCGAGTGTCGTGTAGTGAGTTCCGTCATCACGCCAGCGCGCGGGGGCGGCCCGATCGCCGACGTAGGCTCTGGAATCGAAGATCCGGTGTAGCGATGAATCGACATGCGCGGGAAGCTGCCCGTGCAGCCGTACCGGAACAACCGACACAATGGTCGCTGCTGCTGCGACGTACGCCAGGCGGTGAAGCATACCTGACCGCGCGGCGCAGCTCGAATGAAGATTCATGGCAGTTGCCGTGAAGAGGGTAGCCGATCAGGCAGCGGACGCCGTAGTCGTCATCGGTGTTGATTTGACGGCGGGACGGCGTGCGAGATGATCCCGGAGCAGCTTGCGAGTTTCTGCGATGGCAGACGCGGGTAGCTCGAGGCGCGGCGCACGAACCGACGCGGTTCCGCAACCCATCTCCTGTTGCACGAACTTGATGTACTGAACGAATTCCGGCACCGTATCGAGGCGTAGCAGCGGCAGGAACCAGTCGTAGATCGCCCGCGCTTCCTTGATCTTGCCCGCGCTGGCCAGCCGCACGAGCTCCACTGATTCGGCGGGAAATGCATTGACCAGGCCGGCGATCCATCCGCTGGCGCCCATGACGATGGATTCGACGATCATGTCGTCAAGGCCGGCGAATACGTTGAGCCTGTCACCCACTCGCGCAACAACGGCCGTAACGCGGCGTACGTCGCCACTGGATTCCTTCACTGCGTGGAGATTCGGATGCTTCGTCAGCTCAGCTACCTGTTCCGGAGTGACGTCCGTACCGTACGCGATGGGATTGTTGTAGAGCATGCACGAGAGATCCGTCGCCTCGATCACGGCGCTGAAGTGTGCGCGCATTTCCGGCCAACTGCCCTTGTACACGTAAGGCGGGAGCGCCATGATACCTTCGCATCCCACCTGAGCCGCGCGTTTCGCAAGTGCGACACATTCAACGGTCTGAAGACCCGAGATGCCGGCGACGATCGGAACACGCTTGCCGACCGAGCTCACACAGGTTCGAAGTATCTCGACCTTTTCATCGAAGTCGAGCGTTGCACTTTCACCAAGCGATCCGAGCGCAACGATGCCGGTGCAGCCGTGATCTACGAGCCACGAAACATGGCGCGCCACGAAATCGTGATCGACAGTCAGATCCTGCTTGAACGGCGTTGTGATCGCGGGGAACACACCCGTCCATTGCGCCTTCTTCATTGGTACGCTTCTCCGACAGAGGAATTGAAAAGGATCGAAGGAGTCGCGTCATCCGCGACCTCCGACGACAGAACTGACACCAGCACCGGTTCGATGGGCGGCCGAACCGTGTCCGGCTGCCATGCGAGAAGGAAATCCAACCCTGGCATGCACGTGCGGCCCTGACAGGGGCCCATGCCGGCACGTGTGTACAACTTGGCCTGACGTGCGCAGGCCGCATCCTTCACAGAACCGTATGACACATCCTCGCACCGGCACACGATCGTTTCGGCGGAAGGAAGCGACCGTAGCTCCTCACGAAGTGCGAAGGCGTCGAGCATGCGCCGAGCGTCAATCTCGAGCGCCGCACGCTTTCGTAGCAATACGTCGGAGACACGGGCCCGCGGCGAGACGGTCAACCCGGCGATCTCGCCTTCGATCAACGCCAACGGTGCTCCGCCAATGCCCGTTGCCTCGCCCACTGCGAGTACGTTCGCAACAGTGGTGCGCTGTTGCGCATCCACCACAATGGCGCCGTCTCGCGTTTCGCAGCCAAGCAGCCGTGCGAGCTCGATGTTCGGTACGAGGCCGTAGCCGGTGCAGAGCACGTCGACTGCCTCACGCCACGTCCGGCGACCATTGGTTACTGTGACGCTCTCCAACCGATCGGTTCCGTGTGCCGCAGTCACCCACGTGCCAGGCGAGTAGGATGTGGATAGAAAGCGTGCACGATATCGGGCCGCCTGCGCGACCAGCGCAGGCGCTCGCCACAAGCCAGCTGCAAACCTCATCACCGCACTGCGCCGAGCCTGCTCAGCGACGAGTATCAGCCTCGCACCCGAGCTCGCGAGCGACGCCGCCACGGGGAGCATCAGCGGCCCCGAGCCGGCAATGATCACGCGCTTGCCGGCGAATGATGCACCGGACTTGAGCAATGCCTGCGTACCGCCGATGCCCATCACACCGGGAAGCGTCCATCCGTTGAATGGGATGAACAGCTCGCGCGCGCCCGTCGCGAGTATGATCCTGGCCGCACGTACCCGCAGCGCGCTGCCGGATGAGTCCGCCAGAATCTCGAATTCTGCATCTTCATTCTGCACATCCACTACCGATGTGCCATGAATCACATGCGCGCCCGAGCGCGACAGCTGTGCGATCCAGTGTTGCGCGACGCGCGGAACCGAGCCGCCACTCACGTGACGCCAGATCTGTCCGCCGGCCTCCAGCCCGCGATCGAGCACGATGACACGCAAACCGGATTCCGCCGCGCGCGCCGCCGCGGCTATTCCGGCCGGTCCCGCACCGATCACTGCGACGTCGGCTACGATGAGCGTCACGTCCGTGCCAGCGAGCGGCGCCATCATGCGTCAGTCGCCGTGCGAATGTGCATTCCATCAGCGACCGCGATCAGACATGCGCGCTGATGTGGTCTACTGTCGATCGTCACTCTGCACTCGAAGCAGACGCCCATGCCGCAGACAGGGCCGCGCGGATCCCCCGAAACAGATCTGCGAAAAGCCGCGATTCCAAGATTGAACAGCGCGGCCGCCACTGTCGTCCCCGCAGCTACACGCATGCGCTGGTCGTCAACGACGATGTTCAGCTCCGCTGCTGCACCGTTGATCGCCATCAGTGCGCTCCAACGCCGGCGAGCACGCGCGACGGAGCGAATGGCGCTGGATCGATCGCGGGCTCGCGTCCAGTGATGAGATCCGCGAGCAGCTGTCCCGTTCCCACCGATGTGGTGATACCGAGTCCCTCGTGACCGGCTGCGATCCATAATCCCGGCGTCTCGTCCCATGAGCCAATGAGGGGAAGCTTGTCCGGTGTCGCCGGACGAAAGCCGGTCCACGTCCGGATCGCTGACGCGAGCGCCAGTCCCGGCATGAAGTCGAGCGCACGATCGAGCATGTTGCGCACGATGGACCGATTGATCGATCCGTCCCATCCAACAAGCTCGCGCGATGAACCGATCAACATCTGTCCTGTAGCCCGCGGCTGAACGTTGAACGCGACTGATTCCGTCGTCATCGTGTGCGCGCTGGTCAGATATCCAAGCTCGACCAGCTGGTGTCGGCAGAATCCCGGATACCGGTCGGTGATGACGAGATGTCCCTTGCGCGGCACGATCGGAATTCCGGGAGTAAGCTCCGGTACCAGCGCACCCGCTGCGTTGATCACGCAGTCGCATGAGATCCGTTCGTTGCCGGCAATCACTTCGCGGGCGCCGATCGCGTTTACACGAACGCCCTCGCGCAGCCTGGCACCATTCGCGATCGCGCGCTGCAGCAACGCCCGCGCACCATTCGGCGGATAGATGACCGCATCGCCGCGCACGAGCAGGGCGCCAGCCAGCCCGGGGCGCAAATGCGGCTCGGCTTCGGCAAGCTGCGCTGGCGATAATATCTCGGTCGCGACCCCGCTATCCGCGTAAACGCCCTGTTTTGCGCGCACCGCTTCGAGCTGCTCGCCATCTTCGGCAACCCAGAGGGTGCCGCACGCTTCGTGCTCGACGTTATGCGGCAGCTCTGGCGCCAGTGCGGTCCACAATCGTCCGGAATACGCGGTGAGAGCGAGCTGCGCAGGCGAATCATCCATCACTACCAGATGACCCATGCCGGCAGCTGTCGTACCGCTTCCGGCGAAGCTCGCGTCGAGTACCAGCACGCTCATACCGGAACGAGCCAGCGCCTCGGCGCATGCTGCACCGACGATTCCCGCGCCGACAACCACAGCGTCGTGGTGCGCAGTCACCGTGTCCCGTCCACGCGCGGCACCGATGCAGTGCGGATCACGCCGAAGGGATTCCACCGCGGAACGGGTCCGCCTGGTCGAATAGAAGCTTCGCTTCCGCTGTCACGTACGCCGTACCGCGAATGTGCGGAATCAGCTCACCGCGCTCGTTCGTCGTGAGCCAACCCGTGAACAGGCTTCCCGTGATGCTCTCCTGCCGCCACCGAGTCCCGAGTGCGATCTCACCCTTGGCATAGAGTACGGCAAGCTTGGCGGACGTCCCGGTGCCACATGGAGAGCGGTCGTATTCACCGCCCGAGCACAGCACGAAGTTCCTGCAATCCGCATCCGCGCGCGTCGGTGCCGCAGAGATCTCTATGTGATCGATCGGCTCGCCGTTCGCGCCCGTGATGCCTGCGGCGTTGATCGCATCCTGAATGGCCTGCGTGACGCGCGTCAATTCCTTCGCGTTGGCGGCAGTTACTGCGATCGGCGTGTTGTGCGTGATGAAGAACCAGTTACCGCCCCACGCAACGTCGCCCACTACGCGACCGATGCCTGGCACCTGAACCTCGACGTTGCGCGCATGACAGAATGACGGGACGTTCTCGATCGTCACGCTGCCATCGACACTGAGCTCCGCCGACACGGTTCCGACAGGTGTGTCCAACCGGATTGTGCCGGGTTGAACACGACCGAGGTGTTGCAGCGTGCGTACGACACCGATTGCGCCATGTCCGCACATCCCCAGATACGTTCCGTTGTTGAAAAAGATCACACCGGTGGTCGAATCTGGATTCACGGGTGGTGTCAAAAGCGCGCCAACGATCGCGTCGTTGCCACGCGGCTCGCACACCACCGCACGCCGAAGATGGTCGAAGCGCGTGCGCACATCCTCGCTCCGCTCCGCCATCGTAGCGCCGCGCGGCTGTGGCCATCCGTCCAGCACCACTCGCGTGGGCTCGCCCTCGGTGTGCGAATCGACAACGTGGATATTCGCGGGAAATGTGGCGGGTGATTCTTCTGCAATCACGCCCGACTCGGCGGTGGCGGCGCCGTTGGTCACGGATTCACCTGTACTGTCTTGATCTCGGTATAGAACTCGCGCGCAGCAGGTCCCTGCTCGCGGCTGCCGGAGCTCGAGCCCTTCATTCCGCCAAAGGGCGCGTGCGGATCGACACCAGTGGTGTCTCCATTCACGCGCACGAGGCCGACGTGAATGCGATTGATGTAATCCAGCGCTGTGGTCAGATCACGCGTGAAGATCGATGCGCTCAGACCATAGGACGTGCGATTCGCCAGCTCGATTGCGTGATCTGCGTCGTCTGCGGTGAATGCGGCCAGCACCGGCCCAAACAGTTCGCGCTGCGCGAGCATTCCATCGGGATCGCCACCACGCACGACTGTTGGCGCAAAGAAGTTGCCGTTGCTGAACTCGGCGGAGCCGGGTATGGGGACCGAAAACAGTGCCTCGGCGTTCGCATCCTTGAGCGCCTGGGTTATCGAATCATGCGACATTCGACTGATCAGCGGACCGACTGCGGCTTTTGCGTCCGTCACAGGACCGATCGGAAGTGATTCCACCTGCGAGCGAAGCTGGCTCAGAAACTCGTTCTCGACACTGCGGGCGACGACTACTCTGCTCGTTGCGGTGCACTTCTGGCCCGCGTAGCGCATTGCGCCAGCCGCGGTGAGCGATGCGGCCTTTGCAATGTCAGCATCTGGCATGACGATGACTACGTTCTTGCCGCCCATCTCGGTCTGATACCGAATATTGCGCGCTGCCGCGGTCGCAGCCACACGTGCCCCCACGGCGCCGGATCCGGTAAAGCTGACAGCACGAACTTCCGGCGCTCCGAGTAGCGCCGCGCCAACTGTTGCGCCGGCGCCGAACAATACATTGAACACGCCGGCAGGAATGCCGGCTGCAAAGGCAGTTTCCGCAAGCAATGCCGCGAGGTACGACGACGACTCCGCCGGCTTGAGTACGACGGTGTTACCGAATGCGAGCGCAGGCGCGACCTTCCATAGTGGAATCGCCAGCGGAAAATTCCACGGCGTGATCATCGCCACCACGCCGAGTGGCTCACGCAGACTGAACTGAAGCGCGCCCGGAGATTGTGCCGGAATGACGTCGCCGATCTGGCGTACCGCCTCACCGGCGTAGTAGCGCAGGATCACCACGCAGCGGGATACTTCGCCGCGCGCCTCGCCGATCGGCTTTCCGACCTCGCGCGCCATGACCTGCGCCAGCTCTTCGGCCCGGTCGCCGATCGCGGCGGCCCATTTGTAAAGATGCTCGGCGCGTGCCGGACCTGTGAGTGCGCGCCACGCCGGGAATGCCCGCGCTGCAGCACTTGCTGCCGCATGCGCGTCATTAGCCGAACCCTCCGGCACGAGCGCGATGACATCACGCACGTCGGAGGGGTTCACATCATCTATCCATCCACCTGTCTCGCTGTCACGCCAGCCATTATCGATGAAGTGTTGCAGTCGTCTGGCAGTACTACCTGTCATGATCTTCGTTCCTTTGTTGGTCGCCCTTCTTCAGCCTCGCGCTCCGCGCTGACGAACCTGACGAGCTGACGGCCGGCGCCGAGTATGTGTTGCCGCATGAGCGAGCAAGCCTGCTTGACATCCTGTGCCGCGACGGCCGCAAGGATGGCGCGATGCTCATCGATCGCGCGCGATTCGCCGTGCGTGAGCACCAGTTGCATGCGGAGATAACGGTCACTCTGCTGGTGCAGCCGCTGAATGATCGCCATGGTGAATGGGCGATCGGCAGCCGCATAGAGCGTCGAGTGAAATTCCCAGTTCAGCTTGCCCCACTCGGCGACCTCACCAGCGCGGAACGCCGCCTCGTAAGCCTTGAGTATCTCCTTCGCGCGCGAGATGTGCTCCGCTGTTGTGCGCATGATTGCGCGGCGAACGAGGTCGCCCTCGATCTGCGCACGCAGTTCGAACAATTCATTGATCTCATCCACAGAGAGCGACGAAACCACCGCGCCGCGATGCGGATTGAATACCACGAGACCCTCTGCTTCGAGCTGGCGTAGTGCTTCGCGAATCGGGATTCGGCTCACGCCCAATTCGGCGGCAAGCGCGTCCTGTCGAAGCGGTATATCGTCGGCGTAAACCCCGCGCAGGATCCTCTCGCGCAACGCTTCCGTCGCCTGGTGCGTGACAGTTTGGCGCGTGATCGGCACTACCATCATCTTCGTCTCGTTCGAGCTCTTGCCGACGGCCTTGACGGCCTTGTTGGATGAACCGAGGGTGCGACCCATGTGCTATGTTCTCCGGAGTTGGGATGTGGCGTTCTGGGCCAAGCAATCCGTAGAGATAAGCCGACTTGCCGCGACTCGCCACCAGCACGGTGGATTGGATACAATATCCTATTTTCCAGCGCCCGGCAAGTGCGGGGTGCCGCCGCGGCAGCGGCGGCACCGTTCATCAGACAACTACCGGCGGCCGCCGCTGCCGAACGACGTGGGGATCGGCCCCACCTTTCCCTGCATCCGGCTGTTGAACGCCGGTACGTCGCGACCGACCAGGGTCGTATAACTGGCCCGTGCCGCGGCCAGCGCCCGCTCGATCCCTCCAAGCACCTCGAGCGACTGAGCGGTGGGCCGATAGTCGGCGCCTCCAGCGACGTCGCCCGCTCCGCTGCCAACCTCGCCCGATAGCCAGACCAGGCCCATGTACACCTTGAACTGCTCCACGTAGTACTTGTCATCGCTCTCCATGTCCGAGCGCGTCAACAATTGCAGCTCCACGCCCAGCATCTGATCGTTCAGACGGTCCAGCTCCGCTACGATATCCGACTTGCTGGCATTGGCCGCGCGCTCGTCGGCAATCGTCTTTCGCATCGACTCGATGTGATTGATCATGTGCACCGCTTCGGCCATGTCGTTGCGAATCCGCAGCTGCGTCTGCGTCGACGCGACAAGGTCCGCTGTCGGCGATGGCATGGCGGGATCACGAATCACTTCGAACGGCTGAGTCCAGCTCTTTCCCGCCACGGTAAGCCGCACGGAATACCTGCCCGGCGATGCAATCGGGCCAGTCCTGACAGGCGCTTCGATTCCCCAGTGCAATACGGGACGTGTGGATTTCCCGCTGAACCGCGGATCGGCAAAGATGTGCGGATTGTCAGGGGCGACCGTGCGCAGCACGACCTGGGGCGCCGGCTCGTAGCGCAGATCCCATGGCACACGATTGAGCCCCGCACGAGCTCGGAGGTGGAACGTACGGATCGCTGTGCCCGATGCATCCAGCACTTCGACGCCCACACTGTCCTGCGCCTGCGGTAGCTCGAAGGTGAAGTCGGCGCGGCCCGACCGGGCCTGTCGGTATGCCAGGTGCGGTGTGAAGAGGCGTGGCGCTGCAGGCGGCGCAGCAGGAGTGGCAGACGCTCCCTGCGCCAGCGCCGTGACGTCGCGAAGAATGTAGAGGCCGCGTCCATAAGTCGACACGACGACGTCGTTCCATCGCTTCGGAACGGCGATCCACGTCACCGGAGCCGCCGGGAGACCCGCGTTGAACTTCGTCCAGTGCGCGCCGTCGTTCACCGAGTAGTAGAACGCGTTCCCCGTTCCTGCGAACAACATCCCCTTCCTGTCCGGATTCTCGGCAATCGACATCACGTACGCGAGCGGGTGATCGTTCGGAAGGTCCGATGTGATGTTGGTCCACGTGTGTCCGTAATCGGTCGTCTTGTAGATGTACGGCTTACGGTTATCCATGATGTGGAAATCGATCGCCACGTATGCAGTTGCCGGATCGAAGTGCGACGGCTCGATCTTTCGGATCGTTCCCCACGCCGGCAATCCCTTGATGTTGGCAGTGACGTTGTTCCAGTGGCCGCCCGCATCGGAAGTGTACCACAGCTGTCCGTCGTTCGTACCCGCCCAGATCAGGCCACGCTTGATCTCCGATGGAGCGATTGCGAATACAACCTCACCGTAGAACTGTCCAAGGTTGTCGGCAACGAGTCCACCCGACGAAACGATGCGCGAAGGATCGCGCGTCGAGAGGTCCGGACTGATCACGGTCCAGTGCTGGCCTGCGTCCGACGTGCGGAAGATCACCTGACAGCCGTAATACACGGTCTTCGTATCGAACGGATCGATGGCGAGCGGCGGCGTCCAGTGACAGCGATACTTCGTCTTGTCTGGCGGAGAATCGAGTGTATGGACCCACGGACTTACCGAGCGCGCAAGCTTGGTGCGTGCATCGTAGCGTGTGACTGTGTTCCCATAACAGCTCGCCCAGACGACGTCCGTGTTCGACCGATCCGGCAGTGTGAAGCCCGACTCGCATCCCCCGAGTCCGTTTTCCCACGGCGTGCGCGCGTACACATCACCAAAGCTCTGCGGCAGTAATTCCGGATTCTCCGTCGCGGCGGCGGTGGCGGCGGCGCGCTGTCGACCCTCGCCCGCGGTCGTGTCGCGAGCAGCTCCGCGCCGGACGGTTGAATCCTTCCGCATGCTGTCGGCGTGAATCGTGTCGGCTGGCGGCTCCGGACGGCGACGCTCGAAGTTACGGATAGGAGCGTTGCTCGCGCCACGCATCGGGAAGCTGTTGTCCTGACGGTTGGAATAGATCCAGTACGGCACCTGATCATCGACAGCCACATGGTACATCTGCCCGTTGGGGAGCGATACCTGCGTGAAATTCTTGCCGTGGTCAAAGGTGATGTGAGCACCGGCGTCGTCCGTCAGTGAAAAAATGTCCGGGTTCTTTGGATCGATCCAGATGTCGTGCGTATCACCGCCCCATCGCACTTCCTTGAATGTCTTGCCTCCGTCCTTGGATTGCCAGAAGCTGCTGTTGGCGATGAGAATCTCGTCCGCATTCCCGCTCGACACCTTGATGTCGATGTAGTAGCCGGCGCGACCGATGAGTGTTCGTTGCCAGTTCACATTCTTCCACGTGCGTCCACCGTCATCCGATCGCCAGACAGACCCCTGATCGGCGGTCTGGATCAGCGCATACACGCGATTCGAATTCGTCGGCGCAACTGCGACGTCGATCTTTCCAAGCGGCGATTTCGGAAGACCGGGATCGGTGAGCTTGCTCCAGGTACTGCCTCCATCGCGCGTGACATACAATCCGCTCGACGGACCACCACCCAGCATCACCCACGTGTGCATCACCACCTGCCACATTCCGGCGAATACGACATTCGGATCATGCGCGTCCATCGAAAGTCCCGAACATCCCGTACCGTCGTCCACGAAAAGCACGCGCGTCCATGACTTTCCGCCATCGGTGGTGCGATACACTCCGCGTTCCTGTTGCGGGCCGGTCGTGCGTCCGAGCGCGCACACGAATACAATGTTCGCGTTGGTCGGATTGACTATGATCCGGCCGATGCGCCCCGTCTCGCGCAAGCCCATGTTCTTCCATGTCTTGCCGGCATCGGTGGACTTGTAAATTCCGTCACCCATCACGTCCGCATCGCGAATCGCCCACGCCTCGCCGGTGCCGGCCCATACGGTGCCCGGTTCCGAGGGCGCGGTTGCGAGCGCACCGATCGCCTGAACATCCATACTGTCAAAAACTGGCACGAAGGTGCGGCCGCTATCACTCGACTTCCACACACCGCCCGACGCCGAGCCCATGTACCACGTACGCGGATCACCCGCGACGCCCGAAACCGAGGCGATGCGTCCGCCATTCGCCGGCCCCATGTACTCGAAAGCGAACGGCTCGGTCTCGAGCCCACGATTTGGCGGACCGGTACGCTGCGCAACAGCGGACGCAGGGCCGAGTGTCATCGCTATTCCGATAGTTGTAGCGATCAGAAAAATCGAACGATTGCGCATTGAAAGACCGGTGTGTTGTTATCAGGCGCCGCACGCATGCGGATCGTTCCAGTTGAGCGTCGGATCTGCAGGGACGTTCGGATTCGTCTGCCGTTCTGCATTCGTGTACAGCATTCGGCCAGGCAGTGACGCTGCACCGTTAGCCGGTACGAGCGCGGGCAGGCACGTGCGCTTGTAGTCGTTCCACGCCTCTACGTTCTGGAACAGAGTGATGTACTTCTCCTGCATGATGCTGGCGAGCGATACAGGCCCCGCAATCGGTGGAAGCGTCAACGCTGAGTGCCACGGCGTCGGAATCGCCCATGCGGCACGCTCACGGTTGAGCGTGTCGAGCGCTGCCTGCGTGTTACCAAGCTGGAACAATGCCTCCGCCTTGATCAACAGATTCTCATTGTATGTGACGAGCGGTTGGCGATAGTCAGGAGCAAGTCGCTTCGCG
Source organism: uncultured Gemmatimonadales bacterium (assembly GCA_963707505.1). Taxonomy (GTDB): domain Bacteria; phylum Gemmatimonadota; class Gemmatimonadetes; order Gemmatimonadales; family Gemmatimonadaceae; genus Fen-1247. The sequence continues at coordinate 83,649 of CAVPQB010000006.1, forward strand.
CTGATCGTGGCCATGTTTCCGGCAAGCCCCTGTCCCGGCGATGCGCCGACGTAATCTGTCGCGCCAGCCGCAATCTGGTAATACTCGGCCAGTCGTGGATCGCCGAGGCTCTTGAGCAGGTTTACCTGATACTTACCTGCGCGCATGAAGCCTGTACGCGTTCCGGTGAGCATGAACTGGTACCAGTCGTTCTGCTCGTTCGCGTTGCTGGTCTGGTAGGTGATGTAGTCAGCCGCATTGCTCGAGATGCCCAGATTGGCCTCGGTCAGGGCCTTTGCATAGTTGGTCGGATCCTTCTCGGCCAGATGCAGATAGAAACGAGCCTTGAGCGTGTGCGCAAGCTGCAACCAGAGAGCTGGATTTCCCTTGTAGATGATCTCCGCCGCGCCAGGCCCGACTCCCGTAGCAGCACTGAGATTTGCGATCGCCTGATCCAGCGTCGCCAACACACTGTCGTACACGACCTGCTGCGGATCGTATTTTGGCGTCGGGAACGAATCGGCTTTGGCAGCCTGTGTGTACGGCACGTCGCCCCAGACATCGGCGAGCGTTCCCATCTCCCACGCCTTGAGCGTCTGCGCTATACCAAGGAATATGTTGTCCCCTGACGCAGCGGAACTCGCCTCGATCGTGCGAATGTCGATCAGCCCGCCGCCAGTGTACGGCATGCTGAAGTCGCCACTACCGCCGTCCAGCACGTACAGATCCTGCACCTGATATTGCAACTGCGTTCCTGCCATCTGTTGCATCCACATGGACACCACGCGTGGCAGGTTGCCGTTGAGAAACTGTGTGAGTTTCGCCTGCACAGCGACGAGACGCTGCGTGGAAGTTGCTGCGGTCGGTGCGTTTGGACTCGTGATGCAGTCGGAACACTTGAGATAGTTGTCGCCGCAGCTCGCAACAACGACTGGAATCGCCGCTGCCAGTACCGCACTTCTGATGTATCGCTTCACGGATGGATCTCCTTTGGGATCAGCGGTTCAGAGCGATCGAAAATACGAACGATCGTGTCTGCGGCATGTTGAAGAAGTCATAGCCCTGCACCAGCGCATCTGCTCCCGCGAGATTGGTTTCGGGATCCATGCCCGAATACTTGGTCCACGTGTGCAGATTGCGCCCCGAAATCCGAAGGTCGGCGCTGCTGAATCCGGCACGGCGCACGAATGCGCCGGTGAGCGAGTATGTCACCGATACCTCGCGCAGCTTGGTGTAGGTGCCGTCCTCCATGAACGGCTCGCCTATTCCGGAGTAGATGCTTCCAAGTCCCGTATACCACGACTGCCCGATCTGAACGGGAGTGCCCTTGCCCGGTCCCACCGCTGCTCCGGGCATGAAGTCCACTCCGAAGGTACGGGTGACGTCGCGCTGCAGTGTTTCGATCGACGTCCCGAAATTGTTGAGCGCACCGAGCGTCATGTTCGCGACCATACCACCCTGCTTGTGGTCGAGCAGCGCTGACACGGCCCAGCTTCCCATGTGAACCGTCGTGTGCACATTGCCGGTCCAGTGTGGGTTGGGATCGCCGATTACACGATTCACGGGATCGTTCACCGGAAAGCCGGACGCTGCGATGTACAACGCTCCCCTCGGCGCACCCGCACACGCCGACGCGAGATCGACCGGGTTACCTGCAGGATCTTTCAGATTGGTGCTCGTGGTGACGCCGCAGCGAACGTAGCCCAGTCCGCGGAACGCGAATGTTCCACCGACTGTTGCTGACGGCTGTGCTTCGGAGAACGTTCCGCCACCTGCGCCGATGTACGACGCACCGTTGAGGCTGAGAACGCGAGTTTCATTCTGCGCCCACTGCCCCCCGATTTCCCACGTCAGCTTCTGCGTGGTGATCGGCCGCACGTTCAGCGTCGCCTCCCAACCCCGGTTGAGGATCGCCGCTCCATTGAGAAGCTGCGCCGAGAAGCCCGTCGTGGATGGGCGCGGCACACTCAGGATCACGTCCGTCGAGTTGTCGCGATAATACGTGATGCCTGCGTCCGCCATCTGATTGAACAGACCAACGTCGAGACCTGTCTCGAACTCCTTCTGGCGCTCGGGCCTGAGGTTATTGTTGCCCTGTGTGCCGGAAGTGACGAGACCGCCATAGCCACCCTGCGTCGACGACAGTTGATCGGTGTAGCCGCTGCCGAAGATCGCACGGCCAAGTGTCGAAAGGGTGGAGTAGACATTCGGCTCCTTGCCCGTCTCGCCGTACGACGCACGCACCTTGCCGTAGCTCAGAAGCCCGCGATGGTCGGTGTTGCCGAGTGCGTTGGTGAACGTCCAGGCGAGGCTCGCCTTGGGATATGACGCGCGCGGATTGCTCGCACCGAACGTGGAGAATCCGTCGTTTCGAATCGCGCCAGTGAGATACAGCTGATTGTAGAGATCGACAGTCGCTTCGCCGAAATACGACAGCGCGTGGATCACGTAGTCGTTCTCCGTCGCGAGCTGCGTCACCGTGTTGTTCAGCGAGAACGGCGACGGTGCGATGAGTCCGTTGCCGGTCGCATCCACTTCGCGGCCCCGGCGACTGTTGACGTTGTTCCCAACCGTCAGTGTGCCGCTCAGGTTGGAGTTGAAGGTGTGCGTTGCGGTCGCAATGAGATTCTGGTCGATCTGGAGGTGCATCAGATCAGCGCGTCTGACGAGACCGAGTGGAGACTCGCTCGCCGTGAACGCCTCGCCCGTAAGCTGAGTGTCGCCGAAGTAGTCGCCGCCCAGATTCTCCTGCAGGCGCAGCCAGCTCTTCGGCTGCCAGTCGGCATTGAGATTGGCGATCGTGCGGTTCGTCTCTTCCGTGCTCGGATTCTCGTATACGGCGAACAGCGGATTGTCATATCCGCGCGACCGCGTGAGCGATGCCGGAGATGGGTCGGGAAAACGATACGACCGCTGCAGTCCCGTCGTGGTCGAGAGATATGGGAACTGATTGAAGTCCGGCGGCGTCCGCAGCGCGCCGAGCATCAGACCGGACACCGACCCACCACGAAGGATCGATGCACCGCGGTCGTCCGCGAACGAGATGTTGCCGCCAAGCTTGAGGTTGTCGAAGACCTTGTGCGTCGCCTTGAGACGCACGTCGGTTCTGTCGTAGTAGTTGTTCGGGCCGATGATCACACCGTTCTGCGCATCGCGCCCACCGGATGCGAAAAACGTGGTGCGCTCGTTTCCACCGGATATCGTGAGATGGTTGTTCGTCGTATGACCGGTGTGGAACAGCTCGCTGAAGTGATCGTACGTTGGAACCCCCGAGAGCGCCGGCCCCCACGAGCCGCTCGCCGCGGAGCAGTCTGGCGTCGAGCATGCACCTGCCTTGCCATTGCTTCCCTGGCCATACTTTGTCTGCAACGGGATGCTGTGGTTGACGTCGTCTACGGAATAGCTCGAATTGAGCGTGTAGCGCGTCGGACCGGCCTGCCCCGATTTGGTTGTGATGAGCACGACACCGTTGGACGCGCGCGCTCCGTAGATCGCGGCAGCTGCGGCGCCTTTGAGTATGTCGACTGACGCGATGTCGTCGGGGTTGATATCCGACGCGCGGTTCGGCGTGTTCGAGCCCGTGAGGTTGCTGCCGTTGACGTTGGTCGTGTTGTCGATCGGGACTCCATCGACCACGAATAGCGGCTGTCCGTCACCCGATAGCGACTTGATACCGCGAATGCGGATGTACGCCGACGATCCCGGCACGCCTGATTCGGATACGACCGACACGCCCGGCGCCTTGGCTGCAAGCGCGTTGACGACATTCGATTCGTTGCTCTTTGCGATGGCTGTCGAGTCGACAGAGTTGATGACGTTACCGAGCTTCTCGCGCGTGCTGCTAGTACCAGCGCCGGTGACGACGACCTCGCCGAGGCGAAGCGGATTACTTGCGAGACTGAAGTTCTGAGTGACAGTCCCGGGTTTGAGTGTGATCTGTACCGATTTCGGTGCGAAACCGATGAGTCGCGCTGTGAGCGTGACCTGCTGCCCGAGCGATCGGGCCGCCGACACAGTTATGCTGTAGTGACCGTCAGTGCGCGTCGCCGCACCGAGCCCCATCGTCTGCACCACCACTTCTGCCGCCTGGAGCGGGACACCTTTGTCTGTCGTGACCACGCCGACAATTGTGGTTCCCGTTTCCTGCGAGGATGCGCGCTGTGGCGCGAGCTCCGCACCAATGCAGAGCGGCAACACCAACCATACCGTAGGTCTCATGACTCCTCTCCGACCGCACGACGCAGCAATGTGCAGCAGCAGTGTGCAGCAGAAATGTGGAAGCAGACTGGCGCCGCCCACCCGGGATTCCGGCGTCCTCTGCCGAGGACAGGCAGGATATAGTATCCCATTTTGGATTCCGCAAGCACGCCTTTTCCAGCGACGCCGGCTATCGAGGATGTGATCCCGTCTTCAGTTGGGTGAGAATCGGCCGCGTCAGTCCGGAGATTTCCGACGCGCCATCGTGGCCGTTCAGCTCGAACACAACCATGGCGTTCCGACCGCGCCGGAGCCATGCACCCGGTAGGTACAAAGTCTGCTGCGGACCAACATTCCAGTATCGCCCGATGTTGATGCCGTTCACAAAAACGATTCCCTTGTTCCACTCCCGCATGTCGAGAAACGTGTCGCCCGTACGATTGAGCGTGAAGCTGCCGCGATACAACGTCGGCGTTCCAGTTGTTGCGCTCACCTCCTTTTGCATGGTTCCCAAGCTTGGTACGCTACTGAACGGTAGCCGATACATCGACCAGCCAGTGATCTCCGTACTGTCAATCGTCACGGGCTGAATTATTCCCTTACGGTCACTCACCAGCGCTGCGCCGTAGTTGATCCGCCCCAGGTTCTCGACCAGAATGTCGAGCCGGCCACCGGCAGGAACACCAACTGGAGAGGAGAAATTCTTCGTGCGGCGATCGAGCGTCGCGACGCGACGTCCATCCACGAATACCGCTGCATAATCGCGTAAGCCGGGAACTCTCAGAACGCCATTCATCGCACTCGCAAATCGATGGCGATACAGCACGTATCCGCTGGACTGATCCAGATCCTCGAACGACATCGGCTGAGCGGCATTCACCGCTGTAACACGATCGACAAAGCTGAAGAGATCACTCACAGCCGTGAGATGAACCGGCGGTACAGCGATTACCGGCAGCGAATCAGGCACGGCCGGAATCGCGTATGACACGTTTCGCCGTATCACGTCGCGCAACGCGTAATACTTGGGGGTCGGCCATCCAGCCTCCGACAGTGGCGCGTCGTAATCGTAACTCGTCATGCTCGGCTCGATCGGCATCGCCTTTGTGTAGTTGGCGCCAGACGTAAAACCGAAGTTGGTGCCGCCGTGAAACATGTACAGGTTGATGCTCACTCCGCGCTTCAACAGACTGTCGTACGCGGGGAGAAAACTGTCGACAGGTGTGACGGGAAAGGGCTCCGCCCAGTGCGTGAGCCAGCCCGGGTAAAGCTCCGCAACCATGTACGGACCGGTGCCCTTGTTGAACGCGTCGACTCGCTTGGTGAGACTGTCGTAATTCATCTCGCCGTTCGCGGCTGCGAAGACGCCGGGAATCCCGCCCTTCTGAAACAGCCAATCACCGTCGGCCGTGAACAGTGGCACATCGATACCGGCGTCGACCAACATCCTGCGAGTCGCTTCCTTGTAGCTCGAGTCTGAGCCGAACGAGCCGTACTCGTTCTCGACCTGCACCATGAGAATCGGGCCTCCGTGCGTCACGAGTAATGGCCGTACTTCCTTCGCCATCGCGTTGATGTACCGTCGCGCGGCTTTCATATAGCGAGGATCGTTGCTGCGCACAGCCATCGCCGGCGTCTTGAGCAGATAGGATGGCAATCCTCCGAAGTCCCACTCCGCGCAGACGTATGGTCCCGGACGCAGAATCACCCACAAACCTTCCTCCTGCGCTATCCGGATGAACTCCGCGAGATCACGATTCCCGGTGTGGAAGTCGAATACGCCGGGCCGCACTTCGTGATAATTCCAGAACACGTATGTGGCGATGGTGTTGAGTCCCATCGCCCTGGCCATCCTGAGACGATGGCGCCAGTACTCACGAGGAATGCGTGCATAATGCAGCTCCCCCGATATGATCTGGAGCGGCTTTCCGTCGAGCACAAACGCGCCATGTGCGATCTGGAAGGAATGCGTGGCCGGCTTCTGGGCAATGGATGGCGGCGCCATGCCGACGAGGCACGCCATCAAGATCCAGAAACGTCCCGAGGCCTGAGATAGTCGCATGTGATTCACCCTGAAGAATTTGCGCTCCCGTCGGCGACCGGCCAGAGGTGCGAATAAGGTGCGTCCTCTCCTTGACCGCCGCCCGCCCAGGCGATAATCTCGCCACCACGGCGATCGATCCCGATCCGCCCACGACACGCATATATAAGGAGCACGGACCTGTGGCGGATAGCCGGGATCGTTCCAATTCATCGCCCACGTCGCATTCCGGACTCACCCGGCGCGACTTCCTCGATCGGAGCGGCCGGATCGCCGTCGGACTCGGCGCGCTACAGCTCGGCGCGCTACAGCTCGGCTTCGGCCGCAGTGCCTTCGCAGAAGGACTCAGCCTGCTCGGCGGATCCGCCACGCCGCTCGCGAGTCGCGCTGCCCTATCGGCAGATGAATTCACGCTCGCCAATGATGCCATAGCTGCGGTCTGGACCACCGCGGGCGGCTCGTTTCGTCCCGTTCGGCTGACAGACATGCTCAATAATGCGACGCTCCCGGTATCCGCACAGGCATTCACCCTGACGCTCGCAGACAAGTCCACGATCCAGGCGAGCGAGATGCGCATCACATCCGCGCCGCGCACGGAGGTGTTATCCCCGAATGCCAGCGCGTCGCGCATGGTCGAGCGGCTCGCGGGCCATCAGGTGACGATGACGCTGCAGGATCCAGCCGGTCGTATCGAAGCGGTATGGCGTGGGATACTGCGCGACGGATCGAGCTACGTTCGCCAGGAAATCACGTTACGCGCGCTCGGTGGAGAGGTACCGGTGCACGAGATCGCCCTGCTCGACTTCAACGCTCGCAACGCGATGGCGCCCGGAACCGTACGCGGCACCCCGATCGTCGTTGGAGATGCGTACTTCGCATTCGAGCATCCTCTCGCCAACAACGCAGTGGATGGCGATCGCGTGCGTTGCCGGATGTCGCGCACGTTGCCGCTGCGACCCGGCACTTCTATCGACTTCAGCTCTGTCGCCGGCGTCACTCACCCTGGCCAACTGCGGCGCGACTTTCTCGAATACGTGGAGCGCGAGCGTGCGCATCCGTACCGCACCTTTCTGCACTACAACTCATGGTACGACATCGGTTACTTCAACAAGTACACCGAGGCCGACGCACTCGGCGCCATAGCGGCATTCGGAACCGAGCTTCACGAGAAGCGCGGCGTGACGCTCGACTCGTTTCTCTTCGATGACGGCTGGGACGACTCGAAGACATTGTGGCATTTCAATTCCGGATTCCCAAACGGCTTCACCAACGTCGAAGCTGCAACCCACAAATACGGCGCCGCACCTGGCGTCTGGATGTCACCGTGGGGCGGATACGGTGAGCCGCACAAGGAGCGCATCGAGTACGGCAAGGCGCAGGGCTACGAGACCAACAAGGACGGTTTCGCTCTTTCCGGTCCCGTCTACTACAAGCATTTCCGAGATACATGCATCGACATGATCCGGAAGTACGGCGTGAATCAGTTCAAGTTCGACGGAACGGGGAACTATGCAAGTACCTACCCCGGGAGTCCGTTCGACAGCGACTTTGACGCCGCGATCCATCTGATCGGCGAGCTGCGCACGGAGAAGCCGGATCTGTATGTGAACCTCACGACCGGCACGTATCCGTCGCCATTCTGGCTGCGTTACGCCGATTCGATCTGGCGTGGCGGAGACGACCACGACTTCGCGGGAATCGGCACGAGCCGACAGCGCTGGATCACGTATCGCGACGCTGACACGTATGAGCACGTCGTCCGTGCAGGAGCGCTATTCCCGATCAACTCGCTGATGCTGCATGGAATGATCTATGCCAGACAGGCGCACAATCTGATGACCGATCCCGGCAATGACTTCAGCTCCGAAGTCCGTGACTATTTCGGCACGGGGACTCAGCTGCAGGAGATGTACATCACGCCGTCGCTACTCTCACCGGCGAACTGGGATACGATCGCTGAATGCGCAAAGTGGTCCCGCAATAACGCTCAAACACTGGTCGACACGCACTGGGTGGGTGGCGATCCGCAACGACTGGAGCCCTACGGATGGGCATCGTGGTCGCCTCGCAAGGGAATTCTCACGCTCCGCAATCCGAGCAACGTCGCACAGAACATCGCGATCGATCCCGAGCGCATCTTCGAGCTTCCACACTCGGCGCCGCGCCAGTATTCTGCCAGGAGTCCGTGGGCGCAGTATCATGGAAATGCGCCGATCCGTTTTCGCGCCGGCGAAGAGCGCAAGGTCCGTCTTGAGCCCTTCGAGGTACTGACACTTGAAATGGTCACGGTGTAGGGCGCGGATGCATCCGCACCTTCTCCGGAATCCCGCAGTTATCTATATCGCTACCGCGGATGCTCCCCCGCCTTCTCCAGCATCCCGTATTGCCCACGCTCTCGCGCGCCTGACGTTACCGCACCTACACCTATACATCCAACAGGGTACAACCGAATGCAGCTGACGTCGCTTGATTGGGTGATCGTCGCGGTAAGCCTCTTTCTCTGCTATCTGCCGGCACTGTTTTACATCCGGCGCTCGCAGTCGAGCGTAGCGGAGTTCTTCACGTCCGGTCAGTCGGCACCGTGGTGGCTGGTCGGCACGTCGATGGTCGCAACAACGTTCAGCACGGACACGCCGAATCTGGTCACGGACTTCGTGCGCTCGCACGGTGTCTCCTACAACTGGGTCTGGTGGGCGTTCCTGCTCACGGGAATGGCCACCGTCTTCTTCTACGCTCAGCTGTGGCGTCGCTCGGGCGTTCTCACCGATCTCGAGTTCTACGAGCTGCGCTACTCCGGACGCCCAGCTGCACTCGTGCGCGGATTCCGCGCCGTGTACCTCGGCTTCTTCTTCAACATCATGATCATGTCGACGGTGACGCTCGCCGCCGTCAAGATCGCAAACGTGATGCTCGGCTGGGGCCGTCTCGAAACGATCGTGATTGCCGGGACGGCCTGCGTGCTGTTTGCCTCGATATCAGGCCTGTGGGGCGTGCTCGCGACTGACATGGTTCAGTTCGCGCTCGCGATGATCGGCGTGATCGCTGCCGCGTATGTCTCGCTGGATCAACCGGCCGTCGGCGGTCTCGCCGGAATGCTCTCGAAGATCGACCCCAAGACGCTCTCACTCCTTCCCGATTTCAACGACACTTCGCTCACTCTCACGGTTCTCGTCATCCCGCTCACAATCCAATGGTGGTCGGTCTGGTACCCGGGTTCGGAGCCTGGTGGCGGTAGCTACGTTGCGCAGCGCATCCTCGCATCCAAGAACGAGCGTCACGCTCTCGGCGCGACCCTCTGGTTCAACGTTGCGAACTACGCGTTGCGTCCCTGGCCGTGGATAATCGTCGCGCTCTGTTCCATGCTCGTCTTCCCGACGCTTGGCGACATTCACCGTGCATTGCCAAACGTCGATCCGAAACTTATTGGCAACGATCTCGCCTATCCGGCGATGCTCACGCTGCTGCCGGTGGGAATGAAAGGGCTGATCATCGCCGCGCTGTTCGCAGCGTACAGATCGACCATGGAAACGCATCTCAACTGGGGATCATCCTATCTGGTAATCGATTTCTACCAGCGCTTCCTCGCGCCTGGAAAGACCGAGCGCCACTATTTATGGATCTCGCGCTCACTCACCGCTGTCCTGATGATCGCCGCGGGTGCATTCACCCTGTTTCTATCGACCGCCAGTGACGCATTTCAGCTACTGCTGTCCGTCGGCGCCGGCACGGGGCTCATCTATCTGCTCCGCTGGTTCTGGTGGCGGATCAATGCGTGGAGCGAGATATCGGCGATGGCATCGTCGTTCATCGTCGCGATCGGATTCTTCGTGGCGGAGAAGATGGGTCATGCGGCACCCGAGCCGATGCCGCTTCTTGTCACAGTTGCCGTAACTACTGTGGTCTGGGTGTCAGTCACCGTGTTCACGAGCCCTGCCGATCACGCGACGCTACTTCGCTTCTACGAGCTCACGCGTCCCGCAGGCCCCGGATGGAAGGCGATTCGTGCGGAGTCCAAAGTAGCCGCCTCACCTGACAGTCTGCCACAGATGCTGCTCGGCTGGACTTCCGGCGTCATGTTCGTTTACGCAGGTCTGTTCGGAACCGGTAGCATCATCTATGGCCGTACGTTCCAGGCATCGATATGGCTTGTCGCTTTCATAGTAAGCGGTGTTGTGCTCATGCAGGTCGTGCGGCGCATCTGGTCGGCTGATGAGCCGGTGCGTAGCAACGACACATCCGCGATCGCCGCCAATCGGCCATGCACGAAGGCTGTGATTCTGGCCCGCGGTCTTGGGAAGCGCATGCGCGAGGCCGACACGACTGCTGCACTCGATCCCGCGCAAGTCGCAGCTGCCGAGTCTGGCATCAAGGGAATGATTCCCATTGGCCGGCCCTTCCTTGATTACGTGCTGAGCTCGCTCGCCGACGCCGGGTTCACCGATGTCTGCATCGTCGTCGCACCGGATCATGCGGAGATGGAGAGCTACTATACGAGCCACGTCATCCCAAAACGACTGCGCATCTCTTTCGCCGTTCAGTCCGCGGCGATCGGCACCGCTGACGCTGTGCTGGCAGCCGAGGAGTTTACCGCGGGCGAGCCATTTGTCGTACTCAACTCGGATAACTACTACCCCGCTGCTCCGCTCACGCGTCTCCGCCTTGCTGATGGACCGGCAACGCTCGGATTCTCGCGCGAGGGACTGTTGCGCGGCAACATTCCAGCTGAGCGCATCGCGGCATATGCCTTGCTCGACGTTGCGCCCGATGGCAGGCTACGCAAGATATCCGAGAAGCCGGACGCAGCATCGCTCGCTGCGCTGGGCAACGACGTCGACGTGAGCATGAATTGCTGGCGCGTTACGTCCGAGTTCTTTCGTGCATGCAGAGACGTACAACCGTCGCCGCGCGGCGAGCTGGAGCTTCCGCTCGCGGTGCAGTATGCAATCGACATTCTCGGGATGCGCTTCAAGGTCATTCCGGTGAACGCAGCCGTGCTCGATCTCTCCAGACGATCGGACATTCCGCGCGTCGCCGCTCTGCTCTCGGGGACCGAGGTATCACTCTGACCGATGTAGCGGCCCGTCTCAACGCGGCGGGAATGAGTATCGCGGAATCAGAGGTCAAGGCCCGACGCATCGCGCAGCTCGCGCGTGACCTCGCACGGCTCCGCGGTGACGTGCCAGCCGCTGCCGACAATCCGGTGGCCTTCTGGGTGCCGGGACGAATCGAGGTTCTGGGCAAGCACACCGATTACGGCGGCGGCCGCAGTCTACTTGTGTGCCGTCGAACGCGGAATCTGCATCGTAGCCAGCGCACGGCCGGGACATGCATCGTCCACGATCACCGCGAACACGGTGCGCATACTCGATGCACGCTCCGGCGACGTCGCGGAGTTGGAACTGTCACCCGACGTCGAGTCGACACCGGGGCATTGGTCCAACTACGCGATCACCGTTGCGCGCCGTATCGCGATGAACTTTCCCGGTGAGATGCGTGGCGCGGACATCGCATTCGCGAGCGATCTTCCGCCCGCTGCCGGCGTGAGCAGCTCGAGCGCTCTCGTTGTCGCGTTCTTCCTGGCGCTCTCCGCCATCAACGATCTGCCTGCGCGACAGGAATATCGCGACAACATTCAGACGCCGGAAGATCTGGCCGGCTACCTCGGCTGCGTCGAGAATGGACTTGATTTCAAGTCACTGCACGGCCGCGCAGGGGTCGGAACGTTCGGAGGAAGCGAGGACCAGACTGCGATTCTCTGCGCACGACCGAATGCTCTGGTACAGTACTCGTTTCTGTCCCGTAAGATTCGAACGCGCAATCGCGATTCCGAACGACCTTACGTTCGTGATCGCGGCGAGCGGCGTACTCGCAGAGAAAACTGGCTCCGCACTGGAGCTCTACAATCGCGTATCACGCCGTCTGAGCGTCGGGCTCGAATCCTGGAATCGAGCGACTGGCCGGACCGACACGTCGATGGGCGCGGCCGTCGCGTCGTCACCGGATGCCCGGATACGGATCCGGGAAGTACTTCGCACCGCTACCGACGAGACGTATCCACCGGAGTCGCTATTACGAAGATTCGACCAGTTTGATACCGAGGCGAACGAGATCATTCCTGCAGCGGCGGACGCGCTCGCTCGGGGCGACGTCGCTGCATTTGGCACGGCGGTGGCGGAATCCCAGCGCGGAGCGGAGCGCGCGCTGGAGAATCAGATTCCGGAGACGGTCGCGCTGGTGCGTCGCGCTCGCACGATAGGGGCTGTCGCCGCGTCGGCATTTGGGGCTGGCTTCGGCGGCAGCGTGTGGGCGCTGGTCGACTCAGCATCCGCCGACGATTTCCGCCGCGAATGGATGGAGCGCTATCATCTTGCGTTCCCGGAACGTGCAGACCAGTCGGATTTTTTCAGCACGCGTGCCGGCCCCGCGGCGACGGCACTGTAGAGTCGGCGTTTGCTGCGTTCGCCGAGCCGACGAGCCACTGTTACTCCGCCCCGCTCCACCGTATGCGATGAATTTCACTCGTCGCGGAATGCTGCGATAGCGCCGTCAGTATCGCTTCGTACGCACGAATCTGTTTGTTGTACTTGGACTCCCGGGTTGCCCACTCGTCGCCGGTCGCTGCATCGGTCTTCCAATCCACGACCAGCCATTCATCATCCGTCAACGCCGCGGCGTCGATCACGCCTTCGGTCAGCATCAACGCAGTGCCATCTTCCCCAACGCGCATGACCGGGAGCTCGAATCGCGCGCTGCCATTGCGCGTCAATCGCTTCCAGACGTCGGACTGCTGCAGATCGACGATAAGCGCTTCAAGCTGAGCGGCGTGATCATCGCTCAGTTTTTCATCGGACGCGACGGCTGCAGCGAAGGCACGGAGCGATTGACCTGCCCGTCCGCATCCAGCACCCTCGATGCACCGATGAACTGCGCGTCCCCAGGCCGCTCCCCGTCCGTTGTCGCGCGGCAGATCATACGTACGAGAGACTCTCGCGTTGCTCCCGTGCCGACTCTGTAACCGTCTGCCGTATGATCGATGCTTCGCTTGCTCGCGCTACGCGACCCGTCGCGGCAGCGATGGCGTCGACGATTTCGCGTAGCGTGCGATCCGTAGCACGTCGCCCCGGGCGCCGGAGTCGGTTGCATTACTGTCTGCCTGCCGATGGCGGTCAGTACATTACCGAACGGCGACCATGCCGACGTGTCCAGCCTGTCTTCGGTTGACGTTTTCAACTTGGGATATTCGCACCGCGCGATCACCAGCTCGCTCATCGCCCGCGTTGCCGCGACGTAACGCAGTCGCTCGCGTTCCGCGTCTTCAAACCTCGCGTTCTGTAGCTGCCATCGCAGCCCATCCGGACGGCTTGGCAATCGTGCGTCTCTCGAACGAGACGACGATCCCGCCACTCGCCGAGCCCGACGTCGCCGCGAGTGATGTGCACTTCGGGAGGGAAATCCGGTACTGGAACCGGAGCCGCCAGGATCACTACCTTCGCTTCCAGACCTTTTGCCTTGTGCAGGTTCATTACGCGAACCGCATCGGTCCGACCCGGCCTGAGCGGAGCGTCGTCGGAATCCTGGGTAAGCGAGCAGCTCGATGCGATCCATCGCGTCCGCAATTCCCGACGCACCGGTCATCGATGCATCCGCTCAGTGTATCTACGATCCGGAGAAGGGCGCCGGCACGAGCATCGCCGAGCGTCTGGCTCGCGGCGAAGTAGAGCATGCCCCGTGTCGTCCAGAATCCGCTCCAGAGCACGTCGGCCGCCTGCCGCTGCGAAACCTTCCACCACTCGTGCAATTGGCGCAGCGACCGCGCACCACGATCTGTCGCTTGTGTCCGGCGGACGCGTCGACTCGGAATCGAATGCCCGGCGTACGCGCGCTTCGTACAGATCCGCCGGTCCACAGCCGAAGAACAGTCCCTCCAGCGCCGCTACGACGGCATGGGATTGTCGGGATCGGCAATCGCGCGCAACACCACCAGCAGCTCGGTGAGCTCCTGCTTCCTGCGGGAGCTTCGCACCGGACAGTTGTAACCGGAATGTTGCGGGCTGCGAGCGCGCGCGCATAACTGGCACAGGGTGCCGTCGCTCGCGGTGAGTATCAGAAAGTCGCCTGGCACGCATTCTCCACTCGCACGCGCGCCGCTATCCATGACGCGACTTGCGTAGCGTCGTTCCCGACTATCGACCATTTGTCGCGCTTCTCCGGCCGCACCCAGTACTCGCTCACACCATCATCCGCGCCCGCGTCCTTCTCGCGAATGCATTGGCGTGAACGGTGCCTGCACGCCGTCGCGGAGTCGCGACGCGGAAAACACGTCCCTGAAAGTAGCGATTGACGAAGTCACCGATTGGTGTCACCGAACGAAAGTTGCGCGTCAGCGCAAGCACTACTCCGTGCTCCGCCATACGCGACTTCGCGAATTCATACACCTGAATGTCCGCACGCCGAAAGCGATAGATGCTCTGCTTGGGATCACCGACGAGAAATATCCCGCCGGCGCGCGGCGTCACTCTGCGCCAGTCGGTCCCCTCGGACGATTCGGACGCGAGCAGAAAACACACCTCGGCCTGAATCGGATCAGTGTCCTGAAATTCGTCGACGAGCAGACGTCTGTACCGCTCACCGAGCGCGTCGCGCACCGCGAGGATGCTCACGCAGCAAGCGTGGCCGAGAGCATCAGCAGATCCTCGAAGCCGAGCTGCCCCGTCTCGTGACGCTCACGCGCGAAGTCCTGCTGACGCACGCTTGAGAAAGCGCATCACAGGTCGGATATCGACACTCGTACCAGCAGGCGAGCAGCGTCCGCTATCTCGCCGTCAAGCAGCGAGGCGAAATCCTGCGCCGAGCATCTTCGCCGCGGTTCTGGTCGTCTTGTCGTCGCTCCAGCGTTTCTGCGTGACGCCGCAGGCCGATTGCAGTGATCTGCTCCAGTGCGGCACAGAACGTCGCGATGTCGCTCCAGTCGTCGCTCGCGGCGCTGGTATTCGAGACGGTTGACCAGAGTCATCAGCGTCATCCCACCCGTCCGCCGGCTCGTCCTTCGGCATCATCTCATGCGCACGCGCGAGAGTGCCTCGAGCTTGTCTCGACAGGCGGCGCCGTCTCGGTGCGGCCCGTTTCGACGAGCGGGAAGTCGACGTCCATGTACTTCATGCACGCGTTTGAAACCGTCGTACAGCGACTGTGGCTCGACGCCCATCGCGGCCAGGCTGGCGAGCATCTCGTCGCCGTTTACTTGCAGCGCTCGAGCCACCGGTTCCAGAACGCGCGGCACAATTCGTCCCATCCGTTGTCGCTTACCTCGGCGAAATTCGGGTCCAGCGAAATTTCGAGCGGATGCTCGCGAAGAATGCGCGCGCAGAACGAGTGTATCGTGCCAAGAAATGCACGATCGATATCGTGAAGCGCGCGATCGCAGCGTAGCCATGCTTCGCTCTCGGGTTCCAGCGCACGCAACTCCGTTTCCAGCTTGATCTGAAACCTCTCCCTCAACTCGTTGGCAGCCTTCCTGGTGAACGTGACAGCCGCGATTCGCTCTACGGGCTCCCCACTCACGATAAGAGCGTGCATGCGGCCCGATCAGCGACGTTGTCTTGCCGGAGCCGGCGCCGGCCTCCACGAGCATGTTACTGTCGAGATCGGTGAGAATCCGTTGCGCGCGGCGGCCTCGTCACTTGCCGGTGGCGCGTAGTCGTTCCGGAGGACGGTGCCTACGCTCACGTTGTCTCCTGTCCGGTGCGGCGCTCCAGCATGCCACTATACGCGTCGATCGTTTCCGCGTTCTCCCGCGCCCACTCGGCACGTGGCGAGCTCACTTTCCCGTATTTGTCTTCACTGATTCGACAGATCGGCCGCGCGCCGCAGTACTTGCAATCCTTCGGCACTGGTGGTTGCGATGAACGTGCCGTCGCGAACATGCTCCAGCAGCTGCGTCACTATCGGACGCGCTTCCGCGAGCTCACCGGAATCGTACGTGATAATCTGATTCTGCCCACGCTCCGTAGGAAATCTGTATTCGAAGCGTGCGACCGGACCGTCAGCAATTCCTGCAACACGCCGGCGTAGATCGCGGCCTGCAGTTGCCTGCCGCCGTTGAACAGACCCATCTTCGCGATCTTGCGATATCGAACCGCTCTTCCCGTCTTGTAGTCGATTACTCGAAACCAGCCCGCGTCCATCGCGTCGATACGATCGACTCTTCCCTTTATCGCAAGCGAGCTTCCGTCAGTGAGCGAGTAACGTGCGCTTCGTTCATCATTTCCGAAGGCGTACTCGAGATATCGCCAGGTGCCCCCATCGCCAGTGGCGAGTGCATCGCGTTCCATCTGCAGGAAGGACGACGCGGCGCGCTTCAGCTCGTTCACCTCCTGCTCGAGAACCACATCTCCCGGCGGCGGAACTTCCGCCCGCCAGCGCGCAATGACCTCACCTGCAATCACCGCCATCTCCTCTGATGCAGCCGGAGTTGCAAGAGCCCCGCGTCGGCCGAGAAATCGAGTACGCAAACTGCTCGAATATCTCGTGCAACAGCGCTCCTCGCTGCGCGGAATCGAGCCATGCATCGGGATCATATTCCGGATCTTCGGGCGCGCGGAGCCCCAAGCCATAGTGATAGAACCACGATAGCGGACACGCCGCGAGCTGCTCGAGCGCCGACGGTGAGATCGGTCGATCCGGCCTGTTGCGCGGATCCAGTGCTCCCGCAGCACGCCAGGCACCATCCCGGTGAATTGCGTGAGCGTCGGCGACTGCGCCTCGATACGCGCTCTGATCCCTGCATCCAGTGCTTGGAAGCATCCGCGCACAAGCGTCTCGCCGTCCAGCAGGATCGCGCCAGCAGACAGTGCCCCGAGCCACACGTCTCTCGTGTCGAGCAACTCTGAAATACCTGCAGCACGGTCTGGAACGGCCGAAGCTGGTGACCCCAGACGCATCACGCAGGTCCGCATAGGACAGCTTGCTTTCATTGTCGAGTACCCGCCGCAGTCGCAGCATCTCCGGTGCTGGTCCCGCTTCGCCGGAATCCAAAGATCGTGTTGCGGCGTACGACAGCGTTACACGACCACGCAGCGGATGCCAACGCGCTTCCGATCAGATTGGCGCGCTCCTCACGCCGCTGCATCGTGGTTGACAGCGCATCGTTCCCAAGCGCCGCCCGAACTGTGTCCGGGATCAGCGGATCCTGTCTCGACG
This sequence comes from uncultured Gemmatimonadales bacterium, assembly GCA_963707505.1. Lineage (GTDB taxonomy): Bacteria > Gemmatimonadota > Gemmatimonadetes > Gemmatimonadales > Gemmatimonadaceae > Fen-1247. Next base: position 101,065 of record CAVPQB010000006.1, read on the forward strand.
ACCCCCCTGTCGCGTCGGCGTCGAATCCGACGAAGAACACTCGGGAGCGACCCGTCGTCGCTGCATGCGAGATGTCGGTGAGATGCACCATGCCGCCGGCAGTGCTCCACGGCTTGGAGTCGCTCGTGAAGAGCGGCCACGCGCGCACATCACTGAGCGCGTCACGCAGCGTCGCAAGCGCCGCTCCGAATGTCGTCTCGACGCCATCGAGATCAGCAAGCTCCTGCAACCGGATACGCACACGCTCGAGTGTTTGCAGCTCCGCCTCGCCGTACACGCGCGCAAGAGCGAGCCATCCGAGTGCGGCAGTAGCGAGCGCTGACACGGATGATCTGACCATCGTATCACCGCCGCGCTCCGGAACGCGAGGCGTCACTCCGAGAAGCGCCAGCAGCAATGTTCGCAGCGCGGTAGCCGACCGGAGGCCCGATGCGACTCGTGCGAGGTATTCGTCGTCCGATTCGTCCGTACGTTGGCGAATCCGTGGATCTGCATCCGACGCCCCCAGCTGTCGCACGGCAGCCTCGTATCGCTCCCGTCCCCAGCCAATACGAAGCTCACGCAGCACACGAGCTAGAATCACTGGCTCGACATCCATATTCGCGCCCAGTTCTCCCGCCTCCAGCGCTTCTCGCAGGAGATCGGCGGGCAATCCGTCGCCAAGCCATGTGAAACATCGCTCGAGTATCCGCCCCAACCGTGTCCGCGCGAGCGGGATTCCATGCGACATCGTTCCACCGACGCCAATCTGCTGGCACAACACGTCCAGTGCTACTCCATACGCATCAACATTTGTTGATACGATTTCGACGTCGTCCCAACGCCTTCCCTCCGCGATCACCCTGCGGAATACCTCTCGCAGCTCGTCGCCGGGAGTTGCCGCCACGAACATGTCGACCGATGGTGACATTGACGTCCACGGAGTCGCCATCGAGTCTCTGTGCGCCGGATGAGATGAGGCGCGCGAGAAATGCTCCCGGTAATCCATGCTCCGCGAGTGACGGCGCCAGGAGCAGGCGACCCCCAAGACAGTACTGCGCCTGATCGTCGAAATTCCTGAGAGCGGTCGCGAATACTCCAGCCGAGTCGGTCGTGCCATGCTCGAGCAGAAGCGCCTCGTATTCGCTCAGACACCGCTGCGACTTGGCGCGCTGGTGAGCCTGTCCACGGTCGCGCGTACGAGTGCGGCGGGCGTCACGCCCCCCACGCGCAGCTCGAGCACCGAATCACGCAACGTCTCTCGGAATCCCACGCTGCGGCCGAGCAGCGCGAAATCACGGGTGACGACATTCTTCTCGATCGCGATATCCAGCGAGCGATTCACAAGTACGCGAATCTTGACGTCGCTGCCGACCTCGACCCCCGCTGCATGCAGTGGCACGAACGCGATCTCACCAGCAATCCGCCGCAGGCTCGTCGCCTGCCAACCGATCCAGCCACCGGTGCGGCGTGCCAGCGCGGCGAGCAGCTCGCGCCCGTAGTTCACATCCGGCCCTACGAGGCGCTTGGACTCATAGGGATGTGCCAGCGTCTCCGATTCGAGAGACGCGACGAGGCGACTTGCCTCCACGCGCTCGCTCGTCGAGCTCAAAGCGTCATTGCTTCCACCCCGCCCCTCGCACCGCCCTTCCCGGCTTCGCGTTCGTCACCGCCCCATGGCTTACGACGGCGGTCCCGTTCACGAATACATCCTGTATTCCCGCAGACAACTGGTGCGGCCTGTCGTACGTCGCACGGTCGATCACCGTCTTCGGATCGAGCACCACCACATCTGCGAAGAAACCAGCGCGTAGCTGTCCGCGCTCGCGCAGTCCCAGCCTGTCGGCCGGCAACGACGTCATCTTCCGAACGGCATCCTCCAGCGTGAGCAGCTTCTGCTCGCGAACGTATCGCCCGAGTATACGCGGGAAGCTTCCGTACGCGCGCGGATGCGTGAGTCCCTTGAGCGAGTCCGCTGGATTCCATGCTTCGGCATCGGTGCCGAACATCATCCACGGCTTCTGCATCTCCATTGCAACGTTGGATTCGTTCATCGAGAACGTCACGCGACCTGGCGTATCGCCTGCAAGCAGTATCTCGACGACTGCGTGCTGCCATGTAGTTCCCATCGACTTGGCGATCTCCGACAGTCGTTTGCCCTCGTACTTCTTGAATTGGGGCTTCGTGAATCCGACCACCATTATCTGATCCGGCGCGATTCCCTGACAATCGGCAGTGACTCCCGAGCGACGCGTCGGCCATCTCGCGCTCGATGCGCGCACTCTTGGTCGAATCACGCAGATTCTCCAGTAGCTTTCCATTTGCGGATACATACGGTGGAACGCAGGACGCCAACCCGTTGGACGATGCAGGATACGGATACATCGTCGCTGTCACGTCCTCTCCCGCCGCGCGCGCCGAATCGATCTTCGCAAGCAGCGCCGGCTCCTTGAACCAGTTCCTGGGCCCTGCCGCCTTTAGATGGTAGAGAATCACTGGCACTCCGCCCTCGCGCCCGATCCGCATGGCTTCATCGGTCGCTTCAAGAAGCGAGTCATCCTCCGAGCGCATGTGCGTGATGTACGTTCCGTGAAATGGAGACATCGCGCGCGCGATCTCTATCAGCTCCGGCGTGCCTGCGTATGAGCCCGGCGGATAGATCAGCGCGCTCGCAACCCCAAACGCGCCATCACGCATCGCGTCGCGAACGACTCGGCGCATCGTATCGAGCTGCGCCGCGGAAGGCGCTCCAGGCGCCGCACCCATCGCGTACGCGCGCACGGTCTCCGCGCCGAGATACGAACCGACGTTAACCGCAACGCCGTGATGCTCCATCGCATCCAGCCACGCGCTGAACCCGTGCTCTCCGGTGAATCCGTGCATCGCACGTATCATCGCCGTATCTGATGACGACGCCGTTGCAGAATCCAACGCCAATATCTTCTCGTTCGCCGGCGCCGGCGTGCTGCCCTCACCGAGTATTTCGGATGTGACGCCCTGCGTGATCTTGCTGATCGCGCGACCATCTCCATTCACGAACGCGTCGGCAGATTGCCCCTGCATGTCGATGAAGCCGGGTGTGACTACGAAGCCCTCTTGCGTCGATGCGATGTGTCGCCTTCGCGGAGTCGAGCGCGTGTGGCGGCGCTACAGCGGCGATCCGGTCACCGCGAATTGCTACGTCCGCGTAATACCACGGATTACCGGTCCCATCCACTACTCGGCCGTTGGCTATGATGACGTCGAACGGGCCGGAGAAATCGGTAGGCGTAGAAGTGCTGCCCGTACCAGCCCGCGTACAACCGCCAAGGAGAAGGATCGTCGCCAGCCACCCGGCACCACACCGAACTTTGTGCATTTCACACCCCGAAGAATGACGCGCAAAACATAGACGTCGCTTCGTGCACTGTGCAAGATGCAAACGGCGGCGAGATCGATGTTTCGGTCTCGCCGCCGGATGTCGCCCTAAAAACCCAGTTTCAGTTTGTGAGACCTACTTCGCCCCGCCTCCGTAAATCCCGTTGAAGAGAAAGCGGAACGTCCCGTGCGGCTGCGCACGGAAGGTGATCTCCGGCCCGAACAGGAAGAGCTGCCCCTGTCCAACCTTCGCTTCCGCAATCGCGACTGCGCCATCGAGATAATTCTGACCCCATGCCCAACCGCTGCGCAGCGGATGATCCGAATCGAACCACGCCACCGGATGAACGCCCTTGAGAGCAGCATCGGGCGCCAGACGGAACGCCGGACTGTTGTCGAAAAAGACATCCATATGCGACGGAGCGCCGGCAGCGATGCCGAGGTTGTTGTTCACGGCCACGCTGAGTACAGATCCAGGCACGTAGAACTTGTCGCCCGGCAGCGGACGCGTCTTCCCGTTCGGCGATTGCTCGACGAGCGCATTGCCCACCGGCAGGCCAATCATCGACGCCAGAGACGTCGATCCGCCGATCGTGATCACGTTACCACCCTGCTCCATGAACTTCTTGAGCATCGGCGCGCTCTTCTCAGCAGAGAGGCGCCCCGTCATGTGTTGATATTCCTGCGGAATGTCGCGTTCGCGCGACGCACCGCCGAATCCGCGTGCGCTTGCGTCACTCAGCGCACCGGATGGAAGAATCAACGCGTCGAACTTGCCATCGAGCTTGCCACCGTCGATATCCTGCGGATACACCAGCGTGTACGGGAACTCGAACTGCTCCAGCATCCAGCGGATCTGACCCGACGGCATCGATCCACCGTACGTATCCCACAGCGCAAGCCGCTCCTGCTTGAGCTTGGTGTCGTTTGCCGTCGCGCGTGTGCTCGTTCCCTGGAAGCTCACTCCGAGCTCCTTCGCTGCTTTCGTGATCACAGGCATCGCAACCGATCCAGCAGCGACGTAGAACGTTCCGGCCGGATAAGTCTTCCCGTGAGCGGTGACCGGCTCTTTGAGCCAGTACACGTCAGCGTGATTCTTGAGCAGGCGATTCACTACCGTGAACGCGTCGTTCTCTGCGTGCGAGAACAGGAATCCCGCTGCACCACCTGCATCTGCCACGGTACCCGCCGGCGGGCTTGCAAGTCCGTTCACAGTCTCGAATGGTCCGTTAAAGGCATCCAGGATGCGATCGAAGTGCACGCCCATCATGTAGGCGAGCGTGTAGCCGGTGTTGTCGTACGGCCGCGTCGGCGGACCGCCGGGATACGGAAAGTCGTTCGGATGATCCTGCGGCTCGAACATGTCCATCACATATGGACGGAATGCCTGCGCCGTCTTCACGACGAACGATCCGGCGGGATACTGCTTGCCGTTCACGGTGAATGGCGCCGTCGCGCGCTGCACTGTAATGCCATTGTGCCGCAGCGTGTTGACGAACTTCACTGCGGTGAGAAAGTCGGGCTGATCAGTCGTGATTATGTAGCCGCGTGGATCACGCATTGCTGGATCGTGAAGCACACTGGCGTAGTACTTGTCATCTACTCCCCGTGAACGCCCCGCCGCCGCGGCCGCCGCCCCGCGCGTGCCGCGTGCGCCGGTCTGATCAGCCGCAACGGCGGAATCCACTGCAGCGATCCGGTCACCCGAGATGGTCCACGTGTCGTGATTCCCCTTCTCGATCGAATTGCGGCCCATCGCGTACAGGTCGTACAGGAACTCATCCTTCTGTCGAGACGCAAGATCGAGCACCGCGTAGTTCGCCGTTACCTCGTAGTCGATCGACTGCTTGAAGTGCCATTCCTGTGGCGCAATCGGATACGGCACATCGCCGCGCGGAAGCTGCATCTCCGGAACGAACGGAATCTTCTCCGGCGTTGGATTGCCGATCGCTTCGGTGAGCAAGCCAATCATGTTGTGGAAGTACGGCGTGGTGCGCAGTCCGCCATTCCACCACGTCGAATAGTTCGCCGCGGAGCGCGTCACGACCCCCGGCTTGTGCTCTCGATTGAATCTGTCGTGCATCGCCGCGCCGATCAGATCCAGATCGGTGGCGATCATCGGATCGTAGTTGTAGTTGAACGGATCTCTGAACGGCGGCGAGAACATCACCGCGCCAGCAGGGCCGGTCTGGTGGTGGTTGTAAACGATCTGTGGAAACCACTCCCAGTACAGCACATGGTTGATGTTCTTCGTCTCGGCCTGATTCGACATGTAGAAGTCACGGTTGTTGTCGTGTCCCGTGTACTTCTGCCACAGACGCGGTACATCCTCGTTGCGCTTCAGCGTGTCGGCATCCTTCATGTACCAGTTCGACACCAGCTGCATTCCGTCAGGATTGGCGTGCACCGCGAGAATTATGCAGTCGTTGAGGATGCGCTTCGTCTCTGGATCGTTGCGACTCAACAGGTCGTATACCGTCTGCATCAGCTGGTGCGCACCGAGCACCTCGCTCGCGTGCAATCCACCGTCGATCCAGACTACAGCCTTCCCTTCCTCCGCCAGCGCGTGCGCCTGCGCGTCCGTCAGGCCCTCCGCATGCGCTAGCCGCGCAGAGATTTCCTTGTAGCGATCCAGATGCTTCATGTTCTCCGGCGACGATATGATCGCCATGAGCTGAGTGCGTCCCTCTTCCGTCTTCCCGATATCAACCAGCTTCATCCGATCGGATTCGCCAGCCAGCTTGTGCCAGTACGCCGAGAACTGATCGTAATTCGCGAGCCAGTAATCGTCACCGATGTTATGGCCAAACTGCTGTTTTGGCGTCGTGATCGATGCATTTATCGATGTGTCCGCGGACTGTTGCGCTCGCGCGAGCGACGGAATCACGACTGTACCGGCCGGCGCCAGTACGATTGCGGCGCCCAGCAATGCTCGGCGCAGGGACTGCCTGGATATCTTCATCATCAGGTAGGCGGGATGGGAAGGTGACGAGAGCGCGCGAGGCGCCCTGCCGAAAATACGCGGTGGAGGGGCCGAGTGATGAAACTCAGTATCCGCGAATCCAACAGGAGCTATCATGCGAGCCGATCGAGCAACGGGGACGTTCGACGTAAAACTTGCCCCACTCACGAGTTACAACGCCGATGAGACGTCCATTGGACGAATGTCCATCGACAAGCAATTTCACGGAGATCTCGAGGCGACCAGCAAGGGAGAGATGCTCAGTTCCATGGACCGTGTTGTTGGCTCCGGCGCATACGTTGCCATCGAACGCGTGACGGGCACTCTCGCGGGTCGCCAGGGCGGCTTTGTCGCTCTATCACATCGGCACGATGGACCGCGGTAAACCGCAGCTATCGGTCAGGGTAGTACCCGACTCAGGCACCGGTCAGCTGACCGGTCTCACCGGCGCAATGACGATCGACATCGATGCCGGGAATCACTCCTACGGCTTCGACTATTCGCTGCCGGAACTGGACGAATAGTCGCCGATGGCGTTCCATGTCGCAGCGGTGAACTTCGCCCAGCGTTTCGTCCGAGGTTCCGAAATCGGAAGCGACTTCGTGTGTAGCTGACAAGTCTCGCGTCAGCGCGTGTGTCGAAACCCCTGACACAACACCGCGGACGCACCTTCGGCCTGACAGTGACTGCTGGATGCGGATGTCTCACGCTTTCCATACGAGCCCGAGTAAGATGACGCTCCGCTCGCGTACACTTGCCGGTCGGCCGTCCCCCATCTTGCGCGCGTCCCACGCACGTCTATGTGCGCAAATGGCCCACTGGGCCCCATCTCTCGATACAGCCCAAGGCCACCCGCGAGATCGGGATGAGCCAACTCCACACGATCGACCGCTGCTTCGATCACGCGTACGTCGCCTGCATCGACGCGGCCGTCATGGTTGAGGTCGTCCATACGGCCGTCCCCGTCGGAATCGATTATCATGTCGACAGCATCGCCATACTGATGCCGGCTCTCGCGTGCGCGGCCGCTCGCATCGCCGAGCGCAAAATTGTATGACGGCGTCCGGAATCCTGATAGCACTCGCACGTGCTCAGTGGAAACGCCGTGCATCTCCAGATCTGCGAGCACCAGCTCGACCTTGTCGAGCAACGCCTCACGCAACACGATGTATTTCGGAAACGGCGTACCATCATGCGTTACGAAGTCGCCGAGCGTGAAGTGATCCGAGACTGGAGTGCCAGCATTCGCCGCCGTCACTTCGACGAAGCCAGCCGGATTCTCATACGCATCCGATTGCACTGCGTGCAGTTCCGCAGGCCAGAATCCCACGCGATAGTCGTCGATGTATTCGCCGCGCTTCGCGTCGAACGGAATGACACCGATGAACGCGAATGGATGTCCGCCAACTCCCTCCGGAATCGCGTACACTCCGCTCGGCGCACTCCCCGCTGCAAGGAGATGGATGCGGACGCGCCCACTCGCACCGGTGCTCGTGTCGCCGCGCTCGGCCGGCGGAACTGCCGCCAGTCCGGTCGAAGGCGCTGGCGTGGTCGGATCGCTCGCCGCAATCCTCACCCGCGCAGGCTTCGCGCTCACTACGTTCCGAGCATGCGATCCTGCGCCGCGCGCAAATGCGGGGATCGCCACTGCGCCCAGCAACAGGCACAACGCGGCGGCCCCCATCGCGTGAACGCGGGGAATCGATGACATGCCTCGAGTATCGGCACCTGATCAGCCATCGAGGGCGAATGCATGGCGGACGGTGCGGAGAACCGAGCGCGTGACGTCGCTGGCACGCTCGGTACCCTCCCGCAGGACCTCGCGGACGTAGGCGCGGTCGCCCGCGAGTGCTGCGCGGCGTTCACGCATCGGGGCAATTACCTGCTCCAGCACGTCGCTGAGGCGCCGCTTGAGCGGCGCATCACCAAGCCCGCCGCGTTGATAGCGGGCCTTGAGCTCTGCGACCGCGGCCACGTCGGGGTCGAAGGCGTCGAGGTAAGCGAAAACGACGTTGCCGTCGACGTTGCCGGGATCGCTGGCCCGGAGGTGTCCGGGGTCGGTGTACATCGCCTGCACCAGCCGGCGGATTTCGTCGGAGGAGGCGCCGAGCGGGACGGCGTTTCCGAGCGACTTGCTCGCCTTCCGGCCGTCGACGCCCGGCAGTCGCGGCGTCGCCGAGAGCAGCGCGCGGCACTCCGGAAGGATCGATACTCCGCCGAGGCGATTCACCCGGCGCGCGATCTCGTTGGTCTGCTCGATCATCGGGAGCTGGTCGTCGCCGACCGGAACGAGCGTGGCGCGGAACCCGGTGATGTCCGCCGCCTGGCTCACCGGGTAGCACAGGAAGCCGGCGGGGATGTCGCGGGCGAAGCCGCGCAGCTCGATTTCAGCCTTCACGGTCGGATTGCGCTCCAGACGCGCGACCGTGACCAGATTGAGGTACAGCACCGTCAGCTCGGCGAGCGCCGGCAACCGCGACTGTACGGCGATGGTAGTGAGGGCCGGGTCGATGCCAGCGGCGAGGTAGTCGAGTGCCACCTCTTCGACGTGCGCGGCGACGTGCGCCGGCCCTCCGCCGGCTGCGCGATTGCTCGCGTCGGTGAGCGCCTGAAGATCGGCGATGAGCAACGTCTGGACACAGCGGCCCTGGAGGGCGATACGTGTCGAGAGCGACCCGGCGTAGTGGCCAAGGTGGAGCGCGCCAGTCGGACGGTCCCCCGTAAGGACAACGTCTTCGGGACGCAGCGCGTCGGAGGATTGGACAGGCGTGGTGGCACAAGCTTCGGCATGGACGAACATGGACAACTCCTCACAGAGGGCGAGAGGTAGCCGCGATGCCGAGCGAGCTGCAGCGCCGCGATGTGCGGCCGGAAACAGCAGGGGTCGCTCGATATCGAGCGACCCGGGATGTCAGCGCTGGTAAACGGGCACGCGCTAGTGGGCCACTCGGAATGAGTGCCACCACCAAGCCGTGCGCGAGATCACGAGCGGACGCATCATATGAATAGGATAACGCCGAACCGGAGTAGCGGAAAGTCTGGCCACGTCGCTCGGCATGAACCCCGCCGAGCGCACGGGGTCTAGCGTCCGTGCGATTTCAGACGTATAGCTCCGGAGCAGAGTTCGCCCGCTTTCCGCCCCCAACGAGACGACCATGCATCGTTCCGCCCCACTCGCGACCGCCATCCTCCTCGCCGCCGTCGCCGGAGCATCCGGCGCCCAGCAATCCCCTAATGGTAAACGGGCGTTTACACCGACCGACTACTATAAGGTTACCAATCTCGCGGCCCCGGAAATATCACCGGACGGCAAGCTGGTCGCGTTTACCGTGACGACGGTCAAGGAGAAGGACAACAAGCGGCACTCCGAAGTCTGGGTGGTGCCAACCACGAGCGGCGCGCCAACGCGCTACACATCGTCTGGCTTCGAGAGCAGCAACCCGCACTTCTCGCCCGATGGCAAGTATCTCTTCTTCACCTCTCGCCGCCCTGAAGGAAAGGGTGCACGCTGGGCCCTCCGCATGGATGTCCCCGGCGGCGAGGCATTCCAGATGGACGACTACCCAAACTCGACCTCCGTCTCGGCAGATCACCGCGTCGGTGTCTGGGCCGACACGGTCGATGCACCGGCACGCGACACCAGCAAGCGCGCGGCGGGTCCGTACGGGGCGATGGGCAAGTTGTCGCGCCCGCCATTCGACGCGATAACAAAGCCAATCGACGCCAAGCGCTTCGATGGGATGCAGTTCACCGACATGCGATTCAAGAGCAACGATGCCGGCTTCGTCGCCAGCCGCAGCGAGCCGCACAGTTATCCCGCGTCGCAGATCTGGATTCAGTCGTACGACGGCACACCGAAGAAGATGTTGACGAACACGGCGTACTCGCATCGCGACGTCGTCATATCGCCGGATGGGAAGTCGGTCGCGTTCACCGCTGATGCGGAGCTGCGTCCCGACTCCGTTGTCGAAGCGGAGCGCGATTCACTTGCAAAGCTGCCATACGATGCAGTGCGTGACGAGCGCACGCGTGATGACGTCGACGTCTTCGTTGTCCCCAGTGATGGCAGCGGCGCACCGCGGCGCGTAACGCGCTTCGCCGGAATGAAGCGCTCGCTCCAGTGGTCACCCGATTCCAGGTCGATATCGTTCACAAGTGCACCGTCGCGCGTGACGTCACAGCGCATCTACGTTGCCAACGTCACGGATGGCAATCCGCAGAACGTGCTGGGCGACTTCAAGTACGAGCCGCAGCAGTATCAGTGGACTCCGAAGGGCGACATCATAATGAGCGCCTCGGTCGGCGGCCGTGCTGCGCTCTTCACTGTGAATCCGAAGACGAAAACACCGAAGGAGATCCTTGGCGGCCGTCGCGCATTGCGCGGATGGGACATCAACCCACAGCACGGTCAGATTGCGTTCATCGCGACCGACATGACCCATCCTACCGAGCTGTTCATCGCAGACGCAAGCGGCGCCCAGGAGCGGAAGCTCACTGCGTTCAATGACAAACTGAACTCCGAGATCGCATTCGCTGACGGCGAGCGATTCACCTACAATTCCGTCGGTGGCCTCGAGATCGAAGGGTGGCTGATGAAGCCATACGGCTATCAGGCTGGAAAGAAGTATCCGCTCGTCCTCTACATCCACGGTGGCCCGCACTCGCAGTACGACGAAGGATGGTTCGACGAATTTCAGAATCTCGCCGGCGCAGGAATGATGGTGTTGTTCACGAACCCGCGCGGATCGTCCGGCTACGGCGCGGACTTCACGTACTCCACGCGCGGCCGCTGGGGCGCGGAAGATTACACCGATCTGATGAAGGCAGTCGACATTGCCGCCGTGCGACCCGACGTCGACTCGACACGCATGGGCGTCACGGGCGGCTCTTATGGCGGATACATGACTGCATGGATCGAAACGAAAACCGATCGCTTCAAGGCCGCACAGACGGATCGCATGATCAGCGACTGGACCTACTGGTACGGAGCAAGCGACGCTCAGGGCCTGACCGAATTTGAATTCTATGGCAAGCCGTGGGACAATTTCGCGATGTACGATTCACTCTCGCCGATCCGCCACGTAACCAGCGTCCGTACGCCGACGCTGCTGGTGCAGAGCGAGAACGACTTCCGCGCACCGATGGGCGACGCCGAGTTGTGGTATCTTGCTCTCAAGAAGCAGGGAGTTCCGGCTGAGTTCGTGCGATATCCACGGTCGACGCACGAGCTGTCGCGTTCAGGTGAGCCCTGGCTCCTGGTAGACAGACTCGGCCGCATCCGCCAGTGGTTCTCGCACTGGCTCAGGTCCACATGAAAATACGCATTGGTATTGCCGCACTGTCGCTCGCACTGGTCGGTGCGAGCGCCCCCCAGTCTCGCACGATGTATCTCGATAATGGCCTCGCGCTGACGCCACCGATGGGGTGGAACAGCTGGAACCATTTCGGCTGCAACGTGAGCGAGTCGTTGATTCGGGAGACTGCTGATTCGATGGCAGCGAACGGGATGCGTGATGCCGGATACAAGTACGTTGTGATCGACGATTGCTGGCAGGTGGCACGCGCCGCGGACGGAACCATCATTGCGGACTCCACGCGCTTCCCGCATGGCATCGCGGCGCTCGCCGACTACGTCCACAGCAAGGGACTCAAATTCGGCATCTACACGGACGCAGGAACGAAAACCTGTCAGGGACGACCGGGCACCTACGGACATGAAGTGCAGGATGCACGCACGTATGCCGCGTGGCACGTCGATTACGTCAAGGAAGACTGGTGCAACGCAACCGGACTCGATGCGCCGACACAGTATGCAAAGTTCCGCGACGCGCTCGCGCAGTCCGGCCGCAAGATCGTTTTCAGCATCTGCGAATGGGGGCACAATCAGCCGTGGGGCTGGGCTCCGGGCGCAGGCAATCTCTGGCGCACGACCGAGGACATCGAGGACAAGTGGCCGTCGATGCTCACCAATCTCGACATCTCCGCGCAACATTCCGCGATCGCTCGTCCGGGCGCGTGGAACGATCCAGACATGCTCGAAGTCGGCAACGGCGGAATGACCGACGGTGAGTATCGCGCGCACTTCAGCATGTGGGCGATCATGGCTGCGCCGTTGCTGGCTGGCAATGATGTACGCACGATGTCAGCCGCGACAAAAACCATTCTGTTGAACCCGGAAGTCATCGCCGTCGATCAGGACTCGCTTGGCGCGCAGGGCGTGATAGTCTGGGAGCCGACACCGGAGCTTCAGGTGTGGTCCAAACGTCTGCACGACGGTTCGATCGCAGTTGCGCTTCTCAATCGCTCTACAGCACCCGCAAAGATCTCCGCCAACTTCTGGCGCGCCGGTCTGCATGTGAGCTCAGCCAGGGTCCGCGACCTGTGGGCACACGCGGACCTTGGAACTTTCAAGAGCGAGTACGCGACGACCGTCGCCGCGCACGGCGTCGTCATGATACGCGTCACACCGACTACTTAGTAGCGCTACGACATCAACCTGAAGTCGTCTTCCACTCGCCGGATGATGCTCGTCGGCGAATTGCAATTTGGAAACAGCAGCGCGTCGCTCACCGAAGTCAGTGCGATGCGCATCACGCGAAAGCGATCGGCAGCGAGCGCGTAGAAGTCACTTATCCCCGCCTCCTGTGCGAGTCTGTGATTCGCGGCGAGCTCGTAGCCACGCCTGCCCATCGATTCGTAATACTCGAGATCCGGCCCGCCCTTCCGCCAGCGTCGCTCCTCGATGTGATCCGGAAAGACACCACTGACCCAGAGCGCGTAATTACCAAGATGCTCGCGCGCCAGAAAGCTCCGCTTGGGATCTGAGCTGTCAGCTGCCTCAAGGATGGCGCCGAGCGTGTCGTACGTTTCGTCATCGAAGCGGCTGATGCGTTGTGCGCGGTCCCGCACGCCGAACTCCATGAAGAGCGATGCGAGGAAGTCCGCCAGAACGCGGTCGCGCTCACCGATGCGAGTGAGCGCATGGCGCATCACCACATACGTCAGAAGCGCATAGGATGCGATGACACCGCGATCCGTTCTGAGTAAGCCAATCAGCAACCGCGGGTCGTCGAGCAGAACATCGACGCCATCGCGCGCGAGCCGCCGCTCGCCTTCTTCGAGGTCTGAAATGCGACCCGAAGCGATTACGTGAAGCGCGAGCTGAGCATCGTCCCGCGTGAGTGAAGCGCGAACATTGGGTTTGACCATTGCGCGTACCCTCCGGCTGAGGCCTGTACAGGAGTCTCGACACCTCGACCGCGTACTCGAAGCTCGTCGCCCTGTCGCGGTTCGATCCTTCGTAAGCATGAACGCTTCGACCGGCGACCGGGTAAGGCGCTATTTATTGACTCCGTAGCTGGCAAGCGAAAGGCGCGTTGTGTAGTTTTACAGCATGGACGTCAATTTCTGCTGTATTTGCTGCCAGCCATGACTACCGTGAAACGAGCACGCAAGACATTGGATATAGACCCCACGCTCCTGGAAGATGTTCGCGTCAGGCTCGGGGTCCGTACCGAGCGCGAGGCCGTGACGCGCGCGCTCGAGCAGATGCAGCGACAGCTGCACATGGCGGATCTCATTCACGAATTTCACGGTATCGGCCGCTTTGACGTCACTCGCATCGAAGACTGAGACACGATCGTTCGTACTCGATACCAACATTTACGTGGACATCGAGGGCGATGCGAAGTTCGATGCTGCGGGTAGAGTGTTTGTTGCTCGAAATGCCGTAGTCGTCAGCAGCGTCGTCGTCGCGGAATTGCTTCTGGCGATCGACTCCGCAAGCAGAGTTCGCCTGCTTGTCAATCTGCGGCGTCAGGTTGAGATAGCCGGCGCGCTCACCCCAAACGCGTCCGACTGGGAAACGGCTGCACTCGCGTGGACGCGCATGGCGCCGCGTACCAGCCAGCGTAGATCCTTCTGGAACGATCTACTGCTGGCGGCGAGCTGTGCACGCACCGGCAGTACACTCATTACGAGCAGTGTGTCGGACTTCGCGCGAATCGCGAAGCATATTCCGGTGAGACACGAGCGGCTGTGGAGGGGCGGGTAGATCAGAAGGCGAAAGGAACGTTTCGGGCCAGATACGATCCACCCGTGTGATTGCTGAATTCGACGCCGTTCATGCCATTTACGTCTACAACATGCACCCCGAAGTCACTTCGCGTCCCATCGTAGAGCGGCGACGTGGTGAAGGTCGTGACAGTGCGCCACAGAGGATCAGATTCCCGTATCGCGGCGAAGTCCCAATACTGAACTACGTACGGGCCAGGTTGGTTAAGGAGCTCGCTGGCGAAATTGAGTGCTTCACTCTGCACAATGTACCGTCCGTTGCCATCCGGCACGACGATACTGTCAACAGCAGTCGGTCTTCCCGCTATCTCAGTCTGAAAAGTCCAAACACGGTACGTACCCGGAAGCAGCTGGCGTCCACAGCGACTGAATCTCGATACGTCGGTCAACGTCCCACCGCGTTGCATCGTGACCAATGCTTCGACTCCATTCATGTTGAATTGCGTGATCGCGTCGGACTTGAAGAGGTTGGGGATGTTGTCGACAAGGTATGTCTGAATGGGATAATCGACTCTGTCGCCCGTCCTCATGCCAACAGTCGGCCCGGGCTGCTGATTGCCATCGGCATAGTCCGTAAGTCCAACGCGCAAGCTCGACTGGCCGTCTATGTGAACTCCCGCAAGCGGCCATGTGGCGCATGCGCTGTCGCTGTACGTGTATCGATCGGCGTAGGTGTTGTACTCGGTGATGTAGCTCAACGCCGATCCCGGTGTGTACACCCGGTTGAAGCCGAAGACGATGCGAACTCCTACCGTCTGGTCC
This sequence comes from uncultured Gemmatimonadales bacterium, assembly GCA_963707505.1. Taxonomy (GTDB): domain Bacteria; phylum Gemmatimonadota; class Gemmatimonadetes; order Gemmatimonadales; family Gemmatimonadaceae; genus Fen-1247. Next base: position 116,198 of record CAVPQB010000006.1, read on the forward strand.
TCAGTGACCTTCACACGAAACCGTACTCCGGTGATATCGGATGTCCCCGCCGGAAAGACGGCCATGAACCCGCCGAGGCCGTATCGGCTGCCGATCACAGTAAGCTCAACGGGAGCGGACGTAACGCTGCCCTCGGCGTTGGCTACTGTGACCGTTATCACGGACCCGCTGTCTGCGATGAAAGCCGATGGGATCGAGTAGTTGCTCGATGTAGCGCTGGCGATCGGTACGTCATTGCTTTTCCACTGATACTTGAACGGTGCGGTCCCGCTCACCGCAACATTGAACGACGCCGGTTGACCAGCTTGCGTCTCCGCCGGTTGCGGCTGCGTAACGATGGTCGGGGACACCGCAGGGACGTCCACGGCAAGTAGCACGTTGGCAGAGGAGATAGTACCTGCGGAGTTGCTGATGCTGACCGAAAAATGTGAGCCGCTATCCGACGCGACAGTTGGCGCGGTCGTATAACTACTCGATGTCGCGCTCGGAATCGCGACACCGTTTCTTTGCCATTGATAGGCGAGCGGCGACGAACCGGACGCGACAACTGCGAATGTTGCGGATTGGCCGACCGTTACTATTACCGGCTGAGGTTGCGTCTGGATCGACGGTGACGTTACGGTTGGAGCGCCCGGACTTGTTGGTGAGCTATTGTCAGTGCGACCACCGCCGCCACATGAGAGCACGATCAGCGCTATGACAGACGTGTAACCGAACGCAACCCCGCGATCATGCATACTCTGCCTACAAGCGATCGATCCGGGGCTCGCGTCCGTAGTCATCTCTTTCGCCACGACTACTCTGACTTCCGGCTTTCGACCGTCGACGCACTGGGAACGTGCGCATTGACGATCAGCTTCGCCGGTTGCGGGCACGCTGCTTCCAGGACTTGCCGTAGCGCGCTCAGGGCGTCTCCAACCCGTTTGCCAAATGGCCCGAATTCGCTGACGATTGCGATTGCGCGGTCAAGGTAAGGCTTAATGCGCCGATAGACTTCGCAAACGTTGATCGCGGCGTCAGCCGGCGGCAGCGCGTTTTCGATTTCCGCGACACAGTGGTCAAAGTTCGCCGCTTGCGCGCCTGTGATGGTGAAAAGTTCGGATTGTGTCATCGATACCTCCTGTCTTTGATTGAATGTGTTGGACGAATGATCGATTGTCGCATGCTGCTTACCTAGAAATGCACCGACAACCCGGTCGACACCACCGGCCAGACCTTCGCGTACCGATTGATATCCGACTGCGTCTTCTCCCGCTGCGCCGTAACCGCAGCGGCGAGCTGAGCATCCGATGATTCGTTGCTCGCATGCGAGATCGAGTGTTGGCGATCCGATCACGGCGCCAAGGTCAAACACCAGCCGCACCCGTCCGCCATGCCTTGCTGGCGAACCCCATCCTATGCCGGCATACCCACCAGTACTGGGAAATGCGAGCCTTCCGGTAAGAACGCCGACCTGCGCACTCGTATAATCCGTTCCGTTGAGATTGATGCTCCCGCTCGACGTTGGGACACCCGTTGCATTCACCGTGTTTGATGATCCGACTATCCCGCCAGTGAAGTGGAACGAACCCTGGTACGATGGGAATAGATCCACCAGCGCCGTGTAGTTCTTGAAGTCGAGCTGCGCGGCGTAGTCGACGCCCGAAAGCGTTTGTGCGCGATTGTGTTGAGAAAATTTGCCCCGGCACGCATTCCGACATGGCCCATGACCAGCTTGCTGACTTCGGCGCCGACGCCGAGCGTGCTTGCCCGCAGTGATATTGCCAGATCCAGCCCGCTTGCGCGTGGCGGCGCCGGAGGGGTTGCCGTACCAGCGGCCGAATCCGACTTTGCGAGGATTGAAGTCACGACTTCCTGGCCGGCCAACGGCCGTGTCGCGATGACCTGTGCGAGTCCAGCTGCGGCGCAGATCACCGTCACCTGCATGAACAATTGGCGAGCGAACATCCCAAGCTCCTGGTTGATTGTGGATCGAACGGCCAACGTCATTGTTGGATGGGCAGCACGTTGGAATTTCCCCGGCGGCCTGTTCCGGATCTTCGCGGCCACGCTGCTGGCCGTCTCGGTCGCCCAGGGTCAGGCTGGCGGTGCTACCTTATTCTCCTTCAGCGACGCACCTGACGCGATTGCACCACCGCCTGACTGGCGACCTCTCAACGAGCAGGGTGATGACGGGCTGGCAATCCAGGGCTTGTGTGGCTCTCGCGTTCGCAGCGTGCTCAATCGCATGCAACGCATGCAGTCGTAGTGATGCGAGCCGCGTAGACCATGTTCGGCCGGGTAGTCTCCTCGCTCAACTCCGGGTCCCACGTCTCATTGAACCGCGACTCTCGGTAGAGACTGATTACGCATCCTGTCCGACCTCCACGTCGCCTGACACTGCAATCTCCACCTCCCGCTGTGCAGGTCCAGCCACCGATAGAGCTGCTCCACCATCTATAATTGCTCTCGCCACCCGTGCTGCAGCATCGATCCGGTCCGATGCCGATGCCGACGCTCTTCACACTGCAGCGCTTGTCGATCTTGTTTGGGGGGACTCGGGAAAGAGCCTGGACCAGTCCATCTCATACTTGCGGGCGGCCGCCAGACAAGACAACGCCGCAGGCACGCTTGCAGATCTGTCAGCCGCGCTGCTGGTGCGAGCAGGCCGTACTCAGGACTCGGGAGACTTGGTGGAGGCGATGGAACAGGCGGATCGGGCGATTGCGCTGGAACCGCGCAACGTAGCTGCGCGGTACAACCTCGCGCTCGCACTCGAGCGACTTGACCTCACGAGTGAAACCGATTCGGCATGGACCAGCTACGCGGCGATAGATCGTTCTTCGCCATGGACAAACGAAGGGCATCGACGACGCACCGATACACGAACCGCACTCCACGCTTCACCCACGCCGAATAGCACCCGCTCGGAAATCGAGACGTTCGTCGCGAAGTCGCCCCAGGCAGCGCGCGAGCTTGGCTGGGACCACGTACTCGGTGCTTGGGCTACGGCACAACTGCAACGCGACACCGCAGAAGCCGCTCTGCAGTTGCAGTTCGCGACCGCAATTGCTACCGCCCTGTCGCGCCAGAAACGCGACCCGACGCTCAGCGATGCGGTGCATGCAATAGATGGAGCAGCGGCCGACCATCGCGTACTCGACTCGCTTGCCACGGCACACCAGGCGTATGCCCGAGGGCGCTCACTGTACGGTGCAGGTAACTACGTAGCCGCGAGTCCGCTATTCGCCCTTGCTACGTCACACTCGGCTCGCTCGCCGGCTCTTTTACGTTGGTCGCGCCTGCATCTCGCTGCAACGCTCGTGTATCAGGGCCGAGCCAGAAACGGCGAGCAGATCATGCGAGAGGTCATCGCCACGACGGATACGATTCGGGAACCCGCACTCGCCGCGCGCGGCCTGTGGATGTTGGGAACGACGCTGCTGCGCGCAGGTCGCTATGAGCGTGCGCGCGATTCATTCCAATCGTCACAGGCATTATTTGCGCGCGCCGGTGAGATACAGAATTCAGGAGCCGTTGTGTTGCTCGAGGCGCGAACCCAGTTCGGGCTGGGCGACAACCCTGGCGGCTTCGCAGCAATGCGACACGGATTGATGACGCTCCGCCCGTATCACGGCTCTGTCTGGGTGCACGACATCCTGATTGCCGCCACAGATGCAGCTCTGAATGAAGGGTTCTCGAACGCAGCGCTGCATTTCGAGGATGAGGACGTAGCAACAGTCATTGACGCAAAACCAGCGATCTATCTGACCGAGGCCCGTCTTGGGCGTGCAAAGCTCCTGCTGAATCGCGGTGAGATGACGCGTGCATCGCCCGATATGACCGCAGCGCGCCGGTTGATAGATAATACGCCTGCCTCTCTGGCACGCGATTGGGCAACAGCCGATTTACAATATGACAACGCTCTGGCTTCGTACCGACGACAGCCCGGTGTTGCGGTCGCCGCTCTAGATTCGGTGATCGCCTTCTTTGGAACCGTGCACAACGTCGCGCGTATCGTGCCTTTCCTCGTCGCCAGAGCAGATGCTCAACTTGCTCGCGGCGACATGGCACGCGCAACAGCAGATCTGGATCACTCGAGTCTCCTGCTCGCAAGTGAAGGAAATGATATACGAACGGAGTCTTATCGGGCATCGCTCCTCGACGCAGCTCGGCCGGTGTTCGATCGGTTGGTTGCACTGCACGTAGATGCCGGTCGCGCAACCGATGCACTGAGTGCACTCGAGCGGGGACGGGCGTTTGTCTCACCCGCTATTAATGCGAGGCCTGGCCTTCGTGATGACCATGTGAAAGCACCGGACGGACAGGTGGTGCTCGAGTACTCATTCGTCGGCGACACGCTGGTTACGTGGACCGTTCGCGATACGGTCGTACGCATGCGTCGCGCAACGGTGCCGCGTCAACTCTTGATTCGCACGTTGGGTACGGCCCTAACGGCACTCGAGATGCAAACAGCCGATTCCAATGCAGTTCGGACACTCTCGACACTCTACGACTGGCTGGTGACACCGATCCAGAACGACCTTGGCTCGCCAGGTACGCCTGTTGTGATCATCGCCGACGGCGATATTGCGAGCGTGCCATTCGCTGCGTTGCTTGACGAGGGAAGTGGCAAGTATCTTGTGGAGTCTCATTCGCTACGGTTCGCTGCTACGATGCACGATGCGCTCGTCGCCAAGCGCGATGCACGCATTCGTCCGAAGCGCGCGCTCGTCGTCGGAAGTCCGGCCTTTGACCGCCGCGCATTTCCATCGCTGGACCAGCTACCTGGAGCCGCGCTCGAAGCCAGTGCCGTCGAACATGAATATCCGGATGTAACAGCACTCACAGGAAAGGCCGCGACTGTCGCAGTTGTGGAAGCGAAGATGGCGGATGCCGACATCTTTCACTACGCGGGCCATGCGATCGTGAACGATGCGTATCCTGACCGTTCATTTCTGGTGCTTTCTTCAGCTGGACCCGGCACGACCGAGTCCGCTGAGTTGTCTGCATCGCGCATACGCCAACTTGATCTTCGGAAAGTAAGACTCGTTGTGCTATCGGCGTGCGAGACACTTCGGCCGCAGGATGGGCGTTCAGGAGGCCTCGCCGGGCTCGCGGCCGCGTTTATCGCCGCGGGCGCCGGTGGTGTTGTAGGCACACAGTGGCGCGCCAATGATCAGACAGCCGTGACATTCATGAAAGATCTTCACGCAGAGCTTCGTCGCAATGAGAACGGCGCTACTGCGTTGCGTAACGCGCAGTTTCACATGATCCGATCGCCGGATCCTGCGCTCAGATCCCCTGCCGCGTGGGCCGGATATCGCTACGTGGGTCAGTAGTTACAAACCACTAATCACAAGGAGTCGCCGTAATGCCGTTCGACCTGCGTGTCACCTTTTCGGGAATGTGCTTGTTCGTGCAGGATGCAGGAACTGGACTGACGCACGTACTGTTGTTGGCGCCAGACCAATGCATTCCGATGTCAATGCCTAGTTCTGCCACGCAGGGCATGTCGCGGCACTACCCCCGAGTATTCTACTCCTCATCCTTGGATGGAGCTCCGGAGTCGCTTCCGGCGTCGCCATTTCGGTGTGTGTCGATCGACGACAAGTTGCTGGATTTCAGCGGTTTACCCCACGACTCCTCCGGATTGACCTTGCCAGACGCAATCGTTCGCCTGGACGTTCCCCCATTGGAGCGCAAGTGGATCGGTCAAAATCCTACCGATCCGATTTCCGCGCGCGTGGTTCTGCCGTCCACCGGATATATGGAGTATTCACACTGCGTGAGCTGCCATCTGGGTCAAACTCCCGTGCCTGCCGCAACTCAAGTGACATGGGTACTACGAGATGTGGATGCTGGCGCACTCGAATGGCGCCTCGATGGATTGCGAAAGGACGGCGGTGTCCCGCTGCCGACACTTAACCCGCGCATGACGCACGGAACGATTGAATTACGCATCAAAAACGCCGTGCACGACTGCACAGTTCCCGAGGAAACTATTGGACTGCCGCCTGCCGATGGCCGCGTGCCACATTTTGCCGCGTACTACACTCCCTTCGGGGTCTCCGGACAGGATCTAATGATTGACAACCCCCAACCTAGTGCGCGTGGTACGGTCAAGATCAATAGCGACAGTTATACGTGCATGACAGCGCAGGGCCCTCTGACCTAGCTTATCCAATTGTCATGGAGCGTCGCTGCCGAACATCGACAGCACTGTCGTCAATGTGCTCGAAATTGTGCTCCAGTTCGGATCAACCTCCGCAACACCGCTCCGAACAGCTTCGACAGCGCGAGCGGCGTTTGCATCATCCATGGTCGATTTTTGAATGTTCTCCATCAGCTTCGTAGACTCGCGCGTGCGGAAGAACTCCGCATCGCGCGAGGCCGCGGCGATACGCGCGGCCTCGATCCACGCGCCAATCTCGATCATCCGCGCATCCGGAAGCTGGCGCACGGCCGCACTCGCATGGTCCAGTGACGCGTCAATCGACGACTGCGATTCTCCCGATCGCCCGGCAATGCCACGATACATCGACGCAATCGGCGCGCCGACCGGCATCTCATCGAGCAACGCCGATGCTGATAACGCGAATCGCACCGCACTCGTGTCCCCCGATCGCGCCGCGATTTCAAGATCCGTCAATCTGGCTCCCAGCCGTGCTGCACGCGCGTCGGATGACAAAGTCTCCGACGATCCCCTGCTCGCCGTCCAAGGCGTGTCATTCCACTCTGCCGGTATATTCACGCCGCGTGCGACAAGACTGACGGCATATTGCGTGACGACCGGCGCAGATGCCGGACGCCGCTTTGCCCACACTAGTGAAATTCCCGCGATCACAGCGAGAGACGCGGCGAGCGCCACCCAACGGCCGAGCGACATCGCGCCTGGCTTTGCTCCAATAGCCGATCGCGCCGAATCGATGCCTACAACTCCCCCCCCCCGAAGATCGTCCAGCGCGCCGAGCGCATCCGCGAGCACGTCGGCATCCTCGTCCGATGATGCAATGCGCGCGATCAGCGCCGAGTGTGCGGCACCATCGAGTCTGCCATCGATCAGCGCCGCCAACTCCTCGGCGTCCAGTCCGCGTTGGCTCACTTCTTCTCCCTCTCCCGGCAGCGCTGCTTCGTTAGATGGACGAGTCGATCCTTTATCTTCATTCCCGCTGTGGTTGTCGCTCATTGTCCGATCGTACCTACCAACGACTGTGCCTGCTCTCGCGAGACACCAGAAGCTTCGAGTTGCGCGCGTAAACTGCCAAGAGCGCGATCGATTCGTCGATACAGTGATTTTTCGGCGGAAGAGCCAGCACGCGTGCAACGTCCGCGACGCTCAACTTCTCCCAGTACCGCATGCGAAGCATCAATCGCTCCTCCGCTGGGAGCGTCCCGAGTGCGCGAGTGAGCGCAGCTTCGATGGCTGTCCGTTCGTCATCGTCGGCGCGCGATGAGACAAGGTCGTCCGCACCATATTCAGCCGACGTGACAGCGAGCGATTCCGGCCCCACCTCGACCGGACGCAACGGCGCCCGCCGTGGAAACCTGGCGAGCATTTCGGCGAGTTCTCGCGGCGAAGGGCTGTTCGCACTCGTTGTGCGCAGCGTTTCAATAGCCTCGTCGAATGACAGCCCGTCGCGATACACAAGCGTCTCGAGTCGCAGCGCGATCGGGCCGCTGGCGCGCGCAACGGCGGACGGACGCCACCGCCCCCATCTCTCCGCCCGATAATCGCGAAACGCCATTGCGATGACGACCGTCAGATACGTCGTGAGCGAGCTGTCTCCCCGGAACTTCGCCAGCACGGCGTAACCGCTTTCTACCAGTCGCGCGTTGAACGACGATGTGAAGTCTTCGGTATCTTCGCGACTCAGCGAGTGTCGGCGGCAGATCGACGATGCAATCCGCTCGATTGCACCGATGTGCTGTAGAAAGAGTGCTTCAAGATCACCCCCCTCAGTCATCAGCGATCTCGCAAGGAATTTCCGCCCGCCATGCCGGTCCCGCCGGGGACGTCGGAACATAAGGTACGACTGCCCGGAACGCGTGGCAACGATTCACGGGAGATACACACGCTTCGAATCTGTTGCAGACCAGCCAGCGAACGGTCGCAAAGATTGAAATCGTGAGCCACGCGCCAAAATGTCAGACAACGAAAAAATCCCCGCCTGCATGGCGAGGACCCTTCAATTGCCCCTCCTGGGGTCGAACCAGGACTCTTCCGCTCCAGAGGCGGACGTGTTGCCAGTTACACCAAGGGGCATCGGCCGAATTCCTTCCCCGGCAGATCCACCAAAGCTAAACCCACACCACACCCCCATCAACCCCAATCAGCCCGCCCCATCGGGCACAAACAACCCTCGCGCCCCGGCGCGCGTATCTATATACTGTGCAACCGGAAACGACCGACTGGGCATGGGTCCATCCCGCGCCTGCGTTATCCGGCCGATTACCCATTGCCACCAGCCATGAAACGCTTCGCCATCATCGCGGCTTCCATGCTCGCGCCTGCGCTCCTTGGAGCCCAACAGGCACCTGGAACGGAAGCACCGCCGACCGTCGTCCCCTACCCGCCGACGACGCTCCCGCTCAAGCACGCTGCACAGCCTACGACATCGGCGATCACCGCGCAGGACCTCATGACGCGGCTCTACATCTTCGCCGACGACTCCATGCAGGGCCGCGAAGCCGGCACCATCGGCAACTTCAAGGGAACCAGCTACATCGCAGCCGAAGCCAGGAAGATCGGACTCATCCCCGCCGGTGATAGCGGCGGCTACTTCCAGACGATTCCGCTCAAGGTGAGATCCATCGATCCGAAATCGAGTTTCACCGTCGGTGATGTCGTCCTCGAATACGGGAAGGACTGGGTCGCCACAGGCTCCAAGTCGGTCGACGCCAGCAACGTTCAGCTCATCTACGGTGGTGTACTTGGCGACACCACCCAGATGATCAAGGCCGGCGAGGGCGCTGGCAAGATCGTCGTGTTCACGATGCCTCCCGGCGCATCGCCAAGCGCGATGCGCAGTGCCGCCAGAGCAGTCGCAGGCGCAGTCGCCGTGGGCATCATCGGACTCGACCAGTTCATGCCGTTCTTCACCCGTCCGCAGACATTTGTGGATGATCCGAGCAACGGGCCTGCGCAGGCACCGCCACCGACGATCCTCCTCTCCAAGGCCGCGGCCGACAAGCTCACGGAAGGTGCGCCTGCACTCACACCAGGGCTCGTCGACCCGAACCCCGGCAAGCTCGACCTCAAGCTTTCCGTCGAGCCGGTACCCTATCCCGCGCGTAACGTGGTCGGGATCATCCGCGGTAGCGATCCCAAGCTCGCAGGTGAGTACGTCGCGATGGGCGCGCATAACGACCACATCGGCTTCAATAACCGGCCGGTCGATCACGATTCACTGCGCTTCTTCAATCACATCGTGCGTCCAGGGGGCGCCGAGGATGGCGCGAAGCAGGCGACCCCGGAGCAGCAGGCTGAGGTGAACAAGGTCCTCGCCGCATATCGCGCGGGACATCCGAACTCGGCGCGCCCCGATTCGATCTCCAACGGCGCCGACGACGATGGCTCTGGATCCGTGAGCGTTCTCGAGATCGCACAGAAGATGGCGTCGACCAAGCCCAGAGCGCTCCATCATCTTCGTCTGGCACGTCGGCGAGGAAAAGGGCCTGCTCGGCTCGACCTACTTCACCGATCACCCGACCGTCCCTCGTGACTCCATAGTCGCACAGCTCAACATGGACATGGTCGGTCGTGGCGACGCCTATGACATCACCGGCAAGTCGAAGGACGGCGCCATCCTGCGCGGCAGCCCGAACTACCTGCAGCTCGTCGGCTCTCATCGCCTGTCGACAGAGCTCGGTAACATGGCCGAGTCGGTGAACAAGGATGGCAAGCACGGCCTGGTGTTCGATTATTCGATGGATGCCAACGGTCACCCGGACAACATCTACTGCCGCAGCGATCACTACGAGTACGCGCGGTACAACATCCCAATCATCTTCTTCACGACCGGCCTGCATTCCGATTACCACCAGGTGACGGATGAGCCTCAGTACATAGACTACAACCACATGGCGCGCGTCGATAACTTCATCGAAGACCTCGCCATGCACGTCGCGAACATGGACCACCGTCCAGTCGTCGACGGGCCGCACATGGATCCTCACGGAAGCTGCAAGCAGTAGGCTTCCTGCAAGGTTTCTGATAAAAGAAGGCGCGAACGGAACTCTCGTTCGCGCCTTCTTTTATTGAGACAGTGCGCTTCGCCCTGCGGCCTCATGCAACGTGGACGCGCGCGCGGACGTATCAGTATAGTTGTGATTTTTGTCATCTTCCCGTAAGGTTGACGGTGCACCAGCCGCCTGATTCCTCCCCTCTTTCCACCGCTTGGAAACATTTGATGAAAAGGTTGTTCTCCATTCTTCTGCTACTGGTCATGCCTGCGGTGGTTCACGCACAGGCATCCGTGCACGGAACAGTTGTCGATCAACAGACCGGCACGCCCATCGTCGGTGCGTCGGTCGTGATCACAGGTACGACTGTCGGCGCCATCACCAATGACGCTGGCGGCTTCAACATCAGCACCGACCGCAGCGTCACCAGCCTGACGGTTACGAGCGCAGGTTATGAAGCCATTGAAGTGCCGGTGACGGACGCGAGCGTACCGCTACGCATCAGGCTCACGCCATCGCAGACCAGGCTTCCCGGTGTACAGATCGTCGCCAACAAGCCGACTCCATCCACCGCGATCCTCACGCAGCAGGATCTCAATCGCGCGAGCGGGCTGAGCCTCGAGAACTCGATCAATACGGTTCCCGGCGTCTTCATGCAGTCACGCACACCCTGGGGCGGTGCGCGCATCACGATCCGCGGATACTACCCAAGCACCAGTGGCAACAGCCCGAACTCCAACGGTCTGGGATACAACGTCTTTCTGAACAACATCCCGGTCACCGATGCTTCCGGCGCAACCATACTCGACGACATCGACTACTCGACACTCGGCAATGTCGAAGTCATCAAGGGACCAGCATCGAGCCAGTATGGCAGCCAGATCGGCGGTACGGTGAGATTTACGACTACGCGCCCAACGCCGAACGAGACCAGCCTCAGTCAGCAGCTGACGAGCGGGAGCTACGGTCTGCTCCGCAGCAATACGAGTTTCCAGACCGCGACCAACACGTCGGACCTGGTGCTGAATTACGGCCATCAGACCTACGACTCGTTCCGTCCGCACAGCGGATCTCTGAAGGATTACCTCAGCGCGACCGGAGATTACACGGTCAGCGACAACCAGACGTTATCTGCGTACTTCGCCTACAACCGCTCTTTCGAGGAGCTCGCGGGCGAGATCGATAGCGCAGACTTCTACGCACGTCGTCCGGTAAGCAACGCGGCCTACCTCGCCAACGACTCGCACATCCAGATCACCAGCTTCGTCACCGGCCTGACCGACAATTATCGCTTGACCGACGACATTACCAACAAGACCACTGTGTTCGGCACGGGTCGTACTTACGGCCAGCCATTCGCCCATGGCTTCACGGACGCCAATCAGTTCACCTTCGGCGCGCGCTCGGCCTTCGGCTATTCAGGTCAGTGGGGTGTTGCCGATGTGACCGGCACGCTCGGCGGAATGCTCGAGCGCACCAACATCTCGACCAATGGCGTGTTCATCGTTCCAGCGCCGCCATACCCCCAGCGGCCTACGGATCAGGAGAACTACGCCACCATCGCCTCGCTGTTCACGGAATGGAACTTCGCCATGCCGAGCCAGGTTACACTGACAGTTGGCGCGAGCCTCAACAAGAACGAATTCGGCATCCGCAACATGCTGAAGAACGGTCAGGTATTCGACACCACGACGACACAGGTCAGATCGTTCGACGCAGTGATCGCGCCTCGCGTCGCACTCACCAAGGGCTTCGGTAGCAACGCGTCAGTGTACGCGAGCGTCAGCTCGGGTTACACGCCGCCGCTGCTGAGCAATACCATCGACAACACCGGCGCTGTCGATCTCTCGCTCAAACCTGAGCGCGCCGTACAGTATGAAGTCGGAGCGCAGGGCAGCCTCCTGGCGAATCGCCTCAACGGGCAGATCTCGCTATTCGACATCGAGAACACCGACAAGCTGGTATCCCAGACGGCGAACTCGATAACGTACACGACCAACGCCGGCAAGCAGCGCGACCGCGGTGCAGAAGCATCACTCAGCTATCTCGTGATCGACAACCCGACGCAGCTCGTGTCGCTGGTACGTCCGTGGGCATCGTACACGTACACCGACTCCAGATTCATCGACTTCAAGAGCGATAACAACAACAGTGCTGCGACGGTCGATTTCTCGGACAAGGCAGTGCCACGCGTTCCGCGCAACATGTTCAACGGCGGACTCGACCTGGCCACCAGCCAGGGCATCTACCTCAACAGCACTTATCAGTACGTCGACAAGGTCCCCGTTACATTCGACAACTCGACCTACGTCAAGTCATACGATCTACTCGGTGCCAAGATCGGTTACAAGACGAAGGTGGACAAACACTGGTCGTTCGATGCGTCAGTGGGCGGCGACAACCTGCTCGGCAGCACGTACTACAGCTTCCTGTTCGTTGGACCGAATTACGCCGGTCTCGCACAGGCACAGGACGGCGGCCACGGCGATGGATACATCATCCCCGGACCGTACAAGGCGACGGTCTACGGAAACCTGACGCTGCGCTACACGTTCTGAGCTTCCTTGTGAACCATGAAACAAAGCGGGGCCGGCATCGCGCCGGCCCCGCTTTGTTTAAGTCTGTCTTGCTACGATCCGGTAAGTCCTGCCGATCAGTCCCGGCGCGTCCTGCCCGAATCGGTCGAATCCCGATGCGTATCCGGATCCAGAGCACGCTCGGCCTTGCCGAAGTTCTTCTGAATCTTGCCCTTCAGCTGCTCGCCACGTCCCTCGGCGTGCATGCTCGAATCGTCGACCGCGTCGCCGACGTCGCCCTTGATCTTGCCGGCCGCTTCCTTGACGGCTCCCTTAGCTTCGTTCGCGGCACCCTTCTTGTTCATGTCTGCCATGTGCTCATCCTCCGTTGTTTGCATGATGATAGTGCTACACGAGGCAAGCGGCATGCCGAGTAGCGCTCAACGACCCCGTACTTATGAGACACTCTTGTTGGGGTTGCGCTCGCCGGAGAATATCTTTGTATGCTCCTGTACTGACCCTCATAACACACCTTGATCAAGCGTTCCAGAACAGCGCAATCCCTCCGGGCGATCGCGCGCGCGGCGATCTTCGTCACGATCGCGACGGCAATCGCCGCATGCGCCGACGTTCCGACTGCGTTCGGTCCGACGCCCGCCCAGGCGAAGGCAAACGCCGACGGATTGTTCGGAGCGTTCGTTAAACGTTTCACGAACGTCGAGCGTACTCCGCGCTACGCTCGCGCGAGAGAGATGCTGCTGCACTACGCGCTCACACCGTCCGAAGTTTACGGCGACACGTCGATCTGGACCTCGTCCGGGCCCGACGGATATCGCACGCTGTTCGGCAACGCCACGTTCCGGGATGGTCGCTACATCTTCAGCAACACTGTCACGGATGATCCCGTACAGGAGCTCGGCGAGGGGCGTCACATCATGCGCCTTCACAAGCTCAACAACGATGATTACGACTGGTTCACCGGCGTCGATTTCGTCGCTGGAACCATCAAGGCAAACGACTTGGGGAACGTCATTACACAGTGGCTGGCGGCAAGTGAAGGCCATAACGGAACAGAACTGCGTGCAGGATATCGCACCCAGTTCCCGCGAACCACGGAAGCATTGGGCAAGCTGTACTCTCTCGACACGCTGATTTCGACGCGCGATGCAGACGGCGCCAACAATCTGTATGCAGTAGTACACATCACGCCCGACGGAATTCGCAAGGACTATCCGGCGTATGCCGCATACATGGCAAAGTACGCAGACAAGGTGAAGCTTCACTTCACGCTACAGGATTCGCGCGGATCCAGGTGGCTCGACGTGACGTCGCGCGATGGTTACATCACGCTCCATCTGCGATCGCGTGACGGACACTTCGCTCCACTCGAGGGTCCCATCCGCCCCATGCCCGACACTCTCGCGATGCGGGTGGATTTCACCGCGAAGATCAAGCTCTTCACGATCGGCGTCGAGCACATGACCGGAGAGTGGGTCAACATCCACACCGAGCATGATCGCGGTTGGGCTCTCCGTTTCACAAAGGAGCCAGGCTGGGTGCTTCCCCCGATCGTCGGGTATCTCATCAAGTCGCCGCTTCGCCGTCCTTTCGAGGGAAACGGCACGCAATTCCGCTTCACCATCCACGACCAGCCAGGCGCACCCACGCTCATGAGCCGCCGAGGCTCCACTACTGTCCGCGAGAGCGCGATCCTTCGCTTCATTGGCAAGCTGGGCGGCGCTGCGATGGGTGATTTCGTATCGAACGCGGAAGCTGATGAGAACCGCTTCAACGTCGTACTGTACAGCGCACTGAAAGCGGACGTGGATTCAGCGATTCGTTAGCGCGCAACTTCTTCATCTTCAAACGGGATCACCACTTCCATCCCGTCCCGCGCCACGACAGCCGACGGAAACACCGACCTCGCCTCGGCCGCCAGCTGCTGGACGTCGCGCGAGTATCGCGATGAGATGTGCGTGAGCACCAACCGTTTCACCGCCGCTTTTTCTGCGACGGTTGCCGCCTCGCGAGCGGTACTGTGACCGGTCTCGATGGCGAGCGGCGCCTCCTCGTCTGCGAAAGTCGCCTCGTGAATGAGCAGATCGGCGCCCGTCGCGACCTCGACCGTCGTGTCCGAAGGGCGAGCGTCGCCCGTGAACACGAGCTTTCGTCCGGCACGCGTGGGTCCGACGAGCTCCGAGGGATGCACGACCCTCCCGTCGGGTAGCGTTATCTCGTGCCCCTTGTGGATCTGACCCCAGAGCGGACCCTCCGGGATTCCCATTGACCTCGCAAGTTCGGGATTGAAGCGGCCAAGCCTCGAGCTCTCCACGATCGCCAGACCAAGCGCGAGCGCGCCACCATGCTCGACGCCGAAGGGGAGTATGGAGTAGCCATCACGCTGGAGCGACTCACCGGGTGTCATCTCGATGTAGCTGATCGGAAAGTGCTGTTTGTCGCTTCCGAGCGTCACAGCCTGGCGCAGCAGCCGCTCCGATTTGGGCGGCCCGAAGAGCCTCATGGGTTCGGTCCGCCCTTGCAGCGCCATGGTCCGGATGAGCCCCGTGACCCCGAGAATGTGGTCAGCGTGCATGTGGGTGAAAAAGATGTCACCGACGTTGAATGACACGCCGTAGCGCATCATTTGGCGCTGAGTCCCTTCACCACAGTCGAAAAGAAATGTCTCGCCCCCGCGGCGGATCGCCAGCGATGTGACGTTGCGCTCGACCGTGGGCCGAGAGGCAGATGTTCCTAAAAAACGAACGCTCAGATCCATGGCCCAATATATCGAAGTTGACTTTTGGGTCGTTCCGGCCTATACTTGATGGAAGTACCACCCGTGTGCGACGGGTAGCTACGCCTTTGTCGCAACCAGAATTCACGGTCGCGGGGCTGTAGCTCAGTTGGTAGAGCGCTGCAATCGCACTGCAGAGGTCAGGGGTTCGATTCCCCTCAGCTCCACTTGGATGTTACCGCAGGCTTCGGCCCGCGTCTTGTAAATAGATATTGTATTGCCCGCCGCCGATCGGTAGGACGTAGAGTTCCAATGACGGCGTGCGTGGCAGCCTAACCCCGGGATAACTCCTGGGGTTTTTTTGTATGGGCAGCCCCCTGTGCCTGCCCCGCCTCAGTCCGGTGGGCCTACGCCGGCGCGAAGGCCGGCGCCCCGAACCCCACCGGCATCGAGCGCTTGAAAAGCTCGGCGATAGTTGTATCGGTCAGCGCAGCCTGGATCTTTGACGCCGGCACTCGATCGGTAACCACCGAGGCCTCCACTCCGCGCCAGTCGAACCGGGCGTACCGGTCCTTGCGCCCCGTGCTCGGGTCCGGATGATGGAATACGACGTTCGCGCTGCTATAGCCCGGAAGCTGGACCTCGACGCCCCAAAGCGTGCCGTCCGCGGTCCGAAAAGGCTTCATATTCTTGATGCTCACGGTCCCTCCTCGAAGAGTTGCTGCACGTCGAGCTCAACGCCAAGATAATTGATCTCGGCGACATAGCTCTCGATGTCCACGGCCAGCGCGCGCACCTCGGCTTCGAGCTCCTGCGCCGCCTCACTCGGCTCCGCCGCCGTGCTGTTCACCGATGCGAGCTCGAACTCGCGCACCTTGTCGCGCCAGATCGATAAATCGCGGCGAAGGTCGGCGACGATCTCTCGAACCATGGGATACGACGGATGTCGCGCATCGAGCAGTGGCCCCCAATCCATTTGCCGAATCTAATCTGCGGTGTTGTGGGGTTGTAGTAAGCCGAGGCTCACGTCCTGCTGCACCGCTGCAGTGCGCTGCCGCGAGAGCTGCAGCTCGACAATTGCGTACGAGCCCAATACCAGAACAGCCGCAATTCCCTGCGCGATAAGTGTCTCGACTGTCGGGAAGATCGCGAACCACAGCCCCATCCACGGACGAATCACACCCTCGAGAGCTGGAATAGGGGTCGTGCCGATCCAGTGCGCCAGCTGCATCTCCTGCGCCTGCTCACCAACCATCACGAGCAGCACGATACCGAGAAGAGCGCCAGTGAGCACGAGCATGCGCTTGTACGGCAGCTTGCGATGTGCGACGAACGTCAGCACCGCAACGATGCTGGCGAAGATGAGACCGACGATCACGCCGTTCAGGACCGCGTGACCGCCAAGCTTGAGCCGGTAGTTCTGCAGGAAGAGAACCACCTCGAAGCCCTCGCGATACAGCGACGTGAATCCAAGCGCTGCAAGGCCCCACGCAACACGCGCACGCGACTCGCCACGATCGACGCTCTTGAGCAACGCGCGCTTCTTCTTGGTGTGCAGCGAGATCCAGCCAGACCAGTAGAACTTGTGGAAAAACCAGTTCATCACGATGAGGAGCACGATTATCGCGATCAGACCCGTTGCCGCCTGGAGGTCGAGCGCCGGCACGCTATCCCCGATGCTATCGAGAATGCCGACGACGATTCGCCACGTCAGCAACGTCGCGATGAACGCGACTGCAGCGCCAAGCGTGATGGGCTTTCGATACAACTTGCTGTCGCCCACCATGCTCGCGGTGATTGCGGAGAGCACGAGAATGCATTCGAGACCCTCGCGGAAGACGAGCACCGCAATGTCAATCGACGCCGCCGTCGAGCCGTGGTCGAGCGTGGGCTCCGGATTCCCTCCCGCAGTCACGCCCTGCCAGACCAGTAAAGCAATGACGGCGAGAGCGCCGGCGATCCATGCAATGCGGGATCCGATGCGCCGCGCCGGAAGGGTGGATTCCTGTGAACGTTCAGTCATCTGTCAGATGGTGCTCTATCACGTAACGTGTCTGGCCCGCGACCGATGAGATACCGAGCTTGCGCGCGATGCTCTCACGATGGGTCTCGACCGTTCGGTGGCTGATTCCGAGATCCGCCGCGATCTCCTTGTTGGTTCCGCCAGCGGCGACACGCACGAGCACCTGTCGCTCGCGCCTGGTAATTGGCGATTCGGTTTGTGTAATGGCTGCGACGCGTGGCCGCGCCAGCTCGGGACTGAAGAATGTCTCACCGGCCATCACGGCACGAACTGCTGCGCGCAGGTCAGTCGCTGCACTGTCCTTCAACAGGTAGCCGTGAGTACCGGCGCGCACGCTCTCCGCAATGTATTCCGCATCGTCGTGCATGCTCAACATCAGAATGCGCGTGTTCTCGAGATCACGCCGCAGCTCGGCCAGCACCCCAAGCCCCGATCCGCCAGGCATGGATACGTCGAGTATTATCACATCCGGCCGTTGCTCTCGTGCAAGCCGCAACGCGGACGGTCCGTCGGTCGCCTCGGCGACCACCGCGACACCGGGCATGGACTCGAGAATGTGTCTGATTCCCGCGCGCACCACCGCGTGATCGTCCGCCACGAGAACCGTTATCTCCTGTGCCACTGCGGTCATGCGATGACACCCACGTCCAGCGGCAGACTCGCAGCCAGCTGAGCCCCTCCCCCAGGGTTGTCACAAAGCTCGACGGAGCCGCCGAGTGACGCGAACCGCTCCCGCATTCCGATGAGTCCCATACCGGAGTGTGTCGAACCGCCGCGCTCGGAAGGGAGTCCGCACCCGTCATCGATGACTGTCAGCTTGACGTTGCCGTCGTCGCAGATGAGCGCTATATCGACGACCGATGCGCCTGCGTGGCGGCCGATGTTCGACAGCGCCTCCTGAAGGGCGCGATAGAATGCGAGATCCGCGCCGTCTTCGAGTGCAGGAAACTCCTGCGCTGGTGGAAGATCGAGACGCACTTCCGTGCCGGATCGTTGCGCGAACGCCGTCGCGACGGATCGCAGCGCGGGTACGAGCCCCAGATCGTCGAGCAGGGACGGCCGCAGATCATGAATCACTGCGCGAATGCTGCGTATTCCCGCATCGGTCAGCGCGAGTGCCTCGTCCACCCGGCCGGCGTCAGACGCGGGAACGACGTCGCGGAGAATCGCGAGCTCCATCTTGACCGCAGATAGCAGCTGCGCGGTTTCATCATGCAGCTCGCGCGACAGCCGGCGGCGTTCATCTTCCTGCTGCAACACCATTCGTGTCGAGAGACGCTCGAGGTCTGCGGTGCGCTGTTGCAGCGCGCTGTACAATCGCGAATTTTCGAGAGTGCCGCCCATCTGGCGGCCGAGCGCGGTGAGAAAATTTGCGTCGAGCGCTGCGAACGGAACGTGATCTTCTGCGACTATCACGAGCGCACTTCCGCCACCCTCTGCGCCACGCTCCTCCACGGGCAGAACCGCTGCAAACGGGAAGGCGAGCCCGTCGCCAATTGCATCTGCGACAGCGCTCCACTCCGGCGCGATGAACGCACGTTGCGAGCCGGCCGCAACACGCGACAGCAGCACGGCCTGCGACCCCGTTGGCGTCGTTCCACTCCATCCCTCGCACGCACCCACGCCAAGCTCGAAATACCCATCACGCGCCGGGTCGAGTCGGAATACCGCTGCACCGCTCACTGCCGGCACGGAAACGATCCGCTGCAGAACCGTCGCGACCACGCGCTCACGTGATGACGAGGCAGCCGACATCAGATCAGACGAGAGAGTGCCGAGTGTACCGACACCGCGACGAAGGTCATCGGTGACGAGCAGAAGGATGCCGGCACCGACGGTGATCGTGAGGAGCACATCAACGTAATATCCCCATGGAAGCCACGCGCCGTACGCACGCAGCAATGGATAGTCGAGATGATGTACGCCCCACACGAAGAACGCTGCGGCGAGGACAGTCGCGCCGGTCGAGCGCGTGCTGCGTGCGTAGCGATAGAACACGACTCCCGTCCACAGTGTCGCGCACGACAGAAACAGCACCATCGGAACTGACGCGAGTGTGTACGCTCCGAGATGGTAGACTGCGAAGTACGACCAGATTGGTGGAAAAAGTACCGCGATGATGTGCCAGCGTCGTCGCCGAAATCTGCCCGAGAATACGAGCGCGGTCGCGAGCACTGCGAGCGCCGTCCATCCGGTGAAGACCTGATGCCAGTAGAGCAGTATCGATTCGCGCGTGAATATGAACGCACCGATCGCCGCGAGTCGCACGACATACAGTCCCCACGCAAGCGACCACCACGCGAATACCGGCTTGCGGTACTCGCGATACTGCCATGCGCAGACCACCATGAGCCCGAGTGTGACCGAAATCTGCAACAGCACGGCCGCCAGTTCGGCGCCTGCTGCGGCAAATGCTGGGCTGGACTCCGGCGACCAACTCTGAATCATCGGCCTCGGCTGAGAGAAAAACTTACCCGAACAAATCTCTCGGTATTATATCGCCGGTGATGCCTTCGGCAAAGTCACAAATGTGTCGGAATGTCATCATCCCGCCGAAGGCTGGGATGACGAATCGACAATCCGCCCCTAGTTCCGCTCCGCCAGCATCTGCTCCCGCCGCCTCGAAGCGATCCCATGCAGGTGGTGATCGGCCTCGGTCTCCAGAATCAGCGGCGGAACTGGCGCCGGCTTGCCGTCGTCGCCCAGATGGACGAAGGTCAGCCAGCACTCGTTCGTGTGGCGGCGGCCACCGGTTCTCAAATCCTCGGCGTACACGTCTGCCACGACTGACATGGACGTTCTGCCCACGTGAGCGACGTGGGATCGGATCTCGACCAGATCACCTACCAGAATCGGCTCCTTGAACAGAATCCGCTCGACCGACAGCGTGGTCGCCTGGCCTCCGGAGTGCTTCATCGCCGACAACGCAGCGCACTTATCGACCATGCTCATTACCACGCCTCCAAAGATCGACGGCGTGCGCAGACCGTTCGCCTGGCTCGGCATCATCAGATCGGCGATGATCGCTTCGGATTCGCGCGGGGTCTTCCCCTTCATTTGTCTTCCGTTTGTTGGTGGTGCGGCGTGTATCGTCATGCCTGAGCCATCAGGCATGACGGACAGCCCTTGCCCCCGACGCATGACGCGTGGGGTGCACATATCGCACGTATTTCACCGTCTCGTCGTAAGCCGCCGCCGAGTTGAATGCGCGAACGAGGGCGCGTCGGACGGCGGAGTCGATGGGAGGATTGTCGAGCCAGTAGATGCGCGGATGTGCACTGACCGTGAATAGCGGCCAGGAGCGCTGTGACTTGTCGCGCAGGGAGATCGAAACCGATCCATCGGCGACGCCGCGAGCGTAAAGCGCGTAGCCCTTGCGATTCCAGCTGTGCGGAACCGAACGAACGACATTGGAATCTTCGGCAGCCGAATCGCGCGCCATGTCGGCGGGCGTCGCCGCGGCACCGGTCCGCAGATCGACTGCGGTATGTACGGTGTCGTGCATATTACCTGCCCGGCATCTCGTAGAATGTGCGGTGCTCCAGGAGCGCGTACGGGCCGCGCACTTCCAGCACGTCGGTCTCGCCCGAGGCGGAGACGGCGGGGTCCTGCGGGGTGTCATCCTGAGGCCCGAGTGGAGTAGCATCGGGATACGCGCGAGCGTGATGAGCCGCCATCGTCACGATTGCCGTGTCGTCGTACACGAGCGTCGAATCGTTCGACTGAAGGTCGCGCACGTAGACGCGCTCACCGGTGAACACAGCGTCGTCGAACGATCGGTCGACATCGGCTATGAACACCTCGTGAAAGCGCCCACCGAAGTGCGCGAGGGTCATCGGCACTGCCTTGACGTGAATTCCCGTCGCGCCGCTACGCACCCAGAACGCCGAATCGGCGGTTGCGACCAGAAATTCGGCGTCTGGCGGATCCGGCGCGTGCGCTGCACAGCCCAGGAATCCCGCTGCCAACACGAGCGCGAGAATGGGGAATACGGCCGATCCGGGCCGTAAGGAGCGAATGCGAGTGTGCCGTAACATCGCGCTGAATATACTCTGAGCGCGCTCCACGCCGTAGATTTCCCGAGCCGCTCCCCCTCCCTGTCTCGCGCCACATTGTACTGCATGCGATTTCTTGCTCTTCTCCTGATTCCGACGCTTGCCTGCGAGCAGGCTGCGTCCAGGACGCCGGACTCTTCGGGTCACGCCGCAACGACATCGAAGACGACGACCGCTGCGATGGTCGCAGCGACGGGCGTCGACACGACGCCGCTCGCTCCGACGGGAACCGCGGAAGTAATATCACTGCAAAAAGAACCGCGTCCGATTCGCGCATTGTACATCAACAGGTTCGCGGCGCAGAGCAGCGCGAAGATGCGGCATCTGATCGCCATCGCGGATTCGACGGAGATCAACGCATTCGTCATCGATATCAAGGACGAGTTCGGACTCAACTGGCACTCATCCGATCCATTGCTGCAACGCAACGAAGGGAAGATGAACAAGGTCGCGAATCTTCCTGCGCTCGTTGATACGCTTCGTGCGCACGGTATCCTTCCAATCGCGCGGATGGTGGTCTTCAAGGATTCGGTTGCTGCTCGCAACAATCCGGAGCATGTGATTCGGAAGGCCGACGGCACGCCGTGGCGCGACAAGAAGGGAGTCACATGGGTGAATCCTTACTCGCGCGCGATATGGGATTACAACTTCCGTGTCGCCGATGAAGCGGTGAAGATGGGTTTCGGAGAGATACAGTTCGATTACGTACGGTTCCCGGAGCCGTACAAGTCGTTGCCCCCGCAGGTATTTCCCGAAGCCGCGGGACGCAGCAAGGCAGACGCGCTGAACGATCTTCTCAAGACCGCACAAGCGCGGTACAACAAGATGGGCGTGCGAATGACGGCCGACATATTCGGGCTCGTGACCACCGTGCGCGGTCCGCTCGAAGTGGGCCAGGACTGGGAGAAAATATCTCCGGTCGTGGATGTCGTACTACCGATGGTATATCCATCACTCTACCCGCACGGAGCGTTCGGAATTCGCCTCCCCAACGCCGAGCCGCACAAAACGATCTTCATCGCTATCACGAGTGCGCGAATGCGCGATGCAAAGCTCGGTATCACTACTCCGGAACATGTACGGCCGTGGCTGCAGGCGTTCACACTTGGTGCGCCGCATTACGGAGCGGCGGAGATCGAGGCGCAGAAGCAGGCTGTGTATGACGCGGGCTACGACGGATGGGTACTCTGGAGTCCAGGATCCAAATACGACGAATTTCTTCCTGCGCTCGCCAGGAAGTTCGAGTCGCACAAAAAGTCGCCGCCACTGCCACTCCCACCGCACACGCCACTTGACTAAGTTGCGGTCAGTATGAGAACGGTTGTAACTATCGCTGGAATGCGCGGTGACCACTGCAAGCGCGCGCTCTTCACCGCGCTCACACCAATCGCGGGAATTCAATCCGCAGACGTTGCGTTGGGCCGCATCACCGTCGAACATGACGGGACGGTGACGGAGGAAGAATTGCGCGAAGCCATCTCAGTGACCGGCTACGTCATCGCCGACGTTGTCGAAGAGCGCCGCGTCCTGCCGGTAATTGACCCGTCGCTCGAAGCGCACCGGATCTAGCGTTCGTTCGGAAACCGCTGCGAGGGCGGAACGCGCAGAAAGAAGTACATCCCTACCACCGCGATTATCGCAAACGAGAACCACTGAATCGCGTAGCTCTTGTGCGGGCCTTCATCCAGCGGTGGTGGCGGCACGCGCGGTGGTATGTTTCCGTTCGCTGCAGTGCTTCCCTCCAGCACGATCACGAACGGGTAAAGGGGATATGGCACGCGCGATTTGAGCGCGGTCAGATCCAGCCACCGGAACGAGTCCGGCCGTCCGGGCAAGACCGGAGATCCCGGAAGCGCCTTGAAGAGCGGGCGCGCATAGCCGGTGAAATTCACCGAATCACCCTCCTGCCAGCGCGATAGATCCACAGTCAGACCGTCCGGCGCGTAGACCCATCCTCTGTTCACGAGCACGGCTGTGTCGGTTCCGGCAATGCGGAGCGGCGTAACGATGTTGATACCTGGAGACCCGAGACGCGTGCGATCCGCGATCTTGATCTCGTGCGCGTAGTCGTACGCACCGTGTAGTGTTACGCGACGGTAATGCAGCGCTGCCGAATCGTGCGTCAATTGGCGAACGGGGACTGGCGGCTCGGCCAGGCGCGCGACAACCTCGGCGTTCTGTGCACGCCGTTGCGCCAGTCGCCGAAGCTGCCAGAAGCCGAGCGACATGGTGAGTATTACGAACGCGATGGCAAGCACCGATAGTACGTAGTCGCGAGCTGGGCGATGCATCATCTTCCGAAGGTAGTGGCGCGACGCGACGCCCGCACGGTGGGTCGATGCGGAACAGCATGAACGACCTTCACAGGAGGCGCATCTGCTCGCCCAGCATGTCCGGATCGATGGATTCCTGGCCCAGCATCTCCTGAAGATCGCGCGCTGAGCGTGGCGCGTGACCCGCGAAATAATTGCTCATGTATCCGTAAATGTCGGTGACGCTGTCAGGAACGAATTCGATCGCATCGGCCCACCTTTTCAATTCGCGCGTGCGGTCCACCTGAATGCGTGAGTGATCGACGAGAAATCTGTTCGGGCCCATCCATCTGATATAGTGGAAGGCGGCCGTGGGTCGCGCCAGTAGCTCGATCATCCAGCGGCGCGGGATCCACGACCCATCCACGAGCGCGACAGCAACTCCGTAATCGCGCAGGAATGCGAGTACGCCGGGAGTCATCCACCCACGCGTGCGAAATTCGATCGCGACACGAATGTCGCGCGGCAGACGCGGAACGAAGTCCACCAGCGCGGGGAGCTCTTCCGGTCCGAAGTCGGGGCCGAGCTGCACCAGGACAGCCCCGAGTTTCTCCCGTAGTTCGCGCGCGCGATCGAAGAAGAGATCGATGGTACCATCGACGTCGCGCAGCCGCGCTTCGTGGGTTACCGTTTGCGGAAATTTGAGCGCGAAGATGAAATCCGCTGGCGTGCGGTCGTACCAGCCGCGCACCGTTGTCGATGGCGGTACGGCGTAGAATGTCGAATCGACTTCGACAGTTGCGAACGCACGAGCGTAGGTCGGAAGAAAATCCGCCGACCGCGTTCCGTCTGGATAGAACACACCGGCCCACGCCGAGTAGTTCCATCCCTGTGTTCCGATGTGGAGGGTCGCCGCCATACATTGAATCGGTGCAATAATCGAATCGCTGTCAAGATGAACACACGTCGTGTGGCATCCACCTTGCCCCTCATGTCTGGATATCGGCGCCCGTTGTGGCGGCGGTCGGACGCCATTCCCATTGGAGGCAGTATGGATAGCAGAAAAAACAACCCGGACAAGCGCAAATCAGTTCCGAACGAGCCGTCCCGAATCGCGGGTGACGAGGTCGGGGAAGCTGCTGGCGGCATCTCGGGCGTCGTGGTTGGCGCGGCGATCGGCTCCGTAGGAGGACCTGTTGGCACGCTCATTGGCGGAATTGCAGGTGCGGTCGGCGGATGGTGGGCTGGCCATGCAGTTGCCGAAGCTGCGCAGGAATACACGGTCGGCGACGATGCAGTTTATCGCAACCACTACGACAACTCGCCAAACCGGCTCGCAGATCGGGATTACGAATCCGTGAGTCCCGCCTACCGGTTGGGGCATCTTGCGGCGCGTAATCCGGACTATCGCGGCCGTCCGTTCAATGAAGTCGAAGACGAGCTGCGCCGCGGCTGGAACGGTGGCGCGAGACAGACTTACGGCGAATGGGATGCCGTGCGAGGGTATGTCAACGACGCGTATGATCGTAGCGCGAGCGCCAGCGAACAGCAGCGTCTTCGTGACGAGGCGAACGACGCAGCAAACGAAGCCGACACGCGTCTGGAAGATTCAGGCGATATGAATATTTTCTAAAGCGTAACGCGCCCCGTAGAGAAAGTGGGGTCAGAGTCGGACTTCCGCGCGGAAGTCGACTCTGACCCCACTTTCTCGTTCAGTCCTCTATCTCGCCGCCGCCCTCGGCCCATCCGCGGAATCCGCCCTTGAGCGACGTAACATGCCGATACCCCATCTGCTGCAGCGTATCAGCGGCGAGCGCAGAGCGTGATCCGCCGGCACAGTACACGACAATCTCCTTGTCGCGGTCGAGAACGCCTTCGATCTTCCCCTCGAGCTGACCGCGTGGTACGTGAATCGCGCCGGGCACGTGCCCCAGATTCCATTCGTTCGGCTCGCGCACATCCAGAAAGACAGTGCCTGGCTTCCGCTTCTCCATGATCGCATTCGCCGCATCGATTTCCTTTACTCGCGCCTTTGCTTCTGCAACGAGATCGCTTCCGCTTTTCGTCATGACTGTTCCACGCTGAGGGTTTGTGAATCTGTGTCGAGCGTCGCGATTGCACCGAGCGGAATCGTCCACTGATCGTCGACGTGTCCCATCGGTATTCCAGCGATGCACGGAATGTTCAAAGTGCTTGCAAATTCCGCGAGCACGTCGTCGAGCGTACGTGACTGGCGCGTGTCACCGGGTGATTCGTCTGCATCGCAGGATGTGCAGTATCCAAATGCGATTCCAGTAAGTCCGGATAGCTCGCCCGCGAGCGAAAGCTGCGTGAGCATGCGATCGATACGGTACAGCCCCTCGTTGGTGTCTTCAATTACCAGAATCGCACCGTCGAGATCCGGAAAATATGGCGTACCGGCGAGAGAAGATATCAGCGAAAGGTTTCCGCCCGCGAGTCTTCCGCGTGCGCGGCCGGCGCGAACCACGCGCGCGCCGGCCGCGGCACCGCACGGATCGACACCCAGAACCAGTGCGCGCTCGAACGACGTACGCGCAAATGGCGTGAGCTGAGTACGCGCGTTGGGAGAATGATAAGTAATGATCTCGCACGCGCGACCCAGTGCCGCGTGCAGTCCGGAGATGTCGGAGTATCCCATGACCGGCTTGGGATGCCTGCGCGCCGCGTCATAGTCGAGATGCTCCAGTATGCGCATCACACCGTAACCACCGCGCAGACACCAGATTGCATCAACAGAATCGTCACGCAACGCAGCGTTCATGTCTGCGATACGGTCTGCGTCTGTCGCCGCAAAATAGCTGTAGCGCGCAAGCACATGCTCACCAACTGTCGTTTCCCAGCCGAACGAGCGAGCCGTCGCGAGCGCTGTCTCTACGTCGCCACGATCCTTCAAGGGCCCAGATGGTGCAACCAGCGCTACTCTGGCGCCCGCGCCTGTCGTTTGAACGTGTGAAAAGCCTCGAATTGGCATGTGAATTCTGGAATGCGAGATGGCGAACGCCCGACGTTACAACACTAATCTGGCACATGCGTTGCCAGCTTTCACATAAACGGGAAAACAACTTCTCGCCATCACGGAGGAATTCTTATGGCCGGCAGAGATAGGCATGATAATGATTCGAACGACCCGAACAACAGTTCTCGCAAATCAAAATCAAAGACCAGCTCGAATGGTGGGATGAACGCCTCGACTGGCTCGACGCAGGACAGGCAGCCAAGTATGGGCGGCTCCCAAGGCACCATGGATGAAGCTCGCGACCGGGACCGCGACCAGGCCCGGACCAGCCGGGGAAACGCATCGTCGAGTAGCTCTCGTGAGGAGGGCGGGTACGGCGCCGATTCCGGGTATAGCGACGCATCACGTCGCTCTGGCAGCCAGAGCTCGAGCGATGAGAACGCTCGGCGGGCGAGTGGTACTTCGAGCAGTCCCCCAAATGATACATCGGGCAAGCGGTCGTCGAGTGACAGGAATTCTTCAAGCTCGCGCGAGTCCGGAAGTGACGCATCACGTCGCGGTCAGGGTGGCTCCGGCAGCGGACGGACCTGATTGTCCTGACGTCGAAATCCACGAGAGGCGCGCCAACACCGGCGCGCCTCTCGTGCGTTCGGGACCGGTATGCCGATAGCTTTCGCGCATGCCGGCAATGAACCATTCCGTGGCGGCCACCATCGCCGCCACAATTCCGTGGATCCTCACGCCGATAATCGCGTCGCTGCGCATGGCGCGCTCCACATCCCTCGACGCCGAATCGCCGCAGCCACCGGCCGATCCGCCGCGTGTTACGGTAACAGTTCCCGCACGCAATGAGTCCCGAAACATCGCTGCATGTCTCCAGTCTATCCTCGCCTCGTCATATCCACATCTGGAAGTGATCGCAGTCAACGATCACTCGAGCGACGACACTGCGGTAATCGCCCGTGCCGTCGCGTCCGCCGATCCACGTCTCACTGTTCTGGATAACCCGGATCTGCCGGCTGACTGGTTCGGGAAGCAATGGGCCTGCCAGACTGGCGCCAACGCGGCGTCAGGCGACATACTCGTGTTCATGGACGCTGACGCGCGCGCCGCGCCGGACCTCGTCGTGCGATCCGTGAACGGCATGCTCCGCACGCAAGCGGATTTCTATTCCGTGCTGGGGCGCCAGGAGATGATCACCTTCTGGGAGCGTCTGCTGCAGATGCAGGTCTTCACCGTTCTGGTAACGCGGTTCGGCGGCACCGAAATTGTTAACCGGTCCAGGAAAGCATCCGCGAAGATCGCGAACGGCCAGTATCTCATGGTGCGCCGCGCAACCTACGACGAATTTGGCGGACATGGACTCGTGCGCGGATACGTCGCCGAGGACCTGATGCTCGCCCAGCGCTACTTCGAGCTTGGGAAAAAGACGGTGCTGGTCGAGGGTATCGATCAGCTATCGACGCGCATGTACACATCGCTCGCGGAGCTGATGGCCGGTTGGCGCAAGAATCTCTTTGCTGGTGGCCGGCATTCCATGCCGTTCGGGGGCCGCGCTGCCTGGCTCGCTCCGCTGTTGTTACCACTCCCCTTCCTGATGCAGCTGGCGCCACCTCTGCTACTTCTCATCGCGGTCCTGTTCCAAATTCCCGCGCTCGAGCTGTGGGGAGCGATTACGACGGGTGTCACGCTGCTGACATGGCTCGTCTACTATCGCCTCGCCCGCGTACCCGTGCTGTACGCGTTGCTCTTTCCGCTCGGCGCGGCGGTCACTCTTTACATCACACTCTCTGCGGTATTACGTGGCAGTCGCGTCGAATGGAAGGGACGCGAGTATCAGAGCGTACATCCTGCGAGCTCCTGATCACACGTCGGAGCTACTTGCCGCGCTGACCACCCTTCGCCGAGGTCGCCTGCGGCTTGGGACGAGGAGCCGAAACGTTGACTGTCCGCGACTTGGACGGCGGAACTGTGTTCGGAATCCCTCCCGACTTTGGACGCGATGGCTTGCGTGAGAAATCCGGAATCTCGCGCGTCGATTTCTTTTTCATAAAGCCTCCAGAGTGTGATGGCTCGGGTTCCGGAGACCGGACGCCGAACATCTCCGCCTTTTCCCGAAACGTAAACGTCGTGCCACACTGGGTGCAGACGTAGTTTCCCGTGCGCTTCCCCAGATCGTATTCCTTCGCGAGCGCAGGGTGCTCACAGGGTCTGTCACCCCATTCCTGTTTGATCGCCGCAGCCCGCTTTTTCTGCATGAATGTAAAATAAGCAGCGACGGCCCTTTAGCTGGTCCCTTCACTCTCCGGGCGAGGAATCGGTCGTCGCATCCTGGCGAACGGAATCGCGACACCAGCCACATGAACGGCATCGCGCTCCACCACCGAAAACCCGAGCGCCGAGTAGAGCGGCTCGCCAGGGCTGGTCGCGATCAGCTCGAAGCTGCGAAACCCCGCCATCCATGCGGCACGCGCACACTCCGCGTACAGTTGCCGCGCGAGTCCACGACGCGCCCAGCGTGGATGCACGAAAAACGCGCGTATACGAGCAGCGTCCACTGTTGGATCGAGCCTGGGATCTTCAGTTCCTTTCATCCGATCGCCACCGTACAGCGTGCGTCGCGCGCTCCAGCCGCCGGCTGCAACCAGTTCATGGTCCTCTTCGATCAGATAGTACGTGCCGTCCGCGATCACCTGGCTGTCGACGCCAAATATGTGCGTGACAGCAGCCTCGATCTGCTCCGGTGTGTAGAAGCCGACACTGAGCTCGCGCGCCGAAGATTCGATGAGCGAGCCGAGCGCGGCGATGTCGGCAGGAGTAGCGGAACGAAGAATGCTCACGCGCGCGCTCAGCGTGTTCCCTTCTCGATCACTATCAACTTCGCATCGTCCGTCCCGATCTTGCGCATCCACTCGAGCATGGTCTTGAGTTGATCCGGAGCATAGTTACCACCGGCACCCGTGATCGTTCGCTTGAGCACCAGGTCACGTCCTGACTGGGCGTATTCGCTGTGGTATTTGCCGAACTCGCTCGACGCATCCACATTGGCCGGAAGTTGAGCGTGCCATCCTTCCGGCATCGTGACCCGAAATTCCATCGTCGTCACACCGTAACCGAAGATCCTGTCCGCCGCGATCGGAAATAGCCTTGGCCCGGCTGTTTCTATTTCCTGCGCTGCGGAGGAAAAACCGCTCATCGTGCCGAACGGATTAGTGAGAATCGCGTTGGTTCCTGCCATCGATGCAGCTCGCCCGTTTCGAACGATCACCGACATCTTTGGTTTCGCCGCAAGATCCTTTCCCGCGAATCCCGTAAGACTGTCGCCCTGGGCGCCCTCGAAAATGTTACCCGCAATGGCGTTGGCCGCCTTGGCCCGTTGAACGGAATCGAGTGGGTTCTCGAAAGCGCTCCGCAACGAATACTGACGCGCGCCGAGTCCGCTCTCTTCGTAGGTCCCAGTGAACTGCCCGTCAACTGAAAGCGTACCTACGATGCGACGCGAGCCGGAATTATCCGTGATGGACGCTTTCGGGAGCGTTATCTCCTCGATGCTCCCGTCCGGGTGAACGATCATTCCGAATGCTCCCTGATAATCGAACGGCAACTCACCGAGCGGCGTGAGCGATGCGGTGAGATCGGCAAATTCGTATTGCGTCGTGCCGGGCAGCCTGAAAGCCGCGATTACGTGATCGAGCTGCGCGATGGACGGCATGCTCCGCTGCACTCCGCCACTCGAATTCAGAATTACGGGAAACGCGGTGATACCGAGCCGCTTGAGCGCGACGATGAAGAGTGTCGCCTTGTCCTTGCAATCCCCGAATCCGGTGCGAATCACCTCGTCGGGCGATCTCGGCTGATAGCCGCCCAATCCAAGCGCGATGCTGACGTACCGAATGTCCTGCGCCACCCAGCGGTGCACCGCGCGGATGGAGTCATCCAGTGTCCGTGCGCCTTTGACAGCCTGCGTGATCGCCGAATCGACGGCTGGCGAAGCCACGTATCTGTCGCGCGCATTTCCAGCGTACCACTTTCCAATCGCCGCCCACGTGATCGGCGACGATACCACGACCGACATGTACACACCGTTCGAATCCGACTCGAATGCTTCGGACTTGACGCTCTTGATGTTGCTGGTCGCCCACGTATAAACGTGGCGTCCGTTCGCCGATTTCTCCGTACGTGCGAAGTTGAGATTATCCTCGCGGATACGTGGTGTGAAACCAGCTGGAACGTCGACCACGTAGCGCGAACGCATCACCTGCGGTCCACTGCTCACGTTCCACGAGTCGAAGAAGTCACCGGATAGAAATGGCTTCAGCTCCGTCGTCGTGTAGCTCAGGTCGACGATCGTCCCCGGTGCGACACCAGTAAGCGACGCTCGCACGACTTTCTGATCCGAATAAGTCGGATCACCGAACTGCGCAGGCACGTCCGACTCCTGCACCTGCGAGGGTGCTGCACTCACGACCGTGCCGTCCGGCTTGACTACGCGAATCCAGTTGAGCGTGAATCGCTGATGCTTTGGTGCATAGGAGAACTGCTGCTCTCTGTATCGATCGACGGCCTCTGGACGCAGTATCTGGATGATCTGCCGATATGTCGACTCTTCTCGGCCGTCGGGCTCGATGTGGAGCACCCCGTCATCCAGAAGCAGAACTCCCGCTTCTTGGGGAAATTGTTCTGGCTTGACCGCAAGTCGGTAGATCGTGTCGGCGTTGACCGATGGATCTCCAGCCGATGTAATGCGGGGAGCCTGCGCAACTGCAAGCGATGATACGAGAGTGAGTGCAACCGCGGGCGCCAGCGTGCGGAAGAGCAAGAGGTTCTCCGGAAATCACAAGCGCCGACGAGGCTCGACGCTTATGAGACAAGTAAGTGACGATACGAAGGACGAACTGATTACGTGCCCTGGCCGGTATGTCGCGCCGCACGCAGCTCCATTCCACGCGCGATCACATACGCGATCAGTAAAAACACGAATGCAACGAGCAACATCCATGCAGTGCTCTGCAGCGTTTCGATCACCGTGCGGTACACCTCCAGCGTCCAGCGCTCGGGCGTGAGTACCAACGGGAGTGCCTTCGGGTCTGCCGGATTCACATATTGCTCGAGTGAGAAGATCCTCACTCCACCGGAGATTCCCACAACGTAGAGCGCGAAGATCATGTACCGATGCCATGCACCCGCAAGATCCGGCGCCACAACGCGATCGAGTATCCGCCGGATCGATCGCGCTGAATATGAACGCGACGATGGCCGACACAACGAGAGCAACGGCGAACGTAACCACGAGCAGTGCTAGAAACACTGGCTCGCCCTGACTGTTTCAGACATGGCCGAATCGCCCCTTACGTGGATGAGCTGACGCATCTGCTACTTAAATGTCGGACGCAACGACGCTCGCCGCCAGTTCCCGGCGCGAGTCACGGCCGTTTTCCCTACTCGGTCGCCCACCAAAAGTCCCTGGCGTCATGCGATCAACAACCAAACCAGCGCCAGGTCGTTTACCGGATAGATAATTGATCGCGCCCGTCTAGAGCTGCTCAGTCCCGCCATCTCAGTGACACGTACTGTGGCTGAGTGGACTCTCTTACTCATGCCGCGCGGATGATCGACGCCACCGCTCAAGCCGGCGGTATGGACGCGCTACTGGCGGCGCTGGGCTTTACCGACCGGTCACACCCGCTTGATGCTGCGTCGCGAGATCGGCTCGGACTCCCCACTGAGGTACTATCAGCACGTGTAACCTCCGGCGATGGATCGCTACGCGCGCTGAGCGCCGAGATCGAACAACGAGCGAGCGTGCGGCAAGTGATAACGGCGATCGCGCGCCAGCTCACGATGCAAGCGCCTCATCTCCTGTGGCTCATCGTTATCAGTCATCGCGACGGATCGACACTCGCCATCGCAACATGGCGCCGCGTGCGCCCCGCACCGCAGATCGTCGCGATGATCTCCGAGCGCGGAAACGTGGTCGACAGCGATGCAGAGACGTTATGCGCGCTGTCGGCTGCAACTGCCGCTCACGGCGATGAGATGCGTCACATGCGCTGGCTCGACATACTCGGCCGTGATGCCGTTACCCGCCGCTTCTTTCACGCACTTGCACATACGATCGACTCGCTCGCCGCTTCTCTCCCATCACAAGTACCGGCGCCAGATGCGAGAGAGATCGCGATCCTTACTACGAGCCGCCTTCTCTTCCTGTCGTTTCTCGAAACCAAGGGTTGGCTCAACAGCGACTTCGGCTTTCTCGCCAACGGATTCACGGAATGCATCGCGAGCGGAGGTTCATATCAACGTCGCGTACTCGAGCCGCTTTTCTTTGGAACGCTGAATACGCGCGTCTCCGAGCGTGCGCCGCGATCCCGCGCATTCGGACGCATCCCGTTCCTCAACGGCGGACTCTTCTCGCGCACGACGGTCGAGCGCATCCACCGCCACTCGCGCTTCTCCGACGACGCACTGGGCGCGCTCTTCGGTGACGTCCTCATTCGATATCGCTTCACCGCCCGCGAAGACGCGACTGCATGGTCCCAGGCGGCTATCGATCCCGAAATGCTCGGCAAGGTGTTCGAATCGCTGATGGAATCCGGCGACCGCAAGCGCGGCGGAGTGTTCTATACGCCACAGCGGTTTGTAGAGAGGCTCACTACTCTCACGTTCGGTGCCGCGCTCGAACGCAGCGGCATGAGACGCACAGAGGCCGAGCAGTTGCTCGGCGACCACGAACCGAACACAGTCCCGAATCCACGCATTCTGGAAGATGTGAAGCGGCTGCGAATCCTCGACCCCGCGTGCGGCTCGGGCGCATTCCTGGTTTATGCGCTGGAGCGCATGGCACGCCTTCGGATCGCGCTCGGTGATACGGACTCACCAAGCAATGTGCGACGCTCGGTGCTCCGGCAATCGATTTTCGGCGTGGATTCCAGTCCGACAGCGGTATGGCTCTGCGAGCTACGGCTGTGGCTGTCCGCAGTGATCGACAGCGATGAGCCGGACCCCATGCGTGTGATTCCTCTGCCGAACCTTGACCGTCAGATTCGCGTCGGAAACTCGCTCGCGGGCGACGCATTCGGAAGTCGGGCTTCCCGCGGCACCGCACGACGACGCGCCTCGGCGCTAAGGGATCGATACACACGATCGAATGGGCAGAGAAAGCTCTCCCTTGGGAGGCAGCTCGACTTTGTGGAGCGTATGCGTGCAGTTGACGCGATCGACGCCCGCATCACCGCCGCTCGATTCGAGCGACAGGAGATCGTCCGTGCCGTTCGATCGCGCGATCTGTTCAACGTACGCATGGCGCCGGATCCGAAACAACGCGACAGATTGCTCGAACTGCGCTCCACCATGCGAGCGTTGCAACGAAAGCGCGTGGCAATTCAGCGCGGCGGCATGCCGGCGTTCGCATATCCGATACACTTCGCGGATGTCGCGGAGTCCGGTGGATTCGATGTAGTCGTCGGCAATCCGCCCTGGGTTCGAGTGCACAACATGCACGCCGATGATCGCGCGCGTTATCGGGAGAAGTTCAGCGTGTTCCGTCGCGGCGCATGGTCGGAGGGAGCCCGCGGTGCAAGCGCCGGGCACGGCTTCGCCGGACAGACCGATCTCGCGGCTCTGTTCGTGGAGCGATCGGTGGACTTGCTCGCGCCCGGTGGCGTCATGGGACTGCTTCTGCCATCCAAGCTTTGGAGCTCGCTGGCCGGCGGTGGCGCACGCCAGCTCGTGCTCGACCGAACCCGAATCATCGCACTCGGAGATTTCTCCAATGCGCCCGACGCATTCGAGGCTGCCGTGTACCCCTCGATGCTCGTTGCAACACGCAGGTCTGAAGACGGAGCAAGGCATGACTGCCCAGTACAGATCAGCGTACAGCATCGTAGCGACACTTCGCACTGGAATGTCGCTACGGAGAACCTTTCGCTCGATCCTTCCCCGGGGAGCCCGTGGTTGTTGCTCGCCCCTCGGGCTCGCGCATCATTCGATCTGCTGACAGCCGCTGGCGTTCCGTTATTTACGACAGCACTGGGACGACCGCACCTCGGCGTCAAGACAGGCTGCAACGACGCATTTGTCGTTCGAGCCGGCGACAATCATGGCGAGGTGACAGACGTCGCCGCAAATGGAAAGCGTTGCGAGATCGAAACGCAGTTGCTTCGCCCGCTCGTCCGAGGAGAAACGGTGACGCGATGGCGGCTCGCTCCGGATGACGAGCGAATCATATGGACCCACGATGACACGGGCACACCACTCCGCGCGTTGCCGCCGCACACCCAACGCTGGCTTGCACGCTCCCGGCGCGCGCTCGAGCGGCGGAGCGACGCCCGGTCGGATCGCTGGTGGTCCCTCTTCCGTGTCGAGAGCGCGTGCGCCAGGTCCCCCCGCGTAATCTGGGCCGACTTCGGGCGCGCGCCCAGAGCGGCTGTTCTCGAAGCCGGCGATCCGACAGTGCCACTCAACACATGTTACTCCGTAACGTGCAATTGCATGGCCGATGCACTCGCACTCGCGGCGATCCTCAACTCACGGATAGCCGCCGCATGGCTCGGCGCGATCGCTGAGCCTGCACGCGGCGGCTACCACCGGTATCTCGGCTGGACGATCGCACGCTTGCCAATTCCGCCGGACTGGCCACGCGCGGTGAGCCTGCTTGCCCCCGTCGCAGAATGCGCACGTGCCGGGAATGAGCCTGCCGACGATGATCTCGATGCTCTGGTGCTGTCCGCGTACGACTTGAACGGATCTGCCCTCGTGCCTCTTCTCCAGTGGACCCATGCTCGCAACAACGATTGACGCGTCCCAGCCGGAGCTCGAGACCCGCATCGTTTCTCTCGCTGATGCGCGCGCCGCTATCGCTGAATGCATGTTCGGTGACGAGCCGGAGCGACTTCGCATTGGAAACGTCACACTCCATGTCCACCAGCGGTCCGCGGTCGCACGCCTTCAGCGCACGATGTCGGAGCACGGTGGCGCACTTCTGTGCGACGATGTCGGGCTTGGCAAGACGTACGTCGCGCTCGCTGTCGCGGCTCGTTACAAAGCAGTTACCGTAATCGCCCCAGCCTCGCTCACGGACATGTGGCTGCATGCCATCGCCGTAACCCGCGTCAGCGCGGAATTCGTCTCGATCGAATCGCTCGGCCGTACAGGTCCGCCGGCGAGAATACGGGATCTGATAGTCGTCGATGAGGCTCACAACTTTCGGAATACCTGCACGCGTCGCTACTCGGCGCTCGCGCATCTCTGTATCCTCAGTCCTGTTCTCCTGCTCACTGCGACTCCGCTGCATAATTCGCACGACGACGTCGCGGCGCTTGTCGCTCTGTTCATCGGGTCACGTGCCTACACGATGACCGGTGCGGAATTCCTGCCCCTGATTGTGCGGCGCGATGCAGCAGCGTACGCCGGAGCTCACCACATACCGGTCGTCGAGCACGCCGCTCCGGTGGTGATCGCGACGGATACAGATATACTTGACATGATTCTCGCCCTTCCGCCGCCGGTGCCTCCGAGCGATGGCGGCGTCGCGACGCGGCTCGTCATGCATGGACTGGTGCGACAGTGGGTATCCAGCAACGCGGCGCTCGTCGGTGCGCTCAAACGAAGAATCGCACGCTCGCATGGATTGCTCGCTTCTCTCGATGCGGGCCGGTATCCCACTGGCGCTGAACTATCGGCGTGGGTGTACAGCGACGAGGCGGTGCAGCTCGCTTTTGCCGAGTTGCTGGTTCCAGCGACTGCGCCGCTCGCGGCGCTCAGCTCGGCGCTGCGTGAGCATGTCTCGGCACTCGACAGGCTGTTAGCGCACGCCAGGACGATCGGCGACGAAGCGCTCGCCGGATTCGTACGGGATGTCGTGCGAGCGCATCCTGCCGAGAAGGTCGTTGCGTTCTCGTGTTATGCGGAGACCGCTGAAGCGATTTATCGACTCGTCAAACGCGATGGACACGCTGCTTTGTTGACCGCGCGCGGAGCGATGATCGCAAGCGGACCCGTCAGCCGCACGGAGGTGCTCTCCCAGTTCGCACCAGACGCGCGACACGCCCATCTCGACGAGCACGCAATCATCAATTGTCTCATCGCGACAGATCTGTTGAGCGAGGGCGTGAATCTTCAGGAAGCGTCAGTCGTGATTCACATGGACCTTCCATGGACCGCGGCTCGCGTGGAGCAACGCATCGGCCGTCTCGCGCGCATGGGTTCGCGACATCCGCGCGTGATGTCATACACCGTGACCCCGCCATCCCGAGCGGAGCTGTTTCTTCATGAGCTGGAGATAATCGCACGTAAATCCGACCTCTCCGCGCACATGTTCGGCGACTCGACGATCACCAACCTGTCGGCGCGATCGAACGACCGAGCGGCGATCCAGCGTGGCGAACATGTGCGCGCAACCATCGAGAAATGGCGACGCACCGTTCCCGACACTATCGATACGATAAACCGTCCGCGCGTCGTAGCCCTGGCACGTGCGGCGCGACCTGCTACGCTCGGTGTGTGGATCGTCGATGGCACCGCCACGTTGCTCTCATGGGACGACGTGTCGGGAATGACCGGCGACGCTTTCGTCATTGAAGCCGCGACGGATCTGGCGGACCGCGCTGAAGCCGCTGGGGGCGCGACGTCGCGCAACGAGATACCGACATGCCTGTCATCGGTTCTCAAGTCTGCCGATTCCTGGTATCAGCAGCGCTGTGCGTGGCACGCACTCGGCGCGCCTGACGGACACGCGACCGTTCCAGGTGTGCATGATGCAAGACGCTCCCTCGCACGCGTCGCAGATGCCGCGAGCGCCAACGCGAACTTCGCGCGAAGATCACATTCGGCTGCGATCGCCACGCGCCTCAGGAGCGCCGCTGCAACGCCACTTCCACTCGCTGTGGAGTGGTCGCTCGAAAGCCTCACGGATTCCCCCGACGAAGCCGCCGTCGATACCATCCTCGAGCTTGTCGACAAGGCTCGGCGGTCCCCCGACCAGGTACATGAGAAGGGCATTCGTCTGGTCGCGCTCATTTTCATGTCACCGGAGGGTGTATCATGATGGATTCGAACGTCCGTTCGAGATGCGTCCGACCGAAGATCGCGATGCGTTACATTCGCCATATGGCAGAACCGAACACAGCTGCGCCCGGAGCGCAGCATCGTACCCGTCCGATCGCGGTCCTTTTCGACCTGGACGGCACCCTCATCGACTCCATCGGCCTCCTGCTCGCCAGCGTCAAGCACGCGTTCGAGGGCTTCGCCGGACGGGCACCAACCGAAGAAGAATGGGTCGCCGGAATCGGCACCCCGCTAGCCACCCAGCTCAAGGCATACTGCGATACGGACGAGCAGCTGGAGGCCGTAACGACGCGTTACCGCGTCTTTCAGCGCGCCGCGCACGATCGCCTGACGACAGTCTTCCCCGGAACGCTGGAAGTCCTCGGGAGCCTCGCCGCTTCCGGCCATCCCATGGGGATCGTTACGAGCAAGTCCAATGAGATGATGGACCGCGCTCTCGATCTCACCGGCATCGCCCCATACATGCAGTCGAAAATCGGATGCGACTCCTGTTCCATCCACAAGCCCGATCCATTCCCCGTCCGCATGGCCCTCGGCGAGCTGGGCTACGAGGCTAGTGAGGCGGTTTTCGTCGGCGACTCACCGCATGACGTAAACGCGGGAAACTCGGCAGGTGCAATCTCGATTGCTGCCCTTTGGGGCCCTTTCCGGCGCGATCAGCTCGAGCCGGCCAACCCGGCCCACTTTCTCACGGACATAGCCCACCTCCCCGCGCTCGTTGAACGAATCCAGAACCGTTCCGCGGTGTAATATTGTTGCAGTCTCTTCCTTTCAATCGGAGCCTTTGATGGGTTTCTCACTTCCCGTCACTTCCGGCCTTGTCCGGACCGGCGAGGAGCGCGCGCAGCTCGTCCGCCGGACGTACTCGCTGGTTTTTGTCAGCGTTCTGGTCACGGTGGTCGGTGCGACCTACG
Organism: uncultured Gemmatimonadales bacterium; assembly: GCA_963707505.1. Taxonomy (GTDB): domain Bacteria; phylum Gemmatimonadota; class Gemmatimonadetes; order Gemmatimonadales; family Gemmatimonadaceae; genus Fen-1247. Next base: position 154,897 of record CAVPQB010000006.1, read on the forward strand.
CGATGTCGAACCAGTACATCCTGGATCAGATCACCCAGCACCGGTGGCTGTCGATGGCGGCCGTGTTCGTGCCACTTCTAGTGGCTCAGGGAGCCCGCAATCGCTTTCCCCTGAACATCGCGATGGTGCTGCTGTTCTCGTTTGCGATGGGTGCGCTTATCGGCCCGGTGATCGTCCTCAACTCACGCGGCGGCACCGAGCTCGTAACGCAAGCCGCGACGATCACGCTGGGAGCCTTCGGGATACTCACCCTCTACGCCTTCGTCAGCCGGCGCGACTTCTCCGCATGGGGGAGCTTCTTCGTCGTCGGTCTGTGGGTGCTGATCGCGACGTCGCTGCTGAACATGTTCTTCGGCAACGCTACGAGCGAGCTCTGGCTCGCCGGTGGAACCGTATTGGTGTTCAGCGGATTGCTCGTATTTGATACCTGGCGCCTGCGCAACGTCTACGGGCCCGACGATTACGTCATGGCCGCTCTGCAGATCTATCTCGATCTGCTCAACATGTTCCTCGCCGTCCTGCGCCTGCTGGGCGGCGGACGACGCAACTAGGCAGAGCTGAAGCAAGGTGCACGAAAGGCGCGTCCGCGTGGACGCGCCTTTTGCGTGGGTAACTTCCCTGCCGTCGTTACCGCGTTGCCGCGAACTCTATCTCGTTCGCCATATTGAGATCCTTCTGCGTGATGCCGCCCGCGTCGTGGGTCGTCAGCATGCAGGTGATCTTGGTGTAACGAATGTCCATGTCGGGATGGTGTTGCGCCGCTTCTGCAGCTTCCGCGACGCGCGTCACGAAGGCGATGCCATCCGGAAAGGTCTCGAACTGAAACGTTTTGGAAAGCACGTCACCCTTCCGGGCCCAGCCTGGGAGTGACCCAAGCCCCCGCTGAACCGCGATGTCCGACAACCGCTCAGGACGCTCCATATTTTTCATGATCCTTGCCCCCAAACATTTGAGTGGGATCTTCGTTTTAGTCGTGCTGGTGCTCGTATCCGCCGCTCCCGCTTCCGGACAAGCAACGCGCGAATCGATCTTCGCGCTCACGCCGCAATGCGTCGTCGCCTGCCAATCACCGCCATTAGCGCCGGATTCGACGAATCATACTACATCCAGACACTATTGGCGTAATCTCGCCGCCGGCTTTGCAGCCAGCATCCTCGCGCACGAGGCGGGCCACGTTGGGATGTCCTACGTCCTCGGCGCGCACCCTACCTTCGGCTTCGAGGACGGCAAGCCCACCGTCTATTCGGGAATCGACGCCGCCAGGGACCCCCACAAGCAGTTCCTCTTCTCCAGTGCCGGCCTCGACGTGCAGGCAATAATGGATGAGGCGATCCTGGACATTCCGCATCAGCGCGGCGGTGCCTTCGAGCGCGGTATTCTCGCCGGCGGAATTGCTACGGCGTACTTCTACGCGACATTCGGACGCAACGCGCCGAACAGCGACATCACCTACATGGCGCGCACGTCATCGATGAACAGGACGACTGCATCGCTCATATACGCCGGCCTCGCGACCATTCAGACGATTCGCATCGCGCACGACGGACACTACGCAAACTTCTTCATGCGCCCTTCGTCCGACGGCGCGATCAATGTTGGAGTTGCGCTGCTGCCGGACGACCGGTAGTAGTAGAGGTAGTAGACGTACCGCCGGGCGCACTGGCAGAATCGGGTCGCGCTCCGGCTGGCCTCGCGGTCGTATCGGCAGCCCACACCGCGCCATCCGCCTTCCGTACTACCTGGTGAAGTCCGATGTCGCGCGCGAGCGTCTCCGGCGCGACAAAGTCCGGGCTCCGCTCGTCGAATGCGACGACATATCCGTGATTCGCGCGTATCCGCTCTGCGAACCCTGACATGTCTCCCGGATCTGAGCTGTCAGGAAGCTCGCGCGCAATGCGGTTCGCATGGAAATACAACGCTGCTGGCCAGTTGGAATAGAGCGGCCGGCCGGCTGCGTTGGCGCGAACCCAGGCGGTGAGAGGCGAATCGCGCCAGCTCGTGTTGGCGAAGTCGCTTCCTTCCGTCGTCGCATACACCGCGTCGTTCACGGTCGCTGTTGCGGTTGCGCCAAGCCAGACGAGCGCGACTGCCGCAATCGCCACGTGTACCGGCAAATGATATGCGCGCCACCAGTACCCGATCGCTGTGACGGCCTCTATCTCGATGAGCACGATAAGCGGCGCCAGAATGCGCCAGTCGAATGGGATCGTGCCACCAACGAACGCGCGAGATACGACGATGACAGCGACGTAGCATGCGCCGAGCAGTGAGGCCGCGCCGAGTAGCGCGGACACTCCACCGACACGAAGCTGCTTGAGACGGTTGCCCGAAGTGTCGCTCGCCGCCATGATGACGAACGCAGCCAGGGCGACCGTCAGAACCAGCGCGAGAGCCCGTTGGAGCGTTCCGTCCGAGAGTAGCGGGGCAAGCCACTCCGCGAGTGTGTCACGGGCCTGAATGATCGTGTCGCTCCAGCCGCCATACACGTTCAACCTGGGCGTCGCGTGACGATCTGGTACAATGGCGGTGCGCGCAAACCATAGCGCGAGCGCGACGAACGGCAGGAACGCGACGGTGATAGCGCGGCGCACGCGTGTGCGAAAATCGCGCTGCGAATCGAACAGTGTCCAGATCACAGCGGCCGCGGGCGCAAATGCTCCGGCGTATCGCACCATTACGGTCGCTGTCGCGAGCACGCTCAGAAGAATGAGACGGTCACGGGCATAGACCATCACGAACAGCAGCAACACCATCAACGCGATGAAAAGCGGCTCGCTCAGCACCGAGAGGTACGTGTCGAACACCGCCTGCGTCGCGAATATCACCACCGCTCCTGCCACACCGGCGAAAATACCGAGCGGACTTGAGATCAGCAGAACTATCGTTGCGGCAGTGACAGCGGCGGCGACGACGTTGATCCAGCGTGCCGACTGCACCGGCGACGCACCGAGGAATACAGGCACCGCGATGGCCGCCGGAAAGCCGGGTGGCCACAGGGAAAGCGCGGAGGTGGAATCGGCTCGCTCCCACTCCGCTGTCGGAACGCGCATGCGGCCCTGACGCACCAGTGACGTCGCCGCACCCATGTACGCCATCGAGTCTGGGTCCAGACCGGGACCCGGCGAGCTGGTCGAGAGAAAAACGAGGGCCGCGGCAATCACCGCGGCCCCCAATACTGTTAGTGATTTCAGATGCGTGGGGAATTGGAATTCGGCATCGTGTCTCGCTTGGGCATGGTGTCCTTCTTCGGCATCGTATCGCGACGCGGCGTCATCGGCATCATCGGCATTGTTGACATCGTATCGCGCTTCGCGGTCGTGTCAAGCGGTGGCTTGACGGGCATGGCTCCGCTCGACGTGTCGACGGGCGTTGTCGTCGTGTCATGCTTCGGTACCGCCATGGGGTTCGTCGCGGCATGTGACGGCGTCATCGGCGTGGCCTTGTTCAGATCGACCTTGCCGGCCGTGGAATCGGTCGTCGTGCTCGATCCACTTATTCCGCCGGCACTCATGCTGCCGCCGCTGGCGCCCGAACGAGCCATCTTGAGGCTGGGATCCGGGATTCCATTCCCGAACCCGATGTTCATCGCGGCGAGCATCGACTTTGCGTCAGTAGCACCGGAGTACTTGCTCTCGCATTTGTGGACCGCTGCGCGTGTGGTGGCGTCCATCCTTGCTGTAATGTGCGCCACACCGCAGCCGTCGTCCCGCAGCTGCTGCTGCAGTGCGATCGTCTCCACGCGTGTGAGCCCCTGTCCAAACGCCGGAGCGGTGCAACATACGGCGACCGCGCAGGCGCCAAGCAAACTGTACTTCATGTTAGCCTCCAGAGGAGTGTGTCATGCGCCTAAAGCGCGCTATTTCCTCCAGTCGGCAAACGACGGGCCCAAAAGCTATTTGAGCACCACATGGGCGATGATGGCCCCGAGAGTGAGAAGTACAGCCGCCGCCGCGAACATCACCGCCGGATTCATACTTATCGAACGCTTGTACCACGGATGGTGGCCGCGGTAGGTGTCGTCCGGAAGCGAGTCCATGATCCGTTTGTGGACGTACAGTGGCGTGGTGCGGCTACGCAGCGTTTCCGCCTCGTCGTGGATCTTCGTCCAGAGGTCCACGGCATCATTGCCCCCCGGCGTCGCACGGACCAGGGCGATGCTGACGTCGCCATCGAGCCATTGATGCAACAACGCAGTCCCGCCGCTGTTTGGAATCGGAACTTCGCGATCCGGCGCGCGGTGCGTAAGCGCACCATCGTTGTCGCTCGGCTTCGACCGCGGCGGCTGATAGCCCAGTTCCGGGTCAGAGTGATCTTCTGGAGTGTGCAGGTCATCGTACATCACGCGTATTTCCCCTCAAGCAGGTGCTGGAGTGCCTCGCGTGCCCTGTGAACACGCATCTTGAGGGCTCCAACCGTTGTGCGCAACAGCTCCGCCATTTCCTCGTACGACCGTCCTTCCACGTGCTTCATCACAAAAGCTTCACGAAGGGCAGGGGCAAGAGCGGCGAGCGCCACTTCGAGATCCGTCCGCAATTCGTTGCGATCCAGCTCCTCTTCGGGCGTCGAATATGAGGACGGTTGATCGTCCTCTTCGTAACTGACGTGGGACCGACGAATGTTCTTGAGCCAATCCTTGCAAGCATTGGCTACGATGCGGAACACCCACGCATCGAACCTGCCACGCACTTCACCCAGATGTGCGTATGCTTTGATGAACGACTGTTGCAGAATGTCCTCTGCAACATCCGGACTGCCGGTCATGCCGAGCGCGTGCCGGTACAGTGGATCGCTGTATCGGACAATCAGAAGCTCGAACGAGTCGCGTGACCCGTTCAACACGCGCTTGATGACCTCCTGGTCGAGGTCAGCCTGGTCGACCTGGCCGGTCGCAGAGGTCACGGATGTTACCTACGGTTACCTGATTGGCATGAAATACGCCTATTCCGGCCATAATATCCACTAATCGGCGATACTACGCCACCCCGAAGCGTCAATGGGTTGCGAAAGTGTTGAAAAATCATATACTTAGCGCGGTTTACACCCATCTTCATCCAACTAGCCGCCCATGGCAGATAAGTCAGTGACGCCTGAGGTCACGCCGGAAGATCCGGCGACCCCGGCGGCTCCAATAGTTCCTCCCCCTCCCAAGCGTAGCCCGGGTCACCGCGGCGCAGACGTGAAGGATACGGTAGCGGAGATGACCGCCAAGGCTCATGAAATTAGCCTCGAGGCGGGCAGCAAGATGGCCGCCGCGATGAAAGATGTAATAAACGCAGCCGCGGGCCTCACCGGTTTCGTTCTGGAGAGCGCACGTGACCTCGTCCAGTACATGGTCCGTCGCGGCCAGATGACCCAGGAAGAAGCCGACAAGCTCATCCGTCAGGCCGAGGAGGCTCAGGTGGGTCGTCCGGCTCCTCCGCCGCGCGCACCAGAGCCGGAGCCCACCCCGAGGGTCGTCACGGCCCCGGTCGCAGCCCCGACAGCGCCAGCAGCCCCCGCGACCGCTACACCGGCACAGGCGGCAGCGCCTGCAGTTCCTGCAGCTCCTGCCCACAAGCCAGAGCCCAAAGCCGCAGCGAAGCCAGCTGCGCCTGCCCCGGCCAAGGCAAAGGCACCCGCTTCCAAGCCTGCTGCGAAGACCGTCGCGAAGCCGCCAGCAGCCAAGAAATCAGCGGCTCGCACGGCTCACAAGTCCGATAATGTGGTAACGAAGAAGGCTGTGAAGCCGGCACCGAAAAAGGCGACTGCAAAACGTAAATGAAGCCGGCCGAGTTAGCGGCCGCGCTGATCGAGTTCGATTCCCGTAATCCGTCTTTGGCGCCTGATGCTCCCGGTGAGCATCAGGTCGCTTTGTTTCTGGCCGGAATTCTCGAAGGATGGGATTTCCAGGTCGAGCTGCAGGAGGTCGTGCCGGGCCGATCCAATCTCGTCGCGCGGGCCGGTAGATCGCTCCCGAATGCCCGATCCCTGATGCTGAACGGCCACCTCGACGTGGTCGGAGTCGAGCGGATGAGTCACGCCCCATTCAGGCCGGACATCCTCGATGGCAACATGTACGGCCGCGGTTCAGCAGACATGAAGGGCGGCATCGCTGCGATGTGCATCGCGGCCCGTGATGCTGTCCAGCAGGGTATCGACGGCGAAGTCGTGATAGCAGCCGTCATCGACGAGGAGTACGAAAGCCTCGGCACACGTGCGCTCATTGCATCCGGCGTGCGGACTGATGCTGCGGTGATTGCGGAGCCCACGCGACTCTCGCTCTGCCCCGCGCATCGCGGCTTCGTGTGGGCGCGACTCGACGTGCGTGGCCGCGCAGCTCACGGCAGCCGCTACGACCTCGGCGTCGATGCGATCACGCACGCGGCGCTCATCATCGCCGAGCTCGATCGGATGCAGAGCCGGAGCATGTCGCGGCATACCCATCCGCTGCTCGGCCGCGGCTCGCTGCACGCGTCGCTCATATCAGGGGGAAGCGGCATCTCCACCTATCCGGAGCTGTGCACTGTCGAGATCGAGCGACGCACGCTACCGGGCGAGACGGAGCGCACATTTCTGGACGAGCTGGCTTCGGCCACGGCGATGGTCCGGAATGCACATCCCGATCTCGACGTGGACGTCACTATCACTACCTCGCAGCTTGCGAGCGACGTGTCACGTGATGCTCCGATCGTGACTGAGATGCTCGAGGCACTCAGGCAGGAGCGGCTGCCGCTGCGCGTCGAGGGGATGAGCGCCTGGACTGATGCCGCACTGCTCAACGAGGCCGGTATTCCGGCTATCTGCTTTGGGCCCGGCGACATCGCGCTCGCCCATTCGGCGACCGAGTATCTACCACTCGCAGAGCTGGATGCAGCGACTCGCGTCCTGACTCGTTTCGTCGATTCGTGGTGTAACAGCAGTCGCTGAGTGGATTCGTCGCGCATCGCGCGACACGGAACGACAGCGTCCGATTAGTATCGTTAGATGCAACTCTCGACCAGACAGTACAACTTGCTGGAGCGCGCAATCGCCGATGGCCTTCGGATCGTCGTTTACCGGCGTGGATCGGAATTCGTCGTCCGGCCGGAATCGCTCGGCCTCCGCGCGGGACGTGAGGCCATCGAGACGATTCAGCCGGCAACGGGAGACCGCATGACGATCTATCTCGATGACCTGGAAGGCTTCGAGATTGTCGATGCCTGAGACGCCCGACGAGATAATCGCGGTCTTTGCGGACGAATCCTGTCTGGGGAACGGCCGCGAAGGCGACAATGCCGGCGGTGCTGGCGGGTTGATCGAGTGGAAGAGTCCCGCAACGGGCCAGATCGTGCGGTGGGATTACTGGATCAGCGAGCCGGCGACGACCAATAACCGCATGGCACTCCGATCGGTGATCGAAGCTTTTCGCGGCATCTCCGCGAAGCGGAAGCGGTTCGCTGTAGTATTCACCACGGATTCCAGATACATCGTTGACGGAATGACGAGCTGGGTACATGGATGGGCAAGGCAGGGCTGGAAGCGAAAGAGCGGTCCGATCGAGAACCTGGAGCTCTGGAAGGAAGCGCTCCGCGCGCTCGGCCCGCATCACTGTGAGTGGCGCTGGGTGCGCGGGCACAATGGGCAGCCGCAGAACGAATATGCCAATCACCTCGCCACACGAGCCGCGGCTCGGCGCAGAATTCTTCCGGCGGATTGATCGAGTCCGGTTTCGAAGCCTGGCTCACGGAGCACGGAGGGACTGGCGTGACGGCACAAACGATTGCACCATTTCCGAACCACGAAACGTTCAAGGGGAAGCACCGAGAATGGACGATCTAGATCGCCTCTATCGCAGACTGGTACACAACATCCGCGCGACGCGTCCGGAATACCTCAAGATTCCGTTCAGTGTGCGTGAGCTGTACGAGCAGATCGTTCCATATCGCCACAATCGCCGCGAGCTCGCGATCGAGACCAACGACGATTATGAAACGGCGGTCGCGCGGCTTCTGTCGGGCGAGCGCAATTATGTGACTGCTGATCCCGCGATGCAGGAATCGCTGCAGCGTGAGCTTGCATCGCCTACCGGCGACCCGGGCGTATTCAAGGATTACGCGAACGCGACGCTGACGCTCACGGCTGCCGCCGAATCGGCGCTGACACCGGTGCCAGCGACGGCGGGTTCCGGGATGAACACTCCAGCGTCGGTATCGGAGCGGCAGGAATCGCGTCGTGAGATGACACCGGGCCAGAGTGCGGTCGCTGCCTTCGATGCGATGTCGCCCGCAGCTGTAGCGCCCGAAGTTCCCACAGCGCCGGTTCCTACGTTGCTGGAGTCTCTGTCGACGATCGACGTCCCAACGGGATGTCGTTTCTGCGGCGGCACGCTGCCGGACGGGCCGCGAGACCAACTACTGCCCTCACTGCGGCGAGAATCTCCGCACACGCCGCTGTCCGGCGTGCGGGTCGGAGATGGATACTTCGTGGAAGTTCTGTGTGACGTGCGGGAGAGCGGCGACGTAGGGCGCTACTACATCACTGCCGTTGCACCGCCGAGCGCGCGGTTTCGGTGATCAACCGCGCGCCACGCTGATATGTGAAGTACGCGTACGCCCACTGCAGCAGCACACTCAGTCGGTTGCGGAAGCCAATGAGATACGTGATGTGAATTCCGAGCCACAGGAACCACGCGAGCCGTCCACCGACCTGGATCTTCCCGCCGAACAGGTTCGCGATCGCCTTTCCGCGGCCGATCGTCGCGAGGTCGCCCTTGTTGAAATAATTGAAGTCGGAGCGCGGCCGTCTTTCGATGGTTGCGATTATGTTCCTCGCCGCGACGCGACCTTCCTGCATCGCAACCTGTGCGACACCGGGCGCGGGCTGGCCATTCTTCTGCAGTGCGTGCGCGAGGTCACCGATCACAAAGACGTTGGGATGGCCCGGAATCGAAAGGTCGCGCTCCACGATCACCTGGCCGGTCTTTGTCAGTGGCACACCAAGCGATTTTGAGACCGGTGATGCAACGTTTCCCGCAGCCCAGAATACGGACCGTGTCTTGATCTCGTGGTCGCCAACGTAAACTGTATCAGGCTCGATACGCGTCACGGCGGACGACGTGCGAACGTCCACATGCAGCTCGCCGAGGTCACGCGCAGCGCGTGCAGCGAGCCGCTCGGGGAATGCCGGTAGAATGCGACTTCCTGCTTCGAGTAGAATGACCGATGTGTCACGGGTATCGACGTGCCGGAAATCCCGGCGCATTCCGTGTGCGATCTCCTGCATCACGCCTGCAAGCTCGCAACCGGTTGGGCCGGCGCCGACGATCACAAACGTCAGCCATGCGTCGCGCTCTTCCGGCGTCGCAGCGCGGTCCGCTTCCTCGAACGCGAGCAGAAAGCGTCGCCGAATCTCCAGCGCATCCTCGACGGCCTTCAATCCCGGCGCGAGCTTCTCCCATTCCGGATGGCCGAAATACGAATGCCTGGTACCGCATGCAACGATGAGATAGTCGTACGGGACGTCGAAATCACCCTTGAGGCGCGACGGATCCGAACACTTCACGATCTGCGCGTTCACATCGACCTCGCGCACCTCGGCCAGCTCGACGCTGGTATTTGCCTGATATCGCAGTACGTGCCTGATGGCGGCAGCTAATGTCAGTCGGCGCCAGCGACGCCGTCGCTACCTGATACAACAACGGCTGGAAGAGATGATGGTTCGTCTTATCGAGCACGGTTACTCGGGCTTTGATCCGGCCGAGCTTCTTCGCTGCAAGCAGTCCGCCAAAGCCTCCGCCTATGATCACGATGCGCGGTAGCTTGTCTATCTCTTCCTGATTCACGAAATCACATCCTCATTGCATCCGTGACTCTGCAAAGCGTGCAGCGAGTGCCATTATGAGCACCAACCCGATCAACAGCGCACTGTACGCTGACGCGGTGCCAAAAGCGTATGAGCGTAGTTGGGCGAGTATCTCGATCGATATCGGTCGGTTGCCATGCGTGTACAGCACGATGCTCGCAACGAACTCTCCGACAGCGGTGACACACGCGAGCAACGCACCTGCGACGATCCCGGGCCGCGCCGCCGGCAATACCACACGACGCACAGCCATCCACCACGAAGCACCGAGCCCCCGCGCAGCTGGCTCCAGCGAAGGATCCATCTGCTTGAGCGATCCCTCTACCGCCTGCGATACGAGAGGGATGTCACGCACGAAATACGCCAGCGGCAGGATCCAGAACGTGCCAACCAGCAGTACCTTGCCCATCGAAAGGTCGTTCTTGTTGAACGTGGCGAGGAGACCGAGTGCAATCGCGGTCCCGGGAATCGCCCACGGCAGCGCGACGAGCGCCTCGAGCAACCGGCGGCCGCTGAACTTGCGTGTCACTATCAGATATGCACCTGCAACACAGAAGACGACATTCCCAGCGGTCGCGAGTAGCGACATGACTATGCTGTTGCGGATCGGGGTCCAGAGCTGGTTCTCCGTGAACAATCCCGCGTAGTTGTGCGTGGTGTATTCCGGCGGCAATACCTGCGTCGTCCACGCTCCGTCCTTGCGCGAAGGACACGAGCACGATCATGAGATGCGGCAACACCAGCACGAGTACTATGAGGCCGGCTGCCGTCGCGAGCCCGATACGCGCCCATCGCGAGCGAACGGGCTGGCGACTGGCACCGCCCTTCCCCGCGGCAACGTAGGCCCGCTTCCCCTCGAGCCACCGGAACAGCAACAGTCCCGCAACTGCGCTTATCGCGAGCACCGTCGTCTCGACATACGCGAGCCCGATCGCGTCGTTCAGCTTCGAGTTGAGAATCTGTGTCGACAGAACTCGCACGCCACCACCGAACACATACGGAGCGGAGAACGAGCCGAGCGCGCTCATGAAGACCAGGAGCGCCGAACCGGCGATGGCCGGCGTGAGCAGCGGAAGCGTCACGCGAATCAGGCGGCGAAGCGTGCCCGCGCCAAGACCGATCGCGGCCTCGTCCAGTGACGCTTCATATCGCTCGAGACCCGCGGATACGAACAGATACACATATACGTACATGGTGTACGCGTGTATGAAGATGATCGCACCGATTCCGTTCAGGTGCCACGGAACATCCTTGAGACGAAGTGCGATCTGCACCACTCTCGTAATCACTCCCGTATCACCGTACAGAAAGAGAAACGAGATGACGCCCACCAGTGGCGGCAGCGCAGCCGGAAGCAGCGCAGCCGCGCGCAGTACCGTTCGTCCCGGAAAGTCGAATCGCGTGAGAAGAAATGCCAGCGGCACCCCGATCGCAAGCGATGCCGCAACGGACGCGACAGCGATGATTATGCTGTTCTTGAGTGCCTCGACATCGGAGGGAGACTCCGCAAATTCGCGCCAGTGACCCATGCTGCCCATGATCACTGCAACGTTCGGATAGATAACCGTCCAGACCAGTATCAGCAGCAGTGGCAGTGCCGCCAGCGTCGCCATTCGCTCGGCGCGGCTGCGTCCACCGAGCCAGGCCGCCATCGTCACGGCACCATCGGAACCGGGCGCGTCACACGCACAGGCACGGCAGCGCCCGTTTCAATGCGCTCGCGCGACGCAACGTCGAACACGATGTCGTCGTCCAGCCGCAGCCTGTAGACGAACTGCGCACCGGCGAATCTTCGCGCGATCACCGTAGCGCTCCACTGATCGCCGCCACCGTCCCGCGCAATCTCAACCGCTTCCGGCCGGAGCACGATCGCACCAGCGCCGCCGTCTTCGATACCGGTGAACGAGCTCAACGCCACCCGGTGTGTCGCACCGGCAATCGCCACCGTCGCGGAATCACCGTCGCGGCGCGCGGGTATCAGCGTCGCGTGTCCAATGAACATCGCGACGTCGCGAGTCGCCGGCCTGTCGTAGAGATCTTCCGGTGAACCATCCTGCAGCACGCGCCCGCGCGATAGCAGCACTATTCGATCGGCGATGGCAAATGCGTCGTCCTGATCGTGCGTGACGAACAGCGCCGGCGCTTTTGATTCCTTGAGCGTGGTACGCAGCTCGTCGCGCGTGCTCTGTCGCAGCGTGGGATCCAGATTGGACAGTGGCTCGTCAAGCAGCAACAGGCGGGGCTCGATCACGGCCGCGCGCGCGAGCGCGACGCGTTGCTGCTCACCTCCGGAAAGCTGCTGCACCATCCGCGCACCCTTTCCACCAAGCCCCACACGATCGAGCGCCGCGCCGGCGCGCTGCATCCGGTCCGAACGTCCCACGCCGCGCGCCTCGAGTCCGAACGCGACATTCTCAGCGACAGACATGTGCGGAAAGAGCGCGTAATGCTGGAACACCATGCCGAAGTCACGCTTGGACGGACCGAGCCGCGTGATGTCCTGGCCATCGTACAGTACGCGCCCGGTATCAGGCTGCTCGTAACCAGCGACGATTCTGAGGGTCGTCGTCTTGCCCGAGCCTGACGCGCCTACCAGCGCTACGAGCTCTCCCGGCTTCACCTCGAACGAGACATGATCCACCGCCGTCTGACCGCTGAAGACGCGCACTATGCTATCGACTACGAGCCCGGCACCGCTTCCGCTCATCCGCGCTTCCTGATGTGTGCGTCCCAATATCTCATCCACTCGTTCAGGTGCTGCGCCAGCAAGGCGCCGTCGACCGGCATCGGCTTGATCTGCTTCATCGCTGTCTGAATCCATGCCGGCAGCGAGTCCGTCGGAATGTCCGTGCGCGCGGGAATGCGCAGGAATTGCCGAGCGGCCTCGAGCTGCGCGTGTTGCGTCGTCACGAACTCATAGTACAGCTTTGCCTCACGAGGATGCTTGGTGCCGCGCACGATCGCGATTGCATCCACCAGTAGCGGTGTTCCGCTGCGCGGTATCACGTAGTCGATCGGAATCCCCACGCGATCCCGCATCGTCGCCACATCAGGCATGTCCCAGAGCGTTATCAAACCTTCACGACTCTTCAGCTTCTGGTACAGAATCGTTGGATTGAGTACGTACTCCTTGGTATTTGCATCGAGCCGTCGCAGCCAGTCGTACCCCCGTTGCGGTGAGCCCGTCTCGGTAACGCTCTTGGCTATGATCGCACCGAATATCGCGCGCATCGTACCCGACGCGATCGGATCGCGTATGATAACCTTGCCGCGCCACTTGGGGTCGAGCACATCGTCCCAGTCCTGCGGTGCACTATCGCGCGGGATCGCGTCGCCGTTGTAGGCGATCACTTCCGGCGTGAGGTATGTGCCGTACCAGAGATCGTGCGGATCGTGCGCCTCCGCCGGAACTTCGCTCGCCCACGTTGGCCGATACGGCTGCAGCAGGTTTTCCTTCGCCGCACGCTCGAATGACTCCGACGGTGCGCCGAACCAGACGTCAGCCTGCGGGTTTACCGCCTCGCCACGAATGCGGTCGAGAACTTCCTGCGACCCCATGTCCACCCACTGCACGTCGATGGTGGGATACGCCTTCTCGAATTCCGTCTCGTAGTACTTGAGCAGATCGATCCCGTGCGGCGAGTACACCGTCAGCACCGTCCGATTGTCGTGCACGCACGACCCGAGCATCGCCGCGGCAGCCGCGCAGACGATGCCTCCCGCCACGCGGCGGAGCGTCACCGCAGCAGATTCGCGAATATGCGCGCGCCGCCTGGTACGGCGGCCGGAAGTTGGCGAAACAGAGCGAGCGTCACGTACGTGTAGCGTCCCTTTCCAACCTGTGCAGTGAGAAGCCCTGCACTGTTGGGCTCCTCATCGGGATCATTCATGCGCAGTGCCGTCGAATAGTGCGAATCAAAAGTGCTCGGCATGTACGTCGCGCGCTCCTGCACCCAGCCCGTGAAATCCGCACTCGTGATCCTGTTCGGAGTGTCGAGCAGCGCGTTTCGTGGCTCGATTATCGTCACCGGTGCGTTTTCATCTGTTACACGGGCGGCTGGGCGCGCAAGCTTGATCGGGTACGGCATCACACCTGCCTGCTGCATCTCATTCTGACCGTACTGCACAACGAGATTTCCCCCGCGGCGCACGTAGTTCATCAGATACGAGTTGTTGTCGATCAACAGCTGATTGGCCTGATACGCGCGCGGCCCTACGACTATCGTGCTGAAACGCGAAAGATCGGATGTCGGAAGAGCAGCCGGATTCAACTGCTGGACCGTCAGTCCAAGATCACGCAGCGCGTCTGCCACATTGTCACCAACGCCCTGGACATATCCGATCAGCGCGTGGGCCGGTACGACCACGTTCACGGCCTCGATCGACACCTCGGCCTTGCGGTACATCCGCTGCGGCGTGATGTGGCTGTAATCGATCGGGATGAATCCAATACTGTCGCGCTGCGTGCCATCCACAACAACCGCGCGCACCGCGTGAGCTCCCGCGGCAACGCGGCCCGTCGCCCGGAACGTCACAATTCGCGTTTCGCCAGCACCCAGCGTCACAGTACGCTGGCTGGAATCGGCTTGCATCCCGTTCGGCACTTCGAGTCGCACCTGCAACGTGTGCGCGGTCGGCCACGACGACCGGAGAGTCAGCTGAAATGTACGGTCGAGCGGCGCGCCGGCACGTGCAAGCTCCGCATCTCGATCGAACGTGACAGATACGCCGGGCGCGGTAGCGAGCGGCTCCTCGATTTCTCCGCGCACGGGATCGGCGTAACGATAAATCGCGGGCGTACGCACGACGACCGGAGACTGACCGGGCAGACTCACCGTCACCGGCACCCAGGCCTGCCTCTCCCGCTCATCGTCCGAAATGGAGTCGGATGCAAACGCAAATAGATCGCCGACACGGGGGCGAACGAGCCAGTACGGCTCGGTCAGCTGCTCGCCATGGATGTATATCGTTCGCAGAGCACTGCTGTCCACGGTACCGCTACGGTAGACCGCAATGTGCACCGCGACGCTGTCGCCCAGTGCGACCCGCGGCCGCTCGGCAACAGCCTCGACGTCGATGCCTGCATCGGCAAGTGCGACTCGATTACGATCCGCCTGCGTCACGTCATGCGTGGTGTCGAGTCCCTCGAACATCGATCGCTCGGATTGTGCAGGCGTCGCGGCGTTCACGCGCGTCGCCTCGCGCCGCAGGTAATCGATTACGACTCCCTTCCGCGCACTGCTGCCAAAACCCTGCGACTTGTGCTGGCTACGACTCTCAGCCGCGATCTCGGCGTAAGTGAGACCGAGTATCGGATCATACTCGCCCACGTTCATCGAGATCGTGCCCTCCTCACGAGAGAACCGCGCGCCCCGGTAAAACTTGGATACCGTCCATGGCTTCCCGAACTTGCTGACCGGAAAGCGCACCGTATCGGCTGCCGCGTCGTACGCTTCACGTGACAGGATGCCCGCCACCTGATGCTGTCCGTGTCCATCACGCGGAGTTCCGGAGAATACCGACACGATGACCTGCGGCCGGAATGCCCGCACCACCTTGATCATGTCGCCGAGTACCGAGTCGCGCGGCCAGTGCGAGAAGCTCTCGGCTGCAGT
Organism: uncultured Gemmatimonadales bacterium; assembly: GCA_963707505.1. Lineage (GTDB taxonomy): Bacteria > Gemmatimonadota > Gemmatimonadetes > Gemmatimonadales > Gemmatimonadaceae > Fen-1247. Next base: position 170,331 of record CAVPQB010000006.1, read on the forward strand.
CTTGGAGAACCCGAAATCATACGCGCGCGTGAAGTACTGGTGTGCACCGTCGATGCGCCGCGCAGCAAGCAACTCCTCGGTGCGAATCACGCCGAGCGCTTCACCCAGCTCGTTGCCGATCAGATTCTGCCCCCCGTCGCCCCGCGTGAGCGACAGATACGCGGTCTCGGCGCGATGACCGCGCGCAAGCCATGCAATCAGCTGCGTGTCCTCGTCATCCGGATGCGCCCCGATCACCAGCACGCGTGTGTGGACTCCGGCCGCGGCCTTCGCTTCCGCCAACGCGACGATGCCGCGCTCCTGAGCATTCAGGAAACGCGGCATCAACACCACACCGAGCGCAGTTGCCACTGTGGCAACGGCACGCACGAAAATCCTCGTCCGATGCCTTTCGGCGATGGTCGCCGCGCTCAACGGGCTGCTGCCCGCGCGCGACCGCTCTGTGCAGGCTGCGGAAGCGTGAACACTTCCGACACGATCCGCTCCTGTTCAATCTTGTGGGGTCCAGCATATCCCTCAGCCGGACTCGCGCGCTCGGCGCGCCCGATGTAACGGATCGTTATTGCATTCCCCGTCGAAACTCTGAGCCGCGGCCAGACAAAAGTCCACGCTCCCATGTTCTTCGGCTCTTCCTGCGCCCAGACCACGTCCTCGATCGCCGGATACGAATCCACGATGCGCGCGATGTCCTCGTGCGGCCACGGATACAGCTCCTCCACACGTACGAGCGCAACACCGTTCCCGCCATCACGCTTCCGCTTCTCCAGCAGATCGTAATAGATCTTGCCGGTGCAGAATACGATGCGTTTCACGCTCTCGCGCTGGCTCGACATCGACCCATCGTCGATGACCGTCTGGAACGTCCCGGACGTGAGATCGCTCAACTTCGACGCAGCTTCGGACGCACGAAGCAGGCTCTTGGGCTGCATCAGAATGAGCGGCCGTCGCTCCGTGTCACGCGCCTGGCGCCGCAGGATGTGAAAGTACTGCGCCGGTGTCGATGGATACGCCACGCGCATGTTACCCTCGGCGCACAACTGCAGATAGCGCTCGAGTCTCGCGCTCGAATGCTCCGGGCCCTGACCTTCGTAGCCGTGTGGCAGCAGAACCGTCACCGATGAATCCTGCCCCCACTTCGCGCGGCCCGATGCGATGAACTGGTCGAACATGATCTGCGCAACGTTGGCGAAGTCGCCGTACTGCGCTTCCCACATTACCAGCGTATCGCTGACAGTCACGCTGAAACCGTACTCGAAGCCGAGCACCGCGGTCTCGGACAATGGAGAATTGTAGACGTCGATCGTACCCTTTGCGGAATCGATGTGCTTCAACGGCACATACGTGGCGCCGGACGATGCATCGTGCAACACGTCCTGTCGATGCGAGAACGTACCGCGCTCCACATCCTGGCCAGTCAGCCGCACCGACGTTCCGTCGATCAGCAACGAGCCGAGCGCGAGCGATTCGGCATGGCCCCAATCGATTCCGCCAGCGTCGCCCATCGCATCACGACGGCGCGCGAGCGTGCGCGCCACACGGCTGTTCGGCTTGAAATCTTCCGGCCAGCGAAGCAACGCCTCGTTCAGCGATTGCAGCACCGATGCGCTCACCGCTGTGTCGATCACGTGCGGAGCTGATGGCGATTCGGGCGTGTCCTCGTGTTCCGGCAACGGACGCGCGCCACGCTGAATCTCTTCCAGCTTCGACATGATGCCGCGCTCGACCGATTGCATCTCCTCAGCGCTTATCACGCCTTCGGCGACGAGTCGCTCGCCCCACACCTCGCGCGGAGTCTTGTGCGCACGAATGTTCGCGTACAGAAGCGGCTGCGTGAACGCGGGCTCATCCGTCTCGTTGTGTCCGTGTCGGCGGTAGCTTACCAGATCGATCAACACGTCCTTGTTGAACGTCGCGCGATACGCCATCGCCAGACGCACAGCCTGTACGCATGCCAGTGCATCGTCGCCGTTCACGTGCATGATGGGTATGTCGTAACCCTTGGCCGGATCGCTCGCGTACCGCGTGGAGCGTCCATCTCGCGGATCCACCGTGAATCCGATCTGGTTGTTGACGATGATATGGACTGTACCACCAGTCCGGAATCCGTCCAGCATCGACAGGTTCATCGTCTCAGTGACGATTCCTTCGCCTGTGAATGCGGCATCCCCATGCACGCATACGGGAATCACCGCCGATTCGTCGTGCGTTCCATCGGCCGCGCGCTGCTTGGCGCGCGCCACACCTTCGAGCACCGCGTTCACGAACTCGAGATGACTCGGATTCGGGACAAGTGTGAGCGCGATCTCGCGCCCACCGATCTCGCGCGTGCCATCCGCCCCCTGATGATACTTCACGTCACCGCTGGTATCGACCGCACCGCTGGGATGCTTGTCCTCGAACTCGTCGAAAATGGTCGCGTATGACTTGCCGAGCACGTGCGTCAGTACGTTGATGCGACCGCGATGAGCCATGGACATCGCGACTTCGCGTGAGCCGCCCAGTGCGGAAAGCGCGATGATCTCATCCAGCATCACCACCAGCGCATCGCTCCCCTCGATCGAGAAACGCTTGTAGCCCTGATATGCACGTCCCAGAAAACGCTCGAGCGCATCGACTTCTGTAAGCCGCGCCAGGACTGCCTTTTTTTCATCAACCGTGAGATCCTGGTGATACGTGCCGCCTTCGACGGCGTCACGCAGCCACTGACGCTCCTTGAAGGAACCGAGATGCTCGAATTCGAAGCCAGTCGTCGATGAGTACAGCGAGCGCAGCCGCGCGGTGGCGGCGGCGGCCGTAGCGTCCGGCATTCCCACCACGCTACCTGGAATCGATGCGAGCAGGGCCTCCGTCACGCCGTGACTTTCTGGGCTCAGCTCGGGTGATCCCGGAGGTGCGCTTCCCAGTGGATCTATCGCGACCGCGAGATGTCCATATGCGCGAATCGCGTCGAGCAGCGCCGCAGCGCCGGCGGCCGCACGGAGTGCATCCGAGCCAACCGCCGTCTGACCGATGGGACCAGTTCCGCCAAGCCCCTCGGCGAAACGGAAGAATTGGCGCCAGGACTCATCTACCGACGCAGGATCGCGCTTGTATGCGTCGTAAACTTCGGCGATGTAGCCGTCGTTGAAGACGCTCGTTATGGCTTCGCTACTCATGGCTCTCAATTTAACCCTTTCTTGCGGCGCTTTTCGCGCACTCCGCGTCAGCGCGGAGCGTCCGCCGAAAGGGATTCGGAACGGGTGCCGGTGAAGGTCGGCGCACCCGGAGTGAAGCGTGGACGCGCCGCTGCCGCTCGCACCAGCTTGCGCGCGTTCGCCGAATCCAGCGTTGGAAGATAAAGGAATCCCGCGATTCCGTTGCAGTCCAGCGGCACCAGCTCGTTGGATCTGCGCGTGAGACTCACAGCAACGATCGGCGTCTTACGCAGCACCTCGTCGCACTCCCACTCGTCCAGCGGCTGCGTCGTCAACAATTCGTATTCGCAAACCACCACGTCCGGTGCGCACGAGCGCGTGGATTCCACCGCGCCCTGCACTCCTACGACACCGACTGTGCAGACTTCATCGCTCTCGAAGAATCGAGCAATGTGGCCTGCGAGAAATTCGTGACGCGCTACACAGACGACGTACAATGGACTCAAAATTTCGGCCTCTGTAGTCAATCTACAGAATGATGCCGCGCGTGCGCCGGCTCCGAAAGTGGGGGCGCGTAACGGCAGTGTCGGGAAATGGCTACAAAAAGAAAAGGGCGGCTGAGAGCCGCCCTCCAACCGGTCGAGCCGGAAAGGCGAATCCCACCTTACGGCCGGTTTGGTACCTTCTTCTTGTCCACGTTGTTCCCGATCACGGCGCCCAGTATGCCGCCGGCTGCCGCCCCTATCACGCCGCCCTTCACCTTGTTCTTACTCGTCACCGCGCCGAGAATCGCGCCAGCACCCGCGCCGATCGCGGCGTCGCGATTGGTGTTCTTCTCGACGTGCGTGGCAGGCGCCCGCGCGGCCGAGCTTCCGCTGCTACCCTCGTAAACATGGTGAACCACAGTCCTGTGAGTCACGGCTGCCGGCGCCGTCGCGGTCTGTTGAGGAGCCAGAGAATTGGCGCGGGCACGCTCGAGCGCGGAAACGCTGTCGGCGGGTGTTACCGGGTGTGCCTGCGAGGCAAGCGACAGGTCGCTGTTCAGAGCGTCGTCGACTTTTTTGGAGTCGTTGCCCTTGCACCCAAAGGCGAGGACGACCAGAGGCAAGATTGCTAAACGAGTGAATGGCTTCATAAAATTCTGACTCCTGCATCAATTTGCGGCGGCATGATTGCCGAACGCTGTCCAAAAGGGGCAGGGACTGTGCCACTCAAGATGGGACAACCACAACCAGGTCCCCTAAACTAACCAGTCCACCGACCAGAACCTTACCATACACTCGGCTCCAACCTGGGTTCGTCTTCTGGGAGATTCTTGAGAAACGTCCGTTTACGAACGATTCCCGGATGGTCTTGCAGGGCGACGTGTAATCTGTCAGCTGGACAACCGCGCCACCTATCGAGACCCGTACACCGGGTATCATGTCTGCCCAGTCCAGCCCCCTGACTGTGAGATTCTCGCCCGCAGAGCCCGGGAAGATCGGGTGGCCCTCCAGCTGCAGCGCCTCGATGAGCTCCGTTGCATAGATGCACACCGCTCGCTCCGGCCCACCATGAGATTCAACGTCGTCGTGCCCGTCTCCCGCGAAGCCGTAGACGCCGAGCTGCGCGCTCTGGATGGGCAGCTTTGGGACGCCGCCTTGGGAAATGTTCAGCGATACGACGGTTCCCTCATTCATTTCGCCCCCCTTCCCCGTAGAAATCTGATCTCGATTCCACCGTTTTTTGTTTCGAACACTTGTTCTAGAGGTATTTCCAACTGCCGGTCGAGCTCCGAACCAGCCGATAGAATCCCCAGGCTCCAGCCTCCGAACGAGGTTTGCATCATCGATCCAAGTCGCGCGTAAAGGTTTCGAACGTCCGTTCCAACGCGCACTCCGTAGGGTGGATTGGTGATGAGCCACCCTGTTCGCTCATCACTTGGACTCGCCGCCGACAAGGGCTGTTGCACGATCTGGACGTCGCCACCGACTTCGGCACGCACTGCGTTCGACATGGCAGCTTCTATGGCCCCAGGATCTCGGTCTGAGGCAACTATGCTGGCCGCGGCCGAATCCGCCACGCCGGCCAGCGCATCGTCGCGCAGCGCCCCCCAACCCGTACGATCGAAGCCGGGCCATCGCTCGAATCGGAATTCCCGATTTATTCCGGGCGCCATGTTCCGCGCAATCAGAGCGGCCTCTATCGCGATGGTCCCCGAGCCGCACAGCGGATCGACCAACGGCTCCCCGCGAACCCATCCGCTCGACAGCAGCATCGCGGCGGCCAGGGTCTCCCGCATCGGCGCCTTGGCTGTCGCCTGGCGATAGCCACGCTTGTGCAGCAGCGCCCCTGAGCTGTCGGCGCTCACCGTGACAGTGTCATGGTCGATCCGCACGACGAACAACTGCTCGCCGACACTCGCCTCGCGCGATGCAGGCTCCTGGTCATCGGTTTCCGCATTTCCGGCAAACGCGCATCCTGTTGCCGCAGCGATGCTCTCGCCCAGTCTCTGCGCCACTGCGTCGCTGTGGTACAGAGCCGACTTGTGACAGGTCACCCTGAATCGGGCACGGTCTCGCGCACGAACGAAGCGTCCCCACGGTACTGCCTTCGCCCGCCGCTCCAGCTCCGCAAAAGAACCGGCATGAAATCTGGAAACGCGCATCAGCACCCGCGTGGCTGTACGCAGCCACAAATTGGCACGGTACAGATCCCGCATCGTGCCACGCCATGCAACACCGCCATGCGTTTCACTTCCGGAACGCACACCAAGGCCAGCGAGCTCCGAAGCCGTGATGTGCTCCAGGCCCGGCGCGGTGACTAAATAGAGATCGGAAGATGAATCAGCCATATATTTTCGCTTCGTGACATTACGCATCCCCGCCTACGAGTGACAGTGCCACCGGCAACTTCAACGCGCCATCATTACGTACTTGGCATTACGGCGGCTCTTGCGGTGGGCTACGTCGCCCTCGCCTTCTTTCGGCACTCAGCTCCGATTCAGCGGTTGCGACGTCTGGGTGGCGATCGCACGGCGGCGATCGTTCCGCGCATGCTCGCCATACTCACCTTTGTCGCTGGCGCGCTGCTGCTGTTCTCGGGCGCCACACCTGCGATCGCTGAACGGTTGCGATGGCTGAGCATGTGGATTCCGCTCCCGGTCGTCGAGCTGTCCCACTTCATGGACAACCTCGCCGGCGTGATGCTGCTCATCCTGGCACGCGGCGTCGAGCGGCGGCTGGACGTTGCGTACCACCTCACGATCGGGATGCTCGTCGCGGGAATCATACTATCACTGCTCCGCGCACTCGACATAGAGCAGGCACTGGTTCTCTCGCTGATGCTGGCCGCCTTCCTTCCAAGCCGCAAGTATTTCTATCGTCGCAGCTCGCTGATCGAAGAGCGTTTCTCGGCGTCATGGGTTGCAGCGATTCTGCTCGTGACGCTCGGATCGATTGCGCTGGGGATCGTGTCGTACGCGAATCTTCACATATCGACCGCAACCTTCTTCCGTTTCTCGAGACGCGCGCAAGCTGCGCGCTTCCTGCGCGCAAGTGCCGGCGTTCTGGCAACGCTGATCGTGTTCGCGGTGCTGCGCCTTCTGCGGACTGCACGCAAGCCAGTTCCTCGCCCAACCCAGGCCGACCTGCGTGACGCGCACGCGATCGTCGCGAACTATCCGCAAGCGGCGGCGCAGCTCGCATTTCTGGGTGACAAGTCGCTCCTGTTCAATGAGCAACGCACTGGATTCATCATGTTCGGTGTGCACGGACGCAGCTGGGTTTCACTCGGCGATCCGATCTGCCCGCCTTCCGACGCACCTGAGCTCATTCGTTCGTTCATCCGTCTTGCGGATCATAACGGTGGGTGGCCCGTGTTCTACAAGGTCGCTCCGACACTCCTGTATCTGTACCTCGATCACGGCCTCAACGTCGTCAAGCTCGGCGAGGAGGCACGCGTCTCGCTCACAGATTTTTCTCTGGAAGGATCCAGCAGAAAAAACCTGCGCCGCGTATGGCGCAAGATCGTGGACGACGGATACAAGTTCGAAATCGTTCAACCAGCTGACGTACCACCCATTCTTCCCGAACTGCGCGCCGTTTCCGACGAATGGATCAGAAAGAAGCAGACACGGGAGAAGTCGTTTTCGATGGGCTCCTTCAGCGACGATTACATGGTGCGCTACCCGGTTGCGGTCGCGCGGAAGGACGGACGTATCGTTGCCTTCTCCAACGCCTGGATTTCCGGGGAGAAGGAAGAGATCGAAGCTGATCTCATGCGCTACACCGCTGACGCGCCGCCTGGCATCATGCGCTTCGTTCTGATCGAGATGATGCTCTGGGCGCGCGGTGAGGGTTTCCGCTGGTTCAACCTCGGGATGGCATCGCTCAGCGGACTCAGCGTTCACCGCGGCGCACCTATCTGGAACCGGCTTGCGGTTGCCATACGCGGGTACGGAGAGCGATTCTACAACTTTCAGGGAATCAGGGAATTCAAGCAGTGGTTCCACCCCGAGTGGGATCCGATCTTCCTCGCAAGTGCCGGCGGTGCCACACGGCCGGTCATTCTCGCCAACATTGCATCGCTCATCTCGGGCGACCTGCAGGGAGTCATTCAGAAGTAACGATGCGCAACGCAAAGCTCGCAATTGCTCTGATCGTCGTCGCGTCGATCGTACGTCTCGCACTCGCCGCATCCATTCCGCTGCTACCCGATGAGACGTACTACTGGGACTGGAGCCGCCACATCGCCGCTGGATATTTCGATCATCCACCAGCCGTCGCGCTCCTGATCCGCTCCGGCACCGCAATCTTCGGACAGACCGCGCTTGGCGTTCGGTTCGGCGCCATTCTGGCCGGCGCGGTCGCTTCGATCGCGGTCGTCGTGATGTCCTGGCGGCTGAGCGCTCACGCAACTCGCGACGACGACAACGACAAAGACATTGCCGGAGCCACGAATGCATTCGATGATCCCGGTGTCCGCGCAGCGTTGCTGATGCTGGTGATACCCGGCGCCCTCGTCGGATTCGTACTTGCGACACCGGACGCTCCTCTGCTTGCTGCAATCGCGCTTACGCTCGCCGCGCTCGAACGAGCCATCGCATCACCGCCGAAATCCGCCGCGTCACTCGGCTGGTGGTGCGCGGCGGGTGTGACACTCGGTGTCGCCTTCTGCTCCAAATTCACATCGGTATTGATTCCTGCGGGCGTGTTCGTCGCACTGCTATCGCGACGCGACCTGCGCAGGCGACTGGCCGGACCAGGCCCGTACCTCGCAACATTGCTCGCGCTGACCGTGCTGGCACCGACACTCGTCTGGAATTCTCACAACGGCTGGATCTCCTTCGTATTCCAGCTGCACCACGGATTTACACAGGCACGCGGCTCGATCATCAGCCGAGAAGCCGGACTGGTTGCCGGACAGCTCGGAATCGTTTCACCAATCATAGCTGTGATGGCAGCGTTTGCCGTTGCGCGCAATCTGCGCCGTATGACTGACGAGCGCCGTTTCATGTTTGCTGTCATCGCAACGACCGTCGCTGTATTTTTTGTGGTCAGTGCAATCCGACGGCCAGTCGAGCCCAACTGGCCCGTTCCGGCACTCGTCGCGGCACTCCCGTTGCTCGCGACGATGCGACTGAGCCGCGCGGCCCGTGCATGGCTGATCGCCGGCTCTGTGCTCGGTGCTGCGTGTACGCTGGTGGTCGCTGCGCAGGCCGCCGCACGCGTGATCGATGTTCCACCACGCAGGGATCCCATATCGAAAGCGTATGGTTGGCCCGACCTCGCCCGCGCGGTGCAACAGGCAGAGTCCGCGAATCGAATCTGCACCGCAACCTGGATCGCGGCCGACCGATATCAGGATGCGTCCGAGCTCGCGTTCAACCTGCCCAACAATCCGCGCGTCTTCTCGCTCAACCTCGGCGGCAGAGCCAATCAATACAATCTCTGGCCCAGCATTTATTCAGTCGCGAGCCATACGGATTGCGCGGTCATAGCCGTGGATGAGGGAGCCGCTGGGGAACGCATCGTGCGGAAAATCGGCGCGGATAGTGCAGCGCTGGTCGGCCACGCTGTAATGCGCTGGCGCGGGATCCCGGTCGGACGACGAGCGATCTGGCTCGTTCGCGGACTGCCCAACGCGCAACCGATCGAAGTTGCGCTCAGTCCCGCTGCCAATGCTGCACTGGAATCAGCGACTGCGACCTTCCCTATACATAAGACAATCCTGGATTCCATAGTTGCCGTGTACCGACTGGCGCCTGGTCCGGACGTAGTTACCACGACGGCAGCGACACCCGTAACGAGCAAGGACCGGCGCGTTGCGATCTCGGCGCGAATCGACTCGCTTCACAGCCTGTTACAGCGCGGCGGGTTCAGGGCCGTGTACAGAGACGCACGCTATCACGAGTGCACCTTCGTCAGATCGACCGAGCCGGATAGCACCGACGTCGGCTATGTGCACGCGCCGGACGGCTGCAAACTGGCTACTGGCCTTGGCGATCGTGTACTGAGGATCGAGCACGCAGAGGGGTCCTGGTATTCATACGCGTCGCCGGAGCGCCGGCCCAACTGAAATGGCCGCGAATTCAGGGCGGGATGTACGGGATTGACTGAATGATCCCGGCGTGGCCACTCCCGCGGAATGGATCCTGCCTTGCATGCGGATTGCATGACGAACAAGACCGCTGCGGCCGGCAAACGGCCTGAAGCCCGATCCCTGCTGTCCGAGAGATTCGGTCATCCGAATTTCCGGCCCGGCCAGTGGGAACCAATCAACGCGCTCCTCTCCGGGCGTGACACGCTCGTCGTAATGCCCACGGGTAGCGGCAAGTCGGTGATCTACCAACTCCCCGCCCTGCTGACACCGGGCCTTACCCTTGTCGTAAGCCCGCTCATTGCACTGATGAAGGATCAGCACGACAAGATGGACGCAATAGGCGTCGACTCGGTGTCGTTGCACTCGCATCTTTCGTCCGCCGAAAACAGAGAGGCCCGCCGACAGATCGCGGATGGCGAGGGCGAGATCCTTTACGTCACGCCAGAACGTTTCAAGGATCGTGATTTTTTCGAGCAACTGCTTCAGCGCCAGATTTCACTCTTCGTCGTCGACGAAGCGCATTGCGTGTCGCAGTGGGGCCACGACTTCCGTCCCGATTACCTGACGCTTGGCTCGATAGCGCAACGTGTTGGCCGGCCACCGATCCTGGCCCTCACGGCGACAGCGACGCAGATCGTCCGCGACGACATCATTCGCCAGCTCGGGATGCGTGATCCATATCTGACCGTCACCGGTTTCGCGCGGCCGAACCTTCGCTTTCAGGTAGTGCGCGCCGTCAACGACAATCTCAAGGATCGGATAGTCGAGAACCTCCTGAATGACACGCCCGGATCTGGCGTCATTTACGCCGCAACCGTCAAGGAGGCAGCCCGTCTGCACAAACAGCTCTCCGAGAAATTTGCGGATCAGTTGCAGATCGGACTGTATCATGGCAAGATGGCGGCGGCAGAGCGCCGTGACACCCAGGACCGCTTCATGAGCGGCCAACTCAAAGCGATAGTGGCGACCAACGCATTCGGGCTCGGCGTCGACAAGCAGGATCTGCGTTTCGTGATTCACTACCACTTTCCCGGTTCGATCGAGTCCTACTACCAGGAGGCCGGTCGAGCTGGTCGCGATGGAGAGCCGGCGACGTGCACACTTCTGTACCGCGTCGAGGACAGACGCATCCAGTCGTACTTCCTCGGCGGCAAGTATCCCGAGGTTTCCGAAGCAGCGCGCGTGGCGATTGCGCTCGAGAAATATCCCGCCGAAACGCTGGTATCGCTTGACGACCTGGTAGACGTGACCGAAGTTGCCACGCGCAAGGTGAAGATAGTTCTCGCGCTGCTCAAGAAACATGGACTGGCACGCGAACATCGCGGCAACCACTGGCAGCGTCTTCGCGACAACCTCACGTCGATCGACCTGAGCGCCGATCTCACTGATTATGAGGAGCGGCGCGCCAGAGATCAGGAACAGCTCAATACCATAGTCCAGTTCTGCCAGACCACCGGGTGCCGGACACGGTTCATCCTCGAGCACTTCGGGGAGGCTGTAGAGCCGGACTGGACCTGCGGCAATTGTGATGCCTGCGACCAACTCGCGGAGTGGGAACGCCGGCGAACGGCGTAGCGACGCACCCTCCAGCCAAAGTGCGGTAATTTTATCGCCATGTCGATCTCGCCCATCGTAAAGCAACTGGCACAACGCACCCGTCTGCTTTTCATAATTTTTCTCACCGCGTGGCTCGTCCCGCAGTTCGTCGACTTCCCACAAAAATACGAAGCGCGAATCGACCGCGCCCTGGAAGCGGTCGCGATCATCGCGTTGTTTTTGCAGATCGGGATCTGGATCAACGTTCTGGTCAACTACTGGGCCCGCTCCTACGTCCAGCGCCACGAGCACGATCGCGCAGACGCAACGACGATCAAGGCGATCTCCGTTCTGATCAGGGTAACGCTGTGGGTCATACTTGCGGTCATAACGCTCGAAGAGGGATTCCGACAGAACGTCACCGCGCTCGTAGCCGGACTGGGCGTTGGTGGTATCGCAATCGCATTTGCACTCCAGAACGTGCTCGGTGATATCTTCGCAGCAATGTCGATCGTTACCGACAAGCCGTTCGTGATCGGCGATTCGATTCAGGTCGACACGTTTTCAGGGAAGGTCGAGCATATCGGCCTCAAATCGACGCGAGTGCGCTCGGATACCGGCGAGCAGATAGTCTTCGGGAACAGTGATCTGCTCAAGGGGCGTATTCGCAATTTCGGACGAATGGAAGAACGGCAGGCAGTCGTGCTGACCCGTGTCGCGGGTAACACACCCCCCGACAAGCTGACGCTCGTTCCGAAAATCATGCGAGAAGTAATCGAGAGCATTCCCAATGCGCGCTTTGTTCGCGCCGCAATGACTACGCTGGGCGACACTACCATCGACTTCACGTCGGTCTACTACCTCACAGACCCCGCGTACCAGGTCTATGTGGACTCACAGCAAGCGGTAATGTTGGAGCTGATGCGGCGCCTATCTGCTGAAGGCATCCTGCTCAGCGTCCAGCTCGAGGCCGCGGTAAAGGAGAAAGCGGCAAGCCTCAACGTCGCGGGAGCACCGGCGTAATTCACACCGCTGATGACTGCTGCTCCGATATTGTAGCCGATGCTGCAGCGCGCTTCAGACGCGCGACCATTGCATTCAGGCCAACCTCGCGCGCATTGAGACCCATTCCCTCCATGAGGATCGGCACGAAGTCGTGCGGGATTGCGAGCGTGACTGACGGAGGTTGATCGTTCACCGCCGCGAATACGATGGCCAGAACTGCCGCGACCGTCGGTGATTGACGCACATTGACGTCTGCGTAGAAGTGCATCTTGCCGTCATGCACTTCAGGAAATATGTCGACCCGTGTCTGACACTCCGGTACGATGAACGCGGCACGATCTACATCAGCGTACCGCTCCGGAACCGGCTCCAGTTTGCGCGAATACTGCACCAACGCCTGCATCTTGTCTGCGCGATCCATCGCACGGAATCGCCGCAACACCCGCTCGATCGCGTCCGGAAGATGCTCGCCCGCCTGCTTCTCAGCCTCGCCCAATGTTATTTCCCCTCGCCAATCCCGCTCTTTGAGACGAGCTGCGCCGCAAGCACTGTCTGAATAACGCTCGTGATATTATTGGTAGCCCCGTCCGCAGCACTCGTGCCGTCACTCGAAATATTGATCAACCGCGCCGTGGCGAGCGCACTGGCGATGACGGGTGCCACTTGCGGCAACAGCTCGATCTGACGATAACGGAAGTAGCTCTCGCCACCTGCCTGAATCGCCGCGTTCACCTTGGCGATGCTTTCGGCATTCGCGGTGGCGACGCGAGTTATCCGAATGGATTCGGCGTCGGCCGCTGCCTCCGCCTCTATCTTCACGCGCTCGGCGTCTGCTCGCGCCTGCGCAATCTGCGTTGCCTCCAGCTCGGATGTGCGCTGCACGGCAAGCGCATCCTGCTTGAGCGCTTCGGCCTGCGCGATGAGTGCAGCGTTGGACGCCTTGGTCTGCTCCAGCTCGCGCTGTTTATCGGAGATCACGCGCTCTGCTTCGAGCTGCGCTTCCTTCGCACGACGCGCCTGCTGCGCGGAAACAATGTCGGCGTTAGCCTGCGCTTCCGCGGCCGACTGTCTGCGACGCGCGTCAGCGACCTCGGATTGCACGACCTTGATGTTGAGAGAATTGAACCCAAGTCCAAGATCCGTCAGCTCTCGCGAACAGGCTTTCCGAATGATGACGGCCAGTGGGTCGTCATCATCGTCTGCTGACTGAACCGTGGATACCGAAATCTGATTCGCCGACGATGGAACCATCATTGCCGTGCTGGCCACCTCTGCTCCCGACTGCAATGCGATCGCGCGCGGAACAGTCTTGGCTGAGAAAAGCTGATCGTGCGTGAGCAGATTGATTGCCCGCCGGCCCGAGCTCGACAGCAGATCGGTAATCGTGCTCATCTGATCCGCCTCCGGCTTCGCGAAAAAGCGGTTCGCCGCGGTCTTGATCATTGCATCGGTTTCACCAACCGAGACGATCGCGCTCGCCAATACGCGAACTTTGATAGGTTGCGGATGGCCGTTCTCATCCACATCCGCTGTCTGGTCCGTGATGTCGAGATCCACGTTGATCACCTTGCTCGACAACGTGGTACCCGTGGTCAACAGCGGGATTTCCTTCGACTTCCCCGGACCGCGGTAGATCACCGTGCCACCGCCGGTCCAGCTCACCAACCGTATCGTGCCGGCTTCGACGTTACGTAGAAATGACGCGACGATCGTCGGAATCAGGATCAGCACGATGAATACGACGCCGACGATCAGAAGCAGTGATTGCATGGTCAGATGGTCCCTGTAAGTTGTTTGAGTTGCCGCATGCGCCAGTCGAGCGTTGTCTGACTATCTGGCGCCATGTCCGACATACGAAACCGTGCAACGACTGCGTGCGGCATCCACTTGTTCCACACGCAACACATCACCGGCGCGAACCCGCACGCCGAGCGCAAGATCGTCCTCGCGTAGCGTGCCGAGACATTGAACGATCTGGCCGTCGACTTCAACGGCCACCAACCCCTGCCCGTTGTCGTCGAAGCCGCTTGCTGCACGAGCTTCGCTCAGCAGGCTGCCTTCGAGCGTCGTTGCAGGATTGGATGCAAAACGAAAGAGAAAGCGCCATAACGGCGCGACGAGCGCACGCTCGAACACGACGGCGCCAAGTAACGCGACGGCGAGCAGCAGCACACCGCTCAACAGCGGCCGCGCGACAACTCCCGTGAGCCCAAAGCCCACCAGCAAGCTGAACAGAACCCGTGGAGATGCGAGCGACAGTAATGCGGATTTGAACCCGCCCGCGTGATGCGCCGCCGCGTGATGCGCCGCCGCGTGGGCTGCGAGGTGCGCGCCGGCCGTATGGCCGCTATGCATCACGCCGTCGCCGTGCTGCAGGTGCGCGTGGCCGCCGGAATCATGGCCAGCCGCACCTTCGTGCGAGCCGGAATGCGCGAGGCCAGTCGCCGCCATTGCCACCAGGCCGGCACCGCCAAGCGCGAGCGCGAAGGTATAGGAATCCATGTGGTCCTACTTGAATATACGCGGCGCGAGTAATGGAGGGCGGCGAGAGTTGCTCCCCCGCCCCCCGTTACTGCACGCGGCGGCCGTCACTTCGTCGGTGCGTTCCCGCCTACCATCGATGCGATGCGCGCTTCGAGCGAACCCGTAGTGGAACACACCACGGGAGCCGTCCCAAACGCCATCGGCGTCGCTGTCGCCTGGATCAGAGTTGCGACCTCGGTACCATTCTCGGACGTCGGACTCAGACGTGACACCACACTCATGTTGATCGAATAGACGTCCGCGTTCGCACTGCCGCTGCCGCCGGAGCCGCAGTCCAGATATTGCGACAGACGCTGATTCGCCAGCGTATGACTCCGCTTCATCCCCTCATTGCCAAGCACGTGCGCATCGGGCTGAACCGTCGTCAGGGGTATGCCGAGATCGGAATACACCTTCGATAAACGTGTCCATGCATCCGCGATCGGAACCTGTACCGTGGTCCGCTGTGCTACCTTGAATTGGGGAACGGTCGCCATGCGATCTCCGCTCTGCGTATTGCTTTCCTGAATGGAAGGCCCGCTGGACACACCACCGCTGAGCGGCGCACTGCTGGATGCACAGCTGGCCAGTAGGGCAACCCCGGCAAACGACAACGACCGTGAGTAGCGTCGCGCTGCTTGGTACATGGCGATCTCCTCGATCCAAGGTGAGTCGCAAATGTACGCCTGCATACCGAATATGGGAACCGCCGTGACGCTCGCCTGGCGCCGGCTTACAGCAGACTAGACCGCTACCGGCAAGAGCGCTCGGTGCCACGATTCGGCGGCATCGACCTCGAACCGACCGCGCCATTCGCCAGCGGTCTGCACGCTCAGATCGAACACGTGGCTATCGCTTCCAATCAAGCCGCCCTGTGCACGCTCCGCAAAACCGGCGCGATCAGTGACCTGTATCGAGCCATTCCGGGTCCGGAAGTAAACTCGCGAGTTTCCCAACAGCGAGGTCCCGAGGCCCATTTCGAGATCGCGAAGCACGCGAAACAACGCGTCCAGCGAACAGCCCGACGCATTCTCGTCCCGCTGATCCACGGCTATCGCGAGAAACCGTCCGTCACGCCATTCTCGCGCAACAGTCAATGGAGATCCGTGCGCGCGCCAGTCACTCAGGTAGTCGTCGATTGCGGAAAGCAGAACCGACTCCCGCTCCGCAGAGAGTTCGTCGGCACTTCCAAACACCCAGACTCGCGCGTCGTCGGGCAGAGAGGTGAACGCAACAAGAGGCATATCGCAATATAACCGCGGCATGCCTCTGCTCCATCTCAAAATGCATCAACCAATCGTCTACCGAACCTACATTCCGCTTGCGGCCAATGGTGCCGGAGCGTGTCCGGTGCCGCCAATTGGCGACGGAACTTCACCCTGCGACGCGCGGTTCTTGATCGCGTCCTCGAATGCCGCAAGCTCGATCACCATCGCGGCCCGGAGGTGCTCGACTTCCTCCGCCGCACCATCGCCCTTCCACAACTTGTCGATCTGCTGCACCGTACGGATCGCGCCGACGTTGAGCGCGGCACCGCGGGCGCGGGTGACCACCGAGTTGAGCAACGGAACGTCAGCAGGTCCGACCTGCGCCTGTGCCAGAGCGTCGTCCAGCTCGTGCAGAACCTGACTGGCGATCGCCAGCATCGGCTGGATCGTGCGGCTGTAGAAGCGCAGACGCTTGCTCATCTCGCGCCACGATTCCCAGCGCACCGGCGATCGTTCCATGGCGCGATTGATGCGCCCAGCGAACGACTGGATCGCGATCGGTTTCTTCACGAAATCGATTGCGCCAAAACCAAGCGCTGCTTCCACCGTCTCGATATCCGCTTGAGCGGTGCAGCAGAGCACTGGGATGTCGCGCAGATGAGGCATGCTGTGCTTCTGCTTGAGCAGATCCAATCCGTTCATGTCAGGCAGCATCATATCGGCAATCACCATGTCGATCGGCTGCGTTCGAAGCTGCTGCAGAGCCTCGGCGCCAGTGTGCGCTTCGCAGTGCGCGTACCGCATCCGCTTGAGCAACGCGGAGATGATGTGGCACGTGACGAGGTCGTCTTCGATGATCTGGATCATAATGCAATTATCGGCGTCTCAGGGCGGGACTGTAGGGCAGCACGTCCACCGTCAGGCCTGGACGAGGCCGCGCTCAGGCCGCTGCTGCGTGACTCGGAAAGGCGCTGTCCAGAACCCCTCGGACACGCATGAACTCAGCTTCCATCTCGTCGATCAGCGTACGCGCGCCGGCCGCATCGTGCTTCTGCCCGGCCCCTTGAAGCGCAGCACCGAGCGCCGCCATGGTCGTCGCACCCATGTTTCCGCTGCTTCCTTTCAGGGCGTGACCTGTGCGTTCGATCAATGGCAGGTCGCCAGTGTCCATTGCAGCACGAAGGGTGACAATTCGGGACGAAGTGTCCGATATAAATGTCCCTATCAGACGCGACACGAAATCATCGCCACCCTCCGCCATGGCGGCGAGATTATCCAGCACGGACAGGTCAACCGATGATTGATCCATGGAGGCACCTGAATTATCGAACTGCGCCGCGAGAGCCGCCACCAACGCAGGATCGGCCGCGAAGGAGGTCGCCGGAACAGATTCCACGGGTTCGCGCCGCCTCGCCGGGCCCGTGAACAGATAGTGGCTGGCATTCGGCGTTGAACTCTCGGCACCCGGCTTCGAATCGTTCGGGATCCAGCATTCCATGGCTGTCTCGAGCTCTTCCAGCGCTATCGGTTTTGGAATGAAGCCATCCATCCCCGCGTCCAGACACCGCGCACGGTCCTCGCGCATTGCATTCGCGGTCATTGCGATGATCGGCGTATGGCGTCCCTCGACATCCTCGCGTTGCCGGATCGCACGAGTGGCGCTGTAACCATCCATCTCCGGCATCTGACAATCCATCAGCACCAGATCGTACGGTAGCTGAGCAAGCATCGCGACGGCTTCCTGGCCATTGGATGCGATGTCGCAGCGATACCCGAGCTTGTTGAGCATGTGCGACGCGACCCGCTGGTTTACCGGATTGTCCTCCGCGACCAGTACGCGCGCGCGCGCCTTGCTCAGTACGCCGGCGGCTGCCGTTTCCGCGACACGTCGTACCTTCGGCGCGAGATCGGGATGGAGCACGGATCCAAGAACACCAAGCAGTCGCGTGGGGCGGACTGGCAACGCGAAGGTGACGTCAACGCCGGCTCTGGATGCCGCGTCGGCGCTCGGCTTTTGTCGCGTTTTTGCCAGGCGACAACGCCGCCGATGCTCTCTGAAAACTCGCGGCGCAGATCCCGAATCGACCGAAGAGGATCGGAGCCGAGCATCGAGAGATCGACGATCACCATGTCGTACCGCTCGCCAGCCTCGACTCTGGCGCGAAGCAACGCGCGTGCAGCGGCGACCGTGCGTGCACCGTCCACGGTTGCGCCCCAATCAGTAGCGTAACGTCGCAGCACCACACGCGTGAGCTTGCCGCCAACGAGTACCAGCACGCGTGAATCTTTCATCACGTTCGCACTCGGCGTCGACATCACGCGCGGTCCCCGCTGCGCTGCGATAGTGAAGTGAAATACACTGCCCTCGCCCGGAACGCTGGCGACCTCCATCGCGCCCCCAAGCAGGCTGACCAGATGCTTCGAGATCGCGAGCCCCAGACCGGTCCCGCCGTACTTTCGCGTTGTGGAACTGTCTGCTTGCTGAAACGGCTGGAACAATCGTGTTCGGGCTTCGGCTGTGAGACCGATGCCGGTGTCATTCACGTCGAATCGGAGCTGCACTCCGGCGTCGTTTTCCGACTCGACGGTTACGTGAACGTAGATACGACCGACGTGTGTGAACTTGATCGCGTTGCCAACCAGGTTGAGCAGGATCTGGCGCAGCCGGCCCTGATCCGTGCGAACGACAGCAGGCACGCGCTCGTCCACATAGAAGCCGAGTTCCAGTTTCTTCTGCAGCGCCTGATCGGCAAGCAGCTCGACGACTTCTTCCACCGTCGTGCGAACGTTGCAATCGATGATCTCGATCTCGAGCCGCCCCGCTTCGATCTTCGAGAAATCGAGAATCTCATTGATGATCGTGAGCAGCGCCTGTCCCGATGACCGAACCGTGTCGACGTACTCGTGCTGTTCCTGATTGAGTCCCGTGTCGAGGAGCAGCCCCGTCATACCGAGAATGCCGTTCATGGGAGTACGGATCTCGTGCGACATGCGTGCAAGGAATTCGCTCTTGGCTTGATTTCCCTGCTCGGCCTTCTCCATCGCCTCTGCCAGCTCGAGCGTGCGCTCACGGACTTTCTGATCGAGACCCGAGAGTATCTGCTGCATCTCGCGCATGAGCGTCTCGCGCTCCGTGAGCGCGCCACGGATACTTTGCGCCTGGCCCTCATCCACGCGAGTCGTTGCTGCTGCGGCAGCGCCAACAAGCTTCAGGCGCCTTACATGTCGAGCGAGCATGACGACGAGAACTGCCTCGATCGAGATGCCGAGCCCGAGAATCAGAATAGACGCGTGCACTTTGTAGCTGGCTTTGCGCGGGCTACTGCGTGGTTCTGCCTGAGTGATCGCACCAGAACAGCGCGTCGGCCGTGGCCTGGCGCTCGAACGAGTTTCTCGTGGAGGCAGATTCGCTGAACGTCGGCAGTTGTTCGTTGGTGATGACCGCCGCTTCTGCACGACCGCCCGACAGCAACGACGACGTTGCATGTAACCGACGCTCTATGTCGCGGAGCATCTGCGCGACGTGCCCCAGCTGTTGCGATGTGATATCCTGAAATTGCAGCGAGCCCATGACAGCGAAGAGCTCATCGCGCATCTTCGCCCGTACGGCCGCGGCTTCGACGGCCGAGTCGTCGAAGGACCCGGACGCGTCGATCTCATCCAGGCGGTCGACGTATGCGTGTGCGCGCTCCAGGCCGTCCATCATGCGTGTGGCGGCGAGCTCGGTTGCGGAACATACCTCGCCAAGCTTGGTCGTACTGTCGTGAATCTCCTGAAGGGTTACGCCCTGGAGAGCTTCGCGACTCGTGTGCAGTGTGCAGAGAACCTGTGCAATCTCGCCCGTGGCGCGTTGCATCATTGCAAGTAGCACACCGACGTTGTTTCCGCGAAGGCCGGTATCCCCCCCGTCGTCACGCAGCTCTTCGAGCTCGCTGTCGACCAGCCGAAGCATCGTCTCGGAATCGTAAAGGACTTCGGCGATGCGTGAGTTGGACATTGGAGTCTATGCTACTCTGGTAGCCAGTACCGCGTCGATTTTCTCGCGAAGTACCTGGGGGGTGAATGGCTTGACGACGTAGCTGTCCACGCCCGCTTCCATGGCGGTGAGAATATCATCGCGAACACTGCGTGCGGTGACCATGATCAGCGGCATCGACTTTGTCTCGTCGCAAGAGCGAATCGCTCTCGTGAGCTCCGCGCCACTGACCTTCGGCATGTTCCAGTCGGTAATGACGAAGTCGACGGTAGCAATCTTCTCCAACGCCTCTGCTCCGTCACTCGCCTCCACCACGTCGCTGAAACCGACGCGCTGGAGGGAGTTAACCACTATGCGGCGCATGGTGGCCGAGTCGTCAACAACGAGGAAGCGCATGTGCTTGGCTCCAGAAAAACTGAGTAATGCTGCTACAGGGCGCCGCTGCGAATCACAGCGCGCGCAACCTGATCGGCCATTTCGAGCGAATTGTAGGCGCCCGAGAGAACCTTCGCGCGGATCTGATCGGCGCGTGCCGGATCGAGGGACGATGCAACCGGCGCGCTCGCCCCATCACTTGCGAGAGCGAGCCCCGCATCCGATATCTGAACCGCGTCCGCACTGCGTGACGGCGAGACCGGATCGACTGGAACTTCGGGCGCAGCTGCACCCTGGACGCGCTGTAGTGCGTCGGTGCGAACTGTGTCGGCTGCGATTTTGTTTACGTGCATGTGTGGTTTCTCCTTCCCTTCGAATATCGGGTTACGGGGGGCGTTACTTTACCGCCGCCCGGTCGTACCTGTGCTTAACGGATCAGATTGAGCGTGGGGGCGGCCGCGGGTACTTCTGGCGCCCTGTACGTCGCCATGGCGCGCGGTTGAGTATCGAGCGCTCTCAGCGCATGCGCGACGTGGCCGCACAGGTCAGCCATTGTTTCTCGCGCCTCGTCCTCGTCGAGTGACGCAGGGTCCGTCGCATCCACTGCGTGCATGGAATCGGGATCTGGCACCGCCCCTCGTCCCGCATTGACGTTCCGAACCACGGAATCGATCACGCGATCCAGGTTTTCCTCGAGGAGCGATCCAGCCGTTGGCATGTTACCGCCCTCGGGGATCGTACAGCGAATCGCCGGGTTGAGACGTGCTTCCTGCCGGCCATTGAGTCCGTGCGGCAATCACCCAGGATTCATGCAGGCTGGACGCCATCTCCATGATCTTGGTGAGTCGTCCAGTGTCCAGGGTCCGGCCAATGGCCAGGATCTCCGTACCAAAGTACGCATATAGCGCTGCGAGGCGTTGCGCGAGCTCCCCACCCTTCTCACGATCGAGAGATCCCATCAACTCAATGACTATCGCAGAGGCCTTCTCGAGGCTCGCTGCCTTGCCCTCGAAATCGCGTTGCTGGATCTGGACCTGCGCGCGGCGGAGCTGCGCCAGCAGGTGCTCGTACAGCAGCGGAACCAGCCATTCCTTCGACCGGCTCACGACATCATTCTCAAGGTACTTGGAGGTATAAGCGCTATATCCCATGCTGGCCAGTGTCGGGTGAGCGGGTGCAAAACTTGAACGTCACCGGTCGCCCGTGGAGACGCTGAAGGCCGCGTTTAGCCGCGACGGTCGATGAAGCGCTGCGATCCGGTACGGTAGGCCGACGGGAGGCCACCCGGAGATCCCGACGATGCCGCGCCACGCAGCTCGCGGCCCATCATGTCGCGCTGTGCGCTACACAGGCTGGCTAGGCGCGATGCAGAGCCGTCAAGCGTTTCGGCCTGCGACCGGGAGGCGAAGCTTCGCCGCTGAACGTCATTCGCGCGCGGGCCAGCGAACTGGCCCGATGCAATCGCGCTCACGAGTGGCGCGAAGCGTTTGCCGCATAGTGCCGCGCCGCGTGCAAGTTTGTCGCCACGCGATGCCATCTCGAAGAGTCCGGCGAAATTGGCGGTGCGTACAAGCACCTGCTGCGTGTCGAGCAACATCTCGTACTGAGATACAAGCGCGTCGAATTCATCGAGCGCCTGAACCGCCTTGGCATATGCAGCGACCGGCACGTCAGCGATGAGTGCTCGCGTCACTGGCCGAGCCCGTTCGAGGTGGTTTTATTCGTGCTGCTGTTCGACGGGTTCGAGAACGCCGCGAGGAAGGAGTTGCCCTGAGCCATGATCTGCTGCACGGTGCTGTCCATCGTGGAGTATTCCTTGAGCAGGGCCGCTCGCTGCAGCGCGATTCTCGCATTGAAATCGGTGAGCCGCGACTGTTGCATGCTTATCGTGGTGTTGAGTTGCTGGTTCTGAGCGTCGATCGTTCCGCCGGTCTGTGTCCAGCTCGTGAGAAGCCGGTCGATTACGGAGCTGAATCCCTGCGTGAGCGTAAGACTGCCGATCGCGCCGGGAGTCGTGCCGAGATAGGCCATGCTCAGTCCATCGACGGGTGTTCCAGACGCGCCGACGAGCTGACGTCCGGATCCGGTAGCAGTGTACCCGCCAATCGTGCCCTGTATATCGGCGCCATACGCGCTTCCCGAGGCAATTCCCAACTGCGTGGCCGGACTCCCCGTGCCGGAGTAAGCAATCGAGAAGCCTGCCGATGCGCCATATGCGTTATGCTGAATCTGTACCTGGCCGCCCACTGCGGTGGCGGTCATCGAGAGAATACCGTGACCCGTTGCAGTCACGTTCATCGTACCCAGATCGAGCTGTCCGCCACCTTCATTGTTCGCCGTGAGTGACATCGCAAGCGGTGACGTGCCGCTGTTGGCGGACTTCACCGAGATCTGGCCGTTGACGAACGACACCGTCGCACCCGTGCCAACCGACGATTGGAGCTGCGTAACGAAATCGGCGACCGTCGATGTCGCAGTCGTAGTGAATGTACCGGTGTAGGCAGAGCCATCGGAACGTGTGCCGCTGTAGCCGATCGTATCGCCGACGACGACTCCGGCGGACGAGCCATTGGCCAGATGCAGATCGGTCAACAGTGTCGCTGATGTCGCGGCTGCGGTCCCGGTCACATCGTTCAACGTCACCGATCCCGTCAGGGCCCGATTCTCTGGCGTGCCAAACGATGCGTTCAAGGCCGCCACGATCTGATCGGTGGTCATTCCTCCACTCAGCTGGATCTGCGCACTGGAGCTCGATGCAAGATCAGTCACAGTCATCGTATCCGGCGCGCCAGGCTGGTTGTACACGCCGCTGAAGCCGGTACCGAGCATCTGCGCCTGAGCAGCAGCCTGTGTGATGTTGACGGCGTAGCTACCGGGCTGAGTTGCGGTCGTCGAGGCTGTATACACGAGCGACGGGTTGGTCGAGACTCCTGATTCCTCGAACAGCTTGGTCACGTCCGCATACCGGCTCGTGAAAGCGGTCTGGAATTTCGAGGAGTCGAACGAGAGATGACCGTCCTTCGTGAGCGATATGCCAACGGTGTCCGGTGTCGCCATGTCCGACGCCGCGCCCGCGACTGGCGTGAGCATCGATGTGGAGAGCGCGCTCCGTGCGTTGCGCAGCAGTGGGTCGTTGTACAGAGTCGGGTTGCTGGTAGGATCAGCTCCCGGCGTCTGCTGCGTCTTGATGAAATCGACGACCGCGTTGTATGCGTTGACGTAGTTCTGAACTGCCGATGTCGCTGCGCTACCGCTGAGCGATACGTTCACGTTCGCGATCGTATTGGGATCCGCGGCAGTGAGCGTGAGCGTCGTATTTGCTATTACGTCGGAAACCGTATTGCTCGAGCGCGTGAAGGCGACGCCATCGACCGAGAACTTTGCGTCTGTCCCGGTCACGAGCTCACGCGAGCGACCCGTGGATGTAGTTGCAAAGGCACCGAAATCGAGCCGGCCGCCGCCTTGATTGTTGGCCACCATCTGCAGCGAGAGACTGCTCTGACCGGCAGTACCGTCGCTGACGACGATATGACCGCTCGCGTCGACGGATGCCGTCGCCGGCCGCGCACCTGCACCGAAGCCGGTAGTCGCGTCGTTGAGGGTATTGAGCAGGTCCTGGACCGTGCTGCCTGCCGCAACAGTGAACGAGACATTCACCGCCGAGCCGTCGCCGCGTGTTCCGGATATCGTCAGCGTATCGCCGACCTGTGCGCCCGATGCGGAGCCGCCATTCCACAGATTGGTTAGCAGCGTCGATGCCGTTGCTGGCGTACTGCCGTTGCCGTCCGTCATCGCGCCACTCTGCAGCTGCTGAGCTACGGACGACCTGCCGGCTGTGAGAATGCCGAGCTGTTGCAATGTGTTTCCGCCATCGACAAAGCTCGTCGTGTTGCGGACGTCGAGGTAATACTGCGTCGTGCCGTTTGCAGTCGTGCTCTGAACGGTCGCCTGGATTCCAGGCACAGCCGAGAATTTCGCCGCGAGCGAGGTGAGCGAATCCGTAGCGAGGTCGATCGAGACAGTCTGACCCGCTATCGTGACCGTCTGCGCGCCTGGCGCGACGGTGAGTCCGAGCTGAGATCCGATGCTTGTCGTAGCGGACGCAAAATTATCGCTCTGGGCTCCTGCGCTGGTAACGTGCTTGATCGCAGTGGTCGAATCGATCCAGCCCAGCGACTGGGCTATGCCCTGCGAGCCATCGACGAGGTTGATTCCTTTGGAACCGGTCTGCACACTCGTGAGGACAAGCCGCTGTGCGTTCGACGAATCGGTAACGATCGCGGCGCTGACACCGCTGGCATTTACGCCAGAATTGACACCGTTGATCTTGTCGCGAACCGAGACCAGCGTATCGGTAGCAGCGATCGTCACGGTCTTGCCATTGATGACGAAGTCGCCGGCAAGGCCGAGGGCCGCGGTGCTGCTCGCGAAGGTATTGCCGGAGAGTTTTTCAGCCTGCGCGGTCTGGAGCACCTGGACCGCGTATGATCCCGGTGATGCGCCGCTCAGCGCTGAAGCGGAAAGGATTGTCTGGCCGTTTGCGGCAGTCGCGTTGGAAACGTTGGCGTTGACGCCCTGAAACGCTGTCCCATTGCGCATGAGGCTGGTGGTCGCCTCGAGATTCGAGAGCAGTCCGCTGTAGGTCTGATACGCGCTCTGCTGCGCCTGCGCCGTAGTGATGCGGGTCTGCATCGCTACGCCGGGCTGCGACTGGATCTGGATCAGACTATCCACCAGCGAGCTGTAGTCGAAGGTGCTGCCGAGACCTGGGAATGATCCTACAGGGGTGCTCATTGTCATTTCCTCCGTATGCGACGAGCCCGTAGGAGCCCATTCGGGCCCCTACGGTCTCGTAGCCGGGCTTGGGGAGACAGGAGATTCCTCTCCGCTGCCCTCACCCGGTTAGTTCATTTACTGGAAGAGCTTCAGCACGCTCTGCTGGCTCGAGTTCGCCTGCGCGAGCATTGCCGTACCGGCCTGCTGGAGGATCGAGAGCTTGCTGTAGTTCGTGTATTCCTGAGCCATGTTCGTGTCGCGGATGACCGACTCTGCGGCCGACACGTTCTGGTACAGCGAGGCAACGTTCGTGGTCGCGTAGTTGAGGCGGTTCTCAGCCGCACCGAGCGAACCGATGACGGTATTGACCGACGATACGGCCGCACGTGATGCTCGCGAGCGCCGTGGTAGCATTGGCCATCGTATCGACCGAGATGCCGGCCAGGTTCAGACCGGTGGCAGAGCTGGCGCGAAGATCGCCGAGGCTCACGCTCACGAGGTTGTCCGAGTCACTGGTTGCACCACTGCCGACGCGGAACGCTGCGCTGGTGGTGTTGGCAGTGATGATCGTCTTGGTATCGAGACCCACGTTCCGGCGATTGCCGCGGTCGGATCGCCGTTGAACGTGAACGAGATGCCCATCTTGTCGAAGTTCAGCGTCTGCGTGCCACTTGCTGCGGTCGTAATGGTCTGGGATGAGGTAGCAGTGCTGAGCTTGAGGTGCGTTGCGTCAACTTTGCGAGATCGTGTATGTCGCGTTGACGTCTGCACCGGAAACGGAGAGGCCTGAGAACCGACGTTGTTCTTGGCTGTACCGGTGCCGGAGTCGCTGACGCCGAAGCTGCCGTTCAACAGCTGAGATCCCTGGTACACGGTGCTACCGACGGTGCGGTCGATTTCGGCAGTAGAGCTGCGTGAACTCTGCGTTGATCTTCTGGCGATCGTTGTCGGTCACGTTGGCAGATGCGGACTCGGTGGCGAGCTGCTTCATGCGATCGAGAATGGACGAGATCGTCTGAGTCGCGCCGTCGGCGATCTGGAGCAGCGAGCCAGCCTGCGATGCATTCTGCTGGGCCTGCTGCAAGCCAATACCGTTGTTGCGAAGCGAGTTCGCGATACTCATGCCTGCCGCGTCATCACCTGCACGGTTGAGACGGAAACCAGATGACAGCTTCTGGATCGAGCTGGTCAGCTGGGTCTCGTTCGTGTTGAGGTTGTTCAACGCGTTCATCGAGTTGATGTTGTTCTGAATAAACATTACGGTGTGGCTCCATTAGCGGTTTGTGGTAGAGCTTCCTTGCTCCACCCTGTCCGGCCGGTCTGGCCGTATGGTGTATTTATCGGCAGTGCCGAGGAAAGCTTTAACGCGAAAGGCGTGGATTAATCCACGCCTTTCGGTCTGCCCGATTCCCGATGCAACGGGAACCTGCGGATACATCCGTATCCTACAGCCTGAATGATTCGCGAATGCCGTAACTACTCTCGGCGAGCACCACCTGGCTGCCTTCGCTGAGGCGGGTGTTGATCACGACTGGCCCCTGAAGATTGGCGGTAGGCAGCTCGCCTGGTGCGGCGGGAAGCGTGACGATTGCGAGGACGTTTACCTCATCGGGCGAGGCTGCGTGCGTTTCTGTCGCATCCAGGTCGAGCGTATAGCCTTCGAAGAACATGAAGGGGTCGACGAGGAGAAAGGCGAGCGACGAGTAGTCGGCCGACTGCAGCCAGTACACGTGTGGCCGCTCGGACGGAAGGAGCACGAACGAGCGACACTCGGGAAAGCCGAGCAATCCCTCCGGAAAGGTGAGCAGGGAACCGGGCTCGACGGTGATCGTGCCTAGTATGTCGGAAGAGATGGTGACGGTGCTGGGCATCGAGTAAGCCAGGGCGGCGGATGTCATTTCAGATAGTCTGTCAGGGTCATGCCCAGCACGCGCGACGTTGCGAGCATCGCGGATTGGTACGCCGTCTGGCGGGTCACGAGATCGGTGATCGCCTGCTCCTGGTCGACGTTCGAGAGATTCGACTTGAAGGTGGTGAGGTTTTGCTGAAGCGCGGTGATGTTGGAGCTGGTGACCTGAAGCTGGTTCTCGCGCGCGCCGAGATCGCCGACGAGCGACTGAACTCCCTGTTGCGAATTATTGAGGCTCGTGAGGGCCGCGCCAATCCCGACCTGGTCGTTGTTGCCCAGCGCTGTCGAAAGATCCTTGAGCGACTGAAGCGTGCCCGTGTCGAGCAACAGCTCCTTCGCATTGTGATTGGATTTGAACAGCTGGCCCGCACTGATCTCTGTCGTGTGCGTTCCGGATGGTGCGGTTCCAGTATAGAATGGTGGCGTCGTCGTGACCGGGGCAGTTGTGGTGTTGTCGCCACCGAACAGATACGTGCCCTGATACTGAGTATTGCCGGCAGCCACGGCGGAACTGAGAAGGTTGTCGACTTCCTGTTTCGCAGCCAGACGGTCGGACGCGCTCGCCGTTGCGGTGCCCTGTTGCGTTGCGATCGCGGTCGCGCGTGTCACGGTGTCGGTGAGCTGCTGCAGCACCGTGTCTTCCATGTTAGCGCGGGCCGTCGCGTCGTTGACATTGCGCTGATACTGATTGAGCGCATTGAGTGCAGTGGACGTCTGCATGACCGACGACTGCGCCTGCGGGTCATCGGCGAATGAGCTGTACTTGAGACCGGTGCTCACCTGATTCTGAGCCGTGGTCATCGCTTGTAAATTCGACTGTAGCGACAGAGTCGCGTTAGTCTGGATCATGCTGTTCGTGATGCGCATCGTATTGCTTTGCTCCTCGCAAAAGCGTATGCTGTGGAGTATCGAGCGCATGGCGTCCGCGCTTTAGGCTCACCACCCGTATTCAACCAATGGCAACTATTCTATATGTAGATGACGAGCCATCGGTCGGGTTGATACTGGAGGATACACTGCGGCGCGCCGGGCACGACGCTGTCGGCGCCCGGAACGTTCCGGAGGCTCTTCAGGCACTGGCACGCGGCAACGTGGATCTGATAATCTCGGACTACCGGATGCCGGGATTGACGGGCCTGGAGTTTCTGTCGCTCATCAGGCGCGAGGGGTACGAGGTGCCTCTGATAATGTTGACCGGCTATGCCAGCATCGAGCATGCGGTGTCGTCGATCAAGGCCGGCGCAGTGGACTACATCACCAAGCCGGTTCGCCCGCAGCAGCTCGAGCTCGCAGTCGATCAGGCATTGAAGCTGGTTCGCCTCAAGAAGGAGAACGACGCGCTCCGGCGTGAGGTCATGGAGTTCCGGAACGAGCGCCAGATCGTGGGCGACAGTGTGGCCATTCGCCGGATAATGCAGACGGTCGCGACCGCGGCGCCTACGCGGGCGACGGTGCTGTTGCAGGGTGAGTCCGGTACTGGAAAGGAGTTATTCGCCCGTTCGGTCCACGATCAAAGCGACCGGCGCGACCGGCCATTCATCCAGCTCAACTGTGCCGCACTGCCTGAGGGTCTGGTGGAAAGCGCGCTGTTCGGCCATGAGAAGGGCGCGTTCACGGGTGCGATCAAGCGCGTCGAGGGAGCATTCGAGCGTGCCAACCGGGGCACCCTACTGCTCGACGAAATCTCCGAGATGCGGCTGGACCTTCAGGCGAAACTGCTTCGCGTGCTCCAGGAGCAGGAGTTCGAGCGGGTTGGCGGCACGTCCACTATCCGGGTGGATGTTCGGATCATCGCCACGACGAACCGGGATCTGGCGGCAGAGGCTGCGCGCGGAGCGTTCCGGCAGGATCTCTATTATAGGTTGAGCACTATCCCGGTCGCGATACCGCCGCTGCGCGATCGAAAGGATGACATTCCGGCGCTTGCCTACAGGTTCGCGATCCGAATCGGCGCCGAGATGGGCAAGGAAGTGCGGGCGATATCTCAGGAAGGGCTCGAGGTATTGCAACGATACGACTGGCCGGGGAATGTCCGGGAACTCCAGCACGTGGTGGAGCGGGCGGTGATCCTTTCGTCGGATCCAGTCGTGCCGGCGCATGCGTTCGAGGGGCTCAGATTCGGGCTGGCGAACGTGCTTGCCGGACCCGTGTCGGCGACCCAACGGGCGCTGATCGCCGCCGGACTGGTGCCCATTCCAGATGACGATCGGGATGACGGCGTACTCGTGCGGCTGACGTCGCTAAATGTCGAGGATGCGGAGCGCGCAATGATTCAGAAGGCACTCGAGATGTCCGGAAATAATCGCACGAAGGCGGCGGAGCTGCTGGGGATGAGCGTCCGGACTCTGAGGAACAAGCTCAATGGGCCGGCGAATGGAGAGGCAAGCTTGACCCTGTAAAATCCGGCAAGATATGCCGATCCGGCACTTTCTTCCTCTTTTTGCCGCTAGGAACATATTGCCGCAATAGGACATTTCGATCGGATATCCAAGCGCTAAGTGATTATATGACAATCACTTAGCGCTTTTGTATTTCCGGTGGCCCGATGTGCGATCAGTTTGGTCCTCGCGTTGCTTTAGCACGACCACGAGATGATCACAGGATTCATTAGCCGAGTAGTTCCGGCAGGCGAGCTGAAGGACGCTCTGGACGTTGGGACCCAAAGGGTTCGGGCGATCGCTGATCGTGTGTCCAAGGCGTCGCTCCAGAATCAGGACGGCTTCGCTCTTCCGGGCACGCCTGGAGCTAACGGGGCTGTTACGACCTCGCTCCGGTGTGGACATAGAGAGTGAGATGATCAGTCTGGCCGACGAGCAGCTGCGCTACGAGGCGACATCGAAACTGTTGTCGAAGGCCTACGATCAGGTTCGAACCGCCCTCAAACCCTGATAATCGATGCCTCGTCCAGTCGGATTACTTCCGTCGCCAGCGGCAAACCAGCCACAGCCGATGTTCCGGTCTCTCGCGATCTCAGCGAGCGGACTGTCGGCGCAGCGGGTTCGCATGGAGACAATCGCATCGAACATCGCAAATGCGGAAACAACGCACGACGTAAACGGGCAACCATACCGACGGCGCGTCGCTGTTCTCTCCGCAGGCGACGGTGGGACAACGAACGGCGATCCAGTTGCGCCGGGACAGCCATCAGGGACTTCGGGCGTGTTCAACGGCGTCAACGCGTTTCAGGTACCGAGCGGCGATTTCCCGGCCGACGGACCGCGTCGCTTCGAGGTGCCGGTGCTCGAGACGAACGGGCCGAGTGGCGGTGGCACCGGTGTGCATGTCGCCGGTATCCAGGAAGACAGGACTGACGGGCAACTGGTCTACGATCCGGGACATCCGGATGCGGACAAGAACGGATATGTGCATTACCCGAACGTGCGGGTGACGGACGAGATGGTGGACATGATGGATGCGCGCCGAGTGTACGAGGCGAACGCCAGCGTGTTTCAGACGGCGAAGGGAATGCTGAAGCAAGCTCTGAACATTTAAGCCACAAGCGACCAGAATGGCGATCAACGGAATTAGCGGCGGCGGGTTCAATCCATATGCAACGGGCGTAACGCGTCCGAGTGCGGGCTTGCCGCGCCAGACGACGCAGACGTCGAGCGATGTCGCGGTGGCCGATCCAAAGGCGCTTGCGAACGCGATAAAGAGCGACGCGGCGGCCCGAACGGCACAACTGAACTCGGGAACGGCGCCGACTGGCGTGGATCAGGATCTCTGGAGTGTGTTGAGCAAGGAAGAGCGCTCGTTCTTCATGAAGGCTGGCACGATGGGGCCGTTGACGTACGGCCGCACGAGCTCGTCGCAGAGTCCGGCACCAGCGCCGATTCTGCGTGGCGGCCGTCTGGACATCAAGGCCTGAGGATCCAATGTCAAATCCAATTGGTGGAATAAGCAGCGCGATCGCGAGCACTGGACTGGACACCGGGGCGAAACAAATACCCGTGTTGCAGGACCGTGGCGGAAGCGCGAGCGGGACGAGTTTCGGCGACACGCTCAAGGGACTCGTCAACAACGTTTCGGACCAGCAGGATGTAGCCGCCGACTACGCGCAGCGCTTTGCGCGCGGCGAGCCGGTAGAGCTGCATCAGGTGATGGCTGCTTCCGAGGAAGCGTCGATCTCGCTGGAAATGCTGGTACAGGTGCGCAACAAGTTTCAGGATGCGTATCGAACGTTGATCAGTATGCAATCGTGATCGAGAACCGGGGATTATAAGCCGTGGCTGACGCAATTCAGGACATGCTCGATCGCATCGGCGGTCGTCAACGTGCCATGTTGTTGATGGTGGGCGTTGGGGTGGCAGCGGTGATTTTCGGTGTATCGAAATGGGCTACGGCGCCGGACTGGGTACCGGCCTTCACCAATCAGCCGATCGAGACGGTCGGCCAGATGACGGACAAGCTTACGGCTGCCGGAATCGGGTTCAAGCTTGATCGTGGCGGCAGCGACATTCTGGTGAGTGCCAACGACGTTGCACGTGCACGGGTGACGCTGGCTCAGGCGGGACTACCGTCGGCTGGACGTCCCGGCATGGAGCTATTCGATCAGCCATCGTGGGGGATGACCGACTTCACGCAGCGAATCAACTACAGGCGCGCACTCGAAGGCGAGTTGGAGCGCACGATCGGCAAGATGACAGGGGTGCAGTCGGCGCAGGTTCATCTCGCGCTGCACGAGCAGGCGACGTTCCGTTCACAGGACAAGCCGGCGAACGCGTCCGTGGTATTGAAGACCGGTGGCGCCGCGCCATCACAGGATGTCGTGCAGGGTATCGCGCATCTTGTGGCGAGCAGCGTGGACGGGATATCGGCGGACCATGTGACGGTACTCGACGATGCTGGGAGAATGTTATCCACTCCGGACGATGGCTCGATGGCTTCGCTGACGAACGCGCAGCTCTCGACCCAGCGCGAGGTCGAGGGATATCTACAAACGAAGGCGGAAGGCCTGGTCGATGACATCGTCGGCACTGGCAATGCGCGTGTTCGTGTATCCGCTGCGCTCAACTTCGACAAGATCGAACGGTCATCGCAGCTGGTAGACCCCGACAAGCAGGCCACCAGCACGGAGCAGCGTTACGAGATCACGCCTGGAGCGCAAGGCGGCGCTGCGTCGTCGAACGTCGCGATGAGCTATGACAATTCCAAGATCACCGAGAACTTCTCCGGAGCGATCGGTAATATCAAGAGACTGTCGGTTGCCGTTCTGCTGAATGACCGCATGATTCCGCCGCCGGCCAATGCAGGCGCAAACGCGAAGCCGACGTATGTTGCGCGCACTCCGGAAGAGATCGCGCGTGTGGAGTCGCTGATCCGGGGTGCCGTGGGAGCTGACAGTACGCGCGGCGACGTCGTCACGGTGGTCGCGACTCACTTCGACGCGGCACCGGTTGCGGAGATGGATAAGGCCCCGCCACAGACGATCATCAATACCGTTCAGCAGTTCCAGAAGCCCGCGATATCCGTGCTGGCCATTCTGGTGCTCTTCATCGTCGCGATGATGCTGATCAAGGCGATCAAGTCTCTACCGGCATCAAACTCACGATCGGCCTATGCCCCGCTCGCGCTTCCTGCACCTGGCGGGCAACACTCCAACCAGTTCGCCACCGCGGCGCACGACATGGCGAACGCGATCGCCGCCAACGCGCATCAACAGCACCAGAGCTACGCAGTTCAGCCTCCGCCTCAACCGCTCGCGTTTCCGGAACAGAACCAAACTCGTGGTCGCGTAGCGGCAACGATTGCGGCCAAGCCTGAAGTCTCGACGCGCGTCGTACGCGCGTGGCTGAAGGAAGCCGTATAAATGGGAACCGCAGTAGTGCCAGTGGAAGAAAAAAGAGCGTTGCCAGGCTCACCGCCGCCGATCTGACCGGGCCGCAGAAGGTTGCGGTGCTGTGCATGTCGCTCGGTGCTGACGAAGCGGTGAAGCTGACGCAGTCACTCACGCCTGAAGAGGCCGAGGAGATCAGCTTCCATATCGCGCAGATGGAGCAGGTAAGCGCCGGCACCGTCGAAGCCGTGCTGACCGAGTGGATGCAGATGGCACTCGCAGTCGATTCGATCGCGCAGGGCGGTATCAGCTATGCCGGTGAGGTTCTGGAGAAGGCGTTCGGAAGTCACAGAGCCAGCGCGACGCTGACGCGAATTCAGTCGCAGCTCGCCGATTCCGCGGGATTGCACCGCCTACGCAGTGCCGATCCGCAGCAGCTTGCGACGACGCTGCGCGGCGAGCATCCACAGACAATCGCTCTCGTTCTCGCGCACCTGGAGCCGCAGCAGACGGCGACGATACTGCGCGATCTGGACCCATCGCTCGGCGGCGAGGTGATGTATCGCATCGGCTGCATGGAGAAGGTGGCGCCGGATATGATGTTGCTGGTGGAGAAGGCTCTCAGCAACGAAACCGACCTCAGCTTCACGCGTGGCTTGCGCGCGGCTGGCGGACCGGACGCGGTTGCGAGCGTACTCAACCATGTCTCCGGCTCGCTGGAGAAAGATTTACTCGATCACATCGGGGAGCGGGACACGCAGCTTTGCGAGCAGATCAAGAATCTCATGTTCGTCTTCGACGACGTGGGCAAGCTGGACGACCGCTCATTGCAGCGACTGCTCCGCGAGATCGACGCTCGTACTCTTTCACTCGCTCTCAAGACTGCGAAGGAAGAAATGCGCGAGCGCATCATGGCCGGCATGTCGGCACGCGCGGTCACGGCACTCAAGGAAGAGATATCGATGCTCGGCGCCGTCCGTGTCCGCGACGTGGAAGCGGCGCAGGCACAGATCGTCGCGCAGGTTCGGGCGCTCGAAGCGGCCGGAGAAATCACCATTGGTGCCGGAGCTTCGGAAGATGCGTTCATCGAATAGGCCCGGTGTGCTTGCAGCTGGTGCGCTGCCAGCGAATCCGGCGCGATGGACGCCGGATGACATTGCGACGCTCAACTGGACAACAGCCGCCAACACGCAGCCCGAGTCGCAGATCGAGCAGGAAGCGCATGCTCGTATCGAGATTGAGCAGCGCGTAGCAGAGGCGCACTCCGCAGGATACGACGCCGGAAGGCTCGATGGCGAGTTGGCGGAGGCTACACGCCTGCGCGATGCCGTCGCCGCAACTGAAGCAGGCGCTCGACACGATTCGCGCCAGCGAATTCAAGTGGCAGGCATGCGTTACCGAAAACATCGCGGCTCTCGCTGTTACTGTCGCGCGTCACATCGTCGGACGTGAACTGCGCACCGACGCTGCTTCCGTTGCGGATCTGGTCAAGCGCGCGCTGGCGGAATTCCCAATCGATCAGCCGATGCGCGTTCGTGTGAACCCACACGATCTATCACTTCTGTCGCATCCTACCCCGACCGGCGGCGAGCCTGTCCCCATCGCGCCGAATCGGGACGTTCGCTGGCTTGCAGATTCGCGCATTCAACCTGGCGGGTGTGTCGTCGAGGGGCGCGAGCGGATCGTGGACGGGCGCGTCGATACGGCACTTGAACGACTCTATCGAAAGTTGACGGACAATGTTGCTTGATACCTTTGCGAGTGTCGTTGCGGATACGCCGCGATTCGATCGGTATGGCCGCGTCACGCGAGTCGTTGGTCTCGTCATCGAGGCAACGGGCATCGACGTGGGCGTCGGCGAGCTGTGTCGCGTCACGAGCTTGACGGACGACAGGT
The DNA here is from genome assembly GCA_963707505.1 of uncultured Gemmatimonadales bacterium. GTDB lineage: Bacteria > Gemmatimonadota > Gemmatimonadetes > Gemmatimonadales > Gemmatimonadaceae > Fen-1247. The sequence continues at coordinate 205,027 of CAVPQB010000006.1, forward strand.
CGGTGTTGGCCGAAGTCGTCGGGTTCCACGAAGACAACGTCATCCTGATGCCGCTTGGCGAGCTCGATGGCCTGCACGCTGGAAGCTTCGTGCAGCCACTCGGTCGCTCCTTCGGTGTCGACGTCGGGCCGTCGCTGCTTGGTCGCGTGCTCAATGGCCTCGGACATCCAATCGATGACAAGGGCCCCATCGACTTCACCGACCGCGTTCCGCTTGCGGCCGAGCCTCCCAATCCGCTCGAGCGTCGCATGATCGACGAGCCATTGGAGACGGGCGTTCGTGCAATCGACGGGATGCTGACGATCGGTCGCGGTCAGCGCGTCGGAATATTCGCCGGATCGGGCGTTGGCAAGAGCACGCTACTCGGCATGATCGCACGACACGCCAAGGCCGACGTCAACGTAATCGCGCTACTCGGCGAGCGCGGCCGCGAGGTACGTGACTTCATCGAGCACTCGCTTGGCGAGGAAGGACTTGCTCGCTCCGTAATAATTGTCGCTACCGGCGACCAGGCAGCGCTGGTTCGTGCTCGCGGCGCGCTCGTGGCGACCGCAATCGCTGAATATTTTCGCGATCAGGGCAAGCAGGTGATGCTGATGCTCGATTCAGTTACACGTGTAGCAATGGCGTGGCGCGAGATCGGGCTGGCAACTGGCGAGCCACCGACCACGAAGGGTTACCCCCCTTCGGTGTTCGCATCACTTCCGCGCCTTCTGGAGCGTGCGGGGAACGCGCGTGTCGGCGGCATCACGGGCATTTACACGGTGCTGGTGGATGGCGACGACTTCAACGAACCAGTTGCTGATGCAACGCGCTCCATACTCGACGGTCACATCGTGCTCACTCGCAAGCTGGCATCGGCGGGTCACTTCCCTTCCATCGACATACTCGAAAGCAAGAGCCGAGTTCGTGATCAGGTAGTGTCATCGGGCCATCGTACGGCCGCGGAAACGATTCTTCGTACCGAGGCAACGTATCGCGAGAAGGAAGATCTCATCCTCGTGGGCGCGTACCAGAAAGGAACAAGTGCGACGGTGGACTCCGCTGTGGAGCATCGCGACGCGGTGCTGTCCTTATTGCGGCAGCGTGCGGACGAAACCACGACTATCGGCGAGACCCATGCGACGATGCGCGATCTCGCCGCACGCATCACCGCCTCTAACCGGCAGGCGGCGTAACGATGTTTCGATTTCGTCTTCAGCAGGTTCTGGATCTCAGAGAGAAGCAGGAGCGTCATCTCGCAACTCAACTCGCCGCCGCTATCGGAGCTGAGCGCGAGGCGAAAGACGCGCTCAACGGCCTCCGCGCGGAACGGGAAGCTGGCTCCGAGGTCGTGAAGGAAGGTCAGAGCCATTCGGTTGGCGAGCTTGCGAATCTCGCATTCATGATGCAGCAGCTCGATGACAGAATCGCCGGAGCGAACGATACAGTCAGCGCTGCGAATAGTAGTGTCTCGCAGGTGCAGGAAGCACTTACCGCAGCGTTCAAGGATCGCCGCGTTCTGGATCGTCTTCGTGAGCGGCACGAAGAGACATATCGCGCAACTGCGGAGCAGACAGACCGGAGAGCAATGGATGACATCGCGCTCTCGCGCTTCGTGCACAACGACAACGGGCAATGAAGAAACTCTTAATTCCATTCATCGCGTCATTCGGCCTGAGCCTCGGTATCGCGACCGGCGTAGTGATGGTTCGCGCGCCAAAGCCGGTGGTTTCAGCGACAACCGACAAGGTGGCGGCGGCAAATCAGAAGCCGGATTCCGCCGTAACTGCGAAGGACAGCGTTACAACGCTGGCGACCGACTCGGCCAACTCCGTCAGCGCGGTGTCAACTGCGCAGACAGCCAGTGCGAATGGCGCGGGCTCTTCTGGCGCAGGCATTTCGCCTGGAGCAGCAGCCGGCTCCGGTCGCCGCCGCGACGGCGCCAGCCAGTCATGATGTGGCGCCTGGGCCGGATAAGGCGCCCAAATCGGGGCCGCCAGGTTCTGCGACGCGAGCACCGAGTGTGAAGCTCGCCTCGACTGCCCCGTCCGGCAGCGCTGCACCCAAGCCGGTGATTCCGACTGTGAGGCCAGCGACGGACTCGCTCATCGGCCGACGCCTCGCGCAGGTATTTGGCGCGATGCAGCCAAAGGATGCCGCGCGTGTCCTCGAGCAGATGGATGACAACGACGTTCGCGCGATACTGGGCTCGCTATCGAGCAAGCAACAGGCCGCCATCCTTGGATCCTTTCCGACTCAACGAGCCGCACTCATCCTGCAGGCAACGCTGCGCACGGCATCTAGCGGCGGCACGGAATGAACATGCTACCGGTCAACTTCGCCTCTGCAGAACCGACATCGGTCGAGCCGGCGTCGTCATCGCGCTCCAAGCGCGACGCGGAAGGTCCGAGCACGTCGGGTACGAATGCATTCGCCGCCACCCTCGCAACAGCGATGCATGCGCCCGCCGCTCACGCCGCGAAGCTAAAGAAGGAAGGCGCTGATTCCGAGCTCGACGCGCGTACATCCAGCGCTGCATCCAATGCTGCATCCAGTGCTGCATCCAATGCTGCATCCAATGCTGCATCCAAGACCGGCGCGTCTGGCGTCGGCACTGGGGCTCACGCCGGAAAGCCGGCCTTCGCTGCAGCCGCGGAAGCGCGCGCAGCCGCGGCCGCTGCTCCCGTCGACAGCCCCAACGCCGACGCCGACGCGCTCAATCCGGACTTCCGCACGCGGCTTGCCCGCGTGGTGAGTCGAATGCACGATGAGTTTGGCAAGGACGTCGATCTCGTTGAAGGATTCAGAACTCAGTCGCGACAGGATCACCTCTACGATCAGGGACGCGTGAGTCCTGGCGAGGTCGTGACCTGGACCAAGGCGAGCAAGCACACGCTCGGGCTCGCGGCAGACGTCACCATCGACGGGGGATACACCGACACCGCGGGTTTCCAGCAGCTGGCGCAGATCGCCGCGCAGGAAGGACTTCGCACACTCGGTCCAAAGGATCCGGGTCACATCGAAATGCCGACGCGCGGAGGAGCAGCTGCGTGGGGCGACGCCAATCCCATCGACAGTGTGAACATCGATGACAATGTGTCTCGCGCAATCGGTATCGCCATGGATCAGAGCAATGTGACCGGCAATGCGCACGACGACAGCGACAGTCTCAACAACTTCAATGGCCTGCTCAGCAGAGTTGGCCGCAGTACGTCTACTGGAATGCCGCAGATCCAGATGCCAATGATGTCCGGTAGCGGAATGGCCGGCAACGGAATGACCGGTAACGGTGGTGGAATGTCCGGCAACATGTCTCAGCGCGATCGTGGAGACAGTCTGAAGGATAGCGCCATATCTGGCGACACGGCGAAAGTCGCCGACGTCGCAAGCGTTGCATCGGTTGCTCAGGTAGCGCAGGTGGCACACGTCGCTGCGCCGGCGCAACCGATGGTCATCGGGGCGCAGATGCCTCAGACCGTACAGGTAGCCAGCGGTACGGATGCCGCCGACAAGGTCGGCAAGCTGCTGGATGCGCGCGACGCGGCACCAGCGCAACCGCTCTCGCAGGTGACCCTCAACGTCGACAACGCAGCCGGCGGTTCTGACAAGATCACGGTTCAGCTGCGTGCCGGCGTCGTGGACACGGCAATATCAGTTGGCAGATCCGAATCGCGCAGACAAGATGTCGTTGCGTGTCGGAGAATTGCAGCACGCATTGGAGCAGCACGGACTGGATGCAACGGCTATCAACGTCGCATCCACGTCGGCTGGCTCAGGGCCGGGATGGAACCCGCGCCAAGGCAGCGATCAGAGCGCCCAGAACGGGCGCCCTTCGCTCAATTACCGGGACAACCGACAGGACGCGGATGCGACCCGACAGCGCTCTCGTAGAGAGCAGCAGGGAGGAAGACAGAAATGATTACCGCGCCCACTGGCGGCATCGCCCCGATGCGTGACACGAACGCACCGAACTCCTCGTCGGGTTCGGCAAGCAACGCGATCACCAACGCAGCAGGCGGTGCTATGGGAAAGGACCAGTTCGTCAAGTTGCTCGTGACGGAAATGCAGAACCAGGATCCTATGAATCCGATGGACGGAAAGGATCTCGCTGCGCAGCTGGCGCAGTTCTCGAGCGTCGAGCAGTTGATGAACATCAACACCAAACTCGACAACTTCGCTACGCTGTTCGCGCCGGCGACCCCGAATTCGGGCTCAACGGCCTCGAACTCATCGACCGCGGGCGCGTAAGCGCCTGAATGACCATACACACACTCATAGGACTTTAACGACATGGATCGCTCGCTATTCTCCGCCGTATCGGGGCTGCGGAATAATCAGACCCGAATGGACGTCATCGGTAACAACATCGCGAACGTCAACACGACGGCATTCAAGGCAAGTCGTGCAAACTTCACGGAGAGCTTCTCGCAGGTTCTCTCCGGCGCGACGCGCCCGGGCACCACGACAGGCGGCATCAACTCGATGGCCGTCGGACTCGGCTCTCAGCTAAGCAGCATCGACACCGTCTTCACGCAGGGAAACCGCGAGACGACCAACGTCCCGACCAACCTCGCGATACAGGGAAATTCATTCTTCGTCGTCTCGAACGGCGCGCAGAACTCGTTCACGCGCGACGGTAACTTCAAGTGGGATTCCAACGGCACGCTCGTCGCAGGCAATGGCGGAATCGTCCAGGGCCTGATGGCGAAGAACGGCGTCCTCGGCGGAGGTCTCACCGGCATCTCGGTGCCGATCGGCCAGACCACTCCTGCAGCGGCGACCACCAAGGCGACGGTCGCCGGCAACTTCAACTCCGAAGCGCCGACCATCGTCGCGGTCGATCCAAATAATCCGACCGCCGCCGAGCTTGCTGACCCGGTGAACGCGGGCTCGAAGGTCGAGACCACGCTCGGTGTCTTTGACTCGCTCGGCTCAAAGCACGACCTCACGCTCGTGGCCTGGAAAACCGGCCCGAACACGTGGGAGTGCAAGATCGATCCGACCAGCCTGAACTACGACGCGACAAAACCATATACTTTCGGACCGGGCGCCCAGTCGTCGCCGGCAGCCGCCGCGACCCCGTGGCAGTTCACGTTCAAGAGCGACGGCACGATCGATTCCGCGAATTCCAATCTGCCGAGTGTGACGTTTACACCGGCCGGCGGCGGCGCCGCCGTTTCACTCAAGCTCGATCCCGGCACCGGCTCGACGGGCGTCACGTCGCTTGCCGTCGGAAATTCCGCGGTGCTTCGCGACCAGAACGGCTACGCATCAGGTGTTCTGCAGAACGTATCGATCGGTCAGGACGGAGTCGTAACTGGATCCTTCTCGAACGGCACCAACCAGACGCTCGCACAGATCGCACTCGCGGACTTCAACAATCCCGAGGGTCTGGATCAGGCCGCCGACAGTATGTATACGGTCTCCGCGAACTCGGGAACGCCCCTGATCGGCTACTCGGGAAAGGACACCACCTCGACGATTGCGAGCGGAGCGCTCGAAATGTCGAACGTCGATCTGGCGCAGGAATTCACCGACATGATCATCACGCAGCGCGGCTTCGAAGCCAATGGCAAGATGATCACTACGAGCGACCAGATGCTTCAGACTCTGATAAACATGCGTCAGTAGTGATGTAGAACAGTCGCACGAAGATTCACTGCTGCGGCAACATTAGCCGAGGGCAGCCCGGAAGAAATTGCCGGGCTGCCCTTTTTTGTCCATCATGCGCCTCCCGTGCAGGAACCGGTCCCAATGACGCAACTGCTTATAACACAATCACTTAGCGTGTTGGATAATCCGTGCCAGACCGCCTCTGAAGCGTGGTATGTCGCCTGCTTTTACGGGGTCTGCGAAGTCCGCGATAGAACTACTTCCGAAAGGCGACACGCATGGCAGAAGAGAAACCACCAGAGACTGAACCAGCCGCCCCGCCGGCCGCCAAGGGCGGTATGGCGAGGCTGTTACCGCTGATCGGCGGCATCGTTGGAGGTCTCGCTCTTGGCGCAGTCCTCGGATTCACGCTGCTCGGTCCCAAACTCTCGCACAAGGCTGTGGCTGCACCGGCTAGCGCGGACAGTGCGGCGGCCGTCAAGAAGGAAAGCGGGCCAGAGGCCAAGAAGGGCGACGCTCCGCCGCCGATCTATCAGGTGGACAACCTTGTAATGAATCCCGCTGGCTCGGGCGGCTCCCACTTCCTGTTGATGTCGGTTGCGTTGCAACTCAAGGACGCCAGCTCGTTGGAGACTATCAAGGGACGTGACGCCGAGCTGCGCGACGCGATCCTCCGGCTCTTCTCGCGAAAGACCAACGATCAGATATCCGACATTTCAGCCAGGGACCAGTTCGCTGCTGAATTGATGGCCGTGCTGGACAGGATGTTCGGTGCCGGCACAGTCGCGAAGATTTACTTCCCTCAGTTCGTAGTTCAGTGAGCGCCGACGCACGCCCGATGGCATCGGGCACGCTCTCGCAGAGCGAGATCGACCGCCTACTGGGCGGTGCGAGCAACGTTCCGTTCGCCGGCGCGTCGGAAGAATCGCCAGTCCAGATGTACGACTTTCGCCGCCCGCACCGCGTTTCGAAGGAGCGTCTGCGGACGCTGGAGGCGATTTACGAGCGACTGGTGAAGTCGCTCGAGAGCTGGGTGATTGGTCGCGTACGGGGACAGATCGAGATGCGGCTGCAGGGTGTCGAGCAGTTCTCGTTCGGCGAGTTCACGCTGTCGCTTCCGACGCCGTGCGCGTCGTTCATCTGCGAGATCAACGACTCCGGTGGACAGCTGGGCGTCGTCGATATTGGTGAGGAGTTCGCCTTCTATATGGTGGACCGCCTCTTCGGTGGCAGTGGCCAGCAGATGTCGACATCGCGGCCGCTCACGCGTGTGGAGCGCATGGCGCTGCGGGGCCTGGTCGACAAGGTCAACTCGCTGCTCGCGGAAGTCTGGTCCGACTACATAACGATGTCGCTGGAGATCAGCTCGTTCGAGTCGTTCCCGGACATTCTGCTTCAGAGCGCGAACCGTGACGATCCGGTTCTCGTCGCGAACATCGAGGTGACAGCGGGTGACGTCAGCTCGCTGATGCTCGTATGCCTTCCGTTCGCGGTGCTTGACAAGTTCTTCACCAACACGGCGACACGCAGCTTCGCGAATGCAACTGGCTCCGAGCACGAGCGCGCAGTCAGTCGTGCGCTCGCTGAACACTCGCTGCGTGCCACGCGCGTCAACGTGTCCGCGCGGCTCCCTGAATTTCGCATGTCGATGCGCGACCTTGCCTCGCTGTCTCAGGGTGGTGTCATCACGACTGCGTTACCGAGCAACAGTCCCATCCGCGTCATGGTCGGCGACCAGGAGCGTTTCGCCGGAACCGCTGGACGTGTGGGTCACAAGCTCGCCATTCGTCTCGAGGGCGCCCTCACACAGTCGGGTGAAGTCCGAGGTGCAGCACCAGTTGTCCCACAATTCGATGCTTCGGTGATCGCCGAAGCGCTTCAAACCCAACCGATCTCCGCCGAGTAACATGGACCAGAATGTGAACGCCGCCGCTGGCGCCGAATCTATCAACGCAGTGGACGCTGGACTTGCCGGCGTCAACGACGAAGTGCCCATCTCGATGCTGCTCGATCTCACGCTTCCGATATCGATCGAGCTCGGCAGGACGTCGATGACCGTGCAGGACATTCTGCGCCTCGGGCGCGGTTCCGTGATTCAGCTGGATCGGCTCGCGGGCGAGCCAATCGATGTATTCGTTGGAGATCGTCGATTTGCAGAGGGCGAGGTCGTCCTGTTCGGTGAGACGTTCGGTGTGCGCATCACACGAATCCTCCCACGCGCCAACGCAGTGGAGGAAATCGCAGCGTGAGTGCTCCTTCGTTCCTGATGGTCATGGCGATGCTAGCCATCGTGCTCGGCGCGATGGGTATTGCAATGCGTGTGCTGCGACGCTACGCAATGACCAACGCATCGAAGAAAGGCAGCGTCAAGATGGAAATCGTCCAGCGGCTGTCGCTCGGTCAGCGCCAGGGACTCGCGGTGGTGCGCATCGGTACGCGCCTGCTCGCCGTGTCGATGGGCGAGGGTGGAGTTCACCAGGTCGCGGAGCTGGGCGAGGCCGATCTCGCATCGACGGCTGATGCAGCAAAGGCAGCGGCAAGCGCGCCGATTCACGCGATCGCAGACGGGATTCGCAAGCTGGTTCTGATCCGCGGTAACGGCGAAGCCACGCCGAAGTACACATCGGGCGGCAACGTGTTGGATGGGTCCGCAGCAGCTCGTAGCGGCAAGAAGGATGGCAAGCGCATTTCCTACGTCGCGCCCATGGAAGACTTCCAGGCCGTGCTGAGCATGGCAATGGCGGGCGGTACCAAGTAGTGACGACTCGCGGCGTTGTCATTGGACTTGCAACTCTGCTGGCGTTCGCGCCGGCGAGCGCGTCGTTGCTCGCGCAGGTGCCGGCACAAACTGCGGCTCAGGGCGCGAATACGGCACCAGCGGGAGCCAGCGCCGCAAGCGCGCTTCAGTCCATTGCGAACTCGACGAATGTCGCAGCGCCGCAGTCTGCCGTTCAGCAGTCGACCGCACAGCCAAACGCGATCCCACAGCCGCCAAGGATCACGGCGCCAGCGACGAACGCGGCAGCCGGAGGCACGGCCGGTACGCGCGCCGCGCGCGCCGCGGCTCAACCGGCTGCACCGAAGACCGCCAACACAGCGGCAGCGAATGCGCCGTTGACTCCGTCGCCCAGCGTGGACAACATGGTCTCCAAGTTGACGCCTCAGATGGATCTGCGCGTCGGCGGCGGCAAGGACGACGGTGGTCTTCGTCTGAGCGGAACGGTCGGCATCGTTGTGATGATGGGACTGCTGACGTTGCTCCCGACGCTCGTGCTCCTGATGACGGGCTTCACGCGCATCCTCATCGTACTCAACTTCCTTCGCCAGGCGCTCGGCACGCAGAACGCTCCGCCGGCACAGATGGTCGCCGCGCTGTCGCTCATCCTCACCGGATTCGTGATGGCACCGACGCTCAACAAGGTGAATGAGACCGCGCTACAGCCGTGGATGAACGGCAAGATCGAGCAGGGTGAGATGATGAAGATCGCAGTCGTGCCGTTCCGCGAATTCATGCTCGCGCATACGCGTGATCACGACCTGCAGGTGTTCATCGACATGAGCAGCGGCGTCGCTCCGCACAATGAAGACGAGATTCCGCTCGTGACGCTGGTGTCCGCATTCGCGACGAGCGAGCTGCGCACGGCATTCCAGATCGGCTTTGCATTGTTCCTGCCGTTCATCATCATCGACATCGTCGTGTCGAGCGTGCTGATGAGCATGGGCATGTTCATGCTTCCGCCGGCGATGATCTCGCTGCCGTTCAAGTTGCTGCTCTTCGTCCTCGTGGACGGCTGGACACTCGTCGTCCAGTCGCTCGTGACCAGCTTCCGCGTCTAGAGCATGTCACACGTCCTCGTCGTCGATCTCGCGCGCAACATGATCATGACAGCGCTGCTCGATCGCGTCGCCGATGCTGGTCGTCGCGCTCGCTGTCGGTCTGGTCATATCGATCATCCAGGCGGTGACACAGATCCAGGAGCAGACGCTCTCGTTCGTTCCCAAGCTCGTCGCTGTCGCGGTTACGTTCATCATCGCGCTGCCGTGGATCATCCAGATCATGGTCAAGTACACGAGCGAGCTGTTTCGCTCACTGCCGTCCATGATTTCGTGACCGACGTCCGCCCATTCGATCTGTTCGCGCCCGGTTCCGGGACCGTGGCCGTGCTCGTCGCATTGCGTCTCACAGGACTCATGCTCATCGCACCGGTATTCTCGGCTGCGACGGTGCCGGTCAAGTGGCGCACTTCGCTTCTGATAGTGCTGACGATCGTGATCCAGCCCATCGCGTATGCGCAACATGCGCGTGATCCCGCAGATCACGCCGTCATCCGGCGATGGGCGAGCTGCTCGTGGGCTTCGGGATCGGACTCGGCGCTGCGCTGTTGGTCGGCGCGGCTGAAAGTGCGGGCGACCTGTTGGCAATCCAGATCGGACTGTCGGGCGCGTCACTGCTCGATCCGCTCACCCGGCAGACGTCGCCCGTGCTGGCGAACTTTCTATCGCTGTTCGCGATAACGATTCTTCTCGCGCTCAACGTGCACCTCGGCATGATCGAGGCGCTCGCTGCAAGCCTCCGCGCCGTGCCGGTCGGCAGCGCGCTGGACCTTCACGCAGGACTCGCAAATCTTCTCGCACTTGCGAGTACGCTGTTCCTCGCCGGACTCAGATTCGCGGCGCCGGTCATCGCAACCGTAATGATTGGTAATGCGGCGCTCGCGGTACTCAGTCGCGCGACGCCGCAGCTGAACATTCTTTCCGTTGCCTTCCCGCTTCAGATCGGACTGGGTCTGTTCGCGCTCGGCATCGCTCTCCCATTCATCGCCAGCACGCTCGGCAACTGGCCGACCGCTTACGATCAGCAGCTCTCATCGTTCTTCACGGCGATCGCGCCGGGAGGCATGCACTGAGCATGGCTGATGACTACGGCGATAAAACAGAAGAAGCGACCCCCAAGAAACGTCAGGAAGCGCAGGAGGAAGGACGCATTCCGAAGAGCCCCGAGCTTTCGGTCGCCGTCCTGCTGCTCGGCATCGCACTCGTGCTGACCGCGATCGTGCCGCACGTTGCGAGCCGCCTGTTCGCCATCATGGGCGAGGGTCTCGCTTCAGCCGGTGATACGTCGTTCTCAGCGGAGAGCGCGATCAGGACTCTGCAGGCGCTCGGGTGGCGCACCTTGTCGGCGATCATGCTCGTCGCATCGGCGATGGCCGGCATGTCGCTCGTAATCAACGCCGTGCAGGCTCGCGGCGTGTTCTCGCTCAAGCCCATCACGCCGCAGTTCAAGCGCATCAATCCGGCTTCGAACATCAAGCGACTCGTCGGGATGCAGGCGCTCGTCGAGCTTGCGAAATCGCTCTTCAAGCTCATCATCGTCGGCTTCGCGATACACGCGGCCCTTGGACGCGACGCGATCAATGCAATCGTCGTCACCACTCAGCAGTCGCCGATCGCGCTGCTGCAGGTCGTCACCCACTACTCGGTCAAGCTCATCATGACCGCGGGACTGGCGTACCTGGCGCTCGCACTGGCCGATTATCTGTGGCAGTACTGGCAGTTTTCGAAGGAAATGCGCATGAGCAAGGCGGAGATCAAGCAGGAGTTCAAGAACTCCGAAGGTGATCCGCTCCTCAAGCAGCGCATGCGCTCGATCGGCCGCGCGATGGCACGCAAGCAGATGCTCAGGGATGTACCGAATGCCGATGTCGTGATCGTCAATCCGACTCACCGCGCCATTGCGCTCAAGTACGATCCGTCCAAGGCGCCAGCGCCGATTGTCCTTGCCATGGGTCAACGCAAGGTTGCGGAGCGCATCAAGAAGCTCGCGCTCGAGAACGGCGTTCCTATCGTCGAGAACCGTCCGCTCGCAATCGCGCTCATCAAGCATGCTCGCGTGGGAATGGTGATTCCCGTCGAGCTGTATCTCGCGGTCGCTGAAGTCCTCGCATTCGTGATTCGCCAGCGGCATGAGCGCGGCGCACGCTGGGCATATCGCCCGATCTCGCATCTCGTCGGAGACACGGTCTGATGGCGGCAATAGCAGCAAAACCGGTGACCACAACCGCGGCCCCCGGCAAGGGAGGCGCTGAAGTCGGTCTCGCCGTAGCAGTCGTCCTCGTCATCGGCCTGTTGATCATTCCACTGCCGGGCATAATGCTCGACATGCTGCTCGTGACGAGCATCTCGCTCTCACTGGTGGTCCTGCTCTCGGCCCTGTACACGACCAACCCTCTCGAGTTCAGCTCGTTCCCTGGCCTGCTGCTGCTGCTCACTCTGTTCCGGCTCGCGCTGAACGTCGCGAGTACGCGACTGATCCTGACGCACGGCGAGGCCGGGCACGTCATTCAGGCATTCGGTGAGTTCGTGATTGGCGGCAACTACGCCGTCGGACTCGTGTTGTTCCTGATTCTCATCGGCATCAACTTCATCGTCATTACAAAGGGTGCCGGACGTGTTGCAGAAGTCGCTGCGCGATTCACACTCGACGCGATGCCGGGCAAGCAGATGGCGATCGACGCTGATCTGAATGCGGGGCTCATCGACGAGAATGAAGCGCGCCGCCGCCGCGCCGAGATCTCGAGCCAGGCCGATTTCTACGGCGCGATGGACGGCTCGTCCAAGTTCGTGAAGGGAGACGCGATCGCTGCGTTGATCATCACCTTCATCAACATCATCGGCGGAATATTCATCGGTGTCGTGCAGAAGGGTCTTCCGTTCTCGCAGGCCGTAAGCACGTATACCATCCTCACCGTTGGTGAAGGGCTCGTATCGCAGATCCCGTCGCTGGTCGTTTCGACGGCTGCCGGTATCATGGTCACCCACTCTGCCGGCTCCGACGCAGATGGGAACCGTCGTCGCGTCGCAGATGACCAGGCACCCGCGCGCCATGTGGATCGCGGCCGGCGTGCTGGCGATGTTCTCCGTGGTTCCGGGCCTTCCCATGCTGCCGTTCCTGTCGCTCGCCTGCATCCTCGGAATGCTTGCACGCGCGGCGTCAGCGGCAGAAAAGAAGCGCGCGGCGACCGCAGTCTCCGCACTGTCGACACCGCAATCCGAATCGCCAACGTCAACCGATCCGATGAAGGATCTGCTCCAGATCGATCCGATCGAGCTCGAGGTTGGCTACGCACTCATTCCGCTCGTCGACGAGCGTCAGGGCGGCGATCTGCTCGACCGTATCTCCATGCTGCGCAAACAGGCGGCAGTCGAGCTCGGAATTCTCATTCCGCCAGTTCGCATCCGCGACGACATCCGACTGCCGTCGAACGAATACGTGATCAAGCTTCGCGGAAGCGAGATGGCCCGGGGCGAGGTCATGCCACGCTTCCTCATGGCGCTCAACACCGGCGCGGTGATCTCGCCGATCGAAGGAATCGACGCTGTCGATCCGAGCTTCGGCATGCCGGCACGATGGATCGCAACCAATCGTCGCGCAGATGCGGAAGCCTACGGCTACGTGGTCGTCGAGCCGTCCACCGTCGTCGCCACACATCTGATGGAAGTCCTGAAAGCGAATGCGGCCGAGCTGCTCGGACGCCAGGACGTTCAGGAGATGGTCGAGACACTCAAGAAGACGCATCCAGCACTGGTCGACGACATCGTTCCAACCAAGATCTCGCTCGGTACGCTCCACCGCGTGCTCCAGCGTCTTCTCCGCGAGCGTATCCCGATCCGCGATCTCGTCACGATCCTCGAAGCGCTCGGCGACTCCGCCGACACCACCAAGGATCCGGAAGCGCTCACCGAGCACGTGCGCCGCTCGCTGTCCAACGTCATCGCGCGGTTGTACGCCGAGCCGGATTCGTCGGTGCGCGGAATCACGATGGGGCCACGTCTCGAGCAGGCGCTTACAGGCCTCTTCTCACCGCGCACAGCGCAGCCTGGAATATCGATGCTCAATCCGGACGCACTCGCGAGAATGCTCCGGGATCTCAATGACATGTCGCAGGCGTATTCGACTGAAGGACGGCCCATACCACTGGTTACGCCGCCAAGTCTGCGTGTTGGCGTGCGGCGCCTCATCGAGCCAGTGCTTCCAGCACTGCCGGTCATCTCGCTCGCAGAGCTTCCCACAGCGGTGAATCTGCACAGCGTAGGCATGTGGGAGATGGCGAATGCCGCATGATCTGAGCGCACCGCGCATCATCGTGGCGTCCGGGATGTCGGGGACCGGTGTGTCGTCGGTCAGCTCGTGTCTGCAGGATGCTGCACCGGCTTTGAATGTCATCGACGCGGGATCACAATGGACGGATATCACCGAAGCATGCGCGCCAGGATTCACGCGCATGATCGTCGTGACGACACACGACATCATCGCGATCACGTCGTCGTACGCGTTGATCAAGATGGTCCGAGATCATTTCACGGATGCACCGCTCGAGCTGCTGGTCAACTCGAGTGAAGAGCGCGACGCGCTCAAGACGTACGAGAGGATACAGGTGGCGTGCAGCCACTTCCTCGGCGAAACAGTCGGCTACGCGGGTTCCGTACCGACTGACGCTGGTGAGCAAGAACCTGGCGAGAATGACGCAATGAAACCGGCGCGTGCCCCACTCGGCGCAACCGCTACCATGGCGATCCACAATCTCGCAACACGATTGGATGAAGAACTTGAAGCGACAGTGCTACGAGGCTCGTGGCGTCACGGTGAGCGAAGAGGAGTGCTATGACAAAAATGGATATGCAGCTTTGGAAGGAATTTGCGCGCGGCAGCCAGGAGGCGCGCGACAGCCTCCTCTCCGAGCATCTCGGTCTGGTCCACCACGTCGCGCGGCAGTTGTCGCGCACACTGGCGGCCAAAGCCGACGTCGATGAGATGGTGAGCGCCGGTACAATGGGGTTGATGAGCGCACTGTCGGGTTTCGACCCGTCGCGTGGACTCGCCTTCAGCACGTTCGCCGCTCCACGGATTCGCGGCGCGATTCTGGACGAGCTGCGCAGGCAGGATCACGTCCCACGCTCCGTTCGCCGAAAGGCGCGCGAGCTCTCCGGCGCTCGTGAAACACTCCAGCGAATCTTTGGGCGTCCGCCCGAACCGCAGGAGATGGCCGAGCACCTGGGCGTCGACGTCGCCACGCTCTGGCGCTGGGAGGCTGACGTCGAGAATGCCGTGCATCTCTCGATCGATCGTCAGCCGGGCGAGCCCGATTCCGGAATGGCAGCGCCCGCTGAGATGCTCGCCGACGAGACGCACGGTGACATAGAGGAAACGCTCAACCATGAACAGGAAGTCTCGCTTCTCCGAGACGCGATCATGGAGCTCAAGGAGCAGGAGCGCGTGGTACTGTCGCTTTACTACTTCGAGGAGCTGAAGCTTCACGAAATCGCGTCGGTGCTAAACCTCACGGAGAGCCGCGTAAGCCAGATCCGCTCAAAGGCGCTAGGAAAATTGCGCACTGAGCTGGGCCCGATTCGTAGCTTCGTCGCCTGATTTGTAGCGGCAATTATTGCCTGTAGGCAGAAATTACCGAGCAGATGCCTCGTTTCAGGACCGTGTAACGGCAGGTCAAGTCTTTATCTACCAATGACTTACACGGTTTATCAACAGGCTGCTCAGAGTGGTATCCGTGTTGCCAATACGGACCATGTCAAACCGGAGATCCGAAAAATGGGTGCAAGTGTCCGACCGAATGGAATGTCCAGCGCCGCCGCCGCGCTCCGCTACTGGGAGCGCAGGCAGGAGGTCGCGTCGAACAACCTCGCGAACGTCTCGACCGACGGCTTCAAAGGCCAGAAGGTCTTCGCGCGCATGGTCGAAGGTGCACTCCCCGCCGCTGATGCGGTGACGGATTTCTCGCAGGGAACTCTGCAGAACACCAGCAATCCTCGCGACATAGCGCTGGACGGTCCCGGCTTTTTCGTAGTCAAGACTGCGAACGGCGAGCGATACAGCCGCGGCGGGTCGGTGCAGGTCAACGAATCCGGAGAGCTTACCGATTCGGCTGGTCACCAGCTGCTCGGCGAAAACGGTCCCATTCGTGTCGCGGCACGGGGCGACGACCAGATCGGAAACCTCCAGATCGCGAAGGACGGGACGGTATCCGTGGGTAACGCCGAGGTAGGGCGCCTGCGCATCGAGACAATCCCGGCAAAAACAACACTTCTGACGGAAGGCAGCGGGCTGTTCATCCCACCCGCCGCACGCACGAAAATAGATCCCGACGCCCGAATTGTCCGACAGGGCGCTCTCGAACAGAGCAACGTGACGCCGATCAGCGAGATGGTGGACATGATCTCGATTCAGCGCTCGTTCACGGCAGTGCAGCAGGCAGTGACCGCGCTCGACACGACGCGTCAAATCGCGACAACCGAGCTGGCCCGCCCCGCAAACTAAGGAGACTGACACATGGATCCCGCACTTCGCACAGCAGCAACAGGCATGCAGGCGCAGCAGACGCGCACCGACGTCATCGCCAACAATCTTGCCAACGTCAACACAACCGGCTTCAAGCGGAGCCGCGCACATTTCGAAGACCTGCTGTACCAGACACTCCAGGGACCGGCAACGCTCGGCTCACGTGACACCGAGCAGCTTCCCGCCATCCAGGTTGGACTGGGTACACGCCTCACCGCCGTGCAGCGAATCGATTCGCAGGGCTCGCTCGAGCAGACCTCTCGCCCGCTGGATCTCGCGATTCAGGGCGAGGGCTACTTCGAGGTGCAGATGCCGAACGGCAATACAGCGTACACGCGTGACGGAAGCCTTCAGGTCTCGGATCAGGGCGTGTTGGTGACTGGACAGGGCTATGCGATTCAGCCGCCCATCAGAGTTCCGAAGGAAGCGACGTCGATCACCATATCCGAGACTGGCGTCGTTACAGCCAACGGATTGACGACAGCTGCGGGCGGCACGCAGGAACTCGGGCGCATAGAGCTGGCGCGCTTCCCCAACTCATCGGGATTGGAATCGATGGGACAGAATCTCTTTACGGAGACCACGTCATCCGGCGAGCCGATCAGAGGGATGCCGACCGAGAATGGTAACGGCAGCATCGCGCAGGGTTACCTCGAGTCCAGCAACGTCGAGATCGTCACCGAGATGGTGGACATGATCACTGCTCAGCGCGCCTACGAGATCAACTCCAAGGCGATCAAGAACAGCGAAGACATGGCGCAGACCGCTAACTCGTTGATGCGATAAAGATGAAGAGACACAACGCCGCATTTCTGGCCGGACTCATGTGCTTCGTGCACAGCGCACGCGCGCAATCCGTCGGTCGCGGTACGAACAGGGTCCCAGTCGCCGCGCGCGATCTCATGCGCGGGACGATTCTGTCATCCACCGACATCAAGTGGACGGACACGACGTTGACCGATGGAAGCACACCGACCGCGGCGGCGGCCGTCGCGCCCGGATGGGTCGCGCGCCGAGTGATTCGCGCCGGTGAGATTCTTCAGGAACCTGGCGTCGCCAAGCCTGATCTCGTCAATGCCGGCGATGCGGTCGATGTGATTTACTCGGTACCGGGCGTCGCAATACGAATGCATGGAACAGCGGTTGGACGCGGCAGCAAGGGCGACGAAGTGTATGTACGACTCGACAACAGACGGCGCCTGCGCGGCATAATCGCGGGACCGAACACCGTGAGGGTGATGTAATGGGTGATGTAACGAGAAACAGAATCACCCGCGGATTTGCCGCGATCGCATCTGCCGCGATCGCATTTGCCGCGATCGCATCTGCCGGCAATCGCAGGTGCGTCCGTTGCGGGCGCGCAGGCACCGAGTACCGCCGCGCGAGCTGGAACGCAGGCTGCCGGTGCACAGCGGCGGCGCAATCAGCGCAGAGTGCCCCTCCGCTCACGTCAACAGCTGTGGCCGGCAGACAGTCGTGGCTCTCGGATCGTAGAGACTACCATCTGGGCGACATCGTGACCGTGCTGGTGGACGAGTACACGCTCACTTCGCTGGACAAGCAGGTGAATGCGACAGAAAACCGTCAACGTGGCCTTGGATTCGGCATCAACACGCCGTCGAGCAACAAGACCTACGGCATCAACTCGAACAACAACAACCAATCCCAGAACAGCGGGCTGGATGCAAGAACCAACCGGCTCACCACGGAGATGAGCGCACGCGTGGTAGCGATCGCTCCCAACGGAGTGATGCAGCTCAAGGGGAACAAGATCATCAAGGTCGAGGATAGCAAGGTCAACCTGATTCTCGTCCGGCTGGGTGCGCGTACAGGACGTCGCTCCCGACAACAGCGTTCAATCATTTCGCATGGCTGACGCCGACCTCGATTACCAGGCGGACGGCCCGCTCGGCAAGGCGAAGAGCGGAATAATCGGCAGGTTGCTCGGAGCGTTCTGGCCATGAGGCGCAAACTCGAAACGATTACCGTTGCACTCGGCTGCTTCGCGCTGCTCGCGTTCCAGGCAGGCGCACAATCAGCGCGCATTCGCGATATAACGATGGCCGATGGATCGATGCCTGTTCGCCTGCTCGGCTACGGCATCGTAGTGGGCCTGGACGGGACCGGTGATCGTGGCATCGGCGGACAACAGGGTGGCCAGACTGTTCAGTCAGTCGCGAACCTTCTGCGTCGCTTCGACATCGAGATTCCCGCCGAAGCGCTTCGGACACGCAACGCTGCTGCCGTGCTCGTTACGGCCGAAGTGTCGCCGTATCTGAGGGCCGGCGGAAAGTTCGACATCACCATCTCGTCGCTCGGCGATGCTCGCTCGCTGCGCGGAGGGACGCTGTGGATGACTCCACTGGTGACCGATGCAGGCGCGCAGGCAGTTGGAACTGCGCAGGGCTCGATCGTCATAAGCGACGGCAACATCAACTCGCGCGACTTCAATACCGTGGAGACATCGGGACGCATCCCGAGCGGTGGCTTGCTCGAAGGGTCGGTGACGACGGCGAGCTTCGCCAATTCGTCGCGACTTCTATTGAAAGAGCCTGACATTGGAACCGCGACCAAAATCGTCGCGGCGATCAATCAGGCGATCGGCGCGAATACCGCAAAGGTGGAAGATCCCGGCTCTGTCGAGCTTACGCTCCCGACAACCGGCGACCGCGCGACCACCATCGTCAAGATTCAGGATCTCAAGGTCACTCCGGACCGATCCAACAAGCTCGTCATCGATGGACGCGACGGAACCGTGGTGGCGGGTGGCGACATGACAGTAGGTGAAGCGGTGGTGAGCCACGGCGGGGTCACGCTGACGATTGGCGGCCCTGCCGCAGCGCCGGCTGGTCCATCGGCGGCAGCGGCCGGACCGCCGGGGCCGAATGCGGCGGGCGGTGGTGGAAACCAGGCTGTGCGAGTCGCAACGGGCGCGTCGGTTCAGGCCGTAGCGGCGGCATTGCAGGCGGTTCAGACATCGCCATCCGAAATCGCGGCGATCTTCGAAGCCCTGCGCGAAGTGGGAGCGCTCGCCGCCGAGGTCACTATCAGATGACGCCGATCGGCGGGCCGGCACCAGTCCGTAACAGTACGCCTATGGATCCCGTCGCAGCTGCCCAGGATGCCAAGCTACACAAGGTATCGAGCCAGCTGGAGGGCGTCTTCGTGCAGGAGATGTACAAGTCGATGCGCGCGACCGTACCAAGCGGACGGACTGTTCGACGGTGGAACTGGTGAAGAAATGTTTACAGGAATGCTGGACGAACACGTTGCTGCCGATACTCCACAACACTGGAAGCATGGCCTGAGTGAGTCGATATACCGGCAACTCCGGGAGAAGATACACGCTCAGAATCCATCGCTTCCACCTGACAGCAGCCTCGTGACGGCGACCAGCGTGGACAAGTGAAGCACATCGCAGGGTACAGCGCAGAGCACATCGTGTTGATCACGCAGTCGATCGAGAGACTATCGTAATGATGCAGACGTATCAGGAACACCCGGTCCAGGAAGGCAACTTCCGGACGAGCACCGCGCCGGTGTCACCCGCCGCGCTGGACGCGCTGTGCGATGCGCTGCTATCCGAGCACAAGCTCATCGACGATCTCACCGAGGTCGTTCTGCGCCAGCGCTCCGCTGTTGCCATAGACGACCTGCAGGCGGTCGACGATTCCGTATTCGCCACACACCGTCTCCTTCTCACGCTTGGCGAGGCACGCAAGCGGCGCCGGTCACTCAACGCGATGGTCGGCTGCAAGGAAGAGACGGGCGTCAAACACCTTGAAGACGCACTGGGCAAGTGGATGACGCCGCGTCTTCGCCACGCTCGCGAGGAGCTGCAGATCGCCGCATCGCGCCTCTCACGCGAAATAGGCATCAACCGACGCATCCTGCGCGAAGCGATCTCGAATAGCGATTCGTTCGTCAGAGCTGTCGTCGGCGCACCTACAGACGCAACCCAACAGGGCTACGGCTCGGCAACTCCGTCCGCTTACACGCGCAGCGACGCCATCGCCTTCTCGCGCACCGCATAGGGCCGATCATGTCAATCAATTCCATCTTCAATACGGCAACGCTTGCCATCCAGGCACAGCAAGCAGCCATCGATACGGCGGCGCATAACATCGCGAACGCAGGTGTCGCGGGCTACAGCCGCCAGGTGGTAAATCTTCAGCCCAATACGCCGCTCTACACACCGACTGGCGCGATCGGCACCGGCGTGGTCGTCCAGGATATCTCTCGCGTCCGCAATACGATGCTGGACACCAACTACCGCGCTCAGTCCTCGCAGGCGGCAGGTTACTCCACGCGCGGCGACATCCTCACGTCGATTGGACAGGTCTTCGGCGAGCCTTCCACCACTGGACTGTCCAGCACACTGGATCAGTTCTACGCCTCATGGGGCGATCTGGCCAACAATCCGACCAGCTCGGCGGCCAAGAGTGTCGTGCAGGAACGCGGCTCGCAGGTCGCGTCGATGCTCAATCAGTTCTCGACGAACCTGGATCAGCTGTCGTCCAACACGATGACAGACGCCACGCAGAAAGTAAGCGACATCAACCAGTACACGGCGCAGATCGCGAACATCAACAAGCAGATTGTGGCAGCCGAAGCAGACGGCAAGACAACGGCGAACGATCTGCGTGACATGCGTGACAACGCAATCGACGCACTGAGCAAGATCGTGCCGGTACGCGTGATCGATCAGCCGAACGGATCTGACACGGTTTACGTTGCCGGAGCAACAGTTGTCGATGGCTCCTCCGCTTCGACGTTCAGCCTGCAGCAATCCAGCGGCAAGGTCACGCTTCAGCTCAACGGGCGCGCGTTCTCCACGCAGTCGCCCGGCGGCGCATTGGGCGCCGATCTCGACGGCCTGAACAGCGATATTCCGAACGCCAAGAGTCAGCTCGATACACTCGCGGCTGGCATCGTCACGAGTGTGAACACGATTCACACTACAGGATGGACAGCGGCCGGTGATGCCGCGGGCGGCTCCAACTGGAACGCCTCCGCGCCGCCGACTGGCTCGAACATCAATTTCTTCGATCCCACCAAGACGACCGCTGCAAGCATCAGCCTGTCATCGCAGGTTGCTGCAAATGCGTCGTACATTGCGGCCGGCGACACACAGGGCGCCACTGGCAACAACAATGTCGCGAACGCCATGGCCGCTCTCGGAAGCGCCATGACGACGATGACGAAGTACGGATCGACGACCGAGACCACCTCGATCAGCGAGTTCTATCGCGATCTCGTCACGCGCGTTGGAGTCGCGACCAGCGATGCCACATCATCGGCGACGGTGTACCAGACACTCACGCAGCAGGCTGATACGCAGCGTCAGAGCGTGAGCGGAGTATCCACCGATGAAGAGCTCATCTCGCTGACGAAAAGTCAGCAGGCGTATGCCGCAGCGGCCAAGGTCATCACGACCGCGGCCAGCATGTCGCAGACTCTGCTCGACATGATTCGGTAGCTCTTTCGCTAGCTTAGTCCGGCAACCGGGTTATCTTCCGCGTATCCCATGCTGATTCTGGGGCGGCGGCCCGGAGACACGCTAATCATCGACGGTGGCATCAAGATCGTCGTGCTCCAATGCGACCGCAGCGGCGTGCGTCTGGGCATCGAAGCGCCCAGCGACGTGACGATTCTGCGCGGCGAGATAGTCAACCAGATCGCGGACGAGAACAAGCGCGCCAATGTGGTCTCCGAAGCGAAGGAGTGGGCCACGACGATTCCGCTCAAAAAGACAGAATCGCCGCGTTAATTTCGCTTCAACTCCGGCCGGCGCTGAGCAGGCGCGCTCGCACCACCGATGATCCGACGCGAATCAGCAGATCATCTACATCGCACGAAAACACGATCGGAATTCGAGCCGATGTGTCCGGCCCACCGGCGCTACCGTCTGGCCCAGCCACCGTCGACGCCGCCGACACGAGTGCGGCCACGATTTCATGGGTAAGCGCAGTCGGTCGCGCTATGACCGGCGGCACCTCTCGTCTCCCCTCTACCTCGAAACGAACGTTCCGGCAGGCCGGATGAAGCCTGGCGAGGGAGATTGCGTCGTCGGTCGCCCGCGTAGCTTCGAGCGCCTCCTCACCCTCGTCGTCCGGCACCGCTAGCAGTCGCAATAGCCGAATTCCCTCCTCCAGCCTCGGGACTTCGTCGGCCAGGGCACGCAATATCGGCGGAATTGTCGGATCCCCAGACAGAATGTCTGAAACTCCGGCAAGCGTAGCTACGCGATTGCTGATGTTGTGGGTGACGCCAAGTAGCAATTTGTCGAGCACCGTCGCCCAATCTTCTGGGCGTCCGGCGCGGGTATCCATGTCCAGTTTTGCCATCTGTTCGCCGATACTGACACCTATGCGAAGAACTTGGGCCAGTTACACGCTGGCTGACGGAAGTCAGGAAAGATACGCGTGTTCGTAATCATTGGTTTGGTGGTCGTATTCGGCAGCATCCTCGGCGGATTCATAATGGAGCACGGCAAGGTTGCTGCCCTGATCCAGATATCTGAATTCGTCGTCATTGGAGGCGCCGCATTCGGATCAATGGTCGTCGGCAACCCGCCGGCGCTCATCAAGCGCGTATTCGGGTCGGTGTTCGGGCTGCTCAAGTCGAGCCCGTACACGGAAAAGGCGTACGGTGAGCTGCTGCAGCTGTTGTACGACGTTTTCCAGAAGGCGCGCAAGGAAGGCCTGATCGGCCTTGAAGCTCATATCGAAGATCCGGAGAAGTCCGACATCTTCAACAAATATCCGTCGGTTGCGAAGAACCATCATGCAGTCGCGTTCCTCACGGATACGCTCAAGGTGCTTCTCACCGGCGCCGTGGAAGACCATCATCTCGCGGAGATCCTGGATCTCGATCTCGAGCGCCAGCATGAAGAAGCGATGCTCGTGCCCGGCGCGTTGAACAGAGTCGGTGATGCGATGCCTGGTTTCGGAATCGTCGCCGCCGTGCTTGGCGTCGTGATCACGATGGGATCGATCGGCGGCGCAGCGTCGGAGATCGGCGAGAAGGTCGCCGCGGCACTGGTCGGAACGTTCCTCGGAATCCTGCTCTCGTACGGCGTGGTCGGTCCGATCGCGTCTGCAGTAGAGACGAGGATACGTGCGGAAGAGGCATACATGATGTCGATCCGCACTGCCCTGCTCGCGTTTGCGCGTGGCGATTCGCCGATGACAGCTGTCGAATTTGCGCGCCGCAACATAGAGCCAGGCGATCGTCCAAGCTTCTCGGAGCTCGAGAACTTGACTCGCCGTCGCGCTGCCTGAGTAGAACGTGGCAATGCCCGGCAAGGAAAAACAGATCATCCGCATCGTCAAGAAAAAGAAAGGACATGTGGCTCATCATGGCGGAAGCTGGAAGGTCGCGTATGCGGACTTCGTAACTGCCATGATGGCGTTCTTCATGGTCATGTGGCTGTTGAGCATGGACCAGAAGATGAAGGACGCGATCGAAGGCTACTTCTCCAATCCGGTCGGCTTCAAGAAAGGCTTCTCCGCTGGAACGAACATCATCTCCAGTGGGAACTCGCCCGCTGGCGAGGTCAAGCCGCCGCTCAGAATTCTGATTCGCACGGCGGAAGAGAAGAAGTTCGGCGATCTGGCCAAGGATCTTCGCACGAGACTCAACGGCTCGCCCGATCTTCGCGCGCTTGGTGCACACATCGAAGCCGTGCAGACAAAGAGCGGTCTGCGCATCGAGCTGATCGAAAGCGGCAGCGGCCAGACGTTCTTTCGCAACGGCTCGGCGGAGCCGTTACCGATCACCGTTGCCGCACTGCGTCTGATTGGCGCCGAGCTGAGTCGATTGCAAACGCCGATCATCATCGAGGGTCACACCGACTCGCAACAGTTCGGTAGTACGGCGTCCTACACCAACTGGGAGCTGTCTTCCGACCGGGCCAACGCCGCTCGACGGCTGGTGGAGGCGGCGGGGGTCGACCCATCACGAATCGTGGAAGTGCGTGGCATGGCTGACAGGGATCTGCGTGTGCCGAGCAATCCCATGGATCCGGCCAACCGGCGAATATCGATATTGCTTCCATTCACTGTTCTGGCGGGTGATGCAGATCCCGCCGAAGCAGTCTCGGGTGATGCGGAGATCGTGAAGCGGTCGAGTTAGCGCCGAGCGCACCATAACCGCGCAGCAGGTGTCTGATATGCACTGGCCGGGAACATTCGGCGGTGCATATTTCGTATGAGGAGCGAAACCCCATGCCCGATCCAACATACACTCGTGAGCAGGAATTCGAGGATGTCCAGCGAGCGCTAGCCGGACAGTACTCACTTCATCGCGAGCTGGGGCGCGGTGGAATGGGGGTGGTGTATCTTGCGCGCGAGGTCGAGCTGGATCGATTCGTCGCGATAAAAGTTCTTCCGGCCGCGCTTGCGCTTCGCGCCGACATGCGCGAGCGGTTCATGCGTGAGGCACGCGCATCTGCGCGGCTTTCACATCCCAACATCGTGGCGATCTTCCGCGTTGGTGAGCAGAACGGCGTTGCGTTCTTCTCGATGGCGTATGTCGATGGCGAATCACTCGGCGAGCGACTCCGCTCGCGTGGCGTTCTGCCCGCTCGCGAAGTGACTCGCATTCTCCGTGATGCTTCATGGGCGCTCGCGTATGCACACGCTCAGGGCGTCGTGCACCGTGACGTCAAGCCCGACAACATTCTGATAGAACGTGACAGTGAGCGAGTGTTCGTCACCGACTTCGGGATCGCCGCTGTGGAAGATGCAGCGACAGCCATTACGGGAGCGCACGAGATCGTCGGCACCGCGCAGTACATGTCGCCGGAGCAGGCGTCGTCCGGCGCGATCGACGGACGCGCGGATCTGTATTCACTCGGTATCATAGGATTTCTCGCCACTACGGGCCGGCTGCCGTTCGATGGCAGGACTGCCGCAGTGGTTATCGCCAAGCAGGTATCGGAACCCGCACCGTCGATGGCGCGCGAGGCCGGGGTTCCGGCACAGCTTGCCGCAGTGATCGACAGGGTTCTGCGCAAGGATCCCGTCGAGCGATTCGCTAACGGTGAAGCGATGGCCGAGGCGTTGAGTGAGAGTGCTGTCCCGACCCGACGGCTACCGCCAGCCCTTCGACTCTGGGTGGACAATCGCGATCCGATGCGTGTGCCGTACAGTGCGTGGTCGTTCGCATTTGGATTCGGCGCAGTGATGACAATTGTTCGGGGTAACTCCGGCTTGCTTCCGTTGATCGGGATGGCTGCATTGCCACTCATTCCGCACCTGATCTTCCGCGCGCGTCAGACGCGACGCGTGTTGAGTGCGGGACATGGCGTGGAAGACATGCAATTCGCGCTGGCCGAGGTAAACGAGCGACGGCGGGAGGAGATGAGCATCGAGCTGCACGAGGGGCAGACTCCGGCGCTCAAGTTTCTGCGGGCGATCACGACAGCCGTCGTGGTGGCTGACGTCGGACTCGTCATCGGTGCTCAGAGCGTCTCGAACACGTTCCTGAAGACGTTCTACCAGCATCATACGATCGCGACGCGTGCGGGTTTCGCGGCAGCCGTTCTGCTCCCGCTCATTCTGATTCCGATGAGCATGGCGCTTGGCGTTCCGTTGCTCGGCCGCCGGTTCAAGAACTTCAATTCCGGGACATTGCGCGAGCGGTTGTGGAACAGTCGCGTCGGCATTGCGGTCGCCAAGTGGCTCCGCCCGAAGAACACCAAGCCGGCGACCGCGTTCGTGTCGCAGCCCACCGAAGTCGCGCTCGGCAGCGCCGCGGGCAGCCTCTTTACTGCGTTGCCGCAGACCGTTCGCGATCAGTTTCCGGAATTGCCTGGCGTCGTGAGCGGGCTCGAAGCGCACGCTGCGAAGTGCAGAGTCAGGATTCAGGAACTGGATCGGTTGTATAACGAGGCGATAAACGATACCGCGATCTCGCGGCTTCGCGGTGCTGATCCATTGAGTGAGGACACGAGCATATCGGCACAGCGCAAGCAGACCGTGGATGAGCTCGATGCTGCACGCGGAATTGCTCGAGCTGATCTGGCAAATACGGTGGCCGCACTGGAATCCATACGGCTCGATCTGCTCAAGATGCACGCTGGCGGCGATGCGTCGCGCCAGATCGCTACGTCGATCGAAGCTGCACGTGAGCTGAAGCATGGTCTCGAGCTCGCGCTCTCGGCGAAGCGTGAAGTGAGCTCGATATTGCGGGCGTCGATGGTGGAGGAGTAAGGCGCGGGATGCATCCCGCGCCTTACTTCCCTTGCCTATTCTCCGCGGTCGCGTCCAGGCTACGCCATAAATACCACGATGCAATCGTGCGATGCGGTGCCCATTTCGCGCCGACCTCGAGCACGCGCTTCGGAGTTGGAAGCTTGCGCATTCGGTAGGCGCGCTGAATTCCCTTCTGGATTCCGAGATCGAGATCCGGGAGCACATCGGGGCGTCCGAGCCGGAACATGAGGAACATCTGCGCGGTCCACCGCCCTATGCCCTTGATCGACGTGAGAGCCGCGATGATGTCATCATCGGACAGCTCACCCAGCTTGTCGATCGGTACATCGCCCGTGTGTACACGGGTCGCGAGATCGCGCAGGTAGCCAATCTTCTGGCGTGAGAGACCGACGGCGCGCATCTGGTCATCGGACAGATCGATCAACTTGTGAGCGACCGGAGTCTCGTCGTCGAACAATGCGGCGAAACGGCCGTAGATGGTGGAAGCCGCCTTACCCGAGAGCTGCTGAAAAACGATCGACCGCGTGATGGCCGTGAAGTGCGCCATGTGCTCGGCGGGCGCAAACGTGCAGGGGCCGACCATGTCGATGACGGCAGCGAGCTTGGGATCGGCCTTTCGGAGATGCGTGACTGCGCGTTTGTGGGACATGTGACGAAGTTATTCGATCCATCATTTGCGAGGAGCCGGGCGTATGCGGAGGGTGAACGCGGCGCAGATCGTGCTCCCGGACGGGGAGCCGGCTCCGACTGGGCCGGATTTCGTATCAAAATTGTGATTTCCGCGGGCCGAATCAGGTGACTTTTACCGTATTGGCCCGCTAACTTTCCAGATTCATCCGAAACCAGGAGTAGCAGTAGATGACGATCTCGTTGCGCAGCGCCATTCCGGCGCTTCTGTGCGCGGCCGGCTATGCCGGCTTGGCCGGCGCCCAGGGAACGCCAGCGGCAACCGCGCCGACCGCGTCGGCATGTGACCCGGGCGCGAGTCAGGCAGTCGCCAAGGCGACCTTGTTTCTTCAACAGGCTGCCGCGAGCGTCAATGCGAAGCAGGACGCCACCAAGCCTCTCAAGCTCGCGATCACGGCGCTGACGACGCCGACCAAGGACGCAAAGGACGCCGCCGATTCTGTCGGACGCGCGTACTATCTGGGTCAGGCGTACATCCTCATGTTGCAACAGACGGGGGTGCCGGCGTCCGGACCGCGCTCGACTTACGGAATAGCGACGCAGCCGACTGCGAACATCGACCTGCTCTCAGCCGCCGATTCCGCTTTCACCACTGTAGAGAAGGCACAGCCCGGCTGCAAGTCGGAGATCGAGCAGTGGCGCGAACAGAAGCCATGGCTCGAGTCTGTCAACGCCGCGATTGCGGCCGTCAACGCGGAGCACTACGACTCGGCTGAAGTTTACGCCAAGCGTGCGCTGACGATCGACCGGAAGGCGCCGTACGCGTACACCGTGCTTGCATCGGTTGCGTCCAACAAGAAGGATTACGCGACTGCGACCGCAATGATGCGGAAGGCAATCGAAGCGGCCAGCGCAGATACGATCTACAACGACGCGAAGCAGAACGCGATGTATGATCTCGCGAATACGCTGTCCACGCAATATGAGGGAGCTACCGGCGCCGACAAGGCAACGATCGGCAAGCAGGCTATCGACGCGTGGGAGGCTTACATTCCCGTCGGCACGATGGACGCACGCGTCGGGCATGCGCAGGCACTGGCGTCTCAGATTGCGCTCGCGATAAAGGACACGACCGAGTACGCGAAGATCTATGCGCCAGTCGCGGCGAATCCAGCCAGGTTCGGCGATCAGGCACTGCTCAACGCGGGTGTAATCGCAACGCAGGCCGAAAAGCCGGACGACGCGATCAAGCTGTTCTCCGCTGTGGTCGCGCGCAATCCATATCAGCGTGATGCGCTCAAGAATCTCGCGGCGAGCTACGTCGGCGCCAAGCAGCCTGAGAAGGTTGCGCCTGTCGTCGACAAGCTGGTTGCGCTGGATCCAAACAGTGCGTCGAACTGGTTGCTGTACGCGTACGGCTACTCGGGCATGCTCAAGGAGACAAAGGATCCCAAGCTGACCAAGGCGTACACGGATTCGCTGGTGAAGTACAACACCAAGTCCGAGAAGATGACGCCGAACGTCGAGATCCAGCAGTTCGCAGTGGACAGCGCCGCGAAGTCGGCGACGTTGAGCGGAACGATCGAGAATCGTGGAACGGCTGCCAAGTCGTACACGATGACTGTTGAATTCCTGGACAGGAGCGGCACTGTTGTAGGGACTCAGTCGGTGACTGTTGGTCCGGTCGCACCGAAGGCTTCGGCGCCGTTCAAGGCCAGTGCACAGGCATCTGGTGTTGCGGGCTACCGGTACAAGCCGATCGTGTAGTCGGGCGACTGAGGTACGGTGGTATTATAAAGGGGGCTCACGGAATGTTCGTGGGCCCCTTTTTCAAATCTCGCGTTTCAAACTCACAGGGGTCGTGATGATGTCGGGATTGTTCAACAAGATGAACTTGAAAGATCAGACCGAAATCGTCGTCGTGAACGCGCCGGCGTCGTTCGAGCCTGAGCTGGCGAAGCTTGGCTCGGTAAGGGTCGTGCGCGATCCAGGCACGGTGAAGAAGATTGAATTCGCCATTGCGTTTGCGATTACGCAGGCCGAACTGGATCGCGCATCGAAGGCGTTGAGTGCGAGGGCGGAAGGCGATGCAATTTTGTGGATTGCATATCCCAAGGGGACGTCGAAGCGGTACAAGTGCGAGTTCAATCGAGATTCCGGGTGGACGGTGCTCAGTGACGCGGGATTCGAGAGTGTTCGGATGGTTGCGATAGACGAGGACTGGTCGGCGCTGAGATTTCGGAGAGCGGAGTATGTGAAGCGGTGACGGATTCCGAAAAGGATTCGCTCGGTAGCTCGATGATACGAGCGCGGAGTGTTTTCCGAGCAAGTATGTGCAATGACGCGGGAAACGAAGCCTCCGAAGTTGCGCGCGTGATTCGGGCACTCGACGGAGAGGAACATTTAATGGCGCGACTTCTCTACGGCGGCGGACTGCGTCTAGCCGCTGCGAGATACTCGTCGACAAGCGACAATCCAGCGGAACGCCCAACTCGGAGTAAACTCACGTGGGACTTCTAACCTTCAGCCTCAACGTCACCCTGGACGGCTGCGTCGATCACCAGGAAGGAATCGCCGACGACGAGACACACGCGTTCTTCACCCGCCTCATGGACGAGGGCGGGGCGATGCTTTGGGGCCGCATCACCTACGAGATGATGGAGGGCTACTGGCCGGCGGTCGCTCGCGGCGATGAGGAGGCGCCGCCGGCGATGCGCGAGTGGGCGGTCAAGCTGGAGGCCAAGCCGAAGTACGTAGTGTCGTCGACGCGAACGGACTTCCCGTGGACCAACAGCCACCACATCGCCGGCGACTTGCGCACGAGCGTGCAGAAACTCAAGGATGCGACCCCTGCCGGCGTGCTCCTCGGTAGCGGCAAGCTCGCGACCGAGCTGGACCGGCTGGATCTGATCGACGAGTACAAGTTCCTCGTCCACCCCAGGATCGCCGGTCACGGCCCGACCCTTTACCAGAGCGGGCTACCCAGCACGCGACGGCTCGAGCTGGTCTCGTCGGCGCCGCTCCACAACGGCGCAGTCGCTATGCACTACCGGCGCGCGCGGGGCTAACAACGGGTTCGGCGGATTCTGTGAGCGTATCGGCCGCCCGTGCACCGGCCGCCCTCATGAGTGCCTTCGCGTTCGAGGTCGTAGTACCTTGCGAGATCCTATCGGACATCTATGCGGAGGTGTGAGGGCATGGGTAAGCTCGTTTTCGGCATGATGCAGTCCCTCGACGGCTACGTCGATGGCGTCGCGGGCGAGCTGGAATTGCCTCCGCCTGGCGTTGCGCTTGGCCGTCATTTCACGGATCACGTCCGCGGCCTGGCCGGCTGCCTTGTATGGTCGACGGATATACGAGATCATGCGCTACTGGGACGAGGATCGACCGGAGTGGGATGCGGGCGACCACGACTTCGCGGCGGCGTGGCGGGCGCAGCCGAAATGGGTCGTCTCACGTACGCTGAAGTCGGTCGGCGCGAACGCCACACTCGTCGGGGAGAACGTCGACGCGTTTGTGCGCAGACTGAAGAAGGACGTCGAGGGTGAGATCGACGTCGCGGGGCCCACCCTGGCGGCGAGCCTCACCGACCTCGGTCTCATCGACGAGTATCGTCTCTACTTCCGCCCCTTCGTGCTTGGCGGCGGCAAGCCGTACTTTGCCGGCGCGCGGCCACCGCTCCGCATCATTGCCAGCGATCGTGTTGGCGAGGACGCGGTTCGGCTGACGTGTGTCCCAGCCTGAGCATGCGATTCCACCCGCCCGGCTTCACTCCGCGCTCGTAGCAGTCAGCGAGGCTGCGGATCCGTCGTTCGGAAATCACCCGTGCAGTTGAACGTACGAGCAGAAACGGAGCGAGACATGGACGTGCACACGCAGATCAGCGACTACCTGGCCGCTCAACCGGAGCGCAAGCGCGGTGACATGCAAGCGCTGCACAGCATGATGCTGAGGGCGATGCCCGAACACTCGGTTGTGGTTCCTGGATGGTAAGGACGAGGGTGGTCGAACGGTCTCCAACCCGAGCATCGGCTATGGACTCCTGACCATCGCCTACGCCGATGGGCGAACCAGAGAGTTCTATCAGATTGGCCTGAGCGCGAACACAGCCGGGATCTCCGTTTACATCATGGGGCTCGATGACAAGACATACCTGGCTCGGACCTATGGCGGGAAACTCGGCAAGGCGAGTGTGACGGGGTACTGCATCAAGTTCAGCGCACTTCGCAACATCGAGCTCGACGTGCTCGAAGCGGCGATCCGAGACGGAATTGCGCGGACCAGCACGTGACGACCCGCGTCGTATCTGTTCGCATCTGATCATATCTGATACGTTGCAGATGCCGCGTAAATTGCGCGCGGACGTTCTGGTCAGGAATGAGAGGAGACGGGATGACTCTTAAGCGGATGGACAACGTCGGCATCGTGGTAGAATCCCTCGATGCCGCCATCTCATTCTTCGCCGAGCTTGGCCTGAGACTCGAAGGGCGAGCCACGATCGAAGGAGAGTGGGCCGGGCGCGTCACCGGACTGGGGACCCAGCACGTCGAGATCGCCATGCTGGTCACTCCAGACGGCCACAGTCGGCTCGAGCTTTCGCGATTCCTCACCCCGCCCGTCGTCGCCGATCACCGGAACGCCCCGGTGAACGCGCTCGGCTACCTGCGCGTCATGTTCACGGTGGACGACATCGACGAGACGCTCGCCAGGCTCCGCAAGCGAGGCGCGCAGCTCGTCGGCGACGTGGTTCAGTACGAAGACGCGTATCGGCTCTGCTACATCCGCGGCCCCGAAGGACTTCTCATCGGGCTCGCCGAGGAGCTCAGGTCCAGCGTCCCCGCATAGGCGCCGTTGCCTCGCGGCGCGCGGACGGCGTTCGCATCCTTCGTCAATCGGTGAACCATTACTACCCGGAGCGCCCGATGAAACCAAGCCTCATGTTGACCGTCGCGTCACTGCTCACGCTTCTCCTCATCATGTTTCACCTGACGGACGACGTCCTCCTTCAGGCCGAGGGAGCGGTCAGATACCCCATTCCGGTCCTCATCTTCGTCGTATGGCTGTACGGAACGCTCATGCTATCCGATCGGGTGCCGGGGTACATCATCATGCTGCTCGGTGGGTTGGCCGCGGCAGGCATGATCGTCATCCACTCGAAGGGTGGCGTAGTCCACAAGAACGGCGGCTTCTTTTTCGTGTGGACGATGTTCGCGCTCAGTGCAACGGGTTGGTTCACCGCGATCCTCTCGGCACGCGGATTGTGGCTGACGCTTCGCGCCAGACGTTCAAGACTGCCCGCCAGCTGAGCACCGAGGTCGGACCCGAGTGTCCTGAACATCGACGACTCGAGGGCCGTTGCCTTCACGCTCGACGCAAGACCACGAAAGACGCTAGGTTGGCGCACACCTCTAGTGCGCTCGCAAACGACGCGAGGTATCATGGAAACGCCCGATGCAATCACTGCCGCAGGTACAGCCAGCCAGCTTCGCATGTGGCTTGGTGTCACCCTCCTTGGCGTGGGCTTGCTGGCTCATCTGCTCTCAGCGCAGGCGATCGGCGGCCGTTACGTGGCGTACAGGGACCACATCTTTGGCTTCGTCCTCCTTACGGTAGTCGCAGGCGTCATCATCGCGGGGCTCGGCTGGCGGTTCTGGCGAGGCCGCCACGACATTACGCTGCTGGCTCTCGGCCTGGTCCAGGCGATACTGGGCTTTGTGGTCTGGCTGAACAGGTTCAGCATGCACTGATTGGTTCGTCCGCTCCTGCAGGCTCGCGGTATGCCATGGCTCATTCGTGCCATGCCGGAACGTTCACACTCGCGATCCCCCGGAAACGCACGTAGCTTTCGGGCTGCACCGAACGTTGGGTGACCACCGTAGCATACCTGGGAGAATTCTATGCGTACGCTTCACCGGCTCACGTGCACCTGGATCGGTTTAGGAACCGTCGTCTTTGCGGCATGCGCGAAGACGGATCAGAATGCGTCGACTGACACCGCTGCCGTGGCGCCGGCAGCCGGGGCGACGACGGCGTCCACACCAGCACCAGCCGCCGCGGCGCCGATCAATCTTGCGGACGTCGCCGGCAAGTGGAATAGCCGGGCCACGCCGGCCAGTGGTCCTGACACTACACCCACCGTGTCGGTCATGACGGCGACCGGGACGACGTCCGGATGGACGATCATGTTCCCTGGGCATGGTGCGCCGATCGCCGAGCGTGTCGCGGTGAGCGGCGACAGTATCATGGTGGACGCGGGGCCGTACCCAAGCGTGCGTCGTAAGGGGCAGCAGGTCACGACGCACACTGTGTTGCGCATGCAGGACGGGAACCTTGTCGGGGAAACCGTAGCGCACTACGCGGTGAAGACCGCCGACTCGGTGTTGGTACTGCACACCGTATCGACGCGCGCGAAGTGACGTAGCGATTGTGTCGGGATGTCGATACGGCAGGGGCGCGGTTTCCGTCGAGGAGGCCGCGCCCCTGCCGCGCTTTCAGGAATGAGAATCCTTTTCGCTGTCTTCCGGGGATCCCGTTCGCCGCGAATCGCGAACAACTACTTCATCGCGAGCACGTGCTCCACGAATTGATCGACAGCGATCTCGGTGCCCTGGTAAAAGCCTGACGCTTTGTTTTTCTCGAGGTCCGCTTCATCCCGGTGCAGCGCCGTAAAGACATAACGAGTGCCGGTTCCCACTGGTTCCATCGTCATGATGGCGGTGATCGGAATGTCGTCAAAGACAGCCGGACGATAGTCGGGGAACAACATGGAGGTCCAGACAAGGCGTTCCATCGGAACGACTTCCAGAACACAGCCGACGTTGGGAACCTCCGGACCGTCTGCCACTGCGATGTCGATGCTGATGATGCCACCCGGCCGCAGGTCCAGTTCGGCACGCGACACGCGCCCCCAGGCCTTGGGCATGTACCACTCCTTGAGATGTTCCGGTTTCGTCAACGCTTCCCAGACTAGCCGAGTGGGTGCGTCGATGAACCGTTCGATAGCGAAATCGAGTTTCGGATTGACGGTGACTTGCTTGCTCATGAGTCTGACTCCTTCTGCTTGAGTTGTTTGACGTATTCGTCGAAGCGGTCCAGTCGAGCTTCCCACAACTTGCGACGCGCGGTCAGCCAGTCTTCAACGACCTTGAACCGCTCGGGTGCGATCTCATACGTCCGCACTCGCCCGCGCTTTTTCGACTTCACCAGTCGACTCTGTTCGAGCACCGAGAGGTGCTGCACGAATGACGGGAGTTGCATGTCGAACGGTGCCGCCAGTTCGCTGACAGTGGCTGGTCCGACAGACAGTCGCTCCAGGACTTTCCGCCGAGTCGGGTTGGACAAGGCGTGAAAAACTTTGTCTGCGGCTGCGAATTGAACCATTTCCGACACCATCCAGGGGCTCGGGTTATCCGATCTGACCGACGGGATTATACAACGGTGGAATACTTTTGTAAATACCTAAGTATTTGCCTATCCTGGAAGCGCCGGCTCTTCACATGGAGACAGGAACTCGGAAGACGGTTTACCTTAGTTTTACGGCTTTTTGAAAGCTCCTGTCGAGTTTGACCGGTCTCGTTCGACGTATCGGTAAGGCCGCGAAGGGCGCGGCGCTGGTCCGGAACCGAATTCAGGAGAGAACAATGCGTTTCATGGTCATTGGCAAGGCAACGAAGGAATCCGAAGCGGGCACCTGCCGACGCCGGAAGCGTTCGACGCGATGGCAAGTACAACGAAGAGCTCGTGAAGGCTGGCATCCTCCTCGCCGCCGAGGGGCTC
Source organism: uncultured Gemmatimonadales bacterium (assembly GCA_963707505.1). GTDB lineage: Bacteria > Gemmatimonadota > Gemmatimonadetes > Gemmatimonadales > Gemmatimonadaceae > Fen-1247. Next base: position 239,596 of record CAVPQB010000006.1, read on the forward strand.
GCAGCGACCTCGAAGGGTGCGCGCGTGAAGTTCAGCGGCGACAAGCGCACCGTCATCGATGGTCCGTTCACCGAGACGAAAGAGCTCATTGCGGGCTTCACGATCATTCAGGTGAAGTCACTCGAAGAAGCGATCGAGTGGGTGAAGCGCGCTCCGAACATCTTGCGAACGGCGAGATGGAGGTCGAGATCCGCAAGCTGATGGACCTCGAGGATTTCGGTGAAGAGTTCACGCCGAACCCCGAAATCGCGAAAGTGAAGTTCTAGCAGATGCCGGCCAGAGGTGCGTGGCGAGCTCGCTGGCGGGCCATGGACCGACGGTGTTCGCGGGACTATCGAAGCATGTCGACTTGAAGCTCGTGGACCGGCTGGAATTCGGCTCACGGCGGACGGCGTCGCCGATCTCCGCCGTGAGCTCGTCGAGCGTTCCGTTCCGAACAAGGAAAGCTGGTGGGGGTACGACGCGCTCCAGGTCGACGATCCCGACGGCAACGAGCTGCTCTTTCCGCTCCCGGAATAAGCAATGGCGGCGCGATAGCCAGATAGTCACGAACAATTTCGTACTGTTGTCGACTTCAAGTGAATCCGTCGTTAGGCCCCAGAACACGCACTCTCCCTCACAACCACCCGACCTTGGAGGTTCCATGAAGCGAGTCACTGGCATTGGCGGCGTCTTCTTCAAAGCCAAAGACGCACCGTCACTACAGGCGTGGTACAAGCAGCACCTCGGAATCGATGTCCAGGAATGGGGTGGCGCGGCTTTCACCTGGGCCGATGGTGAAGGCAAGCCGGTTGCCGGAACAACCGCGTGGTCCATCAATTCGGAGCACAGCAACCAGTTTGCGCCCAGCACTGCACCTTTCATGATCAATTACCGAGTGGACGACCTCCGCGGTCTGGTCAAGGCCCTACGCGAAGAAGGCTGCAACGTTCTCGACAAGGTCGACGATTCCGAATACGGCACGTTTGCATGGGTCATCGATCCCGAAGGAAACAAGGTAGAACTTTGGCAACCGCCTGCCGGCCAATGATCGTGACAGTCCGCCAGCACGAAGGCGGCACGCCTTGAGCTTTGGGGATTGTTCAGCGTAGCGCGCCAACGGTCGCAGTCCCCAACGTATGCGGCTATCTTTACCTCGTCTTTCACCCTTCCCTCCCACGGTGGCCGCAGCAGACCTGTGAATTTCTCTCGCCTCTCCGCTACCGCCCTCGTTGCACTTGGGCTGATACTTGCCCGCCCCACGGCCACCGCGCAGGCACAAGGGTCGATGGCCGGCATGAACATGGGCGACCATGGCCACATCACGATCCCCAAAGGCGTGCTCTACACGGTGCCTGACGTCGAGTTCATGCAGGGGATGATCGCCCATCACGCGCAGGCGATCTACATGTCGCGGATGGCTGCCGCGCACCAGGCTGACCCGCGCGCTGCTGAAGCTCGCGAACAAGATCGACCAGTCACAGGTGGCAGAGATCCGGATCATGCAGGAATGGCTCACCCGGAATGGACAGGTCGCTCCGGATACGTCCTCGTGGCGCACCGTGACGATGCCGGGGATGCTGACTGACGGCGCAGCTCAAGGAGCTCGACGCCGCGAGCGGCACCGCATTCGACCGCGCGTACCTCACGCTGATGATCCAGCACCACGAGGGCGCGCTGAAAATGGTCGACGATCTGTTTGCCACGCCGCGGAACGGCGCAGGACGTGAACGTGAACGTGTTCGCGAACGATGTCGTCGCGGTTCAGACCGCCGAGATCAACGCGATGCGCCAGATGCTTTCGCAGCTGTCCGAGAACTGAACCCTTAACACATCACCCGGAGTCATTACCTGATGCACATCGCCCGCCGGATGTTCGCGTTAATCGCGCCCCTCATTGTTGTGCCCACGCTCCTGGCCGCACAGACGTATCCCAGCACCAAGGATCCTCGCAGCGGACTCAAGCCGGGCCGGTTCGATGCAGGGACGCCGCGCGAGAACATGCGCCTCGTTTCGTTCTCGCCCAAGCCGGCCGCGTTCGACACGGCACGTGGTCTGACGTTCATCAACTCGGATCTCGCCTTCAGCAACAAGTACGTCTACCAGGGTAACTTTGCCGGGTTCACGATCTGGGACGTGAGCGATCCCGTCGCGCCGAAGATCGTCTCGGTGGTGTCGTGCATCACCGTCGCAGGGCTGATCCGTCAGTGTACGGCAACCTGCTCTTCATCTCTGCAGAAGGTCGGCGGAAATCGCACCGATTGCGCGAAGGGCGGCGTGCAGGATCCGAAGGACCACATGGCTGGCGTCCGCATTTACGACGTATCGAATCCAGCCGCGCCACGGCTCGTGAAGAACGTGCAGACATGCAAGGGATCGCACACGCATACGATCGTTCCCGATCCTAAAGACAAGAGCGTCATCTACATCTACGTCTCGGGCAACCAGGGCGCGCGACCAGCCACGGAGCTCGCGGGTTGCAAGAACGGAACGGATCCGGCGGACGTCAACGAATTCGCTCTACCGGCTCGACGTGATCAAGGTGCCGCTCGCGCACCCGGAGCAGTCCGCAGTGGTGACGGGCGCGCGCATCTTCACCGGACTCGATGCCGCACCGCGAGCAGCCGGCAGGCCCGGCCGCGCCCGTCGCCGCCGGTGCGGACACGACGCTACCGCTCCGCCACCGACCGGTCCGCGCAACTGCCACGACGTCACGGCGTATCCCGCGATCAATCTCCTTGCCGGCGCGTGCGCGAGCTACGGCCTGCTGGTCGACATCTCGAATCCGCTGAAGCCGGTGCGTCTCGACGCCGTGCTCAGATACGAACTTCTCGCTCTGGCACACGGCCGTGTTCAGCAACGACGGCAAGCAAGGTCGTGTTCACGGACGAATGGGGCGGTGGCATCGGGTCCGATGTGCCAGGCCACGTCGATGATGGAGATGGGCGGCAACACCATCCTCACGATCGATTCGAAGCGGAAGCTACACGCAGCACGCGTACTTCAAGATCCCGACGGCGCAGACGGCGCAGGAAAACTGCGTTTCGCACAACGGCGGGCTCATCCCGGTACCTGGCCGCGACATCATGGCGCAGGGCTGGTATCAGGGCGGAGTGAGCGTCATGGACTTCACAGATCCCGACCATCCGACGGAGCTCGCGTACTTCGACCGCGGACCGATCGACCCGCCGCGCCCACGGACGCCCGGGGCGATCGTGGAGGAGTCACGCGCGGCACGATCGGTGGATCGTGGGGCGCGTACTGGTGGAACGGATTGATCTACTCGTCGGAGCTCGATCGCGGATTCGACATCTCGAGCTGACGCCAAGCGATCAGCTCTCCGCAGAACGAGATCGCAGCGGCGAAGCTCGTGCACCTGGAGCAGTACAATCCGCAGAGCCAGCCGAAGATCGTGTGGCCGGCGGCGTTCGTCGTTGTCCGCTCGTATCTCGATCAGCTCGTTCGCGGCAACGGCCTTGCCGCGGAGCGTACGACAGCAATCGCGAACGCGCTCGACGCCGCGGAGAAGCAGAACGGCTCGCAGCGGCGCGCATCACTTCACACGCTGGCCGCACAGGTCAACAAGGACGTGAATGGCGCGCAGGATCAGGCGCGAGTCAAGTCGATGGCGGCAGCGATCACGGCTCTCGCCAAGGCGACCGAGTAGGACGTATTGGGGAGATGATGCACGGGTGACCGACTATCGCAACGTCGGGTAGCACATAACAAAACCGCGGATCGCAGTGCTGACGTCAGCATAACGATCCGCGGTTTTGTTTCCTTATATGGACGGTCGAGAATGGCAGGAACCAGACGGCGGCCGCTCACACACCTGGCTTCCGGGGGCGACGAACATGTCCATCGTCCTGACCCTGCAACCTACAGGCTCACCGACGCCGATGCACGAGACACAGCGCGACGTGCGTCAAGCGCCATTCGCTATATATTGGCTTCGCCTGATAACTCTTCACAATCCAGCCTGATGTTGCCTTCGATCACGATTCGATCAGCCGTTTCAACCGATGTAAGCGCCATTGCCGGGCTTCTGGATCAACTGGGCTACCCGACCACACCACAGGAAGCCGCAACGCAACTAGCGCGCTTACGGGAATTTCCCAATACGACGGAACTCGTTGCAGAACTCCAGGGGAAAGTCATCGGCCTGGTGACGGGCCACGTATTTCCATCCATTCATGCTCCGTCGCCCGTAGCATGGATTACAACTCTTGTTATTGATCAGCAACACTTACACAGTGGCGTAGGCAAGCAGCTCTGCACAGTGATTGAGGCGTGGGCTCAGAACCAGGGTGCCAAGCGAGTGTCCGTTACATCGGGCAAGCATCGAGATGGTGCGCACGCCTTCTACGAAAGAATCGGGTACGAACGGACGGGGCTACGTCTTTCCAAAGCGCTCCTCTAACGCCGAGCTCGATATCGTTTGCGAGTCAACTACCTCACCGAGCGTCGCGCACGTGTAACAAAACGATCGGTTTTCGCCAGCCCGATAGCCTGCTACATTCCGGAAGGAAAGACGTGCAGCACGTCGTACCGAGGCAATACTCAAATCCGAGTAGATAATGGCGAATACAGAGTGGTGGCAGCGTGGTCCCGTCGAGGGCGTCCCTGCTCTCCTGCAGCCGGTAGCACACATCCTCCTCCAGGTCCGGGAAAGTGTCGGCGAGCTGACCGCGAATCTGACTGAAGCCGAGTGGAACGCGCGGCCGGCCAACGTTGCATCATCCGCGTTTCACGTGCGCCACATCACCGGTGTCATTGACCGCCTCTTTACCTACGCACGAGGTGGCGGCCTGTCACCGGAACAGTTCTCGGCGATTCGGTCCGAAGGCGATTATCTGCCTGCCTCCGATGTCGCGGCGGTGCTCGACGCGCTGTCAGCACGTATCGACTCGGCGGTCGCCGAGCTTCGCGCGATAGATGTCGCGACACTCGGCGACTTTCGCGCAGTCGGACGCGCAAAGCTCCCTTCGACGGTGATCGGGTGCCTTGTGCATGGTGCGGAGCACTCGATGCGTCATGTCGGTCAGCTATCGGTAACGGCACGTATAGCGCGAGCGACGAATGCCAAGACGTAATACACGCCGGCCGTATCGTACTCGCGAGATGCTATGCCTGAACCTCGTATTCCACACATTTCAACGAACGGCGAAGCACTGCTCACGATCACTGACTCGTACGTCGATCCCGATTTTGCGGCACGATATGCGGCGGCGGTGGACGAAGCTCCGTACAATGCGTCGTACGAACGGCCTGCCATGCTTGCTCTGCTGCCACCGGTCGCGGACTGTCACATCCTCGACGCTGGCTGCGGTGGCGGATGGTACGCGGCGCAATTGTTGGAACGTGGCGCGAATGTTACGGCGATCGATGCCAGCGCCACGCTCGTCGAGCACGCCCGTCGTCGTCTCTCGTCCTTTCTTACCGGTGAGTCGGCACCGCTGCGTGTACGCGTAGCGAATCTCGCCGAACCGCTTGCGTTTCTGGCGGACGCGAGCGTGGACGGTGTAGTATCACCACTCGTCCTTCATTATCTCGAGGACTGGCGGCCGACGTTGCGAGAGATCCGGCGGATCCTCAAGCCTGGCGGCTGGTTACTGCTGTCCACGCACCATCCGGGCGCAGACGCGGCGCGCTTTCCGAGCAGTGCATACTACGAAACTCAACTGGTGGAAGACGACTGGAAGTGGGTCGGCAAGGTAAAGTTCTTTCGGCGACCGCTTACCGAGATAGCGTCGGCGCTCACCGACGTTGGGTTCGTGATCGAGCGGCTTGTCGAGCCGACACCGACAGAGGCCTTTCGACTCATCGATCCAGACGCGTACCGCCGGCTGCTCGAGCAACCCGAGTTTCTGATAGTTCGCGCTCGCGTTTCCTGAGCTGCCACTGCCAGCCCCGGTATACCACCAATGACTTTGTGAGTCCACCAAGTCGCTCACGATACAACGATGCACCGGGAAATAATGATTTCATCTCACTGCTGTTGAGAAGTCGAATCTGCGACACCTCACGGAGAGCGTCCAAGTAGTCCGGTTGCCGATGTATCCATCCCAGATCACGTCGGCGCAACAGTTCCACCTGCAGGCGCCGCGGGTAGAACTGAAACAGAGGTAGGAGGAAGTGCGGCTCCAGTGGGAAGTAGCGGTTGGGCGTCTGAACGAAATATCGTGGGGCCACCCGTTGGACCTCTTCAGCCATCCTCTCCTGATCACCGAGTGACCCGACGTGCTCGATGACCGAGTTCGAAAAAACCGCGTCGAATGCATTGTCGGCGAACATGCGCATGTCTCGTGCGTCGCAGGCCAGTTGCTTGATGGCCGGGTTTGTAGAAACGTAGGACTCCAGGTTGACAATCGTGACGCTAATCGCGCCCGTCGTCACAAGGGTTTCGCCTTCCCAGAATTGTGGAGTTCCGCCGACGTCGAGCACCGACGATCCTCGGGGGAGTTTCTCTATCAACCCGCGGAACAACGCGAACCTTTTACGGCGCATGCGACTGGCGAGCGACGCAGGGTCGTTGAAATTCGCCAAACGTTTGAGTCCCATGTTGGATCGGCCTCGTTACTAAACCAGAGATAGACTACTGCATTCCGCAACCCGCACGTGATCGTTACGCGACAGAGAACGCGGCTCGATGAATAAAGGCGGACAATCAGCCGGCGAGTGCCAGCGACTCGGGAGCAGCATTTTAATGAAGAAGGGCCGGCGAGGTTACAATGACAGTTGCGCCGACTTCGCCTAACCAGGGTACGCCGGAGGCGCCGCAACTGCATCGGCCTACCTTTAAGATGAGGCGCGTGGTTCTGCAAAGCCGTACTGCGTATCAGACTGTCGCATTGTCCGGCCGTGGCCAGCCACGCTTCCACTCACCGATCGACTCACCAACACTCAGTGATCTAATTCGTGTCGCTCACGTCACTGTAAGAATGACCGCAATCCCAATTACCGCATCGCGAATTGCTCTTTTGCGCATACGTGCTCCTTGGTTTGCTTGTGGCTGTCGCAAAAAACGACTGCGTGAAATTCTGGTGCCGTGAAATGGCATCACGCGAACTGTGCAAGGCTTGAGTGCAACCAGCTACCATCTCAAGGACCGGCGCTAAACAATGTGAACTATTCGTTGTCTCGTCAAGACGACGACGAGCAATGCTTCCACGTTTCAAGTCAAGAGTAGAGAGCACGGGCAATGCGTTGCAACTTTGCGGGGCAACGCGAGTGGAAGTAGCAAGCGACATTTAGACTCATTCATCGGACCCCTTTGCCGTAAGTGCGACGAGTTCCTCGACAGCCGCATGCGCATTCCGGCCACTTTACGCGAAATCAAGCCAACGGAACCGTAAGTATTGAGCCCGCCGACCAGCCTCATCGGATCCACCTGAGTAGACGCGCCTGCCCACGATGTCGGAGCGTTCGATCCTACTCGGCTTTATCCCGGATACCCGGCCCAGTTACTAACTGTTGCTCAGTAAGCGTCAGTGGATTGATGCAATGATCTTTCTCTGCTCACCAAGCGCTTTTCTTATGGAAGGACGGATCGAGCTGTATGCACGGGTGGCGCGTGATTCGGCTATCTCGAGCTGGCTTATTGCCTTTCGGACAAGATCTACATCCCAGGTTCCAAATCCTTGGTAACTCTTCGCGGCGGTTACGGCTCCGAGGTGATACCACGCACTCGCGTTCGTGGAATCGGCCGCTGTTGCGAGCGTTAACACCTTGAGTGAGCTCTGAAAGAATTCCGCACGAGCAGTTTGCGCGTCCTCGGGATCTTGAAAGAACGGGGCCCGGAAGCAGCTGTATAGGTCTCGGTTTCGATCCTATAAAAAGCTCATCCAGATGTCATCCAGCTCCCGAGATGCCGCTGTGCTCGCAGCAATGTTGGTGGCGGTTGTTTTCCTTCAGCCCGCACTTGGACCAGACACGCAGTCCGACGCCGCGTTGCATCACCGGCACGCTCGAAATGCAAAGCGAGCTAAGGGCAAACACGATCAGCGGCTAAAGAAGAAGCCCGACCATATCCTCTTGGTCGGGCTTCTACCTGTCAGACTTCACCCATGTAAAGTATACGTCGGGCCCTCAACGCATCTACAGCGTTCAAGTATCCATGCTTCGCGCGCGTGCTCTAACATTTTCATCAAGGCGTTGAAAAACAGCGAAATCTCCTGACATAATATCAGAGGCCTGAGAACTCAGCGCACTCGCGTACTGCGCAAGCAAGCGAGTCACCGCTTGATCATCACCTCCAGAGAACATCTTGCCCACCGGCGAGTTCTCTACGGGGCGCACTAGCAGCAAGTCATCTACATCGAATGCCTTGCTGCGATCCGCGCCGGAACTGACGGATGGTACCTCTTGCACAATCGCGCCATTTTCAAGTTCGTAGATCGTCAGAAAAGGACGTAGTTCGGTCCAGTCCACGGCAACCTTAAGGCCGGTCGTGGCGTTTGCATACAGCACTGCCGCGTAATTGCGTGAGTCGTCTCGCCTCAGCACTCGCAATCCGAACTGGGTCGCGAGTGGACTCATCGCAGATTCGATAGTAGCCGATAGGAACTGGTTCATGATCACGGTACCGTTGTGGGATATCTACGGCTCTCTATAAGAGCTTTCTCAGCTCGATAGAATTGGCTCGGCGAGGGACGAGTCGCGTCCGGGCCTATATCAATAATCTCCTTGCCATCCCGCATCGCGCCACGAAGCCACGTACTATTGGCTTTCCAAAGTGCTTTCGCACCGCGAGCCCCCGTTTCAAAAGTCTCCGCATCGTGTGTGGCGGCAGCAGCGCGCACACGGGCCATCGTCTCTCCGATCACGACCTTTCCAGCGCGGGCCTCGCCCGCGCCAGTAGCGGCGGATCCGACGCCCGCCGTCGCAATGACGGCGCCTACCTGCCCACCGAAATACGCTGCGCCATCCTTATCGACTACATCATTGGTGCCCATCTTGTCGCGAACCCAATCGGTAGCGCCGAAGGACACCGCATCGCCGAAACCCGCAGCGAAGCTTGCAACCGCATTCAGATTGCAAGGCTTACCATCGACCCACTCTGGACAAAGCCCAAACGGGTCCGAATAATTTACCTGATCCCCGCCACCGAAGCCATAAGCGTTGAGACCACCGGCCAGACCGATCGGATCCACCTGCGTGAATCTCCCGCTCGCGGGGTCATAGTACCGGTTCCGCTTGTACTGCATGCCGCTGCCATCGGTCGCTTCACTCAAGAGCGAGCCCATCCAGTACCCGGACGGAAGCGTCACGTCCAACGGATGCCCTCTCGCCGCTGACATCCCTACCGCAGGCCACGCTATGTAGCTGCACTTGGGCGCAGAGCCCGTGCACGGATTGGAGCTGCCGTCGTCCCAGGTCCCTAACGCGTACGCCCCTCGCCAATCCACGTGCGGCGTCATCGTCCCCACCGTACCCGAGCTCGTGCCACGCCACACTCCTACGGGTGCATCAAGTCCGTCGGCGTTCACATAGCCCACCATGGCCGAGTCACTCTCAAGGCCCGGCATCGTGTTCGAGTTGGAGATCGTCTCATACAGGTACTGGTCTCCGTCCCACACCGTGCGCGACACATAGGCTCCGGCCTGGCCGCCCTGCGTGCGTCTCCAGATGCGGCGGCCCAGCGCGTCGTAGCGGTACTCCTCGTACAGCCAGTTACTACCCGAGACGCTGTTCACGTCTATGCCGTTGTGACGGTTGAAGAGACGTAGCTTGTTGTCTCCGTCGTAGAAGTGTGCCTCGGCGGTCTGGGAGATCGAATCCGTGAAGAACGAAGCAGCATTCCCGCCACTGAGATCGGACGGACCCATCATGTGGCGCATGTTGCCCAGATTGCCATCTAGGTCTCCACCGAATACGAATCGGGAATCATTAAAGAATGATGCGAACGACGGCACACCGTTCGGCACGTTCATCGGATAGTTCATCGTGATCTCTCCGCCAGTTCCGAAGGCGTTCTGCTCCTTCGTGAACACTGTCAACAGATTGCCCACCCCGTCGTAGCCCAGCTCCTTACGGTAGAAGTAGGGATACGTCGCGTACGTGCTGTCGTTCTTGGGCGACGTCACGGTCATGAGTTCCCCGTTGGCGCTCACGTCCATCACGCGTGCCGTGTTGGGATCGGCGTAGTTGTACGACATCGGCAGACGCCAGCTGTTGAGCCTGTTCCCCAGCGCGTCCACCGTGAAGGCCTCGGTCGCCACGCTACCGCTCGCGTTGGTCTCCATGCCGATCACCGAGCCCAGGCCGTGATACATCATCGTCACGTCCTCGGTGGGATTGGTCGACACTCCGCTCCCGGAGAAGTGACCCGTCCTCACCCGGCCCATGTTGTCGTACGTCATGCTGTCGCTCAACAAACCGATGTTGCTCACCACCACGACGGACGTCACGTTGCCGTCGTCGTCGTAGTGCTTGGTATCCGTCACCGGACCGGTCACGCTGCCAGGTGAGGTCAGCTTGTACGCCCGACCCGCGTTGTCGTAGTCGATCGTGTAGCTGAGAGGCCATGGATGTCGGTGATCCCGGTGAGCTCGCCCGTACTCGTGCTGTACGTATAGGACTCGGTGCAGGGCCCGTGTAGCACAGCGACGGAACGTTGTACCCCGTCGGATGCAGCAGCGTGCTCCGCTCTCCGTCGTCGTTGTACGTGTAGGTCAGGCCGTAGATGTGCGAGTACTCGCTGTCAGGTGCCATCGAGCTCGCAATAGCATCGCGCAAGCGATCGCGCGCCGAATAACCTTCCGAGGCGTCGCCTGCCATCACCTGGCGTCTTCATCACCCGCATACGGTCCGTGGATGGACGAGTCTACGGCGGAGATGTTCGCCGGCAACCACGATGCCCAGTGTCCGTTGTTGTGGCGACTGTCCCCAGCGCCAGCTCATGATCCTTCGGTAGCACATACTTCGACATCGTGATGTTGCACGGACGCCAGCCATGCGCCTCGTCACCGCAGATGCCGAGCGAGTCTACCGGCGGTGGCGCCGGCTCCGTGCCACCGCACTCGTCCGCAGTCCCGCGATAGGTCTGCCTCGTCCTCAAGCGTGTCCCACTGGATCTGGCCGTTGGGATAGTAGCCGCGCCGCACGCGAGCGTCGCCGTTGTCCGCCTGGACCAGGTTGCCTGCCACGTCATAGCTGTAGGTTGCCGTGTCGCTCGAGAAGCACACCGCCGCACCATAGGCGTTGCCAAGCGTCACCCGATCCGGGCAGGCTGAAGAAACAGTAACCCGTGAAGTTGGCCGTCATGAGCGGACTCGTCATGCAGCTGGTCGAGCTGTAGGTAACGAGCGGCACGAACTTGTTCACGATTCTGTTCAGCGCATCGTACTTCATCGTCACGATGTGCTCGCCATCGTTCTTCGAGATCACGTTACCGGCGGGATCATACGTGTAGTGCGTCGTCTTGACCGCCTCGAACGCTATCTTTACCCTGCCGACGGCGTCGTACTGGTAGTACGAATCCGTGTATCCGAGCGACGGGCCACGGGTACGCGTCACGTCTTTGACTCTGCCTTCCGCGTCATACTCGGTGGCTATCCGGACCGTGTCCGCCGGCAGTTCCGTCCCCACTCCGGATATCCAGGTCGGACGATGTCCGCCGTCACCGGTTGTCGCATTTTGCCGTGCAACAAAATGCGACAACCCGCTCGTTCCCTGCACCCCTAGAAACTCTCCAACAACCTCCTGTCCACTTTCGTCGTATCTCCCAGATACGCCCAGTGAAAATTCTTCATGTACTTCCGCGCCGCTGCCTGCACGGCCTCCGGCGTCACCGACTTGAGGTCCTCCACGAACGACATCGCGCGACGATAATCCCCCTGATACAACTGAGACCGAGCCAGAAAGTCCGCCTGCGATGCGTTGGTCTCGTTGTCCAGGAAGTACTGTGTGATGAATTGCAGCTCCAGTCTTTGCAATCCTTCACTCGTTACGATCTCGTTCTTCAACTGCGTTATGAAGAACTTCATCAGCTTGAGCGTCGTATCAGGTGCCACAGTCGTCACATACAGTCCCGACGCACTCGCTGCACGTTCCAGGAACGGCGAGTGCACGTCGTACGTTAGATTCTGCCGCCCGCGAATTTCGGCGAACATCTGACCGGTAAGCACGGTTGCGGCAACACGCAGCGCGGTGTAATCAGGCGATGATGCCAGTGGCCCGGCAACGTATCCGAGCAGATAGTTCGTCGGTAGATCCCGTTGCACCACTACGGCCGACGATGGCGTGACTGGTACGACTGGTGGCAATGTCCACTTGTACGATCCCGCCGGAAGCCGCCCGAACGTCGAGTGAATCAGTGACTCGACGTGAGCACGAGTCACGTCGCCGACGACGACTATCAACATCCGCGATTTCACTATCTGCGACTTTTGATACTGACGTAGATCTGCAGCCGTGATGCCCGCCAACGACGTGGCATTGCCTGTCTCCGACATCGCGTACGGATGCCCGGCGAACGCGACACTGTCAGCGAGGTCCGAAACGTACGCATCCGGATCATCCCGCTCCTGCCTTTGTGCACTCAACAGCTGCGACCTCACCAGCTCGACTTCCGCGGGTTGAATGGCTGGATACATCAGGCGATCCGCAAATATCGCCCACGTTGAATCCACCGCGGTCGTAATGGTCCGCGCACCGAACATCGTCCAGTCCACACTCGGCGCTATCACGAAGTCGCTTCCCAGCGCCGATGTCTTGCTTCGAAGCGCAGCCTTGGGGTAGTGCTGTGTGCCGCGCTCGGACACCGCCAGAAGAAATGGCTCGATCCCGCTGGTCGCGCTCGTCACCTGACGCACGCCGCCCAGCAGATAAACATTGGCGACCACCACGTTGTTCGACGTATTGCGACGCAGGATCACCGGAATACCGTCGACCGAAAAGCTCGATGTGAGGGTGTCTGCCTCCGTTTGCGCGCCGACGCTTCCAATTCCTGCACACACTGCCACCACAAACAACATGACTCTGCGCAGCATCACCTGGTCCCTCCCGCTTTGAGCTCATCAGCGGTCAGGTGAATCTTCTGCCGCCCTTCGGGTGAGATGAGAACGCCGGTGATGCGCGGCTTTCCGATGATGTACTTGTCTGCATATGCACGCAGATCCGCAGTCGTCTGATGCGCCATGTTGTCCACGTAGCCCATGTAGTACTCGAGACTCGCGACGCTCCACCAGAATCCAAGCGTGTGCGCGAACGCTGATGCCTGCTCTCGCCCGAACGCCGATGTTACTGCGCGATGTGCCTGGACGGCTTTCAGTTCGTCGGGATCAAAGTATGTCGGATCATCCAGCTTCTTGATCTCCGAATCCAGCGCCGCAAGTGCTGGGCGCAATTTCTCCGGCGACGTCTGGCCACTGATGGTGATTGGCCCCGTGTGATTGAGCGTGTAATAGTTGACAGTCACCCCCTGCCAAAGTCCGCTGTCCACCAGCCGTTGCTGAAAGCGCGACCGCGGATCGTTCAGAAGATCCGAGAATACATCAGCTGCGTACGTCGATTTGGGATCCTTACCGACACTCGGTCCCTGCCACTGCAGCAGCACGGTCACGGCGTTGACCTGAGCCTCCGCTACAACTGCATCGCTCGCTGTGAGTGGCGGAATGTCAGGAATGGGATCGGCGACGAACGGATCCGGACCGCGTGCCCAGCCGCCGAGTTGGCGCGCTGCTATGGCGAAGATACTGTCCGGCTTCACGTCACCGGCGACTATCAGCACGGAGTTGTTCGGGATGTAGTACTTGTGCTGGATGAACCGCATCTTCTCGGGCGTGGTCGTCGCGACAACCTGACGGTCGCCGATCACATTCTTGCGTGAATAATTGCCCGGATAAAGTTTCATATCCATCTGTCGCTGCAACTGGAAGAATGGACTCGATTCGTTGCGATCGTACTCGCCGATTACAACCTGTCGCTCAACTGCGAGCTCGCTCTCCAGGAACAACGGCGCGCGCAGTGCCGGTGTGAGCCATTGAATTGCGCCGCGAACCGAATCCGCTGGCACGGTGAGGTAATAGCTCACCGTCTCTTCCTGCGTCGTTCCGTTGAAGACGGCGCCAAGTTGTGCCGCGCGATCGAGATACATCTCGCTCTCCGGATACTGCTGGTTCGCCCGGAAGAACATGTGCTCGTACATGTGCGCCAGGCCGGCGTATTCCGGCGTCTGCGTGAACGAGCCATTCCGCACGTTGACCTCGACGGTAGCGAGCGGAACTCCGTGGTTCTCGACTACTATCACCTCGAGGCCGTTCGGTAACACACGTCGCTGAATGATCTTGTCGAGATCGGCGCGCTGCGCATGCAGTACTGCTGGCAGGACGGTCGGCAGCGTACACGCTCCGGCAACGAGCGCCAGTAACGCCAACGCCCTCTGACGCGATAATACTTTCATCTTCCTCACTTGCGTGGAAACATCTCGTCCCTGTTCGCGAGCTCATATGCAGTTGCGGCGACCACCACCGCTGCCTGCTTCAGATCCTCGAGCTCCAGATGGTCATACACGTCATTCGAGCTATGGTGCGTCCTCAGTCCATACTCGATCGGATCCTGGATGAAGTTGAACCCCGGAATACCAGCGTCGTCGAACGAAACGTGGTCCGTGCTTCCGGTATTCCCGTGCCGTACCGCTACCACACCGAGGTCATGAAACGGCCACAGAATCTGCTCGAATATCGGGATCGCCTTCTCGTTACTCTGATCCCACACGCCACGAATCTTGCCTGTACCGTTATCCAGATTGAGATACGCTGAGATCTTCGGCGCCAGCTCTGGATGCTTCCTGATCCATCCCCGCGAACCGTAGATCCCTTCTTCCTCCCCGCTCCACAGAGCGATCCTGATCGTACGCCTGGGATGAAGGTCTAGCGTCTTGAGGATGCGCATCGCTTCCATCATCACGACGCTGCCGGCCGCGTTGTCAGTCGCGCCATTTCCATAATGCCAGGAATCGAGATGGGCGCCAATCATTACATACTCGTCAGACTTGTCGGTCCCGCGAATATCGCCGAGCGTGTTGTATGCGTTCAGGTCATCCGTGAGAAATCTGTTCTGTACGTTGAGCTGCACGGAGACAGGCACACCGCTCGTCACGTTGCGGTACATCTCGTTGTATTGCTCCTGCGGCACTATGACGTTCGGCACAGGAATCGGCATGGCTGGATTGGTCGCGGACCAATCTCCGCCGCCGCGTATCGTTCCGTACGCACTTCCCGAACCAGTAATCACACCAGCCACGCCAGCAGCTCGCAGCAGTGAATCTCCGTGAGCCTGCTGTTTCTGAATCTTCACCAGCAGCGTGTCCCATCCAATCGCTGGGCGGGCGCGCTGATTGACCGGCGCCAGTAGCGAGTCGACCGGCGTACGACGCTCTTCGGCCTCACGAAACTCGGGCGGCAACGGGCGTGGTGGCGCGAGCAATACGAGTGCGCCGCGGAGCTTGGTGCCGTACCTGCCAATCCCGTCGACTCCGCCCTCGACCACCATCACGGGTGCCGTTATCGTCCCTTTGGTGCTTCCCGTCCACGCGCTTGCCTGGCCTGACATCGGCTGGCTGTATGGAGTGAGGATGCGGCCCTCGTACGACACGTTTTCCCAACCGCGCCCAAAGCGGCCCCAGGGCTCGACTTCGACTCCGGTCAGTCCCCACGACTTCAGTGTCGCCGCAGTCCACTCGTTCGCCGCCTTCATTCCCGGCGAACCGGTGAGCCGCGGTCCTATGACATCCGTTAGATGACGCGCGAGCGCCGGAATCTGGGAGCGCTCGAGTCCCTCCTGCCGGATGCGCGCGACTACACCGAGATCCACCTTCTCCTGCGCGATCTGTCCGCTCGCCTGACTCACCGGAATGGATAGAACCAAGGTGGCGGCAACCATCGCCACCGCTGGAATCGCGAACAGCGTGCGGGTTCGCAACATCACACGAGCTGTAAAATGCCCTGACATCAATGAATCCCTTTGAATCGAGTGGCAGACTGAGACGTGAACTTCACGCCGTATATTTGATTGGCTATGCGATCGCACCATAACTTATGACTCGGCTCGACTACATGACGAGCGATGGCGGCGCGTCGACGGAAAAGTACGCGTACGAGGATCTGGCGGCTCTGCTCGATCCGTCGCGGCTCGTTCGCGACGAGCCCATCGCGCCGTACACGACGTTTCGCATCGGTGGACCTGCGGATCTTTTCTATTCCGCTGATTCAGCAGACGATCTGGCCAACGCAATAACGGCCGCTCGACGCACGGGCGTTGCCTTCTTCGTGCTCGGATTGGGCGCGAACATTCTGGTTGGAGACCGGGGGTTTCGCGGGCTGGTTATCCGAAACCGCGCCCGCAGCTTCGAGTTTCACGACGACGGACACCTCCACGCGGAAAGTGGCGTCGTCATGGCCGATCTCATTCCGCAAGCAGTCGAGCGGGGATGGTCCGGCCTTGAACACTACGTTGGAATTCCCAGTACCGTTGGCGGCGCTGTATGGCAGAATCTGCACTTTCTCAGTCCAGCTCCTGAGCGAGACCGGACGATGTTCATCGCGGAAGTGGTGGACTCGTGCGACATTCTGAGCGCGGCCGGTGATCGGCGTACCGTCGGCACGGAATACTTGCAGTTCGGGTACGACGACTCGGTGTTCCATCATCGTGCGGATTACGCTCTCGCCGTCACGTTCCAACTCGATAAAGGTGACCCGGCCGTAATGCACCGAATCATCCAGGAAAATCTCAGCTGGCGCGGCGCCAGACATCCCTGGCTGCAGTTCCATCCATCAGCAGGCTCTATCTTCCGGAAGATCGAGGGGGTTGGAGCGGGACGTCTGATTGACCAGCTCGGTATGAAGGGACATCGTATAGGTGGTGCTCAGATCTCGCACATCCACGCCAACATCATGGTGAACCTTGGCGGTGCAACCGCACGCGACGTGCGCGAGCTGATCGCGCTCGCACAGCAGCGTGTGAAGGATGAGCTTGGCCATGAGCTCACACCCGAGATCGCATTCGTGGGCGAATTCTGATGTCGGCAGCAAAGGATGGGACAAACGATATCGTCGTCATTCGTACGTTCGCTGACGCCATTTCTGCGCACATCGCTCAGGCTGCGCTCGATGCGAACGACATCCGCTCCATCATCGTCGGCGATGATGCGGGGGGTGCGTATCCGGCGCTGACATTCTCGAATGGAGTACGACTTGCCGTACAACATTCAGATGCAATGAAAGCGCTTCGGTTACTCGACAAGGAGGACTCATGATCCGCAAACTCAAATCAGGCGAGTACCGCCTGTACTCGAAAAAGACCGATCCAAAGACCGGGAAGCGACGTAATCTTGGTACCTTCAATACACGCGCAGCTGCCGAGAAGCACGAGCGCGACGTACAGTATTTCAAGCGGCACTAACAATTTGAACGATCGTTCGATCGACGAGGTTTAAGGATGACCGCCAAGGCAACATTTGGTGCCGGATGCTTCTGGGGAACGCAGGCCACCTTCGAGAAGATTCCTGGCGTCACTGCCACGGCCGCAGGTTATGAAGGCGGGACGAAGCCCAATCCCACATATGAAGAAGTGTGCAGCCACGCCACCGGACACGCCGAAGTGGTTCAGGTCGACTTTGATCCGGCACTCGTGAGCTACAATACGCTGCTCGACGTCTTCTGGAACAATCACAACCCGACCAGCCTCAATCGCCAGGGCCCGGATGTGGGAACGCAGTACCGGTCGGTGATCTTCTATCACGACGAGGAGCAGAAGGAGCTGGCCGAACAGTCCAAACAGATCCTCTCCGAGAGTGGCCGGTTCAAGCAACCAATCGTCACGCAGATAGTCCCGGCAGCCACCTTCTGGGTGGCCGAAGACTACCATCAGAGCTACCTGGAAAAGCGCGGTCTGGCGAGCTGCCACGTCTGAGAGAGAGACCTCCTGTCATGTATCCCGAGAGAGCTCCTGAGTAATCTCCTCTGATGCACGAGCCCGGGAACGGAGAGGATGCCGTTACACTCGTCCATCCATCAGGAGCTTCCGCTCGCATAACCCATCACGGCGCCCACGTCGTGAGCTGGGTCGATGCGAGCGGCAAGGAACGACTATATCTCAGTCCCAAGGCGCAGTTCGGACCCGGTCAGGCGATCCGTGGCGGTATTCCGGTAGTATTTCCGCAGTTTGCGACCGGTCCGCTCCCAAAACATGGCTTTCTCCGAACGCGTCGCTGGTCGCTGATCGCGCACGTCGGCTCCAGCGCCACCTTTCGGATAACCGACGATGATCAGACCAGAGCACTCTGGCCCTATCCGTTCATAGCTGAATTGACGGTAGAGCTGGCGGAAATGCTCACAGTCTCGCTCAGGATCACCAATTCCGGTGATTCGCGGTTTTCATTCACGGCGGCTCTCCATAACTATTTCGCGGTTGGCAACGTCCAACACTCGACGGTGCAGGGACTCACTGGCCTTGTCTATGTGGACAAGGTCTTGTCGGGTACCCGTTACGTCGAAGAAGCGAGCGAGCTTCGGGTGAACGGGGAAACTGACCGCATCTATATCTCCGGCCCTCGGCAGGTAACGCTCGCTTCAGCCATTGGCTCCAGCTCCACCGTGGTAGGGGCGGATGGGTTCGGTGATTGGGTAGTCTGGAATCCCTGGCGGGAAGGATCCGCGTCGTTGGCTGACATGGCCCCTGAGGACTACCTTGAGATGTTGTGCGTGGAAGCGGCACGGATCTCCGATCCGGTGGTATTAGATGCCAGAGCCGCATGGTGCGGGACTGAGGTCATCGGCGCTACCTGAACTAGCCAACTGGCTGGGATTCATACATGGTCATGCATCCAACAAGAACGGACGCGACGGTGCTTGTCATCGACGACGAACCGGAAATTCGTCACGTCGTACACTCTGCGCTCCGCTCGACCGTCGCACGGGTACTCGACGCGGCGGACGGACGTAGCGCACTCGCTACGGTCAAAGCACAGACACCGGATCTGATAGTTCTGGATCTCGGTCTTCCGGATCAATCCGGACTGGATCTCTGTCGAGCGATTCGAGCTCACTCGCTTGCGCCCATCGTCGTGCTCACAGCACGACACATCGAGTCCGACAAGGTCGCACTTCTGAACGCCGGCGCCGATGACTATGTAACCAAGCCGTTCAGCACTTCCGAATTCGCCGCACGCGTTGCTGCGCAGATCCGACGCGCGCGAACCGCGCGCCCGGGCACCTCCGGCGCGGTCGAAGCCGACGGCATGTCGGTCAACTTCACCTCGCGTCACGCACACCGGGACGGCAAGCCGGTGCGGCTCACTCCAATCGAATGGGCGATCCTCCGCGCACTTACCGCGGACCCGGGGCGCGTGTACACACATCAGCAGCTGTTCGATGCAGTCTGGGCCAGAGAGTTTGGCGACGCGCGACAATATTTACGCGTACACATAACCAACCTCCGTCGCAAGGTGGAGCGCGATCCCACTCATCCACGCGTCATCATCACCGAGCCTGGCGTCGGTTATCGATTCGGAACCCCGCTGGTGCAGGAATCGGCATAACGGTCAAAGTGGAGCGCATGGCGCAGCTTCGCCCGAGCGCGACGATATCGGTCGTGCTGTGGTACGGTTTGCTAATACTTGTAACGGTCGTCATGCACCTGACTCGCGAAACCCAGCAGAGTCAGGCGCACGTCGTCCTCACCTACCTGCTCGTCGTACTCGGCGGCAGCCTGAGCGGCGGCCGGCCGCTCGGATTCACGCTCGCGGCCGCGGCGACGATTCTCATATCGTATTACTTCCAGCCGCCCTTCGACACTTTCTCGCTCACCAAACCGATCGACGCCGTGGTTCTTTCGGCATTCTTCGCCACGGCCGGAACCACGACGTATCTGCTCGTACGTGCGCAGGAAGAAGCCGCGCAGGCACGCGCGCGCGCCGAAGAGGTCGAGCTCTTGTCGAACGAAGCAAGCCACGCGGAAGCATTGCGTGAGACTGCGCGTTTCAAGGACGTATTGCTCGCTTCTGTATCGCACGACCTTCGCACCCCGCTCACCAGCATCAAGGCGCTCGCGCAGGATGCGGCGGATTCCGGTGATGCGAACGCTGCCATCATCGTTGCACAGACCGAGCGACTGAGCAAGATGGTAGCGCATTTGCTGGACATGTCACGCCTGAATGCGGGCGAGTTTCCGGTCAGCATCGAGCTCAATACCGCCGAGGATCTCGTTGGCGCCGCGGTGCTCGAAATGACCGGATCGAATGGCGCCGACCGCATACGTGTCGAGATCGACTACACAGCACCTGTGCTCATCGGCATGTTCGATTTTGTGGAATCGCTCAGAGTTCTTGTGAATCTCCTCGACAACGCGCTGGTCTATTCTCCTCCGACGGCGCCGGTCGATCTGTCCGCCACACGTGTTGGCGATTGGCTGCAGCTGAGTGTAGCAGATCGCGGTCCTGGCGTTCCCATGGCGGATTCCGAGCGAATATTCGAGCCATTCTACCGTCACATGTCCACTGCGAATGCGGTACACGGTACCGGCCTCGGGCTCGCCATCTCCAAATCGCTGGCAGAGGCGCAGGGCGGCCAGTTGATCTACTCCGAACGAAGTGGCGGCGGTAGCGTCTTCACGCTCCGGCTCCGCGCGGTAGGCGCTGCTGACCCTGGAGAACTGCCCGTGGAACAATAGCTGCACATTGCCCGGCAGCGCCCGATCCAGTTCCGATGTATTCTTCGTAACCGGCTTCCTCCCATCAACCACATCCAATAGCATGGCTCACTCACCGGCATTTCTCGCGTTGATTGACTCGGTACATTCATCCGTCCCCGATGTCACCGTTGAGCATACGCGAGCGCGACTGCGCGCCAACCCCGATCTCAAATTCGTGGATGTTCGCGAAGACAGCGAGTGGGCCGCAGGTCATGCGTCCGGCGCAATCCACATTGGAAAGGGCGTCATCGAACGCGACATCGAAGAGAAGATACCAGACAGGAACGCAGAGTTGATTCTCTATTGCGGTGGCGGCTTTCGATCGGTCCTGGCCGCCGACGCACTCAAGAAGATGGGTTACACCAACGTTTCGTCGATGGCTGGCGGATGGCGCGAATGGAAGGTGGTCGGAGCACCGACTGAACAGCCCTGAACAGCCCTGAGCAACTGCAGAAAAAATCGTTCAGATGCCGAGGTGATCAGACCGATCACCTCGCTATATTGATGGGCCGCTCGACCCATCCTCCGCGTTTCGCTCCATTAATTCCGTGATTCTAACAGCCTTGCTCGCTGCCGTATCGCTCGGCAGCACTTCAATCAGCACCGCGCGCGTCTATTCCATTGACGCTTCGTTCCTTGCGACGGCATCGTTTCAGGCCTCTGCACAGACATCTACAAAAACCTCCGACTCGACGCATAGCCACAAGGCTCGCACGAAGAGATCCAAGGCGTCGAGGAGTCATTCAGCAACCGACACGGTTCCAAGTAAGAAGGTCCCACCTCAACCAGCGTTCACGGTTACGCCCTTACCGAATTCACTGCTTCCAAAAAATCGGATCGTCGTGTACTACGGTAATCCGCTCTCCAAAAAGATGGGCGTGCTCGGCGAGTACCCCGAGCCAGTCATGCTGGCGAAGCTGCAGCAGGAGGTTCATAACTTCCAGGTCGCTGATCCTGCAACACCAGTGAAGCCTGGGCTCCATCTCATTGTCTCTGTCGCACAGGGGTCGCCGGGCAAGAATGGCACATACCGCTTGCGCATGACCGATTCATTGATCGACCACTGGTGCAAGCTCGCCGAGAGCAAGGGATATCTGATCTTCCTGGACGTGCAAGTCGGTCACAGCACGGTCCAGTCCGAGCTTCAGCCACTGATGCCGTATCTCAAACGACCGTACGTGCATCTTGCGCTCGACCCGGAGTTTTCGATGCACCATGGATCAGAAGGAGTCGTTCCGGGACGTAAGGTGGGAGTGATGGACGCCGCAGAGATCAACTACGCTATAAAGACTCTGGCCGATATCGTCAAACAGAACAATCTCCCGCCCAAGGTGCTGGTAGTTCACCGCTATACGCAGAAGATGGTCACCAACTACCGGGAGATCCGGCCCGTACCCGAAGTTCAGGTTGTGATGAACATGGACGGCTTTGGTCCGCCATGGCTCAAGCGTGATTCATACGACGCTTATGAACGTATGCAGCCGGTTCAGTACACCGGATTCAAGCTCTTCTATAAGAACGACAAGCCGATGCTGACGCGCGAAGAGGTAGTGAAGCTCAAGCCATCGCCACTCTTTATCACGTTCCAGTAGAAGTCGATCCAGCTCTGGAACGAGTGTCCGCATTGAATAGGGCGCCCAACGAGGCGCCCTATTTCTTCGTACAATCTTAGCATCTGCTTCACCTTACAGTCCTGAAAACCTGCTAAACGAGGCTCCATGACCAGCAGACGAGACTTCCTGAAAACCGCCGCGATTGGCGCCGTCGCGGCAGCCGGCACTTCCCGGATCGCCAGAGCCGAGTCACTACTGAATCCGTGGAGCAGTGACACGGGCGATCCGATGGCCAATGAGGTCGCGCTCGCCGCAATTCAGGCTGCCAAGGACGCCGGCGCATCCTATTCAGATGCGCGGGTCGGACGCTATCGCCGTCAGTTCGTTGCAGCACGCGAGCACCAGATTACCGGCGTCAACGATTCGGAATCGTTCGGAATCGGCGTGCGCGCGCTCGTCAACGGTGCATGGGGATTTGCCGCGACGCGCGACGTATCGCGTGAGGGAGCGGTCCGCGTCGCGCAACAGGCCGTTAAAGTTGCGCGTGCAGCCAGAGCGGTTACACACACGCCAGTCGTGCTCGCACCGACGCCCGCTGTCAAGGGTTCCTGGCGCACACCGGTACAACAGGACCCGATCGACGTTCCGATCGAGGACAAGGTCGCGCTTCTGCTGGCCGCCAATGAAGCAGCCCTCAAGATTCCCGGAGTTCGTTTCGCCAATTCCGGTCTCGCTCTTCTCCGTGAAGAAAAGACACTCGCCACAACCGATGGAACGCTCATCACGCAGACGTTCGTGCGCGTTGGTCCGTCGTTCACGGTAACAGCGATTGGCGACGGTGATTTTCAATCCTATACAGAAGAGATGGCGCCACGCGGCTCCGGCTGGGAATACGTCACGTCACTCGACATGGTCGGCAACGCGCCCAAGTGGGCAGCGATTGCAGCTGAAAAGCTCACTGCGAAATCAGTGGATGTCGGCCGTTACGATCTAATTCTCGATCCCACGAACCTCTGGCTCACCATTCACGAATCAGTTGGTCATCCAACCGAGCTCGATCGTGCGCGTGGATATGAAGCCAACTACGCAGGAACTAGTTTCGTAGCGCCACCGGAAAAGATGATCGGCAAACTCAAGTACGGTTCGCGATTGATGAATATCCAGGCCGATCGCACACAGCAGGATTCTCTCAGCCGATGCGCATGGGACGACGAGGGTGTTGCAGCCGAATCCTGGCTTCTGATCAAGGATGGAATGTTCCATGACTATCAGACAGTACGCGATCAGGCTCCGGCAATTGCATCGCTCAACGGAGTGAATCACTCGCACGGCTGCTCCTTCGCCGATTCATGGGATACCGTTCAGTTCCAGCGCATGCCGAACGTATCGCTCCTTCCTGGCGAACACGACACCACCATCGACGACATAATCGCCGACACGGATCGAGGAATCGTCATCAAGAACCGCGGATCGTGGTCGATCGACCAGCAACGCTACAACTTCCAGTTCTCCGGACAGGTCTTCTACGAAGTCAGGAAGGGCAAGGTCACCGGAATGCTGAAGGATGTCGCCTACCAGGCGCGCACCCCGGACTTCTGGGGCTCCATGGACATGATCGGTGGAAAGCGATCGTACTGGCTTGGCGGCACGTTCTCCGACGGAAAGGGCGAGCCCGGACAGTCGAGCTCGGTCAGTCATGGATGTGTGCCGGCAAGATTTCGACAGGTGAACATCATCAACACAGCGAGGAGCGTCTGATGGCTGATACCCTCATGACCCGCGACGCGATGCAGACGCTCGCGAAACGTATTCTCGCAATGAGCAGCGCGGACGAGACCCGCGTCAACATAAGCAGCGATGCCGCGGGCAACACGCGCTTCGCAGCCGGCGACATAACCACGAGCGGCGACACCGAAGACACCGTCATATCTATCACGAGTACCGTTGGTGGCCGCCGTGCATCGTCCACGACCAATCTGATGGACGACGCGTCGCTCAAGCGCGCTGTGGATACCGCCGAGCGACTCGCCAAACTTTCACCGCAGGACCCCGAGCTCGTTCCGGAGCTCGGGCCACAACAGTACCAGAACGTAAACGCGAGCAACACGGACGTATCCGATCTCAACGCTGCATCACGCGCTCACGCGGTAGAGCAACTCATTACCGCTGCACGCGCGCCAGGCGGCGCAATGCCAATAGATCCAGCAACTCTCTTCGTTGCTGGATTTCTTGAGGCCAGAAGCGGAGCGCGCGGCGTTGCCACGTCGAAAGGTCTGTTCGCATATCACGCAAGCACCGACGTCTCACTGTCATGCACGGCCAGAACGCCCGACGGTACTGGTTCAGGTTACGCGTCTGCAGGTGGCCGCGCCTGGACCGCAGTCGACCCTGGCGCGCTCGGCAGGCGCGCAGCACAGAAAGCGCTGGCATCACGCAATCCCGTCGCCATAGAGCCCGGTCGCTACACCGTCATCCTCGAGCCGCGCGCAGTTGCTGACTTCATCCCCGGTCTCATGGGCTCGCTCAATGCGCGCTCTGCCGACGAAGGCCGCAGCGCATTCTCGAAGAAGGGCGGTGGCACGAAACTCGGCGAGAAGATCGTGGATGAGCGCATCACGATGCTCTCCGATCCGTTCGACCCCGATCTGCTCGGCCAGCCATTCGACGGTGATGGCCTACCGCTCAAGCGTGTCGTCTGGATCGAGAACGGTGTCCTCAAGAACCTCGCGTATTCACGCTTCTGGGCCACAAAGAAGGGTGTGGAACCGACAGGCGGTGGCGGCGGTGGATTCGGTCGCAACCCTGCTGGACTTAAGCTGGCTGGCGGAACAAAGTCGGTCGACGAGCTCATCGCCGGAACAGATCGCGGCGTTCTCGTCACCCACTTCTTCTACATACGCTCGCTCGACCAACGGACAGTTCTCCTGACAGGACTCACACGTGACGGCACGTTTCTCATCGAGAACGGCAAGATCACCAAGAGCATCAAGAATTTCCGCTGGAACGACAGTCCGCTTCTGTCGCTCGCGCGACTCGCTGATATCGGCAAGGCGGAGCCAGTCGAGGCAGGCCTCGTAATGCCATCGTTGAAGATCAACGATTTCACATTCTCGTCGCTCTCCGACGCCGTATAGGGGGTCAGGTCTTGCGCCGTGCGCCGCTCCCGGTGATTGCAGCGTTCCGGTATACCACGCATTGATTTGACCCGCGATGGCGGAACACTTTGTATCCATTACTCGCGCGTGAGCCGGATCATGAGCAACGCAGAGTATCGACGCGCACGGGGCAAGACCTGACCCCAATTCAAAACCCCCGCACGGACACCGTCCGTGCGGGGGTTTTCATTTCTCCGGCGTCTTTTCCGATCGCGGCCGCACCGCAAGATCCGCGGCCAGCCACACGATCCGAGACATCGGATACAACAAAATCGGAAGAATGATCATCGCTGCCACGAGTCCGTACTGAAGTAAATCCCACGGCACACGTGGGTACGTCAGCACCAGTACTCCCCAGAACCCGACAGCGAAGATGATGAAACACAACGTAATGTTGAGCAGCATCCCGCCGATGTAGTAATCGCTTTCCTCACCTCGCTCGAGCGCAATTCCGCACTTCGGACAATGCTCTCGCAGATGGAACCAGTCCTTCAACACCGGCCGGCCGCCGCAATTGGGACATCTGAGGATCAACGCTCGACCGACCATCCGGGCAACGGTACGAAATCCCGGCCAGGACAACCCTTCCGACTCAGTCATTTGTGACAACGCTCACGTAGTGTAGATACGTCTAATGCTAACATCCGGCCGCGATGGATCTGGCCGCATGCGGCCAGATCCATCGAGCCTACCGCCGTACGATATCAATGCTCATTTTGAGTACCATGAATTCACAACTCCGCCGTTGCCTGACGACGCTCACGGCGTCTCTCGTATCTCTGGCACTTCCCGCCTTCGCTTCAGCCCAGGGAACGTTCATCGCACACATTATCGCCCCCGATTCGGGTGAGCAACGGCACCTGGTCAACATCCGGCAGCTCACGAATGGTGGCGAGAACGCAGAAGCCTATTTCAGCGCGGACAGCAAGCGACTCATTTTCCAGAGCACCCGCGACGGGCGCACGTGTGACCAGCAATACATCATGAACACCGACGGAACCAACGTTCATCGCGTGTCCAACGGCAAGGGAAAGACGACCTGCGGCTACTTCATGGACGGCGATCGGCGCATCTTCTTCGCGTCAAGCAGTGCAGTGGATACTGCTTGCACACCCCGCCCGGATCCGTCCAAGGGATACGTCTGGCGCCTGGATCCGTACGACATCTACACCGCCAATCCCGACGGATCAAATCTCAAGCGCCTCACCAATTACGGCGTCTACACCGCCGAAGGCGTCCTGTCGCCAGACGGAAAGAAGATCGTCTTCACATCGCTCAAGGACGGCGATCTCGACATCTATACCATGAACGTCGATGGCACCAACGTGAAGCAGCTCACCCACGCCGTTGGCTACGACGGCGGCCCGTGGTGGTCGCCCGATGGAAAGAAGATCGTGTATCGCGCATTCCATCCAACCGACCCGAAAGATCTCGCCGACTACAAGTCGCTGCTCGCCGAGCGTCTTGTGCGTCCGAACAAGATGGACCTATGGACCATGAACGCCGATGGATCTGACCAACGTCAGATCACTCACCTGGGCGGCGCCAGCTTCGGCCCATCGTGGACGCCAGACGGCAAAAAGATCGTCTTCTCGTCCAACTACCACACCGATCCCAAACTCGGCAACTTCGACGTTTTTCTCGTCAATCCGGACGGAACGGGGATCGAGCAGATAACCACCAACGCCACCTTCGACGGCTTTCCGATGTTCAGTCCGGACGGCAAAAAGTTCGTCTGGGCATCGAACCGGTTGGTCAAGAACCAGCACGAGACCAACGTCTTCATAGCCGACTGGCGCAACTGACTGGAGACTGCTAGGCGCGCCGGTCTTCGTCATTCCCGCGAGAGCTCCCTCGACTCGTCATTCCCGCGAAAGCGGGAATGACGATTGGCAGTTTACCCTGTCTGGGCGTTCCGGTCTATTTCCGCGAATTTGTCGCGATTCTGCTTTTGTACTGTCTCTATCTTGTCGCCATGTTCGCTACTATCGACTTCTTCCTTGTTCTTCTCGATAAGATGCTCGTCCGTCGGTCGGAACTTCTGATCGGTCGCCGGTACTGATCGCTGGCCCGTATATGATGGCTTCACCGTCAATCCTCGCTTTGGAGTTTCTACCACAACCGTTCAGGATGTGTGCCCAAGCCATCACTCTCGACCGTTCGGGAGCGAGCGGGAGCGGGCCGGTCAGCCTGCCGAGCTGTCGACCAGACTCGTCCATTCCTCGAGAGCCCGGTCCAGACTGCGCCGCACACGGTCCAGATCCTTGCCCAGCTTCACTGCGCGAGCCGTCCCGTCGGTCGTTCCATACAGCGACGGATCTTCGAGCGTTCGAGTGAGCTCAGCTACCTGCGCTTCGAGCTCCTCGACCCGGGATTCGGCTTCTTCCGCGCTTCGCTTCATGTCCCGCTTGGAGGCGCGCTCCTTCTCCATATCCGACTCGCGTCGCCGGGTCTTCTGCTTCTCACGTACCCGGCGAAGGCCCTCTTCCTCCTCTGCACTGACCCGAGCTGCATGCTCGCGCTCCTCGCTCGCCACTTCCCATTCGGCAAAGGTGCCAGCGAAGTCGGTGACATGCGTGTCGTGCAGGACCCAGACGCGCGTGCACAGAGCCCGTCAGCAGCGCACGGTCGTGGCTCACGAGGATCACGGTTCCCTCGTAACCGTCGATCGCGTCCTCGATCGCCTCGATCGATTCGACGTCGAGGTGATTGGTCGGCTCGTCGAAGATCAGCAGGTTCGCTCGCGACAGCATCATCATCGCGAGTGCGACACGCGCCCGCTCTCCGCCAGACAGCGTCGCCGCGGTTCTCGCAGTCTCCTCTCCGGAAAAGCCGAAGCGGCCCAGGTGCCCGTAGATGAGTCCACGCTCCCACTGCGGGCGCATGTCGCTTATGACGTTGTACAGAGTCTTGTCACTCGGCACCTGCGCCATGTC
Source organism: uncultured Gemmatimonadales bacterium (assembly GCA_963707505.1). Lineage (GTDB taxonomy): Bacteria > Gemmatimonadota > Gemmatimonadetes > Gemmatimonadales > Gemmatimonadaceae > Fen-1247. Next base: position 267,910 of record CAVPQB010000006.1, read on the forward strand.
CTGCCTGTAGTACTCGACGGTGATGGAGCCACCCATCCTGAGTCCACCGGATTCCGGTGCTCGATCGCCGATCAGAGTCTTGAGGAAGGTCGATTTCCCAGCACCATTCGGACCCACGATCCCCAGCCGATCTCCGCGATTCACGACCGATGTCAGGTCGCTGATCAGCGTCCGCCCCTCGACTCCGACGCTGACATGGTCCGCGACGACCACCTGATCGCCGCCGCGTTCCAGCGTCTGGAGCCGCAGTGCCATCGTGCCGCTCTCGCCCGGTGGCGGGCTTAGCCGGCCGACTCGTTCCAGGCGTTTGCGTCGTCCCTTTGCCTGCTTGGAATTCTGGCCGGCGATGTTGCGCCTGATGTAATCCTCTTCCTCCGCAATCACACGCGATTGCTTCGAGAATGCGCGCTGCGCCGCCAGCCTCCGCTCCGCGCGCTGACGGACGAATTCCTCGTAGCCGCAAGCGTAAGGGGTCGCCGTGCCGGACTCGAAGTGCAGCATGTGATCCGCCACCTCAGCGAGAAATGCACGGTCGTGGCTCACGAGCAGGATCGTCTTGTCGGTCTCACGCAGATACGATTCGAGCCAGGCGGTCGTATCGAGATCGAGATGGTTCGTGGGTTCGTCCAGAAGCAGGACGTCTGCCGTGCTCACCAGCTGTCGCGCGAGCCCGACGCGGCCGCGTTCTCCGCCACTCAGATGCGCGAGCAGTTGCGTACGCGCATCCACAGGATCGAAGCCGAGCCCGTGCAATACGGCGTCGACGCGCGGCGCGAACGTGTAGCCGCCTTCGCGCTCGAAACGCTCGAGATCGCGCGAATACCGGTCCAGATCACGCTCCGTACACGCCTCACCAAGCTCGCCCAGCCGATTGGCCTGATCGGCGAGCGATTTCTCGAGCGCGAGCAGCTCCGCGAACGGGCCTGCCGCCGCCTCCCACACAGTGGTCGCGCCCTCGAAGTCGCGATGCTGGTCCAGCACCGAGATCTTCATGGTGGGAGACTTCGCCACCGCGCCTGAGGTGGGACGTAGCTCGCCGGTGATCAGCTTGAAGAGCGTGGTCTTTCCCGTACCGTTGCGCCCGACAATGCCCCACCGCTCGCCCTCGGCGACGGTGAACGTGATGTCCTTGAATAATGTCGTCGCGCCGAATTCTACCGACGCGTTGGAGACGGATATGAGAGTCAACTTTGATTCTTGCTTAACGTGGTTACGAGCCGAAATGTAAACCACGTATTCGCATCGCCGGTCGCATGGGTCGCTTGACGGACCGGCTCATGTCACCCGGCAGATGCAACCCATGACTTCCACTCCGCCTCGGCGAGGCCTATGGTAACCTTCTGGCCGAAACGCACCATCGGCTGCGTCAGCAGGAGCGGCTCCTCCGCGAGCTTCGCGAGCCAACTGTCGTCGCCCATGCGCGCATGCTGCAATCCGAGATCGAGATAACGCGGCGATTTTTTGTCGATGAGAGATCCGACTCCGAACTTCTGAGCGAATCGCCGCAATTCTCCCAGCGAGGCTGCGCGCTCGTTCAGGTCCACGAAGTGAATCTTCACTCGTCGTTCGGTAAAGAACCGCTGCGCTTTTCGCGTGTCGGCACTCTTCTTCGTGCCGAAGATTTGCACTTCCATGTCCTTTAATTTAGGCCGTAGTTCATCGATGGATTGGTGGACAGACGATAATCAGGATAATCAGTACCTGGTCGTTCACACGGTTGCAATAGCGGATCGGCGCTTGCCCGTACCGTTCGTATTCGAAAGGCCTCATCACTCCGGCAATAGCTGAGACGATCGTCAGCGCCCTGGCCAAATTCCCGCGTCCGGTCGTTGTTTTCAGTACTGTCAACACGGCGGCACTGGAGAGCGTGGTGACCCCGGCCCGGTGCAACCAGGCGCGGTTACACGGCGATTACAAGATCGAAGGTACCGCTCGGAAGGATCGCGCGCATGCTCGGTTGTACGACGCGGGCGATGGATGCGCAGTTCGTGGTAGTGAACGTCAGTGGTATCGTGTCATGGGACGCGCGAAAAGCGTGTGTGAAGGGATCATCGCTCGCCAAAAGCTCCAGTGCTCACATGACCGGGGCTCTGATGAATCCGGGGCGATTCACCCTGGCAATCGGACTCATTGGCGTCCGCGTACGACGACCCGTTGGCAAACAATCCAAATGGCTACCAACGTGCGCGCAAAACGTGGGATTGATGGACCTACAATTGATATCCAGAACAGCCACAGCAATGTGCGAGATTGAGGATACTTATAAACTCCAAAACCAAGTACGAGCCAAACGGCAACTACAACCAACGATATTACCAGATCCCTCTTTGTTAACGCCCGACTCATTGAAGATCTCATCAGCTCAGGCGATCCTCCGTTTGTAATCTCAACTCTGTCCTTGAAACCGGCAGCAGCTGACTCAGCGCTGGTCCACTCCTCAGCAAGATGTCAGCAAATCAATTGTGTCACAGAATCTTGCGCACACCCCGAAGAATGCGCAACAGAGTGGCTATGATGGTTATTAGGTAACCTATAAGAAACAGTGCGAATGCGATCCAGGCAAAGGACGACTGAGCCGAATGCCTAAGCACTATAAAGCCACACCCTGCACCGATCGCGGCAACCAACATCCACGAAACGAGTTCAAAGTTGAGTTGACAGTCAGACCGGTCGCCAGAGGGTGACGTGGAGCAGTGGAGAATGCGGAAGAGTCGATTCACCGAGGCACAGGAACCGCTTCTGATGCTTCTCCATGGTTTGACGCCGTTCGAATGACTGATAATATCTCATCCGAATCGGTCTCGCTGAATTGGAGAGTAGAGCATTCAGCGCTTGAATACAGATATCGTGTAATTCACAAAAGCCCTCGCGCGATCAATCCGCGAGCCCTGGACAGCTACTCGCATCGTACGGGATTCCCACCTGAAATTTCTCCACTATTTGATTCCACCGAGGATCAGGGTAAATGGTGATGAAATAGCCGTGTCGCTGCCACCGCCTTCCGTACGCATTGACAATAGGACAAACAGGATGGCCTACACCGAACTCTTTCGAGTACAGATTGATCAAGCGTCGTACTTCCAGATCGGTATTGGCGGCCGGTAACGCCCATATCTTCGTGACGACACGTACATCTTTGCCGTTTGCTGTAGTAACCACTAGGGTCGTATCGCCGTGACTCCCAACACACTCCACAACGGCTGATCCTAATCCTATTAGGTCGGCATTATGGCAGTGCGGGCGCGCCATCACACGTGTGACAGAATCCCCGACGGCGTTCAAGGGTCCGTTTACGGGCCCCGTCTGCCGTCGGCATGCGGAGAAGAAAAGCACCGCGAAGCCAAACACAAGCAGCCTGCTCGTAGGGATTATCGAATTGCGGATACGTGTCATGATCGATCCTGTGGGATTCGTGGGGCTTCGCCAATGACGACAATCATAGACTCAGAGACGCATGGATTAGCGCCACCGATATGACAGGGGCACCAGCAACGCGCAGGCAATGCACTTTGATAACACATATCGGCGACCAGTTGGCATGCCGCAGCGACCGGATCCCTGCTCCCGTAGAGCCGTCCAGCGCACTACATATATCTTGAACAGAATCCAATGTACAGTCCATGAGCGAGCGCCCCATTCATTATACGACCAGCCTGGTGGATACCCGGCGCGCATGCTCAGACCCTCTGGGGAAAACTCGTCCGCAGACTGCAGCCCATCCCAACTCGGACAGAACGCTGGGAAACGCCGGACAATGATTTCCTCGAAATCCACCGCGTCGACGCACCAGCCGACTCGCCCGATGCTACTCCGCACGTGTTGCTACTTCACGGACTCGAAGGCACCATACATTCGCATTACGCGCAAGGCCTGCTCGCCGAGATGCATCGGCGAGGATGGAGCGCCGATCTGCTGATATGGCGTTCATGCGGAACCGTACCCAATCTCGCACGCCGTTTCTACCACTCCGGCGAGACAGGTGACCTTGCACTCGTGCTTCGCCGAATCGCACTCACACGTCCAAACGCACCGCTCGCCGTCGCTGGCGTCTCACTCGGCGGAAATATCCTGCTCAAGTACCTCGGCGAGGAGCAGCAGAAAGCAAACGCACTGCTGGTTGCAGCAGCTACCGTATCCGTTCCATTCGACCTTGGACGCGGTTCCGACCATATCAACCGCGGCTTCTCACGTCTGTATCAGAAGTATTTTCTCGACTCGCTCAAACGGAAGGCGATCGAAAAACAATCGCGATACCCGGATCTGCCAACAGCCGATCGCATCGATGCCATCAGGACCCTGCGTGACTTCGACGACACGGTCACTGCACCCGTCCACGGCTTCAATGACGCGATAGATTACTACACGCGCTCGAGCTCCATCCGGTACCTGCACACGATCACCGTCGACACGCTCCTTCTCAACGCCGTGGATGATCCATTTCTACCGCCTGACGTTCTTGCTGATGTCTCACGTATCGCGAAGCAAAACCCTCATCTGACGCTCGACTTCCCACTGAGAGGTGGTCACGCAGGGTTTGTCGGAGGACGCAATCCGTTTCGTCCACTGTACTACGCGGAGCGTCGTGTCGGTGATTTCTTCGCGAATAAATTTGCTGGTAAGTTCGCGCCGGCTGCACAGAGTCAAGTCAACCCTTAACGGAACACCACTCATGCGCATCACTACCGTTCTGGCAAGCTCCCTGCTCATTACCGCGCCGTCACTTGCCATGGCGCAGGGTAGCATGGCACACGACATGTCCTCGCATGACATGTCCTCGCACACATCAGCTAACGCAGCTGACGATACCACACTTCCGCCCGATGCAGAGCACTCACTGGCACGTCTCGACGCATCTCCCAGGCACGGCCAGTGGGTAATGCTCAAGACGTCGACTGGAGATTCACTACACGCATGGATCGTCTATCCCGAGCGCGCCACCAAGGCACCGGTGGTCGTCGTCATCCACGAGATATTCGGCATGAGTACCTGGATCCGTGCCGTGACAGATCAGCTCGCCAAGGAAGGTTATATCGCGATAGCGCCGGATCTCATACCCGACGGAAAGATCCCCGTCGGCGCTGATACGCTCACGAATCAGGAAGGCGTCGCTGCTGTCTCCAAGCTCAATCCCGCAAATGTGCAGGCCGGTATTACTGCCGCGGCGAACTACGCCATGGCACTTCCATCCGCACTGCACAAATACGGAGTCGTAGGCTTCTGCTGGGGTGGCACCGCTTCGTTCGCCCACGCCGTCGTCTCCCCAACACTCGGCGCATCCGTCGTGTACTACGGAACGTCCCCGAGCGCTGCGGATCTTATGTCTGTCAAGGCACCCGTACTGGGTTTGTACGGCGGCAGTGACGCACGGGTAGTTGCCACAGTCGCGCCCGCTGACTCGGCAATGAAGGCCATGCACAAGACCTACGAGCCGCACATCTTCGAAGGCGCCGGACATGGTTTTCTCCGCGCACAGACCGGTAATAACGGCGCGAACATGACCGCAACGCAGAAGGCCTGGCCCGCAACAATCGAATGGTTCCGAAAGTATCTTGGTTCATGATGTCCCTGCACGAAGCTGAGATCGTCTTCTACGCCGTCGTCTTCGGCGCCGGTTTGTTCATCGGCGTTTATGCAATGCTCCACGGCACCGTCCGCAAGGGACATGAGCCGGGCGCGATAAGATTTCCGATGGCCGGCTTCAACACGCCGGTCATCGGTGCAGCACTTGCCGCATTTGGAGCAGTCGGCTATCTGACCACAAAATATTCGCAATATGATACTATTATCATATTGATTGCTGCATTCATAGCCGCTGCAGCGGGATGGATCGGTATGACCGTCCTGATGTCCAAGTGGGCGCTGCGCGGGTCACTCAATGATCCGCATGAAGAAATCGAGGAGCTGCAGGGAACCGTCGCGACCGTTACACGACCGATCACACCGACCGAGCTCGGTGAGATTTCCTATTCATTCCGCGGATCCCCGACACGCGCCCCAGCACGCAGCATCGCCGGCGACGCCGTCGCCACCGGAACCGAAGTCGTCATCGACAAGATCGAGAACGGTGTCGCCGACGTCGAACTGTGGTCCATCGTGGAACAGCGCCTGTAGGTCGCCTGCGTAGGGCGCGGATGTATCCGCGCCCTACTGCGCAAACCGCACGTTACGCACCGTCACATCAACCGCCTTGTTGAACTTCCGGAGCGCAGTGCTGCCAAACCTCCGGAACGCCGGAGCGTCCGCACGTATGCGCACCGTGTACCGGCCCTTTCCAGGAACCGGCACGTTCAACCCGTAATGATTCATCCACGGATGCCACATGAACGGCATCGAGTACGTATCGATCTCTCGCCTGCGTGAATCCAGGATTGTAGCACGCACCTTCAACCCAGGCACGAACCGCCCCGTGGTTGCATCACGTACGATCACATCGAGATGAGCAACCGGTCCAATGTTGTTGTTCGGTCGCTCATAGCTCAGCTCTCCATTGCGAGCCTCCCACGTCCCGCGCGCAGCGTGCACTACCAGAGCTACCTTGTAGTCACCTGAGCGCACTTGCGATCCACTGACATCGGCACTGCGCAACATCTCGGAAAGCGGCCGATCGATCACGTCACCCTCGCCGCGCGCAAGGTCCACAGTCTGACGCGACTCGCCTCGCGCCAGACGCTCCGATGCTGCCGCGAGTGAATCGGGAGGAACAACGATGTGTGCGAATCTCGCCATTACGTTCCTGGTAAAACGATCGCCGTTGGCCTGATCATGCCTGGCATACCTCGGCATCGATATGTACACGCGCAGCGTGAACGGACTCGACGGAAGAACGAGATTCTCGCCATACCGATTGAGAATGGGATGCCACCCGAACGGCAGCACAGCACTCTGTTCATCTCTGGAATTTTCGGACTCCAACACCGCACGTACATCCAGCCCCTGCACCATGCGGCCGTCGGCAGCGTCGCGTATAACCACTGCAACGTGCGCCGATCCCGGCACGACTGTCGTATGATGCGCTGGTAGATTCGACTGAGCAGCTTCTAGATCGTAGTAGTCGTCAGCCGGCGTGATCAGGTAGGTGATGAGGTATTCTCCGGCCGCCATCTCACCACTTGCTGCAGCTTCCTCAGCTTCGACCCAATCCACTTCGCGACCCAACGCCTTGCCCTCATCCAGCGCACGATCGAGTTGCGAAGATGTTGCATCTTCACTTTCCCGAAGCGACGGCATCACAGGCGGAGTCGGAATTTCTACAGGAATGACATGCGCAGCCGCTTTGCCTGGCTCCGATCTCGGAACGGGCGCAACAACCTGAGTACGCGCAGCACAGCCTGCACACATGGCAACGACGGTCATGCCGGCTATCGATACGTACCCACGCGTTCGCATCGCAACGCGCGGCCACCGTGTCACTATCAGGTCACGCAGATGTTACGAACATGCCGAGCCACTCGGGCCAGTTCCCACTGAGCTCGAAGAAGTCGTCGAAGTAGCGAAGCCCGATCGTCTCCAACTGAATCACCAGATCGCTCAACATGTCGTCGGACGGCAGTGGCCCGATCGCTATCAGTCCTCCTTCGACCACAAATTCTTCGTCGGTCAGATTGAAGCGCGCATCGAGCGCGTGGCGCTCCAGCCCCACGCGCTCGAACGCTTCGCGTCGGACGAAGACTGTAGGGCGGTCACGTGTAACGGAGATCGGCATGGTCCAAAGTTAGTGGTGTGCCCTACATTTATAGTGGGACCCCACAACCATGCAAAGTTTCGAATCCTCATTCGACGTAATCGTCATAGGCGCCGGGCACGCGGGCACCGAGGCGGCAGTTGCCGCCGCGCGGCTCGGTGCATCCGTCGCCCTCATCACTAGCGCGCTTGAAACTATCGGCCAGATGTCGTGCAATCCGGCCATTGGTGGGGTTGCCAAGGGCACTGTAGTCCGTGAAGTGGACGCACTCGGCGGAATCATGGGCCGAGCCACCGATCTGGCTTCACTGCAGTTCCGCATGCTCAATCGGAGCAAGGGGCCGGCAGTGTGGTCTCCCCGCGCGCAGTGCGATCGCGGCCTCTATCGTAGAGCGGCTCGTAGCCTGATCGAAGAACACCCCAACCTTCAGACCATCCAGGGGACCGTCGCCCGGCTCATAATGGATGAGGCCGGTGCAACCGTACGCGGCGCGGAGACACTCGAAGGCCGGAAGTTCGGCGCGCGCTGCGTCGTAATAACCGCTGGAACGTTTCTCAGAGGACGAATCCACATCGGCACCGAGATGAGTCTTTCCGGCGGTAGAGCCGGTGAGTCCGCCACCACGCATCTCGCCGAGCAGCTCGAGCGTGCTGGACTTACGGTGGAACGATTCAAGACTGGCACGCCGCCGCGCATCGATGGACGGTCTGTCGATTTCTCGCAGCTCCAGGTCCAGGAAAGCGAAATCGATCAGTTTGATTACTCCTGGTCTCATTTCTGGCCTGTACCACGGTCGACCACCTACGGTACTCGTCATCCCACTCAGCTCCCGTGCTGGATCACCTACCTTGGCGCGCCCGGAAAGCAGATAATCGCTGACAACATTGGCAAGTCGGCCATGTACGGCGGCGCGATTTCGGCCCGAGGCCCACGCTACTGTCCCTCCGTCGAGGACAAGATCCTCCGATTTCCGGACGCGGAGCGCCACCAGATATTTCTCGAGCCGGAAGGTCACGACACGAGTGAGCTCTACGTCAACGGGCTTTCGACATCACTTCCTGCCGACGTCCAGGTCGAGATCCTCCATAGCATTCCTGGACTCGAGCGCGCCCGCATGAACCGCGCAGGGTATGCGATCGAATACGATTACTATCCTCCCACGCAGCTCGACCCGTCGCTGCAGGTCAAGGCCATACACGGCTTGTACTTCGCCGGCCAGATCAACGGCACAACGGGCTACGAGGAAGCCGCCGGGCAGGGAGTGGTTGCGGGCCTGAACGCCGGACTCGCCGTCACGGGTCGAGATCCGATCGTGCTTGGCCGACACACGTCGTACATTGGAGTGCTGATCGACGATCTCGTGACGCGTGGCGTGGATGAGCCGTACCGCTTGTTCACCTCGCGTTCCGAGTTTCGCCTTACCGTGCGACAGGACAATGCGATCGAGCGTCTCGCGCCCATCGCCCTCGAGCTCGGCCTGTATAGTGAGCGCGAGCGTCAGGTCGTCGAGCGCCGTTTCGCAGCTGATCGCGAGGCGCGCAGACTCGCTGAAGAGACCAGCATCCGTCCCGAACAGGCCGCACCCGTCCTGTCGGACGCGGACAGCAACGCGCTGGTGCACTCTGTGAAGGTCGCCGAAGTTGCCAGACGCCAGAGCGTTTCACTTGCTTCCTTGTTTGCCGCCGTTGGCGTGGGACAGGACCTCGATCCAGCGGCAGTCCTCTCGACAGAGCTCGAGATCAAGTACGCTGGATACTTCGACCGCGAGCGTATTCAGGCGGACAAGATCAAGCGGATGGGTGAGTTTTCCCTCCCGGAAGATCTTGATTACGCCAGAATGGCGTCACTCACTTTCGAAGCGCGCCACAAGCTCACTGCAATTCGACCTCGCTCTCTAGCCCAGGTCTCCCGCATCCCCGGCGTCAGCCCTAACGACATTCAGAACCTCGTCATAGAAGTCGAGCGATATCACAGACGCGGTTTCGCCAAGTAGCTGTTGGGCTTGGCCGTTGTGTCGCTTGTTCCTTTCGATTCTGGAACGTCGTATTTTCTTTCCTCTCCTTTCAAAGGAAGCGCGCGTTTGGTCGAAATATCGATCGCCGATGGAATGGCCGTCTTCGATGTCCAGGGCATGGATAAGTTCTGGGCGCTGAGGAGCCAGATCAAGGTCCCTCTCGTACACATTACCGCTGCGACGATAGACCCCGAAGCCGCACGTGGATGGTGGCATGGCCTTCGTATGCCCGGGACCCAGATTCCAGGCGTCATCACCGCCGGCACGTTCTATCAGCATGGCAGACGTGTCTTCTATGACGTGCACGATACTGACAACACAATAGTCATAGCGCTGAATCACGAGAAGTTCGATCAACTCATCGTTGAAGTCGCAGATCCAGAAGTCGAAGTGAGAAAGCTTGCTGCCGCATTGAAATCCGCATCGTAACTGGCGGCGTGACCGCGATCAGTTATCGACGCAGAGTTGGCGCGCGAATGGTTCACGCACGAATGATTCGCGCATACGTGCAATCCACCCGCAGACGGAGCTTATGTCATGTCGAACATTCGGAGCATCACGAGGATCGAGCCTGGCCAGTTCGCGCTGATAGTTGGTGTCACGTACCTTCTCATTGGAATCATTATCGGCGTCCTCATGTATCTGTTCACTTCCATGATTCCTATGCCCGCTCCGTTCGGCAGTGCAGCTCGCGGGATCGGAGTCATTTTCATCCCGGTCATCTACGGAGTGATTGGCTACATCAGCGGCTTTATCGGTGCCGCGATTTATAACCTTGTCGCTGGTACCGTTGGTGGCATAAAGGTTACAGTTAGCGAGTAACAATTCGCTGAGGATTACGTCGCATCGCTGACCCAGTACCCCCTGTAAACAAGCCGGTTACAGATCCGGACGCCGCTCGTAACCTGGGCTTCGGGAACCGCATCGCGGTAGATAGTCGCGTAAGGCTACTAAATCGCGACGGCACGTTCAACGTAGAACTCGCGGGGACGAAGGGCAGGCACACCTTCGCTCCATACCACGCGCTACTCGGCATGGGGTGGGGGCGCTTCCTGCTCATCTTCGCGACGTTCTACCTCGTGGTGAACGCGGTGTTCGCGGGCGCCTATCTCGCATGCGGCCGCAATGCACTCGCCGGTGCTGGCTTCGCCGGACACTCCACGCTGTTCAGTGACTACTTTCGTGCCTACTTCTTCAGTGTCGAGACGTTCGGTACCATTGGCTACGGGAACATCGCGCCGGTGGGAATGCCGGCGAATATTCTGCTTACTGTCGAGTCGTTCATTGGATTGCTGAGTGCAGCGCTCGCGACAGGCCTGGTGTTTGCGCGATTCTCCCGGCCGAGTGCTGCGATCATGTATAGCAGGCACGCGCTGATCGCACCGTACCGTGGTATCAAAGCGTTCATGTTCCGTTGCGCCAACGAACGCAGCAATCAGTTGATCGAAGTCTCGGTGCAAATCATGTACAGCAGAATCGTCGTGCGTCCAAATGGTGATCGTGTGCGAGAGTTCACATCACTGCCGCTGGAATTCGATAAGGTCACCTTCTTCGCTCTCAGCTGGACCGTCGTGCACCCGATCGATGAATCCAGCCCGTTGTTCCAATGCAATGCTGAAACATTGATAGCGAACGAAGCAGAATTTCTCGTCCTGCTCTCGGGGAACGATGAAACGTTCTCGCAGGCCGTGCACTCCCGAACGTCGTACAAGGCGAACGAGATTATCTGGAACGCGCGATTCCGTTCGATGTTCATCGAGTCCACCACGAGGGGTACCACCGGAATGGATCTGGCGCGCATCCACGATTACGAGCTGGTACAGCTCTGAGCTTTCAGTCTCCCGACGCTGTGCTAGCTCGGCACAATAGCTGCCGCATCGGTGTTCCAACACGAGAGACGAACCAATTTCCTTTCTACAAATTTCATGGAGCGTTGATGCTACTCGATAAAGTCCTCGTACTCTCCGTCTTCTCGGGGACGTTGCTCGCAGCCCAGAGCGCACCCATGACACACGACCCAATTCCTACGATAGCGAGCTCTGCGACCGCAGAAGCCAGGTTCACGCCTGACCGTGCAACCATCAGCATCAGCGTTCAGACCAAGGCAACGACCGCGGCAGCGGCAGCCACAGACAATGCCAGAAAGCAAAACGCTGTGTTGTCAGCTTTACACGGGTTAGGATTGTCTAACGAACAACTATCTACAACGGGCTATAGCGTGAACCCGGAGTATCGTTACGACCCCAACCGCGCGCCTACTCTTACCGGCTACACGGTAACAAACACCGTCCTCGCAGACATACACGACCTCAAACAAGTTGGTAAGGTGCTCGATACAGCGCTCGCGAGCGGCTCCAACATGATCTCCTCGCTCGACTTCTACGCAAGCAATACCGACGCTGCCCGTCAGAAGGCACTCGCCGATGCAGTAGCGAAAGCGCGCGCCGACGCCGAAGTTGCCGCCAAAGCCGCAGGTGGATCTCTAGGCCCTCTTATGCATCTAAGTGTTGGAGGCGGTGGATCGTATCCTCCTCCGAGACCCATGTTCGCCGCGAAGACGATGGCCCAATCCGCAGACACCCAGATCAATCCGGGCCAGCAGACTATCAGTGTCAGCGTCTCGGCGGACTGGCGTTTCACCCCAAATCCCTGACTCGTTTTTTCACGTTCCACAGTTTGGCTTTTTTCACGTTCCACAAAGAGGGCAGCCGATCGCTGCCCTCTTCGCATTTTCAGTCCCAAACATCCACCCCTCCATGACCGAAGGCTCGTTCTCCGCGCCAAACCGTAGATCGTGAAGAAGATCGTGAAGTAGATCGTAAAGCAGATCATGCGGCACGCGTCGGACGGCCTTAGATTCCTCGACCTCTTCCTCCGCCAGGTACATTCCGCCAATTGTCCAGAGTCATAGCTGTCGCGAATCAAAAAGGCGGCGTCGGAAAGACGACGACCGCAGTGAACCTTGCAGCCTCTCTCTCAGCAGCTGAACAGCGCACGCTCCTGGTAGATGGAGATCCGCAAGGCAATGCCACTAGCGGTATCGGAATTGAGCCCAAGGACATCGGTAAAACGGTTTATGAAGTGCTTCTGGGTGAGGCCACTGTCGCCGAAGCCCGCAAGGTGGGTGAGCACTTCCGCCTCCTCGATGTCCTCCCCGCAACACCAGATCTTGCAGGCGCGGAAATCGAGCTGGTCGATCAGCCACACCGGGAACAGCGAATGCGCGATGCGCTGAAAACGGTCAGAGACGACTACGATTTCATTCTCATCGATTGCCCGCCGTCTCTCGGACTCATCACCATCAATATGCTGGCAGCGGCAGATGCGCTGATCATCCCCCTACAGTGTGAGTACTACGCGCTCGAAGGCCTCTCTCAGCTCCTCAACACCGTTCATCGGGTCCAGCAGGGCGTCAATCCGTCGCTCGGCATCGATGGGGTGCTACTCACCATGTACGATGCTCGACTCAACCTGAGTCGCCAGGTCGCGAGCGATGCACGTGAATATTTCGGCTCGCAGGTCTTCGAGACGGTAATCCCACGGAATGTCAGGCTCGCAGAAGCACCCAGCTTCGGAAAGCCGATTATCCTCTACGATGTTGCCTCAGTTGGTGCGCAAGCGTACATGGGGGTTGCAAGAGAATTGATTCAACGAGAGACGCTGGTGACCAACAGCAATGGGGAAGCGACCCAATGAGCGCGGACAAAACCCCGTCACCTCGCCGCCTTGGGAGAGGACTAGACGCCCTGCTCGGTGAGCGGACAACTCAAAGGCCGAGATCATCTCCAACGGCACCTGTCGAAGAATCGGATACGAAGGTGGCCGAGCCAGTTAGCGCGCTTCGTGAAATCGCGGTCACCGACATCCGCCCGAACCACTACCAGCCGAGAAAGGAATTCAGCCCCGAAGATTTGAAAGAGCTCGCCGATAGCATTCGGACAGCGGGACTGCTCCAGCCAATAGCGGTGCGAAACACGAAGGATGGATACGAGCTCGTCGCCGGCGAGCGTCGGCTCCGCGCAATCAAATCACTTGGTTGGACCACAGTACCGGCGATAGTCCGGGACTACGACGACCGTACCATGCTTACCCTCGCGCTGATAGAGAATTTGCAGCGCGCAGATCTCAACCCAATAGAGGAAGCTGAAGGCTACGCCCGTCTCGCGAGCGAGTTCGACCTCACCCAGAACGAGATCGCTGACCTGGTTGGAAAGGATCGCTCGACGGTCGCGAATCTCCAGCGAGTTCTTCAGCTGCCGGCAGCAGTACGCAAGATGCTCGAGACTGGCGCGTTGAGCCTCGGCCACGCGCGACCGCTTCTCGCACTCGAAAACCCTGCGCTAGCCACCAAGCTCGCCACAGAGGCCGTCGAGCATGGCCTCTCGGTGCGCGCGATCGAAGAGCGCGTCAGACAGGATGCACCACGTCATGACAAGCCGCGCCGCGGCAGGCCGCGTAAGGAAGACACTCGCCCGCCTGAAGTGAGACATGTCGAAGATCTCCTGAGAAAGCGTTTTCAAACTGATGTATCACTCGTTCGAAAGAAGCGCGACAAGGGCGAGCTGCGAATCCAGTTCTACTCCACTGAAGATCTGAATCGCCTCCTGGAAGCCATGGGAGCAATCGATTGACCGATCAATTCCCGAATATTCACACAGTTATCAACAATCATCATAAACCGTTGTCATGAAAGGACTTAACGCGCTTACATGCCAACGGGTATCAAGGTTATCCACAGTTATCCACAGCTTGTTCGCAATCGCGATTGTGGCTTGCGGAGGCGCCAGGGAGCAGGCAAAGCCAGCATCCAATGCATTCAAGGTCGCACTGGTGACGACGGGGTCGGTCTCGGATCAGGGCTGGAACGCTGGTGCCTATCAGGGCCTCCTGGCGATCAAGGATTCGCTCGGTGCACACATCTCGAACGTCCAGACGCAGACGCCGGCGGAGATCGACGAGAACTTTCGACAGTACGGCGCGCAGGGATACAACCTCGTTTTCGGACATGGTTTCGAGTATCAGGATCCAGCGATTCGTGTCGCGCCATCGTTTCCGAGGACGGTATTCGTAACTACCTCAGGCGTGAAAACAGCGCCGAACGTGGGTGGCGTTTATTTCACCTTTTCGGATGGTGCATACCTGGCTGGCATTGTCGCAGGTGCCGCATCTCGCAGTGGCGTCATTGGAGCGATTGGGGGGACACAGCTCCCGCCAGTCGCTGCTGCATTCAAGGCATTCGAAGCGGGTGCAAAGTCAGTCAATCCGAATGTGAAGCTGCTCACCGCCTACGTTGGGAATTGGGATGACGCCAGCGCAGCCAGGGAGCAGGCGCTCGCACAGATCGCTCGCGGAGCGGACGTGATATTCCAGGATGCGGATGCAGCTGGACTCGGCGTTTTCCAGGCAGCGCGTCAATCCAAAACCGTGCGTGTGATCGGATCCAACTCCGACCAGAACGCGGTTGCGCCGGAGGTGACGCTCGGAAGCGTCGTCATCGATCTTCCACGAGCAATGATGATCATCGCACGCGACGTGAAGAGTGGCGCATTCAAGGGTCACGTTTACCGACTGGGCGAAAATGACGGCGTCGTTCGCTGGACAGCTAATCCCAAGCTTGCAGCCGAGATTTCGCCGGCAACGGCGGCGAGGCTGGACTCGGCTCGGAAGCTGATCGACGCGAGGACACTCAAGGTGCCAGAATGACGACAACTGCTCTCATCGTTCGATATCTGGACGATTTGCTGGAAACCGAGTCTGTACCGGATTATCCAAACGCCTTGAATGGACTCCAACTGGCGAACAGCGGTTCCGTAAATCGAGTGGCAGCTGCAGTGGACTTTTCGTTACGCACAGTCATGGCTGCAGCCGAGGCTGATGCGAATCTGTTGATAGTGCATCACGGAATGTTCTGGAGCGGACTACAACCAATACGCGGAAAGTACTTCGATCGAATCCGCGCACTCCTGGCGCGCGACATCGCGGTCTATTCATCCCACCTGCCGCTCGATCGACATGCACTCTACGGGAATAACGCGCTACTTGCCGCCGAGCTTGGACTGGAGCCGTCTGCTGAGTTCGCTCGTTTCAAGACGATATCGATCGGCGTATCCGGTGAGAGTGACGTCGCAACGACAGAGCTTGCAGCACGTGCGGACGTCTTCGCGAGATCGCACGGTGGCTCAGCACGAACCACACCGATCGACTCGGGACGCAGAACGCATGCGTGGGCGATCTGCACGGGTGCCGGTGCGAGCACCGAAACCCTGAACGAAGCGCGTGATCGTGGCATCGACACACTGATCGTCGGCGAGGGACCGCACCACAGTGCGGTGGACGCGGACGAGAGCGGTATCACTGTCATATACGCAGGCCATTATGCTACAGAAACGCTCGGTGTACGCGCGCTTGCAGCCCACATTTCGGATCGTTTCGGTGTGCCATGGACATTTATAGAGGCACCAACGGGTCTCTGATCAGGTGAGCGACGTCGCACTCGAGCTGGCGTCGATCACCAAGCGCTTTGGCCGGTTGACAGCGCTGAATGCTGCGTCGCTGCGAGCGCGGCGCGGAACTGTCCACGCGTTGCTCGGCGAGAACGGCGCTGGTAAGACGACACTCATGCGCATCGCATTCGGGATGCTGCGACCCGACTCGGGCAACATTGCCGTTGACGGCACCGATCGTTCATTCGCATCACCTGCCGATGCGATAGGCGCCGGGATCGGGATGGTACATCAGCACTTTACGCTGGTTCCGGCAATGACAGTCGCCGAAAATATTGCGCTGGGTGGCCGAGGTAGTTTTCGTCTCACACAAACTCGCGACGCGATTCTGGCGTTGTCCGAGCGGACAGGACTCGCAGTCGATCCGTCTGCGCGGATCGAAGATCTTCCGGCCGGGGCGCAACAGAGAGTCGAAATTCTCAAGGCGCTGTCTCGCGATACGAGAATACTCATACTGGATGAGCCTACCGCGGTGTTGACTCCAACCGAGTCGAGGGAGCTGCTTCAAAAGGCGCGAGAGCTGGTAAGCAATGGCGGAACTGCGATCCTCATAACACACAAGCTTCGCGATGCACTGGAATTTGCGGACGACATCACAGTCCTGAGACGTGGCTCGACCGTGTGGAGCGGACCAGCGTCCGAAGCAACGCAGGAGACTCTTGTCGCTGCCATGTTGGGTGGAGAGCGAACGCTCACAGACAGGGAACCGGTCACCGGAACCGCAACCGCTCGTAGCGCTACTGTTCTCTCCTTGGAAAACGTTGGTGTTCGCGACGCGGGTGGCGTGGACCGGCTCACGTCGGTCACACTTGCCGTTCACGCGGGAGAAATAGTTGGGATCGCGGCTGTGGAGGGAAATGGACAGCGCGAATTGCTACGCGTTCTTGCCGGACGAATGCGCGCCAGTAGCGGCGACGTCAGAATCCCGGCCGTGGTTGGCTTCATTCCGGAAGACCGGCATCGCGATGCGTTGATCCAGGATTTCTCGCTGCGCGACAACGTTGCCCTGCTCGGTGCAAGCACTCGGCGCGGAGTGATGAGCTGGGCCGCCATCGGTAAGCAAACCCGTGAGCTCATTCGGGATTACGACGTACGGGCTCCCGACGAGCTCACGCCAGCTCGGTCGCTTTCGGGTGGCAATCAACAGAAATTGGTCGTTGGACGGGAAATCGACGGGTCGCAGACCGCGCTGGTTGCGGAGAATCCGTCGCGTGGACTCGACGTACAGGCAACCGCAGCAGTACATGCACGTATTCTCGCGGCGCGTGATGCAGGCATGGCTGTCGTGATCTACTCATCGGACCTGGACGAGGTTCTCGCGCTCGCCGAGCGTGTAGTCGTAGTGCACGCGGGGAAGGTGACGGAGCCGTCTCGTGAATACGAGTCGATCGGCAGAGCGATGCTCGGGCTGCCCTAACGTGACGGAGACAATGGCGTTCGTTGTCGACATGCTGGTACACGCGACACCGCTGGTGATAACGGGTCTCGCCGTCGCGCTAGCCTTCCGTGCAGGAGTATGGAACATCGGCGCAGATGGTCAGTTCATCGCCGGTGCGACGGCAGCTGCGTGGGTCGGCGTTTCCGCGCCGCCAGGGATCGGGTGGCTTGCACTGATAATCGCTCTGATCGCGGGCGTGGTTGCCGGCGCAATATGGGCTGCCATGGCGGCGTGGCTGCGATCGCGCTTCGGCGTACTTGAAGTGATCAGTACGATAATGCTCAATTTCATTGCTACATACGGCGCGTCGTTCCTGGTACGCGGTCCTTTGCAGGAACCAACGCATGTCTACCCCCAGACCAGTGGCATAGTGAACGGTGCGCACATGCCAATTCTTCTAGCCGGAACGAGGTTGCACTGGGGATTTGTCATTGCAGTAGCTCTTGCGGTGATAGCGTGGTGGGTGATGAAGTATTCAGCAATGGGCTTCAGAGTGAGAGCGAGTGGTGTCAATCCTTTTGCAGCTCGAAGTGCTGGTCTTATCGATGTGCCCAGGGTGACGGCGGTTGCATTCGTCGTGAGTGGAGCAATCGCAGGAATGGCTGGAGCGATCGAGGTATCGGGTGTAACGTTTGCCCTGTACGAAAACATCTCACCCGGGTATGGCTATACGGCGATCGCAGTGGCGCTTCTGGCGGGACTCAATCCACTCGGGGTAATCGGTACCGGAATTCTGTTTGGCGCACTCGAGACTGCCGCCGGCGCCATGCAGCGTAACGTCGGGATTCCATCTACCACAGCGTCAGTGATCGAAGCCATCGTAATTCTGGCAGTCATCGCAATTGCGCAACTTCGGGCCAACAGAGTGCCAGGAACCGCATGATCGACGGGACCTCTGCATTTCTCGAGGGCGTTGTGCGCACCGCCACTCCACTCGCGTTGGCAGCACTTGGCGAGACCGTTACCGAGCGGAGTGGCATCATAAATATCGGGCTGGAGGGAAGCATCATCGCCGGCGCGTTGGGTGCGGTCGTCGGTGCGGGATACGGTGGAGTCTGGGCTGGCTTCGCGTTCGCGGCAGTCTGCGGTTGCGCGGTCGCCGCCATCTTCGCCTTGTTTGCTGTCACACTGCGTGCGGATCAGATCATATCCGGCACGGCTGTCACTTTGCTCGCGTTGGGTGGAACGGGAACACTGTATCGTATCCTGTACGGAAGTGCCGGTGCCGCTCTCAATACGCCTACTCTTGATCCGACGCCAATACCAGTGCTATCGCAGATTCCGGTGGTTGGCCGCGCATTATTTGTGCAGCCATCGATCACGTACGTGCTTTACGTGCTCGTTCCAGGGGTCATGTGGTGGACCTACCGGACGCATGCCGGCCTCGGCCTGCGCGCGATTGGTGAGAATCCAGCGGCGGCGATAGCCGCTGGTATCCGCGCGAAGCAAGTGCAATTTCTTGCAGTGCTGTTTGGTGGGTTGCTCGGAGGCATAAGTGGAGGCACGCTCGTACTTGCACAGGCTGGCACTTTCGTCGAAGGCATGTCTGCTGGACGCGGCTTCATCGCCATCGCGATAGTTGTTCTCGGCCGATGGAACCCGCTCGGTGCTGCGCTTGCTGCGCTCGTGTTCGGCGCCGCAAGCGCGTTGCAATTTTTCTTTCAGGCGACCGGGAGTAATCTGCCATATCAGCTATTTCTCGCCTTTCCGTACGTGCTCACTCTCGTGGCACTCGCGGCTACGCGCGGACGAACCAACTCGCCGGCGGCACTTGGAAGACAGGACTTCGAGAGCTAGGGGACGGAGTCGGGACGGAGTGGGGACGGACTCCGCACGGGCCGGGACGGAATCAACGATTGAATCCAACGTACAACATCCGCGTGTCCATCCCCGGGTTCACGCGCCCAGTGTCACCGTTCGATATGTGCTGCAATCTGAATCCAAAGGTGACAGTTCCGAAGCTGGAATGGACATACAGCCCTGTATGGCCATCCGCGAGGAAGTTGAACCGTGTTTCATCAGGATCCGGAATGCGGCGATCGAAGTACGCAGCTCCGCCGCCCCCGCCAAGGACGATGCCGGTCCTCTCTGACAGATGCAGCGTGGCTTCAGCGGCGACCGGAATCAGACCAGCTCCGAACGCCGTCTTCTTGTAGGGCAGGAGCCCAATTCCGCCTCCATCGTAAAACACCGTTTTGTATTCCCTGTTTGCCGTCGCGATTACTGCCGGAACCAGCGTTGGAGTGAAGCTTACTTCGCCGAATCGCCACCGGCCGATTAACCGCGTAGCACTGATGCCGGCCACATAGAGCGCACGGTCTTCCATGTGACCTACACGCGTTTTGATAGGCTCGTGAGTTCCACCAGCGAACCATGCCCCAAAAGACCAGTGATGGTCCAGGCGACGGTCGATCGAACTCGAGTCAACCGCTGGGGCCGGCACACCACAAGTCGCTCCTCCCGCGGCCTGTGCAGCAGACTCCCCCGATATAGCGGCTAGCGCTACCACCATGCACGTGACAGAAGATCTTACATACCGAGCCACCATATTCGACGAGCCGATCAGACGCAAAAGCTCATTCCCCCGCTTGACATGACCAGTCCACACTGAAAGCGCTATCGACCTGTGAGTCGTAATTTGAAGCCCATGATCACCATAGTACATGACCCATCTGAAACAGAAGAGCCGGGTGTGGCTCTCGTACTAGATCAGGCTCCTGCAAGAGAGCGCTGGAGCTGGGCGCTGTACGAGTTCGCAAACACAATCTTCTCGATGAACATCGCGACTCTGTACTTCGCGGTGTGGTTGGTATCCGATCTTCACGGCTCGAATACCGACGTAGCCGTCGGAAATGGAATCGCCTCTGTGCTGGTGATGTTGTCCATACCGGTCCTCGGCGCGATTTCTGACGTAACGCGACGACGTAAGCCATGGGTCGTCGGATTCACGCTTATCGCCGTGCTCGCGACAGTTGCTATCGGAGCGATCGGTCAATACCTGATACCTCTCGTTGGGGACTCCGTGCTGAACCCAACTGCCGCTACCGGATTTGAAATAGGCGGGCTTCCGTTGATTTTCGTGATCGCTGCATTCGTAATCGCGAATTACGCATATCAGGGCGCGCTTCCATTCTACAATGCAATGCTCCCCGAGCTCGCTCCACCCAACAAGTGGGGACGTCTCTCCGGACTCGGCGCGATTCTTGGATACACCGGATCGATCCTGGGCGTACTCATGATCAAGCCGTTTTTCGACGGTTCACTTCCGCTGCTCGGACAGATCCCGAGTACGCTCATGCACGCCCTGCGGACGGTGTTCCCGCTCGCCGGATCGGGCGGCCGTGTCGCGACATTTGCGCCAACCGCATTGCTGTATCTCGTGTTCAGTATCCCGTTGTTCGTATTCTGCCGGGATCACTTTCCGGCACGCACGCGTCAGACCATACCGTGGCGACAGGCGTTCCACGATGTGGCAAATACGATTCGCGAATCACGCAAGTATCCCGGTGTTCTCAGGTTTATCATCGCCTCGTTCGTATATCAGGACGCGATGGGAACGATCATCAGCTTCATGGCGTTGTACGCCGTGGTGGCGATGGGATTCAAGAGTGGTAGTGAGACAACGCTATTTGTCGTGCTCACAATCCCTGCTGTATTCGGGGCATGGTTGTGGGGAAGACTCACCGATCGCATCGGACCAAGGAATACGCTGATGATCGTGCTCTGCGCCTGGGTCGTGCTCCTCGTTGCGATGATCGCTGCGCCATCACGCCAGGCGTTCTGGATAGTTGGTGCAATGATAGGCTTTATCTATGGTGGAGTGAACGTCGCCGAGCGCCCGATGCTGCTGCGGCTGATCCCTGACGAAGAGGCGGGACGGTTCTTCGGACTCATGGTACTATCGGCGCGGGCAGCCGCGATTGTTGGGCCGCTGGTTTGGGCGCTGGCCGTTGACGGACTCACGCCGAGTTTCGGCAAGGGCGTCGCATACCGCGCTGGGGTCGCGACAGTAGCCATCGCGATGTGTGTCGCGCTGCTTATCATGCGTGGTGTGCCGGACAACTTTCCAGCAACAGGGAAGCCATCCGGCTTGCTATAACCGACTGGAATGATTCAACGATTGGCACGCTGGCTCAGCGGAATTGGCTTGCACTGGTTCTACAGCGAGATACGCATCACCGGATTGGACCGTATCCCGTTGGACGGGCCTATCCTGGTGGCAATGAATCACCAGAACGCATTGGTCGATGCCATGCTGGCGCTTGAGATCGTTCCGCGGGAACTACGCATCACCGCGAAGGCTACACTGGGTGACAGCCTCGCCGGTGCAGCCTTGATGAAGGCAGCTGACATCGTTCCTCTGAGCCGCGCTTCCGACAAAGCCGTTGCGCAAGACCCACTTCGTAATCGCCGCTCTTTCGAGGCAATCATCGAGGAGTTGCGAGTTGGTGGAGCGGTGCTCGTATTTCCAGAAGGAAAGAGTCATAATGATCCGGAGCTTGCGCCGTTAAGAACCGGGCTCGCACGCGCCGCATTGCGAGCGCGTGAGGCAAGCGTGCATGGCATTCGGATAATCCCGATCGGAACCACATTTGCCGAAAAGGCTGAGCCGGATACAATCATGTCTGTGCAGATCGGCGAGCCAATATTGATGGATGATTGGCCGGATGACGATGCACATCGGCTTACCGACGCCATCGCTACCAGGCTTCGGGTGATTTCATTTACCGGAGATGTAAGCCCACCGAACGGCCCCATGGAAACCCATCGACATATCCTGATACGTACCGCAGCCTGGTGGGGACGAGTGATGCACGAGATCCCACTCCGCATGGCGCGCCGACAGGCGATAAGACTCAGCACCGACGTCGGTGAGACTGCGATGTACACCATGACTTTCGGGCTCGCTGCAATCCTGGTGTCTTACGCGATCGAAGTCCCGATCATCTGGGCGCTGCTCGGCAGAATCGTCGCGCTCTTGTTTCTCGTATCACTCGTTACCGGCGCATACTGGGCCGCGTACACGGAGCACTTTCCAAAACGATCCTGAGCACGAGCAATGCTTGCTCGACTCACATCTTGGTATCGAGCCAGTTGTGGCCAATTCCGACGTCCACGACCAATGGTACCGAAAGCTCGGCGGCGTGCTCCATCTGGTAGACAACTACTTCACGCACATGATCAAGCTCCGATGGCTCGACATCGAAGACGAGCTCATCGTGCACCTGTAGCAGCATCCGGCTTTCAAAACCCCGTTCGCGAAATGAGTCATCGACACGAATCATCGCGATCTTGATCAGATCGGCGGCAGAACCCTGGATCGGAGAATTTGCCGCCGTGCGCTCGCCAAACGCACGCATGTTGAAGTTCCGCTCTCGTAACTCGGGAATGTACCGGCGACGGTTGAAGATCGTCTGCACGTATCCGTGCTCACGCGCGAACTCTACCATCGAGTCGAGATATCTCTTGACGCCCTCGAACCGTTCGAAGTATCTCGCTATGAAATCCCGCGCCTCAGCGTGAGTAATACCGAGTTGCCTGGAAAGCGCATGCGGTCCCTGACCGTAGATCGTCGCGAAGTTGATGGTCTTCGCACGACCGCGCATTTCGGATGTAACCAACTCGAGCGGTACGTCGAAGATGATCGACGCGGTCTGCCTGTGAATATCACCACCGGCGTTGAACGCGTCGACGAAATTGCTGTCACGTGACAGATGTGCGAGTAATCGCAGTTCGATCTGTGAGTAATCGGCAGCGAGGAGCGTCCATCCGGCCCGCGGGACGAAACCACGCCGGATGTCCCTGCCAAGCTCTCTGCGAATCGGAATGTTCTGAAGATTCGGATCGCTCGAAGACAGCCTGCCCGTGCTGGCCACCGTCTGATTGAACGATGTATGAACCCTTCCGTCTTTCGGATTTGCCGAGCGAGGCAGAGTGTCCAGATACGTGCTCTCCAGTTTGGCGAGCTCGCGGTATTCCATCAACAACGAAGGAAGTCGATGGCCTTCCTCAGCGAGCTCCTGCAAGACGCTCGCATCGGTGGATGGGCCGGTCGACGTTTTCTTCAACACCGGAAGCTTCAGTCGATTGAACAGGATTTCACGCAACTGCACGTTGGATCCGATGTTGAACTCCTCACCGGCTTCCCTGTAGATCTGCAGCTGCACCTGTTCCCGTTCACGTTGAAACCGTTCCTTCAATGTCGCGAACCGTTGCGTATCGATTGCAATGCCATTCCATTCCATCTCGGCGAGAACGCTGATAAGTGGCATCTCCACCTCTTTGAAGAGAGGAGTGAGCTCATGGGCGTCGAGTTGTGGTTCGAAATGCTGGCGCATCCGCAACGTCATGTCCACGTCCTCGCACGAATAATCACGAGCGACGTCCAGCGATACCTGGTCGAAGGTGATCTCTGATTTTCCCTTGCCACACACATCGACGTACGACGTCATCGTGTGATCCAGGAATTCGAGCGCTAACATGTCGAGAGAATGCGACCGACGACTTGGGTCCAGAACGTAACTGGCGATCATCGTGTCAAACTCGACGCCACGAAGAACGACGCCCTCACTACGAAGGACGAGCATGTCATACTTCGCGTTCTGAAGCGTCTTTGGAACGGACTCGTCCTCCAGCAAATCCCGGAGCGGTTTC
This sequence comes from uncultured Gemmatimonadales bacterium, assembly GCA_963707505.1. Classification (GTDB taxonomy): domain Bacteria; phylum Gemmatimonadota; class Gemmatimonadetes; order Gemmatimonadales; family Gemmatimonadaceae; genus Fen-1247. The sequence goes on from CAVPQB010000006.1 coordinate 292,200, forward strand.
ATTGCGTCCGACATGAGCGCCGGAAGGTTCTTCACGTTCGCTACCGGTGCGATCGCTGTGGTGAGCAGCTCTCCTTGATGACTGGTAGCGTCCGTATGCGCGAACGGAAAATAGTATGCCTCTCCCGGCGCTACCGCTACGGATATCGAAACGAGATGCGATCTGAGCGGATCGACCTTAGATGGCGATCCTGGATCGATGGTCGTTTCCGTATCGACCGCGATCGTCCGCGCCTTGCGCGCTTTACGTACGACGCGCTCAACTTCAGCCACAGTTTCTACCGTACGGTACTTTGCCGATTCGGTGACCTTTGGCGTCTCGACAGCGCCAGCGGCTTCCTTGGCGAACGTATGAAACTCCAGCTCGACATATAGTTGCGCCAGAGCTGCATTGTCCGGCGAGCCGACCTTCAGTGCGTCGAGATCGAATTCAACCGGAAGGTCGTCACGAATCGTGACAAGTTCCTTCGATAGACGCGCGTTCTCGGCATGTTCAAGAAGAGCTTCGCGTGGTCGCTTCTTCGTGATTTCCGAGGCGTGCGCAAGAATTTCCTCGAGGTGACCATAGGTACCCACCAATTCACACGCCGTCTTGTCACCGATTCCTTTCACGCCCGGCACGTTGTCGGACGAATCACCAACAAGAGATAGATAGTCCGTGACGAAACTCGGCGGTACACCGAGCCTCTCGGCGCCATTCTCCACGCCTACCCAGTGCTCTTCGACGCTCGCCGGACCACCACGCCCGGGATTCAATAACCACACCCCTGGACGCACGAGCTGCTGAAAATCCTTATCTCCTGATATGACAACAACGTTGACGCCGGCGTCCACAGATTTCTTCACCAACGTTCCGATTACGTCGTCGGCTTCATAACCTTCCAGCGCTAGAATCGGAATTCCGTACGCCGTGAGGAGCGAGCTGACTCGCTCCATACCGCGATCGAAGTCCGACTGCAGCTCCTCGGTCAGCTTCTCACGCGTTGCCTTGTAGGCAGGGTACCGTTCGTGACGGAATGACAGACCCGAATCATGCACCCACCCCAGATATTCGGGACGGTGTGAATTCAGCAGCCTTTGAAGAAAGTTTGCAATTCCCCACGCTGCAGACGTGTTCTCCCCACGGCTCGTGGTGAGAGGACGCGATATCAAAGCAAAGAAGGCGCGGTAGATCAGCGCGTAGCCATCGACCAGAAATAGTCTTGGTGATTGTGGTAGCTCTACGTCCATTTATCTGTTGGTCATGCGCGCGAGTAATGATTGGAACACCGCCATGCTCGGTCGTGTGAGGCGCCACTGGCGGGTGTCGTTGGGATCGTAGAATATGATCCGTGTCTGGTACTGGCTGTACTCCCACACGAGAATCCGCACGCGTGTCGACAGCTGATTCACCACTCCTATGTCTCCCATGTACATCGACCCGTAATCCTCGTACGAGTTCGTCGGTGCACCGAGGCTCACGAACACCATGCCGCGATCCGACAACCATCCGCGTGGCGTATCGGTGATGAAAGTCGCATTGGCATCGCGAATCCTGCCGAAATAGTCATCCAGTGCTTCGTTCTGTGGCGTCGACGGGTTTGGATCTGTTGCGTGCAGAAACGCGGTCCATCGTGCGCCACGTTCTTCTGGCTTCGCGTCGTACAGCGGTTTCAGTTTGTCCGGAGTGCTGAAGAAACGCAGATACCCCAACATGTCCTTGAACGACAACACCGGAAGATCGGGACCGAAGCCGACGAACATCCGCGTACCGATGGTGTCGGGCGATCCAGGCAGCGTTGCGACGATGGTTCCGATGCCCACGTCAGCATGAACGAGCGGAACGGTTACGATGCCCGATGCGAGGCCAGCACCTCGCGCTGAAAGCGTTCTGCTTCCTTGCCAGGCAACCTTACCGTCCGGAGTACGAACCTCCATGGATACCGGACCGGCTGTGCCGTATGACTCCAGGTATACTGCCGCCGAGTCATCGACGCCAAACAGGTAGGACGCACGTGGCGCGGGAAGATAGGATGGCACCGAGTCCAGGTTCTGCCGTGACTTTGCCTCGTATATCGGTTCGAGAGTGGACAGTGCTGGGGACGACAGTTTCGGAACTGCGATTGACTGGCGTTGGCTCGCACCACGTGGGCCGCTTCCGTCTCGCACCGCGTAGGTCACCGCATACCTACCGGGAACCAGACGGAATGCTCTACGATATATCACGCTCTCGTCAGTCCGGGACGTTTCCCTGAACGTCGGCACACGCACCGACTCGCTGTCCTGCGACTGTGCTGCCATACCAGCGCCATTTTCCACGGAGAGATCCACAGCATAGCTGGCTGAGTAGCCATCGGGATCCTTTCTGAAGGACAGGCCCTTATTCGGCAACGACATTCCAACGACAACAAGCGTAGTGTCGGGCGACTTGGTGGCGAAGTAGGCAACGTCACCGACAAAGAAGATCGGGGGACCCGATGCGGCGAGTCCCATCCTGCCATAGATGGTAGCAAATACCCCACTATCCCCAGCCGTCGAGGCACGGTTTGGGTCGTAGCTCTGCAGAGGATCTCTACGGCCGGATCCAGGACCAGCCGCGTTACCCGAGGCACACGCCGCTAGAAATACCACCGCGCCAAGTTTGAGCCATCTGAGCGACATCACTGTCATGCACTGGTCCGTGGGTGTAAGGGCAGCGAAGGCATCGCACGGTCATTACGTATTATATAGCCTCCTGCCCCTGTCCCTGCCGCCCAATTCGCATTAGGTTCGCCGAGTGCCACGAGAAAATCTGGTGGGAACGACGGTCGCCGGGTATGCGATCGACCGAGAGGTTGGTGAGGGCGGTACGTCCGCCGTTTACGAAGCGCATCACTCCGAGCATGGGCGCGTAGCGCTCAAGGTGCTACGTGAGCGGCTGCGACAGGATCCTACTGCCGTCACGCGGTTCATCCGCGAAGCCAAGTTCGGTGCCCGCGTAGAACACAGCAACGTTGTCCGCACAATCGAAACAGGCGAAGCCGAAGGCGGAATTCCATTTCTCGCCATCGAATGGGCCGCCGGCGAGCTCCTCGAAAGATACGCCAAAACAAAGGGCCACCTCGATCCAGCTGAGGCGTCGGTAATCACTGTTCAGATCGCCGCTGCCGTTGATGCCGCACATTGCCAGAACATAGTGCATCGTGATCTGAAGCCTGACAATGTCATGTACGACCCGGAAACTCGCACAGTCAAGCTGCTCGACTTCGGAATCGCGACTGACACGAATACACCGGCCGACGAGCGCCTGACACGAGCTGGTTTCTTCGTGGGAACGCTGATGTATGTGGCCCCGGAAGCATTGTCTGGTGAATTGGTCACACCAGCTGCAGATCAGTATTCTCTAGCCACCATCGCGTACTTCCTGCTCACAGGCTGCCACCCCTATACCGCCAAACAGCCACGGGAAATGTTCACTCAGCTCCTCACGATGCCGCCAATTCCACTCAGTCAGGCAAATGAGGATCTACAGTTCCGCCCGGAAGTCGAGGAAGTCGTAATGCGCGGTCTCTCTCGACAACCCAAGGACCGCTATCCGAGCGTCATGGAGTTCGCCATCGAGCTGGAGCGAACACTTGCCCTGCCGGTCGAAGAGAAGAGCAAACTATCCAGGTTACTGCGCCGCTTCTCCAGGCAGCCAGACCGTAAACGTTGAGCCCTTCCCAAGCTCGCTCTCTACTGTAACGTCGCCGCCCAATAGCCGTGCGAGCCGCCGTGATATCGGCAGACCGAGTCCGGTTCCACGATTCATCGAATCACCACGCGGTCCAGCGTTGATCTGCTCGAACTCTTCGAATATTCGCGCCTGATCATTTTTCCCGATTCCAATTCCGGTATCCGACACCAGAATTGCAACCCATGGACGCGCGGTTGTAACAGATGCATCCTGAACCGGCTTAACAGTTGCTGGAATGGATGTGTCGGAAGCCGGAATGATTCTAGTACGCACACTTATCGTTCCCGTATGTGTGTACTTCACGGCATTTCCCAACAGATTCAGAATGATCTGACGTAGATGAGTCGGATCGGTCCGAACCCGCGGAAGCACCGAGCTCAGCGCGAGAGATAGATAGAGACTCTTCTCCGAAACCAGTGGCTCGACCTCGCTCGCAACGTCGAGGATGAACGGCCGCAGATCGATTGGCTCGGAATGAACTTCCAGTCGTCCGGCAGCTATCTTGGCAAGATCGAGTATCTGGTCAACCAGATGTCGGAGGTGGCTGGCAGACGCCTCGATTCGCTGAACTGGCCCAGCTTGCTTCGGCGTCAACTCCCCATACACACCTTCACGCAGCAGGTCCACAAACCCTACTATCGCGTTTAGCGGCGTGCGCAATTCGTGGGATACATTCGCGAGAAACTCACTTTTCATCTTGTTGACGCGAATCAACTCGGTCGACAGATGCTCGAGCTCTCGGGAGCGCTCCTGAAGCCTGTGCGCCTGGGTACGAAAACGGCGAACAACGAGGACAAAAACGATTGCCCCGACACCGACGAGCACCCAGCCCAGGCCTGCCGGAATATTATCTAACACTGATCAAGCACTGAAGAATCCAAGAGGAGTTCTGTATATTCTTCGCGCATGACGAAGCATGACGAACTGGTAGAGCTCCTCGCCACGCGATCTGCACGCCTTGGAGAATTTACACTCGCGTCCGGCGCTCGCTCCGATCTCTACATAGATGCTCGAATGACTGCGATGAGCCCGGAAGGCCTCGCACTTATTGGCCCCCTGGGAATTGACGAGATCACGAGTGCTGGCTGGACGCCGGATTCCGTCGGTGGCCTCACACTTGGCGCCGATCCCGTCTCGTACGCCATTGCATATGCGAGCGCCCTGGCCGGCAAACCGATTCGCGCATTCACAGTGCGGAAGGAAGCCAAGACACACGGAACCGGCAAGCTGATCGAAGGTCCATTCCTGCAATCCGATCGCGTAGTCGTGATCGAAGACGTCATCACGACCGGTGGCTCGGCGCTCAAGGCGATAGAAGCCGTCAGGAACGCCGGAGCCATGGTCATCGGGGTGTTATCACTCGTAGACCGCGAGGAGGGCGGCCGCGAGCGTATAGAAGCCGCTGGCTACCACGTTCGATCCCTTGCCAGGGCGGCCGAAATCGTCACAAGAATGCGCAGCTGATGATCGGCAGCAGTAACTAGGCGCACTTGGATATCCATCCCGGCTGGGCAGTCACAGGCCGAAATGACCGCAGTGTTGCTACGTGTGGAAGGATCAGCTCCTCCCTGAATTTGCGTAGCATTCTCTCGCCGTCGTATGCTTCACGAAACCGCACAGGTGACATGCCGAGCACGCAGCGTACGTGTCTGCTGAATGCCTGGGGAGATGAGTAATCCAGCTTTCGCGCCACGCTTGTAACGGAAAGTCCAGCGTTCTCGAGTAGTCGCGCCGCTCGCACCAGACGTCCAACGTCGATGTAGCGCTTGGGTGACGGCAGGTTCGCGCGATAGAACCGACTCATCAACGTCCCAGGAACAACGTTGAGGTAGCGTCCCATCTGACGGACATTTGCAATGTAGGGCTTGTGGGTGAACAGAAGTTCAAAAAACTTCCAGCAATCAGGCGCTACTCCAGCAAGATCGAGGTTCAGTGCGCCCAACATCTGGCGTTGTACGTCAGTCGATCGCTCATGGGTCAGGAGATCCCGTAAAGCCGACCACCCAGCCGGTGAGCGTGCGTCGATCAGGGTCCGCACACCGACCCGACCCAGCTCGAGAACCGAATGCGGAGTCGAGCGCTGCACATCAGTAAGAAGCGCGAATGTCGGTACAGTCGGAAACTCCCTCACCATTGCCGCCATCCGCGCCGTACTTCCGGTATCGTACCTCGCGACCGACAGAATTACAGCATCTACCTCTTGTGACCGGACATCGTCGGCCAGTTCATCGACCGAGCCGCGATGCAAGACCTCGAAGGCTCCCTCGGAAGCGACATCCACCCTGATTCGTTCCAACGGTGTAAGCACCGTCGCAATTATCGGCGCTCGGGTAGCGACAGACGGGACATGTGTGCGTGGCTTTTCAGACGACATTGACGCATCCTCGGGATGATGTAAACGGAGCGGATGTTCGCTCGCGAGCACGATCATATAGCAGCACATCATCACGACATCATCGTTGCATCACCGCTGGATCATCACACGGCATTCAATGAGTCCGTTAGATTCAGGGAGTGCCACCGGCTGGGCGGTCGCGAAATAGTATCTCAATGGTACTATTCCGAGGAAAGTCCGGGCTCCATGGACACACTGCCAGGTAACACCTGGGCACGAGGCGGTCAAACGCCAAGTGACGGACAGTGCAACAGAAAACAAACCGCCGGCGGGAAACCATCGGTAAGGGTGAAACGGCGAGGTAAGAGCTCACCGCGTACGTGGTAACACGTACGGCTTGGCAAACCCCAGTGGGAGCAAGGCCAAATAGGCGGCGAAGGGTGTCCACCCTGACAAAGACGCCGCGGGTAGGCTGCTGGAACGCGTGGGTGACTACGCGTCGAGAGAAATGACCGTCAGCCAGTCGAAAGGCTTGGCTTACAGAACCCGGCTTATAGGCCGGTGGCACCTCTCGCACTTCAAGGTCCGATGATGAAACTGAGCGGGATGGCGAGCATATTGGGCACCGTGTTCATGGCTGCATGCGTGTCCGCTCCGCCAGCAATTGAGCCAACACCAGCAAACAGGCCTGAAGTCAATCCGGCTCAGCCGAAGTCGCAACCCGCGCCAACAGCTCCCGCACTTCCAGCACGCATGTCACGAGGTGGCCCGTGGAGTTTCACGTACGCGCCAGGGACTTACGCATACACGATCGTTACCGACGCTGTCATTGCACTGGCTCTCGATACGACACAGAAACGGCAGATTCCAGAGCTGAGTCAGAAAGCAACGATCTCTCTTTCCGCGTCGGGCGACTTACAGGTAGTAGATCCAGTTCCTGGTACTACCGCGTTGTGTGACAGCAGCTCTGCGTTGATAACACGCGCCCAGGAACTCATCTCAAAGTTGCCCAATCAGCTGGCAGTCGGCGATCGGTGGCGGGACTCAACAACTACGACAGGGTGCAGGGGGACCATTCCAGCCGAGTCAACCGTAATCAGTAATTACATCGTCGTTGGAGACACAGCTTTCGCAAATACTGTAGCGCTTCAGATACATCGTACAGATTCCCTATCCGCAACCGGCGAGGGGACTGAAGGGCAACATCGAATCATCGTTACCGCAACTGGAACTGGCGGAATGGATCTCTTCCTGGACACTGCCGCCGGCAGATTGCTTGGCTCCCGTGGACTTCAGACCAGTCTCGTGAATATCACTACGTCAGGAAAGCTGACGCAGTTCATTCAACACGTTACCGAAACAGCGACCATCGCCGGTCTTCGGTAAGACTCAATCCATCAATCGTAGCGGCATTACGAGGCACATATACGTCGCCGGATCGGTCCAGCCTTCTGGTTCAATCGTGGCGGCGCGCTCTGGTGCTTTGAACGTGAGCTTGATCTCATCAGTCGGCATGAAGCGCAGGATCTCGAGCAGATAGCTTGCGTTGAATCCAATCTCCAACTGATCACCGTCGTAGCGAATCGGAAGTTCATCCTGTGCTTCGCCGAGATCCGGAGTCGTAACGCTGAACTTGAGCATTCCGGAATTGAAGGCCATGCGGATTCTGTGCGTCTGATCGCTGGCGATCACTGACATGCGCTTCAGCGCACTGATCAACGCATTCTTGTCGGCTATGGCGTACTTGTCGTTGTCGCGAGGAATTACCTGATCGTAGTTGGGGTAGGGCCCTTCGATCAGGCGCGTGTATACGGCAGTGAGTGGTGAGCGAAAACCGATGTGATTCTCTCCACGTGCAACTTCCAGTTCCTCTTCAGCTGGAAAAAGACGGCGTACCTGCTCCAACGCCTTCGGTGGAACAATCAGATCGCTAGCCGGCGCGCTACTCGCAACAATCGGGGTTTCCATCTTCGCGAGACGATGACCGTTGGTGGCAACCATCCGCATCTGCTCCGGGCGAAGCTCCCAGAGCACACCATTCAGGATCGGTCGGCTCTCCTCAGTTGAAACAGCAAATACGGTCGCACCGATGAGCTTCTGAAGATCACCTGACTTGATACGCCAGCTCTCGTTGAAACGAACAACGGGAAAAGTCGGAAATTCATCTCTCGGAAGGCCGAGCAATTTGAATTTCGATCGACCGCACTCGAGTGTGATCCGCTGCTCGCCGAGAGCTGCAATTTTCACTGGCGCAGGCGGTAACTCACGGGCGAGCTCGCTCAGTTTTTTCGCTGGAATCGTAACAGCACCCGAAGCTTCGACGTCAGCCGCGACTTCGGTGCTCACGGCTATATCCAGATCGGTCCCAGAAAGCCTTATACCGCGGTCAGTTGTCTCGACCAGGATATTCGCCAGAACCGGGAGAGTTGTCTTCGTGGGAATGCTTGCCGAGACGGCATTGAGGCCTTCCTGAAGCTTCTCACGAGAGATCGTAAAGCGCATCCGTATTCCCTGACGTCCGAGGAGGAGAGTAAACGTACCATGTCGCTTGTCCGGGGTCTTCGTGTGGAAGACTCGCCGGCTCTAATACAGCCTAAATGATATAGAAATCTAGCAGTCGTAGTAGAGGAGTGTTCAGAAGCGGATAAGCTCTGTAAGTATCGATTCCATATGGAGTTCCAGCGATATGACGCTGTGGAACACTGGTGGAGAACATTTGATTTCAACAATTGTCAACATCGAACCTTTCCAACTAACGGCTTCGTGTCTTGATATAAGTGGATAAGTGGCAAGCGTTTGTTCATATCCTGAGAGATGCCAACAGTCCACGAATCCGACTGATTCTCGTTCCCGTACCTGCGTCTGCGGCGATCATCTCGGTGACTTTATCCAGGCTATGAATTACGGTCGAATGGTCTCTACCTCCGAAAGCCGCGCCAATCTCTACAAGCTGCATGCCGAGAAGGTCACGCGTCAGGTACATCGCAATCTGCCTGGGCACCGTGAGTGCCTTGGTTCGCGTCTTCGACCGCAATCCGTCGACTGTGGTTCCCCACTCCTTTGCAACAGCAACCTGAATTGCGCTGACTGTAAGACCAAGTGGCTCTGTATCAGCCGTTATGCTCTCGGAAGCTTTGAGCTTGTCCCGTAAGGCTTCCTTGGCAACCTCGACGCTTACCGGTTTGTGTCGGAGCGACGCATAAGCCAGGAGCTTGATAATGGACCCTTCGAGCTCGCGAACACTCGACCGCACGTGCTCGGCGATAAAGCGGATAACATCATCCGGGATCGTGGTTTCGAGATCATCCTGTTGAGATTTTTGCTGAAGGATCGCGATTCTGTGCTCGAAATCGGGAAGCTCGATATCAGCGACCATACCCCACTGGAATCGGCTTACAAGTCTGGCCTCGAGTCCCGCTATGTCAGACGGAGGACGATCGCTCGTGAGGATTATCTGACGACCGGCCTCGTAAAGGGCGTTGAACGTGTGAAAGAACTCCTCCTGAGTGCCCTCCTTTCCCTTCAGGAAGTGCACGTCGTCGATGAGAAGAAGATCGGTCTCGCGATAACGGCGCCGGAACTCGTGATTGGTCCGAGTCTGGATTGCGTTGACCATTTCGTTGGTGAACTGCTCGGTGCCGACGAAGGTGATGCGGGTGGAAGGATCGCGTTCGTAGATAGCATGCCCCACCGCCTGCATGAGATGGGTCTTTCCGAGGCCGGTATCGCCGTAGATGAAAAACGGGTTGTAGATCTTTCCGGGCGCCTCAGCGATTGCGTGTGCGGCAGCAGCAGCGAGCTCGTTCGATTTGCCGATTACAAATTGCGCGAACGTGTATCTATCGTTAAGTGGCGCCTCGGTGGCGCGTTGAGGTCGCGATCGTGTCGCAGTTTCTTCGGGCTTTGGGGCCACGAAGAAGTCCATTTGAGGGCGAGCCTGTCGCTCTTCGTTGACGCGGAATGCGACTTTGATTGGATGGCCGAGGGCAACTGGTCCAAACGAGCTCAGCAAGGCTGCGTGTTTTGACTCGTTCCAATCAGCTGCGAAGCGGTCGGGGGCTCCGACTACGAGTGTATCGCCGATTATTTCGAGAGCTTCGGTCGGTTCGAGCCAGGTTTTGAAGGTTTGTTCGGGCAACTCGCGCCGAGCGCGCTCCAGAAGGCGTGACCAGATTTCGGCGGGGAGAAGATCGAGCGATTCCATATGGTGGGGAGGCGAAGCTACGGAACGAATGTGGATAAGTCAATCACCGGCGTTCAAGGGTCTGGATCCATGGTGAGCCGGCACATTTACGCTATTGTTGCATCTTGTTGCCGCCATTAGATTTAACGGTCTTTCGCTAAAGTTGTTCAAGAGCCGTTTAGAGCACTGAGGATCATATATGGGTAAGCCGACTTATCGTCCGCGTAATAAGCGCCGGATCAAGACGCATGGGTTTCGCGAGCGTATGTCAACGCGTTGGGGACGTGAAGTACTCGCGCGTCGTCGCAAGAAGGGTCGCAAGCGCCTGACGGTTCAGTTGCCGTCGAAGTACTCTGGCGCGTAAGCAAGCGAAGTACGCAGCCGGCTGACAGGTCGCAGCACGCACCTGCAGACGAGGCGGGAGGGAGGGGTCTTCGGCTTTCGAACTCAACGGCACAACCAACGTCGCATTTGAGGTTTTCGCGCGCGCAGCGTTTATCGCGCGCGCCGGATATCGAGTCCGTCAGGCGAACGGGGAAGCGGGTGAAGTCTGGACTGCTGGACGTCCGGGTCACTGCTTCCCCGTCTTCGTGTGCGCGGGTTGGGATCATTGTGCCGAAGTATGGGCACATCATTGTCGATCGGAACCGGCTTCGGCGGCGCATACGGGAGATAGTGCGTGTGCACGTGCTTCCGGTGCTGTTGTCGGTGCCGCCGACGGACGTGCTGATCCGCGCGCTTCCGCGGGCCTATTCGGCTAGCTTTGAGGTGCTGGAGCGGGAGATAGATGGGATTGTCGCACGAATCACATGACGGTCAGGAGGCGAATGCGCATCTTCACGAGCATCCGTCCGATGGCCATCATGGACTGAAGAAAGATCGAGCTTTGACGGATCGCAGGCGGTCTGTGGCAATGTGGATGCTACGCGGACCGATCCGATTCTATCAGCTCGCCATATCGCCAATGACGCCGTCCGTATGTCGTTACTATCCCAGTTGCTCCAATTATGCGATCGAGGCCATCGACAAGTACGGTGCCTTGAAAGGCGGGTGGCTGGCGATACGGCGCATACTGAGATGTCATCCTTTTCGGCCGGGCGGCTTCGATCCGGTCCCTTGAGCTCGCACTGATTCATGGATACAAGCAAGCGAATCGTTCTCGCCATCGTACTGGCCCTGGCGGTCATCTTTGGAATGCAGTTTCTATTTCCCCAGAAACCTCAGCCCAAGCCAGTTAGTAGCGCCGACAGCGCTGCGGTACACAATTCGGCAGAGAGCGCAAAGGTAAGCGCCAACACGCCGAGGATCGATTCGACAAAGGCTGCAGCGGTAATTCCTGGAGCGGCCGCTCAATCGGTTCCAGCCACAGCTGCCGAAACAACGATTGTTGCGCCTGTCGCTGCGCGGCGGGATAGTGGCGCGACCTTCGAAATGAGCAACGTTGGGGCTGCGCCTGGTGCGGTGGTGATGAATACGTACGCTAACCGTGTCGGTGGCAGCAACGGCGCGAAGGTGCGACTGGGCTCCGCGGGCAATCCGGTGCTTAAGTACCAATTAGTTACTAATGGTGGCCAGCCGACCGATCTATCTGGAACTGCATTTCAGACGACACGGTCCGGGGACGTTGTCACGTACACTGCGGACGTGGGTGGCTCGACAGTCGCGATCAATTACGCGATAGTGCCGGACAGCTTTGTATCGCATGTCACTGGTTCTGTGAGTGGCGCGAAGTCGGGGAGCTATCTCGTCGTTACGCTGCCGCAGACTTTTGCGGCGACGGAGCCGGACACGAACGACGACCGCAACTCGCTTGCGTTCGCATTCCTCACCAAGCGTGAAGCTGCGCGGAACGTCTCGTTCCATTCGCTCGATCCTGGCGAGAAGCAGCTGGTAGAAGGGCCGGTGACGTGGATCGTGGCCAAGTCGAAGTATTTCGTTGTCGGGACTGCTGGCACCGAAGAATGGGCCGGAATTTACCGAGGCAACGCTCATCGGCGGGCCGCGCACGACCAAGGTCGCGACGCGCGCTACGGGAACGGTGGTGATACCGATAGCGAATGGTGCGTTCGCGTTCGACATGTATGCGGGCCCGCAGGAGTGGAAGAAGCTCAACGCACTTGGCCGCGACTTCGATCAGGTGAATCCGTACGGATGGGCGTTCGTGCGGCCGCTGATGCAACCGATTGCGACATCGGTGATTCGTCTGGTGCTGTGGATGCACAGCGCGCTCAATCTGAGCTATGGACTGGTTCTCATCGCGCTCGGGCTTCTAATCCGGTTGTTGATGTGGCCGTTGTATCAGACATCGATGAAGACGTCGATCAAGATGCAGATCCTGCAGCCGGAGCTGACGGCGGTGCAGGACAAGTTCAAGGACGATCCGGAGAAGCAGCGGACTGAAATCATGAAGGTGTACCAGAGCCACGGGATGAATCCGCTCTCGCCGTTGCTCGGGTGTCTTCCTTCGCTGTTGCCGATGCCGATTCTGCTCGCGCTGTTCTTCGTGTTCAGGAACACGATCGAATTTCGCGGAGTTCCGTTCTGGTGGATGAGCGATCTATCGGTGCGGGATCCGTACTACATCCTTCCGTTGCTGATGGGTGCGTCGATGTATCTCATCTCGTGGATGGGAATGCGGAACACGCCGCCGAATCCGCAGGCGAAGATGATGAGCTACATAATGCCGGCGATGTTCACGCTCTTCCTTTACAGGGAGGCAGCTGGACTCAACCTGTATTACGCGACGCAGAACCTTGCGACTCTGCCGCAGCAGTGGCATCTGTCGCGTACGCGCGGGATGAGCAAGCCAAAGACTGGTGCGGCGGCCAAGGAAGTCGCAGCACCGTCGGCGCCGCCGGCGGCGAAGGGAAAGGCAAAGGCAAAGGATAAGGGGTAGCATCGATCGGCGCGTGGTTGATGTAGGTTAAGGGATGCGGATCACGTACATCGGGCATGCGACTCTGCTGATCGAGATCGGTGGGAAGAAGATTCTCACCGACCCCAATTTCGATCCAGCGCTGGGGCGATTTCTGGCTCGGGTGAGTGCGCCGGGGATTGCAATCGACAAGCTGCCGAAGCTGGACATGATTCTGCTGACGCACGCACATGCTGATCACCTGTCGTTCCGGTCGCTGGCGGAGATTCAGCGCGTGCCGTTATATGCCCCACCTGCCGTTGCGCGGTGGATCCGCAAGCATGGTGTGACAAACGCAATCGAACTGGGGCCTGGCGAGTCGCTTACGAGCGGCAGCCTCACGGTGCACGTGGAAGCGGCGACGCATGCTGGTAACCGGTACGTGATAGATCGGTGGCGCAAGCAAGCTAATATGTATCTAATTGCTACTAATTATGAGAGCGTGTTCTTCGCTGGCGATACTGCGCTTACGGAGAATACGACTGCGCTCGTGGAGCGAGAGCAGAAGGGGCGCCAGCTGGACGTCGCGCTGCTCCCGATTGGGTACGCACCAGCGTGGAAGGCCGAGAGCTTCAATAGAGGCCATCTTACGAGCCTGGGCGCGCTAACGCTGTTCGAGCGATTAGGCGCACGGTATCTGATTCCGTACCACTGGGGGACGTTCAACCATGTGACTGCGTCGGCGTACGACGCGATAGGTGAAATGCGGGAGCACGTCAGGACACACGCGCGTGGCACCGACGTGCGCATTCTCGAGCCCGGTGAGTCCCTACAAGTGCCGTCGCTGTCTGCTTGAGTAGCGGCGAAGACGATACGATCGCGGCGGAGGCGACGGCTCACGGAAGGGGCGCCATCGCCGTGATTCGCGTTTCCGGACCGGCCGCGTTCACGATCGTGAAGCGTCATGTAGCAACGTGGCCGGAAAATCAGCGCCAGGCAACGTTATGCACCATACGAGACGGGAATGGTGACGTGCTGGACGAGGCGCTTGTCACGACGTTCATAGCGCCGGCATCGTTTACCGGCGAGGATGTGGTCGAGATCGCCACGCACGGCGGCACGATAGTACCGACGCTCGTGCTGGCAGCGCTCGTTGCCTCGGGGGCGCGTGTTGCGCTACCGGGTGAATTTACGCGGCGGGCGGTATTGAACGGTAAGCTCGATCTGGTACAGGCAGAGGCGATCGGGGATCTCATCGATTCCACTTCACACGCGATGCAGCGAGTGGCGATGACGCAGCTCGACGGCGGCTTGTCGCGGCGGATCGAGGAGCTACGGGACCGAGTGATCGGTCTGGAATCGCTGATTGCATACGACATCGACTTTCCCGAAGAGGACGACGGACCAATTCCGAAGTCGAGGATTACTGTTGCGACGGAAAGTGTCATCGTATCGTTGAACGATCTACTCGCGACGGCACCGGCGGGAGAGCTGGTGCGGAATGGAGCGCTGGTCGTGATCGCGGGTGCACCAAATGCGGGGAAGTCATCACTGTTCAATGCGATGCTGGGCCGGTCGCGTGCTATCGTCACCGAGATCCCCGGGACGACCCGGGACGCGATCGAAGCTGTGCTCGATGTCGGACCCTGGCCGGTTCGATTGGTGGATACGGCGGGGTTGCGCGAAACGACGGACGTCGTCGAGCGGCTTGGGATCGAGGTGGCAACGCGGTATCTCGCATCGGCAGACGCCGTGCTCGCATGCGGTGACAGTGCCGACGACGTGTCACGGACAACTGCCGCTGTATCACAGCTGACGGACGCGCCAGTGATTCCGGTGCGGACGAAAAGCGATCTCTCGCCATCTGCCGAACCAAACATGGTGAGCGCAACGACTGGACAGGGTATACGCGAGCTTCTCGATACGGTTGCCGGAGCGGTATCGGAGCGTTATGGAAGAGCGCCACTGGATGCTCCCATCCTTACACGAGAGCGGCAACGTTTTTGTGTGGAACAGGCACGCGAGGAGATGGTCGCTTTTGCGGCTGCGATTGAAGATGAAGGGTTGCCGGCGTCGGTCGCGGCGGTGCATCTTCGCAGTGCTGTCAACGCGCTGGCAGACGTAACTGGCACAATCGACGTGGAGGACGTCCTGGATCGTCTCTTCCGAACGTTCTGCGTGGGCAAATGACGATCTCCGGGCCGGTTACAACGAACCCACAGTTTGTGCCGGCATCCAGCCTGGATATCTCGCTGGATGTGGAGACTCCGGAGCAGATCGCTCTATCCTATTCCATCGCAGGAATAGGATCACGTGGCGCTGCAGCGGCGATCGATACCCTGATCAGCTTCGCGATACTCGTCGCATTGACGGTGATATTGCTGATCGCAGCTGATCACATGGGGCCCAGGCCGGCAAAGGCGCCTCCGTCGTCGGCGTGGGTGCTCGCATTCTACTTCATCGCGCAGTTCGTGATAATGTGGGGCTACTACGTGATATTCGAGGGGATCTGGGATGGCCAGACTCCCGGAAAGCGAATCATGAAGCTACGTGTCGTTCGGGATGGTGGGTTTTCAGTCACGTTCGGCGCGTCTGCGGTGCGGAATCTGCTGCGGGTCGTCGATGCGTTTGGAGTCTACCTCGTCGCAATCGTCGTCGCGCTAATGAACAGCTCGCGCAAGCGACTTGGCGACATCGTTGCCGGCACGTTCGTCGTGAAGGAGGAGCGGGCGCAGGCTCGCTCCTCGCCGTTGCCGGCGGCAGTGCAGAATCGCAACATGTTTGCCCGTCTCAATGATGACGAATACTCGGTGCTCGAGCGTTATGTCGAGCGACGTGGCACACTCGACCCTGGGCACAGAGACTTGATCGTCGCACAGCTGGCGACCAGGTTTGCGGAGCATCTGCCAACGGCGACGTCTGCGAGAGGGGCGCTCGTGCGGTTGTATGAATCCGAGCGAGATGCAAGGGCGAGTGGTGTTGCAGCCCGGAGCGACACCGGCGCTCGACGAGAGCAACATGCAATTGTCGCGTTGGGTCTCAAGCGCTGGAATGATTTCGCAACGGCGCTCGACGCTGCGTACAAGAAGGGGCTATCGCGAATGGCGCCCGAAGACGTATCGGCCCTTGTGGCGCGCTACAGGGAGATGACGACCGATCTGGCGCGACTTCAGACTGCGAGTCGCGGCAGGAACAACGAGTCTCTGTTTTACGTGAGTCGTCTGGTTGCACGCGGGCACAATCTGTTGTACCGGCAGCGTGGACGCACGATCGCTACGTTCTTTGAGTACATAACGGACACCGTACCGTCGGAAGTACGACGGTCGTGGCGGCCTATTGCACTGGCTGCGCTGTTGTTGTTCGGGCCAGCAGCGGCTGCCTACATCACCATCGTTCAGAATCCGGCAATCGCCAGCCAGATACTGCCCGATGAGATGATAAGTAGAGCGACAACAGGAAACGAGAGAGAGAAGCGCGGTGAAGGATATGTATCCATCCCGGAAGAGATTCGCCCGGTTGTAGCAAGCAGGATCATATCGAACAACGTGACGGTGACGTATCTCACCTTCGCGATGGGGTTGACGGCAGGAATCGGAACAATCCTCATGCTCGTGTTCAACGGCGTCGCAATTGGAAGCGGCGTTGGCCTGTTTGCATCACGCGGCGTGGTAAGACTCATCCTTGCGTTCATCGCGCCACATGGCGTTCTCGAGCTGAGCGCAATCTGCATCGCAGGTGGTGGAGGATTGCTGATCGCCAAAGGAATTCTGCTTCCGCTCAATAGAACGCGGCGAGACGCGCTGGTCGAAAACGGAAGACGTGCAATCGATCTCATCGCTGCGTCGACTCTGTTACTGATCGTTGCGGGAACTCTGGAAGGATTGGTATCACCGCGAGTATGGCCGCTGAGCTGGAAGCTCATCATCTCGGGTGTGACGGCGATTTTGATGCTCGGCTATCTGTCGCTGGGGCGGCGGGTCAAAGCGTCGAGCGCTCCTTGATTTCCAGATAGCGATTGATCAGAGCCGCGGTCATGCCTCTCGGTGCTGTATCGAGGACTGCGACTCCGGCCTGACGCATGATCTGAAGCGCTTCATCCCGTGCTGAGAGAAGCTCCTCCGCCGCGGCGCTCTCGTAGGTCTGCTCATCGCTGGCATCTGGCGACGGAACGGATGCCAGGACCAGTTGCTCGTTCCGCAAGGCGACAACCAGCGGAAGATGGCGCTCGGCGCTTCGTGCGGTCAGCGCTATCACGGCACGTGAGGAACGGACGTCTATCACGTCGGTGAAGAGGACAATGAGTGAGCGACGCCGATTGCGCTCGGTGAGGGTACGGAATGCGGCTGCGTAATCCGGTTCTGTCATCGTTGCCGTGACGCCGGTCAATGCGTCCCGGAGCGCACCGAGGGTGCCTGGGGCGCGTGTCGGCGCGATGTAACGGCGGACAAGCGAGTCGAAGACGATCAGACCGACGCGATCGCCGGTGGAGAGAGCGATGTCCGCAAGAGTCAGTGCTGACGCGAGAGCGTACTCGAAGCGCGGCCTGTCGCCTGCGAGCTGAGTCATCATTCTGCCGCAGTCGATCGCAATCATGATGGTCTGGCCCTGCTCCACCGTGAACTCGCGCGAGATGAGGCGGTGACGACGTGCGGTGGCCTTCCAGTCGATGCGACGTGGGTCATCGCCCGGTACATAGTCGCGGAGATTGGCGAACGATGTTCCTGCACCACGCCGGCGTATCACACGCTGGCCCGCGGTTCTCACCCGGTGTTGCGCAGCGAGGAGACGATAACGACCGGCGTTAGCCATTGACGGGATTATCGAAATAGTATCATTTAGATAATAAATCACCGACCGCCGGACGAGCTTCCATGGGCCACGGATGGTGATTGCAACCGGGCCAAGTGCGAACGTGCCGCGAGATCGTCCTGTAATCGTCAGATCGGCGAGGAGTGGGCTATCCGGGCCGACTTCCATCTTGTTTGCGTGAAGGTTGGCGGCAACGAGTGCTGAGGGGAGTTGTTGAGTCATGAAGACACTCAGTGCGGCAGGCCACGACGACGTGATCGTGTAGCTTCCCGATCTGCTGTCACCGACACCAATCGTGGCCGGGAAATCACGCGTCAGTTCCACGTAACGTGCGCCGGGAATCCGTAGCGCATCGACAAGGACTGCGATCGCGATGATTGCGACTACTGCAGTCGCGGTTGCCTGACCAGCCGTGCTCGAGGAAAGAATCCAGGCCGGTGCAGCTATCGCTACCACCAATGCCAGTCTCGGCGTCGGAGCGTATCTCGCGAGTGACCGCAATGGCTGGGTGATACGGCCGAACAGCCGCGAAAAAATCACGGCAGATGCACCCTGGCTGCACTGACCGGCGCAGGACTCATTGCGGTGCCGGCACTCGTGCCAGGATTGCCGTGATCACGTCGTCTGTCGAGCGGCCCTCGACCTGGAGCTCGGGCGACAGAAGAACACGGTGACGCAACACGGGCAGTGCGTGCTGCTTCACATCGTCAGGGGTGGCGAAGTCGCGGCCTGCCACGAGCGCAGAGGCTCGCGCTATACGGAAAAGCGCGACTGCCGCGCGCGGCGATGCACCGAGTGTCAGTGATGTATCCTCGCGCGTGGCGCGTACGATGTCAGTGATGTACTCGCGGACATCGACCGTCACGTTGACGCTATCCGTCATCGTGCGAAGTTGTAACACTTCCGCACCTGTCACGACGGGCGTGGGCATGAACGTACTCGCACGCTCCGCGTCGAATCCTCCGGAATAGTTCTCGAGCATTGCGAGCTCGGCACTCCTCGCCGGATAGCCGATTCGCACGTTGACGAGAAAACGATCCAGCTGCGCTTCCGGGAGTGGGTACGTGCCTTCGTATTCCACGGGGTTCTGCGTCGCAAATACGCTGAACATGTCACCGAGTGGATGCGTCACACCATCGACAGTGACCTGGCGTTCCTGCATCGCCTCGAGCAACGCCGACTGGGTTTTGGCCGGCGCGCGGTTGATCTCATCCGCCAAAAGGAGATCGGTGAATATCGGGCCTGGACGAAACTCGAATGCACGCGATGATTCCTGATAAACGCTCACGCCAGCGACGTCGGATGGCATGAGGTCGGGAGTGAACTGAACACGTCCGAAGCGCACATCCAATGCGCCGGCGAGTACTCGAACAAGCAATGTTTTCGCCGTGCCAGGAACGCCTTCGAGCAGAATGTGTCCCCGGGCAACGAATGCGGCGAGGATCTGATCGATTACCTCTTCCTGGCCAATGACACGGGCTGCGACGGTGTCGCGAATGCGCTGGAGCGCGGCGGATGTAGCGGTGAGATCAGTCACTCTCGAAATGCCCTCTCGATGTTCGCGACCGCGGCGCCAATGGCGGCGAGATGGTCTGATGAGTTCGGTGAATCTGGTGCAAGAGCAGTCGCTATGCGATCGATATCCGGGGACGCGACCGGAAGCCGGTCGCGCAGTGCCGACAGGTAGTTCGAATTCGATACTGATCGAGGCAAACCAAGCGAATGGCGCCGCCGGAGGCCGCGCACCAGCATGCCAGTACCGAGGCTACGTGCGTCGACCTGCGAGTACGCGTGCGCAAGTGCGCCAACGTGCTCGAGTGGCGAGCGACGCGAGATCAAGGGGACCGGCACCGGTGCAAGTGGTCGCACGGCGAACGCAAGGAGAAGTACCAGCGCCGCGGCGACGATCCCAAGCGTCACGCGCCCTGGTGGAGTGTCGGTGAGCGCACGGGTGACGGCAGCTGGCATGTCGGCGTGAGTTCCGAAGCCGTGATGATATTCGTCGAAAACGACGCTGCGCGGCCGTTTCTGAGAAGATGCGGAGCCATTCGCGAATTGGAGCGCGCGCACGATCGCGATGGCTGCTTGCGGGTCATGCATGACCTGATTCATCAGGATCTGAGCCGGCGCAACGGCGATCACGTAGCCCCGACCAAATCTGTGACCGAGTACCAACGCCGGTCGGTGAGCCGAATCGGATTTTGCTTTCTCGTCGTTGGGCAATGGCTGGAGCCAGAGGAATGTCTGGTTGTCCGACTTTGATTTCGACGTGACGGTCACGGATATGGGGAAGGCGGCCTGAAAGGCGGCACGCGGGTCCTGTGTTGCGGGAGTCGACGGATTGCCTCCGGCGACGCTTGTTCGGCTCAATGTGTAGAATCCACTCGGCGATGAATTCAGCTCGAAGCCGAGTGAATCTGTCAGCTCGTCGTCGTCCGGGGTGAATATGAGAACCATGCCGCGACGCACTGTCGCCAGAACTTGCGTCCGCTCGATCGTCGTGAGCGGTTGTGCGGGTTGTATGAGAGCGTAAGCAGAGGTCGAATCAAGGGCGGAGGCTGAAGTGAGCGGCCTTTCGTTGCGGCTCGTGACGAAGCCGAGCCGGGCAAGCGTTTCGTAGAGAGCTCTGACGCCGCCAGCTCCGACCGCGTAGGAGCTGTACGCCGTTCCCACATCTTCTCGTTCCTGTGGCGCGAAGAGGACAAAAATGACCAGCAGAACCGCTACAGCGGAGAGAACGCGGGCAGGCGTAAACAGGCTACCACCAGTCGGCGCCTCAAATCCGGCGATGGGTGGCGCCGCGCTCATTGCCTGACGCCGGACGCAGTATTACCGGCAGCGTCCACAGCAGCATTCGCAGCGGATTTCGATGGAAAGGCCGTTAAGAGGTTACCTGCCAGAGCATTGAGAGTAGTGAAGCGGTCTCTGTCACATGTGCCAATGCCGTAGATCACCGTTTCGTACGAGCGTGTGAAGTCGGTGAAGCGCGGCAGGTCGATCGCGTCTGGTTTTCTGCGAAGCTCGCGAAGGTAATCGCCTGTGGTCTTGGATTCGTGGAGAGATACGAGTCCGCGGCGTGCGACTGCCCCAATGAGCGCGAGATAGAGAGCGTGCGCTGCGCCGGTATAGTCGTTATGTGCGGCGAGCGTCTGTGCGGTGGTCCACCAATCAGTGCGGCGGTCGGACTCGAACCGCCGCAATCCGATTGCGGATGGTGCGAAACGGGCGACGAGGCCGTACACGATTCGAGCGAGTACGACCAGCAAGGCCAATCCGAGGGCGATGCGAAACACGATGCCGACCGCTGGGTGACTCTGGGCAAAGCCGAAGAATCGAAGAACCAGATTCCATATCCACTCTGCGATCAGCTCGCTGATGGAAACAGTGCCGCGGCCGGCAAAGGTGCTGCTGCGGAAGACGGCGGCGACTGTATCCGCGATCGCGGCGTTATCGAAGGGACCCATTAGTATCGAATAGATACTAATCTTGAATCAGGATGCCGGATGCAACTGCGGTGCTCCGAGGGCCTGTGTCATGAGCTCGATGTCGTAGCCTTCTCTGCGTATCCGGATGTCGTAGTACAACAGGGTCGCGACGATGCTGGAGAATGGCGATATCGCGGTAGTCAGCACGAGAGTAACAATAGCGGTAGCTGCTGCGCTGTGCGCGAAGGCCTGAACGAGTTGCAGCAATATGCCTGTTGCGATGAGCACAAAAAGAAAGACTCCGCCCAGCAGGGCGAATATGCGAGTGCCATTGCCGTTGGCGAGCTCGCGCGAGCGCGACACGGCATCACCGACCTTGTTATCCTCGAACAATACGGTCATGGGAAGCGCAAAGTAGCGTTTGAAGACCAGAAGTCCGGGCGCTATGAAGAGGATAAGACCAAAGAGGATGAGGATCCACTTGGTGATCATGGCGATGAACAGTCTGCCGGGGTGGCTGAATGCTGCGCGCATTGACTGCTCGAAATCGACCTGATTGCCGAGGTATGCGGCCGAGGTAGCGCATGCGATGGCGCCCTCGGTGAATGGAGATATGAGCACGCCAGCGAAGCGGATGAGTGCGGATGTGAACAATCCATCCGTCTGCTGTAGTAACATCGCTGTCTGGCCAAAATAGGACGAGATAGCCCAGGGTACTGCCGCCAGGACGTTGATCGCCATGAAGACCGCGAAGTGGCGCCGATAGATCTCGAATGCTGCATCGAGTATCTCGGAGTTGGAGCGCGGGCGAAAGTCGGACATCAGCGCTGCGGGGTGGCGCTGGGGTGTGGCAGCGATGCAAGCTGAGCTGCCATGATGGCTGTCAGGTCACGCGCTTGCGGCGGATGACTGCTGGCCTGCGGCTGCGGCCGCTATCTGTGAAGCGTCTGCGCGAACCGTCCAGGCGAGTCCACGACTGTTAACGGCTGCGTCGGTGAGGCGAGCTCCGACGAAGTAGCCGCTGCGTTCTGGGATGACGTTACGATCGACGGTACGAGCGTCGTCGCTCATTCCCCCGGATAGATAGCGCAGCCGTAGACCAAGTCCCGCCCGGTCGAAATGCTTGGCTACGGTGCGCATTATGAAGGGCTCTGCTTCGCGTACTCGAGCGTATTCCTTGCGGGCGTAGCCGAAGTATTCCCAGGCTGCGTGACCGGGGCTGACCAGCCGACTCGTCTGCACGGCGACGCCTTCGTTGACTATGAGCTCGCGGAGCGACGCGCGTCGGCCGGTTTCCCAGTAGTCGTAGTATCCGCCGGCTTCCGCTATGAGCTGGCGCATCTCACTCTGGCTGGTGGGCGACGTGTACCGGACGGCGTGCGCGATCTCGTGTGCAAGCCAGAGGGGGATGAGCTCTGGCTCGAGCCCCAACGCGCTCGTATCAGGGTTGGGCTGTCCGGTGAAATGCTCGAGGGCGATGAATGCCATTCCGCGGCCATCGACGACGAGCTCGCCTGCGTTCGCTGCACCGACACCGACCATGAGAACGACATCCGTATCGACGTCGGCTTCGAGGACTCGCCGGCTTTCGGTTTCGGCGAGACGAGCCAGTGCGACGACGTCGATGCGTGCGAGCATGGCGCGGAGGTCATCGCGATTGGCATGGGTCGTAGCTCGAACCACTTCCTGGAAGTGCGGACCCTCGGGATCGAGGACGTAGTTCGTCCAGTACGACTCCAGTATTCGGCGATGTGCTTCGAAGTAGCGCAGATAAGCTGCGACGCGATCTGAGCTGTCTATGACAGCGAAAAAATCTGGGAGCAAGTTGATCAGCATCGGCGCCAAGAAAATACCGCGTTGGGAAATGCACAACAAGAGTAAACGGCCAACTCGGCGAATATTCTCGAGCTGCCGATCGTCCCGTCGAGTATCGGCTGGCGGCATTGACGATCAAATTCGCGCCGTGGCACAGAAATTCCCTATGTGCCAACCGGGGAGGCAATTGAAGATCCTATGACTGCATTGCGCAAGATCGAGCTGCGGTGTCCATCGTGCAGCCATGAGTTTCCGTCGGAGACGGTCGTGTCCACCAACTGGTTTGGTGGCAAGCGAACGGATTTTCATGAACGTGCCGCGGGGGCGCAGCCGTGGGCGTATCAGGTGCACATGTGCGACCGATGCGGCTACTCGGGCGCGGAGCGTGATTTTACCGATCAGACGGATATCAGCCCGCTCGTACGGGAGCGAGTGTGGAACGAGCTATCGCCGCATGCTCATGGAGCGGTGACTGGATCCGAGAAGTACGAAGCCGCGGCCAAGGTGGCGGAGTGGCAGGGCGCCGACCAACGTTACATCGGTGACTTGTGGCTGCGTGCGGCCTGGTGTTGCGTGGATGAAGGCGACGTCGAGGCCGAGCGTTATTTCAGGCGGCTAGCAGCCTGGTCGTTCGAGCAGGCGCTGGAATTCTACGATACGGTCCCGCGTGAAGATCGTGCAGTTCTCGTGTATCTCGTTGGCGAGCTATGGCGGCGCATTGGTGATCTGACGCAGGCGAATGCGTGGTTCGATCTGGTGCCGGACGAGATCACCGACCCGATAGCGCAGCGATGGGTGATCGAGGCAGCGCGGCGACAGCAAGCCGATCCACGCGAGTGGTTCGCGTAGGAGCGGCTTTGGTACGGCTGGCTTTGGTGTGCGTTCAGCGCGTGCCGAAGAGTCTGTCTCCTGCGTCGCCCAGACCGGGAAGTATGTAACCCACGGAATTCAGCTCGCGATCGAGCGATGCTGCGTAGACCTGCACGTCCGGATGCGAGTCGAGAAGTTTCTGGACGCCTTCCGGTGCCGCGACGAGGCAGAGGAAGCGGATGCGTGTTGCGCCGGTTCTCTTGAGTGACGAGACGGCAGCGACCGCGCTTCCACCTGTTGCGAGCATGGGATCGAGAAGAAAGAAGTCACGCTCGGCGGCGTCGCCGGGAATCTTGAAGTAGTAGTCGACGGGCTGGAGAGTCTCGTGATCGCGGTAAAGGCCGATGTGGCCCACTCGTGCTGACGGGACCAGTCTGAGCACTCCCTCAACCATTCCCAGGCCGGCGCGTAGGATTGGGACGAGCGTCAGCTTCTTGCCACTTATATGATGACCCGTCGTGTGCTCCAGGGGCGTATCCACTTCTCGGGGCTCGATGCCGAGATCCTTGGTAGCCTCGTAAGCCATCAGGGTCGCTATCTCATCCACCAGTTCCTTGAAGATCTTGGTGGGTGTACGCCTGTCCCGAAGCAGGGTGAGCTTGTGGAGGACAAGCGGGTGGCGGATAATAGTGAGGTTCGAAAACTCCATAATCCCAATGAAAGAATATCAGGCAGTAGTGGTCAAGCTTACGCGCCACACGCGTGAGAATGAAGATACCCTGACAGATCTGCTCAACGAGCGGATCCGTGGCGGCTGGGAGCCGGCGCTCATAAGTCAGGACAAGGACCAGCTGGTTCTAATATTCTGCAGGTCAGCCGAGGGTTGACCGATCCCACCAATTAGTACCCAATAGACACTAAATATGGAAATAGAGTTCTACGGCGCAGCCCGGGAGGTTACCGGGTCGTGCCACATTCTGCGTGTGAATGGCAAGGTCGTGATTCTGGACTGCGGGATGTTCCAGGGGCGCCGGAGCGAATCCGCCGAGAAGAACAAGACACTGCCCGTGGAGGTAGCGGAGATCGATGCGGTGGTATTGTCGCATGCGCACATCGATCATTCAGGGCGACTGCCGTATCTGGTCCGAAAGGGCTATTCCAAAACGATATTCGCAACGGCGGCGACCCGGGACCTCTGCGCGGTGATGCTGGCCGACTCGGCGCACATACAGGAGAGCGACGCCAAACATCTGGCGAAGAACCACAAGGAGTTCATCGAGCCGCTATACACGATGCGGGATGCAGTGCGGACGCAGGATCTGATGATCGGCATCCCGTACAACAAGACCTTTGATGTCGTGGCAGGGGTGCGGTGCACGTACGTCGATGCCGGACACATTCTGGGCTCGGCGTCGGTGCTGCTGGACATCACAGAGAACGGGAAGACGAAGCGGCTCGTGTTCTCCGGCGATATCGGCCGGCCGGGTCTGTCGATCATACGTGATCCGGTGGTGCCGCAGGGGGCTGACGTTGTGATCATGGAATCGACTTACGGGAACCGCGATCATGAAACCGTGGTCGATGCGCGGGCTCAGCTTGCTGCGGTCGTGCGGGATACGGCAGCGCGTGGCGGCCGGGTTCTGATTCCGTCGTTTGCCGTGGGGCGCACGCAGGAGCTGCTCTACAATCTGAATGGGCTTTCGCGAGAGGGGGCGATTCCAGCGATTCCGATTTACGTGGACAGTCCGCTCGCGACCGACACCACCACCGTGTTCGAGATGCATCCGGAGGTGTTCGATCACACGGAAGATCTGGTAAACAAGGCCAAGGACCTTTTCCAGTTTCCGCAGGTGCACTTCACGCGGAGCGTGGAAGAGTCGAAGGCGCTGAACACGGCCCAGGGGCCGATGGTGATCATCGCGGCGTCGGGAATGGTAGAAGCGGGGCGTATCCTGCACCATCTGGTGCAGGGTGCCGGCGATCCCAAGAACACGATTCTATTCGTGGGTTATCAGGCCGAAGGAACGCTCGGCAGGAGAATCGAGGCGAGCCCCCCGACCGTGCGCATTTATGGGGATGATGTTCCGTTGCGGGCCGAGGTGAAGATCATAGACGGATACAGTGCGCACGCCGATCGGACCGAGCTGACGGCGTGGATCGACGGTGTGAAGGCGACATCGCCCCAACTGAGCGAAGTGTTTCTCGTGCATGGAGAGGCGGACGTACAGGACATCTTCAAGACAGCGTTAACTGCAAAGGGGTACACTGTAGAATGCCCGGAACCTCGCACAAAGCGAACGGTCTAACATGGTAAGATCCCGGTACGCCGCTCTGCGGCTGCTCTCTGTGGCTACCGCCTGCAGTCGCGTTTGCGACGACTGGCGGTGCGCAATCCATCCCGCGCATTCCATTCGAGAAGTACACGCTGCCGAACGGGTTGGAGGTGATCCTTCATCAGGATCACACGACGCCGATGATAGCGGTCGATACGTGGTATCATGTCGGTTCGGGTGATGAGAAGCCAGGTCACACGGGATTCGCACATCTCTTCGAGCATCTGATGTTCATGGGCTCGCAGCATGTGCCTACCGGACAGTTCGACCAGCTTCTGGAAGCCGCGGGTGCGAACAACAACGGCTCGACCACGGAAGATCGTACGAATTATTACGAAACGATGCCGTCGAACGCACTCCCCCTGGCACTGTACCTCGATAGTGATAGGATGGGCTTCCTACTTCCGGCTCTGGATAGCGCGAAGGTGGATTTGCAGAGGGACGTTGTGAAGAATGAACGCCGCCAACGCGTGGACAACGTGCCGTACGGAAAATCGGACGAGACCATTCTGGCAGCGTTATATCCGAAAGGCCATCCGTACTCATGGCCCGTAATTGGCTCGATGGCGGATCTCTCGGCGGCGACGCTTGCGGATGTGAAGAATTTCTTCAGGACGTATTACGCACCGAACAACGCGACACTGGTTATCGCCGGGGATTTCAACATCGATTCGGCGAAGGCGTTGGTGAAGCATTACTTCGGCGATATCCCACGTGGTCCGCAAATTCCGCCGAGGCCATCGCCGGCGCTGGTTGTGATCCCGCGTGACACATTTCTGGTGTTGCAGGACAGGGTTCAGCTCCCACGGGTGTACTATACCTGGCCGTCGGTGAAAAATTTCGCACACGACGATGCAGCGCTGAATGTGCTTGCATCGGTGCTCGCTGACGGCAAGAACTCACGGCTGTACAAGCGACTCGTTTACGACATGCAGATCGCTCAGGACGTGAATGCATATCAGAACGGTGAGCATCTGGCAGGCTACTTTCAGATCATAGTGACACCAAGAAAGGGAATCGCACCAGCCAGAATCGACTCTCTGGTTCGTGCGGAGCTCATCAAACTGCAAAAAGACGGAATAACCGCACGCGAGCTGGCGCGTGTGCAGAACTCGACGCGGTCCGACTTTCTCAGATCGCTTGCCACGGATCTCGGTAAAGCCGAGCTGTTGAATCAATACAATTACTTCGTGGGAGATCCGGACTATGTGCAACGTGACGCAGCCAGATACGACGCTGTGACCAGAGCCGATGTTCAACGTGTTGCACGGATGTACCTTGGCAAGCCAAAGGTCGTGTTGACGGTTGTGCCGGACGGGATGACAGCACTGATGGTCAAGGGAGGCTCCAGATGAGATATCGTGTCTCGGGCACCATCGCAGGAGCGATACTGGTGGTGCTTGCAGCGCCGGTGACGCTGACGGCTCAGGCGCCGGTCGATCGTAGCAAGCCGCCGGAGCTCGGTCCTCCACCGGCGTTGCACATACCGCCTGTCGTGGTGCGTGAGCTTGCGAACGGGCTCAAGCTAATGGTTGTCGAGCGTCACAATCTGCCAGTAGCCGATTTCGTTCTCGTGATTCCTTCCGGGGCGACTGCGAACCCTGCGGACCGGGCCGGTGCTGCGGATCTCGTCGCGAACATGCTGACGGAAGGGACGACCAGTCGCAGCGCGCTGCAGATCGCGGATCAAACCGCTTATCTGGGCATCTCGTTATTCAGCTCGAGCGGATGGGACGCGACTACGGTTCGACTGTCGACACCGACGGCGCAACTGGACAGTGCGCTGGCGTTGTTTGCCGATGTGGTGCTGCGTCCTTCGTTCCCACCGACCGAGTTTGCGCGTGTGAAGCAGGAGCGGCTCACCGCGCTGCTCCAGGTAAAGGACAGAGGTCCAGCTATAGCGAGCCTGGTGTATCCAACGCTTCTGTACGGAAAGGACAATCCTTACGGTCGCTCGGCGGTAGGCACTGATGCGTCGGTTGGCGCAATGACTGCGACGGATCTCAGCACTTTCTACCATCGGCATTTCGCTCCGAACGGTGCAACGCTCGTAGCTGTGGGCGATGTGACGCCGGCCGAGGTGGAACGGAAGGTAAGCGCGTTATTCAGCGGATGGGCGCGCGAGACTGTACCGACCACGGATGTGGGTGCTGGTCTTCCTGCACCGGCGACGACGATTTATCTGATAGACAAGCCGGGCGCTGCGCAGTCGTCGTTCAGGATCGGCTCCCTGGGGGTCGCACGGTCGACAGCTGACTACTTTCCGATCGAGGTGATGAACACGGCGCTCGGCGGATCATTCACCAGTCGTCTGAACCAGGTGCTACGCGAGGACAAGGGTTATACGTATGGCGCGTCGTCCAGATTCGACATGCGGAAGTATGGCGGGCTGTTCGTCGCATCCGCCGAGATTGTATCGGCAAAGTCGGATTCCGCTCTAGTAGATTTCATGAAGCAATTGAAGGGCATTCGCGATACGATCCCGGCGACCGAGCTGAGCAAGACAAAGCGCTACCTCCAACTGGAGCTACCAAGCGCGTTCGAAACCACGGGCGAGATTGCGATGCGTTTGGGAGACGTCGCGCTATACGGGCTGCCGCTCGACTACTACAATCACGTTGTCGATCAGATCGGTGCAGTTACACAGGATGAAGTGCAGCAAGTCGCGGAGAAATACATCGACCCCTCGCATCTGACAGTGTTGATCGTGGGAGACAGAAAAACAATCGAAGGGCCAATCAAAGCGCTCAACATCGGACCGATCGTATTTCGTGATACGAACGGCAATCCGATTCAATAGTCAGTGAGTGTCGAGGAGCATAAATGTCGAGGAGAATTGCCTCAGGGATAGCCGTAATGTCACTGCTCCTGGCGGGGGCGTGTAAGCAGGCTGAGAATTCGCACGCACCGCCGCGAAGCGCATCTGCACCAGCAGGAGCTGTTGCGGCATCTGGCGACAGTGTGGCGATTCGAACGACGGACGGTGCCATACAGCTCGGGCTGGCGCGCGACACCGTCTACATGGGACTTACGGATTCGGTGCTAGCTCTGGCGCGGACGGACATGGCGCGCGACACGGAAGAAACCAGGAGCGTCATCGCCGGCACAATCGAGCGATTCGTCAAGAAGCGTGTGAGCTCCGCGTTGCAGACGCGACTGAAGTATCCGCTTGCCGATCTGGACAGTGTTACCTACAGCGGCGGGGCTATCAAGTTCGCGTATCGGGACAAGCGGCGGATGGGATTCGAAGATGTAAGTCAGAACGGTCACAAGGCATTGCAGTCCTTCACTCCGGATGACGCGCGACACTTCGTCAGCGTAGTCAACTCCGCCATTCGTGAGACCCGGGGTACCTTCTAATGACATCGATGATTCAGGATATGCGGTACCCGATCGGACGGTTCAAGTACGACGGTGACTCGTCCCGTGAAGCAATAGATCGCTCGATTGCCGACATCGCCGCATTGCCGGGGCTGCTGCGCGCATCAGTCAATGGATTGAATGCTGATCAACTGAACACGCCATATCGTGAGGGAGGCTGGACGGTAACGGAAGTGGTGCATCACGTTCCTGACAGTCACATGAATGCGTACGTACGCTGCAAGCTTGCTCTAACTGAGCAATCACCGACGGTGAAGCCATATGACGAGGCTGCCTGGTCCAAGCTTGGCGACGTAAGGGCTGTGCCGATAGACGTATCACTCGTACTCCTCGAAACTCTACACACGCGATGGGTGACGCTATTACAGTCCTTATCAGATGCGGAGTTCGAGCGCAGCTACATTCATCCTGAGCAGCAGCGTATGGTGCCACTACGAGAAGTTGTAGCGTTGTATGCGTGGCATGGCCGGCATCATACGGCGCACATATCGTCATTGCGAGAGCGAAACGGGTGGGCCTGACGCAGCGATTTGCGTTGGCTGTCGTTGCATTACTGTTCGCAACGTCCTCGCCCGGTATCGCGCAGGGCATCAAAGTTCCCTCAGTAGCTCCAACTTCAGCTGACGATTCTCTCTATCGCCTCGTGGTCGATCCGGCGACGCACGAGGGCGAGACCACACATCCGATTGCAGATCTTACGACGATAACCGTCGAGACCGACGGGCGCGTTCTCAAGACATTCCGACGGGTCATTCAGGTTCTGACGGACGCTGGCGCATCACAGTTGCGCGAACAGCAGTTTGGTTACGTGCCAGGACATCAGAGCTTCAACGTGCACTGGATTCGCGTGGTGCGGCCGGATGGAACAGTCATCAGTGCGGCTCCGACGCAGATTCAGGAGTCCGACGTTCCAGCACCCGTATCGACGGCGCCGATCTACAGTGATCAAAAAATCGTGCGCATGTCTCTCTCCGGCGTTGCAGTCGGGACCATTCTGGATGTGGAATTCACGGTCGAGGAACGCAAGCCAGTATTGAAGGATGACTTTGCGCAGACATACGTATTCACACCTGGCGTATCGATAGGAAGAGCTCGACTCGTTCTGGATGTGCCGTCTTCGACAAAGCCTCTGATCAGAGAGGAAAATCTCGATTTCAAGCGGATCACAAATACATCGGGCGGGCGAACGCGGTATCTGTGGTCCCGCGACACGACGCCAAAGGTTCGCGCGGAGCCGTTCGCCTCCGACTCGAATGGTGTGGTGATGCGCGTTCGTATCGGTGGTCCGCTAAGCTGGAACGATGTCTCTCACTGGTACGCGGATCTCGCACGTGACCGATACAAGGCGACAGCCACACTCAGCAGAACTGTGGACTCCCTTGTAGCAGCTGCGAAGACGCGAGACGATTCCATTCGAGCCGTTCACAAATGGGTCGCTCAGGACATCAGATATGTTGGCATAGAACTCGGAATCGGCGGCTATCAACCGCGAATGCCTGATACTGTGATAGCTACAGGTTACGGTGACTGCAAGGACAAGGCTACGTTGTTCGTCGCAGCACTAACTCATCTTGGCATACGTGCGTATCCCGTGTTATTGAGCATCAGTGCAACCGCTCAGCGCGATCTGCCGACACCGCAGCAGTTCAATCATGAGATTGCGGCTGTCGCGCTCATCTCCGGTGGGTATCAGTTTGTAGATCTCACGTCTTCGTTCAACGCGTATGGGGAGTTACCACGCAGCATTCAGGGCGGGTTCGGTCTCCTGGTTTTCCCTGATGGGCGGAATGAAGAAGTAACGATTCCGGTCGACGCGCCGGCGTCGGATGTTCAGACTACGAGAATCACCGGAACGTTATCAGCTGATGGGAAATTCGAAGGCCACTATGTAGAAACGGCTGTGGGATCTATCGCGGCTGCAATGCGGGCATCGTTTGCATCACCGCTGGATTCTACACAACGAGCGGATGCCGCACGCAGGGTTGCACGCAAGTATTTTTCGAACGCTGATGGAGATTCGCTGTTGGCGTTCAACGGGAAGGATTATGCTGCGCCAGCCCACGTGAGCGTCCGAATTACCAATGCGGACGCGACGACCAAAGCAGGCACGGTGGAGCTGCTGAACAACCCATTCGCCAGTTTCGCAAAAATGACGACGGCGGCCGACGACATTGCGCGCCTTCCGACTCGGCGTTTCCCGATCGACGCATCGAGGATCGTAGGACGATTGACCGGAATCTCGGAGTTTCGTGTGACACTCCCTGCGGGCTGGCGCGCTCGCCTTCCAGTCAATGTGTCGGCGACGAGTGTATTCGGCAGCTATACGGCGACATACTCTCAGGACGGCCGCGATCTGGTCATCGATCGCCGCATCGTCGGCGGAACGGGAATATTCCCGCCGAGTCGTGTGGATGACCTTGTAGCCTGGTTGCGCGCAATTGGTCGTGATGACACGAAGTTCATCGTGCTGGAGAAGCCGACGAACTGAAAGATCCGGCTGAACCCCGTATCTCGTCTCAGCTGATTTGAGAGACCGGAGGAACGTCCGGCGTGGAGGTGACTTGTGTGCCTTCCGCAAGGAGAGGGGCGACGAAATTGAAACTGTCCAGGATCAGTTTGCCAACCGGGCCCTGGCTCTGGTCCACGTCGAAGCGCGTGACTGAGCAATTGGCTACCTCGTTCTCGCGATCGATTTTCAGTATCTCTTCCTCGGTGAGGCTTTCGACGATGTAGCGCATGCAGAGCACCACGACCGAGTGCGCTACGACGAGAATGCGTTCGCCATGGTACTCCCGACACATCATCTCGAAGGCGCTTCTCAGCCGTAGAATCACGTCGCACCAACTCTCGCCACCCGGCGGGCGGTGGTAGAACTTTCCGAGTGATGTACGGAACGCAGCCTGTTCCGGAAAACGCTCGGCGATTCCGTACCGTGTCAGACCATCCAGAATTCCGAACTCCTTTTCGCGAAAACGCTCATCTACCAGGAGGCTCGTGACGTCACTCGCGTACGGGAAATCGCCCAGCTCCTTGATTATGGCTGTGGTCTGTCGGGCGCGGACGTAGGGAGAGGTGATGACGACCGTGGGCCGCTGGCTTTCAGGCAGTGCGCCGAACCAGTGGCCGAGCGCCGTGGCCTGACGCTCGCCGAGCGGAGAAAGGGGGACATCGACATCACGGGATGAGGACCTACGTATGACAGGCTCACGTGCCGCATTTGCCTCATCGCGCGCCACGTTGCCGGCCGATTCGCCGTGTCGCACCATGAACAGAGTGCGTGGCCAGACAGATGCATCGGTCATTCTGAAGAGGTTGCCAGGGGAAGAAGTAAGGGTGGATACATTCTATATTACCCGGAAACCAATCACTGTCATGCGTATTCCGATAGAGACATTCCGGCTCGGGAACGGTTTACTGGTAACGCTCTCCGAGGATCACACCGCGCCAATCGTAGCGGTGAATTTGTGGTATCACGTGGGCTCGGCGAATGAGCGTCCCGGGCGTACGGGCTTCGCCCATCTGTTCGAGCACATGTTGTTCCAGGGGTCGGAGCATGTGGGGGCGAATGAGCATTTCGAGCTGGTGCAACGCGCCGGCGGAACGCTCAATGGATCTACATGGCTGGACCGGACGAACTACTTCGAGACCGTGCCTTCCAATCAGCTGGCAATAGCGCTGTGGCTCGAGGCGGACCGAATGGGTGCCCTGCTGCCGGCTATGACTCAGCAGAAGCTCGACACACAGCGCGACGTCGTTTCGAATGAGAGGCGCTGGTCCGTCGACAATCAGCCTTATGGTACGTGGTGGGAAAAACTTCCGGCGCTCACCTACCCCGACCCGCATCCGTTCCATCACTCTCTGATCGGATCGTTCGAGGATCTGAATGCCGCGTCGTTGGACGATATCGCGCATTTTTTTGCGACCTACTACACACCAGACAATGCCGTGTTGACCATCGCGGGTGATTTTGATCCGCGAGAAGCACGCGAGCTGGTGCAGTCGTACTTCGCGGCGATCCCACGCGGCAGGGGCAAGCCTGCGCTTCCGGACATGTCGCTACCAGCAACATTCGGCGGCACGTTGCGTGAGGTGGTGAAGGATGATGTAAGTCTTCCACGTCTGTACCTGGCTTTCCGTTCGCCGGCATTTGGAAGCAGCGAGTATTACGCCGCGTCGGTGGCCGGGGCAATTCTCGGGATGCGTAAGGGGAGCAGATTGCAGCGTGCGCTGGTACGCGAGCGCGAAGTCGCAACTGACGCGGCCGCGTTCACGTTCGATTTACCGAAGGGCGCCGACATTCTGGTGGTCGATGTCACGGCGCGGCCGGGTATCACGCCGGAGCACCTGGAGCAGGAAGTAGTCGAGGGAGATCGACCGCATACGATTCGACGGTGTGACGCAGAACGAGGTAGATCGCGCAATCTCGCTCATCGGCACCGATTTCGTGGTGTCGATGCAACAGGCATCCGAGCGTGCCGATCAACTGTCACGTTTTGCCACGTACTTCGGCGATCCATCGTTCATCAATGATCAGATGAGCCGTTACCGCTCCGTCACCGTGGAAGATATAGACCGATTCGCTGCAACGCGATTGGGTGAGGATAACCGCGCCTTCCTGATGTATGTACCGCGTGGTGATGGTGAAAATGCAGAGTCGCAAAACACGGTCGGCACCGATGCTGCTCTGGTGACGGCATGACGATAGCCACACGTCCACAGCCCGGTCCGGCGCGCGAGTATCATTTTCCGTCGTTCGAGCGTCGCTCGCTATCCAACGGACTCACGCTGCTCGTTGCACCAGCGCATAGCCTGCCCGTAGTCACGGTTCTTGCCATAGTTGACGCAGGCGCTGTTGCGGAGCCATCCGGCCAGGAAGGAGTTGCGCATCTCGCAGCGCTCGCGCTCAACGAGGGGACGCCGAAGTATGACGGCGAAGCGCTCACGGAGTATCTGGAGCGACTCGGTACCTCGGTCGGCGGATCAGCAGGGTGGGATTCGGCGTCACTTGCAATGACGGTATTGCGTGACAATCTCGAAAACGCGTTCGTGCATTTCGCCGAAGTTCTCGTCACGCCGACATTTCCCACAGCAGCGATCGAGCGACTCAAGGGTGAACGAATTGCCGAGCTGATGCAGATCGAGTCCGAACCGCGCGAGCTTGCCGATGAGAAATTCGACGAGTACATCTACGAAGTCACATCGCGCTTTCGCCTTCCACTCGGCGGCACGCGGCAATCGGTAAATAGTCTTACGCGTGACGAGGTTGTAGCGTTTCACGCGTCGAGATATCAGCCATCCGCGACGACGCTGATCGTCGTTGGCGACGTGAACATGACTGAAGTCGAGAGCATGGTAAGCGGCGAGTTGAATGGTTGGAGTGGAGCTGCAGTGCCGTCGTCGAAAGCGAACGACAGACCTGTTCGAGCGTCGCGCGCTGTAAGGATCGTGCGGAAGGAAGACGCTCCGCAATCCGAGGTACGTATCGGGCACGTGGGCCTTCCCCGCACTCATCCGGATTATTTCTCGATAACCGTGATGAACGCTGTGATGGGCGGCCTGTTCTCCTCTCGCATCAATCTCAATCTGCGCGAAGCGCATGGTTACACGTACGGCGCATCGTCATCGTTCGATTGGCGGCGCGAGGCGGGTCCGTTCGTCATCGGCACCGCAGTCGCCAGCGACGTGACCGTGCCCGCAATTCAGGAGACGCTCAAGGAGATCGATCGAATGCGCGCCGAGCCGATCAGTGAGAGCGAGTTATCACTCGCGACAAGCTATCTCGAAGGCGTTTTTCCCATTCGATACGAGACCACCGCCGCCATTGCTGCCGCACTTGCGACACTTGCAATATACGATCTGCCTTCTGACTGGTACGACAGCTATCGTGCGCGGATGGGTGCTGTGACAGTGGACGATGTGCTAGCGGCTGCCCGTGCCTACGTGCATCCAGATTCGTTGCAGATCGTGATTGTAGGCGACGCTGGCGCCATTCGGGAGCCGCTTGAAGCACTCGCGTTCGGTCCTGTAGATGTCGTGAATCCGTAGAACGTCAACAGAACGTCAACCATCCGATCTCAATGTCCGATCCACTGATTGCATCACACCGCATCTACACCGGCAAGGTGGTATCCCTGGATGTGGATCAGGTTCGCTTTCCCGATGGGACGACGGGTGAAATGGAGATCATCCGTCATTCCGGTGCGGCTGCGATTCTGCCATTCCTCACCGATCCGGCTGGAGAAGATCCACAGATCATGCTGCTCAGGCAATACAGATATGCTGCCGGTGGCTATCTGTACGAAGTGCCGGCTGGAAAGCTGGAGAAGGACGAGAGTCCCAAGGATTGTGCCGAGCGCGAATTACGTGAAGAGACCGGCTGCAGCGCGCAGCGCATCGAGCCGATGTTCAGCTTCCTAACGACGCCGGGTTTCACGGATGAGGTAATTCACTCATTCATGGCGACTGGATTGACGACCGGTGAGAAGCACCTCGAAGCAGACGAGTTCAGCGAGGTCGTGACGTTCAAATTGTCGCAGGCACTGAGGATGATTCAGACCAACGAGATCCGCGATGCGAAGACTGCGTTGATAATTCTGTACGCGGCTGGCTTCGGCGCCGAGTTGTAGTAGAAAGCGCTCAACCCAACATCG
This sequence comes from uncultured Gemmatimonadales bacterium, assembly GCA_963707505.1. Taxonomy (GTDB): domain Bacteria; phylum Gemmatimonadota; class Gemmatimonadetes; order Gemmatimonadales; family Gemmatimonadaceae; genus Fen-1247. Next base: position 328,488 of record CAVPQB010000006.1, read on the forward strand.
CCGTCATATCACGTCTTCCTCGCTCGTGACGAGAAACTGCGTCTGATCCATGTCCGCGAAGATACGCTCGTCGGGAGCGACTATCGCCAGGTAATCTGGATCGGAGAAAAAAGCGTTCTTGTCCTCCACTGAATCGAACCAGAGCTCCGCTGTACCATCGTAGGCGGGATTGCCATCAGCGTATTCGGTGTCGAGGGTGTGTGCCTGTACATAGCGCCGGATATATCTCGACGTGGCGGAAATCGAGCGTACCTTCGCAGCGTGCTCGGTGCGCCAGTATCTGTGAAATTCTTCGGGCGACATGGTGGTATTACGCTTTATGACGACAATCAACTTGATCACTTACACTCCGTGTGACGGATACGATGCGATGCCTGATTCCAACACTTCGTCGGTCTGATGCGGTAGCCAGAGCGTGAATGTAGAGCCGTGTTGTGGCCGGCTTTCGACTGTGATGTCGCCGCCCATCATTCGGGCGAGATGACGACTGATCGAGAGACCCAAACCGGCACCACTCTTCTGGCGCGTGTACGGATTACCGCTGTCCGCCTCGAGCTGTGTGAACGGTTGAAATAGCTTGTCGAGCTTCTCCTGATCGATCCCGATTCCGGTATCCGCTACGCGTATCGCTACATACATCGAGTCGCGATCCATGATCGCGTTTGCGGCTACGGGCTTCGACAGTGAGCACGTGATCAGAATCTCGCCACCAGAATTGGTGAACTTCACGGCGTTGGAGAGAAGATTGGCCAGTGCCTGACGCACACCGCGCTCGTCACCTCTGTACGCCGATGCGGCAGGATCACTGGCGCTGATTACAATCCTGATATGCTTGGCCGTAGCCTGAGGCTCCACAAGCGCTACAGCGGCATCGATCGATGGTCGCGTCTCGACATGTGCTGTACGCATCTGCATTGTGCCGGACTCGATCCTGGACAGGTCGAGCACGTCGTTGATCAGCGCAAGCAGGTGGCTGCTGCTGGTCCTGATGCGGCGCAGGTTCTCGTGCTGCTTGGCGTTGAGCGGGCCGGAAATGCCAAGGTCGAGAATATCAGCGTAACCAATGATGGCGTTGATCGGTGTTCTGATCTCATGAGACATCGTGGCGAGGAAGTTGGATTTCGCCTGGCTTGCGCTCACCGCCACTTCCCTTGCCTGATCCAGCTCATCCGCCAATCGGTGTGCTTCCTGAACCTGCCCCGCCAGTCGCGCCTGCGAAGCCGCGACTTCGCCAGCCATTTCGTTGAACGAGGTGCCGAGGCGTCCAACTTCGTCGGTATTCTGAACGGCAACGCGCGCAGAATAGTCTCCACGCGCCATCGATGTGGCAGCACGTGTAAGATCGACAAGTGGTCCTACCGCACCGCGAATCAACAGCCATGATACGGCTGCTGCAGCGATCAGGAGCAGCGAGCTCAACAGTGTGAACCTCATGAGCATCGATTTCGCGGGAGCGACCACCGCTGCGTGCTCGACCTCCAGCACCAACATCCACGGCGTTCCGTCAATCGGAAGAGCAGTCGCGAGCACAGTACCGTGTTGCGCGTGCTCGTATGACACGACGCCAAGCGTATCTGTCGCGGTCGCCCGGAAAAGCGCCGGAGCATTGATTGGAGCAGCGGTCGGAATTCCGCCGATCGTGCTCCAGAACGCGCCGCTATCGTTGCGGAAATATGCAGCCGTGTGATCGCCGATCAATCCATTGATCTGCCGATCGGCATTCGGACGGGATTTGATGCGTGCCTGTTCCGCGATCCAGCCAACACGCTTGCCGCCATCGAGCACCGCCACGGTCATCCAGTAGTAGACCTGATTGTCGTGACTTGCGAAGAACGGCAGAAATTGCGCGTTGTTACCCTTCGGCATCGTGGTCTGCGGCACGCCATTTCCCGGAATTGGAAAGGACTGATGAGTATCGCCGATATTGCCCGGTGTCGCGGGAGGGCCACCAATACTATCAATCAGCTGCCCGTCCGCTGACCAGAGCTCTATTGCAAGCGTCGAGTCACCGGGGAGGACCAGCCGGTGCAGTGCAGCGTATGCCTCGGTGTGATTCGGTGCGCCGGCTGTCGTGCCAAGACGCGAAGTCGACGACGTGGCTGCGCGTCTGACAGCAGGCGATTCAGCGGTCTCGCGCAGTAATTTTGCGCGCTGAGTTACCGATAACGAGGACAGTGACGCAAGTTGCCGGGACGCTGTCTGAATGCGCGCACCCGCCGCGAGCTCTGCAGATTGGCGAACCTCGCGATACGCCAGGCCCACAGAGGTTGCCAGTGTCGCGACGAGAACCGCAATGACGAGCAGTGGGAGCTTTCGCTCCAGGGACATATTCCGGATGGACATGGCGGGGAGGATGAGAAGTTATCCCCCCTGCGTGTCATCCGGCAGTCGTCAGGCTGATGTCGCCATGTCCGGTTGACAGTCGTACGGAACGGCCGCCTGAGCCCAGAACTCCGTGCGCCGATCCGGTCCTCGAATGCCTGCCCTGATCGCTGATCGTGAGCGGAAAATTCGACGATACACTGCCTCGGCCCGTATGCAGATCCACGTCGCCGCTCAGCGCTTTCGGAGCAACGACGCTCACGTTGCCGTGCCCCGTCTCGAACATCATGTCGTTGGCGCCAACAGCTGCAGCTCCAGCCAGCTCCGCGATGATGTCGCCGTGGCCCGTGTTTGCGCGCACCGCCCCGACGCTGGATACGTGAATGTTACCGTGGCCGGTTCTGGCGGTGACCTGTTTCGCGGCGTTGACTATGTCCATATCGCCATGGCCCGTATTTGCGTCGATGGTGCCCGCGACGTTTCGGATCGAGACACTGCCATGTCCACTGCGAGCGATGACGTCCGCGCCCGCGTCGGTGATGTGGAGATCGCCATGTCTGGTCGCCGCCTGAAGTGATACGCCGGCAGGCAGGAGCACGACGATGCGCATCGGTTGTGGGTGCCAATCATCATCGTCGGGAGAGGAGAGGTCGTTTGCGTTGCAGGTCGGCTTCTCATCAGAAATGGCGCAAATCACCACATCCGCCCCCTGGCGCTGAGTGACAAACCTCACTGGCTCGGTCGATCTACCGAACCAGACCCAACGATCCAAGCCCGGCTCCTTCGTGGCCTGAACATCGATGGTTTTTCCGGATGTCCGCCTCACCTCCACCGTGCCGGCAAGATTGCGTATTCGGAGCCAGCCGCCGTCAGTCACCGTTCCGCTCCACGCAAAATTCGCCGAAGTGTCGGCAGCGGGAGCGGCCGTCGTTAATGTTGAAGGGACGGTGGCGGAAAATCCGTGAAGGATGACCACGGATGCGGCAACAATGGCGGTTTTCAGCACGGGAGCTCCTGTGAAAGGGCCAGCAATAGCAGCTACGTGCATTGGATGCAACGCGCGCCCGGATGGTTGCAAGGGAACAAAGTTCCGTTTTTGTGTTAACGAAACGAGCTTGGAGAGCGTCTAATTGGCGTTAAAGGACGGCTCCCGTCGTCGATTCAGTCAAAATGGCGCGACAGAATGGCAGTCGAAGAATCTTGGGAATATCGGCTAAGTCGTTGATACGTAACGCGTTAGCCGACTTTGTAAACGACAGGCAACCCGGCACGCGTGGTGCCTGTCTAATATCAGAGCGAAGCACCTGTCCGGAGGGACTTCGCATGGGCCGGCCAATCCCGACCCCACCCCGTTGAACAGTCGTCCCAAAAAAGGGGATTTTATGGCCATTGCCGCTCGTAAGACCTTACCAGCACTCGCCCATGCCGAGCTCGTCGGATCGACGATCCGCGACAGACTTCGCACGGCTGAAGATTCCGAAGTCGTCTCGGCGTTCCTGAACGGCGAGGAGCGTGCATTCTCGGAGCTCGTGGAGCGCTATCAAACGCGTCTCCTGAATTTCATTTACCGGACGATCGGCGACAGGGAGAAAGCCGAGGATCTGGTGCAGGAAGTTTTCATCCGCGTGTACCGGCATCTGCACCGTTTCGACAGGTCGAAGAAGTTCTCGACGTGGGTCTATACCATTGCCTCCAACCTCGCCAAGAACGAGCTGCGGAACCGCTCACGCAATCCGCTGGTTCTGTTTCAGACGATCACCAAGAACTGGCAGGATGAAGAGCGTCCGCTGCAGTTCGAAGATCCTGGCAACCGGCCGGACGACCTGTTCCGGAAGCGCGACATCCGGGAAAAAGTCGAGGAAGCCGTGGGCCAGCTCCCGGAGCATCACCGGAACGTCTTCGTCCTACGGGAGCTCGAGGGGAAGTCGTATGAGGAGATCGCGGAGATAACTCACACGAACCTCGGAACCGTCAAGTCGCGCCTGAATCGGGCGCGAAACAGTTTCGCCGAGATAATCGGACCCTGGCTGGGCTAGAAGGGCCTGCGTGGGTGAGAAACGCGTGACCAGGGATACTGGTCACGCGTTTTCTGTTTGGGGATCCATCGGCACCTCGTCATTCCCGCGGAAGCGGGAATCCATCTGCTGCCGACCCGCTCCCCGCTTTCATCGCATCCAGAGATCGCTAACATGGATTCCCGCTTTCGCGGGAATGACGATATCCGGACTTCCTGCCTGGCCGGTCGATTGGCCGGGAACTATTATTGACGCCGCCCGGTATCCTTATTCGATGCGCTGTTCAGAGTTCAAAGATCTTCACTGCTCCTTCGTAGACGACACCCTGGCAGGGGTCGAGCTGGTACGCATGCAGAGTCACATCGCTGAGTGCGCCGACTGTGCTCGTCTGGATGCCAGTGTGCGGCGCTCGCTCATGCTCGTGCACAATCTTGCACCGATCGAGCCCTCTGCGGACTTTGCGTTCCGGCTCAATGCGCGGCTGAGAGAATGCCGGCTGAACCAGGCTACCGCATCCGGGGGACGATTCCGAACAGTAGCGGCGATTGGGGCAATCGCATCGTTGATAATGCTGGGTTACGTGGCTGAAACGATGAGAGTGGCGGAGCAACAGCGGGCACTGCCGGAGATCGTGCTGCCACCCGCAGTGGCGATGGCGATTCCACCGGATACCACGCCAGTGCCTTCGATAGTTGCGTCGGTTTCTGCTGGAATGCCGATCTGGCCGGCTGCGTTGCTGGTGGAACAGGGCGGTCTTCAGACCGTGAGCTACACGCAACCGCGATAGTCTTCGCTCCGCGAAATTAGATTTTGGGCATGGCAACCGACGCTGCCCTCAAGACGCTCCGTGACGCCGTGAAAAAACGGCAGTTTGACGGGGCGTATTACGTTTACGGGGACGATGAGTACCAGAAGAACGAAGCGGTGAAACAGCTCGTCGCCGCTGCGGTCGATCCGGCAACGCGCGACTTCAATCTGGATACGCGTCGCGCCGCTGATCTGGATGCCGAATCACTTGGATCGCTGCTCGACACGCCACCGATGATGGCTGAGCGGAGGGTCGCGATAATTCGCGAGGTCGGAGCGCTCAGGAAGGACGCGCGCAGCGCGCTCGACAGATATCTCAAGCATCCGTCGCACGAGACACTGGTCTTGCTCGTAGCGGCTCCCGGTGCCAAGGTAGACAAGGCTCTACAGATGTCGACCACGCCGATGGAATTCAGTCCACTCGACGGCAGCCGCGTTTCGAAGTGGATTGCGCATCACGCCAAATCAGAACTTGGCGTCGAGATAGCGGAATCAGCGGCGGATCTGTTGCACGAAGCAGTGGGCAATGATCTGTATCAACTGGCATCGGAGCTGGACAAGCTCGCCAGCTATACCAATGGTGCGGCGATCACTGAAGATGCGATCGGCGCGGCCGTAGGAATTCGGCGTGGGGAAACCGTCTCCGATTTTCTCGACAAGGTGTTGCAACGGGATGCGACCGGAGCGCTCAATCTTATCCCGCACGTTCTGTCGCAGCCCAAGACGAGCGGGGTAAGCGTCGTCATGGCGCTGTCGACCCAGATGTTGGCGCTCGCGTGGGGTCGGTGCCGGCTGGATTCCGGACTGCCGGCGGGGCGACTGGAAGGCGAGTATTTTCAGCTGCTCAAGTCGACCGGGGCCTATCCTGGCCGCCCGTGGGGTGGGGCTGCACGCGCCTGGGCGATGGCGGCTCGGGAGTGGAAGACATCTGAGTGCGACAGGGCAGTGACCGCGCTTCTGGCGGCGGATGTCGCGCTCAAGGAGTCACGTGTATCATCCGAAAACCAGATCCTTGCGACGACGGTTCTTGCCATCTGTGCGGCATCTGGTCGTCGCCGAGCAGCATAGATTCGCGGCAGAATCCGCGACAGTAATACGCCACATTAGAAGCATTCTCGCGACAAATGAGCCAAATCATGGATTTCACGAATTTCTGCAGAGTTTCGTTTATGAGGCGCGGGACGCCACGGATGGGGCTGGGGGCGGCATTCCTGAGGCGCGGATGCATCTGCGCCCTACAAATCGGTCTCGCGCTGCCGGTTGTAGTTGGAGCGCAGTCAGCCAGGGACTCTACGCTGTACCTTCGAGCTCAGCAGATGGTGGCGAACGGCGATGCTGCTGGTGGGCGCAGGCTGGTTGATTCGGTCGCCAGTGCCGCGCCTGCCGGGACTCCGGCGTACGCCGAGGGGCTTTACTGGCGCGCCACGCTGGCTGCGAATGCGAGGGATTCGGAGCAGGCGTACAGACAGATCATCGTGGACTATCCGCTCTCCGGTAGGGTGCCCGACGCGTTGCTTCGGATCGGTCAACTGGAGTCGGCGCGTGGTGAGAATGCGGCGGCGCTGCAACACTTTCAGCGACTCGTACTGGAGCATCCGCAGAGTCCACTGCATGCGGAAGCGAGCTACTGGGTGGCGAGGATGTACTTCGATGCGAACGACGCTCCGCGTGCATGCGCGGCCAACAGTGACGCAATGGCGAGTGCGCCGGCGTCCAACGTGGAGCTCAAGAATCGCATCGATTTTCAGCAGCAGCGTTGCAGAGGTGTAACGCTCGCAACGAATGCGCCTCCAACGCCGGTATCCGTCCCGGTGAAGAATGTGCCGGTTGTGAATTCACCGAAGCCGCCGGTCAAGCCTGCTCCGAAAGTTGCGGCAACCATCAAGGAAGCTCCGAAGAATACTGTTCCGGAACGTCACGATACGATCGCGAAGGAAGCGCCGGCGGCGGTTGCGCCGACTGCGCCACGTGAAACAGCGAGTGTTGCAGCGACATCGGGTAGTACTACAAGTACGGGCAACGGTGTTGTTTCCCGTCCTCCAACGAAAGAAGAGGTCGATCGCGCGCTCGCATCGGCTGCGCAATCGAAGCTGTTGAAGAAGACACCAGCGGCAGCAACGCCGACGAAACAACAGCCGCGAAACCAGCCGCAGAGTCACCGAGCACATCGAGCGGTCGGTACGCGGTTCAGATTGCAGCGTTCCGTACCAAGGCACCGGCGACTCAGCTGGCCACGGAGCTGCATGGACGCGGCTACGAAGCTTACGTCGATGGCGCGAATGCGCCGTATCGTGTGCGTATCGGACACTACACGACGCATGCGGCGGCAGCTCAGGAGCTCGTGAAGCTGAAAGCCAGGCACATAGACGGGTTCGTGGCAGAGAGATAGGCGCGTGGCCAAGCCCGTGGCCACGCCACTCATGCAGCAGTACCGGGAAATCAAGGCCAGACATCCCGGCACCATCCTGTTCTTCAGAATGGGCGACTTCTACGAGACCTTTTACGAAGACGCAGAACTGATCTCGCGCGTCCTGGGCCTCACGCTCACGTCGCGGAACAACGGCGGGGCGTCGCAGGTTCCGCTTGCTGGTGTGCCGGTGAAGGCTGGTCCGGAATACGTGCGCAGGTTGGTGCAGCTGGGCCATCGCGTTTCCATCTGCGAGCAGGTCGAAGATCCCAAAACGGCGAAGGGCGTCGTGCGTCGTGAAGTTGTCGAGACCATTACGCCCGGCGCTGCATTCTCGGACGAGCTGCTGGATGGATCGCGCAACAACTTCCTCTGCGCGATGGCGGCCGGCGTAAAGGGCGATGCGTCACGAGCGGGAATTGCGGCACTGGATCTCTCGACTGGTGAGCTGCGACTGATCGTCGTCGCTGGAGCGGAGATCGAAGCGGCGCTGGCGCGATTCTCTCCGCGCGAGATGGTCATTCCAGAAGACATGGCTGCGGGAGCCAACACGATTCTCGATTCGATACTCGTGTCACATCGTCCTGCGTGGGAGTTCGACGCGGCGATGGCGCGCGAGGATCTGCAGCGTCAGTTCGGTGTGCGCTCGCTGGACGGATTCGGCGTGGAGTCGTCGGACGACATTGCGGTGGGAGCAGCGGGTGCGCTGTTGCGCTACGTGCGCGAGCTGCAACCTGGTGGAGTTCCACATCTCCGGCCGCCGGTGATCGAGCGCTCGGGCGGCACGATGCCGCTGGACGAGATGACTCGCCGGAATCTCGAGCTCACCGAATCATTGCGTGGCGGCGCGGGTCAGGAAGGAACCCTGATCAGCGTGCTGGATCGCACGCTCACTCCAATGGGTGCGCGACTGCTGCGTCAGTGGGTCCTTGCACCGCTCACGCAGGTGGACCGCATAGAATCGCGTCTCGATGCCGTCGCCGCGTTCGCATCCGATGCGATGACTCGAGCAACGATGCGCGCGGCACTGGATGGCGTGCGCGACGTCGAGCGACTTGCAGCCAAAGTCGCGGCAAGTCGCATCACTCCACGCGAACTGCGTGCGCTCGGCGATTCCATCGCACGATTGCCGGATGTCGAGAATGCCGCGCGTCGAATCAGTGGCGATGCGTTGCAAACGATTCTCCAAAGCTGGGATGCGTGCAGGGAGCTGGGAGACGACATCATCAACCTGCTGGTCGAGCGTCCGCCGATTGCGCTGGGCGAAGATCCAACTGTTCGCGCAGGCTTCGACGATGATCTGGATGAGCTGCGCTCGTTGCGCGATGGAGGCAAGGACGGAATTGCGCGCATCCAGAGCGAGGAGCGTGCACGCACGGGAATCAATTCGCTCAAGGTCGGCTACAACCGTGTGTTCGGTTACTACATAGAAGTGAGTAACACGCACGGCCACAAGATTCCGGACGACTACCAACGCCGCCAAACGCTCACTGGTGCGGAGCGGTACGTGACGCCGGCGCTCAAGGAATACGAAGAACATGTTCTCACGGCTGCCGACCGGATCGAGTCGCGCGAACGTGCGTTGTTCGAAGCATTGCGCGGACGGATAGCGCGGGAAGTTTCGCGCTTGCAGTGCGCTGCGCGTGTACTCGCCGAGCTCGATGTACTGTCGACGTTCGGTGAGGTCGCGGAGATCGAGGCATATGTACGACCGCGACTCGATGACGGATTCGATCTCCGTATAGAAGGTGGAAGACATCCGGTGGTGGAGCGGATGATGCCGCGTGAGAAGTTCATCCCGAACGATGTGACGCTCACGGGCGATGCGCGGGTGATAATTCTCACTGGCCCCAACATGGCCGGCAAGTCGACCATCCTGCGTCAGATCGGCCTCATCGTACTCATGGCGCAGATAGGCAGTTTCGTTCCGGCGCGGTCGGCGGGAATCGGAGTGGTCGACAGATTGTTCACGCGCGTCGGCGCGAGCGACAATCTCGTGCGCGGTCAATCCACCTTCATGGTCGAGATGAGCGAGACGAGCGCGATCCTGCACTCGGCCACCTCCAGATCACTGGTCCTGCTGGACGAGATCGGGCGTGGCACTTCGACGTACGATGGTGTATCCATAGCATGGGCGGTGACCGAGCACATTCACGATGAGCTCGGTTGCAAGACCGTATTCGCCACGCATTACCATGAGCTGACACAGTTGTCGGACGAGCTCGCGGCAGTCCGGAACTTCAACGTGCGCGTGCGGGAGGTGGGGGAGGAGATTCTCTTCCTGCACACGCTGGAGCCGGGTGGTGCGGATCGTTCGTACGGAATCGAGGTCGGGCGTCTGGCTGGTCTGCCGCGTCCGGTATTGAAACGCGCGCGGACGCTGTTGCGTCAATTGGAGGGAGACCACCGGATGCCACCGCGTGAGCGGCCGGGTGACGAAATGGCGGGCCAACTCGCATTATTCGGATCGGAGCCGGACCCTATCATGGAAGAGCTGAGAGGGATCGACCCAAACACCATGACACCGTTGCAAGCGCTCGACACACTCGCGCGACTGGTTTCGGATGCTCAGCAAAAGACGTGAATAGCATGACCATCGATGATTCCAGATCAGTCGCGTTGCGTACGGTCGCAGCTACCGTCGCAGTCACGATTCTCACACTGTTCGCTGCATGCTCGAAGGGAGACGGCACCAAGACGGCGTTCGACGCTGGCATGGCGCGTCCTGATACCTATCCGATCATGCTGAACAAGGAGATGCCGTTCCGATATCCGCCAGCGTTGTACGCCGAGAAGGTGCAGGGCAACGTGACGTTGCGATTGTATGTGGACAAGGATGGATCGGTGATCGATGATTCGACACGCGTGATCGAATCGTCCAGCATCGCACCGCTGGATTCAGCGGCGATCAAGGGGTCGCGCGAGCTCAAGTTCGTTCCCGCCAAGCTGCGCGGCACTCCGATGCCGGTGTCGATCCTGTTCCCGGTATATTTCCGCCATCCAGACGCGCCGCCACCGCCGGGGGATTCCATTCTCAAGAAGAACGTCGCGGGCACTGATAGTGCGGCGAAGGGCCCCGCGAAATAGGTCGCGTCAAAATGTCGCCACGCCCGGTAAGCAGGCGCAAATCGAGATAGTAGCAATATGTCAATAAAACGAAACGAGCGGCCATACGACAACGTTCTCGAGACGATCGGGTGGACGCCTCTGATCCGGCTGCATCACGTGACGCGCGGAATCCGGACGCCGGTGTACGCCAAGGCTGAGTTCTTCAATCCCGGCGGATCGGTCAAGGATCGAATCGGGCTTCCGATCATCGAACGGGCGGAGCGGGAGGGAAAGCTCAAGCCGGGCGGAACGATCGTCGAGGGCACGAGCGGCAACACCGGTGTCGGTCTCGCGATCGCCGCGGCGCTGCGCGGCTACAAGTGCATCTTCACGATGCCCGACAAGATGTCGCAGGAAAAGGTACGTCTGCTCAAGGCGTTCGGCGCGGAAGTGATCGTCACGCCGACCGCCGTTCGCACCGGATCATCCGGACAACTACGTGATGATGGCGAAGCGGATCGCGGAAGAGACGCCGAACGCGATCCTCGCGGATCAGTTCTACAACGAGGCCAACCCTGATGCGCACTACGCGACGACTGGTCCCGAGCTGTGGGAGCAGACCGAAGGAAAGATCACGCACTTCGTCGGCGTCGGCGGGAACAGGCGGTACGATCACCGGCGTCGGACGCTACCTCAAGGAGCGCAATCCCGAAGATCAAGATCATTGCTGGCGATCCGACAGGCTCGATACTGGCCGAGTACTGGCGGAGCAATGGCGAGCACAAGATCGAGGGGAACGCCGTACAAGGTCGAGGGAATCGGGCAGGACAAGCTTCCCGGAACGCTCGACATGAGTGTGATCGACGAGTATCACACAGTGAGCGACAAGGACTCGTTCGCGATGGCGCGGCGGCTGACGCGCGAGGAAGGGCTTGTTCGTTGGCGGATCGTCGGGCTTCATCACGCACGTCGCTCTCAGATCGCGCGCGAGCTCGACGATCCGAACGCATTGGTCGTGACGATCCTGTGCGACACTGGCGAGCGATATCTCTCCAAGCTGTACAGCGACGAGTGGATGCGTGAGAACCAGATGCTCGAAGCCGACATGTCACGCTCGCCGACATGCTCGGCCGCAAGGATGCGAGTGCGCCGGCGAGTCGTGAGCGTCGCGCCGGCATCGAGGGTGCGGCAGGCCCTCGGTCTCATGGTGCTGCACGACGTGTCGCAGCTTCCGGTGATGGATGGCGATGAGTGTGTTGGATCTGTCGTCGAGGCAACGTTGTCGCAACGGGGATTGGAAACACCGGCGTTGCTCGAAGCGACTGTACGCGAGGTGATGGATGCGCCGTTTCCGTCGCTGGCGAGCGATGAAGCGATCGAGTTTGCGGTGAAGCTGTTGTCAAAGAGTACGCCTGCTGTGCTGGTACATGATCATGGTCGTGTCGAAGGAATAGTTACGCGCTCGGACATGCTTCGCTTCATGATGGGGCGGTAGGAATCGTGCCGATTCTCTCGCCGCTCCGGATCACCGTTCTCATGGGCGGCGCGTCCGCCGAGCGTGATGTGTCGCTTGCTTCGGGACTCCGGATCGCCGATGCGTTGCGTCAAGCGCGGGCACGCGGTTACTGCACTCGATCCGGCGTCTGGTGTTCTATCTCCGAGTATATCTGGATGAGTTGCGGCGGAGTAACGTAGGGACCAAACCTCCCTCGCTGGAAGAGCTCGCCGGTTTGGGAAACAGCCCGCCTGCGCGACGGACTGACGGCAATGCCGGAAATTCGCAATGCAGATGTGGTCTTTCTGGCACTGCACGGCGGTCAGGGTGAGGACGGCACCATCCAGGCTCTGCTGGACATGGCCGGTGTGCGATATACCGGGAGCGGGCATCTGGCCAGCGCGCTCGCGATGGACAAGGATCTGTCCAAGGTCCTTTTCAGGGCAGCCGGCGTGCAGACCGCGGATTGGTTGATGGCTCCTCAGCGAGGCACACTCGTCGAACAGTCGCTCGGGCTACCGGTTGTGGTGAAGCCGTCGAAGCAGGGGTCGACTGTCGGGCTGTCGATCGTGCGGGATATTTCGCAACTGGACGCCGCTGTTGCCGAAGCTTTCAAATACGACGACGAGGTGATGATCGAGCGATTCATCGCCGGTCGCGAGCTGACGGTTGGAGTGCTGGGGGACGAGACTTTCCCGGTCGGCGAGATCAAGCCTGTGAAAGAGCTGTACGACTACGAGTGCAAGTACACGGCTGGAATGGCCGTGGAAGAGTTTCCGGCGAATTTGTCTCAAAGTGTTACTAATAAGTTACGGGAGCAATCCTTGCGGGCGTTCAGGGCACTGAAGCTGCGGGGATACGCGCGAGTGGATTTCCGCCTGGATGACCGCGGTGAGTGCTTCTGTCTCGAGGCGAACACGTTACCGGGGATGACGAGGACGAGTCTGATTCCACAGGGCGCCGCCGCTGCGGGAATGGGATTTGAAGAGCTGTGTGAGAGGATCGTTCAGCTGGCAATTGTGTAGGACGAAAGGTCGCGCAGGGATCCATGGAAACGTCAACCGAATTCAACGCAGCGGATTTTGAGCCTGGCGTCGGCATAACACCGGCGGTCCAGTGGCTCATCGCGCTCAACGCACTGGTTTATTTCATCCAGCTGACGTCGCCAGTCGGGACGGCGGACGTTGCGGCGTGGCTGGGTCTGTCGGCGACGGAGTTTCCCGCCCACTGGTGGGCGATCGGCACATACATGTTCGTACACGCGGGCTTTGCGCACATCGCGACGAACATGATCATGCTGTGGATGTTCGGCCCGCGCGTGGAACGCGCGTTCGGCTCGCGAGCGTTCACCTACTTCTATCTCTGGTGTGGTCTCGGCGGCGGAATATTCCACCTGCTGTTCGAGCAGCACAGTGGAGTGATCGGTGCATCCGGCGCGGTTGTCGGTGTAGTTCTCGCGTACGCGCTCAAGTGGCCCGACGACGAGGTCTACATACTCGGCGTCATGCCGATTCGCGCGGTGTGGCTCGCGGTGTGGACGATCGCGTGGAACGTGGGTATGGCGTTCGCGGACTTCACGGGATATTCCAGCGGCTCTGTCGCGTTCATGACGCACGTCGGCGGTCTCGTCTTCGCGTGGATCTATCTGCACGCACCGAATAGCTCGAGCTTCGACAAGATTCGCCGCCACGTTGCGACTGTGCCCGATGATTCCAATCCGCAGCCGATTCCCAAGATGCAGCGTCCGCAGAAGCGTCGCGACGGATTGCCAAGTGCGGATGAAGCGGTGGCGCGCAGTAACGCGATAGTGAAGCGGCGCCCGCAGACTCCGATGATATCGGCACCGAATCCGAATCCAAAACCGCGCGCGGAAGACGTGAATGGATTGCTGGACAAGATTTCCAGGGAAGGCATGGGGAGTTTGTCCGGTGACGAGCGAGCGCTGCTGCAGGAGATTTCGCGGAAGCTGCGCGGGTCATAAGAGCGAGCTTCATTGTGGCGCAGGCTGTCCAAAAGCTTGACATCTCCGCGAAAGCGGGAACTTCAAGACTCGTCATTCCCCGCAAAAACACTCCCCAGGACTCGTCATTCCCGGTCTCCCGGGATTGTCATCGCGCTTGTCAAACTAGATTTGTAGCATGCCAAAGCCACAACTGCTCGAAGTGTTTCCGAATCCTTACGCCGATCGGGACTATGAGATTCACATGGACTGTCCCGAGTTCACGTCGCTCTGTCCGCTTGGCGGGATCGAAGGCGATGCGAGTGATCTGACTGCACTCGAAGGCGGCGCTCCGGATTTCGCGACGATTCGAATCACGTATTTTCCGGGAGATTCCTGCGTGGAGCTGAAGAGCCTCAAGCTCTATCTGTGGAGCTTCCGCAATGATGGGATCTTCTACGAGCGCGCGGTCAATCGAATTCTGGATGATATCGTCGAGCGCGTGAAGCCGAAGTGGATGCGTGTTGTTGGTGATTTCAATCTGCGCGGCGGGATCAAGTCGGTGATCACGGCCTCCAATGGAACCAGACCGGACACACGGAATCTCTGAACAGGATTACATCGATCCAAGGGCGAGATCGGCACACGCGACGGGCGCGGTAGCAGACGCGGTAGTAGACGCGGTAGCAGGCGTTGCGGGAGTCGCGACGACAGCGTAGGAAGCCGAAGGGGATAGTGTTTCCGGAATGGCGGCTTCGGCAGCGCCAGATCCATCTGCATGGATGTTGAAGTCGGCGTATCTGTTGGTCGGACCAATGATGTTGCCCTGTGAGGCGCAACTGCCGGACCTGAGACTCCAGGCGTACGTTTCGCCCGCCACACTATTCTCGACCGAGATAAGGACGTGTGCCCATCCCGGAGTGGGGCTGGGCGTTACGGATGCAGCTCCGGCGATGCCAGCCGTTCCGGCACCATGTATGGCGCCGAGCCACAAGGGAGTTGGCTTGGGCGGCGGTAAAACGCCGAGTGTGTTGGGTGCATCGTAGGATTGGGCCGCGCACGCGGCACAGGCAGCTCCGATCGCTGCTATGGCGGCAAAGTGACGAAGGACGTTGGAAACCGATGGCATTTCGGCCAGATTAATGCAATTTCCGGGCACAGAGACCGCGACAGTCGCGTTGTCGATCAATTCAATTCAATTGTCAATGCCATCCAGGTTTTTCGGACTACGCACCGTCATTTATCACGTGTCGGATCTACAGGCCGCGAAGCGATGGTACGCGCTCGCGACGGGCATCGAGCCGTACTTCGACGAGTCATTCTACGTGGGCTTCAACATCGGTGGTTTCGAGCTGGGACTGGATCCGGATCCCGCGAGTGGCACGAGCGGAACCGGCGGGACGACGGCTTACTGGGGAGTGGAGAGTGTCGAGCGTGCTCTCGTGGATCTCGTCGGAGCAGGGGCAACGCTCAAGGCGCCGGCGACGGACGTCGGCGATGGGATTCGCGTAGCGATCGTGCTGGATCCATTCGGCAACGACCTGGGCGTCATAGAGAATCCACACTTCAAGCTGGTCGACGTGGGCTGACCATCGGTGTTCTAGCGCGCTTCTCCTGCCGTTCCAAACATCACTCCGTGCTTCTCCGGACCGAAGTACGTCAACACTGCAATCACCACGGCAGCGCACGCGGCGACAACCGCCAGCGCATACGCGTAGTTCCCGCCATGGCTCGCAGCAAACCCCGCCTGTAACGCGGCGTTCCCCGAGGCCAGCAGATTACCAAGCTGATACGCGAAACCCGGGAAGGTTCCGCGCACCTCGTCCGGTGACAGCTCGTTGAGATGAACCGGAATCACGCCCCACGCTCCCTGCACGGCAACCTGCATCAGGAACGCGCCGAGCCCAAGTAAAATCGGTGTCGCGCTGAACGCCCACAATGGTATGATCGGCAACGCGATCAGCGCTCCAAACACGATAGCCTTTCTTCGTCCGATGCGCTGCGACAGTGCACCAAACGCGAGACCACCGGTTATCGCCCCGACGTTGCCGATGATCGACACGATACTCACCGTGTGCGTCGTGAACTTGTGCTGGATCTGCAAGAAGGCCGGATACAGATCCTGTGTGCCGTGACTGAACAGATTGAACGCGGTCATGAGCACGACCACGTAGATGAACAACGGCCAGCGCTTCTTCAACACGCTCATCAGACTCTGCGTCGGCCGCTCGCGCATCCTGTTCCACGCCGGCGATTCCTGCACATTGCGGCGAATGAACAACACCAGCAACGCCGGCAACACGCCGACCATGAACATGCCGCGCCAGCCGATACGATCGAACAACAAGCCGTACACAACAGACGCGAGCAGATAACCGAACGGATATCCAGTCTGAAGAATCCCCGACGCTATCCCGCGTGCCTTCGGTGGAATGGTCTCCATGGTGAGCGATGCGCCGAGTCCCCACTCGCCGCCCATCGCGAATCCGAATGCCGTACGCAACACCAGCAGTGCAACGATCGATGGTGCAAATGCCGACGCGAATTCCAGTATCGAGAACAGCAGGATATCGATCATCAACACCGGTCTGCGGCCAAACCTGTCGGCCAACATCCCGAACACGAGGGCTCCAGCGGGGCGCGCAG
This sequence comes from uncultured Gemmatimonadales bacterium, assembly GCA_963707505.1. GTDB lineage: Bacteria > Gemmatimonadota > Gemmatimonadetes > Gemmatimonadales > Gemmatimonadaceae > Fen-1247. Next base: position 345,167 of record CAVPQB010000006.1, read on the forward strand.
CGAGCGTCAACGTTATCGCAACCGCGACGGCCTTGATATCAGTCCCGAACTCCTTCGCGATGGCGCCCAGCATGAACACCATGAGGAAGAAATCGAACGCGTCGAGAGTCCAGCCGAGGAAGCTCGCGATGAGCGCGCTCCGCTGGTTACGATCAAACTCCTTCCACTCGCTCATCACGCTCATCCGAGCAGGTCGAACCTCACTCCACGCCGTGCTCGGCGACGTTTTCTGGGACCGTACCTGAAGAGTTGCGCTGGGCGGCCGCGACCCTCGCTGCGCCATTCATCGGTCGGCTCGACGAGCGCGGCGGCAGTGAGCGCGCGACGGAAGCTCGCCTTGTGCAGGCGCCGTCCAAGCAGCAGCTCGTACATGTGCTGCAGCTCGCTCAACGTGAACGTCGCCGGTAACAACTTGAAGGCGACCGGATACAGGTCCAACCGATCGCGGACAGCGTTCACGGACTCCTGCAGCATCTGACTCTGGCGCGCACTGAGCGGCGGAAGATCGCTCAGGAGAAACCACTGGAACTCATCACCCTGCACCGTCGCCTCGCCCATTGGAACGAGCGCGACGTACACGATCGACAGATCGGATTCGCCAGGATGCGGACCGTCGCTGAAAGCGCCGACCTGTGTGCTCCAGATCGACGCGCCACCTGCGCTGCGCTTGATCGTGCGCTGTGCAAGATCGTCGAGCCCCTCGCCATTCCGCGACGCACTCCACGGAAGTACCCAGCGCACAGACTTCTCTCGACCTTCGCTGCGCTGCTCGAGCAACACCGCGAGCTGGTTGTCGCGTGGAGTAAGTGCGACTACGTCAACGGTGTAATGCTGACGTTTCACCCGGGGCTCTCTGGTCACGCAGCATATTAGTCACATATTGTAACTAATGTCAAGGATGGAATGCGAATGCCTTGTGACAACTTCGTTGCTGGTGATATACGACTTCAGGGAGTGATGGTCAACCCGTCGCCGCGCTTCGCGACTGGCGGTATTGTGATCGGAAGATGGCCGGATGCAGGCAAGAGGCCAGTTATTACTTGAGCTGCCGATTGCTGGCTGGCGTTCGCACCATCCCATCCCACGACGTAGGTAGGAGTGCTGGGAATCTGTGAAAGCAGATAGGGGTTTCCGAACGAAACCACCACAACCTTGCGGCCCCTGGCGACAAGACCGGAGAGCCAATCAGCGAACGCCTGTGGCGCATCGACACTCGTGACGTTCCAGCTCTGCCCTACATATGATGAGACGACGGTCACATCTGCGGAGTCGGCCATCGCTGCAAGACGAGGATAGTTGACGGCTGGATCGTCCGACATGACGAATTCCGCACGCGTCGCAGGCGCCAGTCTGGCGAGCGCGGCGTTGAAGATCTGGCCAGCGCCGAGGTCTGTACGACGCGCAACGGTCACCGAAAGGACCTTCGTGTTTGCAGAAAGCTTGAGCGGCAACAAGTGCGACGAATCGCGAACGACTGTTATCGATCTGTTCGCTGCCTGCTGTGCCAGCGCGAGATGCGCGCTGTCGCCCACCGTGGCGCGCAGCGAATCGAGGTTCGCGAAACGGTCGCGGTCGAGCTTCAGCTTGCGCTTCATGGCGAGTATGCGCCTCGCCGACTCCGATACGCGAGTCTCGCTGTAACGTCCCTCGCTTACTCCAGCGATCACCGCGTCGATCGCCGCAGGAACGTCGAGGGGCTGGATCAGCACGTCGACGCCGGCTGCTACAGCACGCTTGATCGCTTCCGTCGAGCCGTACTTGTCGGTCACGCCCTTCATGTCCATGGCATCGGAGATGACGAGTCCGTTGAATCCCAGCTCCTTGCGTAGCAGTCCGGTTACCACGTTCGACGAGAGCGTTCCTGGCGCGCCGCTGCTATCGAGCGCTGGCATGGAGCCGTGGAATGTCATCACTGCGCCGACTCCGGCCTTGATCGCGGCGCGGAACGGGACCAGCTCCACCGTATCGAGCCGAGCTCGGCTCACGTTCACGATCGGGAGGGCGAGGTGAGAGTTGGTCTCAGTGTCGCCGTGCCCCGGGAAGTGTTTCGCCGTGGCGATCATCCCGTTGTCCTGCAATCCGTGTATGAAGGAGACGCCGAGCCGCGCGACCTCATGCGGGTCCTCACCGTATGAGCGGGTGTTGATGACGGGGTTCGCCGGATTGTTGTTGACGTCCAGGACCGGGGAAAAGTCGATGTGGATACCGAGTGCGCGGCCCTCGATGGCGGTGACCCGTCCTTCGGTGTACGTGAGCGCCGTGTCATTCGCCGCGCCGTATGCCATCTCTGATGGAAAGACCGTGGCGCCGCCGAGGTCGATACCGTTGGGGACGAAGTAGCCGCCGCGCGCACGCATGCCTGCGCCCGTTTCGAGGTCGGCGCCGACCAGCAGCGGAAGGGCGCTCATGCGCTGGAGCGTGTTGAGCTTGACCGCCATCTCGATGGGTGATCCGATGGACATCAGGATCCCGCCCACCTTTTGATCGGTGACATACGACGTGACCTTGCGCCAGGTCGCCGCATCGGTCGGTACGTAGTCGGCGTAGATGTTGGGCCAGACCATCTGGGCAGCGCGATCCTTCAGCGTCATGGTGGTCAGAACCGAGTCAGCCCACCGATTGGCGTCAGATTCGACCGCTGACCGCGAGTTGCCGGCCGCCTGCGCGGCGGCGGACGAGATTGGCGTCGCGAGCGGGCACAGCGCGGCGGTAGCCGCGAACATGGCGGCTCTCAGATGGTTGGTCGCATGTCTCGAATGCATGAAGTCAAAGGTAATTGCCAGCGAAGTCGCCGGAAAACATCGCCGACCACTGTGGCACTCGCGCAACAGATGGCGCTGTTTTGGCCGTGTGGTGCCACACTTTCCGTGGCCGGGCCGTCGTGAATCGGAGCGTTTTCGGTACTTTCGGCGACTTTCGTTACTCAATCCGCCAATTTGTTGATGCGCGATGTAGAATCCAGGACTATTATACTCGTAACTTTTTGTTTTCAGCTCGTGGCCCAGAGTGTGTTTGCTGGAACGCGACGGTCGGCGCTGCGCGCTCTTTTGGCCATTTGGTTCATATGAAGCACCATAAACTCACGGTAGGATCATTAGCGGTACTTCTCGTTGCTGCCTTTTCGGCTGCTACGTCAGTATCCGCGCAGGCCGTGAGGCGTGATACCGTACCACGCGCGGCTCAGAAGCCGGTCGTGCGGGCAGCGTCCGTCGATTCGCTGGTCGAGTGCTCGCCGGTCGCGGCTCCAGTCAAGAAGAAGCCGGCGTTGCGGCGCAAGGCTCCAGTCCGCAAGGTGGCTTCGAACGTGGCACCCAAGCCGAAGCCGACGACAACTAGCAACGCGCACCGTCCGGTAGTACGTCGCGCGCGTCGTGTCGCTCCCAAGGCCAAGCCAGCTGCCGCTCATTCGACGACCGTCGTCATGTGCCGTCCGGTGCGTCCGGCGCCGGCGCTCGCCGAGGGCACGCCAACTGAGCAGTCGGTGATTCCAGTGCCGCAGCTCGCCACGGCGACGCCGCCTGCAACGCCGGTTGCCGACGAAGAGGGGCCGCCGATTTTCGTATCGACGGCGCCGGGAATGCCAATGGCTGCGGCTGGTGGCGGGCGGTCCTGGCTGCCGTTCGGGCTCGTTCCCGCGATCTTCATCCCGTTCGTTCACAACGGAAAGACCCACAACGGGACTACGACGCCGATCGACACCACGACGACGAAACCGCCGGTGGATACGACCGCGACGCCACCGGATACAACGACGAAGACGCCACCCGACACGACGAAGACGCCAGGTACCCCGCCAGACACGACGCCAGTGATTCCGCCGCCGGGCGACACTGTACCGGTTATTCCTCCGGTCGTACCCCCCACAACTGTGCCGGAGCCGGGTACACTGGTGTTGCTGGGATCAGGGTTGCTGGGACTGGCGGGGGTAGTACAGCGCAGGCGTAAGAAGTAGAGGCAGCAAGCTCAGAGAGTCTCCAGCCTGCTTTCGCGGGGATGACGAGTCTTCCCGCGCCCTACAGCAATCGCGTTTCGATCCGCCGGTCCGGGACCAGCCAGATGAGTGCGACGGTGGCGTAGATGGCATCGGCGATCCAGGGGCGCACGAAGGCCAGTGCGATTCCTGACGCGTAGAGCAGCAGCGACGTGAGGCCTTTCGTGTCCTGTCCGATAGCCATGGCGAGCCGCGAGTCTCGTCCTTCTTCTCTTATTATCGCGGTCTGAAGAATCGTGTACGACAGCGCGGCCATGATGAGCACAGCACCGTACAGCACCGTTGGCACCGACCTTTCGTAGTTTCGGCCCATCCATGCGGTGACGAACGGGACGAGCGAGAGCCAGAACAGCAGATGCAGATTGGCCCACAGGATTGCGCCGTTGACGCTATCCGTTGCCTGGAGCATGTGGTGGTGATTGTTCCAGTAGATGCCGAGGTATATGAAGCTCAGCACGTACGTGAGCACCGATGGAATGATCGGTCTGAGCGCAGCCCAGTCGTAGCCTACCGGCGGGTGCAGCTCGAGGATCATTATCGTTATCAGAATCGCGACGACTCCGTCGCTGAACGCTTCCATGCGGTGCTTGTCCAAGAAAGTGTTCCTCGCTCGTCGATCGCAGGAGAGCTGTGCAGGTGTCGTCATTCCCGCGAACGCGGGAATCCATCTGTTGCCGATCAGCTGTTGGGGCGACGCATGCGTCGCCCCTGCTACAGATCGATAATATGGATTCCCGCGTTCGCGGGAATGACGGGGTTACCCTTCAAAATACGGCTGCGTCGGTCCAGTTGGGCTTCGCGGATCAGGTTTGACGAGGAAGCTCTGCGTGTAGCTCTTTCCATTCACGGTGAGCTTCGCGGTAAAGGTGCCTGAAATCGGTGTGCCGCGACGACGGAAGCCGCCACCAGCGGCTCCCGCTTCCACCTTGATCGGATCCCAGACGACGCGGTGCATTCCAGCGGCGGTCGCAAAGGGCGCTGGCGGCTCGCGCCAGAGTGCCGACGTATTGGGAATGCCACCTGCATTTCCACGCCGTCCACCCGCTGCCGGCTCGCGTTGCGGCTCGCTCGAGAACGTGTGCAACACAGCACCCGTGGAATCGAGGATGTCGATCGTCACGGGACCGGTTGCGGCAGTCTTGAGATAGTAGTCGATGGCTGCGCCGTTCGGCGGATTCGGGGCCTGGGGCTCGTCCTTCTGCAACGGAGTGCCGTTGTCGCCGCCCTCGATCATGTTGATCGAATCACCCGGCTTGAACAGGTACGCTTCGGCATTTCCGATCGTGTCGTTGATCTGACGCAGCGGGCTGATGTCATCGATCACCCAGAAGCCGCGGCCGTGTGTCGCTACTATGAGATCGTTCTCGTAGATCTCGAAGTCGCGCATCGATGTGACGGGAAGATTCAACTGGAACGGTTGCCAGCTCTCTCCGTCATCAAACGAGATGTGCACGCCGAGCTCGGTGCCGGCGAAGAGGAGTCCCTGGCGCTTTGGATCTTCCTTGACGCTGTGCACGTATCCATTCGCCGGAAGACCAGTCGTGATCTTCTGCCAGGTCTTGCCTGCGTCGCGCGTACGATAGATGTACGGCGTGAAATCCTGGAGCTGATGTCTGTCGACACTCGCGTACGCGACATTGAAGTCGAAGTGTGACGCTTCCATCATCGTGACGCGACTCCACGACGTCATGGCCTTGGGCGTCACATCAGTCCAGCTCTTGCCGTCGTTCATCGTGAGCTGAATCAACCCGTCATCGGTGCCGATCCAGATCATCGGGACGAACAACGGTGACGGTGCGATCGTGTAGATGACGCCGCGTTTGTCATTACCGACGTCCGCCGCGGCCGCCGCATCGAGCGTGCGCGGCACACCGGGATCCTTGCGCGTGAGATCGGGGCTTATCTGATTCCACGTGACGGCGTTGTCTGTGGTCTTGAACAGGAACTGGTTTCCGTAGTACAGCGCGCGCGGATCTGCACGGGAGAACACCAGTGGCTGAGTCCAGTCCTTGCGCCCGGTCTCCGGTGATTTTTGCACGGTGGTGCCCGATATCATCCGGTTCTCTTCCATGTTGTAGCGCTCGCCGGTGCCACCAAAGATGATGCCTGGATGCAGCACATCACCTGCGGTGTAACCGCTCTCGCCACCGGCAGCGACGGGCTCCCAGTCACGCATCGAGATCTCGGCGAACTTGCCGCGCGACCGTACCGCGACCGCGCCACTGTCCTGCTGTGCGCCAGTGACCCAGTACGGGAATCGATAATCGACCGACACGTGATAGATCTGCGCGACGGGCTGATTGTACCACGAGCTCCACGTCACATCGCGGGGATCTTCAGTCTTCGCGTTGCGCGTGATGATGGTGCCCTGATCGCTCGCGGAGATCATCGTATTGCTATCATCCGGCGAGACCCAGACCTGGTGATAATCATCACCACCAGGCGAGCCGCGCAGCGCAACCCAGCTCTTGCCACCGTCCATCGAGCGTGAGATCGAAACGTTCGCGACATACACTATGTCGGCGTTCTTTGGATCGACGTCGATGTGCTCGAAGTACCAGCCGCGTCCCCAAAGCGCCTGATCCGACGACAGTCTGCTCCACGTCTCACCGCCATCATCGGATCGGAAGAAGCCGCCAAGTCCGGCTGGCGACGCGAATGGATTGGGCGGTCCCGGTGGTGGCTTGGGTGCAGACGGGTCGGGATTGAGATTGTCGATCACCGCGTAAACGCGCTGCGGGTTGGATGGACACACCGCGATTCCAGATTTGCCCATTCCTTCGTTCGGCAGGCCCTTCGTGAGCTGCTTCCACGTACTTCCACCATCGGTCGACTTGTAAATTCCGCCGCCCGGTCCGTTGCTCGGCGCGTACACGAACCAGGGTGGCCGGCGTGTGTTCCACAGGCCTGCGTACACGACGTCGGGGTTGGTCTTGTCGATCACGACTTCGATCGCGCCGACATCTTCGTTCTTGTAGAGAACCTTTTCCCAGCTCTTGCCACCGTCTTTCGAGCGGAAGATTCCACGGTCGGGGTTGCCGGCATAGAAGTGACCGATCGCTGCTACATAAACGATGTCAGGATTGTGCGGATGAACGGCGATCTTGCCGATGTGCTGCGTGTTCTCGAGGCCGATGTGTGTCCACGTCTTGCCGGCATCGGTCGACTTGTACATGCCGTTGCCGTATCCGGTCGAATCGCGCAATGTGCACTCGCCGCTTCCGACGTACACAACGTCAGGTGCGGATGCTGCGACCGCGATCGCCCCGATCGAGGCAACCGGTTGGGAATCGAAAACCGGCAGCCAGACTCGGCCCGCGTCGATCGTCTTCCACACGCCGCCATTCACTGATCCGAAGTAGAACTCGTTGGGACGACCAGGCACACCAGTGACTGCATCGGTGCGACCACCACGGAATGGCCCAAGCATGCGCCAACGGAGACCGGAGTAAAGATCGGCGTAGCTCTTCGGCGCGGGATCGGTGGTGAGCGGTCGGTGCGCTAACGAACCCTGCGCACCCGCTGTCTGCAGGAAGTGACTGATGCCAGGAGACGCGACGGAGAGTGCCGCACCTACCTGCGTAGCTCTTACGAAGAAGCCACGGCGTGAAAGAACATGCTGGTCCGGCGGCTGCGCGCCGGCACCTGCGAGATCAGTATCTGATTGGTCGGACGTCGAGCGCTTTTTCTTCACGATCCACTCCACAGGGTGGGCTAGGGTTCAACAGAACATACGAAAAAAGTCTGTACTGCGTTCGAACCTTGGGGGAGTGGGAATGGAGCTCGAATTATTCGTAAGTCGTCATCCCGCCGAAGACCCGTCACCCCGCGAACGCGGGGATGACGAGCTCGGCTCACCGTCCGCCAAGAGCCTGGAACAGGTAACTCAGCTTGACGAAGAATCCGTCCTGCGTGCGGCGCAGTCGCCGGAAAGCGAGCGCATCGGGCTCGGTCATGGAGTTTCCGTAGCCGGCAAAGAACACGGTCCCGGGCGACGGCCGGTACGAGAACAGCCAGTCGGTGCGCAATCCGTTCGCGACGTTTTCGATCGACGGGATGTATGACGTGTCGTTGCGGATCAACAGAGGAAGTCCGGTGCGCGGATCCAGCAATGATGAGCGCAGGGTCGCGGTGTACTGCGTGACGACGCGCACGAAGATCGATCGCGTAACCTGGTACTCCACCTTCACCCGCGGAATTCGCGTCGACGTCGAAAGCGCTCCATCACTGCGACGTGTGAACCTGCTGCTTACGTATGTCGCACCGATGCGCAGCTGCTGCGTCGGACGCAGATCGAGGCTCGCGTTGTAATCCAGTCGTCGAACGCGTGACGTCTCGAGAAAATCGACGTCGTTGCCGGCGGTGACGCCGAGTGATGCATCGTATTTCGCGAACTGGGGTGTCGATATCTTGAACGCGTTTGTGAACGTGGTGATTCGTGGTGACGGCTGGAACGGGATGTTGCTTCCCTGTGTCGTGCTGACGAAATCACCGAGATATGCCGCAGGATCGAACGCATACGTCGCAATCGTCGGCGTCACGCCGAGCGACCAGCCGCCACGCAGCGTGAAGCTGGTGTTCGCGGATGCGTTGTCTTCGAGCAAGCTCTTGCCAGCAAAAAAGTCGTCGTAGCGCCAGACGGCCTTCGTCGACAAAAATACGTTGAATTTCTCGAGCAGCGCACCGGGCGGCCCGTACAGGCTCAGTCGATTGGAGATGCCTGGCGCGACGATTCCGGTGCGTGACACGAATCCGTTATCAGCTGCGAATGTCCTACCTATACCCAGAACGTTGTAGTGAAATCCGAATGCACGGCCGGTGCGATCGAGTACGAGCTCCCACATCGGCGCCGTTTGGGTCGATCCGTTCTGTGTCGTATTGCTGACGGCGGCCTGCGCCTGCGCGTAGTACAAACGTCCGAACACGTAGTGAACGTCGCCATCGAGCACGCGATTGGATCTGCCGCCGCCGACGCGATCACTGTAAAGTATTCCGGCGGTGTTCTGCGCACCGAATCCGCTGTTGAGTCGTATGATGTCAACCAGCGGCTGATCACCAGTGGGTGTCGTGCTCGCCGCGTCCAGTGCCGAGAGCACTGCGACGTCGGTGCGGCCGAGCTTGCCGGTGAGCTTCATTGCAGCGTTGGGCTGCACGATGGTTCGTGTGTACACGAGCGTGTTGGGCACGTTGAACTGATCGCTGCCTTCGACGAAGAACGGACGCTTTTCGGGATAGAACAGTGCGAAACGCTGGTCTGCCGCGATCTGCGTTGCGTCTGCTTCGACCTGGGAAAAGTCGGGTTTCACCGTTCCATTGAGCACGAAGTTGCTGCCCATCGCCCAACGAACGTTGCCACCCAGCTGGGGCTTGGAAGTGTACTTCCAGCCAGTGGGACCTGGACCGCAGCAGGGATCGCCCGTGACAGTATTGGTCAGCTCGGGGTTGAGTCCGACTACCTGTCCGTGATGCATGTCGTGCATCCCCACCAGCGTTCCTGCCTGATCGGCGAAGCTTGCCGCGCCGCTTCGCGCTTCAGTCCAGGTTTCCTTGTACCCGCTGTGCTGCACATTGCGCTGGATCTGAATCCCCCAGTTCTCGATCGACTTGCTGGGGTAGCGCAAGCTGCTGAATGGGATTCGGATCTCGACCTCATAACCCCAGGGCGTGACGTGCCCCTTGGATTCCCAGAGGAAGTCCGCGCTCAGGTCGATCTGTCCTGGCCCGATGTTGGAGCCAGGTATGAATCCACCGGTTTCGTTCGTGGTGCCGTCGGCCTGCACGCCGAGCGGGTTGACGGCGAACACGAGCGAGCGATTGCGCTCATTATAGGTATCGAGGCGGATCTCGATGTTGTCGTCCGAGCTGATGTTATCCCGGTCCGCCAGCGTCGCGCGCACCGGTCCGTGCGGCTCGTACGCGCTGATACCGAAATAGATCGCGGTCCGTGAGTACCAGACGCGCACGTCGGTAGAATCGGGTGATGGGCGCTGATCGGCTGGAGAATATTCGGAGAAGCCAGTGAGCACGGCTGCGCGGCTCCAGACGGGCTCATCGAGATTGCCATCGACAGTTATAGTTGTATCAATGCGCGGAACCTGCGCGGTAATCTGGCCGGCGCGCCCGTTGTACACGGGGGCTGGCTGGGCCGCGGCGAGCTGAAACGCGCCTAGAAATGCCAGTATCATGGTGCAGTAAATGTAGCGTGACACGTGGCGGCGCCCATGCAGTGTCGCACTACATTTCATTATGCGTACATCCCGATTTCGCTGTCGGCTGGCCGCGCTGCCGGTGGCTGGCGCGCTGTTTCTTACATCCTTGCCTGCCCGCGCCCAGAAGCCCGCTACCGCTCTTACAAAGCAGGAGCGTGCAGTCGCCAGGGCCGTTGATTCACACAACGCCGCCGCACTCGCCCTGCTCGAGCGCACTGTCAACATCAACAGCGGCTCGCTCAATTTCGCCGGCGTACGCCAGGTTGGCGACATCTTCCGCGCGCAGTACGACTCACTCGGATTCACCACACGCTGGGTCGATGGCGCGGCGTTTCATCGCGCGGGGCATCTCGTTGCGGAGCATCCCGGACCGGGCCCCAAGATCCTGCTGATAGGCCATCTAGATACCGTGTTCGAGCCGAGCAGCCCATTTCAGAAGTTCACCATGGTGAACGATTCGACGGCGACAGGGCCGGGCGTCATCGATATGAAGGGTGGCGACGTCATCGCGCTATATGCACTGCGCGCGCTCAAGGACGCCGGTCTGCTTGACAAGATGAACGTGACAGTCGTGTATCACGGTGACGAGGAAGAGTCGGGCGCACCGTTGAGTCTCGCGCGCAAGACACTGATCGATGCTGCCCATGGTGCAAGCGCGGCACTCGGTTTCGAGGATGCCGCCGGCGATCCGCATACGGCTGTCATATCGCGTCGTGGAGATGACGGATGGACGCTGCGCACCACCGGAGTCCCGGCGCATTCGTCGCAGATATTCACAAACGAGGTGGGCGCGGGCGCGGTGTACGAGGCGTCGCGTATCCTGGATCAGTTCTATCAGAAACTTTCAAAAGAGCAGTATCTCACCTTCAATCCCGGTCTCGCGCTCGGCGGCACTTCGGTAAAAGCCGATACCAGCGGCACTGAAGGGAGCGCAGCTGGCAAGAGCAATGTCGTCGCGAAGGAGATGATGGTCACCGGAGATCTGCGCACGCTGTCTCCGGAGCAGCTTGCGCACGCGCGCAAGACGATGACCGACATTGTCGCTGATCATCTTCCGCACACGACTGCCGAGATAACGTTCGCGGACGGTTATCCGCCGATGGCACCGACCGACGGCAATCGCAAGCTGCTCGCGATGTACAGCAAGGTGAGCACGGACCTCGGCTTCTGGCCCGTCACGGCCGTTGATCCGTCACGTGCCGGCGCGGCAGACGTGTCGTTCGTCGCGAACCTCGTACCAATGGCCATCGATGGGCTTGGCCTGTCGGGACGTGACGATCACACCGAGAAGGAAACGGCTGATCTACGCATGTTGCCCGTGCAGACCAAGCGCGCGGCGGTGTTGATGTACAGGCTCAGCAACCCGAGATGATGCAGTAACACAACACTCTCACGCAATACAATGAACCGTAAGCCACTGGCAGCATCGACAGTCGTCGCTGTACTCGCATCTGTGATGTTCATCAGCACCCCGCTCGGGGCGCAGGTCGTTCCAAAGCCAGTGACAAAGGCGCGTGGAGATACAGTACTCAGGCAACCGTCACCGACAGGAAATGACACGAGTCACGCGCGACAGGACACAACTGCCGGAAACGTTCCTGTCGGTGATTCGCTCACGCGCTTCATCGACAAGTTTTCATTTCGGAATCTAGGGCCGGCGGCGTACAGCGGACGCGTAACGGCGATAGCGGTGCCGAAGCCATATCGCAAGACGATCTATATCGGCTCAGCCGGCGGGGGTGTGTGGAAGACATCGAACGCCGGTATAACGTGGCGTTCGATCTCCGACTCGCTCGGTAATGAGTCGATTGGCGATATCGCCATCGCGCCGTCCGACAGCAACATCATCTGGGTTGGTACGGGCGAGAAGAATTCATCGCGCTCGACGCTATGGGGCAACGGCGTACACAAGTCCACGAACGGCGGCCGTAAATGGCAACACATGGGTCTCGCCGACACACGATCGATCGCGAAGATCATCATCAATCCGACTGACCCGAATACGGTGTACGTCGCCGCACTCGGACACCTGTGGGGACCGAACGCAGAGCGAGGCGTCTTCAAGACGACGAACGGCGGTACATCGTGGAGCAAGGTCCTGTTCGTTGATGACACCACCGGCGCAGTCGATCTCGCAATGGATCCTTCCAATCCCGAGGTGCTCTACGCAGCGATGTGGCACCGGTTACGCGAAGGCGGGTCGCACATGCAGGGAACCGGCGCCGGAAGCGGAATCTACAAGACGGTGGATGGCGGACGCACATGGACGAAGCTCACTGGTCCCTCTCTCGCGAACGGATTGCCGACCGGCGACATCGGCCGCGCAAGCATTTCGATATCCGCGAAGCACCCGTCGACCGTATACGCGATGATCGCCGTGGATCGGGGCGTCACCAACACGTCTGCCGCGCCATTCGGTGGAGTTTTTCGATCCGACGACGCCGGCGCACACTGGACGCATGTCAACGACCTGGCCGCGAATCCACATTACTACTACGACGAGATAGTCACCGATCCGACCAACGACAGCCACGTGTACATGCTCGCGTCGCCACTCATGGTTTCCAAGGACGGCGGCCATTCATTCGAAAACGATTCGCTGTACAACGTTCACGTCGACAACCACGCGCTCTGGATAGATCCGGCCGACAGCGCCCACATGATACTCGGCAACGACGGTGGCGTGTACACCACGTTCGACGGCGGGAAGGCGTGGGGGCACGCCGCGATTCCCATTGGCCAGTTCTACACCGTCGCTATCGATAGCGCTTCCAAACCGTATCGCATCTGCGGGGGCCTGCAGGATAACGGTGTATGGTGCGGACCGAGCAGCACGCGCGACACGACCGGGATTACCGACGCCGACTGGTACAGTGTGAATGGCGGCGATGGAATGTGGGTACAGATCTCACGCACCAATCCCAACATCATCTATTCGGAATCGCAATTCGGAAGCATGTCGCGCCTCGACATACGGACGTGGAAGCGCGATCACATCCAGCCGATAGCGCTCGATGCGGGCGGCGACTCCGGCTACAACTACACCTGGGGCTGGACGACGCCACTCGCGCTGTCGCAGCACGACACCGCGACGCTTTACGCCGGTGGAAACCATCTCTTCCGCATTCACGATCACGGCGACAAGGGTATCGATTGGGAGGTGGTCGGTCCCGACATGACACGGGCCACGCGCGAACATCCCGAGGGTGAAGGACCGAATACATCCTACCACGCGTTGTTCTCCATCGCCGAGAGCCCGCGCACGCGTGACGTGATATGGACAGGCAGCGATGACGGACTCGTCTGGCTGACACGCGATTACGGCAAGACATGGACTAACGTCACCGCCAATTTTCCCGCGCACGCGCCGACACACTGTTTCGTATCGACGATCGCCGCGAGCCATTTCGCGGAAGGCACTGCATACATGACGTACGACTGCCACAGTCGCGACGATTACGCGCCGCATGTATACAGGACCACCAACTTCGGGAAAAGCTGGAGCTCCATCTCGTCCGGGCTGCCTGCCGACGCTGGCGGGCTCACCGTGTTCGAGGATCCGTACAACGCGCAACTGTTGTGGGTCGGAACCGAGATCGGTGTTTACGTATCCATCGACGGCGGAGTGAAGTGGCGGCGATTCGGTCACGGCCTGCCGCCGGTCGCAGTGGACAAGCTCGCGATGTCGTACGATCAGCGCGAGCTCGTGGTCGGAACGCACGGCCGAGGGGTCTGGGTAGTGAATGTCGGCCCGCTCGAGGAGATGACCGACACACTGCTGCGTGAACGCGCGCATCTGTTTCACGTTTCACCAGCCCTTCAGTTCCGGTACACCGATACATATCCGTCGTTCGGGAGCCGACCGTTCGTGGCGCACAATCCGCCGCAAGGCGCGGCCATATCCTACTATTTACGCGATGCCCTCACAGGTCCGGTCGACCTGTACATTCTTACGGCGAAGGGTGACACGGTCCGCAAGTTGAGCGGACCGGGCTACGCTGGTCTCAACGAGGTCACCTGGAATCTCACGAGCAACAAGGCGCGCCCACGCGCGCTTGGAGATCCGACATCACCGGCGGATCTCAAGCGCGTCGAGCCTGGCAATTACGTCGTCACGATGAAAGTCGCCGGTAGGACCTTCACGCAGGCAGTTCGCGTCGAGGAACGACCGGAAGATCTGGTGCGGTCACCGCGGTAACGTGTGGCTCCGCGGCCACACGTTGTCGCTCGGGTCCCGGTCGGGAAATCTGCGGCCGGGATCCAGTGTTATCGAATCGATCTTGCGTCCGCCGAAGTCGAGCACTGCGTTGTACGTTCGGCTGCCATTGAACCAGACGTCCACCGGCCACGTGACGATCGCGGTGTTCGCATCTGTCATTCGCGCGTTCTTCATGGCGCGGATCGCCGGTCCAGTCGTTGCGAACTTCACTTCGAGAACTACTGGCGACGGCATCGCACCGTCCTGGCGAACGTACGACCGTCGTTCGCGCACCGGCTGTCTTCACGCTGGAAATCGACCCATCGACCGATTCAGTCGTGAACAACCAGTAGTACCAGAACCAGCTCAGATCCCTGTGCAGCGAGTTGTTCATGAACAGCGCGTAGTCCCACGGCGATGGGATGCTTGAAGCGCCACGCCTTTGCGTAGTCGCTCATCGCATGCCAGACCGCGCTGTCGCCGACGATGCCGCCGAGCATCGATAGCATGAGCGGCGCCTTGCCGTAGGCCTGGAAGGAGTACATGGGGCCGCCGTAGTTCGCGTCCCACATGAGCGGCGCCTCACGCTCGTTGCCACTGGTACGACCGTACGATTGTCCCAGACTGTCCACGTTGTGGCGTCTGGCCGAGACGGTCGAAGCGCGAGAGGATGTTCATGTACTGATTGAATCCTTCGTCCATGAAACCGTACCACGTCTCGTTGGTGCCGACCATCATCGGCCACCACTGGTGGCCGGTTTCGTGATCGGACGCACCAGCGCTCGACATGATGAACATCGGATATTCCATTCCGCCTTCGGGACCGTCCACCATCGTGAGCAGCGGATAGGTGTACGGCATCCACAGCTTGGAATAGAACTCGAGCGCGTGACGCGCGGTTGGACCCGCAGTTAGCATACTTGCTGGTGTTACCGGGCTCGTAGAAGATGTTGACCGGAATCGACGCCCTTCCCCGGGATCGTCGCGCGCGTCGCATCCCACACGAAACGGTTCGACGTTCGCCCACGCGAACGTCGCCGACGCGTGTCGGCAACGAAGTGCCAGACGAGTCTATCGCCGGCGGCAGTCGATTTGCCGGGCCCGCGCTCGTCGGCGCTCGACGATGGTGATCGTCGAATCGGATTCGCAGAGCGTGCGACAGTTGTTCGCGTGCGCTTCGCGGTCAGCACCTGCTCCGGATTCTGCAGCACACCGGTCGATCCGACGAGCCAGCCAGCCGGCATGTCGAGCTTCACATCGAAGTGGCCGTAGTTGTTGTAGAACTCGGACGGCCCGAGATACGGATCCGTGTCCCAGCCACGCAGGTCGTCGAACACTGCTACGCGCGGATACCACTGACCGACCTGATACAGCGAGTCGCCCCACGCACCCATGCGCAGTCCGCGAACTCCCAACGACTGTGGAACGCGAAAGTGCCACTCGGCTTCGATCGTACTCGTTCCCTTCGCGGGGATCGGCGCGGGAAGCTTGATCGTTGCAACGGTCTGAGTGATACCAGTTGCTTCAGGGTGCGTGATCGGTGGTGCCTGCCTGCCGCGAGGGCTTCGTCCTGCTGAGTTGCTTCTGTCGCTGAGATCGACGTTCGCGCCATCGACAGTCAGCTTCGTCACGACCATCCCATCCGTGATTTCCGGAACCGTTTCGGCGCGCGGCACGTTGGCGCGATAGATGTTCTGATCCAGCCGCAGCACGATCTCGTGCATCGCCGAATCGCTGTTGTTGTGGATCACGACACGCTCGCTACCGCTCACTGTCGATGTCGGGGCGTCGAAGCGCGCGTTGATGGTGTAGTCGTTCCACAGCTGCCAGTAATTGCGCCCGGGGCGTCCTGTCGAATCGCGCGTCCCCGCTTCCCATGCTCGGCGGATCATGTTGGTGAGCGGGATGTCTCTCCGTATCGCGCGCGGCGCGTTTGTCGGCGTGTACGGAAGAACGGGCGCGGACTGTTGCGCGGAAATCGGCAAAGCGACTGCGCTGGAGAGTAGCGCGAGCGCGGCGATGGATCGAACGGACATCCAGGCTCCTTGGCGGGACATGACTGAAATACCACGTTTGGCGCCGCTATGCGAGCGGCGCGATGGAACTGTCGATGTCTGATATACGCATAAGAGCGGCGGAATGTCGTCATCCTCGCCGCGTGTCGTCATCCCCGCGAAGGCGGGGATCCATGGCCGAGGCTGGAGGCATAGCATCCAGGTTCGCAGGTGTCGCCGTAGACGGATGAAAGACCAGACTACGGTCGTTCCAGCCTATCCATTACACCTGCAAACGTGGGGAACGTCATCTGATCGCCGTCCATGGGCCCCCGCTTTTGCGGGGGTGACGTTCGTTCGCGGGACGACGACGCGCGGCGAGACCACGTCCCTCGCCAGAGCCACGCAGACTCTACCGCTCCGCGTACGGCCGCGTTGTCCCGTCTCGCATCATCGCGAGCACTGTATAGTGCTCCGGGGTTCCGCCTTCCATGCCGGGGGTGCCGGTCACCATGCCCGGGACTGTCAGTCCGACAACATCAGCCGGCTTATCGGTGAGAAGCTTCTGCACCAGATCGGCTGGTACGTGTCCTTCGATCACGTACTTGCCGACTTCCGCGGTGTGGCATGACGCGGTGGCGTCGTTGATTCCGTGCGCGGTCTTGATCGAGTCGAGCACTCGTGCCGGCTCGTCGATTGCTGTCACCTGGAATCCATTGTCGCGCATGTGCTGCACCCACGCCTTGCAGCATCCGCATTGGGCGTCCTTGTAAACGACGACCGGTGTGCCTGGTGTACCGGGCGCGAGCGTCGCTGCTGCGTGCGTGGCGAGTCCCTGCGTCGAGGCTTGTTGGCTCGCGGGCGGGGTGTCGGCTTTGCTGGAGGAACAGCCGAGTGCGGCGATGATTCCAGCGACGGCAATCGTGGCGTGGAACCGTGATGTGTTCGGGACGTTCAACATCGTAACACTCTCCAATTCTGTCCGTCGTCATCCCCGCGAAAGCGGGGATCCATGTTATCGATCTCTGGATGCGATGAGTGCAGGAAACTGGTCGGCAACAGGTGGATTCCCGCTTTCGCGGGAATGACGAGTCTGTAACGACGCCTCTAATGACTTATCGTGCCCAGCTTGCTCGTATCGATCTCGCTGGACTCGCCGCGCTTGAACAGGAACGCTTCCATGTTGCGCGTGATGAACTGACGCGCCTGGGGGTCCATCACGTTGAGACCGTAGTGATTGATCAGCATCGTCTGCTGCTTGAGCCAGTCGCCCCAGCAGACCTGGCAGATCTCGCCGAGTGCGCGCGCGCCGATCGGACCGGGGAACGGTGCGCGCTCGAATCCTTCACGCGTCTGGCCGCAGCGCGTGCATGTTACTGTTGCTGGCATTCTTCCATTCTGGTTCTCGGGTTACGCGAGCGGGTTGCGGAGGCGCGCGTTACGGCGGCGTCACGCACTTCCGCCGGCTCGTGCTGCCGCATTCCGCGCGCGTACTTGATCTCGGCGAGACGGAACATCGCGAGGATGCGGAGATACAGCGCACCGACATCGAACTCGAACCAGCGCGCGGAGAAAACTGCGCTGTGCGGATCTGCGTGGTGGTTGTTGTGCAGCTCCTCACCGCCAAGCCAGATGCCGATGGGCGAGATGTTGCGGCTCTCGTCCTTGACGTCGAAGTTGCGATAGCCGACTGCGTGACCGACGCCGTTAATGATGCCAGCTGCCCAGAACGGAATCCAGATCATCTGAATGCCCCACACCAGCGGTCCGACGAAGAATCCGAAGAGCCAGATGTCGATGCCCAGCATCAGCAGGATGCCGACCCAGTTGAGCTTGGAGAAGACATGACGCTCGAGCCAGTCGGTGGGAGTTCCCTTGCCGTACTTCTCCAGCATGCCCGGTTGCCTGACCGCCTTGCGGTAGTAGAAGGCGCCCTTGAGCACGATGTTGCGGAGACCTTCCATCAGCGGCGAGTGCGGATCACCCTCGCGGTCCGCAAATGCGTGGTGCTTGCGGTGGCAGGCCACCCATTCCTTCGTGACGATGGCCGTCGACAGCCACAGCCAGATGCGCATCGGAAGCGCAGCCAGATAGTGGAGCTCGACACCGCGATGGGTCTGGGCACGATGGAGGAAGATCGTCACGCAGACGTTTGTGATGTGTCCAGCGACGATGATGAAAAGAACCGGCTTCCACCAGGCGGTGGCGAGAGCTGCGAAATGGGGCATTATGGCGTCAATCTCCGTGATCTGTAGCAGAGTTGTAATCTATAAAGACGCAGGAATCAGGGTATCAGGCAAAATCCTACCGAACGATTGTTCGAATGGTCGTCGATCAAGCGGATGGGTCAAAGCGACGCAGCCACTTGCGATGGCGCCACTTGCGATGGCGCCACTCGGCCGGCATCATCCCGCGACATGCCAACAGCCGCCCATTCCGAATCTCCTCCGAGTCCGCCATCCCCGCCGCTTTCCGCAATCGGGATCGGCTCGGCGCTGGGCGCGCCGACGGATGAGGAGGACGCGGCTTACGATCGCGCGTTACGGCGTGCGATCGAGCTGGGTGTGAATCACGTGGATACGGCGATCAATTATCGCTGTCAGAGATCCGAGCGCGTGATCGGGCGTGTGCTGCGCGACGTCGGTACCGGTACCGGAGGAGCGCACGATGCGAAAATCTTCGTGACGACCAAGGGCGGATATCTGCCACTGGAAGCGCCGCCGCCGGCGAGCAAGGAAGAGTACCGTGCGTACATCACGCGTGAATATCTCGATACGGGAATCATCGACGCCGCCGAGCTGGTTGCGGGCGGCCACTGCATCGCACCGAAATTTCTGCGCAATCAGGTCGAGCGCAGTATCGCGAACCTTGGCGTCGATTCGATCGACATCTATTACATACACAATCCGGAACAGCAGCTCGAGGCGATTACGTCCAAGGAGTTCGACAATCGCATGCATGACGCGTTCGCCGAGTTGGAGCGCTGTGTGAACGATGGGTTGATACAGTCATACGGTTGCGCGACGTGGAACGGCCTTCGCGTTCCGGCGGACGCGCAGAATCACATATCCGTCGAATCGCTCGTGTCTGCCGCACGCGACGTGGCGGGCGACGAGCATCACATGGTTGCCGTGCAGATGCCGGTGAATCTCGGGATGATGGAAGGAGTGCGCTCGCCGACGCAGATGGTGAATGGACACCAGCGTACAGCACTCGAATCCGCCGGCGACATGGGAGTCGCGATGATAGCGGTCGCTCCGCTCATGCAGGGACGTCTGGCGACCAATCTCCCGCCGGCTGCGCGTGAGGCGTTCCCGGAAGCGAAGACGGATGCCGCGTGCGCGTTGTCGTTCGTGCGAATGCTGCCGAATATTGCGAGCATCGTAGTGGGAATGCGCGACGTGAGACATGTGGAGGAGAACGTGGAGCTCTTCACGTAGCGGTGTGAAGCTCGATGCGAGTCGCGATCGTCGGTGGCGGGATCAATGGTGTGATGAGCGCATGGGCGCTCCGACGACGCGGCCACGAGGTCACGCTGTTCGAGCGCGGCGTGCTGATGGGCGCGACGAGTGGTGCATCCAGCAAGCTGCTGCACGGCGGCCTGCGGTATCTCGAGCAGGGTGACGTACGGCAGGTGTACGAGGGATTGCACGAGCGACGCTGGTGGATGCAGCGCGCGCCGGAGCTCACGCGACGGGTCGAGCTGTTTCTGCCGTTGTACAGTCATGCGCCGCACGGACGTCTCGCGCTAGCCGCGGGTCTCACTGCATACGACCTGCTTGCGGGCCGAGCGAGACTCGGGCGTCATCGATGGTGGAGCAAAGGACATATACCGGAGCGCGCAAGCGGCCTCAAGCGCGACGGATTGCGCGGTGCGTTCTCGTACTGGGACGCGCAGATGGACGACGCGGCGCTCGGCCGCTGGGCGGCTGACCGCGCGCGTGACGACGGCGTCGTGATTCACGAGAACACCGAAGTCACGCACATCGCGTGCGATGGTGAACTGCGTACGACGCGTAGCACTTCGCGATTCGACGTGATAGTGAACATTGCGGGACCATGGGCGCGTGCATTGCTGGACGCGAGCGGAATCGCATCGCACACGCGGCTCGATCTCGTGCGCGGGTCTCATCTCGTTGTGAACAGACCCACTGAAGCCGGATTCGCGTTGAACCTGCCGTCGGATGGCCGGCTCGTGTTTGTGCTGCCGCATCACGGACGCACTCTGGTTGGAACGACGGAAGTGCGTCAGACGCTCGCGGATCCAATTGCATGTAGCGGCGCGGAGCGTGCATATCTCGTGGATGCATACAATACGTTCTTTGTGAACGCGATTGGTGATGCGGACATCGAGGCGACGTTCGCCGGCGTGCGCCCGTTGGTGGATTCGGGGAAGTCGGCGCACGCGCAGCGGCGTGGAGAGACGATCGAAGTGGACGGTCGTGTCGTGAGCGTGTTCGGTGGTAAATGGACGACGTCGCGGTTGCTGGGAGAGCGGGTAGCGGATGCGGTGCAAACCGTGCACGATCAGTAATGGTCCATCCTGATCCTGAAATCCTTTCCCGTCGGGATGGAACTCTTAATCCACTGATGGGTAACAGCGTGTGCACATCTGTTTTTGCGGCATCGCCTTATTTGCTTGACTTCCCCGATACCCCGGGGTTACCGTACCAACAGACGGCTGCGTCACGGCAGTTAAACACCATTCGGAACACGCAACCGTTTTTTTGCTAACGGAGATCATCTAATGTCGACTTCAACTCAGCGCGCGGATCTCGATCCGACTTGCGGCACTGGCCGGTCAATGGCCTGCCGGCCGGTCGGCTTGCGCGCGCCCAAACGAGTCGATCTGAGATGGATGATGCGTCGGAGCACGAGTTGCAGCCGAGTGTCGGCCATGCGACCGCGCACATCTCCCAATAGCAGGACGGGCAGCCAGGAGTACCGCTACAGCGGTTGATCCGGCTCACAGTCAGAGGCGGGTTTCCCACTCGCCAACTCGACACCCCGCCTGCGCTTTCCAGCCTGGCGGGGTGTTTTTCGTTTTCCAGCCACGCGTACACGACGCACGCTCTGCGGACGAATCACGCGGCACGACGCACTTGCTCGAATAACGACAGGAGGCAAGGATGAAGGCACTATGGACCAAATTCGCAGTCCCGGTCTGCATGCCACCAGCGATCTCCGAACGCAACACGCAACGCGCGGCGCACCGAACGGAGGACGAATCAGAAATCATCAATGGCAACGCGAATTAGAAGAAGCAACGGAAGAAGCGAGAGTGGTAACCGTCAGACGAAATGAAGCAGTGCATTGAGAACGACACGGATCTGCTGAAGGCGCTGCACCATCGCGCCGATCTGCGTGCAGTGGTGCCGATCGTGCTCGATGTGATCGAACGTGATCCGCTTGCGTCGGCCGGATGCTTTCGTGGCGATCTGCTACGGGCGCTGATCGAGCTGCCGGCAACGTTCTGGCATGACGATCCGGCATCGTTCCACCGCTACAAGGAGGCGGTGCGCGCGGGTGCAATCGCGCGACTGGCGCTGCCACGCTCGGAGCGCATGGCGTTCTGGACGAACGCCGACGGGTAGGGCGCGAAAGATTCGAAGAAAGTCGTCATGCCCGCGAAAGCGGGGATGACGAATCTGGGAGCGTTCGCGGGCATGACGAGTATTTGCCCATTCACCAAACAGGAGGACCGAAATGAGATCGACCGGAGCAATATCGAGTGCACAACTGCGCGAGCTGGAGGCGGACATCCGCTCCGAGCTGGCACGCATCGAGCGATCGCTCGCGCGCGAGACGCAGGAAGAGGCACTGCTCGCGGATAGCTCGTCGCTTCGCGTTGCTTCCGGCACCGCGAGCGACGGTGGCCTCACGGTCACGCTCACCGGCCGCGTCCATGCTCGGCATGCGGAGCTGACCGAGGCGCTAAGGCGCATCGAGGACGGGAGGTACGGTGTCTGCGGACACTGTGGGGAGGGCATTGCATATGGACGCCTGCTCGTCGTCCCCGAAGCAACCAACTGCCTGGAGTGCCGATAATGGGTGGCTCTGATCGAAAGCGCCTCGTCATGTGGCGTCGCTTAATGTTGATGCATGCAGCCGCCAGAGGACAGAACGGTTCAGTCACAGATGCCGATACACAAAAGCACCCACGGGAAATTCCTGAATCCGTGGCCACACACGAGTCCTCACGGACTGCGTGACGTACTGAAATGGGTCCGGGATCGCCGCAGAACTCGGCGCCCGGATCCGCCGGCGTCGATCTTTCCCCGCGCAACTCCGGCATTCCCCACACGTGCGACGATCGATGAAGTCGTCGTCACATGGATAGGCCACTCGAGCTTTCTGCTCCAGATCGGATCGGTGAACATTCTGCTGGATCCGATCTGGAGCAAGCGCGCGTCACCGGTGAGCTTCGCCGGTCCCAAACGCGCGACGGAACCTGGCGTGAGCTTCGATTCGCTGCCGCCGATCGATCTGGTGATGCTCTCACATGACCACTACGACCATCTCGACGTCGCAACGATCCGGCGCATAGCCGCGCGGCATCCACACGCGCAATTCATCGCGCCGATCGGTGTCGGCGCCTGGCTCCGTGCTCGCGGTGCGAAGGTCGTGGCGGAGCTGGACTGGTGGCAGAGCATGCACTCGCACAGTCTCGAAATCACCTGCACGCCGGCACAACACTTCTCCGGGAGACGCCCGAACAACCGGGACTCGACGCTCTGGTGCGGCTGGACGATCCGTGCAGGCGATCGCGCTGTCTTCTTCGCTGGTGACACGGGACGGCATCCGGAGTTCGGCGAGATCACGCGACGACTCGGTCCATTCGAGGCTGCGTTCATTCCGATCGGCGCTTACGATCCGCGGTGGTTCATGCAGCCGGTGCACATGGCGCCGGATGAAGCCGTATCGGCTTATGTCGATGTCGTCGCGGAGAACTCGGGACAGGCATGCAGGTTCGTCGCGATGCACTGGGGGACGTTCAAGCTTACGGATGAGCCGCTGGATGAGCCACCGGCGCTTACACGAGTGGAGTGGGAAAAGGCGGGGCTGGATCCGGAGATGTTATGGGTGATGGCGCACGGGGAGACGCGCAGGGTGTAGGTGCGGCTAACCCGGCGGTCATCCCAATCCGATTGCGCCTAAACGGGCCACGCGCGGATACATCCGCGCCCTACGCAGGCGTACCAATTCGGTGCGTGGATAGCGTCGTCGGGAATGACCACCAATTCGGTGCATCAAATGGCTCTTCCCTACGCCTTCCCTCGGATCACGGATACCGGGGTCACTATCGAGGTGCAGGTTGTGGTTGATCCGCACGCCCGTGATTCCGTTCAGCGGTATGTCCTTTCCGGTGATGGTGGTGATCGGGACGCCGTTCACGCTGACGTTCGCCGTCTTGCCGCTGACGTCGATCCTGATCCCGTAGAGTCCCTTGCCAGATGCATCCTGCACCGGGATCGACGGGTGCGCCGTCCAGTCTGTTACGGTGCGGGTGTTAGCGCCGTCACGGACCTTCACCATGTACTTGCCGTCGCCTCGCACTATGAAATACGTGTACCTGGCGGTCGGCGCGCCGAGGTTGGAGCCACCGACGAAGACGCCGAATGCTTCAGGGTGTGACGGGGCTTCCAGCTGCTCGAACGTGGCGGACACGGTGTACTTGTTGGCCGCGGTGTCTTTGGACGAATACAGGATGTGCGCCGGCCCGGTCTTCACTTCCCAGCGGCCGGGTTCCTTTTCCGAGTACGACGCATCGGAGCTCTTCGCGTTCGCGTGGTCGAACTGCGCGACGTATCCGGTCGGCAGACCGACGCCGCTCGCAGTGTGGTCCGTGTCGGCGGCAGCGGGTTGCGCGGCGGTCGCGGTGATGGTGCCGGCAACCGGGGCGGAACTGGAAGATGATCTATCGCCCTTGTTGCACCCGACGATCAAGGCGGCAGCGCCCAGTGCGATCGCCGCGAACATCGATGCGCTCGGTGTGAATTTGCTGGCGAATCGCCGAACAGGCTGCGAGATTCCGCGCGCTACGTGATGATGAGATGGCATTCGTTGGGATGAATCGGCGTGAATTTCGAATTGTCGCACGGAAAGATATGCACGGATTGCACGAAAAACTCTTGCGCGTTATACATTTGTGCGCGATTCTTGCTTGGATTCACGTGAGCTGATTCAACCAACGTTCCGGAGTAGAGCATGGCAACTAAGAAATCGTCCCGTAAGAGCTCGAGCCGTACTTCCGGTTCACGCACCGGCGCAAAGCGCGGCTCGAAGTCAAAGGCGAAGAAGGGCACGCGCAAGACCGTCGCTCGCAAGGCAACGTCCCGTAAGGGCGGTGCACGGAAAACCAGTCGTAAAACGACCCGCAAGGCTGCGACCCGCAAGAGCACGAGAAAGGCCGGCGCGCGCAAGACTGGAGGCCGCAAGGCAACCAGTAAGCGCGGCGCGAGCAAGACGGCAGCGAAGCGTGGCCCAGCGCGCAAGAAGAGTACGGCGCGCAAGTCGTCCGCTGCCAAAAAGACGCGGAAGACGACGCGTAAGAGTACCCGTAAGAGCCCGCGCAAGCAGTCTCCGGTCACGCGTGTGAAGCGCGTTGCGGCTGGTATCGCCGAGCAGGTGACGCACGTTGCCGAAGGCGCCGCGACTGCGGTAACCGATTTCGTGCAGGACAAGTTCTAGATAGGGCGGGGATGACGAAGGGTAGGTGAATCCGGATAGCCAGCGGTAACCGCAGCTATTCCGGGGGCCCTGGCTGGGGCGAGGTTCCGGGACCAGTCCCCAGCCAGGCGCGCACCTCCTCGAAGACGCGCTCTCGGCCGTAGTCCACGGTTATCACATGTCCCCCCGCGTGCGTGAGAACGAGCTTCTTCGATTCCGTCCTCAGTTCCGCGAACGCCTGCCGCGCACTCTGCGTCGAGATCCGATTGTCCGTTTCGGACTGGATCAACAACGTCGGTGCGGTAATCTCCGGCAGCGCGCGACGCGCCTTGTTGACCAGCAGCGCCAGCTCGTGGATCGATTTCCCGGTCACCGATCCGTAAGCCAGATTCGCCTCACGCTCAGCGGGATCCAGGATCGATCGTGTAGTTCGCGAGTGGATCGGGCCGACCACGCCACTCCACAATCCGGACGTAGCCGAGAGCCAGCGCAGTCGCTTCGGCATTCTGAGATACGGCGCGATCAGTACGAGCGAAGGCAGGTCGCGCAGCTCGGCGGCCAGTATCGCGGCGATCGATCCACCCATCGAGAGACCGCCGACGGCGGTCCACCTGTGACGGGCGCGCATGGCGAACAGCTCGGCGCGCGCGCTGTCCAGCCACTCGATATGCGACGACGCGTCCATAGCGCTGATGTTGCGGCCATGGCCTGGGAGCAGGGGGACGCGAACGTCGAATCCCCGCTCGTGCAGGTACCGGGCGAGGTATGACAACGTTTGAGGTGTGTCGCCGAAACCGTGCAGGAGAAGAACCCCCCGCTCGTTGCCGGCGCGCAGGTCGAGCTGACGTGCGCCTTGAATTATGTCTGCTATCGGAATCGACGGGAATGCGAGCTGCTACTGCTCGGTGCTCTACGCTCGGGCCGATTCCCTGGTCATTGGCAGGGGGGTCTGCTCGTCGTACCGCGAAGCGTGATGGCGGGATGCCAACTGCCGCGTATCAATAACAAAGCACGAGCCAGCACGCGACGCTACCCCACCGTTCACCATGCGGCTCAGCGCCAGCGCGATCGATTCGCGGGTGGCGCCCACCATCTCGCAGAGCAGCCGGTGATGCGATGGGTCCAGCTTGAGGGTCGCATCATCCACCATGAAGCCGGTATCCTCGCTCAGCCGCATTAGAACGGAGACGAGCCGGTCCTCGACGTTGAGCGATGCCAGCTCCTGCAATCTCTCGAGGAGCGTGCTGCGCTCGGCGAGGATCTGGCCGATCAACGATATCGCGTGGGCTGGCTGCTCTCTCAGGAATGCGCGGAACTGCTCGCCGCCCAGGTGCAGTGTCTCGACTCCATCAGCGGCCTTGGCATCGGTCACGTAGCAACCGCGCGGAGCGAGACCTTCGGCCCCGAAGGTCTCGCCCGGCATTGCTATCCCGCTTACGAAGCCGCGTCCGCCCTTCATGGGGCTTCGCAGCACAACGTGGCCGTGCAACACGATGAAGATTCCGTCAGCGGCTGTACCACTCCGGTACACCTCGAATCCGCTGGGCCAGTGTGCTTTTGCGCCGAACTGGGACGCCGCGATTCGCTCGCTGAGCGACAGTCGTGGCGTCCGGCGCACCAATGCTACATCATCCATGCCCTCACTGTGTTCGCAAGCTTCGCGCCGCCGAGTCGAGCAGTCCTGCTGCCTTGATGAAACGCTGCGACAGGTCTGCTATCTCGCGTACAGACAATGCTTCATCTCCAGCCTTCACAGCCTCGTTGATGCTCGGCAATCCGATGTTCGCATAACCGTTGTCGTTGTCGGCTGCGTAGATCACGTTGCGGAACCATTCACGCTTGCTGACGGGCAGTCCACCTGCGCGAACGAATGCGCGCTCGACCTGCATGAGCAGCTCATTTGCCTGCTTTCTCGATGCCGCCGATACGCCCCTTGCGAGCGCTGCATCACGCGTCTCGTTGAACTTGCTCGCAGCCGTCTCCATCACCGTGATCGATGAATCGAGCGCGCTGAGCGAGACGTTGGTCCAGTGCTTCTCCGCAATGTTCCTGGCTGCGGTGGCGGTAAGACCGCGCATTGCACGTGCGTATTCCACGTAGTCGTATGGGATGATGTCGGCGTCGGCGAGACGAGTGATGGCGACAGCGCCCATCACGCCCATGGTCGCGTGATACTTGTAGCCGGGATCACCGAACTTGCTCATCCAGTGGTACGAATCGAACGCCGAGTGATACACGCCCATCGGTCCGCCGAATCCCCAGTCGGCGATGGGGATGCCGAGGTGATTGTAGAAGCCGGCAAAGTCGGAGCCGCCGCCTGGATCGCCGATCACCGGCTGCGCAGTGTCGGATTTTATCCGATCGGAGATACGCCACGCATCGTATACCGACCCCTTTCCGCTCGGGCTTGCGACGACTTTCGTGATATCGCGGAAGAACGGACGCAGCGACGGCGATCCACTCGCGCCGAGGTCGGGGCCGGTCGCGACTTCATCGAAGTTGATGTATGCAGTTCCATTCTTGAAGAGACGCGCGGAATCCTGCTCGACAAATTCCGTGGATCCCATCAATCCCCATTCCTCAGCGTCCCACGACGCGAAGACGATTGTACGTTTCGGACGATAGCCCTGCTTCATGAGATCGCCGATGGTGCGCGCGGTCTCGAGAATGCTGACGGTGCCGCTGATGTTGTCAGCGGTCCCGGGTCCCCACGCGTCGCGATGGCCGCCGATGATCACGAGCTCATCGGGATATTCCGAGCCCCGGATGGTGCCGAGCACGTCCCAGATGTCCTTGTAGGGATGCGTCTGGGCGTCGGTGGTGACGACGACGCGCGCGCGAACGGGTCCCGGTCCAACGTGATACCGGAACGGCAGGCCGCCTTGCCAGCCGGGCGGAAGCTCACCACCACCGCGCACGTCGCGCAGCAATTCCGCTGCGTTCTTGTACGATGCGGGGATCACTGGAATTCGCGGCAGATTTGTCTGATCCAGCGGGATACGTTTCGCGCCTGGAACGCTAGCGTAATCGGGCGTGGTCGGATCGCCGTTGTCGTTGAAGACACTGCCGCGCTGCACGCCGGTCCACGGCCTCATCGGCCCTTCGGGATAGATGTCGCCGCGCGTGAATCCGTCATCCGCAGGATCGCTGTAGATGATCAGCGCGGCCGCTCCGTGCTTCTCGGCTTCGCGCGCCTTGATTCCGCGATAGGATCTTCCGTAGCGCGCGACGACGATCTTGCCCTTTACAGAAACACCGAGTGAATCGAGCGTCGCGTAATCCTCGATCAGTCCGTAGTTGACGTAGACCACCTCACCCGTCGCGTCGCCAGCTGCGCCATATCCGTTGAACGTAAGGATCTGCGGATAGCTGAACGACGTCGTGTCCTCGGCAATTGGCCCTTCGGAGAGCGACAGCTCTGCGGCGTCGGGCGACACTCTGTACAGGTGCACGCTCGTCGGATGCGGCATGTAGATACTGTACGTGCGCACCTCCGGATCGATTCCATATTTCTTGAGCTCGCGGGCAAAGATGTCACGCGTTCTGGCCTGGGCTGGTGTGCCGGCCATGTGCGGTTCCTTTGACAGTTCGCGTGACAGCGAATCCGCATTTGCAGGCGAGGCGAGCGTCGCGGCTTTCGCTTCGAGCTCGCGTTGATGCTGCGCGTTCGCTGAAGTGAAGCCGGCGATAGAGGTCTGCGTGCCTTGCGTGCCTTGCGCCGACGCGAAGGATGCAGACGCGCCTGCGAGTGACACTGCTATCGCAGCGGTGAGCCTTGAAATTGTCATTACTGTTCGTCCAGTTCTTCGAGTGCGTGTTGGATGGCGGCGCGAAGTTCCACTTCGGGATCATCCGAGCCGGATAGAGCGGCGGTGAGCTTGGTGAATTTCGTCACCATCTCCGATTCCACGAATCGCTCCGGGTTGCGAACGCCGAGCATGAAGAGCGATGATACGGCGAGCTCTCTGAGCAGCTTGAGCGTTTCGGGGGAAAGTGCTGCCAGCGAATCCGGGATCGGAAGCGATACCGCGGGCTCGCGCCGGCGATTGGGAGCTTCGAACATCGCCGTCATCGGTGCCAGCGTTACTACGAAGGAGCCTTCAGTGTGCTCCTCCCACTTCGTAATGATGTTGCGCCGTCGCAATGATGGGAACAGCGCGAGGATGGTCTGTCGTACAACCGCGATTCCGCCCTCGCTTCCATTGCCGCGGCCAGTGATGATGAGCAGCTCGCCGGCGCGCTCGACCTGCCTGGCGCGAATCCAGCTATCCGCGCGCGCGCGCGCCTCTTGGGCGGTCGGAAGCGACTCCCGGAGGTTGAGCGTTCTCAAGGGTCCGAACCGGATCTCGTCGAACGCCTTCTGAATGTGGCTCGGATAACCGCGTGGCATTTCTTCAGGCAACTTGTCGCAGGTTCGCGTTGCGATGGAAGATATAACGCGTCTCGCGCGCCATCACCTGAGCGCCGCCGCGATGAGGCGGCCATCCACAGTCTGAGTTGGTCTGACGCCTACCACGCGAGCCAGCGTCGGAGCCATGTCCACGACTCTCACCCTCTCGGCGTACTTGCCCGGCCTGAATGCGGAGCCGTAGAAGATCATCGGGACGTGCGCATCGTAATCGTACGGTGAGCCGTGCTCCGCGCTTCCGCCGGGTTTACCCCAATAACTGTACGGCGTGAGTGTCACGACGAGTGCGTATGTCGAGTCGCTGTCGAACATGTGCAGCCATCGGCGAGCGATGTCGTCGTGAACGGTGTCCGCGTGCGCGAGATCACGAATGCGATCCGCGCGTCGCACACCCGGCACCGCAAGGATCGTATCGCGAAACGCAAGCACGAGCGAGTCGGCGTTCACATGCGCCGCGGCCAGAGCAGCGCGGTCGATCGCTACGACACCGCTGCTGAATGAGAATGCATTCTTCTGTGCGCCCGATGCCTGCAATTGAGATCGTACTCGCGCGACGTAGGGTCCGACGTCGACGTACGTCGCTCCGGCATTCGGGTCATGCGCATGTACGGTGGGATACGGCGCCACCGCATGATCGGCAGTGAGCGCGAAGACGATATTGCGACTGCCATGTATGGCGTAGAGTGAATCCATGAACGCGCCGAGTGCGCGATCGAGCCGGATTATCTGATCGTGCTGTTCTCTCGAATCGGGGCCGTACGCATGTCCGATGTAATCAGTCGCGGATAGCGAAATTGCAAGCAGATCGGTGTGCGGACCCGCACCAAGCTTCATTGCGCGCACGCCGGCGAGCGCGACTTCCAGGGTCAGTTGATCCATCCACGGATATGTGGATAGAGTTTCGAGCGCGAGCGCCGTATCGGACGGCATCACATGCGGAAAGGTGAAATCCTTTCCACCCTGCTCGGCGCTTACGCTATCCGGTTCGGGGTAGTTGCTGATCGGAAGCAGCGGATTCCATGTCTTGCCGGTGAAGCTCGCAGGCCGGCGCTTCGCGTTGTACTCGTCGAGCCACGCTGGCAGCGCGGTCGCGTAGTACGTACTGGTGGTGAACGTTCCATTGTTCGCGTACCAGAACACTGGCGATTTCGATTTGCCGATAGGCAGGATTGCGCCGCGATCCTTGCGCGATATCGAAAGCGAGCGCGATGCCGGATCGGCGGCGCGCATCCAGTCCGTCAACGTCGTGCCACGAAACCGTACGGGCGATGCACCGGCGCCTGGTGCGTTGACCAGCGTCACTGTCGTGTCGTTGACACCGGCCGAATTCATGACGATTCCGTTATGAACCGGGAAGCGTCCCGACATGGTCTCCGAGTGGCCAGGTGCGGTCTCCGTTATCGCGTGATCCTGAAACGCGTTCGTGAACACCGCGCCGCCGCGATAGAGCCTGCCGAGTCCGCCGGAGAGCTGCGGCAGGAAGCGTGTGAGGTAGTCCGGCCGCATCTGATCGACGGTTATGAAGACGATGAGGTCCGGTCTGGACGTTGCGCTGGACCGCCTGTTCTCCACGTTCTGCGCACCCAGAGCCGACACCGCAATCGACGCTGCCGCGAGAGCGGTGATCACAACAGAATGCGTGCGCATCCGTAAAAGATACGAAAGGACACAGATTCCGGCACTCGATGGGGACTTACGCTCGGTAGTTCTGTCACTTAATTAGACAACTCAGATGCCGCGTTTCCCAATCGCCGGGCCATTTCCGGAAAGCGCCAGACCCGATGGCCTCCGCCACGCCCCTCACACCGTCCTGGTACTTGGTGGCGGTGCGATGCGCGGAATGGCACACATCGGAGTCATTCGTGCGCTGATCGAGGCGCGAATTCAGATCGACGCGATTGTCG
Source organism: uncultured Gemmatimonadales bacterium (assembly GCA_963707505.1). Lineage (GTDB taxonomy): Bacteria > Gemmatimonadota > Gemmatimonadetes > Gemmatimonadales > Gemmatimonadaceae > Fen-1247. The sequence goes on from CAVPQB010000006.1 coordinate 376,541, forward strand.
GAACCAGCATCGGCGCGCTGATTGGGGCGCGCTGGGCAATGGGCGCTTCGATCGACGAACTGGAAGCCGATGCGCTTGGCGTGACGGAGCAGGCGGTGCTCAAGCGCAACATCAAGGCGTACATGATCGCCGGTCTGGCGCAGACATCGATCTATGACGGTGAACACTATCGCGATCTGATTCAGCGAATAATCGCGCCCGCGACATTCGCGTCACTGGTACGTCCCATCCGCGTCAATGCAATGTCGTTGCGCAACGGCGACGAGCGCTGGTTCGGACATGGCGCCGAGTCGACGCTGAGTCTCGTCGATGCGGTGTACGCGTCTGGAGCACTGCCGCTGGTCTTTCCGCCGCTCTCGCTCGCTGATGGCGACCTGCTCGTGGACGGTGGGTTGAAGACGATGGTCGGACTGCTCGAAGCAATCCGGTGGGGTGCGAGGAGAGTCATTGCGATCGACGTGAGTGAGATAATCGACGCAGAAGACGCCAGCTGGGAGCGACAGGGAATGGTTGGAATTCACAGTCGCGTAGTTCAGATCCTCGCCGAGCCACAGCGAGCTGCGATTCAGGCCCAGCGCGAGCACGTGCCGACGCTTCATGTTCGGCCTCCGGTATATCACTGGCCATCGTTCACGTTTGGCGCTACGCGGGAGCTGATCGAGGCTGGGTATGAGGCGGTGAACGAGGCGCTGGAATCGGCGTCGTCGGCGCGGTTTCATGCAGCGGCGCCGGTGGGTCCGACCATCGTTCGGCGAAGGGCGTAACGGGGTATTCGAACGATCGTTCGACGAGGCTGTCGATGCGGACGATTCCGCGAACATCGAATTCCGATTGTGCCTGAATGGGTCAGGCGCGGATAAATCTGCGAACATCCAAATCCGATTGCATGTGACGGGGCCACGCGCGGATAAATCCGCGCCCTACGCTTGACCATCAATTCGGCGCGTGGATAGTGGGGTCACGGTAACACCGCGGGCTTCCGCGGCCTGAATCAACGCGTCACTCACCATGGACCACGCGGTTGGTTGACGCGACGGCTGAAGGGTCGAGGGGGTCATCCGAGGCAAAGTGTAGCGTTCACCCGACCGTTTGGTGTTGCGCCCGGGTCCATCCAGCACGAGCTTTTCCTGTAACCAGCGACACACAATCAAACCTGCATCAACCCTTCCTTCCGTGGCCATCCCTCAGCTGCATCCGACGACGGTCCGCAACGAATCATTCGGCGGAGTCACGTACCATCTCGAAGGCGAGCTCGTTCCGGTGCTCCATGTAGAAATCACGTCGATGCCCGTGTACTTCGAGCATCACGTACTGCTATGGAAGCATCCGACGGTTTCCGTCGGCGTGAAGTCGCTCGCCGGTGCGTTCAAGCGGCTCATATCCGGCATGCCGATCTTCATGACGGAGGCGAAGGGGATGGGGCACATCGCTTTCAGTCGCGATGGTGCGGGGCAGATAATTCCGCTGCATCTCACGCGCGGGCAGGCGATCGACGTGCGTGAGCATCAGTTCCTCGCCGCTACCGACTCGGTCGATTTCACCTTCCAGCGTGTGAATGGAATCGGCAACATTCTGTTCGGGCAGTCGGGACTGTTCATCGACACGTTCGGCGCACGAAACGGCGACGGGATCGTATGGCTGCACGGCTATGGCAACGTGTTCGAGGTGACGCTGCAAGCGGGCGAGCAGATCGACGTCGAGCCGGGTGGCTGGATCTACAAGGATCCGTCCGTGCGCATGGAGCTCGAAACGCAGAGTATAGCGACAGGATTCTTCGCGAGCGGGGGACAGATATTCTTCAATCGATTTACAGGACCCGGGCGCGTTGGTATCCAGTCGATGTATTACCATCCACCTGTTGCGACGTCAGAAAGTAATACGCAGGCGGCGGTTGGTGGTGGGATACTCGGCGCGGTGATGCGCGGGGTGATGGATAATCGTTGATAGGCGCGCACTGACAGGAACAAGCGCTCATGACGAGTCCGACTACTTACCCGTCTTCAATGCTGTCTGAATAATCGCCTGCGCCTCCGACTGCACCACTCTCAGGTGATCTGTTCCCTTGAAACTTTCTGCATACAATTTGTAGACATCTTCGGTACCCGATGGACGGATAGCGAACCAGCTGCTGGCCGTACTAACTTTGATGCCGCCGATCGGATCCTTGCTTCCGGGTGCTGTCGTGATGACGCTGGTAATCTTCTCGCCTGCTAGCTCGCTAACAGTCACGTCGCTCGGCGCGAGCTTCGACAGTATCTGCTTCTGTTCCGGCGTCGCCGGTGAATCGATACGCTCGTACACGGGATCACCGAATTCATGAGTGAGATCCTGATACAGCTGCCCGGGATCCTTACCCGTGACCGCCGTCATCTCAGCGGCGAGCAATCCGGCGATGATTCCATCCTTGTCGGTCGTCCAGATCGTGCCGTCACGCCGCAGGAACGACGCGCCTGCACTTTCCTCGCCTGCGAATCCGATCGTTCCATTCATCAATCCATCCACGAACCACTTGAAGCCGACCGGCGTTTCCTTGAGCGGACGGCCAAGTCGCGACGTGACGCGATCGATCATGCTGCTACTCACCACTGTCTTGCCAACGCCTGCCGCAGGCGACCAGTTGGGGCGATGATCGAAGAGGTACGATATCGCAACTGCGAGATAGTTATTCGGATTCAGCAGCCCGACGCTCTTCGCGACGATACCATGCCGGTCATGGTCGGTGTCGCACGCCCACGCGACGTCGTACTTGTCCTTGAGTCCGATCAACCGTTGCATCGCATACGGCGAAGAGCAATCCATGCGAATCTTGCCGTCCCAGTCCACGGTCATGAACCGAAACGTCGGATCCACATCCTCGCTCACGACTGTCAGGTCGATCCTGTACCGTTCGGCTATCATGCCCCAGTAAAAAACTCCGGCTCCGCCGAGTGGATCGACGCCGAGGTGAAGTTTGGCGGATCGAATCGCGTCGAAGTCGATGACTGCGCCGAGGTCGCCGATGTACGCGTCCATGTAATCGTGCTTGTGAGTCGTCGCGGCACGAGTGGCGCGGTCGAACGGAATGCGTACAACGCCCTTGAGGCCATCACCGAGCAACTGGTTGGCGCGGTTCTGAATCCAGCCGGTGATGTCGGTATCGGCCGGACCGCCGTTCGTGGGGTTGTACTTGAAGCCACCGTCGTCGGGCGGATTGTGCGATGGAGTCACGACTATACCGTCAGCCAATCCGCTGGTACGGCCACGATTGTATGTGAGGATCGCGTGCGAGACAACCGGGGTGGGCGTGTAGCCGTCGCGGTCGTCGATCATCACGCTCACGCCATTCGCCGCGAGAACTTCCAGAGCAGACGCGAACGCAGATGCGGACAGCGCATGTGTATCGATGCCAAGGAACAACGGACCGTCGATCCCATGTTGCTTTCTGTATTCGCAGATTGCCTGTGTTATGGCGAGGATGTGATCTTCGTTGAAGGCGCAATCGAACGCGGATCCACGATGACCGGAAGTGCCGAACGACACGCGCTGCGCCGCAACTTTCGGATCGGGTACCAGCGAGTAGTACGCAGTCATGAGCCGCGGTACGTTCACGAGGATGGACTGCGGTGCCGGCTTGCCGGCCAGTGGGCTGATGCTCATTATCGATCCACGGTGAGTACACCCGTATGAGAACGCGATTGGACGACATTTTCGACATCAACCTTTGCAGGCATCGTCATGTCCATCCCGAATTATGAAGTAACACCGACCGCTCGCGCAATTGGCATGCCCGAGGTGACGGTGGCCGCGCGGCCTGCGCGAGTGCGCATCCAGTCGGTCGATGTGGTGCGAGGCCTGATAATGATCGTCATGGCTCTGGATCACACGCGCGAGTACTTCACCTCGCCCGTGATCAGCCCCACCGATCTGACCCACGCGTCGGCCGCATTGTTTCTGACGCGCTGGATTACATACTTCTGCGCGCCAGTGTTCTTTCTGCTCACCGGCACCGGTGCATTCCTTTCGCTGCGCCGGAAATCGAAGCGCGAGCTGTCACGTTTTCTGTGGACGCGCGGTCTCTGGCTCATCTTTCTCGAGGTAGTCGCCACTCGTTGTCTGGGCTGGCAGTTCAATTTCGACTACCGGCTAACGATACTCTTCGTTCTGTGGGCACTGGGATGGTCGATGATCGCACTGGCGGCGTTGGTACACCTTCCGACAAAGGCAGTTGTGGCATTCGGCGTGGTGCTCATCGTTGCGCACAATCTCTTCGACTCCGTCAGTGCGGCATCGTTCGGAGCGCTGGCACCGGTCTGGCTGATCCTTCACTCGCCCGGTGTACTCTTTTCGACGCCGAGGTTCACGATCTTCGAGGCGTATCCACTCGTTCCATGGATCGGAGTCACTGCGGTGGGCTATGGTCTGGGGCAGGTGTACAGATGGGAATCGGTCCGCCGCAAGGATCTCCTGCTCAGGCTCGGCGCCTTTCTCACCGGTGCTTTTGTGGTGCTGCGTTACGTGAACATCTATGGTGATCCGCAACGCTGGTCGCAGCAGCATTCTGTTGGATTCACCGTGTTGTCGTTTCTCAATACGACCAAGTATCCACCGTCACTGCTGTTCCTGCTCATGACGCTCGGGCCTGCAATGTTGCTTCTCTGGGCGGTGGATGGCCGCACGCCAGGGTGGCTGCGACCCGCGCTCACGGTCGGCAAGGTGCCGATGTTCTACTACGTGCTGCACGTTCCGTTGATACACGCGCTTGCGACCGTGGTGTGTTACGCGCGCTACGGGCAGGCGCACTGGATGTTCGAGTCGCCCACGCTGGACCGGTTTCCGATAACGCCGCCGCCCGGGTGGGATTACAGTCTGCCGGTGGTCTATCTGATCTGGGCGATCGTCGTGGTAGCGCTGTATCCGGTGTGTCGCTGGTACGCCGCGCTCAAGTCACGGCGTACGGATTGGTGGCTGAGTTATCTGTAGGGGGCGTACCGGATCGGCACGTCGCAAACGTCATCAATGTGCGATCGATATGAACCACGTTCCGATCATCGGGCCACGCGGACCGCGACCGTTCGCCGGTGGCGTTGCGCCTGGAGCCGGTGCCGGGGCTGGTCCGTATTCGGGCGTGAACGCGTAAGCAATGTGCGTTGCATCATCGACCGCGATAGTCTTTGCGCCCACCTGCGTCATCACTGTCGCGACCACGCTGTACTTGTCCGGTGAATCCTCGTGCACGACAGTCACGTTGCCATCGCGGCCGGCCGGTATGTACATCAGCTTCTGGTCCTGATCCCAGCCAAGCGCATCGACGCCGTTGCCATTCGGGATCTGCGCGACAACCTTGCCTGTTGTCGCATCGGTCACGACCGACATCTTGCTGCAGCCAGAGAAGATGCGATTGCTTGCACGATCCATCGCGATTCCGGTCGGGCCATCGCATGGCGCGATCGGCCACGTTGCGACCACCGTCCATGTCTTTGTGTCAACGACGTCGATCGCGTTCTTGTCCTCGAGATTGATATAGATCTTTCCCTTGCCGTCGCTCACTCCGCCTTCCGGAGCGCGCCCAGTGAGCGTCACTCTGCCAACGACTGTGCCAGCGTTGGGATCGATCACGACAGCGGTGCCGATCGGATGGCTGTGATCGATGGTGAGAATACGATCTGTCGCATCATCGTACATGATGCCGTCGAGTCCGTCGATTCCAGCTGGAATCTTCTTTATCACCGCGAACGTCTTGAGATCGAACATCGTAACGCTCGAATCGCCGCCATTCGTCGTGAAGCCGTGATTCCATTTGTGTGCGAGCGCGATGCCGTGCGTGCGCGGGGTGTCGGGGATGTCGCCCAGCACCTTTCCGGTTGCACCATCCACCACCATCACGTGCGTGCCGCGCGAGACGAAAACGTGGCCGGACGCCGGATCGGCGGTGAGATAGTCCGTGCCACCTTCACCACCGATCGTGTACTTGTGCACCGTGAACGACTGCGCCGCAAGGCCGGCTGGCAGCGCAACGACAGCGGCAGCCAACGCGGCCTGGATACCTGGAGTGACACGAATCATACGAACCTCTGCGGGGGATGGCGCTGCACCGAAATGCGAGCCGCAAAGGTAGGGCCGCGAAGCTGACGCCAGGATTACATTCGCCGCCTCAGTGACCGCCCTCGATCACGTCGATGTACTTGAGGCCCGAGCCTGTGTTGAAGAGCACGACCCGATCTGTCGGCTCGAGAAAGCCTGAAGCGATCAACTTGTTGTAAGCGACCAGCGTTGCAGCGCCCTCCGGTGCCGCGAAAACGCCTTCTCCTGACGCCATCGCAGAAACCGCTTCCAGCATTTCCGCATCGGTCGCCGTCACCGCCGTTCCCTTGCTGTCGCGAATGATGTCGAGGATGATGTAATCCGCATAAGCCTTCGGCACCCGAAGTCCGGCGGCGATGGTGTGGGCGTCCTGCCAGAATTCCGACGTCGGCTTGTGCTCGTCCCACGCCTTGGGGATCGGTGCGCACCCTGCTGCCTGCACGGCGATCATCTTCGGGCGCTCGGCGCCGATCCAGCCCAGATACTGCATCTCGTCGAATGCCTTCCACATACCGATTAGCCCGACTCCACCGCCGGTCGGATAGAAGATCGCGTCGGGCAGCTTCCAGCCCAGCTGCTCGGCTACTTCATAGCCCATCGTCTTCTTTCCCTCGACGCGGAATGGCTCCTTGAGGCTCGAGATGTCGAACCAGCCTTCGGCCTGCTTGCGCTCGTTCACCATCTTCGCGCAATCGCTGATCAATCCATCGACGAACGTGACGTGCGCGCCATACTGCTGGCATTCCACACGGTTCGCGACCGGAACGTCCTTCGGCATGAAGATGTGCGCCTCGATACCGGCTGCTGCACAATAGGCTGCGAGCGCGCTCGCAGCGTTGCCGGCGGACGGGATCGCGATCTTGTCGATGCCGTACGCCTTGCACATCGTCACAGCAGCGCACAGTCCACGCGCCTTGAACGAGCCTGTTGGATTCAACCCTTCATCCTTGATGTACACGTTCGAATTATGCCGGCTCTGAATCATCGGCGTAAAACCTTCGCCGAGTGTCACCGGCTCGACCGCTGGGAGGACGTCGGAATAGCGCCACATGCTCGCGACGCGGCCCGAGAGAGAATCGCGTGACGCAAGGCCGCGATACGGCTCAAGGTCGTAGCGCGCGTAGAGCGATCCGCCATCTACCGGACAGACTGTATGAGGTTCAGCGGGGCTGAGTCGCTCCCCGCACTTGGTGCATTCGAAGTAGGTAAGATTTGCCATTCCGGTTCGATTCCTCAGGGATTCCAGGGATATGCGTGCCGTCGGACTATCCGCTCACTTGCGGGATGATTCAGCGTCACATCGATGATACTAATCTGGTCGGGCTCGCGTTGCGCGTGGTAAGTTGATCGATGGCGGGCGCTGCCCGGAGACGCCGCCATCGCGAGAATACACAGAGTCCGGCGCGCATCTTCCGGAAGGAGCATCATGCCGCAGTCATCGCTCGTTACGTGGGTCGGATCCGCTGTGGCGCTGCTAATGCTCGCGCTCTGCGGAGCCACGGTCTACGCAACCCTGCGCGGACCGGCGCGCACGCGGATAGTGCGCTGGCCCGCGACGCGGCTGATTGGGGTATGCGTGCTCGCGGGAATGCCGTGGCTCGTGGTATGGCTCAGAGTGAATCGCATCTCTGTGACCGTCAACGGCGTCGGACCTTTCATTGGCTGGCTGGTAGTCGCGCTGCTGGCGTTCGCCCTGCTGATCCTGTTCCCGCTGGCTGCCATGCTCGCCCTGCTCGTCTGGTCGGCTGCACGGGTCAGGCGTTGAGCTTGGTCACACAAGGCAACACGGACGTCGCGAGACACGTCGTAATCGTTGGCGCTGGGGCCGCCGGCACGATGGCCGCCATCTTTGCCGCATCTTCCGGCGCACAGGTAACGCTGCTCGAGCGCACGGCCGACGGCGGACGGAAGATCCTGATCAGCGGAGGCGGGCGCTGCAACATTCTGCCAGCGCGACTTGACGAGTCACGCTTCGTCACCGATTCGTCCCGCAACACACTTCGCAAGATCGTCCGATCGTGGCCGCTCGCCGAACAGCGCGCATTCTTCGAGAATGAGCTTGGACTCAGGCTGGTCGAAGAGACCGAATCCGGGAAACTGTTTCCTGAGTCCAATCGTGCACGCGACGTGCGTGATGGTTTGCTGTCGTATGCTGCGCAACGCGGTGCGCGCATAATGATGAACAGTCGCGTCACCGACGTCCTGCCACTACACGACGGACGCTGGCGCGTCGAGCGCGATGGAGATCTGCCACTCGAATGTGATGTCGTCGTCATCGCGACCGGGGGATTCTCGGTTCCCAATACGGGAAGCGATGGGACCGGACTCTCGATTCTTGCGAAGCTCGGCCACACGATGCATCCGACCTACGCCGCGCTCACACCGGTGACTGCCGAGCCGGCACCATTCGCCGAGCTATCCGGTGTGTCGCTCACGGTGACGATCACCGCGACGAGTGCGGAGCGCAACGCAACGGCGACCGGTGGATTTCTTTTCACGCATCGTGGTTACAGCGGACCGTCAGTGCTCGACATCTCGCACGTCGTAGTTCGATCGGCGAACGATCGCGCCGATCCGCCAGCTCGTATCTCCGTGCGCTGGAGCGAACTTGGCGATGCCGAATGGGAGCACGCGTTGCGCGCGAGCGGCACGCGCACAGTCGCCGGCGCGGTGCGTGCGGAAATGCCGGACCGTCTGGCGATGGCGCTCATCGCGTCGGCCGGCGTCGAGCCCACGCGGATGCTTGCGGAGCTCAAGCGCGATGCGCGACGTGCACTCATCGATACACTGGTGCGTGGGGACCTGCCGTGGACCGGAAACGAGGGATACAAGAAAGCCGAGGTAACTGGTGGCGGCTTGAGTCTCGCCGAGATCGATCCGCGCACGATGGAGAGCCGGCGTCATCGCGGGCTGTTCGTGTGCGGGGAAGCGCTCGATGCATTTGGTCCGATCGGCGGTTACAACTTTCTGTGGGCCTGGGCGACGGGTCGCGCCGCAGGACGCGGCGCTGCAGGGGTCTAGCGATACATCGTTCGCCCGGGTGTCGTCATAACATCGGGGCTGGCCTGGGCCTGTGCGGCATGAGACGCGCCAGATACTGCATCAACCCATCCACCGATGCCGTGAGTGGCGCGCGGAAGCCGACGTAGCCATCGGGTCTCACGAGGTACATCGCTGGGCGTGTAGAGCCGTATTCGTCGCGCAACGATCGCGGCTCGCGCGTGTGGACCCGTGTCATTGACGATGCGTTGGACTCGTTCCGCGGCGTCATTGCATCCGACACCATGACAGGCGTTATGACGTCGCCATATAATGCAACAACTTTTCTTGATACGTCATCGGCGAGCGCAACATCGTCTGCTGCATCCACGATCAGCAGCAGTGTGTGTTGCGGCCGGGAGCAGACGTCGACGATGTGAACGGTAGCTCCGTCGGGAGCGAGCCGCGCAACTGCGTCCGGCGCCCGGTCACCGGCACGTGGACCGTGCGGGACGTGGTGGTCCTCCACTATCGGGCTGTGCTCGTATTCGATGTCGATCTCAGACACGTGGCGCGCGGCCTCATGTTGGACGAAGTCGAGACTGCCCAGTAGCGGTGCGATATGCTCCCTTACGAACGCGCCGATACCGCTGGACGCGCCAGCGATTCGAAACATCATGTCAGTCTGGCGCAACACGGAGCGCTCCACGGGATACCTCTCCAACTGATAGCTGTCGAGCAGTGATGGATCGGATCGACCACTGCAAACGAGCGCGAGTTTCCATGCGAGATTGACGGCGTCCTGCATGCCCGTATTCATTCCCTGACCGCCGGCCGGGCTGTGAATGTGCGCCGCGTCACCCGCGAGAAATACGCGTCGCGATCGCAGCTCCTTCACCATTCGGCTATTGACGCGAAAGGTGGCGGTCCATTCGGGATCACTGAGCGTAACCGGCTCGCTGATGCGTGCGTTTACCATCGCCTGGCATTCCCCGAGCGAGGGATCCCGCCCTGCAAGGCTCGCCGGTGGATTATCCGCGATGATACGGTAACGACCACCGCCGAGTGGGAAGATCGCGCAGACGTCGCCGTGCTGCGAATAGATGTGCAATTCCCCGTCGCTCAATGGCGACTGTACCCGCACATCGGCGAGGATGAATATCTGGTCGAACGTATGCCCTTCGAACGGGACGTCGAGTACGCGACGAACCGTACTGTGCGGGCCGTCGCATCCCACGACCCAGTCGACGCGATCACGCTCGACGTGACCGTCCGGGTGGCGCAGCTCGACCGTCGCCTTTTCTGCGTCCTGAGAGAGCGACAATAATTCGACGCTGCGCTCGACAACAACTCCGAGCTGGCGGAGTCGGTCTCCCAGTATTCGCTCCGTTTCGGACTGCGCGAGGACGAGCAGAAACGGGTATGGACTATCCAGATCGTCGAACCGCAGGTGGACGATGCGCTTTCCATTGGAGTAGATGTTCGCAGCATGGACTGGATGACCGGCCGTGACGAACTCGTCCGCGAGCTGCATGAGCGACAACACCTCGAGCGTTCGCGCCTGAACGACGATCGCTTTGGATCTGTCGGACGGCGCTAGTGCCTTGTCTATCACTCGGCATTGCACACCGTGTCGCGCCAGCTCGGCGGCCATTGTAAGGCCGGTAGGACCGGCACCTACTACGAGAACGGACTGGAGCATGGAGATCCTCCGGTATTCCACGACATCAGGAAGATATGCGAGCGGGCACCAGCCGCGCCAATTCGTGCAGTGTCAACGTCAGGTATCCATGCCATACGGCGACCAGGCACCGGCGTCCTCGTCATCGAGGTTTTTGGAATCCAGCAGCATCGTCTCGAGATCCAACTCCCGCTGAAGTTGGCGAAGGATATCATCGCTTATGGCGTCGCTGTCGCGGAGATGGAGCAGTGAACGGCGCTGCGCGCTGATTATCCGCTCGTTCGCACGCATCACGGTATCGGAAACGCCGGCCATCTCGTCCGCTGCTTCGCGCTCCTCGGACGTGGCGTCTTCATCGTGACCCTCTCTGCGTGCCGTCCAGCGTTTCTCACGATCCGCATAACGGGATCTCAAGCGCTTTCCTATCCTCGCGTCGATTCCGCCGTGTGCGATCATGTCGTCGATCACACCGAGCGCAGCTCTTGCCTGCGCTATGCGTGCGGTTATCTCCTCTGCCTTGCCGGACGTGTCGCGATGCAGGCCAAGTAGTCGCACGACTGGAGAGAGTGTCATACCCTGTCCGACAAGAGTTACGAATATCACGAAGAACGTGATGAAGATTATGAGGTTGCGCGCAGGTATGAGTACGCCCGAGTTGGTGTAAAATGGAATTGCGAGCGCAATTACGAGCGAGTCTCCACCGCGCATACCGGACCATGCAACGAGTGCCCCTTCATTCCATGCCGGCTCCGTCTTCTTGTGCTTGCGGCGTCGTACGGCACGGAGAATCGCCACTGAGATCCCAACCCATACAAATCGGACCAGCATGCACACCAGCGTGATCATCGATCCGTAGATGAGTAGTGTGGGTATCGAGTGATCCTTGAGACCGCGCATGATGTGTGGCAGCTCGAGTCCGATCATTATGAAGATCAAACTCTGGAACAGGAACGTCAGCATCGTCCACATCGCTTCTGCCTGCACGCGTGACGCTGGTGCCATCGATCTGGGATCCTGACGACCGAGATACAGCCCGAGCGTGACCACTGCGATGACACCGGAGGCTCCGATCGCGTCTGCTGGTACGAACGCGAGAAACGGCGATAGCAGCGACAGGGTATTCTCGACGATTGGCAGTCGTCCGGTCACGGTCCGGCGAAATACCGCGATCAGCCATCCGATGAAGAGACCTATCGCTGCGCCGGCGACGCCGGCGGTTAGCAGGCGGAAACTTGCGGATGACGCGGAAAAGGCTCCGGTAACAGCGGCAGTGAGCGCGACCCTGTACGCTACGAGCGATGTCGCGTCATTGAGCAGCCCTTCGCCTTCGAGCACGGTCGTGATTCTTCGGGACACGCCGAGTGGGACGACGACTGCTGTCGCGGCGATCGGATCTGGCGGCGCGACAATCGCGCCGAGCAGAAAGGCGGATGCCCAGGAAAATTCGGGGATGAGCAGGTGTGCGACGACGGCGACTATCGCCATCGTGAGCAGAACGAGCACCGTCGCCAGGCGGGCGACGGGACCGATCACATCTTTCAGCTCACGGACCGAAGTGGTGAGGGCGGTCCAGTACAGAAGTGGCGGAATGAATATGAGAAAGAGCAGTTCCGGGTCACTGTCGATCCGTGGCAGACCCGGTATGAACGCCAGGGCCAGTCCGCCAATTACGAGCAGCGATGGATATGGAACGCTCCATCTGCGCGCGAGCATCTGGACCGTCGCGAAGACGGCGAGAAGGGCGATGATGAGCTCGAGTTCGCGCACGGATGGTACGGGGGTTACAGGTGGTTACGAGGGCTTTCGGATTTATGGATGAAAGACCTGACCACGGAAATATTCGGGCCATTGGAGTCGAGCCGGCGAGGTATCCCATTGCTAACGCGCGAGCCAGAACGTCGCCTTTACCAGAAAGACGTTGGTAGGCGTCTCCCGGAAGATGTCACCGACGTCGCGAGTAAGGCCGAAATCGCCTATCTGCGCCACGCCGTTACGTTGCTGCTGCCAGACGAAGAAAATTGTCGAGCCGGGTCTGTACTCCCACCGCAACACCGCGTCACCCTGGAGGCTTCGAACGTTGAAGTTCGGATCGCTCAGCTCGAAGGATGGCGCCGGGCCGTTTGCATCCGGGTCGAGAGTGTAAACTCCATTCGTGCCGCGCGAGATTGCGCCGCGAGCCGTGCCATACACGCCGTAGCGTCCAGTTCTCGGCGCGAGCAGCTCCTTGAAGGTCGCAAATTTTCCTGCGGAGACGAATGGTTGCGCGTAGAGCTGCAGACTGAGAGTGGTAGAGAACGTCCAGTCGAGTCGCGTGTCGAGCGACAGCGTGGTCTGGCGCAGGTTCGCGAAGATGTATCGATTGCCGTACGTCGCCGACGCTAGAGGATCACTTACCGATCGTACGTACTGATTGCTGCTGCTCGTGACGCTGAATGTGGGACCGAAGCTGGCGTGGATCGCGGATGTCGGACGGACATCGAGTGTGATATTTGCGCCTTCCGCAAATCCACCTGCCGCGTCATGCTGGTATTGCAGTTCGCTGCTGACGATCGCCGGCTTGCGTGAATCGCTGCTCACGGACGCATCGAGGCTCCACAGGGCTGGTATAAGTGCAAGCGGTCCACCTCGTGTCAACTGGTCGCTGAGCTGATCCGGCGCGTAAGTCGCCTGCAATCCTGCCGCCCAGAGATTGTTGAACGTTGCATTTGTAATTACAGTATTGCTCTGCCGGATCAATGCGTTACCGAAATTCCAGGCGTCGAACGACGCTGCGGTAACCGAATACTGACGGAAGATGCGACCGGGCTCATTGGACTGGTAACCGACCGCTGGCACAACTGACCGGTAGTCCGTCTGTGATATGAATCCGAGATCGTTGATCTCGAATCCCGGACTCACTTCCTTGTAATCGAGCGACCCGAACCACTTGCCGCGCTTTGCAAGCGCCACTTCGGCCATGTGGCCCTTGAGCGATGTGCGAGTGCTATCGACGCGCAGGTAGGATGCATCGGGGCGTTGATAGTAATGCGCGCTGGATAGTTGCGTGGTCGTGATTGCAGCTGGTGTGCCGTTGACGGTCGATGCAGTGACGTAGCCACTCACTATCCAGCTGCGTGAATCCCACGAGTGGTCGAAGTCGATTCCGCCAAGAAGTGCGCGTGATCGCAGCGCATCTCTCACGACGGTATCGGCGACATCGCGGTTCGTTGCAGTGAACATTCCGCCAATCGCCGTGTTACCATCGTTGAAGTCGCGACGGAGCCGCCCAACGGCGTAATTGGTGAGCGGCTCGACGATCGACGTACCACGCGCACCGGAGGTCGTTACGTAGCGCGCGGTCTCCTCGCTGGTCACACCGTCCATCAGACCGACTGTCCAGCCATGTGTCCTGCCCGTGAGCTTGAGCGCGCCCAGGATCGAGGACTCGTTCGGCGCGTCGACGTACGCTACATCCGAACCAGGAACGGACAACTGCGGCGCTCGACCGATTCGCCTGGAGTAGTAGAAGATCTGCGAGTTGTAGCTCGCATCCACCTGCGTCTGGCCGAATTGAAAGACGTCCGATCCAGCGAGGAAGAACGGCCGCTTCTCGGGAAAGAACGTCTCGAACGCCGAGAGATTGACTACAGCGGGATCTACTTCTACCTGTCCAAAATCAGGGTTCACTGTCGCCGTAAGTGTGAGACCGTTTGGAAGTCCATAGTTGAGATCACCGCCAACTGACGGAGTCACGTCATTCCGGCGGAAGAGTGGATTCGCACTGGTTCCGGGAGCGCGCGTGAGTTTGGTGCTGAGATACGGGAGCAGATCGAGTCGAGTCGGTACAGGAATATCACGCAGGCCGGTCAGATCACCGAAGCTCGATACGTAACCGGGTGATTGCGATGTGAATGGCGACCAGACATCGCGCTCGTGGTAGCGTGCGATGTCGCGCGACACCTGGAATCCCCAGATACGATCTGCTCCATCCGCTACTGGCCCGAGGCGAAGCTGCGACAACGGGATACGAAATTCGGCGGTCCAGCCGAGCGAATCGACAGTCGTGGCGACCTGCCAGACGCCATCCCAGTTGAGATCCTCCGAATTGTCATTGGAGATCATCTCGTCTTTCTGAACACCACGGGGATTTACGGCAAAGCCAAACGAGCTGCGGCGATCGTGATACGAATCAATGGAAAAACCAACCCAGTCGGAGTAGATGCCATACGAGTCGCGTCGCGCGAGTGGTTGGGCGATCGAATCGGGATGAGTGTCGAATGAGCGGATACCAACGTAGAGCGAGGTGTTATCGTAGAGCACGCGCACTTCGGTGCGCTGTCGGGGCATGGCACCGGGATTCGGATAGCTCTGTGTGAACCGGGTGGCGATCGGAGCGGCGTGCCAATCCGGCTCATCCAGCTTGCCGTCGATATCGATCTGACCGTGCGTGCGCATTGCGACTGCAGTTCGCACGGCCGCGACCCCGGCAGTTTGTGGCGCAGTTTGTGGCGCAGTTTGTGGTGCGTTCTGGCCGACGATGGGATGAATCGCGATTCCAGCTAGAAGAAGCGCTAACGCGCTCGCCAACATACTCGTTGAGCATTGCGCCCAGTTGTCTCGCGACCGCATGCTGATGGTTGTCTTGATGGGGAATGTGTTCGGAGCGGTATTATCAGCGGCGTGATTCGGCGCTATAATCCGGTAGTAAACTTCCCCGCTCGGAAGCAGGTCACATTCCGGGGAACGCAATTCGCGAGCACATCGCGAGCACAGTTTCTCTGACGGAGGCACGGTGGCGAAGCAGCAGGGCGACAGCTGTACTGGCGCTATCGATCGGCGCTCGTTCCTGACTCTCCTGTCGGGATCGTTGATCGCGACGGCGATGGGAAACCGGGCGTACGGCATGCTTCCAGCGCGCAGGCTTGGCAGGATCGGGGTGCAGCTCTACACGATTCGCGACGCGCTGACCAACGATCTGGACGGATCACTCGCGCGCGTTGCGGCGATCGGGTATCAGGAGGTCGAGCTGGCCGGATATCGCTCGCACAGTGTCGCCGAGTTCAGGGCCGCGCTGGATCGGCACGGGCTTGCGGCGCCGTCGACGCATATCGCGATGGAGCGCGTTCGCGACGAGTTACCCAAGGTGCTCGATGAGGCACACCAGCTTGGCCACGAGTTCGTCATCTGTCCGAACATTTCGGACGAGAAGGCGGGGCTGGATGGTTACCGGAAGGCCGCCGACGTGCTCAATCACGCAGGCGAGATCGCCGGGCGGTCGGGGATCAGCATCGGGTATCACAACCACGAGTCGGAGCTGGCGCCGATCGGTGGCGTGCGTCCTTACGACGTAATGCTGGACAGGACCGATCCCAAGCTGGTCGCGATGGAGATGGATATCTTCTGGCTCGTGAAGGGCGGGGGTGATCCGCTGGCGTACTTCAGGAAGTATCCGGGCCGCTTCAGGATGGTGCACGTGAAGGACATGGACGGCAGTCCTGCGAAAACGATGGTGGATGTGGGGAAGGGCGTGATCGATTGGAAGGGTATCTTCGCGCAGTCGCGAGAGGCTGGAATCGAGCACTACTTCGTGGAGCACGACGATGCCAGGGATCCGTTCGCGAGCATCGCGGCGAGCTACGCGTATTTACGGCAACTGGAGTTCTGAGAGGGGGTTGGCGGATCTGACCGAATTTCGGCACATTAACATCGACGTAGCCACCACAGAAATAGTCACATACTACTGAAGATCAGGATTCGTTCATGACGGCAACGCGCGCCAAGCTATCGGTGATGATGTTCCTCGAGTACTTCGTTTACGGCGCGTGGTATGTGACAGCCGGAACGTATCTGACCGAGACGCTCAAGTTCAGTGGATCGAGAGTCGGGCTGGCGTACGGGAGCATGGGGATCGCGGCGATGATATCGCCGTTCTTCATCGGCATGATCGCGGATCGGTTCTTCTCTTCCGAGCGCGTGATGGCGATTCTGCTGATCGTCGGCGCGGCGGTGCTGTATTACGTGTCGACCATCCATGCGTTCGTACCGTTCTATGTGCTGCTCATCATCTATGCGCTGACGTTCATGCCGACGCTGGCGCTCGCGAATTCCATAAGCTTCGATCACATCGAAGATCCAGCGCGCGATTTTCCGAAGATTCGAGTGCTGGGAACGATCGGCTGGATCGTTGCCGGTCTGCTCGTGAGTTTCATGGGGATCGAGTCCACAGCGATTCCGATGAAGATCGCGGCTGGCGCATCGCTGCTATTCGGTCTGTTCTCCCTGACGCTGCCGCACACGCCACCGCACGCCGCCGGCCAGCCGCTTCGTGCACGCGACGTACTCGGCCTCGACGCGCTGTCGTTGTTCAAGGACAAGTCGTTCACGGTCTTCGTTGTGGGATCGTTCCTGCTCGTGATTCCGCTGCAGTTCTACTACACGTTCACGAACGCATTCCTGAACGAAGCCGGAATGGCGAGAGCTGCGGCCAAGATGACGATGGGCCAGGGGTCGGAGCTCTTCTTCATGCTGCTGCTGCCGTGGTTTCTTACACGCCTCGGAATCAAGCGCATCATGCTGCTCGGCATGGCTGCGTGGGCAATCCGCTACGCATTCTTCGCCTTCGGAAACGTTGGACCGACTGTGTGGATGCTGTACGCCGGTATTCTGGTACACGGTGTGTGCTACGATTTCTTCTTCGTGAGTGGACAGATCTACGTCGATCAGCAGGCGACTCTCAAAATTCGCGCGGCGGCGCAGGGATTGATTGCGTTCGTTACACTCGGTATCGGCAACGTGATCGGATCATGGCTGTCAGGACTCGTAGTGCAGGCGTATCAGACCGTTGGCGCGAACGGAGTGATCACGCATGACTGGAGATCGATCTGGTTGATTCCAGCGATTGGATCGGCGGTGATCTTCGTGATATTCCTGTTCTGGTTCAAACCGAGTGTAGCGGCGAAGCCACCGGCGGATGAGATGGAGATGCCGATCGCGGCATAGGGAATCTTGGGGATCTGCGATCCTCCGGAAATCGTCATTCCCGCGAAAGCGGGAATGACGAGTCTCTGTGAGGTCTACCAGGTTCCGTTTACCCCTTCCACTTCCCGCGTGCAACCGCGGGTCGGAAGTCCTCGATCCCCTTCGCGGGCAGCTCGATCGTCCTTCCTTCTTCCGCACTGCGATATGCGGACATCAACAGCTTCACTACTTCGAGTCCGTCGTCGAACGTCAACAATGGCGTTTCACCGCGGAGAAATGCGCGCACGAAATGGCGGTTCTCGGCTTCGTAGCCGTACGCGGCGGCTTCGTTCGCCACGACCGGCATCAATCCCATCTCGGCGTTCTGCTTCTCGACCAGATCCTCGCCTGCCTTGCCGCTCACCTCGCGGCTGAAGAACAGCTTGAGACCGCTGTCGAGTGTGTTCCATGACATCGAGTATTCAGGGCCGAGCAATTCGGCGGAGAGACGAAGTCCCGCGCCGACGAAGCTCCATGACGTGGTCGCCTCGCCGATCACTCGCGTTCCGTCGCTCGCCTCGAACTCGATCGTCGCACCGGCGAAATCCTCGGATGGATGCTTGCTGTAGTCGACATCCTTCCCCATCGTTTTGCGCAGACGCTTCGCGTACTCCGGCCGCTCCACTTGAGACTCGCGATGTGGCCGTTGATGGACACAGGCGTAAGCGAGTTGCGTGGCTCGCCGGGCTTGGTGAGCAGATAACGCACGAGCTCGACAGAGTGACACATCATGTCGTTGAGCACACCACCGCCCTGCAGGTCGCCACGCCAGAACCACGGCATGTGCGGACCACTGTGCTCTTCTGCTGCGCGTGCGAGATATGGACGTCCAGTGGTCGCCGCGCCGCGCGCCCAGATCAGCGATCGGCCGGTCTCGATCTGCGGGGCGAACAGCTGGTTCTCCAGGTAGCCGTGCATCAATCCAACGCGCTCGACGAGCTCGAGGACCTTTGTGGCTTCGGCGACGTTGCGGGCGAGTGGCTTTTCGCATGCGATTGCCTTGAGAGTTCCCCTGCCACTCTCAATCGCGTCGACGATTTCCTTGACGTTCTCGATGCGCGAGAGGTTGGGGCCGAGCAGCCAGATCGCGTCGATCGCGGGATCGGCGACCATGTCGGCGATGGAGTCGTACGCGCGCGCATTGCCGACGTCGAGCGTGCGCGCGAACGCCGCGGTTGCTGCTGCGTTCTCCGGTTCGGGCTCCAGACTCCAAGTACATCCGCGTCGCGCACTCCGACAAACGACTGCATGTGGAACCGGGCAATGAAGCCGCTGCCAATGAAGCCGATGCCGAGTTTGTTGCTGCTCATTGATTCCTCTAACTGTCGTAGCTGACGCCTAACTGGTGTAGCACTTCCGCCGGGCAGCCGTTCCAGTTCGGATTGAAGACGTTCCCGATGTACCTCACGTCCTTCCATCCCATCTGGGATGAGAAGAAGCCCGACGCAGTGAGATCGCGAAAGCTGTTGAAGAACGCGACGCCGTGGCTCAGCTCTGGCCGGGCCTTTTCGGGCCATGCGATATCATCGAGTACCTGACGACGTTGCGCGTCTGTGCACTTCACAAAATCGGCGTTGAACCGTGTGCGACATTCCGTATCGAGCCACGCAAGTCCGCCGCGCATCTCGACGCGATTCATCTCGGTTGCCTCGCCGAGCATGTAGTCCATGAATTCCGGGACGCGCGCATCGGTAGCGCTGCCCGAGCGTTCGTCGCGCGGAATGATCAGGTCGACGAGGATCCGCACGGTCGCGTTTTCGTGCGCTGTAAAGAACTTGCGCCTGACCTCAGGTGCCTCGGCGTCATCCTGCTGCAGCACGTGCGTGGCCCGACTGATTGCTTCGGGCGTCCAGTGCAACGCACCGGTGAGAGGGACAGCGCCGAGCAGCTTGAGTGCGTCTCGGCGGCTCATTCCGTTGTTCTTGTCGTCGCTCATAGTGCCCCCGCCTTGCGTTGTTGCGTTATGTAGTCACTCGTGCGCCATGCGAGCGCGAGAATCGTCCACGTGGGATTCTTGTCTGCCTGCGATACGAACGGGCCGCCATCGGCGACGAAGAGATTCTTCACATCGTGCGCCTGACAATTCTTGTTGAGCACCGACTTGCCGGGGTCATCGCCCATGCGCGTGCCGCCCAGCTCGTGGATGATCGTGCCCCCGGTCGCAAGGCCGTAGTCCTTTTCACGTGTCGGCATTGGCGAGAATACCTCGCCGCCCATCTCGGCGACGATCGAGCGGAAGGTCTCCTGCATGTGCTTCGCCTGATTGTATCTCGTGGTCGCTCCACTTCCAGTGAAAGCGGAGCACTGGAATGCCGTACCTGTCCACAACCTTCGGATCGAGCTCGCAGTAGCAGTCATCGTTTGGAATCATCTCGCCACGTCCGGCGAATCCAACACTGGCGCCGAAGTAGCGACGATAGTCGTCCTTCAGTGATTTTCCGTAGCCGCCAGCATTGGGGTAGCGCTGAATGCCGCCCATGAATCCGTACGCCGGAGCATCGAAACCGCCGCCGACCTCGATGTGATATCCGCGCGGGAAGTCGAGCTTCTTGTTGTCCTTCGACCACGGCATGTAGATGTGATTGCCGCCAGATCCGTCCTCGTTGTGCGGCATGTGGTTCACCATCCTGGGAATGAAGCCGTTGAGTCCGACCCCGGTGGTATCGGTGATGTACTTGCCGACGATACCGCTGGAGTTCGCGAGACCGTGCGGAAAGAGCGCCGACTTGGAGTTGAGCATGAGTCGCGCCGATTCGAACGCGCTCGCAGCGAGTACCACTACGCGCGCGCGAACATGTTGCTCGGTCCCATCGCTCGTTTTGATGTAGGTGACGCCGGTCGCGACTCCGTTCTTGTCGATCGTGACTTCGCGCGCCATCGCATTCGTGATGAGCGTGAGCTTGCCCGTGTCGAGCGCAGGTTCGATCAGAACGTCGGGGCTCGAGAAGTTCGAGTTTGTCTGGCAGCCGCGACCGCACTGTCCGCAGTAGTGACAGGCCATCCGGCCGTTGAGTGGACGCGTCAGAATTGAAAGGCGTCCGGGAATGCAGGTGATGTTCAGCTTGTCGCACGCCTGCTTGATCATCAGCTCGTAACAGCGCGGCTTGGGTGCGGGCTGAAAGATTCCGTCCGGATTGTTGTGCAACCCTTCGTTGCTGCCGAAGATGCCGATGAGCTTGTCGATCTCGTCGTAGTACGGCTTGATGTCGTCGTAGCCGATCGGCCAGTCGTCGCCGAGTCCGTCGATGGTCTTGCCGCGGAAGTCGTCGGGGCCGAATCGGAGCGAGATGCGGCCCCAGTGGTTTGTGCGGCCGCCGAGCATCCGGGCGCGCCACCAGGAGAACTTGGTGCCCGGCGCGGTGGTGTAGGGCTCGCCCTCGATGTCCCAGCCACCGATACAGCCATCGAACTCACCAAACGGCTTTTCGCGCGAGCCTGCCCCGCGGCGCGGTGAAGCATAGGCCGGCACGAGCATCTTGGAATCGCGAGTGCTGTACCATTCAGGCCCCGCTTCGAGAAGCACGACGTTCGCGCCGGCCTTGGTGAGAACGTAGGCGGCCATTCCACCGCCAGCGCCTGAGCCTACTATGCATACGTCGTACTCGGGCCGCTGTGAGAGCTGGGACATCCATTCCTCCAACTGGAAATCGTGCGAAATTCTGGCGAGCTACAGTGTGCGGGCGCGAAGATAGTGCGCGCGCGGGGCACTCGCAACGCTACGGGATCGTACAGACCACTGGCGCGACAGGTGCAGGAGAGCGAACCTTTCCCAGTTGACGATAACTCCACCGACATGTCATTCGAAATAGCGAAGGAATTTCCCTGGGCCGGCACCGGCACGACCTATCTCAACGCTGCGGCGACCGGCCCGCTGCCTGCGCGCACCGTCAGCGAGCTGGATCGCTGGACTCGACTTCGCGCGGAGCCGTGGAGGATCGCGCTGGATGAACAGTTTGCTGCGCTGGCGAAAGCCCGCGAGCTGTGCTCCGGTCTGGTTGGCGCCGACAGCGATGAGATCGCGCTGGTTCCCAATACGAGCACGGGACTCAATATCGCGGCGCAGGTGCTTCCGATTGCGCGCGACAAGGTGATACTGGGATACGACGGTGAGTTTCCCGCCAACGTATATCCATGGATGGCGATCCAGCGCAGAGGCGGCGCACGATACGAACAGCTGCGCCTGTTGC
The DNA here is from genome assembly GCA_963707505.1 of uncultured Gemmatimonadales bacterium. GTDB lineage: Bacteria > Gemmatimonadota > Gemmatimonadetes > Gemmatimonadales > Gemmatimonadaceae > Fen-1247. The sequence continues at coordinate 398,444 of CAVPQB010000006.1, forward strand.
CGAGCGGGCTTCCCGATTGGGATGCACTGCCAGCCAGGCTCGATCGTGGTGACGTTGCAGTTCTCGCGATATCGTGGGTGTCGTTCGTATCCGGCGACCGCGCCGACCTGGCGGCCATTGGAACGATGTGCCGCGACCGCAAGATATGGTTCGTCGTCGATGCAATTCAGGGTGTGGGGACCACGTTGCTGGACGTGCATGCGTGCCACGTCGACGTGCTCTCGTGTGGCGCGCAGAAGTGGCTGCTTTCTCCCTGGGGATCGGGATTCTGCTACGTACGGCGGGAGTTGATTCAGATGCTCGAGCCCCGCACTGTAGGCTGGCTCAGTGTGCGTGGCGCAGAGGATTTCTCGCACATGCTGGAGTACGATCTCACATATGCGGACGATGCCCGCAGGTTCGAGGTCGCAACGATTCCATATCAGGACATGGTCGGAATGGATTCGAGCCTCGAGCTGCTGTACGAGATCGGCCTCGACGCAGTGGCGTCGCGGATCCATTCGCTGGCTGGCAGACTCGTCGAAGGGATATCGACGATACCAACTCTGTCGCTCGTGACGCCGCGCGACGCGAGCCGCCGAGCGGGAATAGTGTCGTTCATGGTGAAAGACGCCGACACGATTTCACGAAGGTTGAACGATAACGACGTATCACACTCCATTCGTGGCGGCGGCGTGATTCGACTTGCTCCACACATCTACAATACCGAGCAGCAAATCGATAGAGTACTGGCGCTGCTGAATGGGTAGCGGACCGACGAGCACCATCGTGAACGACCGCTCGATTCCAAAGATCGGAGTGTTCGACGCGACCATGCTCGTCATGGGCGGCATCGTCGGGGCTGGGATCTTCAGCAATCCCGCCGTCGTCGCGAACATGGTGCACAGTGGCGTGCTCATGATGATCGTGTGGACGATCGGCGGCGTCATAGCACTGACCGGTGCGTTCGTGTACGCCGAGCTCGCGGCACGCCATCCCGCGCGCGGCGGGCACTACGCGTACATGCGGGATGCGTTTCATCCCGCGATCGCGTTCATGTTTGGCTGGGCGATACTGCTCGTCGTGCAGACCGGTGGGATCGCTGCCGTATCGGTGATATTCGCGCGCTATTTTCTCGCAGTTGTTCCGCTGCCGATATCCGAGACGATGGTTGCGGTGCTGGCGCTCGCGCTGTTGACCGGAATCAATTGCGCCAACCTGCGTGCAGGCAACAAGACGCAGAGTCTGTTCATGATTCTGAAGGTCGTCGCCATAGTTGCGATAATCGGATGCGGTGTCGCCATAATGGCGCACGGAACAGGCTCGGATTCCATGAGCGGAACAATGCCGGTGCACCCGTTCAGTGCGCTTGCGGCTGCATTTACGCCGGTGATGTTCGCGTATGGTGGATGGCAAACCGCGAGCTTCGCAGCTGCTGACATGCGCGATCCCGCACGCGACCTGTCGCGCGCAATGCTCTACGGCGTGCTCGGAGTCGTGGCACTCTATCTGGCGGTGAATGCAGTATTTCTCCTCGCACTCGGCGCCGACGGGCTCGCGAGCACGGTGACGCCAGCCGCAGCGGTCGTCGATCACGTCTCGAGTCGGATGCACATCGGCGCCGAAGTGATGGCTGGCTGTATCGCGCTGTCGACGTTCGGCTTCCTGAGCCAGGGGATGTTCGCGACACCGCGCGTGTATCAGGCGATGGCAGCCGACGGATTGTTCTTCAAGGCGATCGCGCGTATCTCACCACGATCGCACACGCCGACCGTCGCGATAGCGCTTCAGGGGACACTGTGCGCTATAGTCGCCGCGTCGGGAAGCTATGAATCCATCATGAGCTACGTGACTTCGGTGGACTTCATCTTCTACGGATTGGCGGCGCTCGCGCTGTTCGTATTTCGGGCGCGTGATCGTGAGCGTACGAGCGTGGTGGGGTACACTGTGCCGGGCCACCCGTGGACCACGGCATTCTTCATGATCGCGAGCTGGATAGTGGTGGGGACGACGATCTACAGCGATCCCAAGCACAGCCTCATCGGAATTGCCGCGTTGTCCCTGGGCGTGCCGACGTACTTCATCTGGATGCGATTGAGGAAGGCAGATCCGTCGATCGCGGTCGAGGCGCTGGATTAGCCGGGGCGCGGATGCATCCGCGCCCTGGAGTTGGAATTACACGGCGTTATCGCGCTCGTACTTCGCGAGCATCGGCTCCGTTTCCTTGGTGTAGCACGTGGGACAGATGCTGTGGCTGAAGCGCGTGTTCATCCGCTTCGATATGTAGCTCTCCACCGTCTGCCAGTAGTAGTCGTCATCGCGAATCTTCTTGCAGTACGAGCAGATTGGTACGATCCCCTGCAGTGTGCGGATCTCAGCGAGCGCCGCCTGCAGCTCGGTCACGAGACGTTCGCGCTCCTCGTCCGCCTGCTTCTTCGCTGTCACGTCGCGCGCTACGGAATAGATCGAGCGGCGTCCAGTGTCCGGCGCTGCATTCCATAGCAGCCATCGGTAGCTGCCGTCCTTGCAGACGTAGCGGTTCTCGAAGGCGAGCGCGTGCCCACCTGCTCGCACTCTGGCGTTCTGCTCGAGAGTGCGCGTGCGATCGTCCGGATGCACAAACTCGATGAACGGGCGCGACGTCAGCTCATCGCATGTAAATCCCAGCGTACGCTCCCAGGCCGGATTGAGCCGCTTGAAGTAGCCGTTGAAGTCCAGGCAACAGAGCATGTCGATCGAAACCTCGAAAAAACGCTCCTCGAGATCGCTGACTGGCTCTATCTCGTCGTACTCCGGACGTAAACGCTGCGCGACCTGCTCGATCACCTGACCCTCTCCTATCTGATTCACTCTGCGATCAGTGGTTGTGTTATGTGTTATAGTCGTGACGCTGGAATCTAGCCAGCGTCACATGCTTGCCATGGGGCGGATGACGCACGTTAGCGTCAGATCGTCTTCAGTTCAAATGCAGGAGCTCCTTATGATTTGTCCGCGCTCTTTCGTGTCAGCGCTGCTCGCAACTGTGCTCTTGATCGCCTGTGGCGGAAGCGGCACCAGCACAGCCCCGTCAAAGACTGGCCCAGAGGCGGGTGCGCCCCAGCCTTCTGGCGGCAGTCTGGGCGGTAAACTTGTGTTTCCGGCTGACAACCCCTGGAATCGCGATGTTTCGCACGATCCTGCAGATCCCGGCTCGGCGGCAATGGTCTCGTCTTGTGGGGCGACCGCTTCACTGCATCCCGACTTTGGCACAGTGTACGACGGGGCACCAAATGGGATCCCATACATCGTCGTGCACTCCGGCCAGGCCACAGTGCCGGCCACGTTCAACTATGCGTCGGAAAGCGATCCTGGTCCGTATCCGATCCCATTGGATGCGCCGATCGAGGGTGGATCGGCGTCGACCGGCGATCGACACGTAATTGTCGTGGACGTCGACGCATGGAAGCTCTATGAATTGTACGACGCGCACCCAGGCAGCTCGTCGTGGACAGCAGGATCAGGTGCGGTCTTCGACCTCAGCTCCGACGCGCTCCGACCTGCTGGATGGACGTCGGCGGACGCAGCCGGCCTGCCGATCTTTCCCGGCCTGGTTCGCTATGACGAGGTCGTGGCTGGCAACATTGCACACGCGCTCCGCATGACCTGCCCGCACACCAGAAGCGGCTACGTATCGCCGGCGCGACATCAAGCTGGAAACGGTACCGACCCGTCTCTCCCCCCGATGGGAGCGCGCTTTCGCCTCAGGGCATCCGTGGACATTTCGGGATTCTCGCCGCAGGTGCAGGTGATTCTCACCGCGATGAAGAAGTACGGACTCTTCCTCGCCGACAATGGCTCACCCTTCTACATCAGCGGCGCACCCGACTCGCGCTGGAATGACGACGATCTGCACAACCTGTCCAAGCTTCACGGCAGTGATTTCGAAGTGGTGCAGATGGGACCCGTTTCCGGTCCGTAAGGACTTCGGAAACGGAATCCGCAGACATCGACCAGCTACCGAACGGTGATCTCCTGCAGCGCCTCGCGTGCGCGTGCGTCCTGTGTACGTGAAAGCGATGCAATCGCCCGCCGGCGTAGCGTGTAATTACTGTCGCTCTTCGCGATCGATATGAGCTTGTCGACAGACGCGCGGTCGTTGCCCTCGCCGTAGATGCGGATCAATGCTTCCTTGAGAGCTGGGTCATCCATGCTGTCATAAAGCGCAATCGTCTGGGCACGGCCGCTGGTGCTTCGTGCGGCGAGATCCAGCGCGCGACGGCGCGTCTCCGGAGACATCTGTGAGTTGCGCGCAACGCCGAGCAACCACTGGGTATCGGTAGTGGTTCCGCGCTGGCCGATCACCTCGAGCACTGCCGTACGCGCACGGTCACTCGTCATCGTTCCGAACGAGCTGCGCAGCAGGTCGATGTCCTTACCAGTTGCCTCGCTGCCACCGAGCCCACGCACGGCAGCGGCAAGCGTTGCGTCGGAGATATCGCTGCGCGTTACTTCCTTACGTAGAAATTCGCGCGCGCGAGGATCGCCAGACTGCGAGAGCGCCCGCACGCTTTCCTCGCCGATCCACGACGCCGAATTCTCTGTCGCCAACTGAACCAGAGACGGAACGCCGGCGCCGTGGCCCACCCGGCCGAGCATGTTGAGCGCGGAGCGGCGCAGTGACTGGGTCTCGTTCTCGTCACGTGATATGCGTAACAGCAGGTCGGTTACCTGCGCAGTCGGCGCCCTGGAGTCGCTGCCATCGTCGCGCGCGAGCCACGAGAGCGCGGCGCGGCGTGTATCCGATGGACGGTTCTGGTCGCGCGCGATGGCGACGAGACCAGGCGTAATATCGACGCCATCGGCAATAGCAGCGGGCAGAATCGCCTGCCGGCTTGCCCGGCCATCGGTATTCGTCGCAAGCGACATCAGATAGTCCGAGGCCTCGCGACCGGAAACCGTACCAAGATCGGTAGCTCCTTCCGCAGTGTGCAATGGACCGGCAACCGTCTGGATGTTCGTAACTACGCCATCTGCACGATCGATCACTACACGAACCGGTCCGGCGGCGCACGGTTGACTCGCGACGCCGTTGATGACGTTCACCTGGCCATAATACGATGATCCGGCGCCCGTCGAGAGAAATGCCTGCCCATCACCGCATACATCGGAACGACCTGCAAATTCGAACTGCACACGTGTCGCCGAGCTCGCATTGATGCGCGACGTGAGCGACTGTGCTCCGAGCGTGCTCGGCGCGCCGGTGAACGAAACGGCGAGTGCGAGTGCGCCAGCTCCGATGAGGAATCCATGTGTCTTCATTTGTCGATGATGTCGAGGAGGAGTTTGGTGATACGCGGATCCTTCTTGCGTGACAGAGCGGATATTGCCTGCCGGCGCATGCTCGGGTCGGTGCTCGTGCGCGCGATATCGATGAGCTTGTCAGCGGCTTGCGGTTCCGGCCGCTGGTCCAGGAGCGAGATGATTTCCTCACGGGTGGATCTGTCGGCGGAGGCATCGTACATCTTGATCAGGTCGGAGACCTGTAGATCGTTCTTGCCTGCATAATGAAGTGCGGTGATACGCACGTCGTTCGACACGTCGGTGCGTGTCATGAGACTGCGGATTGCCTGGGTCGATGCAGGCGACTGTTGGGCGGCGAGTGCGCGCACGGCAATTCGCTGAAGCGGAGCCTTATCGGTAGACGTCGCGAATCCCAGGAGCGCTGTCGTAGCGCGATCGTCTGGCGCGCGGCCGAGCAGACGGATCGCTTCCGCGCGAACTTCCAGTGATGGGTCGTTCCTGGCGGTGCTGATCAACAGATCGGTGTTGTGGGTGTCATTCGAGCGTGCGATCAGTCCGAGCGCGCCGCGACGAAGGGGCGCCGAGCATGTGTCGCGGCGCGCAAGCACCTTCGCGATGGCCGGATCGGCGTTCTTCGGATCCATCTGGACGAGTGCGTTCAGCGCCTCCACGCGCAGTTGCGCATCTTCTTCATCGCACGATGTTGCGCTCGAATCAGCCGTTCGCGCGATCTGTGCGGCGGCAGCTGCATCGCCGCGTGCCGCGAGCGCGCCACGAATTCGAGTTGCCAGCACCGCGGATTCCCTATCTGACGACCTTCCCCAGTCCACGTACAACATCTTCGCGCGTGCGCCATCCGGGCCGCCGTCCGGGGCGATCATGGTCATTTTCATTTCGCTCGCTCGCGCGCGCGCCTTTTCAGACGCAGTCGCGGTACGCGTTCCAGCGGAATCGAGCGCCTGCAGCGCTTCGTGCAGATCAGCGATGCCGCCGATGCGATAGAGCGCGAATGCACGCCAGTACGCGGCGTCCGCACGGTACTGTGACGTTGGGTACTGGCGCGTGATCTGCGCGAACAATTGAGCGGCTCGGCGATATTCACCCGAGTTGAGAGTCTGGCGCGCGAGGCGATAGAGTGAATCGGCTGGATCATCCGCGGCCCAGGATGCGCGCGGGGACTGGGGCAATCCACCGAACGCGCGCGGCGTGTAGTCGAAGTCAAATTCAAAATCAGGAACCAGCGTCTTGAGCGTCGCCGCCATGGGCGCGAGTTTCGCCCTGACCATCCATGCATCGTCCGCCGCAATGCGGGCAGCCGAAGCCGCCAGGGCGCGAGGCATGTCGGTGTCGATGCGGTCGAACTCCCTGAAATCATCGAGTCTCTCGAGCGGCAATACGTCCAGCTGCGGTGCCGGAGCGATCGCAGGGGCGGGGGTCTGTGCTGGAGCGGCCGACGCAAGGAGCGACATGGCCGAAGTTATCGAGACGAGTGTGTAGATGCGCATGTTCGGTGAATCCTCAGTCAGTGATGCTTGCTTCGATCGTCGCGTCATGGACGCGCGGAAGTACGTCGTGGGCGGTGAGTGTCTGATGTATCAATTGGAGATCCGTTCCATTACGCTGGCCGCGTAGACGCGCGACTTGCGCCAGCACCAGCTCGAGATCTTCCAGAAGTCTGTGTAGTGTTGGGTCGCTGCCAGCCTTTGAATCGAGAAGCAGATGCGTCTGGGTAAGCAATTCGCCGGCGCGCGTCGCTACTGCCGTGTCGGACTCGGTCGCCACGCGGTCGGATGGTAGCGATGCGAGCAGTACCGTGGTCTGCGCGAGGTATCGGCTCATCTCCGACCCGCTGCCGGCATCGTCGAACCGAGATGCGAGTGCGCGCCGCGGTCAGATCCCGCGAGTCAGCTGTTGCGACTGAACGCACATTCTGTATCTGTGCATTTGCCCGAGGCGGAATCGTGCTTGCGACACTCTTCGCGCTTTCCGTGTTCGACGGGGTCGCTTCCGCGGATGCGGTACGTTGTGTCGCTGGAGTTGTAGCGGCTGGTGAAGCAACGAGCTGCGTTACGACGTTGCGCGGTGCCGCGTACCAGCCCAGGCCAACACCGAATACGAGGGCGGCCGCTGCAGCGAGCGTGGGGATGAGCCAACGTGATGCGCGAGTGTGCAGAACGAGCGCCGGTCTCGCGTCGCCGAAAACCCGTTCCTCGATCTGTATCCACATTGCGTCGAGCGGCGGCTCAGGTGGTCGTCGTGATGCGGCGAGTGTCTGCCTGATCGTCTCATTCATACGTTCCTCTTCCATCGATGCCCTCTCTCCATCCCTGGACGTCATTGGTCCCTCAAAGCCGTCAGCGTGTCACGCAACTTTGCGCGTGCGTGAGCAACACGTGTCTTGGACGTTCCTTCGGCAATCGACAACACATCCGCGATTGCAGCGTGTGTGTAGCCTTCCAGATCGTGCATGATGAGCGGCGTGCGATACATCTCCGGCAGTTCATCCACCGCACGTTCAAGGCGGCTCGCCAGCTCGGCGTCATGCGTGTCATCTCCAGCCGCAACGTCGCGCGCTTCTTCCATATCCACGAAGCGAGCCGACCGCCGGCGTTGGCTTCTCAATGCCTGCAGCACGACGGACACGGCGATTCGATGAACCCACGTCCCGAACGCTGCTTCCTGCCGGAATCCGTTCAGCTTCGAGAACGCACGAACGAACGTGTCCTGAGTGCACTCCCTTGCCATATCCTCGTCGCACGTCATGCGATACGCCAACCGATAAACTCTCGAGGCATGAGCGTCGTACAGCTCGCGGCCGGCCAGCCGGTCGCCTTCCAGCACCCGTGCGATCAGGTGCGCTTCACTCATGCGCCGCTACCGCTGGATGGTGATACTGGAAGGCTCCCAAGGTTTCAGTGGTCGTCGGCCCCCAATCTCGGCGGACTGAGGGTTGGATGCCGGCCATCAGCAAAGCGTTCACTGAGGGTTTCTCCGGGGCAAGTCCGGCTTGGCGCTGTATCTTACTCGCACTCCAATCGTGCCGCCAAAACCACTCGTACTCGCACTATCCGCCGTCGCGCTATGCGGCGCTGTCTATACCGGCATACGTCCGATCGGACCACTCCCACCTCTGGGTGGATTACTCGATCCTGTAAGCGGAGTCTGGCGTGCTGCCGGTAATGCGGTCCTGCCGCGAAATGCGACCGTCGGGATTCCCGGTCTCGCGGGCGCGGTCGACGTTCGCTATGACGACCGGGGCGTTCCCCACATATTCGCGACCACCGAAGAAGACGCCTACCGCGCACTCGGGTACGTGGTGGCGCGGGACCGTCTGTTTCAGCTCGACATCCAGACCCGCGCGGCATCGGGGCGACTTACGGAGCTGGTCGGGGCGCGCGCACTGGAGCTGGATGAATCACCGCGTTTACTCGGAATGCCGCGCGCCGCCGAGCAAAAACTCGCGGCTGTCGACCCGAACAGCGAATCGCGCAGAATCCTGGATGCGTACGCCGGCGGAGTGAACGCATACATCGACTCCCTCAAACCGCGCGACTACCCTATAGAGTACAAGCTGCTCAACGCAAAGCCTGAGCGTTGGCACTCGATCAACTCGATTCACCTGCTCAACAGGATGGGATGGACACTCGCATCGGGCGATCCGGATCACATGCTGGTGCGCGCAGCCGCACTCGTCGGTGACAGCGCCGCGCGATCGGTATTTCCTCAGCACACTCCCATCGAAGAGCCGATCCAGCCACAGCCGAGCTGGACAGCGCCCCACGATCGTTTCGAGACGATCATCGCTCCGGGAAGGCCGGACAGTAACGCGATCGCGTTGTCGTCGTTGTATCGGCGTTTTCGGACCAGTGATCCAAGCGCAGAATCGCAGCCCGCGTTCGCGAGCAACAACTGGGCGGTGTCGCCTGCCCGCACGCGAGACGGATACGCGCTGCTGGCTGGTGATCCCCATCTGGAGCTGACGCTTCCAAGCATCTGGTACGAAGTTCACCTCGTCGTGCCGGGAAAGCTCGACGTTTATGGAGTTACGATTCCCGGCGCGCCAGCGGTCGTGATTGGATTCAACCGCGACGTTTCGTGGACCTTCACGAACACAGCTGCGGACGTAATGGATTTCTATCGCGAGACCGTCGACGATTCCGTCAATCCGGCAAGATACAAACTCGATGGACAGTGGCGTCCACTCTCGCAACGCGTCGAGCAGTATCGCGATCAGTCAGGGCGTGTGATTCACACCGATACGGTGCGCTACACACATCGCGGACCGATGACGAACGAGCACGGCCACTGGGTGTCGATGCGCTGGACAGTGCTCGAGCCGTCCAACGAGCTTCAGGCGTTGTATGACGCGTCACACGCACGCACTACGCACGAATTTCAGGACGTGGTATCGCGCAGCTTTCTTGCGCCCGCGCAGAACATGCTCGTTGCCGATCGCAACGGCTCGATCGCGATTCGCTCGACCGGTCATTTTCCGATTCGAGCCGGTGACGGAGATGGCGAGACGATCCGCGACGGCTCCACGAGTGCGAGCGACTGGCGCGGATTCTGGCCGATCGACAGGTATCCGCAGTCGTTCGACCCGAAGCAGGGTTTTCTTGCATCCGCGAATCAGGAACCGGAAGCTCCTGAAGCCGAGTTCGGATATCTTGGTACAGATCACGGATACGAGGTGTGGCGCGCGCTCCGCATCAATCAACTGCTGCGCGCAAATTCGCACGTGACGCCAGACGACATGATTCGCTGGCAGACGGATCCCGGTAGCACACGCGCCGATCGCTTCGTTCCCTATTTCATCGCCGCGGCGAAGACAGAGCGCGATCGCGGACGAAGCAACGCGGCGCTCGATTCTGCAGCGATGCTTTTGGCACAATGGGATCGCACCTACGCACTGGACAATCAGCGCGCGGTCCTGTTCGAGGCCGCGATGCGTGAGTTGTCCGACCGAACCTGGGATGAGCTGAATCAAAATGGCGTGCGTGTCGCGACGCCGAGTACCGCCGTGCTCGCGGAGCTGATGACACAACCATCCAACGCGTGGTGGGATGACCGACGGACGCGGAGCGTTGTAGAGGACCGGGATGACATCCTGGCGCAAAGTCTCATCGCCGCGTACGACAGTATTACGAAGGAATACGGCGCTCCGAATGCAGGCGGCTGGCGCTGGGACAAAATTCGATTCACGAACATCTATCATCTCCTTCATATTCCTGCGTTCTCCGCGCTTCGTATCCCGGTTCCCGGTGGAACTGGAACGCTCACTCCATCGACGGGAACGGGACATTACGGCCCGAGCTGGAGAATGGTCGTGGAGATGGGACCTGAAGTTCACGCGTGGGGCACGTTTCCCGGCGGGCAGAGTGGCAATCCAATGAGCCCAAGGTACAGAGATCATCTCGCATTCTGGGAGCGCGGCAAGCTTCAGCCGCTGATATTCCCGCGTACGAGCGCGGAGCTTCCAATTAACGCGACAAGCGCAACGCTCGACTTGAGGCCGATGAAGTGATCGTGCTGCGATATGTGGCTCGCGTTGCGATTGTCGCATCGATCTGTGCACTCGCGACGGTGTCGTTCGGATGGATGAGCTCTACCCGTCGTAGGTCTCGTCTACAGCATCATCGACAGACGCATGCGCGCGCGCGGAACCATCGCGGCACTCGGCGCCGCACTCGGCTGGCTTGCGATACTTGGCGCAGAAGCCGCGCGAGGGGCCGACGTGCGCATGGTAGCCGTCGAGGTCGGCTCGGTGATGCAGCTACCTGCATTCGCTTTCGTGCTCGTCACGCTCGCGTTCGCCGCCGTGCTTTGTGGGGCGGCGGCGGTGCTGGGCTCGGCGATCGCACGCGCCTGACTGATGGACAGAGTTTTCTCGAAGAACTGTACGATCGTTGCATCGAGCGTTGCGTGCATCGATGATCGGGAGAAGCCAGACGGATCAGTGCATATTTCCGGCACGACCCGGGCCAGGGACGAACGAGGCGGTCGTTGCGGTGACCGAGCGGTGACCGACGCCGTGGACCATCCGCAGACGAGCCGATGTAGTTCCGTACACCACGATGATGAGCTTCGTGGCACTTGTGTGCCACGAAGCTCATATGTGTCTGGCTATGGCATTACATGCCTCTACACGCGCATGCCGCGTCCGGTGAGGAAGTGCCAGAGGACCGCGATGATCGCGAGCACCAGCAGGATGTGAATCAGTACGCCGACAGCAGGGAAGATGAAAAACCCCACGGCCCATAACACCAGCAGCACGAGCGCGACCATCAGAAACATGTCATCCCCCGGATGTCACGAAAAGCAGGGGTGAATGTAAGACTGACTGCCCCGGAAGGCGCGTTAAGGACGCAATAAGAATCCGCGTCCTGCCCACGCTTCCCAGTCGTGTGTTACTTGCCTTCTACTTTAGCGAACGCTTGATCAAATACTTCGAGCGCGAAGTCGACGTCGTCCGCTGTGATGCACATGGGTGGCTTGATCCGGAGCGTGTTGCCATCCAGGCCGCCCTTGCCGATCAACACACCGAGCTCACGTGTCGCTTCGAGGATCTCGACCGTTTCAGCCTTCGCTGGCTCTTTGGTCCCACGATCGCGAACGAGCTCGACACCGAGCATGAGTCCCATTCCGCGTACGTTGCCGATCAGCTCGTGTGACTCCTGCAGCCGCTCGAGTCCCTTCTTGAGGCGCGCACCGATGACGCGCGAGTTCTCCTGAAGGCCGTCCTCGTCTATGATGTCCATCGCCGCCAGTCCAGCGGCCATCGACACTGGATTTCCGCCGAAGGTGTTGAAGTGAATGCGTTGCGACAGCGTTTGCGCTATGTCCATTCGCGTCGTCACCGCGCCGATTGGTGCGCCGTTGCCAAGTCCCTTGGCCATGGTTACGAAGTCCGGAACCACATCGAAGTTCTGGAATCCCCAGTAGTGATCGCCCGTGCGGCCGAATCCTGTCTGCACTTCATCGGCGATGCAGAGACCACCAGCCTCACGCACGATCGCGTACGCTTCCTTCAGATAATTCGGCGCACCGTGCGTCGCTCCTCCAACTCCCTGGATCGGCTCGGCGAGAAATGCAGCAACCTTTCCGGGCGTGGAGTATCTGATGAGATCGCGTATGTCGCGTGCGCTCATCGTCGCGATCTCTTCCGGCGTTCCAGTGAACGGGCTCCTGTATGGATGCGGGTTGATCGCGTGGTGCACGTGTCCTTCACCCGACACGGGAAACTTCCAGGTGCTGTGTGAAGTAAGGCCCTGGCCCGTTGGACTTCCGCCGTGATAACCATTGCGCACCGCGATGATGTCGTTGTTTCCTGTGAACAGACGCGCCATCGTAATCGCCAGCTCATTCGCCTCGGTTCCGTCATTGACGAAGTACGTGACGTCGAGACCAGCCGGCATCTTGGATGCAAGCTTCTTCGCGAGCTGCGCGAAGTTGGGATGCAGATACATCGTGGTTGCATGCTGCAGCGTTCCGACCTGCTCCTGAACGCGTCGCACGAACTCCGGATGCGAGTGACCGCATGAAACGGTGACGATGCCGGCGAACATGTCGAGATATCGTCTGCCTGTCTCGTCGTACAGGTACTGCATGAATCCTTCGACGATGAGCAGCGGATCGTGATACGTGGTGAAGATCGCCGGATTGGTGTAGCGCCGCCGCATCTCCAGGATCGCCTCACGGGTCGGGCCTGTGTACGGACGCGGCGTATGGTTCACTGGCGGCATGTCGAGCCGCGGTGCAATCGTGGTCACCTGCTGAACTCCTTGATGTTGTTTCTGCGGCGCGGACAGATACCTCGTCCGCCGGTCGCCGAGCTAGCGTGGCCGGCGCTGTTTTCCACACTCAATAATGTACGATCCGTCGTCTGGAGCGAACCGGACCCGCGGCGGCCCGTCCCTCGATACCCGCTCCGTACTGTGGCGCACGAACGGTCGCGAGCTGACTCACGCTGCAGCGGGTTGGCGGCGATTTGATCGAGCGGCCGAATTTTTGACCTGTGAGTGCTCCTTTCCCCTTGGCTGGCCGATACTGGTTTCAGAGTTGGGTTTTCAGAGGTGCCTGGCGTGGTGGGGATGGAGCTCGCAAGTCTCTGCGTTCGGAGGAAGAGGGGATGACACTGGATACGTTCGTGGGGTTCGTCGCAGACCATTGGGTGATCCTGGGCCTGATACTTTGCCCGATCGTGATCGTGCTGATGGCGCTCGCTGCGCTGTCGTGCGAGGCCTGTGGCGCCCCGTTTGGAATCTTCCGCCGGCGCAGCCGAACAATAGATCTGTGCCTGCGTTGCGCGTTGATTCACGACATCAGGCATGCGGGCGGAGCGCGCGACTCGCGGGCGATGCGGGAAGCAGCGAGCGCTGCCGGGCCATCTCAGGCAGCGCCGGACCGCGATGTGACGCGCGAGGATCGCCGTTCGAGGGCAACTCCGCCGACCGGCCTCGGTGTCGCGGGGCACGCGGGGACACGCTAAGGAACGACCGCGGCTCGTCGAACCCGGCTTTTCCTATATCATCAAGGCTTCGTCGCCGCCGCTTGTTGTTGCTGCGTCAGATATTGCTGACCCAGCGCCGCTGTTCCGCCGAGTGCGCCCATGCCCATCGTATCCAGGGCCGAGCTCGGGACGATCATCAATGCGCCTTTTTCCTTGAGTCCTTCGTACAGCATGTTCATCGCGCGCAGATGCAGCGCGGTCGGATTGCTGCCGTACGTTACCGCCGCCTTGTCGAACAGCGCCGCGATCTCCACCTCGGCTTCACCAAGTATCACGCGTGCCTGTTTTTCACGAGTCGCCTGCGCCTGGCGTGACATCGCATCCTGCAGCGACTCGGGGATCAAGACGTCGCGCATCTCGACAGCCTGCACGGTGACGCCCCACGGGCTGGAGCGCTCGTCGATCAGTTTTTGCAGCTCGCCTTCTATCTGTTCTCGGCCGAGTAGCAGGTCGGAGAGTGACGTCCGTCCGATGATGTCGCGCAGTGCGGTCTGGGCGGCCCACGTTACTGCATTGAAGTAATCCTGCACTTCGAGCGCCGCTTTCTGCGGATCGTGTACCAGCCAGAACAACACCGCATCGACGTTTACGGGAACTGTATCCGCTGTGAGCGATTGCTCTGCGGCGAAGCCAGTTGTGATGACCCGCTGGTCGATCCAGCTGTTGACGGTTTCGACGAATGGTGTGACCCAGAACAGGCCCGGACCGCGCAATCCGACGAAGCGGCCGAGCCGGAGGACGACTCCTCGCTCCCATTCCTGCGCGACTCTTGGAGCCTGGGCGAGAATGATGCCGATTATCGTCAGGAGAATCGCTGGAAACGGCGAGACCGTCACGGCGCTCAGCACGACGCCGACGACAATGCTGACGAGCAGAAGTGTGACCGAGACGATGTTGAGGCGCGAGCCGCGCGTCGTCGGTCGATTGTTGTTGCGTGAATTGCGCATCGTGGCGAGTGCCATGCCAATGTCGTCAGCCATTTGAAGACGCCTCCTTCTGGTAAGCGCGTTGCAGGTGATCGATCACTTCTGAAGCGGAGAACCCAAGTCCTGACATGTCGGCGATGAAGCCCGCGGCTCGTTCCTGAAGCTCGCGGGCGAGCAGGGCGCTCCGGACGCCGGAGCCTTCGGGGTGTGGCCTGATGAACGTCCCTACACCGCGCTGGGTTTCGACGACTCCTTCGCGCTCTAGCGCCGCGTAGGCCCGGGCGACGGTATTGGCGTTGATCTTCAGGATGACGGCGAGCTGCCGCACCGTGGGGAGCTGATCACCGGCTTCGAGCCAGCCGGCTGCCACCGCGGTGCGAACTGCGCGCTCGAGTTGCGCGTAGATTGGTGCAGGATTGCCAGGATCGATCTGGAACATGATGTATGCTTGTATTATAACAGTCATACAACTGCCCAACAAGACGGGGAATTCGGTCAGTTGGAGGCGATCCGGATGACGGGTAAAGGGGTAAATGTTCGGCCTGGCTCGGAATGTGACGCAATTCGGCGTATTCGGGTCGCACTGTCACTGTCACTAACCAAGAGTTCAATGTCTCAGCACTTCGGGCTAATGCGTAACACACGACTACCGGGTTTCCGGGCACTTGCCAGCATCGGCCTCCTGGCTGGAGTGACGGCATTGAGCGGATGTCAACTCGATAAAATATCGGGGAATACGACTTCGCAGGGACTCGTTCAGTTCGTCAATGCGGCGCCGCGGTATGCCACGATGAACCTGTTCATCGATGACACGAGTGCGCTGTCGAGGCCGCAGCCGTACGACTCCGGTTCATCGGTGTATGTGAATGCGCTTACGAATGCTCGCACGTTCAGAGTCACTGCAGGGACGGACACGACGACAATCGCTTCGACCCCGTTGCTGGTCCAGAACTTCGGCGTCTACGCGATGATCGTGACTCAGCACGCGACCGGTGCAGGATTACTCATTCTGCCGGACACGGTCTCGGCGCTTCCGAGTGGTCAGGTTGGATTGCGAATCATCAACGCATCGCCGTCGGCAGGCCCGGTGGATTTCTATTTGACGAGCGCGGATTCGACGCTCACGAAGCCGGTGGCTTCCAACATCACGTTCGAGGGCACGTCGGGTTACGTGCTTGCTCCAGTTCCGAGCGGCATTCTGCGTCTGCGCGTAACTGCCGCAGGCACCAAGACCGTGCTGCTGGACGTCGACGCCAGCTCGTTGACTGATGGGCAGGCGAGAAGTGTATTGCTGATGGACGCGTCCGGCGGTGGCCTTCCGCTTTCATGGTTGGCGATACCGGATCGCGGGTAGCAGACCGGTCGGCTCGTTTCTCGCCCCTCCTCAACTCCGCTTGCGCGCGTAGTGAAGCCCTACCACGCCAGTCGGATATGGTGTCGCTGACACCAGACTGAACGGCGCATACACTCCGTCCGGCAACAGCCGCTTGCCGCTTCCCAGAGTGAGCGGGTACAGGACCATGTGCAGCTCGTCGACGAGATCGTGCTTCATCAAAGCGTGGACGAGCTGGCTGCTGCCGTCGGTCAGGATGTTCTTTCCTGGCTGCTCCTTGAGCTCACGTATCGATTCGATCACGTTGTCGCGAATGATCGTGGTGTTGCGCCAGATTGGTTCCTTCAGCGTTCGTGACACGACGTATTTCTTCGGCGCGTTCATGAGATCGCCGAACTTGTCACCGACAGGCATGGGTTCGAATGCCTCGGCGTGTGTCACGTACGTGCGACGGCCCAGCAGAAGCGCGTCGGTGTCCTGCATCAGCGCGACGAAGCTGTTGCCGATGTCGTCATGCCAGTAGGGCCAGGTCCAGCCTCCGTGCTCGAATCCGCCATCCCGATCCTCGTCCTTGCCGCCGGGCGCCTGTATCACGCCGTCCAGTGTCACGAATTCGGATACAATGAGTTTTCGCATGTGGACTCCGTTATCTGCAGCGTGGAAACGCGGGATCGTCGCCGCTGATCACCGGCCTGTTCTTACGGTCCGCCACCGCGAGCGCGATGTCGTGCACGAAGTTGCCGACCTTCGCCATGTGATCGTAGTCGGCGTACTGCGGCTCGTCGGTCGGCTGGTGATAGTCCTGCGCGTAGCCGGTCGAGAAGTACGTGACCGGCACGTTGTGCTGCACGTAGTTCACCTGGTCGCTGCGGCAGAACCGGTTCATCGGATTCGCCGTCACGTCCCACGTCTTGTCGATCGCCATCACCTCGGGGCGCACGGCGTTCACCGAATCGATGATGTCGCCGAACTCGCGCGAGAGTCGGCGCGAGCCGAGCGTCTGAATCGAGGTCGGTCCGCCGAACTTCACCTGCCGACGTGACCCTTCGCTTCCATGTCCATGTTGATGCGCCGCGACGATCGAGTCGAGCGGAATCGTCGGATGATCGGTGAACCACTTGGAGCCGAGCAGCCCGGCTTCTTCGCCGTCGTGCGAGACGAAGATGATCGAGCGCGCCGGGTTCTCGCTCGCGAACTTCTCGGCGATCTTCCAGCAAGTATGACGGTGCCCGAGCCGTCGTCGTCGGCGCCGTTCATGATCGAGTCGCGACGCGGCGGACGAATGCTGCGCGCGCGCGCGATGAGCGAATCGATCTCGTGCTGCTGCGTCGGCGGTGGGACGGCAGACGGGATCGTTCGCGCCCTGCGGCCGCGTGACCATGTTGACGGCGCGCAGCGAGTCGTGATCGACAGCCGTCGGGGCGCATCGCCGACGTGATCGTTGTGCGCGCTGATCAGCACGTACTCGCCGGCGCGCGCCGGATCGGAGCCGGGCAGGATCGCGATGACGTTGCGCCCGGGAGTCGCGGAAACATTGAAGGTGTAGCGCCAGTTGGCGGTCACTGTCGCGCCTGCGTCGCCTACTGCGAGCTGACTCGTCGCCTTTCCGAATAGCTGCTGCGCGGTCACGCTGTCGATCACCGCGCCGGCTGGAGCGGCGATGAGCGAATCGCTCACCGGCATTCCCACGCGTGGATGCATCACGGCGGCGGCGGCCGATGCGTCGATCGGCTCGATGAACAGCACGCCGGCGGCGCCTGCCGCCAAGGCGCGCTCATCCCGTCGCCCGAACGTCCGCACGCCGCGGGCGCGGTTGCGCGCATCGTCGGCAATGGCTGCATCGGCGCCGAAGCGATCCGGGAGAGAGTCGCAACTCGGGACGCGCCCGGTGCCACCCTGGCTCTCCGGCACTCGCGGTCCGCCCACGAACACGGCGACCTTCCCGCGGAAGCGCGCCGGGTCGAGCGCGACGGTGTCGCCGAAGCGGCCGGCGAAGACGACTGGCACGTTACGCAGCGCAGCTTTCGCGCCGGTCCCGCTGGCGGCACTCGGCGCTAGTGGAATCCATCGCGCGCCGGCAGAGAGCGTCTTCTTTCCCACCGTGAGTTGCGGTGCCGCGCCCTGGAGTGCGAAGGCGCCGTACGGGAGATCCTGGAAGTACGTCCCCTTCTCGCCCGCTGGCTCGAGGCCGAGTCGATGGAAGACGTCCGCAATGTAGGCAGTCGCCTTGTAGTCACCCAGTGCGCCGATCTCGCGACCCTGCATGGAGTCGTCGGCGATCTGGTAGAGCCGCGTGCGGAGGTCATTCGGCGTGATCGCCGATTCCGTTGCGCGCGGCGTCCAGGTGCGGGGACCCTCGTCGGGCCAGACGGGACGGTCGGAGCGCGGCGCGGCCTGCTGTGCGGAGACAGCGGAGACGGATGCGGCGCTCGTCGATCATAGAGAGTGATGAGCGCGGAGCGAACGAGGCGAGGGCGGTCGGTCACAATAGTGGTCCCGGGGGCAGAGTTGCAGCAGGGTGCGTCGGCGGCCGCCGGCGGCCGTGCCGGCGCTGTGTCGGTATTGGTCACACGTTAGCAGGGAGAGGGCTGCTCGGATAGGGTCGTGGGTGCCTTGACTCGCGTATCATCGGCTCGTACCGTATCGCGCATCGTCTGGCACCCCGTATCGAGACACAACATGCGTCGATTGTCGGCTCTCAGCACACTCGTAATGCTTGCCGCGCCACTATCAAATGTGCACGCGCAGTTCGGCTTCACCAGGGCATTCACGCCAGCCGAGTTCTCGGCGCGTCGCGCGAAAATCATGGAAGGGATCGGCGACGGTATCGCCGTGATCCAGGGCTCGGCGGAGATTCCGGGCTCACTGAATTTCCGCCAGGGAAATCAGTTCTTTTATCTGACGGGCGTGGAGGTTCCGCGCTCGGTTCTGATCATCGATGGCAAGGCGCGCAGTTCGACGCTGTTTCTTCCGGCGTTCAACGCGGCGGAGGTGCACAACGGCGGGCCGGTGATCATTCCCGACGAGGCGTCGCGCAAGATTGTCGGAGTCGAACACGTCATGGTTCGCGACTCCGTCATGTCGGTGCTGACACGTCTGGCCGCCGAGGGGCGGCAGTTCTACGCGCCATTCGGCGGCGAGGTGCGCGGGGCGAGTTATACATCGCATGTAGTTGCGTATGATAAGGCGAATGCAGCCGATCCACTGGATGGACGGCTGTCCCGCGAGCAGCAGTTAGTTGCGAAGCTGAAGACGCTGACTGGAAAGGACGTTCAGGATCTCGATCCAATCGAGAACTCGCTGCGCGCGCTCAAGAGTCCCGCGGAAATTGCGGCGATCCGGGAGGCATCGCGGGTCGCTGGACTCGGTCTCATGGAGGCGATGCGTGCCACCAAGCCTGGAAAGTACGAATACCAACTCGGAGCCGCCGCCGATTTCGTATTCCGGAATCACAATGCGCAGGGATTCGGCTACGGCGCTATCATCGCCGTCGATACGAATGCCGTCTGGATTCATTATCGTCGCGCGCAGAGCCGGATGGCTGCGGGCAGCATGCTGTTGATGGACTATGCGCCGGACATCAACTACTACACGTCAGACGTTACGCGCAGCTGGCCGGTGAGCGGCAAGTTCACACCACGCGAGCGCGAGCTGTACGGCATCTACATCAAGCTGTTTCAGGCGGTGGAGTCATCGATGAAGCCGAACGTATCGGCGGCTGACATCAGCAAGGAAGCTGTCGCCAAAATGGACAGGATCTTCGCCGAGTTTCACTTTACCGATCCGAAGATCAAGACCGCGGCGGCGCAGTTCATCGATAAGTATCGCAAGGCGCCGCGGTCGTTGGGTCATACCGTTGGAATGGCGGTGCACGATGTCGGGTCGTTTCCTGTGCTGACGCCGGGAATGGTGTTCGCGTTGGAGCCTGATCTGACGATTCAGGATGAGCGTCTGTCGGTGCGTATCGAGAATGTGTATCTGGTGACGGATACGAAGGTGGAGAATCTGTCACCGGAGGCGCCGGTCGACATCGATGGGATCGAGAGGGTGATGCGGGAGCAGGGGATTACGGAGCATGCTGCTGAGGCGGTGGCGCAACCTTGATCGGTCGGCCGGGGTTGGGTATTCATTTTGCCAACGCGTGCAGGATGATAGCGGATAGGTGAAATGGCGGCGCCTGAAGTCAATTCAGGCGAGCAATTTGCAAGGGTATGTTGCATGACGCCGTCACCCACTTCCTCGCGGCAACTACAGATTCCGGCCGACACGGACGACGTGGATGTGCGCGTCGGAAAGCGAACGGTGCGCCTCACGCATCTTCGCAAGATGTTCTGGTCGTCGCGCAGGATTACGAAAGGCGATCTGTTGCGTTACTACATCGCCATTTCGCCGGCGCTGCTCCCGCACCTGCGCGACCGCGCAATGGTGATGAAGCGTTATCCCAATGGCGCATCCGGAAAGTGCTTCTTCATGAAGCGCGCACCGAGTCCGCGTCCTGACTGGATTGAAACGTGCGCGATCGAGCATGATTCCGGAAATGTCATCGATTTCCCAATGGTTCAGGATGTTGCATCGCTCCTTTGGGTGGTGAATCTCGGCTGTATCGATCTCAACCAATGGTACGCCCGCTGCGACGATGTAAATCGGCCGGATTACCTGCACTTCGATCTCGATCCCGCGAAAGGCGCGTCGTTCTCGCGCGTGCAGGATGTGGCGCTGATCGTTCGAGAGGCGTTGGACCATCTCGGAATGCCTTCGTTCGTCAAGACGAGCGGCGCTACGGGAATGCACGTGTACGTACCCATCGTGCGCGGTCCCCTGCAGAAGCAGGTGTGGAGTTTCGCGAAGGAACTTGCGCGTGCCATTGCTTCCAGTCATCCGAAGATCGCGACTGCGGAATACATCATCGCCAAGCGTCCGTACGGCCGGGTATTCGTGGACTACAACCAGAACGCGTGGGGCAAGACGCTGGCGTCGGTGTATTCCGTGCGCCCGACTCCGCACGCGACCGTGTCCACTCCGGTCAGCTGGGAAGAGGTAGAGCGTGGCGTGGATCGCGACGCGTTTCGGATGGATACGGTTCCTGAACGTGTTGCCGAGCTCGGCGATTTATGGGCGCCGCTTCTCTCTGCTCGCGGGCGCGTGAAACTTGAAAAATTTCTATGACTCTTCCTCTCAAGTACAGCTACGCACCGATGGAGGCGCAGTCCGTCCCAGAGCTTCCAACGGGACGACAATGGCAGTACGAGCCCAAGTGGGATGGCTTTCGGTGCATTGCGTTTCGAGATGGCGCAAAGGTGGAGCTGCGATCGAAGGCTGGCAAGTCGCTGTCCCGCTACTTCCCGGAGATCATAGCGGCGCTACGCAAAATACGCGCGAAGAAGTTCGTGCTCGATGGGGAGCTCGTCATTCCGCACGGCAAGGCGCTGTCATTCGATGCGTTGCTTCAACGAATACATCCAGCGGCAAGTCGCATCAGAAAATTGTCGACGGAGACACCGGCGATGTACGTCGTGTTCGATCTGCTCGTCGGGGAGCGCGGTCGCGTGCTGGTTGACGACGCACGGAAAGAGCGTCGGTCAGCGTTGGAAGCGTTTGCGGATCGTTATTTCGATGTGGAGTCCGGCTTCATGCGTCTATCACCATCGACGCGATCGCTTGCCATCGCACGACGCTGGCTCGAGGGACGCGCTGGGTTGGACGGCGTGGTCGCAAAGCGCACGGATCTGCCGTACGAGTCTGGCAATCGTACTGGAATGCAAAAGGTAAAGCGGATTCACACTGCGGATTGTGTGGTCGGAGGTTTTCGATACGCAACCAAGGGTCACGTGGTCGGGTCTCTGTTGCTCGGTCTTTACGATTCCGACGGTCTGCTCAACCACATCGGGTTCGTATCATCGTTCACGGCTGAAGAAAGGAAATCGATCTTGCCGAAAGTCGAGAAGCTCATCAAGCCACCGGGATTCACTGGTCAGAAGCCCGGCGGCCCGAGTCGATGGAGCACAGATCGTTCTGCGGATTGGCAGCCATTGGCGCCAAAACTCGTCGTGGAGGTTACGTATGATCACTTCTCCGGCGATCGCTTCCGGCATGGGACGAGCTTCGTTCGCTGGCGTCCGGACAAGGCGCCACGCCAGTGTACGATGGAGCAGGTGAAACCGCCGGTGGCGAATGTGTCGAGAATGTTGCGAGCGCCGGGTCGATAAGATTTCCGTGTTGGGGGAATCGGCATTGCGCTCTGCTTTCGCGCATGACTACGTGACTCACATCTAGAAAAGCAGGCGAACCAATCGTAGGCGAACGAGTGTTTGTCGCATTTTGTCGCGCGACAAGGTGCGACTGTCGCGCGACAAAATGCGACAAACGGATGGGTTGCTGGCGCTAAGTCGTTGTCTTAACGCGACTTAGCGTTTGTGTTGTTATGGCACTCGGCGTGCCTATGCCGCCAGTCATGTTGCCAATCGTGCTGCCATCGTCGCTGCCATCACCCAGGACGCATCTCGTGCGTCACCGGATCGCGTCTACACCGGTGAGAAGTATCCCCGCCTTCTGGCTGCTCGGTCGACTCATCCCCTCTCACGCCCCCGCATCGTCATGAGTAATTATCCGAGATCGGATTCTCGCATTGCTCTCATCTTGCTTCGCTCGGCAGTCGGGATCTGTCTCTCGGCCGTCGTGTTGTGCTCAACACTCACTCCGGCACTGTTGCACGCCCAAGGCACGAAGCCAGGTGCAATGCCGATGATAGGTGGCAATGCGATACTCGACGTGAGTCCGGCGAACGGGAGCACCACGGCTGTTGGCAACAGCACCTCGCAGACCTACGTGTTCTATGTCGAGAATACGGGGACAGCGAATACCACGGCGACGTTCAGCATCAGCTCCTGTGCCGGAGCGGTCAGCAACTGCTCCCTGTCGCCATCGAGCGCATCAGTTCCTCATGGAGGCAGCGTTCCTGTAACTGTGACGTTTCATACGGCAGTCACGGGTTCAGGTACCATAATGCTCACCGCGAATTGGGGCGGGTCTAACTACATAGATGGTTCAGTTACGGTGACACTGCCGAGTGCGACGCCATCAGTCGCGGTAGGCGCCAATCCTAATTACTCGGCCGAGAGCTTTCAGACGAACGATCCCAACTTCACCGTCACGAACAGCGGAAACACCGCCTCGTACTACTCGTTCATGGTGACACAGTGCTCGGGCAACGTCTCCAACTGCTCGGTAGCGACTCCCAACAGCAGTATCTCTCCCGGCAGCTCACGACCGGATACGGTGAGCTACACTACGGGCCCGTTCCAGAACGGCAACGGTACGATCGCACTTCAGGTGACCTCTCTCCTTACGGGCGAGGTGAGCAGCGGCACCGTAACCATAGTTCCGCTGTCGCCCGCAGTGGCAGTAACACCCGATACGGGTACGGCCACCGCCAATCCGAATACGAGTCCGGTGGCAACGTTTGTCGTGAGCGATACTGGTAACTCGAGTCCGGTAACCTATAATCTCACATGCGGATACTCCGGGACCGTGACCGGTTGCTCGGTGCAGTCGAGCGTCCAAGTGTACCATGGCTCGCCGCAGAACGTGAGCGTCACTTACACGACGAGCGGGAGCCCTGCTGGCGGTGCAGGTACTGTTACGGTGAGCGCAACTCCTAGTGGTTGGCAGGCTCATAATTACGCTGATCAGGGCAGCTACAACATTAGCGTCGCTTCCGAACAGGCGGCAACAACTCCCGCTCCGGCCGGTCCCGCGTACGATGATGTGAACGCTACGGTGACGCGTGCATTTGCGATTCACAATCCGAATGCGTTTCCAGAGAACTACATGTGGAGCGCGACATGTGCAAATGCTGCCTCGTGCAGCGGTCAGAGCGGGGCCGTTTATGTACCTGCGAGTTCGACTGTATCACAAAACGTCACATATACGGCAGTCACATCTCCCTCGAATGGTACCATCACTTTTTCTGCTAGCGACGCGGCCGG
This sequence comes from uncultured Gemmatimonadales bacterium, assembly GCA_963707505.1. Lineage (GTDB taxonomy): Bacteria > Gemmatimonadota > Gemmatimonadetes > Gemmatimonadales > Gemmatimonadaceae > Fen-1247. The sequence continues at coordinate 422,456 of CAVPQB010000006.1, forward strand.
AAGCTCGAGTGCGGTACTTACGGTCGTGCTCAACACATACGCGCCAGGTGTGGTGCCATCCAGTGGTGGGTCCGGATCACTTGTAACCGGGCAACAGGTCGTCGATACGTTCGTTGTCCGGAATCAGGGAAATCAGGAAGCGAACTATTCCCTATCGGCAACCTGTGACGGAGCGATCCCGCAGCAGAACTGCCTTCTCGCCAATTCGACGCAGGCCCAGCAAGGCGTAGATCTTCTACCGAATGAAACTGTGTCAGTGCCGGTACGCTGGAGCGCTACGGGTACCCCGGTCACCAGCCACGTTTCATTGACTGCGTCCTTCACCGATCTGCATGCCACGCCCTGGACGAATACCGGAACCAGGACCCTTACATATTTCCCGTGGGTTGCTCCATCCATAACGGCCAATGGGCCGCCATCAGGCGGATTTGCTCCTGACGCAGTAGGACTCGTCCAATCGTTCATGGTGACGAATAACGGGAGCACGAGCGCCACCTACGACTACCACGCTTCATGCGTCGATGCAGTTGGCGAGGCTGCGGTACCGACAAGTTGTGCCGTCGTCCAACCAGCTCCATATACAGTCACCGCTGGCGAGAATGCAACGGTACAGGTCAGTTTCAACAGTGGTGACGAGGGCACTTCGTCCACGATGACTCTAGTTGCTACCGAAGGCACTGATAGTACCTCCGGTCCGGCGACGATTGCGATCAACCAGCTTCCGCCGACGGTTACCACGGCCACGCCATCGGTCGCAGATTATAGCGACGTGCCTGTAACGCGCTCGTTCATGATCCACAATCCGAACGCAGTGGGCGAATCCTACTCATGGACTCTTGCGTGTCATGGGGTGGCGTCGTGTACAACTAGCTCGGGCTGGGCTGCCGTAGCAGCGAGGGACAGTGCTAGCATCGGCGAACAGTACACGCCATCCGGTGCGCCGAACGCGACGGGTACGATGGTCGCAACAGCGAGCAGCCTCAGCGTTAGTGCGACTGATTCGATTGTGATCCGGATCAAGAGCTACACGCCGCAAGTTACGGCGGTGGGCTCGCCAGACACCCTTGCTGCTGGCGTTGTGGATACTGCACACTTCACGGTCAAGAATATCGGACTCGACTCGATGGCTTACGTGTTCACCGCATCGTGCGATAACACCGCTGCGATAACGTGCGTGCAGCCGCCATCCACTCCTGTGCCCTTGCTACCGTCACAACAGACGACTGTGGCTGTGCGGTTTACTGCCGGAGCGAATTTCACGTCAGGTGGTGTCATGCTGCATGTCTATCCGAATGGGAGCGGTATCTACGCAGACTCGGCGACCTTCGCGATCATTGTGCGTACTCCGGGCTCACTGACTGTCAATACGGATTTCATGAACAGCGACAATCAGGACATGAATGCGTGTGCGGCCTCTTGTTTCGCGGCCCAGTACACTCTCAGTACGGCCCCATTCTACACGCTGAACACCCCGCGTACAACTAGCCTGGTTTACAATAGCGATCGCGTATCACCGAGACCCTTCATCTACGCCGACGTTTCTCCTAATACGCAAGCTGGACCAGTTCAACAGTATCTGCTCCAGGTCCGGAAGAATGGTGTGAATCTTCCGTTCACAAACGGCGACGATACGCTCTTCTTCGCCGGCAGCTCGGTTCCGATCCGTCTGACTGGTCAAGTGGACATGTCGAGCTACGATACCGACTTGTATCCGGTCGACGTGATGGTGACGGCCGTGTACGGCGGTGGTGGGTCCGAGACGGTTACATCACATACGCATCTTCTCGTTGTGAACGAGAGTCATTCTCCGGTCGCCAGAGGATGGACGCTCGTAGGCCCGCAGCATATCTATGAGCGCGACAGTGTTGCCATCATCACCGACGGCACAGGTTCGGCTGAGGTATTTGCCAAGTGTGGTACTTATTGCTACCAGGCGCCGACTGGCGACTTCTCGACGCTCGCGGTGATAGATAGTAGTGCCGGTGCCCCTCGTACCTGGATCCGCACCTATCCAGATGGCACGCAGCTCTACTTCGGTGTGACTGGAGATGACTGGATGACGTACGATCACGTCGGCCGTAGCGCTTACATTGGTCATGACACGCAGAGCCGCGTAACCGAGCTGGATGATCCAGGGCTGACGAAATCGTGGGGATCATATGCCACCAGTGTCGGATACGATGCCAATGGTATCTCGTGGATTCGGGAACCGTCGCAGCAGGCGTGGCGTGGACGCATGCTCACATTCCGGATCGGCACCGATTCGCTGCTCTATGCTGCGTACACAGCCGACAGCGACAGCACCGTATTCACTTATGACAGCCAGCGCCGCCTGACGACCGTGCGGGACATGAATGGCGCTGTTACCACCTATACGTACGATTCCGTCACCGGGAAGGTCGTTCAGGTCACTGGTGCCGCCGTTCCGACTGATGCAGGCGGCGGATCGACGACTCTGCAACAGCCCACGGTCGTGTTCACGCCATGGCAGTCAGTTGGCGTACCAAGGGTACATACGAGTAGCTCGACACCGGCGACGGCCGTCGAAGCCTCGGCCGTGGTGGCCAAGGTGCAGGACCCGGCTGGTGCGGTGACGCAATTCACCGTGGACCGCTGGGGACAGCCTCTCATCACTACCGACGCGATGGGGAATGTTACGACCATCAAGCGATCCGGAATGGTTGCCACCGAGGTAGATGAATCACAGGGGCGCAAATCACTCTATACTTACGAAGGGCCGAACCTCACCATAAGTCAGCCCGCCGGCGACAGCGCGACCCACTATCACTATGGCTTGAAGAGCCAGGTCGACAGCATTTGGGGGAAAAGTGTAGTTCCGGAGGCCCGCGGTTTCAATTCTGACGGCACGGTGGCCTGGGTGCGCCAAGCAGGCGATTCATCTCGCACGACACACTACACCTACGATCCGACCACGGTGCAGGTCGCCACGATCACGGACCCGTTAGGGCATACGACCGTATTGCAGTACGATGCCACGTTCGGCAATCTTGCCCGTACTACTGCGCCGAGTGGGCAGGTCATCTCGGCAACGTTCGATCGCTATGGCCGAGACTCGACTTCGTCCGCGCCCGGGCTTGCCACGACCACGACGCTGTACGACATAGTGAATCGTCCTGTATCAGTAAATGACGGCGCGTATACAACGCCGACCACGTTCACGTACGATCCCTTGGGCCGATTTAGCGTCGTGACGGATCCGATGGGGCAGAGCTTCCGCACGGAGTACGATACGGTGGGTCGGGTGACGCGGCGGTATGACGCAACGGGCTTGGGCAAGTACAACAGCTACAGGTACGACATAGCAGGTCGCACGACGAGCAGCACCAATCGCCGAGGCCAGCGGGTAGACATTACCTACGACTTGCTCGGACGCATGCTCACGCGCACCGATATTACAGCTGGCAACGTGGACCGATTCTCGTATTCCGCGGACGGCCTGACCTCTGGATCGGCCAATGCCAATGCTGGAGATACGACGGACGTGGACGTGATGAATGCTACAAGCCAGACCACGACCTGGGAAAACGGAGTTCGGTACTCGAACGGGCAGACATTGAATCCCTCCTTCAACGTGCCCGATACGTCCACTGTCACAGCTCTTACGTTTGGCGGAACGCCGTCGCAGCGCATAACTGGACGCGATCCGCTTCTCGGTGCTCTTGGAAGCGTTTCGCTTGGCGGTCATACGGTGACCTTCGGATATGACCATCAACTGGGCGTGCGAATGAGCACGACCTATGTGCCGCCGACACGGACAACGGATGGCAGTGTGCGCGCGGATAGCTATGCGCCCTTCACGGCTCTGCCGGTCGAGACGTCATTCAGTGTCGCGCAGGTGGATTCAGTCCTGCACCGTGCCTACGGCTATGACTCGGCAGGAAGACTCACTAGCGAGCAGGTGGCAATCAACTATTTCAATGACGGCGACGGAGCCAGACAACGCCAGCGCCAGTTCAGCTATGATTCACTAGGGCGCCTGACGAATGTTACGGTGCGACGTGGCACGTGCATGCCTTGGCCATCGGACAGCACAGCCAGCGACTCATTGAGCTCATCGTTCGGCTGGCGCTATACCTGCGGCACGGTAGCGCCCGATAGCGGCGCCGTGTTCAGCTACGATTCCGTGGGAAACAGGACTGATCACAGCGCCATCATCACTGCCGGAGACCGGCTGGCCAGTTTCAACGGTGACACCATCACCTACGACGACGACGGCAATATGATCCGCCGGTACAATCCTGTAACCGGAGCCGATCACCGGTATGTATGGAATGCGCTGGGCCAGTTGGACAGTGCGATCGTAGTGAGCGCGATCGACCCGATCAGTGGCCAGCGAACGACCGTGACCGAGCATTACGTGTACGATGCGGGTGGAAGGCTCGTGCACGTCGATGGCAGCCCAAACACTGGCTGGCTCGTATACCAGGGCGACCAGGTCTCGGAAGTGGTCCAATCTCAGAGCGCATACACTGACGTGGCTTATGACGACGGCACGGATCGGCCGGCGATGGAGTACATCCACACACTGCCGTCGGACGAGTGGCGAGCAGAAGTAATAGATCCCATGGGCAACCTTGCCGGCACGGTGAACCTGGACTCGATCGGAGTGCCGCACACGTGGGACGCGTGGGGAAAGAACACGAGCACGACGTGGGACGGCATGGATGCCCAGGGTTGGAAGGGCTTGCAGCCGGAGACCGGGACTGGGCTCATCTATATGCGTGCCCGGTGGTATGATCCGGCGCTGGGGCGGTTCATAAGCGAGGATCCGGCAGGGCTCGCGGGTGGGATCAATCCGTACGTGTTTGCGGGTGATGATCCGATTAACAAGAGTGATCCCGCAGGACTATACTCTTGTGCAGGCGTGACGATCAACGCGACTGACTGCGGCGATCCGTTGCAGATGCCTGGAGGAGCAGGATACGGCGCAATCCTATTTTCGCTGTCCAGTGGCCCAACAGGTGGCGACGTCAACTATGCCGGTGCGCCCATCGCGCACGGGCTAATTATCGTCGATCGATCGATTCGCGATGCGCTCGCTACATATCGAGTTGAGCACCCCGATGTAGACACCTATCTGAAGGTTCTAGAATCTTCTCAGTCACTATTCGCAATCGCTGACGCGGACCAACACGCTTTTGGTAGTGGCATTGTACTCCGGGGAGGTGTAACGTTTGGTGGGCCAGGGGTTGATGGAAGAAGCGAGCAAGATTTTGTAGATCAGTATGGTGGAGTCTTGGGATTGACAGGATTACGGGGGCTCTCACTTATCAGCTCTGTTTGGGCATCCGCGAACAACGTGCCAATCGCAGTAATCGCCGCACACGAGGCGATCCACCTCTGGGGCCTCGACATAAACGGAATCAAGCCTGGCCACCACGATCGCCTGTTTCAAAATGATGTAGGCTGCCGAGTGTACCTCAACTGCGCAGGACAACCATGACGAACAGTGGATTAATAGTATGACTCACGTGCTTATGTATGTTCGCTGGAGAATGCTGGGGATGATTGCTCTTGTTGCGATTGCAGGTACGGGCGTATCTGCACAGCGCGTCTGCTCGCAAGATCCGTTGAACGCGGTCACAATTAATGAGATTCTTCACACGGTACCGTGGGACTCCATGTGCCACAACGGTTGTCAAACTCTAGCGATTGATTCGACAGTTCGAATTGTTACCACGCCTGGGATTGTGCCTCATAAGGAGCCCGTTTACCATCGTATTACGAGTACGGAACGTGCAAGAATTTCGCTACGAGGGAGGAGCATTCAATGGGGCGATATTGATGCGGACTTACACCGTGACACAACACATATCTCATTGGCACTTCTTCGGCGTCCGCGTGAACCAGAGAAAAACACATTTCTCGTAATTGCATTGCCTCCGCGCTCCTTTGGGCACTGGATGACCATTCGACTTATATGTAGTGGGGCTGGCTGGACCGCAGTTTATAAGGGCGATTTCGAAGGATGACTGACTAGCGTCAGACATACACGATGCGGTTCAATCCTACCAAACATGTCGAGCAGGTCAGTAATGACAGAAGTGAAGGACGATAAGTCTATGCCGCGACCCAATCCGTTCGGACGTCGAGCGGCTTATTGGGCAATGCTGATTACGTCGCCAGTGATCCTTCTTTTTCACCTATCTAGGCAAATTCAACCAAGGTATAGGTGCATGGATTTGTGCTGGATTAGTTGTCTTTGTAGCGCGAATCCGCTGGGATTCGAGAAAGAATCTATGGTTCTGGATAGCCATTTTGCTAACTGTCCTTCTTCAAGTTCCCTTTGTAATGTTTGTCCCCTGGACGAAGAAGTATTCTACAATGATAACCCTTCTCCCATTTGGCATTCTCGACTATGTCGTCATCAACTGGTGCATCGACCAGGCCGAGAAGATTGCCAATCGGAGGCCATCACTGTAGCGTCCTGCCTCAGTTGAAATTTGACTCCTATCGCTCCAGACTTGGAGCACCGAGGAGTCAATGAGGTGGAGATTTACGAGAGAGTTCGAGCTGAAAGCTGCTTGTTGCGTCATGAGCTGGAACATCACTGCGATGGAACCGTGAGCTCGGGGCGAATTGTCTACGTTCCCGACTACCCCTCCCGCTCCGTCAACCGCCGCACAATCCGCCCCGCCGCCTCCTCAACCCCCATCGGCGCCGCCCGTAGCCCACTACACGTAACACCAGTCATCGCCACGAACTGCGCATCCATAGCCCGCATCGTACAACCGTGCATGCGCGCGATACTTTCGAGCGGTACCCGCGACGTCGTAACCGCTCTATAACCAGCCACGATCCGCACCGCGTCCAGCAGTCGCGCCCCCGACACGAAGCCCGCATCGGCGAGATGCCGCTCGAGACTGCGGCGTGTGTGTGCGGTCATCGCGGCCAGTGCGTCGAGTGAATGAGCGCCATCCCCGGTCAGTAATACATCCCTCAGCCTGTCCCGGATAACTGACGTGAGACGAGCCATCTGTGCGTCGATCCCGGATAGCAACGCCGCGCTCAGCTTCACGTCCGGCGTCAGCAGCAACGCCCGCTCCAGCAGCGAGTGCTCGGCCGGCACACTGCGGAAGATGAATCGCGCCTGAGTGCGCTCGGCCAGAATCACCGCGCTGTCCATCGCCGCCGGGGTGATGGCGCACGAGGCGACGACCGGGCGCGGGAATTTGGCCAGGGTGACGACGATCGTCTCGGCTATCGTCGCCGTGATGAGAGACGGATCGATCACCAGACAGTCGCCATCTGTCGACGCGATCGCGGTCAGGAGCCGGCGCGCATCCGGTACGGAATCGATACTGCCGCCGTATCCAGCGACGATTGCTGACACTGTTTCCAGCGTGTCTGGCGACAGAAATACGATGTATCTCAAGTCAGCTCGGATTCTGTCACATCCGGGGCTATCTGGGTGCAATGAGCGAGGATGGATCACGCTCGATGCACCAACTATGGCATGGTGAACTGCCCGATCGATAGCGTGGCTGCTCCACAGATCTACAGCTATGATGACGCCGGGAACAGGGCCGATCCGGGAGATACGCTAGGCGTTGGAGATCAGATGAATGCGGTCACCTTTTCGGGGATGCATCAGGACTACACGTACGATGCCGATGGCAACGTCATAACGCGGGCCCTGCCGGCGGACAACGCGACTTGGACCTATACCTGGAGCTCTGACAACAGGCTCCTCTCGGGCTCCAACTGGATAGGGATGGAGAACCTGGCTTACGACGCTCTGGGCCAGCCGGTGGTGATTCGGAAGGGGAGCGATAATCACATCGCAAGAGTGACGCTGTACGATGGAGGCAATGTCCTGGCCGATCTGGACTCGCTGGGCAATAGAGAGGGTGAGTACGTCTATGACGCAGGCACGGATCACCCGTATGCGCTCCTGACCGGAGCTACAGCGGTGACCGGAGTGCAGTACTTCGTGCTGGACGACTTCGGGAACGTCACGGGCACGGTGTACGACTCGACGCACGTGGCACAGACGATCTCCTACGACGACTGGGGCGATGCAACGGTGACGGGCGACACGACCAACCGTCTCGCGTGGAAGGGACTGCCGATCGATTCGCATCTCTGGCTCTCAGAGGTGAGAGCGCGCTGGTACGATCCGGTGCTCGGACGGTTCATCAGCGAGGATCCGTTGGGGCTCTCGGCAGGGATCAATCCGTATGTGTTTGCCAATAATGATCCAGTTAACGGGAGCGATCCGAGCGGGTTATCAGAGTGTATCACAATCGACGTACCACCTGTAGACGTATGCGACGGGCCTTTATTTTGCACGCACTCTGACGGGTATTCAAACACCGTATGCATTAGCGGAGGAGGGGGAGGAAGCGGAGGAAGCGATTGGGGGGCAGTGCCGCTGCCTCCACCAGCAGATATGGGTGGCGGTGGTGGCTCGGGGTCGAAGCCTAAGTCGAAGCCCGTCCTCACTGCGCACGATGTTGCTTGTGCTACTGCAGTCGGCGAAGCCGCGCTTAATGTAGCGGTTGATCTGGCAGGCGCATCGGAGATACGAGCAGCCACGCAATTTGGAGCTCTAGCTCTTCGTGTCGGAGCTGAATATACAGTGCGATCGTTTTCGGTTGATTTCGCGCGATCATTTGGTGAAGGAGTATCGAAGGCGTCGTTCAACCGGCTAGCACCGGCGTTTGCCGACGCAGTCAATGGATATAGTACCGCTGCAGTAGCCCATGCAGCCAGTGCTTATAGTTCTGTTGGTGGGACAGTAATAGGACAGTTCACCTCTGGCAATTATAGCCTGTGGGACTACGTTCCAGTCGTTTCGTCAATTCGGTCTATCGTAAGCGCATATCATACCTGTCATTAAGAGATCATATAAGAAAGACGTGTCGCACACCAACAGAAAAAAACTCCCTGTCAATACCAAATCAGGCGGTGGATCTGTACCGTTGAGTTCGTTGCGCCCTACAATGAAGGATGTTGCTAAGGGCGCACGTATCGGTCTTTTCTTCGCACTAGGATTTTCCGTAATAGCCGCGCTTATATACGCCGGAGAGGGGCCGCGTCCATTTCAGAAGAATGATACATCATTCGGATTAGTAATCGTTCTATATTTGGCTGGCTTTACAGTTGCCGGCGTAATAGCTGGGACTTTTCACCGACTCGCCGATCGATACACCTTGCTCGCTTACGTAATTGGAATCATTGCTGCGACTCCAATGTCATTTGCCATAACAGCAGCCGTAACTCACAACGTACATCTATGGGAGACTGGGGATTGGATACCGGCATTTGTTGGCAGTATTGTCTACGGCATTTTTGGAGTGAGAATGTTCCGCAAAGACCCCATCAAATGGGACTAATTCGAGTTCCACCGGTTTGATGGATACCTCAATGACGGTCGCCCCAGTTTAGGGCCAGTTCTAAGCTGACAGTCTCGTAGTTTTGGTCTTGCCGCCAATCTCGGTCCACTCCGTCACACATTTTGGAGTTGAGTCAGAGCTGGAGTGAAGTCTCCGCGTGCTCGGAATTGAGCCGGAGACTGGTTCGCTAAGCTGCTGTGTGGTCTGAAGTTATTGTACTCATCCTGGTAGGTGTCAAGGGTGCGTTCAGCATCTTCTAGGTTGATAAAGTAGTGTTGCGTTGGCCGGCTGCCCTGCATCGCAGGGCGACCGGCTAAACACTCACGTCTCACCGAGTTGTGAAAGCTCTCGATGTGCGCGTTGTCGGTCGGCTTCGCCGGTCTACTGAAGTCGAGTCGTACATGGTTCCAGTATGCCCAGTGATCGAGCGCCTTCGATGTGAATTCGGTTCCATTGTCTGCCTGAATTACCAACGGTAATCCACGCTCAGTTCCGGCAATGCTCAAACAGCGTGCGACGTCTTCACCGCGAAATCTCAGCTGCGGCACGAGCGCAACGCATTCACGCGTGAAGACGTCGACCACGCTCAGCACGCGGATTGTGTTTCCACTTGCAAGTGTGTCGTGAATGAAATCCATCGCCCAGCGTTCGTTCGGTGCACTTGCCTGCGGACGTAGTGCGCGCGTTACGGCGCTTTTCCGACGCCTCGGTCCCTTCCTCTTCTGCGTCAGGCCTTCCTCGATGTATAGCCGATGCACGAGCTTGTGATTGATAGCCCAGCCCTCGCGCCTCAGCAGCACGTGCAGTCGCCTATAGCCATAGCTCACGCGTACATGCGCCAGCTCTCGAAGTCGTCGTCGCAATGGCTCGCGCTTCGGCCTTATGCTCACGTAACGAATGATCGCGCGATGCAATGATCCTGCTCTGCATGCTCGACGCTCCGACACTCGATACGCGCTCTGCACCCAGCGCACCCAATCTCTCCGACGCGCTGGGCTCACCAGTTTTTTCGGAGCGACTCCTGCAGGATTGTCTTGTCGAGGCTCAAGTCGGCGACCAGCTGCTTCAGCTTCCGGTTCTCTTCGCGCAACTGCCTAAGCTCACGGATCTCGGGCGTGCCCATGCCGCCGAACTTCTTCTTCCACCGATAAAAGGTCTGCTCGGTGACCTGGAGCTTCCGACAGATCTCAACGACCGGAGTCCCGCTCTCAGCCTGCCGGAGCGCCATTGCTACTTGCTCCGGCGTGAATTTGCTCGTCCGCATCGTGCTGTCCTCCGCCTCATTCCTGAGGCATCTGGCCAGCTCTAAATTACGTCCAAAATGTTACGCCGTCCGGACCAGGAATCGGGGACAAGACCACCTGCAGCGCGTCCGCATTCGATACGTGGATTCTCGGTTCATATTCCGGAACGAGACCGAATGCGAGACAAGGCTGCTCTGGAATCGACGCTGGCAAAGGTTGATGATGCGATCAACGACATTCGGAGATTTGATCCCACTCGTTATGCGCGGATGCTGGACTTGTGCACGTGTATCATTGTGCTTCCGGTACGATCGGCTATGTACTGGGAAGAAACGAATGTCTGTGTCCTGTCAATGGATGTAATATTGGAATACTCTCCTGGGCTCACGGCGTGCGATATTGTCCACGAGTTCACGCATGCGAAGCTGGCACGGGCCGGATTTCTCGCTGCGTTCAGAAGGGACCTATTATCCAGAATGGAGCGATTGTGCACCGAAGAGGAAATCGCCTTCTTGCGAAAGACGCCAGACGAGCTTTATGCAACCAAGCAAAAGTACATCGCTAGTCTACGGGAAAGCCTATCCGAGGCGTGGTGGACCACAGAGAATCGACAAACGAACAACAGGCTATGGCAAGAGTGGCGGCGTCAGCGTGGCTACCCAGTTCGGTGAGTAAATCCCGCAGGGAATCAGGGGTCGGAGTGTATTTCTTCAGCCGGTCCCAAGTTCTGGACTAGAAAATAAGCTCTGACCTCGTTTCCCCATATCTAAATGTGCACAGCAACCACGACACACACTTGGGTCAAACAAATGCGGTTTGAATCGCCCCGGGTTCATCGGAGGCCCAGTTGTTTGACTGCTCCAGCCACAGTTGTTGCGAACTTGGGTTCCTGAAGCCGTCTCACGAAACGGGGAACAGAGCATACCCCTCCGCCACATCGTCAGCTGCCATCGGCTCCGCCAGCAACCCACTACAGGTAACACCAATTCGACGCACTACACGAATGTGCACCACGACGCCACGGTCTCGCGTGGAGCGAAAAACTGCACCGTCAGGATGCGAACGGTAAGGACCAGCGCATGTCCGCTGCCGTGGCCATGTGGATAACCAGCCATACCGTCAATTCGGCGCGATCAATCTCCCGCATCCAATGCGCTTTGTGCTCACGACGATGTTGTCCATGTAGCGGCTCTGCTCCACTGGGGATCCCGCGTTCCAGTAATTCTCGAAGAAGACTGCGTTGAATCCGTAGTCGGTAACACTCCCGAGCCAGTCGATGTTCCCCTCACGTGCCTCGATAAAGTCGTCGACCCACAGCTCGAACACGCCGTTGTTCTTCCCTGGATCGTTGAGTCGTGCGTGCGCCTCTATGCAATACCACTTGCCCACACGCGACGGCGCGAAGATCGGTGTCGCACTGCGTATCGCGCCGAGCCAGCGGAGACGCGAGAAATCGTTGTACGTTGTTGCGCGCACAGCCCCGGAAGCATCGGTCCCCGAATACGGATCTATGACGAGATAATCGGACGTTGCACCACTGCCGGACCACACCGGCGCGCCCGCGGCCTGCGCCCACGTTTGCGAGGTGAGCACCTGCGCGCGCGACAACTTGTCGCCACCGCCACCGGTCCACGTGGAATCGTTGCGCAGATACACGCGCCAGTACAGCTCGCGATACACTGTTGCACCGCTATCCACCGGATGCATGTACGGCACCGGAGTCTTGCCGAGTGCGAGCTTGAGCGATCCAGCATCGACCTGCCCCTTCCTGAAGCGTACGCGCATACCGAACGAACCCAGCACGCCCACACTGTCCGTGCGCTCGAAGCTGGAATCCGGATGCGTGTACTCGAAGTAGCGGCCGAGCCTGTCGGTCTCGAAGTCGTCGCAGAATATCCATTCCGGCCTGGCGGCATCACACTCGTGAAGCACTGGATGATTCGGGGCAGTGTCGCGCGCGGTTATCGTATCGATGACGACAGGCGCGACTGGAGTCTGCGCAGCTGCGAGATCCATCAGTGGCGACAGCGCGATGAAGCAGATACAGATTACGAGTCGCTTCATCACGCTGTCACCATTCGTGCGGCTACTGCTTCTTCGGCTGGTACGTGCCGGCAGTTGCGCGCGCGGCGACGCTGAGCCGGTTCCATCCATTGATCGCTACGAGCACCATGGTCAACTCCACGATCTCCTTTTCGGAGAAGTGCGCCTTCACTGCATCGTAGGCTTCGTCGGAAATGAAACCGTCGGTCACTACCGTAACTGCCTCGGTCCATATGAAGGCAGCGCGCTCGCGATCCGTGTAGTACGGCGCTTCCCGCCACGCAGGAAGTCCGTACAGACGCTGCTCGGTCTCACCCAGTGCACGAAGATCCTTCCAGTGCATGTCGATGCAATATGCACAGTGATTGATTATCGATGCGTAAAGCTTGACGATATGAATCAACGGCACTTCCAGGCTGGTCTGATGAACGTACTTCTCCAGCTCGGACATGGCGCGGTAAGCACCAGGATCTGCCGTAACGTTGAATCTGGGCTGCATGTGATCTCCTTCCATCTGTTGAACTGTGGTAATGCTTTCACACGTAAAGCGACAGGCGCGGATACATCGGCGCCCTGTAGAAGAATAACAACTATCCGATGGCGTTACCGCTCGCGCGCGGTACGCCCGCGATCAATAACGCCAGCTCCGGAGATCCGAACCCGCTGGCGCGTACTTCTCCATGTGCGCAGTCATCTTCGTGATGAGATCCGGCAACGGAGGTCCCCAGCAGTGCGGCGCCATCGGCTGGAACACCACCTCACCAGTCGGCGTCGGATTCCTGGCCTGCTTCAGGAACTCGTCCAGCTTGTGCACGCCCATGTTCAGGAAGTACGTGTCTGCATCGCCGACGTACACGTTGATCTTGTTCGCGACCTTCGGACCGAGCGTGCTCCAATTCGTTTCCAGAATGTTGCGCAGATCGTAATGCTGCTTCCAGTAGTCGGCAACCTTCCTGTCGATGACGCCTGTCTTCTTGTCCCAGATCGGCACCGGATAACCATCGGCGCCAACTGGTCCGTACGTCGCCTGCCAGATGTCCCACTGACCACCCGAGCGCGCGTGATCTCCCACAGAAAGCTCGAACCAGTTCTCGTCCTTCATCATCGCCGTGATGTTGCCGTCAGGCTTGCGTGAATCGGGACGCTCGAGCCTGCTCCAGCTTCCTGCATTCAGCCAGTACGCATTGGTGTCAGCGTAGATGTCGACGATCTGGAAATAGCGAAAGTCCACACCGTCGGGGCAGAGCGACCACGTACCTCCGTAGAAATCCGGATACATCACCTGATGTGCGAGCGCAATCCATCCGCCAGTCGAGCCGCCGGTAAGCAGTCGCGCCCACGGCTCACGCTCGACACGGAACTTCGTCTCGACTGCCGGAATGAGCTCCTTCATGATCGCGTCGCCGTACGGACCGTTGTTGGCGGAATTCACGCCGTACGAATCGTCATAGTAAGGCGACGGATGTTGCAGCGTGACGAGAATCACTCGCGGCGTTCCGTCAGCGAGCCAGTAGCTGGTGAACTTTGCGCCAGCTCCTGAAGTGCCCCCGAATCCGCCCGGCGCGCCGAGCGAGAAGTGTCCTTCATCGTACACAATCGGATACTTCGCGTCTGGATGCTTGTCGTAATCCTTCGGCAGCAGCACGGTCGCGCCAAAATAAATCGGATGTCCCCACCACTTGCTGAGTATCGCGCTCTGTATCTTGATGTGCTTCACGTACTCGTTGTCGGCAGGCACCGTAACTGGCGGGATGACTTTATCCGCGACGAGCTTGATCGGCTTCGTCGATCGCGGATCGTACGTGATCACGACTGGATCGCCATAGATGTTGCCAGGCGACCGCTTCCAGTTCTGGCCTTCCCACTGATCCATGTGCATCCACACGGTATGCCCATCGGCGCGCGCGAATTTCGTGTAGACGTTCACGAACGGCTCGACGCGATATCTGCCGGCTGGAATGTCACGCAGACTCCGAACCGGATGACCGAACGCGGATGCATCGATGATCGCAGTCTGGCCCGGCGCGAGATTCTCGACGTTTACCCCGAACAATGGATCGCCGGTCTCTCCGGTTCGCATGATCGGCGTGCCGGCCGTATCCGCAAGCCGGCTGATCGCGACGTAGACTCGACCCGTAATCGGTCCCGAATGAGCCGAGCTGGCGAACGAAATCTCGAAACGCGGCCCCGCCGACGCACTCGGCGCCTGAGCGTGCAGGGGAAGCGAAACCAGGACGGCCATGAGCGCCGAGCACGTGAGTGTACCTGCCCGCATCGCGAATTGGCATTTGTTTGAGTGCATTCGCGAATCTACTTCTGGGGGTCAGGTCTTGCCCCGTGCGCGGTCAAATCAATGCGCGGCGTAGCGATAAGCCGCCATGACCGGGAGCGGCGCACGGGGCAAGACCTGACCCCTATTCCGAAATGCCGTTTTGTTCGCCATTTTCGGGCGGTCACGAGGACTCACGAACCCGCATTCCGATCATCCAATGACCGATCACGACGTCACCAGACGAGATTTCCTCGCTGGAACCGGCAAGCTGGCACTCGGCGCGGTGGTTGCGCCGCACTACATGGCCGCCGAAGCGCGACGGCGAACTCCGAGCGGCATGCTTAACGTCGCGATAATCGGCTTCGGAGGCCAGGGATCTGTGAACGCGGAAGCGCTCGCCGAGGTCTGCAACATCGTCGCGATCTGCGATGTGGACGTGGACCGGATGATCCTCAAGAAAGTCACCGATCCCGACGGCAAGGGCACCCCCGCACGACTGCGGCTTGAAGCTCAGCTGAAAAAGGCTGTGCGATACACCGACTTTCGCGAAATGCTGGCGAAGCAACATGATATAGATGGAGTCGTAGTAGCGACTCCCGATCACCAGCACGCAGTGATCGCGAAGGCAGCTATGCAAGCGGGCAAGCACGTGTACGTTCAGAAGCCGCTGACGTCATCCGTGCACGAGTCGCGCGTGTTACGCGAGATGGCACTCGCGAATCCAAAACTCGTTACGCAGATGGGCAACCAGGGCCACTCCGGCGACGGCGCACGACTCATCAACGAGTGGATTCAGGCTGGAATAATCGGTGACGTGCGCGAAGTTCACGTCTGGACCAACAGACCGAAGGGTTACTGGCCGCAGGCGATCCCGCGACCATCCAAATCCAAGCCGCCAGTGGAATATCCCGACGACGGTTTCGGCACCGAGTGGGGCCAACGCCGCCTCGACGATGCAATCGCGTACTCGATGGGCTCATACCCGGTACCGGACGGTCTTCGCTGGAATCTCTACCTCGGCGGCATCCCCGAAGACATTCCATATCATCCGATCTACCATCCCTTCAACTGGCGCGGTTGGCTCGACTACGGCGTGGGCGCACTCGGCGACATGGGTGCGCATCTGATAGATCAACCCTACTGGGCGCTCGGCCTGACGTATCCGACAAGCATCGAGGCGACGTCCACGCCGTGGGGCGTGATGGAGCAAGCCGAGCCTGCACGCCTGACCGCCAGCAGTCGTCCCAAGATGCGTCAGGTCTCGTATCCGCTGGCGACGAACGTGCACTACCAGTTCGCCGCGCGTGGCGCGCAGCCGCCGGTCAAATTGAGCTGGTACGACGGAGGTCTGTATCCGCCGCGGCCGGACGCGCTGCCGGATGACGTGCCACTCAAATCGAACGGAGTAATATTCGTCGGCGAGCGCGGAATTCTCATGAACGATACGTACGGACAGAATCCGCGGCTGTATCCCGTGTCGCTCATGGCAGACGCCGCGCTCGTGCCCAAGAGTTACGAGCGCATTCCGTGGGGTCACGAAGTGAACTGGGCAAAGGCTTGCATGGGACAGGCGACGGCGAGCTCGCCGTTCGAATACAGTGCGCGTCTCACCGAGACGATGCTGCTCGGCATCGTTGCGCTGCGCACGGGTCAGGGACGAAAGTTGCTGTACGATGGAGAGCAGATGCTGGTGACCAACATACCGGAAGCGAATCAGTATCTGCGGCGCGAGTATCGCGCCGGCTGGTCGGTCTAAATTCCAACAATCAAGGGGTCATGATGTACGAAAAGGCATTGACGCGCTCCGCAACGTTCGTTGCAACGTCAGTTGCAACGGCGGTTGCAACGGCGCTGTTGCTCACGGGATGCGCGAAGACTTCCAACCAGGCGAGTACACCCGCCGGTTCAACCGGTGCGGTTGCATCAGCGACTGACACGGGCACGCACAGTGCAGGAGCTGGAGGCATGGCTGCCACACTCGATTCCGCCGGATGGCGCGCGTTGTTCGACGGAACGTCGCTCGCTGCATTCCGCGGATACAAGACCGACAGCGTTCCTGCCGGCTGGCACATCGTCGACGGCACGCTCACAAAGTCAGGCAGTGTGGGCGATCTCGTAACGCGCGACAAGTTCGGTGACTTCGAGCTTGCATTCGACTGGAAGCTCGGATCGGGCGGAAACTCGGGAGTGATGTACCGTGTGACCGAAGAGTACGATCACATGTACTGGAGCGGACCCGAATACCAGCTACTCGACGATGCAGGTCATCCCGACGGAAAGAGTCGTTTGACGGCCGCTGGATCTGCGTATGCTGTATATCCGTCGCCAGCAGGTGTCGTGAAGCCGGCAAACCAGTGGAATTCGAGCCTTATCGTCGTGAAGGGTAATCATGTGGAGCACTGGATGAACGGCCAGAAGCTGCTCGAGTACGATCTGCAGAGCCCCGACTGGAAAGCAAAGGTCAAGGCGAGCAAGTTCTCGGCATGGCCGAACTACGGACTTGCGCGGACTGGATACATTGGAATTCAGGGAGATCACGACGGCGTGCTCGCACTCCGCAACATCAAGGTTCGCGAACTGAAGTAGCGACTTCGGGTCGACCGGCAACGTACTGGCGGATTGCGTACAACACCGTCGCAATCACCAGTGCCACGCCGACGCTGATGAATTCGATTCGCGACGCGCTGGAGAGCATCCACACCACGACGACGCACGCAAGTAGAGGAATGACGGGACCGCCGCGCAACACGAACGGCGGTCCGTCCGTGCGAACGTCGCGCCTGCGCAACTGGATCGCCGCAAGACACGTCGCAAAATAGATGAGCAGCATCGAAACGGTCGACAACACCACCAGTGAAGTGAACGTACCGGTGAGCGCGAATGCAACGCACGCGGCGGCGTGCGCGATTATCGCTAGCGCAGGAGTGTGATGACGCGGATGCACCGAGCCGAAACGTGCAGGGAGAAAGCCATCCCTGCCGAATGCGAACAGAATTCGCGGAGTGGTGAGCATGTCGCCGCTCACATAGCCGAACGCTGATACGGCAGCCGCGATGGCAAGCAGCGCACCACCGGCAGATCCGAACGCACGAGTGGCGACTCCCACCAGCGGAGCGGTCTGATTGCTCGCCAACTGTGGTCCGAGCACTCCCTGCGCTACGAGCTGAAT
This sequence comes from uncultured Gemmatimonadales bacterium, assembly GCA_963707505.1. GTDB lineage: Bacteria > Gemmatimonadota > Gemmatimonadetes > Gemmatimonadales > Gemmatimonadaceae > Fen-1247. The sequence continues at coordinate 440,543 of CAVPQB010000006.1, forward strand.
CGCAATGTAAAGCACTGAGACTGCGCCGAGTCCGAGGAGAATTGCGCGCGGAACCGTGCGCGATGGATTGATTACCTCGCCGCTGGACGTGAGCGCGTTCTCGACTCCCTGAAATGCGAAGATGAGCAGCAGCGACGCAGAGCCGACCTGCGAGAACGTCGGAGTGAAGCTCCACTCCAGATTCACGGGTCGCACGAAGAATGCGCCCACCACCACAAGAAGAATCAACGGCAGCAACTTGGCCGCCGTCAGCGTCTCGACGATTCTGACGCCGGAACGCACGCCCCGTATGTTGAGCGCCGCGAGCGCGGCATACAGCACAATCAGCAATGCGGCGTGCGGCACCGGTGCCGCGAGTGCTGGCAGGAGCGCCGCAAGAGATCCGACGAACACCATCGCGACCGCCGCGCTCGCGACCGTCTGGCTGCACCAGAACAGCACTCCGGAGAGAAACCCACTGAACGGCCCGAATGCGGTCTCTATGTATGCATACAATCCGCCCGGCGCTGACACTCGGCTCCCCGCCTCCGCGAAGCTCAGTGCGATGAGTCCGGCGGCGATCGCGCATACTATATAAGCGATGATCGCGGAAGCGCCGAGTGTCGCCGCGACAACGGCAGGCAGGACGAAGATGCCCGATCCAATGACGCTGTTGATCGTGTTGGCGCCGAGTGCACGCACCCCCAGCGCGCGGATCAGTCCGGTATCTGCGACCAGTGGTGTAGCCTTCACATCCGCCATGCCAGCTCCGGGTCGGGGAATATCGCTTTTTGCCTGTGCAGCGGCTACAACATACATCCGGCGCGCGAATACCGATACAGCGGCGCTGGTAAGCAGCGTACAGTAGGCACCAACCGGCGCTTCGCCGGAGATGTGGTCCCGATTAATTTGCGCGATGCCCGAAGGTACCGAAGTCATCGTTCCGAGCACGCACGGATTCTGGGAAACCGTGCGCGAGTCGCTGCGTGGATCGCACCACGACTACACCAGGGGCAGCATCCCGCGCGCGATTCTCCTGCTCGCCGTGCCGATGGTGCTGGAGATGGTACTCGAGAGCGTCTTCGCCGTTACCGATGTCTTCTTCGTCGGCAAGCTCGGCGCTGACGCTGTCGCCACAGTTGGCCTCACCGAATCGCTGCTGACCGTTCTGTACGCAATGGCGATGGGACTGTCCATCGGAGTCACGGCGATGGTCGCGCGCCGCATTGGCGAGCACGATGTGGAAGGGGCGAGAGACGCTGCCGTGCAGGGAGTCATCGTCGGTCTCGTGATTGCCATCGTGCTCGGCGTCGCCGGCGTGATACTGGCGCCACGGCTGCTCGGTCTCATGGGTGCGTCGCCGCAAGTCATCGCGATCGGATCCAACTTCACGCGCGTCATGCTCGGCGGCGACGTGAGTGTGGTGCTGCTATTTCTTGCGAACGCCGTGTTCCGCGGCGCGGGCGACGCTGCGATAGCGATGCGCGTTCTCTGGCTGGCGAATGCGATCAACATCGTGCTCGGACCGTGTTTGATCTTCGGACTGGGTCCGTTCCCCGCGCTGGGCGTAACAGGTGGTGCAGTGGCGACGACGATCGGACGCGGCACCGGCGCCGTGTACGCACTGTCGCGACTCGTGCGCGGCCGCGGAAAGATCGCGGTGGCCCGCAAGGACGTGCGCGTGAGGCCGCGTCTGATGGGCAAGCTCATCACGCTGTCGGCGGCCGGCACGTTCCAGATGATCATCGGAATGGCGAGCTGGATTGGGCTGGTGCGAATCGTCTCGACATACGGCAGCGACGCGCTGGCGGGTTACACGATCGGTGTGCGACTGATCGTGTTCGCGCTGCTGCCTTCGTGGGGAATGAGCAACGCCGCCGCCACCATGGTGGGTCAGGCTCTCGGCGCGAACGATCCGGATCGCGCGGAGCGCGCAGTGTGGCGCGCCGCCGCGTACAACACGCTGTTCCTCACGACCATTGGATTGTTGTTCGTGATCGCAGCCACGCCGATCGTCAGCATCTTCACCAGTGATCCTCTGGTTGCTGGATACGCAGTGGACTGTCTCCGGACGGTTTCATACGGATTCCTGTTGTATGCCGGCGGAATGGTTTTGACGCAGGCGTTCAATGGCGCTGGCGATACGTGGACGCCGACAGTACTGAATCTGCTGGTGTTCTGGGTATTCGAGATTCCGCTGGCGTACATCCTCGCGAAGACGCTGAACATGGGGCCGCACGGCGTTTTCCTGGCGATCACCATCTCGTTCTCCGCGCTCACCGTCGTCAGCGCAGTGGTGTTCAGACTCGGACGGTGGAAGCGGCGAAAGGTCTGACCTGCCCGGAGGCCGCCGTGCCCTTGCTCGGCAATACTTGACAACGGCAACCAATTAGTTGACTTTGTCAAGTATCACCCGGACAGGGACAGAAGCATGAGTACCGCTCGAAAGGTTGCAGGGCGGGTCGAGAAGACCGCACGGAAGCAAGCGCCGGCTGCACCAACCGTGGATCCAGCGCGGATCGAGGAGATGCGGCGCTTCAATCGCTTCTACACGCGAGAGATCGGCGTGCTGGAGCAGGGCCATCTGCACAGCGAGTTCTCGCTCGCTGCGGTGCGGCTGTTGTACGAGCTCGCACACTGGAATGACGATCGCCCGGATCCGCCGACCGCGACGGACGTCGCGCGCGAGATGGGACTCGATGCTGGCTATCTGAGCCGGCTCCTCCGCGATCTCGTGCGTAAACGGCTCGTGAAGCGCGCACCGTCGCCTGTTGACGCGAGACAACACCATCTGCGATTGACACCCGAAGGACGCAGCGTAGCCGCGGATCTCGAGAGGCGGGCGAAGGCCGACATCGCGACATTGCTCGCACCGTTGAACGACGACAAGCAGCGTCTGGTGATCGACGCACTCCGCACGGTGCAGGCCTCGCTCTCAGCTCGATCGGACAACAGCTCGCCCGACGTCTCCGTCGAAGCACCGGCGTTCATCGTCAGACCACCGCGTGCCGGCGACCTCGGTTGGGTGGTCGCTCGACATGGTGCGGTGTACTCACGGGAATACGGCTGGAATGCAGAATTTGAAGGTCTGGTTGCACGCATAGTCGCGGATTACATCGAGCAGCACGATGCGGAGCGCGAGGCGTGCTGGATAGCGGAGCGGAATGGCGAGAACGTCGGCAGCATATTTCTCGTCCGGCATCCCGAGCGTGCGGGCGTCGCGAAGTTGCGTCTGCTCCTGGTCGAGCCGTCCGCACGCGGACTCGGAGTCGGGCGCCGGCTCGTCGAGGAGTGCACACGATTCGCGCGGAAAGCGGGGTATCACACCATCACGCTGTGGACGAACAGCATTCTGGTTTCAGCACTGCGCATCTACCAAGCCGCGGGATACACAATGATCGAAGAGACACCGCATCACAGCTTTGGACACGACCTGGTGAGTCAGGTATGGGAGCTGGAGTTGTAGGCCGGATGCCACGCTGACGCTCTCAAAGATTCGCCGGCGCTACCCGCGATCCCGTTCTTGTACGTGCCACCAGAAACAATCCCGACGCCACCACCAGAACTCCGCCGATCACCGAGAACTCCCTGACCGTCGCGTTGCTCAGTATCCACACGATCACCGCAACAGCCAGGAACGGCACCACAGCTCCGCCTGGAATCCTGAACGGCGTTCCTCCCGCCTGAACATTCCTTCTCCGCAGTTCCCAGGCTGAGATGCAGCAGAAGAGATACAACACCAACACCGCGATGTTGCTGAGTATCGCGAGCTCCGCGAAGCCGCCTGTCACAGCAACGATGAAAGTCATCGTGCACTGCACCGCGATCGCGACTGCGGGCGTATCGTACTTCTGATGCACGCGCGCGAAGATCGGTGGAAGAATCCCGTCACGCCCGAACGCGTACAGCGCGCGCGGAGCCGTGAGCATCATTCCGCTCACGTAGCCGAACATCGAGATGCTCGCGCACACGCCGATGAATATCGCGCCGCCCGACCCTGCCACCGCGCGAGCTGCTGACGTTAGCGGTGCCGCCTGCTCCAGCGCGAGCTGAGGACCGAGGATCATCTGCGCGACATATTGTATCGATACATACAGAATCGTTATCGCGGTCATCGCCATGAACAACGCCCTCGGCACCGTCCGCGCAGGATCCTTCACCTCGCCACTCGGCACCAGAGCGAATTCGATTCCAGCAAAGGCGAAGATCAGCACGATCACGGATCGGCCCAGTTTCGCCGGTGCGAGATTGCCAAGCACGTCTGGAGCGCCTCCGTGTGCGAGCGCGGCGCCAATCACGACGAACACGATGAGCGGCAACAATTTCACGATCGTCACCAGCTCGAGGAACCGCGTGCTCTGTTTCGTTCCGCGAATGTTCAGCGCACCGAACAACAGAAACACCAGCGCCAGTATCAGCGCGCGCGGTACCGGTTGCGCGAGCGGCGCCCAGAATACGGCGATCGATCCGATGAACGCGCTCCCAACAGCGGCCGTCGCCGTTGTCCCCACCAGCCACAGCAACGTTCCGACGAGAAATCCAACGTACTTGCCAAGCGCGATCTCGACATACGCGTAGGGCCCACCGGTGAGCGATACTCTGCTCCCGGCCTGTGCAAAGCAAAGTACGATGAGTCCCATCGCTGCCGCGACAACAACGTACGCAACGGGCGCCGACGGACCTATTGCGGCCGCAACGACAGCTGGAAGTACGAATATCCCCCCACCCACCGTGACGTTGAACGCCGTGGCCGCGAGCGCGCGCACACCAATCGCGCGCTCCAGGCCACGTTCTGAAGTGACAGGACCGTCATTCTCGCGAAAGCGGGAATCCATGTTATCGAGCTTTGGACGTGATGGCAGCAGGAAGCTTCTCGGCAACAGATGGATTCCCGCTTTCGCGGGAATGACGACGGGCGGATGGATTCCGCTTTCGCTTTCGCGGGAATGACGACGGGCGGCGCGGATACATCCGCGCCTCTCGTCGCTAACCCGGGAAGTGGGGGTGCTCCGTGTATGCCGGACGGAGATCCGCAATCGGTATCGATTCGTCGGAAATATGCGTCGGAATCGGCGCCGCCGCCTGCTCTCGCTGCTCCGGATCTTCCATACGCTCGGTGCGCTCATCCGGCACGGCCAGCCGGCGCAAGGTAAGATCGATGCTGTCGATCGTCTCTATCTCGGCTACGGTCCCCGCTCCGAGATCGCGGAACCTCCGCGCCTGCGGCAGCACCTTGTGCTCCAGCGATCCCACCGCACTGTTGTACGCCTCCACGGACTTCTCGAGCCCGCGACGCAACGTGTCGAAGTGATTCGAGAAGGTGCTGATGCGGGCGTACATCTCGCGGCCCAGCGCGCTGATCTCTTCCGCGTTCTTCGCCACACGATCCTGCTGCCAGCCGTACGCGATCGATCGCAGCAGCGCAATCAGCGTCGTCGGACTGGACGGAATAACGTGCTGATCGACACCATACTCGATCAACCCAGGATCGTACTGCAGCGCAGCACTGAAGAACGTCTCGCCCGGAAGAAACATCACAACGAACTCCGGCGTCGATTCGAACTGGCCCCAGTACGCCTTCTGCCCAAGTTTGACCATGTGGTCGCGAACCTGACGCGAATGGTCGCGCATCAACCTCTCGCGCTCCAGCTCATCGTTGCACTCGGTTGCAGCGAGATACGCCATCAATGGTGCCTTGGCGTCGACGATGATCACCTTTCCGCCAGGCAGTCGCACGGTGAGATCGGGACGCAGCCTGCCCTCTTCCGTATCCACGCTCGTCTGCTCGGCGAAATCGCAGTGATCCAGCATGCCAGCCATCTCGCACACGCGCTTTAGCTGCATCTCGCCCCAGCGGCCGCGCACGGTCGGCGCGCGCAGTGCGTCGCCGAGCTGCTTGGTGCGGCCGCTCAGCTCGCGCTGCGCCTCGCCCATCGAGCGGACCTGTTCGATCAACGACTCGTACGATCCAACGCGCGCAAGCTCGACCTTCTGCAGCGTGCCGTCCATCTTCTGGAGCGTTTCCTTTATTGGCGACACCAGCTCGGTTATCGCCTGCTGCCGCAGCTCCAGCTCGGAAGAATTGCTCTGCTGCATCTCCGTCAACGACGTGCGCGCAAGCTGCAGAAACGATTCACTGTTCTGCCGCAACGCTTCCGCCCCCATCGACTGAAACGCTTCGCGCAGCCGTACCTCCGCCTGCTCGATCACCGCGATCTTGTCAGCGCTGCTCTTGCGCTCCGCATCGAGTTGCGCTGCGAGCGCCGCACGTTTCACGTCGGCAGCGCCGAGCTGCTCCACTCGCAGCGTGAGCCGCGCAGCTTCAGCGCTCCGGATCTCGTAGCGCGCCGTGAGATCAGCGATCCTGCTCTGTAGCGTTCCCAATGACGCGCGCTGCCTGCCCGCTGCTGCCAGCCAGCCGAGTCCGACGCCGAGTAGCAGAAGACCGACGGCGACGCCGAGTGTGGTGATGGTGAATATGTCAGACACGGGACGCTCCCGACGCGGCGTGCGCCTCACCCCATACACGATCGCTCAGCTTGTAGCCCTTGAGCTTGGCGAGCTGCACGGCCTGCCCGACATGCAGTGCAAGGTGAACCGTCGCGTTGACGAAGTCCTCGTACACCGTCCAGTGGCGCCCCTCCGGGTCGCGTGACGGTGCCGCGTAATCTTCCGGCGACAGCGAATCCATCGCAACACGCACGTCGTCGACGGCGCGCTCGAGCTCGTCCAGGATCTCGCGCTTGGTGAGCCGGCGCGATGCGTCGAATTCTTCCGGGCGATTGCGGACATAGTCCGTACCGGCAATGTGCCGGCCGATGAAGTGTCTGAGGTTACCGGCGCAGTGCAACGCCAGCACCGCAACAGGATTGACACCGGGTGCCGGCTGCCACCAGATCGATTCGTCGTCGAAGGGCTCGATCGCCGCCTTCATCATCAACGGAAGCGCCCCTGTGAGCCGGCTGCGCACCGCGGAGACCCGAAGGTTCTGAGGTAGAGGAGTTGTCATTCGTCCTGCCGTTTTTGAAAATGGAAGGCGCGAATGCATCCACGCCGTCTGGGCCCGCGAAATTCACCCGCGTCGCTCGGTCACATGAAACACGACAGTCCGAGGTGATGTTACGTAACATTGGATCCGATACTTGTTTTGCAAATTTTTCCCGCACCATTTCGGATCGATAATGCGTACCGATTCCGACCGTAACGATCGTACCGAACAGGCCGGAAATACCGGCGATCTCTCGACCGACACGTTCCGAAAGCACGGTCACGAGACGATCGACTGGATCGCCGAATACCTGGAAGATCCCACTCGATCCCCCGTTCTGTCACAATCCCGCCCAGGCGATACCATCGCCTCCGTCCCCGGCATGCTCGGCGAGCTGCTCGCGCCGGTAGCGGAACGAGAGGCTGCGAATCCAGGGATCAGGGAGAAGGGACCGCTGGACGCGATGATGTCCCTATACTGCGCGTGTACTGTTGCGATCAGGCGCACTCATCCGTGGACAACGGGGCGATCACGGTTGGCTACGGCCACGGCGCCGAGCGCGCGCGCAGGAGTTCGCGTCGTGGATCGAGGCGGAAGCCGATTGGGAGATCATGCGCGAGGCGCGTACTCGATAGGCGCTTGGACACGCGCCACGGTTCATCATTCCGGACGCTGGCGAAGGCCTTCCGAAAATGCTACGATCACGCGTGGAGACTGACCTCGACAGGCTGATCCAGCGGGCGGAATCGGAGCAGGGCTCGGCGGATGAGCTATTCGCGTTGCTCTACCAGGAGCTGCATCGGCTCGCCGAGCACAACCTCAGACGCAGCAACGCCACCATCACGCTCGACGCCACGACGCTGCTGCACGAGGCATATCTCAACATCTCGGGACGCAAGGACGTCGCGTTCGCGGATCAGCCGTCCTTCCTCGCCTACGCGTCCCGCGCGATGCGCGGACTGGTCATCGATTACGCGCGGCGCCGGCGTGCGCTCAAGCGCGGCCGTCAGCTCGAGATCACCCTCGCCGAAGATGAACAACCGTCGGACGATTCTGTGCGACGAGCGCAGGAGCTCGAACAACTTGGCGACGCGATCGACGAGCTCGCGGTTCTCGATCCAGCGCTCGCCGAGCTGGTAGATCTGCACTTCTTCTGCGGCTTCACGTTCACGGAGATCGCCACGTTTCGCGGATCGTCGGAGCGGACGGTGCAACGTGATTGGCGAAAGGCGCGACTGCTGCTGCAACATTCGCTGATGGACGACGAGGGCGAGCAGGTGTAATCGGATCGGGATTGACGCCAGCATGTTGGACTTGCGGCGAACCCGGCGCTTTCTCCTATCGCTGCAACGCGGCAATCAACATCTCCGCTTCACGCGTCCGCGGATGTTCAGCACCAGCACCGTTGCGCAACTCCACCACCGAACGCGCAAGCGTCGCACGTGCACCCGATGTGTCGCCGCTCGCCAGCATCGCGCGCGCCTCTACAAGCCGCGCTTCGCCGACATGCGCACTCCGCGTCTCCGTGAGCGAATCCAGTGTGGCCTTTGCGCGCGCGTCGCGTGCGTAACCGAGAGCCTCGGTCGGATGGCCCAGCGCGAGCGCAGTCTCCGCCGCGAGGATGAGCGTCGAGTGAAAGGTCTTTCTGCGCGTGCCCTTGAAGTAGCCGTTCGATCGCAGGACCTGCACTATCAACGCATGCGCCGATGCCGTATCGCCTGCCTGTAACTGGAGCAGTGCGTCCAGCATTCTGCGATCCATCACCTGATCGTCGCTGCTCCACGTCGCCTGGTGTGCGGCGAGCTGATCGAACCGCGCCGTCGTGCGTCGCGCGCCAGCGACATCGCCGAGTAACAGTTGCGCCTGCGCAAGACCGAACAGACCGCGTCCCTCCCAGTATGTGTTTTTCTGCGGTACGGCCTGACTCGCGAGCAACGCGAAATATTTCTTGGCGGAATCGGCGTGCCATTCAAACAGAGCTGTGTGCGCATAATGGATGAGCGGCTGCGTTGGAATGTCGCCGGTTGGGTCGCTCCGCCTCATGCGTCCCAGCAAGTCATGCAGTGAACGCTCCGCCGCGGCAATCTCACCGAGACCAATCAGCGTCACGGCGCGGTCGTGCTGAAGGATCGCCCGCGTCATGGTTTCGCCCCTGCCGCTCCGGTCGAGAATGGCCATCGCGCTGTCGTAGGTCGTGAGCGATTGGCGATGCCGGCCCTGCTCGTCCAGTGCGTCTGCGAGAGTTGAAAACAGCCCGACGTACGCCATGTCCTTCGTCTCGCCGAGGCTGTCTCGGATGAAGATGGCGCGGCGGATCGCAGGCGCCGCGCGCTCATGATCAGGGCCCGCCTCATTCTCCAGATCCGCCAGCGTCTGGAGACATGTCACTTCCGCGCGCGGGTTCGGCGTGGCGCGCAGCATCGACTCGGCGCTATCCATCAACCGGTTTGCGTCGTCGTAGCGCCCCTGCGTGCGCAGATTGTCCACGATGTCGCAACGTGCCTCGATCAGCTGACCACGATCTCCCGTTGCCTTCGCCAGTGAGTCGGCGCGTGCGAGCAGCGTTCCGCGAATCTTGCTATCGCCCAACTCTGCGTAACGCGCGGACAGCTGGAGCAGGATCGGTGTGAGCAGACGCGGATCACCGCTGTACTCTCGCTCGAGTGCATTACGCGAGCGATCCAGGATCTCGCGCATGGTGATCGGCCTGTCGCCGATCTGCGACATGAGCTGCGACTGGAACTCGACCTGCGCATCCGCGCGCCGGCTTTCGTACAACGCAGCGTCCCGCTGCCGTCGCGCTTCACGCATCTGCACAAGCGAGAAAACCGTGGCAGCGAGCACGGCCATCGACGCGATCGTCGCGCCAGCCACTCCAGCGCGATGTCTGCGAACGAACTTCCGTGTGCGGTACGCGAGTGAATCACCCCGTGCGCGCACCGGCTCGTGACGCAGATAGCGACGGAGATCGTCTGCGAATACATCCACGGTCTGATACCGCAGACGCGGTTCCTTGTGCAGTGCCTTGGCGAGAATGCTGTCGAGATCGCCGAGCCCGAGCCGCGCCACACGCACTTCGCGTAGCGCGCGAACCGTATCCGCGGGTGTACGGCATCCCATCGCGGTTGGGTGGTGACCGGAGATCAGCATGTACAGGAGCACGCCCGCGGCGTACACATCCGTCGCAGTCGTGACCGGCTCGCCGGATACCTGTTCCGGCGCTGCGAATTCCGGCGTCAACACGCGCGTCGTCTCAATCGTGAGTGCACCGGACTCGTCGTCGATGTCGCTACTCAGCAACTTGGCGATGCCGAAGTCGAGCAGCTTCACTGTACCGTCGTGAGTCACCAGAATGTTTGACGGCTTGATGTCGCGGTGCACGATGAGATTCGCGTGCGCGTGACCGACTGCGGCGAGCATGTCGAGCACGAGCTCGATTCGCGCTTCGGGCGAGAGCTCGTGCTCCTCGGCGTAGCTGTCGATGCGCACGCCATCCACGTATTCGAGCACGAGATATGGCTGACCGCCGGGCGTCACACCCGCATCCATCAGTCTTGCGATTCCCGGGTGCGTGAGCCGCGCGAGCACCGACCCCTCGCGCCGGAAGCGTGCCTCGCCGGACGGACTCAGCAGTCCAAGGTTGAGCAGCTTGACCGCCGCATACCCATCGAACTGTCCATCGGTGCGGCGCGCGAGCCACACGGTGCCCATGCCGCCGGCGCCTATCTGCCGTTCGAGGGTGTAGGCGCCGAGCCGGAGCCCGTCCAGCTTCGCGCCGACCATCTCGGTGAGGAATCCGCGCCGGTCGGCGGTGCTCTCGCCAGATAGCAGCAGGGCGAGATCCGCCGCGAGTGCCGGTGATTGCGCGCGCAGCTCGTCCATCCACGACTCGCGCTCTTCGACAGTCAAATCCAGAGCGCGGTCGAGAAGCGGTTCGAGAACTTGCCAGCGGTCGCGATCGATGGTGCCCATCGTCGGTCTCCCTTGCGTGGGCTCTCGGCAAAGTATGCTCTTCGCCGGGCTTCCGGACAAGTCCCGGAAACGCCTCGGCCAGTTCGCGGCGGGTTTGGGGGCCGAATTCCGATTATATGATTGCGCGGCTCATGATGTGTGCTGGGTTGGTCGCACCATCTCATACCTAATTGGTGATTCAGACATGAAGTCCCAAACGGTGCCAACGTTCATTTCCGGATTTCTTTTGATTGCAGGCGCAGCCGCCGCCTCTGCACAGGCGCCCGCTAACGCACCCGTGCATTCGGCAACAGAGGTCAAGTGGGGGCCGGCACCGCCCGTTCTGCCGCCAGCGGCGAAGATCGCCGTGCTCGAAGGCAATCCGTTTGGCAGCGGCGTGTACACGCTGCGGCTGCGGATGCCGGACGGTTACATCGTGCCGCCACACTTTCATCCGACGGATGAGATGGTGACGGTGATCAGCGGCAACCTTCTCTTCGCCGATGGCGACGACATCGATCGTAGCAAGACAGCGAAGCTCACGCAGGGTGGATTCGTCACCGCAGCGGCCAACATGCACCACTATGTGATCGCGCGCGGGCCGACGGTCGTGCAGGTGCACGGTGTGGGGCCGTTCGCGATTACCTACGTGCACGCCGCGGACGATCCGCGCAACAAGAGCAAGTGATGCGCCGCGGATTGCGTACCACACCAGCCGCGATCGCGGGAGCCATTCTCATACTCTTTGGTTGCACCGACCAGCAACCGACCGACCCCGCGAGTGTCGCCCCCACCGCTCAGCGCAATGGCGGTAGTTCGTCTGATACTGCCCTGTCACCGCGGCTCGTGCGCCAGCTCGCCGCTGGTCGCGGGATTGGGCGGCTCGACGATCCGCCCCACGTGCGACCGGCGCTCGCAGAACTCGGGCAGGCACTGATGTTCGATCCGATTTTGAGTGGCAATCACGACGTCAGCTGCGCAACGTGCCACATGGCGGCGTTCAGTACGGGCGATGGACGAAGCCTCTCGGTCGGTGCCGGTGGAACCGGTGCTGGACCCAACCGTACGCACCCCGATGGCGTGTTCATTCCACGCAACGCGCCGCCGGTGTTCGATCTGGCGCAGCTGCGGCACATGTTCTGGGATGGACGTGTGGAGACCGATGGCCACGGTCACTTCGTTACACCGGCCCAATCGCAGCTGACACCGTCGATGCAGCGCGTGCTCGAGTTTGGCGCGATATCGGCGCAGCCGATGTTTCCCGTCACTGCACGCACCGAGATGCGTGGCCAGTCTGGCAACGAGCTGACGGAGATCGCCGACAACGACTACACCGATATCTGGTCGGGCCTGATGCGACGGCTCGGCACAATTCCGAAGTATCGCAGGTTGTTCGAGCGGGCGTATCCAGGAAAACGATTCGACGACATGAACTTCGCGTACGCATCGAATGCGATCGCGGGCTTCCTCGTGTCGAATTTCACGATGAACAATTCGCCGTGGGATCGGTTTCTTGCTGGGCACGACAACGCACTCACGCCGCAGCAGCTCGAGGGTGCGCGTTCGTTCCTCACACTCAAGTGCTCGATCTGCCACAACGGCCCGACGTTCAGCGACGACAAGTTCCACGACGTGGCAGTCGCGCAGATCGGACCAGGGCAGGGTGAGGGTCTGCAGGGGCGCGACGATTTCGGACGCATGAACGTGACCGGCAATCCCGCGGACAAGTATCTCTTCCGCACCACTCCGCTGCGCAACGTAGAGCTCACCGGCCCTTACGGCCACGACGGCTCGATAATGACCTTGGAGGGATTCGTCGCGCACTACAGCGAGTCCGACGTGAAGCTCAGGACGTACGATCCGTCGCAGCTCGAGCCGGATCTCCGGAGTACCGTGCTCGACAATACGGCGGGCGTACTCGCGCAGCGCGACACTCTATTGAACGGCGTCGTGCTGACACCGCAGCTGGTGGACAATCTCGTCGCCTACATGCGCGCGCTCACCGATCCCGCAGCGCGGAATCTGAACAGGTTCGTACCGAAGAAAGTGCCGAGCGGGCTGCCGGTAGGGCAGTAGATGGCTTGTTGTTGAATGCGGCCCCCGAATAATATCGGGGGCCGCATTTTATTCACTCCTCAATCACGCCAGCCTCGCCTTAATACCTGCGACGATGGGCGCCGTTCTGCTGGTACTGCTGGTTCTGAGGGTACTGCTGATTCGTGCCAGGCAGAACCTTTCCCGTGCGACCATTCGGCGTAACGGGGTTTGGGAAGCCCGGAATCACTGGCGATGACGGGTACCGTGCCGCGCTGCGCGACGGGTATCCGTTGCCAGTGCGATATCGTCCGTCATTGTCGTGGCCGTTTCTGTAATACCCGTTCTTGTAATTCTTGTTTTTTTCCTTGTCCTTGTGATGCGCTTTCTTGTGGTGCCCGTTGTCGTAGCGCTCGTTATCGTAGCGCTCGTTGTTGTAGCGCCCATTGTCGTAGCGTCCGTTGTTGTACTGCCACTCGGAGTGGTCGCGGTGGCCTGGACGCTGCGCACCTGCTGGCGTTGATGCTGCCAGCATCGCGAGTGGAACGGCCACCACGCTTGCAGCCTTGAGCACGGTACTGATGAACTTTGCGGTCATAACATTTCCTCCAGTTGGCACGGTTCTACACCAGATCGGTTGGTTCCTTCCACCGTTCTGTAACATATACATGCGCAAGCTCCGTGCTAAGCCGCCATGCACGAACATTCGCGTGAATCAGCTCTGAAGCTGTCATGAAACTGACAACCGGCGTGTAACAATCGTATGCACGCCTTCCTACATGTCAGGAAGCTGTCACGAGCTCGGGATCGTGCGCTAACTTTCTGGTACGGCGGCGTGGTGTGGATGCGCACGCAACACACGTGATCGAGCCGCGTACTCTTCAATCTGTGAGCGAACACAATGGATTCGACGAGCAAGTTTCAGAAGCCGAGTGACGAGGAGCTGAGAAGGAAGCTCTCGCCGGAGCAGTATCGCGTCACGCAGCATGAAGGCACCGAGCGGCCGTTCACGAACGAGTACAACGACAATCACGAAGCAGGCATCTACGTGGACGTCGTATCCGGCGAGCCGCTCTTCAGCTCGCTCGACAAGTTCGACGCGCATTGTGGATGGCCGAGTTTTACGAAGCCGCTCGATGAAGCAGGCGTCACGACCAGAACCGACAACAAGCTCGGCATGGCGCGCACCGAAGTGCGATCTGCGCAGGCTGATTCACATCTGGGGCATGTGTTCGATGACGGCCCCGGCCCGACGGGCCTGCGTTACTGCATGAACTCCGCGTCGATGCGCTTTGTGCCGGTGGCAAAGTTGGAGGAGGAAGGGTACGGCGAGTGGTTGAAGTTGTTTGGGGGAGAAGGGAAGAAGTAGTCGGCTGGCGTTCCCGCACTCCTCGTCATCCGCGCGTTCGCGGGGATGACGACTTTGTCACATCGCCTGCGCGATCGCCTGAAAGCGTGGGGTCGTGCGTATCGAGTCGAGATCGCTGTCGTGCTCGATCCACTCCTTGTGACCGAACCCTCTGTCGACTGCCGTCTCGAGACTCGCTAGCGCTTCGTCCGGCATACCGATCAGGGAGTAAGCACAGGCAATGTTGTAAAGCATCCCTGAATCGTCAGGATCGATGGCCAGGGAGCGGCGGATGTATTCTACTGTCTGCTCCCGGTCACCCATCCGTGCCAGCGTGGTTGCACCCAGATTCGTCGCTCTGGCATCGTCGGGGTTGAGCTCCAGTCTTTCGTCAATGAGCTTGAGCGACAGCCGGCGCGCTGCCTCCGCCTCCGCCGCGAGGCCCATATCATCAAGAACATTGGCGAGGAAGTTCGGCGCCTGGAAATCTTCCGGTCTCAGCAGCGAAGCCCGCTCGAACATCTTCGCCGCCTCTGCATTACGGCCCTGCGACTTGAGTCCGCGGCCGTAGAAATATGCTGCCTCGAACAGCTTCGGATTCAGCCGCAATGCAGTCTCGAATTCCTGATCGGCTTCCGCGAACTGCTTGGTGAGCGAGACAGCTATGCCGCGCGCCACGTGCGCCTCTGCGAGATCGGGCTCCAGTTCCAGCGCACGCCTGCTGGCAATATCCGCCTGACGCAGATTGAACTCGCGCGCGTCCCAGTACGTGTAAAGCGACGAGCATGCATCGGCAATTCCAGCGTGCGCCAGGGCATACTCGGGATCGATCTCGACAGCACGATTGTACATCTGCCGGGCGTACTCCACGCTCTTGCGTCGCCACTGATGGAAATATTGCTGGCCACGAAGGAAGAAATCGTACGCCTGTACGTTGACGACGCGCGCCTTCTCGATCGCCTTCTTTTCGCCCTCGGTGAGAATCACGCGAAGCGCTTTCACGATCGCCTGCGAGATGTCGTCCTGAATCGCGAATACATCCTCCAGCTCGCGGTCGTACCGCTCCGACCAGAGATGATATCCGTCGGCGACGTTCACCAGCTGCGCGGTGATGCGGAGCTTGTTCCCCATCTTGCGCACGCTGCCCTCGAGCACGGTCGACACCTTGAGCTTGCGGCCGATGTCGCCGATGTCCTCGTTCTTTCCCTTGAATGCGAATGACGACGTGCGCGAGGCAACGCGCAGCGACTGGATCTTCGTCAGCGCATTGATGATCTCTTCCGCCATTCCGTCGGTGAAGTACTCGTTGTCCGCGTCGGCGCTCATGTTCGCGAACGGCAGCACCGCGACCGACTTTGCCGCGGACACAGCCTGTTGCGGCATCGTCAGCGTGTCCGACGGAGTGACGAGATTGCTGGAGGTCAGCGCCTGTGCGAACAGCGCAGCGGTCTTGTAACGATCACCTGCGTCGGTCGACATCGCCTTCACCAGCGCATGCTCGACGTTCTCCGGTACACTCGATCGGATTTCGCGAATCCGCTTTGGAACTTCCGTGAATCGCTTTGCGAGAATCGCCTGCGCAGTCGTACCGGTGAACGGCCGCTGGCCAGACAGCATCTCGTACAGCATGCACGCAAGACTGTACTGATCGCTGCGTCCGTCGAGTTGCGCTTCACCTGCGGCCTGTTCCGGACTCACGTACGCAGGAGTGCCGACCATCATCCCGGTCTGCGTCAGCATCGCCGTCTGATTGCCCGCAGCGCTAACAGCCTTGGCGATTCCGAAGTCCATCACCATCGGCTCGCCCTCGTACAGCATCACGTTCTCGGGCTTGATGTCGCGGTGCACGACGTTCTGCCGGTGCGCATAGTCGAGCGCCGACGCAACCGCGAGCGCATGGTGAATCGCCTCGTCGATCGGCAGCTGTTGTTGACGGTCGAGCCGTTCTCGCAGCGACTCGCCCTCGACGTACGGCATCACGTAATAGAGCAGGCCCTCGATCTCACCCGAGTCGAACAGCGGCAGGATATGCGGGTGGTTGAGCCGAGCGGCGACGCGGATCTCGCGGAGGAATCGATCGGGACCGAGCGAGGCAGCGAGCTCCGGATGCAGCACCTTGAGCGCGACGACGCGCTCGTGCTTGGAGTCCTGCGCGAGATAAACCGTCGCCATCCCGCCGCGACCGAGCTCCCGATCCACCGTGTAGGTCGGGGCGAGGATGTCGCGGATACGCTCGATTGGCGGCGTCATGCGGTTTTGATCCGGGAGTCAGAGACCTTCACCAACCCATCAACATCGACTACCCGTAAACAATTGTATTGACAACGTCACGGAATTTCGTACTTTCGCTGGCCGACCTGAAATCTTACCGATTCCCCGCCCACCCCGGAAGGTCAAATTGAATCACCGTTACCGTGTCATCGCCGCCATCACCGGAGCAGTCGCGTTCGTGGCGTGCTCCCCGGACAGCCCCAATCCGGTCGCCCCCACCGTAAGCGCGTCGCGTGACATACTCAGCGCGCCAGCACCCACCAATGGTCGCTACATCCTGTCCAGCGCCGCGGGTTTCGGAAGTGATCTCGCGGGTCAGATCGCGAAGCTCGGCGGCAAGCTCGAGCGCGTGCATACCGGCGCCGGATTCGCGGTGGTGAGCAACATCAGCGACGCCAACGCCGCGCAGCTGACCAGCCTCAAGGGCGTGGACGATGTCGAGCCGGACATCCAGATCGCCCTCAATCTTCCGGTACCGCGCGTGAGCGGCACCGTCGGATCTGTCGTCAACGATGCCGCGACGAGTCAGAGCAATCCAGCCGCGGCAGGCCGCTTCTCGTGGCAGTGGAACATGCGCCTCATCGGCGCAGACAAGGCATGGGCCGCGGGCAAGCTCGGCTCGTCGAGTGTCACTGTCGCGATCATGGATACCGGAATCGACTACGATGCGCCCGATCTGAACGGGCTCGTCGACCTGTCGCGCTCCACGTCCTTCGTACCGTCCGATGATTCGATCACCGCGCATTTCTTTCCTTCGCGCAATCCGATCTCCGATTACAACGGTCACGGCACCAACGTCGCCACGCAGGTGAGCAGCAAGGCAGTCGCGCTTGCCGGCGTTACGTCCAGGACCACGCTCATCGGCGTGAAGGTGCTCAACGGACTGGGAGTCGGACCACTCAGCGGAGTTCTCACCGGCGTTCTCTATTCCGCCGATCACGGTGCCAACGTCGGCAATATGAGCCTCGGCGGAAGCTTCGCCAAGCCGGGCAACCGTCGCTACGTCAACCTGATCCAGCGCGTCTTCAACTACGCCAACAGAAAGGGGATGCTCGTGGTCGTCGCTGCGGGGAATGACGCCGAGGATCTGGATCAGAACGGCAACGTGTATGAAGCGTATTGTGATGCACCACATGTGATCTGCGTATCTGCAGTTGGACCCAGAGTCGCCGGCGACGATCCGAACACACCTGCGTTCTACACCAACTTCGGTCGCAAGTCGATCGACGTCGCCGCACCCGGCGGTAACGCTGATGCTGCGGATGGTTTCCCGCTATCGAACTGGCCGTGGGGATCAGACATCGCGTCGTGGGTCTGGTCGTACTGCAGCAAGACGACTCTCGTGTTCGACGCGACGGGTACCCCTCTCGGTTTCGCCGGCTGCCAGGGCGGGAACCTGCTGACCGGCTTCATCGGAACGAGCCAGGCAACGCCGCACGTCAGCGGACTCGCGGCGCTTCTCTTCGCGCAGAACGCGCACGCTTCTCCGTCGCGGATAAAGACTCTCATCGAGCAGTCGGCGGTTCAGCTCGGCCAGCACAACAGGGATCAGTACTATGGAAAGGGCCGCATCAGCGTGAGCAACGCGGTGGGATTGGGAAACTGAGCATGGGTGGATGAGGAGAGCGGGGCGCCGGGTTGGCGCCCCGCTCTTTTTGTATTCTGGCGAACGGTATTCGTTATTGCACCGCGCGCGTTGTGCGCTCAGTGCATCCGCTATTCCTGATTTTTCCGACCGAACGGATCGCCGGCAACTGATTCAGTGTGCAGCGCGCAGCGCCACTCGCCATCGCGACGAAGCCACACTGACGCGTCGTTCGCCTTGAGCGGAAACGTCTTTCCGTCGAGGATCACAGTTTCGTTCACCGTGTACGCGATGATCGCGATGTCATCGGTGACGAAACGCACCTGCATCGTTTTCGGATCGAACTCGAAGTGCGTGAGTTCCCACGCGCCTTCGGTAGTCATCTTCGCCATTGCTTGGGCGTCGATCGCGGAGACGCCCTGAGCGCCGACGATCATGCAGTTGTCGTCCGTCATGCGGCCGGCGCTGGTTGCGTCCTTGGTTTGCATCGCGGTCCAGAAGGCAGTCTCAAGCTTCTGAATTTCCTGCTCTCTTGCGTTGGCCGTCATGTCGCAGGCTCCGTTGGATGATCCGATGAAGGTTCGGGAAGACTCATGAAAGAATCACGCCACCGCCGGTCTTCGAATTATTACAGAGGACTCAATGCGCGGGCGAGTCGGCGCGGGGAGCAGGCCGCGAGTCCGAGAAAGACACCGACGACGATCATGGCAACTTCCAGGATCAGCGACGGGATGGATTTGCCGTGGTGCGAATGATGGGTGTCGAGCATGAGCGATGGCTCGGTGGGAGGGTGCGCGATACCGGCGGGATATTATAGCATCTGCGATGAGGACGCGTCGATGGCTCGGTCCAGTTCCGCGCAGACATCGTCATCGAAGCAGACGAAGATCACGTGGTCGGGAAGTGCATGGCTCGCCAGATATGCTCGTACTGTTTTCACGGCGATGTCTGCAGCTTGCGCGATGGGATAACCGTAGACACCGCAGCTGATCGCCGGAAAGGCGATCGAGTGCAGTCCGTGCTCTCCGGCGAGCAGCAGCGACGACCTGTACGCGGACGCGAGCAGCTCCGGCTCACCATGCGTACCGCCGCGCCAGATCGGTCCGACGGTGTGGATCACGTGACGTGCCGGGAGATCGTAGCCGCCAGTGATCTTAGCGTCACCGACAGCGCAGCCCCCGAGCGTTCGGCATTCGGCGAGCAGCTGCGGGCCTGCGGCGCGATGGATCGCGCCGTCCACGCCACCGCCGCCGAGCAGGGAAGTGTTGGCAGCGTTGACGATCGCATCGACGGAGAGGCGGGTGATGTCACCGCGAATGAGCTCGATCATGGGTTGGTCAACGGTGTGACTGGGCGACTGCGTCGACCGGACCGATGCAGCTTCGTTCTGTCATCTGCCGAACGTTACCCGATATTTTTTGCAAGGACAACGAATACCAGCTCGGAAGTCCTCGGCAACCCGAAGCGCTCGTCGGTGAGCGGAAAGGGCCGTTCCTCACCGGTCTCCGAATAGCCGCGGCGATTGTAGTAAGCGATGAGCTCGGCGCGCTGCTTGATGACGGTCATCTCGATCATGTGCGCGCCAAAGTACGTCGCCGCAGCATGCTCGGCGGCTGTAATGAGTTGTTTGCCGAGACCGGTCGCCTGTCGTCGCGGATCCACGGAAAGGAGACCGAGATAGGATGTGCCGTTTTCCTTTCTGGCGATCTGTACGCAGCCGATGATGTCGGATCCGTCGAGAGCGATGAGGATTCGCTGGTCGGGGTCGTCGATGATTTCGGTGAGAGATTCGGGATCGGTGCGTTGGCCGTCGAGGAGATCGGCTTCGTGCGTCCAGCCGACGCGGGCGGAGTCGCCGCGGTAGGCACTCTCGATCAA
This sequence comes from uncultured Gemmatimonadales bacterium, assembly GCA_963707505.1. GTDB lineage: Bacteria > Gemmatimonadota > Gemmatimonadetes > Gemmatimonadales > Gemmatimonadaceae > Fen-1247. Next base: position 460,577 of record CAVPQB010000006.1, read on the forward strand.
TGCGTGGAGGGCGGGAATGTCTGCGCGCGAGGCAGGACGTATTGTGGGCGGGGTTTTCGTGGTGAGCATCAAGACATTTTATCGTGGAGAAGCTGTGTGGAGAAGCTGACGGTTCCAGAGTGGTCCCGCGCTTGACCAATCGATACCCAACGCGTTTATGGCAGGAGTACGGATCGTGACAGATCCGGAATCACCTCTGTGATGGGAATACGTCGCTGCAGCATGCTCAGCATGTCACGCGTGAGGGCGAGCTCTTTGGCGATCCGAACATGCGAGCCTGCTCTCAGCTGATTGACGTAGAGTGCCGGGCTCGCGCCCGCGCCAGTCGCTGAACGCCAGCGCACAGCTTCATAGCCACGCCGAGCCGCTACCGAAGCCATCCGCTGGCACCCCCGTGTCATCCGCCGCAACATCGTTAATCATCAGTCCCCACGCAGCCAGATTTCCTGCGGTGCGGATGTCGACGACCGCGCTTAAAGTGGATGTCGAGCACGAATACGGAGCGTGGGTGCACCTGTTCGAGTTCCCCGCCAACTCATTGGAGGCGCCGGCGCAACTCCTCACACGCGGTTTCGGCCGCGCGCGCGACGTAAACGGCACCGTCCTCCGCGGTATTGAACCGGCCCAGCGCAAACGCCTCCTGCGTGATTTGAGCAGTGCGGCGCAAATCCCGGTCGCTCGGCGTCGTCACCCTTTACGCAAATAGCTCCCAGCCGCCGCGATATCCTTGAAGAACGCCTTCCGCTCCCGCTCACGATCGGCGGCGGTCGGCATGCGCAGCACCGACGACGGATGCACAGTCGCCATTACAGTGAGCTCCTCCACGCCCTCCAGCTCCGCGAAAAAATCCTCACTCGGCACTATCGCCTTTCCGCGATCCTTCGTCACACGAAACTTCGGTCCCATCACCGCATGCGCAGCCGTCGCGCCGAGGCAAACCAGAAGTCGCGGACGCACCACGCGCACTTCAGCCGCAAGCCACGGACGGCATGCGCGCTGCTCGGCGCGATTGGGTGTAGCGTGCAGCTTGCGCTCCGGCGCGGTCGACTTGGAAGGTGCACCGCGCGCAATCCGCCTGGCCGCGCCTTCCCACTTGAAATGCTTTACCGCGTTGGTGACGTAAACCGAGGAGCGGTCGATGCTCGCAGCGTCGAGAGCAGCGTCCAGCAGTCTGCCGGATGGACCAACGAATGGCCGGCCCTCGAGATCTTCTTCGTTGCCCGGCTGCTCGCCCACGAACATCAGCTCGGCGCTGCGCCTTCCTTCGCCGAAGACTGTCTGCTTGCCTGTTCGCCACAGGTCGCATGCTTTACAACCCGCAGCGGCCTTGCGTAGTGCGGGTAGTGACAACCGCGGCGGAAAGTACTCCGCGGCGGATGTGAACTCTGATGGAGGCTGCAGCTCGATCGCCGTCTCCGCCGGTACGAGCTTTGATTTCACCATACGATCGTTCCATTCAACATCTGCGCCTGAATCCAGCATCGGTGCGTGGTACTGTCCATCAAACGCTCAGGAGGAATGCCCTCTCTCACCCCAGCTCCGCCAATAACTCCCTCAACTCCCCCGCACTCCCCGGCCGCCCGCCCGGCTCCTTATCCAGCAACCGCATCACCAACCCCGACAACGGCAACGGCACACTCGCATCCCGCTCCGCCGGCGCCACCGGCACTGTATGCAACACCTTCGCAATCAACGCGATCGGTGACGCGCCCTCGAATGGCAATCCACCAGTCAGACATTCATAAAGCACCACACCCACAGCGTACAGATCGCTCCGCGCATCCACTTCCTCGGCGAGCAACTGCTCCGGCGCCATGTACGCCGGCGTCCCGATCACCATCCCAGCCTGGGTCAGCGTGCTCGTATGCTCCGCCAGACGCGCGATTCCAAAATCCATCACCTTGAGCACGCCGTCCGGATCCAGCAGCATGTTCTGCGGCTTGATGTCGCGATGGATCACTCCCTGGTCGTGCGCAACCTCCAGCGATGCCGCAAGCTGTTGCGCGATGCCGAGTGTCGACGGCACGCTCAGATGCCCGCGCATGTCGATCAGCTCGCGCACCGTGATTCCCTCGACGTACTCCATCGTTACGTAGTACGCGCCGTCGTGCTCGCCGAGATCGTGCGTGCGCACCACGTTGCGATGCGAGATTCGGCGCGCAAGCCTGATCTCCGTCTTGAATCGCTCGACGACGGTCGGATCGTCACTCATCGCGTTACTGCGCAACGTCTTGATCGCAACATCCTCGGCGAGCTCGCGATCGCGCGCCTTGTATACCATCCCCATTCCGCCGCGGCCCACCACGCGCGTGATCTGATACCGGTTCGCGAACAGCTCGCCGGGAATCAGCGCGCCGTCGTCCGGCTCGGACGTGTCGCCGGTCGCGGCTGCTGATCTTTTCGCCTCGTCCATCTCGCGGCGAAGATTCGTTACGTGGTTCTGCAACCGCTGCTCGCGCGCCTTCACACCAACTGCCATCGAGTCGAACACGCGCGCGAGTCGCCCAAGCGCATCGCCACGCTCCGCAATCTGCGCCAGCGATCCAGCGGCATATATCCCGCGCTCGACCGCGGTCGCAGCCTCGGCGACTCGCTCCACCTGGCGCAGGTAATCCACTTCCAGATTGCGCAGTCTCTTCTTCTCTATGGATGCACCAACGCGCGCGCGCAGAATCACCTGATCGAATGGCTTGGGAAGAAAGTCGTCCGCACCTGCCTCGATGCAAGCCGCGATCGTGGACAGATCATCCGCAGCGGATATCATCACGACCGGAATGTCACGCGTCGCTGGATCCTGCTTGATGCGGCGCAGCACTTCGCGACCATCCATTCCCGGCATCCGAACGTCGAGCAGCACCACGTCGCACGCGGCTCGTTGCACGATCTCCAGCGCCAGTCGCGCCATCTCCCGCAGACACAACGGTATAACCCTGACGCTCCAGATGCCGCCCGAGCACAGCACGGTTGTTCGGCTCGTCATCCACTATCAGGATCGTTCCGCGTCCGCCCGATGGAACAGCCTCTGCCGCGGGAGTGTCACGCTGCGGCGCTGCAACGGGCTCGATCGACGCGACACGCTTCGCCGCGACGAGCTGCTCGGTCGCGTTACGGATCCTCCGCACGTCCGCCGAAAATTCCTCGTCGATCGTCGCACGATCCTGCGGAGCAAGCAGCGCGGCCATCGATTCCATAATTCGGGCGTGCGGCGCGCGCAGCCTGTCGTACAACGCATCCACGTCCCGCTGTGTAACATCGTGCCCGCCCGGTGTGAGCGACGCGTTGATCATCTCCAGTGCGTCCCGCACTGCACGCAATGACTCCTCCAGTCTTTCCCTCCGCGCAGTGTTGCCGGGACCTTCTGCGTCCTCGAGCAGGAGCTCACAGTAACCGACTATGTGATTCACCGGCGTGCGCATGTCGTGACGCAGTGTCGCCACTTCATCCGCTGACAGCGTGCGCGTAATCTCCTGCTCGCCCACTTCGGTCACGCGCTACCCAGCAGTGTGTTCATCTTGAGGAGCAGCCGGTCGATCTCGACGGGCTTCGTGTCGTAATCGCTGCACCCGGCATCCATTGCCTTGTCCCGATCTCCGGACATCGCATGCGCGGTGAGCGCAATTATGGGAATGGTCTGCGTCTCAGGCGCTGCGCGCAGCTGTCGTGTCGCTTCCCAGCCGTCGATCACGGGGAGACTCATGTCCATCAACACGATGTCGTACGAGCCGTTGCGCGCCATCTCAACGCCCTGCGCTCCGTCCAGTGCCATGTCGACCTCGAACCCCTTCTTCCGAAGACGACGCGACAACATGTCGCGATTCATCTCGTTGTCTTCCACGAGCAGCACCCTGGCCATCAGTGAGTCTCCTCGCCCTGCGTGGTCCGCCTGATGCGATTGCCGAGCTTGGAGGCGATCTCCGACAGCAGCTCGTCGCGCGAATAATCCCCCTTCTGCAACACTGTCGTCACCTGTCCGTTGAGCTTGCTGCGCTCGACGGCTGTCAGCTCCTTCGCGGTCACCACTATCACGGGAACCGTACTCGCGCGCGGCAGTGACCGGATCTCCGACAGGAACTCGAACCCGTCCATCTCCGGCATCATGAGATCGAGCAGAATTATCGCGGGATCCTCGACGTCCATCTGGGCCAGCGCCTCGCGGCCGTTTCTCGCAACCTTCACCGTCCATCCCTCGCCCTCGAGCGTGCGTCGCAACAGATCACTCGCGGACGGATCGTCCTCGACCACAAGCACCGATCCGCTCCCACCACTCGGCCGGTACTTCGCGAGCACTCGCCGCAACTGCTCGCGGTCGATGGGCTTGGTCAGATACTCCGAAGCACCGAGCGCGAAGCCGGCTCGCTTGTCATCCACGATCGTGAGCATTATGACAGGCACGTCGCACAGATCAGGATCCGCCTTGAGCGCTGCCAGCACCGACCAGCCATCCATCCCGGGCATCATCACGTCGAGCGTGATGGCGTCGGGCCGAGTTTCCCGCGCTGCACGCAGTCCCGCCTCTCCAGTCGCTGCCTCATCGACGGTCAATCCCTCACGCAGCAGGAACCTGCGCATTATCGAGCGCACCGATGCCTCGTCGTCGATCACGAGTACCCTGCCCGCACTCGGCGTGACGCCGCTCGCTGCCACCGGCGTCTCCGCCGGCGTGTTCTCGCCGACGCTAGCTGGCAGACGAACTGTGAACGTCGACCCTCGCCCGTGCTCGCTCTCCACGGTGATCGTGCCGCCCATCATCTCGCAGAAGCGCCGCGATATCGCGAGCCCGAGTCCCGTCCCGCCAAACCGCCGCGTGGTGGATGCCTCAGCCTGCGAGAATGCCTCGAACAGCTTGGCCTGCTGCGCATCCGTCATTCCGATTCCGGTGTCGGAAACACGAAATGTGTACTCGTCCCGGTCGCCTTCCGCAGCGCGCGCACGCGTTACATCGAGACGCACAGTGCCGTGATCCGTGAACTTCGACGCGTTGGACAGAAGATTGAGAAGTGTCTGCCGCACCTTGATCATGTCAGCGCGCATCGCGCCGAGCGAAGGCGCACAGCTCACTTCGAGACGATTTCCGTTCTGCGCGATAAGCGGCTCGACGGTCGTTACAACGTCGTCAATCGTGGAGCGTACGTCGAAGGTCTCGATGTACAGCTCCATCTTGCCTGCCTCGATCTTCGATAGATCGAGCACGTCGTTTATCAGTGCGAGCAGATGCTTGCCGGAGGACCTGATCTTCTCGAGGTCGGCGATGTACGCGGTGTCGCCATTCTCCGCGGCGTCTTCCTTCAGCATCTCGCTGTAACCGATGATGGCGTTGAGCGGAGTGCGCAGCTCGTGACTCATGTTCGCAAGAAACCGGCTCTTCGCCTGATTCGCAGACTCGGCTTCGCGCTTCGCGCTCAGCAGATCGGTGACGTCGTGATACAATGCCATGATTCCGACGTTCTTTCCCTCGACCGCTACTGGTACGCCTGCCAGCTCCACGTCGAGCAGCGAGCCATCCTTGCGACGGCGCTTGCCGATTCCTCTCGCCGTACGATGCGTCGCCTGGCTGGTATAAGCCTTCGCCTCTGCCTGCGTTTCCTGCGTGTTGATCAGGTCATCCAGATCGTGGCCGACACCTTCTTCCTGCGAGTATCCGAACAGCTTCTCGAAAGCCGGATTGAATGACGTGATGCGTCCGTTGGTCTCGAGCGTCACGATTGCAACCGGACTGTTGACGACCACCGTCTCGAAATACTCCTTCTGTCGCTGTGCCTCGGTGTACAGCCGCGCGTTCTCGATGGCGATCGCGGCCTGTGGCGCGAACAGATTCAACAGTCGCAGATCGTCCGCACCAAACTGTCGCGCCGGATCCGAGTGCACGCTCGCGATCGCGCCAACGAGTCGCTTTCCGATCAACAACGGTGCAGCCATCACCGCACGCACGGTGCTGCGTACGTCGGAATAGCTTCGTGAACGCCCTGACCATTCGTCATACTCCGGAATGATCAACGGCTCGTGTGTCACCGCGACCGTACCCATCGCGCCCTCACCGAGCCCGAGGCGAACACCGGTCGAATCCTTGCCGATGTGATGGCTCGCGACGATCACGAGCTCGCGCGTCTGCTCGTCGTAGATGGCGAGCTCGCCACCCGTGACGCCGAGCAGCGTGACGGCGCGCTCGAGCACAGCCTGGAGCAGCTTGGAGAGCTCGCGCTCCGACGACAGATCCGCCATCGTATCGAGGAGTGCCTTCTGTTCATCCGCGCGCCTGCGTTCCGAAACCAGCAGCCTCGCGCGTCCGATGGCGAGACTCGCGAAGTCCGCCACCGCGCTGAGCACCTTGAAGTCGGACGGGGTGAACGCATTTGGCTCCGCGCTTTCCACCACCAGCACACCGATCACCTGGCCATCGATGTGCAGCGGAACGTCGACTTCGGATCCGCTGTTGAGGCTGGGCAGATAGCTGCGCTCGCCTGCGACGGCAGCCGTATAGTGGAGCTTCGCGTCCTTCATAGCGCGATCGCTCAACCCCTCGCCGGGATGTACTCGCCAGGCTTTCGGGGCATCGGGCCAGCCGATGCTCGCACGGAGCACACGGTCACCGGTTTCATCCAGGAGAAAGGCGCCGAGGAAGTCGTAACCCAGCGCCTCATCATGGAGGCCATCGACCAGGCGCTGGCAGACCTGCGCTTCGTCGGTAGCCGCGACCAGATCGACGGCGAGCCGCAGCAGTGCGGCCTGTCGATGTGCGAGAGTCCCACGTCGCGGCGTCTTGCGAGCCGCGGGTTTAGAAGACACCTGGCGCATGGCGCTCTGTCCTCTTGCTTGTGAAACCGCTGGTCCGAACCCGTCAAAGTATGTGGGTCGGGCGCCGCCAGCGCTACGGCGAAGTGGATGCGCACCCGCGACCTGCTAGTTGTGGCCTCGGCAGGCAGCTCCGCCATACGTTCGCCTGACACGTTAGACTTCCACCATGGCCATCATTTCGCGTGGCTTTCGCAGCCGGCGGCCTCCTGTGGATCCTGCCCGCGTACCACCGGGCCAGTACGTGACGAACGACTTTCCCGTTCTGTCCGCAGGCCCTACGCCGCGCACCCCGCTCGACAGGTGGACATTCACGATCCGCGGCACCGTGGACGCGCCGAGATCATGGACATGGGACGAGTTCGCGAAGCTCCCGCACGAGGATGCAAAGGTCGACATCCACTGCGTCACCAAGTGGAGCAAGCTCGACACGATGTGGTCGGGCGTCGCGATCGATACACTGCTGGACGGAATCGACGTCGGTAGATCGACGCACGTAACTGCATTCTGCGACGGAGGCTACACCACCAACGTTCCGCTCGCGGATCTCGTCAACGGACAGGCATGGATTGCAGTCGGCTACGACGGAGCGCCGCTGCATCCGGAGCACGGCGGACCAGCACGACTGCTGGTGCCACATCTGTATTTCTGGAAGAGCGCCAAGTGGGTGCGTGGGCTCGAGCTGCGCGATCACGACGTTCCCGGATTCTGGGAAGTAAACGGCTACCACGATTACGGAGATCCATGGAAGGAGCAGCGCTACCAGGGCGATTGATCTGGCGCTCGGCGCGCGTCGCTGAGATAATCGACGAGACGCCGCGCGTGCGCACGCTCCTGCTGGACTGCCCGGACTGGCCCGGTCATCTCGCAGGCCAACACGTGGACGTGCGGCTCACTGCAGAAGATGGCTATCAGGCGGAGCGGAGTTATTCCATCGCGTCAGCGCCCGGCGATGAGGTACTCGCGCTTACTGTAGAGCGCATAGACGACGGTGAAGTTTCTCCATATCTCGTGGGCGAACTGCGCGTGGGCGATGAGATGGAGCTGCGCGGGCCGATCGGCGGTTATTTCGTCTGGAGCAGGATGCGCGGCGGTCCACTGCTTTTGCTGGCCGGTGGATCTGGCATAGTGCCGCTGCGCTGCATCATGCGCCAGCATGCAGCGGTGATGAGCGACGCTCCGGTCAAGTTGTTGTATTCAGTGCGCTCGCAACGCGAGATCATATATCGCGATGAGCTGGATCAGCTCGCTCGCAACGGAGTCGAAGTGATCTACACGCTCACGCGCGAGTGGCCCGACAAATGGACAGGATACCACCGCCGCATCGACGCCGATCTGCTGCGCGAGATCGCGTGGCCCGCCAGCGAACGTCCGCTCGCATACGTGTGCGGACCGACGGCGTTCGTCGAGCGTGCAGCGAGCGAACTGGTGTCATTGGATTACGAGCCAGACAGAATCAAGACCGAGCGGTTCGGTCCGACCAACGACAGCTCGACCGTCGATCGAGCGGCGCGCGCGAACACCTCACCGATCACGTGAGTCGCTGATACAACAAAATGCAGCCTCCGGGTTTCCGGAGGCTGCATTCATTTCGCTTCACTGAGCAGCGTCAATGTCCGCGCGGCCACCCGTGATTCTGCTGGCTCGATTGGTCGGCGCCAGGGAGAGTCTTGCCCGCGTGCCTCGACTGACTCGATTCGCTCGACGCAGTTGGAAGTGTCTTCCCTGACTGCACGTGACCGCTCTGGTATCCACCGTTCGGCGTTACACGATCGGGGTAACGTTGCTGAGTCGGGTAAGTGTTGGAGCGCTGTGGAGCGGGTAGCGCCTTGCCACCCTGCACGCCACGGTCACCATATACTGGCTGCCGGTACACGGGTTGATACACCGGCTGCTGTACGATCACCGTCTGCGGATACGTGTTGTATCGACCGTAATTTCCGTACTGTCCATTCTGACCGTAGTTGCCGTACTGGCCGTAGTTGCCGTTTGGCTGCCAGAACGCTGCTACGTCATACGCTCCAGCGCCGCCCTGGTTGTCGCGAATGCGAACCACGGTCGTGTATCCGTTCTGAGCAGTCGGCTGCTCGATGACGTCGGCGCTGCCACGCCCCTCACGCATCTGCACGGTCACGTATCCGTTGGCCGATGGAAGTGCGCTCATCGCTCGGGCGTTGTTGTACCCGGTCATCTCACGCGGCCCCATCGCCATCACGGAAGCGCGGCCGCCCTGCATCTGAACGCGGATCTCCTGATCCACGTTGCCACGCCACTCGAACAACTCACGTTGAGTCGATCGCTGCGCGTTCGCGGGAGCGGATATTGTCAGCGCGGCGAGTGGGATGGCCGCAACGCTTGCTACTCTGAGAATAGAACCAACGAATCCTGCCTTCATGACAACCTCCTGTTGTCGTGCACGCTCTTGTGCAGAGCCGTGCTCCTGCATCCACACGATTAGACGTGGAGACAAGCGCCAGCGTTAAGGCTTTTTCAGTCATTTTGAGAGTGAAAATCGACTCCTGGCTGTCATGAAGATGACAGCTTTCTCGAGGCAGGATTGCCTGCTGCCACGAGCTCACCGCCCGTGTGTTTCGACTCGTCGTACCGCTGTGGCATGCAAGGCGCATAGGATGCGCCTGAGGCGCCTTCACATTCAACCGCGTGCCGCGTCCAATTCACAGGCATAACTCAAGAGGATGACTTCCATGCGCTTTCGTACATTCAGTTTCGTGACAGCGGTTGCGATGCTCGCGGCTTCCGTAGCGTGCACCGACAACACCTCGCCGTCCAGCCGGTCGGCGGGTGGGACGTATGACCTTCAAACGGTGAACGGCACCTCGCTGCCGTATTCGTACAACACCAGTTCAGGCACGCTCACGATCCAGAGCGACATCTACACGCTCAACAACGATGGTACGTACAACGAGACGATCAGTGAGACGATCTCCAACGGTGTCAGCAATGCACCCACGAGCGACGCAGAGTCTGGAACGTGGTATCAGAATGGGAACGCTGTCGTGTTCTCGCCAAACTACAGCACGCAGAACAACTACACGCAGTACACCGGCGCGCTGTCAGGCGGCGGAACGTTCAGCCACAGCTCGATAACGTTCTCGTACAACGGAGTGGTGTGGGTGTACAACCACACATGATGACGCGCAGATCGTTACGCCTGGATTAGCGGAACGCCGTAGATCGCCAGTGTTCGGTCGGCAGTGACGAGCGTGCATCCCTCCACGCTCGCCTGCGCGACCAGCATGCGAGCGAAGGGATCGCGCTGATGATGCGGCAACGCGACGGTAGCAGCTGCGTGCGCGAGCGTTACCGGGAGCTCCTTGAAGTTGTTGAACACAAGGATGTCGCCGAAGCTCTGTGGAAACGTGAGCCTGCCAGGAGGCGGCCTCCTTCACGAGCTGCGAGAGATGCGTCCTGGCCTCGTACAGATTCACCTGCTTGGGCCTGGTGTCAGGCATCGGTCCCCCGACTAAAAACCAGGCCTGAATGACCGGGTGGTCTAGTCGGTTGGTCTGGTTGGTCAAAATACCCTGCACAATCACAATCGCTAGCGACCGGCCGGTCATCTGGGCTCGGTAACTCCGATCTGCCGACAGTACTCCAGCACGGGACAGGTCGAGCATCTGGGTCGCGTCCCGGTACAGACGTTCTTGCCGAACGGAACCAGCAGCCGGTTGATCTCGATCCAGTACTTGTTCGGAAGCTTCTCTTCCAGCTGCCGCTGCACCGACTCCGCACTGCCCGCTTTCACATACCCCCAGCGCGTGGTGACCCGTGCTACGTGAACATCGACACTGATGCGGCTCTGTCCAGCCGCAACGCCAAGCGCGAGGTTGGCGCACTTGGGACCCACACCGCGAAAGGACTTGAGAACTTCGGCGTCAGCCGGAAGCTCGCCACCGAACTCCTCGATGGTGCGAACCGCAATGTCATGGATCTGCTTCGCCTTCCCCGTGTGGAACGTCGCCGGATGAATCAGCTCATCTATCTCCGACGCATCCAGACGCGATATCGCTTCAGGACCTGGTGCGGCCTCGAACAGCCGCACCGCTGCAGGCAGGCTCACCTCGTCACGCGTGCGAATCGAGATCACGCACGCGACCAGCTGCTGAAACAGCGTGTCGAACTTTCGGTCGCGCAGCTCGAACATCGCGGCGTCGGCATACTGCTCGACTTCATGCCGGATGCGACGGAGCACCACCGAAATATCAAACGGAAGCTTTGCCATCGCCGAGGTGGAATTGCATGACGTGGGCCGCCACACACTCCGCGCTGCTACCCCTCGCCGAGCTCGGCCAGCCGTCGATCCAGAAAGCGCTGCTCCTGCAACTGAGTCGCAAGGCTTCTCGCGGTTGTGTAAGATATGATTGCCTCGTCCTTGCGACCTGCGCGCAACAACAGCGCGCCCCGCGCCGAATGCGCGAGATAGTATCCCGCAAGCTCTCCGTGCTGCATCAGACTGTCGATCAGCTCCAGTCCGCGCGTCTCGCCATCCCGCATCGCGATCGCCACCGCCCGGTTCAACTCGACCACCGGCGATTCGTGAATCCGCAGGAGCACGTCATACAGTCCTACGATCTCGCCCCAGTCAGTCTCCGCCGCCGTTCTCGATTCGGCGTGCACCGCTGCGATCGCTGCCTGCAACGCGTATGGCCCGACTCTGCGCGATGCGAGTGCGCGCGTGGTGAGCGCAATCCCTTCGCGAATCTTCGCCTGGTCCCAGAGTGTGCGGTCCTGATCGTCCAGCAGAATCGGCTCACCGTCACCAGCGATGCGTGCGGCCCGTCGCGAGTCGTGCAACAACATGAGCGCGAGCAACCCATCCACCTCCGAATCTTCATGAAGCTCGGCGAGCATCCGCGCAAGACGAATCGACTCGGCGCACATGTCCGCGCGCGTTACCTCGTCGCCGAACGTCGCTGAATAGCCTTCGTTGAAGATGAGATAGATGACCGCGAGCACGGCGTCGATTCGCTCCGGCAACTCGGCCTGCCCCGGAATCTCATACGGAATTCGCGCATCCCTGATCTTGTTCTTCGCGCGCACTATGCGCTGCGCCAGCGTCGGAGCCGGTACGAGAAAGGCACGCGCGATCTCTTCCGTCGTGAGTCCGCCTACGGTCCTGAGCGTGAGCGCAACCTGTGCCTCGATTGCGAGCGCCGGGTGACAGCACGTGAAGATGAGTCGCAGTCTGTCGTCGGGGATCTCATCGTCATCACCACCGTGAACGCTGGTCGGGACGTGCGATTCCATCTCCGCTGCAATCTCCGCGTGCCTGGCGTCGAACCTCGCACGACGCCTGATGTGATCTATCGCGCGAAAGCGTCCGGCACTTACCAGCCAGGTGCGAGGATTCGCCGGCACACCGTCAACTGGCCATCGCTCCATCGCCGCGACGAAAGCGTCGTGCAACGCTTCTTCCGCAACGTCGAAGTCGCCTAGCAACCGGACGAGTGTTGCCAGGACGCGGCGCGAGTCGGATCGGTAAGTGCTCTCCACAATCTCCCGCGCACGCGTCGAAGCATCCGTCATTGCATTCGAGCCGCTGTCAGCTGTTGAATACCATGATGGGCCGTACTTCTACCGAGCCAAGTTTGGCGCCTGGAATTCTGCCTGCGACCTGCAGTGCGTCGTTCAGATCCTTGGCTTCGATCAGATAATATCCGCCGAGCTGCTCCTTCGTTTCGGCGAACGGACCGTCGGATGTGATAGCCTTCCCGTTGCGAACGCGGACCGTCGTGGCCGACGACGTTGGCTGGAGCGCGTCCCCGCCGATGAAATGCCCGCTGGCCTTGATGTCTTCGCCGAACGCGTTGTATTCTGCCATCATCTTGCCCATCTCGTCCGGCGACATTTTTTGCCAGAGCGATTCCTCGTCGTAGATCAAGCAGAGGTACTTCATAATTGGCCTCACTGAAAGGGTGATTTCCCGCGTCTTCGTCCAATAGTCGAACGGCTCGGCACAAAATCGACACCTGGTAAAAACAGCTGTTACGCCCAGCTCGCACCAGTCAACGGTAGATAGATTTCACGAAACCTGCTTCCTTGCACCCATTTCGCCGAGAGAATGATGAGAGCAATCATCCGTACAGCTGCCACCACCGCCTTGCTCTTCACCGCTGCTGTGGTGGCCGGCGCACAGACCACGACGCAGCTTGGCACGGGTGGCGGAGGCAGTCCGCACGTGAAGACGGACTGGACCATCGGCACCGCACACATCTCGATCTCATACGGCCGCCCGTCGTTGAAAGGTCGCGCCGAAGCGACGCTGATGCCCACCGGCAAGCCATGGCGCACTGGCGCGGATGAAGCGACGGTGCTCACAACCGACAAGAGGCTCACTTTCGGATCTGTCGCCCTCGCGCCGGGAAGCTACACCATCAATACGGTGCCGGGCACGACGTCGTGGCAGCTGATCCTGGGCAAGCTGGGCAGCCCCAAGCAGTGGGGCATCCCATATAAGAAGGAGCTGGAGATCGGTCGCGCCCCGATGATACTTGGCAAGACGACCGCACCGGTCGAGCAGGTCACCATTTCCATCGATCCCGACAGATCCGGAACTGGCGGAGTCCTCCGCATCGAGTGGGGAAGTACGAGCGCGGCGACTCCGTTCACCGCCGGTTCCTGATAAGTGACACGGAGATGACGATACGTCGTAGCCACGGATGGATCGCCGGCGCCGCGCTCCTTTCGGTCGCGCTGGTGTCTTCCGCCCGCACAAGTAACTGCGTCGTTACACCATCACGGCGCCACTACTGACGCTCCCTTGATCCGCCTTGCAAGATTGTCGCCGATTCCCATTGCAATGAGACCCACGAGAAGGTGCAGAACGCGGATCACCCAGTGCGCGGATCCCGGCATCAGGCTGCGCTGCGTCATGCCGAGTGCGAGGACCACGATTCCCCAGATGAAGCCAAGCGCAATGAGGCCTCCTGATTGACGTGCCGCTATAGCGACGCCGGAGAGTACCCAGAGCGCAATCACGAACAGCACACCGATCAGCATGTGTGCGTTCACGAGCTGCAGCGCATGCCCGCTCCAGAAGAACAGGCCCAGTATGATCAGTATCAAACCGAACAGGCGCACGACGATCTGCGCCACTGCGGTAGTCGTCCTCATCAATTGATTCTCCTCTTGGTCGATGCGGGAATGCGAACTCTCGGGGAACGATGGGCCAGATACTTTGGCTACGTCAAGTATAGGGCCGGGTCAATTATCGAGAATCTTCATGAAGTTACCCGGGATGTGGTGTCAAATGGTCCTCGGGCGTATAACTACAGATAACCAACCAGACACCCACATGCCGCTCCATTCCGAGTTTTTCTTCTGTGTCTCGGCGTTCGTACTGGGAGTCGTAGCCGGAATGCGTAGCATGATGGCGCCGGCGGTTCTCGCGCTGACGCTGTCACGTCGTCCGGAATACGTTCCCGCGAGTGCGCCGGCGCAGTGGTTTGCGCTCATTCCTGTCGCTGTAGTCCTTTGCATCGTGGCGCTGGGCGAGCTTGTAGGCGACAAGCTGCCGATGGCGCCAAATCGAACCGCGCTTGGACCATTTGTATTCAGACTCGTGACCGGCGCGATCACAGGGGCGGCGCTGGTGCAGTTGGGGGGAATCAATGCCTGGGCCGGAGCGGCGTGCGGCGCAGTCGGCGCGATTGCGGGGACGTTCGGAATGTTTCACGCACGCAAGCTTGCCGGACGCGTTACCGGAATCAGCGATCCGTACATCGGCGCGATCGAGGATGTAGTTGCGATCGCGATTGCGGCGACGGTCGTTGCGCGGCTTGTGGGGTGATGGCTACAGACGTGCGACGATGGCCTCTGCGAAGCGCGCGGCGCCCGACGAGGTGTGCGAGAAGAACAGCGACGGCTCCAGCATCTCGAGCTCGAGTAGCACGAAGCCAGCATCGGTTTCTATTCCATCCACGCGCGCGTACAGCCACGGCGATGGCGCGACGTCCAGCACGCGTTGCGCGGCGCGTACTACGTCACCGTTCGGCCGGTCGGTGATCGAACGGCCACCAAATCCGGTCTGGACACGGAAATCTCCTTCGGTTGGCATCTTCCGCACCGCGTGACTGAAGTCACCATCGATGAACATCAGCGACCACTCGCCACGCGTCTGGATCTCCGGCATGAACGGCTGCACCATGACATCACCCGCATCGAGTGATTCGGCGAATTGCGCGCCGACGTCGAGCACCGCGGCGTGCGACACGCGCCAGGTGCGGGTAGCGGCCGCCGAAATGACCGGCTTCACCACCGCATCCAGCCAGCCACGCTCCACGAGCAGGCCGCCGAGGTCGGGCTTCGTGCCCTTCTCGAGCCATTCGGTGGGAACGGTGGGAACGCCCGCCCTCTCCAGATCACGGAGATAGGTCTTCTTCATGTTCCATCGGAGCACCGCTGGGGGATTCCACACTGGAGCACCCGCGGCGTCGAGCGCATCGATCCAGGACCGAAACTCCGCGGCGCGGTGATGGTAATCCCACGTCGAGCGAATGATAATCGCGTCAAAACCGGCCCAATCGACCGCTGGGTCGTTCCAGATCGCGCCTGTTACCCGCGCACCACGTTTTTCAAGCTGGGCGACCGCAAGCTGGTCGTCCGGAGTCAGGTCCGGGTGCGCGGCCGAAGTTACGAATGCAATGTTCACGAGACAATGATTTCATGATGCCGCTCCGGGAGCAAGTGCCAAGAGCAAGTGCCTGGCGCAAGTCTCGGAGGCAAGTGCGAAGTGCGCGCGGATTGTCCATATTTTACGCGGACGAATTCACGGTAGCTCTCGTTGCCGTTTCAGTGCCCGAATATCGACGGGAAACTGGCAATAATCATCGCTGGATCCGAGGCAGGAATGAAAAGAATCGCTCTTGTAGTCGCTGTGGCACTTGGATCGGTCGCCCCACAACTCACCAACGCTCAGAGCACCCAGGACGTTGCACGCTGGCAGAAGGAGGCGCAGAGTGTCACGATCACAAGGGACGATTGGGGAATCGCGCACGTCCGAGGGAAGACGGACGCCGATGCTGTCTTTGGAATGATCTACGCACAGGCGGAGGACGATTTCAATCGCGTCGAGACCAACTATCTGAACTCGATGGGACGTCTCGCCGAAGCGGAAGGCGAGTCGGCGATCTATCAGGATCTTCGCATGAAGCTTTTCATCGATCCCGATTCGATGAAGACACTGTATGCGTCGAGCCCCGAATGGCTCAAGAAGCTGATGAACTCCTGGGCTGATGGCCTCAACTATTACATGTACAAGCATCCCGACGTCAAGCCGCGCGCGATCAGGCACTACGAGCCGTGGATGGCGCTCTCGTTCAGCGAAGGGAGCATTGGCGGTGACATCGAGCGCGTGAACCTCAAGCAGTTGCAGGCATTCTACGGTGGTGGTCCGGTGACCGCCGAGCCGGCGTCGGGTGTTCTGCCGCCGCCCGAGCCGGGCGGATCGAATGGAATGGCGGTTGCTCCGTCGAATACGAAAGATCATCATGCGCTGTTGTTGATCAACCCGCACACGTCGTTCTTCTTTCGGTCTGAATTGCAGATGACGAGCGATGAGGGACTCAACGCGTACGGCGCGGTGACGTGGGGCCAGTTTTTCGTGTATCAGGGCTTCAACACACGCGTCGGCTGGATGCACACCTCCAGCGCGGTGAACGCGGTGTCGGAGTTTCTCGAAACCGTCGAGAAGAAGGGCGATCGCTTCTACTACAAGTATGGAAGCGAAGAGCGGCCGATGGTCACGAAGACGATCACCGTACCATACAGGACCGCCAGCGGAATGGCCGACAAGACTTTCACCGCCTACTACACGCTCCACGGTCCCGTCATACGAAAGGCCGACGGCAGATGGGTAACGATCGAGCTGATGCAGCGTCCACAGATCGCGCTCATCCAGTCGTATACGCGCACCAAGGCGATGAATTACAAGGAGTACGAGAAGACGATGGAGTTGCACGGCAATTCGTCCAACAACACCATCTACGCAGACGCTGACGGCAACATCGCGTACTGGCATGCGAACTACATTCCACGTCGCGATACGTCGTTCGACTGGACTCATCCCGTTGACGGCAGCAATCCCAGGACCACGTGGGGTCCCGTGTTGTCGGTTGCAGAAACGCCGCATCTGTTGAATCCAAAGAACGGCTGGCTGTACAACAGCAACAACTGGCCGTGGTCAGCAGCGGGCGCGTACAGCCCAAAGCAGAAGGACTTCCCGAGCTATGTGGATGTCGGAGTCGAATCCGCGCGCGGCCTGCATGCGATCCGCGTGCTTTCCGACAAGAAGGATTTCACGATCGAGTCGTTGCGCGCAGCTGCGTACGACAGCTATCTGCCGGCGTTCGCGATCATGGTTCCACCGCTGCTCAAGGCATGGGACGATGCTCCATCTTCCAACCCACTCAAAGCCAAACTCGCCGAGCAGATCGCTGTCCTGCGCAAGTGGGATTACCGTTGGAGCGTCAACTCCATTCCAACGTCGCTGGCGGTGTTCTGGGGCACCCAACTCGGACACACAAACCGCCGCGCGACTGCGGGAATGTCACCGGAGAAGTACGCAACCAACGAGGCGACTCCACAAGAGCAGTTGGAAGCGCTCTCGGCCGCTTCTGACAAGCTCGCAGCGGATTTCGGAACGTGGAAGACGCCGTGGGGCGACATCAATCGCTACCAGCGCAACAACGGTGACATCGAGCAGAAGTTCGATGACTCCAAGCCAAGCATTCCGGTCGGCTTCACGTCGTCGCTGTGGGGATCACTGGCTTCGTTCGGTGCCCGCCCATATCCCGGAACCAGGAAGTGGTACGGCACCAGCGGCAACAGCTTTGTCTCTGTAGTCGAGTTTGGCGACAGCGTGCGCGCGGTGGCGATCACGGCGGGTGGCGAGAGCGGCCATCCGAGCTCTCCGCATTTCAACGACGAGGCGCAACGGTATGCGACCGGTAATCTGAGACCGGTCTACTACTATCCATCGCAACTGAAGGGACATACGGAGCGGGTGTATCATCCCGGGAACTAGCGGAGTGAGTTTCACTTATTGAAACATGCGCCGGTCGCTGCCATGTAGATGGATGGCGCGACCGGCGCATGACACGTAAGATTCCCGTATGGCCACGTCGTATCGATCGATAGTCGCGCTGTTTCTCGCACTCGGCTTCGCGCCAGTGCTCTCCGCCCAATCCCGGCCCGCTCCGACTGTCACGTCGGACGGCATCCTGCAGAGCAAGCGTCCCATTCCGGGCTCCGTTTACGAATCGCCCGCATTTACCCGGGCTGTCCTGAAGGGAACGCGCACGCGCACCGGCGAGCCGGGCCCGAACAGCTGGGTGCAGCACGCGCGCTACAGGATCGATGCGACGCTGGATCCCGCGACCAATACTGTCAGCGGGTCCGAGCACGTCGTGTATCTCAACAACTCGCCGGATACGCTCCCGTATCTGATGGTACATCTGTACCAGAACGTGTTCCGACCCGAGAGCCAGCGCAGGGACGCAGCGCCGATTACTGATGGGATCAAGCTCGCGCGCGTTGCAGTGGAGGGAGCGCAGCTTGCGCAGCAGAACCAGAGCCAGAGCAGACGCTCGCGCGCATCTGCGAATGCAGCGGGGTACAGCGTGGACGGTACCGTCATGCGGATAGCGCTCGCCAGGCCGCTCATGCCGCACGACAGCGTGTCGCTCGATTTCGCGTGGTCCTACAATCCCGCGATGACTCCATCCGATGGAAGGGAAGGGCGCGACGACCATCTCTACTTCATGGGATACTGGTATCCGCAGATCGCAGTGTACGACGACGTCGATGGCTGGGTCGCGGATCAGTACGTGCTGCAGGCGGAGTTCTACATGGAGCCCGCCGACTACGACGTTCACGTTACCGCTCCGCGCGGCTGGGTTGTCGGGGCTACGGGCTCACTCCAGAACGCGGACGCGATCCTCAGCTCCAGTGCGCGCGCGAAGCTCGCCGACGCGCGGCGCAGCGGCAAGGTTGTAACGATCAGCAAGCCGAGCGATGGCGCTGCAGCTTTCGCGAGCAAAGCACCGACCGTGACGTGGCACTTCACAGCGCCGGATTTGCGCGATTTCGCATGGGGCGCCAGCGATCGCTATGTGTGGGATGCCACTCGCGCACTCGTGGCCGACTCCGGCCAGAAGGCTGATACGGTCGACATCTTCAGCTTCTATCGCATAAGCCCGGCGGCTGCGGCGTGGGCAGTCGGTGGCGCGCGGTACACTCGCGACGCGATCGAGCAGCTTTCGGCGTATCTGTGGAAGTACCCATGGCCGACGATGACGTCTATGGAAGGCGTTCTGACGGGCGGAGGCATGGAGTATCCGCGCATGACGCTGATGCAGCCGTGGGCTGACACGCTGTCGCTCGCTGGCGATCTCATGCACGAAACCGGGCACATGTGGTTTCCGATGATGGTGGGGTCCAACGAGACGCGCTATACCTGGATGGATGAAGGCTTCACGCAGTTCGACGAAGCGCAGGGATTGCGTGTGCTGTATGGAGAGCCTCGCAAGGGCGGGCGCATCGCGGACACCGAGCAGGGTCAACGACTGCTGTACACACGCACAGCTGCCGCGGGTGACGATCAGATATTGATGACGCGCGGCGATCTGTTTCCGCCGGCGACGTACAACATCATGTTCTACGACAAGACGGCGCAGGTTCTCGCCGCCTTGCGTGGCATGTTGGGTGAGCCGACTTTCCATCACGCATTTCGCGAATACGGCAAACACTGGGTCGGCAGGCATCCGTATCCAAACGACTTCTTCAATGCGATGGATGCAGGCGCCAAACAGGACCTCAGCTGGTTCTGGAATACGTGGTTCTACAATGCATGGCCGCTGGATCAGGCAATCACGAGTGTCACCCCCGATGCAAACGGCGTCGCGATAACGATCGAGGATCACGGTCTCGCGCCGATGCCCGTGAAGCTGGCCGTAACACGTGCCGACAAGACAGTCCAGCGAATTGACATCCCGGTGGATGTCTGGCTAAAGGGCGCACGGAGTTACGTTGCGCACGTCGCAGCGGCACCAGAAGTCGTACGCGTCGAGATAGATCCGGATGGATTATTTCCGGATATCAACCGCAAGAACCAGCTGTGGGTCAAACCCGCTGTACGACGACGATCGGCGATTCATCGGTGTCGCGCACGTGATCCCCGCATCAGGGTGGGGGGCCGGCCGCCCTACGGCTCGTTCGGCACCAACGGCTTCACTCTCTTGCCCCACATGGCCGGCGGCGGCTCGTGCGTGGCACGCTCCACCGGATGCGCAGCCAGCTTCCTGCATCGCGCTCGGCGACGGCGCGCTCGAGTTGCGCGTCGTGTCCCGCCGCGATGTCCTTCGGCCAATCTTCGACTTCGATGTTCGGCGAGATGCCTTCGTTCTCCACGGCCCACGATTGTTCCGTCCATCGCGAAGAATCCGCCGCGCGGCGCGTACATGATGCCACCGTCGACAAAGAGCGGCGTGTCCCAGATGCCCACCAATCCGCCCCACGTGCGCTTGCCTACGAGCTGGTCCGACGCTTGCGCAGCTTGAACATGTACGGCATGAGGTCGCCGCCCGATCCCGACATCTCGTTGATGATCATCACCTTCGGTCCCCAGATGCCGGCGGCCGGACTGGTGAACGGATATCCGCTCGCCGACGGGATTGTTGAAGTACCCGTCGAACGTGCGCTGCAACACATCGATGATGTAGTCCGCCGCCGAGCCGCCGCCGTTGTATCGCTCGTCGATGATCGCGCCCTTCCGATCCTGCTGCGCGAAGTAGTAGCGGTTGAAGCTCGTGTACCCGCCCTCGCCTGTGTTAGGCAAGTGCACGTACGCCAGCTGTCCGTGCGACAACGAATCGACGATGTGGCGGTTGCGCTCGACCCACGCACGAGCGCGCAGGCCGGCATCGTTCGGCTATCGGAATCACCGTCACCCGACGCGCGCCCTCCATCGTCGGACGCGCGTTGACCGTGATCACCGTCTGATGGTTCGCCGTGCCGTCGAACAACCGATAGATGCTTGTCCGGCGCGCGAGCGTCGCTGTCCGTTTACGGCGAGTAGATAGTCGCCCGCGTGCACCTGCACGCCGGGCGCCGTGAGCGGCGCGTGCAGATCCGGATTCCAGCTGTCGGTGCCGTAGATCTTCGTGATCTTGTACTGGCCGTTGTCGACCTCGAAGTCAGCGCCTAACAGACCGACTGGCGACGCGGTACGCGCCGGCATGTCGCCGCCACGCACGAACGAGTGGCCGATCGCGATCTCCGAGCCCATCATGTCGAGCAGATAGTTCAGGTCGGCGCGATGCATGACGTACGGCAGCAGCTGTCCGTACATCTCCTTCGTCCCGCACCCAGTCGGTGCCCTGCAGATTCTTCACGTAGATGTAGTCGCGCTGGTTGCGCCATCCCTCGTCGAAGATCTGCTTGAACTCGGCTGTCGGATCGACCAGCATGCGCAGTTGCGCATTGAGCTTGCCGTGGCCCGCCGTCGGCGGGTCCTTCGTCGTGGCGTCGACGAGATAGAGCGCGCCCTCCGGTCCCGGCGATTGGTACAACAGCTTCTTGCCGTCGGCACTCACAAGATACCGGCACGTTCTGCACGAACTCGATCGCCTTGCGCTCCTTGAGATCGTACCGATGCAGCCGGCCGCCGCGAAGCGGGACTCAGTGGTACCGGTTTCGGGAATGTTCTCCATGAAGAACACCGTGCCCGGAACGCCGCTCTGCAACCGCCATAGTCGCGCTCTGCAATCTCCGACACCGGCACGATACGCTGTTGACAATCCGTCGAAATCGATCTCGACGTGCCGACGCGGCGCCAGCATCGCCTTGAGCGAATCGGCGGGAATGCGATGCGCTGTGCTCGTGTCGCGGTACTGTCGCTGCGCGCCGTACGCTGTTGCCGTTGACGCGGCGTCGGTGGCACACCCGGCGTCTGCTCCTGCGGGCACTCCCGCGTCCTCATCGCTCTCCGGCAACAATGGCGATGGATCGTTCTTGGACAACACGGCCAAGTAGAGCGCCTTGGTCTCCGTGTGTCCGTAGCTCGACATGTCCAACCAGCCGGAGCCGAGTGCGAGGTCGGTGGACGCGAAGAACCAGAGATACTTGCCGCTCGCGTCCCACGCCGGCGCACGTCGCGTCGGCCAGGCCATCGGTGATCTGGTGAGTCTGCCCCGTGGTCATGTCGTACACGAAGATCGCGCGATAGAGCGACTTGAGACGCCTAACGTACGCGATCCATCGCGAATCCGGACTCCACGTCGGATTGAGCGAGCGCTCGGGCACCATGAATTCGTCGCCACCGATGTCCGTGGCCTTTCCGGTTGCGACGTCCACCACCCACAGGCGGAGATTCGTGTCCTGGAACACGATGTGCTTTCCGTCGGGCGACCAGCACGGCGTGTAGTAATGCGTCGGATGCTCGAGCGCGATCGTGCGCGCCGGCGCGCTGCCGTCGGCGGACGCGATGACTAACTGATACTCGCCGGATTTGTCGCTGAAGTACGATATCCACTTTGCCGTCCGGCGACCACGCCGGATCGCGCTCGGCAGAGCCGCTCGATTGCGTCAGATTGCGCACGTCGCCCTTTTCCGCCGGCACCGTGAAGATTTCGCCGCGTGCTTCGATCGCCGCACGCTTGCCCGTAGGCGACAGCGCGATGTTCGCGATGTTGCGCGATGACTTCCTTCCATTGCGGCATCATCCACGGAAAGTCGCCGACCGACGCTGATCTTCACGATGTGCTCGTGATCGGTCGCCGGGATCCAGCTCGTGAACGTAGCCGCCCTGCTCGAATACGAGCGCATCAGCGTCCGACGTCGAGCGTCTTTACGTCGAAGTCGGAAAAGTTCGTGACCTGTTTGACCTGCTTCGACTCCATGTCGTACGACCAGACGTTCGACACACCATCGCGGTCGGACAGGAAGTACACCGTTGGTTGCCGTACCACACCGGATACATCTCCTTTGAGTTCGGCCGGGGTATGGTGTCGACGTCCAGCGTCTTGCTATCGAGATCCAGATCGGACGATTCTGGCCACCACGATAGTTGCGTCGCTCTTCGTCCCACGAGTTGTTCATCCGGTAGGCGATGTGCGCGCCGTCGGGCGAGATCTTTCCCTGATACGCGCGATACATCGGCATCGCCGACCGACGGGCCGCCCTCGACCGGCACGGTGAACCATCTGGGCTCGGGCGACGGAAGATTGGACGATCGCGTCGACGAGAACACGATCGACTTGCCGTCCGGCGTCCATCCCTGGACCAGGTCCGGCGCCGGGTGCCAGGTCAGCCGTCGCGGCTCGCCGCCCGCGGCGGGCATGACGTACACGTCGGTATTGCCTGCGTACTCCGCGCTGAACGCGATGAACCGCCCGTCTGGCGAGAAGTGCGGCGACGACGTCTGTCCCTGAAAGCTCGTCAGCCGCTGCGCAGAGCCGCCCGCGCGCGATACGACCCAGATGTCGTTCGCATATGCGAAGGCTATCTGCGTTGCACTGACAGTTGGCGAACGGAGCATACGCGTCTGAGCCGGTGCGATTGCCGGAATGAACCAGACGATGGACGCGAGACAGATGGCGCGACGCATGGTGGCGGGAGTGGGAGTTGGCGTGTCGGCGATCACGAACAGCTGCAGGGATCAGCTGCGAAAATGCACACGCCTTACGCCTGCCGCTAGAGCAGGAATGCCGAGCGGCTGTGGGAGCGCCGTCAGCGGCTCGGCATTCCGGGCGGCTACATGGAGATGTTCGTGTTTGTCGTGTATCGATATCCCGATGGTATCTCGAACAACGCCGCCGGCTGCGCGCCGAGCTTGACACTTGTTATCGCCATCGAGCGGGTGTTGGTGTGTTGGATTCCTTTCTCATTGACCGTGCTTTCCTTCATCTCGGTCCGCAATGGCGTCCCTGCGAGTGCCTGGGAGCGCACGCTGGTCTCCTTGTCGACAAAGTCAGCGTCGGTTTGCGCCTCCGCTGTAGCGGCGTGCTCGAGTAGCGCCATGATCGGGTTGTTTCCAAGATCGAGTCCGGGGCTGACCCAGTAGTCGGTGATGACTGTATGGCGTTCGGTTCCCCCATCGAAGCCCATCGCCACGATGTGCACATCGAACTGTTCCGTAATCCGGATCTGCTCCGTTCCGTAGCCGAGTAGTTTCTGTCCCGTTGCGACACGCCCGAACGAGATCTTCGCGTTCTGAACCTTGAACTTGACGATGGGCGACACCGCCTTCAGCGACGTCCCGATGATGCGCTCGAAACTCGGTGAGCTGATCTGACTCACTTCCTTGCGATCGGGATGCACTGACAGCATTCGCTTCCCGCCGTCGGTGAGAATTATGTAGTCGCGCGAGTCGTTCTTATCCATGTCGATGCGGGTGCGATCGCCGTGCACACGGACGGTTCCATTACTCTCGGAGCCGGACTCCTCCCTTGTGGTGAACGTGTACATGTAGTCGCCCGCTGGCGGCGGTGTTGCCACGTCGCGGCATGAACGCGTCGCGCTGTTACCCGCCAGAGTCGCACCGATTAGCATCGCAATTGTACCGATCATCTCTCCCCCATTGTTCTACACGAACCGCTCTACCAGATGGGTCACAGCAAATGGAGATACGGTTCGCGGAGCGGCTGGCGAGGGCATGGTCCATGCACCCTCCGTACGTGCCCATTCTGTCCCGGAGGAGATATGGACAAGCGCGAAAAAACAGATTCGAACGATCGTTCTAAGGCCGATTCGACAGCCAGGACGCAGAAGCCGGCGCGTCCCGATCCGCCCCGCACTACGAAGGGAAAGTGGACTGCACCGAAATTCGGTTCCGCTGGCAGTGGCGGGGCAGAGCTGGAGCCCGGTCCGGAAAAAGATTGATCGTGTCGCTGAATGTGTAGTTGCATATTCTTCACGTAGCGGCGAAGTAAGTACTTCGCCGCTCAGGTCTCCCTGCAACACGATCCATCCGCGAAGGAGCGATCAGGAATGGCCAGCGTGACAGCTACCAAGGCGACACACAATGCACCGCACCTGGCGGCGCCGGACATCAACCCGTCGTTCACCAAGGGCGTCTTCCTGGGCGAGATCCGCGAGGACCTGGTCTTTCCGTTCCCCGCGCTGTCGGCGGAGGAGAGCGAGTCGCTTCGCATGATCCTCGACTCCTTCCGCGCCTTTGCCGCGAGTAACATCGACTCGGCGAAGATCGACCACGACGGAAAGTTTCCCGACGACGTCCGACACGGATTGCACGAGCTCGGCCTGATGGGGCTCAACATTCCGGAGGCGTACGGCGGATTCGGCGCGTCGGCCAAGGTGTTCAACCGCGTCTTCGGCGAGATCGGCGGAACCGACCCGGCGCTTGCTGTCTACTTCGGTGCGCACCAGTCGATCGGGTGCAAGGGGATCACGCTCTTCGGCACCGAGGAGCAGAAGCAGCGCTGGCTGCCGCGCTGCGCGAGGGGCGAGATGGTCGCCGCGTTCTGTCTCACCGAGCCCGGCTCCGGCTCCGACGCGCAGGCGATGACGACGACCGCGATCCTCAGCGACGACGGCACGCACTACGTACTCGACGGCACGAAGATCTGGATCTCGAACGCCGGCTACGCCGGCCTGTTCACGGTCTTCGCCAAGGTGCCGGTGACGATCGACGGCAAGATGAAGCAGCGCGTCACGGCGTTCATCGTCGACGCGCACGCGCCTGGCATCACGCTCGGCCAGCCCGAGCAGAAGATGGGCATCAAGGCGTCCGACACGCGCACGGTGACGTTCGACAAGGTGCGCGTCCCCGTCGCAAACGTGCTCGGCGAGGTCGGACAGGGATTCCAGATCGCGCTCGAGATCCTCAACTCCGGCCGGCTCGGCCTCGCTGCCGGGTCGTCGCGCGGCGCGCGCAGAATCATGACCGAAGCTGCGAGTACGCCAAGCAGCGCGAGCAGTTCGGCCGATCGATCGGCTCGTTCGAGATGATCCAGCACAAGATCGCGCTGAACGCGGCGGAGACCTACGCGGCCGACTCGGCGGGGATGCTCACGGCGGGGATGGTCGACCGCGGCGGCGATCGACTTCTCGCTCGAGACGGCGGCGTGCAAGATCTTCGCGAGCGAGCTCGCCTTCCGCGCGGCGAACGACGCGCTGCAGATCGCCGGCGGCATCGGCTACTCGAAGGAGTATCCGTACGAGCAGGCGGTGCGCGACTCGCGCATCAACCTGATCTTCGAGGGGACGAACGAGATCCTGCGCGCGCTCATCGCGCTGATGGGCTGCAGCAGCCGGGCGAGCGCCTCAAGGAGCTCGGCAAGGCGTTCAAGGATCCGCTCCACTCGATCGGCGCGATCGGCTCGTACGTCGCCGGCCGCGCGAAGCGCGAGGTGACGAAGCCGGCGTTCACGCGCGTGCATCCGGCGTTGTCCAAGGAGGCGGATCGCGTCGCGACGCTGATTCACACTCTCGCGCTCGCCGTCGAGAGCGCCGTGCTGAAGCACGGCAAGGAGATCGTCGACCGGCAGTTCCTTCAGCAGCGCATCGCCAACGCGGCGATCGACATCTACATGAGCGCCGCGGTGCTGTCGCGCACGACGTGGGAGATCGAGCGCGCCGGAGGCGTCGATGCTGTAAAACCGGAGATGGATTGTGCACGTCTTTTTCTGGCGGACCGTTATCGCCAGGTGCGCCGCTCGATCCGACGCATAGCGCGCAACCAGGACGATCGAATGAAAGCCGTCGCCGAGCGCGTGCTGGAGACCTCCGAGGCAGCGCCGCTATCGCCGTCGGATCGTGTGTAGGGTGGGACGAGTATGCGAGCGCGACCCAGTGCCTACAATTCCGGAGCTACCCGACCTTTCTCACCCCGAATCTGATTTCCATCTGCGGTCTGGGCTCTGCTCGTTCAGGTTCGTCGAGCTCGGTGGACTCATCCACCAGGTGGCTCAGCTTGTAGAAGAGGTGGAGTGCCTGGATCGGGGCGATGTGGCTGGTTGGGCCGGCCTTGGCGATTACGGTCGCTTCTTCGCGGACGACGCGTGGAAGCTGGCGAGCCTGCGGAAGAGCAAGCAGGCGATAGATCTCTATCGAGTGGCGGGCCAACAAAGCTGCGCAGAGGGCGTCAAGGAAGGCTAGCACAAGTTCTCCGTCTGTCAGGTCTTAATGTACATATTGCAACTATTATCGGCAAAATGGAAGGGGAATTAATCACAAAGTGGTAACAATTCGAGCAGGATTTGGCTTCTTCATTGCCTGTCCCCAGAGGTCGCCGACCTCCTCGAGGCGGGCGGCCATGGTGCGAACGGTGAAGTCTCTTGGGTCCAGGGCGGGTGTCAGCTCGTCCCAGTCGATGGGCGCGGATACCGTTGCCTCTGGACGGGCCCGTACGCCATAGGCGGCCGCGACGGTCTTGCCTCGGGCGTTCTGGCCGAAGTCCACGTAGATCTTCGAACGGCCCCGCTCACTTATCGATCGCACGACTGTCGCGGACTGCGGATGGGCGCCGGCAACCGCTTCGGCAATCAGGCGGGGGACTCGCTCCGCGACGGCGTCCGTGGAGTTGGCCGGAAGCGGGATGACGATGTGGAGTCCGGTCGCACCGGATGTCTTGATGCCCGCATGAAGGCCGAGATGATCGAGCGCTTCCTTCACCCATAGCGCGACTTCGATGACACGCGCGAACGGAGATTTGGGACCGGGATCGAGATCTATGACGGTGAAGTCGGGGTTACCCAGCGATCCCACTCGCACGTTCCACGGATTGCACTCGAAGGCGCCGATCTGGGTGCAGTAGAGAGTGGTGCCAAGCGTGCCGCCGATGATGCGTTGCTGGACTTCTCCAGCGGCCGACTTTATCGACTCCACGTGGACGACGTCGGGTGGATTGGGCGGAGCCTTTTGCTGGAAGAAGAATTTGCCAGTGACGCCGTCGGGAAAACGCTTGAGGGACAGAGGGCGATCAACCAGCACCGTGCGGAGATACGGCCACACGCTCGTGTAATAGCGCATGACTTCGCCCTTGGTGACCCTGGGCTTCGGAAAGAAGATCTTCGCAAGGCTCGACACCTTCAACGAACTGTCGCGCCCGAGTTGAATCACTCCGTCGCCGCTGCCGCTCTCGATGGCCTGAAGTTGCTCGGTGATTTTCCGGAGCGCTGCAGCGGACGGCGTCATGCAGCTGCGATCAGCGTGATGAATGCCAGACGCGCGTGCCGTCGGCTATCTCGTCCATGGTGCGGTTTGTCGTCACCGACTTCACGTACTTCGTGGTGAGTGCCGATTCGCTTTCGGGATGCGCGTCCTCGTCGCGATGCTTGATGAGGAGCCATGATGGCTTCGATGCGCTTCTGCCAAAACCGCGCGTACGAACGAGTGCGTAGGATCCCTTGATGCGTTTTCCGTGGAAGTTGATCTTGAGCTCGCCGTGCTCGTACTGATCGTGTGCAGCCGAGTTCATGTCATCTTCAAGTGGATTCTCGATCTCGTATGTGCCGTTGTCCCACAGCATCACCGTACCGCCGCCGTACTCACCAGACGGGATCGTTCCCTCGAAGGTGTTGTACTCGACGGGGTGATCCTCGACCTGCATCGCGAGGCGCTTCACGCTGGGATCGGCGGATGGGCCTTTTGGTACGGCCCAACTCTTCATCACTCCATCGATCTCGAGTCGGAGGTCGTAATGGAGTTGAGTAGCGGCGTGCTTCTGAATCACGAACTGGAGTCTGTTCGCCGCTGCGGAGCGTGAGGACTTTCGCGCGCGCGAAGATGCGCGCGAAGATGCGCCCGAAGGCTCCGCCGTTTTCTCGAAGTCACGTTTGCGCTGGTATTCCGTCAGCTGCTCGGCGGCGCTCAGCGCTTTCTTCGGCGCAGTTTTGCTTGCGCGCTCTTGCTTGCGCTCTTGCTTGCGGTTTTGCTGGAACTTTTGCGCGCCGTCTTCGCCGCCGTTTTGCTTGCTGCGGTCGTGGTGCGCGTTACCGACTTTCTCGCCGGTCTTGACGTCGTCTTCTTCGCGGTCTTTTTGCGAGCAGCCATGATCAGCGTTGCAAGGTTTGCCAGCGGTGCATGAAACAGAAAAGATCGGACGACGCGATTCGCATCATCCGATCTTCACGACGTCGGCAGCTTGCGGGCCTTTCTGACCCTGAACGATTTCGAACTCGACCTTGTCGCCTTCAGCGAGCGACTTGAAGCCGTCCGATTTTACCGCGCTGTAATGAACGAACACATCCGGGCCGCCTTCGCGTGATATGAAGCCGAAGCCCTTGGCGTCGTTGAACCACTTGACAGTTCCCTTGATCCGTTCCATGCCCGGGGTTTCCTCCGGAGTTTATCCGGGGCAAGTTTTGTGCACCATCATGCTGCGCCAGCTATGTAACGCGCGATGCGCCCACATTTGACACAGCGCAGCGTCACGTGCGACTGCGGTGGTGGCGGCGTAATGTGTGGCTCGCGCTCGATGTTCGCAGCGCCGCAAGCGGGGCAGCTCAATGGATCGCCAGTGCGATCTCTGCTTACGAGTGCCAGGACCTGGGCGGGGTTGTAAGTATTCGGTCGGGGTTTGCGCATACTATCCTACGATATGCCGAACGATTGTTCGACCTGGTTGGCTGTAGTGCTGGGGACGTGCCACGAGGCACGTCTACGTACCGCCAGCTCAGAATGGACGCACCGACGGATAACCTGAATAGTAGTAGCTCAAGTCCGCGGATGGTCCTCCGCCCGTCTTATACCTGAGGTGGAACTGAAGGTTCCCATCACTCGATTCGAGTTCGATTGCATCTAAATGGGCCAGGCGCGGATATATCCGCGCCCTACGGGGGAATGACGGCGCCCGGCTAATCCCAGTCGTGTCCTCTTCTATAGACGTGGCGTTTCACGCGCCACGGCTTGGTGTCGCTGGTCTCTCGGCCCGATGCAAAGTTGGTAGG
Organism: uncultured Gemmatimonadales bacterium; assembly: GCA_963707505.1. GTDB lineage: Bacteria > Gemmatimonadota > Gemmatimonadetes > Gemmatimonadales > Gemmatimonadaceae > Fen-1247. Next base: position 490,294 of record CAVPQB010000006.1, read on the forward strand.
GTCGTCGATCGAATCGCTCATGTCGCACGCCTTCGCCGACGCCTCGTCGGCCCAGTGTACTATCTCGGCCTCCACGGTCATTGGCTGCACGGGGCTTCCGAATTCGAGGCTGCCATGATGAGACAGGATCATGTGCTGGAGCTCGAGTATCTGCCCTTCGCTGCAGATCGGAGCGCCGAGCTGGGCAAGTGCGCGCTCGAGCATGAGCGCGCCCAGGACTACGTGGCCGAGTAGAAGGCCGCAGGGAGTGGTGGAGAAGCCTGTGGGGGCGACGTCGTACGCTTCGACCTTGCCGATGTCGTGCAGCAGCGCGCCGGCGAAGACCAGATCCTGGTTCGCGCGAGTGGTGCGTGCAGTGGCTCGTGCGATCGAGGCGACCTCGAAGGTGTGGAGTAGGAGGCCGCCGAGTTTGGCGTGGTGTCCTGCTGGTGATCCCGGAGTGCGCTCGAAGCGGACGCGGAATTCGTCGTTGGCGAAGAAGAGATCGACGACGCTTTTGAGGGTGCGCGATTGCATTGCTGCACGCTGTTTGTCCATCCAGTCCCAGAGCGCAGTGCAATCGCCGATTGATTCGAGGAACGACAGGACGTCGATCTGATTTTGCGGGATGACTCTGAGCGGGGCGCTGAGTGCGAGCTGGCGTTTCGCAGATCCGTTGCGGCCGTAGAGCGCGATGTCGCCAATCGCCTGGACCACCTTGCCGCGGTCAGCGCCGTCGGCCCAGTCGAGCTTGTCGGACCAGATGGGCGATGTGTCGATTCGGCCGGAGGAATTGCCGAGTGTGAGGATTGCGAACGGGTCGCCGTTGGCGGTTTTCTTGTCCGCGCGCTCGATCACGAGGAAATCACTCTGGACCCGCTCGCGCTCCTGGAGCGCAGGGATGTTGACGGCTGGCATCGTGATGAAGGTGATGGTGCGGGGTCGATCCGGCAATAGCGGGGAGCAGCTTCCTTGCTTTCGGTATTTGTTCGGTATAAGCTTTCCTCATCTACCACGCCGGGTGCGCCATGCCGAAAACAGATGTCTGGTTCGATCCAAGCCGGTACGCGACAGTCGCGGAGCGGATAGCGCTGTTCTACAAGAGTCATCCAAACGGGCGGATACTGACCGAGCTGGTGAACCGTGATACGGAGTCGGTGACGTTCAAGGCGCTGGTATTTCGGGGCGAGGGGGATACGGTGCCGGCGGCTACGGGGTGGGCGACGGAGCGTGAGGGGGACGGCGACATCAATACGGTGGCGTGTCTGGAGAACACGGAGACGTCGGCGATCGGGCGGGCGCTGGCGAATCTTGGGTTCACGGCAGCGAGAGAGCGGCCCAGTATCGAGGAGATGACGAAGGCCGGCCGAACTCGGCGAAACCGCGAAATGGCGGCTAGAAGAGCCGATACTGTCGCCATACTGGCTGAGCAATCGCCGGAGTACCGGAGCGCCTCGTCCGACTTGCTGGGTCTTCTTCAAGAAGCGCAACGTGCCGGACTGCCGAGTGACCGGGCTCAGCGGCTGCGCGACCGGCTGGAGCGAGGGCCGGCGATTCTTCCGTCGCGAATGGCTGAGCTGGAGCGGTCGCTGAGGAACTGGCTTTACCGGAAGGAGAATGTCACCGGGTCTCGTCTATCCCCATGAACGGCGGAACCTGAGCAGAACATGAAAGGGGGCGGACGTGGAGGGTTGGCGGTTTGGGGAGCGGAGCGACGGGGAGACAGATATCGAGCTGCTGGCTGGGATTCGGCGGAATGAGCTGAATGCGCTACGCACCTTCGTTCTCCGGTTCGAGCCGGTGCTTCTGGACCAGGCTCGGCGACTCTCCGTAAGCCCGAGCGATCGGGGGACGATCGTAACCGGATTCCTGGACGACATCCTGGTCAAGCTCGCCGATACGAATGCCGAGTCACCGCGGTCGCTGACTGCATTCGTGATCACGTCGTTCCGCAACTGCGTGATCGATCTGCATCGCGAGGCGACGGTGCGTGAGCGGCATGCGCGATCGGAGGAGGAGGCGATCGGCACGGAGTACGTGGTGCGTGCCACGTGTTCCGAGTTCATGCTGCGCGCGGCGCGGGGGAACGGTGATGGCGAAGAGTCGTCATCGACTGCGGCAGCCAGACTGGTTCATGTGCTGTTGGATGGCTGCTCATCGGACGAGCGACAGTTGCTCGTATGGAGCGCGCACCGCGTTCCGTTGCGTGAGTGCGCCGCGTGGCTCGGAATCGGTTACGACGCCGCAAAGCAGAAATTGTCGCGGCTGCGCGCGCGGCTCGTACGCGACAGCATCACGCACCTGTCCTCCCTTGCCGACCCGGATCGCAGAGAGCTCTCGCGTCTGCTGAGTCGCGCCGGCATACGAATCAATACTGAAGGCATGAGGTCCACAGCATGAAGGGAGAGAATCAGAAGCATTCATATCGTCAAGAGGTCGATGGTGGCGACGATACCAATTCATTGATCCGGCTCGTGGGCGATGCGTTGGATGCGAGCGGTGATTGCAGCGCGTACGAGAACGATCGGTTTCTCGCATGGCTCGAGCGTGAAGTGCATGGACGGAGTTCTGTTGCGGATCGGCAGTCGAGCGAGCGTGCGGCGCAACAGATCGCGAAACGCGCTCAGGCGCGCATTCGTGCGGCTCGCGTAGCTGCAGCGCTGCCGGCGCGTTCGTTCAGGGTTCGTCCGGCCGCACTGGTGGGGGACTTCGATCACGTCGCGAGAGCAGCTTCGGAGTCCGGTTGCGCGCCGTGGGTGGAATCGCTCGCGGTCGCGGCAGGTACCGGGCGTGAGATCTGGGACGAGCCGTGTGAGCAGTGGGTGGAGCTGCCAACCGGATTTGCGGGCGCGGGCAATCTCGCGCTCACCGTTACGGGCGACAGCATGACGCCGTGTCTCGAGAGCGGTGACGTGATCCTCGTCAACACACGCAAGGCTGTGACGCGCGATTGCATGGTCGTCGCGCGGCGCGCGGAGAATGGCTACGTGGTGAAGCACGTCACGAAGTGTGGGCGGGCTGCGTTGGAGCTGTCATCGTTCAACAGCGCGTACGAGCCGTTCGTGATCGATCGAGTGCCGGGTGCTGTGGTGGGCGTGGTGGTAGCGAAGCTCGTGCGTTGTGAAGAAGCGTGAGAGAGCTGGCAGAGTAGTGGTGCACGGAGAGTGGTGCAGGTATTCCGGCTGTATGTGGCGGCAGTTGCAACGCGTGGGTTCGGTAGGCGAAGTGATTGGGTATGTGGACTGGATATGTAGTGCCTGGCGTGATGAAGAAGAATATTTGAACGGAGGGAAGATGCAGCAGGACGTATCGACACAGAACAAGATCACGAACGCAGTAGCGACTGCAATAGCCATAGCGGGGGCTATAGTTGCGTCACCGGCTGCGATGGAAAAGCTGCCGGGAACGGTCGTGACGATTCTCAAGACTGCTACGACGCTCGGCAATACGACACAGCCGTTGATCGTAACAGTGATTGGAATAATGGTGGCTGCAATAACGCATCCACCGAGTTGGTTGAGCGGATTGGCGAGCGGAGTGCGAAGACGGTTGTGAGCGGTACGTTCGACGGGAGAACCATGTATTAACGCCAGGCCGTTCATGAACGGCCTGGCGTTTCTGGTTTCTGATGCTTGTCAACTCCGGGATCTGGCCGTGGTGCGGATGTCGGTACGGGCGCCGTTTACGACCCCGAACCCGCCTCGACGCAACACTTATCAATAGATTTGATTCACGCGCTGGCTGATCGCTCCATTCCTGCGCGCCGTGGGTCGGAGCGCGCTCCGGCGATTCGTGCTCGAGCCGATGCGTTCGGCCACACATGGAAGATTCTCGAATGACTGATACAGCTCCGCCAGCCGGCAAACAGCCACAACGCGGTCCATTTGCATGGGTGCACGCCTTCACGGGTTTCTATCCGGCGATGGCCGAAGAATTTTCTCACCTGGATCCGGTGACGCGGTTCCTGTACGCGTCGCGCAGCGTCATCCTGGTGATCTCCGCACAGGCTGCTTTGATCGCCGGACTGCTTGCCGTGATCGCCGGCGGCTTCGAGCCCATTCCGTTCGTGCTGGTGCTCGTTGGCTACGTGGTGCTCCACGCGATCAGCAACCTGTCCAACGATTATTTCGGATATCGCAGAGGACATGACACGGCTGACTCGCCGCGCCGGCGCTACACGCTGCACCCGATCGCAAGCGGAGCAGTCACACCGCGGCTGCTGATCACCGGTCTCGTCATTCTCTCCGTCATCGCAGCGGCGATTGCGGTTTACTTCGTCACGTTGCGCGGACGGAATGCACTTGGACTGGTAATCGCAGGCGCACTCCTGCTCTATGCATACGACGCCGCCCCGAAAGCATTGAAGGAGCTCGGGCTCGGTGAGGCAGCTGCCTTCGTCGTATGGGGACCGCTGATGATCGGTGGCGGCTACTACGTCATCACCGGACAGTGGTCGGCGGCCGCGTTTCTCGCATCCGTACCCTACGGGCTCGGCGTCGCGTCGATTCTCATTGGAAAGCACATAGATCAGCGCGGCTTCGACTCGTCGCAGGAGCAGCGGACGCTGCCGGTCCTGCTTGGCGAGCGTCGCGCGCGATTGTTGAATCAATCGGTGCTGGTTGCCATGTACGTTGTGATCGTAATCGCGGTCATCACGCGCGCGCTGACGCCATTCGCACTGCTGGTGGTGTTCGCGGCCCCGCGCGCGATGCGTGCGCTCCGCGTGATGTCGCGACCCGCACCGGCCGAACCGCCGGCTGGATATGTCGGATGGCCGCTATGGTATCATCGGATGTGCTTGGTGCACAATCGCGCGTTCGGCTGGCTGTACATCGCAGGCCTCGGCGCAGGCGCGCTGTTCGCCACGTTTCTCGCGCGCTAACTCCTGACCAGCCGCACCAGCCTCCGTATACTCCATATACCGGCCACAGGCCCCAGCGCAAGCACGGCAAAGGCCCAGCGCCAACTCACCAACTGCGCCATGTGCGGAATTCCCTGAATCGTCACCATCGTCAGGAGAAAACCGAGTGACGTCTGCACGGTAAGTGCAGTCCCCACGGCGTGCGGCGGAACGCTTTCCGTAACGAGCACCGAAAACTGCGCACTGTCCGCGATCACGAAGAATCCCCACACGAGCGCAACTGGCACGACTATCCACAACGTCATGCCGAAGGTGAGTCCGATGAGCAGCGCACACAAGCCGCTCATCGTCATCGCAACCGTTACAAGCCACTCGCGCCCGCGGCGGTCCGCGACCAGACCACCCCAGATGCATCCCGCTCCACCGATCGCGAGCGCGGCGAACGATACCGCGGACGCAATGGAAGTCGCACCGCCTGCGTGACCCTGGTGCGCGATGATGCTCGCCGAGATGAACAATGGCAGCCACGTCCACGCTGCGTACAGCTCCCACATGTGACCCAGATATCCACCGGTCGCGAGCCGGAAACGCGGCTCGCGCATGATGTCGGCAACGAGTCTCCATGAGAACGGACGCGGTGGAAACGGATACGGGCCGTCGCGATATCCGAACGTCACGAGCGCCGCTGCAAGGAGTGCGGCAACGGATGCGGTGAGAACCACGGGGCGGATTCCAGCGCCGGGAATTGCGTGCACGAGATAGGGCGTCGCCTTTCCAACTGTCAGCGCGCCTACTATCCCTCCGACAGCGAGCCCGCGGCGCGCGCGAAACCAGGTCGATATCATCTTCATCGCTGGCGGATAGACAGCGGCGAGCGCGATACCGGTGAGCATGCGACACGCGAGTGCGGTACGAAATCCCGGTGCGAGAAGCAGCGCGGCGTTCGACGCCGATCCAACCAATGCACCAGCCGCGAACAGGCGCCCGGCTGGTACGATGTCGACCACGTTGAGCGTCGCGAGCACCGCGGTGCCGACCACGAACCCGAGCTGGACGATCGTAGTGAGCCAGCCTGATTGAGCTGCGCTGAGATCCCACAACGTGCGATACTGCGCCGAAACGGCGCTCGCAGCAAACCAGAGCGACATCCCAAGCAGCTCAGCGCACGCAAGCAGCACGAGCATGCGCCAGCGCGACGGATGCGTGTCAGCTGGAAATGTCACGGACGGGGCGCGCACTGCGCCATCACCAGCAGTTACAGATCGCGCGAACGAATTCGGTGAGACCATGTTGGAGGAAACTGGCTGACCAGCGGCTCCGCCGCAATCCGACAGGCGGCCAATTGCTCGCCTGCCAAGGCCATCCGTGCTACAACCAGCCCTTTTCCCGCGCGATCCGCGCCGCTTCCACCCTTGTCGACGCGCCCAGTTTGGACATCGCCTCGGACAGATAATTGCGCACGGTCCCCTCCGACAGACACAGCATCGACGCTATCTCGGCGCTGGTCTTTCCTTCTCCGGCAAACCGTAACGCCTGCCTTTCCCGATCGGTGAGCGGATCAGGTGCGCTCCACGCCTCGGCGGCAAGCTCGGGGTCCACCGCGCGAAGTCCGGCGTGAACGCGGCGCACGGCACTCGCCAGCATCTCCGGTGGGCTGTCCTTCAACAGGTATCCACTGGCGCCAGCCTCCAACGCGCGGCGCAGATAGCCCGCGCGCGCGAATGTCGTCAGAATCACGACTCGCGTGGTCAACTTGAGTCGCTTGAGCTCTGCCGACACCTCGAGGCCCGTGAGATGCGGCATCTCGATATCCGTCAGCAGCACGTCGGGTACATGCTCGAGCACGAGCGACACCGCTTCGCGGCCATCGTGCGCACGCGCGACGACGCGAATATCAGGCTCGATTTCCAGCAGCGCAGTCAGTGCGCCGAGCACCATTCCCTGATCCTCGGCGACAATCACACGAATCGTCACGCCAGTATCGCGAGCCGCGCGGGCGTTGAAGTGTCGGATTGTGCGGAAGTAATTGACGCGAGCGTCACACGAATACGCGTTCCGTCGATCGACTCGACCGAGATATAGCCGCCGAGTGACGCCACACGCTCGCGCATTCCGGTAACTCCATTGCCATCAGGTGAGTTCTTGCCGCCGCCGTCGTCCTGAATGGAGAACGTCCGCACTCCGTTCAGGTTGGTGAGTGCAATGTCGCAGGACTTTGCGTTGGCGTGTCGAACGACGTTGGTCACCGCTTCGCGGAGGATGAGCGACAGGACCGCCTCTTCAGCTGGCGATAGCTGCACCGGCTCGATGTTCGCGCGCATCGCGATGCCGGCTGCGTGAAGCATCGACTCAGCGCTGGCTACCTCGCTCGCCAATCCAGTGTCACGATAACCAGCGACCGCCGCTCTAACTTCCGAAAGCGCGTCGCGCGAGATGCGCTCGACGTCTCTTATCTCCACGGCGGCGCGCGCCGGATCGCGATCGGCGAGACGCGACGCAAGCGAGGCCTTGAGTGTAATGAGAGAGAGCGTGTGGCCGAGCAGATCGTGCAGGTCGCGCGCAATACGCTCACGCTCGGCGACTTTCGCGAGATGTGCGATTTCCTCATTGGCGCGACGCAGCCGTCGATTTGTTTCGCGAACCGTTGCAAAATGACTATTCGTGAATCCCACGACCGCACTGATCAATACCTGCCAGATCCACGTAGTGGCGGGCAGACGGAACACAACGGTCTCGAGCAACGCAGTGGCAATGACGAGAAGGATTGCCTCCGTGGCACGTCGAGCAGGGCGCAGATTGCCAGCGAAAGATGCTGCGTATACCGTGAGCACCGGAGCGCCCGGATTGATTGGCGTGAGCAGCAGCCCAATCGCTGCGATGCTGGCGATTATCCAGTACGTCTCAGGATTGCCCCGGCACCAGAAGCCGCGGAAATACAGCGGAAGGAATAGAGCCCCTCCAACGATCGTGGCGATCCATACTCCAGCGCCCGTGTGGCCGAGCACTGGCCACATGAACAGCGCTGGAAAGTAGATCAGCCAGGCGAACGGTGTCCAACCGATTTCGGGGTCGGGTGGGAGAATCCTGAAATGTGACAATCGCATCGTGCTCATCACGGGTCAGCCGTAGGTCTTGCCTTCGTCGCGGCGGTAGCCGATGGCGGCGATGACAGTGAATAGTGCGCCGAATCCAATGAGTGCTGCAATGTGTCCCAGTGCATGTGACGCTGACTCGATGCCCACCGCCTCCAGCGCCAGCCGGGCGAGGTGGTAGGGCGGAAGGGCTACGGCGAATCCCTGTAGCAATTTGGGCAGCATTTCTGCCGGAATGAAGAGGCCCGACAGGAATGCCATTGGAAGATAGAGAATATTGACCACCGGCGCTGCCGAGTTGGGGCCGGCGAGATACCCGATCGCGAGCCCCATGGCACAGAACGGAATTGCGCCGAGCGTCTCGGACACGATCAGCATCGTCCATTGCGTCGCAGACATTCTCACATGTCCGAACACCGCGCCCACTGCGCACATGAGCAGCATCAGGGCCGCTCCGATCGCGAGCGTCGTCAGATATTTGGCGGTGAAGTACGCAGGCAGCGGCATCGGACTGGCCTTCTTGACCGCCAACCATCCCTGTCCCCGCTCGACTGCGACGCCAACGCCGAGCGCAAAGAGGGCGATGCTTATCACACCGAACGCACCGTACGTCGCGAGCGTGTATGTCGCGATCATCTCGGAGTTCTTGCTCCCGTGCTGCATCACGAGCCCGAACAGGACGTAGAACATGATCGGAAATCCAATAGTCGGGATCATGAACGCCGGAATTCTGGTTTGCTTTCGAAGCTCGTACTTTGCCTCCGCGAGGTAGATCCGGATGGACCGGAAACGTGATGGCGCGATGGCAGTGTCGTCGAGAGATGGCCGTGTGGTAATTGCCGCGCTGGTCATGCCGCCTCCCGTGGTTGCGCGATCGATTGTGTGAGCGCGAGGAACGCTTCCTCGAGCTGGATGCCGGATATTTCGAGATCGGACAGCGACTCGTCGCTCCACAACAGCTCTCGCGCAACGGACTCGGCGTTCGTCACGACGAGATCCGCGTTGCCATGATCGTAGCGCAGCTGCGTAACGCCAGGAATGGCGCGGAGCTCTTCCTCGCTCAATCGTGTCGTGCAATGGATCTTGCGCCCGGAGACTCGTTGCTTGATCGCAGCCGGTGTTCCATCGGCGATGATCGATCCGTGATCTATCACGACGATGCGATCCGCGAGGGCGTCGGCCTCTTCCATGTAGTGCGTCGTGAGGAGAATTGTACGACCGCGCGACACGAATGCGCGGATCTGCTCCCAGAAACTTCTGCGAGTCTCCACGTCGAAGCCCAGCGTTGGCTCGTCGAGAAACAGCATGTCGGGATCGCCGCAGATTGCGAGCGCGAACAGCACACGCTGACGCTGACCGCCGGACAGATCGCCGAACTTGCGATCGCCAAGTCCATCGAGACCCGCGGCCGCGAATATTTCGGCTGTCGGCATCGGGTTCGGGTAGTAGGTGCGAAAGAGATCGATGTGCTCGGATACTCGCAGTGTTTCGGGAACCTTGCCAACCTGCAGCATCGCGCCGATGCGCTGGCGTGAGGACGAGCGTCGTGGATCGCCGCCGAATAGTGTTACCGAGCCTGCGGTCGGTGCTGCAAGGCCGAGCAGCAGCTTGACAGTCGTTGTCTTGCCAGCGCCGTTGGGGCCAAGTAGAGCGACTACGCCACCCGGTTCGATGTCGAGCGAGACGTTGCGCAGCGCGACTTTATCATTGTATGTCTTGGATACCGATGACATGCGTGCGGCGGGAGTTGTTTGTGTCATTTGAAGCTCACCTCATCGATTCGCAGGCTGAACGGGCCTGGAGTCGGTCCGGCGGTGAAGGCGATACCCATCACGTCGTGACCGTCGATTCCCTCGAACGCAGTGAATGGAAATGTGTATTCCTTCCATTCCGGGCCGGCGACGAAGTCAACAGAGAGCGGCATGAACCCCTTGCTCTTGGCGAACAACATTACGTGGTACGTGTGGCCGTCGCCTTTTGCCCAGAAGTGCAATGATTTGGCGGATGACAGATCTGCCGGCGCCATTGCCTGGATGCCGGGCATGAACATCGGGCCGGCCCATGCGTATTGCAGACCTGGTGCGACTGTGCCAGTGGTCTCGAGCGATTTCGCCGTTCCGTTGGCACCGCCGTCGACGACCTTCATGGCGGCTGTCGATTTGCCACCGGCGAGCTGATCGGTGCTGACGATCCATCCCAGTCCGAACGACGCCTTTGTTGTACCGTCGTCGAAGTTGCTCACCATGCCGACGACGGATCCATTCGGTGCTGCACTCGGTGCTGCACTTGGAGTTGCACTGGTGGATGCCGGTGGCGGAGGTGGTGCGGGGACGCGATCGTACTTCACGCCGCCTTTCCATATTCCCTTGATGTCACGAGTTGCAGTGATGTCGGATGTCGGGTCGCCGGCGACCAATAGAAGATCCGCACGCTTGCCGACCGCAATCGTGCCGCGATCCGCGAGGGAGAAAGTGCGTGCAGGAACGCTCGTCGCGGCGGCGAGTGCCTGCGGTGGAGTGAGACCTGCGCGCACGAGCAGCTCGAGCTCGCGGTGCAGCGCGATCCCGTGCGCGGTACCGGGATTGGGGGCGTCGGTACCGGCGAGAATCGGCACATTCGCTGCAAGCAGCTGCCTTACCGTAGCTTCTGCGAATGCGAAATTCATCGCTGCGCGCGCACTCTTCGGGAACGGGAACGATGCGTCGATCGTAGCTCGGCTACTCGCCGAGAGGTATGGCGACAGGCGCGGGTCGATCGCGAGCGCCGCGACACCGGAGCTATCGGCGATGCTCTTGAGAACGGTGAGCGTTGGTGTGACGAATGCGTGATGCGATGCGACGACTCGTCCGAACTCCGGATCCGGCGCGTGATCGATGAACAGGTGCTCGAGCCCGTCGACGCCAGCATCGATTGCCATTCGTGCGTCGGCGAGCGAGCCGATGTGTGCGACCGCAAGCTTGCCGCGTGCGTGTGCAGCCCTGGCGAGCGCAGCGACGATTGGAGCGGACAGAGTCGGGATGTGTCTGCCATACGTTGATCCGTCGTCGATTATGATCTTGATGTAGTCCGATCCTTCAGCGATGCGCGCATCGACCCAGGCCTGTGCGGAATCCGGTGACGTGATCGTGGGAACCTGCACGCCATACTCGGTGCCGTGTCCAGCGGGGGCGGTGGCGAGGATGCCTGCGGAGTAGAGGTCAGCGCGGTCTGCTACGTTTCCCTTCTTCTGCTCTGTGCGCATGCTGGCGGCGAGACCCGGATCTGTGAACATGTCGAGCTCGGTCGTCACACCGAAGGCGAGTGCCTGTTGCAGCGCATCGCCGAATGCGTGGGTGTGCGAATCTATGAGACCCGGCAGTAGTGTTGCTCCGGTGCCGTCGACAACAGTTGCGCCTGACGGTGTTGGAATGTGTGAAGCGATGGCGGATATTTTTCCATCGCTGATCAGTACATCACGCTCGCCGAGTGTTTTCGATCCGTCGAATACGCGGACGTGGTGAAAGAGAGTCGCGCCGAGCTCGGATTGCGCGGTGGCGGAATGTGCTGAAGCGAGACTGATGAGACTCGCGATGACGATCTGATATGAAAACGGTGCACGCATTGTCGTACGCTCCGATCGATACTGATGTGGTGACCGCCCAGGACCTGGCGGTACATGGAGTATCCCGGATCGCTGAATGTGCGGGTAGTGGAACGTGTCACCTGGATGACGTGACAAGTGTCATGTGGAGCGGGTAAGTTTTAGCAGCTATGACGACACCGACGATTACTCCCGACGAGTTTTTTGCGGCCGATCTGCGTGTGGGGCGTGTTCTGTCAGCGGAGCCGTTTCCGGAAGCGCGTAAGCCGGCCATCAAGCTGCGTATCGATTTTGGGGAGTTGGGCGTGCGGAGGTCGAGCGCGCAGTTGACGGCGCATTACACGCCCGACGAGCTGGTGGGACGGTTGGTGATAGCGGTGGTGAACTTCCCGCCGCGTCAGATCGGGCCTTTCATCTCCGAAGTACTGGTGCTTGGCGCGTGCACGACGCCGAGTGATGTGGTGCTGCTGGCGCCGGATGTGGACGTGCCGGTGGGGACGCGTATTCTATAAGAAGGGCGGAGTGGTCTTCACGACGATCACGCCGTTCGTCCCTGCGGGATTAGAAAGCCGGCCGTGAGATCGGAGCGTTTGTCGGATTCGTCAGGCTCGTGGGTTCCCTCTCCGGATGCGAACGGATCCGGGCCCTGTTCGAGGTAGACTTTGAGTAGATCGGACGTCTGTTCGATAGCCGATTGGCGCCTTACTCGGGAGATTCTGGGGTGGAGCTCGAGTGCCATTTGGGGTGCCTATCTTGTTTGACGGTCGGCACGGCACCGTGCAGGATACGCACCAGGGAGGCCGGTAGGCAGCGTTCGAATCTGTAAGGATATCGAGGAGCGGGGTCAGGCCAGAGGTATCGTCGGGGGATAGGCGTAGATCGCGGTTGGGAGGCCTTCGGGCTTCATCTGACGCAGCTCGATGAAGGAGAAGCCGATCTTCTCGAGCAGCTTTATGGAGCGCGCGTTGTCCGGAGAGACGAGGGCGAGGGTGCGCGACGCCTTGAGTGTGGTGCGGGCGAATTGCAGCATTGCGGTCGCCGACTCGGTGGCGAACCCCTGGTACCAGAAGTCGGGGAGGAACGCGTAGCCCAGATCTGCGTCGTCGAACTGGATCCGCTTGAGGAGTCCGCAGATCCCGATCGGGACGAGGGTGGTCTTGAGGGCAACCAGATAGAGGCCGTGGCCGTGCCGCTCGTAGCTCGCGATCGGACCGTTGAGCAGGTAGGTGGCTGCATCGTCGCGGGTTCGGATGCCGCGGTCGCCGATATTCGCGATGAACGAGGGATCGTTGACGAGCTCGAGGATGAAACCGGCGTCGTCGGTAGTGAAGTGGCGGAGGACGAGCCGATCGGTTTCCAGGACGGTCATGGGTGGCGGCGGCGTCACGAACGACGAGCTAGCGCTGAGGTAGCGTGGCTTGGTTCTGACATGTAATGGCAGGCTACATTTGTGGGGTCAGGTCTTGCGCCGTGCGCGCACGGCGCAAGACCTGACCCCATTCACAGTTTTTCGAGGCGTTCAGTGGCACCACAGTTCATATATGTAATGAAGGATCTCCGGAAGGTAGTTCCACCTTCGCGCGAGATACTGAAAGGAATCTGGCTCTCGTTCTATCCAGGCGCAAAGATCGGTGTCCTGGGCGCGAACGGAGCGGGTAAATCATCGTTGCTGCGCATCATGGCCGGCGTGGATCAGGATTTTCAGGGCGAGGCGTGGGCGCACGCGGGAACGCGAATTGGATATCTGCCGCAGGAGCCTCAGCTCGATCCTACAAAGAACGTGCGTGAGAACGTCGAGGAAGGGGTGAAGTCGACGCGGGATCTTCTCAAGAAGTTCGAGGAGATCTCGATGAAGTTCGCCGAGCCGATGGGCGACGACGAGATGAACAAGCTGCTGGAGCAACAGGGGCGGGTGCAGGAGCAGATAGATGCAGCGAACGCGTGGGAGCTGGATCGCACGATAGAGATCGCGATGGACGCGTTGAGATTGCCGCCGGGTGATGCGGCGGTGACGAATCTGTCGGGCGGTGAGAAGCGTCGTGTCGCGTTGTGTCGTGTGTTGCTGGAGCAGCCTGACATGTTGTTGCTGGACGAGCCGACGAATCACCTGGATGCTGAATCGGTTGCGTGGCTGGAGCGGCATCTCGCGGACTTCAAGGGAACGGTCGTCGCCATCACGCACGATCGTTATTTCCTTGACAATGTTGCGCAGTGGATACTGGAGCTGGATCGCGGCGCTGGTATTCCGTACGAGGGCAACTACACGGCGTGGCTGGAGCAGAAGCGCGATCGTCTCAAGTTGGAAGAGAAGACGGAATCAGCGCGGCAGCGAACACTGGAGCGCGAGCTCGATTGGGTGCGCATGGCGCCGCGCGCGAGGCAGGCGAAGAATCAGGCACGCGTGAAGCGATACGAGGAGCTGGCTGAAGCGGACACCGCGGAGAAGACGATGTCGCACGAGATCGTGATCCCGCCACCGCCTCGACTTGGCAACGATGTTGTCATCGCAAAGGGATTGAAGAAGGGATACGGCGACAAGTTGCTGTATGACGATCTCACGTTCTCGCTTCCGCGCGGTGGAATCGTCGGCGTCATCGGACCGAACGGTGCGGGAAAGACGACGATGTTCCGGATGATCGAAGGAACGGAGAAGCCGGACGCGGGATCGTTGACGATCGGTGATACGGTGGTGCTTGCGTACGCCGATCAGGAGCGCGCGCTGGACGGAGCCAAATCGGTGTATGACGAGGTGAGTCAGGGACACGATCTGATTCAGGTCGGGAAGCGCGAGATGAATGCGCGGGCGTACTTGTCGACGTTCAATTTCAAGGGGACGGATCAGCAGAAGAAAGTTGGTGATCTTTCTGGTGGCGAACGGAATCGTCTGCAGCTAGCGAAGGTGTTGAAGGCCGGCGGGAATCTGTTGTTGCTGGATGAGCCGACTAATGATCTAGATGTCGATACGCTGCGCGCGCTGGAAGATGCGTTAATTGATTTTGCAGGATGTGCGGTGGTGATTTCGCACGATCGGTGGTTTCTGGATCGTATTGCGACGCACATGCTGGCGTTTGAAGGGGATAGCGAGGTGGTGTGGTTCGAGGGGAATTACAAGGAGTACGAGGCGGATCTGCATAGACGGAAGGGGATAGATGCGGATCAGCCGAAGAGGATCAAGTACAAGGCGTTGGTGCGGGGGTAGATTGGTGCGTGACGAACGGTATAGGAACTGCCCAACTTGACCAGAGCGCGGCACTGGTGACCAAACCCGGAGAACGATGAGACGGACTGTGTGTATCGCCTTCCTGTGCTCCGCTTTCGCGTCAGTCGCTACCGCGCAAACACAGCGACTGACATCTTCGTCAACCGAAGAGGCCAGTCTCGCGCGAGAACTGAGCAGGATTGCTCGCGAGAGAATACTCGCGTTCGACAAGGGGGACACCGCGTCATGGTCGCCTTACGTTGCTGACGACTATGTCGTCGCGACACCGTCGGGTGTCCTCCAGACCAAGCAGCAAGTCATGCAGGGGTTCCGGCCTCCGCTTGCTGGATACAGGGATGTATTCTCATTCGAAGATGCTCATGTCAGGCGCGACGGCGACGTCGCGGTGATGAGCTACGTCATCGACGAGTACGAGTTCTGGGATGCGCAGCGGTACGATGTCCCGAAGCTTCGGAAGACCGACACATACATCCTGCGAAACGGACGTTGGCTGATCGTCGCTTCACAGGAGGGCTTTATTCCAGCGGTCCCCAAGGCCGTCAAGCTCGACCCGACGATCTACGATGCATACGTCGGTCGGTATCAACTGATGCGCTCGCTCACCTATGCCGTGACGAGAAACGGGGACAGGCTGATGATGCAGGAGATCGGTCAACCTGGGAAGCGAACGCTCATCCCTGCGTCGGGGACTACGTTCTTTTCGACCGGAGAGAGCGGACGGATCATCTTCGTGAAGGGCGCGAGGGGGAAGGTCACGCACCTGATAATTCGCGACAACAATTACGATATACGCGTCAGGAAATTGCAGGCAGCTCGGTAGAGCGCCGCCCTCGCCCTCTCTGAGAATCGATGGCCGCCTCCGCGATCGTCTCGATGCGGCGCTCCTCGCTCTGGGACGACTGGACAGCGTGTCCACTTTGCTACCGGACACGCGCCTCTTTCTGTACATGTATGTGCGAAAGGAGGCGGTCCTGTCGTCGCAGATCGAGGGTACTCAGTCTTCACTTTCCGACCTGCTGCTCTACGAGGCGGATGCGTCCCCCGGCGTGCCCCTCGACGACGTCGTCGAGGTTTCGAGCTACGTGGCGGCCATGGAGCATGGCCTGGCGCGGATTCGTGATGGCTTCCCACTCTCCAACCGCCTGATCCGCGAGATCCACGGTATCCTGCTCCGGGAGGGCCGGGGTGCCGACAAGAGCTCCGGGGAGTTCCGACGCTCCCAGAACTGGCTCGGCGGAACTCGGCCGGGCAATGCACGCTTCGTCCCGCCACCGCCGGAGGAAGTGCCCGCGTGCATGGGAGCGCTGGAGCGCTGGCTGCGCGACGAGCCCGAGCGCACACCAACGCTGCTGAAGGCGGCGCTGTCGCACGTTCAGTTCGAGACCATCCACCCGTTCCTGGACGGTAATGGCCGCGTAGGTCGGCTACTCGTCACTCTTCTCTTCTGCGTCGAGGGTGTGCTCCAGGAGCCGCTACTGTACCTGAGTCTGTATCTCAAACAACACCGGGACGAATACTACGATCGTCGCAGCTCGTCGAGCGCACGATGCTCTCGATGCCGGCGGTGAACAACGGGCTCACCGCGCTCGCGGCGAGCGGAATCATTCACGAGCTGACCGGTCGGCGTCGAAACCGGCTGTACAGCTATGCATCCTACCTGCAGATCCTGGGCGAGGGAACGCAGCCGATCTGACGCCTGGTAGCTGGTGGCGACCCGAAGGCCATCGATAGCCGATCTCGGCGATCCATCGCTGATGGTCTAAGACTGAGGATTCGTGGGGGTGATATATGCGACCCCCAGAGGGAATCCAACGATCCTGCTTCACCGACATCACGCAAGTCATCGACCGGGAACGCTAGTTGCCGGTGGCCGGGTGGGTGCGTGAGTAACGGTCACGTCATGGGGGAGGAGCTATGCTGATGCAGACGACGGGTGGGCTCGCGATCGACTGGACTCAGATGCCGACGTACAACACCATCATGGCTGTTGCGGCGGGGAGCGGACTGATATCACTCGTGTACTTCGCCCGCGATCTCAAACGTGAGACCGATGTGCATCTGGAATCGTGGGCGCTCGCGCTCGCGGTACCGGGATCCATTCTCACGATCACGGGCGTCCACATGACGTTGACGTGGCCATTCGCGAAATACTTTCCGTACGACAACGTCATCTTCGGGGAGACGAGTTTTGCGTTTGGCGTGCTGCTGCTTGCCGCCACTTTCTTCCTGTGGCGTCGTGGGCCAGGTGTGATTGCGAGCGGTGATCCGGCCCGGTATCTGGCGCGGGTCGCGAGACCTCTATCACTGTTCATTTTCGGAATGGGGCTGGCGCTGTGTGCGATCGCCATGGCTGGTCTGGTATTCAAACTGTTCGCCGCGCCTCCCGAGGAACCGATTTCTGGCATGTTTGCCGGCTATCCGTGGATCGAGGCGATATTCATGTCGGGCCTGTTCGGCCTCGTCGGAATCGGCGCGCTGCTATTTCCATTTGCGCTGCGTGGGTTCGCGCATGGTTCGGCTGATACCGTCGCACAGCGAATCATCGGGTGGTTCTGGCTGATTGGTGGTGCGGCATTCTTTCTGTTTGGCGCTCTCAACTTCTTCACGCACATCGGGTTGATCGTTCACACGATGGGGTGAAGAGTGACGCTACGAGATCGTTCTCTCGAATACCAGCGAGTAATACGAACTGCGAGCGTTAAATGGGTGATTGATCGGAGACGTGTTGCTGATCGTCACCTTACTGTCTTCCGGTCAGCTCGAAGCTGAAAGGTTCCTGGACAAACTGCTGCACGCTGCATCCTCCAATGCGCGCGGGTTCGAACTCAGCGTTCGGCAACCAGCGCATGACGGAATTCAGGAAGTCATTGTAGGCGGCGAGCAATTGTCCGGTCGGCCGCTTTTGCCTTGATGCCCAAACTTCCCTGATCGATCCGGGGATCACGTGACCGGTCGTGTCGATCTGGAACGCTGCTATCACGACGGCAGTGATTCCGGCACGCCGTTCTGTGGGTGGGTAATCGGGTCCGGAGCCAGCCTTCATCCTTGCTGGTACTTCCGGTGGAAAGAGGACGGAGAATATGGGAGATGCAAAGCGGCCGGAATGTGACAGTTGAATCTTGCCGGGATCTGTCAACTCGACGCTGAGACCGAATGTCAAGGAGTCGCCGGACGTGCCCTCAGGCCAGAATGGTCCTTCGTCTTCGTCCAGGGTCTTGTGTACAGCAGTGAGCAATATTGCTGCTGCAGCGGAGTCGGTATGCGGTGATATTAGCTGGAAGACGGGAGCGGCGTTGCGATAGATAGTGACGGCGAGGGCAATGTGGGACTCGATCCTGTGCCAGGTGATGAGGGGCTCACCGGGCGGAAGCGTGTCGCCTTTGGCGTTGAGAAGACCGCGCACGTGCAGCGATACCGACTGCGCAAACAGGTCCGCCATTTGTCCAACGCCGGAATCGACTGGCTCCTTGATGGTGGCTCTCAAGTAAACAATGCTCGGAATCGACGGTACTATGGAGACCGTGTCCAGACACGATGTCGCGTGCGTGATTGGACTCTTGTCGGGAGACTGCGCGAAAAGTTCGGGCGTCGACAGAGCGATGCACGCGGTGACTGCAAGCCAGACGATGTCATTCGGACTTCGTGTGTGTTGCATGATGAGTGAAAGTGTCGGACCAAATAAGCGAACGTGATTCCGAAGCTACCAACACCAGCAATATCCAGTGGAAAATCCCCGCTCGCCAATGTAGCACTTTCAGTTGATACAAGCTTGAGGTTCCTGGATCGCGCATCGGCCTCAGGCTCCGGGGCCAGCCTCCATCCAGATGCGCCGTCACTCTGTCACTTCTTCGCTCTGGCGCGACGCGTCAGTTACGCGCAGCTTTTATCCCTCTCCTCAACCCCACGTCTCCATGACGACACGCCGGCAGGTAGCGCTCGGACTGGTCTCAGTTTGCTGCTGTCTCATCGCTGGCAAAGTTGGTAGTCAGGCACCATCATCCGGTTCGTCCACGGGTGACACTGCTGCGAGTCACGTACGCGCCGCGGAGCGGTTCCTCGTCGCGACCGACGCAGAGAAGATGATGAATGAAGAGACAGATCAGGTGCTTCAGGTTCAGCTCAGGCGCAGTCCCTCAATGGCGCAACTGCTCGCGCCGCAGCAGGCGATCATACGCAAGTACATGAACTACGCTGCCGTCAAGCCTGACCTGATCAAGGCTTATACTGCGACTTACAGCGAGAGTGAGCTGAATCAGCTCATCGCATTCTATCAGACGGATCTTGGCAGGATGATGCTGGAACGCACACCGAAGGTCGTTGAGCTGACTCGCGCTGCGACGGAAGCGCGGATGAAGGCTGCGGAACCGGAGTTGAGGGAGGCGATTCGTCGTTCGATCACTTCGCAATTTTCCAATCCGGCAAGTGACAGCCTGCAGAGATCCAACAACACTTACTTCGAGTTTCAGGTGGAGAAGCCAGCGGTTCCGCTCGATACATCCACTACGCTCGCGTATCCGGCGTCACTCAAGGGCAGCGATATAGGAGGTCAGGTTTCGGTGCAGTTCATCGTCGACACAACCGGAGCGATCGAGACGGGGACCACGAAGGTTGCTGCGAGCGACGTACGATTTCATGGTTCCGATAGCTCGTCGGCACCTGGCGGAGCTGCGTTTCAGTCCGGCGGAAAGGAACGGTCAGAAGGTAAGGCAGCTGGTGCAGATGACGTTCAGATTCGAGCCGGCACGGTCAAGTGCCAAGGGTAGTTCCAGCCCGGGCTCCATCGCAGCCACATTGCCTTTCAGTGCGTACACTATCTAGCGAGTATTTTCGCAGCTAGAATTTCCAGTCTCAGTCCAGTTTCCTTTTCAGAAGGCCCATTTCGAATGTCGATCTCTCGCTTGATCACCATCGTCGCCATTGGTCTGGCGGCGCTCACTTCTATTGCCGGCTCCGTCGCTAGCGCTCAGTCCACCGATGCCCTCTACGCCGAGATGCACTGGCGGGAGATCGGGCCGACGCGCGCGGGGCGCGCCCGGGCGCTCTCGGGGGTGGCCAATCAGCCGAATGTCTTCTATGTCGGATACGACAATGGCGGCGTCTGGCGGTCCACTGACTACGGCTCGAACTGGGTCCCTCTGTTCGATAACGAACCAACGGGATCGATCGGCGCGATAGCTGTCGCGCCTTCGGATCCGAACATCATATACGTGGGAACAGGCGCGGGAATCATCCGGCCTGATCTCTCGGTCGGCGACGGTGTGTACAAATCGACCGATGCGGGAAAGACATGGACGCATCTAGGTCTCCGTGATACGCAGATGATCGCGAACATCGAAGTCGATCCTACCAATCCGAATCGGCTCTTCGTCGCCGCGCTTGGCCATCCGTACGGACCGAATGCAGAGCGCGGAATTTTTCGCTCGACGGACGGCGGCAGGACTTTCGAAAAGGTGCTGTACAAGGACGAGTACGTGAGCGGCAACGACGTTCGCATCGATCCAAAGAATCCGAACATCGTTTACGCCGCACTCTGGCAACAGCAGCAGAGCTATATAGAAGGCGCTGAGTTCGGCGGCACCGAAGGCGGCATCTTCAAGTCGACAGACGGCGGCACTACATGGAAGCAGTTGACGAACGGACTTCCAGCAGGGGTGATCGAGGCGAACCTCAGCATGTCGATGAGTGCGCCGAGTACCATCTATGCGATGGTGGCAGGCACGTCCGGGTCGGCGACGCCGGCTCGCGGCGGAACTACGGGATCGATCGGTTTCTATAAGTCGACCGATGCCGGTGAGCACTGGACACTCGCAGCGCGAGATGCCAACAATCCAGCGGCATCCCCAAGTGCAGTGCTGGATCCGCGTCCGCTCGCGCGTATCGGCGGCGGTGACCTCCCGACAATCGCTGTAGATCCAAAAAATCCGAACGTCGTCTACAGTGCATCGACGGTGTTCTGGCGCACTGAAGATGGTGGTGTCACATGGAGCGCGGTGCGCGGTGCACCGGGCGGTGATGATTATCAGAAGGCATGGGTAAACCCGAACGATACGAACATTCTGCTCGTAGTCGCGGATCAGGGCGCTATCGTTTCAGGCAATCGCGGCGTGTCGTGGAGCAACTGGTACAATCAGCCGACGGCCGCGATGTATCACGTGTCCACTGACGACGCATTCCCATATCGCGTTTGCGGCGGACAACAGGATTCCGGCTCCGCCTGCGTGGACAGCAGATCGATGGACGGTGAGATCACGTTCCACGACTGGCATCCGGTGAACATTCAGGAGTACGGTGTCGCGGCGAGCGATCCGAAGGATCCGGAGCTGGTATTCGGAAGCCAGCGCACGAACATCTCGCTGTATAACCGCACGACTGGTCAAACTACACTTGTCGGTCCGGATGCAGAGGCCCGTGGAACCGAATTCGGTCGCAACGTTCGCACGATGCCGATCATGTGGTCGCCCGTAAATCACAACACCCTCTTCTACGCGTCGAACGTCGTGTGGAAGTCGACCGATCAGGCGCACAGCTGGACGCGGATCAGCCCAGATCTGGCGCGCCAGACGTGGGCGGTGCCGGCCACTGTCGGCAAGTACTCGAGCAGCGTGAAGCCGGCGCCGCAGGGAAGCATCACTGCACTATCCGCGTCGCCGCGCGATCTGAACGTCATATGGGCGGGCACCGACGATGGCAACATTCAGGTGACGACGAACGGCGGCGCCAAGTGGACCAACGTCACGCCAGCCGCAATCAAGCCGTGGACGCGCATCTTCAACATCGACGCGGGCCACTTCGATACGCAGACAGCGTATGCAGCGGCGAAC
This sequence comes from uncultured Gemmatimonadales bacterium, assembly GCA_963707505.1. Classification (GTDB taxonomy): domain Bacteria; phylum Gemmatimonadota; class Gemmatimonadetes; order Gemmatimonadales; family Gemmatimonadaceae; genus Fen-1247. The sequence continues at coordinate 511,847 of CAVPQB010000006.1, forward strand.
ACGATGCGCATCGACGATCTCAACCCCCACCTCTGGCGCACGCATGACGGTGGCAAGACGTGGACCGAGATCGACAACGGAATCGCCCCCGGCGCCGCTACGAATTCCATTCGTGAAGATCCGCACAAGAAGGGGTTGCTGTATGCATCGACGGAAACCCAGGTATGGGTTTCGTTCGACGACGGTGATCACTGGCAGTCACTCAGGCTGGACATGCCGGCTGTGTCGGTGCGCGACATACAGATCAAGGATGACAGCATCTGCATGTGCTCCGACCTGATCGCTGGCACGCACGGACGCGGCTTCTACATTCTCGATGACGTGACGCCGTTGCGTCAGGCGGCGGAGGCACGCAGTGCCAGCGGTGCGTATCTGTTCAAGCCGCAGACGGCATTGCGCATTCGTCTCGCGACGAACGACCCGACGCCGTGGCCACCGGAGCTTCCGGCTGGGGAGAATCCGCCGAATGGTGCGATCATCGACTACTATCTGTCGGCGAACGTGTCGGGACCGGTGACGATCGACATACTCGATGCAGGCGGTAAGGTGGTTCGCACGTACTCGAGCGAGCTCAAGCGCGATCCCGATCCGGGAGTGGATCGCGCTGCTTACGACAAGGTCTGCAAGGCGAATCCGGAGTCGCCGGATTGCGATGTGCCGTTGTACTGGCCATCGCGCATCAAGTCGATGCCGACGAGTGCCGGCATGCATCGGATCAGCTGGAACATGAGATATCAACCGCTCGCCGCAGAGCGCGGCTCGGTCGATGCGACCGGTGCGGTGCCGAATCGCAGCTCGCCGTCGCCGAGCTCGCCCTGGGCGCCGCCAGGTCAGTACACTGTTCGCCTTACGGTTGCGGGCAAGAGCTACACGCAGCCGCTTACGGTGCGTCTCGATCCGCGCGTCAAGATTTCACCGTCTGCGCTCGCGGAGAACACGAAGCTATCGCTCGAGATGTACGAGCTTGCGCGCACGACGCGCATGGCGTACGGGCAGGCGCATGATCTGGGAGAGAAGGTCGATCAGCTGGTGAAGGAGCAGCACGTCGATGGTGGCGCGTTCAAGACGGCGATCGATTCGGTCGCGCCGGACGAGCCGCGCGGCGGTCGCCGATTCTTTGGGCGCGGTGGTGGTCGTCCGGCCGTCACACTCAACGCGGCGAGCAGTGCGGCGCTGGCGGCATCGTTGTCGATGCAGGCGGCGGAGACGGCACCCACCGCGGCACAGATCGCAGCGTGTGCGCGGGCCAGAGCACAGGCGCAGGCGGCGATGGCGCGCTGGAACACGGTCAAGACGACGGAACTGTCGTCGTTCAACGCAATGCTGAAGACGAAGGGTCAACCGGCGCTGACGTTGCCCGCACTCAGGTTGCCGGCAGCGTTGCCGAGTGATGAGAATGGAAACGTGAATGAGAAGGAGAACGAAGGGTAGGGATCAGTTATACCGACTGTGGTAAACGGAGGAATTCGCATGGCTATTCGAGCACGGATACGTGAGCATCCGCACGTTACCGCAGCGGCTACGTTCGTTCTGGCATTCCTCATTTTTGGATGGCTGATGCCGTGGTTATGGCATCAGCCTCGCGATTGGGCCGAGACAATCTCGATGGCGGTTGTGCTTGGACTAGTCTCGTACTTCAACCGCGTTCCAGCGGGGCGAGTGAAGGCGCTTATCCTGACCGCGGTTTCACTTGGCGCACTCGTACTGTACGCCTGGTCAGTGCACACTCACGGAATTCCTCAGGACACGACAGAACGGTTCTCTTTTGCGGGCGTGGTTGCGATTCCAGTATTTGGCGTGGCGTTGGCATTCCGGATGTTGCGAAAGCCGCGAATGCTTGCATGAACGAACGGTGACCGCAACCGAGCACTCGTGAGTCTGATGGCATAATGGTAGAAATGCATTGACGTCGCTCGTACTCTTTCGGTGGCTGTTGCTCGCACTCTCCGGCTTCGCAGTACTGACCGGTGTCGCGATGCACGGCCTTGTGCGCCGCGTGCTGCTACAACACGTCGTGAATGCCTCGCAGCATCACCAACTCCTTACAATGAAACTTGCGCGACTGCTAGCTGTCCTCACTGCTGTGATGGCGCCGAATATTGCTGCGAGCCAATCCTCGTATCTGTTCGTGTGGGCCGGCGGAACCGGCGCAAGTGACTTCATGGCGACGATCGACGCCAACCCTGCGTCGCGGAGTTACGGACACGTGGTCGCAAGCGTTCCGACCGGCACTGTCGGCATGCCGCATCACACCGAGCAGGAGCTCGGACCAAGCGGGCACCTGCTTGCGAACGATTTCGCGGCCGGACGCACCTGGCTGTTCGATCTGCACGATCCGCTCAAGCCGCGGATAATCACGTCGTTCGGTGATGTAGCAGGATTCAGTCATCCCCACACATTCAGCCGGCTCGCGAACGGGCACGTGTTGACCACGTTTCAGTATCGCGCGGACGCGAATACTGCAAAGCAGATGCGAACGCACTCCGCGAGCATGGCGGGCATGACGAATTCGCAACCGAACGTGACCGGTGGACTCGTCGAGATGGATGAGCGAGGCCGGCCGCTCCTGTCGGCAAGTGCTGTCGATCCGTCGATCAAGGATCGCTTCATCTATCCGTACAGCGTCCTTCCGATTCCCAGCATCGATCGCGCCGTGTCGACGACGACCGACATGAACCTCGGCGACACGGTGGCGACATCGCAATGGGTGCAGATCTGGCGTCTTTCGGATCTCAAACTGCTGCGCAGCATTGCACTGCCGTCCGGATCAGGCACCCATGCCAAGGCAAACGAATTTTCGGGCGAGTCGAGGCTTCTGGCCGATGGCCGGAGTGTTTACATCCACACCTTCAACTGCGGATTGTATCTGCTCCGCAACGTGACGGGTTCGGCGCCAACTGCAACGCTCGTGCACACGTTCGACGGCACCGAGTGCGGGGTTCCAGTACTTACATCGCACTACTGGATTCAGACCGTGCCGGCGGATCACGGACTCGTCACACTCGATGTAACTGATCCGGAGCATCCGCGTGAGGTATCACGTGTCGGCGTCGGTGCTGACGAGCAGCCGCACTGGATAGCAATCGATCATACTGGGAGGAGACTCGTGTTGAATTCAGGCGGCAAGGGGAACCGGCTGTTCATCATCAACTTCGATCCCGCGAATGGACACATGTCGGTCGATAGCGCGTTTCGCGATTCGGGAAGCACAGTGCCTGGAATCAGCCTTGCCGGCGCGAACTGGCCGCGTGGCTTCAAGGGGAACATCGTGCCACACGGGGCGGTGTTCTCGCGGTAGTTCACCGTCGATGCCGCAGAGGAATTGTGGCGATACTTGATATGCTGGACGCCGCACGCAACGCTGCACGGCGAACCTCACGAGAACGCTTACCACTGGAAACGTGCTAAATCCTTCGCGGAAGCGGTCGATCCTTCGTCCCACGGAACTTGTCGCGGGTCTCACAATCCTGCTGGTATTTAGCGCGTGTGGTGGTGATGCCAGATCACCCACGGATCCACCGACTCAACAGTCCGGAAACTCATCGATCGTCATTGTGAGAATCAATACGACGCCAGACACGATGTCGGCTGGTGATTCGGTAAAGATGAGCGCAACCGCCTCATCCGCCACCGGTGGCGCGATCTCGGGTGTGCAGATGACGTGGACAAGCAGCGATACGACTGTCGCCAGTATCGATACAGCCGGCATGATACGGACGGTTGGCACCGGGCCGTTCACCATTACCGTAACCGCGTCGGCAAAGGGATCGACAACGACCGCGCAATCCACCAAGTCGATGTTCGCTCGCCGGACCATCTTCAACATCGCGCTCTCTCGCGTCGCTGGCAGCGACACGATCACCATGGGTGATACGGTTCGCGTCGGCGCCGTCGTGCACGATGGGTTGGGTGCAGTGTTCCCCGGTGTCCAACTCACCTGGGCGGTAAGCGATACCGCGGCCGCAAGCGTCGACGCATCCGGTCTCGTTACGGCGCGTGCCATGGGACCTGTCACGGTGACCGCAACAGTTGTCGGTCCCGTCGATGCGCTGCTGAAACCTGTGTCTGGCACAACGGCGATTGCTGTGCGACTCGCGTTCACGCACATCGAAGCTGGTACCGTGCACACGTGCGGGCTCGCGCGTGGAGGATCGGTCTACTGCTGGGGCGAAGGTGCCTGGGGACGACTCGGTGACGGCTCGCCGTATCCCGCATGGACCGCCGTTTCGCACCCGGTTCGCGTGCTCAGCAAGGACACATTTACGGCGATCTCACTCGATGAGCAGCAGGACAGCCGAAGCGGTCACACATGCGGTGTTACCGCGGATCACGGACTGGACTGCTGGGGATCCGGATCATGGGGCATGCTTGGTGACGGTACCGACGGCCAGGGAACGCCTCCGCATTCGACTGCGATACCGATTCGCGTTGGATCGGGGGTGTTTGTGGACGTGGCGCTGGAAGCAGAGGATAGCTGCGCACTGACTGCATCCGGTGTGGCGTATTGCGCCGGCGGCAATTATTTCAAGCAGCTTGGCGTCGACACGGTGCCGAACGTGTGCATCCAGCCGCAGCTTCCCAACAATTACGGCGAGAGTTGCTCGAACACATTCGTTCAGGTAAGTGGTTCCCAGACGTTCAGTCGGATTTACGCGTCGGGCTATACCACGTGCGGGCTGACCAGTGCAGGATCCGCATGGTGCTGGGGAGGGAATATCGCTGGTGAAGCAGGTATAGGCACATACTCGACGGTACCGACACCGACGCAGGTTCAGGGAGGACTGACGTTCACGACCCTGGCTGGCGGATCATCGCACATGTGCGGCCTCACTCCGGCTGGAGCCGCGTACTGTTGGGGCCATGGCGGTTTCGGCGCACTCGGGACCGGGCTTCAAACGAACATGCAGACGCCGGTACAGGTCGCGACATTGCTATCCTTCACACAGATCGCAGCAGGCGGTGATCATGCCTGCGCTCTCACGTCGTCTGGTGATACGTACTGCTGGGGAACCAACACTGACGGAGAACTGGGCAGCGTGACGACCGAGAGCTGCAACGGCAATTCCACTTACAGTCTCCCGTGCTCGACGCGGCCAGTGCAGGTACGGGGCGTGCCGAAGTTCGTCGGTATCGCTGCTGGTGCGAATCACACTTGCGGTCTCGTAGCTGACGGCTCCGTGTACTGTTGGGGTGCAGGCGATCGCGGCCAGCTTGGCAACGGCTCGACTGTCGCATCGTCGATTGCGGCGGTGAAGGTAAAGGATACGAAATAGCGATTCAAGCAACTACTTCACGGTGCTTTCACGCCGTTCCTCAACTCCTCCACTACAACGGGCAAGCCGTCTCTCACGCTCGCGTATTGCGGTTTCCAACCTGTCTTGGTACGTATCTTCCGGTTCGACACGCGCTGCGACCGGCTCAGACATTCAACAGTCGATCCCATACGACTGGTCAACCATGTGGGAAAGAACCGCGGCGGTCTGACTCCAAGATACGATGCTAGTGAGTCACAGAAATCCTGGCGCGAGAGTGGCTCATCATCTACCACGTTGTAGACGCCCGCTGAAACTCCAAGCGACCCAACGATGGCCGACGCAGCGTCGCTCTGCGCGACGGATGGGAAGTACGCCGCCGGACTTCCCGGAAGTGGCGACCATCCCTTTCTCACTGTCTCGATCATCTCACGCGTGAGCGCATCGGGGCCATACAGGCTCGCAAACCGCAACACAATTCCCGTTCCGCCGCCCGACGTGAAACGCTCCGCCGAGCGCTCGGCGTCGACGATCGTCCGATTGTAGGACGCCGGCGCGAGCGGAGTTGTCTCTTCAATCCAGCGGTCGCCGCAATCGGGGTAGACAGGTGCGAACGATTCCTGAATGAAGCGCGTAGCGCCGACTCGGAGCGCGATATCGACCAGGAGCTTCGATCCGTCGCGTCGAATGCGGTCGTTCTCCTTCCATGACCAGGGAAACATCATCCTGACCGCAGACGACGGCATGTGTGTCGCGAGATTCACGATCGTATCATGACCGTCGATTACACGTTCAACTGCTTGAGCGTCGAAGAGATCGACGGTGATGACAGATGCACCAATTCGCTCGAGTGCAGCGAGTTTTTCCCGGGAGCGACCGGCGGCGGTGACGTTGTGTCCAGCGGCAATCATTAACGGCACCGCGCGTCGTCCGACGACTCCGGTAGCTCCAGTAACAAAAATCTTCATATTCCGATTCGTCAGCGATAGGCGATCACACAATCGGAATATCTACCAATCCATGATTGGGTGGTAGTGTCGACGGACGTACAACCTTCCGAGCCATTCCGCTGTCCAAGGAACAAGACACCGATTCATCATCGGTATGTCGTAACCTGGAAACAATCATGGCCCGATTGAATATGAGACGTCTGCTTGCATCTTCCATAGTTGTCGCAGTTATCTGCGCGACTGGCCTTGGCGCTCAGGTCGCCGACCCCGTCGCTGTAATCAGTCTCGACCCGTATCAGGACAATCCCGACTTCCTGACGGTGCGCGCGAGTGTGAATGGTCATGACCGTACCTTCGCATTCGACAGTGGCGAAGGCGTGTCGATGATCAGCCCCGAACTTGCGCAGGCCATCGGATGCAAACCATGGGGACAGGTCACCGGCTTCCGCATGAACGGCGAACGGATCGATGCTCCGCACTGTGACGACATCACATTCGATGCTGCCGGTCAGCACTTTGCAGCGCCGAGTGTGATCGTGTTCGACTTGATGAAATTCTTCAAGCCAGGGCAGCCGCGTCTGGATGGTTCGCTCGGCTTCGATCTATTCGCAGGGCGTGCAATTACTTTCGAATTCTCGGCGAGGTCGATTGTCGTGGAGAGTCCGGCAAGTCTTGCGGCACGTGTCGCGAATGGAACGGAAGTGCCGATTCGCATCGTGCGTGACGCCGAGGGTCTCGCGCTCACGGTTGATATCGGCGTGCCGACTCCGGAGGGGATGGCATGGATGGAGCTTGACTCGGGCGGCGGTAATTCGATCATAATCGGAAAGCACATCGCGTCGTTGTTCAAGACTGGATCCGGAATCGAAAGCCATGCAGCAGGTGAGCTTCACACTTGCCGGAAAGATTCCCGGTGACGGCACCAGCTCGCGTTATGGATCACATGATCATGGACGGAAATGTCAACGTGCCATTTCTCAGAAATGGGACGTGACGCTCGATCTTGCGACTAAGGACGCGCGTGGGTCGCGCCCGCCGATCGCGCGACTCGCTAGTCCCGGTCGGCCGCCAACAGCTCTGCTCGCATTATCGTCCCTGTGTGACGTCGCTGGACGCTCGTGGCGAAGCTGACTTCCCGGTCAGCAGATTGCGGATTGCGCGCCAGACCGTACGAACGAGCAACAAGACGAGTACGAGCAATACCAGCGCGGCCGACAAGGGCGATTATCGGATGTTGCCACAGCGTGTAACTCATCGTTGCGACGACCCCGAGCTCAGCTACGTTGACGATACCATTGCTGACTGGCTCCGGCGATGTGTCGACAGCGGCGCGCAGGCCGAGCTTCGCAAGATTGGTTGTCAGCCCGAGGCCGCCGCCGAGTAATCCGGCGAGGACGATGATTGCCGGGTCGGCGTGCCAGGCAGTGGCAATGGCCAGTGCCGCTGCGGCCGGTGTGCGGATCAGTGTGTGAGTCGCTTCCCATGCGGACGCGACTCCGGGGATCAATGTCGCGAGAAACTCGACGATCGCCAGAAGCAGCGCTACTCCGATGATTATCGGATTGGCGAGTGTGGACAGCAGGCCCGGGAGGGGCCCGATCCAGCCGAAGCGTTCCCCGATCCCCACGAGGACCACCGTAGCGTAAAGGCTGATTCCGGATGCATACGCGATCCCGAGCGACTCGGCCAGCGTAATTAGAGAATCCATGCGCGAGTTTGGCAGTTAGGATTCGACGTTTCGACGAGCGCGCTTATCTGCCGGAATGTATCATACCTTTCGCGAGCACGCCTGGCGGCCGGGCCTATACTGCGGCTAAACCGACCTGAGCCAATGACCGAGAGATGCCAAGTGGCGGATGAAAATGACGTCGCGGAGTTCTACACCAGGCGAATAGCGAGTCTGCGTGCATCGCACGGCGTCGCCGCGCAGCAATGGCGTCGTCTTGCCAATCTGCGGCTGGTCGTATTCATCCTTGCCGCGGCGTCGATATGGTGGCTGGTCGATGCAGGGCTCGGGGGGCGTGCGATACCAGCGGTCGTGACGATCGTCACGATTGTTCTGTTCTCGTATCTGGTTGCGCGCAGTTCACGGGCCAGGACCCGGGTGACTCGCCTCGCCGATCTCGTGCTGATCAATGAAGAGGCGGTGCATCGCGTTCGGAGAGAATGGTCTGCGCTCGAGCGGCGTCCATGGGCTGACGTCCCGGTCTCGCATCCATATGCGTACGATCTCGATGTGTTCGGATCGGCGTCGCTTGCTCAGCTATTCCCCGGAGTCAGCGCCGCGCCGGGGCGCACGACGCTCGCATCATGGCTTTTGGCACCGGCGTCAGTGGCCGATTTACGGAAGCGCCAGGAAGCCGTGGCTGAATTGAAGAACAGGATCGACTGGCGGGATGAGCTGGTACTTCATACACGACGCATCACAACCGGCGCCGAGCGGTTGCGTGCATTTGTCGAGTGGGCAAATCGTGAAGATTGGCCTGCTGACAATGGCTGGATCTTCGTGGCGGCGATCGCACTCCCCGTCGCTCTGGTACTCCTGGCCGCGGCGCAAGCGGTGGGAGCGGTTTCCGGTGCATACTGGCTGATTCCGATCGCGCTCGGCGGCTCCCTGACCGCGCGGTTCAAAAATCCGCTAAGAGTTGCGCTCGGCCAGGTTCAGGGCCAGCGCAACATGTTGAAAGGATACGCGACCGTTACTCAGTTGGTGGCGACCGAGTCATTCGAGTCCGATGCACTGCGGGACATTCAACGTGATCTCACTGGTGATGCGAACGCGGCGGGCCAGATGCGCGTGCTCGAACGACTGGCGGATTGCGCAGATGTGAAATTGTCGCCGATGCTTCATTTTGTCGCGCAGGGGCTCACGCTGTGGGATTTTCACGTCGCGTATCTGCTGACGAGGTGGAAGCGTGATACCGGGAAGCACATCGGTGGATGGCTCGGGGCGATCGGCGTCGTCGAAAGTATCGCGGCGCTCGCCACGCTTGCGCATGACAACCCCGATTGGGTGTTTCCGAGTGTTGGAGCGCGCGATCCGGCGATGGTATCAGCGACGGCGCTCGGCCATCCGCTGTTGCCTGCGTCGAGCAGGGTCGCCAATGACGTGACGGTCGGACCGGAGCGAACGTTGTTGTTCGTGACTGGCTCGAACATGGCGGGGAAGAGTACGCTCCTGCGTGCCATCGGGTTGAACGTCGTGCTCGCGCAGGCCGGATCGGTGGTATGCGCAGAAGCGATGACATGTCCACCAGTGTTGCTCTATACCAGCATGCGCGTACAGGACTCGCTTGCGCGCGGCGTGTCGTACTTCATGGCGGAGCTGGAGCGGCTCAAGCTGATAGTGGACGCGGCCGAGGCGGTGAAGGAATCGCATCAACGAAAGTTGATGTATCTGCTGGATGAGATTCTGCACGGGACGAATTCTGCGGAGCGTCTGATTGCGGCGCGGCACGTGCTGGTACGGCTCATGGATCTGGGTGCGATCGGCGCAGTGACGACGCACGATCTTCAACTTGCGGACGCCAGCGTGTTGGAGCGTGCAGCGCAGCACGTTCACTTTCAGGAAGTGTTCTCGCGCACCGCGGATGGTCGTGCGACGATGTATTTCGATTACAAGTTGAGGCCTGGGAAGGCGACATCGAGCAACGCATTGAAGTTGCTGGAGCTGGTTGGGCTTACGACGGGTGGGGAGATTTCGTAGGCGGTTGCGTTTGACACCCGGCCGCCAACGGTACACGTTTGGTCGGCGTAAATACGACGTAACCACCATACCCGCGCTGTCGCGCACAGGGGACCCAATGTCGCTCATCGCCCGGATCACTACCTGTGCGGCCGTACTGGTAGCCGCCGTTCCAGTCGCAACTTCCGCTGGCGCGCAGGGAGTCGCGTCATCGCAAGGTTATCAGGAACCGCCTGAATCCATCCGTCGCATTCTGGATGCGCCACCCGCGGCAACGGGGAGTGTCAGTCCCGACGGAAAGTGGATCGTCATCGCGGCGCGAGAGCCGGCCGTCACGACCATTGCGGACATGGCGGAGCCGACGCTGTATCTCGCCGGTCGGCGTTTTCATCCGGTCGCGAGCTACAGAGTGGATACCGTGGGAATTCGCTCGATGCGGTTGAGGCCGGTTACAGGGAGTGCGGCAAAACCGGTTCCGGTGCCGCCCGGTGGACGGATCGCGCAGTACTCGTGGAGTCCCGATGGTCACATGATCGCCTACACGACCGTCGACAGGTCACTGGGGATGGGCATCAAGCTGTTTCCGGTATCCAGCGCAACAGAGATATCGGTGTCGGCCACGGGTCTGCACGGGAAACTCGGCGCGCCGTCGTGGTCGCACGACGGAAAGTACGTCGCATTGACGGAAGCAACGCGCAATGGAACTGCGCTCTGGATGGTGAACGTTGCAACGCACACGGCCAAACGCATAACGCCTTACACCATCAACACGGTAACTGGTGGATGCGACTGGCTCTCGAAGGCGCCGCAGCTCGTTTGCGTCATGAACGTAGCAGGACGTGGCGCACCACCGCCCGAAGGCCAGACGCCAGCCGGGCCGATAGTGCAGGAGTCGTACGGGCGCGCCGCTCCAGTGCGCACTATCGAGTACCTACTCAAGAACCAGCATGACGAAGCGCTGTTCGATTACTACTTCACCAATCAGGTCACTATAGTCACGCCGGACGGTGCGAGCAGAAATGTCGGCAACCCGGGAATCCATACCCGCGCCGACGCGTCGCCGGACGGCAAATGGCTGCTGGTTCGCACGGTGCACCGGCCGTATTCGTATCAGGTCGCGCTTAACGATTTTCCGGAGCGCATCGAGGTGTGGTCGCTGGATGGCAAGGTTGCACGCACCGTCACCGACCAGCCGCTCACCGACAATGTCTCCAGCGCGCGCGACGCGGTCGCAGCTGGAATACGCGTTGCGTCGTGGCGGCCGGACGTGCCTGCTGCGGTGTTCACGGTCGAAGCGCTGGATGGCGGTGATCCGCGAAAGCAGATGGACAAGCACGACCGCGTGAGCCTCGTCCCCGCGCCGTTCACGAGTGCGCCACAGCCATTCATGGATCTCGAGATGCGTTATCGCGGGATCACCTGGATGTATCCCGATCTGGCGCTTGTAAACGAAGGAACTTCGCGTACGGCGAAGCTGCGCACGTGGGCGGTGAATCCGTCTTCGCCTGCTTCAGCACGCATACTGTTCGACCGGAGCTCGGAGGACCGTTACGGTGATCCGGGACGATTTGTAACGGTGTACGACTTCGCGAGCGACCGGATGGTGCCGCTTCGCGCCGCGGATGGGCACACGATGTACCTCACGGGTGATGGTGCGTCGGCTGAGGGCGACCGCCCATTTCTGGATGCGATCGACATGCAGACTGGCAACAAGCGTCGCATCTGGCAGAACTCAGGCGACCATTACGAATTCGTTGCATCGCTCACCGATCCGGCTGCCAGGAGCTTCGTCACAAGGCGCGAGTCACCGACCGAGCCGCCGAATTTCTTCCGGCGTGAGGTGGGAACTGATGCTGCCACGAAGCTCACGGAGCTTGCCGATCCGGCACCGGCCTTCGCCGGTGTTACCGGAAAGCTGATCACGTACACACGAGCGGATGGCGTCAAGCTCTCGGCGACGATGTATCTGCCCGCCGGCTACACGCCATCGCAGGGCCGCCTCCCGTTCTTCTTCTGGGCCTATCCGCGCGAGTTCCTATCGGCGGCTGCTGCTTCGGAAGTGCGCGGATCGCCGTACGAATTCAAACGGCCCTCTCTGCCGCGCGACCGCCAGTTGCTGCTGCTCGCCGCGGGTTACGGGGTTCTGGACGGACCCTCGATGCCGATCGTTGCGAAGAACGGCAAGGAGCCGAACGACAGTTATGTCGAGCAACTCGTGGCGAGTGCGAAGGCTGCGATCGACGCAATAGACTCGCTCGGCGTCGGCGATCGCAACCGCGTTGCAGTAGGCGGACACTCGTATGGCGCATTCATGACGGCGAATCTGCTGGCACACTCGACGCTGTTCCGTGCCGGAGTTGCCGAGAGCGGTGCGTACAACAGAACACTCACTCCGTTCGGATTCCAGGCGGAGCCGCGTACGTTCTGGCAAGCAGAAGACATTTACAGTACGATGTCGCCATTCTATTACGCCGACAAGATCAAGACGCCGATTCTGTTGATCCACGGCGTGAATGATGACAACGACGGAACATTCCCGATTCAATCGGAGAGAATGTTCGCCGCGATCAAGGGAAATGGTGGCACCGTGCGATACGTGCAGCTGCCACTGGAGCCCCATGGATACACGTCGCGCGAAAGCCTGCGGCATGTGATGTGGGAGACAGTTACGTGGCTGGACAAGTACGTCAAGAACACGACGGAAAAGACCAACTAGCACCAACTCGAGAATGCGCCCGCTGCGATTTCGACTGATATCGCAGCGGGCGCATTCTTCGTTTCCGGCAGGTGTAGGGGTTTCCCCTAGCGCCTTTCCAGTTTCCCCCGACTGAACGGGCGGGCGCTCGCTGATAGGTTGCGGAAGATCCTCCACAACCTACGGGACGAATATCGTGAGCAGGTCGCCCATCAATATCGAAACCATGGAAAATGCAGTGAATGCCGTTGTATCGCGGCGTGAGTCGCGGCGTTCATTTCTTCGCAACAGCGCAGTTGCCGCGGTGGCAGGAACGCTGGTGAGCGCGTGCAAGCCCGCTGGTGCATCCGAGCGCTCGCCGGAAGTAGTCGCAAAAGCGGCAACGGTGGTATCGCCGCCTGTCGCGTTTGGCGCCGACGACGTGAGCGCTGCGTCGATCGCCGCTGCCGACGCGATGGACAAGATGCACGAGGCCGGCATCAAGGCATTCCCGGCCAGAAGCAAGGGACGCGGTAATCAACTTCTCGCACCACGTATCGAGCGTGGAGTGAAGGTATTCGACCTCACTGCAAAGAGAATGCAGTGGGAAACTGAGCCGGGGAAGGTTACAGAGGCGTGGGCGTACAACGGAATGGTTCCCGGTCCGATGATGCGCGTTCGCGCGGGAGACCGCGTTCGGGTCAACATCAAGAACGAATTGCCGGAGTCCACGTCCATCCACTTTCACGGTGTTGAGCTCGCAAATTCCCAGGATGGAGTGCCGTTCATAACGCAGCCTCCCATCAAGCCGGGCGAGAGTTATACGTATGAGTTCGTTCCGCCGAATCACGGCTCGCACATGTATCACTCGCACCACAACTCCACCAAGCAGGTCAGTCTCGGTCTGCTCGGCGCATTCATCGTCGAGCCAAAGGACAGTTCGGAAGAGCCGCACGCGGACGTCGATCACGTACTGATTCTGAACGACGGGCTGAACGGCTTTACCATCAACGGTAAGGGGTTTCCAGCTACCGAGCCGATCGTTGCCAAGCTCGGGCAGACGGTGCGGATCCGTTTCATGAATGAAGGGATGATGATCCACCCGATGCACCTGCACGGCATGCACATGACGGTGTTCGCCAAGGACGGGTGGGCTCAGCCGCAGCCATGGAAATGTGATACCCTCAACGTGGCCCCTGGTGAGCGCTGGGACGTACTGGTGAAGTGCAACAACCCCGGCACCTGGGCGTTCCACTGTCACATTCTGCCGCACGCGGAGTCGGAGCATGGAATGTTCGGAATGGTGACGGCGCTGATTGTGAAGTAGCCAGGGGCAGGCGACGGGCAGGTAGTCATCTTCGTTGGTCATGGTAGCTTTATAGCCATGACCAACGAGAGTCAGGCCAGCGCCGACCATACCACCCCGGGCAGTCCGACCGAGTCACCATCGCGGCCGCCATCTGCCGGCATGTACGAAAGGATTCTGGAGGTCGCGGCGGATGCGATTATCACGATCAACGAGGCACAGGAGATAGTGCATTTCAATCGCGGCGCGGAGCAGATTTTCGGATACCGGAAGGACGAAGTACTGGGGACAAACCTGAACAATCTGTTGCCGCCGCAGTTCCGCGCGAGCCACGCCGCATATGTCGTCGCGTTTGGCGATTCCACTGAGACGGCCCGGCTCATGGGTCATCGGCGTGAAGTGTTCGGACTCAGGAAGGATGGAACGGAGTTTCCAGCCGAAGCCTCGATCCTGAAGCTGGATGCGCCGGATGGCCGCCGGCTGTATACCGCTCTGGTACGCGATGTGACCGATCGCAAGCGAATGGAAGCGCACCAGCGGTTTCTCGCGGAGGTCGGAATCGCACTCAGTCGCTCACTCGACTACGAAGCGACGATTGCGTCGGTGGCGCGCCTTCCCGTGCCGACGCTTGCAGATGCCTGTGTTATCGAAGTGATCGACGAGTTGGGGGAGATTCATCGGGCGACGTACGGCAGCGCCGAACTGTTGAGCGGAGCTGCATCTTCCGATGCAAAGAGGCAGGAATTACCCCTTACCGCGCGCGGCCAGCCGGTGGGCGTGTTGACGCTACTACACGCCGGCTCGTCACGCGGCAACGACCGGGGCGATGCGATCATCGCAGGCAATTTTGCCGCGCGTGCAGCGCTCGCGATCGACAACGCACGCCTCTATCAGCACGCGCAACGCGCGACCGCCGCGAGAGACGAGATACTGGGAGTCGTATCACACGACCTCAGGAATCCACTGAGTGCGATAGCGATGTGTTCGCGGGTGCTCGTGGACACACCCCCTGCCGATGCTGGCGCGCGGCGCGACCTGGCGAAGACCATACACGAATCGACAACGTGGATGTCGCGCATGATTCAGGATCTGCTCGACGTTTCTGCGATTGAAGCGGGAGTACTATCCGTAATCTGCGATAGCGAGGATATCGGCCAGATCGTGACACGGGCAGCTGGACTCTTCACGCGGAGAGCGGCCGATAACGGTGTCGCCCTCGTAGTCGCAGTGGAGGAACCGCTGGCGCGCGTGTCCGCAGACGCCGAGCGAATGGCACAGGCCATAGCAAACCTCATAGGGAACGCGGTGAAGTTCACCCCTTCAGGCGGCCGCGTCTCGATCGATGCGCGCACGCGTGGCGGAGTCGTCGAGGTTTCCGTGGCGGACACAGGACGCGGGATCGCCGAAGCGGATATTCCATTCATTTTCGATCGATTCTGGCATACACGCGTGTCTGCAGCCGGAACAGGCTTGGGACTGGCGATAGCGAAGGGAATCGTCGAAGCACATGGTGGAACCATTGCGGTTGGCAGCAAGATCGGAGAAGGAAGTCGTTTCACCATCAGCCTGCCGCGCGAGGGTGCGTCGGCTGACCGAAACGAAAGTCGGGGACGTTCAAAAGCAAACCCATTGACAGCAGGAGGCGGCGATGACGACCCAGTCAGACTCGGGGCATGATGCAGGAGAGCCGGATGGTGCGAACCCCGTATTCCGCAAGCTCGATCGCGAGGAGATGGAGCAGCTTCTCGCTCGTAACAACGTCGGGCGGATCGCATTCTCACTGCACGATCGTGTGGACATAGAACCGATCAACTACGTGTTCGATTCGGGCTGGATATATGGCCGTACGAGTCACGGTACGAAACTCGCCACGATCGCGCACCATCGCTGGGTTGCGTTCGAGGTGGACGAGGTCCACGGCATGTTCCAGTGGTCAAGTGTGGTGGTCAAGGGTGCATTCTATCTGATAGATGCGGACACATCGATACGGCAGGATCCTGCGTTCAATCGCGGCGTCGACCTGCTTCGGGCACTGATACCTCAAACGCTCACGGCCAACGATCCAACTCCGTTCCGCAATTCGGTGTTTCGCATTCACCTTGACGAGGTCACCGGCCGCGCGGCGAATGGATAACGCTTTGGGATATTGCAGCGAAGTCAGAGTGTCCTAGTGCTGGTTCCAAAGCTCGTCACCACGCTCAAGACGTACGATCGCGATCAGTTCCTTGGTGATCTTACAGCTGGAGTGATCGTTGGGGTCGTTGCACTTCCACTTGCCATAGCATTCGCAATTGCGAGTGGTGTTCCACCAGGTCGCGGCCTGTGGACGGCGATCGTGGCTGGCTTCATCATCTCTGCACTGGGCGGATCACGCGTTCAGATCGGCGGGCCGACCGGTGCGTTCGTGGTCATCGTGTACGGCATCGTTCAGAAATACGGTATCGACGGCCTCACCGTGGCAACGCTAATGGCGGGAGCGATACTCGTCATCATGGGGCTGGCGAAGCTCGGCTCCGCGATCAAGTTCATTCCGCGGCCCGTTGTGACCGGTTTCACCAGCGGAATTGCGGTGATCATCTTCTCCGGAGAGATAAAGGACTTCTTCGGACTTTCGATGGGCACGGTTCCGTCCGCGTTCATCGCGAAATGGCAGGCGTTCGCTGCGCATGCCGGAGCTATCACGCCAGCTGCGCTCGGTGTGTCAGTTGCCTCGATGGCCATAATTCTGGTGTGGCCGCGAGTGAACCGGCGCATACCCGGGCCGTTCGTTGCCCTGATAGTGATGACGGTGGTTGTGCAGCTGCTGCACCTTCCCGTCGAGACGATTGGCTCGAGATTTGGAACAATCGCCGCGTCTGTGCCGCATCCACAGGTGCCACACCTGTCACTGGCTCAGATCTCGGCGCTGGTCGGTCCCGCGTTTACCATCGCATTTCTCGCTGCCGTAGAATCGTTGTTGTCCGCCGTAGTTGCGGACGGAATGATCGGCAGCAGACATCGGTCGAACATGGAGCTCGTCGCTCAGGGAGTTGCCAATCTTGCGGCGCCGTTGTTCGGAGGTATCCCGGCGACCGGTGCCATCGCGCGCACGGCGACGAACATCAAGAATGGCGGCCGCACTCCAGTCGCTGGAATGGTGCATGCGCTGACGCTGTTGGTCATCACCGTGTTTGCAGGACAGTGGGCGGCGCTCATTCCACTCTCGGTACTCGCTGCGATCCTCGTCGTGGTCGCGTACCACATGAGTGAGTGGCGGACGTTTCTCGCGGAGCTGCGGTCACCAAAGAGCGACGTGGCGGTGCTGTTGACGACCTTCCTGCTGACACTGCTCGTCGATCTGACCGTCGGAATTGGTGTCGGAATGGTACTGGCCGCCTTCCTGTTCATTCGCCGGATGGCGGAGGTTACACAGATCAGTTCTGTGGCGGATGAGTCAGATGAAGATGCCCATGGCGGTGATCCATATGAGACGGATCCAAACGCCGCGCATCGCAGGTCGGTGCCGAAGGGTGTCGAAGTCTTCGAGATCAACGGACCCTTCTTCTTTGGCGCCGCAGAAGCATTCAGGGATACGATTGGACAGGTGGCTCGCAAGCCGCGCGTTCTCATAATTCGAATGCGCTACGTACCGGCGCTCGATTCCACGGGGATGTACACGCTGAGCGAACTGGCGCGTCGCTCCAGGAAGGATGGAACGACGGTTCTTCTCTCCGACGTGCACATGCAGCCGATGGTTGCACTCAGCGGATCGCCCGCGCTCGCGGAGATCGGGGCGGAGAATCTGTTCGATAATCTCGATGCTGCGCTGGTCCGGGCCCGCGAGCTGATCGGTGCTCCAGTGGTGGAGAGTGAGATACCGGTTCGCGGGGAGCGCTAGCCAAGTACCGTATCGCATGCATGCCGGAGCGCAGTGATGAATCCGGCGACGTGATCCGGTGCAGGTGGAGGCGCGGCGAGAAATGGATCCATCACCGTGGAGCGAAGGATGACAAGTCCGTCGCTGCCGGCGCGCTTCCAGTCATCTTCGGTACAGACGCCGAGCTCGTGAAGTAATGCCACGATCGCACCATCGTACATCGGCGTCTGGAATCGTGTTCGAGATATGATGTATTCCGGTGTTGCACCCGGGGTCTCCAGACTCATCAGCGAGTAGATGCGCTCGTTGAAGGCATTTACCGAGGCGAGAGTGGTGAGTGACGGATGATGAACCGCGTAGCAGATGATATTGATGTCCGGCTGCGGCAGCAGTACCACTCGGAATGGCGCGAGATCCGCCGTGTACAATGCGTCGTACAGGCGGCGCGCGCCCGCGGCAGTCTGTTCGATGAGATGACCATAGCCAGTCTCATTCAGCGGAAGGACTTTGTGGCTCAACCACACCGCCGCCGCGGCTGCGCCGGGCTTCGATCCCTCGAAGATGAAGCGTCCGAGGTAGAGATCTTCGGCAGAGTCGAGGCCGGCCGTCGGCGCGAGATAGGGTGGGTCGGTGGCGACCAACTCGCGCGCGCGTCGTTCCTTGAGCAGGAATGCTCCTGCAGGGTAAGGTACATAGCCCAATTTGTGAGGATCGATCGTGACGGAGTCAGCATCGCGCAGTGCGGTAATCGCGCGAACCCATTGCTCGCTGGGCCAGTCGCAGCCGGACGATGCGCGGATCTCGGCGGCCGAGCGCCGCTCGCCGTCTTTGCGCCACGTTACTGCTGCTGAATAACCGCCATAGCACGCGTCCGAGTGCACGTGGAATGTGACGCCGAGCTCGGCTTCGGCTCTGGACCGCACTGCGAGAACCTCGTCGAGCTGGTCGACAGCGGATTCTTCAGTCGTGCCACAGACGGTTACGCACCCCATGATGGGAACGCGTCGGCTGGTGAGAGAACGGATCTGATCCCATAGCGCCACAGTATTCAGGCGAAAGTGACCGTCGACTGGAATACGGACGATCTGGTTGGAGCCGATGCCGAGTGCACGAACGATCTTTTCCCAGGAGTAGTGCGCTGTTGACGTTACGAGGATGACACTTGCAGGCAGAGGATCGCCGTAATCCAGGGCCAGCCGGCGCCCGTAATCCTGATAACCGACCGTGGCAAGCGAGTGATTTGCAAGTGCTACTGTCACGCGCTCCAGCGAGTCCGATTTCCAGAGTGCGCTCCACAGATCGAGCGCGTCCGGCGTGCGGATGTTCAACAACTGTTGCAGAGAGAGTGACTCGAGCGGTACAGTCGCGCCCGTCGGTAACGTGACGGCGAGGTCGACCTGGAGATCGAGTGCGGCTCCAGCGGCTGCGAGCGGAAGGTAGAACACGTTTCGAGCGATCCAGAGTGCCTCGAAGTTTGCTACCGTTCCACCGGAAGTGAGATGTCCCCAGGAGTTGGTCGGATCGTAGCCGATCATGCCGGCCAGCTGCGCCGCGACTTCCAGCTCCAGTCGCGAGGTGACCGGCGAGGCCTCGATCGAAACGTTGTTCGGATTGTACAGCATGGTCGCGAAGAAACCAACCTGCGCGGCGATCGTCTGCTCCGACAGCATGTGCGCGCGATATCGCCCGCTGAAAAACGGGACTCCTCGTTTAAGCTCTGCAAGGAGTCCCATCAGCTCCTGCGTCAGCGTTGATACTGCTTCCTCGTACCCCCGCCTTCGCTTGTCCGTCTCGCGAATCGTGAAGCCATCTTCCGGATGATAATTGCGGCGCCAGAACACATGATCGCGCAACGCCTCGACGATCAGGCGCTCCAGCAGGTCGGCATTCTCGGCGCGAGGGCCCAGGAACCATGCGCGAAGAGCGTCATGGGATTCTGATGAATTCGGTGTAGGCGTGTCAGTCGCCGTCATACGGCTGCAGTGTGAGATACGTACGCCAGCACCGCCCAGTAGTGACAGAAGCTTCCAGCCATCACGAACAGATGCCATATCTCGTGAAAGCCGAACGTCCGCGGCGCAGGATTGGGCCACTTTGTGGCGTATACGACCGCACCTACGCTGTAGAACACGCCGCCCGCGATGATCCAGAGAAAGAACCCCAGCGGAGCAGCGCCAAGCAACGGCTTCGCGACTATCATCGCAGCCCAGCCCATGCCCAGGTACAGCACCGTCGAGAACCAGCGTGGTGCCTGCATCCACGACAGTTTCTGTACGATTCCCGCCAGAGCCATCATCCACACCGCAATCAGTAGACCGATGCCCAGCCGACCTCGGAGCAGTACCAGACACACGGGCGTGTATGTGCCGGCGATCAGTACGTAGATCATCATGTGATCCAGGCGTCGCAGCACTGCCAGGCCGCGCTCCGAGCAATTGACCGAGTGATAGATCCCGCTGGCGCTGTACAGGAGCACGAGGCTGGTTCCAAATATCGCGAACGCTACTATCTGCCGAGCGCTGTCGTTGGCCACGCCATTGAGGAGCAGCACCACCATGCCAACCGCAGCCAGCACTGCGCCAAACAGATGCGTCAACGCATTGACTGGTTCGCGGATCGAAAGCTGATATCTATTTCGCACGGGGATGCTCCTGGTATCGATGATGCAAGGTAGAAGCCCGGCGTCGCTGGCGGTGTCGGTATTTCCCTGAGATGGCGACGGAAGTTCCCTTATGAAGAATCCGATGATGCCCGACGGTGGGGTGCCGACCGCGGTCGTAGATTTCATTCCGAGCCGGTTTCTCGCGATCACTTCACACATACCCATATGCCGCCGCTAACCTGGCCGTACACTCATCTCCTGATCAATCACTTTCCTATCGTCCTGGTGACCATGGCACTGGTTGCTGCGCTCGGCGGTCTGTTGCTGCGACGTCGCGGCCTGTGGCTTTACGCGATGGGGACACTTACGGTCGCCGGGTTGTCCATATATCCGGTGCATTTCAGCGGGGATCAGGCGGACCACACGCTACACGATCCGTGGTACATCGCTCGTGGCGCAATCGACGCGCACGACAACGCGGCCGGAATCGCCATGACTATCATTCTGATTGCGGGCGTGGTAGCTGCATACGGATGGTGGCGCGCTCTGCATCGGCGCGATGAAGTCATCCCTGTGTGGATCCGCACATTGGTACTTGCGGGTGCACTCGCAGGTTTCGCGTCGGTAGCGTACACGTCGTATCTCGGAGGCAAGATAATCCACGACGCTCCCATACTCACGTTACCGACAGCTCCCGCAAACCTTCCGCCAGGTATCGCCACTCCACCACGCGCGCCCGGTCACGGAAGCAACTGACACAGTCACCCTGATTTAGAAGTCTGGCGGCGTCAGACGCCGCGCGCGAGGCGCACGGCCGCGATTACGATGATGATACCGAGCACGGCGTTCGCGCGTGCGAGATGCGAAGCGTGGCGCCGGAATACAATCGCGCGTGGCGAGCCTGGTTTCTGGCGGCCGGCCGCTGGCCCCAAGATGAAGTCATGGATGGCGCTCACCGCGACCATCGCGGTGACGGCGATGAGCTTGCATGCGAGCGAGTGCCCAACGCCACTGTGCCAGAACGCCGATGAAGCCCACACGTCATCCCACTGGAGCCAGCCGCGGTAATACAGATTGATCACGCCGGTGACGATGAGAATTGCGATCGCAGTCCAGCCGGCGGTGCGGAATCTCAGTCCCATTTCCCGAAACAGACGCTGTCGCAGCTCTGGAGGCTCGACAGATCGCAGGAGCGGAGCGCCAATAACGGCGAGGAAGAACATGCCACCGAGCCAGAAGAGAGCGGTAAGTACGTGGATCGTTACGACGGCGTAGTATGTTGCCGACATGTTATGGATGCGTGTCGCGGGACGATTTTACGTTGCTCAGGTATGCCATGCAAGATCACACGACACCTTACCGAGGCGCAGTGACGTTTGTCACACTTCCGGCGTTGCACGAGGGTCCTGGCGCGACATACGAATCCATTGTCAGCACGAACGAACCCATGCCGGGAACGGAGCTCTCGATCCGGACAGGGAGGCGGCACCTGTCGTCACTCAGAAATACGCGAATGATTCCGTCACCGCGGTAGCGTCGCGGGTCATGCACGTGCATTTCCATCAGCGTCGTCACGAAAATACCGGATGATGTCTCGATCGCGCCGCCCGGTGATTCGTGGACTGTGACCGGATTGCGGGTCGCGTCGAAGTGGCTGCTGAATTCGTAAAGCGTATCCTTGCCCGGTGGAAGCGTCCGGAGAAAGTAGATGAACGAGAGCTCATCCAGCGAAGTGCTGGTGATGCTCTCACCGGAACCGCCGTCGTCATCGGTCCAGCGGCGCTCGTCCGGGAGGATCTCCGTCCTGACGTTGCGAGAGCGAAAAAGGCGACGCTCCTGCTCATGGAAGCGAAGCGACCGGAACGTCGATGGATCCAGCCATGATTCCATTAGCTGAGTTCCCCTGAACGGGCCCATCCCAGCTCTCGTTTGAGACCGGAGCAGGTATGTCGATGTCCCGCGTACATCCACGGGTCCTTCGACCGACATGGTCGCACGACCGATCGTACCGACGCCACTGACGTTCACTCGGTAGGTGATTCTCTCACCGGGAGCAAACGGCAGTGGCGTCTGACCGCGAGCCGGCGCGCCGAGCGTAGAAACTATGAACGCTGCGGCGGCCGGTACGATGGATTGCAGCCTGTTCAGAACGATACCGTTCCTTCCACCATGAAACCCTTGATCTTTCCACCATTCCGGATGTCAGTAGTTGGGAAATCGTTGTAGTTCTGAACCATGTACTCGCCCTTTAGCAGAACTGTCGGAGTGACGAACCAGCCTCCACCAGCCTGTGTTCGGTTGACGTTCACGTCGGTAGGCATTCCGAGGAAGCTTCCCTTGACGTAGTTGTATCGGCCGCCGACGTACAGCTTGTCATCCATGAAGCGATACAGGCCCTCGCCGACATACTGGTGCCAGGTACGATCTACAGACTCCGTGGCGCCTCGTCCTTTTGCCATCTCGGCGTTACCGAAGAATTCGAAGCCCTGATACTTGATGAACGGATTGACGACGACCGCGGTGACCTTGCTGCTCAGCTTGGGCTGAATCGCACCTGACCATGCGTTCGCGTCCTCGGTGGATGCGGTATTCTCCATCACGTCGTAGTAGCGCGATCCGGCACGATCGCCGCTGTACAGTGTGTTGTTCACCGAGCGCGATGTGCCGTAAACGGAGCCGGTCAATCTGAAGCGCAGATCGGGATTGACCTGGGTGTCGTAGCCGACCTTGCCAAGGAATGTTGGCGAGCGCTTCTGCGGTTGAGTAACCTGGCCGTGGACTTCGCCACCCGTAACACCTGCCATGGCCAGGAATCCGTTTGCGCGCACGTACGCCTCGCCACCGATCTCGGTGGTGAAGGCGTCCATTATGAAGTTGCCGACGAACGGGTTGTACATCGCAAGTCCATTGTCGGTTCTGCGATAGTGCTCATCGCCGTAGTCCACCTCGAAGTGCCCGACCTTCAACGTCAGGTATTTCATGATGGAATTGAGAACGTCCACATCGATGGGTGATGCGTCGACAAGCAGATATCCGTCCTTTACCCAGGTGTCCTGGTGGTGGCGGGACGACAGGTAGGTGGTAACCTCCACACGCATTCCCTTTGCGAGCTGTGCGTTGAGATAGAGGTTTGCAACGGCGTTGTTGAAACCGTGTCCTATCTGAATGAGCTGGTTGGCGTTGACACCGTTCACCACATTGGGCGCTGCGGTGTTACTGTGCTCGAGCCCCTGAAATTGCTGCGTGAACGCCGCGCCGAGTCCAATCTTGAAATTGGTGAACGGAGTGGTGTCGTCCTTGGGTGGCTCGAAGACGTTGATGCCGCGCTGGTCACGCGGGCGCATGTGCTGGATCTCTATGAGTGGAAGCAGTGACGCGCTCGTGGTGCTATCAGCGGCGCGTGTGGCAGGCACGACGTCCTGGGCCGAGAGCGTTGGGGCAATCGCACCGATCATCGCTATGCCGATCGCGCTAAACAGGAACGGTTTCATTTTCGATTTCCGTCAGGGAGTGAGATTGTATGTTTGACGCGCGGGTTACTTGTGTGACTCCGGGAGCAACGGACGGACGCGCGATGTGTTCAGGGCAAGCTCTGATGAGAGCTCGGACATTGCGCCAGCAATCGCCGCTTGTGTTGCCTTCAACGTGAACTTCACCTTCAACTGGTCACCAACGCGAAGCGTCCCGAGCATGAACGTCGGCGGTTTGATACCGAAAGCGCTCATCTTGATTCCCTGCTCGGAAGTCGCCGATACGACTCCATCGGATCCGCGCGCTGCGTCGATGGTCATTCGGATGGGATTTTCCTTACCGGCAATCGTGAGCTCTCCCTGTGTTGCAGCGCTGAATTTCGATGCCGCTGCACTCTCGGCGATCATGTCGTAACTCGTGAGCTTGTATATCACGTAAGGGAACTGAGTTGCATTCAGAGTCTTGTACATGTTGCCCTCGAGCTCGCCTCCGCACTTCAGGCTCTTCACTGGAATCACCACCTGCACATTCACAATAGGATGCGCGATGGTGTTCAGGTTTGCGGTTTGATATGATGGATCGACGTCTATGTATGCCTGCATGGTGCTTGTGGTGCAGGTGAACCCATGCAGCGTGGATGTGCCGTCGAAGCTGAGTTGACTGCCTGGAGCAAGCTGCAGACGTACTGCGCTTGCCTGTGCAGATAATGTGGTGCCAAGCAGCGCGATGGCCGCCGCTGTCAATACTGTCCGTGTGATCATGGCTCGTCCGTTCTGGTGTGAGTTTGTCCTGACTTCACGATCGAACGATATGACCGAGAGCTATCCGTGTCTGTCAGTGCTTACCTGATTTGCGGTAGGGGTAATTCCGATACGCGGATCGTGGGCGTCCATGGTACTGGAATGCCCTACAATCATTCCGGGAACGGCCGACAGACGGTGGGTGCGCGCTGAAGCAGATTGCAGTATCACTCACTGGAGGTGCACAGATGTCCAGCTCCGCTTTCTCCGCTGCCGCGACACCGGCGGAAGAATTCCACGGCATCACTCGTCGCGGGTTGCATCCGGCACTCGATGCTGTGTTTCCACTGTTGCTGGCAATCACCGATGACGAGCGCGCGGCGCCTGCCATCGGCATGACACGTGAGCTGGCGCGCACTCACGGTGCGATTCCGACGGTGTTGCGCGCGCTTGGCAGAGATCACGAGACGGAAGTACTGATCCAGCCGTTCGCTGGTTACGTCGCAGAGGGCGCACTGAGCCCGGAGTATCGTGACGAATCCAGGGACATGTTGCAGAGACAGGTGACTGCCGTGGCTGGTGACGTGCGATGGCAGTTCGAAGTCGCCGATGAGCCGCCGGTGGAGGCGATCGTCAATCATGCGCGACAGTTGCGCGCCGGCCTGATCGTCATCGGACTGCGACGGCACGGCGTGATGCATCGCGTGGTCGTTGGGGACTTGCTTCGATCCGTCGTCCGTCTGGCTGGCGTACCAGTACTTGCGGTTCGGCCGGATCTCGTTGCTCTGCCAAGGCGCGTCGTCGTCGCGATCGACTTCGGCGAGGCGAGCGTTCGCGCAGCGAGCATGGCACGACACATCCTTGCTGACGATGGCGAAATGCATCTCGTACACGTGGTAACCAACCCGACGCATCAGGATTACTCGCCGACGGGCATGCCAGGAACCGGCACCTTCTCACGCGCGATGCGCGACCTGACATCCATGATCGATGATCTGAGGCCTGGGCCGGGGATGACAATTGAGTCCCATGTGATCGAGGGCGAGAGAGAGGGGGCAATCGACGGCTTCGCCGAACGCGTTCGCGCCGATCTGCTCGCGGTCGGGAGTGATGAACACCCGTTGCTCGACAGACTGGTAAACAGAAGCGTGTCGATGGGGCTTGCCAGAACGGCGCATCGGTCGATGCTCGTGGTTCCTGCCAAGTCCCACGATCACAACCCGACGGGCGCTACGTAAACACGCTACGTAAACAGCGTAAAAAGGAGGACCGATGAGCACCACAGGAAAGGACTACATGGACGAGCTGGACGCGCTGGTCGAAGAGCCGTCAGCTGCACCGGAGGCTCTCACGGCATCCGGAGAGTTTGGCGTTCTCCTGGCGCTGACGGAGGACGAGCTTGCGGATTCAGCCGTCGCCGTCACGCGCGCGCTGAACGAGCGGCGTGGCGCCGGGCCTTCCGCGCTCTATGTCATCGAGGTCGGTACGTCGGTGCCGGAAGCGGCGATCGTCATCGTCTCGATCGAGGAGGATCTGCAGGATCCGCGAATACGTGAGCGGCAGACGTTGGAGATGCGAAAGACGCTGCACCTGGACCACGGTCCTGCAGCGGCGTGGCCGCTGACACTCGCAGTAGGCAATGTTGCGCGAGTCGTGGTCGAGCACGCCGAGCGGAGTGGTGCACGGATGGTTGTACTGGGATTGAATCGCCACGGCACGGCCGGCCGTGTGATGGGCAAGGATACAGTCCGCGGCGTGATGGCGATCAGTAGTGTGCCGGTGCTGGCTGTACGTCCGGAACTGACGGACCTTCCAAAACGGATCGTCGTGCCAGTCGACTTCAGCCGAGCCAGCATTCGCGCGGCGCACCTCGCGCGGCGCATCGTCGATGAACATGGAACGATTCATCTCGTGTTCGTAGAGCCCTCGACATCGCAGGCCAGGACGGAAAGCGACGAAGCGTTCGAGCTGATTCATGCGCGTGGAGTCGAGGCAGCGTTCAAGGAGCTAGCAGCGGAGCTCTGGCCATCGGTTGGCGTGACGATCGATACCGTGGTGCTTCGGGGAAGCCCCGTCGCAGAGATAACCCGCTTCGCCGCGGAATGCGATGCCGATCTCATAGCCGTTGGAAGCCAGCGGCATCCATTTCTCGATCGATTACTACTCGGCAGCGTAGCCAAGGCTATCGCGGCAGATGCCAGATGGTCGGTTCTGGTGACGCCGCCGGACCGGGCCGGCCGTCACTGATCGCAAAGCGCGGCGAGCAGATGCTATGGCTGCTCGCCGCGCTTTCGCCACCACCGCGCGATGCCGTCAACACTCATTCGATAGTTGCCGGCTTCCTCGTATCGGCGTAGCAGCGAAGGATCTCCGGTTCGGGTCAGGGTAGCGTCTTCCATTGCTCGCAGTGCGTCCGACGCAGCGTCAGCCGCCTCGCCTGTGGCGAGCCGGCCGCCGACCCATCCGGCCCAGAACCACGTGCGCGAGAGCAGTTCGTCCAGATGCCACGCTACGTCGTCATAGCCGCCAAAGTGCGTGAGATACAGACGACGTGGCTCCAGAGCACGCAGAATGGCTACGCTCTTCTGCCACTTTTCGGGGGAAAATTCCGGTGGTGGTGTCGGAGGCCTCAAATGCATCGTGCCATCGAGTCGAACGCCGGCGACGTCACCCGTGAAGACAGAGCCAGTGTCAGGGTCGTGCAGCGCAAGATGGTGATTCGCGTGTCCGGGAGTGTCGTATGCGCGCAGCGTACGCGCACCCGTGTGAAGATCGACGCGATCCTCGAGCACGCTGAGACGCTCCTCTGGTATCGGAATCATCTCGCCCCAGAGCGGTCCCATCAGATCGCCGTAGATTCGCGTCGCACTCGCCATCAGTTTGGCTGGATCGATCATGTGCGGAGCGCCGACGGGATGTACGTACAGTCGTGCACGCGGCAACACGCGAAGCAGGGATCCGGCGCCGCCGGCGTGATCGAGGTGTATGTGTGTCACGACGACCCGTTCAATATTTTCTGGGTCGAAGCCAGCCTGGCGCACACCGGCAAGCAGAGTCTCGAGGGTGCTGGCGGGGCCGGTCTCGATCAGGGTTAGTGCATCGCCGTCAGCGACGAGATACGACGCGATGACGCCGGGCGAGCCGCGGAAGTGATGGTCTAGCAGGAATACACCAGGCTCGACCTCGCTCGCAAGACGGTTGGAGGATGGAGTGTGATCCACGGAATCTGTCATCTGCATGTGTTCAGTGCGGCTCCTTGCCAGTTACCACGCGCCAGGTATCGCGCGCTATGAGCAGCTCCTCGTCCGTCGGTATTACCCAGAGCTGGATTCGTTCTCCCTCGCGGTCGAAGCGACCTTCCATACCGCGCTCGAGCGCCGAGTTGCGACTGGTATCGATCCGTATGCCGAGCCAGTCCATTCCGGTACAGATACGCTCCCGGACAGCAGGGGAGTTCTCGCCGATGCCGCCTGCGAATACTATCGCGTCCGCACCGTTCATGGCGGCGAGATATGCACCGATGTATTTCCGCGCCCTGTAACAGAAGACGTCTATCGCCAGTCGCGCGCGACGGTCACCATTCTCGTCGGCTTCTGCGAGAAGCTCGCGCATGTCGGCGGTGAGACCGGAAAGTCCAAGGAGACCCGACTGCTTGTTGAGCATTACGTCCATGTCGCGACTACTGAGTCCTTCCTTGGCGCCAACGTATTCGAGAATTGCCGGATCGATGTCTCCCGAGCGCGTTCCCATCACAAGTCCCTCGAGCGGGGTGAATCCCATCGACGTATCGATGGATTCTCCGTTCACGATCGCGCATGCAGACGCACCATTCCCAAGGTGCAGCGTGATGATGCGCGTCTGCTCGCGAGTCCTGCCGGTGAGCTGGCGATAGCGATATGCGACGTACCTGTGTGACGTCCCATGAAATCCATAACGTCGTACCCTGTATCGCCGGTAGAGCTGGTACGGAATGGCGTACAGGTGTGCGGTCTCCGGTATGGTCTGGTGAAACGCGGTGTCGAATACCGCAACCTGCGGCACGTTTTCACCGAGAACTTCGCGCGCGGCCGCAATACCGAGCAGATTGTGCGGATTGTGCAGCGGTGCGAGGTCGATGAGTCGCTCGAGGTCACTTCGGACGGCCGCGGTGACGAGAGTTGATCGTGTGAACTGCTCACCGCCGTGTACTACCCGGTGGCCGACGGCTTCGATGTCGGATGGCGCAGTAATATCGACACCAGAATCAGCTCCAGCCATCCAGCCGATGACGCGCTCCACTGCCTCAGCATGATTGCGGATCTGGGCTGTGGTGTGCGACGGCGGCGCTGATCCTACACCGAGAGTGAGGATTGCCTCGCCACCAATGCGCTCGATCTGACCCATGGCGAGCCGG
This sequence comes from uncultured Gemmatimonadales bacterium, assembly GCA_963707505.1. Classification (GTDB taxonomy): domain Bacteria; phylum Gemmatimonadota; class Gemmatimonadetes; order Gemmatimonadales; family Gemmatimonadaceae; genus Fen-1247. Next base: position 540,776 of record CAVPQB010000006.1, read on the forward strand.
CGGTCACGATTGCCGTCGATCGCGCCTGATCGGTATCGATGAGCTGAAACTTGAGCGACGACGATCCGACATTCAGGACCAGGATCTTCATGAGGCGGCGTGTCCGGTCCAACGCCAGTCGCGAATCTCGGGCATGTCGTCGCCGTACTCATTGACATAGGCACGATGCTCGACAAGTCTGCGAGCGGAAGAGATCAGCTGCCACAGATGCAGCCGCGTGATTTCTGAGACGCGGTACACGTGCGATGACGTCCAGTGCCAGGTGGAATCGGTCCATCTCATTGAGTACTGTCATGTCGAACGGTGTCGTGGTCGTGCCCTCTTCCTTGTAACCGCGCACGTGCATGTTGTCGTGGTTTCTGCGGCGATACGTGAGACGGTGGATCAGCAGCGGATAGCCGTGAAATGCAAATACTACTGGCCTGTCTTTCGTGAACATCGCATCGAACTCATCATCCGGCAAGCCATGCGGATGCTCGCTGTCAGGCTGCAGAGCCATGAGGTCCACGACGTTGACCACACGCATGCGGAGGTCGGGTATGTGAGTCCGCAGCAGATCCACGGCCGCAAGGATTTCGAGTGTCGGCACGTCGCCGCAGCATCCGAGCACCACGTCCGGGTCGGCGCCACCGTCATTGCACGCCCAGTGCCAGATGCCGAGCCCCTTGCTGCAGTGTGCCGCCGCTGCATCGATGTCCAGCCATTGCGGTTCAGGTTGTTTACCGGCAACAATCACGTTCACATAATTCCTGCTGCGCAGGCAGTGGTCCGCTACCGACAGCAGAGTATTCGCATCTGGCGGGAGATACACACGCACCACATCAGCCTTCTTGTTCACCACATGGTCCAGAAATCCGGGATCCTGGTGACTGTTGCCGTTGTGATCCTGTCGCCACACATGTGACGTAAGAAGGTAGTTGAGCGATGCGATGGGCCGGCGCCACGGGATGTTGCGAGCAGTGGCGAGCCATTTCGCGTGCTGGTTGAACATCGAGTCCACGATATGAATGAACGCTTCGTAGCAGGAGAACAGGCCGTGCCTGCCGGTAAGCAGATATCCTTCCAGCCATCCCTCGCACATGTGCTCGCTCAGCACCTCCATCACCCTGCCATCGGGTGCGACGTGGTCATCACTCGGAAGTATTTCCGCCGTCGAGGTACGATCGGTGACCTCGAATAGTGCATCGAGTCTGTTGGAGCTTGTTTCATCCGGCCCCATGATTCGAAAATTGCTCGAGCTCATGTTGAGTCGCATCACATCCCGAAGGAAGTTGCCGAGTATGCGGGTGGATTCTGCGTCGACTGCGCCCGGCGCCGGTACGGCCACCGCGTAGTCACGGAACGCCGGCATTGCGAGATCCTTGAGCAACAGCCCACCATTGGCATGAGGATTGGCACTCATGCGGCGTGTTTCTGTGGGCGCGATGTTGGCGATCTCCGGAATGAGTGTGCCTTTCTCATCGAACAGTTCTTCAGGTCGGTAGCTCTTCATCCACTGCTCGAGCAATGCGACATGCCCGGGATTGTGTGCAAATCCGGTAATCGGTACCTGATGCGAGCGGAACGATCCCTCCGTCTGCTTTCCGTCGACGAACTTTGGACCGGTCCAGCCCTTGGGCGAACGGAGGACTATCATCGGCCATGGCACCCGATGCGTGAAGCCGTGCTCGCGCGCATCGTGCTGGATGCGCTTGATATCAGCCAGCACAGTATCCATGGTCGCCGCCATGAGCTGATGCATCACATGCGGGTCGTCGCCGGAGACGAAACGCGGATCGTAACCGTAGCCTTGCAACAGCGACGTAAGCTCGTCGTCGTCGATTCGCGCGAGAACCGTAGGGCCTGCGATCTTGTAACCGTTGAGGTGCAGAATCGGGATCACTGCGCCGTCGCGTGCGGGATCAAGAAACTTGTTGGAATGCCAGCTGGTCGCGAGCGCGCCCGTTTCCGCCTCACCGTCGCCGATTGCGCAGCAGACGAAGAGATCCGGATTGTCGAACACGGCTCCGTACGCATGGAGCAGTGAATATCCCAGCTCTCCGCCTTCGTGGATGGATCCAGGTGTTTCCGGAGCGACGTGACTGGGAATGCCTCCGGGGAAGGAGAACTGCTTGAACAACCGTTGGAGTCCGTCAGTATCGCGGCTTACCGCTGGATAGACCTCGCTGTACGTCCCCTCGAGATAGGTGTTGGCGACGACCCCAGGTCCGCCGTGGCCCGGACCAGCGACGAAGATCGCGTCGATGTCGTGCTTCCTGATCAGCCTGTTCATGTGCACGTACATGAAATTCAGTCCTGGAGTCGTACCCCAGTGGCCGAGCAGCCTGCGCTTGATGTGGTCGAGGCTCAGCGGTGCGCGCAGGAGAGGATTGGCGAGGAGATAGATCTGGCCTACCGAGAGGTAGTTCGCGGCGCGCCAGTATGCATCGATCAACCCGAGTTCATCCGCGGAAAGTGGATTCCGGCTCGGCGTTTCATTCGCAATGACGGGCGTCATGTCGATTGCTCCATGGAAATTGCAGGATCAGGAGGATCCTGCCGGCCAGCCAGTAGCTGGCAGGGCGGAATACGCCGATGCAGCGAACGCGACATGCTGCGGGATTGGCGACATGCGCGTCAGAACCGCTCGCCCTTCGCCTCGCGTGCCTGACTGCCCACCGGCCGAATTCTTGTCCACATCGTGAAGAAGAACACCCCGATCGCGATTCCCTGCAGGAAGCCGGCCGCGACGATCGCGACGCGCAGCCACATTGCGGAGACGTTCATGTTGAACAGGCTCGATCGCATTACTTCGCCACCGACCCGCGCGACGGTTCCGATCGTGATCAGCCAGTAAGCGGTTTCGGCCAGTCGCGGATTGTATTGCGCGTCGGTCTTTTCCGGACGCGGAAAAAGCCACAGCGCAACACCCATGATCATCATCATCACGAAGCCGACGAACAGCGCGTGCGTGTGAGCGCTGACGAGATATTCGTCCGGTGCTGCACCCTGGAATTCCCGGCGCGCGATGAGGTACCCGCCTATCGACAGCCCGACTGCCAGAAAGGCGATTGCGGTCTTGAGGTAACGGCGGACGAGCGTGTACACGTCGCGCTACGCGCCCGCGCTCATGCAGCGACGCTCATGCAGCGACGCTTTCACGCAGGTAAACTCATGCAACTGCATTCATGCAGCAGCGCTCGTGCGGCCGCCTGGCCTGGGCGTGATCGCTGCCAGCACGACGAACGGACCTCGAGGTGCTCGCATGCCGTGTAATTCGTTCGGCTCGTAGGTAACGACGGTACCTGCGCTCACGGTCACGTCCCGTATCTCGCCGTCGATCGGTCCGGAAATCACACCTGTGCCGCTGACCACGGAAAGAACGACAGTGGACGTGCTGGTGTGCATCGCCACGGTGTCATCAGGCTCCAGCCGGAAGACCACGAGGCGCACATCCGGCGAGTCGTGCACGATCGCGGTGGCTGCTCGGCCAGCGGATCCGGATACTGCCTTGCGGGCAATCTCGAGACAGTCGTGTGCATGCATCATGCGGCCGTTCCTGCGCTGGGGCGCCGGCCGGCAATGACCGCGTCCAGTGCGTTCAGCAACGCAGCTGGATCTGCGCCGTCTCGCAGCGCAGCGTCATGAATGGAAACCGCGCCGCCGCAACATGCGTCGATTCCAAACTCGTTGAACACGTTTGTGGTCGCTGGGTGTGACTGAATGACGTCGTTGACGACCGATGCGAAAGTGATGACTTCGTCTTGCAATGACATGAGTGATGTCCGGATGGATGAATGTACGCAATTGGTGAGCTGATTCAAACTAGAGAACCAGGCATCCAGTCGGTGTCAGTGTTTCCCTGAGATCGCGCAACCCGTTACCTGACACAAAATCCGGGCTTGCCCGACTGTTTGCAGAAACCCGCGCCCGTACGTTCATCTCATTGCAGTTACTCACCCGCGCTCCACACGAGCCATAAGCGAGGTAGTGTATGAAATCGTCGGTCAAGCTATATGCGGCTATCGGGTACGTAGGCATCACCCTGAGCGGCCTCGCGTATGCCTGCGCGCCGAGTGTCAAGACGAATGCGTCCGCAGGTCTGCTGGCCGGAGACGCTGCAACTCGAACCTACGTGCCGCCAGGCTCGTACGACGAGTATTACGCCTTCCTGTCCGGTGGCTTCAGCGGCCAGGTGACGGTGTATGGGCTCCCATCCGGTCGTCTCTTCAAGGAAATACCGGTCTTTTCGCAGTTTCCACAGACGGGCTACGGATACAACGAGGACACCAAGGCGATGCTGACGACGACTTTCGGCCAGGTGCCGTGGGACGATTCGCATCACACGGAGATGTCGCTCACTGACGGTGTACCGGATGGCCGCTGGCTCTTCATCAACGGCAATAACACGCCACGTATCGCTCGCATCGACCTCAAGAAGTTCGAGACCGAGGAGATACTCCAGATTCCAAACGCTGCGGGTGGCCACGCGTCACCGTTCGCGACGCCGGATACCAAATACGTGGTATCAGCGACGCGCTTCAGCGTTCCGATTCCGCAGACCGATGTTCCCATCGATAGCTACAAGAAGAACTTCAAGGGAACTATCACGTTCGTCAGGGCCGATCAGCCTGGCAAGATGGACGTTGCCTTCCAGATCATGATGCCCGGATACGACTACGATCTCGGTCACGCCGGCAAGGGACCATCCGACGGCTGGTTCTTCTTCACGACGTACAACTCCGAGGAAGCGAATACGAAGCTCGAGGTGAACGCGTCACAGGCCGACAAGGACTACATCGCCGCGATCAACTACAAGCAGGCAGAGAGAGTGCATCGCTGACGGAAAGGCGAAGAAGTTCGGTGGCAGCTACGTCCACAACTATCGTGAATCCGACCACCGGAAGGTCGCGACGAGCGAGACAAAGACACGGTGTGACCATGCTGTATCCAGCGGATTGCGATGGGCTCGTGTATTACCTGCCGACGCCGAAATCACCGCATGGCGTCGATATCGATCCGTCGGGCGAGTACATAGTGGCCGGTGGCAAGCTGGCTACGGTCATTCCCGTGCACTCGTACACGAAGATGATCAAGGCGATCGCCGACAAGCAATTCGAGAAGACGATTGACGGTATTCCAGTACTCCGTTACCAGGCAGTAATCGCAGGCGAAGTACAGAAGCCGGGCCTAGGTCCGCTACACACCGAGTTCGACGGCAAGGGCAACGCGTACACGTCGATGTTCATCTCCTCGGAAATCGTGAAGTGGAAACTGGGGACGTGGCAGGTGCTGGATCGTATTCCGGTGTACTACTCCGTGGGGCACCTGATGATTCCGGGCGGCGACAGCAAGAAGCCGTGCGGGCAAGTATCTTGTCGCGCTCGACAAGATCACGAAGGATCGTTACCTGCCCACCGGCCCGGAGGGTTCTCGCTCCGCGCAGCTGATCGACATCAGCGGCGACAAGATGAAGATGTTGCTCGACTTCCCGACGATGGGCGAGCCGCATTACGCACAGGCAGTTCCTGCGAGCCTGCTGCAACCCGACTCGCTCAAGTTCGAGAAATTGAGGACAACCACAACCCGGATGTCACGACCGCGGAGGCCGACGGCGGAATCACACGCAACGGCAAGCGTGTCGATGTAAAGATGATTGCGATTCGCAGTCACTTCGCGCCGGACATTCTGGAGGGTATCGAGCTTGGCGACACCGTGTACTTCCACGTCACCAACATCGAGCAGGACTGGAACATCGCGCACGGCTTCGCAGTGTTCGGTGCAAACACCTCCGGCGTGACGCTCCCGCCGGGCGAGACGAGGACGCTAAGATGGGTTCCGCAGGCAACCGGCATCTATCCGTTCTACTGCACGGATTTCTGCTCCGCGCTGCACCAGGAGATGCAGGGATACGTTCGAGTGTCGCCGGCGGAGATGCACGTGCCACTGATCGGCGAACATCAGCCAAGGTCGCAGGCAGACCGCAGAATGGTCGCATGCCTGCCGAGCATGGCGAGCGTGCCGAACATGGGAGCACAGGTGAGAATGATGTCACGCCTCACCTCGCGAGCGTCACGGCGATTGCGTCGCTCGCTCTTGATCGGGCTCTTCTGTCCTCCCGCTGTGGCGCGTACAGCTCGTCGCGCCACAGTACCCCGAGGGACTCGGCATGCGGATCGGCATCAGCGATGTCGCGGCGGGACCATGCCGACGGATCTCGACAACATCAACGGTCTGAATCACTACATCGGCATGAAGCACATCACGCCGTCCGCCATTCCCGAGCTGCGGCTACATGCCGTGGATTGTTGGCGCGTCTGATACTACTCGGGCTGCATCGCCGCCAGGTGGGCAGCAGAAAGTTGCTGCTCGACCTGGATCGGCGGATTCGCCGTCCTTGCAGTGTCGCTGGACTCGTCGATTTCTGGCGCTGGGAATACGACTACGGCCACAACATCGATTTCGAGCACGCGATAATCAAGATCCCTGGAATGACTTATCAGCCTCCACTCATGGGTGTGAAGCAGTTACTCAACTTCACGGCGGTGTCCTGGCCGGATGCCGGTGCGTGGCTGGCATTGGCTGCGTTCGGCGTGGCGCGCTGGCGGTCATCATGGCGTTCAGGCAGCCGCATCCCGGCTGCTCGGGAACATGCGCGACTCGTAGGTTGCTGCGCCACGGCGTGGCTGCGCTGCTGTTGAGCGTTGGTGTCGTCGCGACGCAGGCGCTGGCGTCGCCCGTGCGCCCGCCGCAGCAGGTCGTCAACGTGTCACCGACGGGACCGGTGCGTAGGATACGGCGGCGTTGACGCTCGTCGCGCGCGGTGGTACGATCATCGTGCATCCCGGGAGCTACGCGATAGCAACGATCGTGGTGTCGATGCCGGTACGCATCCTCGGAGAGCGGCGACGCCGTGCTCGATGGCGAGGGCAAGCGCCAGATCATGACCGTCACCGGCGGATAGCGTGACGGTGCGCGGCATTGCATTTCGGAACGTCGGCGTCGCGTTCACGGAGGATCTCGCCGCGATCAAGGTTGTGCGGGCGCGCTATTGCTCGATAGCCGACAATCGGATCGACAACGGTTTCTTCGGCATCTACCTGCAGGAAGCCCAGTACTGCTTCGTGCATCGCAATGTCATACGCGGCGACACATTCGCGCGATGCGACATCCGGCAACGGTATTCATCTGTGGCACTCGCGCGACATAGTCATCCAGGGAAACCAGGTCTCAGGCCATCGCGACGGAATCTACTTCGAGTTCGTCCGCGCGAGGCTCACGTTCATGACAATATCAGCACCGGACAATCTGCGATACGGGCTGCACTTCATGTACTCCGACAGCTGCGATTATGAGGGCAATACATTCCGGCACAACGGCGCGGGTGTGGCAGTCATGTACACGCACCACGTACGGATGGTCGGCAATCGCTTCACGGATAACACGCGGCGCTGCCGCGTACGGATTGTTGCTCAAGGAGATCTCCGATAGCCGAGCTCCGGCGACAACATCTTCTCCGACAATACCGTCGGGACTGTACGCAGACGGGGCCACGCGGCTGATCGCGCATCACAATCACCGTTCGTCAACAACGGTTGGGCGCTCAAGCTCCAGGCGAGCACCGAAGGACGCACAGTTCACGGCAACGATTTCGCGGGCAACACGTTCGATGTCGCAACGAACAGTCGCTCGGCAGCTCGAGCACTTTTCGCGGTAACTACTGGTCCGCGTACGACGGCTACGATCTCAATCACGACGGCGTGGGCGATGTGCCGTACCGCCGGTGCGACTCACCTCCGTCGTCGTCGCGCAGACTGAGCCTGCGCTGATTCTGCTGCGCAGCAACTTCCTCTGTCTGCTCGACGCGGCCGAGCGCGTGCTTTCCGGCGCTGACACCCGAAACGCTGGCCGACTCCGCGCCGGCAATGCGCTGGGTACAATGACCGAGCCACTGCTGCGTATCACGAACGTGTGCGAAGGCGATTCGGCTCACTGCCCGTGCTTCGCTCCGTAGATCTCGACGTCGCGACCGGTAGAGTCGTGGCAATCGTCGGCCCGAACGGCGCCGGCAAGACGACGCTCATCAAGTCGCTGCTGGGTCTCACGCATCCGGATACGGACGACATAACACTTTGGGTAGCAGAGTGACGGGCGACGAACGCGTATCGTGCCCGCATCGGTTACATGCCGCAGATCGCGCGCTATCCCCGAGAATCTCACGGGCGCCGAGCTGCTCGCGATGCTCAAGGACCTGCGCGGACCGACAGCGCAGACTGGACACGGAGCTCATCGACTGTTTCGGGCTCGACGACGCTCTCGAGAAGCCCTTGCGCGTTCTATCCGGCGGCACTCGACAGAAGGTCAACGCGGTCATGGCCTTTCTGTTCTCGCCGGAGCTGCTCGTGCTGGACGAACCGACGGCTGGCCTCGATCCGCTCTCGAGCAGCGTGCTGAAGGACAAGATTCTGGCCGCGAGCGCGGCGCGGGCAGGACGTTCATGGTCACGTCACACATCATGAATGAGCTGGAAGAACTGGCGGACGACGTTGCGTTCATGGTCGATGGACGCATGGCGTTTTCGCGGAACGCTCGACGATCTCAAGCGCGTCACGTCGCAGACGACGACTGGAGCGCGCGGTGGCAGCGATGATGATGCCGCGACTGTGCGGAGGCGGCATGAACACAATGATCAAGGTGCTCAAGTATCAGGCCAGAGATGCGATCCGCAGCCGGTGGTTGATCGCCTATGCGCTCTTCTTCCTGCTGGTGACCGATGCGCTGCTACGCTTCACCGGCGATCCGGTAAAGGCTGCAGCTCAGCCTCGTGAGCGTCGTTCTCTTTCGTCGTACCATTCGTCTCGATCGTCTTCGGTACCGTATATCTCTACAACGCGCGCGAGTTCGTCGAGCTGATTCTCGCGCAACCAGTGAATCGGCGCCAGACGTACTGCGGTCTCTATCTCGGCCTCACGCTTCCGCTCGATGCTCGCCTTCGTTCTTGGACTTTCCGTGCCATTCGTCCTTAACGGACACGACGCGTCGGCCTCGGCACGCTCGTCGCGCTCCTCGTTGCTGGAACAGTCCTGACGTGCGTCTTCACAGCAGTCGCAACGCTCGATCGCCGTGAAGTGCGAGGATCGGTTGCGCGGACTTGGAGCAGCGATCGGAGTGTGGCTGCTGGTGACCGTCGTGTACGACGGATTCGTATTGTTCGTGCTCGCGGCCTTCTATCGGAGCTATCCGCTGGAGCGTGCGACACTCGGGCTGATGATGGCCAATCCGATCGACATCGCTCGAGTGGCGCCTGCTGCTGCGATTCGACGGGGCCGCGATGATGGGTTACACAGGCGCCGTGTTCCTCGAGTTCTTCACCGGTTCCGCAGGGATGATCGTCGCCACGCTCGCGCTGGCGGCCTGGATCATCGCGCCGATCGCATTCGGCGTGCGTGTATTCCAGAGGAAGGACTTCTGATCAGTAGTCAGAAGCGCAGCAAGACACCAACAACGCTAAAACAATCTTACCGGGTAGAATCGTGAATCATTCAGGTCTCAGGTCGAGCTTTATTGCACTCTCGCTATTGGCGATCGGTGCGTGCGGCGGTGGAGAAAAGAAGGGCGAGAGCGAGCTGGGGGCGCCAGTGTCGTCGTCGCAGTCGGCTCCGGGCGGCGAGGCGGCTGCACCGACTGGAAAAGTGGTAGTCGTCGAGCTCAACAGCGACGCGCAAGGCAACTACTTCAAGCCTGCGAAGTTCGAGGTGCATCGCGGTGACGTGATCCGGTTCACACTCAAGAGCGGCGTGCATAATGTGCACTTCCTGCCGGATTCCAATCCCGGCAAGACGAACCTTCCTCCGGCAAGTGATTTCCTTCAGCTGCCGGATCAAACTCTCGATATGCCCGTCAACCTCGCACCAGGAAAGTACTATTTTCAGTGTGATCCACATGCAGCGCTGGGGATGCAGGGACACGTGGAGGTAGAACGCTGAAGGCAAGTGCCGCGAATGGTGTGCGAGGCAACAAGGTCACCTACTGGTACAATTCTCCGGCTGTAATCCCCGGCCTGGCGACGGCCTTTGTCCTCGGGGGTCTCGCGGCATGGACCCTCGGGTCACCCGTATGGGCTCGTTACATATGGATGGCTGGCCTGGTTTCGGGTGGTGCAATCATCGTAACAGGCACCATCCGCGGTGCTCTGCATGGCCGGTGGGCCTCGGACATCGTAGCGGCCATGGCGATCATCACATCGGTCGTCATGAACGAGCCGTTGGCCGGCCTGATCGTCGTGGTAATGCAAACCGGCGGCGAAGCGCTCGAGCGATACGCGGAGGGCCGAGCATCGCGGGCCGTTCAGCAGCTGGAGGCGGATCGTCCCAAATCAGCCCACGTTCTGCGCGGCGGCGAGGTGTCCGATATCAGAGCAGACGAGATCGTCGTCGGCGATAGCGTAATTGTGCGCGCCGGCGAACTGGTCCCGTGCGATGGAATCGTCGAAGAGGGTAGATCCGAGCTCGACACATCCAGGCTCACCGGTGAATCGCTGCCGCAGTCGATCGAGCCGGGCGTACCGGTCAGTAGTGGAAGCATCAATGGCGACCGGTTGTTTACGATGCGTGCCACTGCGATCGCCGAGGCCAGTCAGTACGAGCGCATCGTGCAGCTCGTGCGGGCGGCACTGGAAACCAAGGCGCCGTTTCAACGGATCGCGGATCGCTACGCCGTCTGGTTCACGCCAATCACGCTTGTGATTGCGGTTGCCGCAACCGCAGCCACAGGAGATTATCAGAGATTTCTGGCGGTGCTTGTCGTCGCAACGCCGTGCCCACTGATACTCGCCCCGCCGATCGCGATAATTGGCGGAATAAATCGCGCGGCTCGACGTCAGATAATCGTGCGTAACGGCGCGGCAATCGAGCGACTCGCGACCGCCAACGTTGCAGTGCTCGACAAGACCGGCACGCTGACGATCGGGAAACCGGTAGTTCATACAGTCATTCCACACCCACCATTCACGCGCGCCGACGTATTGCGTCTGGCCGGCGCCGTGGAGCAGGGCGCCGCCCATCTGCTCGCACGTACACTCACGGACGCCGCGAAGGCGGAGAATGAGTCGCTACCGGCCGTTCGGGATGTCGTTGAATCGCCCGGCCGCGGCGTCACCGGGAGAATAGGCGATGACACCGTGATGGTCGGCTCACACGGTTTTATCGCTGAGCAGCTGACACGGGACGCTGGTAACTCGATTCCCTTGGATTCGTCCGTCGGGCTCAAGGCCTATGTCGCGATCAATGGAAGATTCGCTGGCGTGGTGGCATACGACGAACAGCTGCGGGATCACGTACCAGTAATTCTCTCCGATCTCGAGTCGCTCGGCATTCACCGAACACTCCTGCTGTCAGGCGATCACGGGGACAACGCCCGGGCGATCGCGCAGTCACTCGGTATTACCGAGGTTCGCGGGGACATGAAACCGGAAGATAAAGTTGCCGTAGTAAAGGAGTTGACTGAGGCCGGTGATCGCGTTCTAATGGTGGGTGACGGAACCAACGATGCGCCGGCGTTGAGCGCCGCAACGGTCGGGATAGCTCTAGCTGGTCACGGCGGCGGTGTCACCGCAGAGGCAGCCGATCTCGTGATTCTGGTCGACGAGCTGAACCGGGTTCCTGAAGCAATTCGTATCAGTCGTCGTAGCATGAAGATCGCACGAGAAAGCGTCTGGGCCGGACTTGGGCTCAGCGGGATCGCGATGTTGTTCGCAGCCGCCGGCAAAATCGCGCCGGTACCAGGCGCGCTGCTTCAGGAAGTAATCGATATTGCCGTGATACTCAACGCACTACGCGCCAGCGCTGGCTCGCGCCGGTCCGCTCAGCGTCCCAGCAAGTAATCGACAACGTCGGCCGCGGTGTACGTGGTGCGCGCGCCGAGAAAATTCTGAATACTCAGCAGGTCATCACCGCTCGTCAGTAGCGGCGGCTCATCGATTCCGCCACTTCGCACCTGCGCCTGCCCGATGTTCGCTGTCAGTCCGTTGCAGAGACATTCGCGGCCCTCTGTGTCCTCCAGCGCGCCGCCCTTCCTGACATATGCGTCCACCGGCTCGGCGGGACACCGATATCCGATGCGGCCATCCGCACCGCGATAGGCGGTGCGCAGGTAGCCGAGATCGCATTTGCGTTCGCGACGCGGTCCGTCAGCATTGTCACCCACCCATCGCACAACCTTGAACGGATATCCTGTCGGCGACGCACGGGGATCTGTCACTACATCCAGCTCTCCCAGTGCTGCATGGCGAAGGACTTCTTTCTTGAGCGCCTCCGCAATGCCGGATTCCTCGCAGTAAGCGAACAACGTCCCGACCTGAACACCCGCCGCACCTGCAATAAGAGCGTCAACGAGTCCTTTCGGGGAGCCAGCGCCACCCGCGATCCAGAACGGAAGTCCGAGCTCGCCGATGCGTGCGATGTCGACGACGTCGCGCTCTCCATAGATCGGCTCGCCGCGCACGTTGAGCTGCTGTTCACCCCGCGGTGGCGCGTTGTGTCCACCGGCGGTCGGACCCTCCACGACGAAACCATCCACGCGGCCATTTGCTTTTCTGGCAAGTGTCGCTGCGAGCGACGTCGCTGCCACTATGGCGATGAATCCCGGCCGTTTCATCGGCATCGACTGATCGACACCATGAGCTGCGGGATCGAAACTGAGAATTTCGGACTCGCCTGCCGGTAATCCTTCGACGTCGAATTTCATCGACGCCATACGGTGCTCGGAGAGCGCATCCAGCACGCCGGGGATCTCACGCGGGATCCCGGCGCCCATCAGTACGTAATCAACGCCCGCGAGCATTGCGCCGCATAGCGACGCCAGGTTTGGCAACTGTACCTTGGTGAGAAGATTGATGCCAACCAGTCCATCGTGGCCTTCCCTGGCCAGATACACTTCGACGAAATTCGCAAGCATCGTGATCTGCTGGCGCGCAACGCTGACGTGTTGCTTGTACATGGGAAGCATCTTGTACGGCTGAGCTGCTGCGCGACCATCCGGAAGGAAGTAGCGCTTGAGTGCATCCTCACCAACGTGGGCGATAGGAAAATGCTCGATTGCCCTCCGCACGTGCCCACCCGGATCGCCGTCCTGGAGTCGGCGCACGAGAACCGTATCGAGCGCAGTTCCTGAAACGACGCCAAGATGGCCCGCGCGCGCAACAGCGCGCGCCAGGGTCCAGTTTGAAACACCGACTCCCATTCCACCCTGAATGATGGTCGGAAGCATGATGTTGCGCGGTACAGTAGTCATGCGGTGGGAAGCTACGGCTGGCTACTGCTGCGTTCAGTCGGGGTAAGGTGGAAATATCGTAAAGGAATCCCCGACCGTCGTCACTTGCGCGATGGATCTGGTGCCGCCGTAAATACGAAAGTCTTGATTATTGCGAATGCAAACAGCACGAGCAACAGCGACTGAAGGGCGACAGTCTCGACCGTGGGGAACAATCCGAGCCACGAGATATCGGGTACATGCGGCAACGGTGTCATGGGCAGCACGTTGCCCTCCTGCAATTCCCGTATTCCCCGGCCCGCGAATACGAACGCCATGTAGTACAACAGCAGGCTGGTTGCCGCGAAGAACATCCGCATCGGAATCTTCACGCCGAACCGGTAGAACAGAACGAATACAACAGCCAGCGCAACGGAGCCCGTGACAATTCCCAGCGTGAGTGGCAGCGCCGCGCCGTGCGCCTGACTGAACAGAGCCTGATAGAAGAGAGCCGTCTCCGCGCCTTCCCGGTATACGGCAAGGAACGCGATCAACATCAACGCTCCGCCACTACCGTGCTCCAGCGCTACCGACACCTTTTCTCTGATGAACTTCTGCCATTTGTGCGCTTCAACCTTGGAGATAAGCCAGTAGCTGACGGAGAAGAGCACCACGACTGCAACCAGCAGCGATACCGCTTCGACGATTTCACTGCTCGCTGGAATCGCGGCGAGCGCAGTCTTGAGGATCACCGCAGTTATTGCACTCGCGACGACACCTAGCACGACGCCGATCCAGATGGAGCGCAACCTATCGCGGTTTCCCGTCTTGATGAGAAGCGCGACTACCGCACCAACAACGAGTATCGCTTCGAATCCTTCTCTGAGGATTATGATGAACGATTGCCAGAACATCGTTACCGCACCTTCGTCCGTTCCATTTACGAGCGCCACCGCGCGCGGCAGAGCGTCTGTGATCGCGTCGCGAGCACGAGTAGCCGCACGTGTATCACCGCCGCGCACGGCGACTCTGAACTCACCGAAGGAGCGCTCCAGCAATGAAACCAGTGCGGGATCCTTGGCGCGCACGACAGTTTCGAGTGGCTCGAACGCAAGGTAGGCGTCGAATGCGCCGTCGCTTGCCGAGGTAACGTCTCCGCGCCTTGCCGATGCAAGCGAGCTGTCCAGCAATGCCGCTATCGACGACGCGGTGCTGCTGGCGTTGGTTCCCGTGCCGACAGCCTGCGATGGGAGCGACATCGGCTGTCCGCGCAGCTGATAGACATAGTTCAGTACCTCCCATCGCTGCTGAGGGGTAAGCGATTCTCCGAACGCCGGCATGGCGGTGCCATTGATGCCGACGGACGCCACATCGTACGCAAGAGCCGGAGTCAGATTGGGAGTTGCAGTCATGCTTCCAATTGCCGGAACAGGGGTCGAGAGAGTCCGCGCCATCGGACCGTCGCCGAGCCCGCGTGCGCCGTGGCACGACGCACAGCTTTCCGTGAAGACCTTTCGGCCAGCCACGGAATCGAGCGGCATCGACGGTAGCTCCAGCTCGGCTGCATTGCCCAGTGCCGCAAGCATGCGCATCCGGTATTGCTCCAGAGCGGCGGGCGGTCGTTTTTGCGCCACGGCACCGATCAGCTCCCCGAGTGCCGACCTGGCGGCGGGCGCGTCATGTCCCTCCAGTCGGCCCGCGACCTCACGGGCGTTCTCCAGGAATCCGGCGACCTCGGCGTACTCCTCCGCCGAGATCAGCTGGCCTCGCTTATCTACCGCCAGTCCGTACTCGGCGACCGCGACCGATACGATGCTCGCCAACCTTCTGGCTGCCGTATCCTGGGATCTCATGGTTGCTGGCGTGAGCCATAGTGAGGCGAGGGTGCACAGACACCCTATCCGTCGCTTGCAGTTCATATCCGATAAAAACTATCGGATTACAACGGGCCCGCTACTGCGGGCTTTTCTGGCCGCGAAGCCCCGTTCAGCCAGGGGTAGCTCCGGTGCGTCGCCGGGCACCGTCTATAGTCCGCCAGATATTGTATACAAAACAGTATGCCGCGATGGCTGACAGGACGCCTCCCGTACCGAGCACGAACGGCGCCGCCGGCACTGCATTTGGTGCGAGGCAAAAGCCAACGACCATCAGTGCCAGCCCAGCATTGGCGAGCCACCATTGCAGCGCCGCAAGGCTGCGCATGTGCAACGGGTGCCCTGTGAAACGCGGAATTACGTGATACGCAACGCCGTAGATCATCATCGTCACAAAGCCCAGCAGATTCATGTGAACGTGCGCGGGCCGGTAGATGATGAGCTGCGGATGCACGGCCATGCCGACGCCGAGCGTTACACCGAGCGCGAGCCAGGTGATGCTTGCTTTGAGAAACGCCTTTACGAACCACTCCATGCTGTTCTTATCGATCCGGTGTTGCGTGATTGGGTGAGTAAATGCATCCGCTACTCATGACGCAACTTATGCGAACAGGCATTTGACGGGTGTCGGTGTTTCCCTGAAGTAAGTGCGGCGATCTCCTGACAGGGAATTCGACGGGGCTCCATGCACCACTCCCACGCGCTGCCTGCACGGCGCGCGTGGGAGTGGTGCACCATGATCTCTCCGCCACGGGCCGTGTAGCCGAGCCCGGTGGAATCAATCAGCATACGCGAGCGATCTTCGCGCCATCACTTCCGGTCAATCTGCACGCGCCAGATTTCCGGCCCCTGTGCCTTGTACGTCCACTCGAACGTGCCAGGATGTTCCGCGTCGAGCTGGTACCGCAGCGGACGCGGATCGTGGTCGTTGATCAGAATCATCGACTGACCTTTCTCGAGGCCGTCGAATGTACGAAAGATGGTGGGGTGCTTGTCCCGCGGTGGAATGACGCGAACGTCCAACTCGACGGGACCGTTGCCGGACTGTGGTGCGTTTGACTCTGACACGTCCTACTCCTGTGATTGAAATCATTCATGGTTCAAGGCGACGTATGGAATACCTGCTACGGTGATTATTCCACGCGCCATATTCTGACATGCACTTCGTTTGGTTGCGGCTCGTCTATGGTAAAGTGAAAACCTCGCTCTCTGAGAATTGGTAGAAGGAACTGCGGAACACGCATGTTGAGCTGCACCAGCATGCTCTCCGCTGGTAGACTCTCCAACGCTTCCAGGGTGCGCACCAGCGGCTCCGGTGGCTCCATGTCTCTCACATCCAGCCACACCTCGGTGCGCGCCGGCGCGTTCTCGGCGCCTGGTGCGGTGGGATGTGGAGTTGTTGCGGCGGCGGCTTGCGCAGGTGTCGTCGCTGTGGTCGGGAATTCAGCCGCCATCTCCTGACGAAAGAACCACACTGACCAATCGTCCTCCCCATGCTGTTCCGCCCTGTGCGCGAATCCACGCTTCTGCATCACCGCAAAGAGTGGAACCGGCTCGAACGGTGCGCGCAGATGCAGTACCTCACGCTCACCGAGTCCCCCGACCGCTCCCATGATCCTGGAGAATGGCTCACCACCGTTGCTCAACTCCTCCCGCACATCCAGCTCGACAACCGACGCCGACGCCGGTATGGACCATTGCGTTGCAGCGGGTTCGTCTGTCCGACCAATCGCATCGGCGCTTGCCGTGTCACCGGGTACAGTGTCGATGCCGATCGCGTGGTTGAGATCGCGCACGAGCGAATCCGGGGACATCCTGCAGAGCCGCGCTGCCTGCGCCACGGTCGTCACGCGCGCCATTACTCGGCGCATCGGCGAATGACGAAGCTTGGCCAGCTGCGGCGAGTGACTCGCTACCACGTCTATCAGTCGCTCATCACGCTCGAACAGGCTCTGTAGCTTGTCGGACGCCTGAACCGGCGTTGCGCTCGTATTCATCAGAATGCCTTCGCAGTTGTAGGTTGACCAACTCCCGCCTCAACGTTCCGGAACGATGTGCCGAACGTCACGCGAGCGATCTGACTCACGAACAGTCCGGTACCGGCCACGAACAGGATTGCCGCGAGGCGGACCGTCAGTGCAATACCTGTTATAACACCTATTTCCATTCCCAGGACGGCAGTCGTGAACAGCACGAGGTCGATGTGTGCAACGAGTGGTGAATACAGTTGCGCCACGGTGGGAACTCGCTTCTTCCCCATATCCTCACGGAACCGCGCCATCCATGTCAGGAACGGCACGATCTTGTAGAACTGTCCAATCACGTAAAGTGTCAGCCCGCCGAGCAGGCCCAGCAGCACGTAGGCCGTATCCAGTCGACGGTACTCGGCACCTGTCGCCAGCACAACCGGTGCGAGCGCGGCGCTCGCTGCGAGAAAGGTCAGTGCGGTCGCAGCGTGACGCAGCCCCGCATCGAGACGCGGGCGCTTGCGTGCTCTGAAAAAGAGCCACGCCTGTCTGAGGAAGCAGAATAACCCGCACTCAATCAACAGCAGTCCCATCCACGGGACGATGTTGGGTTTGATACTGTGGCCAGCCATGATACCAAGCGCAAGAACCACCACGCCCGACGCGAGCAAGGCGAGCGCGCGAAACGTCCAACTGGTGTCGGCGCCGTGTGCCAGAAGAAACATCGGCAGGAGGCGGTGTGAGATGCCGACGATCATCACCAGGACCCAGCCGAGCAACGCGACGTGCAGGTGCGTCGCAAGTACGGTGACGCGCCAGTTGCCGAGGAATCCGGCGTGCAGATTCTGAGCGAGCAACGCGCCGATCGCGAATGTCACAGTGAGAAACGAGAGTGCGATCACGATTGCACCCCATATCACGTCGCGATCGACCACCCTGCGCAGTGACAACGCGACATTGACGATGAGACACGTGACACCGACCGCTATCAACGTGATTCCAAAGTTGCGAAGCATCACCGAGCTGAAGGCCACTCCGGATGCAAACAGTGCGACCCCCGGTGCGAACGCACAGAAGCTGACATGTCCGGCTCGCTCAGATCTGATCGATACGCCGAGTGCGACTGGCAGCAGCTGGTACATGGCGCCGAAGATCGTCATGCTGAGCCAGCCGAGCGTGAAGCAATGCGTTACGCCGGCAACGTGCGGTGAGAGATACAGACCAGCGGCGAGCTCCGGCGCGATCCAGATGAGTCCGATCGATCCCGCGCACAGAAAGAACAGCGCGGCCGCAAAGTGTTCACCGGGAAGACGGAGCGACGGAGTTCCTTCCATTGCGAGCCCCGCCATCCCTATTCCGCGCGTCGGGGCCGATCGTGCGGACCACGCTGGCGGGTGCGCCGCAATGCTCGGCATCGGCGGTGCGGCACTCACTTGGTGACCGCCTCACTGTCTGCGAGCTGCCAACCCAGTGCGTTGACCACCTTGTGCGCAATCGCGTCGAAGCTTCGGGCGAACTCGCTGTCGCTGCGTGTGAGGACAGTCGGAGTACCCGCGTCTCCCTCGCTCACCACCTCCGCGTCGAACGGCACTGCGCCAAGCAGCGGAACGCCGAGTGCGGCCGCGACAATGCCGCCGCCGCCACTGCCGAATGCGCCCGACATGTTCTCCACGACACCGAGTACAGGTACATCGAGCTGCGCGAACATGTCTCCCGCCTTTTGCGCTTCGACACCTGCGAGCCGCTGCGGTTGCGTGACGACAATTGCACCGGATACTTCGACAGCCTGCACGAGGCTGAGTGGGATGTCGCCCGTGCCTGGTGGAAGATCGACAATGAGCACATCGAGTTGCGGCCATTCCACTCCGCGCGCGAACTGCTTCACCGCTTTCGATACCATCGGGCCACGCCAGATCGCCGGAGATCCCTCGCCCAGGAAGAAGCCGAAGCTGATGAGTGTGAGGCCATGTACGTCGACTGGCACGATGTGCTTGTCCGGGGTCATGCGAACGTGCTTCGAGCCGTCTTCGATTCCGAGCAGGATGGGAACGCTCGGGCCGTAGATATCGGCGTCGAGGAGGCCGACAACGAATCCCGCGCGAACGAGTGCGAGAGCAAGGCTGACCGCGACCGTGCTCTTACCAACGCCGCCCTTTCCCGCACCGACGGCGATGATGTCACGGACGTTGCTCAACCTGACCCGGTCTGCCCACGGGTCCGGCACTCCGGGCCGTGCCTGTCCGGCGTTCGGAGAATGCGGAATCGGCTTGCTCGGCGGGTCGGGTTTTACGATCTCGACAGTGACGAGTGTTGCGCCCAGTGCGGAGAGGCGATCGCGCACCGCGACGCTGAGCCGCTCCGGAATGGACTCATCCGTGGTGCGGAGCGCCAGTTGAACCTTGACCTGGCTGCCGCACACGGATATGTGTTTCACCATCCCGAACGACACGACATCGCGCGTCAGCCCGGGGTAGTGAACATCCCCGAGTGCGCTGCGTACCCTATCAACGTCGAGCTCGATATCTGGCTCAGCTGTTGCCATGCCAGCACGCTAGCTTGACTCCATGTGGTGAGGTGTGACGGATGTCTCACGGAGAAGAGTGATGCCAGAGCATGTAGTTACAGCTGGCGCGCGCGCCAGAATCCTGCACGAAACGCTGGCGACACAGTTTCCAGCGTCTCTATTTCGGTTCGACGAACGCATGGCCGACGGATACTACTCCGACCGCTATTTCGTTCTGACGGCAAAGACCATATCGCACGCTGGCCTCGATCCGATTGTCACCATGCAACTGTTTGCAAAACGACAGGGGATCCTGGCCGGCATATACGAAGCACTCCGAATGTTGCAGACTCAGCTCGCGATCAATCCGCGTACTGGATCTCGTTACGATTTCGACGAGCTCACGATCGATACACTCGTCGATGGCGACGTGGTCCTCCCGTGGGAACCGGTCATGCACATCACCGGCCCCTATCTCGCGTTCGCGCACCTCGAAACCGATTACCTCGGCGTCATCGCACGTCGCACGCTTATCGCAACCAACGTGCGACGTGTCATCGACGCCGCTAACGGGAAGCCGGTCATCTTCATGGGTGCTCGGCACGATGACTGGCGCGTGCAGACCGCGGACGGGTTCGCCGCAAAGGTCGGCGGGATCGCCAGCGTCTCTACGGATGCGAACGGCGCATGGTGGGGCGGCGGTGGTGTTGGCACGATGCCGCACTCCATGATCGCATCCTTTGGTGGCGACGTTGTACGCGCGACGCTTCAATTCGCGCGATACTGCCGCGAAGCGGCATTGAATATCGACGTTGTGAGTCTTACGGACTATCACAACGATGTGATCGGTGATTCACTGGCAGTTGCGCGTGCCATGCGCGATGAATTTGGCGACGCCGCGCTATGGGGTGTGCGGATCGATACGAGTGAGAAGCTTGTCGACAAATCGCTCGAGGCCCAGGCGATGCGTTTTCCGGAACGGCGCCTCAATGGAGTGTGCGCCGAACTGGTCGTGCTACTGCGATCGGCACTCGACGCCGAAGGGTTTCACTACGTACGGATCGGCGTGTCCGGCGGATTCCACGTGCGGAAGATCGAGCGTTTCGAGGCAGAGCATGTTCCGGTGGACTTTTACGGAGTGGGGAGCTCGCTCCTGGGCCACAATAACGGCGATGCTGACGGGCTCACGAACAACTTCGACTTCACGGCCGATGTCGTTCGGTTGAACGGCAGCGCCGAGAGCAAGGTGGGTAGGGAAGAGCGCAGCAACGCGAGCTTCATACGGCTGGATCACGAGCTACTGAAGCGTCTCGAAATCAGGGCCGTCGCGCGATGAAGGTCGATTCAGCTTGCATGTAGTCACCCCGCGCCGCAGATTGCGCGCGATGATATCCATCGAGGTTGGATAGTGGCAGTCTGTCTGTGGCTCACAGCGCACGGTTCCAGTTGCCTGGAGGCGGTCGCCGTCATCTTCGGAATCATCAGCGTTTACCTGAGCACGCGCGAGAATATCTGGAGCTGGCCGACTGCTCTCGTCAACGTGGCGCTCTTCTCCGCGCTCTTCCTGGAGTCCGGTCTGTACTCCGATACCGGATTGCAGGTAGTCTACTTCGTTCTGTCGTTGTACGGATGGTACGAATGGCTGTACGGCGGTGCTGGTCGTACCGCCATCACGGTAACGCGCACATCGAAGAGGACGTGGATCGTGCTGGGTGGGATCGGCGTCGTGGTATGGGCGTTGCTCGGAACGATCACGTCGCGCCTTCCCGGAACCGCTCTGCCGTACGTAGATGCCGCGACAACGACCATAAGCCTGCTGGCTCAATGGATGATGACCCGCAAGCTCATCGAGAACTGGCTGATCTGGATTGCCGTCGACGTGGTGTACGTCGGCATGTTCATCTATAAGGGCCTGTATCTCACCGCATTCAATTATGGGATATATCTCGTCCTGGCAGTGATGGGTTACATCGCATGGAAACGATCGCTCGCGGCGACGGCTTGATCCGCGTGGTTCTGATCGGCTCAGAATCTACTGGCAAGACGGTGCTTGCCCGGGAGCTGGCCGATCACTACCGCGCTGAGCTGGTACCGGAGTTCGTGCGCGATTTCGCCGTGCGGAAAGTATCTCCGATCGACCTCGCTGATACTGATGCAATCGCACGTGGACAGATGGCGCTCGAGGATGAACACGCGACGCGGGCGACGCGACTGCTGATACAGGATACAGATCTGCTGAGTACCGTCGTATACAGCGGGCACTATTACGGAACATGTCCGGCGTGGATTGCCGCCGCCGCACGCCAGCGCAGGCCGGACCTGTATCTTCTACTCGAGATCGACGTACCGTGGGTGCCGGATGATGTGCGGGATCGGGAAACACGTCGCGAAGAGATGCAGCAGCTCTTTAGAGACGCAGTCGCGAAATCCGATGTGAAATACGCAGTGATCGAGGGAACATGGGAGCAACGGTCGCTGCTCGCGCGCGCTGCGATCGACCGGTTGCTCGCGTAGCATTCGGTTACGAGTGCACCACGCGAGCAACCAGCATGGTCAGATCCCGACTTTCAGCGTGACGAACACATTGCGTGGCGGAAGCACGAAGTAGTACGACACGCCATCGCTCGCGTAGCCACTTCCGTATTTCTTGCTGTTCGTGAGGTTGTTACCGCGCACGAGCAGCTCCGCCTCACCGATTCGCCAGCCGATCGACGCATCCAGGTCAGCAGACTCTGGCAGGACATATCTGCGATCGCTCGTGTTCTCCAGGAACGATACGCTCTGGTATCGCCCCTGCACGGCGAGATCTATCGATGGCGTGAGCGCGAACTGCGCGCGCGCGAAGGTCAGAAAGCGCGGCGTGAGCAGCGGCTCGACGTTGTGGTACGTCACCGGCGCGTCGCCGGTCGAATCGGTGTATTCGCGGATCCGGTTCATGCTCGCGGTCGCGTTTGCCGGTGAGCATCCAGCGCGGGATTCCGCGATACGTGACGTCGGCCTCGATGCCGCGGCGGTAGCTCGACGCGACGTTCTTGCGCAGCGGGCTGCCGATGTAGCTGAGCGCGCCGATCGGCGCGATCTCGTTGCGGAAGTCCATCGAGTAGAGATTGGCCTGCACGTCGAGCGTCGCGCCGCGGTAGTTCGTGCCGATCTCGAGGTCGTGCACCGTCTCCGGTTTCACGCGACTCAGGCCGCCGACGAACGCGACGTTCGACGTGTCGAGATTGTCGAAGCCGGCGAACATGTCGTTGCGCGCCGGCTCGCGCGTGTTCTTGCCGTACGACGCGTATACCGACAGCGGGCGCGTGAGCTGATACGTGACACCCACTTTCGGATTCAGGAACGACCACGAGATCGAGCTGCTCGGCGATGTCGGCGTGCACGTCCGGGCGTGTAGCGGAACTCGGCGTGCCGCGCCTGCAGGTCGCCGAACAGCGTTGCGCGCCCGCCGTGTAGCCGAGCTTGGCGAAACCGCTCACGTCCTGCTTGTGCCCTGTGTTGAAGTACAGCGGATTGTCGAGATCCGGATGCTGAACGCGGAGTGGTCGCGCGCGTAGCGTGTTCGCGTTCACGCCGACGTCGAGCCTGAAGCCCGTCGCGATGATAGCTCCAGTCGCTCGTCACGCCGTACCAGACGAAGTCGAGGTTGAAGTTTCGAGCGAGTCGAGCAGCACGTCGTAGTCGCCGCTCGCCGAGATGCGGTACGCGTCGTCGAGAACGACGACGATGGAGCCGAGCAGACGCGTGTACGACAGCGCCGCGAAGCGTTCGCCGAATCCGTCGCGCTCCTGCGGCGTGAGCGGATTGATGCGCCGATTGGTGTCGAGGTCCGGCTACTGGAACGGCGAGATACGCCATCGTGTCGCGCATCGTGCCGGTCGTCGCCGTGAACTTCACGATGTCGCGGTCGCCGAAATAGCCGCCGCTCAGAAAGCCGATGCGCCCTTCGACGCCGGAGTGATAGCGGTATCCGTCCGTCTG
The DNA here is from genome assembly GCA_963707505.1 of uncultured Gemmatimonadales bacterium. Taxonomy (GTDB): domain Bacteria; phylum Gemmatimonadota; class Gemmatimonadetes; order Gemmatimonadales; family Gemmatimonadaceae; genus Fen-1247. The sequence continues at coordinate 564,328 of CAVPQB010000006.1, forward strand.
CAGACTCCGAGACGCGTCCGTAGAACGCGAGACGGTTCGGCAGCAGTCCGGTGTTGATACTCGCGCTCGCGCGCCGCGAGCCGAACGAGCCGCCCTCGAGCTGGAGTCTGCCGGCCGCGCGGCGCAGCGGCGAGCGGCATCGTCTCCATGTTGATCGAGCCGGCGTACGCCGCGGTGCCGTTGCTGCTCGTGCCGACGCCGCGCTGCACCTGCACGGACTGCAGGCTGTTCGCGAGATCCGGAAAGTCGGCGAAGTAGAGCACCTGATCTTCCGGATCGTTCAGCGGAATGCCGTCGAGCGTGAGGTTGATGCGCGACTGATCGATGCCGCGCAGCCGGATGTAGCTGTAGCCCCAGTAGTTGCCGGTTTCGGCGTACGACGTGAGCGACGGCGCCGCGCCCTGCAGCAGCGAGCGGCACGTCCTGCCCGAAGTAGCGCGGCTGCGATGTCGGCTGCGCGAAGCGTCTTCTGCGAGATCGGCGCGGCGCCGGAGCCGCGGACCGCCGAGATCATCACGCGCTCGAGCGTTGCGCGCGGCCGAATCGGCGCGCGGAAGTCGTGTCTCGGCTGCGTTCTGCGCTGCGAGCGATGCAGTGGCTGCGAGCGTGAGCAAGATGACGTCGCGCAGTGCGAACGCTCGGACGCGGCGCTGTAGCGCGCGGGGTATAGCAACTCCACTCATTTCACTGACTCCCTACGCCGGTACGAACCGGATCAGGTTCTACGGGACTCTCTCAGCCTGCGCCCTTCGTGGGCAGGCACCCCGGTCAATGGATCAATTTACAAAGTGATGCGTGATGGCGCCACGTTCATGCGCGGATCACTTGGGGGCTGTTTCGACTTCCTCGTCGAGGGGAGAGCAGAGCCACGCATACAGTCCGACCGTGAAGATTGCGCCGCCCAGCAGCATGAGCCACAGCTGCTCGTGCCAGATGAGGCCGATGAATGCGATGGTAATTCCGGCAGCGGTAATCAACGGCTTGACTGTTCCCGCTGGCACGTCGATCCCGAGCTCCGCCGCTGTCGATTCAGTCTCGCGCTGGTACAGCGCGGAGTCGTCGGCGATCGGGCGGCCATTATTGTCCCACAATGGATATCGTGACTCTATGGTCGGCACCACCGCGTAGTTATAGACCGGCGGCGGCGATAGTGTGGACCACTCGATCGTCGGTGCGTCCCATGGATTGTTGCCTGCGATCGCACCATGCCGGCGGCTTCGCAGAACGTTGATCACAAAAATCAGCGTCGCTACGGCGATGATGTACGCGCCGATGGTCGATAGCTGGTTGTCCAGAGTGATACCCTGTGCGGCATCGTACGTATACACTCGTCTCGGCATTCCATTCAGACCGGCGAAGTGCATGGGGAAGAAGGCGAGGTTCGCGCCGATCAGCGTCAACCAGAAATGCCATTTGCCGAGTGATTCATCGAGCAGATGGCCGGTCACCTTGGGGAAGTAGTAGTAGAAGCCGGCAAACAATCCCATCATTGTTCCGCCAAACAGCACATAGTGAATGTGCGCGACGACGAAATACGTGTCCGTCTGCTGCAGGTCGGTAGGCGCTGATGCGTGCATGACACCGGAAATTCCACCGATGGTGAACATGCCGACCAGCCCCAGCGCGAAGAGACAGGCGGTAGCGAAACGGATCGAACCTCCCCACACGGTCGCAAGCCAGTTGAAAATCTTGATCCCTGTCGGGATCGCGATGAGCATCGACGTAACGCTGAAAGTAGCGTCGGCGACCGGCCCCATGCCCACGGCGAACATGTGGTGAGCCCAGACACCGAATGCGAGAAATCCAATCAGTATCAGCGAATACACCATTGCCGGATATCCAAACAACGGCTTGCGCGCGAAGGTTGGCAACACTTCGGAAACCAGACCGAACGCCGGGAGAATCAGGATGTACACTTCCGGATGACCGAACAGCCAGAACAGGTGCTGCCACAACAACGGATCGCCACCGGCCGCAGGTTCGTAAAACTGCGTGCCGAAGAATCGGTCGAACAACAGAAATGTCAGCGCGATCGTCAGGACCGGGAACGAAACCAGGATCAGGAACTGAGTGACGAATGCCGACCATGTGAATACCGGCATCCGCATCATGCGCATGCCAGGCGCGCGCAGGTTGATGATGGTCGTGATGAAGTTGAACGACGAGGCGAGCGTGGACAGTCCCAGGATCTGCAATCCGATCACATAGAAGTCCATGTTGAGACCGGGATTGTACAACCGCGTGCTCAACGGCGCATATCCGAACCATCCACCGTTCGGTGCCGCGTTCCACAGCCAGCTCGCGTTGATGAAGAGTCCACCGAGCAGATAGACCCAGTAGCTGAACGCGTTGAGTCGGGGGAAGGCGACGTCGCGCGCGCCGATCTGGAGAGGGACGAGGATGTTGAAGAAGGCCGCGCTCAACGGCATCAGAGCCATGAATATCATGGTCGTGCCGTGCATCGTGAATATCTGATTGTACAGCTCGGCGGACACCAGTCGGCCGTTTGGCCCAAAGAGCTGAGCGCGAATTACCAGCGCTTCGATCCCACCGAGCAGGAAGAATGTGAGCGAAGTGTAGAGGTAAAGCTGGCCAATTCGCTTGTGGTCGGTAGTGGAGATCCAGCTCCAGATACCACTTCTTCCTTTCCTTGCTTCCTGCGGCGCACCTTCCACGGACGTCCGTGGAGGAGCGATCACCGTCGTTGCCATGCGTCCATCCCGTGTGCGAAATGGGCAGAGCTCGAAGTGGCGATGCACGGACCATTTCGACAGTGCCTTCCGACCCAGTCTATGGCGATGAACGGTTGGCTGGAGTGACTTATGTCACGTTTGCAGAGCGTTTATCTCCCCTGAGCGCGTGCTCGCAGCTTGGCAACATCAGGAATCCGCATGCGCCCGCGCGGGAGTGATTCCACAAGGCCCGTGCGCTTGAGCTGTCGCATCGCCCGTGAAACGGATTCTCTGGCGCTGCCTATCTCCATCGATAGCTCTTCCTGTGTACGGTCGAGCTTGATCTCGATGCCGAACTGGGTGTTGGTTCCCGATCTTTCCGCGTATCCCACGAGCAGCATTGCCAGCCGCGCAGCGACATCGTGGAACGCGAGAGTCTCCGTCACGTGAACGAGATGGCGGAGGCGCTTGCCGAGTGCACGAATTATGGCGTGGGCGATGTCCGGATGCTCGCGGTACATCGTCTCGAAGTCATCGCGCGCGAGAAACATCAGGCGTGACGGTTCCACTGTGATTGCGGACGCCGGATACGAGCCGCCGTCAAACAGCGGCAACTCGGCGACCGGGCGCCCGGGACCTTCGATGTGCAATACCTGCTCCTTGCCGTCAGGACTCGTACGATAGATGCGAACTCGTCCGGACTGGATCACGTAGAGGCCACGGCACGCGTCGCCAGCGGCAAACAACACCCGTCCGGCGCCGAAGTCGCGCGCAACACACCGGGCCGCGAGCTGGTGAATCGCCGTGTCTTCCAGCTCCGAGAAGATCGCCATCTGCCTGAGCAGTTCGGCAATCCCGGCTGACGAATCTTCAGTCGATCTTTCCCGTATCATGGAGAGCCGATCCGGAGCGGCGACCACGAGGGGGGATCGCTGGCCGGAAAGCTGTCGACAGTACTGTCGCGGAATATCTCACGGTTGTCGCGCGCGCGACGTTGCTCGATCGCGCTGTCGAACAGCGCACGCGTGGAGTCCACGCAGCTCTCGCCGACACATGTGAGCGGCGGTACGGAGACGATCCTGCGATTCCGGATCTTCGCCATCGCGATCGGCGTACGCATACGCGTGCCGTCAGCCAGCATCATGGTCGGCGTTCCACGGACGTGATATTGCTCACGACCGATCCTGCCTTCCTCCTCGATGGCGGCACGCGCGGCCGGACTCGCGAAGTCGCGCTCGAATCGTGCGAAGTCAAGGTCGGTTGAGCGTGCGATCTCCAGCAACACGCTGCGATCTCCGATGTTGCGGCTCTCGCCAAAGAACGCGCGTCGCACTGCGAGATCGAGCTCCATGGCGATATTCATTCCTTGCTGCCGTGCCGCCCATACTGCTTCGAATGCCGGAAGCGTGGTAGTTGGCCAGTCGGCCGCGGTGTACGGGACGAACGATGCGTCTGGCTCCTGAATCGCTGCGAGCCACCATTCCTGCTCCAGTACATCACGTGGCGGCGCCTCTCCATTGAGAAGCTCCAGCGGGAAGAAACGCGTGTATGCCAGCACGCGGCCGGCGTATTCGGGCTGAACACGATGCACGCGGACAGCCATCACGTAGCACCAGGGACAATAATATTCGGCCCATTCCCACAATTCCGCGATCGATCGATCACTCATTGTTAGCGACCTCCCGTCACTGCGCGAGCAAGAATGTACTCGCTCGCCTCCGCATCTGCGTGACTGTGACAATCGTCACGTTCACAGACTTGGCTGAGTACGATTATTCAATCTATCGATGGAAACACACGACACAAATGCGGCGGACATCTGGAACGCGCTACGTACCGTCATCGACCCTGAAATTGGCCTCGATATCGTTACGCTGGGTCTCGTATATGATGTCACCTTCGGTTCCGATTCTGCGGTACCTGGCGAGAGCGTCCGTGTCACGCATACACTCACAACGCCCGGATGTCCGATGGAGCGTGTGATAACGTCCGGCATTCGCGCGGCTGTGGGTCGTGTCCCCGGCGTCGTGACAGTGGAAACGAACCTTGTGTGGGATCCCATGTGGCACTCCGGGATGATCGCACCGGGCGCATGGTGATCCTTATTACTTAGTCTCGCGTGGGTCGCAGCACTTCACGCATTCGAGCGTCTTGCCAAGAAAGGTCGCGCGACCCGATTCAGTCGTCACCCAGGTTCTGACCTGCCACGGCGGGTCGTGCCGTACGTGTTGCGTGTGTCCGCACTCGAGATCGGCGACCCAGTGGTTCTCTTCATCCTGATGGAATCCGATTATCCGTCTTGGAATCGCCGACCCAGCGCATGCATCCCGCTGCATTACAAACTCCTTCGATGTCCGTCGATGTCGCCTAGTGCGACATTGTGGTGAACTGCTTTGGTGTTCCAACCTGCACCATCCCGACCGCGCCCTTCTCGGCGTCGGCGAATGAGTGGGTCACGAAGGGATACAGGCCTTCGCCACTCGCGTCCTTGTTGAATACCGCCTCGAACACGACTCCGCCACCAGCTGGCACCGGATAGGTCTGAACACCTTCCAGAGCATGACTCGGATTTCCGTCAGGATAGACACGATCGAATATCGCGCCGACGAGATGGAAGTCACTGTCGAAGTTCGGTCCGGCGTTCACTACATAGAAACGTACTCTGTCGCCAACCGCAACCTTGAGCGGGTGTTCCTTGTACTGGCCCGCGCGACCGTTGAAGACAACGTAACTGGCCTGCTTTGCGCGCTCGGCGTCCCAGTCAGCCTGTACCACGCTGCTGTCGGCAGTCGGCTTGGTGTAGAACTCGCTCTGCACGATGACGAATTCCTTGTCGGCCTTTGTGCCCCAGCCATCGCGCGGATCCACGATGATCGGGAGATACATCCCCTGCATGATGTGCATGGTGACCGGCGGAGTTCCGCAGTGGACCATGAACGCGCCTGCATCGCGTGCGATGAACTCGAATGCTACCGAATCCCTGGGAAGTATCATCCGATACGCGACGTTCGCCGCGATCTGCGCGGCGTGAAAGTCGATCGAGTGCGGCATGTTGGATTCGTTGACGACGTTCACACGAACCCGATCACCCTGCCGCACGTGTATTACCGGACCAGGCACTGTGCCGCCGAATGTCCATCCATCGTACTTCACGCCGTCCGCGATCTCTATCACGGCATTCTTGATCGGGATGCGGTATTCCTTGATGCCAGCGTCGGACGCGTCGGTCAGACGCGCGTCGTACACTGGTGTCGTGGCAGTTACGACCTTGTCGAAATCAATATGTTGCACCTTGTTCGCGCGGATCGCGTTGTCGGTGAACCCCAGTACACCAGCTGTGAGGACACCTGTTACGGCCAGCGCTGCAAGAATCTGTGTACGTGTCATGATCTTCTCCGGATGATGCGAGATGTTTTGTTTCTCGCGTGCGGTTGTTCCGCATGTTGCATCGGGAAGCTAGGAGGAATATGGCATCCGATCTGTCGGGCGAAGCTGGAAATTCGCTGCGGGAATCGCCCCCCTACGGGTAAAGGAAAACCCTACCCGGAGTGGCTCGTGTAAGGGATTCCCGTACATATTTCGTTGTGGCTCCCCGACTTTGGAGAGCCTTCGTCAGGGGTAGCTTTGATTCATGAGTGCGGCCGCCAAGCAGACTGTGTCTCAGCCAGATCAGGGAGAGCACCCGGAGGGAGAGATCCGTCCGGCGCCACACGGCGCGCTGCTGACGAGGCTGGAGCGCGCCGACCAGTCAATGCGAGGATTCCAGGATCGCGACACGGCCTTCGAAGCCGGCCTGACGGCGCGTCAGGCGGGCCTGCAGGGGGTCCGCAGCGTTCCTCGCTGGATCGAGCGCTTGCTGCGCATTCCATTGCCAGTCAAGCTGGTCGGCGCAAACGTCCTTCTGCTCATCGTCGCCGCAGTTACCGCGCTCGTGGTACGTCATCGCGAGCTGAGCACCGGTCCGGTCCTCACGGTCGTGATCGTCGCATATCTCGTCGCACTGCTGCTGAACACGGGCCTGGTGATGCTCGCGGTTCGACCGCTTCGGGTCCTCGAGAAGACCGTCGACACGATATGGCAGGGCGATCTCGACGCACGGGTCCCAACTTCACTGCTCGCCGACAGGCACGTCACGCGTGTTGCGCGCATGTTCAACATTCTGCTCGACGGCCTCGTGGCTGATCGCGCGCGCACGCGCCGCCTCGCTGCGGAGATCATCGACGCCGGCGACAGGGAGCGCGCCGCAATATCACGCGAGCTGCACGATTCCGCCGCTCAGTCTCTCGCAGCGCTGGCGATGCAGCTCGGCGTGGCGATTCGAAGCATCGACGACGCACCGCCCGCCATGCTTCGCGAGCGGATCGAAGGCGCCCGGACGCTTGCAAACGGCACCCTGGAAGAAATACGGATGCTGGCGCATACGATGCACCCGCGCGTGCTCGACGATCTGGGCCTCATCGCAGCGCTCAAGCGCCTCGCGCGCGAGACGACGGATCATTCCGCCCGCTACGCAACAGCTGCGAAGGACGGCGCCATCGTCGTCGAAGTACTGGCGATGGAAGGCAGCGACGAGGCGCTATCGGCACCTGTCAAGTCGGTGTTGTACCGTGTTGCGCAGGAAGCGGTGCAGAACGCGCGCCGGCACGCGGCGCCCAGACACATCGAGATCCGTCTCGAGGCCGACGCGAAGTCCGTGACTCTGGAGATCGCAGACGACGGCCGCGGCTTCGATCTCGCCGCTAAACAGCGCGAACAGACGGGCATTGGACTGTTCACGATGCGGGAGCGCGTCGCCCTCGTCGACGGTGAGTTGCGTGTCACCACAAGACCGGGCGGCGGCACGTCCGTAGTTGCGTCCATGCCCCTGCACGATTCATCTTCAGCACATCCACGCGGAGCAAGTACATGAGCGCAGCCACCATTCGCGTAATTCTCGCCGACGATCACGCCGTCGTCCGTGCAGGACTCAGGGCGGTGCTCGGCGCTGCACCTGACATCGATGTGATTGGCGAAGCCTCCAACGGAGCCGAAGCCGTGCAGCTCGCCGGTACTCTCGATCCTGACGTCGTGGTCATGGATCTGACGATGGATGGCATGGACGGTACCGCCGCAACGCGCGAGATCGTCGCGAAGCACCTGCGCGCGCGCGTGCTCGTGCTTACGATGCACGCCGAGGAAGACTATCTCATTCCCGTGCTCGAAGCGGGCGCGGCCGGCTATCTGATGAAGAATGCCGCCGATCGTGAACTGGTCGATGCCGTCCGCACCGTTGCACGCGGCGACATGTTCATACGCCCGAGCGCCGCCAAGATTCTCGCGCAGGGTATAACTAAGAAGGATCCACTGAACGCCGACCGCACTCGCTTCGAGCGCCTGACAGATCGCGAGCAGAACGTCCTGCGCCTGACGGCGCAGGGATATTCTGCACCGGAGATAGGTGAGCGGTTATTCATCAGTCCCAAGACAGTCGATACATACAAGCAACGCATAGGCGACAAGCTTGGGCTCACTCACCGCGCCGAATACATCGCGTTCGCGCTGAAATTGGGATTGTTGACGGAGTAGCGACCGCACTCTCTCGCTCTGTCTCTCCCTCTACCGCTTCGCATCCAGCTGCGCCAACAGTGTTGCGACCGCGGCATCCAGCTGTGAGTCCTTACCAGAATAACTCTCGCCCATCGGACGCGTAACTTCCACGTCGACCGGACGTGGATGCATCTCCATGTCCATTCCGTCGAGACTCGTAATTCGCGTCGATGGAAGTCGCTCAGTCGTGCCATCGATCAGCGTCGCCGCGGAGGTGAAGATGATCCAACCGCCAGTCGGCTCGCCAACCACCTTCCCGAGCTTGAGCGTGCGATAGCCCTGCGTAAAATCCTCGCCGTCACTCAGCGTGTGCTGATTCGTCACGAGTATCGTCGGACGCTCAAGCGAGCGCTGGCCAAGCTGCGTGCGCGCCGACACCACGGGCCGGTCCCGACTCTCCATGTTAAGATACGGTTGCCGGGATAGTACATCCATCGCGTAGACATTGACGAACCCGCCATTGTTGTTCCGCACGTCTATCACGACTCCGTCGCGTTTCATGTTCTCCGCGTCGAGGTCGACGTACAACTGGTCCAGCGCGTTCTGCGACATGTCGTACATGTGTACGTAGCCAAGCCGGCCGTGACTCGCCTTCTCGACGTACGCTCGTCGTTGTTCCACCCACGCACGATACAGCAATCCCTTCTCCGTAGTCGTGTTCACCGGGAGCACCGCAACGTCGCGCGGGGCTCCGGACGCCGTAGCTGAAACGCCGAGCACTGTTCTCCGGCCTATCGTATAGGCGAGCAGCTGCTGAAGACTGGAGTGAGCGGAGAGCGGTGTGCCGTCCACGCTGCGCAGGTATTCGCCGACCTTTACGCCGGAAACCTCCGCCGGCGAAAGTGGAACCACCTGCGTGATGTGGAACACGCCATTTCGCTCGTACTCATCGCGATCGAAGTCGAGCCCAACTCGCCCTGCGTATGGAAGATGCGGAGCCTGTGCGCCGATTCCGGAATGGGACGAGTTCAGCTCGCCGACCATGAGCGACAGAATCCTGCGCATCTGCTCCGGTGTCTCCGCTCCCTCGATTCGCTGCGCGTATTCCGTACGCATCGCGTCCCAGTTTACACCGTTCATTTTGGGATTGAAGAAATTGTCGCGGAGATAACTCCATGCTTCTGCGAAAACTTCCCGTTTCTCCTGCGAGAAGTCGACGTCCATCTCCGCCGACACTGCGAGTGGATGCGCCACGCGTGATTCGACCGTGATGGCGTTCATACGGCCGGATTCCAGGTAGAACACTTCCTTGCCGTCAGGTGACCATTGCGCGTCCGACTTGCGGCCCGGGCTCGACGTCAGTTGGCGAGCCACCGCGGGAGTCTTCGCGAGATCGTCCAGCGAATACGTGTACAGGTTTGTCTGACCCGCTGAGCCCGCCGTGAGCAACGCGGTTTTTCCATCGGGGCTCATCGATACGTCGAAGACATCCACTTCCACTGGCAGTAGCGACAGACGATCGCGAATCTTCTCGAAGACGATATTCGTTGGCCTGAGCGGCGCCTTCGCACCATTGCGTCGCACGGGTTGCGAATCCGAGCTGGTGACACCGATCCTGCTCGTGTCGCTCGAATCCCGTGGCGTCGCTGGTTGCTGGCGCCGAGGCAGCGGCTGTATTTGCGGAGTCGGAACGCGTGGGGATTCCTCGCGAAAGAGATCGTGGAACTGATCTTCGCGAAAGTGCGGCGTACGGGGAATGAGATCGATGCGCGCAAGCTGGCGCATCTCCGTTCTCTGTCCTGTCGAGAGCAGGATGTACGTGCCATCCCTGCTCCATGCGATCGCGTTGCTCGACGTATTCGCCAGAAAACTCACTGGTTTGCTATCCCCGCCGGCAACACTCACGACCTGCACGTTGGAGAAATTTCTGGGACCTGCGTCCGGCGTGTATGCGATCCAGCGGCTGTCTGGCGAGAACGCCATATCGGATCTGCCCAGGAACGGCGGCCGATTCAACTCAGCGGTTGCGACCAGCCGATCGGTCATGCTCGGCATGTCGAGTACTCGCAGCTCGCGTGCATCACGCGTGTACGCGATGTGCGCGCCATCCGGTGACCATTCCGGGGATACGTCGCTTGAACCACCGTGCGTGAGCTGAGTTTCCCTGTTCGTGGTGAAGTCGTAACTGAAAAGATGTCTTGGACCGTCGCGATCGCTGGTGTACACGAGTCGCCTGCTGTCGGGAGCCCACTCCAGTTGATCTTCCGCAGCTGGCGTGTTGGTCACTCGAATCGCATCGCCTCCGTCCTTCGATGATGCGGCGAACATCTCGCCGTGCACGATGAACGCTACCTTTCTGCCATCCGGCGATAGCGCGAATCTCTGAATGCCGTTCGTAAATGTGCGATGCTCGGTGCCTGCAGCAGCAGGAGAACCGCGCAGCGTGATCGAAACCGCAGCGGCCTTGTGTGTGCCGACGTCGTAACGCCATATCCCAAAATTGCGCTCGAACACGATCGACTTTCCGTTGGCCGATATCGCGGGCCAGATCACGCGGCCGTCGGTGAACGTCGTCAGTTGCCGTGCAGTCGCATTCGCGGATGCGGATTGCTCCCACAGATTCGCGGTACCGCTCCGGTCCGACACGAAATAGATGGTCGCGCCGTCAGCACTCCACATCGGCCAGCCACTCTTCGCGCCCATCGGAACGATGGGTGTGTAGGTCGGTGTCCCATGTACATCGCGAACGAGATCGATCTCGCTTTCATCCAGGTGGCTGTGACCCTTCCGCCACCACTGCCCACGAGAAACACCGCGCGCTGTGATCGCGAGTGCGCTGCCGTCAGGCGACGGCGCACCCCAGAATTCCGCTGCGTAGCGATCGCCTGCCACCGCCATCGGCGTGCCACCGTCGGAGTGCACGCGAAACTCGTCGCTCATTCCGGATATGTCGCTGCGGCCGGACGAGAAATACAGCCACGCGCCATCGTGCGACCACGCATCCAGCTGTTCTGCCTGATCATCGTATGTGATACGCTGCAGCTGCCCAGTCGCCAGCGTCAGCACGTATATGTCGCCGTTTCCCGTGCGCGTGGATACGAACGCGATGCGCGTACCATCCGGCGAATACAGCGGGCGCGATTCGTCCGCATCGTTCGACACCAGCAACCTCGCGTCGCCACCCTGCGCCGGCACCGTCCATATGTCGCCGGCCGAGACGAACGCAATCTCACTCCCATCCGGCGACAGACTCGGCTCCGCAAACGACGGGAGCGCAGTTGGAATGGGCGCAACGGGAGCGGTGGAACTGCGTTGCATCGGCATCTGTCCGCTCGGTAACGCAGCGATGGCGGCTGATGCGACGAGGATGACACGCGAGGGAAACAGCATGGCGGGTTTGATTACCGAGTAAAAAAACGAAATGCCATCCGATCACCGAACGGGATCTTGGTACCGACTCCGTTGAACGGTATCCGTGGCTGGATAGTCTTATGTACGCTATAGTACATAAGACTATCCAGCCACGGTAAATAGAATGCACAAGCGAGCGCCTGGGGCAGGATAATTTGACGAATTCTGAGCGAGCTTGTGAGGTGATAGCGGTGCGTGCTGGTTGAGCAGGGTCCATGTCTGGCACACTACTTACAGCTTACCCGGGCGTGAACAGCCGACTTCGACATGCAACGGTGACCATTGTTGCGTTGCTTTCCTTCACCGCTTGCCACGGCCACTCGCCCGACTCCGGTGGTGACGTCGCGCTCGCGCGTGACCTCGCCGAGGCTCAGCTGGCCGGCTCGTCTGCGAGCGCGGGCGGCCGCGTCGCGTCGGACTCGGGAGATGGCGCCAGCAACTCGGACGCAGGCGATCCGCCAGCCGTTGCAGCTCCCCGTACAGGCGCGGTTACAGCGTCGGTTGCGGCCCGTGGTGCCGTCGGAAACGCCGTGACACATGCTGCATCGTCGCGCAAAGCTCCAGATCGCGCACGCAAACCAGCGAAACGACCACCAGCCGATCCTTGCGCATCATCCGAGTCGCAGGATCAGAACAGCTGCCTCTCGCTAAGCGCTCATCGCTCCACTGCGCGACTCGACTCGATCTATCGGCTGATTGTGAAAGCAGTGCGCAAGCAGCAGCGTGTTCCTGCTGGTGCGGCAGATCCCCCGTATGCCGCCACGCTCGGTCAGGCAGAGAAGACGTGGATGGCGTGGCGCGACTCGGAATGTGAGCGAGTCACCCGCGGCAAGGGCGGTGATCAGTGGGCCGTGCCGCGCGCCAGGTGTCTTGCGACTCTGACTGATGAGCGCGCGGCCGAGTTGGCTCAGATACTGGGGAAGGCACGGAAGCACTGATGCAACGTGCTCACCCTACTTTGTCCCGTCCTTGACAGCTTGCGCCACGGCTGCGGCCAGCTGATTTCCGATACCAGCGTTGACGGTGCACGGTGCCGGGTCACCGGACGTGCCGCCGGCTTTTGCTGACGCACTCGCAACGCTCGCGACTGCGCTACCCTTGTCCGTTCCGCGCAGTGCGGTCGTCACCTGTATCGTCACGTCGTATCGCGAGGCGTTCGGAATCCCGGCAATATCGCCGCACTCGATCAGTGACGTGAGCGGCTTGCCACCGAAGTCGCTGTGCGAGCGATCACGCTCTCCAGCGATGACGTGCGTCGTGGAATCGTACTTAGTGATTCGCAAACCCAGCTTGCTGTACGCGATTGGTAGATATTGCCATGTACTTGTGGCTGGTGCCTCGATATCATGCCACGCAAGCGGGGTCGGAGAGTTCGGAATGAAATCGACGCTCGTTCCGCCCATCTGAACCTGTTTGACGTCGGTCGTCTGCCCAAGGTTGCTCGATGTGCCAGCGCCGCCACTTGCGCAGGCTACACAGGCTAGCACAGGCTACACACGCTGCCAGGGTGAGCGCACCCATTGTCGCAGACGATTTCATGCTTACCTCCGATAGGCGATTTTCTCGAGGGCGGCTGCACGCGCGGCCGCTCATCCCAGAGAAGCTATAGCGCACAGGCTAGCGGCGACAGTTGTTCCTGGCGGATACCTTTACAGGCGGGTACCAGACGGTGCCCCTGAGAATTGCCAACATCCGCCATGGACAAACCGTAAGCTTGCTATGTTGACCCCATATGCTCTTCTGCAGGCCGCCGAGACTCATATAACGGCCTCGGATCTCGCCACTGAATACGCCGGCTTTCTGGCGTACTTCGGCATATTCGGAGCCCTCGGCTTCCGATGGCTCGTGCTGCATCGAACCAAGGCACGCCAGCCGGAGATCGGCGCAACCGGGGGTCCCGTTGCGCTGTCGCTGCAGTCGGCGGAGATCGGCGCGGCGCGCATCGGGATGATCGGTGCGTTTTTCATGTTGCTCAATCTGTTGATGGCCCTTTCGGCCCGAGCCTCCGACAAGGGAATATCCTTCGGGAGCGCAATTGCGGCCGGCGGCGGACGGACGGTCGCTGCCTTCCTGTTCTTTGTTGTATTTCTCCTGTCGTTCGCAGCTGCGATCAAGCGTGTGCGTGCAGCGTGGATCATTGCAGCGCTAGCCGGCATCATATACGCGTTGCAGAACATCAGGTCGGGCAAGTGGACGTCACTCGTCAATCCGCTGCACGAAGTGGCGGCATCGCTGTGGATCGGCACACTGTTCGTGGTAGTGGTTGCGGGACTCCCCGCGATTCTTCGCAGCACGCTCTCGTCCGAGCGGCGCGGCGCGCTGGTCGCGGATCTCATCGGCGACTTCTCGCCAGTCGCGATCGGTGCCTCGTTGCTGCTTGTGATCACAGGTGTCACCACAGCGTGGCGCCATCTCAAATTCGTAGCCGCGTTGTGGACCACACCGTACGGCTACGCGCTCGACGTCAAGCTCGTGCTGGTTGCAACGGTCGTCGCGCTCGGTGCGTGGAACTGGCGACGCATGCGTCCGCGTCTCGGTGCGGAAGACGCCGCGCATGAGATACGACGCAGCGCAAAGGCGGAATTGTTCTTTGCGTCGCTCGTGCTGGTCGTGACGGGCATACTCGTAAGTCTGCCGGCACCACGTCTTCCGCACCCGTAGCTACAGTTCGGCATAACTCACGACGAAATCGTTTCGCTCGGCGCTGCAGGCTTTTGGCTCAGCGGTGACGTGAGTATACCGCGCCTCTCGTAGATCGGGTGCATCACCGCGCGCAGCTTGGGGAGGCGCGACGCGAACCATATTCCGGCCGCGACCGAGGCTGCGCCGCCGAACAGGATCGTGTACTCAGATCCGATCCGCGCGGCGACCGCTCCGGCCAGGAGACTGCCGATCGGCGCCGTGCCCAGGAATGCCATGACGTAGAACGCCATGACGCGCCCGCGTAGACGCTCCTCGACGATCGTCTGGATGATGGTGTTGATCGATGCCATCTGCACCATGAACCCTGCTCCCACGATCGGCAGTATCGCGAGCGACAGCCACAGTTGACGCGATAGCGCGAACCCGATGAGTCCGAGTCCGAACGTGACGGTTGCCATGGCGCTCACGTCCTCGAGTCCTATTACCGACAGTCTCGATGCGAGATACAGCGCGCCGATGAGCGCGCCAACACCGGACGCGGTCATGAGGAAGCCCAGCGTGTGCGCGCCGCCATGCAGGGTTTGCGTTGCGATTGCTGGCATGAGCACGGTGTACGGCATGCTCATCGTGCTCACGATCGCGAGCAGTATCAGCGCGGTGCGGATTGGCAGCGAGCCCCTGATGTATTGCAGTCCTGTACGAAACTCCTCCGTCACGCGCGTGGTTATCGGCTCACGCTCCGCGCGCGTGACGTGCATCGCCAGCAGTGAAGCGATCACCGCGATGTAGGAGATCGCATCGAGCATGAAGCACCAGCCCTCGCCAGCCAGCGCGATGATCATTCCACCGATCGACGGCCCCACGATGCGACTTGCGTTCACCATCGTCGAATTGAGCGCGATCGCGTTCGATAGATAGTTTCTGTCTTCCACCATCTCGACGACGAACGCCTGGCGCGCGGGAGTGTCGAACGCGTTGATGCTTCCCTGTACCAGCTGAAGAATCAGGATCTCGGTGACCGTGATCACTCCGGCGAATGCAAGCACAGCGAGCGCGAGTGATTGCAGCATCGACAGAACCTGCGTCACTACCAGCACCGTATGACGGTTCCATCTGTCGATCAGCACACCGCTGAACGGCGTGAGAATCAGCGTCGGTATCTGACTGCAGAAGCCAACGACGCCGAGCAGGAATGCGGAGCCGGTGAGACGATATACCAGCCAGCTCGTCGCGATTCGTGTTATCCATGTTCCGACGAGCGACACGCTCTGGCCGCCGAAGAACAGGCGGTAATTGCGGCTGCTGAGTGCGCGGCCGATGCTGGGTCGGCGGGAAGTCGGTGTTGGTGCGGGGATGGGTGCGGGGATGGGTGCGGTCATCTTTTCATGCCGCAGGTCGGTAATTCAAGGAGCACGCCGCGCCGGCTTTCCGCAGCCTGTGTCAGATGTGACCCGAATCAGTGTTCGTCGGCGCCGGCAGGTACGTTGGCTGCCATGTCGGCCGGCTGGATCCATTCATTGGCCCAGTTGCCGATCGCGACGATCGCCGTTTCGAGTGCGCGGCCCTTATCCGTCAGCTCGTATTCGATGCGCACCGGCGTTGTGGGGAACACGTTCCGTTTCACCACACCCTCCGTTTCGAGTTCCCGTAATCGTTCGGCGAGCATGCGATCGCTGATGTCGGGGACGTTCTCCCGGATTTCGTGATATCTGGCCTTGCCGGCGAGCATCGCGCTGATGATCGCGCCCGTCCAGCGGCGACCAATCAGCTCGACCGCCTTGTGATACCTGGGGCAAACCGATTCCTGGCTCATATACTGTATGTAAGGATGGATACGGGCATTGACAATAGTTACTTATCTAAATATAGTGACTTATCTAGAGTTACCTACCTGACTCTATGACCGGACTGTTCTAACCCCCTTGTCGGAGACTTTTGATGTTTGCAACTACAAAAGATGACGCCGGATCTACTGCGGCCAAGCTGGCCGGTACGTGGAAGATCGATCCTGCGCATTCGGGAGTCGAGTTCGTCGTCACTCACCTCATGATATCGAAGGTCCGGGGTCGGTTTTCGGACATTTCCGGGTCTGTCGTGACCGACGGCACGCCGGAGGGATCGCGGATCGAGGCGGAGATCGGCACGGCCAGCATCACGACCAATGATGCGGGGCGAGACACGCATCTTCGGTCGGGGGACTTCTTTGATGTGGAGAAATTTCCGAAGATCCGGTTCGTAAGCACCGCCGTGAAGCCGACCGGGGACAACGAGTTCGTGGTAACGGGGGATCTGACGATCCGCGGCGTTACGCGCCAGGTCGAGATGAAGGTTACCAGCGAGGGGTCCACGAAGGACCCGTGGGGTAACGACAGGGCCGGATTCAGCGGGTCGCTCAAGATAGACAGGCGCGACTTTGGCCTCATCTGGAATCAGGCGCTGGAGGCTGGCGGGGTCATGGTATCGAACGACGTGAGGCTGACGATAGACGTCGAGCTCACGCATGCGCCGCAATAGAGTCGCTATGTAGCACGGATTTTGCCCCCTTTCTGGTTCGCGAGGCCAATACGGCAGACAGCGAACCAGAGAGGTGGTAATCATGGTACGTGGGACCAGAAGCAGCGCATTTGCGGTCGCGCTCTGCGCGGTGACGATGCTCGGAGCCTGCAAGAAGGGGAATGAGGCGACCGATACGACCATGGCCGGCGCCGGCACCACAGACACGTCGATGGCTGCCGGCACGGGATCGAGCACGTCGATGAAAGCGCCAGCCGCGACCATGACGGACGCGCAGATCTTCGCGATGTTGGCGGCAGCCAACCGGGGCGAGATCGACGCCGGCAAGATGGCGTCGACCAAGGCGACCAATGCATCGGTCAGGTCGTTCGCGCGCGATATGGTGACGGCGCATACCAAGATGCTGAACGATGGCAACGCGCTGGCCAAGAAACTCAACATCACGCCTGACACGACGGCGGCCGATTCCATCAACGCGATGAATCAGTCCACTGCGGCGACGCTGTCGTCAACGGCGAAGGGTGCGGCGTTCGATTCGGCGTACGTGAACGCGCAGGTAGCGGGGCACGAGTACGTGCTCGACATGATCAAGCGCGCGGAAGGGCAGGCGCAGAACGCGGACCTCAAATCAGCTCTGACGTCGGCGGAGCCCCAGGTTCAGCAGCACCTGGACCGAATCAAGGACATTCAGAGCAAGCTGAAATAGCACCTCGCGGGCGCGACATCGATCGCGTATTTCTGGACGGAGTGGAGCGTCGCTCGAGAGCGACGCTCCACTATCTGGTCGCCGCGATGCGGGCGACGCAGACGACGGAGTTGCAGTATCTGATCCAGCGAACGGCGCCGGTGTTTCTGAACGACATGGACCGCGCACAGGTGCTCAGGGGAAAACTCTGAGAGTTTAGGGGGTCAGGTCTTGCCCCGTGCGCCGCACCCAGTCGTTGCAGGTTTTCGCTACACGTGGCGTGGATATCACCGCGCACGCAATGGGCCATCGGCGACATCGTGATGGTCATGTCCAGACCATTGCGTCTTCAATTTCCCGGCGCTCTCTATCACATCACATCGCGTGGAGACGGCCGGGAGCCGATATACCTCGACGACAGCGATCGAACCGAGTTCCTCGCGATCCTGTCGCGCGTCAGCGAGCGGTACGGTTGGTCATGCCACAGTTACTGTCTCATGACCAACCACTATCACCTACTGATGGAAACGCACGCGGCCACTCTTGCGCGCGGCATGCGGGACCTGAACGGTGTGTATACGCAGCGCTTCAACCGTGCACATGGGCGCGTCGGCCACGTGTACCAGGGGCGCTACTCAGCCGTCCTCGTGCAGAAGGAGCGGCATCTTCTCGAGGTACTGCGATACATCGTGTTGAATCCGGTGCGTGCGCAGATGGTGTCCGATGCCGCGGACTGGCCCTGGAGCAGCTATCGCGCGGCGCTTGGCCTGGTATCGTCGCCGCCATGGCTACTGACGGATCGACTTGCTGCGATCTTCGGCAACGGTGCAGAGGGAAGGCGCCAGTTCACACGTTTTGTGGAGGATGGTGTGGGCGGCCCATCCTGCTGGCGGAATCTCAAAGGTCAGATCTATCTCGGAGATCCGGGCTTCGTCTCGGAAGCGCAGGGGCGTATCGCTGCCGACGCACCCGGCATGAGCGAAGTACCTGAGGTGCAGCGACGTCGTCGCCATGCGCCGAGCGAGCGATGGGAAGAGCATTACCCCGTGTACCGCAACCGGGCAGACCGGGACCGGGCGATCGTTGATGCGTTCACGGATGTGTCGATGAGTGGCGGCAACACCATGCGCGCAATTGCGGAACACTTTGGTATCCATTACTCGCGCGTGAGCCGGATCATAAGCAACGCAGAGCGAGCGCGCGCACGGGGCAAGACCTGACCCCGCTACTCTATGCACCCCGCCAGGGACTCCATATGATCATCGTCGTTCGCCCTTCCCGTCAGCTTCAACCGCTCCCGCTGCTCCCGCCCTCCTCGGATCGGCACCCGCGGTTACAGTCCTGTCACTGAACGTGATCGCAGCGGCGTAGCCCATCCGGAGCTCGCCCGGTAGCGAGATGAAGCGGAGATGGTGACCGAATCGTTCTAGACCACGATCGACACTCGGCGCAAATCCATCCTCCAGCTCCACCACGAAGTCGCTGCGATTGCCAACGCGCTCGCGCGAAAGAAGGAAACGGGGAAGCTCGATGGCGCGTTGAACGTCAAGCTTCTGATCCAGCACTCCCTCGACGATGCTGTATACAGCGGACGTGATCCACGAGTTGCCTGCGGCGCCAGCCGCAAGCACCGGACGAAGCTTAGCGCCGGATCCCTTGAAGACGATCGTAGGCGCAAGCGTGCTGCCGTTGCGAGCATACGGTGCGCGACCTCCGAACGCGGCGCTGTCGCTGCCGTACGACGTGACCTTGTCGTTGTAGAGGAAGCCGAGTCCCGGTGACACGTAGAAGTTCCCGCCCCAGGTGCCGAGCGTCTGCGTCACAGCAACGACATTGCCATCTGCATCACCGACCGTGAATGCGGTGGTGCCTGTGCGGTGACAGTCTCGCTCGCCATCTTCGGCGTCCGTGCCGCCACATTCCGCTGCAACCGTGCTACCCACATCCGCTCCACTTTGCTTACCGCCACTGTCGCTCGCTGCACTGCCTGAACTATCACTCGCAGCCGCACCAGTGCGTGCCTTTGCGCACTTCGGCGTGTCACCGCTCAGCTCGTTGCTCGTGAGCGCGCGCTGCGCATCGAAGCAATTCCATCGTGCACGCGCACTGTCCTTGCTCGTGAACGCGCTGATGTTGACCGGCCAGAGGCCGGGATCTGCGATGCGGTTGCGCGCCGATGGAACGAGCTTCCACGCTTCGATCATCGCGTGCACGGTGGCCGCATCTTCAGTATATGACGGGAGCCGCGGCAAACGCTCGAGCATGTTGAGTTGCGCAACGAGTGTCGCGCCGCCCGAAACTGGAGGCGCGCTCGAGTAAACAGTAAAGCCGCGGTAACTCCCCGCAACCGGCTCGCGCTCGGCTGCATAATAGCGCATGAGATCACTCATGCGCATCGCATTTCCGTGTCCGCGCAGATCGGCAACCATCCGCTGGCCGACGGCCCCGCGGTACACTGCATTGGCGCCGCTGTCGGCAATCTGCTTGAGTGACCATGCGAGATCGGGATTGCGGAGCGTATCGCCGGCGTGGAGTGGCTCGCCATTACGGAAGAAAAGCTTGCGGCTTCCCTCGTACTTGAGGAAGTGCTCTCGCTCCGTCGCGAGCGTGGTGGCAAGACCATCGCTCACGACGTATCCGTTCGTAGCGGCACGAATCGCGGGCGCGACGAGATCGGCCCAGGTCACCTTGTGACTTCCGTATTCCTTCCACGCCTTGTGCATCCCCGCGATCGTGCCCGGTACATTCGGGAGCACCGGGCCATCATCGGGATATCCGCCATCGGAGAGTATCGCGTGCTCGTTGGTGAGGACGTCCTGCGGCAGCCGCGTCATGAACTCGATGACGACCGGGCGCGGCATCGAGTCGAGCCGGATGAGCATCTCGCCGTATCCGCCGATCCCGCTCGCATCGGGCTCTACGACGCCGAGTGCAAACGACACCGCTACGGCGGCGTCGACAACATTTCCACCCTTTCGCAGGATCTCGAGACCAGCCTCCGTGGCAACCGGATTGGCGCTCGAGACAGCAGCGTGTCCGGTGGCTGGTTCGCGCAGCGGCGGACGGCGCAACAACATCTCGTGCACGACCTTCGCGAGATCATCGTCGGACTTCGCCGCGAGCGCGTGCGGACGAAAAGTATCGCGGAGTGTCTCCCACTGCGCGTGACGCGATGCCGCATCCGGAGTCGAGTAATACAATCGTGCCGTGCGCTGCCACGCCGCATCGAATTGGGCAGCATTGCGATCGCGACGATCCACCGCGATCGTCAGCTTGGCGGAGTTTCCACTGTCGGGCGCGGGCGGTGCAGACACGTACCACAGCGCACCCGCGTCCTTCGGCACCGAGCCAGCCGCGCGATCACCCAGACGGTCGGGATCGCCGTTGTAGCCAGGCGGTGGTGGTGGGAGCTCGACGAGGGCGAGAGTGCTTCCGTTGGGCGACCACGATGGCGCAGCGCGTCGCGCGCTGACGAGATTCACGTAATCATTTTCCGGCGTGGTGACCCAGACACCGGCCGGCCCGCTCCTCGTGCCGAATGCGAGTCTGCGTCCGTCCGGTGACCATGCTGGATGCTCGACGTCGCGGTTGCTCACGACAGTGTAGGTGGAATCGCCATGCAGCAGGGAAATGCGAAGTGTTCGGCCTTTCTCCGTGATCGCCACGAACGCGAGCTGCTTGCCGTCCGGCGCGAACGCTGGCCAGCCCTCGGCGCCTGTCTTCGACTTGGTGAGGCGTCGCTCGTGTCCATCTGGCGAGCGAAGGTAGATTCGCGCTGTGGGGCCACTGCCGCGGACAAAGGCCAGCGTGCCGTCCGCCGCGAGTGCGGGGCTGCTCTCCCAGGTGTCGGAATCGGTCACGCGCTGCGGAGCACTCGCTGCCCCGTTTCCTGCGGCGCCGAGCCGCACCCTGTAGAGTCGGGAGCCGCCATCACGATTGGATGCGAATATCAGGGAGTTGCCGTCCGCGCTCCACGCGGGATCGCGATCCCATGCCGCTCCCGAAGTGATCTGGATCCAGCTCGTGGTGTCACGCGGAGAGCGCTGCACCCAGATGTCACCGTCGATAGCCAGTGCGAGCCGGCCGTCCGGCCCATACGCCGCGTCCTGTACGCCGCTGGTCGGCGAGCCGGTACTGACCACGGTCTGGAGGACGAGCAACATGGCTGCGAGCGGAAACATCACTGGGTGATCTCCTTGAGTGTTCGGGGGTCAGGTCTTGCGCCGTGCGCGGTCAAACGCGCGCGCGGTTTAGCGAAACACTGCAATGGCCGGGAGCGGCGCACGGCGCAAGACCTGACCCCCCGAATGCTTATGGTATATACGCGATGCAGTCGATCTCTACTCGCAGTCCGTCGCCCGGCAGGGCCGCCGCCTGTACAGTTGTGCGAGCGGGGCGGTGATCGCCGAACACGCGACCATACACAGCGTTCATCCGGCTGAATTCATTCATGTCGATGAGAAACACGCCGCAGCGCAGCACATGCTGCAAGCTTGATCCCGCCGCCTCGAGTATGGTCTGCAGGTTCCTGAGGCACTGCTCCGTCTGACTCTCGACATCTGCGCCCGCCATGTGATTCGTTGCCGGATCGAGCGCGCCCTGTCCCGAGACGAACACCAGTCGCTCGAATCCCATCGCGGGGGAGTAGGGGCCAAGCGGCTTGGGTGAGCCGCTGGGTGTGATGGGAAAGTGGTCAGTCACGATGCGTGGGTTGTGAGTGAAGTTGGTACTTGAGCCTACTGCGTTGGCTTGCGCGCCGGTAGTCGTAATGTTGCTGATGTGAATTACGCGTTCACTGATGCAGATGCAGTACGATCCCCGCCACGCCGGGCGGTTGCGGAAACGGCTACGGGTCCGGAAGCTCGCGGCCGCGCAGGGCCGCGGAAAGTTCTTCTTGCGGTTGCGCGGAACCCCCGTATCTTCTGCTCACAGTAAGGACGTTCGCACCTGCGCAATCTGTCGCTCTCCATGCACAACGAGGCATCGTTGGGTCCTTCTGCTGGGCGTCTCGCGAACTTCTGCTCCGTTGCTCAGAGTCTGATCGCGGCATCGCTTGCGATGCCCATAGTACCAGTGGCCGCGCTGCATGCGCAAGCCGTGGTGGTTCAACAGGTTGGCTCTCTACCGACGCCAGACACGCTGAAGAACCCGCCGGTGTTGCGCAACATCTCCTCCAAGGCGCACACGGTCGAGGTAAACATCGTTGCAGCGCCCGCCCGAATCTCTGTCCTGCCGGGCCGTCTGACCGATGTGTATGCGTATAATGGATCCATTCCTGGTCCAACGCTGGAAGCGCGCGAAGGCGACCGAGTCATCATCCACTTTCGCAACGATCTTCCGGAAGCGACGACCGTACACTGGCACGGTGTGCATCTGCCTGCGAACATGGATGGCAGTCCGTTCGATCCCGTGCCGCCGGGTGGACACTACGATTACATCTTCAACATCCCGCGGGGGACCGCCGGAACGTACTGGTATCACCCACATCCCGATGGGCGAAGTGAGTACCAGGCTGCAATGGGATTGTTCGGCGCATTCATAGTGCGCGCAGCTGATGATCCAATAGCTACGCTTCCGGAAAAGTTGCTCATACTGTCGGATAACCGCTTCCGACCCGACGGATCGATCGAGTTCGCCGATTCGAACTCCACCCAGGCAGACGTTGACATGGAGAACGGGCGCGAAGGAAACGTGCTGTTCGTCAACGGCCAGATCCGGCCTTCCATTGTGATCCGAAACGGTGAGGTGCAACGATGGCGCGTGGTCAATGCATCGGCTGCGCGCGTGTACCAGCTCGCCATCCCTGGTCAGGTGCTGCTTCACGTCGGGAGTGATGACGGTCTGTTCGAACATGCGGTGGAGAGGAAGGAGATCGTGGTTGCAAACTCCGAGCGAGTGGAGCTGCTCGTTCGTGGAACGGGGAAACCCGGGAGCAACGCGGAGCTCATGGATCTGCCCTATGATCGCTACATGCCGCAGACCAGGCCGACGGACTGGAATACGTCGCGTGTCGTGCTCGACCTGCACTACAGCGATGGCGTTGTGCCGGTTCGTGTCACACTGCCTAAAACGTTTCGAATCGTTCCAGCACTCGATACGGCCACAGCTACCGTTACGCGTACTGTTGTGCTGAGCCAGGGGATGATCAACGGACACACGATGGACATGTCACGCGTTGACATGCAGGCATCGGTTGGCGCTACTGAGATATGGGATGTAGAGAACGTCGTTGGTATGGATCATCCATTTCACCTTCACGGATTTCAGTTTCAGGTGATCGACCGGAACGGTGTGCCGGAGCCGTTCCGCAGCTGGAAGGACGTCGTCAACATCCCCAAACACGAAGCCGTGCGATTCATTGTCCGCTACGCCGACTTTCCTGGGAAGTGGATGTTTCACTGTCACATCCTCGCGCACGAGGATCACGGCATGATGGCGGTTCTGCAAGTGCGATAACCCCTACAAGGAGGTCAAAGTGACGCGAACCTTCCTTACGCGACTGCTTGCTTTCAGTTCATTAATATCTGCCGTCGCAATAGTGGGATGGGTGCACCAGAGCCCGGACGGAGTCGGTCGCGTCGCCTTGAAGTCGAGCCACCTCACGCCCTCTCCCGACGACGAGATTCAACTGGGAAGATCTCTCGTATTGAATCACGACTGCTCGGGGTGTCACGGCGGTGTCAGCCCGGCTTCAAAGGAGTGGCTCGCCGGCATGACGCGTCCCGACCAGGAATTTCTGATCGGGCCCTGCGCGCTCAAGCTGGACGCGAAGCCGTGCTGGCGCACGCGTCCGCGCAATCTCACACCGGACAACGCAACAGGCCTCGGGCGGTTCACCGAACGGCAGATATTCAACGCCTTGCGTTATGGCCTTCGTCCTGAAGACACGCCTGACATCGACATCACATCGGGTACTCCAGGCGTCGGCAACTTTCCTCAGCATCCGCACTATCTCGCTCCACCGATGCCATGGCCAGGGTGGCGCTACATGTCCGACAGGGAGCTGCAGGCGATCGCCGCATATCTCAAGCGCGCAGTCAAGCCGGTCAGCAACAAGGTTCCGGAGAGCGAAGGACCGCCCGACTTCTGGGCGAGCGTTTACACCGTCGATCTGATCGGTCCCTATCCGCCGCCGCCATTCCCCGCTGCCAACGAACGAGTTCCGTGATCGAGAGGGAAACACTGGGCGGCATCCGCGGCTCCAGCCGCAGATGCCGCCCAGTGTTTCGTTATTGCGCTGGTTGGCTCGACGGCGGGACGAGTCCGAGCATGCGCATGTAGGTAACCATGTTTCCGTAATGCTCGTTGTCGTGCGTCGCGTTTATCAGGAGCACACCGCCCTGCGTGAAATGTTGTCCGAACATTTCCACGGCTCCGCCAAGATTCGAGGACGGCACCGCATACGCGCGCGCGCAGTACGTATTTGACTCATCCAGTGCTTTCACAAGCTCTGCCTTGGACATGGTCCGCTTCTCGAAGTCATCTTCGGCTGGCACCTTTTCACCGAGCGCCGCGGCGCAGAACATCATCTGAGAGCCTGCGACGTGCGCGACGAGCTGACCGAAGCTTCGAACGGTCGCGACCGGCTTGTACGCGTAGGAGGCCTCCGGTACCGCGGACGCCGAGCGAGCGAGGTACTTGCTGACGGTGGCCCACTGGTCACGCACTTCAGAATCCGGGGAGCGTGGCGACGAGCCAGGGGCAGGGGCCTGAGCGAGCAGGGGAGGCGCAACAAGGAACGCCAACACGATCGCAGGGCGAATGAACATGGCGAAGCTCCTAAGCGAGAGGGGGTCGACGATACTCGAATGTCGCGCCCGTTGGGATTGGGCGCAAGGAGCAAGATGGCATGTCCCGCTCCCTGTGTCTCTCACTGAATAATCTCGTGCGACGGGACCAGATTGGTCCCGTCGCACGACGCGCAATCCTCCCTACGGCTTCTTCTTCTCGCTCTTCGCCTCATTCTGCTCGGCCTTCGGCGTCTCGTGGCCAACTTCCACTATCGCGCCGGTCCTGGCGTTGACGTTCACTTCGTCGATGCCAGTCTTGCCCGCCGTCTTCATGTCGAACGAGTAGATCAGGCGTCCCTTTTCCTGTTCCAACTCCTGCGACTGAATCGACGCTTTCGGCAGGCGCTTCATCGCGATGGCGCGCGCAGAGTCGAGCGAGATCTTGGCCTGCTTCGCCAGTGCGGGTGGTACGTCGGTCTTCGGTGCCGTCCCCTGCGCGAATAGTGGGGCGGCAATCAGAGTAGCGGCGGCTGCCGCGATTGGTGCAAACTTCATGGTCATCTCCATATGATGGTTGAGCGCGGCGCGCGCTTCACGCCGATCGATTAACGATATGGATGCAACCTGTCGGGGTAGTTACAGCAGGAGCCCGATCGTCGAATGCTCGACCGGGCTCCCACTGGGATTCCTACCGGCTCATCTCGATCAGTACGAACGATCCCGGCAATACGGGCGGACGCCGGCGCGGTGCGCCAGCTGCCTGTGCCGGTGCAGGACCGAACTCTGCGGACACTGTGTACAGCTTGTGAGTCTTGGGATCGACCGTCATCGTGCGCGCCGCTGGCATCGTCTTGATAGTCTGCAATACGGCAAACGTGCCAGGCTTCGTCTCATGCGCCACTGTGATCGTGCCATCACCGTTGGAGCTGAAAGCGAGACCGGTACCCGGATCGAACTTGTTTGCATCCACGCCAGATCCGATCGGAACTGTACCAACGACTGCGCCGCGCTTGATGTCGGAGATCGCCATCACCTTGCTATGGCATCCGCTGAACAACCGCAAATGCGTGCGATCGATCGCCAATCCACTCGGTGACTCGCACGGCGCCAGCGGCCAGCGACGTACCACCTTCATGGTGCGCGTGTCGATCTCGACAACCTGACTCTTGTCCTCGATGTTGGCGTACACCTTGCCGTTGCCGGCACTGACGCCGAACTCCGGCTTGCCGCCCAGTGGAATGTTGGCGATGAGCTTGCCACTCACCGGGTCGATCACCGACGACGAGCCAGCATCACCATTCATCGTGAAGATCCTGTTCGATGCATCATCGTACAGAATTGCATCATCGTCCACGGCAGCAACCGTCTTGCCGAGCACGCGAAGCGTCTTGAGATCGAACATGTACACGGTGCTGTCTTCGCCTGACGTTACGAATCCATGTCCTGCACGGTATGCGAAGGCGACACCGTGCGCACGGTTGAGTCCCTTGATCTCGCCGATGAGCTTTCCGTTGGACGGATCTACCACCATTACGCGATTTTCGCGTGCGATGAAGATGCGGTTCCCGACAGTGTCGAAGGCGAGGTAGTCCCAGCTTCCATCGCCACCGAGCTTGAAGTGGTTGGTGATATGGTACTGGCCGTTCTGCGCGGCAAGCGCGAGCGGAGCCGCAAGCGTCGCGACCAAGGCGAGCTTACCCATGGTACGTAATTTCATTTACGATTCTCGAATAGGCGCGGCAGCGTGGCTGCCATCAGGTGGAAGCCATGCTCCCGCATGTGGGCTGCATTTGGGGTGAAATCTTACAGTACCAACCTGTCAGCGGGCTTACGTGAGCCTCATCGTGAGCCTCATCGTGAGCCTCATTTCACAGATGGCTTCTCGCTCAACCCTCTCTGCTGCAATAACGGCTCGATCCGCGGATCTCTTCCTCGGAATGCGCGATACATCGCGCCGACATCTTCGGTGTTTCCTCGCGACAGTATCATGTCGCGAAATTTCTGCCCGTTCGCGCGCGTCATACCGCCGTGCTCCGTGAACCATGCGTACGCGTCATCATCCAGCACCTCGCTCCACAGGTACGCGTAGTATCCCGCCGCGTAGCCGTTGTCCCATATGTGCGAGAAGTACGTCGAGCGGTAGCGCGGCGGAACCTCCGGCATGTCGACCTTGAAGCGCTCGAGCGATGCTGTCTCGAACGAGTCGACGTTCTGCAGTGGTGCGTCCGGTGGAAGCGTATGCCACGCGAGATCGAGCAGCGATGCAGCGAGATATTCCGTGGTGGCAAAGCCCTGATTGAAGGTGCTTGCGCGCCGGATCTTCTGTACCAGCGCTTGCGGCATCGGCGCGCCGGTCTGGTAATGTTTGGCGTAGTTCGCGAACACTGTCGGCTCGAGCGCCCAGTGCTCGTTGAACTGAGATGGAAACTCGACGAAGTCGCGCGGCACGCTGGTTCCTGCAAGCGTTGGGTATTCAACGTTCGAGAACATCCCGTGCAGTGCGTGGCCGAACTCGTGGAACATCGTCGTCACTTCGCCGAAGGTAAGCAGCGCTGGCTGGCCCGGCGCGGGCTTGGTGAAGTTCTCCACGTTGTACACGACGGGCTTGGCGCCGAGCAGCCCTGACTGGCCCACGAAGCTGGATGTCCATGCGCCACCAGCCTTGTTGTCACGCTTGAAGGGATCGTAATAGAAGAGCGCCAGCGGCTTGCCGTTGGCATCCCGCACCTCGAACACGCGCACGTCGGACTGATATACCGGTATATCCTTTCGCTCGGTGAACGTAATTCCGTACAGCTTGTTCGCCGCGAAGAACACTCCATCCTTCAATACACGGTTCAACTCGAAGTATGGCTTGAGCTGCGTTTCGTCCAGATCGTATGATTTCTTGCGTACCTGCTCGGAGTAATACTGCCAGTCCCACGGCGCGAGCTTGAATCCGCCATTCTCCTGATCGATCAGCTTCTGCATGTCCCGAGCCTCGCCGCGCGCCTTGGCCGTTGCCGCGGGTACGAGATCCGTCAACAGCTTGAGAGCTGCGGCAGGAGTCTTCGCCATCTGATTGTCGAGCACGTACGCAGCGTAGTCGGGATAGCCAAGCAACCTGGCACGCTCCGCGCGGATCTGTGCGATGCGCGCGATGGTTGTGCGCGTGTCGTTGGAGTCACTGTGCTCGGCGCGCAGTATCGATGCGTTGAATAGTTGTTCGCGCACGCCCCGGTTGGTGAGCGATGCCTGCGCCGGCTGCTGCGTGGTGTTCTGCAACGGCAGAACCCACTTCCCGCGCAGTCCGCGTTCACTCGCCGCCTGTGCTGCCGCGGCGAGATCGGCCGGACTCAGGCCAGCCAGTTTGACGGTGTCATCGAGCACCAGAGCGCCAGCCTTGGTCGCTGCGAGCAGTTTGCTCGAGAACTCGTTGCGCAGCTTCGATTCTTCCTGATTGAGAGCGCGGAGCCTGACCTTGTCCGCTTCCGGCAGATTTGCGCCGGCGCGCACGAATCTTATGTAATACCGTTCAACGAGATACTGCTGCTCGGCGTTCAGCCCACCGCTCTTGCGATGATCGTAAATCGCTTTGACGCGCGCGAAGAGCTTGGGGTTCAGGTTGATCGCGTCGCTATGTGCGGCGAGCTTGGGTGCTTCCTCACGTCGCACGCGCTGCAGCGTCGGATTCGTGTTCGATTGAGTGAGACCGCCGAACACTCGCTGTACGCGACTCAGCAACTGGCCCGATCGCTCCAGCGCAACAATGGTGTTGTCGAATGTCGGCGCCGCGCTCTGGTCGGCAATCTTCGTGACGTCGGCGAGACTCTGCCGCATTCCTTCCTCGATCGCCGGCTGAAAATCAGAATCCTTTATCCTGTCGAACGGCGGCGCCTCGAATGGAAGCGTGCTCGCCGTGAGAAGTGGATTCTGTGCCGTTGCCGCAGTCTGGGCGGCCAGAGGTGAAACGGATATCACCGTGAGGCCAACGGTGATCACCAGCGAACGGAAGCCCGACATCGTGCTCTCTCCTTGGATTTACGCTACAAGGCGCCTCCAAGCATACGGCGCGGAGAGAAATATCGGGAGATGCGTGCGGGGCGCCGTTCGGGTGCGGGACGACGAGACTATACGTCCCGCGCCATCCCCCTTACGGTTGGATCGGGAACGGTGCGTCGCGGAAGACTTCGGCTTCTGTCTTGTATCCACCGCGTGGCGCCTGTTGCACCGGTGTTGGGCGACGCGTCGCCTCTCCGGTTGCAGGCGTTGGTGTCACCGCAGTTGGTGCGGCCGCTACTGCTTGCGGTGGCGTCACAGGCTGCGGCGCAGCTGCGACCGGCTGGACAACTGCAGGCGGCGGCGCTCTGTGCTCGGCAACCTGTTTCTGGGCTGGCGCTGGTGCGCGTGGCGCATCGGGGGCCCGCTCGACCGCCGAAACCACATCGCGGCTTCCGGACGTGGGCGCGAGCGTCAGCGAGGACGACGTCGACGACGCTGCGTCGAGATCGCGACTCAGATCGGAAGACGGCTTGGCCGGTGCGTTGCACGCCGCGAGCCCAGTGACAGCGACCAGCGTCAATCCGGATAGCCATGTCGAGCGTCGTGTCTTCACCGCATCCTCCACAGGATCATCAGTTAAACCTATTCTATAGTACTCCACACCGGTTTCTCCGAGCCATTAAATACATCGAAATCCCAAGTCGAACGGGCGTTCGGAAAATTTACCCGCCAGACTTGAGCGAATCACCCGTATGTGCCCGTTTCGTGCAAGGGCAGGGTGATTTGGCAGTGTATCAGGGGGCATCGAAGGGTGGACACGTTTCTTGGGAGAGCACTTACTGACGCCGCGACAGGCCTGCCGAATATCCCCTATTTCCGGATAATTCAGAACTGGGAGGAGCGGCGGGCCAAGCGCAGAAACACCCTGGTGAGGGTGATACGGGTCGCCGCCGAGGGAGGCGCCGAGAGCATGCGGCGCGCCCTGTTGTGGCGACTCTGCCAGGAGCTCCGGACTTCGGACCTGATCGCGTCGGAGGGCAGAGACACCTTCCACATTCTGCTAACCACACCCGATGCCGAGAATGCTGCTGCGATCGCTGAGCGAGTTCAGCGCCTCGGCGCCACGCTGGGGGAGTGCGACAGCGCCGAATGCTCGCCGCTCGTGCTGCGGACGGCGATCGAGCCGCCGGCGGGATATGTCGCCGACAAGGGACCGTGCGACCCCTGTGAGGAGCACGAGCTGATCAAGCCGCCACCGGCCGCGACGCGTGGTGAGGAGCCCGATCCTGACAATCCGGCCTGATCCCACCGCGCGCGCAACGTAATAACGCTGGCCCAGCCCCGGGCCGCAGAGCATTTTCAATGCTCACCCATGACCTGGAAGTTTCGTTTGACTGACGAACTCGGATCGCGCGCATGCACGGCCATTCGGCGTGCGCGTCCCATGCACGCTATCGCTGGAGATTGTTTCGTTTCGCTGGTCGCACTCTGTCTGTGCACCGGGACGAGCGCGCTCGCACAATCCACAAGATCTGCACCGGGCAAATCGTCGACAAATCTACGCCCGCCAAATCTGCGCCCGCCAAATCTGCGTCGATAAGGAGTGCTGAGACGTTCGTGTTGAAGAGCGGCAACGACACAATCGCTGTCGAGACGATGCAACAGGACGGCAACGACATCACCGCGGCGATGGATGCGCGCGGCAGCAGTCGTTACACGCTGGATGTGAAAGTCGATTCGCAGAGTCTCGTGTCGCGTCTCGAGATCAAGGCGTACGGTGAAGCGGGCACGACACCCACGGCGCACGCAATAGTCGCGATCGTCGATGACAGTGTATTCGCGCAGGTCGGCACGGGAATACAACGCGCCGCCACCAAGGTCGGCGCAATTCCATGGGTCAATCCGTCGTTTGCGTTGCTGCAGGTGCTCGTGCAGCGCGCACGCCGACTCGGAGCGGGGCCTGTCACGATCCCTCTCTTTCTCATCGAGGGTGGCAGCACGGTATCGGCGACTGTCACGCGGCTCGGCGCGGATTCCACGATCGTCGACGTGGGTGGCGCGGAGCTCCGGTTGCACACGTCACCGAACGGAGAGGTGTTGGGCGGCGCGGTTCCCGCACAGCATTCGGAGATCGTACGCCACACGATTCCGTACTCCGCGAGCGGTGTCGCGCTCGCCAAACCTGATTACTCCGCGCCGGCGAACGCGCCGTACACGAGTGAAGACGTGAGAGTGAATACTCCCGGATCGTTCGTACTGGCTGGAACCCTCACGATGCCCAAGCGGCGCAACGCGCGCGTTCCCGCGGTGGTCATGATAACCGGCTCAGGACTCGAGGATCGCGACGAAACGGTCCCCGGTGTGAATGGTTATCGCCCGTTTCGCCAGATCGCCGACACGCTCAGCGCGCGCGGTATTGCGGTCCTGCGCATGGACGACCGGAGCTTCGGCGCATCTGGCGGCGATGCTGCTTCGGCCACCACGGCTGATTTTGCGAATGACATCCGCGCTGCGCTTGCATATCTCAAGTCGCGTCCCGACATAGATGACAGGCACCTCTTCCTGATCGGACACAGCGAGGGTGGCGAGATCGCGCCGATGATCGCTGCAACCGATCCGTCGCTCGCGGGAATCGTGACACTTGCTGGTCCGGCGTCGACCGGCCGTGAGATCAGCCACGCGCAGCTCGAGTACGCTGTCACGCGTGACACTGCGCTCAGCGCCGCGCGACGCGACTCCATACTGAAGGGCCAGGACGCGATCCTGGATTCGGCGGCGGCGCATCAACCGTGGGTGAAGTACTATCTGTCGTACGATCCGATCGCCACGGCGAAGAACGTGCGCGTTCCTGCGCTGGTGCTTCAGGGTGGCAACGATCGACAGATCAGCCCGGATCAGGCGGAGAAGCTCGCGGCAGCGCTCCGGGCCGGTGGCGACAAGGATGTAACAGTGCACGTCTTTCCAGAGCTCGACCATCTATTTCTGGTGGACCCGACCGGCGACCCGAGCGGTTATCCGCGGTTACCGTCCAAGCTTATCGGCGCTGACGTTTTGGGGACGATCGCCGATTGGGTGAGCGAGCACGCGAAGTAGAGCGACCACCTTCGACTCCGGACCGCGTCCCCGTGACGCGGAATGTCAGATGGGGTTGATCTGCGGCGAGTGCAGCGGCTGCAAGACCAACCCCATCCTCCATCCCAAGTTCAACTACGGACCGTAGCCCGGAGGCGGCGCCGGGTTGTTCGTCGTGGACGATGCGGCGACGACGATGGTGCCAGTCATCTGCGGATGGATCGTACAGTGGAATGCGAAGGTTCCTGCTGTGGCGAATGTCCGTGATACCGAAGTGTCCGCATTGACACCGGGTATGTCGCCGGGCGGATTGGTTCCGGTATCGAACTTCACCGCATGTCCCACCGCTCCGAAGGCGAAGGTAACCGTGCCGCCGGGCGCGATGGTGACGGCGTTGGGCGAGAAGGCCAGTTGTGGTGTCGCGGCTACCGTTGCGGATTGCGGAGACGGCGCCGGCGGTCCCATGGTTCCACCTCCGCCCGAGCCTGACGATCCGCACGCGACAAGCCCCGCGGAGAGCACTACGGTAGCCACTGTCAGGTGTCCAAGGTGCATTTCAGGTACCTCGATTGTAAAGATGAAGTGTTACCTGATGGATATCTGACTGGCGTACATGTACGTAACAACCACATTGCGAGAGAGCGCACGTGTAGCACGGTGAATCGCATGTGGTTGTCGGTCAACGATCCACGATGCGCGATGCGGTTGCTGTGTGGATTTCGTTGTAATTTGCGATGATGATCGCGATGCGAGTTGACTGATGTCACGAGCATTTGCCGTGTCAGATGCACGCGAAATTTGCGACTCGCCGTTTGCAGGCTCAAACACGCCGTCCGAATGCGGATATACGCCGTTCACCGTATCGCGATTCAGATGCTATTATTCCATGATGTCAAGTGGCACCCGAGCGATGGGGAGAACCATTACGCCGGCCTCCGGCGCCGTGTCTGATACTGGGATGCGGGGCGTCCGCTGGTGGACGATCATTGCGATCTGGTCGCTGCCCGCCTTCGTCGCATCGTACTCTTCATACGTCGCCGCGGGCGCCCAGGGGCACCCGATAGCGTTCTGGCGAGCGCTCGCGATGCAGTGCCCTGGATGGTACGTGTGGGTGCCGCTCACGCCAGTCGTGTTTGCACTCGCGCGAAGATTCCCGGTCGAGCGGCGTCCGGATCTTCGCACGGTCGGCGTGCACCTGGCATTTCTGATTCTCGCGCTCGTCATATACACCACGATATACGTCTGGTCCAACATCGAGTTCAGACCGTCGCCGCTCGCGCTCACACCCGCGTTGGTCAAGTCGGTGCTCATCGGCTCGATCGTCATGACGCTGGTTCTGTACGCCGCGACGCATGCGACGTGTCTCGCTCTGGATTATGCGACGCGAGATCGCGAGCGCGAGCGCCGGACATTCGAGTTGGAAGCGCAGCTTGCACGCGCGGAACTGCATACACTTCGCGCACAGCTGCATCCGCACGTTCTGTTCAACGCGCTTCACACAATCGCGTTGCTCGCGCGTCGCGATTCCAACGAAGCGATTCGCGTTACCGTGCTGCTCGGCAACGTGCTACGAAGCGTGCTGGACAGCGGTGGCACCGATGAGCGGCCGCTGCGCGAGGAGATATCGCTGATCGAGCAATATCTGGCGATCGAGCTGGTGCGCTTCGCTGACAGGCTTCAGGTGGTGTGGGAAGTCGAGGACGAGACGCAGGACGCGATGGTTCCCACCCTGCTGTTGCAGCCTCTGGTGGAAAACGCGCTCCGCCACGGCATCGCGCGCAGTGTGAATGGTGGCACCGTGGTCGTCTCCGCAAAACGGTCGGAGCAGAGCGTGTGCGTCACGGTCTGGAATGACGGACCGTCGCTACCCGGTGGCAGAATCGGGCGCCGCGGTGTGGGCTTGCAGAACACGGAAGAGCGGCTGCACAGGCTCTACGGTGATGCTGGACGGCTTACGATCGCCAATGATCCGCGCGGAGGCGTGAGCGTCCGCGTCTGCGCGCCGTGGCGTACCGCCGACGTCGCGGCACCTGGCGATGAGGCGGAGCTAGTGGTCGGTCCCTACACCAGGTACAGCGTGACTCGCGAGACGAACCCGGATCTCGTCGTAGCGTCGACGCCCAACAGGTAGCCGCGTTCCGTCACGCAGTACCATCGCGGCTGATCCGTCACGTTCGCGTCTCAGCTCCGCGATCTGATCGACGTTCACCAGAATCGATCGGTGCGCGCGCGCGAAGTTGTTCGGATCGAGATCCTGTTCGATCGCGCCGAGTGTGCCGCGCAGGAGATGCGCCTTTCCCTGTGAATGGACGACGATGTAGTCGTTGTCGGCGCCGATCCATTCGACGGTATTCACGGGCACGATGATCGTACGCACTCCATGCGGAATCAGGATCCGCTGCACGTACGCCCTTGACGTGGCTGCTGGCGCAGGCGCCGCGAAATCATTTCGCGCCAGCGACAACACCGCCTGGCTCAGTCGCTCCGCACGTATGCGCGCATGCAACCGTCGCACCCGATCCATGCAGCGAGCGATTCTCGCATCGGTGAACGGCTTGACGAGGTAATCCGACGCAGCGAGGTTGAACGCTTCGATCGCGTAGCTGGAATAAGCGGTGACGAAGACGAAGATCGGCAGCTCGTCGGGCGTCGCTTCTTCCTGTAAGGTACGGACGACGTCGATTCCGTTGACGTCCGGCATCTCGACATCCAGAAAAACGACGTCCGGCCGGTGCGCGCGGATCATTTTGATCGCCTCTCTGCCGTTTCTGGCGCCCGGAAGAACTTCGATCCCATCCAGTGCGGCCAGAATGTGGCCGAGTCCGTCGCGCGCGATGGCTTCATCGTCCGCTACCAGCGCGGTGAGTGTCGCCGTGGGCGCCGTGACCGAATTCGACTCGTCGGACATCATGCCATGGAGAATACCATCCGGCGGCGTAAAGGGCGAACCCGCACGCCGAATGGTTGGTATCACGGGATGAGCGGCCGGCAGCGCGGGTTTAGCTGATCTGATGACCCGCGAACCGATAGCCACGTTTGCGGACTGTCATCAGATAGCGCGGCTCGGACGGCACCGGCTCCAGCTTGCGCCTCAGCTCAGCAATATGAATGTCGACTGTACGTGTGACTATTTCCGAGTGGTAGCCCCAGACCACCTTGAGCAGCGTTGCGCGCGAGGCGATGGCGCCGTGCATCCGCATGAGCGCGATCAGCAGGTCGAATTCCTTGGTTGTGAGCGCAACGGGTACGCCGTTCTTCTTGACGGCGCAGGCCGGAACATCGATCTCGACGTCGCCGAAGGCGAGTACGGTCGCAGCGTCATCGTCGCTCGGCGTTGATTCCTGCACCAGCGTCTTGAGTCGCGCCAAAAATTCCGTAGGAGCGAACGGCTCGACAGTGCACCTGTTCCCCATCGATGCTCCCAGGGCGGAAGAGCCGGTCCCGGACGCCCAGGGAGCGAGTATCAGAATCGGTGTGTCGCGGCTCGCCGAGCGCGGGGTACTGATCATCGAAAGCGGCGGTGCACTGGGAGTGCACGAGGCAATGACGATCGCACCGGGCCGATTCACTAACGTGCTGCTCGCAATTCTGAGGTCGTCGGCTTTCTGAACGTCGTAGCCAGCGGCCGCCATCAGTCTGTCGATACCTAGCGCCACACCGTATTCCGCGCCGATCATGGTGATGCAGTGTGCGGGGTTTGTCATACGTCAGCTCCGTTCAGTGGTGACGAAATACACGCAACGCTAACGTAATCCGTACAATGATGCCCTGATGCTGCCGTTGCGGCGAGGTGCACCAGCCGTGCGGCGAACGGTCCCATTCGCCGCATTCATGCACCTGTCGCAGCTATTGCCGCACCATGGTCTCCTGTCTACAGCCATTCACGAGTAGAAAGGCAGTCCGTCCCGGACAGGACCCGCTTGTCCCAGGGGTATGGACAATCGACGTCGTAATCGACTAGTCATACGTCGAGCTTACGCATTTCGTCTTCAACCATAGCTTCATGCAATGAGCGTCTTCTGGCGGCGGGCAGCGATCGTCGTGGTGGTAGCCACTGCGGTCGGCCTCTTGCTGTTCGGTTATCACTACCTCGACTTCGTGACTCGAGGAGTGTCCGCGCCGATATACGATCCTCTCATAAGCGAGATGACCGGCGCCTGGGGTGCGGCTGTCCTGCTGATGGGTCCCGCGCTTCCCATTGTGCGCAGGATTCAGAAGCGTCGCGGAGCCATGGCGATACCGTCGCACCTGGCCGTCCTCATTGTCTTTTCGCTGCTGCACACGTCGTGGAACGCAGCCACGCGCCAACTTCTATACACGATCTTCGGGCTCGGTCACTACGATTACGGAATCATGCCGACGCGCTATTTCATGGAATTCCCCATGGATGTGATCGCGTACGCATTGTTCGTGTCGCTCGTGACGCTGGTCGATCACTATGGCGCGTCTCGCGATCGCGATGTCCAGGTTGCGCGACTGGAAGGAGAGCTGAACAGCCTGCGTCTCGCGACGCTGGAGTCTCAGCTGCAACCGCATTTTCTTTTCAATGCGCTCAACACCGTATCGTCGGTGATGTACGAGGATCTCGCGGCGGCGGATAGCATGCTCGCCTCTCTCGCCGATCTGCTGCGTCGTACACTGCGCCCAACGTCGGGGCCGGAAGTCTCTCTGCACGAGGAGCTGGAGACGTTGGATCTCTATCTCGAGATAATGCGTGCGAGATTCGCGGACAGACTCACTGTCGACGTCGATATCTCCGATGACGTACGCTGTGCGGCAGTGCCGCCGCTGTTGTTGCAACCGCTTGTCGAAAATGCGCTCAAGCACGGCAATCCGGGCCCTTCCATTCCGGCACGCGTTACGTTGCGAGCCCGACAATCAGGCGACGATCTTCTGCTCGAGGTACAGGACAACGGTCCCGGAATCGCCGGATCTCCCGAAGCCGCGATCGGGAAGGGGATAGGACTCGGCAATACCAAGCGTCGCCTGGACCATCTTTACGGTGACGATCATCATCTCACGTTGCGCAACATGCCATCAGGCGGCCTCAGCGTCACGGTTCAGATCCCGTTTCACCGTGTTGCGCCGGAAGCAGACTCATGACTGACGCGACCGGCCTCAAGGTGTTGATCGTGGACGACGAGCGTCCCGCTCGACAGAAGCTGCGGAGATTGCTGAGCGGCGATACGGAGATCATTGCGATATATGAAGCGGCTGACGGCGTCGCGGCGATCGAGACGATTCGTGCCGAAGCACCCGATATCGTATTCCTGGACGTCCAGATGCCGGGCGTGGATGGATTCGGTGTTGTCGATGCACTGCCGCCCGATGCGTTGCCACATCTGGTATTCGTCACCGCTTTCGACATGTACGCGGTGCGTGCGTTCGACATGCACGCCGTGGATTATCTGCTCAAGCCGTATGACGCCGAACGGTTTGCGCGAGCGTGGGCGCGTGCGAAGGAGAATGTCGCGAGCAGGCGAGTGGGCGAGGAGCGCGACCGTTTGCGCCGGCTGCTCGATGACACCGAGAGTACGCGTCCGCAGCGTGCAGAACGCATACTCGTCGAGTCGGGCGAGCGCGTATTGTTGATCGCGGTGGACAGGATCGATCGCATCGAGTCGGTGCGAAATTACGTCCGGCTAAAGGTCGGACCGGACGTCTACCGCGTTCGCGGCACGCTCACGCGATTCGAACGGCGGCTCGATCCTGTGAAATTCGTGCGCATCAGCCGCTCCGAGATCGTGAATCTCGATCGCATCGCGGAGCTCCGGCCCTGGTCGCATGGCGATTACGTCGTCGTGATGCGCGACGGCTCGCAGACGCGCCTGAGTCGCCGCTATAGAGACGGGCTGGATCGGTTCGGGCTGTCCTGACCGACCTCCGGGCGGCGCTCTACGAGGACCGCCGTGGGCCGCCCAACCTGGCGCTTAACCATCTGTATCAGCCGCTCGCCGCGCGATAGCCGTCATCGGCGGGCGTTATGTCAGATACCGCGGTGCAGAGGCCATATTTATAGCTTGTGGTGTATCTTCGCACCGTGGGCCTATCATGATATCGCAACTTCCTTTTCCTACTCCTGCACGCAGGATATTTCACGGCATCCTTCACGCCGCCCTGGCCGCGACCCTGCTCGTTGTCGCCCGGCCGGTCGTGGCGCAGTCGGGAGAGGGAATCGCGATCGGGACGATGGCTCCGGCCGTAACTGTCGCTGACATATCGGGCAGGACCGTCCGTGTGACGCCGACCATCGGCCGGCCCATGTTGATCGAGTTCTGGGCAACATGGTGTGAATTCTGCGAGCGTCTCGAGCCGACGATGAAGGCGACGTACAGCAAGTACGGCGACAAGGTTCAGTTTGCAGCGATCGCCGTGAACGTGAATCAGTCACCCAGGCGTGTCGCAAAGCACGTGAAGGATCGGTCGCTCAAGTATCCCGTGTACTACGACGACAGCGGCAAGGCAACCGATGCATACGATGTCGCAGCTACTTCGTTCGTCGTGATCATCGACAGGAAGGGAAAGGTCGCATACACGGGCGTTGGCGACAAGCAGGACCTGGACGCGGCCATTCGCGGCGTTCTGTAGTCAATTCGGCAATCAGTTCTTCAATTCATCCCGTAGTTCGTCCGTAACTCTCCAGCAGCGAGTCGATGACAATGTTCAGGATCATGAGGTTCCCAGCAATCGCGATGTTGATCGCGGCACCCCTCTGTTTGCAGGCTCAGGGATCGATGGGCGGAATGGCAATGCCGGATGCACACGCCTCGTCTGCGCCAGAAGTTGGCATGATGGCGCCGGACTTCACGGCGCAGGGTGCGGACCAGTCCGGTGCGCATCCGGTCTCTCTGAGCTCGCTGCGCGGCCACGTGGTAGTGCTTGCGTTCTATCCGGCCGATCGCTCGAGTGGCTGCACGCACGAGCTCAACAAGTTCCGCGACGAGTACTCCCAGATCTTTGGATCGGATGTGACCGTGCTTCCGATCTCCCTCGACAGTCTCCAGTCGCACGTGAGCTGGGCGAAGGACTCGAAATTCCCGTTCACACTCGTTGCCGACGATGGCGGCAAGATCGCGAGCACCTACGGCTCGTTGATGACCGGCCGCCCGTACGCCAGCAGAACCGTGTTCGTCATCGGCAAGGACGGAAAGATCGTGAGCCGAAACTTGAAGTTCGGCGCTCTCGACCAGCACGCGTACGATGACCTGACCGCCGCCATCACAAAGGCGAAGGCGGAATAGCGCCACGGCAGAGATTCAGTAGCTAGCACGTAGTGGATCTGTCGCAGATCGGAATGCGGCTGTCGCAGAGTCCTGCGACAGCCATTCCGATTCTGTTCTTCACCGGCGTCCTCACCAGCCTGACGCCGTGCATCTATCCAATGATTCCGATCACTGCGGCGATCGTCGGCGGTCAGTCGGTTGGCCGCAGTACTCGCCGCGGCGTCGCCTTGACGTTGATGTACGTCTTCGGCCTCTCGCTGGTTTACGCGCTGCTCGGATTGCTCGCCGGCCTCACGCAAACACTGTTCGGAACGGTGAGCGCGAGCCCGTGGGCAGCGCTCATTACCGGGAATCTGCTGCTTCTGTTCGGTCTCTGGATGCTCGACGCGATTCCGATCCGAATCCCATCTGCACTACTCGGTGGCGGGCGCACCGAATCTGTCACATCGCTCGGCGGCGCATTCATAATGGGATGCGCATCGGGACTCGTCGCCGCACCATGTTCGGCGCCCGTGCTCGCGGCGGTCCTCACATGGGTCGCAGTAACGAAGAGCGCGGTACTCGGCTTCATCTATTTGTTCGTATTCTCGATCGGAATGTGCGCGCTGCTGGTGGTAGTCGGAATATTCGGCGCGACGTTCGCGCGACTGCCCAGGTCGGGGATGTGGATGGTCTGGGTCAAGCGAGTGCTTGCACTCGTGATGCTTGGCGCAGCGGAGTACTACTTCGTCCACGCCGGGCTGACGATGTAGGCGTGTTGCGGAGGCGGCTTGCGGGTCAGGTCTTGCCCCGCAACGGGCAAGACCTGACCCCAATCACTCGTCAGCTCGCGATCGCGCTCGGATCCATCCAGAATGCTTCCCAGTGGTATCCGTCGAGATCGTAGAAGCTCCATCCATACATGAAGCCATGATCCTGCGGCTCCGCCGCGTGTGTTCCGCCAGCGGCGATGGCCTTTGCCACAACGTCGTCCACTGCGGTGCGGCTTTCCATCGCGACGGTGAACAATGCCGATGTTTCCTTGCGTGGGTCACCAGCCGGCCGTTTGCTGAAACTTGCGAATTTATCGTGGTTCAGCAGCATGAAGTACGCGTCTGTTCCGACCAGCATGCAGGTTGCCGTCGAATCGGTGAACTGCGGATTGAAGGCGAAGCCGAGCGACTCGAAAAATCGAATCGAGCGCTGCAGATCGCTCACGGGAATGTTGACGAATAACTTGCGTGGCCTGGCCACTTCGGCGCGTGCGTTCGTGATGACTGGCGCGCTGGTTGTTGTTTCAGGCATGGTCGTCCCGGGGTTCGTTGTGAGTTTGTTCAGCGATTTCTGGCGAGTACTGCGCGCACCCGTGCATCGCGCAGGTAGAGCGCAGCCCACATGATGATGGCGAGGTATACTGGCGTGAGTGTGGCTGAAAACAACGGCTGGTGCAGCCGGAAGTTCGTCTCGACGGCACCACCCAGGTAGCCGGTCCAGATCAGTGCGCCGAATGGTGCCGTGCGCGGAATTACATAGAGCACGAGCGCCACGATGCAGATGACGCCGAGCGCGAAGACCTGGTCGGCGCGGAGGCCGAGCTGCGTCATGCCAGTCATGACGAAGGCCGGTTGGATCACCTTCACTACCGCGTCGAACGCGAGATAGAGAATGGCGAATGTGAACAGGATGCGCCCGGTCCAGCGCGTCCATGTGGAGGTGGCAACGGAAATCGACATGGGAGCGGACCTCAGAATGGCTGCGGACATGGTGCCCTCGGTGTGTGTAGGTTCACAGCCATAGACTCCAGCATGTCCTGAAACTCATCGGTCCCATCAAAAATTCTTTTCGGGACCGAACCGCCTGTTACATGACCAGTTGCATCGGTAGGCCGAATCGCGGGAACAGCGTCTCGACGTCGAGGTACGATGTCATACTTGTGATCCTACTATCGTCGAGCTCCAGCAGGATCAGCGCCCACGGCACCGCGCCGCCATCGCGGTACTGCGCGAAGGCCGGTGTACCGCCACATGCCTCCACGGGCACCAGTCTGGAGCCCTTGCACCCGATCCCGAAGCTGAGCAGCCAGCGGGCGATCGACTCATGGCCCTGAAGCCATAGATCATATGGAGGCATCGAGAGTGTTGCCTCCTCGTGCAGCAGTTGGGTCAGCGCGGAAACATCATAGGCCTCGAAAGCAGCCACGTAGCGCGATACGAGCTGAGTCTGTTCGCTCGACAGCGCCCGTGGCACGACCGCCGGGTTTCGCGTGTCGAGAGTGGCGCGCGCACGCTGCAGCGCACTGTTCACCGCAGCTACGCTCATATCCAGACTCTCGGCCACTTCAGCCGCGGACCAGCTGAGAACCTGGGTGAGGAGCAGTACCGCACGTTGTCGCGGAGGCAGATATTGCAGCGCGGCAACGAATGCGAGACGGATGCTGTCGCGCAGAATCGCGTGCTCCTCTGGCGAACAGTCCTCCGGGGCCGGCAGCGCTTCGGCATCCGGGATCGGCTCGACCCAGTATTCACGCGAGCGCTGGTTCAGTATCAGGTCCTCGCTCACGACCCCTGCCTCTTCGGACAGGTCGAGTGGCCGGGCGCGCTGGCGATTCGTCGCCGAAAGTGTATCGAGGCATACGTTCGTGGCGATGCGGTAGAGCCACGTCTTGAGCGATGACTGCTCCTGAAAGCGTTCGATCCCTTTCCAGGCGCGAAGCATCGCCTCCTGCACTGCGTCTTCAGCGTCGACAACGGAGCCGAGCATGCGATAGCAGTGGCCCGTGAGGGCGGGACGGTACTGTTCGATAAGTGCTGCAGAGGCCATGGTTATTACGCTAGCATCGTGGTTCGGCGCACACCATCCCTGCGTGTCACAAACCAGTCAGGAGTTTGTAGCTGCGCTGTCCAGAGGCTCGTCACCCCCCGAAAGCACGATCCCTGTTATCGGTCTCTAAAACGCCGCCGGCAACAGGCGTCCCGGCGGATCGAACGCCTTGTGGCCTCGTGTGTCATACGGGACGTCCCACGGTGCGCCCCCATTCGGCCAGTCCAGCGCCTTCCCGTGTGA
The DNA here is from genome assembly GCA_963707505.1 of uncultured Gemmatimonadales bacterium. Lineage (GTDB taxonomy): Bacteria > Gemmatimonadota > Gemmatimonadetes > Gemmatimonadales > Gemmatimonadaceae > Fen-1247. The sequence continues at coordinate 606,827 of CAVPQB010000006.1, forward strand.
ATCGCGTCTCGTATGCGACAGAACAAACGCCGCTACATCATACGATTGCTGATCGCTCAATAAGCCAGCGGAATCGAATGGCATATTGTGTCTGATGAATGATGCGGCACGCTCGACTCGCGCCAGCGACGCACCGATCGAGTACGACAGTGGTCCCCAGAGCGGAGTCGCGGGTGGGATTCCCTGTCCATCGGCGCCGTGGCAACGTGCACAATGCCCAGCAAATATCGATGCGCCACGTGAAGTGTCGCCGGAAAGCTGTGACATCCTCGGCAACCCTTCCCCGTTCACGTGCGTCCCCACCGCCACGCCGCGCGACACAAGCGCAAGATATGTGACGATGTCGTTCATATCTCTGCTGCCAAGCGGAATGTCTCTTCCCGCCATGCTGCGCCGCATGCAGTTGTTGACACGGTCCTGGATCGTGATCACGCGGCCGTCGCGCGTCGTGTAGTTGGGATAACGTGCATAGGCACCGGTCAACGGAATCGCGTTCGCTCGCCGGCCGTCGTCGATGTGGCAACTGAAGCAGCGGAGTGAATTGCCGACATAGCTCGGCAGGCTGTCGCGTGTTGCCGCAAGAATCGCGAAACCACGGCGTGCGGACGCGCCTTCCGGGCCGGACGGATACGTCGCAGAATCGTACAGAGTTACCGCAGATTTGGATGCTACAGTAGCAGCGCTGCCCGTGCGTGTGCTGTCGCGCATGTTTGTAGAATCGTTCGCACGGGTGCCGCACGCAAGCACGCAACGCAATTCACGATTGCGCAGAGCGTTATGTCAAGCGCCGATCCTCTACCAACGTCTGCCATAAACCTCCGTGGAGCGCTACAACGTCCCAATCGATGGGAAAGTAACGCTCCGCAGAGTTCCTGCGCGACCGCCCGGTGGCCCTAGCTACGCGGGGATCAATGTTCCGCCGGCAGCGCGAACGCCATCACGTAGTCACCCGCCCCGAATTCCTTGCCGCCGCCGGCCGTTATGACGACGTACTGCCTGCCATCCCGTCCACTCACGTAGGTCATTGGCGTCATGCGCGCACCTGCCGGAAGTTGGGCGTGCCAGAGTTCCGTACCGTTCGCCGCGTCATACGCGCGCACCATGCGGTCCAGCGTGCCAGCCTGGAATATCACCCCGCCGGCGGTGACAATCGGCCCGCCGAGCGAGAGACTCCCCCATTTCTCGTGTCCCGGACCGCCAGTTGGCCACGCGCCGAGCGGTACCTCCCAACGTCGCGCTCCGGTGGACATGTCGATGGCGATGAGCGTGCCGAACGGCGGCTTGACGCAGGGCACAGTGTCCGGGCCCACGAGGAGTCTGCGTCGCATGACGTACGGAGTACCGTGCATATGCGTGTATTCGTAGCCAAGTCTCGAGTCGGAGCTGCTGACACCATCGCGCATGTATTGACTCGAGTCGATGAGCTGCACCATCGACGGGACGCGATTCTCCGGCACGATGACAGTATTGGTGCGAGCGTCGAACGCAACACCGCCCCACGCTGCACCACCTACATTGGATGGACGCTGGATGGTTCCGCGCAGACTTGGCGGTGTGTACACGCCGTCGTTGCGCAACGTGCGCGTCATCGCGCGACAGGCGGCAAGACCTTCTGGCGTATCGCTCCAGATATCCGTCGAATCGATGCCCTGAGGCGTGAGTGGCGCGATGACTGTATTGAACGGCTGCGTCGGCCAGCTCTGCTCGCCCGGAACGTCGCTGCGTGGGACGGGGCGTTCTTCCACCGGGAATACCGGCTTTCCGGTAGCCCGGTCGAGTACGAACAACTGCCCCGTCTTGGTTGCCTCGACGACGACGTCGCGTTTGCGACCGTCCTTGGTGATCGTGATGAGTGCCGGCGGTGATGCGTTGTCGTAATCCCACAGATCGTGATGCACCGTCTGAAATTCCCACACCACTTTGCCTGTAGATCCGCGCAACGCGACCAGTGAATTTGCGTATCGGTTGTCACCCAACCGCTCGCCACCGTAGTAGTCGGGACTGGGACTCGTCGTTGGAAGAATGACGAGATCGCGCGCCGAGTCGACGCCGATCACCGACCATACATTCGCGGCGCCGGTGTTGTGTCCATTGGGTCCGCCCCAGCTGCTGTAGCGCGGATCGGACGGATCCTGCGGAACCGGATCGAATGCCCACCGCATGGCGCCTGTACGGGCATCAAACGCGCGTACCTCGCCACTCGGTTTGTTGGCACGTCCGTTGTCGCCGATGCTGGAGCCGACAACTACCAGACCGTCGATGATCGCTGGCGGCGACGTCTCGACGTACTCTCCCCATTCGGTGAGCGGCGGATTGCGCAAGCCTTTCTTGAGGTCGATAGTGCCGTGATCGCCGAAATCGTCACACACCTTTCCGGTGTGACTATCGATCGCTATGAGACGCGCATCGACTGTCGCCAGGAAAATGCGCATCGCGCATGGAGCATCGTGGTTGGCTGTTGCATCGATCCATGCCGTGACACCGCGACTGGCGAAGTCACCGGGATCGACCGCGCGATCCACATGCGCGTCGAATACCCATGACTCAGAGCCGCTCGTCGGATCGAGCGCGATCACCCTGCCGAGCGGCGTGTTGAGATACATGACTCCGTCGATCACGATCGGAGTCGTCTCGAACTCCGCGCGATTCTTCGCCGCGAGCTCAGGGCGTGTTTCGCCCGTGCGATAGGTCCAGGCAAGCGCGAGGGAATGTGCGTTCGCGGGAGTGATCTGCGCCGCTGGCGAGAATCGTGTACCGGCAGGATCGTAACCGTACGATGGCCAATCGATCGCGCGGGACGCGGTACCAGGATCGGTACCGAGCTCTGCGGTCGTGTGCGGTGTCGTCACGCACGCAGAGAGAGCGAGTGCGCCGCCAAATGTCGCCGATGCGATCAACCGACCTAGCACGCGCGTTCTGAGACGAGATGCGATCTGCATCATGAGTCGTGTCTGGTTTGAGTTTTTCGGCACTCCTCGAGCGCCCGTTATGGGGAAGCTCGTTGGAGTGCGTTTCGGCAGCAACGGAAGTGGGACAGACGGGACTGGGATGGGAGGACGGGGACCCAGGTACCACATGTCGTCACCCTCGCCTGGGGCGAAGATGACGAGCTCGCTGGCTCTTGACGACACTTAACCGTGGGTATAGACTAGAATTAACCAAGGTTAAAAGATCAAATCGGGTCAATACACACAAAAATGCTCTCGCCGTCCGTCGAAGACTATATAAAGGCTATCTACAAGGCACGCAGCGATAAAGGCAGCATCAAAGGCACCATCACAACGCAGAACCTGGCTGACCGCCTGGGCGTAAGTGCGCCTGCGGTGAGCAAGATGATGCGGCGCCTGACGGACCTCCGGCTCATCTCGCATGCGCCATATCAGGCGGTCGAGCTGACTGAAGCCGGCGAGAAGATGGCACTCGAGATCATCCGGCATCACCGGCTGCTGGAGCTCTATCTCGTACAGGCGATGGGCTTCACGTGGGACAACGTGCACGAAGAAGCCGAACGGCTGGAGCATCACATCAGCGAGGAGTTCGAGGACAGGATCGACGAGCTGCTGGGCCATCCGGCTGCCTGTCCTCACGGCGATCCGATTCCGACGCGCACAGGCTCCATCGCACGCAGCTCCAATCGCTCGCTTGCGGTGCAGCGTGAGCCTGAGCGTCTGGTGGTCCAGCGCGTGAGCGACGAGGACGCTGAGTTGTTGCGTCACTTCAAGTCACTCGGCGTCGTGCCCGGCACGGCGTTCGAGTTCGTTCGACAGGAACCATTCGAGGGACCGCTCGTGCTGCGGATCGGCGGTAAGCTCGTGCGCATCACGCCGCAGGCGGCGCGCGAGGTATTCGTCGACCCTGAATTGAGTGCGGATTCACGCTCGTGACCCTCACCTCGACGGAGCCCGAGCTCGATCCCGAAGACACTGGCGTAAGGAAGCACGGATGGAAGCGGCTCAGCGTCATACCGAGCCTTCCCGAAGTCAATCGCTCGATCCATGTACCGGGCAAGCAGTACATCTGGCGGCGCGCACTCGCGTTTGCGGGCCCGGGTTATCTCATTGCCGTCGGATACATGGATCCCGGCAACTGGGCCACCGACATCGCGGCGGGAAGTCTATACAACTATTCGCTGCTGTCTGTAGTTCTCATCGCGAACTTCATAGCGATCTTCCTGCAGGCGCTCTCCGCCAAGCTCGGTATTGTATCGGAGCGCGATCTGGCGCAGGCGTGCCGTGACGCATATCCGCGTCCGGTATCGATCGGCTTGTGGCTCTCCGCCGAGATCGGGATCATAGCGTGCGACATCGCCGAGGTGCTTGGGGCCGCGATCGCGCTGAACTTGTTATTTCATCTGCCACTGGTGTGGGGAGTGGCGCTGACCGCACTGGACGTGCTGATAGTCCTCGCGCTGCAGAACAAGGGATTCCGACTGATCGAAGCCTTTGTCGTAACGCTGATCATAACGATGATGGTGATATTCGGATTCGAGATCGCGTACTCGAAACCAGACTGGGCTGCGACGATGCGTGGCTTCATACCGACGTCGCAGATCGTGACCGATCCCAAGATGCTGTACATCGCGCTCGGCATACTTGGCGCGACGGTGATGCCGCACAATCTGTATCTGCACTCGTCCATCGTGCAGACGCGACGGCATGGACGGAGCGTCTCCGATCTGCGCGACGCGCTCAAGTATTCCTATACCGATTCCACGGTCGCGCTGATGCTCGCGCTCTTCGTGAACGCGGCGATTCTCGTGGTGTCGGCGGCGACATTCTACAGAACCGGCCACCACGAAGTCGGGGAGATTCAGGATGCGTACAAGCTGTTGTCGCCGTTGCTCGGCGTCGCGGTCGCCACGCCGTTGTTCGCGGTCGCGCTGCTCGCGTCGGGGCAGAATTCCACACTCACCGGAACGCTCGCGGGCCAGATCGTGCTCGAAGGCTTTACCGAGTTTCGCATTCCGGCGTGGCTGCGCCGGATGATCTCTCGGATGCTCGCGATCGTTCCGTCGATCTTCGTTGTCGCGTGGTATGGAGACCGTGGAATGGGGGCACTCCTCCTGTTCAGCCAGGTGATACTCTCGGCGCAGCTCTCCTTCGCGGTGATTCCACTGGTCCAGTTCACGAGCGACCGTACCAAGATGGGCGAGTTCGTGAACGGGACGGTGACCAGATGGATCGGATGGGGTCTGGCGGCGGTGATCGCGGGTCTCAACGCGTATCTGATCGTTACGGCGCTGAAGTAGGGGCGATGTATCGGGGTTCCATGGAATCCTGATATCGCAATTTCCGACATCGAGCCGCCGGTACGCTTGACATAGGGGTAGGGGGTATATAACATTCAGGTAGATACCCGTCCAGGGTATGTCTCGTCAAACCTGGAGTTCCCATGGCAGTAGCCGCTGCAAGCCACGATAATTCTCTCGTTCTCGACATCACGGGAATGAGCTGTGATCACTGTGTCGCCCGTGTCAAAAAGGCCGTCGACAGCATCGCCGGTGTTCAACATAGCGATGTCAAAATCGGAAGGGCCACCGTCGGCTTCGACCCATCCACCGTATCCGCGGATGACATAGCGGCGGCTGTCACACGCGCCGGTTATCCCGCTCGCGCCGAAGGCGCGGCGTAGAAAGGCGCGGTGTAGAGAGTTCTGGCCATGACAAGCGCAACACCTGTTGAGCCGATGCAGCGTGACCGTACCACCGCCGGCGCCGATCGTACCGCGATCCGAATACCCGTGTCGGGCATGACCTGCGCCGCGTGTCAGGCGCACGTGCAGCGCGCGCTCGAGAGCGAGCCAGGTGTTCTCGACGCGTCCGTGAATCTCATGATGAACAGCGCCGATGTGCGATATGATCCGGCGGTCGTCACGCCCGACAGGCTCGTTGCCGCGATTGTCGACTCGGGATATGGCGCGGAGCTGGCCTCGCCGGATCAGACAGCGTTCGAGGAGCAGGAGGCGCGGGAGCTTGCGCAGGACGAGGAGTTTCGCGACCTGCGTCTCAAGGCGATAGTGAGCGGAGTCGTTGCCGTCATTGCGATGCTGCTGTCGATGCCGTTGATGCAGGCCAACGCGATGATCGTACATGGTCCTGTCGCCGATCCGTTCATGCGCTGGGTGATGACGTCGCTCACTCCGGTGCTGCGGACGGTTGCGCCGTGGGCGTACGCGATCGAGCCGCAGGTCCTGTCGTACACGCTGCTGCTCGTCACGCTCGTGATCATGATATGGGCGGGCCGCCGCTTCTACACGGGCGCATGGAACGGACTGCGTCATCGTACATCGGATATGAACACGCTGATCGCGGTTGGTACCGGCGCGGCATTCATTTATTCGACAATTGCAACGGTTACACCCGGATTCTTTATCAGTCATGGTGTCGCGCCCGACGTCTACTACGAAGCCGTCGTCTTCATCATTGCCTTGATTCTTACTGGCAACGCATTCGAGGCGCGCGCGAAACGGCAGACGGCGGGAGCGCTGCGCGCGCTCGTCGATCTCCAGCCAAAGAACGCCCGCGTTCTGCGGGGCGGCGAAGAGGTGGACGTTCCCGTCGATTCGATTCAGCATGGCGAGACGATAGTCGTACGCCCGGGCGAGCGCATCCCCGTCGACGGGCAGATAATCTCCGGCCACAGCGCGGTAGACGAATCGATGCTCACCGGTGAATCGTTGCCGGTCGAGAAGACGGCCGGAGATCGCGTGATCGGCGGTACCATCAACCGCACCGGCAGTTTCCGCTACGCCGCAACGTCACTGGGGCAGAACGGCGTCCTTGCGCAGATCGTGCGATTGATGCGCGATGCGCAGAGCTCGCGCGCGCCCATACAGCGTCTCGCGGATCGAGTCAGCGCAGTCTTCGTGCCGGTTGTGATAGCGCTTGCGATCGTGACGTTCATCACCTGGTTCGCGGTCGTGAGTGCACACGGCGGACCCGCGCCTCTGGTGCGCGCGTTCGCGGCATCCGTCGCGGTGCTGATCATTGCGTGTCCGTGTGCGATGGGACTCGCCGTCCCGACCGCTGTAATGGTCGCGAGCGGACGCGGCGCCGCGCTCGGAATTCTCATCAAGGGCGGTGAAGCATTGCAGCGCGCCGCGGATGTGACGACGGTCATCCTGGACAAGACGGGAACGGTGACCGAAGGGCGTCCATCCGTCACCGATGTAGTGCTGCGGCCGGCGAATGACCGTGGGGCAGCGATTGACGAAGCCGACTTTCTGAGGCTGGTGACGTCGATCGAAGCACAGTCGGAGCACCCGCTTGCGGAAGCGATAGTACGGCATGCGCGTGAGAAGACGATTCGCGGGACCACACCCGAGGCGTTCCAGTCCGTCACCGGACAGGGCGCGCTCGGCTCCGTAGGCGGCACAGCCGTGATTGTCGGTAACGAAACATTGATGCGCGAGTACGCGATAGACGTTTCGTCATTGCGTCCGGAAGCCCAGCGACTGTCGGGCGATGGCAAGACGTCGATCTATGTCGCTATCGATGGCAGATTGGCTGGTCTCATTGCAGTTGCAGATCGCGTCCGTGAAACATCACGCGAGGCGATCGCATCGCTCCGTCAAATGGGACTGGAAGTGGCGATGTTGACGGGCGACGATCAACGCACGGCCGACGCAGTAGCTCGTGCAGCGGGGATATCGCGCGTCGTCGCAGGTGTTCTGCCTGATGGAAAGGTGGCGGAGATTAAACGGTTGCAGTCAGGCGGTGACGTCGTCGCGATGGTTGGCGACGGAATCAATGACGCGCCGGCGTTGAGCCAGGCCGATATTTCGTTCGGCATCGGCACCGGTACTGACATCGCGATGGAAGCAGCCGACGTCGTGCTGATGCGCGGCGATCTGCGAAGCGTCGTCGATGCCATTCGTTTGTCGCGCCGTACACTTGCGACGATGAAGCAGAACCTGTTCTGGGCGTTCATCTACAATGTGGTCGGAATACCGATAGCTGCCGGAGTGCTCTATCCGAGCTTTGGAATTCTGCTCAGTCCCATTCTTGCGAGCGCCGCGATGGCGTTCAGCTCGGTGAGCGTGGTGAGCAACAGTCTCCGGTTGCGGCATGTGCGAATCGCATGATACGAGTCGGTCAATAAATACATCAACAAAACTTGATCAATGCCAACATCCACAAAAACATCCGGGAAGCCGCTGAAGGCCGCGGCCTCCCCGGCCCCTGAACGAAAGGCAGTCGGCGTGGACTCTGACACCAAAGCCAGAAATCTCCTGCGGCTGCGCAGAATCGAAGGCCAGGTACGCGGGCTGCAGAAGATGGTCGAGGAAGATCGCTACTGCGCCGACATCATGACGCAGATCTCATCCACGCACGAGGCGTTGCGAGCTGTGGGCCGAGAATTGATGCGCAACCATCTCAAGCACTGCGCTACGGTGGCGATCAGGACAGGTGGCGAGGAAGCGTCAGAGATGTACGACGAATTGGTGGACATGATGTACAAGCACAGCCGGTGACGACGCCGGATACCTGTCACATCGGCGCGCCGAATTGGTGGTCCTGCGTGGGGCGCGGATTCATCCGCGCGTGGCCCATCCAGGCGCAATCGGAATCGGATGCGCGCCGTGATTGTTGAACGCTGTGGTTGAAGCCTGGTTGAATGTCGTCGTCGCGTTGTAAATCGTCATCCCGCCGAAGGCTGGGATCGACAGACGTCGTCGTCTTCCGCCACCCCTACCGCGCGTTAGAATATCACGATGACCAGACTCGATCTCATCGTCGTCACCGCCATCATGTGCGCCACCGCACCCGGCATCGCTCGTGCCCAGGCACCGACCACGCTCAACCTGATGCCGGTCCCGGCCAGCGTCACGGTTCGTGACGGATCAATAAATATTGATTCGACATTCCGCGTCGCCGTCGTGCACGGTGACGATGCGCGACTGACGCGCGCTATCGAGCGAATGATACCGCGCCTCGAGTACCGCACCGGCATAGCGATGTCGCACACCGTCGCGCATGATTCCACCGGCGCGACGCTCATGATCGATTGCCAGAGTCCAGGCGAACGAGTGCAGGGTATCGACGAGGATGAATCGTACACGCTCACAGCCGGCAACGGGTCGTTGACATTGCATGCAGCAACGACCGTCGGTGTGATCCGCGGACTCGAGACCGTGCTCCAGCTCGTCGATGGCGACGCGCAGCACTACTTCATCCCCAACGTCAGCATCACCGACACGCCGCGCTTCAAGTGGCGCGGACTGCTCGTCGACGTCAGCCGTCACTTCGAGCCTGTCTCCGAGATCGAGCACACGCTGGACGGCATGTCGGCCGTCAAGCTCAACGTTCTGCACTGGCACCTGTCCGACGATCAGGGAATCCGTGTCGAGAGCAAGCGTTATCCCAAGCTGCAAGGTGTGGGATCGGATAGTCTGTACTATACACAGGCGCAGATCCGCGAAGTCGTAGCATACGCGCGCGATCGTGGCATTCGCGTGGTTCCCGAGTTCGACATGCCGGGACATTCGAGTGCGTGGTTCGTCGGATATCCGCAGTACGCGAGCGGACCCGGGCCATACGCGATCGGTCGTCGCTGGACAGGCTACGCCGGTGTGTTCGATCCAACGCGCGAGAGCGTCTACAGATTCATCGACGGCTTCATCGGCGAGATGTCCACGCTGTTCCCCGATGCGTACTGGCACATCGGCGGCGATGAAGTGAACTCGACACAGTGGAAGCAGAGTGCGCGCATCCAGAAGTTCATGGTCGCGCACCATCTTGCGGATCACGCTGCGCTGCAGGCGTACTTCAATCAGCGTCTGTCGCGCATTCTCACCAGGCATCACAAGCACATGATCGGTTGGGATGAAATCCTGCATCCCGACTTGCCGCGCACTACCGTCGTTCAGTCATGGCGCGGCACACAGTACCTCGGTCAGGCGGTCTCGCAGGGTTTCAGTGGAATTCTCTCGGCGCCGTACTATCTCGACGCGATGAAGTCATCGGAGCAGATGTATCTCGCCGATCCACTCGCTGGCGACAGCACGCTTACTCCGGACCAGGTCGCGCGTGTGCTTGGTGGTGAGGCCTGCATGTGGTCCGAGCTCATCGCTCCTGAGAGCATCGACTCGCGCATCTGGCCGCGGTTGGCTGCGATCGCCGAGCGTTTCTGGTCACCGAGGAGCGTGACCGATGTGGGAGATATGTATCGCAGACTCGCCATTCAGGACGTGCGCCTCGAGCAGCTCGGGCTCGGCCAGGAATCACACACCGACAGATTCCTGCGACGCATCATGAACGGTCCTGACATCGCTCCGTTGGCAGATCTGCTCGGTTTCGCAGAGCCGGTGACATTGGGCCAGCGCGTGCGCGGCGGGCCGACCACGCAGATGACGCCGCTGGTTCAGGTTGTCGACGCGGCGCGCCCAGATCCACCGAACAGGTGGCGCATCCAGCAGTTGGTTGCAGACATCATTGCGTCGCCGAAGACAAGCGTTGCTGCGCACGATACACTTGCGCGATTGTTCACTGAGTGGCGCGGGCTCGCGCCGAGCGTTCATGAGGCCGCGAACCGGTCACCGCTGGCGCAGGGAGCGGTTCCAGCTGCGGATGCGCTCGCGAATGTGGGAGCGATCGGACTCGCGGCGCTCGAGGCGCGCAAGAGTGGTATGCCGTTATCGCAGCCATGGGCCGACTCGGCGAAGGCGACGCTGACTGCGGCTGACAAGCCGCAGGGGTTGTTGCATCTGGTTGTGGTGCCGGCGGTGCGGCGGTTGTTGATGCAGTAGGTTGGGCCACGTGTGGTAGGCAATCACCTACTGTCCGAAAATGGGACGGACTATCCCAATTCCGGACAATGACCCGTTGAATCCAAGGCTGTCATAATCGGCTAACTCATTGCTCCACAATGAGATACGCGTAGATGACCGTGTGGCACGCTTGTTCCCTTAGGGTGGGCACCACAACGGGGGCAAAATGGGTTTGGCTGACTCGCTGAAGCATGAGATCGGGCGTGCAATCCGCTCGCTCGCGCGTAGTCCCGGCTTCACGCTGATCGTGGTAATCACGCTCGCGTTGGGGATCGGAGCGACGACGGCGATCTTCACAATGCTGGATCGGGTTGTGTTGCACGCGCTGCCGTATGCGCATGCGGACAGGCTCGTGTGGCTGGATTCGCCCACCCCAGGGATCAATCCGAATTCGAGATGGGGGCTTTCAGCGGCTGGTTTCTTGTACTTCCAGAAGAACGCCCACACCATCGAAAATGCCGCCGCGCTCATGCCAGTGCGGATGACGATCACTGGAAAGCGTGCGGCGGAGCGTGTTCCGGCTGCACTGGCAAGTGCGAGCATCTTCGACGTTCTTCGCCTCCGTCCGATGCTAGGGCGCGCACTCAGCCAGGCGGATAATCTGCCGAATGCGCAACCTGTAACAGTGATCAGCTACAACTACTGGAAGACACGCCTAAACAGCGACCCACGCGCCGTTGGCTCGATGATCACTGTGGATGCGATCCCGATGCAGATAGTCGGAGTGATGGGTCCGGATGCTACGGTCCCCGACGTTACTTCTCCGAACGTTGATCTGTGGCTACCGGCGGAGCTCGATCCCAATGCGACACCTCAGAATCATCACTATCTCCCCGTAGTCGCACGCCTGGCACCCGGTGCGACGGTGGCTTCGGCGCAAGCGGAGCTCGCGCAGATAACGAAACGCTTTCCAGTTCTGTTCCCCAGTGCCTACAGCGATGACTTCCTGAAGAGCACGGGCTTTACTACCGCTGCCGTACCGCTTCGAGCGCGTATCATCGGCGACGTATCGACGCGCCTCTGGATCCTGCTCGGTGCCGTAGTGCTCGTGTTGGTAATCGCATGTGGGAACGTCGCGAATCTATTCCTCGTGCGTGCAGAATCGCGTCAGCGCGAAGTCGCGATCCGCACAGCTCTGGGAGCGAAGCGGGCCGACCTTGCACGGCACTACTTCACAGAGACGATTCTGCTCGCGTTGATCGGCGGCGCCGCAGCGTTTGGACTTGCTGCTATCGGATTGCGTGTGATAGTTGCGCTCGCCCCACCCGATCTGCCCCGAATGAGCGAGGTTCATCTTGGATGGCTGAGCTTGCTGTTCACGATGGGCGTGTCGGTAGCCGCCGGGATCCTGTTCGGAGCGCTGGCGCTGATGGGCGCGGAGTCCGCCGACGATGCGATGATGTTGCGTGAAGGCGGACGCGGCATGACGTCATCTGCGAGGCAACACTTCACGCGCGGTATGCTCGTTGCCGCGCAAACCGCCCTCGCGCTGGTGCTGCTCGCAGCCGCCGGCCTCATGTTGCAGAGCTTTCGAAATCTCCGTGGTGTTTCACCCGGATTCGACCCTTCGAACGTACTGACTGCTGAGTTGAGCCTGCCTGCCGCTCGGTACTCTACCATGGAGCAGGTAGAGGGCTTCTATCACGATCTGCTGACACGCGCCGCCGCGATCCCCGGAGTTCATGTCGCGGGTGCAGGCGAGGTGGTTCCGCTTGGTCCATCCAATGATGGTACCGCGATCGGCGGATTCAGCGGCTGCTCTGGAATGGCGATCGAAAATCCCGGTGAGGATAGGGGACGGTCGGTCGGTTGCATCGGTGCCAAGACGATCTCGCCGGGATATTTCGGTGCACTCGGAATCAAGCTGCGTGGCTCGGAGCCAGGCTGGAGCGACGTACAGGCGCACACTGCTGGAGTCGTCGTCACCAAGGCGCTGGCTGCACGCCTGTGGCCCGGTCAGGACGCGATCGGCAAGGGGATCAAACTCGGTGGACGTAAGCCGCCGTTCTATCGCGTCGTAGGAATCAGTGACGACATCCACGGCTCGGCGTTGAGCGATCCACCCGCCGAGGCAGTCTTTTATCCGCTGCTCCCTATTGCAAATACGTACCTGGAAGGGCCGGTGAGAACGATGACCATCGTGCTTCGGTCCACTGGCGTTCCACCAACTGCACTGGCCGGATCGCTCCGACGCATCGTCCAGGACATGGATCCCGATGTTCCACTCGGTAACGTCAGACCGATGGAAGACATAGTGGCGCGGTCGATGATCCGGCTCTCGTTCACGATGACGCTGCTCGCGATCGCAGCTTCGATGGCGTTGATCCTGAGCGCGATCGGTATCTACGGCGTGATCTCATACATCGTCGGCAGGCGTCGTGGCGAGATCGGAATTCGCATGGCACTCGGCGCACATGCGTCACGTGTTGGTACGATGGTGGTAAGACAGTCCGTACAGTTTGCCGTGGTTGGAATAATCATCGGGATTCTGGCGACGGTTGCGATCACGCGCGTGCTCGGTTCGGTTCTGTACGGCGTGAGTCCGACCGATCCAACGACGTTGATCGTAGTCTCCATCATCATGCTGCTCATTGCAGTGCTCGCGAGCTACGTGCCAGCGCAGCGTGCAATGAGCGTCGATCCGGTCGAAGCACTTCGAGCGGATTAGTGGCTGTTCAAACAATATGACAGAGCAAAGAATCTAAGTGGACATTCCGCGTGAACGGGCGCCGAACAGGCGGCGCTACATATATGGAGGCCTCGGGCTGCTCGCGATAATCGCGGTGATCGTCGGTGTCGCGAGTCTCAAGCCTGCTGCACCAGGCGTCGATAGGTCATCCGTCGTTATCGACTCGGTGCGTCGCGGCGACATGGTGATCGATGTGCGCGGTCCTGGCTCGTTGGTGCCGGAGCAGATTCGCTGGGTGTCGGCGATAACCGCCGGACGCGTGGATCGCATCGACGTGCGGCCAGGCGCAACGGTCACCGACACGACGACGCTGCTCGAGCTGAGCAATCCCGACGTGCAGCTCGAAGCGTTGAGCGCGCAACAGCAGCTGAATGCCGCCGAGGCTGCGCTCGTCACGCTCAGGATCAGCCTGTCGACGCAGAAGCTCGCGCAGGAAGGAGTCGTCGCAACGACGACGTCCGATTACAACGACGCGATGCGAAACGCAACCGCGTTCGATGAGCTGGAGAAGAAAGGATTTCTTGCGAAGGGTCTTCTTGCCCCGATGGATGTCAGCAAGGCACGGGACAAGGCCGTCGAGCTCAAGGCGAGGATGGCAATCGAGCAGCAGCGGCTCGAGGTGATGTCACAATCAATTGCGCAGCAGATGGAGCTTCAGAAATCGCAGGTCGACAAGCTGCGCGACATCGCGCAGTTCCAGCAGAGTCGCATAGCGTCGATGCAGGTTCGCGCCGGTGCCGCGGGCCAGGTGACTGAATTGTCACTCGAGCCCGGTCAGTACGTGCTCCCCGGAACCAATCTCGCGAAAGTCGCGCAGCCCGGCCGGTTGAAGGCGGTGCTCCACATCCCCGAGACGCAGGCGAAGGACATCCAGATCGGGCAGGTCGCTTCGATCGATACGCGTAACGGAATAATTCCCGGTCATGTCATACGCATCGATCCGGGTGCGGTGAATGGAACTGTCGAGGTGGACGTCGGGCTCGATGGCGCGCTGCCCAAGGGCGCCCGGCCCGATCTCAGCGTCGATGGCACGATCGAACTGGATCGTTTGCGCAATGTTCTCTATGTAGGACGTCCGGCGTACGGTGAGCCGGAGAGCACGGTGGGAATCTTCAAGCTGACTAACGGCGGCAAGGAAGCGCAGCGCGTGAACGTGAAGTTGGGACGCGCATCGGTCAACATGGTCGAGATCGTTCAGGGCCTGAATGCAGGAGACAGGATCATCACATCCGACATGTCCGGCTCGGATACACAGAGTCGGGTGAGGTTGCAATGACATCACATCCGGTAAACAGCGGTCACGATGGTTTGCTCGAATCATTCGTGCGGGACCTGCGCTACGCCGCCCGCAGGTTGCGCAACAATTGGGGATTCACGTTACTCGCGGTGCTCACGCTCGCACTCGGCATCGGTGCCACGACCGCAGTGTTCAGCGTCGTCAACGGCGTGCTGCTGAGACCGTTGCCATATCCCGAATCCGATCGGATAGTGACGCTTGCAGAGCGTACGAAGTCCGGTGGCCACATGCGCGTCGCTAATCCCAACTTTGCTGATCTAAGAGACCAGAGTCGAAGCTTCAACGGGTTCGCATTTTTCCGAAATGGTTCGGCGACGGTGGTTGGGGGAAGCGAGCCCGTGCTCGCCGATGTCGCGAATGTATCGACGGACTTCTTCCCTGTAATGCGTGTGCGGCCAGTGATGGGCCGTCCCTTCACGCGTGAGGAAACATCACCCGGCGGGCCGGCGACGGCGCTGGTGAGCTTCGATTACTGGCGCGACCATCTTGGCAGTGCGGCCAACCTCGGTGACCACACTCTCAAAATCGACGGTACGAGCTATCAGGTTGTCGGCGTGCTGCCTGGCGGCTTTCACTTCCCCGATGCAACCGATGTGTGGGTTCCTGAGGCGCTGGACGTGGGGCCGACAAGAACCGCTCACAATCTTCAGCTTGTCGCCCGACTTAAGGATGGTGTGACGGTCGCGCAGGCGCAGACCGACGTGAATCTCATCTACAAGCGCCTCAAGGACGCCTACGGCACCGGGATGGACGCGTATGGCTTCGATCTGACGACGTTGCACGATGATCTGGTTGGATCCGTGCGGAACCCGTTGCTGCTGCTGCTCGGCGCGGCTGCGCTCGTGCTGCTCGTCGCATGCACGAACGTCGCGAGCACGCTGCTGGCCGCCGGTGCCGCGCGACGCGGTGAGATAGCAATCCGCTCCGCGCTCGGTGCGAAGCGTGCGCGGATGTTGCGACAGCTCACCACCGAAGGATTGTTGCTGGCGATGCTCGGGGCCGCAGCTGGCCTCGCACTGGCGGCACTCGTGCTGAAGATGATGCAGCTGCTCGCACCGCCTGGTGCTCTACCGCAAACCGGTGATTTCACTCTGGACGGACGAGTAGTGGCGTTCGCGCTTGTGGTTGGAATCTTTTCCGCGGTCGTATCCAGTCTGTTTCCCGCATTTCGCACATCGCGCGCCAGTATCACGCATGATCTCGCCACACGTGGCGACGTCGGCGGTCACGGCAGAATCTGGGGCCTGCTCGTCGCGACAGAGGTGGCGATGGCGCTGCTGCTACTCGTCGGTTGCGGGTTGCTCGTGCGCAGCTTCGCCAAGGTGGCGAGCATCGATCCCGGCTTTCACTCCGACCACGTTCTGACGGCGGATATCGCGCTACCGGAAGCGAACTATCCGGATACGAACTCGGTCGCAACGTTCTACAGTCAGATCCTGCCGCAGCTGGCCCGGCTACCCGGCGTACAGCAGGCAGGCATGACGCACCACATTCCGCTCACCGGCGCGGCCGAGAACGGCGGCTTCGAGATAGAAGGCGTCGGCAAGCTCAAGGACTACACCGATTACGGCATAGCAACGAGCGGATATTTTCAGGCACTCAAGATTCCACTCAAGAGCGGCCGGCTGTTCGATGATCGAGACCGCGCTGGAACGGGCGATGTAGCGGTCGTGAATCAGACGTTCGCGAAGGAATTCTTCCCGGGTGTGAATCCAGTCGGAAAGCGAGTTCGCAATCTCGCCAACGACGATTGGATTTACGGCGCGAATCGTTGGGTCACCATCATCGGAGTCGTCGGCGACATCCACGAAGCGAGCCTTACCGCGCCGCCGACGCCGGCCATCTTTGTGAATCCGCTCCAGCGTCCGTTCAAGGCGCGGTATGCGTCGCTCGTATTGCGAAGCACAGTCCCGCCGGAATCGCTCGTGCCGGCCATGCACGCAATCCTCAAGCAACGTGGTGTCCCTGCGATGTTCCTGACCATGGACGCGCGCATGTCGGACTCTGTTGCCGGCCGCAAGTTCAGCACGTCGGTGCTCAGCTTCTTTGCTGTCGTCGCACTGGTGCTCGCGGCGATCGGTATATACGGCGTGGTGTCGTACCAGGTTGTTCAGCGTACCCGTGAGATGGGTATCCGCATGGCACTCGGCGCACAGCCAGCGCAGGTGCGAGGGCTGATAGTCCGTAACTCGATGCGCGTCGTGGGGCTTGGCCTCGTCGTAGGTGTGCTCGCAACACCGCTGCTGACCCACGCGCTGCAGACCCTGTTGTTCGGAATCAGTACGACCGATCCCGACACGTTCGTGATTGTGTTGCTGATCTTCTCCGCAGTTGCGATGCTGGCGAGTCTCATACCGGCTCACCGCGCTACGCGTATAGATCCGGTATTGGCACTGAGAAGCGAATGAGTCAAAACTACCCACGACCCGAGAGCACCATGACAGACAAGGCCACCGCAGATTCGACGTCATCTTCCGCGACTACGAACGCACAATCGACGCAGTCGCTTATCAAGCTCGACGGTGTCACGAAGGTCTACTACACCGACGAGCTCGAGACGCACGCGCTCTCCGGTATTCAGCTGGATATTCTGGAAGGCGAATATGTGGCAATCGCCGGTCCATCCGGCGGTGGCAAAACGACGCTCCTATCGATACTCGGATTGCTCGACTCGCCTACCAATGGCGTGTACCTGCTCGGTGGCCAGCCCGTGGAATCCCTGAGCCGATCCCAGCGCGCGGACGTTCGCAATCAGAGAATCGGTTTCATCTTCCAGGCGTTCAACCTGATCGGTGACCTCACCGTTTACGAGAACGTGGAGCTGCCACTCACGTATCGCGGAATGCCGTCCGACGAGCGCAGGCAGAGAGTGAATGCGGCGCTCGAACGAGTCGGGATGTCGCATCGCACCAATCACTATCCGGCGCAGCTGTCAGGTGGTCAGCAACAACGTGTCGCGGTTGCGCGCGCTGTGTCGGGAGATCCACTCATTCTTCTCGCCGATGAGCCGACGGGAAATCTCGACTCGGCGAACGGCGAAGCAATCATGGACCTGCTCGGCGAACTGCACGCCAACGGCGCCACGATCTGCATGGTGACGCACGATCCGCGCTTCGCACGACATGCAGATCGCTCGGTGCATCTGTTCGACGGACGAATCGTGGAAGAGGAGCGCGGTGAGCGTGCGGCTACGGACCAGCGCGAGCTGCGTGAGAGTGGGTTCGGCGTTGCGTAATGAGCGCGTTGTTACAGGACATCGGGCTCCCCCTCCGCAATGAATAGCTCCAACTCTCACCTACGCATCGTAATCGCACTTGGCGCGACGCTCCTTTACGGCGTCGTCATGCCATGCGCCGCTCACGCACAGATCCCCACCACGGGTCGCACCCAGCTCCCCGATGCGTCACCAACAACGTTGACGATGGATCAGGCAGTTACTCTGGCCCACAAGAGCAATCCGGATTTCCTCACGACGCGCAACAACCGGCGCAATGCATCGGCGGAATTACGGACCGCGTATGGAGCGCTGCTTCCTCGATTCAGCGCATCGCTCTCGGGTCAGTACCAGCAGGGCGGACAGCAGTTCTTCAACGGCGTATCGCTGAGCTCCAGCAGCGACGTCATGCAATCACAGTACGACATCGGCCTCAACTACAGCATCAACGCGGCGACGTTCATCACGCCCCGGGTTCAGCGTGCGAACAGTGCCGCGGTGAATGCCGATATCGTCGGCGCATCTGAGAGCCTTACCGCGACTGTCAAGCAGGATTACCTGACCGCGCTTCAGAGCCTGGCTCAGGCGGAGCTGCAGGACTCACTCGTCGCAAATGCCAGGGCGCAACTGGAGCTGGCGCAGGCGCGATCGCAGGTCGGCACTGGCACACTGCTCGACGTGCGGCGGGCGGAAGTGGCGCTCAGCCAGCAGCAGGTAGCGCTGCTCAACGCACGCAATCAGAACGAGATCGACAAGCTGCGACTTTTCCAGCAGATGGGAGTGCCACAGCCGCAGAACGTTCAACTCGTCAGCAATCTGAAAGTGGGTGATCCATTGCCGCCACTGGATACCATCCTCGCGCTTGCGCACCGCCAGAATCCGGGCGTCGTCGCATTGAGAGCGCGCGAGCATGTTGCAGACCTGACCGTGGATCGCGAACGAACCGAATACACTCCCACACTCACGCTCAGTACCGGTATTGGCGGATACACGTATCAGTATCGTGATCCAAACTTTCTCGTGAATCAGGCACAGGCGAGCACGGCCAACGCAAGGTCGAGCTGTATCGCAACCCAGGAGGTACGGCAGGCCGTCGGGCTTCCAAACACACTGGCTCAGTGCAGCACGATCCAGTTCACCGATGCCCAGGCCGCGCAGCTGCGAGCGCAGAATTCGCAGTTCCCCTTCTCGTTCACACCCGCACCGCGCAGCGTAACGGCGCAGATCTCGCTTCCCATCTTCGACGGCTTTGCCCGGGAACAGCGCCTGCAGGAGTCGGAGGTCGCGCGTGAGAACGCCCGCTACAAGGTCAAGTCGAGCGAGCTGGCGCTCAATGCCGACATCACAGCCGCGTATCTGTCGCTCCAGACTGCGCAGCAGACCGTCGCTCTTCAGGAGGCAAACGCCGCCAAGGCACGCCAGGAGCTGGACTTCGTGCAGAACGAATACGCGGTCGGTCTCTCCACCTTCATCGATCTGTCGACGTCGCGAACGGCGTATGCTCAAGCGCAGACCGATCGCATCAACGCGATCTACAGCTATCACAAGGCATTCGCGGTGCTGGAAAGCGCGGTGGGACGGCCGTTGCGATGACTGCGCAAAAGTCCGCTGCGTAAATTTACGCAACAGGCATATACGGTATATTGCGAGAGCGAACTGTCGCCACCGCCGAATCCCCGATGCCAACGATCCTCGTAGCCGACGACCAGCCGGACATCATCGAGGCCCTGCGCCTTCTGCTCAAGGGCGCCGGCTACAGCATCGAGACCGCGCGCTCCGTCGCTGGCATAATCGCGGCCGTGGAGACCAAACCGCTCGACGTGGTTCTCATGGACCTGAACTACACGCGCGATACGACATCCGGGCGCGAAGGCCTGAGCGTCCTCGCCCACATAAAAGAGCTCGATGACTCGCTCCCCATCATCGTCATGACTGCGTGGGGGAGTGTCAACGGCGCTGTGGACGCGATCCGCCATGGTGCATCGGATTACATCGAAAAGCCATGGGACAACACCCGCCTCCTCACCACCATCAACACCCAGCTCGAGCTCAGCCGGGCCGTGCGTGCCGGCCGCCAACTCGAGCGTGAGAACCGCGCGCTCAAGCGGACCGGCATGCCTGAATTGATCGCCATGTCACCGCGCATGCGGCCGATCCTCGATCTCATGGAGCGCGTTGCTCCGTCGGACGCGAACGTGCTGATCACGGGCGAGCACGGGACCGGCAAGGAAGTGGTCGCACGTTGGCTGCACGCCGCATCACCACGCACACGCTCTGCGTTCGTCGCTGTCAACTTGGGAGGCCTGTCCGACGGAGTCTTCGAGAGCGAGCTGTTCGGTCACGTCAAGGGATCGTTCACTGACGCGAGGGCTGATCGCGCTGGGCGCTTCGAGCTTGCCGACGGCGGGACGTTGTTCCTCGATGAGGTGGCGAACGTCCCGCTTAATCTCCAGTCGAAGTTGTTGCGCGTGTTACAGACACGCGAAGTAGAGCGCGTGGGATCGTCGCGCCCGAAAGTCGTCAACGTGCGTGTGTTGTCTGCAACCAACGTCGATCCGCACAAGGAAGTATCGGCGGGCCGCTTTCGTGAAGACCTGCTGTTTCGTCTCAATACCATCGAGCTCAAGCTGCCTCCGCTGCGCGAGCGACGTGAAGACATCCCAGCGCTTGCCTCGCACTTTCTGAAACGGCAGTCCGTGCGTTACAGCAAACAGCTAGCCGGCTTCGACCAGGCGGCGATGCAGGCGCTCATGGATCATCTCTGGCCCGGCAACATCCGGGAATTGGAACATACCATCGAGCGTGCAGTGCTTCTCGCTACTGGCGAATTTGTGCGCACGTCCGATCTTGCGTTGAACGAGCGCGGTTCGGGCAACGCACAACGACTCGAAGAGCTGACCCTGAGCGAAGCGGAGCGCACACTCATAGAGAAGGCGCTCGCTCGCTTCGATGGGAATGTGAGCCACGCGGCGAAAGCGCTGGGCATCAGTCGCAGTGCGCTCTACCGGCGCATGTCGGCGCATGGCCTCTGACGACAGACTGATCGGATCTGAACGCGGCGCCGTGCATTTCGAACGGCGCGTCTTGTTGCTGGCAATCGCTGTCGCGCTACCTGGCATGTTGCTCGCGCTCGTACTGCTCTGGATGAGCGGCTACTCACTGGGCGCACGTGTTGCACTCACCCTGCTGACCGCGCTCGTATCGCTCGCGATCGCTGCCGCGTTACGCGCTTACGTGATCCATCCGCTTCGAACGGTCTCCAATCTCGCCGCCGCGCTGCGCGAAGGTGACTTTTCAGTGCGCGCGCGCGGTGAGAGCACCAGCGACGCACTTGGGCTCGCACTGCTCGAGTTCAACAGACTGGGCGCCATACTCCACACTCAGCGACTCACCGCACTCGACGCGTCGGCCCTTGCGCGGACAGTGATGCGCGAGATCAACGTCGCGGTCTTCGCGTTCGACGATGAAGACATCCTCCGCCTCGTCAACCGTGCCGGTGAGCGACTCATCAACCTTCCATCGGAGCGCGCCATCGGTCGCTCGGCGACTGCACTCGGACTCGCCGATTGTCTCGTCGGTGATCCCGACCGTGCCTTCGAGGGAGAGTTCGTTCCCGGTGAGAATCGGTGGCAACTGCGCAGGACGACTTTTCGGCAGGGCGGGCGACCGCATCGGCTCGTAGTTCTCGCCGATCTGAGCCGCGCGCTGCGCGATGAAGAGCGCAGCGCATGGCAGCGATTGCTGCGCGTGCTCGGCCACGAGATCAACAATTCACTCGCGCCCATCCAATCGCTCTCCGCAACACTTCGCGAGCACGTCAGACGAACGCCGCGCGCGAACGATTGGGAAGAAGATCTCGATCGCGGACTGGAAGTGATTGGTGGCAGATCGGCGGCGCTCGCGCGCTTCATGGCGTCGTACACGCTGCTCGCGCGAATGCCGGCGCCCACACGAGCGCCAGTCGACGTTTCGGCATGGATTGGCCGCATGGTCCAGATGGAAACCCGCGTTCACATCGACGTCGAGCCCGGTCCGGAGCTGATGATAGATGCCGATGCGGATCAGCTGGATCAGATGCTCATCAACCTCATCCGCAACGCAGCCGATGCGTCGCTCGAGACCGGCGGCGGGGTCACCGTCGCGTGGAGCGTCGATGAGTCGTTCATCGACATCTCGATACACGATGAAGGATTCGGTCTTCCTGAAACCGCCAATCTCTTCGTCCCGTTCTTTACGACAAAGCCCGGCGGATCCGGAATAGGGCTCGTCCTCAGCCGGCAGATCGCCGAAGCGCATGGTGGCAGCCTTGCACTGATCGACGGGCAGGGCTGCGAGGCGCGGGTGCGCCTTCCGATCGCCCCCCTCTCATAGAGGAAGATCCGTTGTCGAACGATCGTTCGAATGACCACCACGGCTTGTTCGAGCTCCGTGTCGATTCTCCCACACCTCGTTCGACGTGTAGGTAGAGCCCGGATATTGCCGGGCGGACAACGGAGGCAGGCTCCTCCACACAAACGAACAATAGGAGATGGGACAATGCGATTCATGATTATCGTAAAGGCGACGAAGGAGTCCGAAGCTGGCGTGATGCCGAACCGTGACCTGCTGGCAAGCATGGGCGCGTACAATGAAGAGCTTGTAAAGGCCGGCGTGATGCTGGCAGGTGACGGGCTCCTCTCCAGCGCGAAGGGCGCCCGTGTGAAGTTCGCGAACGGCAAGACTACCATCATCGACGGGCCGTTCACCGAGACCAAGGAGCTCGTTGCAGGCTTCTGGATATGGCAGGTCAAGTCGAGGGATGAAGCGATAGCGTGGCTTCGGCGAGCGCCGTTCGACGACGCTGAGGTGGAGATCCGTCAGGTGGCCGAAGCCGAGGATTTCGGTGATGAATTCACACCGGAGCTGAGAGAGCAGGAAGACCAGCTGAGGGCACAGATCGCGCGCGGATAAGGGTATCGTCATTCCAGCGAACGCGGGGATGACAACTCCCAGCTTGAACAACTGGTCGCGCATGCACTGATTTGTATGCGTGACGGAATCCGCTACGCATCGCGCAATCGACGCGGTCTGGAGAATCGAATCCGCGAAGCTCATCGCTGGCCTGGCACGCATGGTGCGCGACGTCGGCCTCGCCGAGGACCTCGCGCAGGATGCACTTGTCGCCGCGCTCGAGCAGTGGCCGGAATCGGGAGTTCCCGACAACCCTGGCGCATGGCTCATGGCGACCGCAAAACGCCGCGCGATCGACGCCATGCGTCATGGTAAAGTCGTCGAGCGGAAGCAGGAGGACATCGGGCACGAGATCGAGGCGCAGCGCGATGCTACCGCTGTCGATCTCGACGCGGCCATCGATGACGATGTCGGTGATGACCTGCTTCGTCTCGTCTTCATCTCCTGTCATCCTGTCCTTTCATCCGAAGCGCGCGTCTCGCTTACGCTGCGTCTCCTCGGCGGACTCACCACTGACGAGATAGCCCGGGCCTTCCTCGTTGCAGAGCCGACGATCGCGCAGCGGATTGTTCGCGCCAAGCGCACACTTCGTGACGCCGGAGTGCCGTTCGAGCTCCCGCGTGGAGATGCGCGCGCCGCGCGGCTGGCATCCGTGCTCGAAGTCATCTACCTCGTCTTCAACGAAGGTTACTCGGCGACCGCCGGTGACGACTGGATGCGGCCTGCGCTGTGCGAGGATGCGCTGAGGCTTGGGCGCGTTCTGGCGGAGCTCGCACCGGAAGAGCCGGAAGTTCACGGATTGGTCGCTTTGATGGAGATCCAGGCCTCGCGCGCGCACGCGCGCGTCGATCAGGCCGGCGATCCGGTGCTTCTCCTGGAACAGAATCGCGCGCGCTGGGATCAGCTTCTCATTCATCGCGGCCTCGCCGCACTCGAGCGCGCCGAGCGACTCGGCGGCAGTCCCGGATCGTATACGTTGCAGGCCGCGATCGCAGCGTGTCATGCGCGCGCACGAACGCCCGGAGAGACGGACTGGCACCGCATCGCGTCGCTGTACGCAGTACTGGTGCAACTCGTTCCATCTCCCGTCATCGAGCTCAATCGCGCAGTTGCTGTATCGATGGCGTCCGGTCCCGCCGCGGGTCTGGAAGTAGTTGACACACTCATGTCTGAGCCGTCACTACGGAACTATCACCTGTTACCCGCGGTGCGCGGCGATCTGCTCGCCAAGCTTGACCGTCGCGACGAAGCAAGATCCGAATTCGAGCGCGCCGCTTCGCTCACGCGCAACATACGAGAGCGCAATCTGCTCAACGGCCGCGCGGCTGCGATGACGCCTTACGACAAGACACCCACCAGTTCTATTTCCCGCCCGCCAGCGCGTGCGTCAGTCGATACAAAAACTCCTGACCATCATAGTACGACCTGATCCACATCCGCTCATCTCTCCCGTGAGCGTGCGAGTCGCCGTTGCTGAGAATGCCGCTCACGCCATATGTGGGAATTCCCGCCGCACGGAGGAATCGGCCGTCGGTCGCGCCAGTCGACATCACTGGTACCACGAGCACATTTGAGCCGAACATGTCGTGAGTAATCTTCGTCACGGCGTTCATCAGCTCCGGCGTCAGAGGACTCGGTGCAGCCTTGGCCTTCGGCAGCGGAAACAGTGGCTTGATCTTGACGCCGGTGTCGGAGAATACCCTGGCAAGTGTCGCCTCGACCTCTTCCGGATCCTGGGTCGGGACGATGCGGCAATTCACGTTTGCAGTGGCGGTCTGTGGAAGTGCATTGTACGCGTGCCCACCGGCGAGCCTGGTCGCGACACAGGTGGTGCGCAACATCGAGTTGTAGCGGGGCTCCGCCGAGAGTGTCGCCGCTGCCGCACTGTCGTTTGTATTCGCGACTATTGCACGCATTGCCGCACCCGCCGCGGAAGTGTCCGACGCGCCCGTCTGACTCAGGTATGCGCGCGACACCTCGTTCAATTCGACCGGAAACTGGAAGTGCTCGAGCTTGAGAAGCGCGTGCGCCAGCTCGTAGATCGCGTTGTCTGGACGCGGTACCGACGAGTGACCGCCGCTGTTGACCGTCGAAACGGTGAAGTGGACCGAGACTTTCTCGGCCGCCTGAATGCTGTTGGAGAACGGCTTGCCATTGCGAATGGACCCGCCGCCGCCCTCGTTTATCGCATAGGCCGCGTCGATCAGATCCTTGTGGTTCGCGACCAGCCATTCAACGCCGTTCGCGTCGCCGCTTTCCTCGTCCGCGGTGAGCGCCAGGATCACGTCACGATCCGGCTTCCATCCTGCCGCCTTGTCACGCAGAAGATTCGCGACGAAGATCGACGCCATCGCCTTGTCATCACTGCTGCCACGCCCGTAGTAGTAGCCGTCCTTCTCAGTGAGAACGAACGGATCCATGCTCCAGTCGGAGCGCAGTGCTGCAACGACGTCGAGATGCGCCAACAGAAGCAGCGGCTTCTTGTCGTGCCCGGTTCCGTGATAACGCACGACGAGATTGGCCTTGGTCGGATGGCCGTCCGGCGTCAGGATCTGGACATCAGCGGCGGGAAAGCCGGCGGCGCGAAAGCGAGCTGCCATCGCGTCGACCGCCCTTGTCACCGAGCCCACGCTGTCCGCAGTGTTGATCTCGATCAGCTGCTTGTAGATGTCGTGCGCCTGGGCCTGAACCGGCGTGAGTGGAGTCTGTTGGGCGCGGACCGGGGTGGGGCTGAGTGCGGCCAGGACCGCTCCAGATACTGCCGCGGATACCATGGTCGTCGTACGAATGAAGAGAGAGCGCATCGTGGTTTCCCTATGTGAGCCGCGGATGTAGCGAGAGAGGGTAATGTTGATCGTGCGGGTCGGGTTGTCAAACGACCGCCTAACGATCAGCTTGCGACAGGATACCAATTCGATCAAACCAGAGATTCCAATGCCCGCAACTCGTGGCTACGCTGCAAAATCTGCAACTCTTCCGCTTGAACCGTTCTCATTCGATCGCCGCGAGCCTCGCGCACACGATGTGGTCATCGACATCGCATACTGTGGCGTCTGTCATAGCGACATCCATACAGCACGCAACGAGTGGGGCGGCACGAGCTATCCAGTCGTTCCAGGTCACGAGATAGTCGGCCGCATCGTACAGACTGGGTCAGAGGTCAAGCGATTCGCGGTCGGTGATCTTGCGGGCGTCGGGTGCTTTGTGGACTCGTGCAGGAAATGCGATAGCTGCCGCGATGGCGAGGAGCAATTCTGCGAGCGGCACCTCGTGATGACGTACAACAGCTTCGAGCATGACGGAAAGACTCCGACTTACGGCGGCTACTCGTCCCGAATCGTCGTCGACGAGAATTACCTCCTCACGATTCCGGACAATCTTCCGCTTGAAGGAGTTGCACCGCTCTTGTGCGCGGGGATCACGACGTATTCGCCACTTCGTCGCTTCAACGTCGGGCCCGGCCAGAGGGTCGGCGTGGTTGGACTTGGTGGCCTCGGTCACATGGCTGTCAAGCTTGCCTCTGCGATGGGCGCGCACGTGACGGTGTTGAGCACGTCCAAATCAAAAGAAGAAGATGCGCGCCGGCTCGGCGCCGATGACTTCGTCGTGACCAAGGACTCGAAGAATCTGGCGCCGCTGGCCGCGACTTTCGATTTCATAATCGACACGGTATCGGCGCCGCACGATCTGAACATGTACCTCGGCCTTCTCAAGCGCCGTGCGGTGATGGTACTGGTCGGTGCACCGCCAGAGCCAACCGCGGTTGCGTCGTTCTCACTCATCATGAAAGGCCGGGTGCTGGCAGGCTCGCTCATAGGCGGAATTCGCGAGACGCAGGAGATGCTTGATTACTGTGCGCAACACAGAATCACGTCCGACGTCGAAGTGATTCCGATTCAGGAGATCGAGCGCGCGTACGAGCGCACTGTCAAGGGTGACGTCCGGTATCGATTCGTGATCGACATGAAGTCGCTGGCGTCGCTACCGGCCTAGCCGTCAGTGTAGTTATCGCTTGCAGTAACCAACAGATATTGCCTGAATCGTTTCCGGCTTTTTTGCCGGCTCTCGTGCCGGCTTTCGGGCGGTACTGTCGGGACTCAGCGCAATCGAATCGGTCGCGAACTCGACGCCACACAGGCGGCTGAGTGTTGCTACGCTTGCGGTGCCGCGCTTGACGACTGTTGCTCCCGAATCGGCAGCAACAGTCGAGAATGGCATCCCGACGGCTATGCCGCCGGTGGTGTGTGGCCCCGTGTGCGTGACGAATACCCTTCGCAGCGTATCGTTCTGGAACGTGAGCGTCACTGTATCCTTTCCCATTCCACGAACGACAATGATATCCTCACTGTCGCGACCGGCGCGCGCGCTGATCGCGTACACGAACGACATCACGGGCCGTCTCCACTCGCCGACGTGTAGCGGGCCAACGGCTTCCTGTCGGATGATCGAATGATCACCTTCCATCAGAGGTCCTTCATCTGCCGGCTTCGCGGCTGCGGTCGTGTCCGTTGCGCGTTGCGCAACGGTCTGTCCCGGTGGAGTCGATGATGCGTCTTTTGTAACGTCTTTCGCCCCGCCGCCGCACGCCACAAATCCAAGCACGGCTGCCGATGCAATACCTATCGACGATAGCCTGGCGTGTACAACTGCGTGCATCATTCCCGTCATGCTCGCTCGCGCGCCTTCTGTGCACGCTCGGCGCCATACTGGCGTCCATAATTCGACAGCGCCCAGATGATCAACAGGATCACGCCGACCGTAACGTAGTAAGTCCTCGCGACTCCGCTCCACTTCACAATCCATGGCAGGACTATCAGCACGATTCCGACCACCAGCTCTATCAGCCCATGATATCGGAGCGATAGCGGCTTGTGCCCGGTATCAGGGAATTTCGTCGATAGCGTGACGATCAGGTGGATTGCCGCCAGAACATACGACACGATAGCCGGAGGCCCGCTCATGCCGAGCAGGATAGGAGCCGCGATCAGGCCGATCACGGAGACCATGTCGAGGGAACGGTGCACGGACGCCGGTATGACTTTCATCTGAAATCCTGGTGGAGACGCTTCCAACATACCAAATCTGCGCCGAGCTGGTGCGGCCGGCCGCCACACCGACTTGTGGCGGCTCATTCCGGCAGGCACGTTACGGCATGTCAGAATCCTTCGACCTACGTGCCGCGGCGCATCAGGCAATGCTGGATAACGGCTTCATCCCCGACGTCCCCGCTCAGGTTACTGCCGAGGTTGCCGCCGCGATCGAACCGAACGGCGCGGTGGCGGCTGGTGTGTGTGACCTTCGAGACCTCCCATGGTCCTCGATCGACAACGATGACTCCAGAGATCTGGACCAGCTGGAGATCGCGGAAAAACTTCCCGACGGAACGGTGCGCGTGCGTGTCGCTATCGCGGACGTCGATACGACTGTGCCGAAGGACTCCGCCACCGATCGCTTTGCGAGCGCCAACTCTACGTCTGTGTACACCGGCATCGTCACGTACCCGATGCTCCCGGAGCGGCTGTCGACCGATCTCACCTCGCTCGGTCAGGGCGACGATCGCGCATCGGTGGTAATCGAATTCGTCGTTGCGGCGGATGGGAGCATCGTGTCGCACGACGTGTACATGGCGCGCGTCCGTAATCACGCCAAGCTCGCTTACAACGACGTCGGTGCGTGGCTCGACGGCGGCGCGATCCTGCCGGCCAGCGGCACAGCAGTAATTCAGGATCAACTTCGCCTTCAGGACAAAGTTGCACAGGCGCTCCGGGCCGTTCGCGCGCGCAATGGCGCACTTGATCTCGAGACGATCGAAGCGCAGTCCGTGGTGCGTCCGGACAACTCGGTGGACATCGAGCTCGTGCAGAAGACTCGCGCCAGCCGCCTGATCGAGGATTTCATGATCGCCGCCAACGTGGCGATGGCGCAATTTCTGGATGAGCACAATTCGCCGACGATCCGACGCATTGTGCGATCGCCGGAACGATGGAATCGTATTGTAGCCCTCGCCGCCAAGCTTGGATCGACGCTTCCCGACCAGCCCGATTCCCTGGCGCTGTCAGCATTCCTCGCCGCGCAACGTAATGCCGATCCTGACCACTTCGCCGATCTGTCGCTCGCAGTCGTCAAGCTGATCGGTCCCGGTGAGTACGCCGCTCATGAGCCGGGCGAGACGGACGTCGGTCATTTCGGGCTCGCAACCAATGACTACACCCACTCGACCGCACCCAACCGCCGCTTCGCCGACCTCGTTACGCAGCGACTTCTCAAGGCCGCCCTGGCCGGAAAGCCGTCGCCGTACACGCGGGATGAGCTCGTGGCGATTGCCGCGCACAGCACCGAGCGCGAGGATGCCGCGCGCAAGGTCGAGCGTCAGGTCCGAAAGTCCGCCGCCGCGGTATCGATGTCGTCCCACGTAGGCGAGGAATTCGATGCGATAGTAACAGGCGTCAATCCGAATGGCACCTTCGTCCGCCTGATCCACCCGCCCGTGGAAGGACGGGTGCTTCGCGGTGAGAAGAATCTGGACGTCGGAGACAGGGTCCGGGTCCGCCTCCTGGCCACCGATCCGAAGCGTGGTTTCATCGACTTTTCGGCGGAATCCCGTAACGGCGCCGCTCACTGATGGCTCCGGTCTGGTCACCCGACTGACCCGGAGTTACGATATCCAGCTACTCCTCAGACCTCCGAACAACTCAGCGATGCCAAACACACGCATCTCGGCCGTTGCCGCGCACTTTGCGAGCGCACGCACCGTAACCGCGCTCACGCTTACCGTAATCGCGACTGGAGTCGGTGCGCCTTTACTGCGCGCACAAACGACGACCGCCGGTTCTGCGGTACCGATTCCGCCAGTACTCAAGGTCTTCGATCCGTCATACATCGATACGACCGCTCACGCGTGTCGTGACTTCTTCGCGTTCGCAAACGGCGCGTGGCTAAAGCGCGATACGATTCCTGCTGCATTCTCGACGTCGGGTGTCGGCAAGGAGATGACCGACGCGAACGAGCTGGTGGTGCGATCGGTTCTCGACGAGGCGATGGCCTCGCGCCACAGCGAGCCGGCGAACAGCACCCGCGCGAAGCTCGGAACTTTCTACGCGACATGCATGGACTCGACACTCGCCGAGAAACAGGGCGTGAGCCCTATCCGCGCACAGCTCGATGGCATCTCTGCGATCAAAACGCGCACCGAGCTCGTACGACAGATTGGCGCGCTGCAAAAATCAGGCGTCGGAGCTCTCTTCGAGTTTGGCCCCGGTGCGGATCCGAAAGACGCTGACCACTATATAGCGTGGATCGGCCAGGGCGGACTCGGCATGCCGGACCGCGACTACTACACCAAAACCGATCCCGCATCTGATTCACTCCGCAAGAAATACGTGGCGCACGTCGAGCGATCGCTGGTGCTCGCCGGTGAATCAGCAGCTGATGCAGCGACCGACGCGCAGCGTGTGATGACACTGGAAACGGAGCTGGCCAGAGCATCGATGACGCGCGTGGCGATGCGCGATCCGAATGCGACATACCACAAGACGTCGCTCGCGGACCTCGAGCGTACAGCGCCGGCTATCGGGTGGCCGAGTTATTTCCGTACGGTTGGACTCACCGTTCCGGTGCAGTTCGTCAACGTCGCGCAGCCGGAATTCATTCAGAAGGCGAGCGCCCTCGTACAGACCGCGCCGATGGAAGAATGGCGCGCGTATCTCAGGTACCATCTCGTCTCGAGTGCGTCGCCATGGCTCAGCTCGCCATTCGCGAACGAGAGCTTCGCCTACTCGTCGCTCTACAGCGGCGCGAAGCAGATGCTACCGCGCTGGAAGCGCTGCCTCCGTGCCACCGATCGCCAGATCGGCGAGGCGCTGGGCCAGGCGTACGTCGACAAAACGTTCCCTCCGGCGGCCAAGGCCGCAGCGAAGCAGGTCATCGATGACATCCGCTCGTCGTTCCACGATCGGCTTCTCGCGCTCACCTGGATGTCGGATTCCACGCGAAAGTATGCACTTGGCAAGCTCGCGAAGATGAACGAAAAGGTCGGATATCCGGACCACTGGCGCGACTATACCACGCTGCACGTCTCCGACGGCGCATTCGTGCACAACGTGTTCAATGCGAACGCGTTCGAGTGGGACCGCGTCATCAATCGCCCCGGAAAGGCTGTCGACAAGACCGAGTGGGGAATGACGGTGCCGACGGTCAATGCGTACTACGATCCGTCAGTGAATGAAATGGTCTTCCCTGCGGGTGCACTTCTCCCGCAGACGTTCGACGCGAGCGGCGACATGGCCGCCAACTACGGCGCGCTTGGCGGAAGCTGGGCCGGTCACGAGCTCACGCATGGCTTCGACGACGAGGGTCGCCACTACGACGCCGATGGCAACCTGCGCGACTGGTGGGTTGCGAGCGACACGTCGCGGTTCGACGAACAGGCACAACGCATCGTCGATCAGTTCGACGGCTACATCCAGGTCGATACGACGCACGTGAATGGCAAGCTCACGCTCGGCGAGAACATCGCTGATTACGGCGGGCTGCTCACTGCGTACGACGCGATGGAACGCGCGCTCAACCGTACCGGAAAGCGCGAAACGATCGACGGCTACACTCCGGAGCAGCGCTTCTTCATTGCCTACGCGCAGACCTGGCGCGAGCACTCTCGGCCCCAGACGATGCTAACGAGAGTAACAGTCGACCCGCACGCACCCGCGGAATGGCGCACCAACGGTCCGGTTTCGAACATGCCGGCCTTCGCAAAGGCGTTCAACTGCCAGCCGGGCGATCCCATGGTCCGCCCGAAGGACGTCGTGCCGCAAATCTGGTGATGACTGCCGGTGCTACTGGCGCCGGTAGGCCGCTCGCGCCACGTTATCCGTTCGCCCGGCGTATGTAGGGCAATGATCCGGGCGCGCCCATCGCGCCCACAGACCGCCCGCTCGAATGAGCGGGCTCACTCCAGCTCTGGTCAGCATGCTTCGTAAGACACTGTTCTTTGGCGCCCTGCTACTCGCGCCGTACATCCCACTGCACGCACAATCGTTCCCGACCAACGACCCGATCATCAAGCGAATCTGGGCGCTCGGCATGGACAGCACTCACGTTTATGAGCTGTCCCAGGCGCTCTTCGATTCTGTAGGCCCGCGACTGCAGGGCGGCGACGAGCTTCGCGCTGGCAACGACTGGCTCCTGAGCACGTACAAGTCGTGGGGAATCGAAGCCCACAACGAGCAGTATGGCACCTGGCGCGGATGGCGTCGCGGCTACTCCCACATCGACCTGATCTCACCACGCGTCCGCTCGCTCGAAGGACAGATGGTGGGCTACAGCCCCGGCACCGGCAAGAAGGACCTCACGGCGACCACGATCATCCTGCCTCGCTTTGCCGACAGCACCGAGTTCGTCAAATGGCTCCCGAACGCGCGAGGGAAGTTCGTCCTTGTCTCCGCGCCACAGCCGACCTGCCGTCCCCGCGAGGACTGGGCAACCAATGCGACGCCCGAGTCCAGGGCGCGCATGGATAGTCTCCGTACGGCGATCAACGCCGAGTGGGGCGGACGTAACGTTCGCGGCACCGGCTACAGTCTGGCACTCGGCGGCGGTGAGCTCGGCAAGCGTCTTGAAGAAGGCGGAGTGGCCGGCCTCATCACCTCGCGCCCGAAGGACGGCTGGGGGACGATCGAGGTCTTCGAGACCTACAACACCAAGGCGCCAACCGTCGCGCTGAGCTGCGAAGACTACGGCCTCGTCTTCCGTCTTACGGAGAACAAGCAGAACCCGCAGGTTCGGATGAACCTCGACGCCGATCTGCTCGGCGAGCAGCCGGTGTTCAACACGATCGCCGAGATCAAGGGAACGGAGAAGCCGAACGAGTACGTGATGCTCTCCGCGCACTTCGATTCGTGGGACGGCTCGTCCGGCGCAACCGACAACGGCACCGGCACCATCACCATGCTGGAGGCGATGCGGATTCTCAAGCAGGTGTATCCGCACCCGAAGCGCACGATTCTCGTCGGGCACTGGAGCGGCGAGGAGGAGGGCGAAGTAGGCTCCAAGGCCTTCACCGAAGATCATCCTGAAGTCCTGAAGGGACTCCAGGCGCTGTTCAACCAGGACAACGGAACAGGTCGCATCGTTCGTATGGGCGGCGCTGGTCTTCCGAATGCCGCTGTCCACATCGAGCAGTGGCTGTCCAAGGTTCCGACGGTGTTCCAGGAGCAGGTCAAGTTCGGCGGACCTGGCTTCCCGGCAGGCGGCGGAAGCGATGACTTCTCCTTCGGTTGCAATGGTCTGCCCGCCTTCGGACTCGGCGCCCTCAACTGGGATTACGGGAACTACACGTGGCACACCAACCGCGACACGTACGACAAGATCGTCTTCGACGACCTCAAGTCCAACGCGACGCTCACGGCGATGCTGGCCTACCTCGCCTCGGAAGACCCGACGATGATCACGCGCGAGCGCGTCGATCTCGCCGCCGAGGCAGCTCGCATGGCAGCGCAGAATCCGGCAGCTACCGGCAATGGCCGGTTCCGTGCGCCGACGACCTGGCCCGCGTGCGTCAAGGCGCCGCGGACGACGAACCCGCGTCTCAAGTAGATCGGGTACGAATGAAACGATCCCCGGCTGCGCATCGATGCGCAGCCGGGGATCGTTGTTTCTGCTACAGAATCATCATCCCCGCAAAAGCGGGAACGATGACCCTGTACTAGCCGGTTTCCTGTGTCGCGTCAGGATGTGGCTGGGCAGGGCCATCGATCAGCGCCAGTAGCGCCCGATCACTCAGCTCTTGCCAGCCAGCCGGAAAGCTCCAGAAACGGCGGATCACCATCTCGTTGACGGCAATCAGCGACTTTCGTGCTGCAGACCCGTCGCTCTCCGCCATCTCCATCTCCCGCACTCGCCATTTCTTCCCGTTGGCATCGGCCACATCGCGGCACGCTCCCTGATGCTGGATGCTCACTGTTTGACGCATGATGTAGCGGACGACTGGACCATCAGAACCCACGTTTCAGAGATAGCTGCGTTATCCACGGCGATTTTGGGATGAGTAGTTCGCCAAAAGCACTACTGCTCTGACAAACTCACCGCGAATTGTGAGCCACCTTGGTCCGATGCGCGGCGATCAGTCCTGCTTTGATTATCGGAGTGCGACACCCGGAACGAATGTTCGAGTCGGTGAATTACAAGCGATACACGGCTAGTTTTGGATGACAGTTGCATTTTTTGGCACTTTCATAGCAACCCAACCCACAATGGCACAACTGAATTCATTCGACGTTACGACAGGCGTCGACATGCAGGAAGTCGACAACGCCGTCAATCAGTCGCAGAAGGAGATCGGGCAGCGCTATGATTTCAAAGGCTCCAAATCAACGATGGAGTTCAAGCGCGCCGAGGAGATGTTGGTGCTTGTTGCCGACAGCGAGTATCAGATGAAGGCACTTACCGATGTGTTGTGGGGAAAGCTCGTGAAGCGCGGCGTTCCGGTAAAGAATCTCGACATCGGTGAAGTGAAGCCCGCCGGCGGTGATACTGTGCGTTGCGAGATAAAGCTCAAGACCGCGCTCGACAGCGACACGGCGAAGAAAGTCGCTGCAGCAATCAAGGAAGCAAAGATTCCAAAAGTTCAGGCAGCGATTCAGGCGGACCAGGTGCGCGTGAGCTCACCATCGCGCGACGATCTGCAGAACGCCATGGGCGTGCTTCGCGCTGGCGACTTCGGCGTCGAGCTCAAGTTCGGCAACTATCGCTGAGCGGTGGCATCGCCGGTCGCAAGAACTGATGAGATGACAATTCGCGCTGCGACATGCGAAGACGCCGCCGCGCTCGCTGAATTCGCAGAGCGATCGTTTCGCGATACATTCGGGCGCGACAATGCGCAGTCGGACATGGCGCAGTATATCGCGAGTGCATTCAGTGAGGAGATGCAGCGTGCCGAGATCGCCGACTCGCGACGCGTCGTCCTGTTGGCGGAGAGGGGCGGGGCAATTGCAGGCTATGCGCAGCTACTGACCGACTCCGCGCCTGCCGAGATCGCGATGGAGCTGCCGGTCGTCGAGCTTGAACGGTTTTATGTCGCGCACGAGTGGCATGGACGCGGGATCGCGCAGCAACTCATGGCGCGCGCGACCGAGGCAGCATCTCAGTCGAATGCCGCGACTTTATGGCTGGCCGTGTGGGAGCGTAATCCGAGAGCGATAGCGTTCTATCGCAAGTCTGGATTTGTGGACGTCGGCTCCAAGCTTTTTGTGCTTGGCAGCGACCGTCAGACAGATCGTGTCATGAGCCGGCCACTGCGGAAGTGACCTGCCGCAGATCGTCAGTTGCATGCGGGCGCGCCGTCGAACACCGCCGGTGCAACAGGAGCCGTTCCGACAAAGATCGCGCATGTATGACCCGGCGCGTTGAGGTGCGTCGCCTTGGCACTCCAGCCGGACACTCCGGAAGCCGTCGCGACGACGGTGACATTCTGCGATGCACCGAAGGTGTTTGCCGAGTCGCTTGGTGTCGTGTAGGTGTGTGAGAAGTACGCGCCTGCGTTGGCGGATGCGTACGCCTCTTCCGATATCTCGAGATTCTTCAGATCGGTCTTGACCGCGGCAAGGTAAGCCCGCTCCTTGACCGCGCTGTATTGAGGAATTGCGATCGCCGCCAGAATGCCGATGATCACGATCACAATCAGCAGCTCGATGAGGGTAAAGCCTCTGTTGACTCTCATTGGGTTTGCCCTCACGTCGACAGGTTTCCAGTAGGTGCTTCGTCCTGATGGACACGATCGGACTTGGCAACGCCCGCGCCACGTTGTGGCACTGACCGTAAGGTCTTGCTGCGTAACGGCTTACGTCTCTACCATGCCTGGGCGAAACGTTTGGTGCCCGTTGTAATCCGCAACCATTATTGCGTTTCGCGGCTGTGGCGGCCGGGATTCGTCAGCTGGCTGCAGGTACCTTGACCGGCTTGATCGCGTGACCGTCGCGGATGTCGTCCGAGGGGTTGAGCGCGACCGTCGCTCCCTCGTCCACACCCGATAGTATCTCTACTGTGGCGCCGTAATCACGCCCAACAGCGACCTTGTGATAGTGCGCGATGTTATGGTCATCGATCACTATTACCTGAGTGCCGCCAGCATTGAAGAGAAGTGCGTTGGCCGGTACGACAACCGGCGCGACCATTCCGCCGGTGGCAAGATTTACCTGCACGAAGCTCCCAGAGAGCAGGGAATGATCGGTATTCGCGACGTCCACTTCTACGAGAAGAGTCCGCGTGCCGGGATCGAGTGCCGCAGCAGTGCGTGCAACCTTGCCGGTAAATACGCGGTCGTGCTGCTCTGCCAGCGATACACTTGCCTTCTGTCCGATCTTGATAGAAGGCGCCAGCGATTGCGGCACGGTCACGTAAACGCGCATCGTATCTGTCTGCGACACGCGAAAGAGTCCAAGTCCGCCGGTGCCGGCACCGCTGGTTCCGGGACTCACGAGGGTGCCGACGTCGACGTTGCGTGCGGTAACCACGCCAGCGAATGGCGCAGCGACCTTGCTGAATCCCTGCACGCTCGTGAGGCGCTGAACGTTGGCACGTTGTGCATTGGCTGTAGCCGCGCTCGCCTCGTAGGCCGCTGTTTTCTCGTCCAGTTCCTGCTGGCTCACTGCACTGTCGCGCGCGAGTGACTTCCACCGATCCAGGTCGCTCCTTGCGAGCGCGAGTGACGCGTTTGCCTGACTCAGCTGCGCCCGTGCTTGCTGTACTTCCTGATCCACTTCGGGTGCTTCTATGGTCGCGAGCACCTGTCCGTCCTTTACATTGGCACCGATGTCGGCATACCAGCGACGCACGTATCCAGCGGAGCGCGCGTAGACGACGGCCTCGTGCAGTGGCTGAAGCGTTCCAGGCAGAACGAGCGGCGAGCTCTTTGCTCGCACAGCTGTCGAGACCGACGTCGGCATCGCGGTGTCGGAAACCGCGCGGACTTCGTCAGCCAGCGCGCGGCGCTGTGTGATCCGGGGAACGATTCCGATCGCAAGCAAGATCGCGATGATGCCGGCGAACACCGGCACTGTCGCGCGCGAGCGGCGTCGCGGGGCGGGGGGATGGGATGAAGAGTGCGTCATGAGTGCAACAGTGGGTCGTCCACGCCACCCGGCGGCCGGGTGCGCAGAACGCTGTAAACAACGGGAACGAGCACGAGTGTCGCAACTGTCGCGATGATCAATCCACCTATCACCGCTCTGCCAAGTGGTGCATTCTGCTCACCGCCCTCACCGAACCCGAGCGCCATCGGGAGCATCCCGATAATCATCGCGAGCGCGGTCATGAGTACAGGGCGAAGGCGTGTCCTGCCTGCATCGAGGGCTGCCTCGACAGCATTGAGCCCGTCTGCCCGGCGTGAATTCGCAAAAGTCACGACGAGGATACTATTGGCAGTCGCAACGCCCATCGCCATCACTGCACCCATGAGCGACGGGACACTGAAGGTCGTGCGCGTTACGAAGAGCATCCACACGATTCCGACCAGCGCCGCTGGAAGCGCCATGATGATGATGAAGGGATCCAGCCACGACTGAAAGTTCACGACCATCAGGAAGTACACAAGCAGGATGGCGAAGGCAAGGCCGAAGCCCAGTCCTGTGAACGCATCGCGCATGCTCGACACCTGTCCCCGCATCACGATGGTCGTACCGATGGGCATCCTTTTCTGTATTTGTGCGACGACGTGATCGATGTCGCGCGCGACGCTGCCAAGGTCGCGGCCTTCCGCACCGGCGTAAACATCATACACGCGCTGCACATTATAGTGGTCCACCACTGCTACGCCACTGCGCCGCGACTCGGTGGCGAGGTTGCCGAAGAGTTGCGGTGCCACACCTGCGGCAATCACTGGCGTCGATTCCAGATCGCTGAGCGACGACAGTCGATATTCCGGCGTCTGAACGGCAACCTTGTATGACACGCCGTTCTGCGGATTGAGGAAGAAATTCGGTGCTGTCTGGCCGCTCGAGCTGAGCGAGATCAGAAGACTGTTCGCAACGTCGCGTTGCGTGAGACCGAGCTGCGACGCTCGCGTACGGTCGACGGTGAAGTAGAGCTCCGGCGCGTCGATCACCTGTTGCTGGCGCACGTCCACCGCTCCCGGGATGTGCCGCATCGAGTCTGCGATCTGGCTCGCGATCGCGTAGCCATCGACGTTCTTGCCGGGCACCACCTGCACATCGATCGCCGCAGGAAGACCAAGATTGAGTATGCGATTGACTATGTCGGCGGGCTGGAATGCGAACGTGACGCCGGGAAACCGCTGTCTGAAGTCGTCACGAAGCACGTTCATGTATTCGGCGGTCGAGCGAGCGCGGCCCTCATTGAGCGAGATCAGCAGCTCGGCATCGGCCGGCCCGATCGTCGCGTTGTCGCCCGTCGACAGGTTGATGCTGCTGGACGGAACTCCGACGTTAGCGAGGATCAGCCCGAGATCGCTGGGCGGAACGTCTTCGCGAATTGCATGCTCGACCTGCGCTATGATGGCGTCCGTCTGCTCGAGCCGCGTTCCCGCCGGAGCACGGACATGTACCCGAAACTGGCCCGCGTCGACACGCGGAAAGAAATCCTGACCCACGAAGGGGAGCAATACCACCGATGCGAGCACGGCACCCACTGCTCCCAGCGCGACGCGACGCCGATGCTGGAGCGCCGTCGTCAGCAGGTTGCTGTACCATGCGCGCATGCGGTCGAAATGCGTCTCGAACCAGCGATTCACCCGCCAGAAGATGTCCGATACGGCCTCGCCGCCATGGTGCGCCGCGTACATCGTTACTTCGGCCGGCAGGAGATACCGCACCATCAACGGTACGAGAGTACGCGACAGCACGTACGACGCGAGCATCGCGAATATGACTGCCATCGCGAGTGGTTGAAACAGCGCGCCCGTGACGCCGCCGAGGAAGAACACCGGCGTGAACACGACACAGATGGCGAGCGTCGAGACAAATGCGGGGACAGCGATCTCGTCGGCACCATCGAGGATCGCCTGCATGAGCGGTTTGCCCGTTCCCAGGTTTCGATGAATGCTTTCTATCGTGACCGTGGCGTCATCCACCAGAATTCCGACTGCAAGCGCGAAACCGCCAAGAGTCATGACGTTGAGACTCTGACCGAGTGCGGCAAGGCATATGATCGAGACGAGGATGGACAGCGGGATCGACGTGGCCACCACCAGCGTGCTGCGCCAACTGCCGAGAAAGAGCAGTATCATCGCCGCGGTCAGCAGTCCGGCTATGATCGCTTCGCGAAGTACCCCGTGCAACGAGGCGCGCACGTACAGCGACTCGTCCAGCATGAGATTGAGCGAGACATCCGCGGGAAGCGCCGCCTTGACGGCTGGCAACGCAGCCTTGATGCGCGCAACTACGTCCAGTGTCGACGCGTTGCCGTTCTTGACGACGCTCTGATAGACGCCGCGATGCCCGTTCTCCCGAACGAGGTTCGTCTGTACTGCATAGCCATCGCGAACCTGTGCGACGTCCTTGATGTAGACTGTGGTTCCGTGCACCGTCTTGATCGGCATGTCGTTGAGCATCGACGCAACGGTGGGGCTCGAGTTCAGTCTTACGTAATACTCCCGGCTGCCAAACTTCGCCGTACCCGACGGTAACACGAGATTTTGCGCGTTGATCGCATCGCTGACATCCGACGGTGAAACGCCCTTGGCGTACATCGCTTCCGGATTCAGATCGACCATGATCTGACGTGCCTTTCCACCGTATGGTGCTGGCAGCGACGCGCCCTGAACCGTCGCGAGCTGCAGTCGCATCGTGTTGGTCGCAAGATCGTAGAGCTCGGTCTCCGATAGTGTCTTGCTATCGACGCCGATCTGTAGAACGGGGACATCGGTCGCGTTGAAGCGAAGGATGATCGGCGGCTGGATTCCGGGCGGCAGATTCTTGACGGCGGTCTGCGACGCGGAGGTGATCTCCGCGAGCGCGGTCGGTATGTCTGTGCCGGGCTGGAAATAGACCTTGATGACGCCAACGCCGTTGATCGACTGCGATTCGATGTGCTCGATGCTTCCTACGGTCGCGCTGTAGTAGCGTTCCGCTGTCGAGACGATCCGGCGTTCCATCTCTTCCGGCGGCATTCCGCCGTACTGCCACACCACGGTCACCAGCGGGATGTTGATCGCGGGGAAGATGTCGGTCGGCATCTTGAGCGCCGAAACGACTCCGAACAGCGCGATCAGTATCGAGACCACGACGAAGGTGTACGGCCTGCGAAGCGCGAGTTTGACGATCCACATCTATCTGAGCTCCCGGCCAAGCACGCGCTCGAGCGTGGCTCGCGCGATCTGATAATCGTAGCGTGCCTGCACGAGCGAAGTCTCTGCCTGCGCGAGATTGAGCTGCGACGTTACTTCGTCGAGAAAGGTCGACGCGCCGGCTCTGTAGCGCAGCTCCTGCACGCGTAGATCTTCGCGCGCGGCATCCACTGCCTCGCGCGCGAATCCGATCCTCTGTGCCGCCACAGTCGCGTCGTCGTACGACTTCACCGCATCGGCGCGCACACCGCGCTCGGTATCCACTGCGGCTGAGTGCGCTGCCGCAGCGTCCGCCTCTGCGCGCGTTACGGAGGCACCGCGCTGGAACCCGTTGAAGAGAGGATACGAAATCCCAAGCTGCAATGTCCATCCGCCGACCGGGCGCGGACTCACCGACCGTTGCTCCAGCCATCCGTAACCGCCGCTCGCAAGAACCGTAGGCAGGTACTGTGCGCGCGCTGCTGTAATAGCGGCGTCCGCCGATTGCGCTGCGGCCGTCGCTGCGCGCGCCACCGGCGCTGCGCTCACTGCATTCCGCACCAGCGAATCACGAGAGACCGGAAGCGGAAGCGAATCATCATCGGGAACGGGTGCGGCACCGACAGGCACGTCGCTCCCGATTGTGCGGGCCAACGCGAACTGGCTTGCTGTCTTCTGCGATCCAGCCGTTGCAAGTGCGTCCCGCGCCGTGGCGAGGGCGACCCGCGCTCGAAGTACGTCGGAGCGTGTCGTCGTGCCCGCTCGCAGGCGGCTGTCGGCATCCCGCATTGCCAGCTGTGCCTGCGTAACCTGTGCTGTAGCGACGTCGACGAGCTCGCTCGCTCGCAACACGTTGAAGTAAGCCTGCTTGGTCGCGAGCCGCACATCGTATTCAGTCGCGTTCAGACCCGCATCGGCAGCGACCTGTTGCGCATCGGCGCTCTCACGCTCCGCACCCCGTCGTCCACCGGTGAAGACCGGAACCGCTGCCGAGATCCCGGAGCCGTAGATATCGTCCAGCGGCCTGACCGAAGACGACACCGGAATTCCGTTAGTGACGCTACTTCCACCTTGAACGGTCGTTCCACGACCGGCGCTGGAGGCGACGCCGAGTGATGGCAGG
Organism: uncultured Gemmatimonadales bacterium; assembly: GCA_963707505.1. Taxonomy (GTDB): domain Bacteria; phylum Gemmatimonadota; class Gemmatimonadetes; order Gemmatimonadales; family Gemmatimonadaceae; genus Fen-1247. The sequence goes on from CAVPQB010000006.1 coordinate 648,139, forward strand.
TATTCGCCGGTAACGACGCGGCGGTTTGCTCGGGCGGTTGTGACCGCTGCCTTGCCCGCGGCGAGCGCCGGGTTTACACGCGCGGCCATCGCCAACGCCTCGGGCAGTGTTACGGTGCGAAGCGAGTCGGCAGGCTGCTGGGCGCGCATCAGCGCAGGTAACATCACGGCGGCGGCGAGAAACGCGCGCAGCCTTAAAAAAAGTGGAACCGGAATGTTGGTTGGAGCTGGGATGGTACGACTTGATGTCGACTTGAGCGTTGGCGGCGTCCTGCCAGGACAGATACGCCCTGGTGCCCCCGCCTGTTGCGGCGGGTGGCGGCTGGAGTTCCGATCTGCTAAGCTACGCGTTCCATGACATTGTGTCTTCCATGAGTGTTCTTGCCATGACGGGGCTGGTCGCGATCGGTTCATTCGCGGCGGGCATGCTTGGAGCACTCACGGGGCTCGGCGGTGGCATGATCATCGTACCCATGCTCACTCTGGTGTTCGGTGTGGATATCAGGTATGCGATCGGCGCTTCACTGATTTCAGTGATAGCGACGTCGTCCGGTGCGGCTGCTGCGTATGTGCGCGAGGGCTACACCAACATTCGAATTGGAATGTTCCTGGAAGTCGCGACTACGGTCGGCGCGCTCGGGGGAGCCTACATCGCCGGACTCATCTCGACGAGCGCCATAGCGGTAATCTTCTCGCTGGTCCTCGCATACTCGGCGTACCGGTCGTTTCAGCCGCGTGAAGAACATTCCATCGACGGCCCGCCGGACAAGTGGGCCACGCGGCTCAGAATGGACGGCACATATCCGACGGCTGAGGGTCTGCAGTCCTACACCGTCCACGCAGTGCCGACCGGCTTCTCGCTCATGTTCCTCGCGGGAATCCTCTCGGGACTGCTCGGCATCGGATCGGGAGCGGTGAAGGTGCTCGCAATGGATCAGGCGATGCGTCTTCCATTCAAGGTTTCCACGACGACGAGCAACTTCATGATCGGCGTGACCGCGGCAGCCAGCGCGGGCGTCTATCTGCATCGCGGGTACATCGATCCTGTGCTCGCGTTTCCCGTCATGCTGGGTGTGCTTGCCGGTGCGCTTACCGGTGCACGAGTTCTTGCCGGCGCCAAGGTGCGTGCACTGCGCACCGTGTTCACCGTCGTCATAGTGTTTCTCGCCGTTGAGATGGCGTACAAGGGTCTGCGAGGCGGCATATGAGCGAGCCGCTGTGGCGCACCGGTCGTTGGAGCGACGAGCACGTAGAGCTCTTCGTCGGAAATCTCCTGCGTTGGGGAGTGATCATAGCCGCGGCTGTGACTGTTGTCGGTGGCGCGCTCTTTCTCTCGTTGCATGGCGGGAGAATCGCGGATTATCACGTATTCCATGGACAACCCGACGCACTCAAATCCGTCTCCGACGTCGTGGCCAACGCGCTCCGGTTCCAGCCGGAGGCGGTGATCCAGCTCGGGCTGCTGTTGTTGATCGCAACGCCGATAGCTCGTGTCGCACTCTCCCTGCTCGCATTCGTGAAGCAGCACGACGGTACCTACATTGTAGTTACGGCGATCGTGCTGGGCTTGCTTCTCTACAGCTTGACTGGAGCGGGCGCCTAGCCTGCCCACCCAAACCGTTCTCCGTAACTGGTTACGTCAATGTTAGCATCGATTGTTACCCTCCTGGCGTTGCTCGGCACGGCATCGCCTGCGCACGTCGCTCCGGCGCCGGTCCAGCAGATCCACTACACTGTAGCGATGCCGGATCCGGCGTCGCACCTGTACACCGTCACCATCGACGTTGGTGGCGTGAAGGGATCCGTTTTGAAGCTACAGATGCCGGTGTGGTCGCCCGGACGGTACGCGCGCATGGATTTCGCGAAGAACGTACAGGAGTTCTCCGTAACTGACGGTAACGGCAGGGAGCTCAGATGGGATCGCGAGAACGGATCGCTCTGGCGCGTTTACCCCGGCACTGCACATCGCGTTGTGGCTCACTATCGCGTCTTCGGCGACGATCTGTCCGGAACATTCAGCGTGCTGGACACGTTGCACGCGAACTGGAATGGCGCATCGCTCTTCATGTACGTCGAGGGCCGCAAGCCATCGCCGGTTACGTTGCATGTCGATGCGCCAGATGGGTGGCACATCATCAACGGCGACGCCCAGAAGCTCGATCAGACCGATTATTCATTCGAGAATTACGACCGCCTGATCGACACACCTACCGAAGTCGCGCCCAGTTTCATGGTCGATTCATTCACGGTCGACAACAGACTGTATCGCACCGTCGTCCACCACAACGGACCGACCACCCCTGAAGAGCGCGCGCGATTCGTCGCCTCGGTTCGCAGGATCGTCGAGGCGCACAATCGCGTGATCGGGCCGCCGCCGCTCCGGATGTACACATTCCTCTTCCACATCGGCTTTCCCGGTGGCGATGGCATGGAGCACCTGTACTCCACGCAGATCATCGATCGCAAACCGTGGGTGGACACTGCGTCCGTTCTCGCGGGAGTAGAAACCGCAGCGCACGAGTACTTCCACGTGTGGAACGTCAAGCGCATCCGCCCGTTCGCGCTCGGGCCGTTCGACTACACGCGCGAGCAGTATCAACCCAGTCTGTGGGTGGCGGAGGGCTGGACGCAGTACTACGGCGAGATGGCGACATCGCGCGCGAAACTTGGCTCGACAGAAGACACGTATGCGATGATCGCGGGAATCGTCCAGGCGAATCTCACCGCGCCGGGCCGCAAGGAAGTCTCCGCGCGCATGGCCTCATTCGAGGCTCCGTTCTTCGATGGTGCACCGCGCGCACAGAAGACAAATGCATCACAGACATACTTCACGTATTACTTCAAGGGCGCCGGCATCGCGCTCGCGCTCGATCTCATGATCCGCGACCACAGCAACAACGTGCGCTCGCTGGACGATGCGCTGCGTGCGCTCAAGAAGCTTTCGTGGGATCAGCCGAACGCGTCGTACTACCTGCAGGGACGCGGCTACACCGAAGCCGACGTGGAGCATGCGATATCACAGGTGATGGGCAAGGACATGCATTCCTGGTTCGAGCGTTATGTAGGCGGGACGGAAGACATAAACTTCGACGACATCCTCGCCCTCGCCGGGCTGAAGCTGAACCGCGACACCACGCGCTGGACGGTCACTGCCAATCCGGACGCATCGTCCAGACAGCTCGCGATACGCGACTCGTGGCTGGCGGATTCACAGCAATAGGATGGTAGTGGGGTAGTGCCGGCTCGGGTTTGGATCTCACCGTGCCGATCCTTTGAGTGTGGACGTGACACTGCCGTCGCAGGATCGTCATTTGTCAACCTCAACGACGTTTAATGCAATCTGGGTCCCCTTCACCTGCGCGGTCATGGCGCGCTGCGCTGGTAGTAGCCTGCCTTGCCGGCACGACGGTGGTGTGCGCCATCCTTGCCACGGAAGTACGCCAGGCCAACGCCGCGCTCGAGGCGACGACGTCGCAGACACTCCGGGACTACGCGACCGCGGCGGGCCGGATCCTGGGCACGGAGGCGATCCGGCGTTCGGAGGGATTCAGGTCGAGACTTTACGGTCCGTTGATGGGCACCATAGTCGTGGATGGAGCGGCGCCGCCTTTGACCACCTTCGCGCACCGCGCCGACTCACTCTACGCCGCCGAGAAATACCAGCCTGATTCGCTTCGCGGCTATATCCGCGTCGACGTGCGAACCCGCAACTGGGAAGGCGTGCGCTCGATGGCCGATTCCAGCCGCGCGGCTGCGGTTGTGGCCAAAGCCCTCGCGCGAGCAAGACTGGATACCGCACGAACGCCGCTCCTCATGCTTCCCGGCGCACACGAGCCGATAATCGTCTCGGCTGCTGCGGTCGCCGACTCGAACGGCCATCAGTACATGTATATCGTCGTCCAGGCGCGCGCAACGAATTTTCGCCACGCGATGCAGGCGACGATGGACTCAGTGCCGCTCCTGCCGCCGTCATTTGCGGGATCTGCGTGGAACCTGGACAAGTCCGCCGGTGCCAACCACGTCTCGAACGACTCTCTGATCGGTGTGCGGATCACGGCAGTCGACGGAACGGTGCTCTACGTATCACCCCATTCGTACAACGGACCCTACCGCGGCGAGTACCACTTCCAGAGCGGACGGGACGGCTTCACCATCGAAACTGTCCTGCGCCCGAGTCTCGCTACGGCACTCGTGCCCGCAGTCGTTCGCACTGCCAGCCGGTCGCTCTACATCGGCCTCGGCCTGGTAGGCTGCTTCCTGCTGGCTGTTTCCTTCATCGCATTCTGGGGTGAGATGTCGCATCAGACGGCGGAGCGTGCCAAGTCGATGCAACAACTCACAACAGGCCTCCGGCATGAGCTGAACAACGCGCTCGCGAGCGTAATGCTCGAGTCACAGATGCTCGCGGCGTCCGATGACGCATCGCTCGATGCGCGCTATGCCGGTGCTGCGATCGCTGAACAGGCGGAGCGGATGCGGAAGGCTCTGCGGCGGCTCGACAACATCGATCGCCTGCCGGTGGTCGACTACTTCGAAGGAAAGTCGATGCTGGATCTCACCGGCTCGCATCCCACCCAGCAGGAGCAGGAAACCGCGCGCGCTAGCTGACGGAGCTTTCGCGCGGCGTTACTCACCCCTCCGCTTTGCCCTCGCGGTGGGCGCTGCAGTTAGTGGATCTTCCGGCCAGACATGCTTTGGATACCGTCCGCGCAGCTCCTTCCGCACCTCGAAATAACTCCCACGCCAGAATCCTTCCAGATCACGCGTGACCTGCACCGGCCTGCGCGCTGGGGACAGCAGCTCCAGCGTCAAGGGAACCCTTCCGGCATCGACAGTCGGTGTCTGTTTCACGCCGAACATCTCCTGTAGTCTCACGGAAATACTCGGCGCATCCGGATTGCTGTAGTCAATTGCGACACGCGTACCGGTCGGTGCGGCATAATGAAGTGGCGCGAGTTTGTCGAGATCGCTACGCTGTCGCCAGTCCATCATCGCAATCAGCGCACGGTGGAGATCGTCGCCCAGATCGCGCAGAGACGTGCGGCCATCCAGTATTGGCGCGAGCCAGTCGTCGAGCGTCGCTGTGAGGAATTCATCGGACGGGTCCGGCCAACCCGGATGTCGCCCTCGCACGAATGTAACGCGCTCGCGCGTTATCTTCGCGACATCGCTCCATGGAAGTGTCTGAATCCCTTCCCGGCGCACGACGTTCAGCATCAGTTCCGTCGCGCCTTTCATCCCCGGCTCGGCAACGATCGATTCGCGCAGTGTGATCGCGCCTAGCCGCGTGCGCATTCGCGCGCGAACGCTTCGCGTCCGATCATCCCACTCCAGAACTTCTTCGATCTCCATCTGATCTGCAAACTGCGCATCGATCTCCGATTGCGTCAACGATGCACCAAGAAATATTCGCGACGATCGCGCATCACCGTCGAGCTCGGCGGCTACCATGTATTGGGCTGATGAGAGTCCCTGCGGGTGAGTGAGCGCTGCGCCGCGTCCGTTTCGAAGTAGAAAGCGCCCGTCCATGTTACCCCCGCGCGTCTGGCCGATGCGATCGGGATATGCAAGCGCCAGAACTACTCCGGCGTTCGCTGTCTCCGTTGCGGAATCACCAGCAACCCCCAGCTGCCGTCTGAGCGCCGCACTTTCTAGCGCAATCCGTCGCAGCAGCGCTGCATCGACGTGCGCGCCATGCAACGCAACGCGAGCAACCGGCGCGTGCAGCAACTCCAGACGAATCCCGATGTCGGCGTCGGCAGGTCCGTTGACGCCACGTACGAAGTCTCGTTCGCCCAGTATCGCGGCAACGTCGCATGCCACCGCAGCCGCACCGAGAGCTATGGATCCTATCAGCATGTGCGCAATGCGCGGATGAACCGGCAGTGCCGCCATCGCACGACCATGATCCGTGATGATACCAGACTGATCGAGCGCGCCGAGCATCGTCAGCAATTGAGTCCCTTGCTCCAGTGCCGGTGGTGGCGGAGCATCGAGCCAGCGAAGCTCGTCCACGCTCCTTATTCCAGCAACTGCAAGCTCGAGCACGAGCGGCGCGAGATCAGCCTGAAGGATTTCCGGACTTGTGTGTTCCAGAAGATGATGCTGCTCGTGCTCCGGCCAGAGGCGGTAGCACCTGCCAGGCGCAGTCCGTCCCGCGCGCCCCGCGCGCTGGTCAGCCGACGAACGTGAAATGCGGACGGTTTCGAGGCGCGTCATTCCGCTTCGCGGCGAAAAGCGCGGTGCGCGCGCGAGCCCGCTGTCGATCACGACTCGGACACCTTCGATCGTGAGACTCGTTTCCGCGATCGGCGTCGAGAGCACGACCTTACGCGACCCGAATGGCGCTGGTGCAATCGCCGCATCCTGTGACTGCTGCGACAGATCGCCATATAACTGCTCCACGTGCACGTTGGCCGGAACGCGTCCCCCAAGTAGCGCGGCAACGCGACGTATCTCCGCTCCACCCGGGAGAAATACCAGAACGTCACCGTCGTTATCGCCGAGTGCAGCTACGACTCTGGATGCAACTGTCGCTGCCAACCCGCGCACATCCGGCCGCGCAGAGTACGACAGCTCGACAGGAAAGAGCCGCCCTTCGCTTCTGATGACGGGCGCATCATCCAGAAGCGTTGCGACTCGCGCGCCGTCCAGCGTGGCTGACATGACGAGTATTCTTAGATCGGGTCGCACCAGTGACTGCGATTGCAGCGCGAGTGCGAGTCCCGTGTCGGCGTGAATGCTGCGCTCGTGAAACTCGTCGAAAATGAGGAGGCCCACGCCCTCCAGCGTTGCATCACTCTGCAACATTCGCGTGAGGATTCCCTCCGTCACGACTTCGATTTTCGTTCTCGGTCCTGTTCGCGCGTCACGCCGCACTCTGTATCCCACAGTGTCGCCAGCGCGCTCGCCGAGTAGGTGAGACATGCGATGGGTTACCGCGCGCGTGGCCAGTCGACGCGGCTCCAGCATCACGATCTTGGAATCTCCGAGCCACGGCTCGTCGAGCAGCGCGAGAGGGACGTGAGTCGTCTTTCCGGCTCCGGGAGGGGCCTGCAGAACAGCGCCGTTCCCGCTCGCCAGCGCCGCGCGCAGGGCGGGGATGGCCTCGTCAACGGGAAGCCGCGCTCCAGGTAGTTCTGCGCCGGTGGCGTCCACTGGTGGAGTCATTCACAGTTGAAGTTAATAACACCCGGCATGTTCCTGGTCGGAGCTCTTGCGCGTGCGCGAGCAACGGCGCGACCGGGAACATGCTGGTTGGTCTGAGTGAAGCCGTATGGACATGCCTTCGAACGCGTGATCCGACAATCGGTCCGCCTGTCCGTCCACGCCGACGACCTGTGAACCGTATATTCGGCGACTGGCTCGTGTCGGTCGTCAACCACTGCTGTGAGGGGTACATGCGATTTTTCAGTCTCCCGCTTCTCGTCTCGCTTGGCGTGCTCGCCGTCCCGCTGGTCGCGGCGTCTCCGCCTCCATCCGGCGACATCCTCGGCTTCACTCCAGCGTCGTCGCGCGTCCAACGCGACTGGGAGAACAAATTCCGCGCGTTACCCGATCCTGCGCATATGCGCGCCGACATGAAACTGCTTTCCGCGCGTCCACACCACGTCGGCTCGCCGTACGACAAGCAGAATGCGGAATGGATCCTCAAACAATTCAAGGATGCCGGATGGGATGCGCACATCGAGACGTTCAACGTGCTTTTCCCGACACCAAAGCAGCGCCTCGTCGAGCTTGTTGCGCCGACACGCTTCACCGCGAAGCTCCAGGAACCGCCGGTGCCAGGAGACCCGACGTCGTCCCAGACGTCCGAGCAGCTTCCGACCTATAACGCATATTCGATCGACGGTGACGTCACGGGCCCGCTCGTGTACGTCAACTATGGAATTCCGTCGGACTACGATGAGCTTGCACGACGCGGTGTATCGGTCAAGGGCGCGATAGTCATCGCGCGTTACGGCCAGTCGTGGAGAGGGATCAAGCCGAAAGTCGCCGCGGAACATGGCGCAATTGGTTGTCTGATCTATTCCGATCCTGGCGATGACGGTTACAACGATGGTGACGTCTTTCCCAAAGGACCGATGCGTCCGGCCGACGGTGTCCAACGTGGAAGTGTGATGGACATGCCAACGTATCCGGGTGATCCGTTGACTCCGGGTGTCGGTGCCACGAAGGATGCAAAGCGTCTCGCACTCAAGGACGTGAAGGTATTCACCAAGATCCCCGTGCTCCCCATCTCGTACGGTGATGCGAAGCCATTACTCGCGGCCATCGGCGGGGATGTTGCGCCGAGCGGCTGGCGTGGCGCGCTCCCGATCACCTACAAGGTTGGGCCCGGACCTGCGCGAGTCCATCTCGTCGTCAAGTCCAACTGGGACATCAAGCCGATTTACGACGTGATCGGCCAGTTGCGGGGAAGCTCATCACCCGATGAATGGGTAGTTCGCGGAAACCACCACGACGCGTGGGTGAACGGCGCCGACGATCCGATCGCCGGCCAGGTTGCGCTGCTGGAGGAAGTCCGCGCAATGGGGGCGCTCGTCAAGCAGGGTTGGCATCCCAAGCGAACGATCATCTACGCCGCCTGGGATGGAGAGGAGCCGGGTCTGTTGGGTTCGACCGAGTGGGCTGAAACACACGCAGCGGAACTCGCGGCACATGCAGTTGCGTATCTCAACAGCGACACGAACGGACGCGGTTACCTCGGCGCCAGTGGCTCGCACGTGTTGGAGAAGTTCATCAACGGAGTGATGCGCGACATAACCGATCCCGAAACCGGCGCAAGCGTTGCAAGCCGGTCTCGCGCACGTTCGCTCCTGCATGCGTCCGCCGCCACGCGCAAGGACATTCGCAACCGCGCCGACCTTCACATCGGCGCACTTGGCTCCGGCTCCGATTACACTGCGTTCCTGCAGCACGTCGGCGTTCCATCGATGAACCTCGGTTTCGGGGGCGAGGATCAGGGTGGTGTGTACCATTCAGTGTATGATGATTTCTACTGGTACACGCACTTCTCCGATACGTCGTTCGTATATGGCAAGGCGCTCGCGCAAACTGCTGGAACGGCAGTGATGCGTCTCGCTGACGCAGACGTAATCCCATATGATTTCACCGATCTTGCGGAGACTGTCGGTACCTATGTGACCGAGCTCAAGACGCTTCACAAGAACATGACGTCCGATGCCGTCGAGCATAATCGCGAAGTTGCCGATAGCGGATTCTTTCTTACGACCGACCCGCGTCATCCCATGGCGCTTCCGAAGGATGAAGCGACGGTTCCACCTCTCGACTTCTCACCGCTCGACAGCGCAACAGCTGCGTTGTCTCGCGCGGCGCAACGGTACCAGACAGCGTTCACACAATCAATGGATGGTGCGGCGACCGCGAGCTTCGTCAAGCTCAACACCGACCTGCTTCAGAGCGAGCGCGTGCTGCTATCCGACGCCGGTCTCCCAAACCGCCCCTGGTTCAAGCATCTCCTCTATGCGCCAGGTTACTACACCGGCTACGGTGTGAAGACGATCCCCGGCGTGCGCGAGGCAATCGAGCAGAAGGAGTGGCCGCTTGCAACAACCGAGATCGGACGTGTGTCAGCGGCACTCAACGCTGAGGCTGCGCTCGTGGACCGTGCCGCAACGGACCTGGGTCACTGAGTTTGGCGTTGCCAACATGATGTGTTGTAAACGATAAACGGCACGCACCCATCTGGTGCGTGCCGTTGCTATTGATCGTCATTCCCGCGAACGCGGGAATCCATGTTATCCGCCGTCATTCCCGCGTTCGCGGGAATGACGAGTCGATGGCGCAGTGTCCTTGCTCAGAGACCCGACGTCTTGTCGATGAAAGCCGCGACATTGGTCTTGAACTGCGCAAGTGATGGCACATGAACGTAGATCATGTGCCCCGACATGTACTCGGCTTCGGTGATCTGACTGCGCACCTGCTTGGGTACACCAAGATGATCCATCGTCCATTCAGCGGCGAAGTAAGGCGTCGCAAGATCGAAGAGACCGCTGTTGAGCATCACGTGCAGCTTGGGATTCGTGCTCAATGTGTTCGCGAGATCTACAGCGACGTTGGTATGCCCTGGCCATCCGCGTCTGTCGCCATGCGTCCAATCCCACGGATTCACCCTGCCAGAGATCGTGTAGAGCTTGTCGCGGCCGTAGTTGAGGTCTTCGTGCATGTACTGGTTGAACAGCGACACATACGCCGAGCTGATGTCCGCTGACTGCGGATCGTACTCGGCATTTTCGGCGAGCAGGTCCCCGGTCTCACCGACAAAACGCGCATCGAGACGACCGACTGTCTGACCGTGCTCGCGTAGCAGCTCCTTCTCGAACTGCCCCGCGTTCACGCGCAGGTTCGCCTTGTCGATGTACGCGCTGTTGAGTCCCGTGTACTGCTGCAGCCTGGTGATGATCCTCGTGCGATCGGCACTCGAGAGATTGTCGCCGGCCATGAGAGCCTGTGCATAGTCAGTCGTTGCGAAGTGCTCGACCTCCTTGAGAAACGAGCGCAGATCGGCCGGTCGATTCGCCAGTGCGTTGTGATACCACGCAACGGCAGCGTACGATGGCAGATACATGATGTACGGCACATCGTTCCCGGCGTCGAACGTGATTGTCTGGAAGTCCAGGACCGACGACAACAGAATCACACCGTTCAGATCGATGTTGTAGCGATTCTGCAAGACGGCCGACAGCGCCGCGGAGCGCGTGGTGCCATAACTCTCGCCCATCAGATAGCGCGGCGAGTTCCATCGCCCCGACTCACTCAGGTAACGGCTCACAAATTCGCCGAGAGAGTTGGCGTCCTGATCCACGCCCCAGAAATTCTTCCCCGTCGCCTTGCCGACCGGCTTGCTGTATCCCGTTCCCACCGGGTCGATGAAAACCAGATCCGCCTTGTCCAGCATGCTGTACTGATTGTCCACCAGATGATACGGTGGCGGCGCTGAATGCGCGGTATCGGGGATGTCAACGCGCCTGGGCCCCAGCAACCCCATGTGAACCCACACCGACGACGATCCCGGTCCGCCGTTGTACGCGAACATGATCGGTCTGCGTGACCGGTCAGTTACGCCACGCTGCGTATACGCTGTGTAATAAATCTCCGCCGTCGGCTCGTCCGTGCTGTCGCGGAGAATTATGGTGCCAACCGTGGCGTCGTAATCGATTCGCTTGCCGCCGATCATCGCCGAGTGATGTGTGACGACGTGCACCTCTCTCGCAGGTGCTGGAGCGCGGGGGCCTTGAAGGATGGTGGTTTCGACCGTCGTGTCGGCGCGACCGCGAATCGTCGTGTCGCGGCTACTGTCCGGGCGTGCTTCCGGGCGTCGCGTGGCACGTTGACCGAACGCGCCGGCTGGAATCAAAACTGCCGCGACAAGAAAGGCGGCTCTCTTCATGTTGGAATCCCGATTTTGGCTGAATTTCATGGTTGTGTCAGATTCGCACGCAGGCGCGTAACAGAGGCAGATATTACACGCACGACCGCTCTCCGCTAGCCGCCATCTCCCAGCAACCGGAATACCCAGCTCGGCTCATTACCTATATTTCAGTCCTACGCCCATGAAGACCGCATTCATATATACGGCTACAGTCGCCGCTCTCGTCGCCTGCTCCCAGACGCCACCGGTTGCCGCACAAACACCTGTTCACTGGGCAATCGCCCCGGTTCATGGTGTGATCGGCAATGGTACGGTATCGAACGTAAGGATCGACGGGACCATTCAGGCTGGCTGGCACATCTACTCTATCACCCAGCCGCCTGGCGGACCGTACGCCACACGGATCTCAGTCCCGGATGGTCAGTCGTTCGTCGCCGCTGGCAACCCCAAGGCAATCCTGGCGCCGCACGTCGCATTCGACAGCGCCTTCAAGATGAATGTCCAGTTGCACGAAAAAGCGGCAAGTTTCGACGTCCCCGTGCGCTTCACTGGAAAGGTCGCCGCTGGCGACTCTGTCCACGTCAACGTCAGATACCAGGTCTGCAATGCCTCGCTCTGCCTCCCGCCCCAGACCGCGAAGCTCGTGGCCCCAGTTGTACCAACGGCCAGATAGCCGCAGTCGATGATACTGTGCGTGGGATGAATCCGTGATCCAGACAGCAGCGGGAATTTCGCCCGCTTTTCTCTGGCTCGCTGCGACCGCAGGTGCATTGTCGCTGCTCACACCGTGCGTATTCCCCATGGTGCCGATCACGGTGTCGTATTTCCTGCGTCACGCACAAACGAGCCGAGCCCGAGCGTTCACTGCCGTCGCGATCTTCGGACTTGGCATCATCGTCACGTTCACGGCACTCGGCGTTACCGTCGCAGCGCTCGTTGGTGCTGCAGGGCTGACGCGATTCGCTGCCAATGCATGGGTGAATCTCGCGATTGCCGCAATCTTCCTCGGTCTCGCGCTCAACCTGCTCGGTTTCTATCAGTTGAACGTCTCGAGCCGAGTGCTGAGCGGCATCGATTCGGTCACGCGCGGCAGGAAAGAATCCGACGCCACGAGCGCGCTGCTCATGGGTGTGCTCTTCACGCTCACGAGCTTCACGTGCACCGCACCGTTCATTGGAACGCTGCTGGTCGCTGCATCACAGGGCGAATGGCAACGGCCGATCGTCGGAATGCTGGTTTATGCCGTTGTATTCGCGCTTCCATTCATCGTCCTCGCGACCGTCCCGCGCTGGATCAACAGTCTGCCCAGCTCCGGCGCCTGGCTGAATCGCATCAAGGTCGTGATGGGCTTCGTCGAGCTCGCCGCCGTGGCGAAGTTCATATCCAACGCGGATCTGGTCTGGCACTGGAACATCTTCACTCACGATGTCGTGCTCGCGATCTGGGTAGTGCTCGCGCTGATCGCGACGTTCTACCTGTTGGGCGCATTTCGTCTGCCGCACGAGCCGCAGCTGGAGCGTACGGAAGCGACCAGAGCATCGCAGCGCGCATTACCGCACATCGGCGCCTCGCAGGCTGTCCCGGCACTGATTTTTCTTGCGCTCGGTATGTGGCTGGCCACCGGCCTCACGGGCGGTACGCTTGGTACGCTTGAATCGTTCCTCCCTCCCGTGGGTGGCGCACCGGCCGCGGTCAACGCCGCGGACGTCCCGGCCGAGCTCCACTGGCGGCTCAATGATCTTCCAGCGGCTCTCGCCGTCGCGCGCCAGCAGAACAGGCGTGTATTCATCGATTTTACCGGATACACGTGCACCAACTGCCGTTGGATGGAATCCAACATGTTCAGTCGGCCCGAGATAAAAGTCGCGATGAACCGGTTCGTCCTCGCGCGTCTCTACACCGACGGCGACGGTGACATCTATGACAAGCAGCAGATGATGCAACAGCAGCGCTTCGGAACCATCGCCCTGCCGCTTTATGCGATAGTCGATCCTGACGGTAAAACAGTCACGACATTCGCCGGGCTTACACGCAGCCCAAATGATTTTCTTTCGTTCCTGTCCGCCGGGCTGAATTAGCTTTTCGTGTCGATTTGTCCGGTACGGATCGTACCATGCTATAAGTCAGATGTTGTATTTCTTGCCAGGCGAAAATTGCCGATTACCAAGTCATAAGCGGCTCGTCCTAATGGGACGCACGCGACCGCGTGCTGAGAAATTCGGGCGGAATCAGCTGTATGGGATACGTCCCTGTGGCGCACCTTTTGGAGGCTCGACCATGTTGTCCCATCGCTCGTTGTGCATTGGGCTCCTGCTGTTGCCGGCGCTTCCTGCGTTCGGTCAGAAACCCGCCGCGTCGCATCGTCCTGCGCAGGCGCGCTCGCAACAAACGTCGGCATCTCTTGCTGCCCCGCAGGTACGTGCAGTCGTGCTTCCGGTCGACGGACTCGAGAGTGATTCGGTGCAGACGATCATCTCGCGCGATCTGAATTTCGGCGATCGCGTACAGGTTGTATCCGATCTGACACCTGTCGTACCGTCCACCAAAAAGACGCAGCAGCCAACCGCTGTGGTCAGGACAGTCGCAACTGCGGCCGGAGTGACCGTATCACTTGTCGATCCGCTGAGCGGTACAGTCAGGCAGCAGCATGACTTTGCGCTCCCGCAGGTGTCGCGTCGTACGGAACAGGCAATTGCCGATTCGCTGAACCAGGCATTCGACGCGCGCGACCTCATGCGTCGCACACGCATCGTTCGCGCAGAGACAGTTCGCGATTCGCTCCAGGCCGAGATGGCCAAAAAGGCGCCCAAGCTGCGCAACAAGGAGGCGAAGGCGCAATACGCCGAGCTCGTGACACAGCGCAACAACATGCTCATCGGCGCGCTGGGGGAGCTGGCGACAATCCGTGGCGAGCGTGAGCGTGATGAAGCCGCCCGCGCCGGGGTTCAGCACGATGCCATCGCACGCGAAGCAGTGATTCGCGATTCGGCGACCGCGGCCCGCCGCTGGGCAATCCACGGTGTTTCTGATGCCGTTGAGGAGTGGATGACCGGACATCGCGGCATCGCACAGTCGCGCGTCGCGTACGTATCGAACGGTGTGATTCGTGTCGTCGATTTCGATGGGGCCAACGATCATCCGGTAACGCGTATCGACAAGGATGGAGACAAGGCCATGTCGCCCGCGTGGCGCCGGGATGGCACCGCCATCGTTTACAGCGAGATGAGTGATGCAGGCACGCAGATCGCCGTGGTCGATCTCGTCACCGGAACGACTCGCGCATTGGCTGCAACACCGCGCGGGCTCAACATCACGCCGATCTTCTCCGCTGATGACAAGTCAGTCATCTACGCGAACGGCTCCGATTTCCACACCAGTCTTGTCTCGGTCCAGCTTGACGCCGCCACGACGGCCAAGCCGCTTCCGGTAAACCGCGCCTTCGACGTGGATGAGCCGATTCTGAGCCCCGACGGCACGCGCATCGCCTACGTGTCGTCCCGCCCCAAGACCCCGCAGATCTATTCCGCCAATCTTGACGGAACAGACGAGCGTGTCGAAGCACCTGCACCTCCAAAGACGCGTGTCTATCACACCAGCCCGGACTGGAGCCCCGACGGACGGATGATCGCGTACCAGCAGCAGAATGGCGATTTCCAGGTCTGGGTGGTGAACCGGGATAGCCGCAGCGTCCGCCGTCTCACCTCAGTTGGCGAGAACGAGGATCCGTCGTGGGCACCGGACGCGCGCCACATCGCTCTCACGTCCAACCGTGGCGGTGCCAAGGCAATCTGGGTTCTGGATATCCAGACCGGTCGATTCCGGCAGCTCACGGCAGCCGGCGACGCTCGTCTGGCGGCCTGGTCTGGCCCGCTCGGCTCCAGAGCTCCAGCACCCCTGGCGATCGCTCGATAGTCGGATGTTTATCATGGGCTGAAGCGTTGCACCTGTAACGCTACGTTACAACCATTTCGTTTCGCAAACCGGCGGGTCACACTGTAAGTCGTTGGTATCCAACGATTTAACTTGTGGCCCGCCGGTTGCTTTAGGGCTGTGTGCAAGAACCTTCGCACATTACTGGAGCCAAGCACATGTTTCGTACTTCGATCGTTCGCTCTACCATATTCGGTCTGGGCGTCGCGCTCATCGCGACGGGGTGCACACCGGAGAACCTTTCCGGACCCCAGGTATCGCTGACCCCACCGAATGCAGCAGTCACGGCACCAGCCGTAGCTGCACCGCGGGCAGGAACGCCTGGAGCCAACGCCAACCTGCTTGGCGGAGTCCTCAATCTTACTGGAGCAGTCGTCCAGACAGTCGTTCAAACGGTGAATGACCTGCTTTACCCGGTCGTTCAGCGCCAGCAGGCCCTGGCTCATCCGATCACGGTCACGCACACGATCGGCACTGCTGGCGGATCGATCTCAATTCCGCAGGCAGGTCTCACCATAACGTTCGCCCGCGGTGCGGTGCTAAGGTCCACGCCGATCACGGTTACCGCCGACTCTGGCAAGGCGGTTTCATACGAGTTTGGTCCACACGGCACGCAGTTCTACGCGCCGGTAACGATCGCGCAGGACATGAGCCTGACGACGCTGGCGGACAAGCCCGGCGCCGCTTCCGGCATCCACGGCGGTTACACCGCGAACGGCCTGCAAGACATAATCGGCGGATTGCTGGCACGTGTCGCCGAGCTCCTCGATGCGACGACAACGGTCATAATCGGCCGCGATGGCAAGGCCCACCTCGGTACTTCCAGCTTCATAATCAAGCACTTCTCGGGCTACATCCTGATCAGCACCTGAGGCGCGCAATGAACTCCGAAGCGATGCACTTTCCACCCACACCGTTCGATGAGCTGCGCGCACGCGCAGCTCAGTTCATCGACAAGGCCAAGACAGCTCAACGTCATGGTGATGCGGACAGTGCGTTGGCGCACTACGATGACGCGCTCTCGTTGATGGAGGATGAGGGCGATTCCCCCATGGCTGCCGATGTGCTCAGATGGAAGGGCTGGGTGTTGAGCGAACGAGGGGATACACCCGCAGCGTACCGGTTCTTCAATCGAAGTCTCGCAATGGCCGAACGGCTCGATTACGTGAATGGCCAGGCACATGCGCTCAACTGTCTTGGCACAATTGCACAGCGTCGAGGAGAGCTGAAAAATGCCGAGCGGTTGTACAGCCAGGCCGCGTTTCGCGCTGAAGCGAGCGCCGACCGTCGGTTGCTCGGAATGGTCGAGCTGAATCAGGGAGTGATCGCATCGTCGCTGGGAGACTGGGACACTTCGATAGTGCGGTTGCGGCTGAGTCTCAAGGCATTCGAGAGCGTCGGCGACAAGGAGGGAGCGTCCTACGCGCACAACAACATCGGACTGCATTACGCCGCAAGGAAGCGTTATGCACAGGCTGTCGAATCGTTTGAAATGGCTCTCGCGATCGCGTACTCGCGAGAAGACATGGTGGTCGAGGCAACGGTCGAGCTGAACCTCGGCGACGTTCGAATACGGCAGGCGGAGCTTGACAGCGCGACGCGGTCGGTTGCCCGGGCGCTCAAGATCGCTGAGATCCGGCGGGACCGCCTTCGCATGGCCGAGGCGCTGCGGCTCAAGGCACGGATCGAGAGGTTGCGCGGACAGTTGGCGACAGCCGTGGAGACGCTGCGGCAGGCACGCTATCAGGCTCGGGAGGGCGAAGATGCCCTGCTTCAGCTGGAGCTTCTGACCGAGCTCGGCGAGCTCTGCCGCGAGCAGGGCGATTCGGAGCGGACCAGAGACGTTCTTCGAGAAGCCCTGGTCGGTTTTACCGAGATAGGCGCGATCAGACGAGCCGAGGCAATTGCGGAGGAATTGGCCGCTTTGTAGGCCTTTGCAGGGGCGTCAGTTGGTTACAGCTTGATGCGAGGTTGGCCGACACTCTGAGGGTGTCACCAACCTCGCATCCGCATTGAGCACATATACCGAACCTGTTTCGCTTGGGATTGGGTGGGCGCCTCCGCGTCTGCCCGACCCCGCCGCGCGTCAGACCCCCCGCCAGGAGCCGGTAATCTGGACGGAAGGGATGGTCGTGGGGCAGAGTGATTCCCTACAGGCTGCGGTGGCTCTCGCGACCAAAGTAGGCACCAGCCGCGCAGCGACCGTGCTGGTCTGCGGTGAGACAGGGACAGGAAAGGAGCTCTTCGCGCGCGGAATCCACGCGTGCTCCACCCACTCCAGCGATCCCTTCGTTGCAATAAACTGCGCGGCGATTCCAGAATCCCTTCTGGAGAGCGAGCTCTTTGGCCACGAGCGCGGCGCGTTCACGGACGCACGCGCGATGAAGCGAGGTCTGCTCGAAGTCGCGGGACGCGGCACGATCTTCCTGGACGAGATTGGCGAGCTGCCGCTCAAGCTGCAGCCGAAATTGCTCCGAATACTGGAGCAGCGCACGTTCAGGCGCGTTGGTGGCTCCGTCGAGCTGCCCATCGCGGCGCGTGTCATTGCAGGCACCAACGTGTCGCTCTCGGATGCGGTAGATAGCGGGGCGTTTCGCGAGGATCTGTTCTATCGCCTGAGCGTCGTACGTCTGGATCTTCCGCCGTTGCGCGAACGGTCTGGTGACGTCGAGCTGCTCGCGCGTCACTTTCTGCGCGATCTTGCGCGTGAAAGTGACGGTGTCCCGGCGACACTATCCGTCGATGCGCTCACTGCTCTCTGCACGCATACATGGCCCGGTAACGTGCGCGAGCTGAAGAACGTCATCGAGCGCGCCGTGATCGTCGCCGGTGGAAAGACGATACAGCGACAGCACCTGCTGTTCCAGCGCAGACGCAGCGTTCAGGCAGACGTCGATGTGGAATGCGG
The DNA here is from genome assembly GCA_963707505.1 of uncultured Gemmatimonadales bacterium. Classification (GTDB taxonomy): domain Bacteria; phylum Gemmatimonadota; class Gemmatimonadetes; order Gemmatimonadales; family Gemmatimonadaceae; genus Fen-1247. Next base: position 666,371 of record CAVPQB010000006.1, read on the forward strand.
AACAGTGATCCGCATACCTCCCGGCGGCAAGACGCTCGACGAGATCGAGTCAGAGGCAATTCAGGCCACGCTCGCCCTTACACGCGGCAACCTCAGCGCCACGGCCCGCATCCTCGGAATATCGCGTCCGACGCTCGGCAGAAAGCTGCGCTCCGCAGGCCTCGAGCGACGCATGGTAGTCTCGAGCCAGTGACGACAGCGACAATGACGCAGATTGGCGGAGTCTCGCGTCCTGATTCTCCTGTTTCGTTCGACGACGTGGTCGGCGAGGCGCGGAGTCTCGAGCGGAATGGCAGATGGACGGAGGCACGCTCCTGCTATGAGCGTCTATTGGGTGACGATACACTCACCGCGGCGGCGCGCTCATCGGTATTACGCTGGATCGGCCGCACGCACGCCGAGGAAGGGAATCCGGACACAGCGTTCTCCGTGCTCGAGCGGGCCGTTGCGGCCGCGCAGGAATCAGGTGAGGTGGGCGTGGAAGCGCACGCGCTCAACGGGCTCGCGGTAATCGAGCAGACGCTGGGCAACCTCGACCGTTCCGAGGAGTTGTATGTACGCGCGCGAAGCCGTGCCGCCGAAGCCGACGATGAGCTGCTGGTGGCGATACTGGACCAGAATCTCGCAACCGTGGCGAACATTCGCGGTAATCTGGAGCTCGCGCTCGAGTCGTATGGATCGAGCCGGAAGCGCTTCCATGCGCTGGGCCGTTCATCATACGAAGCACACGTGCTCAATAATGTCGGGATGGTGCTGACAGATCTTGGACGGTGGGAAGACGCCGAAGCGGCGTATTGCTCCGCGTGCGAAGCGTGTGCAAGCAGCGACGACAGAGAGCTGCTGCGCAGGATCGAGGTGAATCAGGCCGAGCTCTGGATTGCACGTAACGATCTGCCCAAGGCGCGCGAGCGGTGCGAGCGGTTGCTGAACGATGCACAGCGTGAAAAAAATGTATCAGCGCCATGGCTCGGCGAGGTTTACAAGCACTACGGCGTCGTGTGCCGGGAACAGCGTCAGCTTGATCGTGCTGAAGGTTGGTTTGCACAGGCAGCAAGGATCGCGGATAACTCGCATGACCTGCTCCTTGCCGCTGAAACGGCGCGCGAGCAGGCCGAGCTTTACTGGATTCAGGCGCGAAACAGCGACACGCTGCAGGCGCTGAACGCAGCACACGGCTGGTTTTCACAACTGCGCGCGGAGCGTGACCTCGATGCGATCGCACGGCGCAACGGACGTCTGGAAGAGCGTTTTCTCGAAGTAGTGCGGAAGTGGGGCGAATCGATCGAAAGCAAGGACTGTTACACGCAAGGGCACTGCGTACGTGTCGCAGACGTAGCGTGCATGCTCGCCGAGCGTATGGGGTTCGACTCGAAAACATTGTTCTGGTTCCGCATTGGCGCTCTGCTGCACGACGTTGGCAAGTTGATAGTTCCGCAGGAAGTGCTCAACAAGCCAGGCAAGCTCGATGACGATGAGTGGCGCATCATGAAGCGTCACCCCGAAGCCGGTGTCGAGCTGCTGGCCGACATCGAATTTCCGTGGGATGTGAGGCCCATGGTGCGCAACCATCACGAGCGCTGGGACGGCGCAGGATATCCGGATGAGCTGGCGGGTGAAGCGATACCGCTTTCGGCGCGCATTCTCTGCATCGCCGATGTGTACGACGCTCTCACGACGAATCGCTCGTACCGTAAGGGGTTCGATCATGAACGGGCTGTGGCCGTAATGACCGAGAACAATGCGAACGGTCACTTCGATCCGGCGATATTCGATCTCTTCCTCGAATGGGCTGCGACGCACAACACACAGGTGGGATGACAATGTCGTTCATACGTCGCGAAGATGTTGGCGCATCGCTGCGATCGGTCGCGCTTGCAGGATTGATCATCATCGCTGTCGCTGCGTGCGCGGGAGAGGCGAGGGTCGGGAAGGCGAGTGGTGCAGGAGGGACACTCGTTGTCGCCACAGCCGGCGACGCCGACAACCTCTTTCCACCGCTTACACTGACCAGTCAGGGGCGCCAGGTGGTGGATCAGATATTCGATTATCTGGCGGACATCGGCCCCGACTTGAATACGATTGGCGATGGAGGCTTCACGCCCAGGCTGGCCGATTCCTGGCGCTGGGCTCCGGATTCGTCGTGGATAGCGTTCCACATCAATCCGCGTGCACGCTGGCACGACGGGCAGCCGGTTCGCGCCGGCGACGTCCGCTTCACATTCAAATTGCTGACGGACTCGACGCTTGCATCGCCGATTGCAGCGACATTGCGCGGGATCGATTCGGTAAGTGTGCGCGATTCACTTACTGCGGTCGTGTGGTACTCGAGACGGACGCCGGAGCAGTTCTTCAATTTCGTGTACAACGTCGCGATACTGCCTGAGCATCTTCTGCACGATGTTCCGGTGAAGTCACTTGCATCGTCACAGTTTGCGCGGCATCCAGTGGGCAGTGGCCGGTTCAGGTTTGGCAGATGGGACGGCGGGTCGCGCATCGAGATCGTGACTGACAGTAATAACTATCGCGGACGCGCACGGCTCGATCGCGTTGTGTGGTTGGTGTCGCCGGACATGCAGGCAGCGACGACGCGGTTGCTGGCGGGCGAGGCGGACTTCCTCGAGGTCGTGCGTGGTCCCGCAGTGGATCAGGTTGTCGCATCGCCGCGCGTACGACTGTTGACGTCGCCGAGTCTCGATTACGGCTTTCTGGGGTTCAACGTTCGGCGTGCGCCGTTCAATGACAGGGAAGTACGGCGTGCGTTGAGCATGGCCGTGGATCGGTCGGCGATGGCCCGGAACGTGTTCGACACGCTGGCGCTCCCGGGGCTCGGCCCCGTGACGCGCGCGTTACCGGTCAGCAGGAACGTTGTTGCACTTTCGTATGATTCCGCGGCAGCGGTGAAGATACTTGCCGCGCACGGTCCGATCTCCTTCCGGTTGCTCGTTCCCACGTCGAGCGCCGTGCGCATGAAGTACGCAACGCTGCTTCAGGAGCAGTACCGTCGCTTCGGAGTGAACGTGACCATCGAGCCGCTCGAGGTCAACGCATTCGTTCGGCGACTCACAAGAAGCGACTTCGATGCGGTGCTCAATGCATGGCATTCCGACCCCAGTCCTGCCGCCGTTGTTCAGGCATGGGGGACGGCCGGCGCGCCGCCCGAGGGTGCGAATTTTGTCGGGTACACGAGTCAGCGCTTCGACGCGCTGGTGGATAGCGGCGCACGGTCATTCGATCCGGCGCGTGCGCGTGACTTTTATGCGCGGGCCTATGAGGAGATCGATGGCGACGCTCCGGCGGTGTGGCTGTACGACGCCCGGAACGCGAGCGGGGTGAGCCGTCGGGTGCACGTAGCTGGCACGAGGGCGGACGCCTGGTGGTCCGATCTTCCAGACTGGACAGTCGGCAAGCGCTGATGTCCGATTCCGTACCGAATCGGTACGGCGCGTGCGGTCTGACGAGGCGATGAATACAATTCAGGGAGTCCAACCTGTTCGGTCAGCTCCGTGACTGACCATTTTGGATAGCCGCTGGCACCGCGCTGCGGCTCCGCGGGTCACGAGATTCCATTCTTTCGGAGTAATCAGAAATGCTTCAGCCAAGATCGGCCGCTGCGGTGGTCGTTCTCTTCAGCGCGCTTGCGGCAGGTGCGCAGCAGCCGACTCCACAGCAGACAGAAGCGACCCGCAGAGGAGCTGGTGACACGTCGATCTTTGCACCGCTGGATCTGTATCCGTCGCCCAACGTTTACAGGACCGGTGACGGCCGGCCCGGCGCTCATTACTGGCAGCAGCGCGCCGATTACGATCTGCACGCGACGCTGGATACGACGAACAAATCGCTGAGCGCATCGATGACGTTGCGATACACGAACAACTCGCCAGATACCCTGCGATTCATCTGGGTTCAGACCGAGCAGAACGCATTCCGGCCGGGTTCGCTCAACACGCTCGTATTCGCACCCGACAGTCGCTTCGGATCGCGCAGCTTTGTGGGTGGCGATGTGATCGATCACTTCAATCAAGTCGTCAACGGACGTGCGACTCCACTCAAGTTGCGCGACAACGGAACTGTGACCAAGGTCGATCTGGCCCAGCCACTGGCGCCTGGCAAGACGGCTACATTCGACGCAGCATGGCACTTTCTGATTCCGGAGCATGGCGCTGATCGCATGGGCCGCGATGGTTCGCTGTTCGAGCTCGCCCAGTGGTATCCACGTGTGAACGTGTATGACGACGTCCGCGGCTGGAACACGGAGCCGTATCTCGGACAGGGCGAGTTCTATCTGGAGTACGGTGATTTCAATCTGAGCGTCACGGTTCCATCGGGCTACATCGTGGCCGCGACGGGAACGCTCGCGAATCCGCACGACGTGCTGACGCCGACCGAGATCGCCCGTCTTGCGAAGGCGGCCAGGTCCGACACACCAGTACCGATCATCACGGCATCGGATCTCACCAGCGGGGCAGCGCGGCCACGGACTACCGGCACGATGACGTGGCGCTTCAAGGCACACAACGTGCGCGACGTGGCGTGGGCGGCATCGCCCGAATACCAGTGGGATGCATCGAGCTGGAAGGGAATTCTGGCGCAGGCGTACTATCGGCCGAGCGCGGCAATCAACTGGGACGATGCGGCGGACCAGGCGCGCATGTCGATTCAGGAGTATTCGGAGCGCTGGTTCATGTATCCGTATCCTCAGATCACCGCCGTCGAAGGTCCGATCAGCGGAATGGAGTACCCGATGCTCGCGATGGAGACCAAGAGTCGCGACAAGCCGGATCTGTACAACGTCGTGACTCATGAGATCGGACACAACTGGTTCCCGATGATCGTCGGCTCCAACGAGCGCGTACAGTTCTGGCAGGACGAAGGTTTCAACACGTTCATCAACACCTTCAGCGAAGCGCGTCGCTATCCGCAGAACGGCGACCAGATGCAGCGAGCAGCCGAGGAGCGTGCACAGGTCGAGCAGACGCAGAAGTTGAACATCGACGTTCCGATCATCACGAATCCGGATCGTATCGACCCGCGCAAGCTCGGCTTCACAGAATACGTCAAGACGTCTGTCGGCCTTCAGCTTCTGCGCCAGGAGATCATGGGGCCTGCGGCCTTCGACGACGCGTTCAAGGAATACACGCGCCGTTGGGCGTTCAAGCATCCAACGCCGACTGATTTCTTCCGTACGATGGAATCGGTTGGCGGGCAGCGGCTGGACTGGTTCTGGCGCGAGTGGTTCTATGAAGATCCACATTTCGATCAGGCCATCGAGTCGGTGCAGGCGACTGATTCGAGTGGGGTGCAGCACGTCACGGTCGTGTATGGCAATCGTGCACGCGGTGTGCTGCCGATACGCGCGCACTTCACCTTCAGCGACGGCACAACGCAGGATTTCGAGTATCCCGCGCTGGTCTGGAGTACCAACAGTGTCCGCTATGTTCGGGAATACGACTTCACCGGCAAGACTGTGAAGCGGATCGATCTCGATCCCGATCGGCGTCTTGTGGATGTCGATCGGACGAACAACAGCTGGATGGCGCAGTGAGGTAGAGAGTGAATTCGTCCGTACCTCCGGAATTCGAGCATCGGTACATCGCCGGCGAGGGCAGCCTCGCCGGCCTCACCGTGTTGCTGTTGCACGGTACCGGAGGTGACGGCGATTCATTGCTTCAACTGGGCTACACACTGGCACCAGGCGCCACGCTTCTGAGTCCTGCAGGGAAGGTGCTGGAGAACGGTGCGCGGCGCTTCTTCAAACGAGTGGCGGAAGGTGTGTTCGATCAGGAGGATCTGGCGCTACGCACGCGAGAGCTGGGCGAGTTCATTCGCGACGCCGCACGTGCGTACGACCTCGATCGGCATCGAATCGTGGCTGTCGGCTACTCCAATGGAGCGAACATCGCCACCAGTCTCATGCTGCGACAGTCGGATGCACTTGCCGGCGCCGTGCTGTTCCGGCCGATGGTACCGTTCACGCCGGAGTCACGCGTGCTGTTGAGCGGGGTTCCGGTTCTGATCTGTGCGGGCGAGATGGATCCGCTGCTGCCATTCGGCGACACGGAACGTCTTGCGGAAATTTTCCGGTCGGCCGACGCGGATGTGACCGTGCACATCGAGCACGCCGGTCACGAGCTTGCAATGGGCGACGTGATCGCAGCGCGCGACTGGATTACGCGGAACTACGACGTCTAGCGTGCACGAGCGTCCTGGCGTCAGGGCTCGCACGCCGTCGTGAGGCGATCCACCACGCGCTCCACGAAACGCTCAATCGGCAGTGGCTCGCGGATCGCCGCAACCGAAAGCCCGCTGACAGCGATACATTGCTGCCGTAATGCACGCTCCGAGCTCAGCCCAACCGCTCTGGCGACGTCGAGTAGGGTGAGGCTTCTGTCGGTGAGCACGTCGTAATTCCTGAGTAGTGTGAGCGCCGCCACGAATCCTGACGGAGATGCGATTCCTGCGTTCCTGAACTGGCGCGACAGAGCCCAGCGCGTGATGCCGCAGATGCGGGCGAGCCTTTCGACCGAGTCGATTCTGTGCCCATCGTCGCTCACATGATCGATGCAACTGCACAGCGCCGATGGGACGGTCTCAAGTCGGCGCGACAGAGCGGTCACGAGCAACTGAGCCCGCGTGGCCCGTGACTGGCGTCGCAGAATGTCAGCAAACGTCGTTGGATCGTCGTTGTATCCATAAGTGACGATCTCTCCGATGCCGAGCTCGCGAATGAGATCGATCGATGCCTGCGCGTACTCCGGCGTGAGCAATATGTACAGTACGGTGCCGAGGTGCGCGCGAGACAGCGAGCCGGGAATGCCGCGATCGCGCTCTGCAAGCATGGGGTCCACGACAGCCACATCGGACGATCCACGCGTTACGGCATCGATGAAGTCAGCCGTACCTGATCGTATCGTCACCGATCCCGGAGGCATCACAGCCGCGCGTGCGCGGTCGTGAAACGGTCTCCGGAGCATTGCCAGCGCTCTCATCGAACGCCGTGCGCCCTTTGCGTCAAGAAGATCCGTCCTCGCGTGTCCCCTACAGTGCAGTGCTCATGGCAGCGCTCATCGGAGCGCTCGTATCGACGCCGTGTCCGGCTGCCATGATATCGAGCGACTCGGCAACGTGGCGAATTTCAGACGGCACGCTGTCCCAGCCAATCGAAATTGCGGACGGGTTAGGCATCACATCGTCACTGACGGCGACGGTGTTCGAACGGGACCGCTCCGAACGCGGTGGTATCTCGCTGGGAGCGTTCTCCAGTGCCAGCAGGATATCACTCAGCTCTGTCTCTGCCTCGAACACAAGCTGAAAGTGCTGGTACTGATTTGCGAGCTCGATCGCCCTTTCCGCAGCCGATCTGGCCTCAGCAAGTCGGTTGAATCGCCGACATCCCTGTGCGATGAACAGCGCATATTGTGCTTGCTGGCGAGGTGTCAGTCGCTCGTCAGCGAGCTCAGCGCGGAGTGCGTCGAACCGCGGCATGCCTTCGTGATGTGCAGCGAGAAAGAACAGATTGAGCGTCGCATGACGTCTGACGTGTCTGTCGGGCGCAGCTTTCTGTACGACACGAAGCGCAGCCGATGCAACTGTGGGGAGTCCATAGTCACTGAGGAAGGATGCGAGATCGACCAGCGTCTGGTACTTGAGCTCGTCGTCGTCGTCCAACGTATCGAGGATACCGAACGCGAGGGAGATCGCCTGTTCGTACTCGCCACTCATGTTCGCGACCCCTGCGAGTGCAAGGGTGACTCTCGGAACGACCGAGGGGCACGATAGACGCGCCCGCTTGCCAATACCCGTGAGACGTAGTCGCGCCGCCTGCAGATTGCCGCGGCTCCACAGCAGGTTCGCCTCGCCGATCTGCGCGCGGAACGCGATGGACAGGTCGCCCGCTTCCCGGCCAAGCTGGGATGCGCGACGGTAGGCGATCTGCGCCATCTCCCAGTCTGCACACATGCGGTACGCGCGTCCCATCAGCAAGCGCGACTCCGCCGCGAGCCACGTCTCGCCGTCGAGCTCGGTATCCATGCCTGCGAGTGCGAATACCGTTGCGGCCATTGCCCACTCGCCCTCGCTGACAAGCGCCTGTCCGTACATCAGAAGCGAAGTGTACGTCGCCTTTCGTCCCACGCGGATCGGTCCTGCACTCTCCCAGAAGTGAAGTGCGCAGATCATCGCTTCGAGCGCCGTGCGCAGCTTCGGCGAAGCGTCGATGCCTGCCACATCGGCTTCGACCTTGCGGAGGGCATCGAGCTGGAACGAATTCATGCCGTTCGTCTTGACGCTGTCGTAAATCTGCAGGATGGTGAATCCTGCGGCCGTGCGCGCGAATTCAGCATCCGATCGTGCTGTAGCGAGATGCTGGAGGAACGAGATCTCTGTCATGGCTTGGTTACCGGTTCGCCGGACGCCTTGAGGCGTACGTGTCGGGGGCGAGGTCTGCCGTGGATGAGTGTCAGCGACGGCTTGGCATCTTCTGCGGGACTGCCGGAAACGTTCGATTTCTGACGCGGCTTCCGTTCCGTCAGCCGCAGCGCGAGTGTGTCCGCCGCCTCGGCGGCCCTGAGCGGTCGAGCGCGGAGCTTTCCGCTCGTGGTGTCGAGGAGCAAGGTGAATTGCGCATCCATCGTTCTCTGTGACTTGTATCCAAGCAGCGAGGCGATGGTGGTGAGCGGAATGCGAGATCTGGTAATCGTTCTGTAGGCAGACGTGAGGTGCGTCGCCTCGACCAGTTTTCTCGCCGACACGAAGCCAGCATCGGCGATATAGCGATCCATGCTGCGCCGCGGCAGCGAGACGGCCGCCGACAGCGCGTCGGGGGAATGGGGGCCATCGCCGGTGCGGAACATCGCGAGCAGTCTGTCGCGGATGACAGGCGGTAGGAGATTCAGGTTGCTATCCAGCCTGGACACGAGCGCGGTCCAGAACTCAGCGTCAGGCGTGAGAAGGAGGGCGCGCTCGAGCAACGAGCGCTCGTTCGCGGTACCTCTGAAGACAAAGCGGGCAGGGGTTCGTTGCGCCAGGATCACCGAGCTTTCGAGCGCTGCGGTGCTTACCGAACTGAAGGCGACCACGGGCCGCGGAAACTGCGCAAGGCTGGCCGCGATCGACTGCGCGATGCCCGCAGTAACGAGTGCTGGATCGAATACGAGGCAGTCGTCATTTGGAAAGGCGAGCGCGGCCAGAAGCTGACGCGTGTCCGGGATGGAGTCGATGATACCGTATCCACCCAGGGCTGCGTACACGTAGCCCATCGCCTGTGGCGCCAGAAATACGATGTACCTCAATCAAGCCCCGCTGATGCACCTGCTGTCTGCGACATGGCACTCCTTCCCCGAGCGACGAGAACCCTTCAATAAGGTAGCGTCCGCCCGGTGCCGCCGAAATGCGATTTTCGGCCAAGCACTGCGATTTCCGGCCAACCCGGGAACGTGGGGTGAGCTGGTCGTAGCCTGGTCGTAGCCTGGTCGGGGGGGGCCAGCCGCGAGCGGGTGCCTGGACCGCAGGCACCCGCTCAAATCCACAGTCCGGCTAGGGGCGTGCGACCTTGACGATGGCGGCAGACTGGGAGGTGCTGTCGGAGCCGCAGCGATCCCAGCCCTGGGTTCCGCCGCCGCTGCACAGGGCGTTGGAACGGGGGGCGGTCGGTTCTGCGCAAGCGACAGCGAGCGCGGCTAGGACTGCACCAAGGATGGTGATGTATCTGGTCGTACTGCGCACATGATCTCCGGCAAGGGGGTTGAGCAGGGAGATTTACAGGGAGTTTCCCCAGTACGAAATGCTCGTTTGCGCCAATTACCTGCGCTTTTGTGCGGGTCGCTCCGATTGGCTGGAATTCGCAGTTCGTGGCTTGAATGCGCACTTGTCCGATCGCTGTCGCCGAGCAAATGTATGCTGTATGGCTGCGCTATGCGGAATCGACCGGACAATGGCATGTGGCATCGCTCGAAGAATGAACTCAGCCAAGCGCCTTAAGGAATGGGCGGGGTCACATGCCAGTTTCCGCCTGCGAAGCCGGATCTTAGCCACTTTCCATCAGCATTGAACACCATAAGTCATGCTCGACTCAGTTGTTACGTTTGATGTCGCCTCCCGGGTACGCGAGCTCGAGCTATCGATTGCTCGGCGCGTTCGCCAGGAATTGCGCCCCTACATTTGCGACGAGACGGAGTTGGAGCGCGCCACGAGCGAAGTCCTGATGATCAGCAGGGACTACGCCGGATCATTCCATGCGATCAATGATCGGGCGCGTATAAGGCGGGAGCGGGACGTGGAGTAGGCTGGGCCCACAGCGGTCCGACCAGTGCGGCCCGAAATTAGCATATGAAGGCCGCCATTACGCACGTCACCCTATCACAGATTGTACGAAGGAGTCACGGCCACCCTGCTGCGCATTCGGCGGCGATTGTCCTGGCGGTGTCGACGCTCTTTCTCATTCCCGTTACGGCGCAAGCGCAGCGGCGCACGTCCGCGCGCGATACGATCCCGTCCGATAGCTCCGCAAGACACAATGCGCATGCGGATACGGCTCAGCGGCTAAGGGGTGAGGTAATCACCGGTACGCGTCTCTCTCAGGCGGCTGACCGCACCGCTGCGCGTGTCGATCATCCGGACCTGACCAACGTGCCGCCCGGCCCTGCGGCTGCGGCCGACATACTCGCGCGGCTTCCCGGTGTGAGCAGCATCGATGATCAGGGCAGCCGCATCCAGCCAACGCTCACGCTCCGTGGATTCACGCTCTCACCCGTCGTTGGCGTCCCGCAGGGAGTGAGCGTCTTTCTCGACGGCGTGCGAATCAACGAGCCGGATGCGCAGGAGCTGAACTTCGATCTGATCCCGATGGAAGCGGTAACGAGCGCTTCGTTGATTCGCGGCCCGGCAACGCTTTTCGGCAAGAATACACTCGCTGGCGCACTGCTACTCACCACCGAGCGCGGCGATACGACGCCGCACGCATCGGCAACAATTGAAGACGGTGCATTCGGCTTCCGCAGCGCCACAGCAACGGCGAGCGGCGTCGCACCTGCACTTGGCGGGATCGACGGTTACATCATGGGTCGCGCGAGCAACGAGCGCGGCTGGCGCGATGCTACGCAGGCGCGGTCGCGAATGCTCTTCGCCAACATCGGTAAGAAGACTGATGCAAGTGATGTCACGCTAACCGCAATGTACGCGCACGACGCAGCATTTCTCGCGGGCTCCCTGCCGGAAAGCTGGATTACCGTGGATCCACAGGCGAATTATACCGACGGCGATTTCTTCGAACCAGAATTGCTTCATCTGGCGCTTCGCGGCGAGCGTGCTCTCTCACTGGGCGCAATACGCGCGAATCTGTTCTTTCGCCGCAATAACGTTCAACAGTTCAACGCCAACATAGATGCGCCGAGTACACGTGCGTTCGTGGATAACAGATCTGCTGGCGGAACGGTGGAATGGTCGGTGCCGACGCACATCGGACGCCATGATCTCGCGTTCACACTGGGTTCGGAGTACAGCAGGAACGACGTGGATTATCACATCTTCGATGAGAAGACTTCCGCAGCTGCTGACTTGCCAACTGATTGCGACCAGATGTCCGGGTTGTGCGATAAGGTTCATGTTCCGGAAGATGACGCGTCGCTGTATGCACAGGGAATGCTGGCGGTATCTTCAAAGCTGTCGCTGACGGTGGCTGCGCGAGCGGACTATGTGCGCATTCCGTTCCGCGATCTGCGGGATCCGTCCAACGACGGAACCAGTGTCTTTCGCCAGATGTCGCCGCGTATCGGAGCAACGTACCAGCTCGATGCGCGCACGAGTGCGTATGCGTCTGTGGGCACGGGCTTTCGCGCGCCTGCTGCGCTCGAGCTCGCCTGCGCGGATGTGAATGCACCGTGCGCGCTTCCGTCTGCGCTCGGCGACGACCCTCCGCTCGAGCCGGTTACCGTCCGCAGCTACGAAGTTGGCTTGAGTCGGGAGTTCGCGCACGAGGCGCGATTCGGGGTCAGCGCATACCGGACCGACGTGCGGGACGAGATTGTGTTTGTCGCGTCGAGCGTTACAGCGGGCTTCTTTCAGAACATCCCGCGCACGCGCAGGCAGGGGATCGAGATTACCGGTGAAGCAGGCCTCGGTGCCGGCTTCACCCTCGACGCATCGTATAATTATCTCAACTCGACGTACGAGAGCACTGTCGCGCTCGCGTCGGAACTGGCCGGCAATGTGGTGCATCCGGGAGACAAATTTCCATTGTCGCCCGACAATCAGGCGAGCTTCTCCATCCAGAACACGCGCGCATTTCGCACTTCGGTTCTGCATGCACAGCTATCGATCCGGGGCGTTTCGAGTCAGTTTCTGCGCGGTGACGAGGCGAATCGCGAGCGGCAGCTCCCGGGCTACGCGACTACGGATGCGCGGGTTGAGTGGCAGGCGCATGAGTTCACTTTATCCGGCTATGTAACCAACCTGCTGGATCGGAGTTACGATACCTTCGGGGTTTTTGGTGAGAATCCGAAAGGGCCGTTGGGCGGTACACCTCCCGCCGCGCCGACGCCGGAGCGGTTTCTTACACCGGCATATCCCCGCGCACTGACGGTGTCGTTGGCGATCCACATGTGAATCCGGTGCCATGTCAAATCGAATTCCAATCGCAGCAATAATCGCTGGCTGCTTCATGATCGCGTGGGCACCGGCGACTGTCGATGCGCGCAACATGCCAGCACGAACGGTCGTCGCAGCCCAACCCGCGCTCGCGGACAGCACCGTTGTCGTGATGCTCGGTGTCGGAATGCCGAGGCCGGATCCAGATGCGTCCGGTCCGGCGACAGCTGTCCTGGTTGGGTCTCGCGTTTTTCTCTTCGATGCAGGTCCAGGCATCATGCGCCGGATGGCCGCTGCGCATCTTCCGATAAATGGCGTAACGGCTCTGTTCATCACCCATCTACATAGCGATCATACGCTCGGACTTCCGGACCTGATCTTCACGTCATGGGTGATGGGGCGCAGGAACGCACTCGAAGCTTACGGGCCGCACGGATTGCAGGAGATGACCACGCACATTCTGGAAGCGTGGAAGATCGACGAAGACGTTCGCACCAACGGACTGGAGCACGAACCGGCGAATGGCTACGCGGTGAACGTGCACGAGATCCAGCCGGGTGTCGTTTACGACAGCGGTGGCGTGCGCATCACGGCGATCCCGGTGCTGCATGGCAGTCTCAAGGAAGCGTACGGATACCGGATCGACACACCGACGCGCTCTGTCGTGATTTCGGGTGACACGCGGCCGTCGGACGCGCTGCTTGCCGCTTCGCGCAACGTGGACGTGCTGGTGCACGAAGTGTATTCGGCGGCGAAGCTCGCGCCCGAGAAGCGGCCCGGCGGCGACGCGTGGCCGCGCTATATGCAGGAGTTTCACACTTCCGACGTCGAGCTCGGGAAGATCGCCGCGGAGGCGAAGCCGAAGCTGCTGGTGCTCACCCACATCATAAGGATGGGGAGCAGCGACGAGGATTTGATCCGCGGCGTGCGCGCCGGTGGGTTTGGTGGGAAGATCGTGGTTGGCCGAGATCTGGCCCGATATTAGATGGGTTCTGGCTATACCGAGAACGTCCTGCCCCTACCATTGCTACGCCTTCGGAGTTGACGTAGACTGGGCCTCGTATCGTGTCACTGCGCGTCGCGGACACCGGCTTGAGACTGCCACAAAAGGTATAATACGCGCTGCTGTGCGCCGACGTTGCGGTTCTTAATACAGGCCGCCGGCGCGATGTCGGATTCGGAATAGTTAATATTTTATCCGATCTTGACAGCCCGGGGCCCACCTTTATGTTCGCTTGACATCACTGGCCAGCTGCTTCGTGCAGGGCCAGCCCGGTACAGCGACCCCATGAAGATGAAGCGCCTCGCACTGTTGTTCCTGTCTCTCGTCACCACGGGTCTTGCGGCTGCGCAGAATGCGCCTCAAGAGCGTGACGTACTCGTAACTGGCGGATGGCTGTTCGCATCGACAGGCAACGAGCGAGTTCGCAATCCCGGCATTCTCATCCGCGCCGGCAAGTTCCTGCGCGTCGGCGGCGATCTCTCCATCGCCGCGGCGGACGCCGAGCGCGTTCAGCTCGCCGATACGGAGACGGTGATTCCCGGCCTGTTCGATCTCCACGCGCATTACGCGATGGATCTGTTCAACGCGGGCCGCAAGGACGAGACGACCGCGTATCCGTCGCTCTTTCTCGCGAACGGTGTGACGTCGACGTTCCCGGCTGGCGAGATGAATCCGGACGTCGATGCACGACGCTGCGCATCAGGATCGATAATGGATTGGAGCCCGGGTCCGCGGCTGCTGAACTCCGGACCGTACTTCGGCACCGCACGACCCGAGTGGGATCGCAACATCATCGGTCGACACAGATCTACGCCGAAGTCGATCACTGGGCGGAGCACGGCGTGCAGCGGATTCAAGGCAAAGGGCATCACGCCAGACGCAGCTACGCGCGCTGATCGAGCGCGCGCACTCTGCACGGACTCACGGTGACCGGCCATCTCGATTCCGGCAATCGGCGAATCAGCGTGAATCCGCGCGACGCGATCCTTATGGGCATCGATCGCATCGAGCACTTCATGGGCGGCGACGCGTTCACGGCGGACAGTTCGGCGTACGCGTCGTACGAGCACATGACGTTCGACACGCCGGCGTTCAAGCGGATCGCCGCGCTGTACAAGACGCAACACGTCTACTTCGACGCGACGTTGAGCGCGTACGGTTACTACGGCAAGAAGGATCCCGCAGTCTACACCTACTTCACGGACGAGAGAGCGCTTCCTCACGCCGTACATGCGCTCAGTGATCGCCGCGCGGCCGCCACGCCCGGTGAATCAGCAGTTCGAGAACATCTACTGGACCAAGCGAAAGGAGGTCAAGGCGTTCTACGACGCTGGCGGCGGCGATCTCATCACGCTCGGCACCGATCATCCGAGCTGGGGCGAGTTCTTCACGCCGTTCTCGGTGCACCGCGAGTTGTTGTCGCTTTCGCTGTCGGGCATTCCGAACGCGGCGGTGCTGCGCATCGCGACGATCAACAGCGCACGCGCGATCGGACTTGGCGACCGACTCGGGATCGATCGAAGCGGGGAAGTGGGCTGATCTCGTGGTCGTGCGCGGCAATCCGCTGGCTGACATTCGCCGAATCACGATTGCCGCGACTCGTGATCAAGGCCGGGACGGTCTACGACCCGCAGGCGTTGATGAAGTCGGTAGAGGGAAAGATCGGACCGGCGAGCGCCGCCGATACCGCCGTGTGGGCACCGACCCCACGCCAGCCGCGCCGCACGGTACGCTGACGGCGCTCGATTCAAACAGGGCAGTTACATCATGAGATTCATCGTTCGATCCGTAGCCGTCGCGACCGTTCTGGTCGTGACCACCGCGGCGTCGCTCACAGCGCAACAGGCCGCGGGGCTTGCAAGCACGGATATCTCGGCGCTGCGCGGCCTTGGAGACGTTCAGGTTTCACCGGACGGGAAGCACGTTGCGTACGCCGTAACGCGGCGCGATACGCCGGGCAGGCCGCGTAGCGAGACGTGGATTCGCGATCTCGCGACCAACGCCGAGTCGCGGCTTGGCACCGACGCAACTGGCGCATCGAGTCCGCAATGGTCGCCGGATGGCCGCGCGATCGCATTCTTCGGCCGCGTTGGGGACAGCAGCGGTGTAGCGATCGCGAACGCTGATGGCTCCAATGTCCGATTCATCGCCTCGGTCAAGGGTACCAATCACGTACTTCCGTCAGTCGGCGAGCGTCTCGCGTGGTCGCCGGACGGACACCGGCTCGCATTCATATCGAGTACTCCGGGGCCGGAGGTCGACGCGAACGGTGATCCGATGATCATCACGCGGTATTCGTACAAGCCGACAGCGAGTGAAGGGCTGACGCGCTTCAACGACAATCGTCGGCTTCACATCTTCGTCGCCGACGTCGCCACGAAGCACGTGACGCAGCTCACGACTGGCAACTATTACGAGCACAGCATCGAGTGGTCGCCATCGGGCGCGGAGATCATGTTCGTCTCGAATCACGGTGCCGATCCGGATCGTGTCTTCAATTACGACGTGTTCGCCGTCAACGTGACGTCCGGCGCGCAGCGTCAGATCACGAAGACTGCGTCGCCCGAGTACCAGCCTGTCTGGTCGCCTGACGGGCGCCGCATCGCGTACCTCGGCACCAAGCGGTCGCTGACGTCGTCCGAGACGACGATGGAGGACACGCACGTCTGGGTAATGAACTCCGACGGATCGAATCGCCGAGAGGTCGGGATATCCGTCGACAATCGTCAACGTGCACCGCGGTGGTCTCGCGACGGTACTTCGCTCTACACCGTGGTGCAGGTGCACGGCGACAGCAAACTGTATCGCGTCCCGGTGGATGGCGGCTCGCCGCATGTAGTCGTGGGCGATGAGGGCCAGATCGGATCGTGGTCGCTCATGTCGAACGGCGGGCTGATCTATGCCTTCGCCGCGCCGACCGAGCCGGCAATGCTTCGCGAGATGAATGCGTCGGGCGTCGCTCACGACATCGTTCGGCTCAACACGGCACTACTCGCGAAACGCCGTATCGCACCGGTCGAGCGCTTCACGTTCAAGTCGCGTGATGGTCTGCAGGTCGAAGCGTACTTCACCGCGCCGCTGGATCGCACAGCAAGGTCGAAGTATCCACTGATCGTGCAGATCCATGGTGGGCCGCATGGTGCGCAAGGATCCGCATTCAACGACAAGGCGCAGGTGTACGCGGCGCACGGGATGGCGACGTTGATGGTGAACTACCGCGGCTCGACCGGATACGGCCAGAAGTTCGCGGACGCGATCTTCAACGATCAGGACGGCAGCGAAGCTGAGGACGTGATGGCTGGCGTCGATGCTGCGCTTGCGCGTTATCCGTGGCTCGACTCCACGAGAATGGGCGTGGAGGGAACGAGCTACGGGGGACAACTCACCGACTGGCTGATCACGCGCACCAACCGCTTCAAGGCGGCGATTCCAACTGCCGGCATCTCCAATCTGGTCAGCTTCAACTACATGTCGTACTACCACGACTATCTCGCCGTGGAGTTCGGTACGTACCCGCACGAGGGTGCGTTGATGGACACGCTGTGGAAGCGTAGCGCGCTGCGTTACGTCTCTCGCGTGAAGACGCCGGTGATGTTGGTGCACGGTGAGAACGACAACGATGTGCCGATCGCCGAGGCGGAGCAGTTCTACATCGCACTGAAGGACGTCGGTGTGCCTATGGTGATGATTCGTTATCCGCGCGAAGGGCACGGAGTGCGTGAGACGAAGCACGTCATCGATTTCATCGACAGGAGTATCGCGTGGTACAACCGCTGGTTTTCTCATTCGGGCCCAAGGGAGGGTCGATGTGAAAAGATCAGGTAGCCGTTGGCTACTGTTCGCGATGTTGTCATTTACGGGGGTAGGCGTTGCCGGAAGTGTTGCTGGAGCACAGGCCGGCGTGGCGTCACAGGGAACTGCAACGATCACGGGAACGATTACCGACTCGGCGGGACATGCACCGATCGCCGAAGTTCAGGTCTCTGCGGGTCCGGCTGGCGTTACATCAGGCACGGTGATAAAAGGTGGACTGACCGCGCCAAATGGACGATTCACGATCACCGGAGTCGCGCCTGGTGCAGTGACAGTTCGAGCACGCTCTGCTCGGCTTCGCCCCGGTCACGAGGCAGGTTACCGCGACCGCCGGAGCTGTCACCACGGTCGACATCGCGTTGATGCACCAGACCGCATTGCTCGATCAGGTCGTTGTGACGGGTACAGCAGGTGCGACGCAACGTCGCGCGGTCGGCAACGTGATCGAGAGCATCAAGGCGACCGACATCCTAACCGTTGCGCCCGTCACCACGGTCGACCAGCTGGTGGAAGGCCGCACGCCGGGTCTCGTGGTGCTGCCTTCATCCGGACAGGTCGGTACCGGATCGCAGCTTGCGCGTGCGCGGTGTGAGCAGTCTTTCGCTGACCAACGAGCCACTGATCTACATCGATGGCGTGCGCATGGACGGCGAACGCCAGTCGCGGTCCGTCACAACGTGGTGGCATCGGGTACCAGCGCACTCGACGACATCAATCCGGAAGACATCGAGAGCATCGAAGTCATCAAGGGGCCGGCGGCCGGAACGCTGTATGGCACCGAGGCGTCGAACGGCGTTATTCAGATCATCACCAAGCGTGGCAGGAGCGGCAAGGCATCGTGGAACTTCAGCCAGCGACAGGGCACCAACTGGCTTGCGAATCCAGCGGGACGGGCCGGCACGCTGTACTCCAAGGATCCCACGACGCAGCAGCTGGACAGTGTCAACTGTACATCCACGAGGAACAGTCCGGCAACGGGCCGATCTTTCAGAACGGCATGCTCGAAGGCACCAATCTGAGCCTGGCGGCGGCTCGGATCTCGCCAGGTACTTCACGTCGGTGAATTACGACGATGACGTTGGCGTCGTGCCGTGGAACGTGGCCAAGAAGCTGGGTGCACGCGCGAATCTCGACCTGCTCGTCGGCAACAAGCTGAAGATTACGACGAACATCGGCCTACCTGCGCAACCGGATCCGGCTCGCGCAGGGCGCGATCGACATCGATCCATTCAGCAATCTGATCTGGGGCAATCCGCTCACGCTCACCAAGGGGCAGCGCGGCTTCAATACGTCGCCACCGGAAGAATGGTCGACGGTCGAGAACCACGCCGACGTGGATCGGACGACGTCGAACCTTACCCTGAATTACACGCCGATTTCGTGGTTCACCAATCGACTCATAGCCGGACTGGATGCGAGCACCGAGAACAACTGGGTGCTGTATCCGCGCCAGCCGAACGGCAACCTGGACTTCCTGGGCAACAACGGCCTCGGCTCGAAGACAGTCTCGCGCGCGTTGCACAATTTCATAACGCTCGACTACTCTGGCTCTGCCAAGTATCATCGCGGTGACAATCTCGACTTCACAAGCAGCATTGGACTGCAGTACTACCATCAGGATCTGAACACGATCACTGCAACTGGTTCGAACTTCCCGGCGATTCCGATCACGACTGTCAGCGGCGGAACGACGCGCACTGGCGCCGAGACGTATACGGGAAATGCGACGGTTGGTGTTTTCGGTCAGGAAGAGATGGCGTGGCGTAACCGCGTCTTCCTCACGGTCGCGCTGCGCGGAGACGATAACAGCGCGTTCGGCAAGCAGTTCAAGGCCGCCTACTATCCCAAGTTCAGCGGATCGTGGGTGATCGGCGAGGAGCCGTGGTTCCACGTACCGCTCGTCAACAGTCTGCGGTTGCGCGCTGCGTACGGCGCGTCAGGCACACAGCCTGGTGCCTTCGACGCATCGCAGCTGTACGCACCGTCGGTCGGTTATGCGGATCAGCCTGGTCTCGTACCGAATGCATTCGGGAATCCTGCGCTGCGTCCGGAGCTCAGCAAGGAGCTCGAAATGGGCTTCGAGAGCACGGTGCTCGGCGGCAGCGACAGACCTCAGCTACTCGCACTATCATCGCAACATCACGGACGCGATCGTGAACTCGCCGCTTCCGCCGTCGACCGGTTTCCCCGGTTCGCAGATCGTGAACATCGGTCGCGTTACTGGCTGGGGTAACGAGCTCGCCATCAATACGCGACTCATCACGCGGCGACAAGTTCTCGTGGGCAGTCGGAACGTCGTACTCCAAGAACGGGAATCGCATCGAGGACATGGGCGGGATTCCGTTCATCACGATTGCGGGTGGTCAGGCACAGAATCGCGTCGGATTCGGAATCGGCGACATCTTCATGTACAAGGTTCTGTCTGCGACCATCGACTCGGCTGGCTTCGTCACATCGGCGACGTGCGATGGCGGCACTGGCAAGCAGGGGTTGGAGATGGGTGGCAAGCCCGTTCCGTGCGCGCAGGCACCACGTGTACGCTGGGGCCCGTCGCAGCCGACGTGGCAGCTTGGTGTGAACACCACGGTCACACTGTTCAAGCGGCTGACTCTGTACGCGTCGGCTGACGGTAACGGTGGCAACTATCAGTCTGACACCGAGATTCGCGCGTTGCACAATCTCGGGCTCACCCGTGCAGTGATCGAGCGCGACGATCCAATTCTTCAGGAATACCGCAGCATCGAGAACGATGCGACCGGTACCTTCCTCGCAAGCTTCGTTCGACTGCGTGAGCTCTCGGCGACGTACAGCCTGCCGGATCATTTCGCGGGCCGGATCGGCGCGCATGGCGGATCGTTCAGTCTTGCGATGCGCAATGTTGCGATGCTCTGGACTGGCGCACAGGGCTGGAATACGTCGCGTGACGGTCTCGTGTATGTGCCTGTCGCCAACCAGCATGTCTGGGACGCGGAGACTCGTGCCGCAGGCCAGCTCTCACAAGGCTATCAGACCATTCTGCCTCCAGCAGCCAGCCTCACGGCGACGCTGCGGCTCTCCTTCTAACGTTACGGGAATCCTAAGATGCAATATCACAACTCAAACGGCAGCCGGAGAAAACCGTTCGGTCGAGGCGTCGCAAGATCGGTTCTGGTACTCGGTCTTGCGGCCGCAACCGCTTGCAGCAGCCTGCTCGACGTTACCAACCCGGGCGTTGTAAAGAGCAGCGATCTCGCCGATCCCGCGCTGGCTCCGACTCTCGATGCAGCAGCACTCGGCAGCTTCAACTGCGCATTTGCGCAGTACGTGGCGACGGCCGGCGTGCTGTCTGGAGAATACATAGTTTCCAACTCGTTCGTCGATGCGAATCAGTGGGGTTGGCGCGGAGTGGAAACCAAGACTCAGCCTGGAACGTGTCCTACGAGTCGCGCGACGACGTCGCTGGGTTTCTACACGCCGTTGCAATCGGCGCGCTTTCAGGCCGAGGATGCTGCGAAGCGCATCACCGCGTTCACCGATGCACAGGTGCCGACGCGCGCAACCATGCTGGCCGAGCTCACGACATACGCTGCATACACCTACGTTCTGCTCGGCGAGGGAATGTGCAACATGACAGTCGACAACGGGCCGCTCATAACGCGTGACAGCACCTTCAAGATCGCAGTTGCCAAATTCACCGCGGCGCTGGCTCTTGCGCAGACGGCGAACTATGCGGCGATGACCAACATGGCGCTCGTGGGTCGAGCTCGAGCGGAGCTCGATCTTGGGAATCTGACGGCTGCGAAAGCGGATGCGCAGGCAGTGCCGGCGGGCTTCGTTCGCAATGCGGAGTATTCGGAAACCACGGTTGCACGTGAGAATCGCATCTACAATCTCACGATCAGAAACGACTTCCTGTCGGTTGGTCCGGATTACCGTAATCTCACCGTTGGCGGTGTGCCCGATCCCAGGGTGCCGGCGTTGAACACGGGTCGTTTCGGAAACGATGCAGTCACTCCGCAGTGGCAGCAGCGGAAGTTCATTGGAACCGGCGCGGTGCCGATGCCGATAGCGTCGTGGGCCGAAGCGCAGTTGATCTACGCGGAAGCTGCTGGTGGACAGGAGGCGAAGGACGCCATCAATCGCGTGCGCGCGTCGCGTGGCGTCGCGCCGCTCAACGGCAGCGAAGGCTCGGACATAGAGGCGATAGTGCTCGAAGAGCGCCGGCGCACGCTCTTCAGCGAGGGACAACGTCTTGGAGACATGCTGCGGACGAATATTCCGTTTCCGTCCGGCGTGAATCACAAGGGGCAAACGTACGGTCCGACCACGTGCGTACCGTTGCCCGATGTCGAGACACAGAACAATCCGAACCTGCGCGGCTCGTGATTTTGTAGAGTTCACCTGGAATCCCCCTGTCATTGTCCTGAGATGGCAGGGGGATTTTTTGTTCAGTGCTGCATACGTGGAACCGTGCCCGTGGATATCATCTGAATCGCAGCTGGATCGCTGTCATCTACATGTGTGCAGACGGATCCATGACCCGCGGACGCGGACGCGGACGGAGACGCAGAAATACTGTGGCGCCTACTGGCGTGCGCGTGCCGTATGTGTCTCGCAGGGTGGATGGGACCATGTTGATCGTACCGGCGGCACCCAGTCCCAGACTCCCACCGTGCACCGCTGCGAGCTCGCGCACGTAGCCCAGCGTGAGTTCACCGACATCGTACTGAATCGACGCCAGTGGTTTCGTGATTACGATCGCGCTTGCGCGTGTCCCTTGTGTGAGTGAAGCGGCAGGTGCCATCACGCCTGGAACCGGGAGATCTTCGGGGCCCTTCTGCACGAATTCTGCGCGAGTGAAAACAGCGTTATTCCGGTCGAGCGTAAGATTGCTCTCGGCTAGCAGGCTATTGGACAGACTGCTCTGGCCGGTGTGCTTGTTGGCCCCATAAATGAGTGCGCTGGACCAGTCACTGGATGTACCAGAAGCAAGCTCGTACAGCACTGATGCGCTGATACGATGCAGCGACTCCTCGGGATGCAACTGTTCCGGGCTTTTGAGGTAAGCATACGATCCTGAAAGACTCCAGTTATCGGCAGGATTTACAGTGATACGTCCCGCGTAGGAATCCAGACTGCGTCCCTTGTAGTCGAAGTTGGTGCGAGTCTCATCCGGCTCCCGGCCGTTGAAGATCGAGCCTTCCAGTCGCACCGTGCGTGTATAGATACCGCCGGTGAGCACGCCGAATGAGATATGCGTCGCATCCTGCCAGTGATGTCCGATCGGCGCGAGCGGGTCATTGGCTGCACTTGGGCGATGTGGGAATGCAACGGGGCCGATCGCTGGCTCACCGACGGGCGCCGCATAAAGCGACAAGGCGAGATTGTCGCCGATCGCCTGATCGTAGATCGCCGCGATCTCCATGAAGAGATCGTGTGGATGTTGTCGATCGTAGAGCGGTTGACCGTGGTACGACTCACCCGATTGCAGAAGCAACGGATAGCCATGCGAGCCAATTGTGAACGGTTCGGCACTTACCATTCCGCGCAGGTTGAGACGACCACCGGCGAGATCGTGTCCGGCCATCAGCATTCCCCAATTCACGCTGCCGAATTGTCTGTCGCCGCGCCTTGTGCCCTGGTCATCGTACTGCATAAAGGCGACGCCGTGCAGCATCACATCCCACGCGCCGAGCATTGTGTGAGATGCATGCATCGTCGTCACGTCCGGCAGCCACGATGTGCCCGAGCCCATGCGCTGCATGGGAATGCCGAGCGGCGCCGAGCTCATGGACATCCCGCGCATGGAAGCTTTCCCCGAGCTGTCGCGCGCGGGATTGTGATGAGCGGAATCAGCCTGCGATGGATGCGTGTGCTGGGCGAACGCCAGCGGAGCCGCGAAGGTCGTCGCGAGAGCTGCGACGAAGAGCGTGCATGCGTGGGAGCGTAATAAAAGCGACATCTATAAATCCGGAAGCAATCGTCGCGGCGCAGTTGCCTGTGACGATCAAACGGTATTGGTCATCGGTGTCAGCTGTGGCACCGGGGAGTCTCCGCGAACAGTGCGTGACTCTGAGCGCCGCGGATCGCGGCGGAGGGCTACGCCTTGGGCGGCGGCGGCTCTGGCGCGACTGCCAGTGCGATCGGCGGCTCCTGATACGCGGCATGTACCGATGTCACGATCGCCGTCGTAGCCTGAGGTGTAGCGACTGTTGATGGGAGCGCGATGGCGCTGCATCCTGTAACTGCGGGACAGCAGTTCGTGCCCGTGGAATTGTCGCACGGAGCATGTTTGTGCTGATCGAGTGGAGCTTTGGCCGGATCGTTGTCGGCGCGACGCGCGTGGTGTTGTGACGTAGGGGGCACCGCGCGAGTTGATGTGCCGGGCATCGCTGCCGACTGTCCCATCGCCGTGCACGGCGCCATGCCGATCCCTGTCAACACAGGGATCAGCAGAACGCTTAGCAGGATCCGGACGATGCGACTGGCCATGATGAGAAATGTAAGTGGCAAATCACGCGCCGTTACTGGGGCAGCTGTCCGCCGACGCGTCACTGTCGCCCTGGCTGGTTTGCGATCGATGGCATGATCCGACGATAATCCGGGGGATACGGGAGCGGCATGGGGGCAACGGGATCGAGACATCATCTGACGGTCCGACGTATGCGTCTCACTTTCAGTCTCGATTCGAATTCCAGGCCGACGACTCCCTACACTGTAAGGTGCAACATGCGCGCAACGACAATTCGTAACAGGCCGGAGCGCTTCGGCCTGCCGCGGCGGCCCGCCGGCTCCATTCTCCTACTCATCGCGGCAGGAGCGGTCCTCGGCTGCTCGAAAGGCGGCACGTCTTCCTCAGCGGGCATGTCGGGAACTCCATCGGACTCCAGCGCGATGGCGGCGCCGTCGGCTGCACAGTCCAATCTTTCGCCCGTTCGCGGCACCATAGCCAGCGTCACCGACAGCATGCTCACGGTATCCTCGGACAGCGGTGCCGTGAAGGTGATGATTGCGGCGCCGCTGCAGGTGTACTCTCGTGTGGCGGCCAAGCTAGCCGATGTAAAGGAAAACTCGTTCGTGGGCGTTACGTCGGTGGCGCAACCCGATGGGTCGCAACGTGCGACCGAGATCCATATTTTCCCGGACCAGCTGCGCGGAACGGGTGAGGGCAGCTACCTCATGACGCAACAGGCCGGTGCCACTGGTCGTAACAGAAGCACAATGACCAATGGTACAGTTACGGGCTCGCAGATGACCAATGGTACTGCGAGTGCTCCACGCATGACGAACGGCACGATCAGCGGGCAGGCCGGCGGAACGCTTACCGTGCAGTACAAGGGCGGCACACAGACAATCACTGTTCCTGCAAACGTCTCCGTCACTGCAATCGCACCTACGCAGACCAAACTGGCAGTGGGCTCGAAAGTCATTGTTCTGGCGACCAGACAGCCGGATGGCACACTCAAGGCGTCGGCCGCGATGCTGCAGCGTGGCTGATGACATCGGCGCGACGGATTCGTTCCGATGCTCGCTGGTGCGGCCGTTTTCCACCCAAATCGCCAGAGGCGTCGTGGGGACTCATTCGGTTATCAGACAGTCGGTCAGTTCGCTCATCGGTGTAATTCTGGCGCTTGCTTCGACGAGCGCGTCGCTCCACGCCTTGCAGAACAAGCCGGCGTCATGTGCAGCAACGCTGACGTCACTGACGCCTGAGAATTATCGTCGCGTACTTCCGTCGACGCGCGCGCCGGCAAATTCCGATCTCCGCGTCGTCACGGAGTTGCCACTACCGGGATCGGCCAACCGATTCGATTATCAGAGCTTCGATCCGATCACTCACAAGTTGTACATGAACCACATGAACGCTGGAGAGACGCTGGTCTTTTCGACTGATAGCGGTCGTATCGTTGGGCGAATCGCGGGAGTGCCGCGCGCGACGGGCGTTCTGGCAATTCCGTCTCTCCACCGGGTGTATATATCGGCGGCGGGCGCTCACGAGGTTGTAGGAGTGGATGATCGAACCCTCAAAGTCGTTCAACGAACTGGCGACATTCAGTTTCCCGATGGGATCGCGTATGATGCAGACGCGGGAAAGCTTTTCGTATCCGACGAATCAGGTGGTGCGGACGTCGTCATCGATGCGGTCACGGGTAAGAAGCTTGCCATCATCGCACTCGGCGGTGAGGCCGGCAATACACATTACGATTCTGTCTCTCACTGCGTTCTGGTAGCGGTGCAGACGCGGAATCAACTCGTGGCGATCGATCCTGTAAGCGAGCGGATCGTCGGCCGGTATGATTTACCTGGATCGGAGCATCCTCACGGTTTCGCACTCGACCAACCCGGCCGGCTTCTGTTCATGTCGTGCGAAGGAAATGCAAAGTTACTGGTGCTGGATCTCACCACGATGCGCGTCATCGGATCGCATGACGTAGGGAACACTCCCGATGTGCTGGCATGGGATGCGGCGCTGCGCCGACTGTATGTCGCGTCCGAAGGCGGTTTGTTGTCGGCGTTCTGGGCAGATGGAACCACGCTCCGGCCGGCTGGTGAGTACCGTGCGCCGCATGCACATACGGTCGGACTCGATTCACACAGCCACCGTCTGTACCTTCCGCTTCAGGATATTGGTGGTCGCCCCGTGCTTCGTGTTCTCGCGCCTTCGAATTAGCGCAACATCGGAGCCTCCCGCCGCGTCGGCGACGTCGGCGGCGCGGGTGTCAGTGACGTGGCGCCGGAAAGCCGGGAATCCGGCCGACATTATACGTGAGTCCCGCGTACGCAGCATTGCCTCCCATGTGCTGCACGTTCAGGATCACTCCCGCATCGAACACTAGCCACGGTCGGACTTGCAGTGTGGGACCCGCGAGGAAGCCAACTTGCGGCGGCGCGCCCGACGCTCCACTGGTCCCCGGATAAGTAAATAGCTCGACGACCGCGCCCACAGGGCCGTGAATCGGCGCACCGAAAGATGCGGTGAGGAGCGTGGCGTCGATTGGAGCCGTAGTTCCATTGCCCGAGCGGCGCGTGTAACCCGCATTCAGATCGAGCTCTCCGCTACCGATCGGGCGGCTGGAGATAGCCAGCAGCGATACATCAGTTGTCCCGGTACTGATTCCGTCCGATCCGGTTGCGAACTTGATCGACCCCTGTACCGAAAAATCATGCACGAGAGGCGCGGCATCCAGCACACGTTGCTTGAGTGCTATCGCCATATCACTCGCACCTGCATCGCTGGTACGTGGTGGCCCTTGCGTGATATTGCGTGCGTAACCGCCCTGCAGTTCCAGCTGCAGACGCGGAACAATGCCGAGTTTGATGACCACCGGAATGGAGAATTGCGAACTGGATCTGGGCTGCATGTCTTGCGCGCCAATTTCAACCTCGAGATATCCCGGCGCGACTGTGTACGCGTGCGTCGCCACTGTAGGCCGCTCTGGCTGCGCGGCGTGCGGATCGGTCGCGACGGTCTGGCCGGATACATGAATCGGCGCCAGCATCGTGAGCCATGCCAGGCATATGGCGCTGGCCGATCGTGGATACGCCTGGGCTCGCTTCATCACAGCTGTCCCGATTCTACGGTGTAATTGCGCGACCGACTTGCACGAGTGACCTGACGCAGCGGCGACATGAAATCCAGAGCCTGGATAGTTTTGTGAAGGAGACCGACTCATCCAGTCGTTCTGCATCAAAAGTACAGCTCACAATCCGGGGGCACCATTGCAGACGACATCGGTACTTACCTGTCCCGAATGCGCCCGCGCCGAGGCGTTGGAGATGCCGACCGACGCATGCGTCTTTTTCCACGAGTGCGCAGGCTGTGGGAAAGTGCTTCGTCCCAAGGCGGGTGACTGCTGCGTTTACTGCTCGTACGGATCGGTGCCGTGTCCGTCCATGCAGTCACAACGTACCCGTTAGCGGGGTCAACTTCGACACGTCAGACCGAGCTGGCTTACCGGGGCATCTTCCTACCGGTGAGCGAGTACGCTTCCTCCTCCCACGGTTGATGCTTGTACGGAATTTCAGGGGTGATTAGCTGGGCAAGCGCGGGAATGAGCAGGCCAACGTCCAGATGGCGTGTAAAGCGACCACCAAGCTGCGTCTGCTCCAGAAGTCCGCGCTCGATCGGCAAGCCGATCGCGTCGTTGGCGAAGTCCTCCTGCAGAACGTGAATCGTTTCGTGAGCGAGTACATCAGCCCGCAGACGTCGGCTTGGCCCAAGTGCATCGGGTGCAAGCCGGATCGTACCGAGTCCCTCGGCGCCAGCGAGCTCGAATTTGCCCGACTCACCAAAATGCCAACGCCGGTCGCGATAAACCGGCGCGCCGGCTTGCAGCGATCGGGAAAGATCCAGGCGTGTATTGGGAGACATCATCAGACCGATGGTCGATATGCTTTCGGCGACATTCAGGCGCCAATCCAGCTGCCGGTTGGGCAGAATTACAATCGTCGCAGGACCAACCGGAAGCAGATACACCACGGTTGAATCGCCGCCAGCCGCAACGAGCGAAATTCCCACGCCCGACAGCTCTCGTCCTACAAATCCCGCGCTCTGAAATCGAAAGTCAACAACCTGTTTTCCAGCAGCTATGACGAGGCCGCCAACCGAGCCACGTCGCACGCCTGTCCATACCGACGTGTGATGCATTGTCGCGGAGAGTGCGCCGGCAACTCCTCCAATTGCAACGTTCACGAGAGCATTTGATGCGCGCGAGTGCATCGGCACCTGCGCCCTGACCTGTGCAGCGCCGATCAACGACGCGAGAGCGATCGGGGCTGCGAGGCGCATCGGCAAATGGACAAAAAGTCTCACGCTACAAGTTCCCGCCGATCGCATCGATGTGGTGAACAAAATTTCACTGTGCGAATCTGGACAGTGCTGCCAGTGCGCACTAATATGGGCGCACCGGCGCCCGATCGCGTCACGGCGGTCATCCCCAACAGGAGCATAGTGTGTACGCAAGACCAGGGAACCAGCGGCTCGTCACATCCGTGTGCCTCGCGCTTCTGGTCGCGGCATGCGGTGGTGGTGGTGACGGACCGACGGCGCCTGGTCCTGGTCCCAGCCAGCCCGCTCGCAATGCGCCCGGCGTGCATGCCGTGCTCGGGGCTGGTATTACCGACACCATCGATGCGCAGCCTTTACAGGCGCTCGTCGTCGAGGTGCGGGGTCCTGACGGACAGCTGGCAACCGGAGCCGTCGTTCGGTTCCAGGCACAACCGCCTGCCGACACGACGCGCCGGAATGAACCCGCGGTGTCCGTATGCGCACTCACCGCACCGACGTGCGGGCAGTCTGGCTCCGTCTCGCAGTTTACGACTGATACCACGGATGCCCAGGGGCGCGCCAAAGCCAGTGTGAGGCTGGGACACGTTGCTGGCCGAGCCGTGGTGCAGCTGACCGTGCCGGAATTCGGAATGGAGGATTCCGCGACTTTCACTGTCCTGCCAGGAGTGGCCGCGCGCGTGCGCGCTCTGGCCACCGATACAGCGCTGGCCATCGGTGCCACAGCGAACCTGCGCGGCCACGTCGTGGACCGTTACAATAACAGCCGTCCGGAAACCGCCGTTCTCTCCGCGGGTCCCGGCAACGCGCTGACGATCGATGCCACTACTGGCGTTGTTACAGGTCGAGACATGGGTACTCAGTGGGTGTTCATGCACGCCCTGCAGTCCTCCGTTGACTCGACGAGGGTGCGTGTACTGCCAAGCGGGCGGCTGGTGGTATGGTCATCCAATGAGGCCGCGGTGCGACTCGTGAACTTGGATGGCAGCGTGCCGCGCACCCTCGTTACCAGCGTCGCGAGCGATCTGGGCGCTTTCCCGCGCTTCGACGCGGCGCGGAAGGCCATCACAATGCATGACGGGTCACAGTTCAATGGCGGGGCGCCGAATAGCGTGATCGTGATCGACACGACCGGATCACCGCGTCGCGATGTCGGACCCGCTGTCGGGTTCGCTACCGTCATCGCAACTCGGCAACTTGCCGATGGCACGCTGCTCGTCGTGGGAAGTACCGTTGCGGGCGCGCCATGCGCGGGGTTTGCGCTATATCGCGTCGCGGCGGACAATTCACTTACGTGCGTGGCCGCCCTTCCGGGATTGGGCGCCACCTATGGCGCCGCGGACATCTCACACGACGGCACGCGCGTCGCATATGTCGGCACCGATGCTTCGCGGCCATCCTCGTCGTTCGAGCTGCGCGTCCTCGACGTTGGCACCGGCGCGACGACAGTGCTCGAGCCCACTGCCAGCACACCTCGCTGGTCTTCAAAGGACGATCGCGTGGCGTACCTCGTACCCAATCCGGCTGTATACAACGGCATCGATGGCTCGGCGGTGATCATCAATGCGGATGGAACCGGACGCCAGACGTTGGGCACCTTCATCTTCAGTCCGGGCCTCGCGTGGTCGCCCGACGGAACGTACATCGTTGGGCGGAACAGCGGAACGTCTGACACTGCGCTGCGCGTGATACGCATCAGCGACGGCGCTGATGTGCTGCTGCGATTCCGGACCGCCACGGGTACTACTGCGGATTACTACCAGCCCGACTGGCGCTGAAGCGGCGCGTTTGCGTCGCATAACTGCGCGCTACTCCCGCGTCACTTTCAACATATATCCCACCCGGGGGCTTGCGGCAAGCCCGGGGCCTCGTCGCAGATTCGTTGGCCGAAGCCAAAACCTTATCTGCGGAAAGCGAGGCACTAGACATGACTGAACATGCGGTGGTGATTGCCGGAGCCGGCCCGACTGGACTGATGCTGGCGGGCGAACTCGCGTTGGCCGGCGTCGACGTCGCGATTGTCGAGCGGCGCGCGAGCCAGGAGCTCGCCGGTTCGCGTGCAGGCGGTCTGCAGTCGCGCACGATCGAGGTGCTCGATCAGCGTGGCATTGCGGATCGGTTTCTTTCGGAAGGACAGATCGCGCAGGTCGGAGCGTTCGCGTCGGTAAAGTTGGACATCAGCGACTTTCCCACGCGGCACCCGTATGGGCTCGGGCTGTGGCAGAACCACATCGAGCGCATCCTCGCCGGCTGGGTAGATGAGCTGAATGTGCCGATCTATCGCGAACGCGAGGTGACGGGATTTGCGCAGGACAATACCGGCGTCGCCGTTCAACTGTCCAACGGCGAGTCGCTGCGGGCGGAATACCTTGTCGGGTGCGATGGAGGACGCAGTGTGATCCGCAAGACAGCCGGCATCGAGTTCCCCGGATGGGATCCGACGATGAGCAGCCTGATCGCCGAGGTCGAGATGACCGAGCAGCCGGAATTGGGCGTCCACCGCACGGCCGCGGGCATGTACGCGTTCGGCAAACTGGAGTACGAGATCCGCGATGGCGAGATCATCTACAAGGATGGCGGGTCGATACGCGTAATGGTGCCCGAACCGCATGTAGGGAGCACCAGCGAACCAACGCTTGGCGATCTCAGCGCGGCGCTCATCGCCGTATGCGGGACGGATTACGGATTGCGCAGTGCCACGTCGATCTCCCGATTCACCGACATGACGCGCCAGGCCGCAACTTACCGCGACAGACGCGTGCTGCTGGCCGGAGACGCCGCGCACGTGCACTCGCCAGTGGGGGGACAGGGCCTCAACACCGGTGTGCAGGACGCGGTGAACCTTGGATGGAAGCTGGCCCAGGTCGTCAGGCGGACATCACCGGCAACACTGCTGGATACTTACCACGCCGAGCGCCATCCTGTCGGGGCACGCGTGCTGCGCACCACGATGGCACAAGTTGCGCTGCTCCGCACGGACGACCGCACCACGGCATTGGGCGATGTCGTCGCCGAGCTGCTCAGGATGGACGAGCCGCACAAGCGGTTCGCAGCGAGGATGTCCGGGCTGGACATCCACTACGACTTTGGGCCGGGGCACCCGCTGCTCGGACGCCGCATGCCCGATCTCGATCTGGTCACCGCCAACGGCACGTTGCGCGTCTTTACCCTGTTGCACGATGCTCGAGCCGTGTTGCTCAACCTCGGTGAGTCCGGCGGCTTCGACATCACT
This sequence comes from uncultured Gemmatimonadales bacterium, assembly GCA_963707505.1. Lineage (GTDB taxonomy): Bacteria > Gemmatimonadota > Gemmatimonadetes > Gemmatimonadales > Gemmatimonadaceae > Fen-1247. Next base: position 697,763 of record CAVPQB010000006.1, read on the forward strand.
CCATGGGCGGATCGGGTGCAGTTGATGGACGCCAAGTACGATGGTGTGTGGGAGCTTCCGGCCATTGGGGCGGTCACGGCGCCCACCGCAGTTTTGATCCGGCCTGACGGATATGTGGCGTGGGTGGGAGAGCTGACGCAGGTGGGACTCGTTGACGCGCTAGCCACCTGGTTCGGAACAGCGGACGCGGCGTAATGACGTCGCTGCAGTGGCGGACCACGAGTATCGTGACTGCCGTCGTCGCCACACGTACATTATGACGATGCCAAGCCGCCATTCATCCATCATTGCACCACTCGTACTCGCGACGTTTCTGGCTCTGGGCTGTGCTACAAGCACAGCTACCAACGGGACGACTGCTGATCACACGGTCAACGATGTCAACACGCCTCGCAGTTCCGCGGCCATCCTGCTCGACCCGACGGATCCCGAGTGGCGGCGCGCGGCGCCCGCCAGGTCGCATCTCCGCTTCGAGACGACCAAGGGGGTGTTCGTGCTCGAGCTGGTGCGCGCGTGGGGACCCATCGGCGCGGACCGCCTCTACAACCTTGCTCGGCTCGGCTACTACGACGATGCGCGCTTCCATCGCGTCGTACCCGGTTACATCGTGCAGTGGGGGATCAACGGAAGCCCGGCAGTCAACGCGGCGTGGAAAGACCAGCAGATCGTCGACGATCCACCCCGCTCGCACAACGTGCGTGGCACGTTCGCTTTCTCGCAGTTTCCGCCGGGGCCGGGTCATGCGAATACCCGCAACACGGAGATCTACATCAACCTCCGGGACAATCCGCGCAGCGACGCCGAGCCGTTCACGGTGCTGGGGACGGTGATCGAGGGGATGAACGTCCTCGACAGCCTGTATTCAGGCTACGGCGAGAAGTCAGGCGGCGGTGTGCGGCAGGGCAAGCAGGGTCCGCTGATGGATGGAGGGAATGCGTTCATGGATCGGGAATACCCGCGGCTTGACCGGATATTGAGCGTGACGGTGACGCCGGTAGAGCGCTGAGCGAGCGGCCTACGCCGCAGATTCGTGTGGCACTTAGATCGCATGTTGCAACACCGGGAAAACACAGCCGGTGCGGTGTTGAACGACTGCTCCACCAAAGTCACGTTGAGTGGATCGCGTTATCCGCTGCGTGCGCCGCATGAGTAGTTGCGGCGCCTCTCCATGCACCGATCGTGTTGCCGCGCTCGTTAGTGTAGTAACCCTGAATGGTGTAGAGCCCCGGGTTTGTCGGCGGACCCCATTTCAAGAGTATCCACGCTTCCAGGTCGCCATTTTCCTCGCCATCGTCAGCAACCCAGCCCTGACCGGGAACCTTGTCGGTGGCGGCTTCGGCTAATTCGTGAGCGTAAACGGCGGTGAAATCCCCGATCAATCCGCCACATCCCTGACACTTGGTAGAGGGAAGCACCGCGTACGCGACGGACGTGCCCACATGGGTGAAGGCATCATGGTAACCGCAAAACGAATCACACGACTTGGATCCGTCGCTGTCGAACTCGGACGTCACGCCGTTCGGCAGAATCAGCATGAACAACGAGTTGTCGTCAGCGTGCAGGATACCGGCATCGATGAGCTGTGCAACCGTCTGCTGAGCCTGGGAGTCCTTGAAGATTTTCTGTCCTTTTAGTGAAGGACCGTCGATGGAGCCGAGATACTTTCCCGACCCGGTTCCGTAGTGGAGTTGGTGGAGAGGATCGAGATAGCCGTTCTCCACGATCGCCTTGCTGAATCCCTCGACGAAGGCACGATTGCCCCAGAACGGGCCGAGATACACGTTCGTGGTATGCGGTTCCCCGATTTGACTCCCGGCGACGTTGTGAAATCCCTTGGCGCCCCCCGGCCCGGTTGGCGTCTGCAGCGGCCTGTTCGCCAGATCGGCGGCGTCGTCGTCGTGCAAGAGGTGCGGCCTAACGGAATTGCGCGTCGGCACGATCTGAACGACGTTCCGCGGACCGATGCCAACCAGAGGATTCCGTGACATTGCAGCCTCCTGATCTATCGCCGGGTTATCCGACCTTTATGTCGCAGCAAGCCGCAAATGTCAGGAAGCGGAAACGCTGCGCGCGGGACTCAGGGTCGGAGATGACAGCTGCATCAAGAATCGTGCGTTACGCAATCAGCTTGAGCACTTTGACGAACGGCTTCGAGGACCAACACGACTTTTGGATCAGCCTTCGGGGCTCACGTCATTGCCATCGCTATTCGACCCGGAAGATCCGCGGGCTACCTCGAAACACTAGACGGCGCAGTTACAGCTGTATTCGGTTAAGTGTGGAACCGGTGGTCGGCGATCGACCAGGAGACTTAGGGATCCATTAGGGGAGCCCCGTCCGCGCAAGACTACGGCCGTTTCGCCGACTCATGCCGTGAATTACATCGCTCGGCTTCGGGTGCGCACCTCGCTCTAGCGAGTCACGGACGGGGGCGCAGAGGAAGGCCGCGACCAGGGATCGCGGTATTACACTCGTCCGGTCGCGGACATATACGTCACGAACGAACTCCACCGTATCCACGTGGACGCGCACGGCGATGCTATCCGGCATCGCATCAGTAACGGGATCGCTGAAGTAGACTCGCCCGCCCGCGGCCCAGTATCGGCCCTCGCTCGGTCCCCCATCCAGCGTGTTCGGCACTCGTCCTGTGGAGTCGACTAGATCGGCGCAGCTCATAATCTTATAGATCCTGTCCGGCGTCAGGTACAGCCAGCCGGCGAGGACACGCTCGTATGAATCGTAGGCTCCGCGCGGTTTGAGATCAGCTGGAAGTGGCACACCTTTGGCCAGCCGGAGCACATAGACGCCCGGTTCGGGGAGGCGCACCGACTGTGGCCTCGACTGTGGTACTGCTCGGGACACCGACTGGGGCTGGTCGACGGCCCCAGTCGGTGCTTGTGTGGTGGCTGGCGGGCGGCACGACGAGAGGAATATGAGCGATCCGAGCAATCCGCCAATCGCTCGTGCAACACTCCGACGCGTCGCTGTCCCAGTGAGCCACATCGCATTGCTCCTCATCATATGCCAAACCCACTCAACGACAGGTCAACTGCAGAAAAAGAGATTGCACATCCATACCGTACGCACGCTAGGGTCATAGCCGTTTCGTTGCGGTATTGCTCCCCACGACCACTGGACCGGGACCGGGTCGAATGGTCCGCGTAGCCCTGCGAACTTGCTGCGCTCATCCGGTGTGATGTTGGGGGAATAATATCCAGGTATTGGCTGGCAGCCTGGTGGCCCTGTGTTTGCCGGCGACGCTCCCGATGTTGCAGCGGGTGCTGTCGCTGCCGATGAGGCCGACGCTGTTGTCGGCGATCCAGTCACACTATATATACACGCACTGTTATAACTGGCAGGCTTCTCCATACAGTACATCAAGTAGTCAATGCCGTCAGCTGGGATGAAGGTGTTGTCTGCCCGGGTCACCGTGCAATCGCGTATTGCGGTCGCGACCGTAGCGTGCGTGAATGCGACGTTGTCGCTGTAGTACTGGTAGCCGGGTCCGCTGCGGTACACCGTCCGCTGCCCCGTACCGTCGCCCAGGTGCAGTAGCGTCGACGCGATCGCGCCTTCCGTGCTGGGGCCGATTGGCGTAAAGCCCGTGCCGACTGGCGGTCCGGCGAAATCACCGTTGTTGAACTCCGGATACAGAGTGTCACCGAGCGTGGCACCCCAGAGAGCAACAGCCTGGTAATCGGCGACTCCTTCGCGTAAGGCGCATTGGTAATTCGTCACCAAGGTGTAACTGTGGTGCGCGCAAGAGTATTGGTTGGCATTGGCGTCCGTGATGCGTATCCGTCCCAGAGCCTTCTCGTGGACAGCGTGCCCATATTCGTGTGCAGCTACAAAGAGGCCGTACGAGCCCGTGGCGTAGCCCTCGTGGATCGTGATCGAGTCGGTGCGTGGATCATAGTTGGCCAGAGTAGTGTCCTGTGGTCCGTCGACGAAATTGACACCAATCGCGCCTCTCGAAACCGCGAACACCTGCCGCGACCTGCTCACAGTCTGGCTCAAGTTGTCGAAGGTCTCTGCCTGCGATGGGGCGCCGACCCAGTAACCCCCGGTATATGTCCCGCACATGTCAACGGCAGCATTGGCTTGGTCGGGCCAGTAACCAAGATCCGCTTGCGGCATCGAGGGCCGGTTCGTTACCAGCACTGTCACAACCAAGTTGGTGGTGCTTGCCGACATCTGGAGATAGCCGCGCTCGTACGAAGGCGGGCAGTTCAACGTGAAGTTGCCGTTGGCGTCGGTCTGTGTCACCGAATTGAACCCGCTCCCTCGCGTGTCGAATATCCCGACCTGCGCGTTGGGAAGGCTCACGGAGTAGCCGGCGCGGGCGTTGTAGTACATGAGCGTCCCCGAGAATTGCGAGGGTGACGGGCCTGGTGGCGGTGGCGGGTCGCAGGTCGGGTCGTTCGGATCGCAGATTGGAATCAGTGCCGGCTGCGCTGAGAGGCCAGCCGCAGCAGATGGAGCTGCTGCGTACTGAAGCACCGGGTCGACCGTCTTGTTGGCCTTCCGAAAGACTTGAAGATCACCGAGCGAGTTGATCACCTCACCACCGGTACTCGTCACATTTACCCATACGACCTTCGTAGCCGCGGTGTTCTGTATCATGCCATCGGCATCGATTTCGGGGTCGTCGCTGGTGACTGATGCGCGCACGTAGTACAGCCCAGGCACAGGGAACGTCACACTCACAGCCCGTCGAACCTGCCTCGGTCCCTGCTGTGCTGCGCCGCGCCAGGACAGCTGCACACCTGGATTACGCCGCGCGGAGCTATGCATTCCGTGCGTCGAGCGATAGGCAATCTCGGTGATCGCTGGCACCTCGAGCTCGGCATGCGCACGCGTGGTCGAGATGTTCACATCGGCTGATACTTCAAGCGTGACCGGCGTTCCAACCCGAACGGCAGAGACCGCGTTGACACTGATCGGGCCGAACCGTTGTCGGACCGGCGGCTCGATGATGATACCTGCTTGTACCTGCGCGGCGGGGGAGATCGCGAGGTCAGCGCGCGCTCCGGGCACGTTGTTCGGAGCAACTGGAGAATCTTTCGAGCAGCTAGCTATCAGAACGCCCGCGATTATGGCAATCCCAGCTAGAGGCAGGCGGGTCAAGCATTTCCCAAATATGCTTCGCATTACAGAACTCCGCGTCCAGGGTGGTTGATTAACTACTCCATCAACGACAACCGCAGCTTCGGATGATTCTCTACGCTCGGATGATTCTCTCTTGCGCCAGACAGTAAACAGAGCCCGCAGAGCACGAGTTCGGTTCTGGAAGGTCCCCCCAAACGCGAAAATGCGCCAGACAGGGTGTCTGCGCAAGATGGCGTCGGGATTGGTTGGTAAACGCTTGAATAGCGCCGGCATTCAGAGCAAAAATGTTCGAGGCTCAACGCGCAAACTTTCCGCGGACGATCCGGGGAAGTTTGGAAGGCATCCTCATCATCCACGTCGCCATTCTCGGATTACAGAATTGTGGAGATGCGCCAGAGTGCTTGCGACTTTCGCATGGCGCGAGTCGAAGTCATTGCGAATGGTCGGTTCTTGGCCAAAGACGATGCGAACAACAGGCTCTGCGCGTACGCACGCGTCGTTCAGCCCGTCGCAGTGCCTTTGGCTGTAGTCGCAGCAACTTAGACCAATTCGCATCCTCTTTGTCATCCGACACCCCCGTAAACATCTGCCGCAAGCAAGTGCCCACTTGCAGAAATGAACACGCGTCCATTTAATTCTTCCCCATGGAAAGGCGCGAAGAACTCCTCCGGGCTGCCGCCCGAGTCTATGCTCGGCACGGATACCGGGGCTCGACCACCCGACGCATCGCCGACGAGGCGGGGGTCAATGAGATAACCATTTTCCGGCAATTCGGGACCAAGGATACGCTCATCCATGAGGCCATCGCCTCGTCGGGGATGAGTGGTCCGCTAGTCGAGCTTCCCAAAGTGCCGGTTGATCCCCAACGTGAGCTGCAGGAATGGGCGGCTGCGCTCCGCTCTCATATATGTGCCTCCCGTTCACTCATGCGACGCTGCATGAGCGAGCGCGAGGAACACCCCCAGTTGAGCGCTTCAGCCAATCGTGGTCCGATGCGTGCGGCGGCCGCTCTGCAGGCATACTTCGGACGGCTTCAGCAGCACGGCTTCATCAAGGGCGACGTCAATGCCCGTGCGGCGGCGGCGATGTTGATCGGTACGATCTTTTCCGATGCAATGGGCCGAGATGTGATGCCGGACATCTATCCGAGCACGCCCGCGGCCGCCGCTGAACAGTACACGGCTCTCATTCTAAGAGCGATCGGTCTCTCGCCGCGCACTGCGGACGCATAGTCAGACACAAAACCAGATTCATTCGACAACTCGATGATACCTACTACGGCCACAATCACCCGCACAAACCGGATTCAACGCGCGCTGGCCGGCGGTCTGCTTGCATCGTCTGCGCTCGTCGCAGCGGCGATGCCAGTAACGTTGCGCGCGCAGCAGCCGATCACGCACGCAGACTCCAACGCGGCGACGCCGGCGCGACCACTGTCGCTCGGCGATGCCGTCGATATTGCGCAGAGGCAGAGTCAGGTCGTGCACATCGCCAACAACGCGATACAGCGCGCACAGGGTGGCCAGTATCAGGCGCGCAGCGGTCTCTTCCCGCAACTGAACGCAACCGCGAACTACACGCGCACGCTTGCGTCACAATTTTCCAAGGCGTTCTCATCTTCACCGAGCACCGCACCAAGCGGTCCGGCGGGCCCGTGTAATCAATACCTGTTCAACGGCGACTCATCCGAGCTGGCGCGCGTCGCTGGTCTCGAGAATTACGCGCGGTGCACGGTCGCGGGCCATAGCGCGAGCGATGCTTCCACCGGCGGAATCGATTTCAGCAAGGTCGGTTTCGGTTCCGTGAACGGCTACACGCTCGGCCTCTCAGGCTCGCAGAACATATTCACTGGTGGTCGTCTCTCAGGTCAGATCCAGGCGGCCAATGCAACACAACGCTCGGCGCGCATCGAGCTCACCGCACAGCAGGCGCAGCTTCGTCTCGACGTGACGTCGGCGTACTATGACGCTGCATTGTCGGATCGTCTGCTGGCCATCGCGCAATCGACGCTGAAGCAGACACAGGCCCTGCTGGCGCAGACTCAGCTGCAACAAAAAGTGGGCAACACCAGCGAGTTCGATCTGTTGCGTGCGCAGGTTTCGGTGAGTAATCAGCTTCCTGTGGTGATCCAGGCTCAGAGCGCGCGCGAGGTTGCATATCTCAAGCTCAAGCAGCTGCTGAATCTTCCGTTCGAGCAGCGACTCGCGCTCACCACGTCGGTCGAGGATTCCACAGCTGCACCGCCCGGCGTCGATCTCGCCCGCGCATCGTCGCCGGATACGCTCACGGATCATCGCGCGCCTGTGCGGGAAGCCGTCGAGGCTGTTACGGCCCAGAAGGGACAGTTGAAGGTCGCGCGCTCGGAGCGGATTCCGACGCTGCAGCTCTCGACTGCGTACAGCAGAGTCGCATATCCCAGCATCCGGGCTCCCGTCGCTGGCGGATTTCAGCCCCAACTGGACGGTAACGCTGTCGACGTCGTTCCCGATCTTCCAGGGCGGACGCATTCACGGCGACAAGATGGTGGCCGAGTCGAATGTGCGAGATGCACAGGCGCGCCTGGAGCAGGCACGCGAGGGTGCTGCGCTGGACTCGCGCGTCGCACTCAACACACTGCGCCAGGCTGAAGCAACTTTCGAAGCAAGCGCTGGCACCGCATCACAGGCGCAGCGCGCTTATGAGATTGCCGAAGTGAGATACAAGGAAGGGATCTCGACGCAGCTCGAGTTGAACGACACACGGAATCAACTTGCGCAGGCGCTGGTGAACAGGGCGCAGGCATCACGCGACGTACAGGTCGCGCGCGTGCGACTCGCACTGTTGCCGGATCTGCCGGTGCAGACTGCGACAGCGGGGCAGACCAATCTTTCACAACAGCAACAGCAACAGCAGCAGCAAGCGCAACAACAGACACAACCGCAGACGACGCAGCCGGCGGGGGCGCCGGGTCAGAGCACACCAACCGCGGCCGGCACATCGCCGACTGGACAATCAGGGATCAATCCATAAATGCGACGCACTTACACATATCTCCCACTTGCCCTGGCAACGGTTACGCTCGCGACAGGCTGCAAGCGCAAGACGGCTGAAGCGGCAGATACAGTTCAGCAGCTGGTCGTCGGCACCGAGAACATCGCGATCGCGCGACACGGATCGGTGACGAACGGACCCGCGATCTCGGGATCGCTCGACGCCGAGCTGAACGCGACTGTGCGCGCGCAGATCGCGGGCTCGATCATCTCCACCGACGCCGACGTTGGACAGTCCGTCCGAAAGGGTCAGCTACTCGGCCGCATCGACGCGTCCGGTTTGCAGGACGCATATCTGAGCGCCAAGTCGGCCGTTTCGTCGGCCGAAGCAACGGCAGCTGTTGCGCAACGCAATCTGCAGCGCAGCCAGACGCTGCTGCAGGCCGGTGCGATCGCGCAGCGGGATCTCGAGACTGCTCAGACTCAGGCGTCGAGTGCACAGGCCGCACTCGAAGATGCAAAGTCCCGGCTCGCAACCGCGCAGAAGAATTTCGATAACACGCGGATCACCGCCCCGTTCGACGGCATCGTGAGTCAGAAAAGTGTGAGCCCCGGGGATGTAGTGCAGCCGGGCGGTGCACTGTTCACCGTCGTCGATCCGTCGACGATGCGGCTCGTCGCAGCGGTTCCCTCGGATCAGCTGTCGATGCTTCGCGTAGGCACCGACGTGACGTTCACAGTGACCGGATATCTCGGTCAGGAATTTCACGGCAAGGTGACGCGCGTGAGCCCGGCCGTCGACCCGACGACGCGTCAGGTGCAGATCATCGTATCGATTCCGAACAAGAGCCACACGCTCATCACGGGACTCTATGCGGATGGCCGCATCTCCAGCCGGACGGAGGAAGGAATCGTCGTTCCGCTTTCGGCGGTCGATACGCGCATGCAGCGTCCCGCGGTCGTCGAGATAAAGGGTGGCAAGGTTACACGCGTCGACGTCGCGCTCGGGATGCGCGATCCGACGAGCGAGACCGTGCAGATCACAAACGGAGTCGCAGTTGGGGACACGCTGCTGATTGCGGCTGCCCAGGGCATCACGCCAGGTACACCGGTACGCGTGCAGCCACCGCCATCGGATCAGAGCGCGCAAACCAACACCACGCCAAACAGCGGTCGCTAGAGGCTTCACGATGTTCATCTCAGACTTCGCGATCAAGCGTCCCATTGTCACAGTGGTGATAATGGTCGCGCTCGTGATCTTCGGACTGTTCTCCGCGTTCAATACGGACGTGGATGAGCTACCCGACATTCAGCAGCCGATCGTGTTCGTTGCCGTTCCGTATCCCGGCGCGTCGCCGGATCAGGTCGAGCGTGAAGTGGTCGATCGAATGGAAGAGGCGTTCCAGGGTCTCAACGGTATCGATCAGATCACATCGACGTCAACGGACGGCTTCGCGCAGATCATCGTGCAGTTCGTTTACTCCAAGCCGACCGACGAGGCGGCGCAGGATGTACGCGATGCGATCTCCGGAATTCGCGACAAGCTCCCGGTCGAGATGAAGGAGCCGATCATCAAGAAGTTCGATCCGGCTGATCAGCCGATCGTGTCGCTCACTCTTTCGTCCAACACGCTCAAGCCGAACGAGCTGACGATTCTGGCGGACCCGGACATCACGCGCCAGCTTCAGGGACTGTCAGGAGTGGCGCAGGTGACATTGTCGGGTGGCGTCGACCGCGAAATTTCGGTCGACGTGATTCCAGCCCGTCTCAATGCGGCGAAGGTGAGCGTGTCGGACGTCGTCAACGCACTCAACGCGCAGAATCTCGCGGTTCCGGTCGGCATGATCACGGGTTCGCTGGAAGAGCGCTCGATCCGGCTGCGTGGGCGTATCGAGGACGCAAGAGACTTCGGTCAGCTCGTCGTCGCGCAACGGGGCGGGCAGGTGATCCGTCTCGCGGACGTCGCGAACGTATATGACGGATCCGCGGAGCAGCGATCGCTCGCTCTATTCAACGGCGTCGAAGGTATCGGTATCGACATCACGAAGTCGAAGGGGAGCAGCACGACGCGCGTGAGCGATGAGATCAACGAGCGCGTAAAGGAGATAAGAAAGACCCTGCCGGCGGGCGTGACACTCGACGTCGTGCGCGATGCGGGGCCGCGCGTGACAAATTCGGTGCGGAACGTCGAGGAGGCGCTCGTCGAGGGCGCAATCCTTACGGTGATCGTCGTGTTCCTCTTCCTCAACTCGTGGCGTTCGACCGTGATCACCGGTCTTGCACTGCCGGTTTCCGCGATCTCGGCGTTCATCGCAGTCCATGCCTTCGGGTTCACGCTCAACACGATGTCGCTGCTCGGCCTTTCGCTCGCGATCGGAATACTGATCGACGACGCGATAGTAGTGCGAGAGAACATCGTGCGGCACATCGAGATGGGTGAAGACCATTTCACGGCTGCGCACACGGGTACCGACGAAATCGGTCTCGCTGTAACAGCGACGACGCTGTCGATCATGGCGGTGTTCGTTCCGATCGCGTTCATGAGCGGCATATCCGGACAGTGGTTCCGGCCGTTCGCGCTGACGATTGCATGCGCAGTTCTTGTCTCGCTCTTCGTCTCGTTCTCGCTCGATCCGATGCTCTCGGCGTACTGGCCCGATCCCGCGATCGAGGCGCACGAGCATCGCAGCTGGATCTCGCGCAAGCTGGACACGTTCAACAAGTGGTTCGACAGACAGGCGGATAACTACAAGGGCGTGATTGCGTGGGCGCTGGATCATCGCGCCGATATGGTCGCGATCTCGATTGGTGTGTTCTTCGCGAGCATTCTGATTCCCGCGAAGGGGTTGTTCGCGGCGCTGACGCTGCTCGCCGGCGTACTGCTGATCGTATGGTTGATGTCGTTCAACTATCCGAAATCAGCCCTTGGTACCACTCTCAAGAGCGTCATCGCCGTCGGCGTGTTCGTGGGCTCTCTGGTGTTCGGTCTCACACTGCCAGAGCCCGGCTGGGCCAAGCTGGGGGGCGGTTTCATTCCTGATTCGGACAACTCCGAGCTGAATGTCTCGGTCGAAGCGCCGCCAGGATCGAACATCGATTACACGCACATAAAGGCCGAGGAGATCGGGCGCATCATTCGCACGCACAAGGAAGTTGCATATACGTACACGACTGTTGGCACTGCGACGGGTTCGGGCGAGGTGGATGTCGGGAGCATCTACGTCAAGCTGGTTCCCAAGAATGAGCGATCCATATCGCAGGGCGACCTGAGCAACATCATCCGTGCAGAGATTTCCCATGTCGCCGGTGTTACCGCGTACACGTTCAACAGCAGCTTCGCCGGTAATCAGAAGCAGATTCAGGTTCAGATTCGCGGCAACGATGCCGCACAACTGAATGCGGTAGCGGAGCAGATGGAAGTCGAGGTGCGGAAGGTTCCGGGGGCGGCCGACGTGGGACTGTCGACGAAGGGCCTCAAGCCGGAGCTCGACGTGCAGCTGAATCGCGGTCTCGCCGGAACACTCGGCATCACCGTTGGGCAGCTCGCGCAGGCGCTGCGGCCGGCGTTCGCCGGTGTGCAGGCTGGCAGCTGGGTGGATCCAACAGGAAAGACGCGCGACGTTACGGTTCGTCTTCCAGCGGCTTCGCGACAGAACGCTTCGGATCTGCGGCAGTTGCCGATCAGTGTGCCGGCCGCGAACGGCGCCTCTTCGGCACAGTCGTCCACCGCTGCTGCGACTCCGATCAATTCGGGACCGCAGACGATTCCGCTCGGCCAGATCGCGACCGTGCGTCTGACAACCGGGCCGGCGCAGATCGACCATCTGGACGAGGACAAGGTCGTCACGGTGGGTGTCAATCCGCAGGGACGTCCATTGAGCGAGGTGTCTGCTGACGTGAATCGCGCGATCGCGAAGGTTCCATTGCCGCCCGGCGTGCACCTGTCGCAGGGCGGGCAGGTGAAGGATCAGAACGAGGTGTACGGCGCGATTGTCGCCGCGCTCGGCCTCGCGATTCTGTTGATGTATCTCATTCTCGTGGTGCAGTTCGGATCGTTCCTGGATCCGCTTGCGATCATGTTGTCACTTCCGTTGTCGCTGATCGGAGTCGTGCTCGCGTTGCTTGTAACAGGCGGCACGCTGAACATCATGTCGATGATCGGTGTGATTCTGTTGATGGGAATCGTCGCGAAGAATGCGATTCTGCTGGTGGACTTCGCCAAGTGGACGCGTGAATCGAAGAAGATCACGTTGCGCGAGGCGCTCATCGAAGCTGGCAGGGTACGTCTGCGTCCGATTCTCATGACGACGTTCGCGCTCATCGCTGGCATGATTCCGGTAGCGCTCGGAATCGGCGAGGGCGCCGACTTCCGTGCGCCGCTGGGACGTGCGGTGATAGGTGGCGTCATAACGTCGACGTTGCTCACGTTGATCGTCATCCCGACGTTCTACGAGATCCTCGACGAATGGCGCGAGAAGCTCGTGCATGCGTTTGGGCGTGGGACGGAGGGTGAGCACGAGCATGTGCCGGAGCACGCGCCGCGGGCCGAGCCTGGCATGGGAGCGCCGCCGAGACCAGCCATGGGCGAGCCGACACCGTAGATTTCGCCGGGTGAGGTCAGCCACCAGCCGCGCGATGCGCGCGGCGCAGGCCGGAATGGCGGTGAATCTGATCCTCGCGGTCATCAAGCTGATCGCGGGGATCATCGGCCATGCATACGCGCTAGTGGCCGATGCAGTCGAATCGACGGCTGATATTTTCTCGTCGCTCGTCGTATACGGCGGTCTGCGGATTGCCGCGCAGCCTGCAGATGAGGACCATCCGTACGGTCATGGGCGCGCCGAGGCACTCGCCGGCGCGTTCGTGGCATTGATGCTGCTTGCTGCGGCGCTCGGAATTGGGATCGAGGCAGTGCGTGAGATAAGAACTCCGCATCACACGCCGAGGGCATGGACGCTCGCGGTGTTGGTCGGGGTGATCGTCATCAAGCAGGTGATGGCGAGCAAGGTATTCCGGATCGGTTCGGAGATCGGAAGCACGGCGGTGATGGCCGACGCGCAGCATCACCGCAGCGACGTGATTACATCGACAGCCGCGTTCATCGGCATCAGCATCGCCGTGATCGGCGGTCCGGGCTGGGAGCAGGCAGACGACTGGGCGGCGCTCGTGGCGTCGCTCGTGATCTGCTACAACGGCGTGAGGATGTTGCGGCCCGCGGTGAACGATCTGATGGATCGCATTCCGGATGACAGCGTGGTGCAGGGCATAGCGAGCGCGGCGACGAGCGTACCGGAAGTCTGTGCGATCGAGAAGCTCAAGGTACGCAAGGTGGGCTTGCAGTACGCGGTCGATCTGCACGTTCAGACAGACCCGCAGATGTCACTTCACGACGCGCATATAGTGAGCGGCAAGGTGAAGGGCGCGATACGAGCGGCGATGCCGTCGGTGGATGGAGTGCTGATCCACATGGAGCCGTACGACCAGTCGTAGGGGTCAGAGAATCGCGCGAAGCACCGGCGTCCGTCTGAACACTGCAGCACTGAGCGCGAACGACGCGATGCACGCCACGATCGTGAGGAGCGCGAACTTGAACAGAGGGGCGCCCGTGATCGGATGAAGCATGCGCGCGCCGAGTATGACGAAGGGCGGATGAAAGACGTACACGCTGAACGCGTTATCCGACATGAATTTCTCGAAACGCCCCTGCGTGAACAGGGCGTCGACCGTACGGCCAGCAGCGGACGAATAGAATGCCCCCGCCGATCGCATCCAACAGTACGCGTGACGTCCGGTCTGATACAAGATTGGTCAGGTCCAACGGGGGAAAGGTTCATCTGGCGAGCGACCGCGTCGCCGCCGACCGGACTACGGGCAAGGAGAGCGGGTCCAGTTGTGCGAGCATCATTTATGCACGCAAGCTGTACGTTTGTGTACGCAATCGTCATCATCAATCCGGAGTGTCCCCGTGTATCTGATTCGAGAGATCATGTACTGCAAGCCGGGCAAGGTACGGCCGATGGTCGAGAAGTTTCTTACCATGTCCAAGCTTGGCGAGAAGTCGGGCATGCCTCGCATGCGCATCATGACAGACTTCAGCGCGGAGCGCTACTGGACTGTCGTAGCGGAGATGGAGGTTCCCGACCTCGGCGCGTTCGAGAAGATGATGTCCGCTCCACCGGGATCAAACGATGACATGAAACAGATGGAAGAGATCATGAAGGACTATCACGAGCTCGTCGATCACGGCAAACGGGAGATCTACAAGATCGAGGGTTGATTGACCGGCACCTCCGCGCCGTGGCAAGCTGTCCATGCCACCCGGTCTTACGCTCGCGGGCAGCAGCCGCTATCCTTTGCACCGTTCGATCCGATCGAGTTTCGGAATCCGCGCGCGCACCTTCAGTTGAATGATGCAGACGCCGCCGCGCTGACGGCGGCCGCAATTCTCATCTGTTTGAACTCTCAACTCCAACGAGGACAGAATGCGCAGTGTCGGTGCGGTGATACCGCTCATGGCAGGAATCGCGATGATCTCCAGCGCGATGCGTCACTCCACCGTTCCAGCGCCTTCGACGACCATGTCAGCGCCGTCGGCGACTCGCACTCTCGTCGTCACTGCGAACGACTATGCGTTCACCGGAATGACCGCACGCGTTTCAGCTGGCTGGGTGACGATCCGGATGATCAACGCCGGCAAGGAGCTGCACATGTTCGCGAGTGCGGCTGTTCCGCACGGCATGACGACTGCCGGCGTGCTCGATTCGCTCACGAAGGATCGGGTCCCGAAGAACTTAACGGAGTGGGGCGGTCCGAATGCGGTTGCACCAGGCGACACCAACGCGATAACTCTGTTCCTGCCCGCGGGATCCTACGTCGTCGGTTGTTTCGTCGTGAGCCCGGATGGAAAGACCCATTTCATGAAGGGGATGATGGGCTCGTTCGAGGTGGTCGCGGCAAAGGATACCGGTACTGCACCGGTCAGCGACAGAAATATCCTGCTCTCGACGTACCACATCGCGATGGATGGTGGTCCGCTAAGCAAAGGACCGCACGTCTTCATGGTGCGCAATACGGTGAAGCAGACTCACGATTTCGTGATCCTCAAGGTGCTGCCCGGGCACACGGTCGCGCAGGCACTCAAGTGGTTCGGGAATCCGCCGGTTGGAGCGCCAGCCGCGGAACCGATAGGTGGTACTACGGGGCTGCATCTCGATGAGCAGGGCTATGTGACGGCGCGATTCACTCCCGGCACCTACGTTCTTGTTTGCTGGATGCAGACAGACAACAAGCCACACTTCCAGATGGGCATGGAGAAAGTGTTGACGGTTCCCGCTACGTAACTACGTGAGGGCTGGCTAGCGCGTCCGGCTCATCGGGCAGCCGCGATGTGACGTCAGCCCGCGTCGATCCACGGGTCGTGTGTCATCCAGTTGCTGTCCGGTGCAAACAGGAACACCAGCCCGCCATTCGCGAGCTTGGGTAGCAACTGCCTGGCGCGCGTAGTTTCCATCGCTGGACAACCCTCACTCCGTCCCGCACGCGTGGATGTGACGTACGGTGCGCCGTGCGCGACAACTCCACGCGCTCGCGCGTTGTTGTTGAAGTCGCCCGAGACGCCCGCGAGCCTCAAGCCGACCGAATGGTACGGTTGGCCGCCCGCGTGACCGGTGAAAGCGTAAAGCTCCTGCGCCACGTAGAGGCCGAGCGAGGTCGTGGCTGCACCGAAGGCATTGGAGAATCGCTTCGGGACGCCGGCCGAGTTGGCGGCAGATCCGCGGCCGTGCGCTACCATGAATGGTCCGTCGACTATGGAGAGCGCATCCATGTCGAAGACGTATCCGCGCGGCTGAGTGCTGGGTAGGCCGTAGTCGACGAAGTACAGATACGGCTTGCGCACCTTGTCTGGATGCGCGGCCCTGAACGCGAAATAGCTCTCGAATGCGTCAGGGAGCGCGCGCGAGTTGCTGAGTGGCCGTACCGCGGACGCGAGTGCGCCGAGTGCGTTCCGGGTGCTGGTCTCGATCTCCTCGTTGTTGTGGGCAGCAGGGTTCAGCGAAACGCGGCCACTGAATACGGAGCCGATAGCTGCGCTCACACTCCCCGTACGCATCGATGCCAGCGTCGTTGCGGAGCGGAGCACTCGGCCGTTCCGGCGCGATGCGGAATACGCGGGATTGGCGTTCGACCCCACGTACGCGACCGCGGTGGCTGCAATGAGCAGCGTAGGGAGCAGGTTCAGGTATTTGCGTGATGCCATGCTGATTCCAGAAGCGCGATCGGGCCCGCGACCGACTGTCGGGGCAATAGGAACGGTTGCCGTCAGGGGGATGACGACCGAGGCCTCATTCATATTACACCGCGGAGTGGGGATGGTCCAAGACCCTGAA
The DNA here is from genome assembly GCA_963707505.1 of uncultured Gemmatimonadales bacterium. Classification (GTDB taxonomy): domain Bacteria; phylum Gemmatimonadota; class Gemmatimonadetes; order Gemmatimonadales; family Gemmatimonadaceae; genus Fen-1247. The sequence goes on from CAVPQB010000006.1 coordinate 714,228, forward strand.
GGTGGGGGCTGAGCTGGAGGCTGCCCGACGCGGCAAACCGCATTCTTTTCTTGACACTATCTGTACGCGGCCGTACTGTAGGTACTGACAGGCCGGTCCAGAGGCTCAATCACCACTGCAAAGCACGACTGAATGCAAATCCATCCGTCGCTGCTTCGGTTTGCGATAGCCCTGATCCTTGCGGTTCCCCTCCTTCTGGTTGCAAGACCCGCTGCAGCCCAGCAAGCGGACGTCATTCGCGGCCTCATTACAGGGCGGGACGGTGTTGCGATCGCCGGCGTTCGAGTGACTGTGACGTCGGTCTCGGGAAACGTCAGCCGCACTGCTCGAACGGACAACAGCGGGCGCTTCACGGTGATCTTTCCCGGTGGCGAGGGCGACTACTTCGTTGGCCTCGCGATTCTCGGCTTCGCCCCGAAACGGTTCGAGATCAAGCGCTCGGCTGACGAAGAGATTCTCATCGCCGACGCGACGATGAACACCGCCGTCACGCAGCTCGACACGGTACAGGTCGGCGCCGGCCGCAAGCCACCGCCACGCGGCGTTGCGACGCCGGACATCAGTGGCACCGAGCATAATGTCGACGTCCGGAACGTCGATCCTGCGCAGCAAGGCGATCTGGCGGCGATGGCAGCCAGCATTCCGGGTGTAACACTCGTCCCGGGTGCGGACGGAGACCCGTCCGGCTTCTCCGTACTCGGACTCTCGCCCGATCAGAACGCCACGACACTCAATGGGATGTCGTACAACGGGTCGAACGTTCCGCGCGATGCCGGGATCTCCACGTCGGTCGTGACGAATCCGTACGACGTGTCGCGCGGTGGCTTCGCAGGCGCGCAGCTCAACGTGCGCTCGCAGCCTGGCTCCAACTACATCACACGCTACACCAGCGCGAATGTGGACGCACCAGCGCTCCAGTGGACCGACGCGTCCGGCCGCGCGCTGGGACAACAGTACGGCAACGTGTCACTTGGCGGCCGGGTGTCCGGGCCACTCGTCTTCGACAAGGCGTTCTATAATCTTGCATTTCAGGCGGGGCGAAGAGCGAGCGACCTGCGCTCACTGATCAGCACCGATGCGCTCGGATTGCAATCAGCAGGCGTGAGTCTCGACTCGGTAACGCGTCTCGTCAGTCTGTTGAATCGGGCCGGAGTGCCGCTCGCCGCGCCTCAGATCGGTTCCAGCCGCGAAACGGATCAGGCTTCTCTCTTCGGATCCTTCGACTTCGCTCCGCCAAGCTCCACTCGCGGGACGGCGGTCAACGTAACGGTGAGCGCCAACCTGACGAGTCTGTCACCCGCGAGCGCAATGAATACGGAAGTGCCGGCGCACGGCGGCGATCGCAAGTCCGCGCAGGGCGCGCTGCAGGTGGGACACAGTACGTATTTCGGTGTGGGTGTTCTGTCGGAAACGCAGGCAAGCGTCTCGACGTCCGCCAATCACGGTGACCCATTCACAGCGTTGCCCAGTGCGAGCGTGCTCGTGGGATCGACGTTCGCCGATGGGAGCAGCGTAGTCCGTAACATTGGCTTCGGCGGGAACCCGTTCCTCGGTACCCGCCAGTCCACGACGACTGCGGGACTCATGAATCAGCTCTCGTGGTTCAGCACGAACAACAAGCACCGCATCAAGCTCACGAGCGAGCTTCGCAACGACGCCTACTCGCAGGACCAGACGACGAACGCGCTGGGCACGTTCACGTTCAATTCGCTCGCCGATCTCGATGCGAATCAGCCGACATCTTTCACGCGTCAGTTGTCGCGACGCGTGAGAAGTGGCAACGATCACATCGAAGCGTTGTCGCTGGGCGATGCGTACAGGCCGAGCACCACGTTGCAGTTGCAGTATGGATTGCGTCTCGATGCCAACCAGTTCAACACGCAGCCCGTCGCAAACCCCGACGTCGCGCGAATTTTCGGAAACTCGAACGATCACGTTCCGAGTCATGCGTATGTGAGTCCGCGGCTCGGCTTCTCGTGGGCATATGGAACCGGAGCGCAGATCGCGGCTTTCGCCGGAGCAGCGCGTGGACCACGCGCGGTTGTCCGCGGGGGCGTTGGAGTATTTCAGGGCGTTCCGCAGGCGACGCTCATCGGTGCTGCGCTGGACAACACCGGCCTGCCGGGAAGCGTTCAGCAGGTGTTCTGCGTGGGCCCTGCGACGCCGGTACCCGACTGGTCCGCGTACATCGCGAGCATCAACAGCGTACCGACCGCATGTGCAGACGGTACGAGCGGCACCCCGTTCGCGAACACGGCGCCGTCGGTGACGCTATTCGATAGAAGCTACACAGCGCCGCGCAGCGTCCGATCGAATCTGCAGTGGAACGGCGCGGTGTTGAACAACCGCTTCAACGCGAGCTTCGAAGGCGTCCTGTCGGTCAATCAGCGTCAGCCGAGCTTCGTGGATCTGAATTTCAAGGGTGTACAGCAGTTCGTGCTGCCTGGAGAGGCGAACCGCCCGGTGTATGTGTCGCCCGCGAGCATCGTCGCAAGCACGGGGTCCATCGGTGGAACGGACGGACGTGTGTCGCCGCTGTTCTCACGCGTGACAGCGCTTCGCTCCGATCTGACGTCACAGAGCCGGCAGTTCACCGTACGGTTGTCGCCGGTCGGTTTCAATACTCATTTCGCCTGGAGCCTCGCATACGTTCTCTCGGATGTGCGGGAGCAGGCGCGCGGATTCACAAGCGCGTCGGGTGACCCGCGCGACGTCGAGCAATCCCGGTCCACGTTCGACTCGAGGCATCAGATCACGTACAGTTTCGTGTATAACGCGCTCGACTGGGTGCGCATGACCTGGTTTGGTAATCTTCGCTCGGGGACGCCATTCACTCCGCAGGTAGCTGGAGACATAAACGGGGATGGATACTCGAACGACCGTGCATTCATCTTCGATCCTGCACGGAGCACCGATCCTGTAGCGGCCGCGATACACTCGCTTGTCACGAGCGGGTCGAGCGAGGCCCGCCGTTGCCTTGTTTCGCAGCTGGGTCAGATCGCGCGGAGAAACAGCTGCGAGGGGCCGTGGACTTCGACGGCATCGCTCTCGTTCGCGTTCAATCCGCTGAAGGTGAGACTTCCGCAGCGCGCGCAGCTGTCGTTTGCAGTCTCGAATCCACTCGGCGCCGCGGATCTGCTGTTGCACGGCGAGAACAACCTGCGCGGTTGGGGGCAGTTGGCAATACCGGATCAGACGTTGCTCTATGTCCGCGGCTTCGATCCGGTTTCGCGCAGTTACAGGTACGACGTCAATCAGCGCTTCGGCGCGACGAATGCTGCGTTCTCCGCGATCCGCGCGCCCGTTACGTTGACCGCGATGCTACGGGTGGACATCGGTCCGTCGCGTGAGCGCCAACTCCTTACGCAGCAGCTCGACCGTGGACGAACGCAGCCAGGCCAGAAGGTGAGTGAGACGATCCTCAAGATCACTCATGGAAGTAGCGATGTCCCCAACCCAATGACGTCGATACTCCAGCAGGCCGATACGTTGCATCTCACGGGGCGCCAGGCGGACAGTCTCGCCACTTTGAATCGCTGGTACTCCATAAAGCGTGACTCGATATGGAATCCCGTGTCGATATATCTGGCAGCGCTGCCCGATCACTACGACCAGGGCGAGGCCTATGCGCATTATCGGCGGGCACGCGAGGCTTCGGTGGATCTGCTGGTTCCACTGGTTCCGAAGGTTCGGGGCGTACTCACAGCGGCGCAGCTGCGATTGCTGCCGGACTACATACGCGCTTATCTCGACACTCAGTATCTCGCATCGATTCGCTCCGGAACGATGGGAGTTGGTGGCAATGCCAGTCTCTTTCCATCGCCGCCGGGCGGTGGTCAGCAGACCTTCATCATGCGATGACGCGTACCGTCATCGCTCACTGGAGCTCGATCATGTCGATCCATTCACGCTTCTTCATCACGCTGACGCTGGCTGGCGGTCCTCTTGTTGCGCAGAGTACGCTGCCGCCGGTACGGCCACTCGGACAGATTACTGTGGCATCTCCGTCGGAGTTTGCGAGCATATCGTCGGTGCGCGCGTTATCGGATGGAAGCGTACTCGTGAACGACCTGACTGGGCGCAAGGTCACGCTGCTCGATCCCACGTTCGCACACAGCACTGTCATCGCCGATTCGACGAGCGCAACATCGATGGCATACAGCTCCCGACTCGGCGGCCTCATCGCATATCACGGTGACACGACGCTGTTCGTGGATCCGCAATCCATGTCGATGCTGGTGCTTGACGGAGCTGGCAAGGTTGCAAGAGTGATGTCGGTGCCGAAGGCGCAGGACGCAACATTTCTGATCGGCGGACCATTCGGCAACCCGGGCATGGACCCTTCAGGGCGCCTCGTGTATCGCACGATGCTGCGGCCGAACTTCGCGCCGCCGGGTCCTGACGGCAAGGTCGTTGCGCCTGTGTCGATAGACTCCGCGCCGATAATCCGGTTCGATCTCAACGAGCGGCGCGCGGACACTGCCGGTTACATCAAGGTTCCTGCACCTCGCGTGAGCATCAACTCCAGCGAAGGGAGAATGCGGGTAACGATGCAGATGAACCCGCTGAGCGTAACAGATGAGTGGGCGCTTCTGCCTGATGGAAACATCGCCGTCGTTCGAGGTGCGGACTTTCGCATCGACCTGTTGAAGTCGGATGGCACAGTGGTGAAGGGAGAGAAGATACCGTTCGAATGGCAGCGCTTGAGCGACTCGAGCAAGCAGGCGATTGTCGATTCCACACGAAAGATCGTCGAAGAGGCGCGCACACGGCAGCTCGCCATCATGCAGGGGAATGCGTCAGCGACAACGGGATCGGCGAGCAGCGCAGCGCCGTCTGGAGGAGCCGTGTTCCAGATGCGCGTCGAGGGTGGGCCGCCGGCGGCGGGAGCTCCGGCGACGCGGTCAGGTGGAACATCGATCGAAATCCCACCAGTTGAGTTCGCGCCACTGTCGGAGATGCCGGACTACCGGCCTGCGTTCTCCGCTGGCGCGGTGCGCGCAGATGCGGATGGTAACCTCTGGATCCGTACCTCCAGCGTGTTCAACGGGGCACAGGTCTACGACGTGGTGAACAGCAGCGGGCAGCTCGTCGACCGCGTCCAGCTTCCAGCCGGTCGCACGATCGCTGGGTTTGGCAAGGGAGGTTTCGTTTACCTTGCCGTGCGCGACGGAACCGCCGGCGTGAGACTCGAGAAGGCGCGGACGAAGTAGCGAGTTGCTCCGACTGGGCCTGATTGAATTATCGGTGTTTCCGTTTTGTAGGGTTGCGTGTGGACATTACTTGGAGCGTTCCCGCGATAAAGCGACTGCAACGCGGCCGATGAGGTCGTAAGGGATTGGCGCGTCCAGGGGAAATTTGAGATTGCCCTTCTCGCCGCGGTACGGAAGTAGCGCTTTCTGGAGCTTGGTATCTCCCTTTAACGGCGGGTAAACGCCAATGTGCTTCTTGAACGCGGCAAAATAGATGAATACTTCGTTCAACCTGAACGCTGGCAACTGATAACTGATAGTCTCAATCGCTGCCGGAACCCTGGCTTTCACGATCTGTCGGATCTCTTCGATAATGATTCGCGAAGCGTGAGGCAGCGATGCGAGATAGCCATCGATGGTAGTGAACCTGGGTTGTTTTTCCATGAGCTCTCTTTCGATGTATGGCGCCGGACGGCGTTACTGCGTACTGCCAACCACCGGCAGCACGATGTGCGACGGCAGCGCCTGCGATACATACACACGCTGCGTCGCCTTTTGAAAATCGTTTTCCTTCGCGTCGTAGATACTCGATACGAAACGCTGCGGGTTGCGGTCGATGAGCGGGAACCAGGTCGACTGCACCTGAACCATCAGACGATGCCCCTGCTTGAACACGTGGTCGCGGTCGCGTAGCGGGATCTTCCATTCCACGGGCTTGTTTGCCGGCAGCGCGCTCGGGTGCTCGTAGCTCGTGTTGTACCGCCCGCGGCGAACTTCCATCGCGATCGGCAGCTCGTAACCGTTCAGGGACTGCGCGTATGCACGTGGCGCCGGTCCAGCATCGGGGTTCCACGCATTCGGCTGCGCGTTCTCCGGAAAGACGTCGATCAGCTTGACGACGAAGTCGGCGTCCGTCCCGCTCGTCGAGGCGAAGAGATCGGCAGCGACGGCACCGGTGATCGTGAGATCGTGTTCGAGCGGCGCGCTCGTGAACGTGAGCACGTCGGGTCGTCCGTCCACGAACCGCTGGTCGGCAACTTCCCACGTGCGCCAGTCACCCGCGGGATACGTCGGCGAAATCGGTCGCGCGCGGTATGGCACGGGGTTCGCCGGATCGGAGACGTACTCGCGATATGCTGCCGCTCCAGCCGCGGGAGCGGTGAACGATAGCGTGCCGTCGGCGTGCAGGTACAGATTGGTGTTCCGCGCGCCAGGCGCCGGCCAGGTCGCATAAGTTCGCCAGCTATTCGATCCCGACTGGAACGTCGTCGCCTTCCACGTTGGTTTCGCGCCTTCGCCGTGCAGGTAGTAGCGGAAGAACGGCGCCTCGATGTTCTCGCGAAATTCGCGCGCGGTTTCGTGTCCGCCGAGCGGGATGGCGCCGATGCTGTCACCCCTTGGCGACTGCCATTCGCCGTGATACCACGGACCTGCGACGATGAAGTTGGTGTTGTCCGGATCGTGCTCCGCTGCATGGCGGAATATCTGCCACGGGCCCCACGGATCTTCCTGATCGAAGAAGCCGGCGACGTTCAGGTTGGGGACCGTAGAAGCGTGCAACTGATTTACCCACGCCTCACGCTTCCAGAACGCGTCGTAGTCGGGGTGCTTGACGACGTCGTTCCAGTATGGAATGGAGCCGTGCAAGTACTTCGCGTTGATGTTGGAGATCGGGCCGAGATTCAGGTACCACGAGTAGCCGTCGTAAGTATCGAAGTCGAAATGCGTATTCTTGAACTTGTCGGCCTGCTCGTAGACAGCATATTCGAATGCGTAGCTCAGTCGCAGCGCACCGTAACGGTGGTCATCGTCGTTCATCCACTGGTCCACGGGCGATGCCTGCTCGCTTATCGCCTTGAGCGCCGGATGCGGATGCAGCAGCGCGAGCGCCGCAGTGAGTCCGTCGTACGACACGCCGTACATTCCAACTTTCCCGTTGTTGTTCGGCACGTGCTTGACGAGCCAGTCGATGCTGTCGTATGCATCGGTGGTCTCGTTCGTCGCTCTGGGATCGTTCAGGTCCACCTGCGACGAGAGGAGAAAAGTGCCCTCCGACTTGAATCGGCCACGCAGGTTCTGGATGACGAAGATGTACCCATCGTGCGCGAGCTCGCGAAGGTTTGCGGGCAGCTGCCGGTACGGACCGTCGGGCACACCGTAGGGTGTACGCCGGAAAAGAATCGGCAGCGGGCCGCTCTGATTTGCCGGCGCGAGGATAACGGTCTGCAGATGCACACCGTCGCGCACGGGGATCATCACTTCCTGATACGTGAATGGTGCGTCGGCGTTGGTATTCTGCGCGGCCAGCGAGCCGCACGGAATAGCCAGTAGCACAGCGAGAAGCGACGGGACGATCGTGCGGACGGGGAGGCGCATGACGACCGGAGTTTGGGTAATTGTGATAATATCCGCGCCGCCGGGATGATTGGTAAGAACTGTGCCGCTACGTTATCATCTGGCGGCGTTTGGCAACTCGCTCAATCGTCGACGGACACGCGCAGCGCGCGCTTACTTCGCCGTCGAAACTCTCGCCAGTCGCTTCCTTACATCCGCTACCTGCGGCTGGAGATCGGGATCGGCGTTCTTCCAGAGATCCACGAACGCGGCATAGTGTGTAGCGGCGCGCGCACGATCGCCCCTGGCCTCGTACAGCTCGCCCAGCCGCCGCTGCACAAGGGGTAAATTCACCATGTCGTTGCCAAGCCGCTCGATGGTCTGGCAATGAAGGTATTGCTCGAACGTCGCTATGGTGGAGTCGGGCATGTTTGCCCTGTCAAATGCGCGGCCGGTATTGTACAGGACAGTCGACGGATCCTCGTTCACCGGCCCATCGGGAAGGTTATCAGCATTCCGGAATTCCGTGACTGCATCGCGCGCTCGATTCTCCGTGAGCGCAATCTCGGCCTGGATCCGATGCGCATCTGGCTGACGATTACGCCGGGTGACCGTGTCTGCGATCTGCGCGATCTGAGCAAGCACAGCTCGCGCGCGATCGGTGCGTCCCAACGCAGCGTACGCGACGCCCAGGTCGCCGTATGGACGGTCCAGCTCGGGCAGTGATGCAAGGGGCAGCGCGGCAGTTACCGCGTCCAGTCGCTTCAATGCGCGATCGCGCTGTCCGCGCAGCCACCAGTCCATCATCGCGAAAGAGATCGAGTCCGTGAGCGGCGCGGTCGTGGAGAGACCGGCTTCGTGTTGCATCGCAGTGGCCTCGCCGTACAATCGTTGTCCCTCCGCGAGTCTGCCGTGAGTGATTGCAAACACGGACCTGTAGTTCCGCATGGACTGCCGCAGCTCCGGACTCGCTGTAACACGGTCGACGCTGTCGGCAAGTCTTTCAGCGGCCGCGGCGTTACCCTCGGCGTACTTCGTCATTACCATCGCCGAGAGTACTCCGGGTCCCGATGGGCTTTTCTCCAACGCGGTGGCCAACGCCGAATCCGCAGCAGAATTCTTGCCCTCCACGGCCAGCACGAACGCGAGGTTCGTTGCCGGGAGCGAATTGTTTGCTGCCTGGCGTACGGCTAAGCGAAACACCTGCTCCGCCTGCGCAAACTTGCGGAGGCCGTTGTAGTTCACGCCGAGGTTGTTCAAGGCGTACGACGAATCGCCGGTCGCGAGCAACGCCTGATACGCGGTGATGCTCTTTGGCCTGTCCATTCCTGCACCGGACCCGTAGTAGGTCCCTTCGGTCATGTACCGTTCCTGATCCGTGAGGCGTGACCGTAGTTGGAATGCCTTGAGAATTGCGGACGACATCGCCGATGGCGGGTATCCACCGTTGCCATAGGCCATGGCGAGTTTCCGCCAGGCCATCGCGAAGCCTGTATCGATGGTCACCGCCTGACGCAGGAGAGGAATCGCCTTCTGATAATCCTGCTGATCGTCAAATACCCGCGCACCCTCGGTGTACGCCTTGAGCGCGTCATATGAGGCAGTCGTCACCTGAGCAAGTGGCGGGCTGTTCTGTACACTTTTCAGTGACTCGCCGATCTTGCCGCGCAGCTTGCGCGTAACTTCGTCCACACCGCTGACGAGCTGAGACGGACCGTCGACGGTTGTCTGATACGACGCGAGCACATCGCCGGAATCTGCGGAAACGAGCCGCAGCGCGATGACGAATCCATTGCCGAGTCCCGTTACGTCGCCGGTGACGATCGCCTTGATTCCCTCGCGTGCCGCAAGCTGGCGTGCCAGCGGTGGTGTCAGCGGTGCGGTGGGCGGCAGCTGCATTCGCGCGAGCGCCGAAGTGACACTCGCCGGACTGAAAAGAGTTATCGAGTTCGACTGACTCAGATTCTGCCGTACGCCCTCGGCGACGACGTGTCCCACACTCGAATCGGTGTGGCTCGTGGCGAAGTCCGCGATGAGAACGGGGTCGCGTTGAGTAAGCCGGCCCTCGGCGAGCAGCGATCCGACCGGTCCGATTCCGAACGCACGCATCACCATGAATGCGACCACGAGCACGGCGAAGGTACCGAGCGCGTACACACCGCCGCGTGTCGTACGCTGCCACGAAACGTGTGGGCTCGCGCGCAGTGCGATCGTTGCCATGGTTCCGTGCGCTTCCTGGCCGCCGCCAGGCGTGACCGCGGGCGTCGTCGTGAGCGCTCGACGCGTCACGCGCTGCACGTATCCCGTGAACAGTATCACCGGAAGACCGAGCGCCATCACGGCGAGCGCGCCCGGCATGACCCAGTCGGGCAGACCGATCGTGATCGTCGCGGCTCGCACGACAACCGTGACTACGATCACCGCAACCGCGTACGCAATGAGTGCGCGCCGGAACGCGCCTGGTCCTTGCAGCAGCACTGGCGGAAGCGACGGCACTCCCCACCCGCTGGTAACCACGTTCAGCGCGAGTATCACTTCAGCCGCGCTCTGCGGCCTGCCGTCGGCGTCCTTCGCGAGACAGCGCATCACCAGATCGCACAGTGCAGCCGGTGCATCGGGTCTGAGCGACGCGATGGGTTTCGGCGTCTCGCTGATCTGCGCTGCGAGCACGCGTTGCGGCGCGCGATCGTGAAATGGAGGATGACCCGCGAGAAGCTCGTATGCCATGCAGCCGAGCGCGTAGATGTCCGCGCGCGCATCGGTGTCCGGATCGCCGACCGCCTGTTCTGGCGCCATGTATGCTGGCGTCCCCATCGACGTGCCGAGCTGCGTGAGCGTCGCACCTGCGCCGCCCGTGCGCGATGCACTCAATGCCTTTGCGATTCCGAAGTCGGTGACGACCGCCGTGCCGCCAGATAGAAGAACGTTATCGGGCTTGATGTCGCGATGCACGACCCCGCGCTCGTGCGCATACTGAAGTGCGCGCGACACGTCGCCAAGAATTCGTACGATGTCGAGTATCTGGAGCGCAGGCTGATGCCCGAGTCTGGCGCGCAAGGATTCGCCTTCGACGAACGGCATCGTATAGAACGGTAGCCCGTCGGTGTCGCCGGTCGAGAGCAGCGGTACGATGTTCGCCTGCTGCAGCGACGCCGCCAGTCTGATCTCCCGCTCGAATCGCTCGGCGCTGATCCCCGCTGCGAGCTCGGGCGAGAGCACCTTGACGACGACCTTTCGACCCAGCCGGAGCTCGTCGGCGAGGAAGACTTGCGACATTCCGCCGCCGCCGAGCTCGCGTTCGAGGACGTAGGAGCCTGCGAGGGTCGTCTGTAGTCGGTCGAAGATGTCAGCCATATGGCGACAGCGGATTTTGGGGAGCCAGCCTAGACGAATCTACGGGTTAATGCGGTGCGCGCCAGAGAGAAACGTCGAGCGCCGAGACCGCACATTTCTCGCGAAATCACGCTCGTGGCACCGGCGTATGCCCGGATGTGGAAGTCTACGTCGGGCATGCGACCCCGTTTCATCCATGCGATCCCACAGGATGCGGATAGCCCTTAACCCCGGCGTGAGGGTCTTGGTTGGGGTCAGGTCTTGCGCCGTGCGCAGCAGCCGGTCATTGCTGCCTTTCGCTACACCGTGCGTTGCTTTGACAGCGCACGGGGCAAGACCTGACCCCGCAGCTGTCTTCTCATTCTGTTCTCAACGCAATCACGGGATCGACGCGGCTGGCCCGTGTGGCAGGCACCCACGCCGAAAGACAGGCGATCACCACGAGCGCCGTCGTCATGACGACGAAGGTTCCTGCGTCCGCCGGTGTGACGTCATAGAGCAATTGCGTCATCAGCCTTGTGAGCACGAGCGCGCCGACGACGCCCAGCGTCACTCCTACCGCCACCGCCGGCATCGCTCGGCGCACCGTTTCACGCACGACAGTCGCCCCACTCGCGCCCAGCGCCATTCGCACGCCGATCTCACGCGTACGTTGGCCCACAACATAGCTCATTACGCCGAACACACCGATGGCAGCCAACACAAGCGCGAGGATCGCGAACGACGCCAACAGCAGCATCGCGAACCGTTGATCGGCCACCGACTGTCCCATGATCCGTTCCATGGATGTGAATTGGCGAACGGGGAGATACGGATCGATGTCGTGGAGCTGCCGGCGAACACCGGCAGCGAGGCGGCCAGCGTCGATGCCGGGAGCCGTTTTCGCAACGATGGCCATGTCGGTGACGGGGAACTGTGCGTGCGCCAGGTACACGGTCGGCCGCGGCGCCGATTGGAGCTGGTCGTCGTGCACGTCGTGAACCACACCGATGACTTCTCCCCCCGCACGCCCGCGACCGAGGCCGAAGCTCGTGCCAATCTCCATCGTGCGGCCAACGGGATCGACGCCCCTCCACAGCAGTTTGGCAGCAGTCTCGTTCACCACCACAACGTTCGGGGCGCCATGCCGGTCCGTTTCCGCGAACGTCCGCCCCGCCAACACCGAAATGCCGAGCGTCTGGAAGTAGCCAGGTGTGGCCACGCGTATCTGCGTCGACGGCTGGTCCGCGTCGGGAATGACCTCTCCGTCGATTGAACGCGTGGTGATGGAATAGTCGTATCCCGAGAGCGGAAGTCCTGAAATAGCAGCCGCCGTCCGCACGCCGGGCAGTTGCCGCACGCTGGCGAGCATGCGATCGAAGAAGATCCCCGACTGCTCCGGTGTGTGATACCGCGCCTCGGGAAGCGACAGGCTGAACGCCGCCACGTTCGACGCGTCGAACCCGGTCGGGACGTGCTGCAGTCTCGCGAAGCTGCGGATAAGCAGCCCCGCTCCTGCCAGCAGAATCATCGCCAGTGCGAGCTCGCCCGCAACCAGCGCTCCGCGTACCCTCCACCCGCTACGCCCGATGGTGCCGCCGCGTCCGCCGGCCTGCATCGTACCACTCAGCGTCGACAGCCGCGCCGACTGGACAGCGGGCGCGATGCCGAACAGCAGTCCGGTGACGAGGCTCAGAACGAAGGTGAAGCCAAGCACGTGAAGATCGATACCGGCGGTGCCGAACTGATCGAGCGACGGCGGACGGATGGCGTGCATTGCACGCGTAGCGGTGAAACCGACCAGAACCGCTGCAGCGCCACCCATCAGGGCGAGCATCAGGCTCTCCACCATCGCCATGCCGATGAGGTCGCGAGGTCGCGCGCCCAGGGCAGTGCGAACCGCGAATTCCCGTTGGCGCGCGGCACCGCGGGCCAGCAGCAGATTGGCCACGTTCACGCACGCGATGAGTGCCACCAATGCCACCGCGCCAAGCAGTATCAGCAACGCAGTTCGCGAAGACCGACCCACCAGCGAATCGCGCAGCGGAATCGCCCTGGCGCCGTGGTCCTTATTCACTCTGGGAAAGGTCACCGCCAGTCGCCTGGCCAACCCATCGAGGTCCCGGCTCGCTGCATCCAGCGAGATCACCCGGCTTGAGCCGCGCCACCACATCCAGATAGTGGGCCCCACGCTGAGTGCTCAGCACGGTGTCGCTGAATGCGAGCGGCAGCCACAACACGCTGCGGTCGGGATACGCGAAGCCAGGCGGCATGACGCCGGTGACGCGTCGCGTCCTTCCATCGATCTGCACGTTCTGGCCGATTATGTCGGTGCGCGCACCGAACAGTCTGCGCCAGATTCCGTCGCTAAGAATCACCGCGTCGGTCTGACCATACGTCGTCTGGGCGGGCGTAAAGGGATAGCCGAGTGCCGGATGTACACCGATCGCATCGAAGAATCCCTGCGTTACGTACGCACCGGAGAGCGGTAAGGGGTCACCATGTCCGGTTAGTGTCGGTGTGTCCTCATACATGGCGCCCATTGCCGAGAAGGCGTGCGTGTACCGGGTCCAATCGACGAAGTTCGGGGGCGACGTCACGTCATCGCTGCCGCGTATGCGCTCATACAGCTTCACGATCCGTGTCGGGTTGCCGTACGGCAGTGGCCGGAGCAGCGTCGCGTTCACGACGGTGAACACGGCGGAGTTGGCGCCGATGCCCAGCGCAAGCGTGAGCACCGCGGCAGCGGTGAATCCGGGCTGATGGAGCAGTTTGCGCGCTGCGAGTCGCGCGTCGAAGGCCATCGTCCGCCACCAAACGATGCGCTCCGCTCGCCTGCGCGCTCGGGTGGAACCGCGTCGCATTCTCTTCCGTGCACTCTCGACGCTTCCGAACTGTGCGCGCGCAGCGCGCGCGGCATCGTCCGCGCTCATCCCGCGCTCACGAAAGCCGCGCTCGAGTTCCTGGAGGTGAAAGCCGATCTCGTCGTCAGCATCGGCGCGAGGGTCGGCGCCGAGGAATCGGAGATAACGCCGCCACAGCGGTTCGTCGTGACTCATGGACAGGCGCCCGCGGGCTGAATGATCATCGGAATCTCGAGCGCCGCGAAGATCGCGTGCGCGTAGCGCGTCCAGCTGACTGTCTCCTCGCGCAGGCGCTTCGTGCCGGCGGCCGTGAGTGCATAGTATTTGGCGCGCCGGCGATCGTCGGTCAGGCGCCACTCGGCGACGATAAGCCCGCGCTCCTCCAGCCGGTACAGCGCCGGGTAGAGCGACCCATCCTCTATGCGCAGCGCGTCGCCGGTGGCCGACTCGACCCAGCGGGCGATCTGATAGCCGTGGGCAGGCGTGGCACTGACCGCTTTGAGGACCAGGAGGTCGAGGGTGCCGCGGAGGATCTGCTGTTTGAGGTCAGGCATTTTAGTTGTCCTAGGAAGTCTAGGACAGAGAATTGGATGCCTGACCTAGAAAGTCAAGGGTTGGGGTCAGGTCTTGCGCCGTGCGCGGTCAAACCAACGCATGGTGTAGCGAACGACTGCAACGACCGGCTGCGGCGCACGGCGCAAGACCTGACCCCCAGCAAGCTCCCACAAGCTCCCACCAGCTCGAACGACGCTGTCCCGTGGCACGTATGTTTTTCAGGGCAGTCATCCACCCTTCACCTCTCCATGAGACTTAAGTGAGCCATCGCTCCATTTCCCGAGGCGCCGCGGCATTGTCCGTGGCCTTCGCCCTCGCCGCGCCCACACTGGCGGCGCAGCAAACCTGTCCGGCGGTCGAGCCGGGCGCCACCATGCCGCTCAAGTATCAGGGCGGTCCCACGGTCGCCGCCATCACTCCGTGCGACCTCATGACGCGCCTGTACATCTACGCGGACGACTCGCTCCGCGGTCGCGAAGCCGGAACTCCCGACGCAATGCGCGCGACGGCGTACATCGAACGCGAGGTGCGGAAGCTGGGTCTCAAGCCGGCTGGCGATCATGGATCCTACTTCCAGAACATGCCGGTTACGGCGCGCAGCGTAACACCGGCGTCGACGATGACGGCCGGTGGCAAGACCTTCCACGCTGACAGGGACTTCGTCCTCTCCGCTCCGCCAGCTGACCACAAGGTGTCGGCGGCAGTCATCTTCGGTGGAACCCTCGGCGACACGACGGCCGAGCTCACCGCCGATCAGGCGAAGGGGAAGATCGTGGTGATGATGGCGCCAGCCGGCGGCAGTCGCGGCTTTTTCCGGCGCGCGCCTGGCAGCGCAAATCCGCTGGCCGACGCGGCGGCGATCGTTACTGTCACGGAGACACTCGCGAAGCCGCGCTTTCAGCCGACGCTGAATGACACCGTGCAGAACACGGGACGGGAGGCGTACGCTGCCAGCCATCCGAACGAAGGCAACGCACGTGGTGGCCGCGGTGGATTCGGCGGCGCCGGTCTCAACATCACTGTCACGCCGCAGGTCGCCAGCGCACTGCTTGGAAAATCAGTAGAAAGCGCTGCCCTCGGTGATGCGGGACCGTCGGCGACGATCGACATTCACGTGAAGACAGCAGCCGCGCCGACGCGGAGCGTCGTCGCCATTCTGCCCGGCACCGATCCCAAGCTCAGCAAGCGAGTACATCGTTATCGGCGCACACGCGGATCACATCGGTGTTTCGGGCGCGCGTCCCGTCGTCGAGCACGATTCACTCAAGGCGTACAACGAAGTTGCGCGCGTCGAAGGTGCCGACACTCGGACCGCGCCGGAGCCGACGGCGGAGCAGTGGGTGCGCATCAATGCGATCAAGGATTCGCTACGCAAGATCTATCCGCCGCGGCTCGACTCGATCAGCAACGGTGCGGATGACGACGGCTCGGGCTCCGTGTCCATTCTCGAGATCGCGCGAGGCGTTCGCGAAGGGACCGGTCAAGCCAAAGCGGTCGCTGATCTTCATCTGGCAGATGGGCGAGGAGAAGGGACTCTGGGGCTCGGAGTGGTTCACCAACCATCCGACGGTTCCGCGCGATTCGATCGTCGCGGATCTGAACCTCGACATGGTCGGCCGCGGCGCTGCGACCGACGTCACCGGCAAGAACAAGGACGGCGAGGAGCTGAAGGGCGCGAACAACTATCTGCAGCTCGTCGGCTCGCGTCGTCTGTCTACCGAGCTTGGTGATATCGCCGAGCAGGTGAATAGCAGTCAGAGCCGATGCCGTTCACGTTCGATTATTCGATGGACGCGAACGGGCATCCGCAGAACATCTATTGCCGCAGCGATCACGCCAACTATGCGCGGTACGGCATCCCGGTCATCTTCTTCACGACGGGCGGTCACGCGGATTACCACCAGGTGACGGACGAACCGCAGTACATCCAGTACGAGCACATGGCTCGCGTCGACAAGCTCGTGTTCGACATCGCGATGCATGTCGCGGATCTCGATCACCGCGTCGTCGTGGACAAGGCGAAGCCGGACAGTCCGTTTGCGCGGTGTCAGCAGTAGAGACGTCAGCCCGGTAGTAACCGCTGCAAAAAGACAGCTCCGGTATCGAGATCTCGATACCGGAGCTGTCTTGCTTGGCGTTTTGGTTGTGCACCTCATGGATGTTGCTGCACGAGCGCACTCGGGCATAAGTTACAGATATGAAACTGACCGCAGGCACCCTGGCGCCGGACTTCGAGCTCGAAAGTACCGCGGGTACCGTGTCACTCGCCGGACTGCGTGGCTCGCGAGTGGTACTCTACTTCTATCCGAAGGATGATACGCCCGGTTGCACGCGTGAGGCATGCTCGTTCCGCGACAGCATGAGTCGTCTCCAGGGTCACGGCGCCACGATAATCGGCGTCTCCAGGGATTCGCTGAACTCACACCACCGCTTTCGCGAGAAGTACGGTCTTCCGTTCGCACTCGCGTCGGATCCCGAAAACACCGTCGCGAAGGCCTACGGAGCCTTCGGTAAGAAGATGATGTACGGCAAGGAGGTTAGCGGAACCATCCGGTCCACGTTCCTCATCGATCCGCAGGGATACATCGAGCGGGTCTGGTCACCGGTGAAAGTTGATGGACACGTGGACCAGATACTTGCTGCACTCGATGAAACTGCTTCGTCGGCGAGTGGAACGAAGACAGTGAGGTGACGCTCAATCGCGCCGTACTCCCGAGGGACTGAGCTATGCGCTGGCCCGGGAGCGCTATCGATTAATTCTGAGCGTCCGGAATTATTGCAGGTCCCGTGCGTGCACCTCGTGTAGCGTGGTGAACACTCTATACCGATATTCAGGATCGGCACGCTGGTGATTCTCAACCTCCGCGACTATGACACGGCCAGAATGGACGACTTCGATTCGTTGAAGAAGCATCATCGCGCATTCATCACTGCGCGATCCGTCATCGCGATTACTCTGGCATCCTCGCTTGCTGCGTGCGCATCTGCCGGAAGTCGCGCGACGCCGGTGACATCGTCTCCGATATCGGTCGCTGTGCCGACGTCAGGCTATCGGATCATTTCGCCGGCCACGCGAAGCGACGTGACGATGCCGCAGATGCTCGACCGGCTGTCGCGCGCCGACGTGGTGTTCTTCGGCGAGCAGCATGATGATCCGGAAACGCACCGTGCCGAGGCGGAGATGCTCGAGGCGATCGGCCGGCTCGGGCGACCGGTCGTGCTTTCGCTCGAGATGTTCGAGCGTGATGTGCAGCCGGTGCTGGACGATTATCTCGCCGGCCGCATCGGCGAGTCCGAGTTTCTTGCGCGCAGTCGGCCGTGGCCCAACTACAGTACTGGTTACCGGCCGCTGGTGGAGCTGGCCCGCGCGCGTCACTGGCCGGTGATCGCGGCGAACGTTCCTCGGCCGCTCGCATCGGCGGTGGCGCGAAAGGGGATTGTTGCGCTCGACACGCTCACACCAGTCGAGCACCTGACCGCGGCGCGCAAGATCGTCTGCCCGGCGGACGACTACTACGCGCGCTTCATGGATGAGATGCACGCGCATTCCACCGGCTCGGGCGGCGCGGCCGAACCCGGCGATTCACTTCCGACGGCGATGGCCGAGCGTTTTTACGTGGCCCAGTGCGTAAAGGATGAGACCATGGCCGAGTCGATCGTGATGGCGAAGGGTAAGGCGCCGCGCGACGCGATCATCGTTCACTTCGATGGCGCTTTCCATAGCGATTATGCACAGGGCACCGTGGCGCGTGTGAAGCGACGTGAGCCGTCGTGGGACGTAGTCGTGATCAGTGCCGTCCCTGTCGCCGATCCGTTGGTGGCGCCGATCGCGCCGGAAAGCGGCGTCGCGGATTTCGTCATTTTTACGAAGCGGGCGTCGCACTAGTCACTCGTTCGGCTCGATGGACAGGCGCCCGCCGCCTGAATGATCATCGGAATCTCCAGTGCCGCGAAGATCGCGTGCGCGTACCGCGTCCAGCTCGCCGTCTCCTCGCGCAGGCGCTTCCTGCCCTCGGCTGTAAGTGCATAGTATTTGGCGCGCCGGCGATTGTCGGTCAGCCGCCACTCGGCGTCGATGAGCCCGCGCTCCTCCAGGAGGTACAGCGCGGGGTAGAGCGAGCGATCCTCTATGCGCAGCGCGTCGTCGGTGGCCGACTCCACCCAGCGGGCGATCCTGGCCGGACTGCGCGCGGGCGGGGGCCGCACCTATGAGAGTAGCCGCGACGGCGGCGACGAGGAGGTGTGATCGCATGGACCAACGGTACTTCCCCGAACGAGGTGATCACCAGTCCGGTCGACCCATCCGTCCGTCGCGTCCATAATTGGCTTCGTTCATCGCTGGCCGTGTGAACCCGGGTGCGGGGATCTCACGGTTTTCTTCGCGCCTTCACATCGCTCGCCGTAATCCTCTTGCTGTTGTTTCCCCACGATGATCGTTCGTGGTTGATGATGTCTGCGATCTGTGTGTTGTTCAACAGCCCGCTGAATGGAGGCATCGCGCCTGGATAGACTGTACCGCCGATGTTCTGCCCCTGAAGTCCGTGCAACACCACATCGATTTGCTTGGCGGGATCAGCGTCCAGCACGACGAGATTTCCCTTGAGCGGCGGGTATGCACCCGTTATCCCCATGCCGGTAGTCTGATGGCACGCGGAGCACGTGGTTGCGAAAGCCGCGGCGCCTCGCGCTGGATCGTAACTATACGGGCCCGGCGGCTCTGGAGGCGCCGAGCTCGCGACGGCGGTCGTTGTGTCGAGTGCCGGCGTTGCGGCGACGGGAGCCGCGACTCTCGACGAGCCGACCGGGCGAACGTCGATAACGCCGAGTGCACCGACCATGAGGTGCGCCATGTCGTGATCAACGAAGGCGTACTTGCCCGGCTTGGGAATCACCACATCGAATACGGCCCCCGCACCGGGCCCGACGGTGTACGTGGATACGCCACTCAGTGCATGCGACGCATCCCCATCGGGATAGACCTTGTCGAACATGGAACCGATGACGTGAAACGAAGTCCACAGGTTCGGGCCGCCGTCGATAAGGTAGATGCGAATGCGATCGCCCGCGATGGCGACAAGTGGACGGTCACGGTACTGGAACGCGACGCCGTTGAAGACCACTTCGTCGGGGCGCTCGGCCAGCATCCGGTCGTAGTTCGCGGTCATGAGATGTCCGGACGCCTGCTGTGTGTACCACTCGCTCTGCAGGATCACGAAACTCTCGTCCGCTGGTGGAAGCGGGGTCGCCGGATCCACGATCAGTGCACCATACATTCCGTTCCCGACATGCAACAGAATGGGCTGCGTCTCGCAGTGGTAGATGAACGCGCCAGGCACGTTCGCAACAAACGAAAACTTGAGCGACTTGTTTGGCTCGACGTCGATGTAATTCAGATTCGGTTCTGTCTCGGCGGCATGAAAGTCGATGGAATGCTTCATGTTGCCGTGATTGGTAAGCGTCACGTTTACCGTCTGTCCCTGGCGCACGTGAATGATCGGACCGGGGACGGTGCCGTTATACGTCCACGCCTGATACTCGACGCCGTTCGCGATGGTAACCGATTCATCCGTGACGACAAGATGCAGATCGACGCTGTTGCCGGTACCGAGAAGCGGCGGCAGGTGTGCATCGCGAGCCTTCGCGATCGGTTCCTGCAAGGCAAGCGAGAGAGGTGACACTGCGGCAGCGGCTGCGCCAGGCGATGGCGACCTCACGTTGAACGCGCTGTGCAGGCCGCCGATCAGCATCACGAGCAGAGCCAGAACGCCGAGCATCGCAAAGATCTGGATGCGCCATGGAAGGCGCTCGGGTTCGGACGCGAGCGTATCCGCCGTGCCCCACTCCGCGAACCGGCGCCAGCGCGGCCACCGATTCTCGATGTGATAGTCCAGACTGTAAGGGCTGCGTCCGCCGCGGCTGTTGATGGCGATGAGTGCGACGAAGATCAGCACGTAACTGATCGCAGTGCCCATGTTCGTCGCACCGACCGTGTACGGTCCACCGAACCCCTCAGCGGTGCTCCAGATCAGTAGACTGAACAGCCCGCCCACGATGTAAAGGATCTTTCGCGCGAAGCCCGTGAGCAACGCCACGGCGATCGCGGTTTCAATGATGCGCGTGAGCCATGTGAAGAGGAGGGCGTGCGGTGTGACCAGCGCGATCCACATCGAGAACCAGCCGGCCAGCCAGGCGGGCTGTCCCTGTGCGGCATTGTGCAGATAGCCCACATAATGAACCGCGAAATCCGGTGACCACGTCAGCGCTGCACCAACCGCCCATACGACGCCGAAGGCTACACGCAGCCCTGCGGCTGCTACTGCCGGCCAGGTCCTGTGCGTGTGTACGTCAATTTGCGTTTGTGACATCTGTCACACACTCCGTGATACTCGGGCCGCCAACAGGGTCGCCGGTCCCGGTAACCGATGCGCGCGATCGTATGTGATCAAAGTACAGATAATCCTGCAGCTTCGTTGCAGCTGGAGCGGCTGGCGCATTGCGCGCACCGAAGCCCGCTCGCCATCCCTTCGTATTGACCCACTCTCCCGGCGCGTCCATAATTGGCCTCGTTCATCACCAACGAGGAAGCAAGGCATGAGTGCAACACGAATGGCGATCGGCGCCCTGGCGGCTCTGCTCGTCACGGTACCGGCAGGCGCACAGCAGCGGGGACGGGGACGTCCCGGCAACTCGACGACGACGGATACAACGACGTCGGACACGACAATCTCCCAGACTACGCCTCGGGGCGTGGTCCAGTCCGCGCAGACGATTACGCGGACCACGACAGCCATGCCCTACAAGCCGATGCCGCCGATTGACACTACCGTTGTCACCCAGCACACGGCGACCATCGGGGGTCAGCAGATCCACTATACGGCGACCACCGGCACCTATGTGGTTCGCGACGATTCCGGCGCCCCGAAGGCGACCTTCTTCTTTGTGGCGTACACGAAGAATGGCGTGCCGGACGTCGCGCGTCGTCCGATCGCTTTCGTATATAACGGCGGACCCGGCTCGGCGTCGCTGTTCACGCACATGGGGATGGGACCGAAGAAGGTGGTGTTGACGCCCGATGGACACGGCATGCCGGCGCCGTACCGCATCACCGATAACTCGGACTCGTTTCTCGACACGACCGATCTCGTGTTCGTCGATGCGATCTCGACGGGGTACAGCCGCCCCGCACCGGGCCAGAAGCCGGCGCAATTCTACGGTGTCGTCGAGGATGCGACGTGGTTCTCAGACTTCATCTATCAGTACGTAACGCGCAACGAGCGGTGGAATTCGCCCAAGTTCCTGATTGGCGAGAGTTACGGCACCACGCGCTCTGCCGAGCTGTCGGGCGTGCTGTTGAAGCGTCACGAGATGTACCTGAATGGAATCGTGCTGCTCTCATCGGTCGCGTTCGCGCAGTGGGGCGATGACGACCGTACCGAATTCTTCCTGCCGGGCTACGTCACCACGGCATGGTATCACCACCTTTTGGCGCCGGATCTTCAGCAGCAATCGCTCGAGCAGATTGCGCAACTGGGGCGCACGTTCGCGCACGGTGAATACGCGCAGGCACTCGAGAAGGGTGATGAAATCACTCCCGCCGAATACCAGAAGGTGGTGAGCGACATGGCTCGTCTCACCGCGCTCTCGCCGACGTACATCGAGCAGTCCAATCTGCGCGTGAGTCCGCAGCGCTGGTTCACCGAGCTGCTCCGCAACAAGCGCGAAGTCCTCGGCCGCCTGGATTCACGATTCACCGGCTACAACCGCGACGCCGCTGGCGAGCGGGCAGAGTACGATCCGAGCGAAGCATCGTATGAAGGCGCCTTCACGGCAACGTTCATGGACTACGTGCGGCGTGATCTCCACTGGAAGAGCAACGCCTTCTACACGGTGACGGCGAATGTCCGGCCGTGGGACCGGTCAGCGCAAGCGCAGGTGGCCGAGACCCTTCGTAGCGCGATGACGCAGGAGACATCGCTCAAGGTGCGCGTGCTGGCGGGTTACTACGATTTCGCTACACCGTTCAACGGAATCGAAGAGACAGTATCGCACATGCAGCTGGAACCGTCAGTTCGCAAAAACATCGGATTCGACTACTACCCGACAGGACACATGGTTTACATCGACCAGCAGGCGAGCGACAAGCTGCATCACGACGTTGATGCATTCATCAACTCGAGCTACGAGCATTGATCCGTAGCGCGCAGTGACAGCGTTGTTCTCTCCGGCGCACGCGAACGAGTGCGCCGGAGAGAGTCGCAGCGGTCGTTAGTCGCGCAGATAGTGACAGCTGTAGCCGCCGGGATTCTTTTTCAGGTAGTCCTGGTGGTACTTCTCCGCACTGTACCATGTCGAAGCAGGCTCGATCGACGTCGTGATCGGCTTCTTCCACTTGCCTGACGCCTGCACGCGCGCGATCACCTGTTCGGCGATCTTCGCCTGTTCCGGTGACTGCGGAAAGATCGCGGAGCGGTATTGCGTGCCGATGTCGTTGCCCTGACGATTCAACGTTGTCGGATCGTGCAGGCGGAAAAACCAGTTCTCGAGCAGGTCCTGGTAGCTGAGCACCGAGGGATCGAAGGTGACTCGGATCGATTCTGCGTGCCCCGACTTGCTGTCGTGCGTGTCTTCGTAGGTGGGATTCTTCACCCAGCCGCCCGTGTAGCCCACGTCGGTGTCGATGACGCCGGGGACCTCGCGAAGAATGTCCTCGACGCCCCAGAAGCAGCCGCCCGCGAGGACGGCGATTTCAGTGCGGGTGGCGGCTGCTACGCCCGAGTCCGTTGCGTGCTGTTGTTCGTTCATTTCCGACCTTCCGTTCAAGCATTGGCGCATTCAATGGCGCGTCAATGAAAGATAAATGTCCTGGGCGGTGAAATGTCGCTGACGGTGTGGTGCCCCGCGTCCTGGGCACGGGGCAATGCCAGACCTTGCTGTGACCGTGGCTGCCCGTGGCTATGAGCGCTGTACCGTCCGTCCGATTCGCACGCGCCAGACTTCCGGTCCTTCTTCCAGCGCGTCCCACGTGAATTCACCCTTGTGCTCGGCGTCGAACTGATACCACAGCGGCTTGGGATCGTGATCGTTGACGAGCACGTATGCAGTACCCGGCGCGAGTGCTGCGAACTGGTCGAATATTATTTCATGCCGCACCCTGGGTGTTTCAGGGCGGACGTCAATGATGCGGTCTTCGGTGTGCATTGCGGCCTCCATTTGAGCCTGGCGTTGCTGTGCTTCGAGTTTCTGTTCCAGGCGGGACAGAAAGTGCATCGCGCCATCCAAGCGCTCGGCGTCATCGGGATAGTCGTCTCTCAGCAGCGACCAGCCTTCCGCCGCAAGCTGTGCGGCGGTGGATGGATGGCCCGCCTTGCCCAGCTCACGGCACGTGTGAGCGAGAATGCGAGTGAGTGCGTTTACGACAGCTGCCGTAACGACTTCCGGTGATGGTTCCATCATATCAGGTGACAATTTGACCCTCCGCATGCAATCTGCAGTATGAACGCGCGAATTTGCAACGGGCATTGGCGGGATGCGACCTGCACGCTTTGATATTCGCGTGCACCCAACGCTCCGGCCTGGGGTATGAACGAAAGTCGATACCGACGGCTCCCGGAAACCGCATTTGTGCGCTCACCCTGTTACAGGTGCAGTCTGATGCAAATACGTGAGATAATGAGCACCGGCGTAGTTACGATCGAACCTCGCGAAGCGGCGAGTGCTGCGTGGGCGCGCATGCGGCGTCGCGGCATTCGGCATCTCGTGGTGGTGGACGAAGGGCGGGTCGTCGGCGTTCTCTCGGAACGCGACCTCGGCGGGCGATCGGGGGCCGCAAAGCGCAGGAATCGCATCGTGCGCGACCTCATGACGCCGCGCGTGGAAACGATGGATTCAGAAGCGAGTGCAGACTCTGCTGCGGAGCTCATGCGGGAACGCCTGATCGGGTCGCTGCCTGTGATGGACGGCGATGACCTGGTTGGCATAGTTACGGCTACTGATGTGTTCGAAGCGGTCGACAATGGAACGCGCGGTCGGCTCAGTAGCGCCGAGCGACAGATGTTGCGCGCGCCAAGCAGCAGCAAGCGGCTGGGCGGGAGCCCCATCGCGCGCAAGCGAGTCGCGGAATCGAGCGACGTCCGGCGCGAGCGACCGAAAATATCGAATCGGGACAAGCGGGAACCGCTCGCGGATCAGCTCACCAAACCCGAGAAGCGGATAGCCGGCCGAACCGTCGCGTCGGAGGTGCCGGCAAACATCCGCGTGTCGGGAGTCGAACTGGATGACGACGATCGGGATTACATCCGTCAGCGGCTCGGTTTGAAACTCGGCAAGTTCGCGAGTTCGATAGAGCGCGTGACGGTGCGTGTGAAGGACATCAATGGCGATCGCGGCGGGATCGACAAGGTCTGCAACATCAAGGTTGTGGTGAGCGGACTCCCGAGCGTGGTGGTGGAAGAGCGATCCGACTCGACCAGGGTAGCGGTCAATTCCGCTCTCGCCGCGATCGAGAGTGCCGTGCGCCGGGTTGTGCAGCGGAGGCGGATGACTCCTCTCAGGACGGGTGGGGGGACGGAGTGGGGACGGAGTGGGGACGGACTCCGTCGCCCCTAAGCGTCATTTCGTGCCGATCGACTGGCGCGAGCCGCCTCGGCTCTCGATCGCGGTATGGCGCGGAGCTGTGAATCCCCTGGCGTTCAGCCACCAGACGAAATCGTCGATCCAGTGGTCGCTGCTCGTGCCCTGCTTGCGCATGCCGAAGCCGTGCCCGCCGGCGTTGAAGACGTGTGCTTCCGGTTTCTGGCCAGCTGATGTCAACGCATCGTAGAATCTGACGACGGGGACGCGCGCTACGGTGTCGTCCTGCGCCCATGCCATGAAAATCGGCGGCAGGTTGTGCGGGATCGCGGGCATTACGCCGAATGGCGCGCCGTAGATGAGCGCATCGAAGCTCGGGCGCGCTGCGGCGTTCTCCTGCAGCATGGCTCCGCTCGCAACCATGCCGCCGGCCGAAAAGCCGATGATGCCCACCTTGTCAGGAGAGACGCGCCATTCAGCCGCGTGTTGCCGAATCACCTTGATGGCCTGAATGCCGTCCGCGATCCCGTACTTGCAGGCCTGATCCATATCGATGTTGGTTGGAATCCCTTGCTGGCGTTTCTCCATCGTTCTGTACTTGAGCACGAACGCAGCGACACCCGCTTTCTGGAGCGCGCGCGCGACATCGTTGCCCTCGATGTCCATTGCGAGCGCGACGCAATATCCACCGGGCGCGATGATGACACCCGCGCCGGTCGCGATTGACCGGTCCGGTAGGTAGAGGGTCAACGTAGGTGTCACCACATCGAGCGCGACGGTGCCGATGGGAGCGACGTGCACTACCATCTCCTTCTGCTTCCAGCTCTCCGAGCCCGGTGCTACGCCAGGCCAGATGTCGAGCGTCTGAGCGTGGGCGCCGAGTGCTGCAAGCAAGTAGAGCGCAGTCGCGCCGGCTTTGAGTAACGTCGTTGAGCGCATAGACGCCGGTTCCACGCTCACGTCAGAGCGGGCCGGTCCTCCGTCGCGAGCTGTGCGTTGGGCACCGCGGCCTGGCCCGCCGCGTCGTGTAGTGCGCGGGTCATGAGCTGATCGTTCATCGCGGCGTGATCGGGGAGAACGGGGTATCGCACCACGAACTCCAGGGCGCGCTCCGTAAAGTGTACGTCCACGTGTGGCTCCGGTCGCGACGTATCGAAATCGATCAGTCTCTGGACTGTTGCGTGTTGCTCGTCGATCGCCTGCCGATAGGTTGCATATACGGAGGAGGCGACTTCCGCCAGACGGACCTGCGTGGAGTGCACGTCAGTGGTCGGCGGCAGCGTAAGGGTCACGCTGTGCCATATGTAGTCCGCCCCAGGAATCTGCTTGAACAACGCCTGCGGTTGGAACAGGACGGAATTGGAAAGCACCACGATGCGCCCGGTGGACTGCAATTCGGGACCCGCGAGCTCCATGAGATAGATACGAACGAGCCCAATGTCGATCACACGACCGGTGACACCGGCGAGAGTGATACGATCACCGGTGCGCACGCCGTAGCGGCCGATCAGGAAGAAGTAGCCGACCACGGCGAGAATGACGTTCTGCAGTGCGAGAGCGAGTCCGGCGGTGAGGAAGCCGACATACGTGGCGAGCGATCCCATCTGTGATACGAATCCCATCACGATGATGAGCAACAAGGCCACCACGACGACGATTCGCCGAAGCAGCAGAAATTGTCTGCGTCTGCGAGTGTCGCGCAGATAGCGGAACGTCGCTCTACGCCAGGCTTCCGAAATCACCAGGACCAGCAGGACGGACGCGATGAGCAGACCCAGGCGCCAGAGCAGTGCGTCGCGCAGGGTGGCGGAGCGTGCGTCGAAGGTTCCGCGCAACAACACCAGCGAGTTGCGAGCGTCGTCGGTGGAGATGTCCTGCTCGCTCAGCGGCACGACCAGCGTGGCCAGTTGCTTGAATTGTGCTGTGGCGTTCTGGAGTTGAAGCTGGGTGGCCAACAGCTGTTGAGGATCGGTCGACGCGCTGTCCAGGGGATTGGCGTGCAGCCTCACGAGCGTGCGGACCTGCGCCGAGACGCGCGTGCGTAAGCTGTCGAGCTCGCCGCCGAGGTTGTCGGTTTGGCGGATTGCGGCATCAAACTCGTACCGTATCCGTTTGAGAGCGAGCCACTCTCCAACGAGCGCCACCAGTCCGGAAGAGCTTTGTACGCTGCTCTCGGATGGCGACGGCGTCGACGGAGCTGTCGCTGCCGAAGCGGCCGTGTCGTTCCGTGTCTTCGTTCTGCCAGCCGCGGAGCTGGCGCTCGGTGCCACACTATCGTTGGCACCGGAGCCGCCGGTACTGTTGTCGCGCAGCTCCGGCACCGTGTGCTCGATCTCTTCGACCTGCGACGTCAGAGTGCCGCCTGTCCCCCCGCCGTGCGCCGCGGCAGAAACGGCGAACTGCTGAAGCTGCGTGACGGTGCTCTGAACCTCCCGCGCCAGATCCAGTGCGGCTTCCGCTTCCGCGCGTTGCGCAGTGAGAGTTCGTCGCGCCGACGGCGTTGCGTGCGCGAGCGACGAGTCGATGGCGGCGATACGTTTCTGGATAGTATCCGTCCGCGCCCCGATTCGAGTCGCCGCGCGGTCGAGACGCACGGCATCATCCGACGTATCGCTCGTACTCGCGTTCGGAACCCCGACGTGCGGGGCCGCATCCACCATGCGCGCGGCGGCGCGAGCAAAGTCAAATGCCGAGCGCAGCGCCGCGAGTGCCGAGCTCCGCATTCCGTCACGAGTTCTGGTGCCGTCGGAGAGGTCGCTGTTCTGCGCGATCGTTTCGATGGTGTGGTACCACGTGACTGTCTCGTGCAGATGGTGCAACACCGCGTCAGCGGATGGAGGCGACGATACTGGAGCGGCGACCGCTGCTGTTGGCGATGCTGTCCGTGCGGATTTCGCTGAAGGAGCGACGGCCGGGGCGGTTCGCTGCGTCGTGGTTTGAGCGGCGGCAGCGAGAGGAACCAGTGCGGCAGCGCAGAGGATCGCACCGGTTGCGAGTCGCGTGACCGTGGGAGTAGCCCTGAAGCGGGTCACGGGGTGCATCCGGACTATGCTCTCATCCCGGGGTCGGCAGGAAGTTGTCGATTTGATTGTTTCTCTCCTGCCCGCTGGTGAGAATCCGTGCGAAGGAGCCTGACGGCCCGGAGACAAAGATATCGGAGTCAGCTGGCGTGCGGACGGGTGACGCGGTGACCATCTGATACGGAACATCGGAGGCTAAGCGGTAAGGCGTTCCCGGTTCCTCGAGCTCAGCGCGGTCCGTCCCACCGAAGGACACCAGCAGGGCCGCGCGCGGTTACAGCCGCGCTGCCCGCCAGAATCACCCGCTGGGCTATTGAGGGCTACACCGAAGTAGCTCCCTTTTGGTACGTTTGGGGCCAGGCGTTGCTTTGTGCGCAACATTCAACCCGATTCCTTTCTGGATCATGCGACCAGATCAGTGAGCAGTATGACTTTCTTCAAGTTCCGACGCCGATGGTTAGCCTGCTTCTGGCTCATCCTCCCGCTGGCCGGTGCAGTGCCGGGCGGGGTCAAAGCGCAGACGTCGCATCGCGTCGATCTGGCGGCCGCCCGCTCGCTGATTGCGCGGGTTGTACCGACCAACGCCGCCAATTTCGAAGTCGCTGCGATTCCCGACAGCGCGGGTCGCGACGTATTTGAAGTGGCAAGCGTCGGATCGCGGGTGATGCTCCGCGGATCATCGGGCGTGGCCATCGCCTCGGCGCTCAACTGGTACCTGGAGCACGTGGCTGGCGTGAATGCGTCGCTTCCACTCAAGCCAATTGCGTTACCGACGCCGCTTCCCCGCGTGACGGCGCCGGTGCACGAGTCCACGCGTTACCGCGTGCGCTACTTCTTCAACTACTGCACGTTTTCGTATTCGATGGCGTGGTGGAACTGGAACGACTGGCAGTCGATGATCGACTGGATGGCGCTCAAGGGAATCAACGCGCCGCTCGCCGTTACGGGACAGGAAGCGGTCTGGCGCTCGGTACTCGGCGACTTCGGGTTCAACCGCAAGCAGATCGGCGACTTCATCGTGGGGCCGGCATATCTGCCGTGGGGGTGGATGGCGAACATCGACGGGTTGGGCGGCCCACTGCCCGACAGCTGGATTGACAGTCACGTCACGCTGGAGCGACAAATTTTGTCGCGCGAGCGGTCATTGGGAATGACTCCGGTACTGCAAGGATTCACAGGACATGTGCCGGAGTCGATCACGCAAGTGATTCCCGGAACGAAGATTCATCAAACCGGAGATTGGTCAGCGGGATTCTCCGGCACCTGGTTTCTGGATCCGCAGGATTCGCTGTTCCAGCGAATGGGTCGGAAGTTCGTCGAGAAGCAGACTGAACTCTTCGGCACCGACCATCTGTACGCCGCCGATCCGTTCAACGAAATCGACCCGCCGTCCAACGACTCGACGTTCCTGGCCGAGATGGGCGGCGCGATCTACAACGGCATGCACTCGGCGGACACGAGCGCCACGTGGGTAATACAGGCGTGGTTCCTGGTGTATGGCAAGAAGTTCTGGCAGGATCCGCAGGCCGAGGCATTGTTGGGTGCCGTGCCGGATGACCGCATGCTGGTGCTGGATCTGTGGGGCGACCGCTCGCCCGGATGGAAGGCGCGTCACGCCTTTTACGGCAAGCCGTGGATCTGGAATGTGCTGTACAATTTTGGCGGCAAGGTGAGCGTGAACGGTGACCTGCCGCAGATTGCCGCGAATCTCGACACGGCCATTCGCAGCCCCGATAAGGGGCGCATGGAAGGACTCGGCATGACCATGGAAGGTCTGGGGACGAACCCGATCGTGCCCGATTTCGTGTTCGACCAGGTGTGGCGCGATACCGTGCCCAACGTGACTGCGTGGACGCGCGATTACATCATACGCCGGTATGGGCATTACAACGCGTCGGCGTGGAGCGCGTGGAAGTTGCTGCTCGCGACAGCGTTCCGCTCGTCGGCGCAGACTGGGAATTTTCTGGGCGAGCGGCCGCAGTTCCATGTAAAGGGGCGGTCGTACCGTACCGAGCCGATTCCGCCGTACGACGAGCGCATTGTCGCGCGCGCTTTGGATTCGCTGTTGGCAGCCGCGCCCGCACTTGGCAGTAACGACGCGTACCGTTACGACGTCGTGAATCTGACGAGGCAGGTACTTGGGCAGCTCGGGCTACCGTTGGTGAATCGACTGCAGGCGGCGTACGAGGAGAAGAATCACACGAAGCTGATCGCGACGGAGGGACAGATCGAATCGCTGTTACGCGACCTCGATACGTTGGTTGGCACGCGGCGGGAGTTCCTGTTGGGACGGTGGATTGCCGACGCCAAACGCTGGGGCACTACGGATGATGAGCGACGGTTGTACGAGTGGAACGCGCGCAACATCATCACGCTCTGGGGCACCAAGTGCACCGAGGGACAGAACGACGACCTGAACCTTTACGCGTTCAAGGAGTGGGAGGGGATGTTCACCGGATACTTCCTACCGCGATGGGACGCGTTCTTCAAGGATCTGAACGCGTCACTGGACAGTGGGAAGCCGCTCGACCGGGCGCCGTTTGCCGCCGCTTCGTGCGAGTGGGAACAGAAATGGTCGCGCGCGACGACGCCGACGTTCAGAACCGAGCCGACGGGTGAGCCGGTGGCGACAGCGGAGCGGTTGGTGAAGAAGTGGCGGCCCGAGATTGTCCAATAACGCCGTTCAATCTCCCACATCCATGACGTAACCTTGGTCATGGCCGAAAACTCAGAGAACTCAAAGGGAAATCCAATGAAGCCTTTCGCAAGTGCAGCACTGTTTCTCACACTCATATCCATCGCACCCGCAGCGGATGCCCAGGTCAACGCCGGCGAACAGAAGCCC
The DNA here is from genome assembly GCA_963707505.1 of uncultured Gemmatimonadales bacterium. Lineage (GTDB taxonomy): Bacteria > Gemmatimonadota > Gemmatimonadetes > Gemmatimonadales > Gemmatimonadaceae > Fen-1247. The sequence goes on from CAVPQB010000006.1 coordinate 744,919, forward strand.
GAACCAACGCTCCCGTTCACCATGACCCAGGTTGCAACCTTCAACCTCCCATGGCGCATCGCCTTCCTCCCCGATGGGCGGATGCTCATCACTGAGAAGGTCGGCCCGCTCTGGGTCGTGACCCAGAAGGGCGCGAAGACGGAGGTCAAGAATGTCCCCGCCGTCCTGCACCACGATCAGGGTGGCATGCTCGGCGTCTATCTGTCGCCGAACTACGCGACCGACCACTACGTCTATCTCACCTACGCCGAGCCGCACGACAGCGGGTCGAGCCTGGCGCTCGCACGGGCCAAGCTCTCGCTTTCCGGAAGCTCGGCCAGCCTCGATGGGCTCAATGTCATCTGGCGCGACGGTGCAGGTGGCAAGGGCGGCCAGTTCGGCGGAGCGGTCGCGTTCTCGCCTGACAAGAAGTTCCTGTTCCTGACCGTCGGCGAGCGTCAGCGCTTTACGCCCGCGCAGGATCCTGATTCACCGCTCGGCAAGATTCTGCGCCTGACGCTCGACGGCAAGCCGGCGCCCGGCAACCCCGAGGCTGGCAAGGTCGGCGCGTCGAAGATTCCGGTGATAAATCCGACGCGCAACACGGAAACGGCCAAGACTGCGCCCGTCATCTACACGTATACCTTCCCCGGACCGAACCTCACGCCGTCGGAGACCTGGGCCACCGGTTTTCGCACGCCGTACGGACTGGCGTTCGCGCCCGACGGCCGGCTGTGGGAGCTCGAGGACGGACCGCGCGGCGGCGACGAGCTCAACCTGGTCGAGCGCGGCAAGAACTACGGCTGGCCGCTCGTCTCCTACGGCAAGAACTACGACGGCGTACCAATCCCGAGCCCGGACACTAGGCCCGATCTCGTCAAGCCCGTCATCTACTGGGTGCCGGTCATCGCGTCGGCAGGCCTCACCTTCTACGACGGCAAGATGTTCCCGCAGTGGGACGGATCGGCGTTCGCCGCCGGACTCGGGAGCAAGTCGCTTACCCGGATCACGTTCGACAAGAACGGTGGTGCCAACGCTGCGGAACGCTGGGACATGAGTCGCAGGGTTCGCGACATCGCCGTTGCGCCGGACGGCGCGCTGTGGCTGATCGAGGATTCGGCTACGGGCGGGCTGTTTCGCATCACACCGAAGTAGCGCCTTGAAGTAGATCCTGCCTCGTGCTCACGCGCACGGGGCAGGATCTGATGTCGCACTCTCCGCAGCTAGACTCTGAGCGAGCAGCGGAATCCCCGCGCGGCATAGTAGGACTCCGCGCCATTGTGGTACACGAAGACCATGTCGTAGCGGCGATCGCAGAACAGCGCACCTCCGAGCTTCCGGACGTTGTCGGGTGTCTGCACCCAGCTGGACGTGGTCGTATCGACCTTCTCCATCTCCTGCAGCCGCCGGTACTCGGCTGCCGTAAGAAGCGTCGCACCCATCGTGGTTGCCATTTCGACTGCGCTGTTCTTCGGCTTGTGCTCTTTCCGTGCCTCCAGCGCTTCGCGGTCGTAGCAGACGCTTCGGCGCCCCTTGGGGCTCTGCGCTGAACAATCCATGAATATCAGCTCGCTTGTAGCCGCATCGACATCGACTACGTCCGGTTCGCCTCCGGATTGCTCCATCTCGCTGAGCGACCAGAGTCTGGCGCTGTTGGACGCGAGTCTTGCCTGCACCGCGCTCCATTCGAGGCCGGCATGGCGGTGCATGTGCACTTCGAAGCGGGTCTTCAAAGTCTTGAGCAACTCGTCGCGTTGCTTCCCGGTAAGATCTTTCGCTTTTGGCATTTTCATTCGCGTTGCGTTTGATGTCGGGACGGGTTCGAGATGTGCCGCCTTCGTCACGCTCAGAGGCGTTTCACGAACCGGAAGTAGAAGGCTGCGAATATCAGGACGATTCCTGCGTTTACCGCCAGCCGTTCCCAGAATCGGTTCCTGAAGAACGAGACATCGACTACTACGATCACAATTGCCATCAAAACTACGTAGAGTGCGCTGGCGGTCTGACTTTTCACTTCAGGTCTCCTTCGAGTGGTAGTCGCCCGCTGGCTGCTTCAGCGTCAGCCGAGTCGTGGATTCGGGCTGGTGCGGATTTCCCCCATCATTGACCGGCAGGCGGTTGCCAGAGTTCCACCTTGTTTCCTTCCGGATCGATGACCCAGGCAAATTTCCCGTACTCGGAATCGTCGATCTTGTCGAGAACGTTGCAGCCTTCTTCGCGTAAGACTTTGACCAGACCGTGGAGATCTTCCACGCGGTAATTGACCATGAAAGGTGCAGCACTGGGTGCAAACTGGTCGCTTTGCGCCGAAGCAATGGACCAGACGGTGGTCCCGGCAGCCGGCTTACCTTCACCATCGGTCCAGGTGAAAGCCGCGCCACCCCATTCCTGGACATCGATTCCAAGGTGCTGCTTGTACCATGCCTGCAATGCGGGTGCATCCTTCGCCTTGAAGAAGATGCCGCCAATGCCAGTGACTCGCTTCATGGAACCTCCGACGACGGGTGGCGGGGGAGCGTGCGTTTTCAGCGGTTTAGCCCCAAGTTAACCAGTTCCCGCCAGATCGAATCATCCGTTCCTCTATCCTGTCCCGAAAAGATGATGACCAGCCGTCGACAATTCCTCCAGAGCTCACTACTCGCTACCGGTGCGCTTGCATTGCCGCGCACGATGCTGGCGGGCGACACAGTTTCGCGTCGTGCAGCAGGGGGCCGAGTGGTGTCGACCTGGGATTTTGGCGTCGGTGCGAATGCCGCTGCGTGGCCGGTGCTGGCGCGCAGCGGCGCGGCGCTCGACGCGGTCGAGGCCGGCGCGCGCTGGGCCGAATCGGATCTGTGCAACTCCACGGTCGGACACTGCGGTTACCCCGATCGCGATGGCGTGCTCACACTCGACGCCAGCATCATGAACGGCGACGGCAGTTGCGGAGGCGTCGGCGCGATCGAGGACATCGAGCATCCGGTCTCGGTTGCGCGCGCGGTGATGGAAAAGACTCCGCACGTGCTGCTCGTTGCGGATGGCGCGCAGGAGTTCGCAGTATCGCAAGGCTTCGCGAAGAAGCCGCTGCTTACGGATGACGCGCGCAAGGCGTGGCGGGAATGGCTCAAGACGTCCGAGTACAAACCGAAGATGAATGTCGAGCGTACGGGTATTCCCGGCGACGAGCACAATCACGACACGCTGGGCATCCTTGCCCTCGATGCGCATGGCAAGCTCGCCGGTGCCTGCACCACCAGCGGCATGGCGTGGAAGATGCACGGCCGCGTCGGCGACAGTCCCATCATCGGTGCTGGTCTTTATGCCGACAACGAAGTCGGCGCCGCCACCGCGTCGGGCGTCGGCGAGGAGATGATCCGCAACTCGGCGAGCTTCCTCGTTGTTGAGTTGATGCGACAGGGCCGCTCACCAAGGGAAGCGTGCCGCGGAGCGATCGAGCGCGTCGTTCAGAAGCGACCGGCCGCGAGCAAGAATCTGCAGGTGTGCTTCCTCGCGATCAACAAACTCGGCGAGGTTGGTGCGTACGCACTGCATCCCGGATTCGTCTATGCAATGCACGATGCGACACCGGGACCGCACGACAAGCTGATCGCGGCCGAATCGGTCTACGGTGGCAGTGTCGTTCGGTGATCCGGCCGGTGCTCGAGATCGCGGCCAACTCGCTGGGCTCTGCACTCGCTGCGCAGGAAGGTGGCGCCGATCGCATCGAGCTGTGCGCTGACCTGGGCAACGGCGGCACGACGCCCTCCTACGGCACGCTCGCCATCACACGCGATCGGCTGCGCATTCCGCTGTATGCATTGATCCGCCCGCGCACTGGTGACTTCTGCTACGGCACAGACGACGTCGACGTGATGCTGCGCGACATCGAGATGTGCGCGAAATTGGGTTGCGACGGCGTGGTCATCGGCGCACTCGACAGCCATGGGGATGTCGATGAAACAGTTTGCCGAGAGCTGATCGCCGCGGCAAATCCGCTCGGCGTCACCTTCCATCGCGCCTTCGATGCCGCGCGCGACCAGGCGCGTGCGCTGGAAACGATAATCGAGCTGGGCTGCGAACGTGTATTGACGTCAGGCGGCCAAGCGACCGCGCTCGCCGGCGCAGAGCGCATCGCTGGATTCGTGAAGCAGGCCGGCTCGCGTCTCAACATGATGGCCGGCGCCGGTGTCGACGCCGGCAATATCCTCGACGTGGCCATCCTCAGCAATGCACGCGAATTCCACAGCTCGGCGAAAGCGGTGCGCAGATCGGTGAGCCATCATCGCAACGACCACCTGCCGGGACTGCACGCGGATTGGTGGCAGACCGACGTCGTCATCGTTCGCACAATGGTCGAGGCGTTGAGTCGTCACGAAGATCAGGGAACGGCGTGAGGAGTTGCGTCGGTAAGATCTAGTTGTCGCGCAGTGCGCTGACCGGATCGAGCCGCGCCGCACGCCACGCCGGCAGCATCGCGGCGACGATCGCGACAATCGCCAGTGTGGCAGCCGACAACACTATCGTCGCAGGATCGGATGGCTTCACGCCATACAGGAACGCAGACACGAGCCGCGTCACGCTGAGTGTGAGCAGTGTTCCGATTATCACGCCGACGCCGACGATGCGCCCGACTTCGCTCATCACCATGTGGATCACGCGACCCTGCGTTGCACCGAGCGCTATTCGCACACCAATCTCGTTCCGGCGGCGCGCCACGGTGTATGACATGATGCCGTACAAACCGATCGTCGCCAGCAACAGTGCAAGCACACCGAAAAAACCGGCCAGCGTCGCGAGCGTCCGCGGAAGCATTAACGATTCCGCGACCTGACGATCCAGTGTCGTGAAATCGAGCGACGCGCGTGGAGCGATCTGCGCCACTGCCGCCTTGATGCCCGGAACTATCGCCGTCGTCGGCCCGACTGTGCGAATTTCAAAGTTGACGGAGAGTCCCGGATCGCTGTCCTGACCCATCGGTATGTAGGCGATGGGTTGCGGCGTTTCGCGCATCGATTCGTACTTTGCATTGCCAACGACGCCGACGATCTCGATGGGCGCGTCGAAATCATTGCCGTTGGCTACCTGGATGTGTTTTCCGATCGCGGAGCGGGCGCCAAATACTTTCTGCGCCAGTGCCTCGTTCACGATCGCAACCCTGGCCGAGCCGGGCACGTCAGTCGTATTGAAATCGCGTCCGGCGATCAACGCGGTTCCCATCGTCGAGAAATAACCGTCGCTCACCTCGTTCATCCACACCAGTCCGTCGTCACGCACAGCGGGTGTGTATCCGTCGGCCTTGATGTCGTTGTTCCATCCCGAGCCACTGATCGGTGTAAGCTCGGATGCACTTGCCAGTCGAACGCCGGGAACGGCGCGCAACCGCTCGAGCATCTGGCGGCGCAGCGAACCGCGTTGCTCGGGCGACGCGCTTTCGTTTCCACTGCGCCAGTCAGCTGCAAGGAGCAGTACGTGATCGCTCCTGAATCCCGGGTCCACTGTCGCAAGACGTTTCCAGCTGCCAAGCAGCAAAACCGCGCCGACGACCAACAGCAGCGAGAGTGCGATCTGTGCGACGACGAGCGCCTTGCCGATCGAGAAGCGCGAATGCCCGTCCGCGACTCCGCGTGCCTGTGACTTCATGGCGTTGTGCGGAGCGACTCGGCACGCGCGCCACGCTGGCGCGAGCCCGAACAGTATGCCCGTCGCCATTGCGACGGCGGCGGTGAATGCAAGAACGGGCAGATCGAGCGACAGATCGAGTGCGACCGTATTGCCGGACGTCGACATCAGCCGCACGAGCAGACGACTGCCCCAGATGGCGAAGAATATGCCTACCGCAGCGCCCATGAATGCCAGCAATACGCTCTCCGTGAGCAACTGACGAATCAGTCGCGCGGGCCTGGCGCCGAGTGCGAGCCGGACCGCGATCTCGTGCTGGCGTTTTGTTGCGCGCGCGAGCAACAGGTTGGCGACGTTCGCACACGCGATGAGAAGCACGATGCCGACGACAGTCATCAGCACGAACAGGGCCTTGCGAAACGTCGTTCGCAGATCCGAAAATCCTGTCGCGACACTCGCGACTTCCATGTGCGCCTTCCGGTAGCGTGATACGGCATCGGCCGGCCATTTGGGCGGCAGCGTCGCTTCTATCAGGCCTGGCATCAGCATCTGGAGCCGCGCGCTGGCCTGCGCGGGAGTTACACTCGCCTTCCGCCGCCCGACGATATGCAGGTACCAGGTGCTCCGTGCATCGATCCACTTGTCGTTGCCGTTCATGATGGTCTTTGCACAGAGCGGCGTGTAGATCTGTGCATGCGATCCAACATCGAGGCCGAAGAACGCCGGATCGATCACGCCAACGATCTGAAACGGGTGGCCGTCGAGACTGACGGTCCTGCCAATGACGGCTTCGCTGCCACCGTATTCCGTCTGCCAGAATGAACTGCTGATCGCCGCGACCGCCGGACAGCCACGCACGTCGTCGGCTGGCAGCAACGTGCGGCCGATGACTGCGCGAACGCCAAGTGTGGAGAAATACGCGCCACTGACCCAGTTCGCGTAAACGTTCCGAACCTGACCTCCGTTGGCGAGGTTGAACTGGGTGGGACCGTACGCGAATGTTCCGGCGAACACGTCCTGGTGATCGCGGACGTATTCCCAGATTGGATTGGTAGCCGTCTTGCTGCTATCGCGGAGCACTACCATCAGCTCCTCGGGATGACGCACCGGCAACGACTTGAGCATCACCGCGTTGATGAGCGAGAAGATCGCGGTGTTCGCGCCGATGCCGAGCGCCAGCGATAGAATCGCGACGATGGTGAACGCGGGCGCTGCGCGTAGCGTGCGCAGTGCGTAGCGCAGGTCGCCGAGCACTGTTTCGAGCCACCGGAAGACGTCGCGATCGCGCGTGCTCTCCTTCTGCAATCCGTAATTGCCGAATTGTCGTCGCGCCTCGCGTCGAGCCGCATCGGGCTTCATGCCGTGCGCTACCAGGTCGTCGATTCGCTCGGCGAGGTGGAACGACAACTCACGATCGAGATCGTCGGAGAGGCGATTTGGAAGAACGACGTTGCGGATGCGGGCGAACCAGGACATGGACCGACTCTCCGGAAGCGGAACGACGAGCAACGATGATCGAACGGCGCTCAGGCGTAGCAGAGTACGCGCTGCACGCCGTCGCGCAGGCGCGCCCAGCTCTCTTGTTCGAGCTCGAGCTGCCGTCTGCCAGCAGCGGTGACGGAATAGAAGCGTGCCTGGCGATTCTTTTCCGTGATGCCCCACTCTGCGCGCAACCACCCGTCCTGCGCCATCCGGTGGAGCGCTGGATAGAGCGAGCCCTCTTCGACGCGCAGCAAGTCCGCCGACACGCGCTGGATATGTGCAGTGATGGCGTAGCCGTGCATGCGTCCCTGTGCGGCGATGGCCTTGAGGACGAGCAGTGCAAGCGTGCCCTGGAGGATATCGTTCTTGTTCTTCGGCACGATACCTATTTAGCTAGGTATCGTCGCCAGTGTCAAGGGATTTTGGGGTCAGGTCTTGCCCCGTGCGCGGTCAAAGCAACGCACGGTGTAGCGAAAGGCAGCAATGCCCGGGGGAGGCGCACGGGGCAAGACCTGACCCCCAAAAAAACTTCTGGACGAGTTGTAGAATTCTGGTCCGGCCGTTCGTCGAGATAGTGAAGGCACGGATCAGAACGCGTGGAAAACCATTACAGGAGAAGACATGCCACAATATCTGGTTGCAATTCACCTCCCCGACAACTTCGACCCCTCCCAGGCGGACGAAGCGATGGCTCGGGATATCGATGTGCTCAACGAAGAGATGGATGCGGCTGGCGCCAGGTTTTTCGCCGGGGGCCTGGAACCGGCGCCCAGGGCGAAATCGCTGCGTGAGCAGCCAGGTGGCGAGGTGCTCATCACCGACGGGCCGTACCTCGAGGCCAAGGAGCACGTAGGCGGATTCTGGATCCTGGAAGCGGCCGACATGGACGAGGCACTCGCGTGGGGACGCAAAGCCGTCGTCGCGTGTCGGGCGCCGGTCGAGGTGCGAGCCTTCCAGCGGATCCGGCCGGACAGGTAAGAATCCCATTCAGGAGGATACAATCGTGAGAAAGAAGGTTCGCGCAATCGGAATCAAAAGCTTTGCACCGCTGGTTGTGTTAGTCGTGCTCGGCACGGCGCACCAGGCGATGGCACAGAATGCCACAACACAGTATCCGAACATGGCCCCGATCGATCAGTACCTCATGCCGGATCAGAGCGCGGAGATCGCGCTGGCGCGAAGTGCAGCGCCGGAGTCCATTTCACGCGATGCGGAGGTACTGGTTCTTGGACGTCATGGATTCGAAACGGCAGTCAAGGGCAAGAACGGTTTCGTGTGTATCGTGGGGCGTGGCTGGTCATCTGCAGCGGATCCTGACTTCTGGAATCCGAAGGTGCGGGTCCCAATGTGTGTGAATGCGGCAGCCGCGCGTACCTACCTTCTACGCGTCACAAAAATCACCGATCTGGCCCTGGCGGGACGACCGCTGGCTCAGGTGAACGACGCCATCGGCACCGCGGTCGCGAGGAAAGAACTGCCGCCGATGGAATCCGGGGCGATGTGTTACATGATGTCGAAACAAGGATACGGCGGCGATGCAGCGCCACACTGGCCTTCGCACCTCATGTTCTTCTATTCCGACACCGACCTCGCGATATGGGGAGCGAATCTGCCGGGTTCTCCCGTCATTGGCCTTGCGGATCCTGTGGAGCACCTGACGCAGTTCGTCATCACAACGCCACGGTGGTCCGATGGAACGGAAGATCTTCCGGCGACCGCAGGTCCCGCTGGGAGCACCGCGCCGCAACCTCATGTACATCCATGAGAAATCCCAGGTTGGACCGACGCAACTTTATATAAGGCTCCTTGGAGCGGGAATGCCTGCGGAACTGTTTGTCGCTCCTGGCGGATATCATGGCTTCGACGTGTTCGCGCCGAATGCACGCTCGACCAGGCAGTTCACGCAAGCGTGGAATGAAGCAATTCACCGTGCATTCCAACCGTGCATTCCAACAGTCGTGAAGTAGTGTGTGTTTTAATGCGTCTGTTTGCCTCGTAGCCAGATAACCATGAGTGATGTCCATAAGACGGTCGAGGCGGTATGGAAGATCGAGTCGACGCGGCTCATCGCCGCGATTGCCCGCGTCACCGGAGATATCGGCGTCGCAGAGGAGCTTGCTCAGGATGCTCTCGTCACTGCCCTCGAACTGTGGCCCGAGGAAGGCATCCCTGACAATCCTGGGGCATGGCTCATGAAGGCCGCGAAGCGACGCGCCATCGATTCCCTCCGGCGGAGCCGCATGCTGGTGCAAAAACACGAAGAAATTGCGCGCGAACTCGAGTGGCAACAGCAGCACCTTGCCGATGCACTGGAGCACTCATTGGACGAAGTTATCGACGACGACATCCTGCGCCTCATCTTTACCGCATGCCATCCGGTACTTCCGGTTGAAGCGCGCATTGCGCTTACACTACGTCTCGTCGGCGGCCTCACCACTGCGGAGATCGCCCGTGCCTTTCTTGTCCCCGAGAAGACGCTGGGTCAGCGGATCTTTCGCGCCAAGAAAACCCTCTCGGAAGCAAAGGTTCCCTTCGAGACACCGAGCGGGGACGAGTTGCGCCGCAGGGTAGAGTCCGTACTCATGGTGGTCTACCTGATCTTCAATGAGGGATACACCGCAACGTCGGGCGGTGAATGGATGCGGGCGGCACTCTCCGAAGATGCGCTGCGCCTCGGCCGCATGTTGGCGCAACTTCTCCCCGCCGAATCTGAAGTCCATGCACTTCTGGCGCTCATGGAATTGCAGGCTTCGCGTGCTGCAGCGCGCCGCGGCGAAAATGGTGAGGCAGTCTTGTTACCGGACCAGAACCGCTCGCTGTGGGACCACGCGCAGATTCAGCGAGGACTGAGCTCGCTCGAACGCGCGCGGAAACTGGAGGGAGACGGCGGCGCCAAATACTATTCGTTGCAGGCAGCAATCGTGGCTTGTCACGCGCGTGTTCGTACAGCCGAAGAGACAGACTGGAACCAGATCGTCCTGCTCTACGATATCCTGATGCAGATCAGCCCATCTCCGATCGTGGCGCTTAATCGAGCGGTCGCCGTGGGTATGGCTCGAGGGCCGTCCGCCGGACTCGACGCACTCGATGCGGCGACCAGTCTCGCCGGCGACTCTGCGTTGGCTGGCTACCATCTCTTTCCGAGTGTTCGCGGCGACCTGCTCATGAAGCTGGGGAGGTTCGGCGAGGCGAGTGACGAAATCCAACGCGCAATCGCGATGACAAAAAACCTTCGCGAGCAGGAATTGCTGACGGAACGGCTGAAGCGGATTGAGAAAGCCGCCTCGTCAGCCTAGGAGCTCACGTTCGCCGGCTCAACGCGATGTTACCCGCACGTGGCAAGAGCTGACTCCGTATGCACGATCCTGCATGCACTCGTCTCGTGATGTGATTCGCCCCAACTTCCAATAGCTCACTCTTCGTCAGGCGGCCATCCCAGCGCGCCCATCAGAGTTTCGCCGTCGGGAACCCGAATGCCTCCAAGCTGGTCGGGTCGCGGAAGGTGAAGGTAGTCATGTACTGCATACTTGTAGTCGAGAGCAGTTTGCGCATGCTCGACAAGTCGCGCCGCTTGGTCGATGCGCTTCCGTGCGTTGCCCTCGGCCGACACGATCGCATCGAGCCACCTCGCAATGTTCAGATCGAGCGCGAGCAGAAGGGCGAAGCCGACACCGGCGCCGAGGAGCAGACTCTGCGTCAGGGATGATGCCAACGCCGCCGCCCCCAGGATCACTGCGACCGCAATTACGCCGCTGACAAGCGTGGTCCGCGGCCGAGATCGCATGGCGCGCAGCATCGGCGCCGCGAAGAAGAAGACCGCAAATCCTGCCGCGGCATTCCCCGCCAGAGTCTGCGCGTAGCTGTCTGGTGGCGACCGGTACGCGGCGTACACGCATGCCACCGCCGCCGCGATGATGGCGGCTCGCACGCTCGTCAGTACGAGGAAGTAGCCGGGAAGCTTGCCTTGTTCCGTTGCTGCAATGCGAGTGCCCTCTCCAATCTGCGTCAGCCACGGCCCGTCGTCATCGTCATCAGGCTCGGGGTCAGGTGACTGCGCCGGTCGATTATCTGTCGCCATTCGCCATTTCTCCCTCGGTTGATGTGCAAGTCCTGAATCATTTCACGCTGTAGCTGCCGCCACACGTTTCGCGCGCCCTACGCAGTCGCCTGTTCGAGCGCTCGGCGTTCGATCAACTCACAGTCGTGCCGAACAGGCGACCGATGAGCGCCGACGCGCCCATCGCGAGCGCTCCCCAGAATGCGACGCGCAATGCACCGCGCGTGAGTGATGCACCACCAACTTTCGCCGCCAGCGCACCGAGTAAAACCAGGAGCACGAGCGTGGTTCCGATCACGACCACCGAGAGGTATGAGCTCGCAACAAATGCGGATACGAGGACGGGCAGGGCAGCGCCGGCGGCGAATGACACGGCGGACGACAACGCTGCCTGGAGTGGTCGCGCGGTCGTCAGTTCCGAGAGCCCGAGCTCCTCTCGTGCATGTGCGCCCAGCGCGTCTTTCGCCATGAGCTGTTCGGCAACGTCGCGCGCCAGCGCGGGGGTGAGTCCGCGAGACTCGAAGATCTCGCTCAACTCTGCATGCTCAGCCGCGGGATTCGCAGCGAGCTCGGTCCGCTCGCGACTCAAATCCGCCGTCTCGGTATCCCTCTGCGAGCTTACCGAGACGTACTCGCCCGCCGCCATCGACATTGCGCCGGCGACGAGGCCGGCGACGCCCGCGATCAGTACTGCCGCTCGGCCGGTTCCCGCCGCGGCGACGCCAACGACGAGGCTCGCGGTGGAGATGAGCCCGTCGTTTGCGCCAAGGACGGCGGCACGTAGCCAGCCGATATGTGCGGTGCGGTGCCGTTCGATGTGGCGCATCCATAGCCCCGTGTGCAGGTCAAACCGGTGCCGCGGAAATAACCCGGTTGTGGAATCTACAGATCCTTTGCGCCTGGATCGCAAATCGTATGGCCGGTCAGTTGAAGTGTCAAGAAGCCGCATGTTTGCAGGCAGCAGGGTTATTATTTCACATGTCTGACCTGTTTTTGCAGCAGGGGTTTCTGTAGCTGTCCCGCCACGAGAAGTATCTCTGAAACGCGAGGCAACATGGTCAGGAGTAAGCGCGCCAAGGCGTTTGTTGCGGGTATCGTGAATAGTCGCTTACTGAGTCCGCTCCGTGCCCCCGCCCTCCACGCCACTCAATTCGTGCTGGGACTCAACCATCGTGAGGTAGTGAGTTTCGCCCAGCCGACGCGCGCCGCCGCGGTAGCCCGGATCCGTGAGATCGTCACCGGTTTTCCTTCCCAGACGGTCGGCGTGGACGAGGCTTACATGATTCGAAGCGCGGTACTTGCGACCGAACGAATTCCGGGAATCCTGGCAGAAGTGGGTGTCTTCAGGGGCGGCACAGCAAGAGTGATTTGTGAGGCGAAGGGCGACCGAACACTGCATCTGTTCGACACTTTTGAAGGGCTCCCCTCCCCGACTGCGATCGACCGGGGTTTCGAGAGCGGCCAATACGCATGCAGCCTCGACGATGTGAAGAAATATCTCGATGGATGCCGGGACGTTCACTTTCACCAGGGGCTGTTTCCCGCAACGGCCGGTCCCGTTCGCGATCTTCGATTCTCTTTCGTGCACCTCGACGTGGATCTCTATCAAAGCACGCTCGAATCTCTCCAGTTCTTCTATCCGAGGATGAGTGTCGGAGCCATGCTCATCTCCCACGACTACGTCGAGTTCGCCGCCGTGCGCCGCGCCTTTGATGATTATCTGAGGGATTCGAGGCAGCCGGTGCTCGAGCTGAGTGGCAATCAATGCCTGATCGTCAAGGTCGCGGACTGACCACCGTGGCTGAAAGGCCCTAGGGCGCCGCAACCTCCGCGGCGATCGGCGTGCGAACGTGGACAATGCGACGGCCAAGGGCGATCCCGGGGCGCTCGATCGTGCGGTATGCAGCCACAGGGAGCGCGACAATGAACACGCAGAACATGACCCACTGGAGCGCCACCGGCAGGTCCTTCAGCACGATGAACGCAAGCCAGATGGCTGCGAGGTGCAACAGGTATATGCTGTAGCTGTTGGTGCAGATGCTATGTGCGATGCGAGTCAGCCACGACTCGCTCACGTCGCGCACGAGCGTGATCGCGAGCGCGACGGCGATACAGAAGGGCCATCCCCGCACCGGCAGCTCCTCACTGGGATGAGAGAGCTTGAAGATCGCGACACAGCCCAGAAGCAGGAGAGCGAAGCTCCACCCCGGAAGCGGTGGTTGGCCACCCCGTCGGAGAATCGCATACGCAAGCACTCCAGCAACGAAGCATGGGGCGAACGCTACAACCGACTCGAGCCTCCACAGCCCCGGGATGCTGTCGGTAAAACCGTGCGTGACCAGGAGCGCGAACCCACAGCACGCGGCGAGTGCAGCAACTACCGCCCAGATACTCTTCCGGGCGAGCAGGAACGCCAGCGGAAGCATGAGGTATAGCTGCACCTCGATCGGTAGCGTCCAGAGCATTCCGGGCACCGGGTCATCCTGCGTGATGTTCTGCACCAGCGCCATGTCCGCCAGCACTGTCCGAAGATGCGGATGAACGATCAGACCGGGACTGCCGAACGGAAGCGCGTGTGGCATGATGCCAAATGCGGCCGTGCCGAGCACGGTCACGATCGCGAGCGGGTAAATCCTGAATGCACGCCGGATGTAGAACGCTCGAACCCAATCCGGACGCGGTCCCTGACGTTCGAGCGATGACATCAGGACGAGCGACGTGTGCACGAAGAAAAGCAGAACGCCGATGCGCCCCAGCTCCCAATTGTCGATCGGCGTCGCGTCCAGCGACCACACCGCGAGCAAGTGCGCAATCAGAACGCACAACACCGCCGCAGCCCGCAGCAGGTCCAGATTGCGCTCTGGGAGCGGCGTGGCGCTCATAGCGGACGAACGTACAACGGGTCATCCCAGCGGACAAGATTTTTTTGTCAGCGTCAGGTCCTGCGCCATACGCCCAGCGAAGTCCGCCCTTGACAGGCGGGGTCGATATGTTGAAATTTCACCACGGCTGTTTTTTCAGCATACGGACGACTCCGGCCCCCGGTTTCGCCCTACCGGCTGGGACGAACAGCGCCGCGCGATACCAGCTCGCGCATTCTTTTTGAGGCATTATGCTGATTTTTCAACATAAATCCGTGCAGTCGTTCGAATCGGCCCCGTCGAGCAGCCTCGGGCCACTCTCGGCGATGTGCGCGTGGCTCGTCATCAGTATGGCTACGGCACGGCCGCAGGCGATCCAGGCGCAGCAATCCGCTCCGCCAACCGTCAGCGACAGCAACAGCAGCAGCAACAGGACTGCGGTAGCGACTCGCGCCGAGCACGCGCCGGTGATCGATGGCAAGGATGACGATCCGGTCTGGCGCGCTGCGCCAGCGGTTTCGTCGTTCCGCGAGCACGACCCGGTGGAAGACGCCGATCCCCGTTTTCGCACCGAGTTCAAAATTGCGTACGACAGCCACAACATCTACGTCTTCGTTCGCGCATTCGACAAGGACCCGAAGGCGATACGCACCACGCTCGCACGACGAGACGCGCGTGCGCCGACGGATCAGATAATCGTGATGATCGATTCGTATCATGACGGCCGCAGCGGCTTCGAGTTCTGCGTGAGTCCCGGCGGTGTGAAGCGCGACTTCGCCATCTATAACGACAACAACGAGGACGGAAGCTGGGACGGCGTGTGGGACGTCGCGACCAGAATAGACTCGCTTGGCTGGACAGCAGAGTACGCGATTCCCATGTCGCAGCTGGGATTCACGAGCGCGCCGACGCACACGATAGGATTTAGTGTGTGGCGTGATCTGGACCGCTTCAAGGAGAGATTGAGCTGGCCGGGATATCATCCAAGCAGGAACGGTCTCGTCTCGCAATTCGGAACCGTTACCGGAATCGGTGACGTCGGCTCGACACATCCGCTCGAAGTCGTTCCGTACGTCGTCACGAAGAACGTCTCGACGACCGGCGCTTCATCCTTCGGTCGGGCGCAACGCGTTTCGGCAGGCGCCGATCTCAAGCTGGGAGTGACGCCGGGACTGCGGCTCACAGCGGCGATCAATCCCGATTTCGGACAGGTCGAGGCGGATCCATCGGTCCTCAACCTCGGTGCGTTCGAGACGTTCTTCAGCGAGCAGCGCCCATTCTTCGTCGAAGGGCAGGGACGCTACACGATGAGCCTCAACTGCAATGCGGTCAACTGCAATTCCGAAGGTCTGTTCTATTCGCGTCGCATCGGGCGCACACCGCAGCTGCTCGGCGCGTACGGCGATCCGGGCTCGCCTACTGCCAGCACGATTCTCGGTGCGGCGAAGCTGAGCGGACGAATCGGAAATTCCATCTCGATCGGCGCGCTCGATGCGGTGACGGGTCGGGCGGCGGGATCTTTCGACCGTACAATCGAGCCAACGACGAATTACGGTGTGTTGCGCGCTCAACGGGATTTCCGCGGCGGCGCCAGCAATATCGGGATCATCGCAACGAGCGTGGAGCGAGACAACGACACGTGGACTTCCAATGCGCTGCGCAAGTCCGCGAGCGTGCTGGGAGCCGACTTCTCGCACAAATTCCTGGCCAACAATTACACGGTGTCCGGCTCGGTGACAGCCAGCGACGTCACAGGAACGCCGGAAGCGATCCTCAGTACACAAACCAACGCGGTTCATTACTACCAGCGTCCGGACGGCAAGCTGCGCGTCGACTCGAGCCTCACTTCATTGAACGGAAATTCCGAGGAATTCATTTTCGGAAAGTACGGCGGCGGAATCACTCGCTTCGAGACGAGCTATCAGCGCCAGTCATCCGGCTACGAAGTCAACGACATCGGCTACCTGCAGCGGGCGGACATACAATCATGGAACAACTGGGCAGCGCTCAATTTCTTCAAGCGCACTGCGATCTACAACAGTCTCCGCGTCAACGGAAATTTCTGGAATCGATGGACCAGTGCAGGCCTGCCGCTGGAGCACGCTCTCAATACCAACGCACACATCGTATTTCACAACAACTGGAGCGCCGGCGCCGGCGGAACAATGGGACAGCTCGGCACGGTGTACTGTGACCGGTGCGCGCGCGGCGGGCCTGCCATTCGCCAGTCTTCGTACATCTCACCATGGTTCTACATCACCGGTGACGATCGGCGCCGGATCGCGCCCTCGATATCGGCAAATTTCCAGAGGAGCGACGAGGGCCGGTCGCATTACATGTCGCTCGAGCCAAGTGTCGCAATTCAGGCGACGAGCCAGCTACTGTTCTCGCTCGACGTCAACGCCGCACGCAACGACGACAACTCGCAGTGGATCGGGAACTTCAGCGACTCGACGAGCAACACGACGCACTATGCGTTCGCGCGTCTGCATCAGACCACGCTCTCGACATCGGTGCGAGCGACGTATCTCGCGACGCCGAATCTCTCGCTCCAGTTCTACGCGCAGCCATTCGTGTCCAACGGATCGTACTCCAATCCGCGCGAATTGAGCTCCACGCCGAGGGCGGCGAGTTATGTCAACAGGTTCGTTGCATACGCGGCACCAGCATCGGCGACGTCTGGTTTCAGCGACCGCGAGTTCAAGCTGAACGCGGTGGCGCGCTGGGAATACAGACCTGGATCGACGGTGTTCCTCGTATGGACACAGGGCCGGTCGGCTTACGACGACTCGCCCGACGTGCGCGGCTGGACGGGGACGTATCCGGCTCTGTTCAAGCTGCGGCCGGACAACACATTCCTTGTAAAGGTGAGCTACTGGCTGAGCAGGTAAGCCATGTGCAGCCTTGCGGCTCGGCAAGGTGCGGGCTACGCTTCGTGCGCTTCGCAGTCCCCGACACCAATCCGCCTCCGTCCCATGCCTATCCGCATCCGTCCGTTCGCCGTGGTCGCCGCCACGCTCCTGACCTTCGGCCCGACACTCGGCGCGCAGCAAGTACCGAAAGCGATCTATACCGACCCACCGCGCGACGTTCAGCACCCCGCGCGCATGGAAGTGTTGCACATCCCATCCGGCGACGTGAAGATCAACGGCGTCGCATATCTGGTCGGTGGTACCGGTGTGCATCCAACTTTCGTGCTGCTGCACGGACTCCCCGGCAATGAGAAGAACCTCGATCTGGCGCAGGCGGTGCGACGCGCCGGCTGGAACGCGATCACATTCAATTACCGTGGATCGTGGGGCAGTCCCGGCGTCTTCCGCTTCGCACAGAACCTGGAGGATGCAGATGCGGTGCTCGCATTCCTGCGCGATCCCGCCAACTCAGCCGCGCTCGGTATCGATACCACACATCTCGTCCTCGCCGGTCACAGCATGGGCGGCTGGGTGACGGCGCTCACCGCGGCGCATCAACACGGGCTCGAGGGAGCCGTGCTCATCTCGGCAGCGGACATGGCCGCGTTCGGCGGAACGTCCAGAGCGAAAATTGTCGCTGCGATGGCCACAGACATGGAGTCGCTCGCCGGTACGAGCCCCGAGCAGATGGCCGACGAGGTGATCGCGCACAAGGACGTCTGGAACTTCGGCACCGCATACGCCGGCCTTGCGTCGATTCCGATGCTCGTCATCACATCGAACGATGGCCTGGCACCAACGAACGACGCGCTCGTCGCAGCTGTGCGCGCGCGCGGCAACACGAAAATCACAACCGCGCACTTTCCCACGGATCACTCATATTCCGATCAGCGTATAGCGCTGGAAAGCGCAGTGATCGAGTGGCTGCAGAAGATGGCGAGATAGCATGGCTCGTCGATAGTTGTGTAGCAGGTGAGTCGGTTCGCCAGTTCAGCTGCGAGCGTCAATGTCCCCGCGGCATGACTCCCCGAAATGGCGATGCCCATTACCGAGCCGTGCTCATTCCTCGATCGCTTCGGCGACTATCGCAAAGCGTCCCTTGTCTCGACCCGTGGTAGGCGGATTCAGGAACTCGCTGAGAATTATCTTGAACCGCAAACCACCCAGTAGCGCCATCGCGGCTTCCGGGGAATGCGAATCGTAGAAGAACGTATGCCCGAACATCGTGTCTGTGAATGCCGGATGTTCGGATCCGCCAACGGTGAGAGCAAAGCGGCCACCCAGCGGCATGACCGCTCGCACGCGCGCAAGAATTGCGGCGTGCTCCTCTCTAGGAATATGAAAAAGCGAATCCCAGGCGATGACCGCTGCGAATTCTCCCTCGGGCTCGAAGTTCTCCAGCGATGACAGGATCCAATCCTGTTCCGGTAAGTGACTGCGCGCCAGTTGCAGCATTGCCGCCGACTGATCCACCCCTGTCACATGAACCTGTCGTGAAACCAGATATTCTGCGATCGGCCGACCCGTGCCGCAGCCAAGATCCAGGACGTTCGCACCAGTCGGTACGCGCTCGAGCGTGAGATCGAAGATTCGCCTTTCAGAGTCTGACAGGAGCAACCTTGCTTCGTGCCACTGGTGCGCGATGGCGTCGTACGACTCACGATTCATATGTCGAGTCTTTCGCGCGCGCTTATCGAATCGCCTGGCTGGAAATTCGAGCAACGGCAACGACAAGCACTACACTTGCCGCGGACCACTCGAATCGCCGTGACCTGAAGATCAAGGCTCCAACTGCACATAGAAGAGCGATGGTTCGTACGAGACCGGCGAAATCAATGACGACAGCGCCGCTGGCAGCGATTGCAGCGATCCAGGTTGCTGTCTGATTGATCGCCAGAATCGTGAGGAACACATCTCTGCTCTTTGCCCATTCGGCGCGCATGTCGAGCCGCCCCGATTCCGGAATGGCTCTCGGTAATACGCTTGCGGACAGGAGAAACAGCAGGATTGGAAGAACAGCGAGCAGCACATAGTGGCCGACCACACGAGCATTCCGCGAACCGTCCAATCCCGCACCCACGGCCCACCAGTAATTGAACAGCCACAGCAATGCGATCGTGGCCCACACGAGCGGTAACCAGTCCCACTCGACGTGCTTGCGAGCGTGGATCAGTCTGTGAAAATTGACGAGCAGATCGGCGATGCCGAGGCCGATGATGATCGAGACGAGAGTTGCCCAATGTTCTGTCATACGAGGGGTATTGGGTATTGGGTCGGGTCGTGCGCCGTGTACGCCGTTACGCTGATCTTCGCCGACGGGCCCAGTCCATAGCCACGAGGGCGAAGCGACGTGGGAAGAATGCCTTGAGGAATCCTGTAAAAGCCCCAATCGTAGGTCTGGTTCGCCAGCTTTGCAGGAATCCCACGCGTGCATCTCGCGGATTACCATCGCACCAGTCCCAGTATGCGAGTCCCCACAACATCTGTGCAAGCGCGCTATCGGCCGCGGCCGCTTCGCTGTGCGAAAGAGTGTGCCTGAGGCGTTTCAGATGCGCTCTCCGAACCGTGATGGCATCCACTCGAGTCGCGCGCTGATTGCGCGCGGTCAAGCTTGCCGAGTGACGGCGGTTGAGTGAATGGATCTCGTTGACGAACACAAACGGTGTATGCTCGGCGAATCGAAACCAGAGATCGACGTCCTCCGAGCAGACGATGGATTCGTCGAACCATAGCGCTTCGCTCACGACGAGTTCGCGCTTGAATACGACCGTTGGAGTGTTGACCGGCGTCGACGTGAGAAGAAAAGCTCGAAAACTCACCGGACAGAGAAACGTATCCCCGTCGACATGGTCCATATAGCGCGCGGTCTTTTCGAGGAATCGCATGGATCGAAGCACGGACTGAGCCTCGACGTTGCCGGTGGCCTGATGCAGGTGCTGATAGTCGGCGAACGCAAAGTGTGCACCGGTCCGACGCATCGCAGCCACACATGATGCAAGGCGAGTCGGCAGCGAGACGTCATCAGCGTCGAGCAGTGCCACGTACTCGCCGCGAGCAGCACGCAGCCCGTCGTTACGAGCACACGACGGGCGGCCCGATGCGGATTGTCGACGAATGAGGCGGATGCGCGGATCGGCAGCAGCATGCGCGGCCGCGACATCTGCCGTGTGATCGGTCGACGCATCATCGACGACGATGATCTCGATGTCCCGGACCGTCTGATTCGACAGAGAAGCAAGCGCCTCGGCTATGTATGCGCCGCAGTTGTACGCCGGCACGATCACCGACACCAGCGGCTCTTTATACTGTGTCGTCATCGCAGATGGGACGCGATGAGCGAGACAGTGGTTTCGGCAGCCGCGATAGTCTGTCTCAGCATTTCCGGTGCAATGACGAAATCGTCGACGTTTCCGTCACCGCACTGTCCGTTGGGATATGCGCCGAGGATCGAGAAGTAGCTCATGCCCGCCGAGTCGGCGGCGGTATAATAATACGGCTCGATATGCCCGGGCGGAGTGAGTTCTATGAGGACCGAGCCCGGATGACAGAACACGACATCGGTGAGCGCCGCTCCGTGCGGACCGATGATGATCTCCGCCTGCGGCAGGAGATCACGGATTGCGTCCGTGCCCGGAATGATCGTCTCGAATCCCGCCGCATCCAGGATCGGAGCGAGTGCCTCTTCATCGATCAGCGTACGTCTCGACCCTCGTCTGCTAAGAAAAAGACGCCGGCCCTGCTGCGGAACATGCGGCGATCGCGAGCGCCAGAATTCGCCGACCCATGTTGGACTGTTGCATCGCAAGCCCGGAAAGGTAGGCGCGATCAGCTGCTCGCATTCCACAATTGAAAAGCTGCTCAGCGCAACCATCTTCTCCGGTGGGATTCCGCACAGCTGTACGGCAGATTTTCGTCCTTCGGATGACAGATCCGGAACGAGTACGTGCGACACATCGTCCCAGGTGTAGCCGGATCGCTCGAACAAGGCGACTCGGGACAGCGCATCGAACATCATGTGACCGTAGTTCGCGGACCACTCCGTACACAGGTTGAGTGTCACGCCCGACAAACGCGCAGTCGACGCGAGGCTGTCGTGGAGATAGATCGGACATGACCCCACTCGGTATCCATACCAGCTGTGATCGGGAAGATATGTGTCATCCTCGGCGACGATCCATCCTTGCGGACTGATCACGCGTGCATTCCGCAGTCGTGCAACGCCTGCCGCCGGCAGGACTGTCGCGACCAGCTCGAGCATCTGCGCAGCGGGATAGTTGACGCAACGCGGCGCTTGCCTCTCGGCGACGCCAGCCGGAACGACCTCACGCCATTCGGCGCCATGTCGCCGGCAGTATTCCGGAGTGTGAGACCAGTGCCGGGGCGGCCCGAAGGTTCGCGAGTCCAGAGGCAGCCACTTGCTGCGCTCCGGACTCGCGAACGTGCCAGCGAATCGGCGATAGGTTGCTCCGCCGAGCTTCCACAACGGGCGCGGAACCAGCGCGCGTAAACCGGGGTCAGAGTGCACTTCTCTGACTCCCGCGATCCTTGCGTGGCCCGCCGATCTTTGCGGGACGCGCGCGGCGCCCTAGCGGCGGGCGAATCGCGGGATCCCTGGCACCGAGTGCATTGGCCCCATGACTCGACCAGCGATAATCCTTGCGCTCCGCCACGATCCCAGGCGTGACGAGCAGATGAACATGGTTGGTCATGAGCACGTACGCATGCACGGCACAATGTTCCCGCATGGACAGTTCACGCAGAGCTTGCAGGTAACGGAGATAGTCCGATTCACGAAAGAAGCACGGCCTGCGATCGTTGCCAGGTTGGATAACGTGCTGCGCGATGCCAGGAATGTCCAGGCGCGGCTGGCGTGCGATGGTGAAGCTCCTGTGAAGGGAGCCACACAATACTATGGGGCGGCGTCATGCCATTCAGTCGATTGCAACATCTGAAACCGGAATACCGCGCTCTGACCCCTATTCCCCCATTTTCCCGGCAAACCCTATATTCCAGAGTCTTTCCGACCCACAACCAGCAGGCGCCTTGGCGGATCTTCGATCGCGTGTCGAGCAGTCGTTGTCTGGCAGCTACACTCTTGAGCGCGAACTCGGCGGCGGCGGGATGTCGCGCGTGTTCGTGGCCAGCGAGGACCGCCTCGGCCGACGGGTAGTCGTCAAGGTGCTGTCGACCGAACTGGCGGCGGCGATGTCGGTGCCGCGGTTCGAGCGCGAAATTCGCGTTGCAGCGTCGCTGCAGCAAGCCAATATCGTACCGGTGCTCGCGGCCGGCGACATCGACGGCATTCCGTACTATACGATGCCCTACGTCGAAGGTGAGAGTCTCCGCGCGCGGCTGGGCCGCAAGCCGCTCGCCATTTCAGAAGTGCTCAGCATACTTCGCGATGTCGCACGCGCGCTGGCGTACGCGCATGAACGCGGAGTGGTTCATCGCGACATCAAGCCGGACAACGTGCTGCTTTCGGGGCACACCGCCGTAGTCACCGACTTCGGTATCGCGAAGGCGATCGCGGCCGCAGCCGCGAGTCCCACCGGCGCGACACTCACGCAATTGGGCACCGCCGTGGGGACGCCGGCCTACATGGCGCCGGAACAGGCTGCGGGTGATCCGGCAACCGATCACCGCGCCGATCTCTACGCGTTCGGCTGCATGGCGTACGAGTTGCTCGCCGGTCGAGCAGTGTTTCCCGACCTCGCACCACACAAGTTGCTGGTCGCGCACATGACGGAGACGCCGACGCCGGTCGCTGATCTGCGATTGGATTGCCCACCTGCGCTCGCGTCGCTGGTGATGCAGTGCCTGGCGAAGTCGCCCGCCGCGCGGCCGGCAAGTGCCACCGAGCTGCTGCAGCGCCTGGACAACACCACATCGGGCGCCGGTGGCGTAATGCCCGGGATACTGATCGGCGGACGTCCCATGCTGTGGCGCGCACTCGGGATCTACGTCGCTGCCTTCATCGGCGTCGCGATCCTGGCGCGTGCGGCGATCATCGCGATCGGTCTGCCGGACTGGGTCTTTTCCGGCGCACTCGTCGTCATGGCGCTTGGATTGCCCGTGGTGCTGTTCACCGCGTACACACAGTACATCGCGCGGCGGGTCGCCACGGCGACACCGGTGTACACAGCCGGCGGCACACGGTCGCTCGCCGGCCACGGAACCATGGCGACCATCGCCATCAAGGCGAGTCCGCACGTATCGTGGCGGCAGACCGCTCGCGGCGGCATCGCGGCCGTGAGCACGTTCGTGCTCCTGATCGCTGGCTACATGCTGCTCCGAGTCCTCGGCATCGGACCGGCGGGATCGCTGTTCGCCGCCGGGACACTCGCCGCGAATGACAATGTCATAGTTGCCGCGTTCGACGCGCCGGGCGCTGATTCGTCGCTCGGATCGACCATCGCAGAAGCCGTGAAAACCGGTCTGTCGCAGAGCCGCGCAGTGCACGTCATGCCGACCGCATCCGTGGTCGCGGCGCTCGAACAGATGCGGCGGCCGGATACGGCACGCGTCGACTTCACCACCGCGCGCGAGATCGCGCGACGAACCGGCGCGAAGGCGGTGCTGGCGGGAAGCGTCGTACCGGCGGGAGCGGGTTACGTCATTACGGCCAGACTCGTCGGCGCCGAGAGCGGCAACGATCTCGCGTCATTCAGTGAATCGGCAAAGGATGCCGGCGACCTCATCCCCGCTGTCGACCGCGTCACCAAGGAACTGCGACGGAAGATCGGCGAGTCGCTCAAGTCGGTGCGCGAAGCACCGAGCCTGGACCAGGTAACGACCGCCTCGCTCGGCGCACTCCAGAGTTACACCGCCGGCAACTTCGCCAACGACGTGCAGGCGGACTATCCGGCCGCGATGCAGCACTACCAGGACGCCATACGGCAGGACAGCACATTTGCCATGGCGCATGTGGAATTGGCGTTCACATTGCAGACGGTGGGTGGACCGGCACGAATGGCGGAAGCCCGCAGCGAGCTCACCAAAGCGTTCCGGCTCAGCGATCGCCTTC
This sequence comes from uncultured Gemmatimonadales bacterium, assembly GCA_963707505.1. Classification (GTDB taxonomy): domain Bacteria; phylum Gemmatimonadota; class Gemmatimonadetes; order Gemmatimonadales; family Gemmatimonadaceae; genus Fen-1247. Next base: position 768,832 of record CAVPQB010000006.1, read on the forward strand.
CGGAACGGGAGCTGTACAACGTCCAGGGCGCCTACTACACGTTCGTCGCACTCGACCGTCGGCGGGCAATCGCGGCGTTCCGCCGAGCCATCGCGATCGATTCCACCAACACCGATGCGGCCAATTCGCTCGCCGTCACCCTTGCCAGCGTGCGCGACACGACCGGTGCCGTGCAGATGTACAAGCTCAGCCTCGCTGACGACTCGGCCGATGGGACACTGCTGAGCAACCTGGCTCTCGAATACCTCGGCATGGGCCGGTACCGGGACGTCGATTCGGTGCTGGCACTGTTCGCCAGCCGTCACGTGCCATTTCCCACCGACGCTATCAGGTATGCCGAGTTCTGGAGCAAGCATCAATACGATTCAGCAGAACACATCGCGCGCGTCGGCGTGGACCACGCCGACGCGTTCCACGCTGCGAGAGCGCTGAACGGTCTCGCCGCCGTAGTGCGGCTACGGGGCAGACTGCACGACGCCGCGCGACTGTCCATGCAGTCGAATGCTGCACTGGCCCACGTGGACGGCCACGATCCGAACGCGTACGAGATGGCCTACGTCCAGGCCATGACGGACGGCGTGATCCGCGGGAACGCATCGCGCGGAATCGCTGAGCTCGACTCGACACTCCGGGCGCAGCCCATGCCGCCCGCTTCGGTTGCGCATGTCAATCTGGCCGGGGTCTATGCGCAACTGGGCGCTACTGCAAAGGCACGTGAGTTGTTGAGCCAGTACGAATCCACACTCGACTCGCTGACCCGCCGCCAGAGCGCAGTGAATATCATGCGCGTTCGCGCGATGATTGCCATGGCAGACGGAAAGACTGACAGTGCGGTCGCATACTTTCGCCAGGGTGATGTCCAGCCCGACGGACTTCCGTCCCCCAATTGCGCCGCCTGTACGCTATATGGTATTGGCATTGCCTACGACCGGGGTCATCAGGCCGACTCCGCGCGCAAGTACCTGACCGAGTATGTCGACAAGCCAGGCGGCGGTCGCATCACCCCCGATCCGTACTACCTCGCGCTTGCACTCGACCGGCTGGGCGAGCTCTACCAGAGTGCAGGCGACACCAAGCGCGCCATCATGTACTACAGCCGGTTCGTCGACCTCTGGAAAAACGCGGACCCCGATCTGCAACCGCGCGTCAGCGACGTACGGAAGCAGATAACAGCGCTGCTGCGCGCGAAGGGGTGACGGAACGCGAGCAGGCTCGCAGTGCACTGCTCTGGTAAATGCGAACTGAGGCGTCGGGAAACTCCACTCTGACCCCAATTCATCACGCCTTACCAGCCGAACACGGTGCCGTGTGGAACCGCGGCTCCGGTCGCACCATGTGGCCAGGTCGCGCGATCGAACGCGATTCCGGGGCGCGTCGAGCCTGCATCGCGAAACGCGCTGTCGAGCACAAGCCTGCCCGTCGCACGATCGATCTTCAGCATCCAGATGCGACGCTCGGCCGTCGGACCAGGCTCGTTCACGACGACGATGCGGGATCCGTCGGTCGCCAGCCAGTGCGGTCGCTGTCGCTCATCGAACGTCACCGACGAAACCTTGCGAACGTTTGCCGGGTCGCGGACGTCCAGCGAAAAGACGCGATGAGTGGCAGCGTTGGACTGGATCCAGTAGTTGCCTATCACCACCGGCGTTGCGCATCCACTCTCATCCTCGTGATGAACCATCTCCAGATCCGGATCGCGGCCGTCGAGCCCGGTGACGCGGTACAGCCGGCACGCAACGGTGTTCACAAGGACCGTACGACCGTCCTGCAACAGGCGTGGCTCATTCGGTCCATCGTTCGACGCAAGTCTGATCGTCTTGACCAGCATGAGATCTGATAGCCGATACACCTGTACCTGATCGCCGGAATGGTCGTGCGCGATCGACGCGCGTAGCGGATGCCAGCTCGGAATGGGCATGGACGTAAGCGCAACGACGACACGATCGAGCGACGGAACGACGGCAAGGCTGTACGGGCGCAACGCTGTCTGGTCCGCACTCGAATCCGCAGCGGAACGCCAGCGCACGACCCGCCCTCGCTCGTCGAGTTCGGCGATGCCGCCTGGCGCTTCGTTGCTCGGACCGTGTCCCTGGAACGTCGCCAGAACGTGGCCGCCGGGAATTCGCACGAAGCTGTGCAGAAAGCTGAGCCCGGCGACGCCATCGAAGCGTTCCACCACCTTGGGATGCAAGGGATCGTGAAGATCGAATAGCACGTTGCGATTGCCAGCGAACCCATTGGCGAACAGCATCCTGCCTGGACCGAGTTCGTGCTCGGTGTGGTGCGGCCAGATTCCCTTTTCGCCGATCGGGGTTGTCGCAACGATGGCTCCGTACCGGTCGCCATCCCATGCAAGGTCGATAACAGCGAGGAAATCACTGTCCTTGCGATCTTCATCTCCGGTCCAGGAGAACAGGTATCGAGCTGGCAGCGGTTCCGCGCTGTCGAGCGCCGGCGGTGCGTGTCTCGCGCAGGCGAGGATGGCGACGACGAGTGCGGCGTGCAAGCGGCGGAGCGGCAATGTCATGGCCTACAGCAACGCGATGAAATCATCGCCGGAAACTGCCGTCAATGATTTTGGCAACACGGGATGCGGGAGCGGGCGGATGAGCGCCCACATCGACGGATGAATTGCCGATTCATATTGACGGAACTCGCTGTCGTAAATCCGTTGATACTCCGACTGGAACTCCATCAGGTATTGGTCGACCGCCAATCCGTTCGTGTCTTTCGATTGCATCTTCTCGATGCACGCCGCGACGCGAAAGAAGAATGAATGCAAGCGATTGATCCGCGCAGCGGCATCACGATGACCATCGGCCGCCAGCTCCCATTCCTTTTCTTCCAGGAGATGCCAGAACCTGACGGTCTCCGTGTGTGCATACTCCAGATCCCTTGGAGCGGGAGATACAGGATATCCCTGGAAGTGCTGCCTGGTGCGACCCACATCACGAAGTATCTCGCCAAAGCGCTTTCTGCGCTCGAAAACAACCGTCGCATACAGCGACAGAATGGCTCCAAGAAGCAGCACGAGGACGTCCGAGAAAACGCCGGACTCCATTCCGCCACTCGCATCCGGGGCAGCCGCCCGACTCGTGGCGGAAGGCTGCGTAGCTGGACGACTCGTGGCAGGCGTGCCGCGCGCTCGGCCAGCGGAGACAACGATCAAACCCAGCCAGAGAGCGGCAGCTATCTTCGGCATCAGTCGACTCGCCCTTGGGGTGTCCCGTGTCATTGGCCCGGTACTCACTGAGGAAGATCATACACCTCCCGTTCATTCTGGCAAGCAGGTGCGATTCCGATCGGAATAACCGGGGTCAGAGTGCACTTATCAATGCCTTGCGATCCTTGTGCGGCCGTCCGCTCTCCGCGGGACCGGCGCGGCGACCCAGCTGCGCTTCGATACTCACACGAAAGCTGTCCGTGCCAAGCGCATGCTGGCGTTGCAGCTGTAAGCGAATGGCGTGAAGGTCCTGCTCCGATACAGCACCGGTGACCAGGGTCCGATATGCCGCACGCCTCGTTGCGTCGTTCTCGCCGAGCGCGAGGTAGTTCGAGTGTGCGCGAATCACGGTATCCTCGGCGCCGAGTGCATTAGCGCGATAACTCGACGGGATCGCAGTGTGTCCTTTCAGTCGATTGCAACGACTGGAATCGGAAAACTGCACTCTGACCCCAATTACCCCAATTACCCATGACTCGGCAATATCTTGTGGGTTACCGTTCCACCTCATACCCGAGACAGCCATGCCACTACGCGTCAACCTGTCCCTCGCAGCACTCTGCTTCATCGCTGCCGCACCGACGATCCACGCGCAGGACGACGCTCTCGTCGCGAGGGCGCACGCGATCCACGATCGGGTGATCAAGCTCGACACGCACGTGGACTTCAACCCGTCGTCCATGAGCGACACACCGCCCAATTACATGACGGGACTTCACAACCAGGTCGATCTGCCCAAGATGAAGGCCGGCTACAACGGCATCTTCTTCTCGATCTATGTAGGACAGGGTGAGCTGACGCCGGCCGGATACCAGCGCGCATACGAGGCGGACGTCGCCAAGTTCGATGCCGTGCACAAGCTGGCGGAGAAGATGGCGCCCGACCAGATCGAGATCGCGCGCACTGCCGCCGACGTGCGCCGCATAGCGAAGAGCGGCAAGCTCGTCGCGTTGATGGGCGTGGAGAACGGTTATGGGATCGGCACCGACATTACTCGAGTGAAGGAATTCGCCGATCGCGGCGCACGCTATCTGTCACTCGCGCACAACGGTCACAGTCAGTTGTCCGATTCCAACACCGGCGAGGCCGACAACGTCTGGATGTGGCACGGCGTGAGCCCGCTCGGCAAGCAGGTCGTGGCGGAGGCGAACAAGTGGGGCATCATGCTCGACATATCGCATCCGTCCAAGGAATCGAACATGTGGGTGATGGCCAACAGCAAGGCACCGGTTATCGCGTCGCATTCCGCGGTCCGCGCGCTGTGTCCCACCGCATCGCGCGACCTGGACGACGAGCAGCTGCTCGCGCTCAGGAAGAACGGCGGTGTGATGCAGACTGTCGCGTTCACCGGTTATCTGGTTTGCACGCCCGCTACATCCAAGGAGCGGACAGCGGCGCTCGAAGCACTGGCCACGCAGTACAACCTGCCGGTCGCCGTCGTGAGCCGCGACAACGGCTCGGCTACCGCAGGTTCCGGCGAGGGACGGAGCGCCGTTGTTCGTTCGGCGGCCTGCTCGATCGGTGATCCGCCAGTGGAGCCACAATCCGCCGCGCGTCCTGCGCGCGCGAATCCGCTGACGGCCATGGATGACACGACACGCGCGCGTTACCAGGCCCAGCGCGATGCAATCGATGCACAGTATCCCGCGCCAGTGCCGGCGCGGCGCGCAAACGTGAAGGATTTCGTCGATCACATCGACTACGCAGTCAAGAAGATCGGAATCGATCACGTCGGCATCTCATCCGACTTCGACGGCGGCGGTGGCATCGACGGATACAACTGCGCCGCCGAGGCCCCCAATGTCACCGTCGAGCTCGTGCGGCGCGGATACACGGAAGCTCAGATCGCGCAGCTATGGGGCGGGAATTTGTTGCGCGTGATGGAACAGGCCGAGCAGGTGGCGACGAAGCTGCAGGCAGGCCGCTAGAGAAACCGGGGTCAGAGTGCACTTTTCAGTTTGCAACGCGACGTGCAGCAAACTGAAAAGTGCACTCTGACCCCGGTTTTTTTCAGCCGCCGATCGGTGTTCCCGGCGGCAGCGGGATCACTCCCGTCGGACGCGGCGGCGCGATGCGGCGATCCAGCCAGTTCCGCACGTTGCGAACGACTTCCGCGTTCGCCGCGCGATCCTCCGTATCTGTCGTCTTCGCGGCCGACGAGGGTCGTTGCCAATCGATTCAAACGATCGTTGGCGACGGCCTGCACATCTGCCGTCGATTTCTGATCGGCCGCAAGCGCGAACAGTGCGTCGACCACCGCGCGCCTCGCCTGGCGACGGACGCCGCGCTCGTACGCCGTCGTCGCTGTCGCGTTCGTGTAGACGCCGTCGATCATCTGCCCGATCACTTCGTCGGCCGACGGCGATGCAGCGTCGCGCGCATGAAACGACATCACGCGCTCGATGCGATCGGGCTGCAGAATTCCATCAGCAACGTTGCCAGCCAGCGCGCGCGCGATGGCCAGCGGATCGTAGACGATCCCCGCCGGCGTCGTCGCGAAGCCCCAGCCGCCGCCGATATCCGTAGGGCGACGGCGGAATCATCTTCACTATGCGCTCGGGCACCGCGAGCTCGCGCGGCTGAATCGTCGCGATCAGCTCGCGCAGCGCTTCCCGCTGCTTCGCCGGCGCGATGACTGTCGCCGGTGTCTGTCCGTCGCCGCGCAACGCGAAGGTGTACTCCATGCCGCCGATCGCCTTCGTCGCCGCTTCGATCGCGTAGCGATGATGCAGATAGACGGGCACGAAGCGCTCGTTGATCATCCACATCGGCTCGCCGGGCGCGATCACCGATTCGTTGAACTTGGAGATCAGCACGTCGCGCACCGCGCTCTCGCGCGCGAGCTCCTTCACCGCGTCGTCGCCGTTCAACCAGCGCGTCACCTCGGGGATCACACCCGCCGACGCGTCGCGATCGGTCAGAAAGCGCGCGCCGCCAGCGATCGCCTGACGCGCCAGCGCTTCCTGCCCCGCGCGCTCTGCTGCAGCGTTTGGATACTGCGTGTAGTCGAAGCGAATCGCCAGCGTGTCGTACGCGCCCGTGCCCGTTGCCCACGCGTGCGAAACGTCGAGCGTGCCGTTCGGCCTCAGCGTCACCAGCGGACCCGGATAGTCCATCACACTGGCGCGGCCGAACGCGTGCGAGATGTAGTTGTGCGCGAGGCCGAGCGTGTGGCCGATCTCGTGCGCGACGTGCTGGCGGCGGCGCGACATGGCGAACTCGGTGCCGTTGACGTTGGGATCGAGCGACGCCATCCAGTCAGCTGCCTTCTCCGTCCATCGCCGGCGTCATACCCGGCGAAGATGTTGTAGTCGGTGATCGAGCGATACGTGTCCATCTTGAGCATCGCCTTGATGATCTCGCCCGTGCGCGGATCGACGAACGACTGACCCACGGAGAAGCCCGGATCGCTCCGGTGCACCCACTGGATGATCGAATAGCGTGCGTCCATCGGATCGACGCCGGCCGGGAGATCCTCGACGCGAAACGCGTTCTTGAATCCGGCCGCCTCGAACGTCTTTGTCCACCACGACGCGCCCTGACGGAACGCGGTGCGATACGGCTCCGGAATGCCCGGATCGAGATAGTACACGATGGGCTTGACCGGCTCGGACATCGCGGCCGACGGATCCTTCTTCTCGAGGCGCCAGCGATTGATCCAGCGCGTCTCCGGCTTCTCGGTGAACGGGCGCGAGAAATCGTGAACGTCACCGAGAAGATGCCGACGCGCGGATCGAACGCGCGCGGCTTGTAGTTCGGAATCGGGCAGCTCGACGAACGAGAAGTGCTCGCGCAGCGTGAGCGCCTCGGCATCCGGCGTATGACGCGCGACTTCGCGGCCCGGTGCATCGCTCGCGAAAGTGAGCAGCGTCTCGATTTCGGTGTTCTTTGGAAACGCCTTGGTGTGCGGCAGGTAGATCGCGCTGCGATTGCGATCGAGCCGATACGTGCCCTGCTTCTGCCGCTGGATCGTCGAGCTGACATTCATCACATCCTGCAGCGCGAAAGTCCGTCGCGTCGACCAGCAGCCGCCCACCTTCCTCGGCGACGATCGGCATGCCGGCGAGCGTCGACGTGGCGAAGGACTCCTCGACCGCGTGCGCCTGGAGCGAGTCGGCCGTCGCCGCGATAACGTGTGTTCTGGCGGATGAGCAGCACGCGCGGGCCGAAACGCTCGAAGCGCACGATCGCCTCGTCGCCCGTCGTCCCGCGATCGAGCCCGAGCTCGTTCGATCCCAGGCCAGTGGCGAGCGTGGGCAGGTAGAGGAAATCCTGACCGAGACGCTGCACCTCGAGGAGAAGCTTGCCGGTGTGCTCGTCGTAGTAGAACGGGATGAAGCCGTCGTGGCGCTCCATGCCCGCGGTCTGCGAGGCGATGCTGCGCGCGGGCTGAGCGGCCGCGGGTTGGGCCGCGGGTTGCGCGGCCGTGCGCTGGGCTCGGAGTGCGATGGGGGCGGATACAAGGACGAAGGTGACGACGGAGGCCACGAGGGCGTAGCGGGCAACGCGCATGGGCGATCGGGGGAGGGCGGAAGATTGAACGAAGACGCCAATGTGGCGCACAAGCGGGTCCGATGCAATGCGGCCTGCATCGGGGGCACTCCCGGAGACCGCTCGTCAGCATCGGCGTCCGTCAGGCCGCGTGCTCCGAATCGAGTCCGACGAAGCACAGATCGGCACGCATGGCTGCTGCACGAACCGATCGGGCATGGGGGTCAGGGCATGGGGGTCAGGTCTTGCGCCGTGCGCCGCTCCCGGTCATCGCCGTGTTTCGTTACATCGTGCGACGCTTCAATTGCACGATCGGCGACCGACTTCGGTATCCATTCTTCGCGCGTGAGCCGGATTGTAAGCAACTCAGAGTGACGGCGCGCACGGCGCAAGACCTGACCCCGTCCTATGGGTCTTGTGGATGTCAACGGGCTGTTCATCCCAATCCGGCGGCAGGAGTTGTGCGGCCATCGTCACCAGGAGCGGATTCAGCATCACGAACCACGCCCTTCTGTATGACCAACCAGGGACGTCATGCCAGGAGTAAGCAGACCACCAGGAGTCGACCAGAACCAGAAGGATGACGACGTTGGCCAGGATGTAGAGCGGGTCCGGCTTGTAGCTGCCGCGTCTTCGCACCAGCTGTCCCAGACCATACAGCACCTGGGACACGGCCACACCGACGACGATCGATACGAGAACGCTGAGATGTTCAAATGCGGGCACGTACGGATCCTTTCTCCAGGCAATGGTCACGCAGACGTAGCACGCTGGCTAAGCTGCAAGCTCGAGTATTATGTGGCGCCCGAAAAAATGGGTCGAGTGCACTTCTCATGGTATACGCGATGTGTTCGCATCAAGGAAGTCCACTCCAGATACCGGTGTCCGAGTTTGCTGCTGAGTGGTGCCGTCGGCATTGACTGACAGAAGTGTACTCTGACCCTGTTTCACTCTCGTTGTAGATACGAGCTCACGCGAGCGCCTGGTGGATCACATCAAGCGCGCGCTGCATCTCCGGCATCGTCCCAACTGTGACCCGCAGATGCGTCGTAAGCGGCGGAAAGGGCCGCCCCAACGACACACCCTGCTTCAGACACTCGGCGCGGAACGCCTTCACGTCGCGCTTGATATCCACCATGACAAAATTCGCCTGACAATCGGCTGGTACGTAGCCGTTGCGGCGAAAGTAATCCAGAGTGAACGCGCGCGCCTCGCGATTCAGGCGCTGCTGCTGAGCGATGCGCGCGGTGTCGGCGACGGTCGCACTCGCTGCCGCCAACGACGGCTGGTTGGTGTTGGTGTCGAGCAGCCAGGGTTGCATTCGCTTGAGTGTCTCGGGACGCGCGATGGCATATCCCAGCCGCAGTCCCGCCATTCCGTACACTTTTGAAAATGTGCGCGCCACCACCACGTTCGGATTGGCGAGCGCCAACGGGATCGCGGTGGCGTACGCCGGATCGTCCACGTATTCGTGGTATGCTTCGTCTATGAGGAACATCGTATCGGGCGATACGCGTCCCACATGCTCCACGAAATCCTTCACGGCGGCGGATCCGAGCACTGTGGCCGTGGGGTTGTTGGGATTGCAGAGATACACGACGCCGGCTCCTTTGGCTGCGTCCGTCATCGCATCAAGATCGAGACGCAGTTTGCTATCCACCGGCACGTTGCGCACCTCCGCGCCGATGACAGGCGCGAACCGCCCCATCACTTCGAACGTTGGAGACGCCTGCACGAGCGCGCGTCCCGGGCCGGCGAATGCGCCCGTGGCGATACGCAGTATCTCGGTGGAGCCGCAGCCGAGCAGAAGGTGATCGGGCGGCACGCCGCGCGCAGTCGCGATAGCACGAATGGCGGCGCGCTCCTCGTCGCGCGGATACCGGTTGTCGACGTTGAAGCACCCCTGGATGGCGGCGAGCACGCGGTCACCTGGCCCGTTGGGATTCTCATTGCTGTCCAGTCGCACAATGCCGCCGGGTTGTATCGATTCTGGACGGCCGAGCGCGAAGAGCGCTTCTGTGCCGCGCCCCGAGATCATGGGCGAGAGCAGGACGCCGGCGCTTCCGGCTCCTATCGACGAGAGAAACCTGCGGCGGGAGAGCGGCATCGAGTACTCCGTTTGGTGGATGGCGCGGCGTTACGGGCGCAAGACTTGACACCCAGATCTTCGAATTCCAGCGATCGTCGGCAATCATTTACCCAGTAACGCCGGCCAGTTCTCGACCAACACCGCGGCGTTCGACGCCGGCGACATGCGCAGCACGAAGCGCGTCCCGTCTCCGTTCACGTCGTACGGCACTCCTGGGTCGAAGAACATCCCGCGCAACCAGCTGGGCACTCGAAAGAGCATCTGCGGTGTTCCGAGCGCGAGCGTCGCACCTGGCGTAACGGACGTGCTCATCATGCGGCCGTCGGGCGTCTCGAAGTACATTTCGCGCCCGTCATTGCGCCAGCGCGGACGACGCCCGCCGTTCACCGAAATGCGCGCTGCCTCGCCGGATCGCAGGAACGGTCGCACGTAGATCTCGCTCGCACCGGATTCGTCCGACGCGTACGCCAGCCATCGTCCGTCCGGCGAGAGCGCTCCGTCGGCGACATTTCCACCGCTGCCCAGGACGCGAATGGGCCGACCTGCGGTGAAGTCGTACGCCCAGATCTCTGACCGCGCGAGGGTATCGGCAGTCGATGCAGCGCGCGTCGTCAGGAGATAGCGTCCGTCGCGTGACCAGTCGGTGGGAAGCGGTGTCCCGCGCGTTCCGGCCATGAGCAATGTGTCTCGCGCCGGTCGCGAGATCGACGCGATGAATTCCGGCGACCCCACTCCCCGTCGTCCCGGGCTGAAACCGGCCAGCACCGAGTCTCCGGGTCCCCAGACGGGAGAGGAAGCGAGACTCGCGACAACGGTGAGTGTTTTTCGAACCATGTCGTAGATGATCACGTGGTCGAAGCCGCCCAGCGCGACCAGTGACTTGCTTCGCGCAATCTGGTGCGTCCATGTGCCGAGCACCGGTATCGTGTCGATGATCTGCCCCTTTCGATCAGCGACGAGCTTCTCCAGATCACCTTGCGACGGCAGATACGCCAGCGCACCAGTCGCCGAAACCGAGTACGAGAACGTAGCGCCTGCCGAGCGCACGCCATCCGCGATGAGCACGCGATCACCGCTGAGAGTCAGTGTGCCCGCGTCGAATCGTTGCGCGACGAGGCGCGACGGCATCCCGGCCCCCGGGAACACGCCGTATAACAGGATGTCAGGAAGTACCAGTGTGGGATCCGAGGCCCGTGAGACGAGCTGGCGCCAGGCACCTCCGTTCATGTCTGCTACAAAAACTCCGGGGGCATCGGATCCGAATCGGACGGAGAAGAGCACGTGTTTGCCGTCCGGAAGCAGGACGGGATGCTCCAGCATCTCCGCGCTGGATGTCGACGTGTGGATCGGGACGGCGATCGTGCACGGGCCGCCGTTGGCGGTCGTGCGCTCGATACCGCGGGAGCTCGCGACGAGGATGGTGCCGTCGTCTGCCCAACTTCCATTCATGCCGCCGTCAATCTTGCAAAGCCCGCGAAGGCCGCCCGTGAGATCGAACCGCCACAACTGATCGTGGGCGAAGAATGCGATCGATTGCCCGTCCGGCGACCAGAACGGTCCCACGGCGCCGTCCGTACCCGGAAGGGCCACGGCGGTGAGCGAGTCGAGGCGTCTCAGCCAGAGACGCGACTCGCCATGCGGCGAAAGCAGTACGAACGCGAAACGTTGTCCATCTGGCGAGAGCGCGCCGAAGCTGGATCGCTCACTGAATTCCTGTCCGTCGGGCGGGAGCAGTGACGACATCACCAGCGGAGCCGTGCCACCTCGACGTCCACGCAATGACATACCGAGAGCCGCGAGTGCGATCACCGTCATGAGCGCCGCGACGCTCCACGGCAGCCAGCGCGCGCCCGAGTGCTGTCCCATCGGCACCGAGTGCGTCGCTCGCGTAACGGATCCCGTGGGGCCCGCGAGCGCTCGAGAAAACTCGGTGGCCGATGCGAAACGATCAGCGGGAAGTTTCTCCAGCGCGGTCATCACCGCATCAACGACGCACGCTGGAACGCTCTTGCGCTGCGCGACGAGCGAGCGCGGCTCCGTCGTGATCACCTGCGCGACGATCGCCTGTGCGGTAGATCCGGTGAATGGCGGATCACCGCTCAGCATCTCGTACGTGACCGCGCCGAGCGAGTAGATGTCGGAGCGAGGTCCGATGTCACGCTCACCCATCGCCTGCTCGGGTGACATGTACTGTGGAGTGCCGAGTGAAAGGCCGGTCTGCGTCATTCGCTGTCCGCCGGCCTGCTGTACGGCGAGCGCAATTCCAAAGTCCGCTACGAGCGCGTGCCCGTTCTGCAGCAGGATGTTCTCCGGCTTGATGTCGCGGTGCACGATGCCGCGTCCGTGGGCGTATGCGAGTGCGTCTGCTGTCTCGCTCGCGATGCGGACTGCGTCAGCAATTGGAAGCTGCTTGTCACGCGTGAGCCGTTCGCGCAGAGTCTCACCTTCCACGTACGGCATGACGTAAAAGAGCAAACCATCAGCGCTTCCACTGTCAAACAGCGGCAGGATGTGCGGGTGCTGCAGGTTGGCGGTGAGTTCTATTTCCTTTAAGAACCGTTCCGGGCCGATGATCGCAGAGAGTTCGGCGTGTAGTACCTTGATCGCGACCTTGCGGTGATGCTTGAGATCTTCGGCGAGATACACAGTCGCCATTCCGCCCGCACCGAGCTCGCGCTCGATGCGGTATCGGTCGGCCAGGGACGGCTGGAGGCGCGCTGACAGCTGGTCGGGAGCTGACTCGGGCATGTGGGGGGATAATGTACGTTACGCCGGTCCGTCCCGGGCGAAATGGGGTGAGAGTGCACTTCTCCTGGTAAACGCGATCTGGTGGCGTCAGAAGCAACGGGACGGAGTGGGGACGGACTCCGATCCACCGATCACGCCTCGGCCACTATTGCAAAACGTCCCTTGTCTCGATCCGCAGTAGGCAGGTTCAGGAACTCGCTGTGAATTATCCTGAACCGCAATCCAGCGAGCAGTGCAATCGCTTCGTCAGGGGAATGTGAAAGAGCGAGTCCCACGCTATGACCGCGGCGAATTCTCCACCGGGGTCGAAGCTCTCGAGTGATGACAGGACCCAATGCTGTTCCGGCAGGCGGCTGCGAGCCGGTCCTGCACCGACTCCGGCATGCGTCGCGCATAATCCAGTTTGCGCCGCGGCTCTCTGAACGACGGCTGTCCGCGGAACCGGGCCGAGTGACATCCGGCCCCAGATAGTGCATATTCGCGAGCGTTGGGGACGACAGTCCTGGCCAGAACTGTCGTGGAGAACATCAACCATCGAGCTCGCTACCGATGCAGGCGTTCGAGCTGCTTACGCTGTTCGTGTCGTTCGTATATACACTGGCGCTGACGCATCTCCTTTTCGCCAGTGCACGGATGATCCGCTATCGCCGCAGAATAGCGTTCTCGTGGCCGCACGCACTCTGGATGCTCAATGCGCTCCTCGTTCAGTTCGACGACTGGTTGAGTCTAAGCGACCTTCGCACGCTCAAGTCGCTGTCGCTAGGAATCATCGCGATCAATTTCACGATCGTCATAATTCAATACCTGGTATGCGCACTAGTCTCTCCGGATTTCGAGAGCAGCGACGATTATGACCTGCGCCGCTTCCACAAGGAGCAGGGACCGACCTACATCACGGCGTTTCTGGTAGTGATGTTATACTCGCTCGCGGTCAACGTAATGGTCGCCGATGCAGGCGTGGCGAACGCGGTGGGGCAGAACTGGCTCGTCCTTCTGATCCTTGTCCCGATCATAGCGGCGCTGTGGGTGAAGAGACGCTGGGTCCAGCTGCTGGCGCCAGCAGTGCTGATCGTACTTCAGATCGCGTACGCTGTCATATACTACCCGGTACTGAGATGATCCGAACCGAGTTCACCGACCCGTGCCTTGACATCAACAGAGGGTGACAGGCTTGTTCTCCTACCTTGGCGTGCTGATCTCCGTCATCATGGGCCTCGCAGTGACGTATCTCCTGGTCGGCGTGAGCGAGATCATCCACATGCGTCATACGATCCGAATCTACTGGGTGCACATCGTATGGACCGTGAACGTGCTGGTCTACGTCCTCGCGGTCTGGTGGGGAATGTTCTGGTGGAATCGCCTGCACACATGGAGCATCGAGGAATTTCTTTTCATCACGATCTATTCCATTGTCATTTTCATGCTGGCCGCGATGCTATACCCGCGCGAAGTACCGGAGGGACTCGATTTCGAGGCGTACTTCTTTACCAACAAGCGATGGTTCTTCGGGATCTATCTCACCGCGACGCTGCTGGACGTCGTCGAGACAGTGTCGAAGGGCGTCATCGGGTTACGGCCAGTTCCGACGGAGTACGTGATCTACATTCCCGTCGTGCTCGTGATCTGCGCCACGGCGCTCATCACCAAACGGCGCCGGCTGCACGAAGTCTTGTGCGTTGCCTGGCTGGTGTGCTCGCTTTCGTATTTGGCATTCACTTCGCTCGCGCGAATCGCTGGCTGACCAAGTTCTCGTTGAACCAGCCAGCGGGGAGCGGGGTCAGGTCTTGCCCCGTGCGCCGATCGCGGTCGTTGCAGTGTTTCGCTAAACCGTGCGGCGCTTCAGCCGCAGGATCGGCGAGCACTTCTGTATCCATTATTCGCGCGTGAGCCGGATCGTAAGCAACACAGAGCGTCAGCGCGCACGGGGCAAGACCCCCGGTTTCTCCTGACGCGCGCGGTCACGTTCGAGGCCTGATAGGCCATGGTGTCGAGTACGAGCACGCGGCGGCGCCCATCCGATGTGCCGCGGCAGCGAACGCGGGGTCGTCCCGGAGCGAGTCGAAGATCGGATCACACATGCTGTAACCTCCGCTCGAATTCACGCTCTTCCAGTCGATTCGCGGAACCAGTGACGCGCGCTGACTCGCCGGAATTCCGAACGCGAGTGCCACTTCCAGATCGGCGCTGGTAATTGCGCTCTGGTTGCGCGGCGCAAGTCGTTCGTGGGCCGCGCGGATTACGTCGCGTACTCGTTCGGCGTCGCTCCAGCGACCTGCCGCGGCGTATGCCAGCACCAGACCACCCTGAACGCCCGGCAATGTAGAATCATGCTGGCGCGCTATCTCAGCGTATTTGACCGCCGAATCCGCGTGGCCGGAGAACATATTGGCCAGTGCGATAGTCAAGTAGGCTGGAGTGAAGGAAGAATCGATGGCGATCGACTTGTGCGCTGCGTCGAGCGCTCCGCGAAAGTCCCTCGACACATAAAGGGCCTCGCTCACGTCACCAGCAAGGACTGCAGAGAGCGGATCGAGCGCCGCCGCGCGTCTGGCCTCCGACAACGCCTGCGGAATTTCATCGAGCCATCCTAGATTGTCGGCGTGCCATTGCAGTGCGGCCGGATCGTTGGGGGCGATTGCCAACGCCGTCCGGCATTGCGGCTCCATTTCCGCAGCGCGATTCAACAGCGGGCCGACACCGCATAAGGCGGTATGCGCATCGACGAGTGTCGAGTCGAGAGTCAGGGCGTGCCGTGCGCTGGCGATGGCGAGATCACCAAGAGAATCAGCATCGATGGGCAGATAATCAGGCAGAATTGCGTACGTCATGCCGAGTCCGGCGTAAGCGCGCGCGAAGTGTGGATCGCGCGCAATCGCCTGCTTGAAATAGTCGATCGAGCGCAGAAGATTCGCGCTGCCCCGCTTCTGCCAGAAATAGTGCCCCTTGAGATAGAGGTCGTATGCGGCGAGATCGGTCGTTCCGCGACTCGAATCGGCGACCGTCGCTGCGGTTGTGCCGCGAAGCGCGGGCTCCAATGCGTGCACTATCTCCTTTGTGAATTGATCCTGCACCTGAAACACATCCGTCGCGCGGCTCTCATATGCGTCCGACCAGACGACAAGGCCGTCCTTCGCGCTCGTCAATTGTGCAGTGATGCGAAGCCTGTCGCCGGCGCGACGCACGGTTCCTTCCACGATACCGCCAACGTTCAGAGTACGACCGATCTGTTGTGCCGGTACGTCCTTGCCCTTGAACGCGTACGATGACGTTCTACCCGCGACCCTGAGGGACGGCAGCCGCGAAAGTGCGTGCGCGAGTTCGTCAGTCATTCCATCGGAGAAGTATTCGTCCTTCGAAGCGCCATCTGTATTCACGAACGGAAGCACCGCGACCGTCGTAATTGACGCCGGAGCAGTGGCGCGCACACTTGAATCCTGTGCTATGCCGGTGGTAGCAGCATGGCCGAGCGTCGGCCTGAAGCCGTGCCAGCCGAGCAGCGCGGCTGCGATTACAACTACGCTCGCAACCACCGCCATTGTATGGCCGCGCCGCCACCGTGCCTGCACCAATCGCGTTGCTGCGTCTGCCATGGGTCCGCGCCGCGCGTCTTGCGGCGCGTGGAGGAGCTCGGGTGATTCGAGTGCAGCGACGAGGCTCGCTGCATCGGCAACACGCTTCGATGGCTCCTTCTGGATACACCGCATCACCAGTGCGACGAGCGGCTCGGGAATGTCAGATGCTGGATTCGTGAGCGCTGCCGGAACCTCGGCGATCTGCGCGGCTATCAGTTGTTGTGCGCTCGTTTTGCCCGCGAATGGATGAACGCCGGCAAGCATCTCATATGCAACGATTCCCCACGCATATATGTCCGCTCGCGCATCCACTGGATCACCAACTGCCTGTTCGGGCGCCATGTACGCCGGCGTGCCTAACGAGGTACCGATCTGTGTAAGCGTCCCGCCCGGGGCCTGTGTCTTCGCGGCACTCAGCGCCTTCGCGATCCCGAAATCGGTGACGACGGCAATACCATCGGAGATGAGAATATTCTCCGGTTTTATATCGCGATGAATCACGCCGCGTCTGTGCGCATAGTCCAGTGCGCGCGCCACGTCGGTCATGACTTTAACCGAACTCGCTACACTCGAGCCGCCCCGGTTCATGCTTGCACGCAACGACTCGCCGCTGACGAATGGCATGATGTAATACGGAAGCCCATCTGCCACGCCGGCTGTTATGACAGGTACAATGTGCGGATGCTGCAACTGGGCCGCGAGCTTGATCTCGCGCTCGAAACGGTCGGCCGAAAGGCCTTCTGCCAACTCCGGCGCAAGTACCTTGACCACGATATCGCGGCCAAGCGCTTCATCATGAGCACGAAATACGCGCGACATTCCACCCCCGCCAAGCTCACGCTCGATGCGGTAGGCGGATCCCAGAGAAGCCTCGAGCCGGACGAGCAGCGGATCGCGAGGGTTTTCCGGTTCCATCAGGTCAAACATACGTCAGATTCGGGGACGGAGTGGGGACGGAGTGGGGACGGAGTGGGGACGGACTCCGTTTCTGAAGCGTGTCGAGGTCCTTTCGCGTCAGGTGCCGGAATGGAGAGGCGGGGTCAAGAGGCGGGGTCAGGTCTTGCCCCGTGCGCCGATCCCGGTCATTGCAGCTTTTCGCTACACCGCGCGGCGCGTCGACCGCACGATCGGCGGGCGCTTCGGTATCAATTGATCGCGCGTTCGCCGAACGGTAGGCAACTCAGAGCGTCAGCGCGCACAGGGCAAGACCTGACCCCGTTGCCCTCGGCGTCAATTGGTATCGGGTATCGGGGTCAAGCCTTGCGCCGTGCGCCCAATTTCAGGCACGGCGCAAGTATGAATCCTTCAACGCATCTCTCCCGACTCCGTCGGCAACTTCATCGCCGTCCACCCTGTGATCCCTGCGGACATCACACTCACATTGCTGTAACCCATCTTCTTCGCGCGAAGCGCGGCGTTAGGAGCCTTTCTGCAAAGAGGATTCGAGCAGTAGAAGACGATGCGGGTTTTGTCATCGGCGGGTAGATCACTGTTGCCGTAACCGAAAGGATCCAGATTCAGCGCACCCGGAACATGTGCGTTGATCCAGCTCTGACGCGAATTGACGTCGACGATTACAGTTTGCTGGTGCTGCATCGTCTGGTGCAGATCGCCTGGCGATATACTCCTGAGCCCCATGAGTCTCGCCAACATGTCAGTTGCTCCCGTTGTGTGGCATTGAATGCATCACGAGCGCGGCCCTTTCGCTGCTACCAGCGCGATCCTGGTCGCGACGAGCATCACTGATACCCCGAGAACGCTCACTGCGAGTGCCGTAGCATACTGCATAGGTGCGATCATCCATACAATCGCGTACGCGACGCCGCCGAGCGCGAGTGTCCAACCCGTGAAGCGACGGATCGACTGCTCCACTATCGGATCACCGCACGCCCTCATGCGCGGCGTGATCGTCTTGGGTACGAGGTTGGCGTAGATGAGTACCACGCCGCCTGACAGGATGCCGAAGATTCGGAGCTCGAGATCGCGGCTCAGGTAGGACGGCGAAAGAAGCTGAAGCACTAGAGAAGCGAGAATCAGCAGACCTGCGATGATCAACCCGCGCTTGATGCCAGCGCGCGACGATTGCGATTGAACGGTCATGTTACTTCCTCCTGTGTGAGGGGTGTGCCGTCTTCGCTGCTTCTGATCTCGAGGCCAAATGCCTGCGCGAATCCCAGCAGCGCTTCTTCCAGCACGGACATCTTCAGCCGGTAGATGATCGTCCGGCCGTGCCGTTCGGCCTGAATCAGATCGGCCGCGGCCAGCACTGCGAAGTGGGCCGACATCGTGGACTTGGTGACATCGAAGTGCTCCGCGATCTCGCCCGCACTCATAGGCCCCTTCTGGAGAAGTTGAAGAACCTGTCTCCTGGTCGGATCGGATAGTGCCCTGAATACGTTGCCCATCTTCGATATTTAGCCAATCATCGAAATATAGGCAAGAGGAGAGTTTTTGGGTCACTGACGCGCTGCCCGACGCGGGCTGCAGGGGCGGGGTCTGCAGGGGCGGGGTCAGGTCTTGCCCCGTGCGCCGATCCCGGTCATTGCAGCTTTTCGCTACACCGCGCGCCGCGTCGACCGCACGATCGGCGGGCGCTCCGGTATCAATTGATCGCGCGTTCGCCGAACGGTAGGCAACTCAGAGCGTCAGCGCGCACAGGGCAAGACCTGACCCCGTTGCCCTCGATAGCGAATGGGAAGCGGTGGGCCGCGGCGCACACGCGGTGATCGATGAAGCGAAAGCCACCAGGAACTGCGCGTCTTCGGTCTCGACCAGCAGTCCTGAGGCGCGACACTGAAATGGCGCGGCTGGTGCGGCCTTACAATTCATTCAAGCCCAAGCCGTTGCGCGACTCGGCTTGGTTCAGGCGTCAGGTGACAACAGGCTTCGATCTCTATCAGGGGTGGACAACATGCACCGGCTATCAATCGTCGCTCTCGCACTCCTCTGCTCGCCCGCAGCGTTGTTCGCGCAAGACCCGAAGCCCGACTCGCTATTTCCACGCCTCGTGGGAAATTGGGTACTGCGCGGTACCATCGCGCGACAGCAGACCATCCATGATGTGACGTTCGAGTGGCTGCTTGGCCGCGAGTACGTTCAGATGCACGAAGTATCTCGCGAGCGTGCGCCGAATGGCACGCCCGCCTACGAGGCCGTCGTACTGTTCGGACGTGACCCCAAGACCGGCGCTTATGCGTGCGTGTGGATGGACAACACCGCCGCGGCGGCATTTCCATCCGAGGGCACCGGCCGTGGGACCATCGCAGGCGATTCCATTTCGTTCCTTTTCAACTACACCGCTACGACGAGCTTTCATACGACATTCCTCTACGACTCGTCGACAGATTCCTGGCGATGGCACATGGACAACGACAGTTCCGGCGTCCGCAGGCCATTCGCACGAGTCACGCTTACCCGGCGGTAGACGCCGGCCGCTGCCACCTAACGAACGTTGACGCAGTTGACTGGCTGCGGTAGCGTGCGGCGCTCTCGGGCATCGCGCCGTTCGCCGTCCACGACCGCTAGCAACCGCTGGACTTGGGGGTGACTTGGGGGGTCGACCAGTGCCGATCTCGCGCACAAGCCCGAGGGCGACCAGGGCCGCGAGTCCGGCGCCGCGGCACGCAGCGAACATCCAGTACTCGTTACGCCGCGCCAGATGATAAATGCCATTTGCTGGTTTCACTAAAGTCCACTCTGACCCCGTATTCCCCTACCGCGCGCCGCGCTCCGGCCGGCCACCAGCATTCCACGCCGGCTTGAAGTCGCTCGTCGCGAGCCAACGCAGTGGATCGATCAAACTCTGAATCGCGGACGTCATGAACGGAATGTTGAGACTCGAAAACTCATCATCCGGCTGATGATAGGTCGGTGGTGTTCCCCAACCTGCTGCGGTATGCGCCACTACTCCCTTCAGTGCGAGCGCATAGTTGTCCGAGCGCTCGAAGAAGTGCTCCTCCGGGTACGGATCCGGTCCGAGCAACGCACCGTGTGCCTTGAGCGCGGGTCCGAGATTCGATCGCTCCCATCCCGTGAACAACAGCGTACCCTTCGATGTCTTGGGATCCTGATTGCCGATCATCTCGAATTCGACATTCGCAACGAGACTTGTCAGCGGTACCGGCGGATGCTCACCGAAATATGTCGAGCCGAGCTCGCCAATTTCCTCGCTACCGTAACAGACGAACAGAATGCTCCGTCGGAGCCTCGGGCCTGCTGCGAGTGCATGCGCAAGCTCCATCACCGCCGTCGTTCCGGCAGCGTCGTCGTTCGCTCCGTTGTAAATCGAGTCGCCCTTTACCGGTCGTCCGATTCCCAGATGGTCCAGATGCGCGGAAAGCAGAATCGTTCCGGCCGACGGATCGGTACCCTGCAGATATCCAATCGCGTTGTACGTCATGCGCGGTTCAGCCTGCGGCACGACCTGCACCGCGAGAGTCGCGGGCGCGCCATCGTTTTCACTTGCGAGCCGAGCGGCTGCAGCAGCAGTGAGCACGACGACATTTCGTGCAACTGCTGGTTGCGGGCTGTCCTTGAGCCGAACGCCTACGCGAGTGCGTCCGCCGATTTGGGTAGACATCGCGTCCGTCGCCGGACTCGCCGGTACCAGCACGACAGCTGCACCAGCGCGAATCAGTTGCGTCGCCAAGCCCATCGCTTTCAGTGGATCGCCGCCAACGAGAACGACCGCGCCCCTGGCGTGCGCCTGCGCCAGATTCTCGGGCAGAACTTTCACCAACGTTGCGGTTACGGGAGCGCCGGAAGCGATGAGAAGATGAAAATCATCGCCTTCCTTCAACGTCACGTTGCCGACTGTGAGCGTTGCATTACCCGATAAAGTCGGCGATACGACTTCAGCGCTCTGTATGTATCCCGTCATTCCCGGCGCGGTCTTCAGCCCATAGGCCATGAACTCGGAAGCAACATAGGTTGCCGTAATCTGTTCATCGCGAGTCGCGCTTCCGCGACCGTGCATCGCATCGCTCGACAGAAAACGCTCGTGCGCCGCCACCCACTCCGGTCGCACAACCCACGTCGATTTCTTTTGCGCTGCGCTGCGTGAACTCGGCGCCGCGGCAGTCTTCTGCGCCACCGCCTGCGTGAAAGGCAACAGCGCGCTCACCGACAACGTGACCAGCAGCCGCGCGAACGACGAACGATGCCCTGCTATTTGACGCTCCTTCATTATCCTGACTCCGATTGCGTTTGATACCGATCGATAATTCCATGTCCGCTCCATATTCCAGTCGAGCGACGTTCTGACAGCTATATAGTACCATTGCAGCGACCGACCGGCTGGAATCGCGCCAGGTCGAGTCTGCAATCTCTCGTCGCGGTCGGCGTGCGCGACGCCAATCGGTTCGGGACGGCGCGTTCATCCCGTGCTGCGGCGATGGTGTGCACGGGGGTGTTGGGTCAGGTCTTGCCCCGTGCACCGCTCCCAGTCAGCGCAGCGTTTCGCTACACCGTGCGGTGCTTCAACCGCAGGATCGGCGAGCGGCTCGAATCAGTCGACGGGCGATCACGATCTAGTGCACGCGTAGCTCGTCACAATCTCCTGCAGCCGGTCGGCGACCTCTGCGATCGATAACGCCGTTGTATCCACGATCGCGAGATTCAGCGCGTCGGCCTGTCCGCGCAAATATGCCGCCCACGTTTGCATCTGCTCTGTAACCAGCTCTGGTTGCTGGCGCTCAATGCGCAATCGCTCCTCGCGCACGCTGCGCTCACAATCGAGCAGCACGATTCCGATTTGCCGGTTACGCGGTGCACGTCCTGCCGCAGGTGTCAGTACGAACGAAGGCCGAGTCTGTGCGTCGAGAACAGCGACGCGGACTGTAGGCTCGAGGTGCTCCAGTCGGTCGAGCCATTGGTTCGTTGCCCACGCCTGCCACGCCTCGCCGCTGCCAAAGTCGCGCAGCATTACGTCCGGCGACGGCACTCCGATGGTATCGAAGTGAAAACAGGCTACGCCGGGAAGTGCTCGGGTGGCGAGCGCACGGACAGCCGCCGTCTTTCCGGCGCCGGATGCGCCGGTCACCACCAGGGTGAAGCAAGGCTCGCGTGTGGACATGTCGGGGATCATGTTGCTAGCGTGCAGTCGAAGAGCAGTTCGAAGTCCTCGGTGCTCGCCGGATCGCAGAACACATGGCCCTCAATGCGGCCACCGCGATCGGCCCAAGGTTGCGACGGAGCATCGCAAGACGCTCCAGATCGCCGTAGACGTAGATCATAGTGAACCGATCGGGTCTCAGGGCCAGCTACTTGGGTCTGCGTCCGTATCTCTCTATGTGGTCATGTGGGACAATATCTTCGAACAGAATTGCCCCGTTCTCCATTCGGTATATGACTCTATCCCCATCGGTACACCGGGCCTCGTTGTAGTACTTGTCGGGCTCGATGGGCTTTACTCGCATGCCGGGCGTTGGATCATCCGACAGGAGTGCAATGATGACTTTGTCGGTCCCCTTTTTCTCCTGCGCTTGCAACGCTCTGTAGGTCTTCTCCCATTGCGCCGACACCCGCAATGGGTCATCGTCGATCTCGGGGCTGAAAAGCCGGTGAGCGCGATTCGCATCGCCTGGGAGAACCCGTACGCCTCAACCTATCGGGTGGAATATTGGGTGGGGAAACGCGCGCTCGATTTTGATGCAGGACCTCAAGGCGAATGGAGAGCGTTCCCGTCAGGTGAGTTCAAGGCCGCTAAGGGCGGCACAGTCTCCCTGAAACTGACCGAGACACCGGTGTCAACGCAGTATGTGCGCGTCTTGATGACGGAGTCTTCGAATACCTGCGATGAGCACGGATCGGACGACGTTCGGAACTGTGTTGGATACGCGATTCGAGAAATTCGAGTCGGAGGTGTGGACAGTAGCGGCGCTTTCATTGAGATGCAGAAGAACATTGGCGAGCGGCCAACCACGTTTTGCTCGTCCTCCATCGACCCGTGGCACTCAGCGGCGGACGTCAACGCTACGGGAGGCTACCAACACAGCGGTTTCGATATCTTCTTCAGCAGCGGACTCACTAACAATCTGCCTGCGATGATTCCAGTGACCATGCTCTACGGAACACCGGACGACGCTGCCGCGCAGATTGCATACATAGAGAAGCGCGGCTATCCGATCTCCTATATAGAGATGGGCGAGGAACCGGACGGCAAACACGCGATGCCTGAGGATTATGGAGCGCTCTACCTTCAGTGGGCCACTGCGATTCACAAGGTTGATCCCAAACTCAAGCTGGGAGGTCCTGTTTTCGAAGGTGTCAACGAAGATATTCGAGTTTGGCCCGACGCCCAAGGCCGTATTTCGTGGATGGGCCGATTCGTGGATTATCTGAAGGCGCATGGCCGCCTTGCCGATCTCGCCTTCGTATCGTTTGAGCACTATCCCTTCGAACCCTGCGACATCACATGGAAGAGTCTCTACCTTGAGCCGACACTGGTGAAGCACACTCTGCAGGTCTGGCGAGATGACGGGGTTCCCAAGGAAGTACCGCTGATGATCACCGAAGACCACCTCGCCGCCAATCTTACCGGCCCGATGACAACAATCTTTGCGGCGTTGTGGCTTGCCGACAACGTTGGTTCGTTCTTCGAAGCCGGAGGGGCGCTCTTCACGCACTCTCCCATCCAGCCCCAGGGCATCCAGAACACGTGTTTGGGCTGGTCCTCGTGGTCGAACTTTGTATCGGATGAGGAGACCCTCGAGGTCAAGGGATACACCTCGCCCTACTTCGCTTCACACATGATCAATCTGGAATGGGTGCAGCACAGATCCGGAATGCATTCGATGGTCCCAGCTTCCGTCAACATCAAGGATAGTGACGGCAACCTTCTGGTGACTTCATATGCGGTGCACCGTCCTGACAGTAACTGGTCGTTGATGTTGGTCAATCGCGACGAGAGCAATCCTCACACAGTCCGGGTTGTGTTCGAGGACGCCAAGAACAAACGGGAAGCATCTTTTTCAGGTCCAATCACCTTGGTGACTTTCGGCAGTGAACAATATGTTTGGATCAACGATGGGCCCAACAGTCATGCTGATCCCGACAATCCGCCCGCGGCGACCACCATCAAAGCAGAGCCGGGGACAGTCTTCACCCTGCCGAAAGCGTCGATCACGGTGCTCCGGGGCAAGCTAAGTGGCTTGAAGGACTAAGCTTCTCCTTAGACTTGCATTTCTTCCAACGAACACACATGAGGACAAAGCAATGAGCACTGGCACTCGGCGCAACTTTGTTGGCAAGATCACGGCGATGACGGCCCTCGTAACCGGCGCTTCGAAGCTTTTCGCCGAACAGGCTTCGGCCACGGGCGCATCTGCATCTGGCAACGCGCCCGCGAGTGCGCCGGGCAAAGATACTTCCCATCGCTCCGGCGCCGAGAGCCACACACACGACGGGATCTACTACTTTTCTGGGACGGGTTCCAATGACGGCTATCCCAAGGACGATCACGTTCTCGTGACTGATCCGTTCGAAAAGCACGTCACTCGCACAATGGACGCGCTCAAGAAGTCGGTTGAGCACGCGGGCTGTACCATGGACAGCATCATTCATCTCCAGGTTTTTCTGTGCCTCCCTCTTTCTGATGGCGTCACAACTCCGCTCGGAAAGGCACGCTTCGACGCGCATAAGGCGCAATATGACGCGTTGAATAAGATTTACGGAACCTACTTCTCTCCGGGAAAAGCTCCGTCGCGTGCATGCATGGCTGTCGAATGGATTCCGGGCGATTCGTTAATCGAAATCGTCGGCAGCGCGATGGTCGTCAATCCGCCGGCTACAGGTGCGGATCGATAGTTCGCGAAGGACGTTGAAAAGGGTGCCGGAAATTTTGGTCCGAACTGCGAAGGTGCAACTCCCATCCATTTCGATGTCGCGATGGTGGCAAGGGCCGCGGGGGAAGCGCCGATGCCCGATCTTGACTTGGACGACGCCTATCTTCTTTGGTAGCAGCCGATGTCGATGTGCCCTGATGTGACTCGCGGGGAGCCTTCAAGGTCCAGTTCTCCGACCGGTGCCCCGTCCGTTGTGCCAGCAGCGATCGCAGGAGAATCTGACCGCAGATGAAAGTCGTGGGCACCGGCGTCAACAAATTGCGGATCCATAAAACGGGAATTGCGGTCATTTCCCGTTGATTGCACATAGTTGTCGAACCCTGTCACCTGGCCAGAAGATGCTCCCCATGTGCTCGCTTTTGAGCCGGAAGCACAGTAATAAAGATTGTGATCGACAACTGCCGGGGGATGACTTTTGTCGACCTGCGATTTGTTCACTGCGATAAGACAACGAGACCCCGCGTAGACGATGTTGTTCGCAAAAATATTGTCTGCCATGTTCCATTGCATCTGGAATTCACCGGACCCTGT
Organism: uncultured Gemmatimonadales bacterium; assembly: GCA_963707505.1. Taxonomy (GTDB): domain Bacteria; phylum Gemmatimonadota; class Gemmatimonadetes; order Gemmatimonadales; family Gemmatimonadaceae; genus Fen-1247. Next base: position 794,329 of record CAVPQB010000006.1, read on the forward strand.
TGCGGACGTATCGTTGTCGTAGAGCGTGTTGTTGACCACGGTGCAGTGTTCGGTGTGTCCTCGCTCAGGTGCATAACCTCCGATGGAAACACCCGCGGTATGGCCGTGATAGATCAGGTTATTTCGTGCCGTGATGTAACTGGTCGCACGGTCCTTGTGCTCACTGGCCAGTTCGATTCCGAAGTCCACGTCGTGAATGACATTCTGTTCGATCAGGATCCTGGTGCCGCCGTCCACGTAAATGCCATCGGAATTTTCGTCGTTGCCGTAGGCCGGATTGCCGCGCGATGTAATGTTGTAAACCAGATTGCCGCTTACCACTCCGTCGCGCGCCTGGTCCACGGCAGGGTCGGGCGCCGTGCGCTCAAAACCGATGACGTCGATTCCAATGTTGTTGTTGTCGTGGACAACGTTGTGGGTGATGCGGAAGTTCGTGACATTCCCGTTCACCACCAGCGATTCGCTTGAACCGGTTTTGAGATGATGCACTTCATTGCCGTCAATCACCAGTTCACTGATCGGAGTCTTGGCGTCGGTACCGTATACCGCGATGCCAAACCCGTTGCCGCCTCGTCCCGGAGCGTCGCGGCCTTCGAAAGTCTGCTCAATATGATGGACGTTGTTCTTCAGTAGTTCGATGTGGGAGCCGGATCCGATAACGCTGATGCCCAATGGAGTGAGCCGATGCTCGGCGGTGTGGAAGTTGCGAATTTCAAAGCCTTCGATCCTGAACGTAACTCTTGATTGTGGATCGTAAGTATGCCGCTTCTTGCCGAGGGTGTGAAATGCTCTGCGTCGAGGATTGCCGTCTCACCGGGATAGCTTCGAAACGTAATGTATCCATCCGTCGCATTGCCGGAACGTTGATGCTTACGAGTTCTTCGTAAACTCCACCTCTGTACGTTGACGGTGCTGCCCGCACGCACGGTGTCTGCGGCATGCTGAATTGTGCGCCAAGGTGCCGTTTGAGTGCCGGGATTCGAATCACTCCCGGTTGTCGCCACGTAAACGGAGGAGTTGGACTGGCCCAACGGCCGCGGAGACGCAAACCAATATCATAAAAACAGAGTTGCGCGTTTCAGATTCACTTTATCGTTCCTCATTGCGGCTGTACTTCCAGAAGTAGATTCTTGTCGAACTCAACTGGCAGATGCGCATCGTGTCCTGACACCGTCCCCAGGGTTTTTCCGGTGACATAATCGACGACACTGTAGTTGCGGTCTTCAAGTCCTCGCAGGTCGACTTGCCCCTTCCACTGCTTTGCAAAAAAGGCGTAGTACATGGACTTGTCCTTGCGGATTACATGCGTCTCCGGGACATCGAAGCCGATGTCATAGAGCTGCCCGAGGTATTGTCCTTTGGACAGCATCTTGTCGCGATAGATGCGAAGCCATTTTTCGAATTCCTTCTCCCGCTCCGGAGTCAGATCGGACTTGCTGTGCTTTGTAACCAGAGAAGGAAGAACGAACTGCGGTCCCTACCACGCCTCCCACGCCCAGAGTGGAGGCGAAGTCGTTGGCGCCATCGCTTAATTCGACGTGGTCGCCGAAGAATGGAACGTTATCTCCCATCAGGGCCTTCAGGGTTTTTGCCTTGGAACGAACTTGAAAGGAACTTCTCGGGTCGGAAGCCACCGACATATTGAAGTGCGGCATGGTGAAAAAGGAGAACGCCGGTGCCGCAGGGGCAGAACTCCACCAGTGTTCCAGGTTTCACCGACTGCGCGGTTTCGTAAATTGCGCGGAAGAAATCCGGCAGAGCTTCGACTGATTCCTCCGGCCGCGCGTGATGGTGAGCCGGGTTGTAGCAGGCTGGAACTCCGTTCATGTGCTGGCCATCGAGCTTCAGCCCGTCAAATCCCCAATCCACAAGAATTTTTCGCACCAATGCTCTTGTGGTACTCCACCACGCGCGATTCGCCGGGCACAAGTAATAGGAATCCCACCAGGAAACTTTTCTTTGAGAGCCATCACGGTTCAGCAACTCGTAGTCGGGATGATCGCGAAGCAGTTCCGAGTCTGGCACAGCGCTGAGCGGCGACCACCAGAGCTGAGCCTTGAATCCTTCCTGGTGAATGCGATCCACCAGGGCCTTCATGTCGGCGTCTCCGTGGGGAAATTTCTTGGAGATCAAGTTGCCAATCGCCCACATTGTTCTGCCAGCCGTCGTCGAGCGTAACCCACGCAAATCCCAGTCGCTTCGCCGTCGGCAGCGAGTCATAGACCTGCTGCGGCTGAACGTTTCGCCCATAACCCCACGCGCACCAAATGGCGCCGAACGCGTCATCGGGAGCGGTGGCCATTTGGAAGCCTTGCTTCATCATGAAGCGACGATAGTCGGCCAGCGCGCGGAAGTAGTCTCCTTGATGCACGGCGACGAAAGTGCGAAACGTATGGAAAGCCTCACGAGGACTGAGTGAAATATCCTTGGTGAACCTTATCGCGATTTTGGCGTGCGCAGCATCGGGCATGGATACGGGAAGGGAAACCAGCTTCGGTCGTGTCTCGACGTGGCCCACGGCCATTCCAACGTCACGCCGCCAGACATCGACAATCGGTGTGCCGCCGCCATAGTCGCTGGCGTTCATGCCTTGATAATTTTCTTGCTGAAAACCAGTGTGCAGCGGCAGGATCCAGTTGGGACGTTTCTCGTAGGAGCCACTCTGGTAAGACCAAAAAGCTGGCAGACGCGCACCGCGTTGTGTGTTGACCGTATACGCGTTGTTAGTCCAACTCTTGATGGCCAGTTTGGATTTTCCGGCATTCGTGTACTGGACATCAAAGAATGCCATTGCCGGAAAATCGTCGTATACCGTGACGGTGACCGTTTTTTTCAGTTCCCCTGCCTGCCCTTCAACGGTCAGCCGCTCGCCCTCACCAAAAGCGTCCTTGGTGCGCTCGTGTTTTTGCGAGGTCAAAAGGAATTCGGCTCTGAGTTTGTCGGCGGTGGTTACGGTCTCAGTGGCAGTGAACGGGCCTAATATCGTCTCAGTCTTGTCAAAACGGGCAACTACCCGGCTGCGCAAGTGGTCGTCAAATTCGATGCGAAGGTTGCCGCCCTGAATTTGAGGTCTTCCCGTGGGGACGTCTCCTGCCGCTGCGAGCGAACAAGATGTAAACACGGTCGCCACCACAACCCAACATCCGATCGTAACCATGGCTCGCAGCTTTCGAACTGCATGCATAGAACATCTCTCTTTACCGGCGTGGTAACGTGAAAGGGTATCGAACGAAATTTAACGTAAGCATTCGTAATACAAGGAAAGGGTCCCAAAAGTCAAATGATTTTGGCCTGGCCCTCAGGCGGCGAAATCGGTTCGCTCGTGCCTGCCGCGCACTCTCAGAGCGAAAAACATTTCGATTGTGTTTGCTCGCAAAAGTATGGATTGGGCGAAGGCGTTGTCCGCAGCAGTTGCCGGTTCGCGCATATTCATCGTCGCGGAAGGCAGGATGGACTTTTTAGTTAACGTCCGGCAGGCTCCAGGCAAACAGCACTCCGCCACCGCTCGTCAGAACGTATTGTCGGTGATCCAGTTCATAGGTGATCGGAGAAGTTGCAATCTGGCCGCCGGTGCCGGCGTGCCACAGAGTCTTGCCATCGCTGGTATCGAGGGCAAGAGCATTGCCGCTGGAGTCGCCGGTGAATGTCAGGCCGGAATCCGTCGTCAGCACGCCGGCAGATGCGCCTTCGCCGATGTCGTGGCTCCAGCGAATTTTTCCTGTCTGGTAGTCGATGGCTTTGAGGATGCCTTTGCCCCAGAGGCCGTAGTCCGCGCCAGCCCAGCCGTAGGCGCCATCGGCGGGCTTGGCAAAATAGAGCGAATAGCTGTCGCGCGCGGAAACGATAAACAGTCCGTTCTTCGGATCGAAACTTGGAGAGCGGAAGTTAGTCATGCCGCCTTCATCGGGCGCGATCAGGCGTCCGTCGGGCGCGGGTTCTTTGTCCGGATTCGGAATCGGACGGCCCTCTTTGTCAACGCCGAGCGTCCAGTTCACCGGTCCGAACGGAACTGTCAGCAGGCTCTTGCCGTTGGTGCGATCGAGCACGAAGAAGTAGCCGTTGCGCGAGGCCTGCATCAGCAACTTGCGCGGCTCTCCGTGGAAGTCCGCATCGACCATCACCGGGACTTCGATCGCATCCCAATCGTGAGTGTCATGCGGCGAAGGCTGGAAGGCCCAGACAAGTTTTCCCGTATCGGGGTTCAGAGCTGCGATCGTGCACGTATAGAGGTCGTCCCCGGGCCGCGTCTTGCCATTCAACACCGGCGTCGGATTGCCTGTGCCGGTATAGAGCAGATTCAGATCGGGATCGTACGTGCCGGTCAACCAGATGGTGCCACCAGTGGTCGCATTCGGTGTGCCGGCCGGAGGAGTCGTGTTCCATTGCCATTGAACCTTGCCGGTCTCCGGATCGATAGGAGCGCAGGTATGCGCCGATGTTGTCCAAATCGCCGCCCACACCCAGAATGATGTGATCGCGAACGACCAGCGGCGCCATCGTGGTCCAATATCCTTTTTTGATATCGCCGACTTCCACATCCCAACGGACTTTGCCATTCTTTGCTTCCAAGAGAAATCAAGTGTGCATCGGGAGTGGAGAAGTAGAGCCACTGTTTGTACATGGCGACACCGCGATGTCCAAGATGCATTCCCTCGTTTTGTTTGTAGGTGTAGCGCCAGATCTGGCGGCCGGTGCGGGCATCGACAGCCCAAACGTTGTCGGGCACGGTGAAATACAACACTCCGTCGACCAGCAGTGGGGAAGACTTGATGAGCGCGTCCTGGTTGGTTTGAAACGCCCACGCCAGAGCGAGGGAGGAAACATTCTGGGGAGTGATCTGAGTGAGGCGGACTGTGCCGCCGGCCGGAATAGTCGCCGTGATAGCTCGGCCATGAATCAGCCGGCGGGTTTGCGATGATGGCGGGATCGAGGCCTTGGGAGCGGAGCCGGACCGGGAAAAACAACAACAGGGCGGCGGCACACAATATCTTGTTCGTTGAAAGAGATTTCATAATTCCTATCGCAGCGTTTGCAGGTAGGCCATCAGGTTATGAATATCGTCGTCGGTGTATTTCTCGAATTGCTCGATATGAGCGTCCGAGGGTGAGTCGATTTTGTAATCGACCGCGCGGATCGGCCAGGATCTGGACCATCCTTCGGGATCAGTCATTGAAATGTGGAACTCATCTTTATAAGTGAGTGTGCCCGTGAAAGTCTCGCCGGACTTGGTCGTGACCGTCAGCTTTGCCTTCGCGTTCTGGGGATAGAGCATTTGCATCTCGAGCTCCAGACCCTCGCGCCGCGTTGCAATGCCCGCCAGATCGCCGGTAGGAGAATGACAAGAAGAGCATTTCCCCGGACCATTGAAATAAGCCTTGCCTTGTTCGACGTTTCCAGTTTGCAGATCGGCAACGTCAACGCCGCGGCGGCCCCCCGGCTTGGAATTCAATTGCCGGGCTTGGTCGCGAATGAAGGCAATAAGATCGTTGACCTGAGGGATGGTGAGTCCGGGAAATGGCGGCATGCCTTTTTCGACACGTCCATCGTGCACCACTGCGCGAATTCGGTCTCCCCTGATGTCGCGCACCACCAGACGGGAACGCGTTAGGTCCGGGCCTGATTCGCCGCCCGCGGCATCGCGCCCGTGACAGAAAGAACAGTTGCGCACAAAAAGCAGCCTGCCGCGGGCCGGCGCAGATGTCGATGTGGGTTTGGCCGCCTGTGCTGACGCTGCGGAAAGTCCTCCGAGCAGCAACGCAGAAATTAGTAACCTCGTTCCAAGACTGAACCTGCGTAAGTCGACCATCGATGAAATCCGCCGGGCAGGAATGCCCATTTTCGAGTGCCACGGTGAAGCTGGCAGTCCATGGTAGCAAAGAGTGCAGAAAGAAGGATGTTGGGAACCCTTCGTCGCATGGGTGGACCGCCATTGCTTACCGATTCTCGCCAGGTGACAAGTGGGAACTGCAAAAAGCGGAATTCAGCAGTCAAGGATTCGGTTGGCCACGCCGGAGAAGCATTTTGAGATCCTTCCCTGACAGCCCGAATTTAGAAGACCCGGCCCTCAAGCTATGGCGCTCGACCCAGTTCACCAGCAATCGTCATTTCGACAAGTCCGCAATTGCTACAATGGCCGCCAAAGCGCTGGCGGACCGCGGTCGAGAACTTCATCCAACGGGGTGCATCATTGGGCACAACTGTGCAGGATCTGTGGTTTGCGTGGCGCGCGTTCCGTAAGAACCCCGGGTTTGGAATAGCCGCGATCTTGTCCATCACGATCGGCGTTGGAATCAACGTCGCGATTTTCAGCGCTATTAACGCCCTGCTCCTGAAACCCCTGCCTTACCAGAACCCAGAGAGACTCGTGATTCTGTGGAACCGCTCTCCCGGGCTCAACATCACCGAAGATTGGTTTTCAACCGCGCAATATTTCGACATCAAGAACGGACACCACGGTTTCGAACAGCTCGCAATTGCCATCGGTGGAAACGAGAATCTTACCGGCGAAGGCAATCCGGAGCGCGTCGGGACCATACACATTTCGTCGAACCTGCTGACGATGATTGGCGCCCACGCCGCGCTGGGTCGGTTGTTTGTGCCGGAGGAAGATTCTACCGGGCCATCCCGCGACGGCCTTGTTGAGCTATGGAACGTGGGCACGACGTTACGGTTCTGACCCTCGGATGCTGGGCAAGGTGATTGTCCTCGACGGAAAACCTTATGAAGTTGTGGGAGTGCTGCCGGAGGACTTTTCTCTTCCTCGTGAAGTGCTCCCTACCCTGGGCGGTGCAGAGCAGGCGGAGATCCTCGTTCCCTTAGCCCTCGGGCCGGAAGCGGCGAGCAACCGGGATCACGAGGACTACAACATCATCGGAAAACTTAAGCGCGGCGTTTCCCTCGATCAGGCCACGGCTGAAATGGCCACGATCACTGCACGCTTGCGGCAGGATCATCCAGACCTCTACCCGCCCAACGGTGGACTGACGTTCGGGATTGTGCCTTTGCTGGAGCAGGTCATTGGAGACACGCGACGTCCCTTGCTCGTGCTGTTCGGCGCGGCAGGACTTGTGTTGTTGATCGCCTGCGCGAACGTCGCCAACCTCTTGCTGTCGCGAGCCGTTGCAAGACAGCAGGAAATCACGTTGCGATCAGTGTTGGGTGCGGGCCGCAGACGCATCGTGCGGCAGTTATTGACGGAAAGCACGGCACTGGCGGTCTGTGGGGGAATCGTTGGAGCGGCTTTTGCGACCCTGTCCATGGCCGCAATTCGATGGTTGAGGCCGGCAAATGTTCCGCGCGTGGCAGAAATCCAGATCGATTGGCACGTATTGCTGTTCGCTTTTCTGCTCGCTCTGCTTTCAGGATTAGCTTTTGGATTGGTGCCCGCTCTGCGGGTCTCTCATGTCAACCTGAACGAAACCCTGAAAAGCTCCGGCCGGGGCGCCTCCGATACCGGCGCGTTATGGGGTCGCGGACTCGGGATGCGCAAGCTATTGATTGTTTCCGAGATCGCCTTGTCTCTGGTCTTGCTGGTCGGCGCCGGACTGATGCTTCGCAGCTTCGCCTCGCTGCAAACTGTTTCTCCAGGGTTCAATGCGGATCACGTTTTAACCCTTGGTCTGACCATGACGGGCAAGCGGTACAAAGACCACCAACAAGTTCTGGATACGTATCACCAACTTTGGGAGCGTCTCGATCACCTTCCCGGAGTCACCGCTTCCGGCGGAATCTCTTCGCTGCCGCTCAGCCAGATGTACGCGTGGGGACCCATCACCGTCGAAGGGCAAGTCTTGCCGCCCGGAGAGAACTTCATCAATGCAGACTGGCGCATGGTGGGTGGTCGATATTTCGAGGCGATGCAGATTCCACTGGTGCGCGGCCGATTTTTCACAGAGCAGGACATCGAAACCAAACCGAAGGTGGTCCTCATCGACGAGTACATGGCCGCGCAACTGTGGCTTCATCAAGACCCGATCGGGAAACGTATTCGTTTGGGGAGCCTCACTTCCAACGGACCTATCGTGACGGTGGTGGGGATCGTGGGTCGCGTCAAACAGTACACGCTCGATACCGATTCACGAATCGCGCTCTATTTGCCTCAACCGCAATATCCGGTTAGGGAAATGAATGTCGTGTTGCGCAGTTCAACCGATCCCGCCGTCGAGAGCGCTTCCGTGAGCGCAGTCATCCACAATCTGGATCCCGATCTTCCCGTGTACTCAGTGCGAACTATGCAGGCGCGAGTTGCCGAATCGCTTGCGCGACGCCGCTTTTCGATGATGATTCTCGTTTTGTTTGGCGCGATTTCGCTCATACTCGCTGGGCTGGGAACATATGCCGTAATGGCTTACCTCGTAAACCAGGGCGCACCCGAAATTGGTATACGGGCGGCTTTAGGCGCATCTCGCCTCGATATTCTCGGAATGATCGTGAAGCGAGGCATGAAGGTCACTCTGATAGGAGTCTGCATCGGCTTGGTGGGCGCGCTCCTGTTGACCGGCTTGATTCGAGGTTTGCTGTTTGGCGTTTTACCAACGGACCCGGCGACTTACATTGTCGTTTCGTTGTTCTTGATCACGGTATCGTTCCTGGCGACTTACATTCCTGCCCGCCGCGCGTCGCGGGTCGATCCGGTGACGTGCCTTCGCAACGAATAGCTCGTAAAAATCACCAGACCCGGCATGCGTTCACTCGCGCCATGGGTTGACCCGCCTTGCATCCAAACGCTTTGCTGAATTCCTCGAAATTGCTGACCGAACCGTTGACCCGAAACTCAGCCGGAGAATGGGGATTGGTCTGGACTTGGAGCCGTAGGGCTTCTGGCGTAGCGTTCATGCACCAAATCTGGCCAAATCCGAGGAAGAATCTTTGCTCGGGAGTGAAGCCGTCAATAGGTTTCTGCGAATCGGGAGAATCTTTGGCGAGCCTATCCATCAGCGCCATGTACGCGATGCGCAATCCGCCGTTGTCAGCGGTATTCTCCCCGAGCGTGAGTTTGCCGTTCACGTGTTCACCGCCGGTGACTGCGAAGTCGTTGTACTCCTGCACTTCGCAATCGGTGCGCTCTTTGAAGGCCTTTCCGTCTTCGGGCGTCCACCAGTCGCGCAGATTCCCCTCCGCGTCATACTGCCTGCCCTGGTCGTCAAAACCGTGTGTGAGTTCGTGACCGATCACCACACCGATGGCGCCGAAATTCACGGCATCATCCATCTGCTGCTCGAAGAACGGTGGCTGCAGGATCCCGGCCATAAAGTTAATGTTGTTTTGCGGCGGATAGTAGTAGGCGTTCACGGTCGGCGGAGTGTAGAACCACTCCCCTGCATCCACGGGCTTGCCGATTTTGTCGAGTTGCCGCTTGGATTCGAATTCGTTGCTGCGGAACGAATTTCCCAATGCATCTCCGCGGATGATCGGAAGAGAACTGTAGTCCCGCCATTTCTCGGGATAACCAATCTTGTTCGTGATCTTGTGAAGCTTGATGAGCGCCTGCTGTTTCGTCTTTTCCGTCATCCAGGGTAGGTCGGCGATATCGCGCTCCAACGACCATTCCAGAGCATTGACCAGTTGAAGGGTCCGCTCCTTGCCCTCGCTGCCGAAGCTGCGTTCCACGAACGCTTGCCCTAGCGCTTCACCGAGATCGTTGTCGGTCGACGTGACGCACCGTCGCCATCGTGCCTGTTGCTCCTTCTGTCCAGCCAGAACTTGACCGTAGAAATGGAAGACTTCCTGATCAATCTTGCTCGGGAGAAACAACGCAGGCGTATTCATTGCTCGCCACCGCAGATAAACCTTGATGTCGTCGAAGTTCGTGGATGTGAGCAGAGTTTGAAATTGGCGTATGTATTCAGGCTGTGAAACGTTCAAGCTCGAGATGCGGGAGATCCCCATCTCCGCGGTGAACTTGCTCCAATCAAAGGCAGGGTTCATCGCCTGAAGGTCGTGAATACTCATCTTGTGGTACACGTTGTTGGGGTCGCGCCGCGCCACATTATCCAGAGAGCCTTTCGCGAGCGCAGTCTCAATCCGCATGGCGACTTGCGAGTGTGCGGCGGCATCCTCCGGTTTCTCTCCGAAAAGCTCCAACATGTTTTGCATGTGCTGGACGTACTGTTTGCGCGTTTCGATCGACTTGGCATCGTCTCTGAAATAGAAATCGCGGTCCGGAAGTCCAAAACCGCCTTGTCCGACAATCGCGATCTGTTGGGTGGAATCCTTTGCATCCTGCTGGACTCCAAATCCGAAAAATGCATTGGTGCCATTCAGCGAATAGTGAGCTAGAAGAGAAGGCAGCGCATCTTTTCCCTTGAGCGCGTCGATCCTTGCCAGTTCCGGCCGGAGAGCGTCCGCACCCTTTTTCTCGATGGTGTCCTGGTCCATGCAAGACGCGTAGTAGTCGCCGATCTTCTGCTCGTTCGCGTTTCGGCTTTGGCTCGGAGCGGAAACTTTCTCCAAAATATCTTCCAGGACGGCGCGGTTTCGGTCCGCGAGTTCGGTCGAGCGACCGAAGACTGCTTTGTCCGACGGCACCGGATTGTCCTTTAGCCACGTTCCGCACGAATAGTGGTAGAAGTCCACGCAAGGATCGATGGTCCGATCCACGGCATTGACGTCGAAGCCATCCCTCAACTTCGGCGCCGAATCACTCTTTTGTTGCGAAGCAGCCCGACTGTCGCAAATTCCCATGGCGAAGACGATCATCGCCGCGGATACCACAGGTCTTGAGAAACGCATGGATAGAGCCCTTTCCGGTAAAATTTGGCAATTTGCTCAGTCGGGTTTGAAGTCCAATCGGACTACCAAACCCGGCAAGCGTTGACTCGCGCTTCACGCTGTCCCTTGTGGCAACCAAACGCCGTGGCGAATTCCGGCATATTGGCCACCGTGTTGTTGACTCTGTACTTGGGATAGGAATGCGGATCTGATAATACGACGAGCCGAATTAGTTCGGGCCGATACTCCGTGCACCAACCGAACGCGAACGCCATGAAAAAAGCGTTGACGAGGCGTCAGGCCATCGGCTTCCTTAACATCCATATCTCTTCCCTGTCTGGCCAGCGAATCCTGCAAGGCTTGATAAGCGATGTAGATTCCACCGTTGTCGGCAGTGTCTTCACCAAGAGTCATCGATCCATCTTGCTTGACTCCGGGGCCGGCCTCCGGAATCTGCTGTGTGTACTGTTCGGAAATGCATTTTCCGCGCGCATCGTATTCCTCCGCATCCTTCGCCTGCCACCAGTCCCGCAGATTGCCCTGGGCATCGAACTTGCGTCCTTGATCATCGAATCCGTGAATGATTTCGTGTCCGATCACCGCCCCTATGGCACCGTAGTTCACCGAGTCGTCCTGACTCATGTCGAACTCGGGAGCCTGGAGAATGCCTGCCGGGAAGTTGATGGTGTTGGTTGGCGGATCCTCGTAGGCATTGATCGTAGGAGGAGTCATCGTCCATTCGGTGCGGTCGACGGCCGTCCCGATCTTCGCAACCCAGCGTTCGAATTCGAATGTGATTGTCTGCTGGCGATTCGCCAGATAGTTATCTCGTTCGATGTGTACGCTCGAGTAGTCACGCCAGCGATCGGGATAGCCGATTTTGTTTAACGTCGCCTGCCTTTTTTCCTGGGCCTGCTTCTTGGTTTCCGGAGACATCCAGTCCAACGAGTCAATGTCCTTACCCAATGCAGTGCTGAGATCCTGTATCAATTTCAGAACTCGCTCTTTGTTTTCTGGGGGGAATGCGCGCGCGACGTATGCCTGTCCCAGGGCCTCGCCCAAATAGGCGTCGGTACTGTCGACGCATCGGCGCCATCGCGGTTGAAGTTCTTTGCCGCCGACGAGCGTACGTCCGAAGAAATCAAAGCTCTCCTGGACGAATGCATCGCCCAGCGCGGGCGTTGCCCCAAACAGAACCTGCCAGCGGAGATAGACCTTCCATTGTTCGATGGAACGATGTTGCAACATGCCCTTCCAGCCCCTTGAAGAAGCCGACGGAACTAACGATGTAGTGCGGGCTCTGCGGCGCATTGACCAACTTGAGGTAACGGTCGAAGTCGAAGGACGGGGTTAGCGCCTTGACCTGCTCGAGCGACATTTTGTTGTTCAGGTTCTTCGGGTCGCGGCGCGCGATCGCGTCCATCGCGTTTCTGCGAAATCCGTCTCCATCGAGAGAACTACATCCGCATCTGCGGTGCCTGCCGGGCTTTTCGCCGATCAGGCGGAACATGTTAGCGAGATGCTTTCGATATTTCGCGCGAATTTCCTTGGATTTTCGTCCTGATCGAGATAGTAACTGCGAGCTGGAAGAGCCATGCCTCCCTGGTCAAACTGCGCGACGTTGTGCGAGGCGTCGTCGTAGTCGGGCGAACCTGCAAAACCGAATACGGCGGCCGACGTTTCGTTATCTTTGGGCACCCAGGCTAGAGGAGCTGTTTGATGCAGATGAGCAATTTCGGCGGCGATGTCAGATTTTGTCTTGATCGCCGCAACGAGGTCCAATTCGGGCTTCAGCCATTGCAGGCTTCGAGAGTTGATCGTCTTGTCGTCCATGCAAGAATGGTAAAAATCGCCAATCTTCTGTTCGTCGGGTGTACGGCCACCGTCTTCCGCGGACAACTTTGCGAGCGTTTGTCCGAGAATGGCTTGATTCCAGATACTCAATGGGCCGGCCGTGCCCCACGCAACTTCGTCCGATGGGATCGGGATTCGCACTGGACCACTTGCCGCAGGAGTACTGGTAAAAATCGGTGCATGGATCGAGCGTTTTATCCGCGACGTCCGGACTGAAATGCGCGATCTTCGGCAAATCGGTGGGAGGACCCTGAGGGGCCGAAGCCGCGGATTGCGCGGATGCGATGGATGCACAATAAATCGCGACTGCAAAGACAGTGAGATTTCGCAACGTTTCACCTCGTTTAAGTTGCTCGTGCGTTTCACGCTACGGGTTCAGGTAGCTGTGGCATTAAGCGGATCATCGGGCGGTCAGATTGCGCGCGTCCAACTCAACCGTTCGCATCCCGCTTTTCAAATGGCACGCTGACCGGTCTGGGAAGATTGACGTAGAAGGGTCACGATTGCCGCTCGGCTGGGACAAACCGCCGAGGGAGAGGGAGGTGATGCAGCAATCGTGGGCTGGAATTTAATCCAGGCTTGGCCGGGAAGGCGCGTCTGTGAGTACGCGGCTCTGGCCCAGCGAAGATGCCGCGATGTTTTCCAGAAGCCGATCAAGCCGGTCGCGGTACCCGCGGCTCAACGGTAGGTTCTTTCCGTTTTTCAGAATCACGATGTATTCCCCGTAGCCGCACGCTTGCAGGCAACGAATGCGATCGACGTTAACGATCAGAGATCGATGAATTCGCAGGAAGTTATCGGGCGGGAGCCGCGTTTCGATCTCGCCTATGGTTTGCCGGAGCAGATGAACTTGATTGCCGAGGTGAAGATGAAGATAGTTGTGCTGCGCCTCGATCCAGTCGATCTCGTCGATACGAAGGAACTCAACTTTTCCCCTGGAGCGAACCACCAGACGCTGGGGCACAGACTGCGAGTCGTGAACCTTCTGGAGTTTCGTCGCCAAATGTTGGATGAGTGCTTCGTTGTCTCGATTTCGAGCCAGATGCAATTTAGCCCGCTCGACTGCTTTGCAGAAGCGCTCTTCATCAAACGGCTTCAACAGGTAATCCACGGCATCATGTTCAAAAGCCTGCACCGCATATCGGTCGTAGGCGGTTGTGAATATCACGGCTGGGAAGGTTTCTTTGGGCGCATTCTGCAGCACGCCGAACCCGTCGATTCCGGGCATCTGAACGTCCAGGAACAGAAGATCCGGATGAAAGGTTTGAAGGCATTCGACGGTTTCTGCGCCGTCCTTGCACTCGGCGAGAACCTGAATCCCGGACTCTTGCGCCATCGCTACGATCGCCTGCCTCGCGATCGGCTCATCTTCCGCGATCACCGCTCGTAAGTTGATCATTCCATCTCCAGTGCCGACATTGCGACCGACGATTCCAAACGAGGCTCCGAACTCCTCGCTGTCTCTGACTCGAATGGAAGTTGAACTTCAACCTGAAAGCGACAGTCCGGGAATTGCCGGATCGCAAGGTTGCTCCTCGCACCGTAGAGAATGCGCAATCGAGTCCGGACGTTTTCGAGTCCGACACCCAAGCGGTCATACTCTGGAACCGGTCGCGAAGAAGTATTGTCGTTGACCACTGAGATGTTCAAATTGTTGATTTCCTTGCGAATGCGGATTTCGATTCTGCTCAGGCCCGAGTGCTGGGCGACCCCGAATTTAATGGCGTTCTCGACGATCGGCTGCAGAAGAAGGTATGGAACTGCGGCCTCAAGCAGATCGTTTGCAACGTACATTTGCACCACCAGACGGTCCTGGAATCGCACCTTTTGAATTTCAAGATACATCTCAAGAAATTCAAGTTCGCGCATAAGCGACACTTTCGGAGTGTCTTCGGCAACCAGCGTCAGTCGAAGCAAGTCTCCCAACGAACAGATCATTTTCTCGGCCGCACGGGGATCCTTGCGGACCAGTGCAGCTACGGAATGCAGGGTGTTGAACAGAAAATGAGGTTGCAGTTGCATTTTCAGAACCTGAAGTTCGGCCCGGATCAGGTTCGTTTCCAATTCGGCCGCATGTTTCTCCTGCGCGCGCAGCGCGCTGTAGTACGCGACCACATACCCAATGACCGCGATGAGCAGATAAATCTGGATGTCAGCTTCCACTTCGGAGAAGAAATACTTCCGAAACTGCCCGACAAAGGGATGTGACGAGGCTCCGGGGAAGACCAGTCCCCCCAAACGGGTCTTGATACAGACATCAACGCATACCGCTATGCCGATCGACAAAGCGTGAGCAGGCAACAGCCTGAGCCATCGCTTCCTGTCGAGCGACAACTTCGCGCAAAGAAACAGCACCATCGGCGTCAACAGAAACGCCCAAATGCCGTAGGCGACGAGGTTCATCCGAATCGCCTGGGTCCAGGAAATTGGACGGCTCCTGACGAAAAAAAAGTAGTAGTTGAACCACGTGCCCAGGACGGCAAATGTTAGCCACAGCCCTAGCAGCCCAATCCAAACTCGCAGCCAGTTTGGACTTCCGGCACCGCGAGGTTGCAAGTCATCGCTCATTAGCAACAGTGAGACGCTCCGGACGCGAAAAGGTAAGCCTCAAGAGGGACGGCGCATTCGGCGATTTCATTCCGCAACGACTGTTTCCGGCGTGGCGATCAGCGCCTCCAATAAGAAGCATTTCCAAGCCCTGAAGCACGTAAAGAACTAAGAATCCCTTGCAATACGGGGGAACAGCCCACAGGGCACACCGAAGGTCACTATCCTTTTTTACCCAATCGAGTAAGATTTTTTGAGTTCCGTGCGTAGCGGCGGTGCAGCGTGAAAATGCCTTGTTCTCCCGGTAAATTGGCAGCCCGTACGAGAGTCGACATGTCTTCGGCTAGAGCGATATGGACTTCGCCGACCGGGCCTACGCAACCGTTGTGCGCCGGACAAATTGATAGCAATGATTCCGTCGATATCCAAAACGCGGCTCGTTGAGCAGGTCAACATCTGTCTGCGTTCGGGCGACTACTCTCGCGCCCTGGATTTGTTGCGAGGCGCAGCCGCCGAATTCCCCAACGATGCGGAGCTGTCCGAACTGGAAAAGCGCGCCCAGGATGGCGTCAAGCGCAACGCCGAAGCCAACCGTCTTATCACCGAAAGCCAGGAACTGTTCGCGCAGCAGAAATCCGCCGAAGCGATTCAGCTGTTGCGCAAAGCCTACGAACTGGACAAACACAATTCTCTCGCCCGCGCCATTCTGGCCAATGCGCTGGTCGAGCACGCGCATTCCAGTTGTAGAAACCGATTGGCTGGAAGCCGAGACGCTGACCAATCAGGCGCTCGCCTTGAACCCTGCGCATCCCACGGCCAAAACGATCCACAGCCTGATCGTCGAACAGAAGAAAACGAGCTCTGTGGAGGATTGGGTTGCGCAAGCGCGCAAGCTGCAGTCCTCCGGCGATCTATTCGCAGCCTTGGCTTGGGTTGCAGAGGGATTGGCCGTTCATCCCGACGATCCCAAGTTGCTTCAGATTCACGATGCAATCCAGCGCGACCAGGGCGCGCGGCGGCGCCAGGCCCGCCGCGGCGACTTGGATGACCTGCGGCGCATGGAGCTCGAAATCGATGAGGCCGCCGACGCGGCTGCAAAACAGGCGTTAGCCGAGCGCATCCAAGCGGTGGCCGCCAAGCATTGGACGGATGGAGAAATCTTGTCCATCGCCAATGGCCTTCTGCACCGCTTGGGATTGGTCCCGCAGGAGGGTTCAACGCGTCGCCGCACAGCAAAGGCGCGACCGTCATTTTTCACGTCCCGCGCCCCAACGCTCCAGAGCGCTCCGCGCGCCACGACCAGCCAGGTTCGCCAAGCTCCGCGTAGTGCCGCAGCTGGTTCTGCCGAGCCAGGTTCCGGGCAAGGTTCCGACCGAGCCGATTGCCACGCCGGAACGTCGCTGCGACCGGCACAGTTCCGCCGAGCAAAGTTCCGCCGAGCGCTGTGCCGCCGCGCAAGTCTCTGACCACTCCGCCAGAGCCGCAGCTCCCTCCGCCACCAAGCCGCCACCGTTCCCGCCGCCGAGCCTTCCGCACCGGCGGCCAAAGTCACATCTCCATCATCCCAGCCAAAACAGCCCACCAGGTCGCGACTCCACAACGCTGATCCTCGTCTCCGCCGCCGCGATCATCCTGGTCGCAGCGATCTTCTTCTTCGCGCGAAGACATCTCGCTCCGCCGGTAGCGAAGGCTCCCAGCTGTTTCCAGCCCACGGTCCCTGCGCCCGCGTTTCTGCTCCCAGCCGTTCCTGCCCCACGGCGTCTCCGCTCCCGCGGCGACCACGAACGAACAGACAACGTCCGAAGCCATCTCCGCCTGCCTCGCCGACTTTCTTCCGACACCGCCGCCGGAAGAGTCACGCCTGCGATCAGCCGCCCGCCGAAGTCGCAGACCGAGTCACAACCTGGGCACGCTGCTTGTCGTTGCCGGTCAAGACGACGCAAAAGTTTTTCTCAACGGAAAACTTCAACCGCAACTCACTCACGCCGGCCAGTTGCGCCTGCCGAATCTCGAGCTCAAGGACTACGTTGTACAAGTCTCGAAGAGCGGCTTTCAGGATCCTCCGCAGCAAGAAGATCCGCATTCGCAAGGGCGAACAGGCCAAGCTTATCTTCAACCTCCAACCGCAGCCTCGCCTGGCCTCGCTGACCATTCAGGGCGGCGCTCCCGGAACCACGGTTCTCGTCGATCAAACTCTCGTCGGCACGATTCAGCCCGATGGCACGCTCTCCGTCTCCACCGTCAATCCCGGAGACCATACGGTCGAACTGCGCAAAGAGCGATTCAAGCCCCGGCAGTTCAAGAAACATTTCGTTGCGGGCGGAGCCATATCTCTCGCTGCTGCGGATGCCGCGCTGGAAGCCGCTCCCGGCGAATTGAAAATTACCTTCACGCCCGCCGACGCCAAAGTTGCAATCGTGAAAGGTGAGCTTCTGACAATCGTAAGCAGCGGTGTCCCGCTCAATCTTGCTCCCGGCACCTACACTCTTACCGCGCGAACCGCCGACAGGTTCACGCGCATCGTCCACGCTCGAAGTCATCGCCGGTCAATCCAAGACTTTGAATTTGTCTCTCGCCCCGAACGGTATGTCGAAGTGGGATGACCCAGCCGCCTGGAAGCATGAGGGAGATTCTTTCATTCGCAAAGGCGGCGACTTCGTCCTATACGGAGTCGTTCCTTCCTCGGGCACCTTTGTTTTTTCCGCGATGCCTACCAAGGGTCACCTCTTGCAATGGGTGCTCAACTACACCGACCCCAAGAACTACGTCCTCTTCCAAATGGACGACAATAACTTCTACCGCACTGTCATTCGCAACGGGGAGAAGACCAGACGAGATCAAAGTTCCCGATAAGAGCGACAAGAAAAGCTTTCGCACGCTCCACATCCGCGTTAGCCCCACGGAAGTCGTCCACCAGATCAAGCACGGTGACAGTTGGACTGTCCTCGATCGCTGGACGCAGCCCGGCACGAATCTCAGCCTGGGCAAGTTTGGCTTCTACATACCCGGCAACGACCAAGTAGCGCTCTCCAGCTTCGCCCACTACGCTGACCTGAACATCCGCTAGAGGGCCCGGCCTTTCACTGATTGGCGAAAGCGCTCTATGATGGACCACTTCTGGTCAAGGGCGAGATCGAGCTCTTTGACCGACTCGATCTGCTAATCGAGGATGTGTAACCGCGGGATCGACCGATGTGCTAATGCCGTCTTACACGTGACAGGCTATGTTTTCAATATTTTCTAACAGGAGATAACCCTCATGACGGGCACGATCAGACGTATGGGTGTAACGCTGCTCTCAATTTTCCTGAGTGTTTGCGCTGTAGCGGCAGCGTCCCCTTCAGCAGACAAAGAGATCGCTTCGCGCGACGCCCTGGTCGATGGCGTCAAGATTCACTATATGACGGCAGGTCATGGTCCGACTGTGATTCTTCTTCATGGCTACGCCGAGACCTCGAGGATGTGGCGCCCCATCATTCCTTTGCTGGCGGCGAAGTTTACGGTCATTGCGCCCGACCTCCCCGGGATCGGCGACTCCGAGATCCCGAAAGATGGACTCAATATGAAAGGCGCTGCTGTTCGCATTCATGCGCTGGCTAAGTCGCTTGGGATCACGAAGGCGAGAGTGGTCGGCCACGATATCGGGCTGATGGTCGCTTATGCCTACGCCGCACAGTATCCAGAGGAAACTGAGAAACTCGTTGTCATGGACGCATTCCTTCCCGGCGTAGCGGGATGGGAGCAGGTATACAACAATCCCGGGATCTGGCACTTCCGGTTCAACGGTCCCACGCCAGAAGCCTTGGTGAAGGGCGCGAGCGCACCTACTTCGAGCACTATTGGAATGACTTTGCCGCCGACAAATCGCACTCTATTCCTGAAGCCGATCGAGTGGCATATACGGCGATGTACGCTCGTCCCGGCCGCATGCGGGCAGGCTGGCAATATTTTGTGTCCTTCATTCAGGCTGCGAATGATTTTGAAGAACTCTCCAAAACCAAATTGACGATGCCAGTGCTCGCCATCGGCGGCGAGAAGGCCAATGGAGAGATCCTCGGACTGCAAATCAAGATCGTGGCCACCAATGCAACAGAAATCGTTCTGAAGAACACGGGCCATTGGGTGCTGGAAGAGAATCCTAAGAGAGACAACCGAGGCGCTGATGAACTTCTTGTGAGGAACTCAGCCCACGGAGACCGCACACGTCGACGTGCCTGGATTAAACCAAACAGGGCGATCGATGCCCTGGGGTTCTGGAGTTCCCGCCGGGCCGGAAGGCTGGCTCGGCCCGGGACAGCCTGGCGCAGTTTTCAAAGCTTCATGCGAAAGTTTTCAGGCCGGCCCATCAATTCAGTGCGATGTCCTTGGGAAGTTGCGCTACGATGAGTTCTCGCTTGCGCGAGAACAAAGGACGGCACAATCAGATGATTCGGAAAGCTGCGTTGCAAATCGCGGCCCTTGCGCTACTCGTCTTTATGGCTGTGAATGCGTACTCCGCTCTCAGCCATTTGAGGCTGATTCAGAGAAGCACCGCTCTCATTCTTCAGAGTCCTGCGACCCAAGCCAACATCGCAGGAGTTTCCCAGGACTCTGTCTGACATGGAAACTGGGCAGCGTGGATACCTCCTCACTGGCGATGAATCGTATTTGCAGCCGTACACGGATGCGAAGAGCAGGATTGAATCTCGATTCGCGGGGCTACGATCCGTGCTGAGGGATCGTCCGGAGCAAGAGCGCTCATTGGAGACGCAACTGGAAGCGCTGGCCTCCTCAAAAGAAGATGAGATGCAGCGAACCATCACCTTTCGGCGGAAGGGATACCGCCACCGTGCCTTTGTGCTGGTCAACACAAACGAAGGCAAGGGCTGACATGGATCGCGCGCGCGCGCTCATAAATTCGCTTGCCTCTTCAGAGAGTGAAAACCTGACTCCATTCCAGCAAGACAAGCTGTTGCCTCGCGTGAGGCGATTTCAAAGACCGTGATGGCCAGTGCGCTTTTGCTGGGGCTGACGGCTTTACGTCTATCCTGATCGCCTTCTATGTGCGCAGTCTTGAGCGACGGACCGCCCAAAGCAACAGCACGCTGGCCGCTCGCGACTCTGAACTGGAAAATTGATTTCGGCCCTTTCCACTCGCGCGCCGGCCGAGATCAAAATCATCGAGGAAATGCCGCTTGTTACTCGGGAAATTGGGGGTTTCTGCCGAAGCAGGGCTATGAATACGCCGAACAAATCGAGGAGGCAGCAAGGGAACTCAGAGACGGTTGAGAAGAGAGCTGCTCGATGAGCTCCGCCTCGCGATCGATCGAAAGGCTGCGTGAGGCTGATGAGGCAGGTCCGAGGGCAAGATCCGTTTCGTACCGAATCTTGGAGTTACTTCTGATCCCGATTTCGCCCATTCGAGCCATTGCCGCAATGCCAGGGCTGGTCGTAGTCTGGTGATGAGCAGTTTCTCGGGGGAGGACTGATCAACGAGCGCTCCATGACCATGAGTCTGGAGCGCTTTCGTTATTTGGAGTCTGTTTGAGCTGCCGGCCTGCGATTGCGGCAGAACCGTCAGACGGCCTGATGGGCCTAGGAGGCCTGTTTGACGAGGTGCAATCGGGAGCGATGTTCTCATCCGCTCTTCCACTGACAGGACCTTGTTCCCAGTTGAGCCAGTTGGTTCAGCTCTTGCTGAATCTGTTGCAGGCGTTCATGTCGCTGACCGTGGGCGAACCTGGGCGTCGGCCAGATTCCCGCCTCGCAATCGATATCGCTGGTTCAGTTCTCGAATCTGGGCGATTTCGATCCGGAGCCGGCTTATCTTGTCGCGGAGAACTTCGAGATGATCCATGCCATGAATAGACGCATCCGGGCGTCCCGAACCCTGCCCGAGCCAGTTTACCTCTCGTTCGTAGCGAGAAATGGCCGTCTCGATCATCAACTTTTCCGCATGAACATCGTGCAATCTCGGGCTATAATCCGCGGCACTCGGAAGTGTCGTATTCGGTTAACCCCGAAGATCAGCCACGAAAATCGAAAAAGGCACAGGCCAACACGCGGAGAGAACCATTCAGGTGGTTTAGGCCCCTGTGTTCGCACCCTGTCGCCTTGTTCTGGAGGCAATGTCGATGACGCGAATCCGCCAGCAGGCGAGCAGCACGCTATACGAGCCGTGGTACCAACTCCGGCGTTCGATTTGTGCAGGCAGCAAAGCGCGCGGTTGTTATGTCTCTGCAGCGATTCGTGCTGTTGGCGCTTCGTGGCGACGGCGCAATCCACGAGCCAGCTCGAATGGCAGCGTCACCGATCCGTCGGGAGCCAGCGTCGATGGCGCAAGGATCATGTTGACCGATACGGCGTACCGGCTTGCAGCGAACGACCACCAGCAACGCGTCGGGCCTGTATCAATTCCTGCGATGTGCCGCCCGAGTACATACGGGTGGAAGCCATCCGCGAGCGGCTTTGCACCTACTTGGCGCCCAAGGTGAACCTGGTGTCAAGACGCCCTCCACGCATGAACATCAAGTTTCGAGTGGCCGGCATGGCGACTATGGTGACGGTCGAAGGCCAGGCCCCGCTCATCAATCGCACCGACGCCTCGCTGGGCAACACGATCGAGGAAACCCAGATTGCGCAATTCCCGATCGCCGATCCGCAACGTCGTCCAGTTGCTGAGCCTGCAGCCCGGTGTCGCATACCTCGGCAATCAACTCAATGGATACCGGACACCGAAGCGGCGCAGTCAATGGCATGCGCAGCGACCAATCCAACGTCACCCTCGACGGGATTGGCGTCAACGACGAGAACAGTGGCTACGCCTTTACGCAGCGTGTTGAATATGCCGCCCGGACTCGGTTGAGGAATCAGGGTCACCACCGCCAACTCGAACGCTGATTCTGGATACTCCAGCGGTGCGCAGGTTGCGTTGGTCACCAAGAGTGGCACCAACTCTTTCACGGCTCGGCTTACGAGTACAACCGGAACACGATTTTCAGCGCCAACGATCCCTTCTTGAAAATTCGCAGTTCAGCAGCGGCGATCGAACAAGGCGCCGAAGCTGTTGCGCAACGTGTTCGGCGCCAGGGTCGGAGGACCGATCTTGAAGAACCGGATGTTCTTCTTCGCCAATTATGAAGGCCGCCGCGATGCTCAAGGTACCAGCGTGCTGCGCACCGTACCCAGTGCGTCTTTGCGCGCCGGAAATCTCGTTTATCTCTGCGCGCGGAACGGACGGCAGCCTCGACACCGCGGATTGCCCGGGCGGAACAGTCAACGGAGTCAGCGGCGTGCAGCCGGGCTACTATGCGCTCGGACCGGATCAGATCAAAGCGATGGATCCGGAGGCAATTGGCGTCAACCCAGCTGTCCTTAATATCCTGAACCAGTACCCTGGATCAAACGAGAGCGCTGGTGACGGTTCCAATACACTTGGCTACCGATTTTCTTCGAACGCGGACTCCACTTACAACACTTACATTACGCGTTTGGATTTTCACATTACGTCCAACGGATCAGAAAGCCTGTTCGCGCGCGGAGAGACGCAAAACTTCAAGATTCCGGGTTTGCAGGAGTTCCCCGGACAGATCGCACAGTCGACCATCCTGGACGATAGCAAGGGCGTTACCGTCGGACTCACTTCAATTCTGACTCCCCGATTGATCAACAATTTTCATTGGGGATTCGTCCGGCAAGGAGGTCAAACCGCGGGAGTGTCTCAAAATCCTGCTGTCCTGCTCGACGGCATAACCAGCATCGTGCCTTTTACGCGATCCACCATCGCCTTTGTACCCAACCACCAGTTCACGGACGACGTGAACTGGACACGAGAAAAACACACCTTTCAGTTTGGTACCGACCTCTTTTTTATTCGGAACGATCACACCAGCTTCTCCAATTCCTTCTCCGACGTGCGAACTAACGCCGTCTATCTCAATACCGGAGGAATCGCCGGCACTTCCAGCCCTCTAGACCCGTTCAATAATGGCTACCCGGCGGTAGATGGTAGCTTCGGTCCGAACTATGACAGCGCGGCCACGATCGTCATGGGTATTTTTCCCGAGGGCGACGGGCACTACAACTTCGCGCGAGATGGGTCTGCGCTGGCGCAAGGTACTCCCATCAATCGCCGATACGCCATTAACAACTACGAGTTCTTTGGCCAGGATACGTGGCGTGTGACGCACCATTTAACGGTTACGTACGGACTTCGTTGGGTGCTCGAAGCTCCTCCTTACGAAACGAACGGGTACCAAGTCGCCCCTTGCATCGAGGCTGGTGGAGGAGGGTGCACTAAACAAAATGCCGCAGATTGGTTCAATGATACGGGCGCGCTGGCCGCTGCAGGTCAGCCGGCCAACAATGCAGGAGAGCTTTCGTTCGTTCTCGGTGGTCCCAAGAATCATGGCCCGGGTCTTTGGAATTGGGACCGCAAAAACTTCTCGCCAAGAATTGCCGTGGCTTGGTCGCCAGACACCGGCGATGGGTGGGCTTCAAAGATTCTCGGAAAAAGGGACGAGTTCTCGGTTCGAGGCGGCTACAGCCTTATGTACGATCATTTCGGAATTCCGATCGTGAACAGTTTTGATCAGAATGGCTCCTTCGGACTTTCAACAATTCTCGGGAACCCCGCTGGCGTCGTGTCGCCTGCGAACGCGCCACGCTTTACTTGCCTGACTCCCGGAACCGCCGGCGCGTCTTGCTTGCCTGCGCCGTGCGCGTCGATCAACGATCCGGGCTGCTTGTTCGGACCCGCGCCAGCTGGTGGTTTTCCATACACGCCGGGCAACACTACGTTCGCCATCAACTGGGGGTTGGATCAGAACATGAAGACGCCTTACTCGCATGTCTTCAATTTCTCTCTGTCTCGCCAGTTCAACTCCGCTCCTCGCTTCAGGTCGCTTATGTAGGCAGCGTAGCTCGACGTCTGCCCATGCAAGTCGATCTGGCCATGCCAACCAACCTGACCGATCCGGCTAGTAGCACGAAGTATTTCCAGGCTGCTACCTTGCTCTCGAAGGCCGCTGCCGCCGGAACGAACGTCAGCCAGATTCAGCCCATACCGTTTTTCGAGAACGTCTTTCCGGGTTGGGCAGGCGCTGGAGTCAACGGCCAACTTGCCACCAATCAACTCAATTGTGCAACCGGCGCGGTCTCGAATCCGACCGCGACTCAAAACATTTACCAAATGTGGAATTGCTTTCCGCACAACGAAACCTTCTCGCTGTTCGAGATGGATTTGCCGGCGTCCATCACCGGATTGGAGTCCTGCACTGCCGAACAGCAAATTCGGTCCTTACACGTTTTTCCACGACCAGTTCAGTTCGCTCTACTCGTGGCGTAACATCGGCACATCCGATTACAACGCCCTGCAGGTCACGTACAGCGTTCGGTTCTCGAACTTGACGGGACAATTCAACTATACGTTTTCGAAATCACTCGACGAAGCGTCGGCAGCGTGAACGAGTTGGGCCCTATGAAGGAACTGGGGGGACGGGGAACGATTTGAATGGTGGCGGGATTGTCATCAATTCTTGGGACCCTCTTTCTCTGCGCGGCCTTTCGGACTTCAACGCTTTCCATCAAATCAACGCGAATCTTGTTTACAAGCTGCCGTTTGGCAAAGGTCAGAGATTTCTGGGGAACGCTCATCCCCTGCTCAACGCTTTGGTTGGAGGTTGGAATGTGTCCGGCATATTCCGGTGGACCACCGGTTACCCGATCACCATCGATAACGGATTCACCTGGTCGACGAACTGGAATATCGAAGGCGACGCGATGCCGAATGGACCCGCTCCCAAGGCTTCCAACCCCAAGAATGCGATTGTGAACGGCGCGGGGATTGGACCGGACATCTTTGCCGATCCCTCCGCCGCAGAGGCGGCCTTCCGCCCAGAGTGGCCGGGAGAATCAGGCGTCCGCAACAACGTGATCGGCGATGGCATGTTCAACATTGACACGGGTGTGAGTAAGGACTTCTCGCTTGGCGCCCAACGACGATTGGAGTTCAGCTGGCAATCGTTCAACGCGACCAATTCGGTGCGCTACGATGTCCGCGGAGCTCAGCCTACGCTGTCGGACGATCCGACGCAGTTCGGCAAGTATCTCGGTACATTGACCACCCCGCGCTTTATGCAGTTCGCTTTGCGCTTCGTGTTCTAAGACAGGGCAGACTCGTAGAAGGCTATTTTCAAGTCCCGGCGGCTCGCTACTTGGCGAACGCCGGGCTTGATTTTTCAGAGTCGATTGATTCAGAGATTGAAAGGTGTGCGGCCCGACGTTATTTCCCGAACGTTTCCAGAAACCAGTGCGTGAAGAAGGTAAACCCGAAAGCAAGGCTGGCCAGTCCTAGCGCTCCCCCAACCCATTGCGAGGTTCGATTCTTGCTCGTCAAATCCACTAGAGGATAAAGAAGGTTCGAAATTCCGCAAAGAACGAAGACCGGGATCAAAGCCAACGACTTTGGATAGTACTCGCCCGATACGGCAAGTGTGTGTTGATTCATCCAGAAGAAGCCCGCCGCGACGACGAGTAGAAACACCCCGCTGCCGCGTACTTGAAGTGCCTTTTTCGCCTTTGCTTGTTCCAGCGTATCGGGCACGGGCGCGAGTTTGGTCGTCTGTCCGTCGACGGTCACGTCCCACTCGATCTGGCGTGAGGGGGACTGATACCAACGGATTTTCGCGGGCTTGCCAGGAACCACGTTGAAGTCGATGACCCTCTTCTGCACAAGAGGCCACTTGTTGTACACGGTGAGTCCGTCGACCTGGATCACGGTGCGCCCGGCAGGATTGCCCTGAACCCGGAGTTTCCGCAGGTTGCCGTTGACCGGGACGCTGGCTGTCAGGATCTTGCTAAACATGACATCTAAGTTTCGCTGTTGGAGAGCAACTCCGGAAGGTACCGATGGGATTGCGACTGTTGGGATGGATGCAACCTCAATTCAAGTTCCGCAACTAGATCCAGCCACCATCGATCACATAGCTTTGACTGGTAATCGCAGCACTATCGTCAGACGCCAGAAATAAGACGAGTCGTGCAACATCCTCCGGCGTGATCATGCGCTTCAGTGCCTGGGCCGCGAGAATTTGTGCCTGATATTCCTCCGTAAACCATAGCCGCTTCTGGCAGCAATACGTACTTGTTAAGGTACCAAACAT